>NZ_CP194942.1:0-3928191 GCF_051136265.1 Candidatus Pantoea rara | reverse complement strand
CTGACGTGCCGCCGCGCGCGCCAGCTGGTTGGATTTACCCTCAACGAAATTATCGAAGTTATGACGGTTATTCACATTCGAGCGATAAGTGACGTCGGCCGGTGCCGGGACATTATCCCAGCTGGGACGCATGATCTGCGTCGGGGCCGGACGGATGTGACTCTGTACAGGCATCACGGGCGCGCTGACGCTGGCCATGACCGGCTGGTTGAACGCTGCCGTCTGCTGCTGAACCGGGCGTGTACCCACTTCAAAACGCAGTGCTGGCACGTTTGGTCCGCAGAATTCATTCAGCAGCGCATTGATACTATTAAGGTATTTGTCCCGAACCCAGTCGAGTACGAAGCGATTTGGAGCATACAAGGCAAGCGTATTGTCGTTTAACTCAGCCTGCAGTGGACGAATCCACATGCTGAATTCGGTGGCAGGAAGCTCATCCTGCAAACGGGCAAGACACTGTTGCCAAAGCGTAAGTGACACGGCGGACTCCACTCGTACAAATTCGAAAAGAATAGTAGGCGTTACTCTAAGAAACGTTCATTTTTGACACAGACGCTAAGAAAGCGCCTGCGACCGCTATCAGCGGTTTTCCGTCCTGCAATCACCGGAGGATCGTCAGCGGAAGGGCGGATCATAGCGCAAAGCGAGGCAGAGATCTTCCCTTTCTACACAGTTTCGATCCTTTTTATCCACAGGCCAGAGACGCGCAAAGAAGTTTAGGCCAGTTGCGGGAAAAACCAGCAGGGATCTGACGCAATGCATGAAATTTTCGGGCGACATCTCATTTTATCCCCAGGATCGGGCAAGCCGATCGCAATAAGATCCCGTACGATCCTTGCGCTTTGGAATGGAGCCCGTATAATCCTTCACCCGACATTATGCTGTAAGGCGCAACGTCGGGACTCAGCGGGCTGTATGCGGGTTTTCAGGTACTACAACACGCGAAGTAAATTGACTCGGGACTGTACAATTATTACAATCCCGCCTCTTTATTAAAGACACATTGAGGCGTAGGTCGATTTATTGGCCCGAAACGCGTCATCCAGTGAAAATTTTCAAGTTTAGGTAGAAACCGCCATGAAACGCACTTTTCAACCGTCCGTACTGAAGCGCAACCGTTCACACGGTTTCCGTGCTCGTATGGCAACAAAAAATGGTCGTCAGGTTCTGGCACGTCGTCGTGCTAAAGGCCGTTCTCGTCTGACCGTTTCTAAGTAATAAAGCAAGCCCTGATGGGTAAGCTCGCATTTCCCAGGGAGTTACGTTTGTTAACTCCCACTCATTTCACTTTCGTCTTCCAGCAGCCACAACGGGCTGGCACGCCGCAAATTACTATTCTCGGCCGCCTTAACGCGCTGGGGCATCCCCGCATCGGTCTCACCGTCGCTAAAAAACATGTGAAACGCGCTCATGAACGCAACCGGATCAAGCGATTGACCCGCGAAAGCTTTCGTCTGCGTCAACATGAACTGCCGTCGATGGACTTCGTGGTGGTCGCGAAGAAGGGGGTTGCCGATCTGGATAACCGTATGCTGGCGGAAGCGTTGGAGAAACTATGGCGTCGTCACTGTCGCCTGGCGCGCGGCTCCTGATCGTCCTGATACGCGTCTATCAACGCGGTATTAGTCCATTACTGGGACCACACTGTCGGTTTCACCCGACCTGCTCTCATTACGGAATTGAGGCATTACGCAGGTTCGGCCTGATAAAAGGCAGTTGGTTGACATTAAAACGCGTATTAAAATGCCACCCTTTGAACCCGGGTGGTGACGATCCTGTGCCGCCAAAAACCTTTGATACCAGAGAACATTAACGATGGATTCGCAACGCAATCTCTTTCTCATCGCTTTTCTGTTCGTGACCTTTATGATCTGGCAAGCCTGGCAGACGGACCACGCTCCGCAGCCACAGCAGACGCAGACCACACAAGGCACTAACAGCGTAGCGGGTGATACCGCCAGTCAGGGTGTACCGGCCAGCGGTCAGGGCCAGACGATCACCGTTAAGACTGATGTCCTGTCATTGAATATCAACACCCGAGGCGGTGATGTTGAACAAGCACAGCTGCTGACTTTCCCGGACAAACTGGGTTCCAGCCAGCCTTTCCAGCTGCTTGAAACAACCCCAGCGTTCCTTTATCAGGCACAGAGCGGTTTAACCGGTCGTAATGGCCCGGATAACCCGAACAACGGCGCGCGTCCGCTGTTCAACGCTGCCCAGGATCACTTCGAGATGGCAGATGGCCAGTCCGAACTGCGTGTGCCGATGACCTATACCGCTGAAAATGGCGTGGTTTACACCAAAACCTTCGTCTTCAAGCGTGGCGAATATGCCGTTAATGTCGATTATCATGTCAACAACACCACCCAGCAGCCGCTGGAAGTGTCGCTGTTTGGCCAGCTGAAGCAGACAATTGATCTGCCTAAGCATCGTGATACCGGCAGCAACAACTTTGCTCTGCACACCTTCCGTGGCGCGGCCTACTCCACCAGCGAGTCGAAATATGAGAAGTATAAATTCGACACTATCGCGGATAACGAGAACCTGAACGCGACAACCAGTAATGGCTGGGTTGCGATGCTGCAGCAGTATTTTGCGACGGCATGGGTTCCACGCACCGACGGCACCAACACCCTTTACACCAGCAACCTGGGTAATGGCGTAGCAGCGATTGGCTATAAATCTGCACCGGTCACCATTGCCGCGGGCGCACAGCAGAATCTGGGTGCAACGCTGTGGGTCGGCCCTGAAATTCAGGACAAGATGGCAGCGATTGCGCCGCACCTTGACCTGACCGTGGATTATGGCTGGTTGTGGTTTATCTCTCAGCCGCTGTTCAAACTGTTGAAATTCATCCACAGCTTCATCGGTAACTGGGGCTTCTCCATTATCGTGATCACCTTCATCGTGCGCGGCATCATGTACCCGCTGACCAAAGCGCAGTACACCTCGATGGCTAAGATGCGCATGCTGCAGCCGAAGATTCAGGCGATGCGTGAGCGTCTGGGTGATGACAAGCAGAAGCAGAGCCAGGAAATGATGGCGCTGTATAAAGCAGAGAAAGTGAATCCGCTGGGTGGCTGTCTGCCGCTGGTGATTCAGATGCCAATCTTCCTGGCGCTCTACTATATGCTGTCAGGCTCGGTTGAACTGCGTCATGCGCCATTCGTTCTGTGGATCCATGACCTGTCAGCGCAGGACCCGTACTACATCCTGCCGATTCTGATGGGTATCACCATGTTCTTCATTCAGAAGATGTCACCGACCACCGTGACCGATCCGATGCAGCAGAAGATCATGACTTACATGCCGGTGATTTTCACCGTGTTCTTCCTGTGGTTCCCGTCAGGTCTGGTGCTGTACTACATCGTCAGCAACCTGGTCACCATTCTCCAGCAGCAGCTGATTTATCGCGGGCTGGAAAAACGTGGTCTGCATAGCCGCGACAAGAAGAAAGCGTAAGCGATCTAAAGCGGGAGCAATCCCGCCCTAAAATAGTCTATTCTCAGGCGGTCAAAGCGACCGCCTGTGTTTTTTGTAGCGAGAGAAAATTTATGAGCCACAGCGATACCATTGTTGCCCAGGCAACGCCACCCGGACGCGGCGGCGTAGGCATTCTGCGCGTCTCTGGCGCGAAGGCGGCAGAGGTCGCCCGCCAGCTGCTGGGTAAACTGCCTAAGCCGCGTTACGCCGATTATCTGCCGTTCACCGATAGCGACGGCAGTGTGCTGGATCAGGGCATTGCGCTGTGGTTTCCCGGACCTAACTCTTTTACCGGCGAAGATGTGCTGGAGCTGCAGGGCCACGGCGGCCCGGTGATCCTCGATCTGCTGCTGAAGCGCATCGTGGCGCTGCCTGGCGTGCGTATCGCCCAGCCGGGTGAGTTTTCTGAGCGGGCGTTTCTGAATGACAAGCTCGATCTGGCGCAGGCCGAAGCGATTGCCGACCTGATTGATGCCAGCTCTGAGCAGGCGGCGCGTTCGGCGGTTAACTCATTGCAGGGCGCGTTCTCCACCCGCATCAATCATCTTGTGGAAGCACTCACTCACCTGCGGATCTATGTCGAAGCCGCTATCGACTTCCCGGATGAGGAGATCGATTTCCTCTCTGACGGCAGAATCGAAGGGCAGCTGAATACGGTGATCGGGGACCTGGATGCCGTCCGTGCCGAAGCGCGTCAGGGCAGCCTGCTGCGTGAAGGGATGAAAGTGGTGATTGCGGGCCGGCCTAATGCGGGCAAATCGAGCCTGCTGAATGCGCTGGCGGGCCGTGATGCCGCCATCGTCACAGATATCGCAGGCACCACCCGTGACGTACTGCGTGAGCATATTCATATCGATGGTATGCCACTGCATATCATCGACACCGCCGGTCTGCGCGAAGCCAGCGACGAAGTGGAGCGTATCGGTATTGAGCGCGCCTGGCAGGAGATCGAACAGGCCGACCGCGTACTGTTTATGGTGGACGGCACCACCACCGATGCCACCGAAGCGGCGGCTATCTGGCCCGATTTCGTCTCCCGTCTGCCGCCGGAGCTGCCGATTACCGTGGTTCGCAACAAGGCGGATGTCACTGGCGAAACACCCGGCCTGTCAGAAGTAAATGGTCACTCACTGATACGCCTGTCGGCACGAACCAGCGAAGGCGTCGATGAGCTGCGGGATCACCTGAAGCAGAGCATGGGTTTCGCGGGCAACATGGAAGGCGGCTTCCTGGCACGTCGTCGTCACCTGCAGGCGCTGGAGTTAGCGGCCACACATCTGCAGCAGGGTAAAGCGCAACTGCTTGGTGCCCGAGCCGGTGAGTTACTGGCAGAAGAGCTGCGTGTCGCTCAGCAGGCGTTAAGCGAGATCACCGGCGAGTTCACCTCTGACGATCTGCTGGGTCGTATCTTCTCCAGCTTCTGTATCGGTAAATAACCTTGCGGGTCTGATGGCAACGCGCTGTCAGGCCTGATTTTCCGCCATACTGTCTCTCCTGATTCCTGCCTGCGCGATGATTCTTGCTGATATGTTATTTTGCGGCGGCACAGCATTGTCGTATAACGGTTGAAGCGCCGATCTGACGTGCGGCAACGGATTGCGGTGAATACCCCCGCCTCAGCACGCCGCGTCTGACCGGACGCAAACCCACTATGTGAACACCATTGGGCGAACCTTTTCGCCTGAAACAGGAGAGTTGCATGAGTACACCGCTCGATACTGCCGCACTGGACACGCTATTTAATGACGCCCGCACCCACAGTTACTGGCAGGCGAAGCCCGTCGATAACGCCCTGCTGGAACAGCTCTATGCCCTGACGGCCCTGGGCCCGACCTCGGCGAACTGCTCGCCTGCGCGTTTTGTTTTCGTCACCTCTGCGGAAGGCAAAGAGAAGCTGAAACCGGCACTCTCTTCTGGCAATCTGGACAAAACCATGAGCGCGCCGGTCACGGTAATTGTGGCCTGGGACAGCGAGTTCTATGAGCAGCTGCCCGCGCTGTTCCCGCATGCTGATGCGCGCAGCTGGTTTACGGGCAGCCCGGAAGCGGCAAAAGAGACCGCTTTCCGTAACAGCAGCCTGCAGGCGGGCTACCTGATTCTGGCGGCCCGTTCGCTGGGTCTGGATGCCGGTCCGATGTCCGGTTTTGATCCGGCCAAAGTCAATGACGCCTTTTTCTCCGACGGTCAGTATCAGGTTAACCTGCTGATTAACCTCGGCTATGGAGAGGCATCGAAACTGCATCCGCGCCTGCCGCGCCTGAGCTTTGAGCAGGCGAGCCGCTTCGCCTGATGCTGTCCGCGTCGCGATTCGGTTCGCGACGCGGATTACCGCGTTAACAATGTGTAAGCACCCTAACCGCTTGCTGCAGGCGTCTCCTGATGAAAAACCATTTGCCAGTTCTGATCCTCGCGTAGCCAGTGTGACGCACGCAGTGCGGCCCGACTGCCATCGGCATCACAGCTCTGGTAATGCAGTATCAGACTCATCTCGCCCGTGCTCACCACCTGAAAGTTACTACTGAGCATGTCAGGCAGCGTTTCTTCTTCTATCAGCGCCGCGATGGTCTGCGCGCGAGTGACTAATTGCCCTGAACGGGTTATCTCACAAAAGTCAGGATGGAGTATCTGCTCCAGCCACGCCAGTTGGCGGCGTCTGGCACCGTGCAGGCTGCGCTCTCGTTTCACTATTTCGTCCAGCAGCATGGCTTATCCTCCTGTTTTTCGGTGCTGACAGGCAGCGACAATCATTCCGTTAAGCGGTTGAGGGTGTCATTTTGACGGAGTGTCTGGTTTGCCATCCCTCACGACTCCGTTCATCTAATTCCGAATTTAACCTAATCTTTGCGTTGCCGGGTGCATTCCGATAAGAAAATTCCTACAATGCATCTGATGATTATCTGACCATTTTCACGGAGCGACAGATGGCTGGTCATTTTGTACGCTGGACGGGCGATCCCGGCTTCCCGGTTAATGATTTACGCATTCCCCAGGCTATCACCGACACGGCACAGCAGTTTGCTGACAAACGCCGTGGGCGATTTCTTGCCGCACGTACCCTGCTGGCGCAACTGATGCTGCGGGTTTATGGCATTAGTGAGCTGCCGGGTCTGGTTATCCAGAGCAATGGACGCCCCGCATTTGCTGACAGTGATCTGCCCGATTTCAGCATCGCCTATGCGGGCAATACGGTGGGTGTGCTGCTGGCCGAAGAGGGAGGACGTGCGGGTCTGGATATGGAGATTGTACATGCGCGCAGTCGTCAGACTCAGGAGCAGCTGATTCAGGGATTAACCTCGGGCGAGATCGCCTGGATCAATGCCCAGCAGGATGCCATGGAAGCGGTGACGCAAATCTGGACGTTGCGCCAGAGCATTCTCAAGCTGACGGGACAGGTTGATCAGGGACTGGATTCGCTGCGTCTGTTGCCGGGAGCGGGTCGGCTGCGATCGTCACTCTATCCTGATATTCAGGTGGTCTGTGATGCGGAGCCTATGCTGGTCTGGTCGTGCGCGCTGTCATCTGCGACCCAGCGTCTGCATCTCTGGGAGATGGATAGTACCTTTCAGTGGCGCGCATTACGTGAAATGGAGATGGGTAAGCCCAACATCGGGCCTCATGCCCTGCGGCTGACCAGTCTGCCCAGCGAGCGCAGTCTGCATCCTGAAACGTAAAAAGCCGCAACCCGGAGGTTGCGGCCCTGAAAGCGCTTAGTGCGCGTCGATAAAGACAATCTTCAGCACAAACAGCAGGGCAACAATCACCACGCAGGGGCTGATTTCACGCCAGCGGCCGGTGCCCAGCTTCATGACGCAGTAAGCGATAAACCCCAGCGCAATGCCTTCGGTGATAGAAAAGCTGAAGGGCATCATGGCAGTGGTCACAAACGCCGGCACGGCTTCGGTTAAATCATCCCAGCGCACGCGCGACAGGCTGGCGGTCATCAAAACGCCAACGTAAATCAGTGCGCCCGCAGCAGCATAGGATGGCACCATCGCGGCCAGCGGTGACAGGAAGGTCACCAGCAGGAACAGCAGGCCGGTCACCACGGCCATCAGGCCGGTTCGGCCGCCAATCGCTACGCCCGAGGTACTTTCAATATAGGCGGTCACGGATGACGTCCCCGCCAGCGCGCCACTCACTGAACTGATGCTGTCGACATAAAGCGCCTGCTGCATACGCGGGAAGGTGCCGGTTTCATCGGTCAGTCCCGCTTTGTCAGTGACGCCGATCAGCGTGCCGGAGGAGTCGAACAGATTTACCAGCATAAAGGAGAAGATCACCCCCGCCATGCCAATGTTAAACGCGCCTTTGATATCGACCTGACCCACGACAGACGTAATGGAGGGTGGCGCAGAAAACAGGCCGACAAATTTCACGTCGCCCAGCATCCAGCCAATCGCTGTGGTGATGACCATTGAGATAAGCACCGCCGCGTGGATATTACGTGATGCCAGAATGGCGATAATAAAGAAGCCCAGTGCGCCCAGCAGCACACTGTGCGAGGTCAGATTCCCCACCGCCACCAGGGTATCGGGATTCGGCACGATAATGCCGGCATTTTTCAGCCCCATCATGGCAATAAACAGGCCGATACCGGCGGTGATGCCGACGCGCAGGCTCAGCGGGATATTGGCAATAATCCAGTAGCGAACCCGCAGCAGTGTCAGGATCAACAGGCCGACTGCACCCCAGAAGATTGCGCCCATACCGACCTGCCACGAATAGCCCATCGCCCCGACCACCACAAAGGCGAAGAAGGCATTCAGGCCCATTGCGGGTGCCAGCGCCACCGGCAGATTAGCAAACAGTCCCATCAGAATGCTGCCGAAGGCGGCAATCAGGCAGGTGGTCACAAACACCGCCTGGGTATCCATGCCGGCGACGCCGAGGATCTGCGGATTGACGAAGACGATATAGACCATCGTCAGAAAAGTGGTGATACCCGCGATCACTTCGGTGCGCACCGTGGTGCCATGTTCCTGCAGCCTGAAGATGCGCTGCAAAACGCCTTGCTTGCTCATGCCATCCATCCAGAAGAAAAAATCATCGGCGCGTATCCTGGCGATTTTACCGGGCCAATACAATGATTTTTCGCAACCGATTGCCAGTCTCGCAATCTGCGCTGAGTGCGGTAGAGTGTGGAGCACACCCCTGAATCGAAGGATAGAGTCTGATGTCAGTTGAATGCGTCTTTTTTGATTGCGATGGCACGCTGGTGGACAGTGAGTTGCTCTGCACCCAGGCCTACGTCAACACCTTTGCCCGTTACGGCCTGGAGCTCTCGTTGCAGCAGATGTTTGAGAAGTATAAGGGCGTCAAACTCTACGATATCATTCGTGACGTGGGCGATGCCCATCAGGTGTCGCTGCCGATGGAAGAGGTGGAAACCGCCTACCGCGCAGAAGTTGCGCGACTGTTCGATCTGCAGCTGCAGCCCATTCCGGGTGCGAAAGCGCTGGTTGAGCAAATCAAAGTGCCGATGTGCGTGGTCTCAAACGGGACGGTAAAAAAGATGCAGCACTCGCTGGGCTTAACCGGCATGCTGCCGCTGTTTGAAGAGCACCTCTACAGCGGCTATGACATTCTGCACTGGAAGCCTGATCCGGAACTGATGTACCACGCGGCGGAACAGATGCAGGTGCCGATTGAGCGCTGCATTCTGGTGGATGACTCCGAAGCGGGCGCCCGCGCCGGTATCGCCGCCGGGATCCCGGTCTACTACTACTGCGCTGACCCGCACAACCCCGAACTGGATCATCCGCTGGTGACGCGCTTCGATGACATGGCGCAACTGCCTGCGCTGTGGCGCGCCCGTGGCTGGGATCTGGTGTAGCGCGGGCCAGCATGACATACACCGTCTGGTTTTTAACCCTGCCGGGCGTGATGGCGCTGGATCTCACCGGCCCGGCGGAGACGCTGAAGCTGGCGGACGATCGCTTTACGCTGCGCTACATTGGCCCGCAGCCGGAAGTGGTCTGCTCCACCGGCATGACCATTGGCGGCATCGAACCCTTGCCGGAACAGTTGCCCGCCGGGAGCCTTCTGGTGGTGCCTGGCGTTTATGATTCGCAGATCTGTTATGCCACACCGCAGGCCGCAGAAGCACGCGAATGGCTGATGCGTCAGCAGGCCGCGCTGCGCGCGCAGACCTTTATGCTGGTCTGCGTCTGTTCGGGTGCGCTGCTGGCGGCGCAGGCGGGCATGCTGGATGACATACTCTGCACCACTCATCATGATGTGATTGCCCGCCTGAAAGCGGCCGCTCCGCGCGCACGGGTGCAGGAGAACCGGGTGTTTGTCGGGCATGAGAATATCTGGACCAGCGCGGGCATCACGGCGGGCATCGATCTGGCACTGCATCTGATCACTCAGCTCTGCGATACGCCCACAGCGCTGGCGGTGGCGCGGGAAATGGTGGTCTGGTTTCGCCGTGCCGGTGACGACCCACAACTTTCACCCTGGCTGCGTTACCGCAATCACATGCATCCGGCCATTCACCGCGCACAGGATCTGATGATTGCCCATCCAGAGCACGGCTGGACGCTGACCGAGCTGGCCGGACGCACCCATGTCAGCAGCCGCCATCTGGCGCGACTGTTTCGTCAGCATCTGGGGATCAGCGTGCGGGAATATCATGAACAGTTACGGGTTGGCGTGGCGCGCCAGCGTCAGCAGCAGGGTGAATCTGCCGAAAAAGCGGCGCTGGCGGCGGGGTTTTCATCGGCGCGTCAGCTACGACGCGCCCGCCAGCGCGAAACCGATCAGCTGACAAAATGACGGGTATCGACGCGTTTCAGCGCCATCCCCAGCAGCAGGCTGCCGCCCAGCGTCAGCCCGAACACCCAGGGCAGGTCGAGCCACGGACGCGACATATCATCGTAATGATGCGTGCGCAGATAGTGAATGAACAGCGCATGAAAGCCGTAGATGGGCAGTGAATAGCGTGCAATCAGCGTAAAACCGGGCAGGGTGCGCTGGTTCAGGCCGTTTTTAAACACGATCAGCAGGCTGATCGCGGCGATAAATACCAGCGGTCCGCAGTAGAGATACCAGGTGTCATTAAACGCCCCGTTGACGATCAGCGCCTTTTTCGTCCCTAACGTAATGCCAACCACACAGGCGATAAACAGCCCCGCAGCCAGCGGTGTCAGGCCACGTCGGCTGGTCTCCATGGTGCCAATCGCCCGTCCCAGCAACGCATAGAGCAGGTAGTAAATACTGTCGCCGCTGACATAGAGATTAACCGGCAAAAAATGAAACGGGCCCAGCGACTGGCTGACCGTATTGGGGTTGGCGAGCACCGCCAGCACCAGCACCAGCAGCGCCACGTAACGCGCCTGCACGGTTTTCACCTGAATCAGTGGCGACATCAGATAGATGCCAATCAGCGCAAAGAAGAACCACAGGTGATAGAAAACGGGCTTCTGTAGCATCCTGAGGATCGAACGGCCTTCGCTAATCGGCGTCAGCCAGGTGATATAGGCCAGCGAGACCGCGCTGTAAAACAGCAGACAGAGTACCAGCCGGAGCATATGGCGCGGCTGGGCGCTGCGTTCGCCGAAAAACAGATAGCCGGAGATCATAAAGAACAGCGGAACACAGACGCGTGATGCCGAGTTCAGCAGGTTCGCCACATCCCAGGTGGCGCCGGTCACCGCCATCGGTCCGGTGATATACCAGGTGGTGGTATGAATCACGATCACCATCAGGCAGGCAACCGCACGTAAATTATCGATCCAGTAAATCTTTTGCGGCATGGCGTCCTCTTGCGCATCGCTCCGTGCGCAAGAGGGTAGTCAAATGCGACCAGCGCAACAACTGCTGCCAGCAGGATTCGGAGCCATCTGTATGCCAGCGCCCGGAATCGCCGCTTAAACGCGCCGGCACCGCCTGGGATTTACGGCTGCACATCGCGCGGTCAAAGGGTATACTGTCGGCCTCTTTTTTTAATCTAACCGAAGCGCGTGCACACTCAACATGCAAAAGTTTGATACCAAAACCTTTCAGGGGCTGATCCTGACCTTGCAGGATTACTGGGCGCGTCAGGGCTGCACCATTGTCCAACCGCTGGACATGGAAGTGGGCGCTGGCACTTCACACCCGATGACCTGCCTGCGCGCACTCGGCCCGGAGCCGATTGCTGCCGCTTACGTGCAGCCATCACGCCGTCCTACCGATGGCCGCTACGGTGAAAACCCGAACCGTCTGCAACACTATTACCAGTTCCAGGTAATCATCAAACCGTCACCGGACAACATTCAGGAGCTCTACCTTGGCTCGCTGAAAGAGCTGGGTATGGATCCGACGGTGCATGACATTCGCTTCGTGGAAGATAACTGGGAAAACCCGACGCTGGGTGCCTGGGGACTCGGCTGGGAAGTGTGGCTCAACGGCATGGAAGTGACGCAGTTCACCTACTTCCAGCAGGTTGGCGGCCTGGAGTGTAAGCCGGTAACCGGTGAGATCACTTACGGTCTGGAGCGTCTGGCGATGTATATCCAGGGCGTCGACAGCGTTTACGATCTGGTCTGGAGCGATGGCCCGCTGGGCAAAACCACCTACGGCGACGTGTTCCATCAGAACGAAGTGGAGCAATCCACCTATAACTTCGAATACGCCGACGTCGATTTCCTCTTTACCTGCTTTGAGCAGTACGAGAAAGAGGCGCAGCATCTGCTGGCGCTGGAAAAACCGCTGCCACTGCCCGCCTACGAACGCATTCTGAAAGCGGCACACAGCTTCAACCTGCTGGATGCCCGCAAAGCAATCTCGGTAACAGAGCGTCAGCGCTATATTCTGCGCATTCGTACCCTGACCAAAGCCGTGGCTGAAGCTTACTACGCCTCTCGCGAGGCAATGGGCTTCCCGATGTGCAATAACAAAAAGTAAGAGGCAGCCATGACTGAACAAACCTTCCTGGTGGAGATCGGCACCGAAGAGCTGCCACCAAAAGCCCTGCGCAGCCTGGCAGAAGCCTTTGCCGCGCAGGTGACCGCTGAACTGGATGCGGCCAACCTGAACCACGGCGAGGTCAGCTGGTTTGCTGCGCCGCGTCGTCTGGCGCTGAAAGTCGCAAACCTGAGCGCTTCACAACCCGATCGGGAAGTGGAGAAGCGCGGTCCGGCGGTCGCTGCGGCGTTTGACGCTGACGGCAACGCCACTAAAGCTGCTGAAGGCTGGGCGCGTGGTAACGGCATTACTGTCGATC
Organism: Candidatus Pantoea rara; assembly: GCF_051136265.1. Classification (NCBI taxonomy): domain Bacteria; kingdom Pseudomonadati; phylum Pseudomonadota; class Gammaproteobacteria; order Enterobacterales; family Erwiniaceae; genus Pantoea; species Candidatus Pantoea rara. The sequence continues at coordinate 3,915,500 of NZ_CP194942.1, read as the reverse complement.
AGGCTGAACGCTTCGCCACCGATAAAGGCGAATGGCTGGTTTATCGCGCCCAGGTCAAAGGCGAAGCGGCTCAGGCACTGCTGCCAGCGATGATTGCGACCGCACTCAGCAAGCTGCCAGTGCCAAAACTGATGCGCTGGGGCGACAGCGATGTGCAGTTCGTTCGTCCGGTTCACACCGTGACGATGCTGCTGGGCGATGAGCTGATTCCAGGTACTATTCTGGGCATTAAATCAGATCGCGTTATTCGTGGTCACCGCTTTATGGGTGAAAGCGAAATCACGCTCGACAACGCCGATCAGTACCCTGATGTGCTGGAAAAACGCGGCCAGGTCATTGCCGACTATCAGGTCCGCAAAGCGATGATTAAAGCTGATGCCGAAGCGGCCGCACGTCGCTTAGGCGGTAACGCCGATATCAGCGACAGCCTGCTGGAAGAGGTGACGTCGCTGGTGGAGTGGCCGGTAGTCCTGACCGCGACCTTTGAAGAGAAATTCCTCAAAGTGCCAGCGGAAGCGCTGGTCTACACCATGAAAGGCGATCAGAAATATTTCCCGGTGTATGACAATGACGGCAACCTGATGCCGAACTTCATTTTCGTCACTAACATCGAATCCAGCGATCCGCGCCAGATTATCTCCGGCAACGAGAAAGTGGTACGCCCACGCCTGGCCGATGCGGAGTTCTTCTTTAATACCGACCGCAAAAAGCGTCTGGAAGATCACCTGCCGCGTCTGGAAACCGTCCTGTTCCAGAAAGAGCTGGGTACGCTGCGCGATAAAACCGATCGCATTCAGGCCCTGGCGGGCTGGATTGCCGGTGAAATCGGCGCCGATGTGAATCATGCCACCCGCGCAGGTCTGCTGTCCAAGTGTGACCTGATGACCAACATGGTCTTCGAGTTCACCGACACGCAGGGCGTGATGGGCATGCACTATGCGCGTCACGACGGCGAAGCCGAAGATGTGGCGGTCGCGCTGAACGAGCAGTATCAGCCGCGCTTTGCCGGTGACGAGCTGCCGTCCAGTCCGGTCGCCTGTGCGCTGGCGATTGCCGATAAAATGGATACGCTGGCCGGGATTTTCGGCATTGGACAGCATCCAAAAGGCGACAAAGATCCGTTCGCACTGCGTCGTGCGGCGCTGGGCGTGCTGCGTATCATTGTCGAGAAGAACCTGCCGCTCGATCTGCAAACCCTGACTGAAGAAGCGGTGCGCCTGTATGGCAGCAAGCTGAGCAATGCCCGCGTGGTGGATGATGTGATCGACTTTATGCTGGGTCGCTTCCGCGCCTGGTATCAGGAAGAGGGTCACAGCATCGACACGCTGCAGGCAGTACTGGCGCGTCGTCCGACCCGTCCGGCTGACTTTGATGCACGTATGAAAGCGGTGTCGCATTTCCGTACCCTGGAGGCCGCTGCAGCACTGGCGGCGGCGAACAAGCGCGTCTCTAACATTCTGGCGAAATCGACTGAAACGCTGAATGAGAGCGTGCAGGCGTCACTGCTGAAAGAGAACGAAGAGATCCAGCTGGCGACGTTTGTCACCGCGCTGAGCAGCAAGCTGCAGCCTTACTTCGCTGAAGGCCGCTATCAGGATGCGCTGGTCGAACTGGCGCAACTGCGTACCGCGGTAGACAACTTCTTCGACAAAGTGATGGTTAACGCCGACGATCAGGCGGTGCGGGTTAATCGCCTGACGCTGCTGTCAAAACTGCGTGAGCTGTTCCTGCAGGTCGCGGATATCTCGCTGCTGCAGTAATGCTATTCGCTGTGCGGAAAAGGGACGAGCAATCGTCCCTTTTTTTATGGAATTTTTCAGGCCGGGATAGCCTGAGTACACGGACGCTTTTTTGTAAAATCGGGGGTTAAGAAACCGCCGGAAAAATAGCCAACCCTCTTACTGGCATCCGCCAGAACGTCTTCTCGCCATGGTGGCCGTCGCGCGAGCGCGTGCTGCAACAGCAGAATGCGCCGCAGGCGAATGAACATCTTCCCCGTCCTGATAGTCTATTGGCCGGTTATCCAGCCAGACACCATTGTCCCTCTTAAGGGGGCTGGCTCAGAACTCAATCACGCCGCAGGCGGCGTCGTGCGCGCAAAGCTCTCGCGCGCAAACAGCGTTTCCGCCAGCTTCACCAGCGCCGGACGTTCGACACACCAGTTAGGGACCACGCGGCGGAAATTGAGGTAGCCGATCATGCAGCCGGTGGCGATGTCCGCCAGATTAAGCTGGCCGTTATTAAGCCATTTTCCTTCAGCGGCCACGGCTTCCAGCATATCGAGGCTGCGCTGAATCTTTTCACGATTGCGCAGCAATACTTCTTCCGACTGTTGGTCACCCGGTCGCAACTGCTCGCGCACGATCACCAGCGCGGCATCGCTGACGCCATCCGCCAGCTTCTCCAGCTGACGGATATTAAGCGACTCAAGCGGATCGGCAGGCAACAGAGCGGGCTCCTCGCCGCGCAGTTCCAGAAACCCGGCGATGATGCTGGAGTCGAACCAGATTTGCTTATCGTCAGCAACCAGCGCCGGAACTTTGCCCAGCGGATTGTAGTGCGGCACGTGGCTGTCATCGCTGTAAGGCGATGCGTTAACGAATTCAAATGTAATGCCTTTTTCCAGCATGATAATCGAAATCTTACGCACAAACGGGCTGGTATAGCTGCCAATCAGTTTCATCGGGTTCTCCGGATTCAGTGACTATTCGCCAGGAAACATAAAAGGATTGAGACTGCTGCGCGCGAAGCCTTCCTGCTCCATTCTGGCATCCAGTATCAGCGACGCCAGGTCATCGGCCACCAGTTCAATAGCCGGATCTTTCTCCTGATAGAGCATCTTCAGGTAGGTGCCGCAGTCGCCACAGCTCTCCGCCTTGACCGCCGCCTTTTCGCTGTCGAGCGACCAGTAGTGCAGATCACGGGACTGTTCGCACTGGGTACATTTGCTGCGCACCACATGCCATTCACTTTCGCACAGATTGCAGTGCAGATAGCGCGCGCCTTCATGACTGCCCATATGCACCATGCTGGCAACCGGCATGCTGGCGCAGACCGGACAGAACTGACGCTGATCGCCCATCTCGGCGCGTGCTTTGCCTGGGATCAGGGCCGCCATCTGCGCCCAGTAGAGCGAAAGTGCTGCCCAGATAAAGGGCGCTTTGTCGCTGCTGACCAGCGTATACTCGCCGGTAAAAAGCGCGCTGGCCAGCGTCTCCAGCTCGGTGGCGGATGCCTTCTCCAGATTCTCCAGCACCGCCAGCGCCTGTCCGCTCATCTCCGGCTTCAGCTCGGCAATCAGCGAGTGCAGCAGCCGTTGCCAGTGCGGATCACGCGGCAGGGTATGAATATTCAGTGGCGGCTTGCCCTCGCTGGCGCTCTGCGTCAGTCGGGCATGCAGGTCGATGTGCAGGGGATGGTCATACAGCACAATCTCCTGCGCTTCAGCGATCACCGCCGCAAAGCGCAGATAATCGCCGAGTGGATTTTTCGCCGCCAGGTCGCGCAGTCGCGCGGCACGACGACTGTATAAATTTTTCAGCCGTGGAAAAAGTAACGGCGGAATCATCTCCGCCGTAGTCTTTTCGCCTTTCTCCAGCTGGTCCTGCGGGATTATGCGAATACTCATCAGGGGCGTTTTTCCTGTTTTATTGGCGGATTACGCTGCTCACGATACCAGCGAGGATGATGCTGTCTGGCCCATTCAGAGCTGACCCAGCCTTCCACCATCGCGGTCAGTGTGCCTTTGACCCACAATGCAGCATAAATATGCACCATAATGACGATGATCAGCGCCACCGCTGACACCGAATGCACAATCAGCGCCAGACGAATCAGCGGAATGGCAAAGGCATCAGCAAAGTAAGGTCGCCAGATGACAATGCCACTGGCAAGCAGCAATACTAAGCTGATGATAGCAGCCCAGAACACACACTTCTGACCAAAGTTATATTTACCGGTATCTCCCACCTCTTCATTCATCGCAATCCGGTGAATATTTCTGGCCCAGTAAAAGTCATCGCGAGTGATCAGGTTATGTTTCCAGTAACGCAAAAACATCAGCATAAAAGCGGCAAACATCACCACACCGACAAACGGATGCAGAATACGCGCCAGCTGTGGCGTGCCAAATATCTGCATCAGCCAGTTGAATGACGGAAAGAAAAACCCTAATCCGCTTAATGCGACCATGACAAAGCAAATCGCGACGATCCAGTGATTGATGCGTTCAGGTGCGCGGTAACGCACCAGGTGATCGGGCTTTTTCATTATGTACGCTCCTCAGGCTGATCGTCGTTCTCGTCGTGCGCTTCAGTGACGCGATTCGGGCCAACGCCAACATAGTGGAAGATCGAGGCGGCGAATGTCGCGGCAAAACCCACCGCTGCCAGCGGTTTCCAGATCCCCTTCCAGAAGGTCACGGTCGGACTGATGCACGGATTAGCAGGCAGGCCGTGATAGAGCTGAGGCTTGTCAGCATGATGCAGCACATACATCACATGGGTGCCGCCCACGCCTTCCGGGTTATAGAGGCCAGCCTGCGCAAACCCACGTGACTTCAGCTCTGCCACGCGTTCCTCCGCCAGCGTCAGCATGTCGCTTTTGCTGCCGAAATGAATGGCGCCGGTCGGACAGGTCTTCACACAGGCGGGTTCCTGGCCGACGCTGACGCGATCCACACACAAGGTGCATTTATAGGCGCGATGATCCTCTTTGTTGAGCCGTGGCACGTTGAACGGGCAGCCCGCGATGCAGTAGCCGCAGCCGATGCACTGCTCAGACTGGAAATCGACGATGCCGTTGGCGTACTGAATGATAGCGCCAGCCGACGGGCAGGCTTTCAGGCAGCCAGGATCGGCGCAGTGCATACAACCATCTTTGCGAATCAGCCAGGCCAGCTTGCCGTTCTCTTCAACTTCCGAAAAGCGCATCACCGTCCAGGATTTGGCGGTCAGATCGACAGGATTGTCATAGACCCCGATGTTGTGGCCGACTTCATCGCGGATGTCGTTCCACTCGGAGCAGGCGACCTGGCAGCCTTTGCAGCCGATACAGGTGGTGACGTCGATAAGTTTCGCCACTTCGCGCTGGTGATCGCGCGCCTGCGGCGGTGGGGTAAAGCCGTTGGTCGCTGAGCGACGGATAATATCTTGTGATTGATAAGCCATTGTCATCTACCGTTACGCTTTTTCCACTTTCACTAAAAATCCCTTGTACTCCGGGGTCTGCGAGTTGGCATCGCCAACTGAAGGCGTCAGCGTATTGGCGAGGAAGCCTTTACGCGTGGTGCCCTCAAAGCCCCAGTGACAGGGAATGCCCACGGTATCGACCGGCTTGCCGTCTATCATCAGACGTGGCAGACGACGTGTTACCACCGCTTTGGCTTTGATATAGCCACGGCGCGACGAGACTTTGACGCTGTCTCCGGCCTGAATGCCTTTCTCCTCTGCCAGTTCTGTGCCGATTTCAACAAACTGCTCCGGCTGCGCAATCGCGTTCAGCAGGGCATGCTTGGTCCAGTGGCGGAACAGTTCGGTGATGGAATAGGTGGTGGCGACGCAGGGATAATCAGCGGCCTCGCCCATTTGCGCAGCGTCGCTGCTGAACAGGCGAACGACCGGGCTATGGCGCTGATGCGGATGCAGAGGGTTGTCAGCGAGCGGGCTTTCCATCGGTTCGTAATGTTCCGGGAAGGGGCCATCGGCCATCTTATCGAGCGCAAACAGGTGGCCGAGGCCATCAGGCTGCATGATAAACGGACCGGCCTGCTGCTGCGGCGACAGCGTTACCGGATAATCCGGTACGTCGATGCCGTGCCAGCGTGTGCCATCCCACTCAATCAGCCGGCGATTCGGATCCCAGGCTTTACCCTGTGCATCAGCGGAGGCGCGATTGTAGAGAATGCGGCGGTTAGCGGGCCAGGCCCAGGCCCAGCCGGAGACCGCGCCTAACCCGGACGGATCGGCGTTGTCACGTCGTGCCATCTGGTTGCCTTCCGGCGTCCAGCTGCCGCTGTAGATCCAGCAGGCGCTGGCAGTGGTGCCGTCGTTACGCAGCTCTGAGAAGCCGTTGAGCTGCTGGCCTTTTTTCAGCAGCAGCTTGCCGCTGGCGTCGTAAATGTCGGCCAGCGCCTGGCCGTTGTTCTCCTGCGCGACCTCTTCCGGCTCAGGATTAGACGGATCGCGATAGTCCCAGCGCATCGCCATCAGCGGCTCAGGCGTTGCACCGCCTTCCTCGCGATAAAGGGCGCGCAGACGCATGAACAGATTGCCAAGGATTTTACCGTCGTGCAGGGCTTCCGCAGGGGGTTCGGCGGCAGCCCAGTGCCACTGTAGCCAGCGTGACGAGTTCGCCACCGAGCCTGACTCTTCCGCGAAGCAGGAAGAGGGCAGGCGAAACACTTCGGTCTGAATTTTAGCTGGATCGACGTCGTTGAACTCGTCGTGATGCTGCCAGAAGCTGGCGGTTTCCGTGCGCAGCGGATCGATCACCACCATAAATTTGAGGTGCGACAGTGCCCGGACTGCTTTGTTTTTATCCGGGAAGGCGGCCAGCAGGTTGAAACCCTGAATCAGACAGCCGTTCAGCGCCCCCTGCTCCATCATCTCCGCCTGCGCCATGCAGTCGTAGCTTTTGTCCCACTTCGGCAGCCAGTCGTAGCCCCACTGGTTTTCTGCCGTGGCGTGATCGCCGTAGAAACTCTTCATCAGACTGACGAAAAATTTGTCGGTGTTCTGCCAGTAGTTGACCTGGCCTGGCAGCGGTGAAACCGGCGTGGCCTGCTGCAGATACGTTGCCAGTGTAGTCATCTTCTCAGATGGCAGAGGAAGATAGCCTGGCAGGCTCTGCGCCAGCAGACCAAGATCGGTATAACCCTGTACGTTAGAGTGGCCACGCAGTGCATTGATGCCGCCGCCTGGCATACCGATATTGCCCAGCAGCAGCTGGATCATTGCTGCCGTGCGGATAATCTGGGAGCCGTTAGTGTGGTGGGTCCAGCCCAGCGCATAGAGGATGGTTGCGGTGCGATTCGGCACACAGGTGGAAGCGAGCTGCTCGCACACCGCAATAAAGGACTCCTGCGACGTGCCGCACAGGCGCGTCACCATTTCCGGGGTGTAACGGCTGGCGTGGGTTTTCAGCAGATTCAGCACGCAGCGGGGATGAGTGAAGCTCTCATCGCGTCGCGCATGGCCGTTTTCATCCAGCTCATAGTGCCAGCTCTGGCGATCGTACTGACGGGTTTCAGCATTGTAGCCGCTGAACAACCCGTCGCTGAAGCTAAAGCCTTCGCTGACGATCAGTGCAGCATTGGTGAAGGCGCGAACATATTCCTGCTGAATCTGATTGTGTTGCAGCAGATAGTTGATCACCCCCATCAGGAACACCACATCACTGCCCGCACGCAGTGGCGCGTAGAGATCGGCGACGGCCGCAGAGCGATTAAAGCGCGGATCGACCACGATGACCTGCGCATTGTTATGGGTTTTAGCTTCAATCACCCATTTAAAGCCAACCGGATGCGCCTCGGCGGGGTTGCCGCCCATGATCATCACCACGTTAGCGTTTTTGATGTCATTCCAGTTGTTGGTCATCGCACCGCGCCCAAAGCTGGGGGCCAGCGCAGCCACGGTCGGGCCATGACACAGGCGAGCCTGGTTTTCCAGCGCCAGAATACCCAGCGCGCGGGCAAATTTCTGATCGAGCAGGCCAGTCTCATTACTGGCGGCAGAGGAGCAGAGCATGGCGGTGGTGGGCCAGCGGTTAACCGTGACGCCAGCGGCGTTGGTGGCCTGGAAATGGGCATCGCGATCCTCCTTCATCAGGCGGGCAATGCGCTCAAAGGCCTCATCCCAGCTGATGCGCTGCCACTTATCAGAACCTGGCGCGCGGTATTCCGGGTACTTCAGTCGCTGTTCGCTGTGAATAAAGTCGAGCACGCCTGCGCCTTTAGGGCAGAGCGAGCCGCGACTGACCGGATGGTCAGGATCGCCTTCAATATGGTAAATCGAGGCGCAGCTATTTTTTGCGCTATCACCCAGGCTGTAAATCAGCATGCCGCAGCCGACTGAACAGTAGGTGCAGTTATTACGGGTTTCTCTGGCGCGAATGAGTTTGAATTCTCGGACGCTGGCTAAGGCTGTGGTGGGGGCAAAACCAAGTAACGTCGCACTGGTGCCCGCCAACCCGCCAGCACAGATTTTGAAAAAACGCCGTCTGTTCATTTGCATTTTATCGTTCTTCTTTATTGGCTCCATTGCGAAGCCTTGCAAAATAGCAGCACTCTTTGCCTGTAAGTTGACCAGGGTCAACAGGTTAGTCATTAGTAATTCTTTTTCTCAATTTTGTTAAAAACCCTCGCTAACGGATCGGCGCTGCAAGCAGATTTTCAGACGGCCCAGATGATTACTGTTGTTTTATGCTTACCGATGTTAACGCGTAAAAGATAACTATTCGCATTGTCTTCGCCAGCAGGCGTGGCTACGCCTTTTGGGGAAGAGAACCGCATGAATTGCTCCGCTGTTTATTTGCGCTGAATGGGTCTAAAAGGCAGAATCAGGGCTCGTCAGTGCTGTGCCGCATCGGGCACTGAATGACATAATTTGTTAACAACGGGTCGTAAATTTTGAAAGCTTTCCAGCCTGCTTCAGGCGAAGATTTAACAACTCAGGCTGGCGTCAGCAAGACGCAGGTGTGGCAGCGTGCTGATCTGACTGATGCACAGGATGACTGGCTGGCGGACGAAGTTCCGGTGGCGCTGGTCTACAACGGTATCTCTCACGTGGTGATGATGACCACACCCAAAGATCTGGAGGCGTTTGCGCTGGGTTTTTCGCTGTCAGAGGGCATCATCGACGCGCCTGGCGACATTTTCGGCATGGACATCGTGCCGGGCTGTCACGGTATTGAGGTTCAGATTGAGCTATCCAGCCGCCGCTTTATGGCGCTGAAAGCGCAGCGTCGCGCGCTGGCGGGCCGGACTGGCTGCGGTGTGTGTGGCGTTGAACAGCTGGACCAGATCGGTAAGCCACTCTCTCCGCTGCCGTTTACCCAGACCTTCGCGCTGGACCAGCTGGATCGGGCCCTGGGTCAGCTGAAAGATTATCAGCCTGTGGGACAAAAAACCGGCTGCACCCATGCGGCCGCATGGATCCAGCCCGATGGTCAGCTGGCTGGTGGCTGTGAAGATGTGGGTCGCCATGTGGCGCTGGATAAGCTGCTGGGGTATCGCAGCCAGTCAGAGTGGGGACCGGGCGCGGTGCTGGTCTCCAGCCGCGCCAGCTATGAAATGGTGCAGAAGTCCGCCATGTGCGGCGTCGAGATCCTGTTCGCGGTCTCAGCCGCGACCCGCCTGGCGGTTGAGGTTGCTGAGCGTTGCAATCTGACGCTGGTCGGGTTCAGTAAACCTGGCCGCGCCACGGTCTACAGCCATCCTCAGCGACTGCGTTAAACCACCATCACCTCTGGCAGCGTCTGCTGTAATGCCTCAAGAGCGTCACCCTCGCCGCCGCTGTCGGTAATCAGCAGGGAGATTGCCTGCGGCGGCGCGTAAACCGTGCGGCTGACCACGCCAAGTTTGGTGTAATCGGCCAGCAGATAGCAGGCAGCGGATTGCTGCACCATCGCCCTGGCGATAGCCGCTTCATGCGGGTGAAAACTGCTGGCACCGTTACCCGCTTCAATGCCCACCGGCGACAGCAGCGCAACATCAGCACGATAGCGGATGATCTCGCCCACGGTAATTTCGCCGCGCGTCTGTTGCGCACCCGCCGACATCATCCCGCCCAGCAAAATAATCTGATTATTCAGCGGCTGATCTTCTTCTCCGGCGCTCAGCGCCAGCGCGGCCTGCAGGCTGTTGGTCACTATGGTCAGGCCAGAAAGAGCATGTAGCTCCTCCGCCAGCAGTGTGGTGGTGCTGCCCGCATCCAGAAACAGCGTCTGTCCGGGCTGCAGCAACTGCGCAGCGGCGCGGGCGATGGTGCGCTTTTCGCGGGTCTGGGTGCTGCGGCGTTCCGTTAGCGGCGGTTCAGCCGCCGTTTCAATCGCCACCAGTCCGCCATGAACGCGGCGCGCCAGACCCCGTGCTTCAAGCTCAATGATGTCGCGGCGCGCGGTTTCGCGAGACACCCCCAGCTCCCTGATAATGCGCTCAGTACTCACCTGATTAAGTCGGGTCAGTAAGGCACGGATGCGATGAAGGCGCGTTTCCTGCAGCATAGAGTTTTCCTTTTAAAGCGCGAAGAGCCTGGATGATACGCCACTGAAGCGAAAGATTCCGTCTGAATCAGAGGCAAGCTTAACGCGGTCATTGGTCTGCGTCATGTGTATTTTATTGTGTTTGTGTATTTGGTTGCATTTTAGATTCAGGCAGGCATGATACAAGGGTCAGCTCTTCCTCCTTCATCCTTGTAACGGGAGTCATTATGGCCACGCGTTCCACTATTATGGATACCAACAGTTTCCGCGCCGAACATGCCGATGCGCTCGACAGCGACACGCGCAAACTGACCGATAAACGCAGTAAAGTGCTTGGCGAATCCTATCGCCTGTTCTACCGCAAACCGGTTCATCTGGTGCGGGGTGAAGGGCAATATCTGTGGGACGCGGCGGGCGATAAATATCTCGACGTCTACAACAACGTAGCGAGCATCGGTCATTGCCATCCGGCCGTGATTGAAGCGGTGACGCAGCAAATGAAAATGCTGAACACCCACACCCGTTATCTGCATGAAAATATTCTGGATTACAGCGAAGCGCTGCTGGCGACCACGCCTGAGGCGATCGATCGCGCGATGTACATGTGCACCGGCTCGGAAGCCAATGACCTGGCGATCCGCGTGGCGCGTGCTTTCAGCGGCGGAACCGGCATTATTGTCAGTAAAGAGGCCTATCACGGCACCAGTGAACTGACCTCTGGCGCGTCTCCGGCGCTGGGCAGTGGACAGCCGCTGGCTCCAACTACGCGGCTGGTGATGCCGCCGGATGCTTATCGTGTGGATGCGCCTGACCTGGGCGACTGGTTCGCTGACCAGATTCAGCAGCAGATTGATGACATGGCGGCGCACGGCATTAAATTTGCCGGTTTCCTGGCGGACTCGATCTTCTCATCAGATGGGGTGCTGCCTAATCCGCGCGGCTTCCTGAAAAAAGCAGTCGAGGTGGTACATGCCAACGGCGGCATCTTTATTGCTGATGAAGTTCAGCCTGGCTTTGGCCGTACCGGTGACGCGTTCTGGGGCTTTGGCCGTCACGATGTGGTGCCTGATGTCATCACCACCGGCAAGCCAATGGGCAACGGCATTCCGGTTTCCGGACTGCTGGCAAAAAGTGACGTGCTGGCTGCCTTCAGTGACTCAATTCCTTACTTCAATACCTTTGGTGGCAATCCGGTCGCGATGGCGGCGGCCCAGGCAGTGCTGAAAGTGATCACTGAAGAGGGATTACAGGAGCACAGTCGCGTGGTCGGCGCAAAATTACTGGCTGAGCTGCGAACTCTGATGGACCGCTATGAATGCGTAGGCGATGTGCGCGGGGCCGGGCTATTTATCGGCTTTGAACTGGTCACCGATCGTCACAGCAAAACGCCGGACAAAACGCTGGCGCTGAACCTGATCGAGAAGCTGCGTGAACATCGTGTGCTGACTTCAGTTGCCGGTCCGTATGGGAATGTGCTGAAACTGCGTCCGCCATTGGCTTTCCAGGAGAGCGACATCGACTGGCTGGTTGGTGCACTCGACGACGCACTGCGCGAATTGGGTCAGTAACGCCCAGGGCAGGGCAGACGCGGCGTCCGGGCGGGAGGCGTGCTGGCTGGCAGCCTGACCTCAGCGCGCCGCGTTCCCGGTCAGATGAGACAGAAAAGGCCGATTTAGCAACAGCACACTGAAAAAACAACGGGTTGCTAATGCCGGGTTTCGCAAATCCTTAGGGTTAATAGGGCATTGATTACCCTTTTACGCTACATGAATTTAACTATAATGATTCGACTGCTTACGCGGCACGTCCCGAATTCGTCGTGCTGCTCAAACTAAATGGAGAGGAAGAACATGAGTTATTCACTGCCATCCCTGCCTTACGCATACGACGCACTGGAACCGCATTTCGACAAGCAGACGATGGAGATCCATCACACCAAACACCACCAGACCTATGTGAACAACGCGAACGCGGCGCTGGAAGGTACTGAATTTGCTAATCTGCCGGTAGAAGAGCTGATCACCAAACTGGATCAGCTGCCAGCAGACAAAAAAGGCCCACTGCGTAACAACGCAGGCGGTCACGCTAACCACAGCCTGTTCTGGAAAGGCCTGAAAATCGGCACCACGCTGCAGGGCGACCTGAAAGCGGCTATCGAGAAAGATTTCGGTAGCGTTGAAAAATTCCAGGAAGAGTTCGAGAAAGCCGCTGCGACCCGTTTCGGTTCTGGCTGGGCATGGCTGGTTAAGAAAGGCGACAAACTGGCTGTGGTTTCTACCGCAAACCAGGATAACCCGCTGATGGGTGAAGCGGTTGCTGGCGTTTCTGGCTTCCCGATCATCGGTCTGGATGTGTGGGAACACGCTTATTACCTGAAGTATCAGAACAAGCGTCCTGACTACATCAAAGCGTTCTGGAACGTCGTTAACTGGGACGAAGCGGCAGCCCGCTTCGCTTCTGCTAAATAAGTTAACCAAACGTAAACGCAATGAAGATAAACCGGTGAAATTTATTTCGCCGGTTTTTTTTATCTCTATTTTGTGCATTACCAAAATGTACCAGAAATCGTCAATTATCAGTTTGTATGTTATTCCACATTAACCTGCCGTTGATATTGGCTATGTTATGTTCGCTGACATTCCTTGCTTAACTCACAGTGTGTCGCTGACTATGTCAATTATAACTACTCAGGAAAATACGACTGAATCCTCTGCATCGCTATTTTTTCAGTTAATTAGTGGGAAAACCGTTCCGGATAAACTCTGGCGGAGTAAACGTTTTCGCCTGAAATTTGTATTAAGAACGTTAATATCGCCGCTGACGACGCTGCGTTACCTGAATGCGCTGTCGCACTTACCGCAACTCCCCTTGCTGATGAGCACGCAGGGATTGCTGCCAGCCAAGCTGCACCGGCCCTATCTGCGTTCAGGGCTGAGCATTGCTGCCCGTGCGCAGGCGATAATTGATCATTACAGCCTGATGAATAATCTGGACAATCCCCTGCTGCGTCAGTTACTGCAGAGCGCCACGGATAATGTGCTGGCTACACTGACCGGTAAAAATGGTGAGACCTTTATCCTCTCCTGCAGCTCAGGTTATTTCGACAGGGAAGGGGAAGTGACGCTGGTATTGCGTTATAATGACGAAATTATTGCTTCGCTCTCATTTTCTATTCTCAACGAGAATAACCAGCGCACGCTGTTAATTGGCGGATTACAGGGACCGCGTAAACATATCAATAATGAAATGATCCGCGAGGCGACTAAAGCGGCTCACGGTCTCTTTCCGAAACGCCTATTAATGGAAGCTGTGTTTATTGTTGCTAAGCAGTGCGGCGTGGAAAGTATTCAGGCGGTGGGCGATGAGACGCATGTATTTCGCAGCCTGCGTTATCGTCACAGCAAAGGGGATAAGTTCTTTGCCAGCTACAGTGAGTTCTGGCTGTCGCTGAGTGGTGAAGCGCGCAAAGATGGGATGTTTACACTGCCGCTGAGCCTGCCGCGTAAAACGCTGGAGGAGATCGCCAGTAAGAAGCGGGCAGAGTATCGCCGCCGTTATGAACTGCTGGATGCGCTGGCGGAGCAGGTGTATGCCGCCGCCGGCGAACGCAAAGCCGATGTCGATCAGGCTGCTGCCTGATCGACCCCGTCAGAATGCGGTTTTAGCGAAGCCGGTCATCGCCTTCAGACCCATCTCACGTCCCAGCGCGGTCATTGGATGCACCACCACCAGGCCGCGCACGCTTTTCTTCAGCGCACCCAGATTTGCCTGCTCTTTCTTGGTAATTTCGCGGCTGAAGCCCATTTTTTGCAGCTTCTGCGCTTCAGCACTGAGTTTTTCAACCCGCTGACCGCGCAGACGCTCAATCTCAATGACCAGCGCTTCTTTCTCTTTCAGCAACGCGCCCAGTTTCTCGACATCACCCGATTCGAGTAACTGCGGCTCTTTGCGGTTCAAAGCGTCCAGCTTATCGCTGAGAAGTTTGATTTCGTTCTTTTCTTGCTCTTTCATGACAACAACTCGTTGAGGAAAACAGGGCAAGGATACACCAAATCTGGCGCATATTCCCGCTCAGGTTAAGACGAAAAAGGCGCCGTGATGGCGCCTGAAAGGATTAGCTGCCGGACTTTTTAAACGCCTGCTTCATACTGATGCGGGCAATCAGTTCGGTGAGTGACAGGACCATAGTGGATCGCACCATCTGCAGATAGCGCTGCTGCTGCATGCTGCGCAGCTCTGCATCTTCGGTGTGAAACACCGGCGCGGGCGGCCAGGCGGTGACACAGTGCAGCTCACCAAATGGACCAAGGATTTCATCGTCAGTAAAACGATAATCGCCGCTGTCGTGATTCAACTCTTCGCGCAGCGCCAGCAGCAGTTCACCATCTTCATATTCATGGCGACTGATAACGCCAAGTCCGTAAATGAGCTTCAGGCGAACCGACAGCTCGCCCAGAGGACCATTGCCCAGCAGCAGTGGCTCTACTGCATATTTGACCGCATAGTCATCTTTGCGGAACACCTGCAGCACCAGCAAATTGACGGCTTCAGCCAATAGCTCAACAGCGGCGATCAGAAAGCTTCTCACCGAACGACCGGCGTTCAGGCGCTCAAGCACCCGGTTCTCAAAAGCCTGCTTCTCTTCCATTATTGCCTGCATGGGTTTTATACCGCCGTTGGGCGCAGGCGAACTGCGCCCGGCTTGCGTCACTAACACGCGCGCATTATGCCATAGCGTGCCAGGCGCTCACCACAGAAGCCACGACTTCGCTGTCGGCGTCCAGTCCTGAAATTTCAGCCAGCGTCGCCTGTGGGCCTTTTTCTGCCAGCAGCGCGGCCAGCTCCTGCGCCTGAGGGTCCTGATCGCTGTGATAGCGCATCGCGGCGGCAATACCCTGCACCAGACTGGCGTGCGGTAAACCATATTCCAGCGTACCCAGCGTCGGCTTGATCAGGCGATCGCCCGCGCTGAGTTTACGCAGCGGCTGACGGCCTACGCGCTCAACATCATCTTTCAGATACGGATTTTCAAAACGACCCAGAATCTTCTGGATGTAGGCCGCATGTTTATCCGCGTCAAAACCGTAACGCTTAATCAGCACCGCGCCGCTCTCTTCCATCGCGCCTTTCACGACGGCCCGGATTTTTTCGTCGAGGATAGCGTCACGAATAGTCTGATGACCGGCCAGCTGGCCGAGGTAGGCGGTAATGGCATGGCCGGTATTCAGGGTGAAGAGTTTACGCTCAACAAACGCCATCAGATTATCGGTCAGTTCCATGCCCGGAATGGTCGGCAGGTCGCCCTTAAACTGGGTTTTATCGACAATCCACTCGCTGAAAGTCTCAACAGTCACTTCCAGTGGATCGGTGCTGCCCGCGTCAGAAGGAGGCACAATGCGATCGACAGCGGAATCCACAAAGCCGACATGCTGTTCCAGCCAGGCGTGATAGTGCTCCGGCAGCGCCTTCAGCACATGCTGTTTTAGCTGGCTGGTGCCGCGCACCATATTCTCACAGGCAATGATATTTAACGGGCGGGTGTTGCCGTTGTCGCTGCGTTTTGCCAGACCTTTTGCCACACTGCCGGCAATACGCTCCAGAATCTGCGGACCCACGGCGGTAGTGACCAGATCGACTTCAGAGACCAGAGTGATGATCTCATCGCGGGTGCTGTTGACCGCACTGACCCCTTTAACCATTTCCACTTTGGCCTGCTCGCCAACCACATGAACGGGATACTCATGACGCGCGTTCAGTGCATCCAGCACCGTCTGATTCACATCCGCAAAAACCAGTTCGATACCTGCATCAGCCAGTAATTTGCCGATAAAGCCGCGACCAATGTTTCCTGCTCCGAAATGTAACGCTTTCATAATTTTTGACCCATATCAAATGACGATGGGGCGGGCAAACCCCCCCCAGGAAATCGGGACGGGCATGACCGCCCCAGGGAAAATAATTGCTCTGAATTACGCGATCGCAGGCTTACCTGACAGCAGATCCAGAACTTCCTGCACGCTGGTGGTGTTCGCCAGCTTCTCAATCACGCTGTCATCATCCAGCGCATTGGTCAGGCTGGTGATCACCTGGATGTGCTCGTTGTTACGGGCAGCAATACCAATCACCAGGCGCGCGACATCGTCCGGCTCTTCGCCAAACAGAACACCTGCCGGATACTGACAGAACACCACGCCGGTTTTCAGCACGCGATCTTTTGCTTCGACGGTACCGTGCGGCACTGCAATCGACTCACCGAGGTAGGTTGGCGTCAGTTTCTCACGCGCCAGCATCGCTTCAACATATTCAGGCTCAACGTAACCGCCTTTCACCAGCTGCTCACCGGCAAAGCGAATCGCCTGTTCTTTGTTGCTGGCGGTCAGGCCGAGGAAGACGTTATCCGCACCCAGTTTGAACAGGTGCGCATTACCTTCGTCGTAGCTATCGGACAGGGCGGTATTCACCGTTGCGCGATGCACGTCACTGCGGTTAGCGGCGACCAGACGTTCGGTCAGCGTGCTGTAGAGTGCGCTGTCGAGGAAGTTGTTCAGCGAGATATGCTGCGCATGCGGGGCCTGACGAATGGCGCGTTCGGTCAGGTCACGGTGGGTAATGACCAGATCAACATCACCCGGCAGGGCATTGATCGCGGTATTCGTTACCGACACACTGCTGAGACCGGCATCCTGCACTTTCTTACGCAGCACGCCTGCACCCATGGCACTGGAACCCATACCGGCATCACAGGCGACGATGATTTTACGCACGTGGTGCAGTTCAACGCTCATGGCATCGCTGGCAATTGCTGCACCCGCCACGCCCTGACCTTTAGACTGCGCTTTCATCTCGTGCATGCGCTGAGTCGCGGCTTCGATATCGTCATCTTCTTTAACTTTGCTGGTTTTCAGCAGGATAGCGGACACGACGAAGGAGACAGCGAAAGCAGCGGCGATCGCGGCGATGTTCGCGAAGTAGGCACCCTTTGGTGTCATCGCCAGCACGGCCAGGATGGAACCCGGTGAGGCTGGTGAAACCAGGCCGCCGTTCAGTACGGTCAGCGTGAAGACGCCGGTCATACCGCCCAGGATTACCGCCAGCAAGAGGCGAGGAGCCATCAGCACATACGGGAAGTAGATCTCATGGATGCCGCCGAGGAAGTGGATAATTGCCGCACCACCCGCAGACTGTTTAGCACTGCCACGACCAAAGAACATGTAGGCCATCAGCACGCCCATACCCGGACCCGGGTTGGCTTCGATCAGGAAGAAGATTGACTTGCCTGCTTCACTCGCCTGCTGAATACCCAGCGGTGAGAAGATGCCGTGGTTAATGGCATTGTTCAGGAACAGGATTTTCGCCGGTTCGACAAAGATTGAGGTCAGCGGCAGCAGGTTGTTCTGCACCATCAGATTCACGCCTGCGGCGAGAATGTGTGACAGACCTTCAACCAGCGGACCGATCGCCAGGAACGCCAGCAGTGCCAGGATCATCCCGATAATACCGGCCGAGAAGTTGTTAACCAGCATCTCGAAGCCGCTTTTGACTTTGCCGTCAATCGCCCGGTCAAACGACTTTATTGCCCAGCCGCCCAGCGGACCAGCAATCATCGCGCCGAGGAACATCGGCATATCGGCACCGACAATCACACCCATGGTCGTAATTGCACCGACCACGCCACCGCGATCGCCGCCCACCAGACGCCCACCGGTGAAACCGATCAGCAGTGGCAGCAGGTAGGTGATCATTGGGCCAACCAGTTTGGCCAGCGTTTCGTTCGGGATCCAGCCAGTTGGAATAAACAGCGCGGTGATGATACCCCAGGCGATAAACGCCCCGATGTTTGGCATCACCATATTACTCAGAAAGCGACCAAAGCTCTGTACTTTGACCTTCACTGATGAGGACATAAACCCACCCCTTATTGAGACGCGCTTCAATAGGAGAGCGCGCTTGTTTTTGTTTAGCCACCCCGACGCATTGCCGGTGGTATTACTGTATGCACGCGGACTCTATCACGCGAATTTGACACTGCGTAGCGCGCAGAATAAGTGTGATCTATATCACTCATTAAGGGTGGGGGCGGGGGTGGTTATCGTGACTTCGATCACACTTTTACAGGCGTAAGCGGTTGTTTTGCCGTTTTTTTAAGCAGGATGGGCGGTTGTCTGTGAGGTGGATCACACTTAGCTGTGGGGTATTTGTTATATAAATGTGACTTAGATCACAAACTATTTTTGGTCAAAAATGCGCCAGATCACACTTCATTCAGCGGGTGATGGGGGAGCGAAAAAAGCAGAAGAGACGGGCAGACGATCAACGCCTGCCCGTAAAGCGAGTTTACTGCAGACCACCCTGAACGGCAGCCTGTGCCTGAGGAAGCGCCTGCGAATTGGCGGATAAGGTGCTCATCAGCGCGTTATATTGCGACGCCTGATCCTGAGTCGGGAACTGGACACCGCCATCATTAAAGCTGACACGGGTTCCCTGTGTTTGCAGGAAATCGCCAGCCTGCACCGCGCCCTGGCTTAGCGCCTGGAGTTTTGGCAGCAGCGGAATCAGCTGATTGGCGGGCACCGTTACCACTTTGTTGTAAGCGGTGTCGTAGACTTTTTTCAGGTCATCCGACTGCTTCAGGGCCGCTTTACTGCTGTCAGCCTGCATTTTTGCGCTTTCAATTTGCTGGGTGACGATCACCAGTGCGCTGTTAGCCTGACGCAGGGAGTCACGACGAGTGAGGTAATCCTGCGGAACGCGAATGGCAGAAAGCTCATCCACCACCGGACGCATACCCTGTTCAACTGCTTTGTTCGCCTGCTGCGAGAAGCCATACATGATGGCGTAATCGCTGGCGAAGTTACCAAAGCTCTGCTTCTGATTTTCGCTGAGGCTGGGAAGATGTTCGCCGCTGCGCATCACGGTGTTCTGGAGAAAATCGATAAATGCTTTGCGCTGCTCGCCTTCTTTATCACCACATGCGGTGAGTTGCAGCACGATCAGCGCGCCAGCGAGCATAATACCGCCACGTGCCATAAGGCGTGTAAGTCCTGAAGCCATTGGGTCAACTCCTGTCGGTGAAACTGTCTGATGTCCAGGTAGGAATGGCCTAAAGAATAGAACAAACCGCCGTCACGGCACAATGTGAAACCACCTGTGAAACAGATGCTTTCTTCAACACCGGTTACACAATGGGATCGCCTGCGCGTTAAAGCACGTATCTGAACGTAACGTTTAACAGCCTGAGGCTCGCTGCCACACCCTTAAAACACCACCGCCTGACCATCTTTACGACTCTCGCTGGCTGCAATATAGAAACCCTGCGGATCGCGCACTATCGCCTGTGCGCCGCCAAAGTTGTAATTGCTCAGGGGATCTTCCAGTACCACGTTGTGACCCATGCGGCGCAGTGTGCTCAGGGTATTGCGATCGAGTGTGGATTCAAATACCACCTCGCGTCCCTGCACCACGCGCCAGCGCGGCGCATCAATCGCGGCCTGCGGATTCTGACGGTGCAGCATAATTCGCAGCGCCAGCTGGACATGTCCCTGCGCCTGCATCGGTCCGCCCATCACGCCAAACGCCATCAGCGGCTGGCCCTGTTCATCCCGCGCAAAGGCCGGGATGATGGTGTGGAAAGGGCGCTTACCGCCTGCCACGATGTTGGGATGTTCCGGATCGAGTGAAAAACCCGCGCCACGGTTCTGCAGACTGATGCCGGTGTCGGGTACTACCACGCCGGAGCCAAATCCCATGTAGTTAGACTGGATGAATGAGACCATCATACCGCTGGCATCGGCCGTCGCGACATACACTGTGCCGCTCTGCTGGGGTGATCCAAAGCGGAAATCTCCCGCCTTGTCCGGATCAATTAACGCTGCCCGCTGGCGGATATAGTCTGTACTCAGCAGTAACTCAGCCGGAAACCTGAGGTGATCTTCATCGGTGACGTGACGCTCCAGATCGACCAGCGCCAGTTTCATTGCCTCTATGGAGAGATGCAGCCACTGAGACGAATCGGGCGCATAGCGGTGAATCTCCCACTGTTCCAGAATGCCAAGCGCAATTAAGGTCGCAATGCCCTGACCGTTAGGCGGTAACTCCTGGACCGACCCCCCGGCAAAGGGATGTGACAGCAGGGTAACCCAGTCGGCGCGATGGTTATTCAGATCCTCCAGCGTCAGCGCCGCGCCATGCTCACGGGCGAACGCCGTTATCTTCTCTGCCAGTGCGCCGCGATAAAAGCTTTCGCCCCGGGTCTCAGCGATCTCCTGCAGGGTGCGGGCCTGAGCCGGATTGCAGAACAGCTCGCCTGTGCAGGGTGGACGCCCCTGCGGCGCAAAGCAGTCGATGAAGCCTGGCTGATCCCGCAGCTTGTCATAGCCGCGTTGCCAGAGCTGACCAATCAGTGGTGATACCGGAAAGCCGTCGCGCGCATACTCAATTGCCGGTTGCGCCAGCGTGGTCAGGGGTAAGGTTCCAAAGCGCTGCGCCAGTGTGACCCATGCCGAGACGGCCCCTGGCACGGTAACGGACTCCCAGCCGGTTTCAGGCATCGCACTCAAACCCGCGAAGCGCTCAGGATGCCAGGCGGCAGGCGAGCGGCCTGAGGCGTTTAATCCATGCAATTCGCTGCCGTCCCAGACAATGGCAAACGCATCGCTGCCGATGCCGTTTCCTGTTGGCTCCAGCACGGTTAAAGCGATGGCGGTGGCGATCGCCGCATCCACGGCGTTCCCGCCCTGCTGCAGCATCCGTAAACCCGCCTGTGCCGCCAGCGGTTGTGAGGTCGCGACGGCATTACGGCCCATCATCGGGACGCGATGAGAAGGGTAGCCAACGTTAAAATCTGTTTCACGCATCGCTCTTCATCCTTTCATGGGACAGGTGTCTTTTTGCCGGTTATCAGATTGCTATTACCTGGCCGCACTTTTAACGCGCATCAGCGCGATAACTAACAGGTTTCTGCACCTATATGAGGCTTCAGCCGTTTCGTTAAGGTGATTGCTGATTTATCTGACCAAATAACGGCGTCCAGAATAAAAGAATTCCCCGCATTGCACTGTGAGCCGCAGCGCGCCAGGGCTCAGCGTCAAACCAGGACTATTCTTAAATTAATCAGAACTGTGAATATAAGTGTTCATGAAGTAAACCATTGGCGTATATTTTGCAATCACTACCTGAACAGGTGTAGTGCTCACAGAAATGAGAATCTGCCAGCAAAAAGCTTGATGGCATCCACATAAATAGCAAACATCATTTGATTTTTTTGCCCGCTATGTAAGGACAAAAATCAACTGCCTCAGCAGGTTAGAGGTGCTGGAACTTTTCCGGTTAACGATAGTTAAAAAAATAATTATAAATTGCGCGGCAAATAGTCAGGTCTCTATCCATACTTAGTCTCCCGGCATTTGTTGCATTGAACTGACATCTTTAAAGCAATGCACCGCAGGCTGAGTCCCGTAATGGTTTTTCTCATAACAAAAACAAACCCTTGTGGGATCCAGCCTGAACAGGCCCGGTTTCAGAGTCCTGACTTCAGGCTCGTACCTCTCTACTTTCACGTGCTTCATAGCGAGTTTTTAAGGAGTTCTCTATGGAATTAAAAGACCCGATGTTTGAATTGCTCAGCAGCCTTGAGCAGATTGTTTTGACACGTGATGATCGCGCTGCCGAGTTACTTATTCAGCGTCAGCAACCCGCCCAGCCAGAGCCGCAGCGTCTGCGTGAGATGACAGGCATGCAGGTTGATGAGTTTGCAAAAGTAATGGGCGTGAGCGTTTCTTCCGTGAAAAGCTGGGAAGCCCGGCGTACCCGTCCTTCCGCGACGGCGCAGAAACTGATGAAGTTATTACAGGCGAACCCTTATCTGGGACGCCAGTTGCTTGAGTAACCAGACATCCCGAAAAGAACCCGCCATTGGCGGGTTTTTTTATGCGTGTCTTTCGCTGTATTTAGCGGCCTGTTTGACAAACCAGCTCTCCGGCACGCTGTAGGGCGGCTCCCGCAGCTGAGCAAGCCCGCTTTCAATGATTGTCGAAGCCTGCTGCCACAACTGTGCATCGCCCTGCTTCAGCAACTCAATCTGTATCTGCTTTTCCACCAGATAAACCCGCGCAAAGTCAGGATCAAAACGCACAATCGCGCGGGTGTTGTCGATGATGTCCGCCAGTTTGATGGTCTGGGCCTCAGGACTGGCGCTGGCCGTATGGCGGAAGTGCGCCAGTTTACGGGCCGCCCGATTTTTTGCCGCTGCGGGTGTGCTGTCGGTCAGCATCTCTACCAGGCTGGCCACGCGCGCGCCAAAGTGGGCTTCGATATCATGCCGGGTAGTCGAGGTATCTTCTACGGTATCATGCAGCCAGGCTGCCGCTAACAATGCATCGTCATGGCTGACGCTGCGCACCAGTTCCACCACTGCTGCCGGATGAACAATATAAGGCTCATCGGTATATTTGCGGCGCTGTCCGGCACTGGCATGTGCCTCGGTGGCGAAGCGACGCGCCTGTTCTTCCAGTGAATCCTGCATGCTTTTCTCCCCTGACTAAAAGTTTGCTTGCAATTATCTAGCGCGCTATCTATATTAACTCCTATGAACTCTGATCAAGATGACAAAAAAGTGAAACCGATGCCACTGTTGGTCGATCAGCAACTCTGCTTTGCGCTTTATTCTGCCAATCTGGCGATGAATAAAGTCTATCGCCAGTTGCTGAGCCAGCTCGACATTACCTATCCGCAATATCTGGTGATGCTGGTCTTGTGGCAGAAGGATGATGTTACGGTGTCAGAGATTGGCGAGCAGCTTTTTTTAGACTCTGCCACATTAACGCCACTGCTGAAGCGGCTGGAAAGCGCAGGTCTGATTAACCGACAGCGGACCCGTCAGGATGAACGTCAGGTGGCTGTGACGCTGACCGAGTCTGGCCGTGCGCTACGCGTTAAGGCCGAAGCGATTCCTGAAGCGGTTAAATGTGCTACAGCCTGTGACGATGACGCCCTGCTGGCACTAAAATTACAGCTGGATGGGTTACGGGATAACCTGAATCAGTCACGATAAATATTGCTGACGGGTGCGCTGCACCCGTTGATCCTCACCGCCTGATTACGTTTAAATAAGTAGCGGGCGATTAAATAGCGTAACGGAGAAATGTCATGTCTTTAGAACAAGTGGTTTACCGCGCCAAAGCCAAAGCAACCGGTGGTCGTGATGGCCGTGCAACCTCTTCTGACGGTGTACTGGACGTGAAACTGGGCGTGCCAAAAGAGATGGGCGGTGCAGGCGGCGAAGTGACTAACCCTGAGCAGCTGTTTGCTGCGGGCTACTCTGCCTGCTTCATCGGTGCGATGAAGTTTGTTGCCGGCCGCGACAAAATCGCTATGCCGAAAGACGCCTGGATCGAAGGCGAAGTGGGTATCGGCCCGATCCCTGATGGTTTTGGTATCGAAGCGACGCTGAACATTCATCTGCCAGGAATGGACGAAGCCGACGCGCAGAAGCTGGTTGATGCGGCGCATATCGTGTGTCCTTACTCAAACGCGACCCGCAACAACATCGACGTCACGCTGAACATCATTCGTTAAGTATGCTGCGGGCCTGAAATCATCAGGCCCGCACTTTTGCCTGTTATTAAATCTTTTCACTCCCGCCTCACTGCGTCAGCATGTCCGGTCATACTTCCCGCTACGTACAAAAAATGTGCTAATCAGATCGACAACGATTATTATCTGGTCTATGAAACCCACCCATGTTTTACTGAGCCACCTCGCGTTATAGCCTGTAAATCCGTTCAGAATTTTCCTTCATCTTGTCCGGTCCGCTTATTCAGCGAACTCTGCCGCGTTTCGGCAGTCACATAAAAGATTTGGTCAAGCGCTTCACACCGGAGAAACACCTTTTTTCATGAATTACATTAAAACCCTGACTCAGCAAAAGTTATCGCTATTGCTGGCGCTCTATCTCGGTATCTTATTGAATTTACCGATTTTCTATCGTCGATTCGATGGTTTTCTTAAGCACTCTACGATAACGAACTGGCTGACTGCCGTGACGGAAGTGGTGGCCATTGTGCTGCTGACTTTCTTCCTGATGCGGCTGCTGTCGCTGGGTGGAAAATGGTTTTATCGCGTGCTGGCCACACTGATAGTGCTTATTTCTGTTGCTGCTGCCTATTACATGGCGTTTTTTAACGTCGTGATTGGCTACGGCATTGTCGCTTCGGTAATGACCACCGACACTGATCTCTCTAAAGAAGTGATTGGCTACCATTTTATTCTGTGGATGGTGCTGGTCAGCGCGCTGCCGCTACTGATGATCTGGTGTAATAAGCTGAGCATGACGCTGAATGAACAGTTGC
This sequence comes from Candidatus Pantoea rara, assembly GCF_051136265.1. Lineage (NCBI taxonomy): Bacteria > Pseudomonadati > Pseudomonadota > Gammaproteobacteria > Enterobacterales > Erwiniaceae > Pantoea > Candidatus Pantoea rara. The sequence goes on along the minus strand of NZ_CP194942.1, from coordinate 3,890,955 downwards.
GTACGCCGGGACAGCGTCTCAAGCCAACCGTGATCATGCTGCTTTGCGTGGCGCTGGTCTGGCTGCCGATTCGTTTTCTGGACAAGCTGCAGAAGCATAATGAAGAGATCACCAACATTGATCTGCCGAGCTATGGCGGTGTGGTGGCACACTCTTATCTGCCTTCGAACTGGCTGGCGGCTGTGGGCCTGTTTGCCTGGACCCGCATGGATGAGTCGCTGAATAGCGAGGAACTGCTGGATCCGGCGAAGAAGTTTACCTACGTTGCCCCTGCCGGACTGGACGACACCTATGTGGTGTTTGTGATTGGCGAGACCACCCGCTGGGATCACATGGGGATGCTCGGCTACGAGCGTGATACAACGCCAAAGCTGTCGAAAGAGAAGAACCTGGTGGCGTTCCGGGGCGAGTCCTGTGATACCGCGACCAAGCTGTCGCTGCGTTGCATGTTCGTGCGCGAAGGCGGCACCATGGATAACCCTGGCCGCACGCTGAAAGAGCAGAACGTGTTTGCGGTGATGAGAGAGCTGGGCTTCACCTCTGAGCTGTTTGCGATGCAGAGCGAAGTCTGGTTCTACGACAACATCAATGCCAACAACTTTGCCTTCCGTGAGCAGATTGGTTCAGAGAAGCGTAATCAGGGCAAATCGGTGGATGACATGCTGCTGGTGCCAGAGATGAAAGCGTCACTGGATCGTTTTCCGAAAGGTAAGCACCTGATCGTGTTGCACACCAAAGGGTCGCACTACCTCTACTCACAGCGTTATCCGCGCAGCTTCGCGAAGTATCAGCCGGAGTGTATGGGCGTCGATGAGACCTGCAGTAAAGCGCAGTTGATCAACGCTTATGACAACTCGGTGCTGTATGTCGATAGTATGCTGGATAGCGTACTGGATCAGCTGCGTGATAAAAAGGCGATCGTTTTCTATGCTGCCGACCACGGTGAGTCGATTAGTGAGAATATGCACCTGCACGGCACGCCGCGTGAGATGGCTCCGCCTGAGCAGTTCCGCGTACCGATGATGGTCTGGGCGTCAGATAAGTATCTGGAAGACAGTCAGAACCGCAGCAACTTTGAGCGTCTGCAGGCACAGCAGCGTGTAGGCCGGACTCATCGCCACGTTGAGTTGTACGATACCATCCTGGGCTGTCTGGGTTATACCTCGCCAGATGGCGGCATTAACCCGGCCAATAACTGGTGTCAGGCACCCGCTAAAGACCAGGCTAAAGCGCTGTAATAGTGAGCAAAAAGGGCAGGGCAGGCGGTTAATTTCCGGTAACCGCATGCTTTCCAGGCGATTGAGGGCAAAAACATAAAAAGCGGTTGACGCTGATCGGGGGTAGCAGTAACATGCGCCCCCATCGGCGAGTAGCGCAGCTTGGTAGCGCAACTGGTTTGGGACCAGTGGGTCGGAGGTTCGAATCCTCTCTCGCCGACCATATTTAAGAAACCTGTCTGAAAAGACAGGTTTTTTTTCGTCTGTAGAAAAAGAGGATGAGAACCGACAGAGGAGGTTTGAGCCGAGCGCAGCGAGACAACTTTGCTTCAGCAACGGCCCGAAGGGCGCTGCTCGAAGAGCAGGGTAATCCTCTCTCGCCGACCATATTTAAGAAACCTGTCTGAAAAGACAGGTTTTTTTTCGTCTGAAGAAAAGTGATTTGCAGGCAAAGAATTAGCGCTGTGCAAGCTTCGGGGAGCATACGCCTGCAGCAAAGCATCACGGGCCAGGGATGAGCCGCGCTGAGCATGCCAGGGATGGTTTAAGCGCCTTTCCGATCTGTTCGTGTTCCCAAAGCGATCTCGATCTTAATGCCACTCTCGCTTGCCATCTTTTGTTGCCCGCCCCGATACCTTCCAGAAAGTTCCAGTAAATTCCATTCGTTGTGCATTTCGATTACCCCCGTGATTATCACTGCGTTTACGCTGTCAGGCCTTGCCACAGAAGAGATGCGATCATAATTCGCGACACATTCTTCTTATGACCGAAAGCGGCAACATGCTGATTTCTTATGCTTCTTTGCCAGCATATTCCTCTGGGTGAACGTCATAACGCACGGTGAATCGTTCAGTTATTCAACATTTGCCGGTAAAAGCTTTAAGTTTTTTAGCGGTGAGAATCACTAGTGATAGAACGGCAATCCAGCATAATCCACGGAATTCAGGCCAGTGGCGCTGTGCATTGTATGGCTTTTGAGCTGAAAGAGTTTTTATTACCGTTGCATGCTATCCCTCACACTCTGTGTAAATAACTAACAGTTGTATTGACGTTCTTTGCAACTGTTGACAAATTGATGCGTCAATAAACACGCAGTTACGGAATTTTCTGAATGCATCATCTGCATCGGGAAAAACAAAAAAACGTCGCGCGTGTTAACCACCTGTTCGGTGGTACGCCTGAACCGCATAAAAAAATCAGAGGTCAGGCAATACACACAACATCACATCACAATGGAGCAAAAGCATGATCAACTCCCTGGCTAAATCCGGGATGCTGAAGGTCGGTCTGAGCCTGATTGCTATGACTGTCGCCGCCGGTGTTCAGGCAAAAACCCTCGTTTACTGTTCTGAAGGTTCTCCGGAAGGCTTTAACCCGCAGTTGTTCACCTCGGGCACCACCTACGATGCCAGCTCACGTCAGATCTACAACCGACTGGTTGAGTTCACTATCGGCACCACCGAACTGCACGCTGCACTGGCAGAGAAGTGGGATGTCAGTGAAGACGGTAAGACCTACACCTTCCACCTGCGTAAAGGCGTGAAGTGGCAGACCACCAAAGATTTCAAACCGACGCGCGACTTCAACGCGGATGATGTGGTGTTTACCTTTGAGCGCCAGCTGGATAAAAACAACGCCTATCACGGCGTCTCCGGCGGCAGCTATGAATATTTCGAAGGCATGGACATGCCTAAGCTGATCAGCAAAATTGAGAAAGTGGACGACAACACCGTTCGCTTCGTGCTGACCCGTCCTGAATCGCCGTTCCTCGCCGACCTCGGCATGGATTTCGCCTCGATTCTGTCTAAAGAGTACGCAGACAACATGCTGAAAGCGGGCACCCCGCAAAACGTCGACCTGAACCCGGTCGGTACGGGTCCGTTCCAGCTGCTGCAATACCAGAAAGATTCGCGCATCCTTTACAAAGCTAACCCGAATTACTGGGGCACCAAACCAAAAATCGATCGCTTAGTCTTCTCCATCACCCCGGACGCGTCGGTGCGTTACGCCAAGCTGCAGAAGGGCGAATGTCAGGTAATGCCGTATCCAAACCCGGCTGACATCGCGCGTATGAAGCAGGACAAAAATATCAACCTGTATGAGCAGGCGGGCCTGAACGTCGGCTATCTGTCGTACAACGTTGAGAAAAAACCACTGGATAACCTGAAAGTGCGTCAGGCACTGACTATGGCGGTCAACAAAAAGGCAATTATCGAAGCCGTTTATCAGGGTGCAGGTCAGCCTGCTAAAAACCTGATCCCACCAACGATGTGGGGCTATAACGACGAAGTGAAAGACTACGCTTACGATCCTGAGAAAGCCAAAGCGCTGCTGAAAGAAGCGGGCATGGCGGAGGGTTTCTCAATTGATCTGTGGGCGATGCCGGTTCAGCGTCCTTACAACCCGAATGCACGCCGCATGGCTGAGATGATCCAGAGCGACTGGGCGAAGATTGGCGTGAAAGCCAAAATCGTGACCTACGAGTGGGGCGAATATCTGAAGCGCGCCAAAGCAGGCGAGCACCAGACCGTCATGATGGGCTGGACCGGCGACAATGGGGATCCAGATAACTTCCTGGCCACCCTGTTCAGCTGTTCAGCGGCTAAAGATGGCTCTAACTACTCACGCTGGTGTGATAAATCCTTCGAGGACCAGATCCAGCCAGCACGTGCTACTGCCGATCAGGCGAAGCGCATTGAGTACTACAAACAGGCACAGGTTGTAATGCATGACCAGGTACCGGCGCTGATGATCGCGCACTCAACGGTATACGAACCGGTCAGCAAGAAAGTCTCCGGGTATAAAGTCGATCCGCTGGGCGGACACTACTTTGCTCAGGTAGACATTAAAGAATAATTGTCGCCTTTTCCGGGGCGGCTGCGCGTCGCCCCGGCTTTTTCTCCCTGTTTTACTGGAAACGGTAGAGGCGCGGCCTGTCTGCGTCGCGGTCGGGCCTACCCGATCGTCAGATGTAAGCAATAACTACCCTCGCGGCGACGGTCGCGCGGACAAGAGAGAACCCGGATTATGCTGCAGTTCATACTCCGACGTCTGGGCCTTGTCATCCCAACGTTTATCGGCATTACATTACTCACCTTCGCATTTGTTCACATGATTCCCGGCGATCCGGTACTGATCATGGCGGGCGAACGCGGTATTTCTCCTGAACGCCATGCACAGTTAATGGCGCTGTTAGGTCTGGATCAGCCGCTGTGGAAACAGTACCTGCACTACATTAACGGCGTATTACATGGCGACCTGGGCATTTCACTCAAGAGTCGCATCCCGGTCTGGGATGAGTTTGTTCCGCGTTTCAAAGCGACGCTGGAACTCGGCATCTGCGCCATGATTTTTGCCGTCGCCATTGGCATCCCGGTTGGGGTTCTGGCGGCGGTGAAGCGCGGGTCAATTTTCGATCACACTGCTGTGGGTATCTCGCTGACCGGCTACTCCATGCCGATCTTCTGGTGGGGCATCATGCTGATTATGCTGGTCTCGGTTCAGTTCAACCTGACACCGGTTTCCGGGCGGGTCGGCGACACCGTCTTCCTGGATGACACCATGCCGCTGACCGGCTTTATGCTGATCGACACCTTCTTCTGGGGTGAGCCGGGCGACTTCCACGATGCGGTGATGCACATGATTCTGCCTGCCATCGTGCTGGGCACCATTCCGCTGGCGGTGATTGTGCGTATGACGCGATCGGCGATGCTCGAAGTACTGGGTGAAGATTACATCCGTACGGCGCGCGCCAAAGGCCTGACGCGGATGCGCGTCATCGTCGTGCATGCGTTGCGAAACGCCATGCTGCCGGTGGTGACGGTGATCGGCCTGCAGGTCGGCACGTTGCTGGCTGGAGCGATTCTGACCGAAACCATCTTCTCGTGGCCGGGTCTGGGCCGCTGGCTGATTGAAGCGTTGCAGCGCCGTGACTATCCGGTGGTGCAGGGCGGGGTGCTGCTGACAGCAGTACTGATTATTGTGGTCAACCTGCTGGTTGATCTGCTGTATGGCGTGGTTAACCCGCGCATACGTCACAAGAAATAAGGGGGCATCATGTCTGTTGTTGATCCCGGCAGCGTTACCGTTGCACCCAAGCCGATGACCCCGTTTCAGGAATTCTGGCACTACTTCAAACGTAACAAAGGCGCCGTCGTGGGCCTGGTCTACATCATCATTGTGTTGCTGTGCGCCATTTTTGCCGATGTGCTGGCCCCGCATGCACCTGCTGAGCAGTTCCGCGATGCGCTGCTGCATCCGCCGGTCTGGCAGGAAGGCGGTAACTGGAGCTACATTCTGGGCACCGACGACGTGGGCCGCGATGTGCTGTCGCGTCTGATGTACGGTGCGCGCCTGTCGCTGCTGGTGGGTTGTCTGGTGGTGGTGCTGTCACTGATTTTCGGCGTGATATTTGGCCTGCTGGCCGGTTATCTCGGCGGCGTGGTCGATGCCATCATCATGCGTGTGGTCGATATCATGCTGGCGCTGCCAAGTCTGCTGCTGGCGCTGGTGCTGGTTGCTATCTTTGGCCCCTCGATCGTTAACGCCTCCATCGCGCTGACCTTTGTGGCACTGCCGCACTATATCCGTCTGACCCGCGCGGCGGTGCTGGTGGAAGTGAACCGCGACTATGTGACCGCTTCCGGCGTGGCCGGCGCCGGTATGCTGCGCCAGATGTTCGTGAATATTCTGCCTAACTGCCTTGCACCGCTGATCGTGCAGGCGTCATTAGGTTTCTCCAACGCCATTCTCGATATGGCGGCGTTGGGCTTTCTCGGTATGGGTGCGCAACCGCCAACGCCGGAGTGGGGCACCATGCTCTCCGACGTTCTGCAGTATGCGCAAAGTGCCTGGTGGGTGGTGACCTTCCCTGGATTGGTCATTCTGCTTACCGTGCTGGCATTTAACCTCATGGGCGATGGTTTGCGTGATGCCCTCGACCCGAAACTCAAGCAGTAAAGAGGCACCGAGATGGCGTTATTAAATGTAGACAAACTATCGGTGCATTTCGGCGACGATAAAGCACCGTTCCGTGCGGTTGACCGCATCAGTTATCAGGTTGAGCAGGGCCAGGTTGTCGGTATTGTGGGCGAGTCCGGATCCGGTAAATCAGTGAGTTCACTGGCAATCATGGGCCTGATCGATTTCCCCGGCAAAGTGATGGCTGAAAAGCTGGAGTTTAACCAGCGCGACCTGCAACACATCTCCGAACGCGAGCGCCGCCAGCTGGTGGGCGCTGAAGTGGCGATGATTTTTCAGGACCCGATGACCAGCCTGAATCCCTGCTACACCGTGGGTTTCCAGATCATGGAAGCAATCAAGGTGCATCAGGGCGGCAATAAACGCACCCGGCGTCAGCGGGCAATCGATCTACTGAATCAGGTCGGTATTCCTGATCCTGCGTCACGTCTTGATGTCTATCCGCACCAGCTGTCGGGTGGCATGAGCCAGCGAGTGATGATTGCGATGGCAATTGCCTGCCGGCCAAAGCTGCTGATCGCCGATGAGCCAACGACGGCACTCGACGTGACTATCCAGGCGCAGATCATCGAACTGCTGCTGGAGTTACAGCGGCAGGAGAACATGGCGCTGATCCTGATTACGCACGATCTGGCGTTAGTGGCAGAGGCGGCGCACCACATTATCGTGATGTATGCCGGTCAGGTAGTGGAGAGCGGCAAAGCGACCGATATCTTTAAAGCGCCGCGCCATCCCTATACGCAGGCGTTGCTGCGCGCGCTGCCGGAGTTTGCAGCGGATAAAGCCCGTCTGGCTTCACTGCCGGGCGTGGTGCCGGGCAAGTATGATCGCCCGGTTGGCTGTCTGCTAAATCCACGCTGTCCTTATGCAACTGACCTTTGTCGTCAGGAAGAACCCGAACTGCGCACTATTCCAGGACGCCAGTCCAAGTGTCACTATCCGCTGGACGATGCCGGGAGACCCACTTATGAGTCATGAAATCAAGAAAGATCAGTTCCTGTTACAGGCGATTGATCTGAAGAAGCACTACCCGGTGAAAAAGGGGCTGTTTGGTCAGGAACGTCTGGTCAAAGCGCTGGATGGCGTCTCTTTTGATCTGGAACGCGGCAAAACGCTGGCGGTTGTTGGCGAGTCAGGCTGTGGTAAATCTACGCTGGGTCGCCTGCTCACCATGATTGAAACCCCGACCGAAGGGCAGCTCTACTGGCACGGCCAGGATCTGCTGAAACACGATCCCCAGGCGCAGAAGCTGCGTCGCCAGAAAATCCAGATCGTGTTCCAGAACCCGTATGGCTCACTCAATCCGCGTAAAAAAGTGAGCCAGATTCTGGAAGAGCCACTGGTGATCAATACCCAGCTGACCCGCGCGGAACGCCGCGAGAAGACGCTGGAGATGATGGCGAAAGTCGGCCTGAAAACTGAGCATTACGACCGCTATCCGCACATGTTCTCAGGCGGCCAGCGTCAGCGTATCGCTATCGCGCGTGGGCTGATGCTCGATCCGGACGTACTGATAGCCGATGAGCCTGTTTCAGCGCTCGACGTGTCAGTGCGTGCTCAGGTGCTGAACCTGATGATGGATCTGCAGCAGGATATGGGACTTTCATACGTCTTTATCTCGCATGATTTGTCGGTGGTGGAACACATTGCCGATGAGGTGATGGTGATGTACCTCGGCCGTTGTGTCGAGAAGGGCAGCAAAGAGGCGATTTTCGCCAATCCGCGTCATCCTTATACGCAGGCTTTACTGTCAGCGACGCCGCGTCTTAATCCTGATGACCGTCGCGAGCGCATTAAGCTGACCGGCGAGCTGCCCAGTCCGCTCAATCCGCCACCGGGCTGCGCCTTTAATGCGCGCTGCCACCGGCGTTTTAGCACCTGCGTGCAGTTGCAGCCGAAGCTGAAAAACTACGGCGGGCAGCAAATTGCCTGTTTCGCGGTCGATCAGGATGAGAATCAGCCAGTCGGTGTGGCAGAAAAAGTCAGCTAAGCAATCACCTGCCCCCCAGCTCAGGGCTCCTTTCTGGAGCCTTTTTTTATCTCAATTCAGCTGCAACCCGCACTGCTGGCGGGTCAGTCATCGTTTTCGTGTTATTCCCCGTTTTCTTTCGTTATCAGGCTTAACCTGTTTTTTTGCTGGCGATATTTGCTGCTGAAAAAGTTAAATATCATCCCTCTCTTATCGCAGTGTTAAGCGATTATCTCTGCGTGCAGCCGCTTTATTTTTTCTGAACCTTTTTTATAGTCGCCGGACTGGCTGTACCAGGCGCTGTCAGGGCGGCATTTTCTGAAAAATTATTAAAACAGTGCTTACCAATTTAACTTAAACATCACTTATTAATTATAAGGGGTAATGTCTCAATACTGACGTAATTATGCCCTTAATGAATCTTTATGATTAAGTTATTTTATTGAATGTGCTTTTTTTGTAATCAGATTTTTCTGACTCACATTAAGGGGATGTGCTATATTCCTGGAAAATTCGCCCCTTGTTGCAGGCCACGACCAATGAAGAATAATTACGATGATTTGCAGCGTTTTAAAGAGAAAACGCAAACGCTCGACATCGACTTTAAAGATATGTCTGGCCAGACGCAGGAAGCGGCGGAACACAGTAAATGGGCATTGATTCGCCAGTTGGCGAAAGAGGAACAACAGACGTCATTAGGTAGCGGGCAGCGCATTGACCTGCCGCAACCTCAGCCACTGCGCGGTGATGAGTTCACCTCTCCACCGCCTGAGGCACCGGCACGACACGTTACACTCAGTGTGCAACCGGCAATGGCTGCCCGCACGTCGATTCTCGATAGCCTGTCAGGCAGCAACCTGCCAGCAGCCAGTCCGGCTGAACGTGGCCCTTCGTCACTTTTTCCGCCGTCGCCACGACAAACCGTGGCGGCGCCTTCACCGCGTGCTGAGCCCGTCCGGCCCGCCACGGTGGCGGATCTCCAGCCGGTTATTCCGCCCACCGCCTCCCATTCTGATCCAGGGCGGTTTGGTGCGCTGTTCCGTTCGCGTGATATGACTCTGCCGAAAGAAACCTTACTCAAACCGCTACTGGAGAAGATTGCGCTATGCCGTTAGTTTGTGTGTGCTCGCCGAAGGGAGGTGTGGGAAAAACCACGCTGGCGGCGAATCTGGCCTGGAGTCTGGCGCGTTCCGGTAGCAAAGTTCTGGCCATCGATTTTGATGTGCAAAATGCACTGCGTCTTCACTTTGGCGTGCCACTTCATGATGGCCGTGGATTTGTGGCGCGATCAGATGAGCAGGCGGACTGGAGTCAGTCGATTCTCACCACCGGCGGCAATATTTTTGTCCTGCCTTATGGCGACGTCACCGAGCCCCAACGTGAACGGTTCGAAGAAAACCTGATGAAAGATCCCCATTTTATTAAGCGTGGTCTGGATACGGTGCTCAATTATCCCGGACTGGTGATTGTGGCTGATTTCCCGCCTGGCCCAGGCCCCGCCCTTAAAGCAATGACGGCGCTGGCCGATATGCATTTAGTGGTGATGTTAGCGGATACCGCGTCAGTGTCGTTATTACCGCAGATAGAAGAGAACCGGATGACCGGTAAACCGCTTAATAATAAGCAGGGTCACTTTTTTATCCTCAATCAGTGTGACAACCGCCGGAATATTAATCGCGATGTCACCGCGTTTATGCAGCAGCGTCTGGGCGATAACTTACTGGGCGTGGTTCACCGTGATGAAAGCGTGGGTGAAGCCAATGCTTCCCAGCAGTCTGTTTACGATTTCAGTCCTGCCTCTGCGGCGGCATTTGATATTGAACTGATCGCGAAGCGTGTCAGCAGCATTCTGAATATCACTGTGGGTAATGGCGAAGTTCAGGCCCCTATCCGCACACACCACTATTAGTCGGCAGGCTCTGCCAGGCGACTGACTTACATAGCTCTTCTCAGGGTGAATCATGAGTAAAATCGGGTTTTACCTGCTGCTGCTGGTGCTTGCACCCGTTGCTGCGGTAATTATCATTACGCCGATGGACAGCCAGAAACAGTATATTTTTGGTCTGATCAGCATTGGCATGATGTTTTTATTGGGTTTTAGCAAAAGCCGCAAAATAACTGTGGTGATGGTGATTCTCTCTGCACTGATGTCCAGCCGCTATATCTGGTGGCGTACCACTGAGACGCTGCACTTTAATTCTGAAGTTGAGGCTATTTTAGGGATTGGCTTATATCTGGCGGAGCTTTACGTCTGGCTGATCTTAATTCTTGGCTTCCTGCAAACCACCTGGCCATTAAAGCGCACGATTGAACCTTTGCCGGACGATACCCGTCTGTGGCCGACGGTCGATATTTATGTGCCGTCTTATAATGAAAGTCTGGATGTGGTGCGCGACACCGTACTGGCGGCGCAGTGTATTGACTATCCACGCGACAAAGTCAGGGTCTATCTGCTGGATGATGGCAAGCGCAGCGAATTTGCCCGCTTTGCGGCGGATGTCGGGGTAGGCTATATCACCCGTGACGATAACAAACATGCCAAAGCCGGTAACCTTAACCATGCGATGAAAATCACCAAAGGTGAACTGATTTGCATCTTTGACTGTGACCATGTGGCGACCCGCACCTTCCTGCAGGCGACAGTAGGGCCGTTCCTGAAAGATCCGAAACTGGCACTGCTGCAGACGCCGCACTACTTCTATTCTCCCGATCCCTTTGAGCGTAACCTGCGCGCTGCGCGCAGCATTCCAAACGAAGGCTCGCTGTTTTATGGCCCGGTGCAGCAGGGTAACGACAACTGGAACGCCACCTTCTTCTGTGGCTCCTGTGCGGTGATCCGTCGTTCCGCGCTGGAAGAAATAGGCGGCTTTGCCGTTGAAACCGTCACTGAAGATGCGCATACCGCCCTGAAAATGCAGCGCCTGGGCTGGGGTTCAGCCTTCCTGTCGATCCCGCTGGCTGCCGGTCTGGCGACCGAACGTCTGGGTCTGCATATCATTCAGCGTACCCGCTGGGCACGCGGCATGACGCAGATTTTCCGCGTCGATAACCCGCTGTTTGGTCGTGGCCTGAAGTGGCAGCAGCGTCTTTGCTATCTCAACGCCATGCTGCACTTCCAGTTCGGGCTTCCACGCGTCGCCTTCCTGACCGCGCCGCTGGCTTACCTGTTGTTTAACCTGAATATTATTCATTCGTCGGCGTCGCTGATTTTTGCCTACGTGCTGCCGCACCTGGTGATGTCGCTCTACGTAAACTCACGCATGAATGGCCGTTTCCGTTACACCTTCTGGGGTGAAATTTATGAGACGGTAATGTGCTTCCATCTGGTGATCCCGACCATCCTGACCCTGCTGTCGCCCAAACATGGCAAGTTCAACGTCACCGATAAAGGCGGCGTGCTGGATCAGGGCTTCTTCGATTTCCACATCGTGCGTCCGCACGTGATTGTGGCGCTGCTGCTGACCATCGGCATTGTGGCGGGCGTGGTACGTGCCGTGATGCATGACTATTTTGGTGTCGATCCCTACGTTATCGCGCTCAACGTTGGCTGGGCGATCTTCAGTCTGATCATTCTGATGGCGGCGATTGCCGTGGCCCGCGAAACCAAGCAGGTGCGTAAAACCATCCGCGTTGATGTGCAAATCCCGGCGATTATTCACTACGCCAGCGGTATTTCATCACGCACCCAGACCAGCAACCTTTCGATGGGCGGTGCGCAACTCGACGCGCCGGATGGACGTCATGAAACAGATGAGATTGAAGAGATCGATCTGCTGCTGAAATCCGGCGCGATCACCATTCCTGTGAGTAAGATTTCCGGTGATGAGGAGAGCATCCGTCTGCGTTTTGAGGCGATGCCGCTGGCGCGTCGCCGCGAACTGGTACGTGTGGTACTGGCGCGTGCGGATGCCTGGATTCAGCCGGAATATAAGCAGGACAACCCGCTGATTTCGCTGGGCACCATTATCCGTACCGTATTTGAGCTGTTCTGGCTGACCTGGAAAGGCCGCCATGATAAACGTAAAAAAGTCGACCCGCTTGCCGCGGCGGCGAAAGAGGATAGCGCGGCATGAAGATCCTGACGCAAACTTTGCTGGCCAGTTCACTGACCGCAGCGTTATGGCTGACGCCCGCTGGTGCAGAAACGCCGGCTGCGATTGATAACAGCAGTACCGCGCCGGTAAACAGTTCAGCGCCGACGCCGTCTGATGCCGCGCCCACCTCGCAGCCTGTCGGGGCTGCTGTCAGTGCACCGGTAAACAGTTCTGCTCCGACGCCACCGGAAGCCGTTCCAGCCACGCCGTCAGCCGGAGCCGCAGCCAGTGCGCCGGTAATTAACGAGGCTCCGGCCAGCGATGCGGAATCTGCGACGCAATCTGCGGCACCTGGAAATAAGGATTTTACACCGGCTACAGGTTCAGATCCGGTGGCGGCACCGGTCAGCGGTGGAGAGGCTACAACGCAGTCAGTGCCATCGGCTGTAAACCCGGCCCCTGCGACATCGCCGACAGAAACTGCACCGGCTTCGGTGCCGCAGAGTGCATCACCGGATACCACGCCACCGCCGGTCAATCCCTCTTACAGCCCAGGTAGCGAGGCGGCATCACCGGCTCAGCCATCTTCAGCGATCAATGAGGCAACATCCGCGACCGGAGAGGCGCCTGCCTCTGCTTCGACCGCCGCACCCGTGACGAGCAGCGGATCCGTGACTCAGGACAGCAGCGCGCTGTCCGCAGTGCCACTGCCGCAAGGCCTGGGCAGTGCCGATCCGGCGCTGGAAGCGGCCGCCAGTGCGCTGCCCTACGCGCCAGGCCAGGCGACTGCGCCGGTTGCCGAACCGCAGTTGCCGATCGCGGCGGCGATCAATCAGCCCATCAGCAGCGTGGTTTCAGTGGCCCAGATGGGGCAGTCGCGCGGTATTACGCTCACCGGTGGGCAGCTACAGTCGGGCATCATCTTTACGCTGCCAGGCGATGAAGTCATTACCAATGCACGGCTTAATCTGACGCTGCGCGTCTCAGCCGCACTGGCGGCACGCAATACGTCGCTGCAGCTGATGCTGAATGGCCAGCCGCTCGGCACGCTGCCGCTGGGTGCGACTGACAGTGACGTCAGTGACTATGAGCTGGATATTCCTGCGGCGATGGTGGTGTCCAGTAACAATCTGAGTTTTAAAATTAACGATGCGGACAAATTGCTGTGCGAGAAAGAGAGTGCGCAGCAGTATCAGGTCACCATCCTGCCGAATACCTCGCTGCACCTGGAGGGGCAGAAACTCAATATCGGTACCAGCCTGCGTAATTTCCCCCGTCCCTTCCTGGATCCTCAGCGAATGACGGCGTCCACTATCACGATGGGCTTTGTCAGTAACCTCTCACCCGATGCGGTCAGCGCGGCGGCACTGGTCGCTTCCTGGCTCGGCATTCAGAGTGATTATCGCGGCATCCGTTTTCCGGTGGTGCGCGGCGAACTGCCGGAAAACAACGGCATCCTGTTTGGTCATCCTGGCGATCGGATCGGCACCCTGACGTTCCCGGCCAGTAACGGCCCGATGTTGCAGGTGGTGGATAATCCCAATAACCCGGTTTACAAGCTCCTGCTGGTCAGTGGCAACAATGACGACCAGCTGCGTCAGGCGGCGAACCGTCTGACGCAGCCATTTACCACCGATGAGAGCCAGCTGCAGGTCCCTGTACAGACCCTTAGCAACCGCAAGCCTTACGATGCCCCGCGCTGGATTAACACTGACCGCCCGGTTCGCCTGAGCGAACTGCTGCGTAAAGATCAGAGTCTGACCAGTAGCGGCATCTGGCATGATGCCCTGCGTGTTAACTTCCGCGCCGCGCCTGACCTGTTCCTGTGGGATGGCGACACGGTGCCGGTTAATCTGCATTATCGCTTCCCGTCCGAAAGCTGGATTGATGAGGACAACTCGTTCCTTAACGTCATGCTCAACGGCACTTTTCTGCGCAACCTGACGGTGAACAAAGTTGGCCTGCTGGAGAGCGCCTGGCACCGTCTGGGCGGTGATGCGCGTCAGGAGCAGTATCAGCTGAATCTCGAACCCTATCTGATCTATGGCGACAACCAGCTGGCGCTCTACTTCAATATCAAACCCCGGGCCGATGCGCCCTGCGGTGTGCTCCTGAACAACAACATCAAGAGCCGGATTGAAGAGGACTCGTGGATCGATCTCAGCCATACCCGCCACTTCAGCATGCTGCCGAACCTCGCTTACTTTGTGGGTGCTTCGTTCCCCTTCTCACGGCTGGCTGACTTCGGCCAGACAACGCTGCTGCTGCCGGAAACGCCCGGTAATGCCGAACTTTCAACACTGCTGGATCTGGCGGCGCGGGCCGGAACCGCGACCGGCGTGGCGCTGACGCAGAATCAGGTGCTGTTTGGTCTGCCGAATGGTGGCACCCATCTGGCGCGCTTAAAGCAGAGCGATGTGCTGGCGGTCAGCACCACCGGCAACAGCGCCTTTAATCAGGCGATGCTGGCGTCCTCACCGTATGACGCCACCAGCAGCACCTTAGGTGTGAAAGAGCCTGACACGCTGGAAAAAATACGCGGCTGGCTGACCGGCGACTGGAGCCTTCAGCAACTGGATGCCGATCGTTACTTCTCCTCCAACGAAGCGTGGCGAGGCTTCCTCAGCTACCGATCGCCGTGGAATCACGATCGACTGGTCGTGATGACGGTGGCAACCAGCGACGATCAGCTGCTGCGACTGCATAACGATTTGAGTTCGGCGCAGATTAACGCCGGTATTCGTGGCGATACCGCGATTATTACGGATGAAAACGGCATCCGCAGTTTCCGCGTCGGCGCGCAGTTCCCGAGCGGCGAAATGCCCTGGTACATGATGGTGATGTGGTATGCCAACCAGCATTCGGTGCTGCTGGCAGTAGCGGCGATGCTGCTCTCTGCGCTGGTGGGCAGTGCGGTCTGGGTGATGCTGAAGCGTCATGCGTGGCGGCGTCTGAACCCAAAGCAAGATCGTGATTCCGGCAGGAAGTAAGGATAATAACAATGAAAACCAATCTGTTGAGTGCCGGTATCCGTAAGGCGCTGCTGCTGGGCAGCGCGCTGGCTCTGTCACAGCCGCTGCTGGCGGCTGAAAGCACCAATCCGGCGTTGCAGGCGCTGTTCGATCAGGCCTCTTACTGGCATCAGAAAGCGCATGATGATCTGGCGAAAGCCTCGCTGCAAAAGGTGCTGATGGTTGAACCCGGCAACAGCCAGGCGCTTTACCTGCTGGCGCTCTATTCACAGCAGGGTGGCGACACCGCTGCGGCAGCGCAGTATCGCGCCCGGCTTAGTCAGGTCTCCCCCAACGATCCGCACCTCGGCGAACTGGATAACGCGCGCCAGATGCAGACCATTCCGCAGGCGCAGCTTTCCCTGGCGCGTCAGCAGGCGCGCAGCGGCAATATTCCGGCGGCGTTACAGACCTGGCGCAATACCTTCACCGGCAATGAGCCGCCACCGAGCGTCGCGGCAGAATATTATCTCACTATGGCGGGGGACCGGACGCTGCTGCCGCAGGCGGTTGAGGCACTGCGCCAGTTTGCGGCTCAGCATCCGCAGGACACCGGCGCGCGGCTGGCGCTGGGTAAAGCGCTGACCTATCAGGAACCGACCCGTCGCGAAGGCATTGAGGTGCTGAGTTCGCTGGCGAGTGGTAATCAGGATGCCGATCGCTCACTGCGCCAGGCGCTACTATGGCTTGGTCCACAGCCGTCAGATGCGGCACGCTATCAGACCTGGCAGCAGCGTCATCCGCAGGACTCTGCGGTGATCGACTACTACCGTAAAAACGTGGGTGGCGCAGAAAAAGGGGCCGGATTCAGTGCGCTCAACAGCGGTGACGTCGGCGGTGCGCAGTCCAGCTTTGAAAAAGTGCTGGGCGCGAATCCGCAGGATGCTGATGCGTTAGCGGGTATGGGCTATGTAGCCCAGCGAGCCGGACGTTATCAGGAAGCGGCAGATTATCTGCAGCGGTCTGCTCAGCTCGGCGGCGATCAGGGGTCATCGCGTCAGCAGCAGGCGGACGATGCGCGCTTTTATGCACAACTGGCCAGCGCCCAGCAGGCGCTGAAAAGCGGAGACACAGCGCAGGCGCTGACCTTAAGTGAACCGCTGGTGCAGGCTGATGGCGAAAAAGGGCTGGCCGCCAGACTGTTCCGCGCCGACGTGCTGCGCCGTACCAATCAACCACAGCAGGCAGAGCAAATTTATCGCACCATTCTGCAAAGCGATGCGGATAACCGCAGCGCCAAAGAAGGGCTGTTCTATGTTCTGCGCCAGCAGAGTCGGAGTGCCGAAGCCAGTACGCTGCTGGGAGCACTGCCGGACAGCGTGCGCCAGAGCGTCACGCCACGCGCCAATGAAGCCGATGCGCTGCGTCAGCAGGCGAAGCGTCAGCTGGCAGCCGGTAATAACGCCGCTGCCATCGCGACGCTGCAGCAGGGCATTCAGCGCTATCCCTCGGATGGCTGGCTGCGGCTCGATTTAGCCCGGCTCTATCGTCAGCAGGGTGACACGCTGCTGGCGGCTAACGTGATGCAGCCAGTGATGCGCAGTGCGGCCAGCACCAGTGAGCTTTATGCTGGTGCGCTCAATGCCAGCGAAAGTGGCGGCTGGCAGCAGGCCAGCGCGTTGCTGGCACGCATTCCCGCTAATGCGAAAACGGCGGCGATGCGTGAACTGGCGCAGCGGGTTAATTTTAATCTGCAGATGAGCACCGCCGATCAGTACCTGGCACAGGGTGCGACGGCCGCCGCTGCCAATACCCTGAAAGCGCTCACGGTCACGCCACCGACCAACCCGGTTGATGCCGGAAACCTGGCGCAGAAGCTGGCGCAGGCGGGCGATCTCACCAGCGCGGTTTCGGTGGTGCGGACTAACCTGCAACGCGGCGTGCAGGGCAATGCGGGCGATTATGCCGCACAGATGGCGGTGCTGAATCAGGCGGGCCTTGGCAGTGAGGCGCAGCGCTTCCTCAGTAACCCGGAACTGCAGGCGCGCAGTACCCCGACGCAACTGGCCGGTATCCGCAACGGCTATCTGATTAATGAAGTGGACCGCCTGCGGCAGCAACGTCAGTACGCGGTGGCGTATGACAAGCTGATAGGCGCGCTGCAGCAGGATCCGCAGAACCGCGATTTGATGTTCGCGATGGCCCGTCTTTACCAGGACGGCAAGATGAACCGGGATGCGGGCGTCGTCTATGACTACCTGATGACTCAGGATACGCCGACGCAGGATGCGCGCGTCGGGGCCATTAACGTTGCGCTGGCGCAGAACAATGTGCAGCGCGCCAATGCGCTGAGTCGCGGCCTCAACACCACGACGCAGACGCCGGATCGACTGCTGCTGCTGGCACGGGTAGCGGAAGCCAATGGCGAGCATTCACAGGCGATGACGTATCTGCGTTCTGCACGTGGGCAGCTGATTGGCCTGCAGGGCGCGCAGCCCGGCAGCGTGCCAACTGTGGGCGGCCTGGCACTGGCGGATAATCCATTTATCAATCGCAACACCTCGCCGGTGGGACGTTCACCCTCCAGTTACGGTACTGTGCTGCCGTGGCAGGCAGCACCAGCGGGTATTGCAACGGACGTGACAACGCAGGGCAAACCGGCTGCGGGCAGCGAACTCGTTTCTCAGCAGTCACAGGTTATGCACGACGTCGATACCATGATGGATTCGCTGCAGGAGAAAACCGGCACCTGGAGTCAGGGTAGGGTGCAGGTGCGCAGTCGTGATGGCGATGCCGGGTTAAGTAAGCTGACTGAAGCGAAAGCCCCGCTGACCTTCTCTACCGTGCCGTTTGGAACGGCGCGCGTCGACTTTACCGCCACGCCGGTCTCGCTCACGGCAGGCAGTGGCGCTGCCGATGCCTGGCGTCGTTTCGGCACCAATGCGCTGAGTCAGGGCAGAGTCGTGGCCGCAGGCGGTGCGACGGTGAATGCTCTGCCCAATGCCACCACCGATTCACAAACCGCTTCTGGCGTGGAGCTGAATCTGGCGCTGAAGGGCGACAGTTATAAAGTGGATATCGGCAGTACGCCGCTGGGCCAGGATCTCAGTACGCTGGTTGGTGGCGTGCAGTGGTCACCGAAACTCACCGACTTCCTGACGCTGATCCTGACCGGTGAGCGTCGCGCGATTACTGACAGCCTGCTCTCTTACGTCGGCGCAGAAGATAAAGCCAGCGGCAAACGCTGGGGGCGTGTTACGAAGAATGGCGCTAATGGCCTGTTAAGCTATGACAATGGCGATGCAGGGTTCTATGTGGGGGGAGGGGCTTACAGCTACACGGGCGAGAATGTGGCCAGCAACAACAACCTGCAGGCGACCGCAGGCGCCTATGTCCGTCCATTCCACACGGACGACCGCGAGCTGAAAGTGGGCATAAGCCTGGCGTGGATGGACTTCTCGAAGAACCTCAGCTACTTCAGTTACGGACAAGGCGGCTACTTCAGCCCGCAGAACTACGCGTCGGTCTCGTTCCCGATAGAGTTCTCACGCAAATTTGACGATTTAAAAGTGAATATTGGCGGTGCGGCTGGTTATCAGACCTACAGTCAGGATAAGAGCGCGTACTTCCCTGCGAATGCCAGCCTGCAGTCAGAGCTGGAATCCCTTGCCGCCAGCGGCAACGTGAAAGACGCTTACTACTCTGGTGGCAGCAAAAATGGCATCGGCTACAACCTGCACGCCGGGGCGGACTACAAACTCAATAACGATGTAACGATTGGCGGCCAGCTGGGTTATGACACCTTTGGTGACTACAACGAAAGCAGCGCGCAGCTCTATGTCCGTTACCTGTTCGGAGAGAAGTAATGAGTGAGCATTCGGGGGTATTACATCCTTATCAGCCGGGCTGGTTTGACCTCGTCAGCGTACTGATTGACGGAATGATCGCCAACGCCGGTCAGCAGGAGGCGGAAGCCTTTCTCTATAAGATGGGGGAATCGCTGGCGACCCGCTATCCTTTGCCAGAGTCGCGCACCGTGCAGGATCTGGAGCGTGAAGCCAATCTGCAGCTGGCGCGGTTTAACTGGGGCTTTGTGCAGCTTCAGCCAGAAGAGACGGCGCTCCTGATTGCGTATCACGCCTTACCTGCGGGCGACAATATCCAATCTCCAGCTGACTGGCAGGCAGCGTTTGGTGCAGTCATGGCCGGACTTTTCTCAGGCTGGTTACAGGGCCAGGGCGGCAGCAGGATTGTGCCGGTGACGCTTGAACTCAACGATGGCAGCACGCTGCACTATCGATATCAATAGGATCGAAAATGAAACGTAAGCCATTCTGGATGGGCTGGATCTGCTCTGTTTTACTGCTGGCCTGCAGCGCGCAGGCGAGTGCCAGCGGCTGGGACACGTTTAAAAGCCGCTTTTTGACCGCGGAAGGGCGGATCACGGACACCGCCAATAACAATGTCAGTCACACCGAAGGTCAGGGTTATGGCATGTTGCTGGCGGTGGCCAACAACGATCGTGCCACCTTCGATCGGCTGTGGCAGTGGACGCGCACCCAGCTGCAAAATCCACAGACCGATCTCTTTTACTGGCGCTATGTGCCAGGCAGTGATAACCCGGTTGCCGACAAAAATAACGCCTCGGATGGTGATGTGCTGCTGGCCTGGGCGCTACAGCGTGCTGCTCAGAAATGGCAGGTGGAGAGCTACCAGCAGGCGTCTGACCGTATTCAGCGCGCGATCATCAAGCGGGATGTCACGAGCTTTGGCGGCCATACCGTCCTGCTGCCGGGCGCGCAGGGTTTTAATAAAACCAGCTATGTGGTGCTTAACCCCTCCTATTTCCTGTTTCAGGCGTGGCGGGAGTTTGGCGAGCGCAGTCATCTGCAGGTCTGGGATAAGCTGATTAATGATGGTTTTGATCTGCTGGGTAAGCTGAGCTTTGGCAAAACCGGTCTGCCGCTGGACTGGGTTGCGCTGAATGCCGACGGTTCGGTTGCACCCGCGGTAGGCTACTCAAACCGCTTCAGTTACGACGCGATTCGCGTACCGCTGAACATCTGGTGGTATGACCCGCACAGTCTGGCGCTGGTGCCGTTTCAGCGCGTCTGGCAGGGTTACAGCCGTATGCTGACCCCCGCCTGGTTCGATGTGCTGGCAAATGCGCCTGCTCCTTATCATCTTGAGGGCGGTCTGCTGGCGGTGCGTGACCTGACGCTGAATGAGACCGGCTATCTGAGTGATAAGCTGGCTGCGGATCAGAACTACTTTTCTGCCAGTCTGCAGCTGCTGACCTGGCAGGCGTTTCAGGAGAAGCGCTGATAACAGGCAGAACGGCGGCGCTGGCCGCTATCCTGCTGCCGACAGTAACACGATAAAAATGGGTCAGGCGCTAAGCGGCGCCTGACCCGCACTTCTGCTTTCCGGCGGTGATGCGTTACTCCGGATAGCGCACCCAGTCGCCGCCGTTGAGCCTGATCCAGGGCTTGCCCTGATACATCATCACCACAGCACCGTCGTTTTCCGACACCACTGGCGTCTGGGGCAGCTTGTCCGTCAGCACCGACATATTCACATTCGGCGCATTAAAGACCTGCCCATCCACCACGCGGGAGACAATTTCTGAGATTGCCAACAGGCTGGTCGGTGCATCTATATTCAGAGGCTGTCCCTGATGCGGGGCTTTCATGCCAACAAACTTAATCCCTACCGGCACATGCGTGATGTCAGGGCTGGGAATGTCGCGCAGACCCGACATCTGCATCTTGTCACCCTGCAATGCTGCACCATGCTCCGGCACCACCAGCACCATCACCCGACGGCCCGACTTCTCCAGCTGAGTGAGGAAGGCGTCGATCTGATCAAACAGCAACTGAGCGCGCGGCTTCCACGGGGCGGTTTTAGTGCTGCCCATTTCACGGGTGCCGTCGTGCAGCGGGATCAGGTTATAGAAGGTGGCGCTGCGGGCATCGCTGCTTTTGCTGCGATCGTCGAGCCAGCGCTGCATCAGCTGAGCATCGTTGAGCACTGGCGAGCCGTCGAATGAGGTCAGTTCCGGCGCAATGCCCGCCTGCGACATCAGCGGTGCCTGAATATCCCCGCCTTCGCGCAACTCTTTGAGATAATTACCAAACACCCCGGTGTGATCCATCATCAGCTGCTCTTTAAAGCCCAGTTTCGCCAGATTATCAAACAGATAGCAGCGTGAATCGGTGGGTTTGTAGAGGTCGCTGTGTGAGGTCTGACCGCAGCTGGCACGCAGCAGACGAATCCCCGCCGGCCCGCTGTAACTGGTGGCGGAGTTATAGTTCGTCAGCATAATGTCAAAGTGCTGCCACAGGGGATGATTACGCAGCTGCGAGGCATCCATATCCGACCAGGCGAGTGAACAGATGTTGATAACCAGAATGTCGAACGGCTGCGAATCGGCAGGCAGGCTGTCAGGGAAATGGGTAACACGCTTGCGCTCACTCTCATAAAAACGGCTGAGCCAGGCGGTCAGGCTGGCACTGGTGGGCGCGGCTGACTGATCGAGTCCGTCCGGCACGGGAGCGGCCTGGCTGTTGGCAGCGGCGGGCGTCTGATTCAGGACCACCTGCGGAGTGGCTGCGCGGGTCGGCAGCAGCGACATTGCCGGACCCGCGATGGTCAGCACGTTGAGCCAGATGAGCATCAACGAAACCAGCACCGTGATACGAACCCACTGCGCAACAAAAAGATAGAGAACCAGCAGGACAAAGAGCGCGCCCACCATTTGCCAGTTGATAAACCGGTCTGCCAGATCGAGAAGATAGGCGGCGGAGAAGCCCGCCAGCTGATCGCCCTGGCTGAGGATGCTGCTGAGTCCCGGCAGCCAGGTGTCATGCCATAACAGTGCGAAACCAATAGGGATTGAGGCCCAGTGGCGAAGGCGATGCAGACGTAACGACGGCAGCGGTAAGAGCAGCCAGGCGAGAAACACCAGGTTGCTCAGGGCGTGAAAGTTGAGATAGCCGTACCAAAGCAGGGCGAACTTCACTAAAAAGTAAAAATTCCAGCCACCCAGTCCGCGCCAGGAAGACCAGAAGCTGGAAGAGGAGGCCGCCACAGGTTGATCACTATTCATTAATTTTTTGCATCCGTTTCAGAGGATTTTCGCTGCCAGTGGCCTTCCGATTTAAGCGCGCGTGCAGGCAACAGGCGATTCATGATGCCGTTCCAGCGACGCGGTAACCATTGACGATATAACGGCTTTAAAAACAGCAGGATAAGAAGGATCAGTAGCGCAATCTGTACCCAGTCCATCAGATTCATCAGGCTTTATTCTCCGGCAATAAAATGATGGGCAGTGGTGCTGAGCGTGCCAGCGTTTCGCTCCGGCTCTCAATGGCGGCGCGCGTCATCTCCGGGGCTGGCATCAGGTCCTGAATCGCCATCGGCGTCAGTTTTTTGATATTGCTGACTTCCGCAAGAATCTGATTATCCTCGAACCAGACCATCCGGTTTGCAAACAGCTCATCGTGAGGCAGTGAAAATATATATTTCAATGCCTTATCAAGATCGTTATAGCGGCAGGAAGAGAGAAAAAGTATGACGCGATCTTCCAGCACCGTGACCAGGTCGCCGAAGCGGCGCGGCTTACAGAGCGTCAGAATCTGCTGGGGTTTGAGCTGCGGCACTGGCCGCAATGCCACCAGCAGGCCCTTATCATTTTCCGGCAGTAAGGTATTACTGATCAACTGGCTGACTGACTGACAGAAGGCGTCAAGCCGCAGGTAGCCTTTCTCATGCAGCGGCTGCAGCGAGGCGGTTAACGCCTCAAGACTGGCGGGAACGCGACGGTTAAACACCTGTCCCTGAAGACCTTCCAGTGTGGTCAGAAAGCGCGACATGGCTGCGTTAGCCGGCACAATGGTGTTGACTCCGCAGGCCAGCAGCAGGCGCTCGTCGCTATAGCGCAGGCTGGCACCCATTTCACGTACCACAATTTTCATTCCGTTGCCGCGAGCACGACGCAGGCTGTGCACCATCTTCGCCAGTTCGCTGATGTAGTCGCTGCGGGTCAGACTGAAAATCACCGTCGCGGCATTGGCCTGTTGTGCGCGGAACCAGACCTGCTCATTATCATCAAACAGTTGCCACTGGCGTGAAAGCGGTGGTGCGCCCTCAAGCACGACTTTGTCCGCGAGATAATGTTGTTCGTCATTAAGGCTCAACGGTTCCTGCTTTTCATTTAAGGTAAAGAAACGATCCTCTTCATAGCCGAGACGTATTGCACGATCGGCGAGCAGGCGTTCTGCGGCATACCACCAGTTAATTCGATATTGCCAGCTGTCCTGCTGAAAGCTCAAATGCGCAACGCCATCCAGCTGACGAAAATAACGCTGAAGATTATTACTCAGATTTATTATGGTGGTGCCGGAGGTGATGATTAAAAGCGTGAGTTTTCTTTTATGCAGCGTGCGGCGCATACCCTTTATCCACCGGGTTAATTCGGCGTCATCAAGCTTATCCCACTGCGCCGCGCTGCTGTTAAATATCACCAGTCCATTTTTACTGCCGAGCGTGCGCAGAAAATCACTTTCCAGCTGCAAAAGGCTTCGTTTGCTTTTGGAAAGAGAAAACAGCGGTATACGGTCGGGGCCGCCGATCGGGTCAGGCGTCAGGAGATCACGAGGCGGTTGATCAGCGCTGATCAGCGTGACGGCCTGCTGATGTGAAATCACCTGGCGAATAAACGTGCGGGCGTCATCCTGCCGTGCACACGTCACCCAATAACAGCCAGGCGTTTGCAATGCCGTTAATTCAGGCTGAACATGCAACAGCCCTAGCGAAAAAGAATTTTTCATATTGAATTCGTTATTTTTCCAGTCCAGGCTAGCTTATTATAGACAGGCCAGGATGTAACCTGAGAAATTTAAACATTGCTAATGACAGAATGGCTCACAACGTCCGGCAAATGCAGCGTTTCTGGAAAAGGTTTTTCAACCTCTTTTTTACGCACAGACGGCTATTCTGAGTCTGACATTGTTTTATCTTTGGCGAACAATAATGAAAAACCAAAATCTTCATATCCCTGAGGCTGATGATGGCGATCGTCAGGATGATATTAGTGCTTTGCGTGATGCCTTTTCTTTGCACGCTTTTCGCTATGTCGACATTGCGCGCGAAGAACGCCTGAAAGAGATTGTGTCGCGCTGGCCGCTGATAGCGGAAACGGTCCCCACCCAGCCTGAGCAATCTCACTGATGCCGCTGATAGCACTTCAGGGCGTGCGGGGCGGTGTCGGTACGACGTCTCTTTGTGCCGGCGTGGGCTGGGCGCTGGCGGCGCTCGGCGAGCGGGTGTTGCTGATCGATGGCTCGCCGATCAGTCAGCTCGGCGTGCATTTCAATCTGCCCGCTCAGCAGGAGAATGGCTGGATGAAAGCATTGTGCGAAGGGGGTGACTGGCAGCACAGCGCGCTGCGCTATCCCCATGGGCCTGATTTGCTGCCGCATGGTGTGCTTTCTCATCAGCATTCTTTGACTATTACCCGTCAGAATGAAGCGGTCGCCGCACCGCTGCTCCACGCATTGCCGGACCTGCAGGCACGCTATCAGTGGATTATTTTTGATCTGCCTGCCGACTCTCTGCCGTGGCATGAAACACTCTATCCGCAGCTGGACGGCATACTGTGCGTCACCCAGCCAGACGCCAATTGTCATTTGCGCCTTAGTCAGCACTGCTTTCCGGCACGAACCCGCTTTGTTATCAATCAGTTTAACGCCAACAGCCGTCTGCAGCAGGATCTGCATCAGCTCTGGATGGCGTCACTGACGCAGCTGATACCGCTACTGATCCATCGCGATGAGGCGCTGGCAGAAGCGCTGATGATGAAGCAGCCTGTCGGTGAATACCGGCCACATGCGTTAGCCAGCGAGGAGATCATCACGCTGGCTAACTGGCTGCTGCTCAATCTGAAGGGAGTGAGTTCTTGAATCCGTTGCGCTGGCTGTTAACTGCGCCCGCCTGGCAATCGCTGCATCGGGGCTATACCACCGCGCGAGGCAATGGCGCTTCCCGCTTCGCCAGTGCACTTCATCTTTTCTGGTCTGTTCTGGGCCTGATGCTGCTGCGCTTCGAAAGCCCGGGCTGGCAGAGCGTGATTCAGCAGCGCCGCCGCCTCTATCCGCACATCTCACCGGAACGTCCGCGTCCGCTGGATATCTTACGTTATCTGATTCAGACACTCTGGCTGATGGTGATCCGGCTACCCCAGGCAGGCGCCCGCGATGGCGTGAAAGGCCTGAGCGCACTTTCTGG
This sequence comes from Candidatus Pantoea rara, assembly GCF_051136265.1. Lineage (NCBI taxonomy): Bacteria > Pseudomonadati > Pseudomonadota > Gammaproteobacteria > Enterobacterales > Erwiniaceae > Pantoea > Candidatus Pantoea rara. The sequence continues at coordinate 3,865,517 of NZ_CP194942.1, read as the reverse complement.
CTGGCGCCAGCACGGCTATCGCTGGCTGGACAATGTTATTGCCCGCTCGCAAACCCGGAGCATTGATACGCGTTTCGAACAGCGACTGAAGCGCCTGTCGCCGCTGATGCGACGCAGCCTCTTTGTCGTGATGGCTCTCTTTGCCTCCGTGCTGGCGCTGATCTGTATCAGCCAGCCCTTTGGTCTGATGACGCAGTTTATTTTTGTCGTACTGCTCTGGGGGCTGGCGATGCTGGTCCGGCGCATCCCGGGTCGTTTTCCTACCATGATGCTGATCGTGCTGTCCCTGACCGTGTCATGCCGCTACCTCTGGTGGCGCTATACCTCGACGCTGAACTGGGACGATCCGCTGAGCCTGATCTTTGGGCTGCTGCTCATTGCAGCAGAGACCTACGCCTGGGTGGTACTGGTGCTGGGCTATTTCCAGACGCTGTGGCCGCTTAACCGGCAGCCCGTCTCTATGCCGGCTGACCGTTCGCAGTGGCCATCGGTGGACCTGCTGGTGCCGACCTATAACGAACCGCTCAGCGTTGTCAGACCGACACTTTATGCTGCGCTGGGTATCGACTGGCCAAAAGATCGCCTGAATATCTATCTGCTCGACGACGGCAACCGACCGGAATTCCGCGAGTTTGCCACCAGCATCGGCATTCACTATGTGGTGCGTCCCTCTAACGAACATGCCAAGGCGGGCAACATCAACCACGCGCTGAAAAAGTACTGCCGCAGCGACTTCGTGTCGATCTTTGACTGCGACCATGTGCCGACACGCGCTTTTTTACAGATGGCCATGGGCTGGTTTATCAAAGATCCCCGGCTGGCGATGCTGCAGACGCCGCATCACTTCTTTTCACCCGATCCGTTTGAGCGCAATCTCGGGCGGTTTCGCCGGACGCCGAACGAAGGTTCGCTCTTTTACGGGCTGGTGCAGGACGGTAACGATACCTGGGACGCCACCTTCTTCTGCGGCTCCTGCGCCATTCTGCGCCGCACCGCGCTGGAAGAGATTGGTGGTATTGCCGTAGAAACCGTAACTGAAGATGCCCATACCTCGCTGCGTCTGCACCGGCGTGGCTACACCTCGGCCTACATTCGCATTCCTCAGGCGGCCGGGCTGGCGACCGAAAGCCTGTCAGCGCATATCGGACAGCGTATTCGCTGGGCACGCGGGATGGTGCAGATTTTCCGCCTTGATAACCCGTTGTTTGGTAAAGGGTTGAAGTGGGTGCAGCGGCTCTGTTATGCCAATGCCATGCTGCACTTTTTGTCCGGCATTCCGCGGCTGATCTTCCTGCTGGCACCGCTGGCGTTTTTACTCTGCCATGCCTACATCATCTATGCGCCTGCGCTGGCGATCGCCATCTATGTTTTACCTCACATGCTGCATACCAGCCTCACCAACTCGCGTATTCAGGGGCGCTGGCGTCACTCTTTCTGGAGCGAAGTTTACGAGACGGTGCTGGCCTGGTATATCGCCCGCCCGACCACCGTGGCGCTGTTCAATCCTCACAAGGGTAAGTTTAACGTCACCGCAAAAGGCGGACTGGTAGAGGAGCAGCATCTGGACTGGGTGATAACCAAGCCCTATATGTTGCTGGTGCTGCTCAATGTGGCGGGCGTGTTGATGGCGTTCTGGCGCATGCAGCATGGTCCGGCCAACGAGATACTGACCGTCTGCGTAAGCCTGATCTGGGTGCTCTACAACATGATTATTCTTGGTGGTGCGGTGGCGGTTTCGGTTGAAGCACGGCAGATCCGCGAGGCGCACCGCGTAGAGATCGCCATGCCGGCTGCCATCGCACGCGAAGATGGCCATATGTTGCCCTGTACGCTGCGTGACTACTCGGATGGCGGCGTCGGGCTGGAGCTGCGCGAACCGGACGCCCTGCGGGAGAATGAAAAAGTGTGGCTGCTGCTGCGGCGTGGACAGCAGGAGTTCAGCTTCCCCTGTCAGGTGCAGCGTGTCTTTGGCCATCGGGCTGGCGTCCGTCTCCATCAGCTGACCACCCAGCAGCATATTGAATTTATCCAGTGTACCTTCGCCCGCGCTGATACCTGGGCGCTGTGGCAGGACGGTTTTCCGGAAGATAAACCGGTGCAAAGTCTCGCCGATATCATGATTCTCGGTTTCAAAGGTTACCTGCGCCTGGCGGAATATGGCCCGCCGCAGTTACGTCGGCTGTTTAACCTGCTTACCGCTGGGGTGAGCTGGCTGGCTTCGCTGTTGCCGCAAGGCATCGGACGTGTGCCAGCTTCAAAAAACGCATTGAGTTGATGATATGACGATAACGAGAGTAAACAGGTGGGTCGCTGCGCTGCTGTTGGGTTCCACAACACTGAGCTGCGCCCTGGCACAGGAAAATATGCCGGTCAGTATCCCCGGAGAAACCGCAGTGCAATCTTTGCCGCAGCAGCCTGCTGCGCCGCTGCGTAACAGTCAGCTGAGTTTTGTTAAGCTGGCACCGCCGCCGGGCAGCATGACGCTGAGCGGAACGCGTACCAGCGGGCAGATCGAGTTTGGGGTGCGTAGCGATGAGGTGGTGACGCGTGCGCTGCTTAATCTCACCTACCGGCCCTCGCCTGCGCTGCTACCTGTGCTGTCGCAGCTGAAGGTTTATCTCAACGATGAGCTGATCGGTCTGATCACCATCACGCCGGACCAGCCGGGTAAAGAGATTAAAACGCAGCTGGCGATCGATCCTCGCTATATTGCCGACTTTAACCGCGTGCGCTTTGAGCTGGTCGGCCACTACGCCAATATCTGCGAAAATCCGGCCAACAGCACAATCTGGCTCGATATCGGCAAAGAGAGCGGCATCGATCTGACGCTGCAAAAACTGCCGCTGAAAAATGACCTTTCCCATTTTCCTGAACCCTTTTTTGATACACGCGATACGCGACCGTTGACCCTGCCGATGGTGTTTGCCGCCCAGCCGGATATAAAGCAACAGCGGGCTGCAGCGATTCTTGCCTCCTGGTTCGGCAGCAAAGCCGCCTGGCGCGGACAGCGCTTTCCGGTGCTCTACAATCAGCTGCCGCAACAGCAGCATGCCGTGGTGTTTGCCACCAACGATGCGCGCCCGGATTTCCTGAAAGATTTGCCGCCGGTCGTGAAGCCGACCGTGGAGATAATAAGTCAGCCTGACAGTCCCTATGAAAAAATGCTGCTGATCCTGGGACGCAACGACGACGATTTACTGACAGCGGTACAGGGCATTGCGCAGGGTGAGTTGTTGCTGCGCGGTGATATCTCAACCATCGACAGCGTTAAGCTGCTCTCCCCACGCCAGGCGTATGATGCACCCAACTGGGTAAGAACCGATCGTCGCACTACTTTTGCTGAGCTGACGCAGTATGAGAATCAGTTGCAGTCTGATGGTGTACAGCCTAATCCCATCAGCCTGACGCTGAATCTGCCGCCCGATCTTTTTCTGGTTCGCGCGCGCGGCATTGACATGGATCTGAGCTATCGCTATACCGCGCCTTTCCAGTCGGATGGCTCACGGCTGGCGGTGAACCTGAATAATCAGTTCATCCAGGATTATCCGCTACCGCCTAAAAACACGGCCGGTCAGCAGTTGCTGCATATTCCCCTGATTCAGGGAATGCTGGACAAAAACCATGAACTGCTGATTCCGGCTTTACGTCTGGGTGTGGTGAACCAGCTGCGCTTCGATTTTGACTATGCCAACACCTTTATTGGTGGCAACGCTGACGGGCGTTGTGAAACCGTGACGCCGGTCGGCCATCATGTGGTGGTGGACGACAGTTCCAGCATCGATTTTTCTGGCTATCGCCACTACATCGAAATGCCGTCACTGCGTGCCTGGGCAAATGCGGGCTTCCCGTTCAGCCGTTATGCCGATCTGGCGCAAACTCTGGTGCTGATGCCGCCAAAACCAGACGTCCAGCAGGTCAGCACATTGTTGAATGCGATGGGCAATAGTGGCGCACAGACCGGCTATCCGGCACTGCGCGTTCAGTTGACCGATGACTGGGCCACGGCGAAGACGCAGGATGTGGATCTGCTGATGATCGGTGTCATCCCCAACGATCTTCAGGATGAACAGCGGATCCCGGCGCTGGTCGACGCCACCGCCAGCTGGCTGAAAGAACCTGTGCGACGGATCACGCCGCCGATGAATCCGCAAAGTGGTCGCGATCAGACGGCAGAAAGCACCGTTGCCATCAGCTCCCGCGGCCCGCTGGCAACGGTGATCGGCTTCCAGTCACCGTTTTACGATCAGCGCAGCGTGGTTGCACTGCTCGCGGATGGCACGCCGCGTGGCTGGCAACTGCTCAACGAGGCAATGAGTGACAGCAATAAGCGTGGCGCAATGTCTGGCTCCACCGCGATTATCCGCGAGTCAGGAGTTAACAGTCTGCGGGTTGGCGAGAGCTACTACGTCGGTCATCTGCCGTGGTGGGAGCGTCTCTGGTCGCTACTCTCGACCCATCCCTTCTGGCTGGCACTCTGCGCACTCTTTGTGGTGGTGCTGTTCGCGCTGATGACCTGGCGTCTGATGCGAATTATTACCCGTCGTCGTTTACTGGATGAAGATGAATAACGCTCAGGTGCTGCGGGCGGGCATGCTGCTCGGTGCGCTAAGTGCGCTGCCGGGGCTGGCCGCACCGACTGACGGACCAGAAGTCTCGCCGGTCGAGTGGCTGCTGGCGCAGGTCCGCACCGGCGAGTCGACCAATAAATACGATCTGGTACAGCAATCGCTCTATCGGCTTGAGAAGATCGATCCCGATAATCCGCAGGTGCTGGCAGCGCGTCTGCGGCTGGCGCTGCACCAGGGCGATATTCCCGGCGCGCAGTTGCTGCTGGATCAACTGAAAAAGGTCGCACCAGACTCGGCAGAGACGCGTGAATCAGCCGTCGGCCTGGCGCTGACGTCATCCGATGGACGGCAGCAGTTGCAGCAGGCGCGCCTGCTGGCCACGTCTGGCCGCCTGACGGAGGCGAAAAGTGCCTACGATGCGCTGTTCAACGGCGTCTTTCCCGATCCGAACACCGCTCTGGAGTACTGGCGGCTGCTGGCGCGTCTTCCCGGTCAGGAGGATAGGGCTTATCAGCAGCTTCAGGCTCTGGAACAACGCTATCCGGGCAATATCGGGGTTGAGCTACAGATTGCCCGTATGGCGTTTACGCAACAGCAGCCAGAAAAGGCCATCGCTCAACTGAAAAAGCTGGCAAACAGCAATGGCGGGCGTGCCGCCGCCGCCGATCTCTGGCTGCAGCAGATCAGGGATCAGCCAGTCAGCGATAGCAGCGTGGCACAGCTAAAGGCTTATCTGGCCGTTTTCACCGAGGGTGATGCCTATCAGCAGGGCACGGAGGCGCTATCGAAGCAGCAGACGATGCTGGCCGATCCCGCTTACCGCGAACGGACGCGTGCCCTGGCGCTGGTTGACGCAGGCAATGTTAACAACGCAATGGTCACCCTTGATCGGGCGCTGAAAGCCAATCCCGATGATCCCGAATTAATGGGTGCAATGGGGCAGACCCAGGCCCGCGCGGGTCACCGCGAAGCGGCGATTATCTGGCTGGAACGCGCCATCAAAGCGGGTCAGCAGAGCACACTGATCGGCAAATGGCAGTCGCTGCTGCAGAGCAATCGCTACTGGCTGGCGATAGAGCAGGGTGATAAAGCGCTGGCGAAGCAGGACATTGAGGGTGCAGAACAGCACTATCGCGCAGCGCAAAAGTATGACAGTAGCGACAGCTATGCCCTGATTGGCCTGGGCGATGTGGCGATGGCGCGCAAAGATACGACCGCGGCTGAACAGTTCTGGCAGAATGCGCGACGGCTTGATGGCACGAACATCACCGCAGTGCGTCGGCTGGCCGGGCTTTATCAGGCGGCGTCACCCGCCCGCGAGCTGGAATTTATTAATACCTTACCCGTCGCACAACAGCGCGCGCTGGCCGACACCATCCGGACGCTGCGCAGCGATAGCCTGCGCGCTGAGGCGGATGCACTGGCGCAGCAGGCTCGCTGGTCGCAGGCCGCAGATAAATATCGCCAGGCACGGGATCTGGCACCAGATGACGTCTGGCTCAGTTACCGGCTGGCTGGCGCGTTGCGTAATAGTGGTGACGTGCCGCAGGCGAATGCAGTGATGCGCGCGGTCCTTCAGCAGCATCCGCAGGACGCGACTGCACTTTACGCGACCGCACTCTGGTTCTCGGGCAACGATAACGACAGCGAGGCTATGGCCACGCTGCACCGTCTGCCTGACGCGCAGTGGAGCAGCGATATGCACCAGCTGGCTGATCGTCTGAATCAGAATCAGATCTTTGCGCAGGCCGAGGTACTGCGTGCCGCAGGTCAGGAGCAGGCGGCGGTGACGTTGCTTGATCAGCAGCCGGTTTCCAGCCGACGCGACCTGACGCTGGCCGACTGGGCACTGGCACGTGGTGATGCGCAGCAGGCGCTGACGAGCTATCAGCAGGTGCTGTCGCGTGAGCCGGGCAACGGCGATGCGGCACTGGGACGGATTGATGCGCTGGTAGCCCTGCAGCGCAACAGCGAAGCACGACTGGCTCTGGCGCAACAACCGCCGGTGCAGGCGACTGTGAATGCAGATCGCCGTGCTGCGCTGGCGTGGCAGGCGGTGGGTGAAACCACGCGGGCTGCGGTGCTGTTTACCGATCTGAAACAGCGCGCCGCCTCGCTGCCGCCTTCACAGGACAAGGCACTGGTGTTTCGTGATGCGGCACGGCTTGAGCGTGTGCAGCAGCAGCCTGAACAGGCGCTGGCCGATTATCGTCAGGCGATGACGGCCAGCGGTATGGATAGCAGTGGCAATATCAGCCGCGCCACCCGCAGCGATCCGCAGGATGACTGGCTGAAACGCAGCCTGCGCAGCGACACGGCCGATCTCTACCGTCAGCAGCAAACCACACTGACGGTGCAGCAGGACTATTCACGCAACAGCGGCACGGGCGGCATCTCTGATTTTACGGCGCACACCACCATGCTGCAGGCGGAACATCCGTTTGCCAGTGGGCGCGGCTTTTTCCGGCTCGACCAGGTTGACGTCTCCGCAGGAACCTTTACCACCCGTAATGGCAGCTTCGACGAACAGTTTGGCAGCTGTGACGATGCGAATTCCGGCGGCTGTAATTCTCAGACTCACCAGCGAGACAAAGGCACGGCGCTGGCCGCTGGCTGGCATAATGCGATCTGGTCTGCCGACCTCGGCACTACGCCGCTGGGTTTCGAAGTCACTAACTGGACAGGCGGCCTGAGCTGGAAAACCGACGTGAAACAGCTGGGTGTGACGCTGACCGCCTCACGCAGGCCGATTGCCAGTTCGCTGCTTTCCTATGCCGGGACGCGCGATCCGGCAGCCAGCGGGGGTAAAAGCTGGGGCGGCGTGGTGGCTACGGGCGGCAGCATCGGGCTGAGTTACGATCAGGGCGGGGCGCATGGCGTCTGGGGCGACATCAGTGCGCATCAGATAACCGGTAAAAATGTTGCCGATAACAGCCGCGAACGCCTGATGGGCGGCTATTACTACAAGCTGATCAACAGCGATAACCGCCGTGCGACCGTCGGGCTGAACAGCATGCTCTGGCACTATCAGAAGGATCTCAGCGATTACACCTTCGGCCAGGGCGGCTACTACAGTCCGCAGCAATATCTCTCCTTTGCTGTGCCGGTCACCTGGCGGCAGCGTACAGAGAACTGGTCATTTGATTTGGGCGGTTCAGTTTCGTGGTCACATTCGAAAACAGATGCGCAGCAGCGTTATCCGGTCAATCCTGGCTTCGCACTTGCCAGCAATCCCTCTTCTGCCAGCAGCGCCGGCGGGGGTATCGGCTACACGCTACAGGCGGTGGTTGAGCGGCGGCTGACATCGGGCTGGTTTGTTGGGGCAGGTGTTGATATTCAGCAGGCGAAAGATTATACCCCGAGCCACGGTCTGCTCTATGTGCGCTATGCAGCCGGAGGCTGGGAAGGGGATCTGGACATGCCGCCACAGCCGCTGGTGCCTTACGCAGATTTTAAATAATCCCGACCGGGAAAAAGCCGGACTTTTCAGACGGTAAAAAAGTCAGTTTATGAGATATACTGGCGGGCATTGTACTGTCTGCTATCTGGGCTTTTTTCATCGTCAGGAGAGAATTTTTGCGCGTAAGCCGGTCACTTACGATAAAGCAGATGGCGACAGTTTCGCTGGTTGCGGTTATCACCATCAGCATCTTTATCGTCATCCAACTGTTTCATTTTGTGCAGCAGCGCAGGATTGACTACGCCCAGCAGATGGAGAATATCGCGCATACCGTCCGCCAGCCGTTGTCGGAAGCCGTGCTGCGCGCCGATATTTCTCAGGCCGAACGCATTCTTCACTCGCTGAAACCGGCCGGTATTTTATCGCGCGCCGATGTGGTGCTACCGAATGCGTTCCAGGCACTGCATGCCGACTTCGAGGTGGAAAAACCGGTGCCGCGTCTGGTCGCCCGCCTGTTTGAGCTGCCGGTGCAGATTACTCTGCCGCTCTATTCCGTCGAAAACACCGGGATGCCGAAGCCACTGGCCTATCTGGTGTTGCAGGCTAACTCGACGCGCGTCTACCAGTTTATCCTCAGCACGCTCTCGACCATGATTATCACCTATCTGCTGCTGGCGCTGATTCTGTCTGTGGCGATTAGCTGGTGTATTAACCGGCTGGTGGTACATCCGCTGCGCAATCTCTCCCGTGAGCTACAGGAGCTGCCGCCGCAGTCGATTCTGACGCACAAACTTTCGCTGCCGCAGAGCCACCGCGATGACGAAATCGGCATGCTGGTGCGCAGCTACAACCGCAATCAGCAGGTGCTGGAGTCGATACATGACGAGATGAGCCGGCTGACCACCCATTTTCCTGTCACCGATCTGCCCAACCGTACCCTGTTTCTGGCGCTGGTCGAACAGTTCATGTGTCATCCTGAACAGCCACTGGGCCTGATGGTGATTCGTATTGAAACTCTGCAGGAAGCTAACGGCGTACTGAGCGATGAGCAGCGCGATACGCTGATGCTGACGCTGGTGGAGAAGATTCGTCATACCCTGGATGACCATACTCTTCTGGCGCAGACCGGGACCAGCGACTTTGTCCTGTTAATGAAGCGTGCCAGTAATCCGTTTCGCGCGCTGCGTCTGGCGCGCAATATGATGATTCGCCTGAATCAGCCGGTTAATCTGCATCAGCTGCAACTGCGCCCTAACCTCAGCATCGGTCTGGCATTGCGCGACGATCGGCCGCTGAGTGCGAATGAGCTGCTTGACCGCGCGACCTCGGCGATGATGTCGGCCCGTCATCAGGGCAAAAATCAGATCCTGTTCTTTGACGCCGCGCTGACCGAGCGTGCGCAGAAACGTCTGACACAGGAACATGACATTCTGCAGGGGCTGCACGATGAGCAGTTCGCGCTTTATCTGCAACCGCAGGTCGATATGCGCACCGGCACGTTAACCGGCGCGGAAGCGCTGTTGCGTATGCGCCAGCCAGATGGCAGTTATGGTCTGACCGAAGAGTTCATTGCCGGCGCCGAAGAGATTGGCGTGATCAGCGCGATTGGCCGATGGGTATTTGAAGAGGCGTGCCGCATTCTGGCAGGCTGGCAGCGACAGGGCATTATGCTGCCGCTGAGTGTAAATATGTCCGCTGTACAACTCCGTGATACTGGCGTGGTCTCCCATCTGCAATCCCTGCTGACGCGCCATCGCATCGCACCCGATACGCTGGTGCTGGAAGTGACAGAGACGGCTCAGCTTGAAAATGCGGAACAGGCGATGTCGATATTGCGACTGTTGCAGCAGACCGGTGTCGCTGTGGCGCTGGATGACTTTGGCATGGGTTACTCCAACCTGAACTATCTGCATCAGCTGAAAGCATTGCCGGTGAACAAGCTAAAGATGGATCGCAGCTTTGTGGCGGCGCTGCCGCATGACGACACCATGGTCCGCATCGTGGCGGCCATCGCCGAGATTATCCATCTGGAAGTGATTGCCGAAGGCGTTGAAACTGCGGAGCAGCGCGACTGGCTGGTGGCGCGTGGTATCGCTATCGGACAGGGTTATCTCTATGCTGAAGCCCTGCCTCTGGCCCGATTCAATCAGATGTGGATTGAAAACTCCTCACTGCCGCAATAATTGCCTGATTCATTGATTTTGCGAGAATTTTAGTTACAAAACCCCGTGCTGAAGCGTTTCAGTTCAGAAATACGATCCCAGGGTTTCCTGGGCGTTTGTCACCCTGTATTAATCACGTAAACAGAGTGTTATTTTCGGGTTACTGTCAGGCGCTGCCTGTGTTGCCTGACCGTCACAATAACGAATCCGACAACATCACCTCACGGCGTTAGTGGACACCTGTTTATGAAAACCTCACTTTTTAAAAGCCTTTATTTCCAGGTGCTGATGGCGATTGGCATCGGCGTTTTGTTAGGCCATTTTTACCCGGAGTTAGGGACCCAGATGAAGCCTCTGGGAGATGCCTTTGTTAAGTTAATCAAGATGATTATCGCCCCGGTAATTTTCTGTACCGTGGTCACCGGCATCGCTGGCATGGAAAGCATGAAAGCGGTAGGACGGACCGGCGCGGTTGCGCTGCTCTATTTTGAAATTGTCAGTACCATCGCGCTGATTATCGGCCTGATCGTAGTGAACGTGGTGCAGCCAGGTGCCGGGATGAACGTTGATCCTGCCACGCTGGATGCCAAAGCTGTGGCGATGTACGCCCAGCAGGCAGAGCAACAGGGTGTCGTCGCTTTCCTGCTGGATATTATTCCTAACAGCGTGATTGGCGCCTTTGCCAGCGGCAACATTCTGCAGGTACTGCTGTTTGCCATTCTGTTTGGTTTTGCCCTGCATCGTCTGGGCAAAACCGGCACGCTGATTTTCAACGTGATTGAAAGCTTCTCACAAGTAGTTTTCGGCATTATCAATATGATCATGCGTCTGGCACCGATCGGGGCATTTGGCGCAATGGCTTTCACTATTGGTAAGTATGGCGTGGGTTCACTGGTGCAGCTCGGCCAGTTGATCATCTGCTTCTATATCACCTGTATTCTGTTTGTGGTGGTTGTGCTGGGGCTGATTGCGCGTCTGTTCGCCGGGTTCAGCATCTTTAAGTTCATCGCCTATATCAAAGAAGAGCTGCTGATTGTGCTGGGGACGTCCTCATCTGAGTCTGCGCTGCCACGCATGCTGGATAAGATGGAGAAGCTGGGCTGCAAAAAGTCGGTAGTCGGGCTGGTGATTCCCACCGGTTACTCCTTTAACCTCGACGGCACCTCGATTTACCTGACCATGGCGGCGGTATTTATCGCTCAGGCGACCAATGCACACATGGATATCTTCCATCAGATTACGCTGCTGGTGGTGCTGCTGCTCTCTTCCAAAGGGGCGGCGGGCGTAACCGGAAGCGGATTCATCGTGCTGGCGGCGACGCTCTCTGCGGTGGGACATCTGCCGGTGGCGGGTCTGGCGCTGATTCTCGGTATTGACCGCTTTATGTCCGAAGCCCGTGCGCTGACCAACCTGATCGGTAACGGTGTGGCGACCGTGGTGGTGGCGAAGTGGGTCGACCAGTTGGATCACAAACAGCTGACTGATACGCTGGCAGGCCGGAATAAGGAGAATAAAGCGTCTGAATCTTCAATTTAATCATTGAATTTCACTTAAATTCCCACAAATGCCCGCTGTCGCTTGCCCTGACAGCGGGCATTTGCATAATAAACCCCACTTGTTTTTTTGACGTTTTTCACTTCGTTACGCGACATCCTGCGCTTCCTGTGGTCAAACACTTTGTTGTTGGATAACAGCGCGATTCGGCGCCAGCCGATTCGTTAATAACAGCGGCAATATGCGCCAGTGATAACGATATTTGAATTATTTGAGTAGGGGTTCACATGCAGGGCACCAGAATTCGACTTTTGGTTGGTGGATTAGTGCTGGCAGGCAGCTTTGGTCTCCAGGCAGAAACGCTGCAACCCGATCCGGCCTGGCAGGAAGGCAAGCTGGATAATGGATTTAACTGGCAGTTACTGGCCACACCGCAACGTCCAAGCGACCGCATTGAACTGCGGCTGGTGGTGAACACCGGTTCGCTGGTGGAGAGTTCGCAGCAGACCGGCTTCAGCCATCTGCTGCCGCGCCTGGCGATGGTGCACAACACCGCGCTCGATAACAATCAACAGCGTGCTTTATGGCAACAGGCGATGGATCCTCAGCACCCGCTGCCGCCGGTCATCACCTCCTATGATTCCACCCAATATAATCTGAGTCTGCCGAATAACCGCCCCGAGTTGCTGAAAGAGGCGCTGAACTGGCTGGCGGCCACGGCGGGCAATATGGCTATCACTGAACAGGTGGTCAATACCGCGCTGACAGCCTCCGATCCGGTCGCGACCTGGCCGAAAGATTCTCAGGATGTCTGGTGGCGCTACCGCCTGAAAGGTTCTGCGCTGCTGGCGCACGATCCCGCAGCACAACCGCGCGCACCCGTCGATTTAACTCAGCTCAACGATTTTTATCATCAGTGGTACACCCCGGATGCGATGACGCTCTACGTGGTAGGGAATGTCGACAGCCGCAACCTCTCTGAGCAGATCAACAAAACCTTCTCGGCATTAACCGGCAAGCGTGAAACGCCTGCGCCACTGCCGACTCTGTCGCCGCTGCCGCACGAGCCGGTGAATCTGGTCAGCAGCAACATGACGCAGGATCGTCTCTCACTGGTGTGGGATACGCCGTGGCAGCCGATTCGTGACTCCCAGAATCTGCAACGTTACTGGCAGGGCGACCTGGCCCGTGAAGCCCTGTTCTGGCATGTTCAGCGTGCGCTCAGCGACAGCAAGGCACAGGGCATACAGGTCGGATTTGATTGCCGTGTGCTCTATCAGCGTGCGCAGTGCTCGATCAACATGGACGGGCGCAACGACAATCTGGCGCAGAATATGAACCTGGTGGCGCGCGAGCTGGCGAACGTGCGTGATAAAGGCATTCCGCAGGAGGAATTTGATGCGCTGATGGCGCAGAAGCTGCTGGAGCTGAATAAGCTGTTTACCACCTATGCCCGCACTGATACCGACGTGCTGATGAGCCAGCGCCTGCGATCTCAGCAGAACGCCGTGGTCGATATTGCGCCTGAGCAGTATCAGAAGCTGCGTCAGACTTTCCTGGCCGGCCTGACCCGTGAACAGTTGAACCAGGAGCTGCGCCAGCAACTGACGCAGGAACTGATGATGGTTCTGATCCAGCCGGAAGGCGAAGCGGAAACCAACGTGAAGAGCCTGCAAAACAGCTGGGATAAAGTGATGTCACCGCCAGCGGCACCGGCGACCAGCACTGAAGCCAGTCCGCCGGATAGTAACGTCAAAGACGTTCCGCCAGCTGCGTAATATCAGGTTTTTGCCCTGAGCCACTCGGTCACTAACATCGGCCAGCTGGCGAGGGGCAAATCTGCTACGCCACGGATACCAAATCCGTGCCCCCCTTTCTGATAGAAATGTACCTCTGCCGGAACCTTATGCTCACGCAGCGCACCAAAAAACGCCATGCTGTGATTCACTGAGACATCATCATCGTCAGCGGCGTGGATCAGCAGTGTCGGTGGCACCAGCGGATGAACCCGGGTTTCCATTGAATAGGCTTCAATGGTTTTCTGATCCGGCCACGCACCCAGCAGGCGGGTTCTGGCACCTTCATGGGCAATGCCATCACGCATGCTGATCAGCGGATAGACCAGTATCATCGCATCCGGACGCGGCGAGAAGTTCTCTGCGCCATCCTGCACCGGATAAAGTTTCTCTGCGAAACGGGTCCCCAGACTGGCCGCCACGTGGCCACCCGCCGAAAAGCCCATCATCACAATGTATTTACCGTTCAGACCACGCTGTGCACGATCACGCAGAACGCGAACTGCGCGCTGTGCATCAGCCAGCGGCGCATCGGGACCTTCGTGATGCCCGTCATAGGGCAGTCGATAAGTCATGACCGCCAGCGTATAACCCATCGACGTAAAGAAGGTCGCCAGGGCGCTGCCTTCACGATCGATCATCACGCGCTGATAGCCACCGCCTGGTGCAACCAGCAGGGTGATCCCGTTTGATTCAATCGGATGCCAGATCGCCATCTCCGGGCAACGTACGCCGGTTGCTGCGCGATCGTAAGGCTCATACTCTTTTGCCATATCGACGATCTGCGGCTCTGCGCGCGAATCGCTGGCGCCTGGCGCATCACCGTGTGGCCAGATATTAATAATCTCTGTGTGCATAAATAGATCCTGATGCGGGGAATATTTTAATTGTTTTGTTCGCGGCCGGAGAGAACAGCGTCCTGCTGTCTTTTGATTAAAAGATGGTCTTTTTTCAGGCGGTCGTCCATCCGAAAAAGGCAAATCTGACCATATTCGGACTATGCCTGGTGATGGATCTGTTTGTATAAATGATTAATTTTAATCATTAAATTATAAGCGAGGTTAAAGAGGATTGCCGCATGAAGTCCGTTATTAATTACTATTTTGCAGCTTAAGGTAAATGGCTGGCACGGTCCGCTTTACTCGTCGCAATTTACCGGATATCACGCTGTCTGCTGTTAAGGCGACATAATGATTTTAGCGCCAGGGTTACAGCCGCCTTGCTTGAGAGACTTAAGGGCCAGTCTCATCATCAGCCATTCCTGAGTTGCCCGTCTTGTCCGGACAGCGAACCAGCCACAGGTTGCCAGCAAAAAAAATGCGCCTAGGGGCGCATTTTTATGGCATCGGCATTATCAGTGCCTGTATTGCCGCTCTGCCTGTCAGTCAGGCATCGCCTCTGCCGGAATAATCGCGCCGCGATGCTGAATCACGGTGCTGGCCGTCAGGTGTCCGCGCTGTGCAGCAGACTCAGCTGAGGCGCCAGTCAGACGGCGCGCCAGATACCCGGCACTGAATGAATCACCGGCAGCGGTGGTATCGATCACTTTCTCTTTCGCCAGACGCACCGCAGGTACATCAATCAGCGGCGTGTCGCCGGTGGCCACCAGACAGGAGTCGGCACCACGCTTAATCACGATTTCGCTGGCACCGGCCTGACGGGTACGGGCGATAACCTCTTCCAGCGGCTCTTCGCCCCACAGCAGATGCTCATCATCCAGGGTCAGGAAGGCGATATCGGTACAGTTCAGCATCGCGCGATAAGCAGCCTGCGCAGTGGCCCGATCGGCCCATAAACGCGGGCGGTAATTGTTATCAAAAATCACCTTGCCGCCATTTGACCGGCAACGGGCCAGTAGCGCCATCAGCTTCTCACGGCTGGCAGGCGGCAGAATCGCCAGACTGATCCCGCTAAGATAGAGATAATCGTAGTGCGACAGCTGTTCGGCTATGTCCGCAGATTGCGGGCTATCCAGCCAGTAACGCGCGGCAGCATCACTGCGCCAGTACCAGAAAGTACGCTCGCCATCGTCATCCGTTTCAATCACATACAGGCCCGGCATCTTATTATCGAGGCGCTGAATCAGATCCGTATTCACCTTCTCCTGCTGCCAGGCCGCGATCATCTGATCGCTGAACGAATCCGTCCCCAGCGCAGTGACATAATCGACCCGCAATTGCTGCTCATCAACCTGGCGGGCGAGATAAACGGCGGTGTTGAGTGTATCGCCGCCAAAGCCACGTTTAATGTTCTCACCTTTTTCGGACAGCTCAATCATGCATTCGCCAATGATGGCGATTTTCTTCTGCGTCATGGTTTCAGACCTGTAGTGAAATATCGCCCTAGTCTCGCGTCTGGTATGGCAGACGTCAAATGTTTTTAAAACGCTGTTTTAATTTAACTTAAGGTCGGAAACGGCCCCATTCTGGCTGATAAGAGCGGCTAACATCGGCCTGTTTAGCCGATTATGTTAGCGGAACGGCTGATAAACTCGCCGCTTCATATCGCCAGGCCGTTCATCTCTTTATCACAGACACTTTTGATAATCGCTGCAGCCACCCGTTTGGGGGCCTGTTACCAACCAGGAAAATAGCATAGTGATGGAGAGCTTTAGCCAATGGCTGCCGTCTTCAACCGACCTTAATCTTCCGCCGGAAACCTCGCTCTTCTGGCAGCAATGTCATCGACGCTATCGGTTTCAGCCGATCTATCGGGTAACCGGTCGGTTACTCGCCATTGAACTGCTGACCGCCGTTTATCATCCCATGGCGCCAGAGCGGAATCTCTCGCCTGAAGCCTGGTTTGCCGGACTCGACATTGCTCAGCGCCTGAACGTCGTGTATGAGCAGCTTGAACTGCTCGCAGAATGGACTGCGTTTTTTGAACGCAATGATGTCGTCGCCTCGGTCAACATTGACGGTCCCTCACTGCTCGCCATTCAGCATCGACCTGCTATTCGCCAGCTTATTGCCCGGCTGCCCTGGATACGCTTTGAACTCACCGAGCATCAGGCGCTGCCGCTGGAAGAGAAGGTGGCAAAAATACCTGAACTGGGACCGCTGTGGCTGGATGACTTCGGTTCGGGTATGGCGAATTTTTCGGCGCTGACTGAACTGAAATATGATTACATCAAGCTGTCGCGCGACCTGTTTATCATGCTGGGCACGACCCATGAAGGGCGCGACCTTTTTTCCATGCTGCTGGCGCTGATCAATCGATATTGCCATGGCGTCATTGTTGAAGGCGTGGAGACGGAAGCGCAGTGGCAGCAGGTCAAAGCATCGCCCGCTGTTGCTGCGCAGGGCTACTACTTTTCGCGTCCGATCCCCTTTTCCGAATTGAATCATCTCACTCTCCAGCTTCCCTGATGCCGTTGCGCGCGGTCTCGACTATCTTTAACGCAGACCGTGAATGTGCAAGGAGAAAGCGTAATGTCGCGTACTGGAAAAATAGTCAGTTGGATAGCAGGAATTCTGGTGTTGTTGATCGTGGTGATTATCGTCATCATCGCGACCTTTGACTGGAATCGCCTGAAGCCCACCATCAATCAGAAAGTCTCAACCGAGTTAAACCGTCCCTTTGCGATACGCGGGGATCTGGGCATCGACTGGGCACGAAATCGCGACGAGGCTGGCTGGCGGCGCTGGGTGCCGTGGCCGCAGATCCATGCGGAAGATATTATGCTGGGTAATCCGCCTGACATTTCTGACGTCACCATGGTGCATCTGCAGCGTGTCGACGCCACCCTGTCGCCGCTGTCGCTGCTGCACAAAGAACTCTTCATCCCGTGGATTAAGTTGCAGCGTCCTGATGCCCGACTGATCCAGACCGCCGATAAAAAGAATAACTGGACCTTTACGCTTGCCGATAGCGGCAAAGATGAGAAGAGTGCCGCGCCGTCTGCCTGGTCCTTCCGTCTGGATAATATTCTGTTTGATCAGGGACAAATCCGTTATCGCGACGCCATTAACCATGCCGATGTCACGGTGCAGGTCAATCCGCTGGGCAAACCGGTGCCCTATACGCAGATTGCCGGAGGCAATGACCAGCAGAAGGGCGCAGGCGACTTCGTCTTTGGCTGGCAGGCGAAAGGCACTTATAACAATGAGTCACTCAGCGGCGACGGTAAGATTGGCGGCATGCTCTCACTACGCAGTCAGAACACCCCGTTTCCGATTCAGGCCGATGTGCGCAACGGCACCACGCGCGTTCAGGTGACCGGCGGTCTGCAGGACCCGATGAATCTCGGCGGGCTTAACGTGCGACTGCGCTTCTCGGGGGATACGCTGGCGAATCTCTATGGCCTGACCGGCGTCCTGTTGCCTGACACACCGCCCTATGAAACCGACGGCCATCTGATTGCTAAATTCAGTGGCGAAAAGGGCGCTGTCTACCGCTATGAGAAATTCAATGGGCACATCGGCGACAGCGATATTCATGGTTCGCTGATCTACAGTCAGGTCAAACCTCGCCCGACACTCAGTGGCGAGCTAGCCTCTGAGCAGCTGCGTATGGCCGATCTGGGGCCGCTGATTGGCGTGAACTCCGGCAAAGGCAGTGATAAAACCGCGCAGGCCAAAGCCCGTCGCGGTGAGAAATCGAATCAGCCCGCCGACCGCGTGCTGCCGCACGATAAGTTCGAGACCAAAAACTGGGACGTGATGGACGCCGACGTGAAGTTCAGCGGCAAACGGATTGAACACAGTAATTCACTGCCGTTAAGCGATCTCTATACCCACTTACAGCTGAAAAACGGCGATCTGCTGCTGGACCCGCTGCGCTTTGGTGTGGCGGGCGGCAATCTCAACAGCACTATCCGGCTGGAGGGCGATCACTCGCCGATGCGTGGTCGGGTTGATCTTCATGTCCGTAAGCTGCAGCTGCGTCAGCTCTTCCCGAAGGTGGAGGCGATGAAGAACAGCCGCGGCCAGCTTAACGGCGATGCCAGCTTTACCGGCACCGGTAACTCCGTGGCCGATCTGCTGGCGACCAGTAACGGGCAACTTAAGCTGCTGATGAATGATGGTCTGATCAGCCGCAGCCTGATGGAGATTGCCGGACTCAACGTCGGTAACTACGTGGTGGGCAAACTGTTTGGCGATGACCAGGTGCGCATCAACTGCGCCGCCACCGATCTCAAGCTGCAGAATGGTGTGGCAACGCCTAACCTGTTTGTGTTTGATACCGAGAACGCGATTATCAATGTGTCCGGCAACGCAAACTTCGCCAGTGAGCGGCTGGATCTGTCGGTGAATCCGGAGAGTAAAGGCATCCGCATTGTGACGCTGCGTTCGCCGCTCTATGTGCGTGGCACCTTTAAAAATCCTGATGCGGGCGTGAAAGCGGGACCGCTGCTGGCGCGTGGTGCC
Organism: Candidatus Pantoea rara; assembly: GCF_051136265.1. NCBI lineage: Bacteria > Pseudomonadati > Pseudomonadota > Gammaproteobacteria > Enterobacterales > Erwiniaceae > Pantoea > Candidatus Pantoea rara. Next base: position 3,846,728 of record NZ_CP194942.1, on the reverse strand, counting down.
GCTGCCGTGGCGCTGGGCGCGGTTGTGGGTCCGGCAGCGGCGCTGCTGGCACTGATCTCGCCAAGCGATAATGAAGACAACCAGTGCAGCAACGTCCTGCAGCAGATGAAGCAGAAGAAGTAACTAGTTGCGGTAGAGCACCTTGATAATGTGATAACCAAAGCCGGTCTTTACCGGCCCGTAGGGCGTCAGCAGCGGGCAGGTAAAGACCGCTTTATCAAAGGCCGGCACCATCTGTCCCTGACGGAACTCGCCCAGATCGCCCCCTTTACGGCCGGAAGGACAGGTTGAGTGCTTCTTTGCCAGCTCCTGAAAATTGCCGCCTTTCGTCAGTTTCGCCAGAATCTCTTTTGCCAGCGCTTCCTCTTTGACCAGGATGTGTAAAGCCGCCGCGGTTTTCGCCATGTTGGTATCTCGGTTGTGTATAATTGCCGCCCAGTATAAACCCCTTTCTTTTGATTCAATCAGGCGATTTCTTTTATGCGTTTAAACCCCAGCCAACAACGTGCCGTCGAATTTGTTACCGGTCCCTGTCTGGTGCTGGCGGGCGCGGGATCGGGCAAAACCCGCGTGATTACCAATAAAATTGCCCACCTGATTCGTGAATGCGGCTATCAGGCGCGCCATATTGCTGCAGTGACCTTTACCAATAAGGCTTCGCGAGAAATGAAAGAGCGTGTGGCGCAGACGCTGGGCCGCAAAGAGGCACGCGGCCTGCTGATCTCGACTTTCCATACGCTGGGACTGGAGATCATCAAACGCGAAACGGCGGCGCTGGGCATGAAGTCTAACTTCTCCCTGTTCGACGATCAGGATCAGCTCGCTCTGCTGAAAGAGCTGACAAAAGAGTGGCTGGAAGAGGATAAGACGCTGCTACAGCAGCTCATCTCCACCATCTCAAACTGGAAAAATGATCTGATCGATCCGCAGGGTGCCGCCGCGCTGGCACGCTCGCAGCAGGATGCTATTTTTGCCCACTGCTATGCCCTCTACAGCCAGCATCTTAAGTCATGCAATGTGCTTGATTTCGACGACCTCATCCTGCTGCCGACGCTGCTGCTGCAGCGTAATCAGGAGGTGCGCGAACGCTGGCAGCAGCGTATCCGCTATCTGCTGGTGGATGAATATCAGGACACCAACACCAGCCAGTATGAGCTGGTCAAACTGCTGGTTGGCGCACGTGCGCGCTTTACAGTGGTCGGCGACGATGATCAGTCCATCTACTCCTGGCGCGGCGCGCGGCCGCAGAATCTGGTGTTGCTGAACCAGGATTTCCCGGCGCTGGAGGTGGTGAAGCTGGAGCAGAACTACCGCTCTTCGCAGCGCATACTGAAAGCGGCGAATATCCTGATTGCGAATAACCCGCACGTCTTTGAAAAACGCCTGTTTTCCGAGCTGGGGCAGGGCAGCGAACTGAAAGTGCTGACCGCTAACAGCGAAGAGCACGAAGCGGAGCGGGTGACCGGCGAACTGATCGCGCATCACTTTATCAACAAAACACAGTACAAAGATTACGCGATTCTCTATCGCGGCAACCATCAGTCACGAACCTTTGAAAAGTTTCTGATGCAGAACCGTATCCCTTATCGCATCTCTGGTGGCACCTCGTTCTTCTCCCGGCCGGAGATCAAGGATCTGCTCGCCTATCTGCGCGTGCTGACCAATCCTGAAGATGACAGCGCGTTTCTGCGTATCATCAATACACCACGCCGCGAAATTGGCCCGGCTACGTTGCAGAAGCTAGGTGAGTGGGCCAATCTGCGCAGCAAAAGCCTGTTCAACGCCAGTTTCGATGTCGGCCTGGGGCAGACGCTGAGCGGCCGTGGTCTGGAGCATCTGCAGCGCTTCACCCATTGGCTGAATGAGATTATCCAGCTCACCGAACGGGAGCCGGTGAACGCGGTACGCGATTTGATTCGCGGCATCGATTACGAAAGCTGGCTGTTCGAAACCTCCGGCAGTCCAAAAGCTGCCGAAATGCGGATGAAGAACGTCAACACGCTGTTTCAGTGGATGACCGAAATGCTGGAAGGCAGTGATATTGATGAGCCGATGACGCTGGCGCAGGTGGTGACGCGCTTTACCCTGCGCGACATGATGGAGCGCGGTGAAAGCGATGAAGAGCTGGATCAGGTGCAACTGATGACGCTGCACGCTTCCAAAGGGCTGGAGTTCCCCTATGTGTTCCTGGTGGGCATGGAAGAGGGACTCCTGCCGCATCAGAGCAGCATCGATGAGAACAATATCGAAGAGGAGCGTCGCCTGGCTTACGTGGGGATCACAAGGGCGCAGAAAGAGCTGACCTTTACCCTGTGTCGCGAACGCCGGCAATATGGCGAGTTAGTCCGGCCAGAACCGAGTCGTTTTCTGCTGGAACTGCCGCAGGACGACCTGCAATGGGAAACCGAACGCAAAGTGGTCAGTGCGGAAGAGCGCATGAAAACCGGGCAGAGTCGGGTGGCGGGGCTGAGAGCGATGCTGGATAAGGCGAAAAAGAGTTAAATGTGGCGTGAGGCGAAGGAGATTCGCCTCAGGCGGGTATGGTTACGAGATTACGACAGCGTTAATAACCAGTGGACGTAAGATTGATAGTGGCTTTCCTGCTCCAGCAGTTCACTGCGCAGTGGATGCGCCTCCAGCCAGCCTGCGGGCAGGGTCAGATGCAGGGCATCGTCGTCTGCCTGTAGCCGCACAGCAGGCAGAGTGTCATCGCGACGGCGGGTGGAGAAAATAATCGCCAGTCGCAGCAGACGGCACATCCGTTCCGCCAGACGCGGCGGCAGGGCGTTTTGCTGAGTCAGCAATGCCAGGTCGATGCTGCCGCTCTGGTTTTGCAGCAAGCAGGCCAGCAGCTTCTTCTGCGCCGGTGTGAAACCGGGAAGGTCGAGGTGACGTACCAGATACGCCGCGTGCTGTGGCGCATGACGGAAGTCAACGCTCAGGCCGATTTCGTGGATCGCGCAGGCGCTGAGCAGCAGCTCACGACAGCGCTGATCCAGCTTCCACGGTGTAGAAACCTGACGGAAGAAACTTTCTGCCAGCTGACGCACGCGGTCTGCCTGCTCAACATCGATGCTGAAACGGCGCTGGACGTTGTGCAGCGTGCGGGTCCGGATATCGCGGTCGATGGGCAGATGCAGCATGCCGTAGACCAGTCCTTCCCGCAGTGCGCCGCCCGCCAGCGTCATGCTATCAATGCTGAGCTCCTGGAAGATGGCAATCAGGATCGACAGGCCGCTGGGGAACACCAGTGCCCGTTCCAGCGTCAGCCCTTCGATTTCCAGCTCTTCCAGTTTGCCGCACTGGATGGCGCGTTGCTTCAGCTGCTGCAGTTTATTCAGCGTGATGCGCTCATCCATGCCCTGCGCCACCATGATCTCCTGCAGCGCCTGAACCGTGCCTGATGCACCGACACAGGCCTGCCAGCCCTGCTCACGCAGTTGCGCTGCAATGGGCTGGATCATCTCACGCGCCGCCTGTTCGGCCTGCTCAAAATTCTCTTTTCCCAGGTGTCGATCGCTGAAGAAGCGCTCCAGCCATGTCACACAGCCCATCGACAGGCTGAACAACACCGACGCATGCGAACCATCGCCGGTGGCCAGCTCGGTACTGCCGCCGCCGATATCAACCACTAAACGCTGGTCGGAACCGCCGGTGGTATGGGCCACGCCCTGATAAATCAGGCGCGCCTCTTCTTCACCGCTGATGACGTTGATAGTACAGCCGAGAATCTGTTGAGCCGTGTCGAGGAAGGTCTGCGCATTGGCAGCCAGACGCAGCGTAGCGGTCGCCACTACGCGAATCTGATCGGGGGGGATATCCTGCAGTTGTTCAGAGAAGAGTCTGAGGCAATGCCAGCCACGCGACATCGCATCGGCTGACAACAGGTTATTTTTATCCAGACCGGCAGCAAGGCGAACCTTGCGCTTAATTTTTGCGACGGTCTGAATACTGCCAGAGACCTCGCGCACCACCAACATATGAAAGCTGTTAGATCCTAAATCAATCGCTGCATAAAGTGACGATGCGCTTAGCATGGTGCCCTAACCTGAACGTTTACGGTTGTTATTGCGTGGAGCACCGCGACGATTGGCGTTATTTCCCCCGCGACGCGGGCCACTGCCGGTACGGCTGCGTTGCAGGCGCTTAGGTGGCGGTAAATCGGTTAACAACGCTTCGCTGCTGTACTTGCTGACCGGAATGCTGTGGCCAATATACTCTTCAATCGAAGGCAGGTTCAGCGCGTACTCTTCACAGGCCAGGCTGATTGAGTGTCCGCTGGCACCCGCACGACCAGTACGACCAATACGGTGAACATAATCTTCACAGTCATCTGGCAGATCGTAGTTAAAGACGTGGGTCACAGCCGGGATATGCAGACCGCGAGCCGCAACATCCGTCGCGACCAGAATATCCACATCACCCTTGGTGAAGTCATCCAGAATGCGCAGGCGCTTCTTCTGAGCAACGTCGCCAGTCAGCAGGCCGACACGGTGTCCATCTGCAGCCAGGTGGCCCCAGACATCTTCACAGCGGTGCTTAGTGTTGGCGAAGATAATGGCGCGATCGGGCCACTCCTCTTCCAGCAGGGTCTGGAGCAGGCGCATTTTCTCTTCGTTAGACGGGTAGAAAAGCTCTTCCTGAATGCGATGGCCGGTTTTTTGCTCCGGTTCCACTTCCACATATTCAGCACTGTTCATGTGCTCAAACGCCAGTTCACGCACGCGGTAGGAGAGAGTCGCTGAGAACAGCATGCTCAGACGCTGAGTGGCCGGCGGCATGCGACGGAACAGCCAGCGGATATCTTTAATAAAGCCGAGATCGAACATGCGATCGGCTTCGTCCAGCACCATGACCTGAATGGCACCGAGGTTTACGTGATTCTGCTTCGCGTAGTCAATCAGGCGACCGGTGGTAGCCACCAGAATATCAACGCCCTGCTCCAGCACTTTCAGCTGTTTGTCATAACCGTCTCCGCCATAGGCGAGACCCAGTTTCAGGCCGGTTGAGGCGGTAAGGGGTTCTGCATCTGCATGAATCTGCACAGCAAGTTCACGCGTCGGCGCAAGAATTAATGCCCTTGGCTGGTTAACCTGACGACCTTCCGCCGCAGGATGAGAGAGTAGATGATGAAACGTTGACGTCAGAAACGCCATCGTTTTGCCGGTACCGGTTTGCGCCTGGCCTGCGACATCACGCCCTGAAAGCGTAAAAGGCAGAGCTAACGCCTGAATCGGCGTGCAGTATTGAAAGCCTTTAGTATCAAGGGCTTCCACCACTTTTGGGTGCAGGGCGAAGTCGGAAAACTTCTGTTCAGTTAAGTGTGTTTTGCTCATAGTGTGGTAGAATATCAGCTTACTATCGCTTTACGAAAGCGTATCCGATGAAATAAAGTCAACCAACATTGGTATATTTTACGCCAATTCGCCAGGCATAATCTTGTGGAGTAAAACATGAGCAGCGATAAAATCGTTCATCTGACTGATGACAGTTTCGACACCGACGTGCTGAAAGCCGACGGCGTTACACTGGTAGATTTCTGGGCTGAATGGTGTGGTCCTTGCAAAATGATCGCGCCAATCCTTGATGAAGTTGCAGAAGAGTATGATGGCAAGCTGACCATCGCTAAGCTGAATATTGATGATAACCCAGGCACGGCACCGAAGTATGGCATTCGTGGTATCCCGACGCTGCTGCTGTTTAAAAATGGCGAAGTCGCCGCGACCAAAGTGGGCGCGCTGTCTAAAGGCCAGCTGAAAGAGTTCCTGAACGCCAATCTGGCGTAATTCAGGACTGAACGTCTGGCAGTGGTGAATTTATCTCCTGCTGCTGGACGTTCACTTTCAGGCGTGCTAAGTTACCAACACTGCATTACGAACTTACCTTGTAGTTAGCATCTAAAGTTTTCCCTTGTTGAACCCTGTCGCCCTGTACCTTATAAAGATAGAACGGTTCAGCAATCTTACGGTTAGCTCCAACTCTGGCATCACATTCGGACATCTCCCTGCATACCGATCGCCATTCCATACGATGATCGTCGGGAAGAGCCGAAAAGAGCCATTAACGGCATGGATTAGTTGCCATACCACTCACGACAAACATTCCGAGTATTACCCCGAGTTTAAGAACCCATCACTATGAATCTTACCGAATTAAAGAATACGCCGGTTGCTGAGCTGATTACTCTCGGCGAAAATATGGGGCTGGAAAATCAGGCTCGCATGCGTAAGCAGGACATTATCTTTTCAATCCTGAAGCAGCACGCGAAAAGCGGCGAAGACATCTTCGGTGATGGCGTGCTGGAGATTCTTCAGGATGGATTTGGATTCCTCCGTTCCGGAGACAGCTCCTACCTCGCCGGCCCTGATGATATCTACGTTTCTCCCAGCCAAATCCGCCGCTTCAACCTCCGCACGGGTGACACCATCTCTGGCAAAATCCGTCCACCAAAAGAAGGTGAACGTTATTTTGCGCTGCTGAAAGTTAACGAAGTTAACTACGACAAGCCGGAAAACGCGCGTAATAAGATTCTGTTCGAAAACCTCACGCCGCTGCACGCAAATAAACGTCTGCGTATGGAGCGGGGTAATGGCTCAACGGAAGATTTAACCGCTCGCGTACTGGATCTGGCTTCGCCGATCGGTCGTGGTCAGCGTGGTCTGATCGTTGCACCGCCGAAAGCCGGTAAAACCATGCTGCTGCAGAACATTGCGCAGAGCCTGGCATACAACTATCCGGATTGTACTTTGATGGTGCTGCTGATCGATGAGCGCCCGGAAGAAGTAACGGAGATGCAGCGTCTGGTGAAAGGTGAAGTTATCGCCTCAACCTTCGATGAGCCAGCTTCACGCCACGTTCAGGTTGCTGAAATGGTGATCGAGAAAGCCAAGCGTCTGGTTGAACACAAGAAAGACGTCATCATCCTGCTCGACTCAATCACACGTCTGGCGCGTGCCTACAACACCGTAGTTCCTGCTTCAGGTAAAGTCCTGACCGGTGGTGTGGATGCCAACGCACTGCATCGTCCAAAGCGTTTCTTTGGTGCTGCACGTAACGTGGAAGAGGGCGGTAGCCTGACCATCATCGCGACCGCGCTGGTTGATACCGGTTCGAAGATGGATGAAGTCATTTACGAAGAGTTTAAAGGTACCGGTAACATGGAACTGCATCTCGCCCGTAAAATTGCTGAAAAACGTGTCTTCCCTGCGATTGACTACAATCGCTCCGGTACACGTAAAGAAGAGCTGCTTACTTCCCAGGAAGAGCTGCAGAAGATGTGGATCCTGCGTAAAATCATTCACCCAATGGGCGAAATCGACGCAATGGAATTCCTCATCAACAAGCTGGCGATGACCAAAACCAACGATGAATTCTTCGACATGATGAAGCGTTCATAATCCGATACTGCCAGGCCGGACCACAGATTCGGCTTTTTTAGTTCAAATGTGTAGAAAATCGACCTTACGCCACGTCTCAACGTGGCGTTTTTCATTTGTGAGCTATAGGATTGAACACTGGCAGGAGCATTTATAATGACTGTGGTAGTGATGGCGAATTTTTGACCATTCGTCTGTCTCTTTATGCAGAATTCGGAATCCGACACAGCGATCGGCGCGTTTTTTCGCGTATTGTTGTGCGGGATGTTAGCTGAGAGCGTTTAACGTGAATTTACTCACTATGAGTACTGAGCTTGGTTTAATTTTTCTTTTTTCCCTGGCTTTCCTCTTTTTTGCTCGAAAAGCAGCTAAAAAAATTGGTTTAGTTGATAAGCCTAACTCACGTAAACGCCATCATGGCGCCATTCCGTTGGTGGGCGGCATTTCTGTGTTCGCAGGTATCTGCTTCACGTTTGCCATTACCAACTATTACCTGCCACATGCGCTGCTTTATCTGGGCTGCGCCGGTGTTCTGGTGCTGGTTGGTGCACTGGACGACCGCTTCGACATCAGCGTCAAATTCCGCGCGGTAGTACAGGCCATTGTTGCCCTGGTGATGATGTTTGGCGCAAAACTCTATCTGCTTAGCCTGGGCTTTATCGCCGGCCCGTTCGAGCTTATTGTCGGACCCTTTGGCTATGTGCTGACGCTATTTGCCGTCTGGGCCGCGATCAACGCCTTTAATATGGTGGATGGGATCGATGGTCTGCTGGGCGGACTCTCCTCTGTCACCTTTGCCGCTATGGGTATCATCCTCTACTTCGACGGCCAGACCAGCCTTGCGATGTGGTGTTTTGCGATGATTGCCGCCACGCTTCCTTATATTCTGCTTAACCTCGGTTTCCTTGGCCGTCGCTTCAAAGTCTTTATGGGCGATGCCGGCAGTACCATGATCGGGTTCACCATTATCTGGATTCTGCTGGAAACAACGCAGGGTCTGAGCCATCCCATTACGCCCGTTACCGCCCTGTGGCTTATCGCCATTCCGCTGATGGATATGGTGGCGATTATGTATCGTCGCCTGCGTAAAGGCATGAGTCCGTTCTCGGCTGACCGCCAGCACATCCACCATCTGATTATGCGCGCCGGCTTTACCTCGCGTCAGGCCTTTGTGCTGATCACCGTGGCGGCGGCCATCCTTGCCGGTATCGGTGTGCTGGGTGAGTATCTGGCGTTCATCCCGGAGTGGGTGATGCTGCTGCTGTTCCTGGGCGCCTTTATGGTTTATGGCTACTGCCTGAAACATGCGTGGCGCGTGGCGCGACGTATCCGGCGCATCAAGCGTCGCCTGAGTCATTACCGCGATGCAAAAAACAAATGAACCCGATGCTGATTAAAGGATACCTCTGCCATGCATTCTGACGTTGTGGACAACGAACTGGATATTCGCGGCCTGAGCTGCCGTTTATGGCGTGGCAAGCGCTGGATTGTCGGGCTGGCGCTGCTATTTGCTCTGGTCGCCTGGCTGGTGACACTGTTGCTGAAACAGGTCTGGAGCACCACAGCGATCACCGATCGTCCCACGGTGAACATGCTGGGTTCTTACTATGCGCAGCAGCAGTTCCTGACCAATCTGGATGTGCGTAACAACGCCCTGACCCTGGCTGCGCCGTCACCGACGGTGATGGATCAGGTCTATCAGGAGTTCACCATGCAACTCGCCTCGTGGGATACACGTCGTGAGTTCTGGCAGCAGACGGATTACTTCAAAAGTCGTAAAACCGGCAATGCACATAACGATGCCGCGCTGCTCGACGATATGATCGGCAATATTCTGTTCACGCCCGCTGACGCGGCACATAACCTGCCTGATAACGTCAAACTCAAAGCGGAAACCGCTGGCGACGCCAACAATCTGCTGCGTCAGTACATCGCCTACGCCAGTGAGCGCGCCGCGCGTCATCTGAATGATGAGTTAAAAGGCGCCTGGCGGGCGCGTAGCGACCAGTTGCAGGCGCAGGTGAAACGTCAGGAAGATGTGGCTAACGCGGTCTTTGAGCGCCAGCAGCATCGGCTGGAGCAGGCATTGAAGATCGCCAGCCAGCAGGGCATCAATGAGAAACAGACGCGCGAAGTCGGTGAGAACCTGGCGGACAGCGATCTATTCCTGCTGGGCCAGCCTGTTTTACAGGGACAACTTGATACCCTGCGCGCCACCGGGCCGAGCTTTGATATCAGCTATGATCAGAACAGAGCCATGCTGACCACGCTGCAGACCGGGCCAAAACTGAACAGCAAGTTCCAGACCTACCGTTACCTGCGTACGCCGGAAGAGCCGGTATCACGTGACAGTCCGCGACGTCTGTTCATGATGATTATGTGGGGTGCCGTTGGGGCATTAACAGGCGCAGGAGTGGCGCTGGCACGTCGTCCGCGTCTGATGTCAGACACGCATGAGTGAGAGAAACAGTGTGAAAGTTCTGACGGTATTTGGTACTCGCCCCGAAGCGATTAAAATGGCGCCGCTGGTTCAGGCATTGTCGCAGGATCCCGCTTTTGAATCGCGGCTATGCGTCACTGCACAGCATCGCGAAATGCTCGATCAGGTGCTGCGTCTGTTCAAGCTGGAACCGGACTACGATCTCAATATTATGCGTCCTGAGCAAGGGCTGACCGAGATTACCTGCCGCATTTTAGAGGGCATGAAAACTGTCCTGCTCGACTTCAAACCGGACATCGTGCTGGTGCATGGCGATACCACCACAACGCTGGCGGCGAGCCTGGCGGCTTTTTATCAGCAAATTCCCGTAGGACATGTTGAGGCCGGTCTGCGTACCGGCGATCTCGCCTCGCCGTGGCCGGAAGAGGGTAACCGTAAGCTCACCGGCCATCTTGCCCGTCTGCATTTCACGCCAACTTCACAATCGCGGCAGAATCTGTTGCAGGAAAATTTGCCCGATGCGCGCATCATCGTGACCGGGAATACGGTCATTGATGCGCTGCTATGGGTACGCGACAGGGTGCTGGATGACAGCAATCTGAATGCACAGTTAGCGGCGCGCTATCCGTTTCTCGATCCGGATAAGAAACTGGTGCTGGTCACCGGCCACCGGCGAGAAAGCTTTGGCGGTGGATTTGAACGTATCTGCAGTGCGCTGGCGCAGATCGCCCGCCAGCATCCCGAAGCGCAGATTGTCTATCCGGTACACCTCAACCCTAATGTCAGCGAGCCGGTTAACCGGATACTCAGCGGCATTGAGAATATTATCCTGATTGAACCGCAGGAGTATCTGCCCTTTGTCTGGTTGATGAACCGCGCCTGGCTGATTCTTACCGATTCCGGTGGCATTCAGGAGGAAGCCCCTTCGCTGGGTAAACCGGTTCTGGTGATGCGTGACACGACTGAGCGGCCTGAAGCGGTCGATGCCGGTACCGTCAAACTGGTGGGAACAGATATTGCCAGAATCGTGGCCAGTGTCAGCCAATTACTGAGTGACGACGCTGCCTGGCAGGCTATGAGCCACGCCCATAATCCGTATGGCGATGGCAAAGCCTGTGGTCGAATTTTACAAGCCTTAAAAGATAACAGAGCCGAATTATGAGTTTTGAAACCATCTCCGTGATTGGACTGGGATACATTGGGCTGCCGACGGCAGCCGTTTTTGCCTCAAAGGGAAAAAAAGTGGTGGGCGTGGATATCAATGCGCGTGCCGTTGAAACCATCAATCGTGGCGCGATCCACATCGTGGAACCCGATTTAGATCAGGTGGTGCATGCGGCTGTCACACGTGGCGACCTGCGCGCCACTACGCAGCCTGAAGCCGCTGACGCTTTTCTGATCGCCGTACCGACGCCTTTCAAAGATGAACATCAGCCCGACCTTCGCTTTGTGAAAGCGGCGGCGGAGTCGATCGCGCCGGTTCTGAAGAAGGGCGATCTGGTCATCCTGGAATCAACCTCACCAGTGGGCAGTACCGAACAGATGGCTGACTGGCTGGCGGCGGCGCGTCCCGACCTGCGCTTTCCGCAGCACGGAGAGGCGCCCGATATTTTTGTCGCCTACTGCCCGGAGCGCGTGCTGCCCGGCCAGGTGATGGTTGAGCTGATCAACAACGACAGGGTGATTGGCGGCATGACGCCGGCCTGTTCCGCTCGCGCCAGCGAACTCTACCGGCTGTTTTTAAAAGGCGAATGCGTTGAGACCAACGCCCGCACCGCCGAGATGTGTAAGCTGACGGAAAACAGCTTCCGTGACGTGAATATCGCTTTTGCCAATGAGCTGTCGCTGATTTGTGCCGATCAGGGCATCAACGTCTGGGAACTGATTGCGCTGGCAAATCGCCATCCGCGCGTCAACATTCTGCAGCCTGGCCCGGGCGTCGGTGGCCACTGTATCGCCGTTGATCCCTGGTTTATCGTGGCGCAGAATCCTGAATTAGCCCGCCTGATCCGCACCGCGCGTGAGGTGAATGACGCCAAGCCACAGTGGGTGCTGGACCAGGTGAAAACTGCGCTGGCGGACTGTCTGACGCAGACCGGCAAACGTGCCAGCGATATCACTATCGCCTGCTTTGGCCTGGCCTTTAAACCGAATATCGACGACCTGCGCGAAAGCCCGGCCGTAGGTGTGGCGCAGAACATTGCTGAATGGCACAGCGGCACAACCTGGGTGGTTGAACCCCATATTGAGCAACTTGCGGACGCTCTGGCGGATAGGGCCGAACTGGTCTCCTGCGAGCAGGCGCTGGCCCAGGCTGATATTCTGGTGATGCTGGTCGATCACCGTGGCTTCCGCGCCATGGATGCCGCCGACGTTCAGCAGAACTGGATCGTCGACACCAAAGGTGTCTGGCGATGAAGCGCTTTCTGATCACGGGCGGTGCCGGTTTTATCGGCTCGGCTCTGGTGCGTTTTACCGCTTAGACGGCTGGCATGATCGGCTCCTGGCGTAACAGCTGGCTCAGTGATGACAAGCTGCGTGCCGCCGGTAAAGCGCTGACAATAACCGGCTACGGCCAATACCTGCTGGATTTATTACATGCCCGTCCACGTCAGTATTAATCCCCTAAGCTGGGAAAGCGCATTCTTCGGTGTTGAGACTGTGCGGCTGGAGCCGCAGGGTGATATGCCGCTGGAACAGGCACTGCATCATCCCTGTGCGCTGATGCAGATGAAAGTCGCGGCCAGTGAGACGGCGCTGATTGATACGCTGCAACAGCATCAGTTCCAGCTGGCTGAAGGCGAAGCAGACCTGACGCTGGCGGTTAAAGAGACGGAGCGGCAGGCGGGGATTCGCATTGCGCGTGAAGCACAAATCCCGCTACTGCGCGATGCAGCGTCGCAGCTTTTCAGCCAGAGCCGTTTTCGCGCGCCCTGGTATGCGCCAGACGCCAGCGGACGCTTCTATGCGCAGTGGATTGAGAATGCGGTGCGTGGAACGTTTGACGATCAGTGCCTGGTAGCCAGTGACGCCACCGGTCAGCTGCAGGGATTTGTGTCGCTGCGCGCGGTGGACGGCGATGCCCGCATTGGTCTGCTGGGCGTGCTGCCTGACGCACAGGGCCAGGGACTGGGTCAGCGACTGCTGCTGGCGGCGGCGGACTGGGCGCGGGTACGACAGCTGGCTCAGCTTCGGGTTGCTACACAGCTCAGTAATCTCACGGCGATGCGCCTCTATTTACGCAGCGGTGCCCGGCTCGACAGCACTGCCTACTGGTTTTACAGGAAAGGTCATGATTCCATTTAATGCGCCCCCGATTGTGGGCACAGAAATCGAGTATATGCAGTCGGCGATGAACAGCGGCAAGCTGTGCGGCGACGGCGGATTTACCCGTCGCTGTCAGCAGTGGATGGAGCAGCGTTTTGGCAGCAAAAAAGTGCTGTTGACGCCTTCATGTACCGCTTCGCTGGAGATGGCGGCGCTGTTAATCGATCTGCAGCCTGGCGATGAAGTCATTATGCCGAGCTACACCTTTGTCTCAACCGCCAACGCCTTTGTACTGCGCGGCGCGCGCATCGTGTTTGTCGATGTGCGCCCGGACACTATGAACATTGATGAAACGCTAATCGAAGCCGCCATCACTGAAAAAACCCGCGCCATCGTGCCGGTGCATTACGCAGGCGTGGCCTGTGAAATGGACACCATTATGGCGCTGGCGGCCAGGCATAACCTGTTTGTGATTGAAGATGCAGCGCAGGGGGTAATGTCACGCTACAAAGGGCGCGCGCTTGGCACCATCGGTCACATTGGCTGCTTCAGTTTCCACGAAACCAAAAACTACACTGCCGGTGGCGAAGGTGGCGCGACACTCATCAACGACGCCGGCCTGGTCGAGCGCGCCGAGATTGTGCGGGAAAAAGGCACTAACCGCAGCCAGTTCTTCCGGGGTCAGGTCGATAAATATACCTGGCGCGATATGGGGTCGAGCTACCTGATGGCCGATCTGCAGGCGGCCTACCTCTGGGCGCAGCTGGAAGCCGCTGAGCGCATCAACCAGCAGCGGTTACGCATCTGGCAGCGCTATTATGAGGCACTCCAGCCGCTGGCGGCTCAGGGTCGAATCAGCCTGCCGGTGATCCCCGCCAGCTGTGAACATAATGCGCACATGTTTTACATCAAACTGCGCGATCAGGACGATCGCCAGGCGCTGATCAACTGGATGAAAGAAGCCGAGATACTGACGGTGTTCCACTATATTCCGCTGCACAGTTCGCCAGCTGGTGAGCGTTTCTCGCAGTTTGTCGGCGACGACCGCTATACCACGCAGGAAAGTGAACGTCTGCTGCGCCTGCCGCTGTTTTATAACCTGTCCGACAATAACCAGAGCACGGTTATCAGCTCACTGCTGAGCTTCTTTTCCTGATGTCATTAGCCAGAGCCTCAGTGTGGACCGCATCGTCTACGCTGGTAAAAATTGTGGCCGGTCTGCTGGTGGTCAAGTTGCTGGCGGTCAGCTTCGGACCTGAGGGGGTCGGCCAGGCGGGGAACTTCCGTCAGTTGATCACCGTGCTGGGTGTGCTGGCGGGCGCGGGCATTTTTAACGGCGTTACTACCTATGTGGCGCAGTATCAGCAGCAGCCCGGTCAATTGCGGGCGATGGTGGGCACGGCATCGACCATGGTGCTGGGCTTTTCTGGCGTGCTGGCGCTGCTGTTTCTGCTGGCGGCAGCACCGGTCAGCACCGCGCTGTTTGGCCACGACCGCTATCAGGGTGTCATCCGCGTCGTCGCCTTTCTTCAGCTCGGTATCGCCTGGGCCAACTTTACCCTGGCGCTGCTAAAGGGCTACCGCGACGCGCGCGGTAATGCGCTGGCACTGATTCTCGGCAGCCTGACTGGCGTGGCGGGCTATGTACTCTGCTGGTGGCTGGGGGGTTATCAGGGAGCGCTGATTGGCCTCGCGCTGGTGCCAGCCTTGCTGCTGCCGCCTGCGCTGATGATGCTGAAACGTCGCGCGCCTCTGCCGCTGAGCTGGCTGCGCCCGCAATGGCATCCTGAGCTGGCACGCAATCTGGCAAAATATACCCTGATGGCATTGATCACGGCCGTGACCCTGCCGGTCGCTTGGGTGTTGATGCGTAACCTGCTGGCAGAGCAGGAAGGATGGGCGCAGGTCGGATTGTGGCAGGGCGTCACCAGCATTTCCGATGCCTATCTGCAGTTTATTACCGCGACGTTTAGCGTCTGGCTGCTGCCGACGCTGGCGCGGCTCGACAATAAACGCGACATCGCGCGTGAGATTGGCCGTGCATTGCGCTTTGTACTGCCTGCCGTGGCGGTTGCCAGCTTTGGCGTCTGGGTGCTGCGGGATTTCGCCATCAGCCTGCTGTTCTCTGAGGCATTTCGTGGGATGCGCGATCTCTTTGTCTGGCAGCTGTGCGGCGATGTTTTTAAAGTCGGTGCCTATGTTTTCGGATATCTGGTTATCGCCAAAGCCTCACTGCGCTTTTATGTTCTGACTGAGATCAGCCAGTTTCTGTTGCTGACCCTGTTCTCACGCTGGTTGATCCCGTTACAGGGCGCGACGGGTGCGGCGCAGGCCTATATGTTTACCTATATGGCTTACTTCACCTTGTGCTGTGGCGCTTTTATTGTTTACTGCCGGAAAAAATGACTTTAATTCACGTTTTAGGATCGGACATCCCCCACCACAATCTTACGGTGCTGCGCTTTTTCAACGATGTACTTAGCGTTGAGCAGCCTGTGGCTTCGCCACGTCATTTTATGGTGGTGACCCAGCGGCCTGAGAGCCTTGCTCCGTTCAGTGCGTTGCAGATCGAGTGCTTCACCAGCAAGAAAGCGCTGTCGCAGGCGCTGCTGCAGCGAGCCAGAAATCGTCAGCAGCGTTTTTTCTGTCACGGTCAGTTTAATCCGTGGATCTGGCTGGCATTACTCAGCGGCAGGCTGCGCCGTTCACAGCTTTTCTGGCATGTCTGGGGCGCCGATCTCTATGAAGATTCGCGCAGCCTGAAGTTTCGCCTGTTCTATCTGGTTCGTCGTATAGCGCAGGGGCGTGTTGCACAGGTTTTCGCGACCCGTGGCGACCTGCATCATTACCAGCAGCGTCATCGCCGCGTTCCCGGTTCACTGCTTTATTTCCCGACCCGAATGCCCGCCACCGCCGTTGAGTCTGCGCCGTCAGAGCCGTTTACGGTGCTGCTGGGCAACTCGGGCGATCCGAGTAACCGGCACATCGAAGGCTTAAAAGCGATTCACGCGCAGTTTGGCGAGCAGGTGCGTATCGAGGTGCCGCTAGGCTATCCGCCAGGCAATGAGGCTTACATCAGCCAGATTCAGTCCGCAGCAGAGGCACTCTTCCCGAACGGACAGGTGAATCTGATGCGGGAAAATCTGGCCTTTGATGATTACTTAGCGCTGCTGGCGCGCTGCCATGTCGGCTATTTTATGTTTGAGCGTCAGCAGGGGGTGGGAACACTCTGTCTGCTGATCCAGGCCAACGTGCCGTTTATACTGACCCGCAAAAATCCGTTCTGGCATGATGTAGCAGAACAGCAGCTTCCGGTATTGTTCAGCGAAGACACGCTGTCGCCCGCAGTGATCGCCGAGGCTCGCCGTCAACTGATGCGCTGTGATAAACAGGCAATCGCCTTTTTTGCGCCGGCTTATCTGGCAGGCTGGCGGGCAGCGTTACAGCTCAGCGAAGGGGAATTGTCATGAGTCTGATGCAGTTTGGTGGCCTGCTGGTGGTCTATCTGCTGTCGCTGGTTTTTATTCTGACGCTGACCTGGCGAGAGTTTAAGCGCGTCCGTTTTAACTTCCATCTCTTCTTCACGCTGCTGTTCTTACTGACCTTTTATTTCGGCTTCCCACTGACCTCCGTGCTGGTGTTTCGCTTTAATGTTGAGGTTGTGCCGGTGGAGAATCTGCTGGAGGCGCTGCTGTCGGCGACGGCGTTTTACGCCATTTATTACGTCAGTTATAAAGTGCGTCTGAAACCTGCCAGTGCGCCTCCTGCGAAGCCCTGGCTGCAGATGAATCGGGTTGAAACCCACCTGACCTGTATAATTCTGGCGCTGGTGGCGCTGGGAACCGTGACGGTGTTCTTCATTCACAACGGTTTTCTGCTGTTCCGTCTGACCGCCTATAACCAGATTTTCTCCAGCGAAGTGTCGGGTGTGGCGCTCAAGCGCTTCTTCTATTTCTTTATCCCGGCGATGCTGATTCCCTACTTTTTGAGTCCGACGCGCCGCAACTGGCTGCTGTTCCTGGTGGTGACGGTTGCCTTTGGTTTGCTGACCTACGCACTGGTGGGCGGCACCCGCGCCAATATCATTATTGCGTTTGCCCTGTTCCTGTTCATCGGGATTACCCGTGGCTGGATCACATTGTGGATGCTGGCAACAGCGGGCGTACTGGCGATTGCGGGGATGTTCTGGCTGGCGCTGCGCCGCTATAACCTCGACGTAATGGGTGATGAAGCGTTTTATACCTTCCTCTATCTGACGCGTGATACTTTCTCGCCGTGGGAGAATCTCGCCCTGCTGCTGGATAACTACGCCCGCATTGAGTTTCAGGGGCTGGCACCGCTGTGGCGTGATTTCTACGTTTTCATTCCATCCTGGCTCTGGCCGGATCGGCCACTGGCGGTATTAAACAGTGCGAACTACTTCACCTGGGACGTGCTGAACAACCATTCTGGTCTGGCGATTTCACCCACACTAATCGGGTCACTGGTGGTGATGGGCGGCGTCTGGGCAATTCCACTCGGGGCCGTTGCGGTAGGGATGATTATTAAAGCCTTTGATGCGATCTACCAGCGTGGCTGCCTTGAAACCAACCGGTACACGGGCGCCATCCTGCAAAGCTTCTGTTTTGGCGCGGTGTTTAACATGATCGTACTGGCTCGCGAAGGTCTTGATGCGTTCGGTTCTCGCGTGGTGTTTTTCTGTATCATTTTTGCTGCCTGCCTGGGCATGGCTAAATTACTTTTCTGGTTTCTTGATCGCGCAGGCTTAGTTCGCGACCGCAGCAGGCGGGTTTTGCACAGCCCGTTCTGATTAACCTCTGGACTGACGAGAGATATGACAACGTTAACTGAGACGCCGCAGTACCGTATTCGCGGCGTTGATTTGTATGGCTTCGAAAACATGCCGTCGGCGGTAAATTTTCTGATGCCGCCGCAGCGCGTTCGCAGCGGTATTTTAGTCGCTATTAATGCGGAGAAAATCCTGACCGCTGAGCGGGATGAGGGATTACGCACGCTGTTGGCGCAGGCGGAATATGCCTACGCCGATGGCATCAGCATTGTGCGTTCGATTCGTAAAAAGTATCCGCAGGCGTCAGTGCAGCGCATTGCGGGTGCAGATTTATGGGAAGCGCTGATGGAGCGCGCCGGGCGGGAAGGGACGCCGGTGTTTCTAATCGGCGGCCGTCAGCAGGTGCTGGATGAGACCTGTAATAAGTTACGCCGACAGTGGAATGTGAATATTGTCGGGGCGCAGGATGGCTATTTTGCGCCAGCCGATCAGGATGCACTGTTTGCCCGAATTGCAGCCAGCGGCGCGAAGCTGGTGACCGTAGCGCTGGGATCGCCACGTCAGGAGCTGCTGATGCTGGCGTGCCGTGCGCACTGGCCTGAAGCGCTCTATATGGGCGTGGGCGGAACGTACGATGTTTTCACCGGCCATGTGAAGCGCGCCCCTAAAATCTGGCAGCGACTGGGGCTGGAATGGCTCTATCGTCTGATTCGACAGCCGAGCCGCCTGCGCAGGCAATTAAAACTGCTTAAATATTTGCGCTACCACTGGCGCGGCGATCTCTGATATTGCTGATAAATGCCGCATTTTTAGGCGTTGTGAGTGAGGAAATGCACTATTTGTCGAGAAAGTGCACAAAGCGTAATCAAACGCGTCTTTTTATTTAAAAAGCACTAGACACAGTGGGCGCTTATCTCTAGTATGCACATCCGCAACGGCGCTACGCGCCCGTAGCTCAGCTGGATAGAGCGCTGCCCTCCGGAGGCAGAGGTCTCAGGTTCGAATCCTGTCGGGCGCGCCATATCGTTTGTGCGCATGAGCTTCGGTGGTTGATTTACCGCGGTTGGCAGTAGAGATTTAAATGCTGCAGGTTTTAAACTTGTGACATTAAGTATTGTGGTGGCTATAGCTCAGTTGGTAGAGCCCTGGATTGTGATTCCAGTTGTCGTGGGTTCGAGTCCCATTAGCCACCCCAGATTTTGCTGGGAAACGCGAAGGTGGCGGAATTGGTAGACGCGCTAGCTTCAGGTGTTAGTGTCTTAACGGACGTGAGGGTTCAAGTCCCTCTCTTCGCACCAGGCAAAACAGTTAAAAAAATCGGCGAGTAGCGCAGCTTGGTAGCGCAACTGGTTTGGGACCAGTGGGTCGGAGGTTCGAATCCTCTCTCGCCGACCATTTTAGAAACCTGTCTGAAAAGACAGGTTTTTTTTCGTCTGCAGAAAGAGGATAGGGACCGCCGAAGGAGGCTGGGCCGGGCACAGCCAGATAGCGTTGCTATCAGTGCGAACCTGCTTAGAAAACACAGTCAGATCGGGAAGGCCTATGCTCCCTGAAGCCGTACAGCGGTGAGCGCGGGCAGCTTGTGAGCTTATCCATTGTAACCAGAGTTACGATGCTTTGATTCCGTTCGCAATACGAGCAGGAGCGACAGCGTCGTGAATTGCCGACAAATAAGTCATTGTTATTGTTGAGTTAACAGAGAAACCGACCTTGCTGTCTCCATTCAGAGACAGAGAAAATGCCTACTGTCACCTGATACCGACACTTTCTGCCGTAAGTCGCTGAAGAAAGATTTAGCGATCAACTTAAGCTGTTGATTTATAGTAACTTTAAAAATAAACCTTAACCTGGCACGGCTTGTGCAATACTTCTGCTGTAGATGCTCATTCCACCTCTTATGTTTGCTGATGCGACATAAACCTGGGAATGATGCAGAGCCAATTTTAGGTACCTGTTGTCTGCCTGCCTGTATCGCGTAAGTCTTACAGGGTTAACAGACACCACGTTGAGTCAGGTACCTCCCGGTTGTCTTACCGACCTGATCTTACACCTGCCAATGGCAGGTGTTTTTTTTGCCTGCAAAAACAGGTTGGCAGATTGCAGGCACAAAAAAGCCGGGCGAGCCCGGCTTTATCCTGTCTGAAATATCAGACGTTAGGATTATTCTTCAGCGTCAGCAGCAATCCTTCACGGCGCATTTTCGCGGCCTCTTCCGGACGATGCAGGCGATCATACACATCTGCCAGCCACGCATAATCGAAGGCATCCGGACGCTGTGCCAGCGCCTGCTGCAGCGCGTCAGCCGCCTGCTGCCATTCGCCATGACGCATCAGCAACTGTCCCAGCGTACTGTGCAGCAACGGCGTTGCGCCATGTTGTTTGATCTGCTGGCGTAATGCCTTCTCCAGCGCTTCCGGATTACCGCTTTTGATGCGAGGCATCAACAACACCAGACGATCGTCATAATGACGTTTGAGTCCATCCAGTACGATCGACTGCGCGGTGTCGTGATCGTTGCACTCAATCAGATGATCCGCCATAGCTACCTGCAGGGTCGTATCCTGACGGGTCTTGCGGCTCAGCGTGCTCCACCAGCGCTTCAGGCCATCACTGCCCTGGTCTGCCATCGCCTGATTCATCAGACCCAGCCAGGCCTGCTGCTGTAATGCATCGCGATGCAGTTCATCGCCAACCTGTGACTTCTGCATAGCAGGCAGAATATCCAGTAGTGCACTCCAGGCGCCAGTGCGGACATAAGCCTGTTCGGCCAGGCGCAGCACTTCAGGGTGACGCGGAGCGACTTCCAGCAATCGGTCAATGCTGTGACGTGCAGCGTGATCTTCGTTACGGGCCAGCTGAATACGTGCGCGGGCAATTTCCACGGGGATGGTGTTGCTTTCCGACAGCTCAGCAGCACGCTCAAGATGCTGATTGGCACGAATTTCATCACCACGCTGCTGGGCGGCTTCGGCTGCCAGCAGATAGTTGGCTACCGGCACATCGGCGTGATCGGCATCTTTAGAGAGCAGTTTTTCCACCTGACGGTGGTCGCCTTCTGCCAGCTTCATCAGCGCCGACTGGGTATGACGCTGGGCGCGGCGGCGTTTACGTCCGGTAAACCAGCCACGGGTACGTGCTCCGGTATGCAGCACGCGGCGCAGCAGCCATTCCACGGCCAGAATCACCAGCAGGCTCAGGATGAGGATAATCACCAGGCCGGTAACGCTGGTTTCGATATTCCAGTTATCGGTCTGAATCAACACATAGCCCTGATGACCGGCAATCATGGGTCCCAGCACGACGCCCGCAATCAGCAGGATAAAGAGGATAAATACCTTAAGCATGCTTAGCCTCCCTGCTGATTAGCAGCGGCAGACGGTTGCGCTAACAGGTTCCGCACGCGGGTTTGCATCAGCTGTTCCAGCAATGGCTGACTTTCCAGGTTATCCGGCAGATCCATATTGATATTCTGCTGGCTCAGCTCATCCAGCTGAGCAAGGAAGGCTTTAGTGGCGGCATCATTGGTGTCGTACCAGGCGCGCACCCAGGCGGACACGGTGTCGATCGATTGTTTATAAATCTCATCCTGATGGCGCGGTACGGCCTGAGCAGCAATCAGCAGACGCGAGCGGATATTCTCACGCAGGTAAACATCCTGATTCGGTGCCAGCAGCGGTTGTGCGGTGTTATCGCGGCGGCGGATAGTAATAAAATCATCCATAAAGTTATGCCAGCTTTTCACCAGGTTCTGACGCCATTCGCGCACGGAACCTGAGAGTTCGCCGCCATCGCTGTCCATCGGCGCATCATCGCTGTCGTTATCGGCCAGACGCAGATTATCGACGTTGTTCGACAACTGATTCAGCTTGAGGATCACGCCGTCGTAGTCGACCTGCGTGACGGAAGAGAGGTTGCTGATATCCTGAGTCAGCGCACGACGCACATTCATCACGCTGGGATCATTCATATCGGCCAGGCTGGCATCGGCGCTTTTCAGCAGTGCAGCGGCGGTCGTGACATCCTGATCGCTCCAGAGTTTACGGCCCGCCAGTTTCACCAGATAGTCCGCCTGTGCCAATAACCAGCTGCGCACGTCGTTACCAGAGATGACGGCCACTTTTTCACGCAGGGTTTCCAGCTCTTTTGCTGATGCGCTCTGCTGCTGTTGGGCAGTCTGCAACGCGGTTTCAGCGCCACTCAGTTGCTGTGTCAGCTGCTGCTTATCGCTGCTGGCCTGCTGTTGCAACGCGCTTAATTGATCGCTCAGCTTCTGATTGGTTTGTGCCTGTAAATCAGCCTGATGTTTCCCGTTAAGGTATAAACCCGCACCAATCGCCAGCGCAATGACAATCGCAACGGCTCCCAACACCATGCCACCATTTTTCGCATTACGCGCTGGTGTGCTGTTGCTGGAAGGAGAGCGGTCGACCGCTGGGGTGGTTTCTTCAACCATGGCGGAGGAGTCTTTTTGTTCCGTCATATGTGGCACATCCCATTGTTAAAGTTCAGCGTAACGCGCGCAGCAGCGCATCGTTATCGGCACCATCGGCTACCTGAATATCCTGCCAACCTAATCCAGCGGCCAGGGTAGCCAAACGTTCACTGACGACAATCAGCCGGCAGTGGAGCAGCCATTCCTCGCGATCAACTGCGGGGAAGAGCGAAAAGAGCTGTTGTAACATTTCACCGCTGGTCACCACCAGCACAGAGACACCGCGATTGCGCCATCGGCGGCCTTCGACTGGCCCATCATAATGCTTCTGGCAGCGCTGGTAACAGGCAGCAAACGTAACCTCAGCACCTCGCCGGGTTAATGTCTCTGCCAGTAATTCGCGACCGGGATCGCCACGCAGGATCAACGCACGCTTACCGGCAATCTGCTGAAGCGTGTTTATTTTGATCAATTCCTCACTGGTTTCATGAGCATGAGGCCAGGTCACCTGCTGTCCGCTGACGGTGTGAAACGCCAGCGCGGTGCTACGACCAATTGCATAATAGTCCAGCTCAGTAGGCCATGCTTTGATCGCGTGCTGTGCGTAGTGAATAACCTGCTGAGAAAGGATAAAGACGAGGTCACCAGCACGAAGTCCGGCGAGCTTCTGGGGCAGAGAGGCGAGGGTCGCGCCCGGCGAAAACTCAATCAGCGGCAGGCTCCACGCCTGTTTGCCAAGGGCATGCAGGCGTGACACCAGCTCTGCCGCTGCGGGTTCCGGGCGCGTCACCAGGATGGTCATGTCGGCGGCTGCCCCTGGTAAACTTCTTTCAGGATTTCACGGGCGCCGCCATTCAGCAGCTCATCGGCCAGTGAAATGCCCATCTGTTCTGCCTGCGCGCGTGGACCACGACGTTCGCCGCTGACCATCACCTGGCCATCCGGTGCGCCGACCATGCCGCGCAGCCAGAGGTCATCGCCTTCCAGCACCGCGAAACTGCCGATGGGCACCTGGCAGCCGCCCTCTAAGCGGGTATTCATAGCGCGTTCCGCTCTGACACAGACTTCGGTGTCGTCGTGATTCAGCGCCCGTAACAGGTTAATTAAGACGCTATCGTCCAGACGGCATTCAATGCCAACTGCACCCTGACCCACGGCAGGCAGGGAAACTTCGGCAGGCATTGCCTGTCGAATGCGGTCTTCCAGTCCCAGACGTTTCAGCCCGGCGACGGCAAGAATAATCGCGTCATACTCACCGGCATCAAGCTTGCCGAGGCGGGTGCCCACGTTGCCTCTCAGCGAGCGGATAACCAGATCCGGACGGCGCGCGCTAATCTGGCACTGACGACGCAGACTGGATGTGCCAACAATGGCACCCTGTGGCAGCGCGTCAATAGAGTCATAATGATGAGAAACGAACGCATCGCGCGGATCATCGCGCTCACAGATGGTCACCAGGCCCAGACCTTCAGGAAAACTGACCGGCACATCCTTCATTGAGTGCACGGCCATATCGGCACGGCCATCCTGCATCGCCAGCTCAAGCTCTTTGACAAACAGTCCTTTGCCGCCCACTTTTGCCAGCGGCGTATCAAGGATAATGTCACCTTTCGTGACCATAGGCACCAGCTCAACGCGCAATCCCGGATGGGCACTCATGAGGCGTTGCTGTACATAATGTGCCTGCCATAATGCGAGCGGGCTTTGTCTTGTAGCAATTCTGAAAATTTTGTCTAACATGCTGTTAACCATTTTTATCGTTCACTGAATATCCTATCATCTCTGGGTGAATACTGTCAGTTTCAACGGATTGAAAACGGCCTGCGCGTGGTTTCAGGCCCGGTTTATCAAGCCATAACGTGGGAACCAGTGCTGAAAAGGCGGGAAGCTGGTAAGAACGTGCTAAACTGTTAAGTAGCGCAACTTTCTTTACGGTCAATCTGGCGAGTGTTAGATTGATCACGTTTCCAGCAATTATCTGCCCACTTTTTTACTTTAATAAGCGGCAGAGCGTGGAAACAGGGTGCTTAAACACTGGGACAATCAGGCGAAACGTCTTGTACCTCTACATTGAGACACTGAAACAGAGACTGGATGCAATTAACCAGCTGCGCGTTGATCGTGCGCTGGCTGCCATGGGACCCGCTTTCCAGCGCGTCTACAGTCTGCTGCCAACCTTATTACATTATCAACATCCTCAGATGCCGGGTTACCTTGAAGGTAGCGTTCCACATGGCATCAGCTTCTACACGCCTGATGAAAATCAGCGCCAGTTGCTGGCCGATCTTACCGGCGACAGCGACCTGCGCCACGCTGATGCGCCGAAAGGCGAAATGCCGATCACGGCGATCTATTCCATGGGCAGTACCTCCTCGGTCGGCCAGAACAGCGTCTCGGATCTCGATATCTGGGTCTGCCATCAATCCTGGCTTGATAATGAAGAGCGCCTGAATCTGCAGCGCAAATGCACGCTGCTGCAAAAGTGGTGCGTTTCAATGGGCGTGGAAGTCAGTTTCTTCCTGATTGATGAGAACCGCTTCCGTCACAATGAAAGCGGCAGCCTGGGCGGTGAAGATTGCGGCTCAACCCAACACATTTTACTGCTGGATGAGTTTTATCGTACCGCGGTTCGTATGGCGGGCAAACGCATCCTGTGGAATATGGTGCCTGGCGAAGAAGAGCATCATTACGACGACTATGTGATGTCGCTGTACGCCAAAGGCGTGCTGACGCCTAATGAGTGGCTCGATCTGGGCGGCCTCGGCACGCTATCAGCCGAAGAGTATTTCGGTGCCAGCCTGTGGCAGCTCTATAAAAGCATCGACTCGCCTTATAAAGCCGTGCTGAAAACGCTGCTGCTGGAAGCCTACAGCTGGGAATACCCGAACACGCAGCTGCTGGCGATGGATATCAAACAGCGCCTGCACGACGGTGAAATCATCTGCTTTGGACTGGATCCTTATTGCATGATGCTGGAGCGCGTGACGCACTACCTGACCAGCGTTGACGATCAGCCGCGCCTTGACCTGGTGCGTCGCTGTTTCTATCTCAAAGTGTGTGAAAAGCTCAGCACCGAAGATCATCAGCATCGCACCGGCTGGCGTCGTGAAATTTTATCGCAGCTGGTAAAAGAGTGGGGCTGGAACGAAGAGAAGATTGCTATTCTGGACAACCGTGCCGAGTGGAAAATCGAGCGGGTACGTGAAGCCCATAACGAATTGCTGGATGCGATGATGCAGAGCTATCGCAACCTGATCCGCTTTGCCCGTCGCAATAACTTAAGCGTCAGCGCCAGCCCGCAGGATATCGGTGTGTTGACCCGTAAACTGTATGCCGCATTTGAAGCGCTGCCGGGCAAAGTGACGCTGGTAAATCCGCAGATTTCGCCCGATCTCTCTGAACCGAATCTGACCTTTATTCATGTGCCGCCTGGCCGTGCCAACCGTTCCGGCTGGTATCTCTACAACCAGGCACCGGATATGAACTCGATCATCAGCCATCAGCCGCTGGAATATAACCGCTACCTGAACAAGCTGGTGGCGTGGGCGTGGTTCAATGGCCTGCTGACCCGCAAAACCCGGCTGCATATTAAAGGCAATGAGATTTGCGATCTGGCGCGTCTGCAGGAGCTGGTTAACGATGTTTCCAGCCACTTCCCGCTGCGTCTGCCTTCGCCGACTCCAAAAGCGCTCTACAGCCCGTGCGAAATACGCCACCTGGCGATTATTGTTAACCTTGAGCATGACCCGACGGCAGCCTTCCGCAATCAGGTGGTGCACTTCGACTTCCGCAAGCTGGATGTCTTTAGCTTTGGCCAGCAGCAGCAGTGTCTGATTGGCAGCATCGATCTGCTCTATCGCAACTCCTGGAATGAGGTGCGTACACTGCACTTCAGCGGTGAACAGGCAATGATCGAAGGGCTGAAAACCATTCTCGGCAAGATGCATCAGGATGCCGCACCGCCGGATACGGTGGAAGTGTTCTGTTACAGCCAGCATCTGCGCGGCCTGATCCGCACGCGCGTGCAGCAGCTGGTCTCAGAGTGCATTGAGCTCCGTCTCTCCAGCACACGTCAGGAGCCAGGCCGCTTTAAAGCGCTGCGCATGGCAGGCGAAACCTGGGGCCTGTTCTTTGAACGCATGAGTGTCTCAGTGCAGAAACTGGAAAACGCGGTGGAATTTTATGGCGCGATTTCTAACAACAAACTGCACGGATTGTCGATCAAGGTCGAAACGAACCAGACGCCACTGCCACCGGTGGTCAACGGCTATGCCAGCGAAGGCATTATTCAGTTCTTCTTTGAAAACACTACAGATGAGCGCGGCTTCAATATCTATATTCTCGATGAGACTAATCGGGTTGAGGTCTATCATCACTGTGAAGGCAGCAAGGAGGAGCTGGTGCGCGACGTCAGCCGTTTCTACTCTTCATCACACGATCGCTTTACCTATGGGTCGAGCTTTATCAACTTCAACCTGCCGCAGTTCTATCAGATTGTGAACACGGGTGAGCGCTTCCAGGTCATTCCGTTCCGTAGTCAGACGCTGACGCAGCTGTGTACGACGCAGCCTGACAACGACAACGGCGACTATCAACCGCGCTATCAGGTGCATTGATGCTGACGGGCTGCCTGCGTTCTGCAGGTAGCCGCTATCTTTCTGGCTTGTCACCCGGTTCACGCTATTAGCGGGGATTTCCTGTTGCTTTTCCACCTTCAACTGCGATGATAAGCATCCAGGTAAAGGACATGAAGAGCATAAAGAATGAAGAAAGTAATAAGCCTGTTGGCCATGACACTGGCAGTAACCAGCCTTGCAGGTTGTGGTCTGAAAGGACCGCTCTACTTCCCACCGAAGGATCAGCCGAAGAAACAACAAGCGCCGACCGAACGCCAGAAAGCGGATGCGACTAAAGCCGATGTGGGTGGGCTGGTTACCGGTAATTCAGGCTCACAAGCGAACTAATCTGATGGCTTATCCGGCGGAGCAAAAAATGCAGTTCTCCAAAATGCACGGTCTCGGCAACGATTTTATGGTTGTGGATGCGGTGACACAAAACGTCTTCTTCTCACCGGAACTGATCCGTCGACTGGCCGATCGCCATCAGGGGATCGGTTTTGATCAACTGCTGATTGTTGAACCGCCTTACGATCCCGATCTCGATTTCCACTATCGCATTTTCAACGCCGACGGCAGTGAAGTAGCCCAGTGCGGCAACGGCGCGCGCTGCTTTGCCCGCTTTGTTCAGCTTAAAGGGCTGACTAACAAAACCGATATCCGGGTCAGCACCCAGAATGGCCGCATGGTCCTGACCGTGACACCTGACGATCAGGTGCGCGTGAACATGGGCGAGCCCAACTTTGAGCCTCAGCAGGTGCCGTTCCGCGCGAACAAAGCCGAAAATCTTTATCTTCTGCGCGTGGCCGAGCAGACGGTGATGATGGGTGCGGTGTCGATGGGTAATCCCCACTGCGTCATCCAGGTGGAGAGTGTTAAAACCGCCCAGGTTGAACTGCTGGGCCCGATTCTGGAGAGCCACGAACGTTTTCCGGATCGCGTCAACGTCGGTTTTATGGAGATCATCAATCCCGAACATATCCGCCTGCGCGTCTACGAACGCGGAGCGGGTGAAACACAGGCGTGCGGCAGTGGCGCCTGTGCTGCCGTTGCATGCGGCATTCAGCAGGGCATTCTGGCACCTGACGTCCGTGTCGATCTGCCCGGCGGCACGCTGCATATCTCCTGGAAAGGTGCCGGTCAGCCGCTCTACATGACCGGACCTGCGACACACGTCTACGATGGGTTTATTCATCTATGAAAAATATCGAAGAGCAGGCTGACACCTCGGTTCTGCTGGACGATCAGGCCGTCAGTCATTATCTGCGGCAGAATCCCGATTTCTTCATTCGCAATGCCCGCGAAGTTGAACAGATGGCCGTGCCGCACCCGGTGCGCGGCAGCGTCTCACTGGTCGAGTGGCATATGGCACGGCAACGCAACCACATCCAGCAGCTGGAAGAAGAGATCACTCTGCTGATGGAACAGGCCAGCGCGAACCACGAACTGTTTGACCGTCTGCTTTCGCTGGAAAGCCATCTGGCCGCAGCTGACTCGCTGCAGGATATGCTTAACCGCTTGCATCGCTGGGCGCGAGAGCTGGGCCTGGCGGGTGCCAATGTGCGGCTGTTCAGCGATAAATGGCTGCTGGGCGCGCCCTCCGATTTCTTTCAACTGAGCCTGTCGCGTCAGGCGTTTGAACCGCTGCGTATTCAGCGCTTCGGCAACCAGCATCACTATCTTGGTAATATTAATGGGCCGGAACTGCTGCTGCTGCTGCCGCAGGCCAAAGCGATCGGTTCGGTTGCCATGTCGCTGATAGGCGAAGAGGGCGATCTCGGCGTACTGGTGTTCAGCAGTCGCGATAGCCAGCACTACCAATCGGGCATGGGGACACTGCTGTTACAGTACCTGTCACAGATGATGCCTGGTCTGCTTTCCCGCTGGGTTGAACGCGCATGAGCAGCGCGCTGCAGGAAGCCGTCGACGGATTTCTGCGCTACCTGAAAGTGGAGCGCCAGCTTAGTCCGTTAACCCAGAGCAGCTATGCGCGACAGCTTGCCGCGCTGCTGGCGATTGCGGATGAGATGAAGCTCAGCAGCTGGACATCACTGGAACCAGCGCAGGTACGCAGTATGGCGGCACGCAGCCGTCGCGCCGGCCTCTCTGCCAGCAGCCTTGCGCTGCGCCTCTCCGCTCTCCGGAGTTTTCTCGACTGGCAGGTGAGTCAGGGTTTGCTCTCCGCTAATCCTGCCAAAGGGGTAATGACGCCACGTAAAGCGCGCCATCTTCCTAAAAATATCGATGTTGATGAAGTGAATCAGCTGCTGGAGATCGACCTTGACGATCCGCTGGCGGTGCGCGACCGGGCGATGCTGGAAGTGATGTATGGTGGCGGTCTGCGTCTCTCTGAACTGGTAAATATGGATTGCCGCCATGTCGATCTCGATTCCGGTGAAGTGTGGGTCGTGGGTAAGGGCAGCAAAGAGCGCCGGGTTCCGATTGGCCGCACGGCGGTCACCTGGATCCAGCACTGGCTGCCGCTGCGTGAAACGTTCGGCGGTCAGGATGATGCGCTGTTTCTGTCGACGCGCGGCAACCGCATTTCGCCACGAAACGTGCAGAAGCGCTTTGCCGAATGGGGCATCAGACAGGGTGTGGCGAGCCATATCCATCCACATAAGTTGCGACACTCTTTTGCCACGCATCTGCTGGAATCCAGCGGCGACCTGCGTGCCGTGCAGGAGTTACTGGGGCATGCCAATCTGTCGACGACCCAGATCTACACCCATCTCGACTTCCAGCATCTGGCTTCAGTGTATGACGCTGCGCATCCCCGCGCCAAACGAGGAAAGAACGAATGAAGTTTTATCGTCCGCTGTCGGCCATAAAAGCCATGACCTTCGACCTTGATGACACGCTTTACGATAACTACCCGGTGATCCGTCGCACCACCCTTGAATCCCATGCCGCTTTGCAGGCCTATCATCCAGCGCTGCGTGACTTCACGCCGCAGGATTATCAGCAGTTGCGTGACGAATTGCTGCAGCGTGAGCCTGAAATCTATCATGATGTTTCGGAGTGGCGACGCCGTTCGGTAAAGCTGGCGATGCTGAATGTCGGCCTCTCTGCCGCTGAAGCGACAGCGGGTGCAGCAGACGTAATGGCGGTCTTCCATGCGTGGCGGAGTCAGGTCGAGATGCCGGATGAGACGCATCAGACGCTGAAAGTGCTGGCGGAAAAAATCCCGCTGGTGGCGGTCACCAACGGTAATGCCTGCCCTGAAAAAATGGGTATTGCGCATTACTTTCAGTTTACGCTGCGGGCCGGGCCGGATGGACGCGCTAAGCCGTGGCAGGATATGTATCAGCTTGCCGCGCAACGCCTTGATATCGCACCACACCATATTCTGCATGTGGGTGATGACCTCACCACCGATGTCGCGGGTTCACTGCGCTGCGGATTACAGGCCTGCTGGATAAACCTGCGGCAGGGCAACCTGATGCATATCCCGGCTGCGCGCCTGTTGCCGCATGTCGAAATTTCGCGGTTGGCATCACTCACCTCACTGCTATAATGGCTGTAAATTTATCCAGTCGTCTCCTTTTTTTCTGCCTGGCCGCCGTACTTTTTCCGGCATCTGTGTTGCCGCCTGACTGGCAGTGATAATGCCTTGCGGCAGGTGGAATAAACAGCGCGACGACAACGCTTTTTCTCTGGTAAACGGTGCTTATGGACGTTTCTGAACTGCTCGATGGTTTGAATGACAATCAGCGCGCTGCCGTTGCGGCTCCGCGCAGTAACCTGCTGGTGCTGGCAGGTGCGGGCAGTGGTAAAACGCGGGTGCTGGTGCATCGTATTGCCTGGCTGATGTCCGTGGAGAACTGCTCACCCTATTCGATTATGGCGGTGACCTTTACCAACAAAGCGGCCGCGGAGATGCGTCACCGTATCGAGCATCTGATCGGCACCAGTCAGGGCGGAATGTGGATCGGGACCTTCCATGGTCTGGCGCACCGCTTACTGCGCGCCCACCACCTTGACGCCGGTCTGCCGCAGGATTTCCAGATTCTCGACAGTGAAGACCAGCTGCGTCTGCTCAAGCGCCTGATTAAATCCATGAACCTGGATGACAAGCAGTGGCCTGCACGTCAGGGCATGTGGTACATCAACGGTAAAAAAGATGAAGGCCTGCGGCCAAAGCACATTGAAAGTTACGGCAACCCCATTGAGCAGACCTGGCTGCGCATTTACCAGGCCTATCAGGAAGCCTGTGACCGTGCCGGTTTAGTCGACTTCGCCGAGCTACTGCTGCGTGCCCATGAGCTATGGCTCAACAAGCCGCACATCCTTAATCACTACCGCGAGCGTTTCACCAACGTCCTGGTGGATGAGTTCCAGGATACCAACAACATTCAGTACGCCTGGATTCGGATGCTGGCAGGCGACAGTGGTCGTGTCATCATCGTGGGCGATGATGACCAGTCGATCTACGGCTGGCGCGGCGCACAGGTCGAGAATATTCAGCGCTTCCTGCAGGACTTCCCCGGCGCGGAAACCATCCGTCTGGAGCAGAACTACCGCTCAACCAATAACATCCTGAAATCTGCCAACGCCCTGATCGCCAACAACAATGGCCGTCTGGGTAAAGAGCTCTGGACCGAAGGCAGCGATGGCGAACCGATCTCTATCTATTGCGCTTTTAATGAGCTTGATGAAGCACGCTTTGTGGTTAACCGCATCAAGGTCTGGATGGAGAACGGCGGCGCGCTCAACGACTGCGCCATTCTCTATCGCAGCAACGCCCAGTCGCGTGTACTGGAAGAGGCGCTGCTGCAAAGCAGTATGCCGTACCGTATTTATGGCGGCATGCGCTTCTTCGAACGCCAGGAGATCAAAGATGCGCTCTCCTATCTGCGTCTGATGGCGAACCGCAATGACGACGCGGCATTCGAGCGCGTGGTAAACACCCCGACACGTGGCGTGGGCGATCGTACGCTCGACGTGGTGCGTCAGACGGCACGTGAGCGTCAGATGACGCTGTGGCAGGCAACGCGCGAACTGCTGCAAAGCCGCGCGCTGGCTGGCCGTGCCGCATCTGCGCTGCAACGCTTCTGTGAGCTGGTCGATTCACTGGCTACCGAAACGGCCGATTTACCGCTGCATGTTCAGACCGACCGGGTCATCAAAGATTCTGGTCTGTGGCTGATGTATGAGCAGGAAAAAGGTGAGAAAGGCCAGGCGCGTATTGAAAACCTTGAGGAACTGGTGACGGCGACACGCCAGTTCAGCTATCAGGATGAAGATGAAGATCTTATGCCACTGCAGGCCTTCTTATCCCATGCGGCGCTGGAAGCGGGTGAAGGTCAGGCAGACAAATGGCAGGATGCGGTTCAGCTGATGACGCTGCACTCGGCAAAAGGGCTGGAGTTCAGTCAGGTCTTTATCGTCGGCATGGAAGAGGGGATGTTCCCGAGCCAGATGTCGCTGGATGAAGGCGGTCGCCTGGAAGAGGAGCGTCGTCTGGCTTATGTCGGCGTGACCCGTGCCATGCTGAAGCTGACACTGACCTACGCTGAAACCCGCCGACTCTATGGTAAGGAAGTGTATCACCGGCCTTCCCGTTTCATCGGCGAACTGCCCGAAGCGTGCATCGAAGAAGTGCGTCTGCGCGCCAGCGTGAGCCGTCCGGTAAGTCATCAGCGTATGGGTGCTCCGGTGACCAAAAATGACAGCGGATTCGCGCTGGGTCAGCGTGTTCATCACGCGAAATTTGGCGAAGGCACCATCATTAATCTGGAAGGCAGCGGTGAGCACAGCCGCCTGCAGGTGGCGTTTCAGGGGCAGGGAATCAAGTGGCTAGTGGCGGCTTACGCGAAGCTGGAAACGATTTAGCGTCCGGTTGACGGCTTTTTCGTCTCAGCGTAACATGCGCCCACTATTATCATGAGAGGACAATGCCTTGGACACGCCCAGTCGATGCTGGCTCAATGACCTGGATACCAGGAATAACATCTAAGGCTACCTCTTTACGCGGGTAGCCTTAGCGGTTATCAGCGACCTCCCTTTTTGATTCCGTCGCACGAGTCAGCACTGATTTATCTCTGAAACTCTGTTTCCGTGTTCAGGCCGTACGTTCCATGTTGAGGAACGGCGGACTGCCTTGTCCCATTTAGTCTGCAATGGGGAGTATTGCTATGCTGAGCGCATTTAAACTGGATCACAGCCGCCTGACGCGACTGGAGCTGGAAGACGAAAACGACAAACTGACTACCTCCGTCTGGGTCGATCTTATCGAGCCGGAAGAGGGCGAACGTGACCGCGTACAATCAGAGCTGGGTCAGAGCCTGGCAACACGGCCTGAGCTGGAAGATATCGAGGCTTCGGCACGCTTCTTCGAAGATGAAGACGGTCTGCATATCCACTCCTTCTTCTTCTATGAAGATGCTGACGACCACGCCGGTAACTCCACCGTGGCGTTCACCATCCGTGAAGGCCGCCTCTACACGCTGCGCGAACGTGAACTACCTGCATTCCGCCTCTATCGCATGCGCGCCCGTAACCAGACCCTCATCGACGGCAATGCCTTTGAGTTGCTGCTCGACCTGTTTGAAACCAAAATCGAACAGCTGGCGGACGAAATTGAAAACATCTATAGCGCGCTGGAGAAACTCAGCCGGGTGATCATGGAAGGTCAGCAGGGCGAAGAGTACGATCAGGCGCTGTCGCGGCTCGCGGAACTGGAGGATATCGGCTGGAAAGTACGTCTCTGCCTGATGGATACTCAGCGTGCCCTGAACTTCCTGGTGCGTAAAGCGCGGTTGCCGGGCAATCAGCTGGAGCAGGCGCGGGAAATTCTGCGCGATATCGAATCGCTGCTGCCGCATAACGAATCACTGTTCCAGAAGGTCAACTTCCTGATGCAGGCGGCGATGGGCTTTATCAACATCGAACAGAACCGCATCATCAAGATCTTCTCGGTGGTTTCCGTGGTGTTTCTGCCGCCAACGCTGGTCGCTTCCAGCTACGGGATGAACTTCGAGTTTATGCCGGAACTGAAATGGAGCTTCGGTTATCCTGCGGCTATCGGCCTGATGATTCTGGCCGGACTGGCGCCTTATCTCTACTTCAAGCGTAAAAACTGGCTTTAAAAAAGCCACGGGCCATCTCAGATGGCCCGTTCTGCTGGCTCCCGTCCCGATTTCTGCGTACTCTGACCCTCCTGTTTTTACAATTAATTAACTTCTTATGGACGCTTTTTCGTTGCGTGCGCAGTGGACGCTGCTGCTGCTTATCTCCGTATTGCTGGGTGCGGTGCTGCACTATTTCCATGTGCCCGCCGCGCTGTTACTGGGACCGATGATTGTGGGTGTGGTGATGGGGCTGTCGGGTGCTACGCTGCGCATTGACAGACGGTTCTTTCTGCTTGCTCAGGCCGTGCTGGGCTGCATGATTGCCCAGAGCCTGTCGCCTTCGATTCTGACACCACTGATTCAGGACTGGCCGATCGTGCTGGCGGTGCTACTGCTGACGCTGGCGGCCAGCGGCTTGTCCGGTTTTTTGCTGGTACGTTTCAGTCATCTGCCTGGCCCGACCGGTGCCTGGGGGTCGTCGCCCGGCGGTGCATCGGCCATGGTGGCGATGGCGGGGGACTTTGGAGCTGACGTCCGGCTGGTTGCTTTTATGCAGTATCTTCGGGTGCTGTTTGTTGCCTCAGCGGCCGCGCTGGTGGCGCGCATCGGACTGGGCGATGAAGCCCACAGTGTTTCGCCGCTCTGGTTCCCCGCGCTGAATCGCGGCTTTACTATTACCCTGGTCGTGATGCTGACGGGCGCGTGGCTGGGCACACGACTGCGCATTCCTTCTGGCGCGCTGCTGCTGCCCGCGCTGGCGGGTGCGGCACTGAACAGCAGCCATATGGCGGTATTACAGGTGCCGGAATGGCTGCTGGCCGTGGCCTATGCACTGATTGGCTGGAGCGTGGGATTGCGTTTTACCCGTCCGATCTTTCTGCTGGCACTGCGCACGCTGCCGCAGATGCTGGCTTCAATCTTCGGGCTGATGCTGCTGTGTGGCGGGCTGGCGTGGATGCTGACGCGTATGCTGGATATCGATCTGATGACGGCTTATCTCGCCACCAGTCCAGGCGGACTGGACACGGTGGCGATTATTGCGGCCGGAACCCAGGTCAACATGGCGTTTGTGATGGCGATGCAGACCCTGCGTCTCTTTACCATCCTGCTGACCGGCCCGGCTTTAGCGCGCTTTATTTCACGCTACGCGCGCACGGGAACGGGAGCGGAATGAAAATGCCACTGCATCGCAGACAAACACCAGCAGCGCCAGCCAGATGAAGGCAAAAGTGACCAGCTTGTCTGGCGTGATGGTTTCACCGTAAAACACCACTGCCAGCACAAACATCAGCGTCGGGCCGAGGTACTGGAAGAAGCCCACGGTGGAGAGGCGCAGCCGGCTGCAGGCCGCCGCAAACAGCATCAGCGGAATGGTGGTGACAATGCCGGCCGCGATCAGCTTCAGGTTGAGACTCAGCGGATTAGCGGATAAATGGCTGGTGGCGCTGTCGGCAAAGCCAAACAGATAAATTGCCGCCAGCGGAAACAGCCACAGGGTTTCAATCAACATGCCGCTCTGCGCATCGACCTGAATCTTTTTGCGCATCAGACCGTAGAAGGCGAAGCTCAGCGCCAGGCCCAGCGCAATAATCGGTAATGATCCAAACTGCCACAGCTGCACCAGCACGCCGACGGCTGCCAGCAGCACGGCCAGCCACTGCAGGCGGCGAAAACGTTCGCGCAGAAACAGCATGCCGAACACCACGTTAATCAGTGGGTTAATAAAGTAACCGAGGCTGGCTTCCAGCATATGCTGATTGTTGACCGCCCAGATGAACAGCAGCCAGTTGCCGCCGACAGTCACTGCCGTCAGCGCCAGCATCAGCACTTTTTTAGGCTGGCGCAGCACGCTGCGAACGCCCGGCCAGCTGCGGCTCAGGGTAATCAGTAACAGCATAAAGAGTGCAGACCAGATCACCCGGTGCGTCATGATTTCTGTCGCGGGAACCTGTTTTATCAGCTTGAAATAGGCGGGCGCGATGCCCCAGATAAAGTAAGCGCCCAGTGCAAAGCCAACGCCCTGCCGGGTTTGTTGCGTATCCATATGCGATCCATTCAGTGGCGTGGTTAGCCGATAAGATAGGTGGCGGTAGCCGTGGCGATATAGTCGCCCTGTTGATTGTGCAGCTCTACGCGAGCCACGGCGACTTTGTTACCGGCGCGCAGCAGGCTGCTGGTGGCAGTGAAGCGTTCGCCGCGTCCGGGACGCAGATAGTCAACACGCATATCAATGGTGCCCATGCGCGACAGACGCTGGCGCAGGTCCGCTTCGCTGATGCTTTCCTGGCGGGTTAACGCATTACTGACGCAGACCATGCCCGCCGCGACATCCAGTACCGACGCGATAACGCCGCCGTGCAGAATCTGCTGCGCCTGGTTGCCTACCAGCATGGTTTTGTTATTGAAGCTAATTTCTGCGTAGTCTGCATCAAGACGCATCAGCTCCAGGCCCAGTGCCTGATTAAACGGCATGTGATAAACGAAAATTTCGCCGACGAGCTGGCGAGCGTCCTGCTGTGTCAGCACGGGTGATGACATGATGATGTGTCCTGAAAAAATCGGGCCAGAGGGGCGCGTAACATAAACGAGTTGTGTATTCTATTCCGCCTGCGAGGGTGTTTCCAGTTTAAGAAATCAGCACTCATGCTCACTGCCATTTGCGTGTAGAATGGCCTGCTTTTTACGACACCCTTTCAGTTATTCTGATACGCAGCTGCTCACCGGAGAATTATATGCGTAAGCATCGCGCCTTGCTGGCGGCAATGTTGATATTTCCTGCACTGGCGCAGGCGGATGAAGCCCGGATTAAAGAGGTTCACGACGCGCCACAGGTGCAGGGCAGCATTATTGCTAACCTGCTGGAGAAGCATGATAACCCGTTTGTTCTCTATCCTTACGAGAACAACTATCTGCTCTACACCTATACCAGCGACCTTAATAAAGAGGCGATCTCTTCCTATAACTGGGGAGAGAATGCCCGCAAAGATGAAGTGAAATTCCAGCTCAGCCTGGCGTTTCCACTGTGGCGCGGTATTCTGGGCGACAACTCGGTGCTGGCAGCCTCTTACACCCAGCGCTCCTGGTGGCAGCTGTCGAATAGCGCGGAGTCATCGCCCTTCCGTGAGACCAACTATGAGCCGCAGATTTTCCTGGGCTGGGCGACCGACTACTCGCTGGGTGGCTGGACACTGCGTGATATCGAACTGGGTCTGAATCACCAATCTAATGGACGAAGCGATCCCACCTCACGTAGCTGGAACCGCGTCTATGCACGTCTGATGGCAGAAAACGGTAACTTCCTGGCGGAAATCAAACCCTGGTATCGCATCCCGGAAGGGGAGAGCAGCGATGATAACCCTGATATCACCAAATATATGGGTTACTACCGTGCCAAAGTGGGCTACCGGCTCGGCGACAGTATCTTCAGCGTCGAAGGCAATTATAACTGGAACAGCGGTTATGGCGGCGCGACGATGGGCTGGAGTTACCCTATCAGTGAGCATGTCCGCTTCTATACTCAGGTATTTAGCGGTTACGGTGAATCACTGATCGATTACAACCATCGCCAGACGCGTCTGGGTGTGGGTGTAACACTTAACGACTTGTTTTAATCCCTAACGTAAGACAGGAATCGCGTGGCAACCTCGGCAGTTCTTAATCAGGAAGCGCTGGCGCAGCAGGTATTGCAGGATACCTTCGGCTACCAGCATTTTCGTCCCGGTCAGCAGACGATCATTAATGAGGCGCTGAGCGGGCGCGATTGTCTGGTGGTCATGCCCACCGGCGGCGGTAAATCGCTCTGCTATCAGATCCCGGCGCTGGTGCGCGAGGGGCTGACGCTGGTGGTGTCGCCGCTGATCTCGCTGATGAAAGATCAGGTTGATCAGCTGCTGGCGAATGGCGTGGCGGCAGCCTATCTCAACTCCACCATGACGCGCGATCAGCAGCAGGCGGTGATGGCTGACTGCCGCACGGGTCGGGTTAAGCTGCTCTATATCGCCCCTGAACGCCTGATGATGGATAATTTCCTGGAAAGTCTGGCGCACTGGCAACCGGCGATGCTGGCGGTGGATGAAGCGCACTGTATTTCTCAGTGGGGCCACGATTTCCGCCCGGAATATGGCGCGCTCGGGAAGATGCGTCAGCGCTTCCCGGAATTACCGGTGATGGCGCTGACCGCGACCGCCGATGAAACCACCCGCAACGACATTGTTAACCTGCTGCATATGCAGGATCCGCTGATCCAGATCAGCAGCTTTGACCGGCCCAATATCCGCTACACGCTGGTAGAGAAATTCAAGCCCACCGATCAGCTGCTGCGTTACGTTCAGGATCAGCGCGGCAAGTGCGGCATCATCTACTGCAACAGTCGGGCGAAGGTGGAAGACACCGCTGCGCGACTGCAAAGCCGGGGGTTCAGCGTCGGGGCGTACCATGCCGGAATCGACAGCGAACAGCGTGGCCGGGTACAGGAAGCTTTCCAGCGTGATGATCTGCAAATCGTGGTCGCGACGGTGGCCTTTGGCATGGGCATCAACAAGCCCAACGTCCGTTTTGTGGTCCACTTCGACATTCCGCGCAACATCGAGTCCTATTATCAGGAAACCGGACGAGCCGGGCGTGATGGCCTGCCCGCCGAAGCGATGATGCTCTACGACCCGGCCGATATGGCCTGGCTGCGTAAATGCCTGGAAGAGAAAGTGCCGGGACCGCTGCAGGATATTGAGCGCCACAAGCTCAACGCGATGGGCGCGTTTGCCGAAGCACAGACCTGCCGTCGTCTGGTGCTGCTGAACTACTTTGGTGAGGGTCGCCAGCAGCCGTGTGACAACTGCGATATCTGTCTCGATCCCCCTAAACGTTATGACGGTCTGGTTGAAGCGCAAAAAGCGCTCTCCGGCATCTACCGCGTAGGCCAGCGTTTTGGTATGGGCTATATCGTTGAGGTGCTGCGCGGATCTAATAATCAGCGTATCCGTGAGCAGGGCCATGACAAACTGCCGGTCTATGGGCTGGGCAAAGATCAGAGCCATGAACACTGGGTCAGCGTGTTACGCCAGTTAATCCATCTGGGGCTGGTGACGCAGAATATTGCTATGCACTCAGCGCTACAGCTGACCGAAGCAGCACGCCCGGTGCTGCGCGGCGAAGTGCCTCTCATGCTGGCAGTGCCGCGTTTAATCACCGCGAAAACAAAAAGCAGTAGTCCGGCGAAGTTTCAGGGTGGCAACTACGATCGCAAACTGTTTGCCAAGCTGCGTAAGCTGCGTAAAGCGATCGCCGACGAAGAGAATATTCCGCCTTACGTGGTGTTCAATGATGCCACACTGATAGAGATGGCAGAACAGATGCCGGTCAGCGCGTCGGAGATGCTCAGCGTCAACGGCGTGGGTCACCGCAAACTGGAGCGCTTTGGCAAACCTTTCCTGGTGATGATCAAAGAGCATCTTGATGATGAAGAATAAAGGACACCAACCATGCTGATGTTATTCGCAACCGTGGCGCTGGTTCATCTGGTGGCGCTGATGAGCCCCGGCCCCGATTTCTTTTTTGTGTCACAGACTGCCGCCAGCCGCTCCCGCAAGGAGGCAATGATGGGTGTGCTGGGCATTACGCTTGGCATCGTGGTCTGGGCGGGCGTGGCACTGATGGGGCTACATCTGATTCTGGAAAAAATGGCCTGGCTGCACCAGATCATCATGGTCGGCGGGGGACTTTATCTGCTGTGGATGGGCTGGCAGCTGATGTGCTCGGCACGTCAGCGTCATAAACAGCCGCAACAGGATGAGCCGGTAGTTGAGTTGCCGAAACGTGGAATGAGCTTTCTCAAGGGCCTGCTGACCAACCTGTCGAATCCCAAAGCGATTATCTACTTCGGCAGCGTCTTCTCGCTATTTGTCGGCGACGATGTCGGTTCGGCTGAGCGCTGGGGTCTGTTCCTGCTGATTGTCGGTGAAACCTTTGCCTGGTTTACCCTGGTGGCGGCCATCTTTGCACTGCCGTGGATCCGCACCCGCTATCAGCGACTGGCGAAATGGGTTGATGGCATGGCAGGCGTCCTGTTTGCCGGTTTTGGTATCCACCTCATTATTTCCCGTTGAGCCCTTATGCCGGAGAGCGCATTGCGCATCCGGCAGAAATTTCACGCGCTGTCGCCTCTCTCTGAACGTCGCCTGTGTGACGACTGTCACACTCTGCGCCTGCTGATGCCTCTCTGTCGCAACCGCATATAAATAGTCATCATTCGTTAATTAAAGAAAACATCACCTCCGGTATGGTCGTACCGGCGGACTATTTTTCATGGAGATGATGATGAGAGTAAAACCCCTGTTACTGCTGTTAATCACGGCCTGCATCAGCGCCTGCGCCTCGCCTGATGCTGCCCATTCCCCCGCCCCTGTTCCGGCGAAAAGGGACAGTGTGGCGGCTATCCTGGCGCAGGCACCTGGGGCGTCAGATCAGCCACAGGGTGAAAGGATTAACCAGATCTCAGCCACTTTTCTCGAGACACCTTACCAGGCGGATACGCTGATCGGCTCGCCCGATACGCCAGAAGCGCTGGTGATAAATTTCAACGGAGTAGATTGTTTCACACTGCTTGATTACGTTCAGGCGCTGAGCCGCAGCCACGATCGTGCCAGCTTTGAAGCTAACCTGATTCGCACCCGCTACGCGGGTGGTAAAGTCAGCTACCTGGAACGTCGCCACTTTTTTACGGACTGGTTCGCTGAGAGCCCGCGCAATGCCGATGACATCACCCGCACGCTTAGCCCGGATGCGGTGACGGTGGTGAAGCAACTGAATCGTGAGACCAGCGGAAAAGAACGGCTGCCCGGTCTGGGGGTGATTCCACGTCGCATAACTTACATTCCGGCCCGCGCGATAACCCTGCAGGTGCTGAAGCAGATCCAGACCGGCGATTATATTGGGGTTTACACCACTGCTCAGGGGCTGGATGTCTCACATGCCGGGATTGCCGTCCGACATGATGGCCGGTTGTGGTTCAGGAACGCCTCTTCGCTGGCTGCTAATCGCAAAGTTGTCGATGCGCCATTCAGGGAATATATGCGGTCGAAGCCTGGCATCATGGTGTTGCGTGCAGTGCCACTGACTGCGCCGTAGCTGCACCTGGGAAGAAGGGATTAAACAGGAAGTGTTTGCGCCGACCTCAGTGTGTCGGCGCATAAGGTCTTAAGCGATCTTTCTGGCACTGGCCAGTAGCGCGCCCACAGCCATAAACAGCCCACCGAAAATACGGTTCATTAACTTCATCTGTTTTGGGCCTTTAATCCAGCCAGCAATGCGTGTGGCCAGCGTGGCGTAGCCAATCATCACGATGATATCGACCACTACGGTGGTTACGCCCAGCACCAGATACTGCATAAACAGCGGCTGATGCGGCTGGATAAACTGCGGGAACAGGGCGGCCAGAAAGACGATACTTTTCGGGTTGGTCAGGTTAACCAGTACGGCGCGTTTGAACAGGCGACGACGCGGCATCGCTTTGGCGACCGCATCCAGATCGATGCCACCCGCGGAGCGCCATTGCTGAATACCCAGCCAGACCAGATAGGCTGCACCGGCCCATTTCAGAATTTCAAATGCCAGCAGCGACTGAGAAAACAGCGCGCCCAGACCGATACCGACCAGCACGATATGCAGTGCCAGGCCGACCTGCAAACCGGAGATGGACGCTACCGTGCCGCGATAGCCGTGGCTGATACCGGTACTCATGGTGTTGATTGCGCCGGAACCGGGCGACAGGCTCAGGATTGTGGTAGTAAGCAGGTAGGTCAGCCACCATTCGATGGTCATGGGTCAGGCTCTCTTTAGTAGCGGAATTGTGACACAATACGCCAGAAATAAGCGCGGCGCTATGGCCTGCGCAGGGCATGCAGGACTCTGTATCCGGTCATCAGGAGGGCGAATGAATCAACATAAAGCCAGTTGGCTGCGACGGGAAAAAGCGTTTGCTGCCTTCGCCACCGGGCCGCTGCTCGATTTCTGGCACAGCCGTGAAGAGCGTGAGTTTACCGGTGTGGGTAATCTGACGCTGCGCTATGTCCGCTTCACATCACCGCAACACAAGCGTGTGATCCTGATTGTGCCGGGACGCATCGAGAGTTACATAAAATATCCTGAGCTGGCGTACGATCTGTTTCACTGCGGATTTGATGTGGTGATTCTGGACCATCGTGGTCAGGGGCGTTCCGATCGCCTGCTGGAAGATACACACCGTGGTCACGTAGCGGAATTTACCCATTATGTCGACGATCTTGAGACGCTCTATCTGAAAGAGATAGTCAGCGGCCATTACCAGCAGCGCTATGCGCTGGCTCACTCGATGGGCGGCGCAATATTAACGCTGTTTCTGGCACGCCAGCTGCAGGCATTTCATGCGGCAGCGTTAGTGGCACCGATGTTTGGCATTGCCTTGCCGTTGCCCTCATTCCTTGCCCATCGGATCCTGGACTGGGCGGAGAAACGCCCGGCCATGCGCGATGGCTATGCGCTGGGCACCGGACGCTGGCGCGCGCATCCGTTTGGTATTAACCGGTTGACGCACAGCACCGAACGTTACCGGCGAAACCTGCGTTTTTATGCGGACGATCCGGCGATTCGCGTGGGCGGGCCAACCTACCATTGGGTGCGTGAAGGCGTCCATGCGGGTCGGAACATTATCAGTCAGGTTGATAAGATCACCACGCCATTGCTGCTGTTACAGGCCAGCGATGATCGGGTGGTCGACAATCGTTCGCAGGACCTTTTTTGCGCCGCGATGGCAGCGGCGGGTCATCCGTGTGAGGGCAATAAGCCACGGGTGATCGACGGTGCG
Organism: Candidatus Pantoea rara; assembly: GCF_051136265.1. NCBI lineage: Bacteria > Pseudomonadati > Pseudomonadota > Gammaproteobacteria > Enterobacterales > Erwiniaceae > Pantoea > Candidatus Pantoea rara. Next base: position 3,803,899 of record NZ_CP194942.1, on the reverse strand, counting down.
CGTCATGAGATCCTGTTTGAAAAGGACGAGATGCGAGCTGAAGCACTCAATGCAGTGGTCGACTTCTTTTCATCGCACCACTGACGTTATATATCCGACCGGTTAAAGCCGGCAGAATCAAATACCCGAGGTTTTCATGTATCACATCGTTGCATCCGATCTGGATGGCACGCTGCTCTCCCCCGAACATCGTCTGACCCCTTTTGCGCGTGAAACGCTGCAACAACTGGTCGCGAAAGATATTCACTTTGTGTTCGCCACTGGCCGTCATCATATTGATGTCGGACAGATGCGCGACAGCCTGGCGATTCCGGCCTATATGATCACCTCAAACGGTGCGCGCGTGCACAACGCTGCGGGCGAGCTGGTGTTCAGCCATAATCTGGATGAGGATATCGCCAGCGATCTGTTTGGCCTGCAATATCATCACAGCGATATTCTGACGCACGTTTACCGCGACGATGAGTGGTTTGTCAGCCGTTCAAGCCCGGCGGAACAGGACTATTTCCGTGAGTCGGTGTTCAACTATCAGGTCTATGAGCCGGGTCTGCTGCCAACTGATAACATCAGCAAGGTTTTCTTCACCTGCGAAAATCCCGAGCATCTGATTCCGATGGAGCAGGCGATTGAAGCGCGCTGGGGCGATCGGGTGAATGTCAGTTTCTCGCTGCCGACCTGTCTGGAAGTGATGGCGGGCGGCGTATCGAAAGGGCATGCGCTCGAAGCCGTGGCGAAAACGCTGGGTCACACGCTGGAAAGTTGCATCGCCTTTGGCGACGGCATGAATGATGTGGAGATGCTGAGCATGGCGGGTAAGGGCTATATCATGCAGAATGCCCATCAGCGGTTGAAAGATACACTGCCGGCGCTGGAGGTGATTGGTTCGAATGCCGATGATGCGGTGCCGCAGACGCTTCGCATGCTCTATCTGGCTTAAGCCGTCAGCGTAAAAAGGGCCGGTTACCCGGCCCTTTTTTCATGCCGTCAGGCAAGGGTCTTTTTGTGTTTATGTTCGCTGACCATGGTCAGTAACAGCAGGATAACTGCCAGTACACAGCCAGCAATCATTACCATGAAGCCGCCATCCCAACCGAAATAATCGACGGTGTAACCGACAATGGCGCTGGCCGCGACCGATCCACCCAGATAGCCAAACAGGCCGGTGAAGCCCGCGGCCGTTCCCGCCGCTTTTTTCGGTGCCAGTTCCAGCGCGTGCAGACCAATCAGCATCACCGGACCGTAGATCAGGAAGCCAATCACGATCATACAGGCCATGTCGACGCCAGGATTGCCCGCCGGGTTGAGCCAGTAGACCACGGTCGCGATGGTCACCAGTGTCATAAAGAACACCCCGGTCGCACCGCGATTACCGCGGAAGACTTTGTCTGACATCCAGCCGCACAGCAGCGTGCCCGGAATCCCCGCATATTCATACAGGAAGTAGGCCCACGACGATTTATCCAGCGTGAAGTGTTTTACTTCGCGTAGATAGGTCGGCGACCAGTCGAGAATGCCGTAGCGCAGCAGGTAGACAAAGACGTTGGCGAGTGCGATGTACCACAGCAGCTTATTCGGAAGCACATACTTCATGAAGATCTGTTTTGCCGTCAGCTCCTCTTCGTGGCTGGCATCGTAGTCAGGCGGATAGTCGTTTTTATACTCTTCAACTGGCGGCAGACCGCAGGATTGCGGCGTATCGCGCATCAGCGCAAAGGCCAGAATTGCAATGGCAATCGCTCCAAACGCTGGCATGTAAAGTGCTGCTTTCCAGTCGTTGAACCAGGCCATGCCGAGCAGGAACAGCAGCGGCGGAATACCGCCGCCCACGTTATGCGCACAGTTCCAGACCGAGACAATCCTGCCGCGCTCCTTCTGCGACCACCAGTGAACCATGGTACGTCCACAGGGTGGCCAGCCCATGCCCTGGAACCAGCCGCAGACAAACAGCAGCACGAACATCACCATGATGCTGGACGTCGCCCAGGGAACAAATCCCATAATCAGCATCACTGCTGCTGCCAGAATCAGGCCAGCCGGTAAGAATACGCGCGGGTTTGAGCGGTCAGAGACCGAGCCCATGATGAATTTTGAAAAGCCGTAAGCAATGGAAATACCGGACAGGGCAAAGCCGAGATCGCCGCGTGAAAAACCCTGCTCCACCAGATAGGGCATGGCGAGTGCGAAGTTTTTTCTGACCAGGTAGTAGGCCGCGTAACCAAAAAAGATCCCGATGAAAATTTGCCAGCGCAGGCGACGGTAGAGCGGATCAACGTGATCCTCCGCCACCTGCGGCTGACGTGGTGCAGGTTTAAAAATGCTCAGCATCAGTGAGGCCCTCCAGGGCACATTATGGTTTTTAATTCCCAGCAGGTTGGGGCAGGAAAAGAGCAGAACAAAATGGATACAGAATGTTCCATTTCGCGCAAAGAATAGTGTTAGTTGCACAACGGTACTGTGATGAATGACACATTTGTTACAGTTTTATTACATTCTGTAGCGAAAGTGATCACGCCATGGATTATTTCGCGCATTTTATCTGGCTGAAAATCCATTACGTCGACAGTTATGTCATTGAGTGTAAGCAGTCTATCCAGCAGACCTTCTGATTGCCTGGTTTATAATCACATGTCAACCAGATTTCACAGCCTGAAAGTGGCACATTGTTTACACTGACAGCCTGTTCATTTCAGGGTCGTCGCCGTGTTTTTATTGATTATTACCACCATTCTGTGGGCCTTTTCGTTCAGCCTGATTGGCGAATACCTTGCCGGACAGGTAGACAGCTGGTTCTCTGTACTGATGCGTCTGGCGCTGGCTGCGCTGGTGTTTTTACCGTTCCTGCGCTGGCGTGGCCATCGCCCTTCAACGCTGCTGCTTTATATGCTGGTCGGGATGCTGCAGCTGGGAGTGATGTATCTGCTGAGCTTCGAAGCTTACCTCTATCTTAGCGTGTCAGAGTTCCTGCTGTTTACGGTGATGACGCCGCTCTATGTGACGCTGATTTATGACCTGATCAGCCGTCGTCCGCTGCGCATCGGCTATATCTTCAGCGCCCTGCTGGCGGTGGCTGGCGCAGCCATTATTCGCTATGACAAAGTCAGCGATCATTTCTGGTTTGGCCTGCTATTAGTACAGCTGGCAAACATCTGCTTTGCGGCGGGAATGGTGGGCTATAAGCGTTTGCAGGAGACCCGTCCTATGCCGCAGCACACGGCATTCTCCTGGTTCTATCTGGGTGCGGTGTTAATTGCAGTGATCGCCTGGTGTGCCTGGGGCAATCCGCAGAAGTTGCCGACCACCTCATTGCAGTGGGGCATTCTGGTCTGGCTGGGCATCGCCGCTTCCGGTCTCGGCTATTTTATGTGGAACTACGGTGCGACGCAGGTCGATGCTGGCACGCTGGGCATTATGAATAACATGCACGTTCCCGCCGGATTGCTGGTGAATCTGGCTATCTGGCAGGAGAAACCGCACTGGCCGAGCTTTATTGCAGGCGCGCTGGTGATCCTCGCCTCGCTGTGGGTGCATAAGCGCTGGGTGGTGGGGCGTAGTGACCGGTAATCATTGGGTGCTGGGACAAACCGTTGCTGTAGCCGGACTGCGGCCTCCCGGGCTGGCGCGTCCGATCGCGAAGAAATCTCACATCCCTGTGGATCGGCCGGGCCATCCCTGGCCCGGACGCTTCGCTCTTCTGACGTGCCAGCCCTGAAGACTTCACAGCATCATCGCTGCCAAACCAGGGTTTCGTAAGGAATATGAAGGAGGGGAAGGCGGGTTGAGAAGTAAAGCGTCCGCCGCAAGAATGCGGCGGTCGAGGCGCCAGGGATGGATTCACGCCGTCTTTACGCAGCAACCCGCCGTTTCCGACTGGAAAGCACGAACTCAGGCTGGCTTCTCACTCTTAGGGCGCTGAATCATCGCCAGCCCCTTCAGGAAGTTACGCAGAATCTGGTCGCCGCATTCGCGATAGTTCTTATGGTCAGGTTTGCGGAAAATTGCGCCAATCTCAGCCTGTGAGACGGTAAAATTCACGCGCTTCAGGACATCAGGAATGTCGGTGGTTTTCAGATCAAAAGCGATGCGCAGCTTTCTCATGAAGATGTTGTTCGTCATCCTGCGCTCAATCGACGGCGCAGGAGCATCTTCGCTTTTACCACGACGGTAGAAGATCAGGCCATTCAGGAAATAACCCATCAGCACATCGGGGCAGGGACGGAACGCCGCATCATCATCTTTTTTCAGCCACGCCTGAATATCCGCTACCGGTACGTCACATTGCGCCAGCGCAAAAATCTCCACCATTTTGGCATCGCTCAGATTGAGCATGTAGCGCACGCTGCGCAGAATATCATTGTTAGTCATGGTGAGATCTTCTCATGGTCAGTCGACAGGCTGCGCATTATAGGGGATTTTGCCCGCGTTCGCGCAGGTTTGTGCCGGTCGGATTACCGCTGTAACACGGCTCCGGGCAGCGCGGCATCGCGCACAAAAGGCAGGTGCTCACAGGCGTGCTGACGCGCAAAGCGGATAAAGGCTTCCAGCACCGGCTGACGCTGTTCCCCTTCGCGTACGGCAGCATAAAGACGGCTCCAGAGGCCATCGCCCAGCGTGCGGGTCACGACCAGACCCTGCTTCTCAAAACTCTCCACCACCCAATGGGGCAGCGCGGCAATGCCCATCCGTGCCGAAACCATCTGAATCATCAGCAGGGTGTTATCCACACTTTTCAGGGCCGGACTGACGCCTGCGGGCTGCAGGAAGTGGCGCCAGATATCCAGACGCTGACGCTGCACCGGATAGATCATTAACACCTCATCCGCCAGATCTTCCGGCGAAATCTGCTCAACCTGCGCCAGCGGGTGATCCGTCGCCAGTACCAGCCGCACTTCATAATCGAACATCGGTGAGTAGAACAGGCCAGAGCGCGCCAGAATATCGGAGGTCAGCACCACATCCAGCTCACCCTGTTGCAGTGCGGGTTGGGGATCAAAGGTCACGCCCGATTTAAAATCCATCACCACCTGCGGCCAGCTCTGACGGAATTTATCCAGCGCCGGGGTCAGCCACTGAATGCAGCTATGACACTCAATCGCCACCCGCAGCGTGGTTTGATGCGGCTCATGGCAGGCCTGCAAAGCCTGCTGAATCTGTGGCAGCACCTGCTCTGCCAGCTGCAGCAGAATATCGCCCTGCGGCGTAAAGCGCAGGGGCTGACTTTTACGCACGAACAGGCGGAATCCCAGCCGCTGCTCCAGATCGCTGAACTGGTGAGACAACGCCGATTGCGTCTGATGAAGCTGGGCTGCTGCTGCCGCCAGCGATCCCGTATTGCGCAGAGCCTGAAGCGTCCGCAGGTGCTTGAGTTCGATCATGAGAGTCCTTCACATCGAAAGTGAACATATTGCGCTTGAGCAACATACAGTACCCGCAGAGTATAGCAGTGTAAACATCTGGACGGCTAAACATCTTTGGCTGCCCATTTAAGCCAAAGTGAAAGATTATCTGGAGAACAGCACATGACTATCCTCAACCATACCCTCGGCTTTCCCCGAATTGGCCTGCACCGTGAACTGAAAAAAGCACTGGAGAGTTACTGGGCGGGCGACAGCACGCAGCAGGCGCTAATGACGACGGGCCGCGAACTGCGAGCGCGACACTGGCAACATCAGAAAGAGGCGGGCGTCGATCTGCTGCCGGTTGGCGATTTCGCCTGGTATGATCATGTGCTGACCACCAGCCTGATGCTGGGCAATGTGCCTGCGCGTCATCAGAACCAGGAGGGCACCGTTGATCTGGATACGCTGTTTCGCGTGGGGCGCGGTCGCGCCCCGACTGGCGAGCCTGCGGCGGCGGCAGAAATGACCAAATGGTTTAACACTAACTATCACTATCTCGTGCCGGAATTTATCCAGGGCCAGACATTTAAACTGACCTGGACTCAGCTGCTGGACGAGGTCGATGAGGCGCTGGCACTGGACCACAAGATCAAGCCAGTGCTGCTGGGGCCGGTGACGTATCTATGGCTGGGTAAAGTCAAAGGCGAGCCGTTTGAACGTCTGTCGCTGCTGGAGGCGATTCTGCCGGTCTATCAGCAGGTGCTGGCGGAGCTGGCAAAGCGCGGCATCGAATGGGTTCAGATTGATGAACCCGCCCTGGCGCTGGAACTGCCGCAAACGTGGCGCGACGCTTTTCAGCTGGCCTATGACGCACTGCAGGGCCACAGCAAGCTACTGCTGACCACGTACTTTGACAGCATCGGGCAGAATATTGATGTGATTCGTAAGCTGCCGGTGCAGGGCCTGCATGTCGATCTGGTCCATGGCCGTGATGATATTCAGCAGCTGAATCCGCAACTCCCCGCCAGCTGGCTGCTATCGCTTGGTGTGATCAACGGACGTAACGTCTGGCGTGCCGATCTGAGCCGCTGGTTTAGTCGTCTGCAACCGCTGATCACCCAGCGTGAACAGGTGTGGATCGGCTCCTCCTGCTCGCTGCTGCACAGCCCGATCGACCTCGGCGTCGAGACCCGGCTGGATGATGAAGTCAAAAGCTGGTTCGCCTTTGCGCTGCAGAAATGTACCGAGCTCTCACTGCTGAGTCAGGCACTTAACAACAATGATGCGGCGACGCTGGACGCCTGGAGCGCACCGGTGCGCGCCCGTGCTCACTCCCGCCGTGTGCATAATGTGGCGGTGGGCCAGCGTCTGGCGGCCATCACGCCACAGCACTGTGAACGCCTGAGCGCATACCCGGTACGGGCAGTGCTGCAGCGTCAGCGTTTCAATCTGCCTGCATGGCCCACCACGACCATCGGCTCTTTTCCACAGACCACGGAAATTCGCGGCCTGCGCCTCGACTTTAAGCAGGGTCGTCTCGACAGTAACCATTATCGCACAGGCATCGCGGAGCACATCAAACAGGCGATTACCGAGCAGGAACGGCTGGGGCTGGATGTGCTGGTGCATGGTGAAGCAGAACGTAACGATATGGTTGAGTACTTCGGCGAGCATCTGGACGGCTTTGTCTTTACTCAGAATGGCTGGGTGCAGAGTTACGGTTCTCGCTGTGTGAAACCGCCCGTCATTATCGGCGATATCAGCCGTCCGGAGGCGATCACCGTGGAATGGGCCCGTTATGCCCAGTCGCTGACTGACAAACCGGTAAAAGGGATGCTGACCGGACCGGTGACGATTCTCTGCTGGTCATTCCCGCGTGAAGATGTGTCACGTGAAATCATCGCGAAGCAGATCGCCCTGGCGCTGCGCGATGAAGTGGAAGATCTGGAGAAGGCGGGCATCGGGATTATTCAGATTGATGAGCCGGCACTGCGTGAAGGTCTGCCGCTGCATCAGTCTGAGTGGGCGGCCTACCTGAACTGGGCGGTGGAAGCATTCCGGTTGAATGCGGCGGTCGCACGGGATGAAACCCAGATTCACACGCATATGTGTTATTGCGAGTTCAACGACATTATGGACGCCATCGCAGCCCTGGACGCCGATGTGATCACGATTGAAACCTCACGATCTGACATGGACCTGCTGGCGTCGTTTGAAGATTTCGAGTATCCGAATGAAATCGGCCCCGGCGTCTATGATATTCACTCGCCTAATGTGCCCAGCGTGGCGTGGATAGAAGCGCTGTTGCTGAAGGCGGCGAAACGAATTCCGGAAGCGCGGTTGTGGGTAAACCCTGACTGCGGTCTGAAGACACGAGGCTGGACGGAGACACGTCAGGCGCTGGCGAATATGGTGACGGCGGCGAAGAAACTGCGTGGTGAGACGGCGTAGGAAAGGGGTCTGGTGGCAAAAAACAGGGGCGCAGAAGCGCCCCTGTTTTCATCTATTCTGATGCCACACCATACTGCCTGAACCAGGCCAGCATGCGTTGCCAGCCATCATTCGCTGATTCAGCATGGTAGCTCGGACGGTAATCAGCATTAAACGCATGTCCCGCTTCGGGGTAGACGATGATCTCGGCGGTCGCATTGGCGGCATGCAGCGCCTGGCGCATCTGCTCGACGCTCTCCAGTGGAATGCCATCATCCTGGCCACCATACAAACCTAGCACCGGTGCACTCAGATCGACCGCAATATCAATAGGATGCTTCTGCTGCTTCAGCGTGCGCTCACCGGTCAGTCGTCCATACCAGGCAACTGCAGCGCGCAGCTGTGGGTTATGCGCGGCATAGAGCCAGCTGATGCGGCCACCCCAGCAAAAACCGGTGATGCCCATGCGACGGATATCGCCGCCATTGCGTGCCGCCCAGTTAGCGGCATGATCGAGGTCTGCCAGCACCTGGGTGTCAGGCACTTTGCTGACCAGCTCGCTGAACAGCGTCGGGATATCATTATATTCAGAAGGATCGCCTTCGCGGAAATAGAGCTCGGGCGCGATCGCCAGATAGCCTTCCAGTGCCAGACGGCGGCAGATATCCCGAATGTGTTCATGCACACCAAAGATCTCCTGCACCACCAGGACGACAGGCAACGGGCCTTCTGCTGCGTGAGGCTTTGCAAAAAATGCCGGCATGTTTTCGCCCTGGCTTGGCACTGAGGTTTCACCTGAGTGAATGGCCGGGCTTTCGGTGATGATGGTCGTAGAGGCGGTGGGCTGCACGGCAGGGGCAAAGCCGCTCGTCGCCGGTTTTTGTGTCATATTATCACTGGTTTTCATTATTCTCTCCGTGCAAGCATTTGCGCAATCACGTAACTATAGCCTGGCTGTTAAGCCTGCGCGCCAGGTGTCGGGTAACAGAATCAGCAGCGAATAAAATCATCCACCTCTTTAACATTGCGCTGACCCAGACACAGCCTCGCGAAGGGCTATCCGGACAAGGAAGATATGATTGTGTGATGTCAGTCACAATTAATCTGGCGGAAAATGTAACTTTCATTTTCTTAAGTGAATGTTGTCACATATTTATCGGGCGTGCTGGCGTAGAGTGGCGCGCTACCTTCCCTTAACAGGAGTCTGAAAAATGACACAGTCTGACGTTTTCCATCTTGGCCTGACTAAAGCCGATCTGCAGGGCGCCACCCTGGCGATTGTGCCGGGCGATCCGGAGCGTGTGAAGAAAATTGCCGGACTGATGGACGATGCCACGCATCTCGCCTCACACCGTGAATTTACCTCATGGCTGGCAAAAATTGAGGGGAAACCCGTTGTGGTCTGCTCAACCGGTATTGGCGGTCCTTCAACGTCGATTGCCGTGGAAGAGCTGGCACAGCTCGGCGTGCGCACCTTCCTGCGTGTCGGAACCACTGGCGCGATCCAGCCACATATCAATGTTGGCGATGTACTGGTGACGACCGCATCTGTTCGCCTGGACGGTGCCAGCCTGCATTTTGCGCCGATGGAATTCCCGGCAGTGGCAGATTTCGCCTGCACTACTGCACTGGTTGCCGCCGCAGAAGCCTGTGGCGCAAAGACCCATATCGGTATCACCGCCTCTTCTGACACTTTCTATCCGGGCCAGGAGCGTTACGACACCGTCTCAGGTCGTGTCGTCAGTCGCTTCAAAGGTTCGATGAAAGAGTGGCAGGAAATGGGCGTGCTTAACTATGAGATGGAATCCGCTACACTGTTAACCATGTGCGCCAGCCAGGGTCTGCGAGCCGGCATGGTGGCGGGCGTGATAGTGAACCGCACGCAGAAAGAGATCCCGGATGCGGTCACCATGAAACAGACAGAAAGTGACGCAGTGAAGATTGTGGTCGAAGCGGCGCGTCGCTTGCTGTAAGCCGCGTCAGGCAGCAGGTTTTTGTCCAGACTCAAAACCTGCTGCTGGTCGTTAACGGCGCGTATCATCAGTTAAACCTGAGAGTGTTTATGCGCAACACCATTCCTGTCCGACGTCCTCTCCCCGGCGCTAATCCTGCCGCACTCAGTGCCCGGCTGGAACGCAGCGCTGAACGTTTCCGTGCCGCCATGCAACAGGGCGACTATGCGCTGGCAGCCCAGTGCTGCGAAGAGGTGCTGCGCTCAATGCCAAATCAGATGCAGGTGCTGAGCGACTACGCGCTCTGTCTGTTGCGTCTGGGTCAGCACAATAAAGCGTACAAAATCTACCAGAAGATTTATCAGTCACCGCCCGCTGTGCAGGCTACAGCCTCTGAAACCTGGCTGGATGGCCTGACCGAAGTGTGTGGCTGGCTGAATAAAAAAGAAGAGGTCGCCCGTTACGGTCTGGCGTCTCTGATGCGTTCTGATGCGCGTTTCAGTCAGGGACAGCGCATGGCGTTTCCCGCTCCACAACCTGAGCCTGTCGATCTCAGTCAGCCGCAGCAGAATGTCATCGCCTTCTGCCTGTATGGCGATCAGCCTCGCTACTGTGAAACCCTGATTAAAAACGTCGAAGTCGCCCCTGAGCTCTATCCCGGCTGGGTCTGTCGCATCTACCTGGATGAGAGCGTGCCGCAGCATGTCTGGCAGCGCCTTGACCAGCCGCACGTCCAGCTGTTCGATATGTCTCACGAAAAAATCGTGTATCCAACCCTGTGGCGTTTTCTGGTGCTCGACGATCCGGCGGTGAAGCGCTTTATCGTGCGCGATGCTGACTCGCTGCTCTCGGAGCGCGAAGCCGCGGCGGTTAACGCCTGGCTGGTGTCACCTTATTGGTTCCACCATATGCGTGACTACTTCTCCCATACCGAACTGCTGCTGGCAGGGATGTGGGGCGGCTGTCACGGCGTTTTCCGGGGTGTGGAACAGGCGATGCGCGATTTCATTGCGCAGTATCAGGGAAGCGAACGCTTCACCGATCAGTATTTCCTTAAGCTTGCGCTGTGGCCGACGGTGCGTGAAAGCCTCCTGAGCCATGATGAGCTGTTTCAGTTTCATCAGGCCCAGCCGTGGCCTGACCATACGCCTGTACGCTGGAATACGCCGCATTTCCACGTTGGCAGCAATGCGGGCTTTGCCAGTATGACCGGCAAATCCAGCGCCGCGGAGGGAAGCAGACAGCGTGTCGCGATCACGTCCGGCGAAACAACCTGGCACTATCTGGCACAGGTTAAAAAAGGTGAATGGCTGCTGCCGATGCCGTTTTTCCTGATTGATGAGTGGCAGGCTGGAAAGCTGACGGTGGCGGCTCTGTAAGACGCTGAGTCTGGCTAAAATTGTCTGGACATTCATACAGTGCGACTCTACCTTTTCCCTCAGCAGCCTGAGTCACGGGGAAATCATGGATCAGCACATCATCATCAGCGCCTGTCTGGCGCTTGCCGGGTTAGGGATTGGCTGGATGCTGGCACAGTTACGGGCCGGTCATCAGGTCGCCAGTTTCCAGACCGAGCGCCGTCTGCAGGAAGAGGCGCAACAGCGCCAGCAGCAGCAAATCGAGCAGCTTCAGCAGCAGACGCAGCAGCGTGAGCAGGAACTGCGTCAGCTTCACGGCGCGCTGAGCGGCGCCAATGAGCGGCTGCAACAGCTTGATTACTGGCGCAATGAAAGTGAACAGCTCAATCGTGAACTGCGCAATCAGCTGGAGGTCAACAGCGCGCAGGAAGCGGAGTTGCGCGAAGTGACCATCCGCCTTGAAGAGACCCGTTTTGCCGCTGAAGAGAAACAGCGACTGCTGACCAACAGCGAACAACGCCTCAGCGCTCAGTTTGAAAACCTCGCCAACCGTATTTTCGAAAACAGCGGCCGTCGCGTCGATGAACAGAACCGCCAGAGCCTGGACGGGCTGATTGGTCCGCTGCGTGAGCAGCTTGATGGCTTTCGTCGTCAGGTGCATGAGAGCTTCGGCGCAGAAGCGCGCGAACGGCACACCCTGACCCATGAAATCCGGCAGTTACAGCAGCTGAATGCGCAGATGGCGCAGGAGGCCCTTAACCTGACCAAAGCGCTGAAGGGCGACAATAAAATCCAGGGCAACTGGGGTGAAGTCGTGCTGAGCCGGGTACTGGAAGCCTCCGGGCTGCGCGAAGGCTACGAATATGAAACCCAGGTGAGCATTCAGTCAGAACAGCAGGGCAGGATGCAGCCGGATGTGATCGTGCGTCTGCCGCAGGGCAAAGATGTGGTGGTAGACGCCAAAATGACGCTGGTGGCCTATGAGCGTTACTTTAATGCGGATGATGAGATTGAACGTGAGCAGGCGATTCAGGAGCATGTCGCTGCCATGCGGGCACACATTCGCCTGCTGGGACGAAAGGACTATCAGCAATTGCCCGGCTTACGATCGCTGGATTATGTTTTGATGTTTATTCCGGTTGAACCCGCCTTTTTGCTGGCGATTGACCGCCAGCCTGAGCTGATTGGCGAGGCGCTGCAGCAGAACATCATGCTGGTCAGCCCTACCACGCTGCTGGTGGCGTTGCGGACCATTAATAATCTGTGGCGCTATGAGCATCAGAGCCGCAATGCGCAGCGTATTGCCGATCGGGCCACCCGGCTCTATGACAAAATGCGGCTGTTTGTCGATGACATGAGCGGCATTGGCCACAGTCTTGATAAGGCGCAGAACAGCTATCGCGAAGCGATGAAAAAGCTGGCAGAAGGGCGCGGCAACCTGATTGCGCAGACGGAAGGATTTCGCGCACTGGGCGTGGAGATCAAACGGCCCATCAACCCGCAACTGGCGGAACGAGCCATGCCGGAAAATCGGGCGGATGAGGACGCAGATGACGACAGGGATGCAGATGAGAGTGAGCAGCGTGTGAGACGCCTCCACGAATAGTACGGGCGCAGCGTGCCTGGCTTCCGTGACTCTGATACACTTCGGGAAGTATTGTTTGTGGAGCAGGTAAAACCGATGGCAGATGAATCACAGCAGGAAACTACCCATTTTGGCTTTCAGACGGTCGCCAAAAGCGAAAAAGCTGACAAAGTCGCGGACGTATTTCACTCCGTAGCGGCAAAATATGACCTGATGAACGATTTGATGTCGTTTGGCGTTCATCGTATCTGGAAGCGTTTTACCATTGACAGCAGCGGCGTACGTCGCGGTCAGCGCGTGTTAGATCTGGCTGGCGGTACCGGCGATCTGACCGCTAAATTCTCTCGCCTGGTGGGCGAAACGGGTCAGGTTGTCCTGGCTGATATCAACAGCTCCATGCTGAAGATGGGCCGTGAAAAGCTGCGCAATCAGGGCGTGGTTGGCAATGTGAGTTACGTACAGGCCAACGCAGAAGCTCTGCCTTTCCCCGATAACTATTTCGATTGCATTACTATCTCCTTTGGTCTGCGCAACGTCACGGAAAAAGAGAAGGCGCTGGCCTCTATGTTCCGCGTCCTTAAGCCGGGCGGACGTCTGCTGGTGCTGGAGTTCTCTAAGCCTGTACTGGATCCGCTGAGCAAAGCGTATGACGCTTACTCGTTCCACATTCTGCCGCGTATCGGACAGCTGGTGGCGCAGGATGCAGAGAGCTATCGCTATCTGGCCGAATCGATCCGCATGCATCCCGATCAGGAGACCCTGAAAGCGATGATGAACGATGTCGGTTTTGAAAATACCACTTACTCCAATATGACCGGCGGCATTGTCGCGCTGCATCGTGGATTTAAGTTCTGAGTGAGATGGTAATGAATCTGACGCCCTTGATTACCGCGGGCCTGGAAACGGCGCTGAACCGTATTCTCTATCGCGATCGCGGCCTGAAACCGGCGCGCCAGCGCCTGAATGGCAAAGTGCTGACGCTGCGCCTGAATGAGTTCTCTTATCCGCTGGTGCTGGTCTTCAGTGAACAGCAACTGGATGTATTAGCGGACTGGCAGGATCGCAGTGACTGCACAGTGATCACCTCGCTGAAAACCCTGCCGAAGCTGCGCGATCGCCAGCAGCTGACGCCGTTGATCCGCAGCGGTGAACTGCAGGTTGAAGGCGATCTGCAGGTAGTGCAGCAATTCTCCGCGCTGATGGATCTGGCAGAGCTGGATCCGGCAGAGTACCTGGCTCCCTGGGTGGGCGATATCGCCGCACAGGGCATCAGCCAGCGCTCTCAACAGGCATTCCGTTTTTTCAAAGGTGAAGTGCAGCGTCGCCAGGATTATCTCGGACAGGCCTTAACCGAAGAGTGGCGTGTTGCGCCTGGCTCACTGGAATTAGCCTGGTTTTCTGAGGAGGTCGACGCGATGGAACGTTCGCTTGAGGCGCTTAATGCGCGTCTGGCGCAGCTGGAGGCAAAATGAGTTTTGGAGAGATCCGCCGATTATATCTGATCATGAAGGTGTTTCTGACCTATGGCCTTGATGAACTGATACCTCAGACACGCCTCACTTTCCTGTTTCGCCTGTGGCGTCGCTCTGTTTTCTGGATCCCGAATCTGCATCAGCATGAGCCCATCGGTGCACGTATGCGCATGGCGATGGAGCAACTGGGTCCCGTCTGGATCAAGTTTGGCCAGATGCTGTCGACCCGTCGGGATCTCTTCCCGCCGCTGATCGCCGATCAACTGGCGATCCTGCAGGACCGGGTTGCGCCCTTCGATGGCGTCAAAGCTAAAGCGCAGATTGAAGCCTCAATGGGTGCGCCGATTGAAACCTGGTTTGATGATTTTGATATTAAACCACTGGCGTCGGCATCTATTGCGCAGGTTCACACCGCCACGCTGAAATCGACTGGCAAGAAAGTGGTGATCAAAGTGATTCGCCCCGATATTTTGCCGGTGATTAAAGCGGACATGAGGCTGATCTATCGCCTGGCACGCTGGGTTCCACGTTTGCTGCCGGATGGACGCCGTCTGCGTCCGGTCGAGGTGGTGCGCGATTATGAGAAAACCCTGCTTGATGAGCTAAACCTGTTACGTGAAGCGGCCAACGCCATTCAACTGCGCCGGAATTTTGAAGATAGCCGCATGCTCTATGTGCCGGAGGTCTATTCCGACTATTGCAGCGAAACCATGATGGTGATGGAGCGCATCTATGGCATTCCGATTTCAGATGTTGCTACCCTGGAACGTCATGGCGTAAATATGAAGCTGCTGGCTGAGCGTGGCGTGCAGGTCTTCTTCACCCAGGTCTTCCGCGACAGTTTCTTCCATGCGGATATGCATCCGGGCAACATCTTTGTCAGCTACGAACGTCCGGAAGACCCGCAATATATCGGCATTGACTGCGGTATCGTGGGTTCGCTGAACAAAGAAGATAAGCGTTATCTGGCGGAAAACTTTATCGCCTTCTTCAACCGTGACTACCGTAAGGTTGCGGAATTGCACGTTGACTCAGGCTGGGTACCGCCCGATACCAACGTTGAAGATTTCGAGTTTGCGATTCGTACGGTCTGTGAACCGATTTTCGAAAAACCGCTTGCTGAAATCTCCTTTGGGCATGTGCTGCTGAACCTGTTTAACACCGCACGCCGCTTCAATATGGAAGTGCAGCCGCAGCTGGTCCTGCTGCAAAAAACGCTGCTTTATGTGGAAGGCATTGGCCGTCAGCTCTATCCGCAACTCGATCTGTGGAAGACAGCCAAGCCGTTCCTGGAAGAGTGGATTAAGGATCAGGTCGGTTTGCCTGCCATTATTCGTGCGGTGAAAGAGAAAGCGCCATTCTGGGCTGAGAAGCTGCCCGAGTTGCCAGAACTCTTTTACGACAGCCTGCGCCAGCACAAACTTTTACGGCACAGTGTCGATAAATTAGTGGGCGATATGAACGCGCAGCGCGTCCGCCATCATCAGGCGCGTTACCTGTTTGGTGTCGGTGCAACGTTGCTGTTAAGCGGAACGGCCGTGCTGCTCACCCGACCGGATTGGGACTTTTTCCCGGCTGTCTTGATGGCAGCGGGAATCGTCTCCTGGTTAATCGGCTGGCGTAAGACAAACTGATTGTCACGTCCGTCTAAAAAAAGGTAATGTCGCTGGCTCAGGCCCGGTTGAAAAGGGCTCTCTGTGGTGCATTACCTCATCGTTTTCACAGAATATTAGAGGCTATATCATGGGCGGTATCAGTATCTGGCAATTGTTAATCATTGCCGTCATTGTTGTACTTCTGTTCGGTACCAATAAATTGCGTAATCTGGGTTCAGATTTAGGGTCTTCGATTCGTGGCTTCAAGAAAGCCATGGGTGACGAGGACGATAAAAAGGATCAACCGAAAGAGCAGGATGCTGACTTCGCGGCTAAAACGCTGGCTGATAAACAGCAAACTTCGGCTACCAAAGAAGACGCCAAGAACGACAAGCAGGTGTAAACCGTGTTCGATATTGGTTTTAGTGAACTGGTATTGGTGTTCGTTATCGGGCTGATTGTACTCGGCCCGCAACGTTTACCGGTTGCGGTGAAAACCGTAGTCGGCTGGATCAGGGCGATTCGTTCGCTGGCAGCCAATGTACAACATGAGCTCGCGCAGGAGCTCAAGCTGCAGGAGCTGCAGGATAGCCTGAAAAAGGTGGAGGAAGCGAGCCGCGGCACGCTCTCACCTGAGCTGAAAGAGTCGATGGAAGAGCTGCGTAAAACGGCGGATTCAATGAAACGCTCGGTCAGTCAGAGCATCGACATTGAAAAAGAGGAAGACGAGGCAAACACCATTCATTCAGCCCAGCACAGGCCTGCGCCTGAGCGCAATTCTGAGGCGGTGAACGCATCTGAGCCTGGCACTGCTGAGCTTTCGGCGACGCCGGCTACTGCAGAACATCAGGCCAGCGCCCCGCCACAGGCACCCGCTCCCGTTTCAGACTCTGGCACGGCTGTAAAACCTTCTGCTGCACCCTCTGCCGTGGCCAGTGCGCCGGCACAGGTACCCGCTGCTGATGTTGCCAGACCGACTGATTCTGCGCGTACTTCCGCACCCTCCTCTTCTGCAAGTGATGAACGATAATGGCCGTTGAAGATACCCAACCGCTCATCAGTCATCTGATTGAGCTGCGTAAGCGACTACTGAATTGCATCATCGCGGTATTAGCGATTTTCCTGGTGCTGGTTTTCTTCGCCAATGACATCTATCAGCTGGTCGCGGCCCCCCTGATCAGCCAGATGCCGGTCGGTTCCAGCATGATCGCGACCGATGTGGCCTCACCGTTTTTCACCCCAATTAAGCTGACTATCATTGTGTCGGTATTTCTTGCGGTGCCGGTTATCCTCTATCAGGTCTGGGCGTTTGTCGCCCCGGCGCTTTACCGGCATGAGCGCAGGCTGGTTATGCCACTGCTCTTTTCCAGCACATTCCTGTTCTATTTCGGCGTCGCTTTTGCCTACTTTGTGGTCTTCCCGCTGGCATTTGGTTTTTTCACCAAGACCGCCCCCATCGGCGTCACCGTCGCAACGGATATTGCCAAATACCTCGATTTTGTCATGACGCTGTTTATGGCATTTGGTGTGGCGTTTGAAGTACCCGTGGCGATTGTGTTGCTCTGCTGGACCGGAATCACCAACCCGGAAGATTTGAAGAAGAAACGTCCCTATATTCTGGTCGGCGCTTTCGTTGTCGGGATGATGCTCACACCGCCGGATGTTTTTTCCCAAACTTTGCTCGCTATTCCGATGTACTGCCTGTTTGAAGTCGGCGTATTCTTTTCCCGTTACTATGTGGGTAAAGGCCGCCGGTCACAGGATGAGGACGAGAACAGCGACTCCTGATGCTGACAGCGTTACCCGCACAGGCGGGAAGCGATCAAGCCAAACCGCCCTGATGGGCGGTTTTTGTTTATAAACAGTGGGAAAAATTATGTTTGATATCGGTGTAAACCTGACCAGCACGCAATTCGCCTCCGACCGGCAAAAGGTGGTTAAACGCGCGCGTGATGCGGGCGTCACCGGGATGCTTATTACAGGCACGAATGCCTTGGAGAGCCAGCATGCTCAGCGACTGGCTGAAGCTCAACCTGACTTCTGCTGGTCCACCGCAGGCATTCACCCTCATCATGCCAGCGAATGGTCCACGGAAATTGCCAGCACCCTGCGTCGCCTGGCTGAAAAACCGGAAGTGGTGGCTATCGGTGAGTGCGGACTCGATTTCAACCGCAATCTGTCGGCGCATGAGCAGCAGGAGTATGCATTTGACGCGCAGCTGGCGCTGGCGGCGGAACTCAATATGCCGGTGTTTCTTCACTGCCGTGAAGCCCATGCGCGTTTCGCTGCAGTGCTTGCACCCTGGCTGTCAAAACTGCCAGGTGCAGTGATCCACTGCTTCACCGGCACGCGTGACGAACTGGAAGCCTGTCTGGCCATGGGATTATCGGTAGGGATTACGGGCTGGGTATGCGATGAGCGTCGTGGTCTGGAGCTGCGCGAAATGCTGCCACTGATTCCGGCCGATCGTCTGTTGCTGGAAACCGATGCGCCTTATCTGCTGCCGCGCGATATGCGTCCACGCCCGACCTCACGCCGGAATGAACCCTGCTTTTTACCGCATATTGTGCATCAGGTGGCGACATGGCGTGGCGAGAATGTCGACGAGCTGGCGACCCGCATCGATCAGAATGCGCGGACGTTGTTCAGACTGGCTTAAAGCTTGCGGAACTGCTTGTTATCCACGCTGCGCATTACCTGCTTGTTGAGCAGATTAAGCAACAGAATCGAGCGTGTTTCACCATCCGGTTCGGCAAAGATAGCGCGCAACCCTTCAAACGTTCCTTCGGTGATGACCACTTCATCGCCGCTTTGGGGGGTCTCAGGATCAAGCAGAATCTGTGGGACGTCGGTCTCCAGTGCTTCAATCACGGCCGATGGCACGGTCGCGGGCGTGGTGCCGAAGCGCACGAAGTGACTGACACCGCGCGTGCTGCTGATCGTCGTGGTGTGAATCGCTTCCGGATCGAATTCGATAAACAGATAGTTTGGAAAGAGTGGCTCACTCACCGTGGTGCGTTTGCCGCGCACGATTTTTTCCAGAGCGATCATCGGACTCAGGCAATGCACTTCCTGCCGCTCCAGATGCTCCTTCGCGCGCAATAGCTGTCCACGTTTGCAATAGAGTAAGTACCAGGATTCCATAACTGCTCCCATTGAATGGACGCTAAGAATAGCAAACCTGTTGCCAGAGTTATAGCGCAGGGGCAGGGTAAAGCGTCCCGCAGAGAAAATAAACTGAGACTTTTCTTAACATGGCAGCTGGCAGCAGAACAGGGGCGGGAAAAGGCTATCAGCTTAACAGGCTGCCGTATAAACCTCAGCATATCCGCTTAATCAGACCTATAATGGCCGATTCACTCTGGCCGGAAAGCTAAAGCCGCATGAAATATCATGATTTAAGAGACTTTCTCGCGCTGCTCGAACAGCGCGGTGAGCTAAAGCGCATTACCCAGTCGATTGACCCTGAACTGGAAATGACCGAAATTGCCGACCGCACCCTGCGTGCCGGTGGCCCCGCTCTGCTGTTCGAAAACCCGAAAGGGTATGACATGCCGGTACTGTGCAATCTGTTCGGTACGCCAAAGCGCGTGGCAATGGGCATGGGCCAGGAGGAGGTCAGCGCACTGCGTGAAGTGGGTAAACTGCTGGCCTTCCTGAAAGAGCCGGAGCCGCCAAAAGGCTTCCGGGATCTGTTCGATAAGATGCCGCAGTTTAAGCAGGTCCTGAACATGCCGACTAAACGCGTGCGCAATGCACCCTGTCAGGAAGAGGTGTTCAGCGGCGATGAAGTCGATCTGACGCGTATTCCGGTGATGAAGTGCTGGCCTGGCGACGCGGCACCGCTGATTACCTGGGGACTGACCGTGACGCGCGGGCCGCACAAAGAGCGGCAGAATCTCGGTATCTACCGGCAGCAGGTGATTGGCAAAAATCGCCTGATTATGCGCTGGCTGTCGCACCGTGGTGGCGCGCTCGATTTTCTGGAGTGGACGAAAGCGCATCCGGGCGAGCGTTTTCCGGTGTCGGTGGCGCTGGGTGCCGATCCCGCCACCATCCTGGGTGCCGTCACGCCAGTGCCGGATACGCTGTCAGAATATGCGTTTGCCGGGCTGCTGCGCGGCAATAAAACCGAAGTCGTGAAATGCCTCTCGAACGATCTTGAAGTGCCATCCAGTGCGGAAATTGTGCTGGAAGGCTATATCGAAGCGGGCGATATGGCACCGGAAGGACCTTACGGTGACCACACTGGCTACTACAATGAAGTAGATAGCTTCCCGGTGTTTACGGTGACGCACATTACGCAGCGCCATAAGCCTATTTATCACTCTACCTACACTGGCCGTCCACCGGATGAACCTGCGGTGCTGGGTGTGGCGCTGAATGAAGTGCTGGTACCGATTCTGGTGAAGCAGTTCCCGGAGATCGTGGACTTCTATCTGCCGCCTGAAGGTTGCTCATACCGCCTGGCGGTTGTGACCATTAAAAAGCAGTACGCAGGGCATGCCAAACGTGTCATGTTTGGCGTCTGGTCGTTTTTGCGGCAGTTCATGTACACCAAATTTGTTATTGTGTGTGACGATGACGTTAATGCGCGTGACTGGAACGACGTGATCTGGGCGATCACCACGCGTATGGATCCGGCCCGCGATACGGTATTAGTGGAAAATACCCCCATCGACTATCTCGATTTTGCCTCGCCTGTTTCCGGGCTGGGATCGAAGATGGGGATGGATGCGACCAACAAGTGGCCAGGTGAAACGCAGCGTGAATGGGGTACCCCTATTGTTAAAGATCCTGCGGTCACCGCGCGCATTGATGCTATCTGGGATGAGCTAGGTATTTTTGATCAGCCGCCACAGCGTTGATGGCGAGCACAACCATAAAGACGACCCGACAGAGGGAACGCATGACAACGTTAAGCTGTAAAGTAACTTCAGTTGAGGCGATTACCGACACGGTCTATCGCGTTCGCCTGATCCCTGAAGCGGAATTCAGTTTTCGCGCGGGACAGTATCTGATGGTAGTGATGGATGAACGCGATAAGCGTCCGTTCTCATTGGCCTCAACGCCAATGGAAAAAGATATCATTGAGCTGCATATCGGGGCGTCCGATCTTAACCTCTATGCCATGGCCGTTATGGATCGCATCCGTAACGACCGCCAGATCACGGTTGATATGCCCCATGGTGATGCCTGGTTGCGCGAAGAGAGCACCAAACCGCTGATACTGATTGCAGGCGGCACCGGTTTTTCCTATGCCCGTTCCATTCTGCTTACTGCACTGGCAGAACAGCCAGAGCGCGATATCGCCATTTACTGGGGCGGACGTGAACTCAAGCATCTGTACGATATGGACGAGCTGGATGCGCTGGCGGTGAAGCACCCGAATCTGAAGGTAATCCCGGTCGTCGAGCAGCCCGAAGCGGGCTGGCAGGGTCGTTCAGGCACGGTCCTGACGGCTGTGATGCAGGACTTCAGCACGCTGAGCGAGCATGAGATCTACATCGCCGGACGTTTTGAGATGGCGAAGATTGCCCGCGATCGTTTTTGTGCCGAGCGTGGCGCAGTGGAATCACAGATGTATGGCGATGCGTTTGCCTTTATCTGATTCCCGGTAGCAGCCTGTAGCAGACAGAAAAAACCCGCCGGTTTACGGCGGGTAACTCTGACAAAGTAAGACTCAACGTATTACAGACGTTCGAATACGGTCGCGATCCCCTGACCCAGTCCGATGCACATGGTGGCGAGACCAAATCGGGCATCGCGTCGTTCCATAATGTTCAGCAGCGTAGTGCTGATGCGCGCACCGGAGCAGCCCAGCGGATGGCCTAAAGCAATCGCGCCGCCATTCAGATTGACCTTTTCATCCATCAGCTCCAGCAAACCTAAGTCCTTGATGCAGGGCAGTGTCTGCGCGGCAAAGGCCTCGTTCAGCTCAAACACGTCGATATCACTGACGCTCAGTCCAGCGCGTTTCAATGCCAGTTTGCTGGCCGGTACCGGTCCGTAGCCCATGATTGACGGATCACAGCCGACCACTGCCATGCTGCGGATACGTGCGCGTGGCGTCAGCCCCAGTTCACGGGCACGTGATTCACTCATGATCAGCATGGCGGCCGCGCCATCTGACAGCGCCGACGACGTTCCCGCCGTGACGGTGCCATTCACCGGATCAAAGGCGGGTTTGAGCGCCGCCAGTCCTTCGGCGCTGGTCTCCTCGCGGATCACCTCGTCGAAATCATAGCGTTTGAGAATGCCGTCGCTGTCGTGACCATAGGTGGCGACAATCTCTGTCGCGAAATCCCCACGCTGAGTGGCCTGCCATGCGCGCTGGTGCGAACGCAGGGCAAACGCATCCTGCTGCTCACGGCTGATATGGTGCATACGCGCCAGCATTTCGGCGGTTAAGCCCATCATGCCCGCGGCTTTAGCGACGGTGCGGCCGAGGCCGGGATGAAAGTCCACACCATGATTCATCGGCACGTGTCCCATATGCTCCACGCCCCCAATCAGGCAGCACTGCGCATCGCCAACCATAATGGCGCGGGCCGCATCGTGCAGCGCCTGCATGGAAGAACCACACAGCCGGTTGACGGTAGTGGCCGGTACGGAGTGCGGAATTTCGGCCAGCAGCGCGGCGTTACGTGCGATATTAAATCCCTGTTCCAGCGTCTGCTGTACGCAGCCCCAGACGATATCGTCGAGCGAGGCCGGGTTCACCGCCGGGTTGCGGCTCAGAATTTCGCGCATCAGATGCGCAGAGAGATCTTCAGCGCGCACGTTCCGAAAAGCGCCGCCTTTTGAACGTCCCATTGGCGTACGTACCGCATCAACAATCACCACATTTTCCATCTTCTTGCCCTCAGGCGCTTTTCAGCGCGGCTTCATCAATCGGTTTGGCGGCGGGATACCAGCTTTCATGCTGATGGGCTTTCTGCACCAGCAGCGCAGGCAGGGCATACAGGCCGCCGAGCGTGCTGTAGCGCCGGGCCTGATCGACCACATTGCTGTTGCCCAGGGTATCGAGGTAGCGGAAAGCACCACCACGAAACGGCGGGAAGCCGAGGCCATAGACCAGTGCCATATCCGCCTCTGCCGGCGAAGCGATAATCTTCTCTTCCAGGCAGCGCACCACTTCATTCAGCATCGGCAGCATCATGCGGTTCAGAATCTCTTCGTCACTGAAGACCCGCGCGGGCTGACAGACCTGTTGCAGCAGTGTATCCACCTCTGCATCCGGCACTTTCTTTAGCTTGCCCTTTTTATCCTCTTCCCAGCGCCAGAAGCCTTTGCCATTTTTCTGGCCAAAACGACCGGCATCAAACAGCAGGTCGATCGCATCGCGATAGTCATGCTTCATACGATCCGGGAAACCATCTGCCATGACGCTTTGCGCGTGGTGTGCGGTATCGATGCCTACCACATCCAGCAGCCATGAGGGACCCATTGGCCAGCCGAACTGTTTTTCCATCACTTTATCAATCTGACGAAAATCAGCGCCGTCGCGCAGCAGCAGGCTGAAAGCAGCGAAGTAGGGGAACAGCACCCGGTTCACAAAGAAGCCCGGACAGTCATTCACCACGATCGGCGTTTTGCCCATTTTACTGGCCCAGGCCACCACTTTACTCAGCGTCGCTTCACTGGTTTTCTCGCCACGCACCACTTCAACCAGCGGCATACGCGGCACCGGATTGAAGAAGTGCATGCCACAGAAGTTTTCCGGGCGTTGCAGCGCCTGCGCCAGCTGGCTGATAGGAATGGTCGAGGTATTGGAGGCCAGAATTGCGTCTTCACGCAGATGCTGTTCGGTTTCTGCCAGCACTTTAGCTTTGATCAGCGGGTTCTCAACCACCGCTTCCACCACCACATCGGCCTGGTCAAAACCGGCGTAATCCAGTGTGGGCTGAATAGTGGCAATCACACGGGCCAGTTTGTTACCGTCGATTTTGCCGCGCTCCAGCAGCTTATTAAGTAACTTGCTGGCTTCATTCATTCCCAGCGTTAACGCCTGTGAATTAATATCTTTCATTCTGACCGGCACGCCTTTCCACGCAGACTGGTAGCTGATGCCGCCACCCATAATGCCCGCGCCCAGTACCGCCGCCTGAGACGGTGCGCCGCTTTCGCTGCCGCGCTTTTTCGCCAGGCCTTTCACGTACTGGTCGTTGAGGAAGATGCCGACCAGTGCGCGGGCTTCATCAGACTGCGCCAGCGGCACAAATGCCGCGGTTTCAAGTTTCAGCGCATCATCACGGCCAAGACTGGCCGCCGCTTCAATAGTCTTTACTGCCATCAGCGGAGCGGGATAGTGTTTACCTGCGGTCTGCAGCACCATCGCTTTTGCAATCGTGAAGCTCATGGCTGCTTCAATCGGGCTGAGTTTCAGCGGAGCCAGTTTCGGTGCCCGGCGCGCACGCCAGCTGCCATCAGTGGCGGCCGCTTTGAGCATCGTGATACCCGCCTCGCGCAGTTTCTCGCGAGCCACCACCGCATCGACCAGACCGAGTTTCAGGGCAGCATTGCCATCGACATCTTTGCCCGCTGCAATAATTTCCAGCGCACTGTCGGCCCCCAGCAGACGCGGCAATCGCACGCTGCCCCCAAAGCCTGGCATGATGCCGAGTTTCGTTTCCGGCAGGCCAATACGGGCGTCCGCAGTAGCAATACGCAGATCGGTTGCCAGTACGCATTCGCATCCGCCACCCAGCGCATAGCCGTCAATGGCGGCCAGAGTAGGTACCGGCAAATCTTCCAGACGGTTAAAGATGCTGTTGGCGTAACTCAGCCACTGGCTCAGTTTTTCGGTCGGTGCATCAAACAGAGAAAGGAACTCGGTGATATCCGCGCCCACAATAAAAGCCGGTTTGGCGGAGCTTAACAGCAGGCCGCGCAGTTCTGGCTGCTGCTCCAGCACCGCAATGGCCTCGCCCAGGCTGGCGACAGTTTGCGTATCGAGCTTGTTGACCGAGCCTGTAGCGTCAAAAACCAGCTCGGCGATGCCATCGTCCAGCCAGTGAAGAGTAAGGTTAGCGCCTTGGTAGAGCATGTGCGTCTCCTGAAACCGCGAAAGGTGATCTGGTCATACCAGATGATCGTGAGTGTGGGAGTGATGTTAATTATTTGCAAACTGCTCTTTGTTTATTTGCTAACAAGATCACAGCTCCGCCGACTTCGGCATCTGCGCAAGGGGTATGCTAAACTTGCGGCCATTTCGCGACACTGGAGAGACGTCAATGGATTCACTGAAGACCTTGTATCACGCGCATATCGCCACGTTGCAACAACGGGCGCAGCAGGTGCTGGCACGCAACAAACTGGATGCGATGTTGATCCATTCCGGTGAGTTGTTGACGGTGTTTCTGGATGACCACACCTATCCGTTTAAGGTAAATCCGCAGTTCAAGGCCTGGGTGCCGGTGACGCAGGTGCCTAATTGCTGGCTCTGGATTGATGGGGTGAACAAACCGAAACTGTGGTTCTACTCTCCGGTGGATTACTGGCATAACGTTGAACCGTTGCCGGATAGCTTCTGGACCGGAGATGTCGAGGTTGTCGGCCTGAAAAATGCGGATGAGATTGCGCAGTTACTGCCTGCCCAGCGTGATAATGTCGCCTACATTGGCCCGGTCAACGCGCGTGCGGCGCAGCTCGGTATCCCCTCCGGCAATATCAATCCCAAAGCGGTGATCGACTTCCTGCATTTCCATCGCAGCATCAAAACAGATTATGAACTTGCCTGCCTGCGCCAGGCGCAGAAGCTGGCGGTTGCCGGTCATCGCGCAGCGAAAGAGGCGTTCTCGGCAGGCTTAAGCGAGTTCGATATCAATCAGGCGTATCTGACCGCGACCGGTCATCGCGATACCGATGTGCCTTACGGCAATATCATTGCGCTGAATGAACACGCTGCGGTGCTGCACTACACCCGGCTGGATCATCAGCCACCGGCGAAACGCCATAGCTTTTTGATTGATGCGGGCGCTGAGTATCTTGGTTACGCTGCTGATTTGACCCGCAGCTATGCGGCGCAGAGCAGTTCGCTCTATGCCAGAATGGTTGAGGCGATGAACGCTGAAGAGCTGGCCCTGATAGCCACGCTGAAAGCAGGCGTACGCTACACCGATTATCATCTTCAGATTCATCAGCGTATTGCGAAGATGTTGCTGAAGTTTGAGCTGGTTCAGGGAATCAGCGAAGAAGCGCTGGTGGCTGAAAATCTGACCGGTCCGTTTATGCCACATGGCCTGGGGCATCCGCTGGGTCTGCAGGTACATGACGTTGCCGGGTTTATGCAGGATGAGCAGGGCACCCATCTCGCCGCGCCAGCGCAATATCCTTATCTTCGCTGTACCCGCGTGCTGCAACCGGGCATGGTATTAACCATTGAGCCGGGCTTCTATATTATTGACTCGTTACTGACGCCGCTGCGTGAAGGCCGTTTCAGTCAGCACTTTAACTGGCAGGCCATTGATGCGCTTCGGCCTTATGGCGGGATTCGTATTGAGGATAACGTGGTGATCCATGCGCATCGCGTTGAGAACATGACCCGCGATTTGCATCTGGCCTGATGGAGGCCTTTGACATTCCCGCTGTGCCAGTGAGCAGCAGTGAGGAGACAATCAAAAAGAGTCGCTTCATTACGCTACTGGCGCACACCGAGGGTGCAGAGGCCGCGCGCGCGTTTGTCCAGCAGGTTAAAAGCGAGCATCCTGCCGCCCGGCATCACTGCTGGGCCTGGGTCGCGGGCGCACCGAATGATTCTCAGCAACTCGGTTTCTCTGATGATGGTGAACCTTCGGGTACGGCAGGGAAACCGATGCTGGCGCAACTGATGGGCGCGGATATTGGCGAGATTACCGCTGTAGTGGTGCGTTACTACGGCGGCATCATGCTGGGAACCGGTGGTTTAGTGAAAGCCTATGGTGGTGGCGTTCAGCAGGGACTTAAGCTGCTGCCACGGCAGCGCAAAGTGCCGATGAAGCTGTTTACTTTGCAATGTGACTATCCACAGCTCAGTGATGTTGAACGGCTGGTACAGCGTTTTGAAGGTAAGGTGACCGACAGCCAGTTTCAGGATCGCATTGCGTTGACACTGGCTGTACCTTACGGACAGATCGACGGGTTCAAAAAAAATCTGTCAGACTTTAGTCGGGGCGCGTTATCGCTGATCCCGCTCACACCATGATGTTCATCTCTTTTATTTAAAGGAACGGCTGAATGCACTTTCGCGCCATTACCCGCATAGTCGGTCTGCTGGTGATCCTCTTTTCAGTGACGATGATTTTGCCCGGCCTGGTCGCCTTAATTTATCGCGATGGCGCGGGGCGGGCGTTTAGCCAGACCTTTATGATGGCGCTGGTGATTGGCTCGCTGCTGTGGTGGCCGAATCGCAAAAAGAAAACCGAACTCAAACCGCGGGAAGGGTTTCTCATTGTGGTCCTGTTCTGGACGGTACTGGGCAGCGTAGGGGCCATGCCCTTTATCTTTGCCGAACAGCCGCATCTTTCCGTGACGGATGCGTTCTTTGAATCTTTCTCTGGCCTGACAACGACCGGTGCTACCACGCTGGTGGGGCTGGACTCGTTGCCGAAGGCGATTCTCTTCTATCGGCAGATGCTGCAGTGGCTGGGGGGGATGGGGATCATCGTATTAGCAGTAGCGATACTGCCGATTCTGGGCGTCGGGGGTATGCAGCTCTATCGCGCTGAAATGCCTGGGCCGCTGAAAGATAATAAAATGCGACCACGTATCGCCGAGACGGCCAAAACACTCTGGCTGATCTACGTTCTGCTGACGATAGCCTGTGCGCTGGCATTGTGGCTGGCGGGAATGCCAGCGTTTGATGCTATTGGCCACAGTTTCTCGACTATCGCCATTGGCGGCTTCTCAACCCATGATGCCAGTATCGGCTATTTTAACAGTGGCACTATCAATACCATCGTGGCGGTGTTTCTGCTGATCTCTGGCTGTAACTACGGCTTGCACTTTGCCATGTTAAGCGGACGCAATTTGCGTGTGTACTGGCGCGACCCTGAATTCCGCATGTTTATTGGCGTTCAGCTGACGCTGGTGTTGATCTGTACACTGGTGCTCTGGTTCCATAATGTTTACGACAGCGGCTGGCAAACGCTGAATCAAGCCTTTTTCCAGGTGGTCTCCATGGCGACGACGGCGGGATTCACCACCGACAGCATCGCACGCTGGCCATTGTTCCTGCCGGTACTGCTATTGTGTTCTGCCTTTATTGGCGGCTGTGCCGGTTCAACCGGCGGTGGTCTGAAGGTGATTCGCATTCTGCTGTTATGCAAGCAGGGTAACCGTGAGCTTAAGCGTCTGGTTCACCCCAATGCGGTCTACACCATTAAGCTGGGCAATCGGGCGCTGCCGGAGCGTATCCTTGAAGCCGTATGGGGTTTCTTCTCGGCTTATGCGCTGGTGTTCCTGGTCAGCATGCTGGCGATCATCGCGACCGGTGTTGATGACTTCTCGGCTTTTGCTGCCGTTGCCGCGACGCTGAACAATCTCGGCCCTGGCCTGGGGGTCGTAGCCGATAACTTCACTTCAATGAATGACGTGGCGAAATGGATTCTTATTTCAACCATGTTGTTCGGGCGTCTCGAGGTATTTACCTTGCTGGTGCTGTTCACGCCTACTTTCTGGCGTGAATAATTAATAAGGATGCTGACATGAAAGCGCTGATTCTCTATTCCACCCGCGACGGGCAAACAAAGAAGATTGCCTCTTCTATAGCTGAGGTGATCCGTCAGCAGCAGCCATGCGATGTGCTGGACATTCAGGATGCTGCCCTGCCTGACTGGGCACAGTATGATCGCGTGCTGATTGGCGCCTCTATTCGCTACGGCCATTTCCAGCCGGTCGTCGATAAGTTCGTAAAGCTTCATCTTCAGGATTTGCAGCAGTGTACCAGTGGTTTCTTTTCGGTGAACCTCACGGCGCGCAAACCCGAGAAGCGTTCTCCTGAAACTAATGCTTATACGCAGAAGTTCCTGGCCAGCTCGCCGTGGCAACCTGATTGCTGTGCCGTGTTTGCGGGCGCGCTCTATTATCCGCGCTATCGCTGGTTTGATCGCGTCATGATTCAGCTGATTATGCGTATGACCGGCGGTGAGACAGATTCCACAAAAGAAGTGGAGTACACGGACTGGCAGCAGGTACGCACTTTTGCCAATGATTTTGCACAGTTACCAGGCAAATCGTAGCGAAATAGCGCGATTTGATGAAAATTACTGCGAACGATAATCTTTTCGTAATAAACACTTGTCAGCCCGCGCGAACTCCCTATAATGCGCCTCCATCGACACGGAATACCGGCAACGGGAAACGGGCTGAGAGGCACAGGAGACTGGGCCGCCGGAGAAAAACTTCTGAAAAAGAGGTTGACTCTGCAGGAGGAAAGCGTAATATACGCCACCTCGCGACAGGACGCTAACGCACTGTTCGCACTGCTCTTTAACAATTTATCAGACAATCTGTGTGGGCACTCGCAGGATTGATATCAGCGTCTCCGGACGTAAAAAATATATCAAGCCTCACGAGTGAACACATAATGAAATTCATTATGACGTTTTACAGATGAGCACCGCTTAACTTGTTTAAGCAAATCAAACTTAAATTGAAGAGTTTGATCATGGCTCAGATTGAACGCTGGCGGCAGGCCTAACACATGCAAGTCGGACGGTAGCACAGAGGAGCTTGCTCCTTGGGTGACGAGTGGCGGACGGGTGAGTAATGTCTGGGGATCTGCCCGATAGAGGGGGATAACCACTGGAAACGGTGGCTAATACCGCATAACGTCGCAAGACCAAAGAGGGGGACCTTCGGGCCTCTCACTATCGGATGAACCCAGATGGGATTAGCTAGTAGGCGGGGTAATGGCCCACCTAGGCGACGATCCCTAGCTGGTCTGAGAGGATGACCAGCCACACTGGAACTGAGACACGGTCCAGACTCCTACGGGAGGCAGCAGTGGGGAATATTGCACAATGGGCGCAAGCCTGATGCAGCCATGCCGCGTGTATGAAGAAGGCCTTCGGGTTGTAAAGTACTTTCAGCGGGGAGGAAGGCGATGCGGTTAATAACCGCGTCGATTGACGTTACCCGCAGAAGAAGCACCGGCTAACTCCGTGCCAGCAGCCGCGGTAATACGGAGGGTGCAAGCGTTAATCGGAATTACTGGGCGTAAAGCGCACGCAGGCGGTCTGTTAAGTCAGATGTGAAATCCCCGGGCTTAACCTGGGAACTGCATTTGAAACTGGCAGGCTTGAGTCTTGTAGAGGGGGGTAGAATTCCAGGTGTAGCGGTGAAATGCGTAGAGATCTGGAGGAATACCGGTGGCGAAGGCGGCCCCCTGGACAAAGACTGACGCTCAGGTGCGAAAGCGTGGGGAGCAAACAGGATTAGATACCCTGGTAGTCCACGCCGTAAACGATGTCGACTTGGAGGTTGTTCCCTTGAGGAGTGGCTTCCGGAGCTAACGCGTTAAGTCGACCGCCTGGGGAGTACGGCCGCAAGGTTAAAACTCAAATGAATTGACGGGGGCCCGCACAAGCGGTGGAGCATGTGGTTTAATTCGATGCAACGCGAAGAACCTTACCTACTCTTGACATCCACGGAATTCGGCAGAGATGCCTTAGTGCCTTCGGGAACCGTGAGACAGGTGCTGCATGGCTGTCGTCAGCTCGTGTTGTGAAATGTTGGGTTAAGTCCCGCAACGAGCGCAACCCTTATCCTTTGTTGCCAGCGCGTGATGGCGGGAACTCAAAGGAGACTGCCGGTGATAAACCGGAGGAAGGTGGGGATGACGTCAAGTCATCATGGCCCTTACGAGTAGGGCTACACACGTGCTACAATGGCGCATACAAAGAGAAGCGACCTCGCGAGAGCAAGCGGACCTCACAAAGTGCGTCGTAGTCCGGATCGGAGTCTGCAACTCGACTCCGTGAAGTCGGAATCGCTAGTAATCGTGGATCAGAATGCCACGGTGAATACGTTCCCGGGCCTTGTACACACCGCCCGTCACACCATGGGAGTGGGTTGCAAAAGAAGTAGGTAGCTTAACCTTCGGGAGGGCGCTTACCACTTTGTGATTCATGACTGGGGTGAAGTCGTAACAAGGTAACCGTAGGGGAACCTGCGGTTGGATCACCTCCTTACCTGAAGATACCTTCCCGCGCAGTGTCCACACAGATTGTCTGATAAAAAGTAACGAGCAGAAAAAACCTCTACAGGCTTGTAGCTCAGGTGGTTAGAGCGCACCCCTGATAAGGGTGAGGTCGGTGGTTCAAGTCCACTCAGGCCTACCAAATTCGCATTCACGCTGCGTTATGTTCCCGGCTCGCATAGTTCACTATGCTTCGCGGAAACATGCCTTGCCTGAGCACGAATTGCATTTCTCACGAAGTGTACTCGGTTGAGTGGTAGTAGTGGTCTCTGCAGTAACTGTATGGGGCTATAGCTCAGCTGGGAGAGCGCCTGCCTTGCACGCAGGAGGTCAGCGGTTCGATCCCGCTTAGCTCCACCATACCGTTAATCTGTTTTTTCTGAATACTTCAGAGCGTACCGGCAACGGTGTGCTGCGAAGTATTATGCTCTTTAACAATCCGGAACAAGCTGAAAATTGAAACGACGCGTCGTTTTCATTCTCCGTAATAAGAATGAAAAGCACGATGCGTTCGAGTCTCTCAAATGCTCGTGACTTGCAAGCGTTGTAAAACGCCTGTGGGTTGTGAGGTTAAGCGACTAAGCGTACACGGTGGATGCCCAGGCAGTCAGAGGCGATGAAGGACGTGCTAATCTGCGTAAAGCGACGGTAAGGTGATATGAACCGCTACAGCCGTCGATGTCCGAATGGGGAAACCCGGTGCACTCTGTGCATCATTGCAGCATGAATACATAGTGCTGCAAGGCGAACCGGGGGAACTGAAACATCTAAGTACCCCGAGGAAAAGAAATCAACCGAGATTCCCCCAGTAGCGGCGAGCGAACGGGGAGCAGCCCAGAGCCTGAATCAGCATGTGTGTTAGTGGAAGCGTCTGGAAAGTCGCAGGGTACAGGGTGATACTCCCGTACACAAAAGCACATATGCTGTGAGCTCGATGAGTAAGGCGGGACACGTGGTATCCTGTCTGAATATGGGGGGACCATCCTCCAAGGCTAAATACTCCTGACTGACCGATAGTGAACCAGTACCGTGAGGGAAAGGCGAAAAGAACCCCGGCGAGGGGAGTGAAACAGAACCTGAAACCGTGTACGTACAAGCAGTGGGAGCCTTCTTTATGGGGGTGACTGCGTACCTTTTGTATAATGGGTCAGCGACTTATATTCTGTAGCAAGGTTAACCGTATAGGGGAGCCGCAGGGAAACCGAGTCTTAACTGGGCGTTAAGTTGCAGGGTATAGACCCGAAACCCGGTGATCTAGCCATGGGCAGGTTGAAGGTTGGGTAACACTAACTGGAGGACCGAACCGACTAATGTTGAAAAATTAGCGGATGACCTGTGGCTGGGGGTGAAAGGCCAATCAAACCGGGAGATAGCTGGTTCTCCCCGAAAGCTATTTAGGTAGCGCCTCGTGAACTCATCTTCGGGGGTAGAGCACTGTTTCGGCTAGGGGGCCATCCCGGCTTACCAACCCGATGCAAACTGCGAATACCGGAGAATGTTATCACGGGAGACACACGGCGGGTGCTAACGTCCGTCGTGAAGAGGGAAACAACCCAGACCGCCAGCTAAGGTCCCAAAGTCATGGTTAAGTGGGAAACGATGTGGGAAGGCACAGACAGCCAGGATGTTGGCTTAGAAGCAGCCATCATTTAAAGAAAGCGTAATAGCTCACTGGTCGAGTCGGCCTGCGCGGAAGATGTAACGGGGCTAAACCATGCACCGAAGCTGCGGCAGCGACACTATGTGTTGTTGGGTAGGGGAGCGTTCTGTAAGCCGTCGAAGGTGGCCTGTGAGGGCTGCTGGAGGTATCAGAAGTGCGAATGCTGACATAAGTAACGATAAAGCGGGTGAAAAGCCCGCTCGCCGGAAGACCAAGGGTTCCTGTTCAACGTTAATCGGAGCAGGGTGAGTCGACCCCTAAGGCGAGGCCGAAAGGCGTAGTCGATGGGAAACAGGTTAATATTCCTGTACTCGGTGTTACTGCGAAGGGGGGACGGAGAAGGCTATATCGGCCGGGCGACGGTTGTCCCGGTTTAAGCGTGTAGGCGGAGGGTCCAGGTAAATCCGGTCCCTTATTAACGCTGAGGCGTGACGACGAGGCACTACGGTGCTGAAGTGATAAATGCCCAGCTTCCAGGAAAAGCCTCTAAGCATCAGGTAACACAGAATCGTACCCCAAACCGACACAGGTGGTCAGGTAGAGAATACCAAGGCGCTTGAGAGAACTCGGGTGAAGGAACTAGGCAAAATGGTGCCGTAACTTCGGGAGAAGGCACGCTGGCGCGTAGGTGGAGGGACCTGCTCCCCGAGCCGAAGCCAGTCGAAGATACCAGCTGGCTGCAACTGTTTATTAAAAACACAGCACTGTGCAAACACGAAAGTGGACGTATACGGTGTGACGCCTGCCCGGTGCCGGAAGGTTAATTGATGGGGTTATCCGCAAGGAGAAGCTCTTGATCGAAGCCCCGGTAAACGGCGGCCGTAACTATAACGGTCCTAAGGTAGCGAAATTCCTTGTCGGGTAAGTTCCGACCTGCACGAATGGCGTAATGATGGCCAGGCTGTCTCCACCCGAGACTCAGTGAAATTGAACTCGCTGTGAAGATGCAGTGTACCCGCGGCAAGACGGAAAGACCCCGTGAACCTTTACTACAGCTTGACACTGAACATTGAGCCTTGATGTGTAGGATAGGTGGGAGGCTTTGAAGCGCGGACGCCAGTTCGCGTGGAGCCAACCTTGAAATACCACCCTTTAATGTTTGATGTTCTAACGTAGGCCCGTTACCCGGGCTGCGGACAGTGTCTGGTGGGTAGTTTGACTGGGGCGGTCTCCTCCTAAAGAGTAACGGAGGAGCACGAAGGTCAGCTAATCACGGTCGGACATCGTGAGGTTAGTGCAATGGCATAAGCTGGCTTGACTGCGAGAGTGACGGCTCGAGCAGGTGCGAAAGCAGGTCATAGTGATCCGGTGGTTCTGAATGGAAGGGCCATCGCTCAACGGATAAAAGGTACTCCGGGGATAACAGGCTGATACCGCCCAAGAGTTCATATCGACGGCGGTGTTTGGCACCTCGATGTCGGCTCATCACATCCTGGGGCTGAAGTAGGTCCCAAGGGTACGGCTGTTCGCCGTTTAAAGTGGTACGCGAGCTGGGTTTAGAACGTCGTGAGACAGTTCGGTCCCTATCTGCCGTGGGCGCTGGAGAATTGAGGGGGGTTGCTCCTAGTACGAGAGGACCGGAGTGAACGCACCACTGGTGTTCGGGTTGTCATGCCAATGGCATTGCCCGGTAGCTAAGTGCGGAAAAGATAAGTGCTGAAAGCATCTAAGCACGAAACTTGCCCCGAGATGAGTTCTCCCTGACTCCTTGAGAGTCCTGAAGGGACGTTGAAGACTACGACGTTGATAGGCCGGGTGTGTAAGCGCAGCGATGCGTTGAGCTAACCGGTACTAATGACCCGTGAGGCTTAACCTTACAACGCCAGAGGCGTTTTTGCAGAGACACGATTTTCAGCCTTGTTACCGGATATATCTGCGCGGCCCCCGGGGCGGCGCGGAGACAGAATCTGCCTGGCGGCTTTAGCGCGGTGGTCCCACCTGACCCCATGCCGAACTCAGAAGTGAAACGCCGTAGCGCCGATGGTAGTGTGGGGTCTCCCCATGCGAGAGTAGGGAACTGCCAGGCATTAAATAAGTGAAGAAGCCCCGCACGGAAGTGCGGGGATTTTTTACGTCTGCAGATCGCGAAAAACCTCATCATAATCCCCGAAAACAGCCTGAGAACCCCTCGCTGATACGGTAAACTACGGCCAGATAACTCAGTAAAGGCCGTCAAATGTCCAGCCATCATCCCTCCTTAAAAGCCGACAATACGCTTGGGCTTGAAGTACACACACAGAAACGCATCGTTGCTGAGACACCAGCTGCCATTCTGGCCGCGTGGCAGGCCAGCCAGCGTGATCAAACGCCTTTCATGGTGCTTGGTGAAGGCAGCAATGTCCTTTTTCTGGAAGATTTCGCTGGCACCGTGGTGCTCAACCGTATCAAAGGTATCAAAATTCAGGATGAATTTGAGTGCTGGAAGTTACATGTTGGGGCAGGTGAGAACTGGCATCAGCTGGTTAAAAATACGCTGGAAAAAGGGATCACCGGCCTCGAAAACCTGGCGATGATCCCTGGGATGACTGGCTCGGCACCGATTCAGAATATCGGTGCTTATGGTGTGGAGTTAAAAGATATCTGCGAATATGTGGATGTGCTTAACCTGAACAGTGGTGAGACAGAACGTCTTGATCGTGAAGCCTGTGAGTTTGGCTATCGTGACAGTATTTTTAAACATCGTTATCAGTCAGGCTATGTCATCGTTGCGGTGGGGATAATATTACCTAAACAGTGGCAGCCCGTATTAACCTATGGCGACCTGAAAACGCTCAATCCGGTGACGGCCAATGCCTGGGATGTCTATCACGCGGTGTGCCAGATGCGGCAGAGCAAGTTACCGGATCCAAAAGTCACCGGTAATGTAGGCAGCTTCTTCAAAAATCCCGTTGTTACTGAGGCGCAGTGCCACTTCCTGCTGGCGCGTTTTCCTGCCATGCCACACTATCTGATGCCGAATGGTGAAACCAAGCTGGCAGCAGGATGGCTTATCGATCAGTGCCAGCTGAAAGGTTATCGCACCGGAGGTGCCGCAGTTCACCAGCAACAGGCTCTGGTGCTGATTAACGCTGACAATGCCACGCCTGACGATATCGTTGCGCTGGCAAAAATTGTGCGCGCGAAAGTGGGTGAAAGATTTGATGTCTGGCTGGAGCCTGAAGTCCGCTTTATTCAGGCGCAGGGCGAGTGTAACGCTGTCGGAGTCATCGCATGAAAGACCACAATGTCCCGCTAAAGCTGGTCGATATTTTATCTGATGGTGAGTTTCATTCAGGCGAGCAGCTGGGTGAAACACTGGGCATGAGTCGTGCAGCCATAAACAAGCACATCCAGACCTTAAAAAGCTGGGGACTTGACGTCTATACCGTGACAGGAAAGGGCTACAGCCTGTCTGCGCCGATGCAGCTGCTGAATGAGCAGGCAATCTTATCGCAGGTTGAACAGGGCAATGTCTCGGTCATCCCGGTGATTGACTCCACAAACCAGTATCTGCTGGAGCGCATGCATGACATGCAGTCAGGTGCCGCCTGTATCGCTGAATATCAGCAGGCAGGTCGTGGCCGGCGTGGGCGCCAATGGTTCTCTCCCTTTGGCGCTAACCTCTACATGTCCATGTACTGGCGTCTGGAACAGGGACCCGCTGCGGCGATGGGCCTTAGCCTGGTAATTGGTATTATCATGGCGGAGACATTACGCTCACTGGGGGCTGATGATGTCCGCGTGAAGTGGCCCAACGATATTTACCTTAATGATCGTAAACTGGCGGGTATTCTGGTCGAACTGACCGGGAAAACCGGTGATGCTGCGCAGATCGTTATTGGTGCAGGGATTAACCTGGCGATGCGGGCAGCCGATGCATCACAGATTAATCAGGGCTGGATTAACCTGCAGGAAGCCGGTGTCACGGTGAATCGCAATGAGCTGGCAGCGCATCTGATCAACAGTCTGCGCGAAGCCCTGCCACTGTTTGAACAGGAGGGATTAACACCCTTCATCGCGCGTTGGGCGGCACTCGATAATTTCATTAACCGGCCTGTTAAGCTGCTCATCGGCGAACGTGAAGTGCATGGTATTGCGCGGGGCGTTGACAGTCAGGGTGGCTTACTGCTGGAGCAGGATGGGGAAATAAAAGCCTGGGTGGGCGGTGAAATATCATTACGCCCTGTCTGATCAAAAAAGCCTGCACGTGTGCAGGCTTTTTTAACAGCAGTTATTTACGCAGGCGAACCCTATCGACCGCATGATTGCCACTTTTGGTCATGATCAGGCTGGCCCTTTCGCGCGTCGGCAGGATATTTTCCTGCAGGTTGAGCCAGTTAATCTCTTTCCATAAGTTACCTGCTATCTCAACCGCTTCCGCCTCTGAGAGCTGGGCATAATGGTGAAAATAGGAGTCCGGATCGGTAAAAGCACCCTGGCGGAACTTCAGGAATCGATTGATATACCATCTTTGCAGCAGCTCTTCCTCTGCATCAACATAAATAGAAAAATCGACGAAGTCTGAAACAAAGACATGATGTGGGTCATGCGGATAGTCCATGCCACTCTGCAATACATTCAGACCTTCCAGAATAAGAATGTCGGGCTGTTGTATGACTTTATCGCCATCAGGGATGACATCATAAATCAGATGCGAATAGACCGGCGCCGTCACCTGACTGGCCCCTGATTTCAAATCAGAGACAAAATTGACCAGCCGGTGCATATCATAGGATTGCGGGAAGCCTTTTTTCTTCATTAAACCGCGTTCTTTCAGCACGGCATTTGGATGAAGAAAGCCATCCGTCGTAATCAATTCCACTTTGCGGTGTTCAGGCCAGCGGCTGAGCAACGCCTGCAATACGCGTGCGGTCGTGCTTTTACCGACGGCTACACTACCCGCAATACTGATGATATAGGGGATTTTCTGGCCATTGGTGCCCAGAAATTGCTCCAGTACAGCCTGTCGGCGAACGTTCGAACTTATATAGAAATTGAGCAGACGCGAAAGTGGCAGATAAATTTCTGCTACCTCCTCCAGCGAGAGATCCTCGTTGATGCCCTCCAGCTGCGCGATCTCTTCCTCTGAAAGCGTCATAGGAACGGAATCACGTAATGCAGCCCACTGCTCACGAGTGAATTCTAAGTAAGGCGTTGTCAGGGGAGTTGTTTTATCCATAAGCATGCATCTGACCGCAAATTCATTGCTATCAACCGCGTGTTATCCGATAAGCAGGACAGCACAGGTGAAATGAATCACGAATCGCTGGTTTATCAGTGAGAACAATGGGCTGGAGGGT
This sequence comes from Candidatus Pantoea rara, assembly GCF_051136265.1. NCBI lineage: Bacteria > Pseudomonadati > Pseudomonadota > Gammaproteobacteria > Enterobacterales > Erwiniaceae > Pantoea > Candidatus Pantoea rara. Next base: position 3,766,051 of record NZ_CP194942.1, on the reverse strand, counting down.
ATCACCAGTATGGCTTTTAACAGAAGTAAAAAGATAAACGTGATCACGCTTTCGTCGGCATACCCACAAAACGTCTCGATGCCTTCAATTATGGCAGCTTTATCATTATTTATGTTGTTACAGCGCATCACAGCGTATATGCGGCTTTTATCTGCTCTGAACATTCCGCCAGACACCTGAATAACATAATGCTGCTATAAGGGCCTGGAGTGAGGCTGATAGGGTACACATTTAATGCGTCACCTGTGTAATTTCGAAAAGAACATATCTTATAAAGTCATTTTAGCGGTCTTATTTGGGGGGCATCGCTGCACTACCTGAAGCATATGCCTGACAAAAATGACGCTACTTTCTATAGGAAATCACCAGCGCATGATAAAAATGATGCCGGGTGGGTCAAAAAATCATCACTCAATCAAAAAGAATAAAATAAAAATGCGGCTGGGCGGATCATTTATCCTCGGAATTGAGGTGTGCTGGGAGACATCAGGCGACAGTGCAGTCCCGCGAATCTTGTGAAAAGTGAACCAGGTTGCACAAATATTCTGCACAAAAACGCCAAAATGCGATGATTTGCACAAATAGTAAGCGATAGAAAAAAATAAGCGATTTTTTAGTTGCATCCAGAGCCCGACCTTCCTAGAATGCGCACCACTTGATGCCGGCTTAGCTCAGTTGGTAGAGCAACTGACTTGTAATCAGTAGGTCACCAGTTCGATTCCGGTAGCCGGCACCATCAAGTAGGTGGGATTCCCGAGCGGCCAAAGGGAGCAGACTGTAAATCTGCCGTCACAGACTTCGAAGGTTCGAATCCTTCTCCCACCACCATCTCAACCTCATGGTTGGGTACAGATAAACAACCTGTTTATCTGTCAGGTGAGTCATTTATCACCCTGAATTCAGACTGAGCGTTAGCGAAGTCAAAGTCGGTCAGCTTCGCTGACAGGCAGCAGGTAGTAGAGAAACATTCTCTGTTATCTGCAAGCTACAGAAAGAACAGGTAGCCGAGTTCCAGGATGCGGGCATCGTATAATGGCTATTACCTCAGCCTTCCAAGCTGATGATGCGGGTTCGATTCCCGCTGCCCGCTCCAGATGTGCTGATATGGCTCAGTTGGTAGAGCGCACCCTTGGTAAGGGTGAGGTCCCCAGTTCGACTCTGGGTATCAGCACCACTTCCTTTAATCTCCCTCCTGATTTTCTCTGTAACTTCCTTGCAGTCAGGCATTGCCTGGTTAATGTGATGATATCATTGATATATCCGTGTCTTAGAGGGACTAGCGATGGCTAAAGAGCAATTTCAACGTAACAAACTGCACGTAAACGTGGGCACCATCGGTCACGTTGACCACGGTAAAACCACCCTGACTGCAGCTATCACTACCGTACTGGCTAAAACCAACGGCGGCCAGGCTCGTGCATTCGATCAGATCGACAGCACGCCTGAAGAAAAAGCCCGCGGTATTACCATCAACACCGCACACGTTGAGTATGAGACTGCTGCACGTCACTATGCTCACGTTGACTGCCCAGGCCACGCCGACTATGTGAAAAACATGATCACCGGTGCTGCGCAGATGGACGGCGCGATCCTGGTTGTTGCTGCGACTGATGGCCCGATGCCACAGACCCGTGAGCACATCCTGCTGGGTCGTCAGGTTGGCGTTCCTTACATCATCGTGTTCCTGAACAAGTGCGACATGGTTGATGATGAAGAGCTGCTGGAGCTGGTAGAGATGGAAGTACGTGACCTGCTGTCACAGTACGACTTCCCAGGCGACGATACGCCAATCGTTCGTGGTTCTGCTCTGAAAGCGCTGGAAGGCGTTCCTGAGTGGGAAGCGAAAATCATCGAACTGGCTGAGCACCTGGATAACTACATCCCGGATCCAGTCCGTGCGATCGACATGCCGTTCCTGCTGCCAATCGAAGACGTATTCTCAATCTCTGGCCGTGGTACTGTTGTTACCGGTCGTGTTGAGCGCGGCATCGTTAAAGTCGGCGACGAAGTTGAAATCGTGGGTATCAAAGATACTGCGAAATCAACCTGTACCGGTGTTGAGATGTTCCGTAAGCTGCTGGACCAGGGTCAGGCAGGCGAAAACTGTGGTGTTCTGCTGCGCGGTATCAAGCGTGAAGACATCCAGCGTGGCCAGGTTCTGGCTAAGCCAGGCTCAATCAAGCCACACACCCAGTTCGAGTCAGAAGTTTACGTTCTGTCTAAAGACGAAGGTGGCCGCCATACTCCGTTCTTCAAAGGCTATCGTCCACAGTTCTACTTCCGTACAACTGATGTGACCGGCTCAGTAGAGCTGCCAGAAGGCGTTGAAATGGTAATGCCAGGCGACAACATCAAAATGGTTGTTACCCTGATTCACCCAATCGCAATGGACGAAGGTCTGCGCTTCGCAATCCGCGAAGGTGGCCGTACCGTTGGCGCGGGTGTTGTTGCTAAAGTTATTGCATAATTACCGATAACGTTTGACGCAATGCACACGGAAAGGGCATCATTTGATGCCCTTTTTGCACGCTGTTTCATAGAACCTGGCTCATCAGTGATTTTTTGAATCATAATCATTGCTGAGACAGGCTCTGTAATGCGGCGTTGGATACCGAGTTACGCCCCAAAAGCTCATTCGGTTTGGACGCCTCGCACTGCGGGGCAGAATAGTTTCTGAATTATTGTGGCAGGTTGGTTTATGAGTGCGAATACCGAAGCTCAAGGGAGCGGGCGTGGCCTGGAAGCGGTAAAGTGGGTAGTAGTTGTGTTACTGCTGCTTGCAGCGATTGTAGGTAACTACCTCTATCGTGATGTGTCATTGCCACTGCGTGCATTAGCCGTAGTTGTACTGATTGCAGCGGCTGGCGGCATTGCGCTTTTAACGACCAAAGGCAAAGCGACTGTGGCTTTTGCTCGTGAAGCAAGAACAGAGATGCGTAAGGTTATCTGGCCAACCCGCCAGGAAACGCTGCACACCACCTTAATCGTTGCCGCGGTTACTGCCGTGATGTCACTGATTTTGTGGGGGCTGGATGGTATTCTGGTCCGTCTGGTATCGTTTATCACTGGCCTGAGGTTCTGAGATGTCTGAAGCTCCAAAGAAACGCTGGTACGTCGTACAGGCGTTTTCCGGTTTTGAAGGCCGCGTAGCTCAATCGCTGCGCGAGCATATCAAATTGCACAACATGGAAGAGCTGTTTGGCGACGTCATGGTTCCGACTGAAGAAGTCGTCGAAATTCGTGGCGGCCAGCGTCGTAAGAGCGAGCGCAAGTTTTTCCCGGGATACGTACTGGTCCAGATGGTCATGAATGACGCCAGCTGGCATTTAGTGCGCAGCGTCCCACGCGTAATGGGTTTCATCGGCGGTACATCTGACCGTCCGGCACCTATCAGCGACAAAGAAGTTGATGCGATCATGAACCGTCTGCAGCAGGTCGGCGACAAGCCTCGTCCTAAAACGCTGTTTGAGCCAGGTGAAATGGTTCGCGTTAATGACGGCCCATTTGCTGACTTTAACGGTGTGGTTGAAGATGTGGATTACGAGAAAAGCCGCCTGACGGTTTCCGTGTCCATCTTTGGTCGTGCAACACCGGTTGAACTGGACTTCGGTCAGGTGGAGAAAGGTTAAGCTCTTTCCGCTCACAAATTAGCTGTTGCAGCAGGCGCGAAATTTAACTACAATTTCGCGCCTTTTGTTTTTATGCGCTGGAAACAGCGGATAAATCGTTATCACGGGGAGCCTTTACAGGCGCTATAACCCAATTGAGGAAATATTATGGCTAAGAAAGTCCAAGCCTACGTCAAGCTGCAGGTTGCAGCTGGTATGGCGAACCCAAGTCCACCTGTTGGTCCAGCTCTGGGTCAGCAGGGTGTTAACATCATGGAATTCTGTAAGGCGTTCAACGCTAAGACTGAATCTCTGGAAAAAGGTCTGCCGACTCCAGTTGTTATCACTGTATACAGCGACCGTTCTTTTACTTTCATTACCAAAACGCCTCCGGCTGCCGTACTGCTGAAAAAAGCAGCGGGCATCAAGTCTGGTTCTGGTAAGCCGAACAAAGATAAAGTCGGTAAAGTGACTCGTGCTCAGGTACGTGAAATCGCAGAAACCAAAGCTGCGGACATGACTGGTTCTGACGTTGAAGCGATGACTCGCTCAATCGAAGGTACTGCTCGTTCCATGGGCCTGGTAGTAGAGGACTAAGAAATGGCTAAGCTGACCAAGCGCATGACCGTAATTCGCGACAAAGTTGACGTGACTAAGCAGTATGACATTGCTGAAGCCGTTGCTCTGCTGAAAGAACTGGCTACTGCCAAGTTCGTTGAAAGCGTTGACGTTGCTGTCAACCTCGGCATTGATGCACGTAAATCTGATCAAAACGTTCGCGGCGCGACCGTTCTGCCACATGGTACTGGTCGTTCAGTACGTGTTGCTGTCTTCGCTCAGGGCGCAAACGCTGAAGCTGCTAAAGCAGCAGGCGCTGAGCTGGTAGGCATGGAAGACCTGGCTGATCAGATCAAGAAAGGCGAAATGAATTTTGACGTTGTTATTGCTTCTCCGGATGCAATGCGCGTTGTTGGCCAGTTAGGCCAGATTCTGGGCCCACGCGGCCTGATGCCAAACCCGAAAGTTGGTACTGTAACCCCTAACGTTGCTGAAGCAGTTAAGAACGCTAAAGCAGGTCAGGTTCGTTATCGTAACGACAAAAACGGCATCATCCACACTACCATTGGTAAAGTGGACTTTGACGCTGACAAACTGAAAGAAAACCTGGAATCTCTGCTGGTTGCGCTGAAAAAAGCAAAACCATCTCAGGCAAAAGGCGTGTACATCAAGAAAGTTAGCCTTTCAACCACCATGGGTGCCGGCGTTGCCGTTGACCAGGCTGGTCTGAACGCAACAGCAAACTAATTGCTGCTTGAAACGGGCGAAAAATTCACCTAGAATCTTACGCCCGTTGTTCTGTTATTAACAGAACAGGACACCAGAGAGCCAGAACTGACTGTTGCGTTTATCGCCTTCCCTCTGACTCTGCTGCGTCACACAGAATTTAGGTTGGAGCCAGGCCTTATCCTGGCCTCCGTCCAAGACCGCAGGAGCTGTTTATCTCCGGATATTCCGCTTAATACCCTGCGTAGACGGTGACAGAACCAAAAGAATTTTTTCTTAGCTGGATTCTGCTCACCGTGTTCGAGCGCTTATTACCCCCAGGGGTGAGTAAGTGAAGTGAGTTCCGGGGAAATCCTTTCCCGGTCAAATCCAGGAGCAAAAGCTAATGGCATTAAATCTTCAAGACAAACAAGCGATTGTTGCTGAAGTCAGCGAAGTAGCCAAAGGTGCACTTTCAGCGGTTGTTGCGGATTCTCGTGGCGTTACCGTTGATAAAATGACCGAACTGCGTAAAGCAGGCCGTGAAGCTGGCGTTTACATGCGTGTTGTTCGTAACACCCTGCTGCGCCGCGTCGTTGAAGGTACTCAGTTTGAGTGCCTGAAAGACACGTTTGTTGGTCCGACCCTGATTGCATATTCTATGGAACACCCGGGCGCTGCTGCTCGTCTGTTTAAAGATTTCGCGAAAGCGAATGCAAAATTTGAGGTCAAAGCTGCAGCCTTTGAAGGTGAGCTGATCACGGCGGCCAATATTGACCGTCTGGCAACTCTGCCGACCTACGAAGAAGCACTGGCACGTCTGATGTCGACCATGAAAGAAGCCGCTGCTGGCAAACTGGTCCGCACTCTGGCTGCTGTACGCGATGCAAAAGAAGCGGCTTAAGGCCATATTCTTTTCTTCGTAATTGCTTACGTATAAACTTTTTCTGATTCTTAGGAACAATTGTCATGTCTATTACTAAAGACCAAATTCTGGAAGCTGTTGCAGCGATGTCCGTAATGGAAGTTGTTGAGCTGGTTTCTGCAATGGAAGAAAAATTCGGCGTTTCTGCTGCTGCTGCTGTAGCTGTTGCTGCTGGCCCGGCTGAAGCTGTTGAAGAAAAAACTGAATTCGACGTAGTCCTGAAAGCTGTTGGCCCGAACAAGGTTGCAGTAATCAAAGCCGTACGTACTGCAACTGGTCTGGGCCTGAAAGAAGCCAAAGATCTGGTTGAAGCAACTGGCGTGATCAAAGAAGCAATCAGCAAAGACGACGCAGCTGCACTTGAAGCTGCTCTGAAAGAAGCTGGCGCTGAAGTTGAAGTTAAGTAAGACAACCTTCGGGTTGCAGTCTGAGTAGTTTCAGACTGATGGCTGGTGACTTTTTGGTCACCAGCCTTTTTGCGCTACAGGGTCTCAATGGGGTTTCACACTGTTTGTCCATTGTTACTCTTCAATATCTTTCTCTATCGACGACTTAATATACCGCTCTACCTGTGCGGGTTCCCTGCCCTCGCAACAGCGATGAAATGATTTAAGCGTGATAGAAAGAGGTATTGCACTGCTGCTGCGCAGCCAGTGAATCAAACAAAATCGTGTTGCATGAACTGTCCTGTCAGGACGGACAGCGTGGGTCGACTTGTCAGCTAGCTGAGGAACCCTATGGTTTACTCCTATACCGAGAAAAAACGTATTCGTAAGGATTTTGGTAAACGTCCGCAAGTACTGGACATACCTTATCTCCTTTCCATCCAGCTCGACTCGTTCCAGAAGTTTATCGAGCAAGATCCAGAAGGTCAGTACGGACTGGAAGCTGCATTCCGCTCTGTATTCCCTATTGCGAGCTACAGCGGCAACTCTGAGTTGCAGTATGTCAGCTATCGCCTGGGTGAACCTGTCTTTGACGTGAAAGAGTGTCAGATCCGTGGCGTGACCTATTCGGCACCGCTGCGCGTGAAACTGCGTCTGGTGGTCTATGAGCGCGAAGCGCCAGAAGGCACCGTAAAAGATATTAAAGAACAAGAAGTCTACATGGGCGAAATTCCGCTCATGACCGACAACGGTACCTTTGTTATCAATGGTACCGAACGCGTTATCGTTTCTCAGCTGCACCGTAGTCCTGGCGTGTTCTTTGATAGCGATAAGGGTAAAACCCACTCATCGGGTAAAGTGCTGTACAACGCACGTATCATCCCTTACCGCGGTTCATGGCTCGACTTTGAGTTTGACCCGAAAGATAACCTGTTTGTCCGTATTGACCGTCGTCGTAAGCTGCCGGCCACTATCATCCTGCGCGCGTTACAGTTCACTACACCTCAGATCCTCGATATCTTCTTCGAGAAAGTGGTGTTTGAAATCCGTGACAACAAGCTGCAGATGGAGCTGGTGCCTGAGCGCCTGCGCGGTGAAACTGCAACCTTCGATATCGAAGCGAACGGCACCGTCTACGTCGAGAAAGCACGCCGTATTACTGCGCGCCATATCCGTCAGCTGGAAAAAGATGGCATTCAGCACATCGAAGTTCCGGTTGAATATATCGCGGGCAAAGTGGTCGCTAAAGACTACATCGATGAGAGCACCGGTGAGCTGATTATTGCAGCGAACATGGAACTGTCACTGGATTTGCTGGCCAAACTGAGCCAGTCCGGTCACAAGCGCATCGAAACGCTGTTCACTAACGATCTGGACCACGGTCCATATATGTCTGAGACCCTGCGTGTTGACCCAACCAGCGATCGCCTGAGCGCACTGGTTGAGATCTACCGCATGATGCGTCCTGGTGAGCCGCCAACACGCGAAGCAGCAGAGAACCTGTTTGAGAACCTGTTCTTCTCTGAAGATCGTTACGATCTTTCTGCTGTCGGCCGTATGAAGTTCAACCGCTCATTACTGCGTGATGAAATCGAAGGTTCAGGCATCCTGAGCAAAGACGACATCATCGAAGTGATGAAGAAGCTGATCGACATCCGTAACGGTAAAGGCGAAGTGGACGATATCGACCACCTCGGTAACCGTCGTATTCGTTCAGTCGGTGAAATGGCTGAGAACCAGTTCCGCGTCGGTCTGGTACGTGTTGAGCGTGCGGTTAAAGAGCGTCTGTCACTGGGCGACCTTGATACCCTGATGCCTCAGGACATGATCAACGCGAAGCCGATTTCGGCTGCGGTGAAAGAGTTCTTTGGTTCCAGCCAGCTTTCTCAGTTTATGGATCAGAACAACCCGCTGTCAGAGATTACGCACAAACGTCGTATCTCTGCTCTCGGCCCGGGTGGTTTGACGCGTGAGCGTGCCGGCTTTGAAGTGCGTGACGTACACCCAACGCACTATGGTCGTGTCTGCCCAATCGAAACCCCTGAAGGTCCGAACATCGGTCTGATCAACTCCTTGTCTGTATATGCGCAGACCAATGAGTACGGTTTCCTTGAGACACCTTATCGCCGTGTTATCGACGGTCTGGTTTCTGACGAGATTCATTACCTCTCTGCTATCGAAGAGGGTAACTACGTTATCGCTCAGGCGAACGCCCCTCTTGATGATAACGGCGCGTTTGTTGATGACCTGGTCACCTGCCGTAGCAAAGGCGAATCAAGTCTGTTCAGCCGTGATCAGGTTGACTACATGGACGTTTCGACCCAACAGATCGTTTCTGTAGGTGCGTCACTGATCCCGTTCCTGGAACACGATGATGCTAACCGCGCCCTGATGGGTGCGAACATGCAACGTCAGGCCGTTCCGACTCTGCGTGCTGATAAGCCGCTGGTTGGTACCGGTATGGAACGTGCTGTTGCCGTTGACTCCGGTGTTACTGCCGTTGCGAAACGTGGCGGTACCGTACAGTACGTCGATGCATCACGTATCGTTATCAAAGTTAACGAAGACGAAATGCATGCTGGCGAAGCCGGTATCGACATCTACAACCTGACCAAGTATACCCGTTCTAACCAGAACACCTGCATCAACCAGATGCCATGTGTTTCTCTGGGTGAGCCGGTTGAGCGCGGCGACGTGCTGGCAGATGGCCCGTCCACCGATCTGGGTGAACTGGCACTGGGCCAGAACATGCGCGTAGCGTTCATGCCGTGGAACGGTTACAACTTCGAAGACTCCATCCTGGTCTCCGAGCGTGTGGTTCAGGAAGATCGTTTTACGACTATCCACATTCAGGAACTGGCTTGCGTGTCGCGTGACACCAAACTGGGGCCAGAAGAGATCACGGCTGATATCCCGAACGTGGGTGAAGCTGCTCTCTCCAAACTGGATGAGTCTGGCATCGTCTACATCGGTGCTGAAGTGACCGGTGGCGACATTCTGGTTGGTAAGGTAACGCCGAAAGGTGAGACCCAGCTGACGCCAGAAGAGAAACTGCTGCGCGCTATCTTCGGTGAAAAAGCCTCTGACGTGAAAGATTCGTCACTGCGCGTACCGAATGGCGTGTCAGGCACCGTGATCGACGTTCAGGTCTTTACCCGCGATGGCGTGGAAAAAGACAAACGTGCGCTGGAAATCGAAGAGATGCAGCTGAAGCAGGCCAAGAAAGACCTGTCTGAAGAACTGCAGATTCTGGAAGCGGGCCTGTTCAGCCGTATCCAGAACGTACTGATTTCGGGTGGCGTTGAAGCAGACAAACTGGACAAGCTGCCGCGCGAGCGCTGGCTGGAGCTGGGTCTGACTGACGAAGCCAAGCAAAACCAGCTGGAGCAGCTGGCAGAGCAGTACGACGAACTGAAGCACGAGTTTGAGAAAAAACTCGAAGGTAAGCGTCGTAAAATCACCCAGGGCGATGATCTGGCACCAGGCGTGCTGAAAATCGTTAAGGTTTATCTGGCAGTTAAGCGCCAGATTCAACCGGGTGACAAAATGGCAGGCCGTCACGGTAACAAAGGTGTTATCTCTAAGATCAACCCGATCGAAGATATGCCTTACGATGAAAACGGCACGCCGGTTGACATCGTTCTGAACCCGCTGGGCGTACCATCGCGTATGAACATCGGTCAGATTCTGGAAACCCACCTGGGTATGGCAGCGAAAGGCATCGGCGAGAAGATCAACGCCATGCTGAAGAAACAGGAAGAAGTCGCGAAACTGCGTGAATTCATCCAGCGCGCCTATGACCTGGGTAGCGATCTGCGTCAGAAAGTTGACCTGAACACCTTCTCTGATGACGAAGTGCTTCGTCTGGCTGAGAACCTGAAGAAAGGTATGCCAATCGCCACTCCGGTGTTTGATGGCGCGAAAGAGAGCGAAATCAAAGAGCTGCTGCAGCTCGGCGGCTTGCCTTCTTCCGGTCAGATTACCCTGTTTGACGGCCGTACCGGTGAGCAGTTCGAACGTCAGGTAACCGTTGGCTACATGTACATGCTGAAACTCAACCACCTGGTTGATGACAAGATGCATGCACGTTCAACCGGTTCCTACAGCCTGGTTACTCAGCAGCCGCTGGGTGGTAAGGCACAGTTCGGTGGTCAGCGCTTTGGTGAGATGGAAGTATGGGCACTGGAAGCATACGGTGCCGCCTATACCCTGCAGGAAATGCTTACCGTTAAGTCTGATGACGTCAACGGCCGTACCAAGATGTATAAAAACATCGTTGACGGTAACCATCAGATGGAACCGGGCATGCCGGAATCCTTCAACGTACTGTTGAAAGAGATTCGCTCGCTGGGTATCAACATCGAGCTGGAAGACGAGTAACCCCTTTTCAGGCTGCGGTTCGCTGCAGCCTGAAAGCGCTGGGTTTAAAGCGCTCGCAATTGTACTGGTTACGGGGCGTTCAATTTCGGTTGGACGCCCTCTGAGTCTCACTCCGACGGGAGCTAATCCGTGAAAGACTTACTTAAGTTTCTGAAAGCGCAAACTAAGACCGAAGAGTTTGATGCGATCAAAATTGCGCTGGCTTCGCCAGACATGATCCGTTCCTGGTCTTTTGGTGAAGTGAAAAAGCCAGAAACCATTAACTACCGTACTTTTAAGCCAGAGCGCGATGGTCTGTTCTGTGCCCGTATCTTCGGGCCGGTAAAAGACTATGAGTGCCTGTGCGGCAAATACAAGCGCCTGAAACACCGTGGTGTGATTTGTGAGAAGTGCGGTGTTGAAGTGACCCAGACTAAAGTACGCCGTGAGCGTATGGGCCACATCGAACTGGCATCGCCAACTGCGCACATCTGGTTCCTGAAGTCACTGCCATCGCGTATCGGCTTACTGCTGGATATGCCACTGCGTGACATCGAGCGCGTGCTCTACTTTGAATCTTACGTGGTAATCGAAGGTGGCATGACCAACCTCGAGAAGCGTCAGATCCTGACTGAAGAGCAGTATCTTGACGCTCTGGAAGAGTTCGGTGACGAATTCGACGCCAAAATGGGCGCCGAAGCGATCCAGGCCCTGTTGAAAAACATGGATCTGGAACAGGAGTGCGAGCAGCTGCGTGAAGAGCTGAACGAAACTAACTCCGAAACCAAACGTAAAAAACTGACCAAGCGCATCAAGCTGCTGGAAGCGTTCGTACAGTCTGGCAACAAGCCAGAGTGGATGATCCTGACCGTGCTGCCTGTTCTGCCACCGGATCTGCGTCCGCTGGTACCGCTGGATGGTGGCCGTTTCGCAACGTCGGATCTGAACGATCTTTATCGTCGCGTGATCAACCGTAACAACCGTCTGAAGCGCCTGCTGGATCTGGCTGCGCCAGATATCATCGTACGCAACGAAAAGCGTATGTTGCAGGAAGCGGTCGATGCACTGCTGGATAACGGTCGTCGCGGTCGTGCGATCACCGGTTCTAACAAGCGTCCGCTGAAATCGCTGGCTGACATGATCAAAGGTAAGCAGGGCCGTTTCCGTCAGAACCTGCTGGGTAAACGTGTCGACTATTCTGGTCGTTCGGTTATCACCGTTGGTCCATACCTGCGTCTGCATCAGTGCGGTCTGCCTAAGAAAATGGCACTCGAACTGTTCAAACCGTTCATTTACGGCAAGCTGGAACTGCGTGGCCTGGCCACCACCATCAAAGCCGCGAAGAAAATGGTTGAGCGCGAAGAAGCGGTTGTCTGGGATATCCTCGACGAAGTGATCCGTGAGCATCCGGTTCTGCTGAACCGTGCGCCTACGCTGCACCGTCTGGGTATTCAGGCCTTTGAACCGGTTCTGATCGAAGGTAAAGCGATCCAGCTGCACCCGCTGGTTTGTGCGGCATATAACGCCGACTTCGATGGTGACCAGATGGCTGTTCACGTACCGCTGACGCTGGAAGCCCAGCTGGAAGCGCGTGCGCTGATGATGTCAACCAACAACATCCTGTCACCTGCGAACGGCGAGCCAATCATCGTTCCTTCTCAGGACGTTGTACTGGGTCTCTATTACATGACCCGTGACTGTGTTAACGCCAAAGGCGAAGGCATGGTGCTGACTGGCCCGAAAGAAGCTGAGCGTATCTATCGCGCTGGCCTCGCCTCTCTGCATGCTCGCGTTAAGGTGCGTATCACCGAACACGAGAAAAATGAGCAGGATGAGTGGGTTGCTAAAACCAGCATCATTGATACAACGATTGGCCGTGCCATCCTGTGGATGATCGTGCCGAAAGGTCTGCCTTTCTCTATCGTTAACCAGGCGCTGGGCAAAAAAGCTATCTCCAAAATGCTTAACACCTGTTATCGCATTCTGGGCTTGAAGCCGACCGTTATCTTTGCTGACCAGACCATGTACACCGGTTTCGCTTACGCTGCCCGTTCAGGCGCGTCAGTCGGCATCGACGACATGGTTATTCCAGAGAAGAAAGTGGAAATCATCACCGAAGCGGAAGCTGAAGTGGCTGAGATTCAGGAGCAGTTCCAGTCTGGTCTGGTAACGGCAGGCGAACGTTATAACAAAGTCATCGATATCTGGGCAGCAGCCAACGAACGTGTTGCCAAAGCGATGATGGAAAACCTCTCTACCGAACTCGTGATTAACCGCGATGGCGAAGAAGAGCGACAGGTTTCCTTTAACAGCATCTTTATGATGGCCGACTCCGGTGCGCGTGGTTCTGCAGCACAGATTCGTCAGCTGGCCGGTATGCGTGGTCTGATGGCGAAACCAGATGGCTCCATCATCGAAACACCAATCACGGCGAACTTCCGTGAAGGGTTGAACGTACTCCAGTACTTCATCTCAACCCACGGTGCGCGTAAAGGTCTGGCGGATACCGCACTGAAAACAGCGAACTCCGGTTATCTGACGCGTCGTCTGGTTGACGTTGCACAGGATCTGGTTGTTACTGAAGATGACTGTGGTACACATGAAGGCATCATGATGACGCCTGTCATCGAAGGTGGCGACGTTAAAGAGCCTCTGCGTGAGCGTGTACTGGGTCGTGTGACTGCTGAAGACGTTCTGAAGCCGGGTACGGCTGATATTCTGGTCCCACGCAACACGCTGCTCGATGAGCACTGGTGTGACGTGCTGGAACTGAACTCAGTCGACAGCCTGAAAGTCCGCTCAGTAGTAGGTTGTGAAACCGACTTTGGTGTGTGTGCGCATTGCTACGGTCGCGACCTGGCACGTGGTCACATCATCAACAAAGGTGAAGCGATCGGTGTTATCGCGGCACAGTCCATCGGTGAGCCAGGTACACAGCTGACGATGCGTACGTTCCACATCGGTGGTGCGGCATCACGTGCGGCTGCTGAATCCAGCATTCAGGTGAAGAACAAAGGTACCATCAAGCTGACCAACGCCAAGTCCGTAACGAACTCGGCAGGCAAGCTGGTGATCACCTCGCGTAACGTTGAACTGAAAATGATCGACGAATTTGGTCGTACCAAAGAGAGCTATAAAGTTCCTTATGGTTCTTCCATGGCGAAAGGTGATGGTGAGCAGGTTGCAGCGGGCGAAACCGTCGCAAACTGGGATCCGCATACCATGCCAGTCATCACCGAAGTGGGCGGTTTCATTCGCTTCACGGACATGGTTGATGGCCAGACCATTACCCGTCAGACAGATGACTTAACCGGTCTGTCTTCACTGGTGGTTCTGGACAGCGCTGAACGTACTGCGGGCGGTAAAGATCTGCGTCCTGCTCTGAAAATTGTTGATGCCAACGGCAACGACGTTCTGATCCCGGGCACCGACATGCCGGCTCAGTACTTCCTGCCAGGTAAAGCGATTGTTCAGCTGGAAGATGGCGTTAAGATCAGTGCTGGTGACACGTTAGCGCGTGTTCCGCAGGAATCTGGCGGTACCAAGGATATTACCGGTGGTCTGCCACGCGTTGCTGACCTGTTCGAAGCGCGTCGTCCGAAAGAGCCAGCTATTCTGGCGGAGATCAGCGGCATCATCTCCTTCGGTAAAGAGACCAAAGGTAAGCGTCGTCTGGTGATTACTCCGCTGGATGGTAGCGAGCCGTACGAAGAGATGATTCCGAAATGGCGTCAGCTGAACGTGTTCGAAGGTGAACGTGTTGAGCGCGGTGACGTGGTTTCCGATGGCCCAGAGTCTCCACATGATATTCTGCGCTTGCGTGGCGTGCATGCGGTGACCCGTTACATCACTAACGAAGTGCAGGAAGTTTACCGTCTGCAAGGCGTTAAGATTAACGATAAGCACATCGAAGTTATCGTGCGTCAGATGCTGCGTAAAGCAACTATCGTGAGCGCAGGAAGTGCAGACTTCCTGGAAGGTGAGCAGGCTGAATTCTCTCGCATCAAGATCTCTAACCGTGATCTGGAAGCGAACGGAAAAGTCGGCGCAACCTTTATGCGTGACCTGCTGGGTATTACCAAAGCGTCACTGGCTACCGAATCGTTCATCTCTGCAGCATCGTTCCAGGAGACCACACGTGTCCTGACCGAAGCAGCAGTAGCAGGTAAGCGCGATGAACTGCGCGGCCTGAAAGAGAACGTGATCGTGGGTCGTCTGATCCCGGCGGGTACCGGTTATGCGTACCATCAGGATCGTATGCGCCGCAAAGCGGCAGGTGAAGTTCCGGTTGCACCGCAGGTTACTGCGGATGAAGCCTCAGCCAGTCTGGCGGAACTGTTGAACGCCGGTCTCGGCGGCAACAAAAACGATTAATCGTTCTTTGCCTGATAAAAACCCTGCCTCGGCAGGGTTTTTTTTGTCCCGAATTCAGTCATTCCAGTCGTTGCGACTGATTCCAATGTCTTTTAGCTGACAGTCACTCAGCTTAGACAGGATGACGCGCGTCTCACGCCGCAGCTGCCAGCGCTTATAGCTGCGCCATAAGTAACGGATTAGTAGGTAAGGCGTGCCTGTAAACGGTTTAGTTGCGCGATTCTCGTCGTATCCCATGATAGTGCCCTCAGTGAAATGTCTGAGGACTATTTTCAGCGGATCGTTCTGTATGATACAGACCCAAAAATCACCTTTTTTTAACATACAGATTGCAGTTTCAGCGATCTGAATGGTAAAAAAGGAGCCTGACTGTACTGGTTAATGCTCACCATCTGAGCCAGAGGAAATACAATGACCCGATATGAACATCTGGCCACACTGCTGGCTCAGCGCATTGAACAGGGTTTATATCGTAGTGGTGAACGCCTGCCCTCGGTGCGGAGTCTGAGTGCCGAACATGGCGTCAGTATCAGCACCGTACAGCAGGCCTATCATCTGCTGGAAGAGAAACAGATGATTACGCCGCAGTCGCGATCCGGATACTTTGTCGCCTCACGCAAAGCGGCGCCCCCGATGCCTGCGCTGACCCGTCCCGCACAGCGGCCGGTTGAGGTAACGCAGTGGGATGCGGTGCTGGAGCTGATTAACAGTCGTCTGGAAGATGATGTGTTGCAGCTGGGCAGCGGCATGCCCGACCTGACGCAGCCTACGCTCAAGCCACTGTGGAAAGCTTTCAGCCGCCAGGCGCAGAAGCAGGACATGGCGCTACTGAATTATGACAACCTGTATGGTGTTCTTGCGCTGCGGCAACAGGTTGCACGACTGGCAATAGACAGCGGCTGCCATCTCACCGCCGACGACATTGTGATTACTACCGGCTGCCACGAAGCGTTATCGGTCGCCGTGCGAGCAGTCTGCGAGCCGGGCGATATCATTGCTGTTGAGTCACCGTCGTTTCACGGCATCATGCAAACCCTGCGCGGCTTTGGCATTCGTGCCATAGAGATCCCGACGGATGCGGTCACTGGCATCAGTCTGGAAGCGCTGGAGCTGGCCTTTGATCAATGGCCGATCAAAGCAGTCGTTGTCGTGCCGAACTGCAATAATCCGCTGGGATTCATCATGCCCGAACAGCGTAAGCGGGCATTGCTGGCGCTGGCGCAGCGGTTTGATGCGGCAGTCATTGAAGATGATGTTTATGGTGAATTAGCCTGGGAATATCCGCGTCCGTCAACGATTAAAGCGCTGGATCTCGATGGCCGGGTTCTGCTGTGCAGCTCCTTTTCTAAAACGCTGGCACCAGGTTTACGCGTTGGCTGGGTTGCACCAGGCCGCTATCGCGACCGCGTGCTGCACATGAAATATATCGTCACAGGCTCGACCGCTACACAGCCTCAGCATGCGGTCTCTGAGTTTATCCGCCAGGGCCATTACCAGCCCCATCTGCGCCGGATGCGGCAAATCTATCATCGTAACTATGAAACATTCAGTTGCTGGGTGCGCCACTACTTCCCCTGCGGCATCTGCGTCTCACGTCCTCAGGGCGGCTTCCTGATGTGGATTGAACTCCCTGAAGCATTTGATGCTGTCCGGCTTAACCGCGAACTGCGCGAGTCAAAAATTCAGATAGCTGTAGGCTCACTGTTTTCAGCGTCGGGGAAATACCGTAACTGTCTGCGCTTAAACTATGGGCTGCCGATCAACGAGCAGACTGAACAGGCACTGGCGCTGGTGGGTGCAGCTGTTGAACGTGCCATGCTCTCGTGCGGACATGAGACGCAGATTCCAGCCTCTACTCTCGCATAGCGAAAAGAAGAAGCAGGGCCGGCAAGAGGAGGGAACCGGCCCTGGTCAGATAACCTTAACCTGACGGATGTCACGTTAAGGTTTTGGATCACAGCATGCCAGCGGCAACATTTACTTCTGCGCGCTGCTCTCCCGGAAGAATGCTGGCATTACCTGTTTTGCAGCCGCCATGCGCGACAGCTTCCACATATCCTTAATTGCCAGGTTCTGCCAGTGCCAGCAGAGTCCGCGTTGCTTCACGCCAGTCATCTGCCTGGGTAATCGCACTCACTACCGCAATACTGCCTACGCCGGTTGCCAGCACCTCAGGTGCACGCGCAATCGAGATACCACCAATCGCCACGGTGGGAATATGTGTCAGGCGTGTCAGGTGATGCTTCAGCTGTTCAATGCCCTGTGGCGCAGAAGGCATCTCTTTAGTCTGCGTCGGGAAAATATGCCCCAGTGCGATGTATGAGGGCTGGATAGACAGTGCGCGGTCCAGTTCCGCATCGTCATGGGTGGAAAGTCCTAGGCGCAATCCCGCCTCATGAATCCGGGCAAGATCGGCCACATCCAGATCCTCCTGACCCAGATGCACGCCATAAGCCTGATGTTTAATGGCCAGCTGCCAGTAGTCATTAATAAACAGGCGCGCGTCATAGCGTTTTCCCAGCGCAATCGCCTCGGCAATGGCTGCTCCGGCGACCTCATCGGGCTGATCTTTGATACGCAGCTGCAGGGTGCGAACGCCCATCTCAAGCAGGCGTTTAATCCACTCGGGGCTATCAACCACCGGATAAAGCCCCAGGCGCGGGGCGGTAGCAGGGAATGCGTGCATCGTTACTCCTCCTTAATGGCATCGGTAGAGTGATAAAGCTCACTGCCGTGGCTGCGAAAACGGTCTGACATCTGCGCCATGCCCACTTCTACTGTCTCGGCGCGAGCATCCTGGCGTGCTGCAAACTCGCGCACCTCCTGGGAAATTTTCATTGAGCAGAATTTGGGGCCGCACATCGAACAGAAATGGGCCACTTTGCCCGACTCCTGTGGCAGGGTTTCGTCATGCATAGCCCGCGCCGTGTGAGGATCCAGCGCCAGATTAAACTGATCTTCCCATCGGAATTCAAAGCGCGCTTTGGACATAGCGTTATCACGGATCTGCGCACCAGGATGGCCTTTGGCCAGATCGGCGGCATGCGCTGCGATTTTGTAGGTGATCAATCCCTGTTTCACATCCTGTTTGTTGGGCAGACCCAGATGCTCTTTGGGTGTGACATAACACAGCATGGCGCAGCCAAACCAGCCAATCATGGCGGCACCAATACCCGAGGTGAAATGGTCATAGCCTGGCGCGATGTCGGTGGTCAGCGGGCCAAGGGTATAGAAGGGGGCTTCATCGCACAGGGCGAGCTGTTCAGTCATGTTGCGGCGGATCATATGCATCGGCACGTGCCCCGGACCTTCAATCATCACCTGAACGTCATATTCCCAGGCGATCCGGGTCAGTTCACCCAGGGTACGCAGTTCGGCAAACTGTGCCTCGTCGTTCGCATCCTGAATCGAACCCGGACGCAGGCCATCGCCCAGCGACAGGGAGACATCGTAAGCGGCGCAGATTTCACAGATCTCGCGGAAGTGCTGATACAGGAAGCTCTCCTGATGATGCGACAGGCACCATTTCGCCATGATTGATCCACCCCGCGAGACAATTCCGGTCAGACGTTTCGCCGTCATCGGGACATAACGCAGTAGTACGCCCGCGTGGATAGTGAAATAATCGACGCCCTGTTCCGCCTGCTCAAGCAGCGTGTCCCGGAAAATTTCCCAGTTCAGCGCCTCAGCTACACCATTGACTTTTTCCAGCGCCTGATAGATCGGCACGGTACCGATGGGCACCGGGCTGTTTCGCAAAATCCATTCGCGCGTTTCATGAATATAACGGCCGGTAGAGAGATCCATCACCGTATCGGCACCCCAGCGAGTCGACCAGACCAGTTTTTCCACTTCTTCTTCAATGGAAGAGGTCACCGCTGAGTTGCCGATATTGGCATTGACCTTAACCAGAAAGTTGCGACCAATGATCATCGGCTCCGATTCAGGATGATTGATATTGGCAGGGATGATGGCGCGTCCGGCAGCGACCTCCTGCCGCACAAACTCGGGTGTGATGCGGGCGGGCAGATGCGCGCCAAAACTGTGGCCCGGATGCTGTTGCAGCAATACCTCACTGCGGATTTGCTCACGGCCCATGTTTTCCCGCAGAGCGATAAACTCCATCTCCGGGGTGATGATCCCCTGGCGGGCATAATGCAGCTGCGTGACACGGCGGCCTGCGCGGGCACGGCGCGGTGTGGGAAGGTGATCGAAGCGCAGATGATCCAGCCCCTCATCAGCCAGTCGCTGCTGGGTATAACCTGAGCTGTTCTGTTCGAGAAGCTCGCTGTCGTCGCGTTCAGCAATCCAGCGTGCGCGCAGCTTTTCCAGGCCACGGTGCACATCGATCTGTGCTGCAGGATCGCCATAGGCACCCGCCGTGTCATAGACCGGCACCGCTTCATTTTGCTCATAGAGTGGTTGTTCTTTGCTGCCACCGATGTGGGTCGGGCTTAGGGTAATTTCACGCATGGGTACGCGAATATCCTGTCGGCTGCCGGTAATCCAGATGCGACGGGACTGGGGAAAGGCACTGCCACTTTGCAGGGAATCGATAAATTCCTGCGCCTGGGCACGTTGTTCACGACGGGAAATTTTTTGATCAGACATAGCAATCTTCCTGTTCAGAGGGAACGATGCTTGTCCGGAGTTCGGAAGGAGTAACCGTATAGACAGCGTAAGCGTGCTGACATACAGAGAAAATTTACTCTTGTTCCCTTCGCAGGTTCTAACCTGATCAGGTTCCGCGGATCCCGAATTAACGGTCTCAGCCCAACTGGGCACTCCGACAAGAAGCTGTACTTATGCGTGCGTCTGATAACAGACTCGGGCATAAATACCTTATATTTCAAGGCAAAAAGCAAAAAGGTTCCTGGGAGCTCACTCCTCAGAACCTGTTCAGCATAAAAGGGCTACGGGATAATCTCAACCCCTTTGCCAGTGACGGCCATTACGCCGGACGAGCGATATGGCTGTCATTCGCCACTGGCGGGGGGGCGAGTTTGTTATCCCATGCCAGCTGGATCAGCTTATCTTCCAGCGTAAAGCGGGCTTCCAGCACTTCGCCAACTTCGGATAGCGCCTGCTGGAAAGTCATGCAGTTTTCGTCGTCAATCGCCTGCTGCAGGTGACCGTCATACAGTTGCATCAGACGCTCAGTATTGGCTTCCAGCGGGGGATAGATCTGCGCGGCAGCAATCATCGGGCTGTCGCCACTCATTTCACTGATGACGCGCTCGTAGATGCTGAAGTGACCCGCAGAAAGATAATCGACCAGACCGTGACAGAAGTTGTCCAGCGCCTGTTCATCCAGACGCGTCAGCGCCTCTTTATTGGGTTTAAGACCGACCAGGTGATAATAGGCCACCAGTAGCTGACGACGGGCTTCAAGCCACGAATCGACCAGTTCATTACTGCCACCTACGCGTTCAGCCAGGACGTCTAACTGGTTAAGCATATCTAACTCCATGTGAGTTATAGTTGTTTATCTACACACTTAACATCAGGGCTTCAGCGTGCGATTTGACGCTAAGGATGACGAAATAAATGCAATACGAAATCTCAAGCGTAGACGCTGGATGGTGGATTGTCAGCCATGAACATAAACTTTGGTTGCCACAAGGTGATTTACCCCACGGAAACGCCGAAAAATTTGGTTTGACCGGCAGTAAGGCCCGGACCATTGGTGAGTGGCAGGGCGATAAAGTCTGGCTGATTTGTGAGCCGCGTTCTGCCGATATGTTCTCAGTTCGTCAGTTAATCGATCAGGATACAGAGCTGTTTCAGCTAGTGGGCCGCGGTGTGCAGCTGGCGGAATTCTACCGTTCTCATCGCTGGTGCGGCTATTGCGGCCATGAAATGCATCACAGCAAACATGAGTTTGCCTGTCTGTGCAGTCATTGCCGTGAGCGTTACTATCCGCAGATCGCACCCTGCATCATCGTGGCTATCCGTCGCGGCGACGAAATCCTGCTGGCGAATCATGCCCGCCATCGCAACAAGGTCTACACCGTTCTGGCGGGTTTTGTGGAAGTCGGTGAGACGCTGGAGCAGGCTGTGGCCCGCGAAGTGATGGAAGAGAGCAATATTCGCGTCAAAAATGTCCGCTACGTTACCTCCCAGCCGTGGCCTTTCCCGCAATCGCTGATGACAGCGTTTATGGCAGAGTATGACAGCGGCGATCTGCAACACGACGGTAAAGAACTCCTGGATGCAGCGTGGTTCCGTTTTGATGACCTGCCTCTGTTGCCACCGCCAGGCACTGTGGCGCGCCGTCTTATTGAAGATACTGTCGCCCTGTGCCGTGCTGAAGGGTGAAAGTGCTACACTACACGCCTGTTACCGAGAGAGTGTTGAGATGAGTGAACTGAAGAACGATCGTTATTTGCGTGCCCTGTTACGTCAGCCGGTTGATGTCACGCCGGTATGGATGATGCGACAAGCCGGGCGCTATTTGCCGGAGTACAAAGCGACACGCGCCCAGGCGGGTGACTTTATGTCGCTGTGTAAAAACGCCGAGCTGGCCTGTGAAGTGACCCTGCAGCCGCTGCGTCGTTATCCGCTGGATGCCGCCATCCTCTTCAGTGACATCCTGACTATTCCGGATGCGATGGGACTGGGTCTCTACTTTGAAACCGGCGAAGGCCCGCGCTTCTCTAATCCTGTGACCTGTCGCGCTGACGTTGAGCGTTTACCGGTGCCCGATCCAGAAATGGAGTTGGGTTATGTGATGAATGCGGTCCGCACCATCCGTAAGAACCTGAACGGTGATCTGCCGCTGATTGGTTTCTCTGGTAGTCCCTGGACGCTGGCTACCTACATGGTGGAAGGCGGCAGCAGCAAAGCATTTACCAAAATCAAGAAGATGATGTATGCCGATCCGGCGACGCTGCATGCGATGCTGGATAAGCTGGCCGATAGCGTCATCCTTTATCTCAATGCTCAGATCCGCGCCGGTGCGCAGTCTGTGATGGTATTTGATACCTGGGGTGGCGTGCTGACGGGTCGTGACTACCTTGAGTTCTCACTTCACTACATGCACAAAATTGTTGATGGTCTGCTGCGTGAAAACGATGGTCGCCGCGTACCGGTGACGCTCTTCACTAAAGGGGGCGGACAGTGGCTGGAAGCAATGGCTGCTACTGGTTGTGATGCGCTGGGTCTCGACTGGACCACCGACATTGATGAAGCACGCCGTCGTGTGGGCGACAAAGTTGCCCTGCAGGGTAACATGGATCCTTCTATGCTCTATGCGGCACCGGAGCGTATTGAGCAGGAAGTGGCCGGTATCCTGGAGCGTTTTGGCTCGGGCACCGGACATGTCTTCAATCTGGGGCACGGCATTCATCAGGATGTTCCACCCGAAAATGCAGGCGTCTTCGTTGAGGCGGTGCATCGTTTATCACGTCCCTGGCATCAGGAGTAATCATGGACATTGCCGCACTCCGCGCTGAGCAGTTACAACGTGCCGCTGACGTGGTGCGTGAAGATGACTTTGACGTATTGCCGCCCCGCTTTATTGGCGGAGCGGACGTTGGATTTGAGCAGGAAGGCACCGTTACGCGGGCGGCGATGGTGATACTGGAGTATCCCTCGTTAACGCTGGTGGAACATCGCATCGCGCGCGTTGAGACCACCATGCCCTATATTCCGGGCTTTCTCTCTTTCCGTGAGTATCCTGCACTGATGGCTGCCTGGCAGATGCTGGAGCAAAAGCCGGACCTGCTGTTTGTTGATGGACACGGTATCTCGCATCCCAGACGACTGGGTGTCGCATCGCATTTTGGCCTGCTGGTCGATGTGCCAACGATTGGCGTTGCCAAAAGCCGCCTGTGTGGTCGTTTTGACGATCTGGATGCGCAGCCTGGCAGCCGTCAGCCGCTGATCGACAAAGGTGAGCAGATAGGCTGGGTATGGCGTAGCAAACTGCGCTGTAATCCGCTGTTTGTCGCCACCGGCCATCGTGTCAGCCTGGACACTGCGCTGCAGTGGGTCGAAAACTGCACGCGCGGTTACCGGTTGCCGGAACCGACCCGCTGGGCTGATGCGGTTGCTTCGAACCGAACCGCTTTCCAGCGCTGGCAAAACGCGCTTTAACACTGTTTGTGCTGCGGTTTTGCAGTTACACTGCGGCCAGCGAAACGAATAAGAGCCACCTTTATGTTACAAAATCCCGTTCATCTGCGTCTGGCGAAGCTGGAAAGCTGGCAGCACCTGACTTTTATGGCCTGCCTGTGTGAGCGCATGTATCCCAACTATCGCGCATTCTGCGAGCAGACTGAATTTGCCGATCCGGCACTCTATCGCCGTATCCTTGATCTGATATGGGAAAACCTGACGGTCAAAGATGCGAAGATAAACTTCGATAGCCAGCTGGAAAAGCTCGAAGCCGCCATTCCTGATGGTGATGCGTTTGAGGTTTACGGCGTTTATCCGGCCATTGATGCCTGTGTGGCATTGAGCGAAGTCGTACATGCGCAGCTGAGCGGTGAAACGCTTGAGCATGCCATTGAAGTCAGCGAGACCTCAATTACCACCGTCGCCATGCTGGAGATGACTCAGGCTGGACGCGAAATGACCGATGAAGAGCTGCGTGAGAATCCAGCTATCATCGATGAGTGGGACCTTCAGTGGGAGATTTTCCGACTGCTGTCGGAGTGTGAAGAGCGCGACCTTGAATTGATTAAAGGTCTGCGATCTGACCTGCGTGAAGCTGGAATTAGCAACATCGGTATAAATTTCCAGCAGTAAGGCGATAAAACGTGACTTCAGGCCCGAATTAGCGCGCCTGGAGGCTTCACATTGGCCCCCTGTCTGGTCTACATTTGGGGGGCTGAAAATTGTGGCTATCGGTGCGTGCAGGCAGAAGAGTGCCAGAATATGGCTTTTCCCTCGCACTCGTTGCTTAGCAAGCGATAAATACACTTTAAGGATAACTTATGAACAAGACTCAACTGATTGATGTGATCGCAGAAAAAGCTGACCTGTCTAAAACCCAGGCAAAGGCAGCGCTGGAATCTACTCTGGCTGCGATCACTGAGTCTCTGAAAGATGGTGATGCTGTACAACTGGTTGGTTTTGGTACTTTTAAAGTGAACCACCGCGCTGAGCGTACCGGTCGTAACCCGCAGACTGGCAAAGAGATCAAAATCGCTGCAGCAAATGTACCGGCATTCGTGTCTGGTAAAGCGCTGAAAGACGCCGTTAAGTAAGACGTCGCACTGCGGTTAAGCTTTAAAACAGGGGGCGTTTCGCCCCTTTTGTTTAAGAGGCCAGCCATCATGACCCCGCTGTTTCAGCGTTTATCTGTTCTGCTTCTCTCCCTGTTTCTTTTCGGCTGCAGCTCTACTCCGGATATTCCCCCTTTTTCTGCCAGTGGTTATCTTGCCGATCGTGGTGTTGTTCGTATCTGGCGCAAAAACAGCGACCATCAGTCAGTCCATATTCGCACCCTTTACACGCCGTTCAGTGGCGGTGAAGGTGAGGTGACTGACTATATCTGGCTGGAAGAGTCCTTGATCAGCATTCAGCGTCAGGTGAAGGGCAAACAACCTGACGATGTGACCCTGCGCTTTGATCAGGCAGGTGGCCTTAACTTTATGCAGCGCCAGCTCGCAGGCCGACGTGAAGCGGTTAGCCCGGATGCGGTTGAGCTTTATAAGTTTGATGCCGAGCGGATGCGTAACCTCAGTGATGCCCTGTTAAGCGGTCAGGTGTTCCTTAAACAGGGACACTGGCTGGGAAACAACGTGCTGGAGACGTGTGAAGGCCAGCAGGTCAGACCCGCTTTTGATGCTGACGATCTGCAGATGCTGAAACAGCAGCAGAGTAGCGCGTCGGCACCGCTGATGGTTTCATGGCTTGAAGCACCGGAAGGGATACAGTTGTTGCGGGTCAGTCAGCAGGATGACTGCACGCAGCAGCCGACAGAAGACGATATGTGAAATGAAAAGGGGGCACCAGGTGCCCCCTTTTGCTTACTTGCGATTAATAGCGCGGTAGCCGATATCGTGGCGACAGAAACTGCCCTGCCATGAGACCGGCTTTGTCAGCTCGTAAGCCCGCTTTTGTGCCGCAGCGACATCGTCGCCCAGCGCGGTGACGCACAGCACGCGGCCACCGTTCGTCAGCACCTGATCCTCTTCCAGACGAGTTCCGGCGTGGAAGACCTTGCCGTCAGCCACTTCTTCCAGTGGCAGACCATGAATCTGATCGCCCTGCGCATAATCGCCCGGATAACCGCCTGCCGCCAGTACCACACCCAGTGCAGGACGGGGATCCCATTGTGACGTTCTGTGATCCAGCTTGCCGTCACAGGCGGCCAGGCAAAGATCGACCAGATCTGACTGCAGGCGCAGCATGATCGGCTGAGTTTCCGGATCGCCGAACCGGCAGTTGAATTCGATCACTTTCGGCTGCCCGGTGTGGTCGATCATCAGGCCGGCATAGAGGAAACCGGTATAGACGTTGCCTTCAGCGGCCATGCCACGCACGGTTGGCCAGATAACCTGATCCATCACACGCTGGTGGATCTCATCGGTGACCACCGGGGCTGGTGAGTAGGCGCCCATTCCGCCAGTGTTTGGACCGGTGTCGCCATCGCCGACACGTTTGTGATCCTGGCTGGTGGCCATAGGCAGCACATGCTCGCCGTCTACCATTACGATGAAGCTGGCTTCTTCGCCATCCAGAAACTCTTCAATTACAATGCGGTGTCCGGCATCACCAAAGGCGTTACCGGCCAGCATATCCTGAACCGCATCTTCAGCTTCCTGCAGCGTCATCGCGACTATCACGCCTTTACCTGCGGCCAGACCGTCGGCTTTGATAACGATTGGCGCGCCTTTCTCACGCAGATACGCCAGAGCAGGCTCAACGTCGGTAAAGTTCTGGTACGCCGCGCTGGGGATCTGGTGACGCGCCAGGAAATCTTTGGTAAAGGCTTTCGAGCCTTCCAGCTGTGCTGCGGCCTGAGTCGGACCAAAGATAGCCAGCCCCGCCTCACGGAAAGCATCCACTACGCCCATTACCAGCGGAGCTTCAGGTCCGACAATCGTCAGATCGATCTTTTCACGCTGGGCAAATTCAAGCAGGGCAGGGACATCTGTCGCACTGATCGCGACATTCTGTAGCGCAGGCTCTAATGCAGTGCCCGCATTACCTGGCGCGACAAACACGGTTTCCGCCAGCGGCGACTGGGCTGCTTTCCAGGCCAGCGCATGCTCACGCCCGCCGTTGCCGATTACTAAAATTTTCATCTGTTACTCTCCAGAACGATTAATGGCGGAAGTGGCGCATGTCGGTGAAGATCATGGCAATGCCATGCTCATCTGCTGCCGCGATAACTTCTTCATCGCGGATAGAGCCGCCTGGCTGGATAACGCAGCTCACCCCTACCGCGGCTGCAGCATCAATACCATCACGGAATGGGAAGAATGCATCCGATGCCATGGCTGAGCCTTTCACTTCCAGACCTTCATCGCCCGCTTTAATCCCCGCAATTTTAGCGGAGTAGACGCGGCTCATCTGTCCGGCGCCAATACCAATCGTCATGCTATCGCGTGAATAGACAATGGCATTGGACTTAACAAACTTCGCGACTTTCCAGCAGAACAGCGCATCACGCAACTCCTGCTCGGTTGGCTGGCGCTTGCTGACCACGCGCAACTGGCTGGCATCAACCATACCGAGATCGCGATCCTGCACCAGCAAACCACCGTTAACGCGTTTGAAATCCAGCGCGGCAGTGCGGTTTTGCCACTGGCCGCAGATAAGCACACGGACGTTCTGTTTAGCGGCGGTAATTTTCAGCGCGGCTTCGGAAACGGCGGGTGCGATGATTACCTCAACAAACTGGCGGCTGATAATGGCCTGAGCAGTCGCTTCATCCAGCTCGCGGTTAAAAGCGATGATGCCGCCAAACGCGGAGGTCGGATCGGTCTGGTAAGCCCGCTCATAGGCCGACAGCAGAGAGTCACCGGTCGCAACGCCACAGGGGTTAGCATGTTTGACGATAACGCACGCGGGTTCATTGAACTCTTTAACGCATTCCAGAGCAGCATCCGTGTCAGCAATATTGTTATAGGAGAGCGCTTTGCCCTGAACCTGCAGCGCGGTCGCCACTGACGCTTCAGTAATATTCTCTTCTATATAGAAGGCAGCATCCTGATGGCTGTTTTCACCGTAACGCATATCCTGCTTCTTAATGAAGTTCAGATTCAGGGTACGCGGGAAGCGGCCGGCGGGCTGATTGCGTTCACCGTGATAGGCAGGCACCAGGGTACCGAAGTAGTTAGCGATCATACTGTCATAGGCGGCAGTATGTTCGAAGGCTTTGATTGCCAGATCGAAACGGGTCTCAAGCGTCAGTGCGTTCTCATGAGCATCCATTTCAGCAATGATGGCATCGTAGTCGCCGCTGCTGACCACAATAGCGACATCTTTATGGTTCTTGGCAGCAGAGCGCACCATGGTCGGGCCACCGATGTCGATGTTTTCTACTGCATCTTCCAGTGAACATCCTTCACGGGCGACAGTCTGTGCAAAGGGATAAAGGTTAACGACCACCATGTCGATTGGGCTGATGTCATGCTGCGCCATGATGGCATCATCCTGGCCACGACGACCTAAAATGCCGCCATGTACTTTCGGATGCAGAGTTTTGACGCGTCCATCCATCATTTCCGGGAAACCGGTGTAGTCAGAGACTTCTGTGACAGCCAGACCCGCATCCGCCAGAAGGCGAGCTGTTCCACCTGTGGAGAGCAGTTCGACACCGCGACTTGAGAGCGCCTGAGCAAATTCGAGGATACCGGCTTTGTCAGAGACACTGAGCAATGCGCGGCGTACAGGACGAGGTTGTTGCATGGTGGTTTATCCCTTGGCTTTGTTTCGCGTATATAAGAGCGTTACGTCAGGCTTTACAGCGGTTTTCTCTTCTATATAAGAAGAAAAGATCAAAAACCTCAGGTAACGCCCCGAAAAGGGGAGTCCGGAATATTGCCCGGCATTGTAGCGAAAACGTTTGCGTGATGCTCGCCTAAATTCATTTAGCCCGCAGAGTGTGGATAACATTGTGTGTAACTGCGTATAACACCGGCTTTTGCTGTGGAATGCAGCGAACGCTCTCTTTTATGCAATTTATGGGTTGCGACTCTCCGACAACTCCCTATAATGCGCATCCATCAACACGGAACACCGGCAACGGGAAACGGGCTGAGAGGCACAGGAGACTGCGCCGCCGGAGAAAAACTTCTGAAATAGAGGTTGACTCTGCAGGAGGAAGGCGTAATATACGCCACCTCGCGACAGGACGCTAACGCACTGTTCGCACTGCTCTTTAACAATTTATCAGACAATCTGTGTGGGCACTCGCAGGATTGATATCAGCGTCTCCGGACGTAAAAAATATCAAGCCTCACGAGTGAACACATAATGAAATTCATTATGACGTTTTACAGATGAGCACCGCTTAACTTGTTTAAGCAAATCAAACTTAAATTGAAGAGTTTGATCATGGCTCAGATTGAACGCTGGCGGCAGGCCTAACACATGCAAGTCGGACGGTAGCACAGAGGAGCTTGCTCCTTGGGTGACGAGTGGCGGACGGGTGAGTAATGTCTGGGGATCTGCCCGATAGAGGGGGATAACCACTGGAAACGGTGGCTAATACCGCATAACGTCGCAAGACCAAAGAGGGGGACCTTCGGGCCTCTCACTATCGGATGAACCCAGATGGGATTAGCTAGTAGGCGGGGTAATGGCCCACCTAGGCGACGATCCCTAGCTGGTCTGAGAGGATGACCAGCCACACTGGAACTGAGACACGGTCCAGACTCCTACGGGAGGCAGCAGTGGGGAATATTGCACAATGGGCGCAAGCCTGATGCAGCCATGCCGCGTGTATGAAGAAGGCCTTCGGGTTGTAAAGTACTTTCAGCGGGGAGGAAGGCGATGCGGTTAATAACCGCGTCGATTGACGTTACCCGCAGAAGAAGCACCGGCTAACTCCGTGCCAGCAGCCGCGGTAATACGGAGGGTGCAAGCGTTAATCGGAATTACTGGGCGTAAAGCGCACGCAGGCGGTCTGTTAAGTCAGATGTGAAATCCCCGGGCTTAACCTGGGAACTGCATTTGAAACTGGCAGGCTTGAGTCTTGTAGAGGGGGGTAGAATTCCAGGTGTAGCGGTGAAATGCGTAGAGATCTGGAGGAATACCGGTGGCGAAGGCGGCCCCCTGGACAAAGACTGACGCTCAGGTGCGAAAGCGTGGGGAGCAAACAGGATTAGATACCCTGGTAGTCCACGCCGTAAACGATGTCGACTTGGAGGTTGTTCCCTTGAGGAGTGGCTTCCGGAGCTAACGCGTTAAGTCGACCGCCTGGGGAGTACGGCCGCAAGGTTAAAACTCAAATGAATTGACGGGGGCCCGCACAAGCGGTGGAGCATGTGGTTTAATTCGATGCAACGCGAAGAACCTTACCTACTCTTGACATCCACGGAATTCGGCAGAGATGCCTTAGTGCCTTCGGGAACCGTGAGACAGGTGCTGCATGGCTGTCGTCAGCTCGTGTTGTGAAATGTTGGGTTAAGTCCCGCAACGAGCGCAACCCTTATCCTTTGTTGCCAGCGCGTCATGGCGGGAACTCAAAGGAGACTGCCGGTGATAAACCGGAGGAAGGTGGGGATGACGTCAAGTCATCATGGCCCTTACGAGTAGGGCTACACACGTGCTACAATGGCGCATACAAAGAGAAGCGACCTCGCGAGAGCAAGCGGACCTCACAAAGTGCGTCGTAGTCCGGATCGGAGTCTGCAACTCGACTCCGTGAAGTCGGAATCGCTAGTAATCGTGGATCAGAATGCCACGGTGAATACGTTCCCGGGCCTTGTACACACCGCCCGTCACACCATGGGAGTGGGTTGCAAAAGAAGTAGGTAGCTTAACCTTCGGGAGGGCGCTTACCACTTTGTGATTCATGACTGGGGTGAAGTCGTAACAAGGTAACCGTAGGGGAACCTGCGGTTGGATCACCTCCTTACCTGAAGATACCTTCCCGCGCAGTGTCCACACAGATTGTCTGATAGAAAATAACGAGCAAAGTGTCTTTCGAAGACAGACTTAATTGTCCCCTTCGTCTAGAGGCCCAGGACACCGCCCTTTCACGGCGGTAACAGGGGTTCGAATCCCCTAGGGGACGCCAAAGCTTGGTAACAGGTGAAAGATGTTACCCACATATCTTAAAGATGACTTACGAGTCATGTTTAAGATATTGCTCTTTAACAATCCGGAACAAGCTGAAAATTGAAACGACGCGTCGTTTTCATTCTCCGTAATAAGAATGAAAAGCACGATGCGTTCGAGTCTCTCAAATGCTCGTGACTTGCAAGCGTTGTAAAACGCCTGTGGGTTGTGAGGTTAAGCGACTAAGCGTACACGGTGGATGCCCAGGCAGTCAGAGGCGATGAAGGACGTGCTAATCTGCGTAAAGCGACGGTAAGGTGATATGAACCGCTACAGCCGTCGATGTCCGAATGGGGAAACCCGGTGCACTCTGTGCATCATTGCAGCATGAATACATAGTGCTGCAAGGCGAACCGGGGGAACTGAAACATCTAAGTACCCCGAGGAAAAGAAATCAACCGAGATTCCCCCAGTAGCGGCGAGCGAACGGGGAGCAGCCCAGAGCCTGAATCAGCATGTGTGTTAGTGGAAGCGTCTGGAAAGTCGCAGGGTACAGGGTGATACTCCCGTACACAAAAGCACATATGCTGTGAGCTCGATGAGTAAGGCGGGACACGTGGTATCCTGTCTGAATATGGGGGGACCATCCTCCAAGGCTAAATACTCCTGACTGACCGATAGTGAACCAGTACCGTGAGGGAAAGGCGAAAAGAACCCCGGCGAGGGGAGTGAAACAGAACCTGAAACCGTGTACGTACAAGCAGTGGGAGCCTTCTTTATGGGGGTGACTGCGTACCTTTTGTATAATGGGTCAGCGACTTATATTCTGTAGCAAGGTTAACCGTATAGGGGAGCCGCAGGGAAACCGAGTCTTAACTGGGCGTTAAGTTGCAGGGTATAGACCCGAAACCCGGTGATCTAGCCATGGGCAGGTTGAAGGTTGGGTAACACTAACTGGAGGACCGAACCGACTAATGTTGAAAAATTAGCGGATGACCTGTGGCTGGGGGTGAAAGGCCAATCAAACCGGGAGATAGCTGGTTCTCCCCGAAAGCTATTTAGGTAGCGCCTCGTGAACTCATCTTCGGGGGTAGAGCACTGTTTCGGCTAGGGGGCCATCCCGGCTTACCAACCCGATGCAAACTGCGAATACCGGAGAATGTTATCACGGGAGACACACGGCGGGTGCTAACGTCCGTCGTGAAGAGGGAAACAACCCAGACCGCCAGCTAAGGTCCCAAAGTCATGGTTAAGTGGGAAACGATGTGGGAAGGCACAGACAGCCAGGATGTTGGCTTAGAAGCAGCCATCATTTAAAGAAAGCGTAATAGCTCACTGGTCGAGTCGGCCTGCGCGGAAGATGTAACGGGGCTAAACCATGCACCGAAGCTGCGGCAGCGACACTATGTGTTGTTGGGTAGGGGAGCGTTCTGTAAGCCGTCGAAGGTGGCCTGTGAGGGCTGCTGGAGGTATCAGAAGTGCGAATGCTGACATAAGTAACGATAAAGCGGGTGAAAAGCCCGCTCGCCGGAAGACCAAGGGTTCCTGTTCAACGTTAATCGGAGCAGGGTGAGTCGACCCCTAAGGCGAGGCCGAAAGGCGTAGTCGATGGGAAACAGGTTAATATTCCTGTACTCGGTGTTACTGCGAAGGGGGGACGGAGAAGGCTATATCGGCCGGGCGACGGTTGTCCCGGTTTAAGCGTGTAGGCGGAGGGTCCAGGTAAATCCGGTCCCTTATCAACGCTGAGGCGTGACGACGAGGCACTACGGTGCTGAAGTGATAAATGCCCAGCTTCCAGGAAAAGCCTCTAAGCATCAGGTAACACAGAATCGTACCCCAAACCGACACAGGTGGTCAGGTAGAGAATACCAAGGCGCTTGAGAGAACTCGGGTGAAGGAACTAGGCAAAATGGTGCCGTAACTTCGGGAGAAGGCACGCTGGCGCGTAGGTGGAGGGACCTGCTCCCCGAGCCGAAGCCAGTCGAAGATACCAGCTGGCTGCAACTGTTTATTAAAAACACAGCACTGTGCAAACACGAAAGTGGACGTATACGGTGTGACGCCTGCCCGGTGCCGGAAGGTTAATTGATGGGGTTATCCGCAAGGAGAAGCTCTTGATCGAAGCCCCGGTAAACGGCGGCCGTAACTATAACGGTCCTAAGGTAGCGAAATTCCTTGTCGGGTAAGTTCCGACCTGCACGAATGGCGTAATGATGGCCAGGCTGTCTCCACCCGAGACTCAGTGAAATTGAACTCGCTGTGAAGATGCAGTGTACCCGCGGCAAGACGGAAAGACCCCGTGAACCTTTACTACAGCTTGACACTGAACATTGAGCCTTGATGTGTAGGATAGGTGGGAGGCTTTGAAGCGCGGACGCCAGTTCGCGTGGAGCCAACCTTGAAATACCACCCTTTAATGTTTGATGTTCTAACGTAGGCCCGTTACCCGGGCTGCGGACAGTGTCTGGTGGGTAGTTTGACTGGGGCGGTCTCCTCCTAAAGAGTAACGGAGGAGCACGAAGGTCAGCTAATCACGGTCGGACATCGTGAGGTTAGTGCAATGGCATAAGCTGGCTTGACTGCGAGAGTGACGGCTCGAGCAGGTGCGAAAGCAGGTCATAGTGATCCGGTGGTTCTGAATGGAAGGGCCATCGCTCAACGGATAAAAGGTACTCCGGGGATAACAGGCTGATACCGCCCAAGAGTTCATATCGACGGCGGTGTTTGGCACCTCGATGTCGGCTCATCACATCCTGGGGCTGAAGTAGGTCCCAAGGGTACGGCTGTTCGCCGTTTAAAGTGGTACGCGAGCTGGGTTTAGAACGTCGTGAGACAGTTCGGTCCCTATCTGCCGTGGGCGCTGGAGAATTGAGGGGGGTTGCTCCTAGTACGAGAGGACCGGAGTGAACGCACCACTGGTGTTCGGGTTGTCATGCCAATGGCATTGCCCGGTAGCTAAGTGCGGAAAAGATAAGTGCTGAAAGCATCTAAGCACGAAACTTGCCCCGAGATGAGTTCTCCCTGACTCCTTGAGAGTCCTGAAGGGACGTTGAAGACTACGACGTTGATAGGCCGGGTGTGTAAGCGCAGCGATGCGTTGAGCTAACCGGTACTAATGACCCGTGAGGCTTAACCTTACAACGCCAGAGGCGTTTTTGCAGAGACACGATTTTCAGCCTTGTACCGGATAAATCTGCGCGGCCCCCGGGGCGGCGCGGAAGACAGAATTTGCCTGGCGGCTTTAGCGCGGTGGTCCCACCTGACCCCATGCCGAACTCAGAAGTGAAACGCCGTAGCGCCGATGGTAGTGTGGGGTCTCCCCATGCGAGAGTAGGGAACTGCCAGGCATTATATAAGTGAAGAAGCCCCGCACGGAAGTGCGGGGCTTTTTTGCGTCTGCAATATGCCACTTTAAGCTGAAACATTTTCATTTTCTGCATGAAACCTCGACATCTCACAACGATCAGGCTAATGTTGGGCATCCAGATGTCTAAACGTTTATATGGTTGCGAGAGGTGAGCAGGTTATGCCAATCAGGGTCCCCGACGAATTACCGGCAGTGAATTTTTTACGCGACGAAAATGTCTTTGTCATGACATCGTCGCGTGCCAGTGTTCAGGAGATCCGACCGCTTAAAGTGCTCATACTGAATCTGATGCCGAAAAAGATCGAAACAGAGAATCAGTTTCTGCGTTTGCTTTCCAACTCGCCTTTACAGATCGATATTCAGTTACTGCGCATCGACAGCCGTGAGTCACGTAATACACCCACTGAACATCTCAACAACTTCTACTGCAATTTTGAAGATATCCAGCATGACAACTATGACGGCTTAATCGTGACAGGTGCGCCACTCGGGCTGGTCGATTTTAATGATGTTGCCTACTGGCCCCAGATTCAGCGCGTGCTGCACTGGGCAAATGAGCATGTCACCTCAACCCTGTTTGTCTGCTGGGCCGTGCAGGCTGCGCTGAATATTCTGTATGGCATTCCCAAGCAAACCCGGCATAACAAACTGTCTGGCGTTTACGAGCATCAGATACTGCATCCTCATGCGTTACTGACCCGGGGTTTTGATGATAATTTCCTCGCGCCACACTCTCGCTATGCTGATTTTCCTGCTCACCTGATCACGGATTACACCGATCTTGAGCTGTTTGCTGAATCGGAACAAACCGGTGCCTATCTGATGGCGAGTAAAGACAAACGCCTGGTGTTTGTTACTGGCCATCCGGAGTATGACGCGCTGACGTTGTCTGGTGAGTATCATCGCGATTATGAAGCCGGGGTGAATCCGGACATCCCCTATAACTATTTCCCGCAGGATAATCCGGCCCTGCCACCACGTGCCACGTGGCGTAGTCACGGCAATCTGCTGTTCTCCAACTGGCTCAACTACTACGTTTATCAGATCACGCCGTTCGATCTGCGCCGCATGAATCCTACGCTCGAATAGACCCGCTCAAAGATCAACTGAACCGTGTTAGCCGATGGCAGCACGGTTTTTTTTCGCCAGTAAAACAGCAATGAAAACCGTTCCTTTACTAAATAAAAATTTAATTTCATATAAAACATTGAGATAGGATGACTAAATTACAAAAATGGAAATAGTTTTTGATTTATAAAAATAAATCTTTATGCTCTGATCCTGTCGCTCACAAAACAAACACCGTGTGGATCCGCTGCATTCGATCCTTTGAATACAGGAGAACGCCAGCATGACAGACTCAGTGATCAGCCATACCCTGAACTTTAGCCAGCCCTTTAGCCATGCCGAACATCAGCTTTTAACGCCCGAGGCGATTTCCTTTCTGGAGGCCCTGGTTGCGCGCTTTGCACCGCAACGCGAAGAACTGTTATCGGCTCGCCAGCAGCGTCAGCAACAATATGACCAGGGCTACCTGCCAGATTTCAATATGGAAACGGCTTCCATAAGATCCAGTGAATGGCGTATTCAATCCATACCCGCAGATTTACAGGATCGTCGGGTCGAGATTACCGGCCCTCCCGATCGAAAAATGGTCATTAATGCCCTGAACTCAAATGTAAAAGTTTTTATGGCTGACTTTGAGGATTCGCTGTCACCGGAGTGGTCGACGCTGATTGAAGGACAGCTGACATTGCGCGAGGCGGTGCAGGGCACTCTGAGTTTCACCAGCGACAAAGGCAAAATTTATCAGCTCGGCGCAAACCCTGCGGTACTGATGTGCCGGGTTCGCGGCCTGCATCTGTCAGAAAAACATGTCAGCTGGCAGGGTGAGGCGATTCCGGGCGGGCTGTTTGATTTCGCGCTCTATTTCTTCCACAACGTGCGGCCATTACTGGCCAAAGGTAGCGGACCCTACTTCTACCTGCCGAAAACAGAGAGCTGGCAGGAGATCGCCTGGTGGCGTGAGATCTTCAGTTTCAGCGAGGATCAATTCGATCTGCCGCGTGGCACGATCAAGGCCACCGTGCTGATTGAAACGTTACCCGCTGTGTTTCAGATGGATGAGATCCTGTGGAATCTGCGCGATCACATTGTTGGCCTCAACTGTGGTCGCTGGGATTACATTTTTAGCTATATCAAAACCCTGAAACAGCATGCGGATCGCGTGCTGCCGGATCGCCAGTCCGTCACCATGTCTCAGCCGTTCCTGGATGCTTACTCGCGCCTGCTGATTAAAACCTGTCATCGCCGGGGAGCATTCGCGATGGGCGGAATGTCAGCCCTGATCCCCGCTAAAGATCCGACGCGCAATGCCTGGGTGCTGCAGCGCGTGACGGAGGATAAGCAGCGGGAGGCGGGCAACGGGCATGACGGCACCTGGATTGCGCATCCGGGCCTGGCTGATACCGCAATGGTGGTCTTCAATGCCACGCTGGGTGACCGACCTAATCAGCTGCATGTCATGCGGGAAGAGGATGCGCCGATCACGGCGGAGCAATTACTCGCACCCTGTCAGGGTGAGCGCACCGAAGCAGGGATGCGCGCCAACATCCGCGTCGCGCTGCAATACCTTGAAGCCTGGATCAGTGGTAACGGCTGTGTGCCGATAGACGGGCTGATGGAGGATGCCGCCACTGCTGAGATTGCACGCACCTCAATCTGGCAATGGATTCGTCATCAGCAAGTGCTGAACAGTGGCCAGCAGGTCACGGCTGAACTGTTTCTGCGCTGGCTGAACGAAGAGCTCCATCTGCTGCAAAACGCGCTGGGCGAAGCCCCATTCAGCGCCGGTCGCTATGACGATGCGGCACAGCTGATGGCGCAGATCACCACCGAACGCGAGCTGGTTTCCTTTCTTACCCTGCCAGGCTATCGCCTGATCCCCTGAACAGAGGAGCTATTGCCATGACACGTACTCAACAGATCGATCAACTGGAACAACTCTGGCAGACCGCACGCTGGGAGGGCATTACCCGCCCTTACAGCGCAGCAGAGGTCGTCAATCTGCGCGGCTCGGTTCTGCCCGCCTGTACGCTGGCAGAGCGCGGCGCGGAAAAATTATGGGCATTGCTGAACGGCGAGGCGAAGAAAGGATATATCAATAGTCTGGGTGCGCTGAGTGGTGGACAAGCACTGCAGCAGGCCAAAGCGGGCATCGAAGCAATCTACCTCTCTGGCTGGCAGGTGGCTGCGGATGCCAACGTGGCGGGGCAGATGTATCCCGATCAGTCGCTCTACCCGGTGAACTCAGTGCCAGAAGTGGTGACCCGTATTAATCAGACCTTCCAGCGCGCCGACCAGATTCAGTGGTCCAGCGGCATTGAAAAAGGTGACAGCCGGCACACCGATTTCTTCCTGCCGATTGTGGCTGATGCGGAAGCGGGTTTTGGCGGCGTGCTCAATGCGTATGAGCTGATGAAGGCGATGATTCAGGCAGGCGCGGCGGCGGTCCACTTCGAAGATCAGCTGGCGGCGGTAAAAAAATGCGGTCACATGGGCGGCAAAGTGCTGGTACCGACTCAGGAAGCGATTCAGAAACTGGTGGCGGCAAGGCTGGCTGCCGATGTGATGGGTGTGCCAACCGTACTGCTGGCCCGCACCGATGCCGACGCCGCTGACCTGATTACCTCAGACTGCGATGAATATGATCGTCCCTTTATCCGTGGCGACCGGACGGCAGAAGGCTTCTTCCGCACTCACGCTGGCATTGAACAGGCGATCAGTCGCGGACTGGCCTATGCCCCTTACGCTGACATCCTGTGGTGTGAAACCTCCACGCCGGATCTGGCGATGGCACAGCGCTTTGCTGATGCTATTCATGCGCGCTTCCCCGGCAAGCTGCTGGCCTACAACTGTTCACCGTCGTTCAACTGGAAGAAGAACCTCGACGATCGCACTATCGCAAAATTTCAGCAGACGCTCAGCGACATGGGCTATCGCTTCCAGTTCATCACGCTGGCGGGCATCCACAGCATGTGGTTCAACATGTTCGATCTGGCCCATGCCTATGCCCAGGGAGAAGGGATGCGTCACTACGTGGAAAAGGTTCAGCAGCCTGAGTTCGCTGCCCGCGATCGCGGTTACAGCTTCTCATCACATCAGCAGGAAGTCGGCACCGGCTATTTCGATCAGGTGACCAACATCATTCAGGGTGGTAAGTCCTCGGTCACCGCGCTCACCGGTTCGACTGAAGAGCACCAGTTCTGACGCTTATCTTCTGACGGATTCCCCGCCTGCACCATGCAGGCGGGCATTGACCGGAGCTGACTATGCCGCCACGTGAATCCCTGATTGCCCACACTATTCTGCAGGGTTTTGATGCTCAGTATGGCCGCTTTCTGGATATTACCGCCGGGGCGCAGCAGCGTTTTGAGCAGGCGGAATGGCAGGCAGTGCAGCATGCTATGAAGGCCCGCATTCATCTCTATGACCATCACGTCAGTCTGGTGGCCGATCAGCTGCGGGTGCTGAACGGCGCGGCCAGCTGGGATGATATTTTCTGGCTGCGGGTGAAGGATCATTACCAAAGCCTGCTGCCGGGCTATCCACGACATGAGATTGCCGAAAGCTTCTTTAATTCTGTCTATTGTCGCCTGCATGGACATGCCGACCTGCAGCCGGACCGGTTGTTTATCATCAGCTCGCAGCCCATGACCACCCCGGTCACACCTTTGCGGCCCTTATCACGGCGTTATCAGCCGGAGCGGGGCTGGCGGGCATTGGTGGAGCAGGTGCTGGGAGATTTACCTCTGACGCTCCCGTGGCAGCATCGCGCGCGCGATGTCGGGTGGATTGTCCGCCACCTGGAGTCGCATTTCCCCCGGCTGAGCCAGGGCTGGCTCGAGGTCAACAGTGAACTCTTTTATCGCAACAAAACTGCCTGGCTGGTGGCGCGCCTGCATCTGCCGGAGGGCATTTTTCCCTGTCTGCTGCCGATACAGCGCACTGAAAGCGGCGAACTGTGGATCGACACCTGCCTCACCGATGTAAATGACGCCAGTATTGTCTTTGGTTTTGCCCGCGCCTATTTCATGGTTTATGCCCCGGTGCCTGCGGCGCTGGTCGCCTGGCTGCAGCCCATTCTGCCTGGCAAAACCCTGGCGGAGCGCTATATGGCGATTGGCTGCCAGAAGCACGGCAAAACCGAAAGCTATCGTGAATATCTTCAGGCGCTGGCCGGGAGTGACACGGCCTTTGAGATCGCGCCTGGCGTGCGCGGCATGGTGATGCTGGTCTTTACGCTGCCAGGCTTTGACTGGGTATTCAAAGTCATCAGGGATCGCTTCGCGCCGCAAAAAGAGGTGACGGAAGCGCAGGTCCGCGCCTGTTATCAGCAGGTCAAAGAGCACGATCGCGTGGGACGGATGGCGGATACGCAGGCGTTCGAGCAGTTTGCACTGCCGCTGTCGCGCATCTCACCGGCGCTGCTGGCGGAACTCCACGCCTGCGTGGCAGAGAAGCTGCACATCGAAGGCGATCGCCTGATCATCCGTCATCTGTGGCTGGAGCGCCGAATGCAGCCGCTTAATCTCTATCTGGCGCAGGCCAATGCAGGAGAGCGACGTCATGCCATTGAGGAGTATGGCAACGCCATCCGACAGCTGGCGGCCGCCAATATCTTTCCTGGCGATATGTTGTTTAAAAACTTCGGCATAACCCGCCATGGCCGGGTAATTTTTTACGATTACGATGAAATTCGTCCGATGCAGGAGCTGAACTTCCGGGAGGTGCCAGCGGCGCGCTATGAGGAAGATGAACTCAGTGCCGAACCGTGGTACAGCGTCGGGCCGGACGATGTCTTCCCGGAAACCTTCCGCTATGCGTTATGCAGTGAAGCCGCGACCGGCGCCTTGCTGCTGCAACTGCATCCGGAGATATTCGACGCCAGCTGGTGGCGTGCGCAGCAACAGCGCATCGCACAGGGTCATGTGGAAGAGGTGATCGCCTGGCGGCAGACGCAGCGTTTCAGCGTCTGCTACGCGGCAGAGGCTATTAACGACCGCTGTACGCCAGCGTAACCTGACGCGCTTCGCGAATGACCAGCGCACCTAACTCCGTAATCCGATCGTCTGTCATGCGGGCGATGGGGCCGGAGATGGAGAGCGCGGCAAACGCCTCGCCATGTTCATCATAGATGGGCGCGGCGACACAGCGCAGTCCGAGTGCATGCTCTTCATCATCCAGCGAAAAGCCCGCTTTGCGAACCTGTGCCAGATTATCCTTCAGGCTCTGCGGCGACATCAGGGTCTTCGGCGTGTAGTAGTGCAATCCTTTCTGATGCAGCAGGGCGGTGACCTGTTCATCACCCAGATGCGCCAGAAACGCTTTGCCTGCGCCTGATGCATGCATCGGTAGCTTGCCGCCAATCGGGGCGGACATCCGCATCAGCTGGGTACACTGCACCTGATCAATGATCACGGCCTGGTAGTCACTGAGATCCAGCACCGCCAGATTCACCGTCTCACCGGACTGCTCCATCAGGCTTCGCAGCACCGGGTGAACCAGCGCCAGCAGATTACGGCTCTGCAGGAAACTGCTGCCGACCACAAAGGCGTGGGCGCCAATCGTCCATAGCCCCAAATCGCCCACCTGGCGGACAAAACCCTGTTGCTGCATGGTGCTGAGCAGGCGATGCGTGGTGGAGTTAGGCAAACCCGCCTGCTGCGCCAGTTCGGTCAGCGCCACGCTGCCGTGTGAATCAGCAATCAGCTCCAGCAGCGTCAGGCCGCGCGTCAGCGATTGAACCTGACCGCCCGTGGGTGCGGCGACAGGAGTGCCGCGGGGTTTTTTACCGCGCTTAACGGGAACGGGCGTTGCCATCGTTGTTTCTCCTTTTACATTGTGGAAATCATTTTCGTTTTAATCGCGCGGTTTGCAAACGCTGGTTTTCTGGTCAGACCTGTGAGGCCGTGCCTGAAAATCTCTCCGTCGAGGTTACTTTGTCGCCTGACCAGCTTGTGCCAGAATGAAAAACGGGCTTTTCCGCCAGCAGACTGACGTGAATGGGGCAACAGTGAGCAATAAAATCGACGCGCTACATCAGCAGCTCGCACAACGCATTATGGTGTTGGATGGCGGCATGGGCACCATGATCCAGAGCTACCGGCTGGAGGAAAAGGATTATCGTGGCAGCCGTTTCGCGGACTGGCCCTGCGATCTCAAAGGCAACAACGACCTGCTGGTGCTGAGTAAACCAGACGTGATCCGCGAGATCCACGACGCCTATCTGGCTGCGGGGGCGGATATCCTCGAGACCAACACCTTCAACGCCACGTCGATTGCGATGGCGGATTACCAGATGGAAAGTCTATCGGCGGAGATCAATTTCGAAGCGGCCCGACTGGCGCGCGTCTGCGCCGATGCGTGGACGGCGAAAACGCCGGATCGTCCGCGTTATGTCGCGGGTGTTCTCGGCCCGACCAACCGCACCTGCTCGATCTCACCCGACGTCAACGATCCCGCCTACCGAAATGTCACCTTTAATCAGCTGGTGGAAGCTTACCGTGAATCGACCCGCGCGCTGGTGGAGGGCGGTTGCGACCTCATCATGATCGAAACGG
This sequence comes from Candidatus Pantoea rara, assembly GCF_051136265.1. Lineage (NCBI taxonomy): Bacteria > Pseudomonadati > Pseudomonadota > Gammaproteobacteria > Enterobacterales > Erwiniaceae > Pantoea > Candidatus Pantoea rara. The sequence continues at coordinate 3,724,961 of NZ_CP194942.1, read as the reverse complement.
TGTTTGATACGCTGAATGCTAAAGCGGCCATCTATGCGGTGCAGACCGAGATGGAAGCGCTGGGTGTGACGCTGCCGCTGATGATCTCCGGCACCATCACCGATGCCTCCGGCCGGACGCTCTCCGGCCAGACCACCGAGGCTTTTTACAACTCGCTACGTCACGCCGAACCGCTCTCTTTTGGCCTGAACTGCGCGCTGGGACCGGATGAGCTGCGTCAGTATGTCGCGGAGCTGTCGCGCATCGCCGAAGGCTACGTCACTGCCCATCCCAACGCTGGTCTGCCAAACGCGTTCGGCGAATACGATCTCGATGCGGAGCTGATGGCGCAGCAGATTGGTGAATGGGCGACTTCGGGTTTTCTGAACATCATTGGCGGTTGCTGTGGCACCACGCCGCAGCATATTGCGGCGATGGTCGCGGCGGTTGAAGGCGTCGCGCCGCGTCCCTTGCCGACGATTCCGGTGGCCTGTCGTCTCTCCGGCCTGGAGCCGCTAAACATCACCGCAGAGTCACTGTTTGTTAACGTCGGTGAGCGCACCAATGTCACCGGCTCAGCAAAATTTAAGCGGCTGATTAAAGAAGAGAAGTACAACGAAGCGCTGGAAGTGGCGCTGCAGCAGGTGCAGAGCGGCGCGCAGATCATCGACATCAACATGGATGAAGGGATGCTCGACGCTGAAGCGGCGATGGTGCGCTTTCTGAATCTGATTGCGGGCGAACCCGATATTGCCCGTGTGCCGATTATGATCGACTCCTCGAAATGGGCGGTCATTGAGAAAGGGCTACAGTGCATTCAGGGCAAAGGGATCGTTAACTCGATTTCGATGAAAGAGGGTGAAGCGGCCTTTATCCACCATGCGCGCCAGGTCAGGCGTTATGGCGCGGCCATGGTAGTCATGGCGTTTGACGAAGTGGGTCAGGCGGATACCCGCGCCCGCAAAATTGAGATCTGCCGCCGTGCCTACAGGATTCTGACTGAGCAGGTGGGTTTCCCACCGGAAGATATCATCTTTGATCCCAATATCTTTGCGGTCGCCACCGGCATCGACGAACACAACAACTACGCCATGGATTTCATCGGTGCCTGTGAAGATATCAAGCGTGAACTGCCCCATGCCATGATCTCCGGCGGCGTCTCCAACGTGTCGTTTTCATTCCGGGGCAACGATCCGGTGCGTGAAGCGATACACGCGGTATTCCTCTATTACGCCATCCGAAAAGGCATGGATATGGGCATCGTCAACGCAGGCCAGCTGGCCATCTATGACGATCTGCCGGCAGAACTGCGTGACGCGGTAGAGGATGTGATCCTTAACCGCCGTGATGATGGCACCGAGCGGCTGCTGGCGCTGGCGGAAAAATACCGTGGCGGTAAAAGCGATGGGGCGCAGGAAAAGCAGCTTGCCGAGTGGCGCAGCTGGGACGTGGTGAAGCGGCTGGAGTATTCGCTGGTCAAGGGGATCACGGAGTTTATCGAGCAGGATACCGAAGAGGCGCGTCAGCAGGTGCCACGTCCGATAGAGGTAATTGAAGGCCCGCTAATGTCCGGCATGAACGTAGTCGGGGATCTGTTTGGCGAAGGCAAAATGTTCCTGCCGCAGGTGGTAAAGTCGGCGCGCGTGATGAAACAGGCAGTGGCATATCTGGAGCCCTTTATCGAAGCCAGCAAAGAAGCGGGGCGCAGCAACGGTAAAATCGTGCTGGCCACGGTCAAAGGCGACGTGCATGACATCGGCAAAAACATTGTCGGCGTGGTGCTGCAGTGTAATAACTACGAAATTATCGACCTCGGTGTAATGGTGCCGGGCGAAAAAATTCTCAAAACGGCGCGCGAAGTGAATGCGGACATCATTGGCCTGTCAGGCCTGATTACGCCGTCGCTGGATGAGATGGTCAATATGGCGAAAGAGATGGAGCGGCAGGGCTTTACCTTACCCCTGCTGATTGGCGGGGCGACCACTTCGAAGGCGCATACTGCCGTCAAAATTGAGCAGCACTACAGCGGTCCGACGGTCTACGTGCAGAACGCCTCACGCACCGTTGGCGTGGTGTCATCGCTGCTTTCTGCCACCTTAAAAGACGATTTCGTTGCCCGAACGCGTAAAGAGTACGAAACCGTGCGCATCCAGCATGCACGCAAAAAGCCACGCACGCCGCCGGTCTCGTTGCAGGCAGCGCGCGATAACGCCACCTCACTAGACTGGGAGAGTTACACGCCGCCGGTGCCGCATCGCCCGGGTGTCAGTCAGGTGGAGGCCAGCATTGCCACGCTGCGGCACTACATTGACTGGACGCCATTCTTTATGACCTGGTCGCTTGCGGGCAAATATCCCCGCATCCTTGAGGATGAAGTGGTGGGTGAAGAGGCGCAGCGCCTGTTTGCCGATGCCAATGCGATGCTCGACCGATTAAGTGAGGCGTCGCTGCTGAAGCCGCGTGGTGTGGTCGGTATTTTCCCGGCTAACCGGGTCGGCGATGATATTCATCTTTACAGTGATGAGCGGCGTGATGAAGTGCTGTGTGTGAGTCATCACTTACGTCAGCAAACTGAGAAAACCGACTTCGCCAACTACTGTCTGGCGGATTTTGTCGCCCCGAAAACCTCCGGAAAAGCGGATTATCTGGGCGCGTTCGCGGTGACAGGCGGGCTGGAAGAAGATGCGCTGGCGGACGCTTATGATCGTCAGCACGATGACTACAACAAGATCATGGTGAAAGCGCTGGCTGACCGTCTGGCGGAAGCCTTTGCTGAATATCTGCACGAGCGGGTGCGTAAGGTGATCTGGGGCTTTGCACCCAACGAAAATCTGAGCAATGAAGAGCTAATCCGCGAAAATTATCAGGGGATACGTCCGGCACCAGGCTATCCGGCCTGCCCGGAGCACACTGAGAAAGCCGCTATCTGGCGTCTGCTGTCAGTGGAAGAGCAGACCGGCATGAAGCTCACCGAATCCTTTGCCATGTGGCCGGGTGCGGCGGTGTCTGGCTGGTACTTCAGCCATCCTGACAGCCGCTATTTCGCCGTGGCACAGATTCAGCGTGATCAGGTGGAAGATTATGCGGCACGCAAAGGGATGTCGGTTACCGAAGTAGAGCGCTGGCTGGCGCCGAATCTCGGCTACGATGCGGACTAAATAAAAAAAGCGGCCAGCGGGCCGCCTGAATTCATCCTGAGCTTGCTTTCTCTCATTAGCATGAAGCGGCCCGGAGGCCGCCTCTGCTTAGTTGAAGCGCGCGTCGCGATCCGACGTCAGATCATACAGCTGGTACTTACGACCCAGCATCTGACCGCCATCACGCGTCAGCGGCACCCAGTTCACCTGCGCGCGACCGCGTGTTGGCGTCACAGTGAACAGATCCATTGGAACGGAGATATAGAAGCCTTTGGTGAAGTCGCCTTCGCCATACTCTTCAGACGACACATTGGTTTTGGTGGCATAAACACCGACCATCACGCCGCTGTCGAAGCGCTTCGACACATCGACTGTCACGCCTTTATCTTTCGCCAGATACTGTCCGACACTGGTTTTTACCAGCACATCCTGCATAAACCACGGACGCCAGTAACCTGTCAGGTTGCCGGTGGTCGCTTTATAGCGGTTAAACTGCATCATGTTGTCCCAGTCACGCTGACGGACATAGTTGGCATCGACGCCCACCGCCCAGTTCGCATCGACCGGACGATAAAGCACCTCGCCACCCACACCGCCGTACATCGTCTCCAGATAGCCGCCGTAAACCTGACCATAGAAGCCGTTACCGAGCTGGCCCATGTAGTTGGCCTGCAGATCGTTGACATAGACGTTGTTCTCAACGTAGTCGCGGATATGGGTACGCACGCGCGGCAATGAGGAGTCCGCCGGTGCGCCGTTGTAGTTGAACTTGTCGTAATTGTTGGCGAGGTTACCAAACAGACTGCCGCCCACCAGCAGGTGATCCGTCAGCCAGTAATCCGCGCTGGCCATGACGCCGACCTGATACATATAGAAGCTTTCCGGGCCGCCCACCGACTGATTCAGCACCGGTGACAGGCTGTAGTTCAGGCGATCTTTACGGATAAACATCCCCTGCTCAGTGGTACCCGGATCGACCGGTTCTTTGCGGATCTGTTGCAGCGGCTGCTCATGCCCCAGCGGATAGCCTTCCAGATCGTTACGCAGGCTGGCGACTTTCGTCTCGGTAGTCACCTGCGGCATGTTAAAGCGCGACTCGGTGATATTGATGGTGTCGATGCCGTCAGGCAGGTGGTTCATGATGATGCGATTAGCGCGATCAACCCCTTCACGGGTGTCGCGATACTTCGTCTGCTCGCCTGACACATACAGCGTATGGCCCTGAGTCTGAATACGTGGACCGTCGAGACCGGCGTTGTATTTCAGATCGGTCAGCTGAGATCCGACTACCGTCGTCTCCAGCAGTTTCGGCTGCGGCTGCGGATTGTAGGCCGGCTTCTCGCTGTCGATGTGCGCCTGACGCAGGTCGTTGAAGTTGGTACGAATGGTCACACCAAACATAAAGGTGTTGCCACGTTCGTAGCTGGCGTTGATGTCGGCCCAGTCGGTGACACGATAGATTGCCCCGACGTTGAGTTTGCTGCGCTGATCAAGGCGGCCAGCAAAGTCATTCTGATAGTCGTTGCCTTCATATTCCATCTTAAGGCGCAGCGGCTGCCACGGCGTCTGATACTCTACGCCGCCAAAAAATGCCGTCGGGCCGTGGAACATCTGCGAGCCATTGATTGAGCCCGCTTCGCCCACACGCGGACGCTGGCAATAGCTGTCGCTGTAGGAGCAGAAGGGATTCTTAACGGTGCCGCTGTTGCCGAGATAGCCCCAGCCGAGGCCCAGGGTAAAATCGAACGGTCCCCAGGCTTTCGTCCCCACCAGATATTCGCTGTCGAACAGACCAGTACCGCCGAGATCGCGGGTTCCTACCGCCACTTCCGGCAGCCAGAAGCCTTCCTGCCAGAGACGCAGTTTCAGGTCGAAGGCTTTATCTTTATAGCTCTGCGTACCACTGAATTCTGACACCGCACTGTACTGACGTGTCCGAACGTCGGTATAACGCACGGTGGTTTCCAGCCAGGGGAAGAGCTGCAATGACGCAGAGTAGTAGCGGTACTGATCGTTGTCGCGGGCGTTAAGGCTGAATTCGCCCTCTCTGGCCATGCGCGCCGTCGGCACCTGCATCAGGCCTACGCCACCAAAATCAGATTGTGAAGGACCCACCGGCGCGGGGAAGGTATCAGCCTGTGCCTGACAGGCTGCCGCCACAGAAACAGCCAACAGGCTGAATAAATAACGTTTTTTCATCAGTCTGGTATCCGGTGAGTCAGTACGGAAAGGATGCGATCATTAAGGTCTTCATAGCTGCCTGGCAGGCTCCATGACGAAAAGCCGAGCCAGATAACGCTGCCGGGTTCCACTTCCGCATGACGACGATTCCAGTAGGCCACCGGCACCTGCTGTGTGGCGCCTGAAGGGACAATCACCGTGACAAAATTGCGTTCTGCCCCGGAGAGTGCGTCATGACCATCCAGATAGTCGCGTACGGATTTACCCGGCTGCCAGCTCACCTTGCCTGCGCCGCTGAGTGCACCGAGCAGCAGCACAGAATCGGTGGGCGCCTGCAGATAGAGGTCATAGCTGCCTTCCAGCCGACGGTTGTCAGCCGGATGCAGACGGATCCAGTCCGGGTCGAGCGACGTGAACTGGCGACCTGTTACTTTAATAGCGCTCAACTGGCGGATCACCTCATCAATGGCTGCCGCCCGATCGCCACTGCTGTCGGCACGCCAGGCCCGTAACGCGCCCAGCGTCTGTTGATATTGCTGCTGTGCGACTGCGGTTGCGCCGCGCTCGGCAATAAAGGTTGCGCGCCAGTCCGTGTTGACCTGCAGCGGAGGCAGAGTCACCAGCTGTGAGAGATCCGCGACCTGGCTCAGCTCAGCCTGACCGCCGTTGTGCGGTGCATGGACAGTAACCTGCGCAGCTGCCTGCGCCCCTGCGGCGCTGAACAGGCTCAGCCCGGCCAGCAAAATAGTGATTTTTTTCATGATTTCGCCGGCTTCAGAATAGTGATATCGACAGGGAAGGCATCGGCCGCCAGCATCTGATGGGCCTGCACCACATCGCCGCTGCTGTTATCGATCCAGAAGGTGTTCTCCCACTCGCGGTTACTGCTGTCGATGCTCACCTGCTCATGCCAGACACGGCACGGGATGCGGTTGCCCGCCACGGTCAGCACTTCGTCGGTGCCGCGCTCGAAAGTTGAACGCACGGTCGCGCCGCGAACCTTGCCCTGCTCGGTCCACTGCACGATGCGGTTCCAGCCTGCGCCGTTGCTGATATGCAGGCTGTCAGCAAGCGGATCCTGTTGCAGATTACTGACGCTCAGCAGGTTATCGGGTAAGCCCAGGGTTTTAACCAGACGGCCATGCTGTGTCACCAGCATCGCCTGATCCTGCGTGACCCATTTCTGCTGCCCCTTCTCGCTGTAGCCCAGCACTACAAAAATGCGCGGACCCTCATTCAGACGAGCATAGAGACTGGCATAGGGAAGATTGTTGACCTGTTGATCGGTGACGGTGACGTCATCCGGACCGTTAACCGCGAGCAGCAAAGTCTGTTCAAGACCTTTTTGCGTTTGTGTACAGGCCTGCAGCAGCAGGCAAGCGAGCAGCAGAGGAAGTTGGCGCACTGTGTGTCCCTGATAAGTCATGCCAAAGTAAAAATAACCACACAGGCGTGTGGTTATGTTTAAAGGTGCTCTGCCCGTTACGTCTGGCTGCAAAGCGGCAGACAACGTTGCTCCGCTGAAGTCTTCACCGTAGTGAGTTTCAGCCTCGCCCGTTTGTTACCGTTCAGTAATCAGACGCGTATCGGGCATCCATCAACGAGTGGTGCTCGTCGTGGTTGTGGTTGTTGTACCGGTATTTGCACCGTCACCACCGCCAGAAGCGGCAATGCCGAGCCCGACCAGCGCGCCAAGTGCGCCGATACCGACAGCGGTGGACGCACCAGCAGAGATTGCTCCCGCCTGCGCGCCTGCTGCAGTACCTGCTTCACCGGCTTCCTGCGGCGCAGCAAATGCGCTTGAGGAGGCGGCAACGAGGATCAAGGCTGCACCGGCAACCATAGTTTTTTTCATAACAACGTTTCCTGCATTGAGTGAATGAAGGATCTCTGACCGGCAACAATGGCGATGCAGACAAGCTGCGACCAGTGCGACGGACAGTCCCATTGCGGGCGCGTTCATTATAGGGCAACAAAATATCAGAGTTCAGTGCCATAAAAACCAGGGCAAATGACGGGGCAATTGCGTGATTTAATCAGTAAGATTGGGGATAACTACTTTTTATATCGGAATATTTCCGGTTGATACCCTATATTTCGCTGCAGTTAAGGGGAATGCAAAGCGTAATGTTCTTTTTTATTAATATCTGGTACGGAATAAGAATAATCAGAATTTACTCAGGGCGGTTGTAATTAAATATGATTATGAATCAATAGTTAACCTGCTCATCATCCGTTTTTCAGGTCCATTTTATACTGGGTGTGACTCTGTTTCGCAGGTCGATGTTCAGAATTATCTTAGGCTACTTTAGGACTTTTCCCGCGTCAGAGTTTATCGATCAATCCAGAAATTGCCCAATAAGCCCTTAAAACAGACAAAAAAAGGGCGGCAAGGTTGCCGCCCGATGAAATTAATGCCGATTAACGCCAGGATTTATAGCGGTTAATTAAGGCATTAGTGGAACTGTCGTGAGTGGTAATTTCATCCTCATTTTCCAGTTCCGGCAGAATACGGTTTGCCAGCTGCTTACCTAATTCCACACCCCATTGATCGAATGTGTAGATATTCAGGATGGCGCCCTGAGTGAAGATTTTATGCTCATACAGGGCAATCAATGCGCCCAGGCTGTATGGGGTGATCTCACGCAGCAGGATGGAGTTGGTCGGGCGGTTACCTTCAAATACCTTGAACGGCACGATATGAGCCACTGACTCTGCAGATTTACCTGCATCAGTAAACTCTTTCTCGACAACGTCGCGTGACTTACCAAACGCCAGCGCTTCGGTCTGGGCAAAGAAGTTAGAGAGCAGCTTCGGATGGTGATCTGTCAGCGCGTTATGGGTAATGGCTGGCGCAATAAAGTCACACGGAACCAGCTTGGTGCCCTGATGAATCAGCTGATAAAACGCGTGCTGACCGTTGGTGCCGGGTTCGCCCCAGATGATTGGGCCAGTCTGGTAGTCCACCGGATGACCGGCGCGATCCACATACTTGCCGTTAGACTCCATATTTCCCTGCTGGAAATAGGCGGCAAAGCGGTGCATGTACTGGTCGTAAGGCAGAATCGCTTCGGTTTCAGCACCAAAGAAATTGTTGTACCAGATGCCAATCAGCGCCAGCAGTACCGGCAGGTTTTGTTCCGCAGGAGTGGTTGCGAAGTGCTGGTCCATGGCATGTGCGCCACTCAGCAGCTGCTCGAAGTTGTCGAAGCCAATCGAAAGAATGATCGACAGACCGATGGCTGACCACAGTGAATAGCGGCCGCCAACCCAGTCCCAGAATTCAAACATGTTGTTGGTGTCGATACCGAATTCACCCACCGCTTTGGCGTTGGTCGACAGCGCAGCAAAGTGTTTCGCTACGTGCTGCTGATCGCCTGCAGTTTTCAGGAACCAGTCGCGCGCGCTGTGGGCGTTGGTCATGGTTTCCTGGGTAGTGAAGGTCTTTGATGCGACCAGGAACAGGGTGGTTTCCGGGCTGAGATCTTTCAGCGTTTCGGCGATGTGGGTGCCGTCAACGTTGGAGACAAAATGCATATTCAGATGGTTTTTGTACGGACGCAGCGCTTCAGTCACCATAAACGGGCCGAGATCGGAGCCGCCGATACCGATGTTCACCACATCCGTGATCGCTTTACCGGTATAGCCTTTCCATTCGCCGCTGATGATGCGTTCGGAGAAGCCTTTCATCTTGTCCAGCACCGCGTTGACGTCAGGCATCACATCTTTGCCGTCCACCAGAATCGGCGTGTTACTCCGGTTACGCAGTGCAACATGCAGCACCGCACGATCTTCAGTGCGGTTAATCTTCTCACCCGAGAACATAGATTTAATGGCACCGCTGAGATCGGTCTCTCTGGCCAGCGCCTGTAACGTATCGAGGGTTTCCTGGGTGATGCGGTTTTTAGAGAAATCCACCAGCATCTGATCATCAAAGGTGGCAGAGAATTTGGCAAAACGATCGGCATCCTGGGCGAACAGATCGGCAATCTCTACCGATTTCATCTGCTCAAAATGCTGTTGCAGCGCTTTCCAGGCTGCGGTTTGTGTCGGATTGATATTTTTCATGGCAACACTCTTGTTGATATTAAGAACCGTCATTCCATCGGAGGCACATCATGCCCGTTTAGCGTTTCAGTATGACCACAGTTGTAACTGAAAGGAAAAATTTTGTCAGCGCGCGCCGGACAGGCGTTTTCAACGCGGCTGTTTATCGTCAGCATTCACTGGCGCGAATAGCCAGCGGGTCGCAGAGGCAACGCGCGGCAAAGTGTGACGCGAAAGTCTGCGCAAAACGTTGTGCCGTGTCAGGGATTGTTGCAGGTGCTGAACCCATTAAGCACTGTAGCCGCTGTGGCGCAGGTTAATTTGTTTTCTGATGCGGCGATCCGGCCATCGCTGACATTGACAGCAGGTCCAGAAAAGGCTAAATCTATGCGCCTACTTGCGCACCTGTGTGCAAGCCAGAAGAGGCGCGTCGCCCAGGCAGTGTGTTGGAGGAACCGTATCCGGTGAAAACACATGATGGGGAGCGACGCCGAGGTGGGTCAGCACGCGGTGTGTTGCCTGTCGGCTACAGGGGCTGAATCCTCTGGGTTGTCACCAGAAACGTCTGCAGTCGACGTTTCGCAAGGTGGGGCGCTTCTGGGTGACTCGTCTATCCGATCTTGTCCGCCCGTTTCTGCTCTTTCCTTGTGCCTGGCTGAAAGAATGTTTCTCGACCCTTTCATCGGCGAGAACAAGATAACCTGACACGAGGTCCTACATGTCTCAAACACTGATAGTGGCAAAATTCGGCGGCACCAGCGTAGCCGATTTTGAAGCGATGAACCGCAGCGCCGATGTGGTGTTGCAGGACGCCAGCACGCGTCTGGTCGTGCTCTCTGCTTCGGCGGGCATTACTAATCTGCTGGTTGCGCTGGCTGAAGGCCAGCAGGCTCCTCAGCGCGCTGTGCTGCTTGATGATATCCGCCGTATCCAGTACGCCATAGTTGATCGCCTGCAGCGCCCTGAAGTGATCCGTGATGAAATCGATCGCATGATCGACAACATCAGCATGCTCTCTGAAGCTGCTTCACTGGCCACCTCGAATGCCCTGACCGATGAACTGGTCAGCCACGGCGAGCTGATGTCATCACTGCTGTTTGTAGAAATTCTGCGTGAACGTCAGGTTAACGCAGAGTGGTTCGATGTGCGCAAGGTCATGCGTACCGACGATCATTTTGGCCGGGCAGTACCGGATGTTCAGGTGCTGGCGGAGCAGGCCACGGCGCAATTACAGCCACGCATTGAGCAGGCTTTGGTCATTACGCAGGGTTTTATCGGCAGCGAAAGCGAAGGGCGCACCACCACCTTAGGTCGTGGCGGCAGTGATTACACTGCTGCACTGCTGGGTGAAGCGCTGAACGCGGCGCGTGTGGATATCTGGACAGATGTGCCGGGCATCTACACCACCGATCCTCGCGTAGTGCCGACGGCCAAGCGCATTGATGAAATCACTTTTGAAGAAGCCGCCGAAATGGCGACGTTTGGCGCGAAAGTGCTGCATCCCGCAACGCTGCTACCCGCCGTACGCCGGGGTATTCCGGTCTTCGTCGGTTCCAGCAAGGATCCGGCAGCGGGCGGTACCCGTGTCTGCAACGAAACGCGCAACCCGCCGCTGTTCCGGGCGCTGGCTTTACGCCGCAAGCAGACGCTATTAACGCTGCATAGCCTTAACATGCTGCATACATTTGGTTTCCTTGCCGAACTCTTTAATATCCTGGCGCGCCACAATGTCTCGGTTGACCTGATCACCACCTCCGAAGTGAGCGTGGCGCTGACCCTCGACACCACCGGCTCGACCTCAACGAGTGCCAGTCTGCTGACCCAGGCGTTGCTGACTGAACTCTCGTCGCTGTGCCGGGTAGAAGTAGAAGAAGATCTGGCGCTGGTGGCGATTATCGGCAACCAGCTGTCAAAAGCGTGCGGTGTCGGTAAAGAGGTATTTGGTGTACTCGATCCGTTCAACCTGCGGATGATTTGCTACGGCGCCAGCAGCTACAATCTTTGCTTCCTGGTGCCGGGTAATGATGCGGAAAGCGTGGTACGTACCCTGCATCGCAATCTGTTCGAGTAATCTTTTGGTTCATGCCGATTATCGGCACCGTGATGAGTGGTTTTATCTACCGTGGTTTAGAGGAAAAAGCAGCGTAATTTCTTCGATATCCAGCGGATCGGCAGCAGTCGATCCGCATTTTCCCGCCTCGCCCCATCTTCGTCTTACGCCATGATAATGAAATGTTATGATTCCACCTTCGTCACGGCAGTCGTTCCTGCCAGGCGACTCTCTATGGCAAACCTGCATAAAACATAACATTCTTATAAGGAAGTCTGGCTATGCTCGCCACGTTAACCCGCCTGTTCCCGCTCTGGGCCGTGCTGTTGTCTGTTGCCGCCTATTACTCTCCAGGTACCTTTCTCGGCATCGGCCCCTGGGTCACTTATCTGCTGATGCTGATTATGTTCGGCATGGGTGTCACCCTGAATATCGACGACTTTAAGCGAGTACTGACCCGGCCTGCGCCGGTGATTGCCGGAACTTTCCTGCACTATCTGGTGATGCCGTTAGCCGCCTGGGGGCTGGCAAAACTGTTTCATATGCCGCCCGACCTGGCAGCAGGGATGATTCTGGTCGGCTCAGTCGCCAGTGGTACCGCCAGCAACGTGATGATCTACCTGGCGAAAGGGGATGTGGCGCTGTCGGTGACGATTTCGTCAGTCTCCGCGCTGGTGGGTGTGTTCGCCACACCGTTGTTAACCCGCTTTTATGTTGATACCCACATTCAGGTTGATGTGGTGGGCATGCTGCTGAGTATTGTGAAGATCGTCGTGATCCCGATTAGCCTCGGGCTGATTATTCATCACAGCATGAACAGTGTGGTTCGCCGGGTGGAACCCTGGCTGCCTGCGTTTTCGATGGTCTGCATTCTGCTGATCATCAGTGCGGTGGTGGCGGGCAGTCAGGGCTTTATTGGATCCGTGGGTCTGATGGTGATCGCGGCGGTGATTCTGCATAACGCGATTGGCCTGCTTGGCGGCTACTGGGGTGGCAAACTGTTTGGCTTCGATGAATCAACCTGCCGCACACTGGCACTGGAAGTCGGTATGCAAAACTCCGGTCTGGCAGCGACGCTGGGCAAACTCTACTTCTCGCCGCTGGCGGCATTGCCGGGCGCGCTGTTCTCGGTGTGGCACAACCTTTCAGGTTCACTGCTGGCGGGTTACTGGTCCGGAAAGCCGATTAAGAAGAAGTAACCGTGGCGGCGCATGATTATGATGCGCCGCTTCTCACTGCTGTAGCGCCGGGTGTTTTCAGCCTGACGCAATGCTCTGTTCACCCGCCTTATTCATAATCCCGTTCATCGTCGGGCTGGTCCAGCACGGTATAGGCCACACTGCAGAACAGCGAATTCAGGCGCTTCATGTCGCCGAGTAAACCGAGGTGCAGCGAGCTGGTCTCGATGCTCTGCACGTTCTGCTGGTGCAGGCGATCAACGTGGGCGTGAGAATAGCGGCGAATCATCAGGCGGAAGCGATGTTTAGCGCGACGCAGACGTTTCGCGCTGGTGACATCGTGCGACAGAAACACCGACAGACTCATTCTGAGATTGGCGATCAACAGCTCCTGTAGCTCCTGAAGCTCTTTTAATCCTTCGGCAGAAAACGCGCGGCCCGCTGCCAGCGACTTGTCTGCAACGTCGCCGCTCATCCGCTCAATAATGTCACCGGCCTGCTCCAGATTGAGTGACATCTCAATGATTTCGCCCCAGCGGCGCGAATCGTCTTCAGGCAGATCCTCTTTTGGCATTCTCGCCAGATAGAGTTTGATGGCGGTATAGAGCACATCGACATCATCATCCAGTCGCCGCACCGTGCGCTCCTCGCGGGATTCGCCATGCACAACTTTATTAAATGCCTCCAGCATCTGCTCCAGCACGTCACCCATACGCAGCGCTTCACGGGCGGCGTTCACCAGCGCCAGCGCCGGGGTATCCAGGGCGCTGCGATCGAGGTGCTTTGGTTTGAGGTGCAGTGCGTTGTCGACGTCGTCGGCAATGAGACGACGGCAGAGGCGCGCCATCAGGTCAGCAAACGGCACCATCGCCACGCAGCGGATGAGGTTGTAAAACACATGGAAGAAAATCACTAACTCTTCATCGTTGACCGGCAGCTTATCAAGCCAGGTCGCCACAATATCGACAAAGGGCAGGATCAGCACGCAGCCGATGAACTTGAACAGCAGGCTGCCCAGCGCTACGCGCTTGCCCGCAGCATTCGAGCCGCTGGCATTAATCATCGCCAGCAGGCCGCTACCGAGATTGGCACCAATTACCAGACAGAGCGCAACCTTGAACGAAATTACCCCGGTGGCGGTGAGCGTCGCAGTGATCAGCACCGCCGCCAGGCTGGAGTAACTGATGATGGCGAATACCGCACCCAGCAGCGCATCGAGCATGACGTCGCCGGTCAGGCTGGAGAAGAGCACCTGGACACCGGCAGCCTGAGTTATTGGCCGGGCTGCTTCAACAATCAGCTGCAGCGCCAGCAATATCAGGCCCAGGCCAATACTGGCGCGGCCTAACTGACCGGCGCGCGTCTGTTTGCGGCTGAGGAAGAACACCACGCCAAAGAAAATAAACAGTGGTGAGAGCCAGGAGAGATCAAAGGTCAGGATACGCGCCATGATGGCCGTACCGACATCTGCGCCCAGAATCACCACCAGCGCGGGCGTCAGGCTGACCAGATTCTGCGCCACAAACGAGGTCACCAGCAATGTGGTGGCATTGCTGCTCTGCACCAGCGTGGTCACGCCGATGCCCGCCAGAAACGCCATCGGTTTTTTTTCTATGCTGCGGCTCAGAACGCGGCGCAGGTCGGCACCATAGACCCGCATGATGCCGGTTCGCACAATATGCGTGCCCCAGACCAGCAGGGCCACAGCAGAGAGTAGGTTAAGCAGGGTTAACACGTGGTGTTGCTCCTCGTTTGTCAGGCTTCAAACAGCACAGACTGCCAGCCTGACAGCGAGAGCAATCTGTAAAGGGGATTGCCGTGCTATGCGTGATTTTTTCCTGTGTTTTAAGCAACCTGGCGCAAAGTCGACATCTCCAATTGTAGACCAATCTTCCTGCCTGCGGGATGCAAATCCGCCGCCGAGCGGTTAAGCACATCCACCGAAAGTTCCACGTCATGCGCCCGGATTCGATAGCGGATCACGTTCCCCAGCAGGCTGTGGCTGAGGATCTCCGCAGGAATGCCCTGGCCCGGCGCGGTGAACAGCATCGATTCCGGGCGAATGGCCACCTGGCTGTGAAAAGACTGGCCGGTCAGGCGCGTTGCCTGCTCAGCACTGAGCAGGTTGTAGTTGCCGATAAATCCGGCGGCGAACAGATCGACCGGCTGGGTATAGAGCGCTTCGGCATCCCCGTTCTGCACGATTTTACCCCGGTTCATCAGCACGATGCGATCGGAGAGCGTCAGCGCCTCCTCCTGATCGTGGGTGACGAAGAGGGTAGTGAGATTCAGCTCACGCTGGATGCGCCGGATTTGATCGCGCAGATGGCGACGAATACGCGCATCCAGTGCCGACAGCGGCTCATCCAGCAGCAGCAGACGCGGACGCGTCACCAGTGAACGCGCCAGCGCCACGCGCTGACACTGCCCGCCCGATAGCTGATGCGGATAACGGCGTGCATAGTCATTGAGTTCAACCAGTTCCAGCACCTCCAGCACCCGCTGGCGGATCTGCGCTTCGGGCAGTTTCTGCATCTTCAGACCAAACGCGACGTTCTTCTCCACGGTCATGTTGGGAAACAGCGCATAGCTCTGGAACACCATGCCAATGGCGCGCTTCTGCGGTGCCAGTGGCACGATATCTTTGCCCTCTATTCTGATCTCGCCGCTGTCGACGCTGGTTAGCCCGGCCAGACAGCGCAGCAGCGTTGATTTACCGCAGCCGCTGGGGCCGAGCAGAGTGACAAATTCACCTTCTGCGGCGCTGAAATTGATCTGCTCAAAAATAGCTGTGGGTCCATAGGACTTGTTCAGCTCTCTGACCTCAAGATAATGCATATTCAGCCTCGTTCAGGATTCAGGGTGTTGGCCAGCCAGGTGACCAGCAGCACGACCAGGAAATAGGAGATCACCAGTGCGCTGGTGAAGTGACCGCTGCCGTTACGCATGTTGAAGAGATAAACCTGCAGCGTTTCATAGCGGTTGCCGACCAGCAGGTTAGCGAAGACAAATTCGCCAATCAGAAAGGAGAAAGAGAGCAGAACGGCAATCAGCATCCCTTTGCGCAGGTTGGGCAGCACCAACCAGATCGCCGCCTGCCAGGTACTGGCTCCCAGCAGCTGTGCAGCATCAATCAGCTCTTTGAGGTTGATTGCCTGCATATTGTTCGCCAGCGCCCGATAGATAAAGGGCAGTGCGATGGTGAAATAGCAGCCGATTAAGATCCATGGCGTGCCGGTCAGCATCAGCGGTGATGAAGAGTAGAGCTGGAGTAATCCCACAGATGACACCACCGGGGGCACGGCGAAAGGCATCAGGATCAGGATGTTCATCACCGAATCCAGTCGGGGAAAGTAGTAAGCGATTACAAACATGGTAGGCAGCACCAGTACTAGCGAGAACAGCAGCGCACCGAAACAAATGAGCAGCGAATGGCCTAACGCCGTCAGAAAACGCGGATCGCTCCAGAGCTGGATGAACCATTTCAGGCTGTAGCCCTGCGGCAGGATGGTGTTACTCCAGTCGGACGACACTGCATAGAGCAGCGTCGCCAGTAAAGGCAACGCCAGCAGGGTAAAAAGTAACCCGACCATGATCCGGTGATAAAGATGCTCAGCACGCGACATGACGGCTCCTTTCATGGCTGTTTCGCATTGAGATAGCTGCGCCGCACCAGATACTGCTGCACCAGGGTGATGAGCGCCATAATGGCCACCAGCAGCATCGCCAGCGCGCTGCCGGTATTGGGATCCAGCGAAATATCACCGGACACCAGCGCGGCGATGCGCACCGGCACCACGTTGAAATTACCGGTGGTCAGGGCGTAAATCGTGGCGTAGGCACCCAGCGCATTCGCCAGCAGGATCACGAAGGTTCCAAGCAGCGCCGGGAACAGAATCGGCAGGCCGATGTGCCACCAGTAGTGACCGCGGCTGGCACCCAGCAGCGCAGCGGACTCCTGCCACTCTTTTTTCAGCCCGTCAAACGCCGGGTAGAGCAGCAGCACGCCCAGCGGGATCTGGAACCAGGTGTAAACCAGCACCATGCCGTTGCGCGAGAAAAGTCGGAAGCTCTCAATCACACCATAATGGCGCAGCAGCAGCGTCAGGCAGCCGTTCAGCCCCAGCAGAATCACAAAGGCAAATGCCAGCGGGACACCGGCAAAGTTGCTGGTCATGTTGGTAAAGGAGATAAGAAAGCGCTGGAGTCGTCCGCCGCCGAGCTGATGCAGCGAATAGCCGGTGACCAGCGCAATCAGTAGTCCCCAGACGCTGGACCAGAGCGAGATATCCAGCGAAAAGCGAAAGGCCTGCTGATAGAACGGTGAGGTGAGGATGTCATGATAGTTATCCCAGCCCCACTGGCTGTTCATGTCACTCCAGAAACTGTTGATGGCAATCCACAACAGCGGTGCCAGCTGAAAGCCAACCCAGAACAGGGTGAAAGGTAACAGCAGCAGCAGTGCGAATCCTTTTCCCTTCATCGTTGAGACTCCGCCAGCAGGCCGCGACAGACCGGCTTGTCATGCGCCACTTCAAGCAGTTCACACAGCGTGCCACACAGGTCGGTCTGCTGGGGTACAAGATCAGGCTGCAGCGAGAAAGCGCGACCAAAAACGAACAGGGGTACCGTGGTCTCCTCCGGCAGAATCCCTCCGTGGGAGCGATCGTCATTCATGCCGTGATCGGCGGTCACCATCACCTGGTAGCCCCCGGCCAGCCATAGCGGCATCCACTGCGATAGCAGACCGTCGGCGATGCGCGCCCGGTTGCGGTACTGCGGCGAGGAGAGCCCCGATCTATGACCGGCATCGTCAATATTCATCGGGTGGATCAGCAGAAAATCGGGATCGTGACGCAGCCGCAGGCTCTCTGCATCTTCAAACAGATGCGAGTCGGGATAACTATCGTCAGAGTAAAAATGGCCAAACTGAATGGGCAGGTCCGGCGCATCGGTGTGACGATCGCGCGCCGGAACGAACGGGGTACGGTTATAAAGCTCACTCACCCAGTGGTAGGCCGCCGCCGCAGTCGTCAGGCCCGCCGCGCGCGCAAAATGAAACACGCTGCGTTCGCGACTTAACCGGCTGACGCCATTATGAATAATGCCGCTTCTGACCGGCGGAACCCCTGTCAGAATGCACTCATAAAGCGGGCGCGACAGCGACGGTAATTCACAGGTCATAGAGTAATAGAACCCGTTGCCCTGCGAACATTCGGCATGCAGGTAACCCATTGCATGTTGTGCGACCTGATTGCTCAGGCCGTCCAGCACGACCAGTATGGTCTTCATTCCGTTCTCCCTGCCGCGAACTACTGCTGCATGTTGATGATGACGTTTTCCTGCCACAGGCGCGGCAGCATTTTCGACGATTTATCCCAGGCAGCCTGATCCTTAACCGGACGGGCGTTTTTATATTCTGATTGCGGCAGCAGGCGAGCCTGAACGTCCGCTGGCAGGGTCAGGTGCTCAGCACGAATCGGGCGGGCATAGCCCTTCGCCAGATTGATCTGTCCCTGGTCTGAGAAGATATATTCGCGCGTCAGTTTTGCGGCGTTAGGGTGTTTCGCATATTTGTTGATGAGGGTGGTATAGCCGGAGGTCACGGAACCATCAGACGGTATCACCACTTCGTAGCGATTTTTGTCGATCTGGTCACGGTAGTTAAGCGCGTTAAAGTCCCACACCACCGCCATCTGCACTTCGCCTTTTTCGATGTTCGCAATCACCGGGTCGGTTACGCCAAGGCGCCCCTGTTTTGCCAGATCGGCAAAGAACGCCAGCGCTGGCTTCAGGTTCTTCTCATCACCGCCTAAAGCGTAGTTTGCAGCCAGTACGCCGTTAGCCGCCTGAGCAGCCACACCGACGTCGCCGATAGTAACCACATACTTACCTTTCTTCAGATCGGCCCAGCTGTGGGGAATATCTTTAACCTGCTGCTTGTCGATCAGAAAGGCGATAGTGCCGGTATAAGCCAGCGCCCAGTGACCGTCTTTATCTTTGGCCCAGGCCGGAATCTGATCCCAGTGCGTCGGCTTATAGGGCTGGGTGACGCCTTTAGCAACGGCAATCGGGCCAAAGGCGGCGCCCACGTCACCGATGTCAGCGCTGGCGTTCTCTTTCTCGGCATCGAATTTCGCCAGCTCCTGCGCCGATGACATATCGGTATCGCTGTGCTTAAGGCCATATTTGCTGCTGATGTCGTTCCAGGTATCTTTCCAGTTGGCCCAGCTGTCTGGCATCCCGACGCTGTTGACCTGACCTTCACTGCGGGCGGCTTTTTCCAGCGCGGCGAGGTCGTTATCGGCGGCCTGCGCAACGGGCAGGGTGAGGACTACAGCACTGGCTACTACAGAGGCGATAAACGCTTTCATCTCAGTTGCTCCGGGTGTAAGTTGATGGGCCTGGCTGGTCTAGTCCAGCAAGAACCGAGCCAATGTAGCCCCTGTATATGAACGATTTATGACAAGGCGGTACGGTGCGGGGATGGGCGACAAGAGACGTGATCCGCTTGACCGTCACAGGCACGTTTACCTGAACAGTCAGAGTGCGAAGTCGCACCAAAATGAGGCTACTGTTGTGGAGTCGATAGCACTCAAAACGGCGGATGCGATTGCCAGCGCACTGCTGACGCGCATTCAGGCGGGTGAATTCAGCGGCGGGCGACTGCCGTCAGAGCGTGCCTTAAGCGAGGCGTTCAGCACCACGCGCATTACTCTGCGGGAAGCGCTGGGCAAGCTGGAAGCGCAGGGTATGATCTACCGGGAGCTGCGTCGTGGCTGGTTTATCGCGCCGCCGCGTCTGGTCTACAATCCGCTGCATCACAGTCACTTTCATGCCATGGCGATGGAGCAGGGACGGCAGGCGACCACCGAGGTCATCGCCGCTGAGCAGGTCGCGGCGCACGACAGCGTAGCCCGCGCGCTGCGGCTGGCCCCCGGTTCGGCGGTTTACTGCATCCGCCGCCTGCGGCGCATTGATGGGCGTGCGGTACTGTATGTTGAACACTATCTCAACCCGCGTTTTTTCCCCGGGCTGCTCGATGAAGACCTGACCCGTTCTCTGACCGATCTCTATGACCAGCGCTACGGTATTCGATACGGCGGCGCGCGCTTCACTATTCTGCCTGGCCCGCTGCCGGAGGTTGCCGCCCCCACGCTGAATGTGGCACCGGGCAGTCCCGGCTTGCTGATCACCCGCATTAATCGCAACCAGCAAAAAGAGGTGATTGACTGCGATTGTGAATACTGGCGCTACGATGCGCTCTGTGTTGATGTGGAGGCCTGAGGAGTTATTGTGATTTGCGTCACACTCGCGCATGATACCGCGCGCTAATAACTCCTTTTAAAGGCGCAACATGAGTGACAAAAATCCTTTGGCCCGCCACCTTGCAACAGTACTGCAATGGGTGCTGAATCTGGGTCTGCTGAGTCTGGCGATCATCCTGATCGTCTTTTTAGGCAAAGAAACTATCCATCTGGCAAACGTGCTGTTTAACACTGGCGAACAGGCTTCCTCCTATCTGCTGATTGATGGCATCGTCATCTATTTCCTCTACTTCGAATTTATCGCCCTGATTGTGAAGTACTTTCAGTCTGGCTATCATTTTCCGCTGCGCTATTTTGTCTATATCGGCATCACGGCCATCATCCGCCTGATTATCGTCGACCATAAAAATCCCTTCGATACGCTCTGCTACTCTGCGGCGATTCTGATTCTGGTGATCACCCTTTGGCTGGCAAACAGCAACCGGCTGAAACGCGAGTAATCTTCCTGCCGTCTGACACGACGGCAGGTGTTCGCATCGCTTCTCTGCGCTAAACTAGCGACCTGAAAATTATCGGGAGTGGTGCTCATGTCGCAAGACGCACTCAGCTTATTACGTTCGCTCATCTGGCTTTCTCCGTCGCAGGCCACTCTGGCGCCGCCATTGCTTGACTGGCTGATGGAGGAAGATTCAATGACGCGCCGTTTTGAACAGCACTGTCAGCGGGTCACGGTTCAGCTGCTGCGTGAAGGTTTTATCGACGCCAGCGAGTTGGGTGAGGAAAGGGCGTTGTTGCCAGACGATGAACGCTTCTGGCTGCGTGAAGTGCTACTGTTCGGCGACGATCAGCCCTGGCTGGCTGGCCGCACGCTGGTGCCGGAAAGCACCCTCAACGGGCCAGAGGCCATGCTGCAACAGCTGGGCACCCGTCCTCTGGGTCGCTATCTCTTCTCCTCGTCGACGCTGACCCGTGATTTTATTGATCCGGGCCAGGTAGAGGGATTGTGGGGACGGCGTTCGCGCCTGCGTCTCTCCGGCAAACCGCTGCTGCTGACTGAACTGTTTTTACCGGCATCGCCGCTTTATCGCGATCTGGTCTGAGGATCCTGTGGTGCAAAATAGCTTAAGTATGAATAAGTGGCGTGCCTATGCTCGCCTGATGCGTATCGACAAACCCATTGGTACGCTGCTGCTGATGTGGCCAACGCTCTGGGCATTATGGCTGGCGGGTATGTCGATTCCGCCACTGCCGGTGCTGGCGGTGTTTGTGGCCGGAGTGATTGTCATGCGTGCGGCTGGTTGTGTGATCAATGACTACGCCGATCGCAAAGTCGATGGTCACGTGGAGCGCACGAAGCACCGGCCACTGGCCAGCGGCGCGGTCAGTTCAAAAGAGGCTAAGCTGCTGTTCGTGATTCTGGCGCTGGTGGCTTTTGCGCTGGTGCTGACCATGAACCTGATGACAATTATGCTCTCCGTCGTGGGGCTGGCGCTGGCGTGGGTGTATCCCTTTATGAAGCGCTATACCCATCTGCCGCAGGTGGTGCTGGGGGCCGCATTTGGCTGGGCGATTCCTATGGCATGGTCCGCAGTTAGTGAGTCCTTACCTCTGGTATGCTGGCTGGTATTTATCGCCAACATCTGCTGGACGGTCGCTTACGACACGCAGTATGCGATGGTGGATCGGGATGATGATCTGAAGATTGGTGTGAAGTCGACGGCGATTTTATTTGGTCGCTTCGACAAGCTGATCATCGGTCTGCTGCAACTGGCGACCCTGCTGCTGATGGCGCTGGTGGGCATGATGCTGCATCTGAACAGTGCCTTCTACTGGACGCTGCTGCTGGCGGCTGCTCTGTTTGTGTATCAGCAAAAGCTGATCGCCGGGCGTGAACGTCAGCCCTGCTTCCAGGCTTTCCTGAATAACAACTACGTCGGGATGGTGCTGTTCCTTGGCGTACTGATGAATACGCCGCCGTTCAGTCAGCTGTTCTGATAGCGTTTCCGGACATAAAAAAGGCGACCTCATGAGGTCGCCTTTTTACTGTGTGCGATGTCAGTCGTGCGCTACCGCGGTTTCAATTGTCATGCGGACATCACTGGTGACAAGGTCAGCCAGGATATGCCAGGTCGCCAGGGTCTGCGCGACATCGGCATCACCGCTGTCGCTGATATATCCTTCATCGCGCAACGTCAGCACCAGCGAGGTAAAGACCGCTTTGTCGAAGAACTCCGGGGCATTGATCCCGTGCAACACTGACAGACGCTGTGCCAGCGTCCGGCTCTCTTTCTCCAGCGTGCCACGGTTAATCGTCGGCTTGGCGCTGAGAATAGAGAAGGTAATGGCATAACGCTGCAGCGTTTCGCGCACGCCAGCAGCCAGCAGTTGCAGCGTGCGATAGCGTGCTGCGGTAAAGCGCAACTCACCCGCTTCGAAGGTAATCAGTCCCTGACGCGCCAGCTCCTGACTCACGTCAGTCAGCAGTTGTGGCAGCTCATCGCTCTGCCAACGCAGGAACAGTTCACTCTTCAGCATCGGGTAGATCAGGCTCACCTGACGCAGCAGTTCCGCTTCGCTCAGCGTCTGATGCTGCTGAACAATGGCAGCAATCAGCGACGGCATCACCAGCATGTGATGAATGTTGTTGCGATAGTAGGTCATCAGCACTGCCTGCTCGCGCGGCAGAATAATGATGTCGCCAATGCTGTCCTTTTCACTCTCAAACTTATTCATACCCATGGCGTGATCGAGCAGCGCTTCCGCTGAGAGATCGGGTACGGTCGCATTTGGCGAGTAAGGCACGTTGCGCAGCAACTGGGTATAGCACTCCAGTTGTTCAATCAGCTGTTCACGGGTTAGTGAGCGCTGACGTGACGCCAGCAGCGCCGTGACACAGAGGTTCATGGCGTTAGCCGCGCCCGCTTCATTGATACGCACCATCAGGCTGGCAGCAATATCGTTGACGGTTGGTGTTAACCAGCTGGGCCGCTGCGGCTCAATCGGATCGATTGCATCGCGCCATTCCGGCACCCGCTTATTGAGATAGTTGACCAGCGGCAGGGGTTCGCCAAAGTTAACGTAACCCTGACCGAGATTGCGCAGCTTGCGTAAGCCGCGCACCATCTGCATAAAGCCTTCTTTCTCTTTCGCTGCACCGCGCAGTTCTTTAGCGTAAGTGCCCACTTCCATCACGTGCTCATAGCCGATGTAGATCGGCACCAGCGTGATGGGGCGATTTCCACCGCGCAGCATCGCCTGCAAGGTCATGGCTAAGGTACCGGTTTTAGGGTCCAGCAGGCGACCGGTACGTGAGCGACCTCCTTCCACAAAATACTCAACCGAATAGCCCCGGGTGAACAGCTCGCCGAGATATTCGCGGAATACCGTGGCGTAGAGCTTGTTGCCTTTAAAGGTACGACGAATGAAGAAGGCGCCCAGACGACGGAAAATCGGGCCAGCTGGCCAGAAGTTGAGATTGATACCTGCGGCAATGTGCGGCGGCACCAGTCCCTGATGATAGAGCACATAGGAAAGCAGCAGATAATCCATGTGGCTGCGATGGCACGGCACATAGACAATCTCGTGGCCATCCTGCGCCAGCTGGCGGACTTTTTCGCCGCCATTGACGTTGATGCCCTGATAGAGCCGACTCCAGAGCCAGCCCATCACGCGGTCAGTTACGCGGATGGCTTCATAGGAGAAGTTTGCCGCAATCTCCTCCATCATCTCGACGGCGTTCTGCTGCGCTTTCTCATGGGAGATTTTTTTGCTGCGTGCTTCATCTTCGACGGCTTTTTCAATCGCTTTGGATTGCAGAAGGCGATTAAACAGATCCTGACGCGCCGGTAAACGCGGGCCGATCGCCGCCATTCGCTGACGGGCAAAATGGATGCGTGCCACGCGAGCCAGTTTCTGGGCAATCGACTTATCTGTACCGTGTTCCGTTGCCATACGGCGCAGTGAGACAGTCGGCGAGAAACGGACAAAACTGTCGCGTCCATGCCAGATTACTGCAAAGAACTTCTGCACCCCGTTCAGCACCCGCAGATGCGGCGTCGCTTCGCCCTGGACTTCACGTCCTGGCGCGCGGCCAAACATCACCGTGACTGGCAGCATCTGAATATCCAGCTTAGGGTTATTGCGATGCAGGTCCAGGTAATCGTGAAAGATTTTCACCGATTCAACGCTGGGCACAAAATAGGGAAAGACGCGCGGGCCATCATGGATAAACACGTGGCGTGGCAACAGTGAACCATCAATCTCCAGCGGAGTGAGTGGGTCGGGCAGATGATGCCGCAGACACTGTGCACGTAAAGTCAGTAAGTCAGCCTTCGAATCGTAAGGCAAAACATACATAATAGGTCGGGTCGGATCCAGACCATGTTCAGACACGGGATCGGCCGGAATGGCCTTACTTTTTACCAAAAAGGAGAGTGGTAAATTAAGTAATTTGTAATAGAGTTTACGCCAACCTGACATAGACAACATGAAGCCTCTTGTTAGCAAAGCGCCGCAAGCATATCAGAAAGCGCAGCGAAGATCTGTGGTGGTGCCAATTGCACGCAGCCCAGACATTGACGTCAATCCGATGAAAGGGTTCCCACATCATGGCAAATAATGCCACCGGACTTATCAGAATAGTAAAAGCCGCAGGCTACTCATGGCAGGGACTGCGAGCCGCCTGGCAACATGAAGCGGCGTTTCGGCAGGAAGCGCTGGCTGCACTGGCCGCTATTATTATCGCGTGCTGGCTGGATGTCGATGTGATCGCCCGCATCCTTATGATTGGGGTGGTGGTGCTGGTGGTCATTGTCGAAATCCTCAATAGCGCCATTGAAGCGGTGGTCGATCGCATCGGTCAGGAGCATCATCCGCTGGCGGGCCGCGCAAAAGACATGGGCTCGGCAGCGGTGCTGATCAGCATCATACTGGCCCTGTTTGTCTGGGTCGCGCTGCTCTGGACACATTTGCGATAGCCCTTCCACAACGCGCCTGAGGGCGCGTTTTACCTGACAATCGGTTTCCATTTCGCCAATACCTGTATATACTCACAGCGACTGTATAAACAACCAGGGGGCGGGATGAAAGCATTAACCAGCAGGCAGCAGCAGGTCTATGACCTGATTCGCGACCATATTTCTTCAACGGGCATGCCGCCTACGCGTGCAGAGATTGCCGCGCAGCTGGGCTTCCGTTCGCCAAATGCGGCAGAAGAGCATCTGAAAGCGCTGGCGCGCAAAGGCGTCATCGAGATCGTTTCTGGTGCTTCGCGCGGCATTCGTCTGTTAATGGAAGAAGAAGCCTCTGAAGGGCTGCCACTGATTGGCCGTGTTGCAGCCGGTGAGCCGATCATGGCGCAGGAACATATCGAAACCCATTACAAGGTCGATCCAGGCCTGTTCAAACCATCTGCTGACTTCCTGCTGCGCGTCAGCGGAATGTCTATGAAAGATATCGGGATTATGGATGGCGACCTGCTCGCGGTACATAAAACCCAGGATGTGCGCAACGGCCAGGTTGTTGTTGCCCGCATTGATGATGAAGTCACCGTTAAACGCTGGAAAAAGCAGGGTGCTATCGTGCACCTTTTGCCTGAAAACAGTGATTTCGACCCGATTGTTGTCGATACCCGTGCTCAGTCGCTGACTATTGAAGGTCTGGCGGTTGGCGTGGTCCGTAACGGCGAGTGGCTCTGATTCTGAGGGCTGCGTGCATTCGCCTTTTCTGATGCTATTCTGTCTGCCCTAATTTTGTCGCCTGCTTTACTGCAGCGACACTGAGCACGGAACGGCGAATGCGCTTTGTCACGGCAACGGATAAAAATCTCTGGCGGCTTGCGCTGCCGATGATCCTTTCAAATATCACCGTTCCCTTACTGGGGGTGGTCGATACTGCAGTTATTGGTCATCTCGACAGCCCTGTCTATCTTGGCGGGGTTGCGGTCGGGACAACAGTGACCAGCTTCCTGTTTATGCTGCTGCTTTTCCTTCGAATGAGTACCACTGGCCTTACGGCACAGGCGTTTGGTGCGGGCGATAAAACCGCTCTGGCACGTGCACTGGCACAGCCGCTGATCATTGCGTTGCTGGCAGGTGTCCTGTTCATCGCTTTACGTTATCCGATTATCCAGCTGGCGACCCACCTGGTTGGTGGCAATCCCGATGTTCTTGAACAGGCGGCACTGTTTATTCAGATTCGCTGGCTCAGTGCGCCTGCAACCCTGGCAAACCTGGTGATTCTGGGCTGGCTGCTGGGCGTGCAGTATGCCCGCGCGCCGGTGATCCTGCTGGTGGTGGGCAATCTGGTTAACATCGTGCTCGATCTCTGGCTGGTGATGGGGTTGCACTGGGGTGTCGCGGGTGCGGCAACCGCCACGGCGCTGGCGGAGTACATCACGCTGGGCGTCGGCGGTATTATGGTCTGGCGGGTGTTAAAGCTGCGCGGTATTACGTTTAATCTGCTGAAGCAGAGCTGGCGCGGTGACAGCGGCCGGCTGCTGCGCCTCAACCGGGATATCATGCTGCGCTCTCTGATGCTGCAGCTCTGTTTTGCCTCGCTCACCGTGCTGGGTGCGCGGCTGGGTCCGGATGTGGTAGCGGTTAACGCAGTATTACTGATGTTCATTACCTTTACTGCCTACGCGCTGGATGGTTTTGCCTACGCGGTTGAAGCTTTTGCCGGCGAAGCACATGGCGCAAAAGATGGCAGTAAATTGCAGCAGGTCTGGCACTCAGCCTGTCGGCAGGCGCTGGTGGTAGCGCTGTTCTTCTCGCTGGCTTATGCCATTTTTGGCCCGCAGATTGTCACCCTGCTGACCTCTCTTCAGTCACTGCAGCAGACAGCAGACCGCTATCTGGTCTGGCAGATAATCATGCCGCTGATCGGCGTCTGGTGTTATCTGCTGGATGGGATGTTCATTGGCGCGACGCGCGGACGTGAGATGCGTAACAGCATGGTCGTGGCAGCGGCAGGCTACTTTCTGACGTTGCTCAGCATACCGATGCTGGGCAATCACGGCCTGTGGCTGGCGGTGACGGTTTTCCTGGCGCTGCGCGGCCTGTCACTGTGGCTCATCTGGCGTAAGCACTGGCGTCATAACAGCTGGTTTGACGCCTGATTCTGCAGAGGCTGGCCCAGGTTGATACGGATTATTCTGTATTATTCCATGGTTATGAAATTGGCTACTACAATTAACTTTAAGCAGCGCAGTTAACCAGCGCTTTATATCGTTATTTTGTTGAGTAGCAAAATAATCATTAAACCCGAGGATTGGAGGTCTGCCATGAATAAAGACGAAGCGAGCGGCAACTGGAAGCAGTTCAAAGGCAAAATGAAAGAGAAATGGGGCAAGCTGACCGACGATGATATGCAGGTTATCGAAGGTAAACGCGATCAGCTGGTCGGTAAAATCCAGGAACGTTACGGCTATGCGAAAGATGAAGCAGAGCGCGAAGTAACGGACTGGGAAGGCAAGAACAAAGATCACCGCTGGTAATCACGATATCCTGATAATGAGCTTAAGCCGCTTCGGTGTGCCCGCACCGGAGGGTACAGGGATGGAATCGCACAAGGATGTGCCAGTTACCCGCGTTTTCCCCGCTTTTTCCCCTCATCATGGTGATCATGCTCGCAGCTCTCCTGGTGCGTACAGGCTTCAACCGCAGCACAACTTTCACATAACCCATGCGCTTCAATCACACTGTGGCGCAATGTAAACTGCGCCTCACCTGCCAGCGTCGTAATAATCTTCTCCACACCTTGTGCCTGTTTCTCTGTAACAGCAGCACAGCGGTCACAGACCAGCATCACCGACGTATGGGCTGGCGCTTCAAAGTGATGACACATGACGTAGCTGTTATTGGATTCCACCCGATGAATGAAACCCTGCTCCAGCAGGAAATCGAGCGCACGATAGACCGTGGGCGGCTTGGCCTGAGGTTCACTGACGCGAAGTTGATCCAGCAAATCATAGGCGCTGATTGAGCCGGGCTGTTCGGCCATCAGGCGCAATACTTCAGCACGCTGCGAAGTCAGACGCACACCGCGTTGCAGGCACATTTTTTCGGCCTGAATCAAAATTTGCTGTGACGTCATGTTGGTCATGAAAATACTCCGCTGGATAAGTGATGTTATTTTATCACACATAGTTTCGCGATGCTGAAGTTGGTATTGTTTTAAAAATCAGCATTACTTGCCTGATAAAGCAGCATAATCAGAGTTTAACCCGTCTTTTATCTCAAATATGACGACGAATCAGATCCACCCTGAATCGACCTGAAGCGGAATTTGTTGGCCTTTTGCTTTGCATCTCACTGAGTTAAGAAGTAATGTTCAGAAAGACTTAAGAAAAGTCTGGCATTATTTGAAATATCACGGCGCAGTTTGAACAATTACAATGATTTTTTGATTGGAAAACGTCCAATCCCTTGAACTAAGACACTGTTTCCTTTGAATTCACAGCAATAACGCGTTAGCCAGGGTTCACAATAGGGCTAACAAACTATTCAGTCGTTGAATGTTTCAATGACAATTTCTCAGGTGATGGCAGGCAAATGGTGAAAAAATCCGCTCAACGTTCAGCGCTGAAGTACTCCGCTGTAGTGACCGCGCTTTTCCTTTCTTCTTCCGCCATGGCGGCAGGGACCTGGTATGATGCACGTAATGACGCAATGGGCGGCACCGGCGTCGCATCTTCTCTCTATGGCTCCGCAGTGCTGGCAAACCCGGCATTGATGACGCGCGCCAAACCCGACGATAACGTCAGCATTATTATTCCCTCGGCAGGTATTCAGGTTACTGACAAAGACAAGCTGCTCGATAAAGTCGATGATATTTCGGACACCGTGGATCGCTACCGCACGGTACTGGGTAACTTTACGGCAGCGGATTTTTTCCGTGGCTATCCTGAACTGCGCGCCGCCTCTGGCGATGTCGCCAACAGGCTAAGCGATTTGCGCGGTAACAAAGCCGACGGCAGTGCGGGCGCTGCGGTTGCGGTTACCATTCCCAATGAGACCCTGCCTTTCGCCTTTATCACCAAAGCCTACGGTACCGCGCATGTCCGCGCTAACGTAGTACAGGGTGATATCGACTACCTGCGCGGTGTTGCTAATGGCACGGTTTTCCCACGTCCGGGCGATCAAAATAATCTTCGCTCCAGTGCGAATGGTTTAGCGGCACTCACCACCGATTATGGCGTTGCGGTGGCGCATGAGTTCACCATCGCCGGTCAGCCCGTATCGGTAGGCGTGACGCCAAAAGTGCAGAAAACCTGGCTCTATAACTACACCGCCAGCATCTACAATTACGACAAGAACGACATCAACAATAGTCAGTATCGCAGTACCGACACCGGCTTTAACGTTGATGCCGGTCTGGCGACCACCTTTGCTGAAAACTGGACGCTGGGTGTCACCGGACAGAACCTGGTGTCGCGCGATCTGCAGACCAAAGAGGTCAATGGTTTCCGCGACACCTACCAGATTCGCCCGCTGGTCACCACCGGCCTGTCCTGGGATAAAGGTCCGTTTACCGTGACGGGCGATGTGGATCTGACTGAGACTAAGCGCTTCAAAACCCAGGATAACAGCCAGTATGCGGGTGTGGGCGCGGAATACCGCGTACTTGACTGGCTGCAGCTGCGTGGCGGTTATCGTGCAGACATGCGTTCTCACGACGAGAATGTTGCCACGGCCGGTTTCGGTCTGTCGCCGTTTAACAAAGCCGTCCATCTGGATCTGGCGGGCTCAGTGGGTGCTAACAACACCTGGGGCGCGATGATGCAGCTCGGCTTTAACTTCTAAGCGCGTTATTCAGACTGTTCGGGGGCGGGCGATGCACTATCGTCCGCCCTTGTGTTATCCTTGCACAGAATTCCATCACCTTTAATTACCGGATTGTCTGCGCTTCATGCCTAATTTCTCTTCGCAACGCTTCTCTATCGCCCCCATGCTCGACTGGACCGATCGTCACTGTCGCTATTTTCATCGTCAGCTGACCGGTGACACGCTGCTCTATACCGAAATGGTGACCACGGGCGCGATCATTCATGGCAAAGGGGATTACCTGGCTTACAGTGAGGCTGAACATCCGGTCGCCTTACAGCTTGGCGGAAGCGATCCGGCAGCACTGGCGCAGTGTGCGAAGCTGGCAGAGCAGCGCGGTTACGATGAAGTAAATCTTAACGTCGGCTGTCCCTCTGATCGGGTGCAGAATGGCCGTTTCGGCGCTTGCCTGATGGCCGAGGCGAATCTGGTCGCGGATGCCATTAAGGCGATGCGCGACGTGGTCTCCATTCCGGTCACGGTGAAAACCCGCATCGGTATTGATGAGCTGGACAGCTATGAATTCCTGACCGATTTTATCGGCACAGTGGCGGGACGCGGTGAGTGCGAGACATTTATCATCCATGCGCGTAAAGCGTGGCTCTCCGGCCTCAGCCCCAAAGAGAACCGCGAAATTCCACCGCTGGATTATCCCCGCGTCTATCAGCTGAAACGCGATTTTCCCCATCTGACCATCGCGCTTAATGGCGGCGTGAAAACGCTGGAAGAGGCACAGACTCATCTGCAGCACCTCGATGGCGTGATGATGGGACGTGAAGCCTATCAAAACCCTGGCATTCTGGCGCAGGTCGATCAGACATTGTTTGGACGTGAGCATCCGGCGGCTAATCCGGTGGAAGTGGTACGCGCCATGTATCCCTATATAGAAGCGGAACTGGCGAAGGGCACGTATCTGGGACACGTTACACGGCATATGCTGGGTATGTTCCAGGGTATTCCGGGCGCCCGTCAATGGCGACGCCACCTGAGTGAAAACGCCCACAAGCCGGGTGCTGATGTTCGTGTGCTGGAAGCGGCGCTCGCGCTGGTAGCGGATAAGATCCCACAGGAAGCGTGATCCGCAATCCAGCCCTGAAAAACCAGCCCTGAAGGCTGGTTTTTTTTACGCCACGATATGGTTTTTTTCGCCAGGCTAACGGGCATTTACGAACCGTTATTAGCTAAAAATCAATGAGTTAATGGTTGGCACGCTTCTTGTAATAGCTATAACAATCGATCTCAAAAAGGAGCGCTGACGTGGAAATATTATTCGTATTAGGGTTTTTCCTGATGCTGTTGCTGACCGGCGTTTCGCTGATTGGCGTGCTGGCGGCACTGGTCGTCGCCACCATCGTGATGTTTGTCGGTGGACTGTTCGCAATTGTTATCAAGGTGTTGCCGTGGCTGGTGCTGGCGGTGATCGCTGTGTGGCTACACCGCGCCTTTTTTGGCGACAGCGATGCACGAGCACGTCGTAAGCTGAGGCGTAAGATCAACAGGTTAGACCGCAAAGGCTGGCGCTAAATGCGGTAGCGATCACAGTGTGAGAGATTGCTCAGTGCTGAACTGCAATTAAACATATTTTTTACTTATGTTTTCTGGCAGGATGCCTGTCGTCAAATCGATGTGCCATCGACTCGACATGAATTCATCGCCGCTGTCCCTACACCAGCGCGAACAAAAAATAAAAAAAAGAAGAGGGCTTCCCACGGGAAGCCCTTTTTGCTGCCTGCGATTACGGTATTAGCAGGCAGGATCCCTGCGTGGCGCGGCTCTCCAGCATCTGGTGTGCCCTGCTGGCCTCTTTCAGCGCAAACTTCTGCTGCTCTGGCACATTCACTTTGATTGCGCCACTCGCCAGCAGCGAAAACAGCTCAGCGCTGGCGGTTTCAAGCTCCTGACGGTTGGTGACATAACCAAACAGTGAAGGACGGGTCACAAACAGCGAGCCTTTCTTATTCAGAATGCTGAGATCAATGCCGGTCACCGGACCAGAAGCATTACCAAAACTCACCATCAGGCCATGACGACGCAGCGAGTCCAGCGACGCTTCCCAGGTATCTTTGCCCACGGAGTCATACACCACTGCCACTTTTTTCCCTTCCGTCAGTTCGCTAACGCGCTGCGCAATATTCTCTTCGCGATAGTTAATGGTCGCCCAGGCACCGGCATTTTTCGCCATCGTGGCCTTTTCTGCTGAGCCCACGGTGCCAATCAAATGCGCGCCCAGCGCTTTTGCCCACTGACAGGCGATTAACCCGACGCCGCCAGCGGCCGCATGAAACAGGAAGGTCTCACCGGCGCTGATTTTATAGGTCTGGCGCAGCAGATATTGCGTGGTCAGTCCTTTCAGAAAGCTGGCTGCACCCTGCTCAAAGCTGATTGCTTCCGGAAGATGCATCAGGCGATCTTCCGCCACATTGTGCACGTCGCTATAAGCGCCCATAGCCGCCATGCAGTAGACCACGCGATCGCCGGGCTTAAACAGGGTCACACCACGGCCTACGCGCGACACGACACCCGCGGCTTCCGTCCCCAGACCAGAGGGGAAATCGGCAACCGGATAAAGTCCGCTGCGAACATAAGTATCGATGTAATTAATCCCGATAGCGCGATTCTCAACCTGCACTTCATGTTCGGCGGGGTCAGCAGGTTCAAAATCTGTCCACGCTAAAACGTCCGGGCCGCCATGTGCGCTGAACTGAATACGCTTTGCCATTCTGACTCCTGTGATTGTTTCATCATGAGGGTGAGGCACGCACCCCAACTAAGGTATACTTGCGCGTCCCCACAGAAGATCGGTAATGCATTCACTATGGCAGGAAATAAACCCACCAACAAATCGAACGAAACGCAGGATCGCCAGCTCGCAGGCGTGAAAATGCCCCCGCATTCTCTGGAAGCGGAGCAGTCGGTGCTCGGTGGGTTAATGCTGGATAACGAGCGCTGGGATAACGTCTCCGAGCGCGTCGTCGCGAATGACTTTTACAACCGCTCGCATCGGCTGATTTTTTCCGAGATGCAGCGGCTGCTGGAAAACAGCAAACCCATTGACCTGATTACGCTATCCGAATCGCTGGAAACGCGTGGCGAACTGGAGATGGCGGGCGGCTTCGCCTATCTGGCTGAGCTGGCGAAAAACACCCCAAGCGCGGCGAACATCGGCGCTTATGCCGATATCGTGCGTGAGCGGGCGGTGGTGCGTGAGATGATCTCCGTCGCCAACCAGATTGCCGATGCCGGTTATGATCCGCAGGGACGTAACAGCGAAGAGCTGCTCGACTTCGCCGAGTCGAATGTCTTTAAAATTGCGGAAGCGCGCGCGGATAAAGATGCTGGCCCAAAAAACATTGAGCAGATTCTGGAATCGACCGTTTCCCGTATTGAATCGCTCTATCAGACTCCGCACGATGGTGTCACTGGCGTTGATACCGGCTATCAGGATCTGAATAAAAAGACGGCGGGCCTGCAGGGCTCTGACCTGATTATTGTCGCCGCACGTCCCTCGATGGGTAAAACCACCTTTGCGATGAACCTGTGCGAAAACGCCGCCATGCTGCAGGAGAAGCCGGTGCTGATCTTCAGTCTGGAAATGCCCAGCGAGCAGATCATGATGCGTATGCTGGCTTCGCTCTCCCGCGTCGATCAGACCCGCATCCGAACCGGACAGCTGGATGATGAGGACTGGGCGCGAATCTCCGGCACCATGGGCATCCTGCTGGAGAAGAAGAACATGTACATTGATGACTCTTCTGGCCTGACGCCTACCGAAGTGCGTTCGCGTGCCCGGCGCATCTACCGTGAAAACGGTGGATTAAGCATGATCATGATCGACTACCTGCAGCTGATGCGCGTTCCGGCGCTGTCGGACAACCGTACGCTGGAAATTGCGGAGATCTCCCGCTCGCTGAAAGCGCTGGCCAAAGAGCTGAATGTGCCGGTGGTGGCGCTGTCACAGCTTAACCGCTCACTGGAACAGCGTGCCGATAAACGTCCGGTCAACTCGGATCTGCGTGAATCAGGCTCGATCGAGCAGGACGCGGATTTGATCATGTTTATCTATCGCGATGAGGTTTACCACGAAAACAGCGATCTCAAAGGGATCGCCGAGATCATTCTGGGTAAGCAGCGTAACGGTCCGATCGGTACAGTACGGCTGACATTCAACGGTCAGTGGTCGCGCTTTGATAACTACGCTGGCCCGCAATACGACGACGAATAATCCCCGGTTTGTGCTGTCATGCACGATCTGTGCATGACAGAACCCATCATCAGAAAATAGTGTTGGACAACCTCTCGGGTTATCGGGTTATCTGTAACAAAGCGACGCCCATCACGCTGTGGAAACGGAATGACTCACGTAGACGATTACGACCTTAAAATCCTGACTTTACTCCAATCCAACGGCCGTCTGACCAATCAGGAACTCAGCGATCTGGTCGGCCTTTCCGCCTCACAATGTTCCCGCCGCCGTATCAATCTGGAACAGGCTAATCTCATCCTGGGCTATCACGCCCGGTTGTCGCCAGATGCGATCGGGCTTGGCATGGTGGGATTAATTGAGGTGCGCTTAATCAACCACACCGCCGAATATGTTGAGAGCTTTCACCGCATGGTGGAGCAGGAGCAGGCAATCGTGGATGCCTATAAAACCACTGGCGATGCTGACTATCTGCTCAAAGTAGCGGTAGCCGATCTCAATTCGCTCAGTGCGTTAATCAGCCAGTTAGTCGCGGGCCACCAGAGTGTTTCCCATGTGAAAACTTCGGTGGTGTTGGGACGAATGAAAGAGAACGGGCTGATGATGATGCCTGAGAAGAAGACGCGCTAAAAAGGTGCGCATTGTGTGGTTTTGGTGCACACTTTCGCTAATAAATGCAAACAACACGCATGATGATGGACTTTAACGCATGGATTAACGGTGTTGGCCGAAATTTATGCACAAAGTTACTTTAAAAGCGCCTTGGATATCAACAGGATATCGCTGGCGCCGGCTTTACAGCAGTTCAATGGTGTGGCGATGGTCTGTTTTTTGCATCTGAACCGCATCATTTGCACTGAGAAAACCTCCA
The DNA here is from genome assembly GCF_051136265.1 of Candidatus Pantoea rara. NCBI lineage: Bacteria > Pseudomonadati > Pseudomonadota > Gammaproteobacteria > Enterobacterales > Erwiniaceae > Pantoea > Candidatus Pantoea rara. Next base: position 3,690,225 of record NZ_CP194942.1, on the reverse strand, counting down.
TGGATAACATCGCAGAACCCTCCCGCGTCCCGCATTCACGCATTGAAGATGCGCTGGCGATGGTGCTTGGCACCCTGATGGTCTCGTTCGGCGTCATTATGCTGAAACAGGCGGGCGCGCTGACCGGCAGCACCGCAGGCATCGCCTTTCTGATCAGCTATCTCTCGCCGCTTTCGTTTGGCAGCACGTTCTTCCTGATCAATATCCCTTTTTACTGGCTGGCGGTAAAACGCATGGGCTGGGAATTTACCCTGAAAACCTTCTGCGCTGTCGGGCTGGTGTCGCTGTTCACCCAGCTGCACCCGCTGTTCGTCCACTTTTCTGACCTTAACCCCTTCTATGCGACACTGTTCGGTAACGTCATCATGGGAATCGGGTTTATAGTGTTATTTCGTCATAAGGCGAGCCTGGGCGGCATCAATATTCTGGCCCTTTGGCTACAGGATCGCTTTGGGATCCGCGCGGGTAAGCTGCAAATGGCGGTTGATACCTGCGTCGTGCTGGCGTCACTGTTTGTGGTGAGTGGCCCCATCCTGCTCGCGTCGATTGCCGGTGCGGTGATCCTGAATCTGATTATTGCAATGAACCACCGTCCGGGACGCTATCGGGTTTAACCGCTTCTATCCTCTGGACCAATCATGGAGACCTACACCGTGTTTCAAAACGTTGATGCCTATGCTGGCGATCCGATTCTGTCGTTGATGGAAGCCTTCAAACAAGACCCACGCGAACACAAAGTTAACCTGAGTATCGGGCTCTATTACGATGAAAAGGGCATTATTCCGCAGCTAAAGGCCGTAGCGGCTGCCGAAGAGCAACTCTATGCTGAGCCGCATCAGGCATCGCTCTATCTGCCAATGGAAGGGCTGAATAGCTACCGTAATGCGATTGCACCGCTGCTGTTTGGTGCCGACCATCCGGTGTTAAAGGCGGGCCGTATTGCGTCGATTCAGACGCTGGGTGGTTCTGGCGCGCTGAAAGTGGGCGCGGATTTCCTGAAGCGCTACTTCCCGCAGTCTGCGGTCTGGGTCAGCGATCCGACCTGGGAAAACCACGTCGCGATATTTAATGGCGCAGGTTTTGATGTCAATACCTATCCCTGGTATGACGCTGAGACGCACGGTGTGCGGTTTGATGCCTTTATCAGCACCCTGAAAACCCTGCCAGCGCAGAGCATCGTGCTGCTGCATCCCTGCTGTCATAACCCGACCGGCGCTGACCTGACCGATGCGCAGTGGGATCAGACCATTGAAGTGCTGAAAGCACAGCAACTGATTCCTTTCCTGGATATCGCCTACCAGGGCTTTGGTGCCGGTATGCAGCAGGATGCCTATGCGCTGCGTGCGGTTGCGGCGGCAGGTTTGCCTGCGCTGGTCAGTAACTCCTTCTCCAAAATCTTCTCGCTCTATGGTGAGCGCGTGGGCGGTCTTTCCATCGTCTGTGACAGCGCCGAAGAGTCAGCACGCGTACTGGGTCAGTTAAAAGCCACCGTTCGCCGCAATTATTCCAGCCCGCCTAACTTTGGTGCACAGGTTGTTGCGCGCGTCCTCAACGATGAGTCACTGAAAGCCAGCTGGCTGGCTGAAGTCGAAGAGATGCGTCTGCGTATTCTCGCGATGCGTCAGTCGCTGGTGGACGTGCTGAGTACCGCTCTGCCAGGTAAAAACTTCGACTATCTGCTGAAGCAGCGTGGCATGTTCAGCTATACCGGCCTGAGTGCGCAGCAGGTCGATCGTCTGCGTAACGAATTTGGCATCTATCTGGTGGGTAGCGGTCGCATGTGTGTGGCCGGTCTGAACAGCAAAAATGTCCATCAGGTCGCTGAAGCGTTTGCCGCCGTGATGTAACGGCAGGCAGGCTGTAAAAAAACCGTCAGGGTTCTCTCTGGCGGTTTTTTTATGGGTCAGGGTTTACCTTTCAGCGACATGCTGCACACTTAAACGGGATAACCGTTTCAGGAATAAGCTATGTGGCATCAACAAACTATTACGCTGAGCACGAAGTCGCGTGGGTTTCATCTGGTCACCGATGAGATTGTTAACGCGCTCACAGGACTGCGTGATATCAAAACCGGTCTGCTGCATCTGCTGTTACAGCACACCTCGGCGTCGTTAACCTTAAACGAGAATTGCGACCCGACAGTGCGTAGCGACATGGAGCAGCATTTCATGCGGCACGTGCCGGAAAATGCGCCTTATCAGCACGACTACGAAGGGCGTGATGATATGCCAGCGCACATCAAATCTTCGACCTTAGGGGTTTCGTTGTTATTACCCGTTCAGCGGGGACGTCTGGTGCTGGGCACCTGGCAGGGTATCTGGCTGGGCGAGCATCGCATTGAGGGCGGTGCCAGGCGGATTGTCGCCACTTTACAAGGGGAAGCGTAATGAATAACTCAGACTTACTGACCTATTGCATGAGTAAGCCGGGCGCGGAGCAAAGCGTACACAGTGACTGGAAGGCTACACAGATTAAAAGCAACGGCGTGCTGTTTGCGATGGTGCATGAGGCAAAAGGGCGGCCAGCGGTCTCGCTGAAATCGACGCCGGCGCTGGCCGAGTTACTGCGTGAAGAGCATAGCGACATCATTCCCAGTGAGCATCTGAACAAGTCTCACTGGAGCACGCTGTTCCTGGACGGTTCGCTGAAAGATTCGCAGATCTACTATCTGGTCGATGCCTCATTCCAGCAGGTTGCAGCAGCCCGATAAACGGCAATAAAAAACCTCCTGCCAAAGCAAGAGGGTTTCAGGTCGGACGGTTTACGCGGCAGGTTGCTCGCGCAGGGTGTTGATGTCGATAACAAAGCGGTATTTCACATCGCTTTTCAGCATGCGCTCATAGGCTTCGTTAATTTGATCCATCGCGATCAGTTCGATGTCTGATGTAATGCCGTGTTCACCACAGAAATCAAGCATCTCCTGGGTTTCTGCGATGCCACCAATCAGTGAGCCTGCGATGCTGCGACGCTTGAAGATCAGGTTAAACACTTGTGGTGCAGGGTGATCGTGCTCCGGTGCGCCAACCAGCGTCATGTTGCCATCCAGCTTCAGCAGGGTGATGAACGGGTTGAGATCGTGCTGAGCCGCGACAGTATTCAGAATGAAGTCAAAGCTGTTCGCGTGCTGCGCCATCTGCTCCGGATCTTTGGAGATGACGACTTCATCTGCACCCAGACGTTTGCCATCTTCAATTTTGGATGGCGAGGTGGTGAACAGCACCACATGTGCACCCATGGCATGCGCGATTTTCACGCCCATATGGCCCAGGCCGCCTAAACCGACGATACCCACTTTCTTACCAGGACCGACATTCCAGTGACGCAGTGGCGAATAGGTGGTGATACCGGCACACAGCAGCGGTGCAACACCCGCCAGCTCCAGGTTCTCCGGAATGCGCAGCACAAAACCTTCATCAACCACCATCGACGTTGAGTAACCGCCGTAAGTAATGGCGCCGGTTTCGCGATCTTCACCGTTATAGGTGCCGACAAAGCCATTTTCGCAATACTGCTCCAGACCCTGCTGACAGCTCGGACAACTGCGGCATGAATCGACCATACAGCCCACGCCGACCAGATCGCCGACCTTGTATTTCTGCGTCTGCGGACCAACGGCGGTCACGCGACCAACAATTTCATGACCCGGAACTACAGGGAAAATGGTGTTTTTCCACTCATTACGGGCCTGGTGCAGGTCTGAGTGGCAAACGCCACAGAACAGCACTTCAAGCTGAACGTCATGGGCGCGCAGCTCACGCGGCTTAAAATCGAACGGTGCCAGTTTGGATTTTGCATCCTGAGCAGCATACGCATGCGTAATATTCATGGTGTCTCCAGTTTCGATGTGTCGTGAGTGTTATTCGATGAAGTGCAGCAGCGTTGAGGTGCTGCGAAAACAGGGCGACGTCAGAGACGTGCCAAAGAGGAACCGCTTAAGGATAGTCAGCGTGGGGAAAAGCGTATATGCCTATACATGTCTGAATCTTGCCTGATTCTGCATTTCTCTGGCTGAATCGGCAGAGGAGCGTAAAAGGCCCGCGCGTGGCGGGCCTGAGAGAATTACTGCTGTAACAGGGGTTTCAGGAAGCGCGCGGTATGTGATTTTTCACAGTCCGCCACGGTTTCTGGCGTACCCGACACCAGGATTTCACCGCCGCCGCTGCCGCCTTCCGGACCGAGATCCACAATCCAGTCTGCGGTTTTAACCACATCGAGGTTGTGCTCAATCACCACGATGGTGTTGCCCTGATCGCGCAACTTATGCAGCACTTCCAGCAACTGCTGGATATCGGCAAAGTGCAGTCCGGTGGTCGGCTCATCCAGAATGTAGAGCGTCTGACCGGTGCCACGCTTCGACAGCTCACGCGCCAGCTTCACACGCTGGGCTTCACCGCCGGAAAGGGTCGTGGCGGACTGACCGAGGCGGATGTAGGTGAGACCCACATCAATCAGCGTCTGTAACTTACGCGCCAGTGCGGGCACGGCATCGAAGAACTCACGGGCCTCTTCGATGGTCATCTCCAGCACTTCGTGAATGCTCTTGCCTTTGTACTTCACTTCCAGCGTTTCACGGTTATAGCGTTTGCCTTTGCACTGGTCGCACGGCACATAAATGTCCGGCAGGAAGTGCATCTCGACTTTCAGCACGCCATCACCCTGACAGGCTTCACAGCGTCCGCCACGTACGTTAAAGCTGAAGCGACCTGGATTGTAGCCGCGCGAACGCGCTTCCGGCACGCCCGCAAACAGTTCACGCACCGGCGTGAAGATGCCGGTGTAAGTCGCCGGGTTGGAGCGCGGTGTACGACCAATCGGGCTCTGGTCGATGTCGATCACTTTGTCGAAGTGCTCCAGTCCCGCCACCTCACGGTAAGGGGCGGGTTCGGCGATGGTCGCGCCGTTCAGCGCCCGCTGAGCAATCGGGAAGAGCGTATCGTTGATCAGGGTCGATTTACCCGAGCCTGAAACACCGGTGATACAGGTGAACAGCCCGACCGGCAGCGTCAGCGTGACATCTTTGAGGTTGTTGCCGCGTGCGCCGGTAATCTTCAGCACTTTGGCCGGATCGCCTTTGACACGTTCCTCTGGCACCGCAATACCCCGCTTGCCGCTCAGGAACTGGCCGGTCAGTGACGCCTCTTCCGCCATGATCTGATCGACGGTACCTTCAGCTACTACCTGGCCGCCATGTACGCCTGCACCCGGACCGATATCGATCACATGATCAGCGGCACGAATCGCATCTTCATCATGCTCAACTACAATCACGGTGTTACCGAGGTCTCGCAGATGAATCAGGGTACCAAGCAGACGTTCGTTGTCGCGCTGATGCAGACCGATTGAAGGCTCATCCAGCACATACATTACACCAACCAGGCCGGCACCGATCTGGCTGGCCAGACGGATACGCTGCGCTTCACCGCCGGAAAGGGTTTCAGCAGAGCGTGACATCGACAGGTAGTTCAGGCCGACGTTAACCAGGAAACTCAGGCGATCGCCAATTTCTTTCAAAATCTTCTCGGCGATCTGCGCACGCTGGCCGCTGAGTTTCATGTTTTCAAAGAAGGACATCGCATGGCCGATGCTCATCTCAGAGATGGTCGGCAGCGTGGTGTTCTCCACAAAGACGTGACGCGCTTCACGACGCAGACGGGTGCCTTCACAGCTGGCACAGGCGCGGTTGCTGATAAATTTCGCCAGCTCTTCACGTACCGCTGAGGACTCGGTCTCTTTATAGCGGCGCTCCATGTTATTGAGCACGCCTTCAAACGGATGACGGCGAACCGACGTATCGCCGCGATCGTTGATGTACTTAAATTCGATGCTCTCTTTACCTGATCCGTACAGAATCACTTTCTGCACGTTTTCAGGCAGGCTGCCGAACGACGCTTCGATGTCAAAATCGAGGTGTTCCGCCAGCGAACGCAGCATCTGGAAGTAGTAGAAGTTACGGCGATCCCAGCCACGAATTGCGCCGCCCGCCAGCGAAAGGTCGGGATTCTGCACCACGCGGTCAGGATCGAAATATTGCTGTACGCCCAGGCCGTCGCAGGTTGGACAGGCGCCTGCCGGGTTATTAAACGAGAACAGGCGCGGCTCCAGCTCGCTCATGCTGTAACCACAGATTGGGCAGGCGAAGTTAGCCGAGAAGAGTAACTCGTCTGCGGCGCTGTCATCCATGTCCGCCACGATAGCCGTGCCGCCGGAAAGCTCCAGCGTGGTTTCAAACGATTCCGCCAGACGGGTCGCCAAATCGTCACGCACTTTAAAGCGGTCGATTACGACTTCGATGGTGTGCTTCTTCTGCAGCTCAAGTTTCGGCGGATCGGAGAGGTCACACACTTCGCCATCGATACGGGCACGTATATAGCCCTGCGTCGCCAGATTCTCCAGTGTCTTGGTGTGCTCACCCTTGCGATCTTTTACGACCGGTGCCAGTAGCATCAGGCGACGGCCTTCCGGCTGGGAAAGCACCTGATCCACCATCTGGCTCACGGTCTGCGCCGCCAGCGGTACATCATGATCCGGGCAGCGTGGTTCGCCTACGCGGGCAAACAGCAGACGCAGATAATCGTGAATCTCAGTGATGGTTCCCACGGTCGAACGTGGGTTATGCGAGGTGGATTTCTGTTCGATGGAAATGGCGGGCGACAAACCTTCGATATGATCGACGTCCGGCTTTTCCATTAACGAAAGAAACTGGCGCGCATACGCAGAGAGCGACTCTACATAGCGGCGCTGACCTTCCGCATACAGCGTATCAAACGCGAGTGAGGATTTACCTGAACCTGACAGGCCGGTCACCACAATGAGTTTGTCGCGTGGGATGGTCAGGTTGATGTTTTTCAAATTATGGGTGCGGGCACCACGAACTTCGATCTTATCCATTCACCTTTCCCGGATTAGCAGCACTCACCGCGCCTTGCCGACACGGCCAGAATAACGTGTCATTATGGCACAAAAAATAGACTGAATAAATATCCAGTACTCTTAGCCTCCTGAGCGCTAAGGATTAAAACTGGAACCCCGCTCGAAAGTGGGAAACAGACCGCAGGACGTGTTAGAATTGATGGATTAGACTGTATGCATTAACTCATCGGGAGACAGCAACATGGCCAGTCGTGGCGTTAACAAAGTGATTCTTGTCGGGAATCTGGGTCAGGATCCGGAAGTACGTTACATGCCAAATGGTGGCGCTGTTGCCAACATTACGCTGGCTACTTCTGAAAGCTGGCGCGACAAGCAGACCGGTGAAAACAAAGAGATCACCGAGTGGCACCGTGTGGTGCTGTTTGGCAAACTGGCTGAAGTTGCAGGCGAATACCTGAAAAAAGGGTCGCAGGTCTACATTGAAGGCCAGCTGCGCACCCGTAAATGGCAGGATCAGGGCGGCCAGGAACGTTACACCACTGAAGTCGTGGTTAACGTTGGTGGCACCATGCAGATGCTGGGTGGCCGTCAGCAGGGCGGTAACGCCGGTGCTGGTGCGCCAGCAGGTGGCGGCGCGCAGGGCGGTGGCAACAATGGCTGGGGTCAGCCGCAGCAGCCGCAGGGCAACAACAACCAGTTCAGTGGCGGCGCGCAGTCTCGTCCGCAGCAGCAGCCACAGAGCGCGCCGGCCAGCAACAACAACGAACCACCAATGGATTTCGACGACGATATTCCATTCTGATTACGTTGGCCAGAGAGTGCAAAAAAGCCCGCTTATGCGGGTTTTTTTTATGCGCGGCTTTCGCGACCTGTTATGACCATTCTGCCAGAATGGCCTCCGTGCTCAGCACGCGCGGCACGTTGCCGGGTATCTGCAGTGAAGCCCAGACCTCATTGTGCTGGTTAATCAGCGCTTCGGCGCTGACCCAGCGGCGATCTGCCGTCGTGTGCGCATCGGCGGCAACGGTAATGGCATAGCCCGCACTGGCCCCGACTTTTATCGTGGTATCCAGACAATAGTCGGTGGCACAGCCACACACCACAAACTCCTCAACCGCCAGACGCTTTAACAGCGCGGCCAGCTCCGTTTGCCAGAAGCTGTCGCAGGCGGTTTTAGTGACATAGTGCGCGCCATCGGGCTGAGCGATTTCCGGCAGCAGATCAAACGCGTCATTACCCTCGCACATCGCGCCTTCGCGGTGCCGGACAAATATGGTGATCTCAGCGCGTTCAGTCAGCCGGTTAATCTGTGCAATCCGTCCCGCTGTGTCGAAGCGTGGCGAGCTGAACACCCCATTCTGCATATCTATAACCAATACCACGCGCTGTGCCATGCCTGCTCCCATCACTCAGAAAAAAACAGTGTCACCCGCGGCGTTATGGATAGCAATCTTTTGCATTTTCACCCCGGTCGCAGGCATCCTGAACAGACTGGTTAAATAAGGAGAGAAAAGTGGAAGGTGTTCCGGCTAGTTTCCCCTATGAGAAAGATCGCGCCCGGTTTCAGCAACTCGCTGAGCTGCCCGGTATAGAGCTCTATCAGGCCCATATCTCTCGCTATGCCTTCGAACCTCATACCCATGAAGCCTTTGGGATCGGCACTATCGAAGCGGGCGCGCAGCGCTTTCGCTATCGCGGCACCGACTATACTGCCCCGGAGAACTCGCTGGTCATGATGAACCCGGATGAGCTGCATACCGGTGAGTCAGCGTGCGAGGAGGGATGGCGCTACCAGATGATCTACATTCAGCCACAGCTGATGGATGAGCTGACCGGCGATCGCGGCTGGTGGTTTAACGAGGCGCTGCTGACTAATCCGCGCGTGGCGCAGCCGCTCTCCCGCCTGCTGACCGCACTCTGGCAGGCGGAGTCTGAGCTTGCGCGCCAGAGCCTGATCGCCGAGCTGCTGCTGCAGATCCGTCCGCTGGCCCGCATGTCCTCACAGGGCAGACCTGATGCCCGTCATCGCTTTGACCAGGTAAAAGATTTCCTGCGCGCCAACCTCGCAGAACCTGTGCGGCTGGAAGAGCTGGCGGCACTGGCATCGTTATCGCCATGGCACTTCTTACGCGCCTTTCGCCAGCACTATCACGTTACGCCGCATCAGATGCTAATGGCTTTCCGACTCTATGACGCCAAGCAAAGGCTGGCACAGGGTGAAGCGGCTGCCAGCGTTGCGGCGGCAGTGGGATTAACCGATCAGGCCCATCTCACCCGCGCCTTTGCAAACCGGTATGGCATCACGCCGGGCCGCTATCAAAAACAGGTTTGCCAGCCTTAATACCACCGCAATCTGCTACAAGCATTCCCCGCCCGAACCCGCCACACTCCATTAAACGTCTATATAAGGAAGAAATCATGTTTGCGGGTGTTATGTTTGCTATCACTGCCGGGTTGATGTGGGGGCTAATCTTTGTCGGGCCGCTGCTGATACCTGACTATCCTGGCGCCCTGCAGTCGGCGGGACGTTATGTGGCGTTTGGACTGATTGCGCTGCCGCTGGCCTGGCATGGTCGTCGTCGCCTGCGCAAGCTGGGCCGGGCCGACTGGCGTGAGGCGGTGAAGCTCTCGCTGGTGGGGAACCTCTTTTATTATGCGTTTCTGGCGAACGCCATTCAGCGCACCGGCGGGCCGGTCTCTACCATGATTATCGGCACGCTGCCGGTGGTGATCGCCGTGACCGCCAATCTCTGTTACGGCCATCTCGAAGGAAGGCTGCCATGGCGGCGGCTGGTTCCGGCACTGATCATGATGGCGGCCGGATTACTCTGCGTAAATGCGGCGGAGCTACAAAGTCAGGGCACCACAGTGGATCTGGGCCGCTATCTGACCGGTATCGTGCTGGCACTGTTAGCGGTAATGTGCTGGACCTGGTATCCGCTGCGCAATGCCCGCTGGCTGCGAACCCATCCCGAACTCCGTCCCTCAACCTGGGCCACCGCGCAGGGCATCGTGACGCTGCCGATGGCGCTGATCATGTACGCGCTGGTCAGTGTGCAACTCGCCTGGCAACAGCCTGATTTTTCGCTGCCGTTTGGGCCGCGTCCCACTGTGTTTATCTCCCTGATGCTGACGATTGGCCTGCTCTGCTCCTGGCTGGGCACCTTATGCTGGAACGCTGCCAGCCAGCGCCTGCCTACCGTACTGATGGGACCGCTGATCGTTTTCGAGATTCTGTCTGGCCTGTTGTGGACTTTTCTCTGGTATCAAAGCTGGCCACCTCAGCTCACCGTGACAGGCATTATTTGTCTGATGGTCGGTGTACTGTGGGCGATGCGTATCAAACCCCAACCTCATGTGGTCTCACTTAACCCGTAAGCCGTATAAATCAGGCAAACCCTTTTGCCGTGTGGAAAACCCGCTGCGCGGCTTTTTAAGATTAAACCCTATCCCGATTTGCACGCTCTGCGGCAGATTTATGCCGCGAAATCGATTTCATTCCGCTGCGTGATTGTACTGTCCACTCTGATTCACTCTTTTATCCCTCGCTCTTCAGTAAAAAAATGGCACTCAGGGTCTGCTGAACAGGGCTCTTTTCAGCCCTGGCAGAACCTTACTGCTCAGATATCCGTCATTAATCAGGGAAAATAGTGCGGCATTATGGACGTTACGCTTTTATCAGAGGCTATTTATTGCTGTAAGGTCCGTGGAAAGAGAGGCCAGAAACCACTATTAACTTCACTCAATGATAAATGAGTAAGAAAATTCCGCCGCTGCGCTATTAATTAAAGATTAATCTCTGGCATCAATGATGCGCAATGAAGAGAGTGAAAAGATAGACACTGAACGTTAGTGATAAGGAGCAATAAACTATTTATCCTGGATTAATCCTGGAGAAAGTTAATGCAATAAACCCATAGCCGGGAATTAAAACGAAGCCGCAGAATTTGAGTTAGTGCCACAATTAACTTAAAAAAAGGATGGTTGTTTTTCGCGCGGTGTTTAAAGCGGCTTAATAGAATTGAAGGGAATTAGTTCCGGTGATTAGCTGGGCTTACGTAAAAAATGGAGGGCCCAATCCCGCGTAAACGAGATTGGGAGGGGGCGAATAGCCGTAGAATGCGAGACTTTTGCTGTTGTGAATCAATTTTACCGCAAAAAAAGAAGCTTAGCCGTGAAGCCATTCATTAGTTATAAATGGAGCGGAAAAGGGTGCCGCAATTGTCCTGTTAAATGATCTTCATCTCTTCTGGTAAGAACAAATCTCAGCGTTAAGTCTAAAAAGCGCGGTAGCATTGGGTTTAGCGATTCTCCGTGCCTGACGGATAATGGTATACGCTACGGCTGATATCTAATAAGCGGCAGCTACGACGGGTACCGATGTCGAAGGTAGTCTGCAGGAAATCCACAGCCTGACGTTTTTCATTCGTCGTAAAGAAGTGCTTCAGAACGCTCTGCAGCATCTCTTTATCTGAATTGAGCGTCTGCAATTCACGCGTGATGTTTTGCAGTTTTTCTTCCAGCTCTTTGATTTTTCTGCCTTCTTCCGAAGACAACCCAGAAAACTTCTTCTTCCAGCTATAGAACGTGGCTTCAGAGATACCTAACTCTTCACAGATCTCTCTGACTTTCACGCCCGATTCAGAAGCTTTAATGGCATTTGTGATTTGATCTTCGCTGTATCGTGACTTTCTCATAAATGCTCTTACCTTTCTTATCGATTAATGGATGAGAATGACTTTAATAATTTCTGGCACTGTAAGATTTTATTAAGGCAGTATTAAAGTGCGCGAATTGAATTGCGAAGCCTAAATTAAGATATTTAGAAGAAATATCATCATGGGATAAATCTTATTTTATTCTTATCAGGGGGGCGCGCCTTCCTGGAGGGGGATTTTTGTTATAAATTCATCGCATCCAAAATACGAAAAAATACAACGTACACAGGATATTTACCCTTACCGACGGGATTATTATGTCGGCAGGGCTCTTTAAGGCTGTTTTATTTTCAGCCTGAAATCGTTTCCATTTGAAGTGATTCGCACCATTTATAATAAGAATTATCCTGATTTCACTCTCCGGATTATGATTTGCATCTCAATTTTCGGACCAGCTTGGTCTGAAGTCTTATGTTTTCGCCAGGCCCACTGAGCGCTTATTAATTCGTTACAGGGATGTTGTACCGAAGCGGTTGTAGTTGAGTAATACTAAGGAAGAGTTGATGAAATTGAGCGTAATGTCTAATGCCGCCTGGATGATGTCTGAGAAGATCATCTCCGTTTTTGGCGTCATTTTTGTGACGTCTTACGTGGCGAAGTCCTTTGGGCCAACGGTGTTTGGCCAGATGGCGTTTTCTACCTCACTATTCGCGATGGTGCAAACCGTTGCAATCTTTGGCACCGAAACCATTCTGTTTAAGCGCGTCAGCAAAAATGCGTCAAAAGGCCTGCGCCTGATGACCATCGCCCGCACGATGCGCATGGTGTTATTGCTGGTCACTTCGGTGCCAGTCTTAATCTGGGTCTGGTACAACATGCAGGAAAACTTCCTGGCGTTTGCACTGGCCTCATTTATTGCCTCGGTTTTTGTCACGCAGGACACTTTCAGCGTTTATAACAACGCACGTCTTGCCTCGCGTCTTAACACCATCGCTAACGCAGTGGGCATGCTGCTGAGTTTCGGCATCAGTTTCACCGTCGCCTGGCTGCGTCTTAACCCGCTGTGGCTAACGCTGTCGATTGTTGCCGTCACGCTGGTGCCTTACCTGATCAAACGTCGCAACTTTTATCAGGACCATCAGGATCAGATGCCGCCGCGCGAAAAGCGCACCGCCTATCTGCGCTATCTAATGTACGCCGGACTGCCGCTGGCTATCTCCAGCATCTTTATCTCGGTGCAGGTCAAAGCGGCGCAGATGTTCCTGGCAGGCACGGCTCCCGCACGCGACCTTGGCCTGTTCGCGGCAGCGAATACCATTTCCGCCTCCTGGATTTTTATCCCGGTGGCGCTCATTACCTCCTGCTTCACTGAGATCTTCAGAGAGCGCGGCGAGGTCGCCATTAAGCTGGCGGCGCGGCTTAATGGTTACGTTATGGGTGTTTCATTGTTGATGCTGCTTGTCATTTCGCTTTACGGCGAGCGGATCATCATTGCGTTGTACGGACCGGCTTACACACAGTCAGGAAGTCTCATTACGTTGCTGTCGATAGCGACCAGCTTTTCGGCAATGGGGACCGTAGCGTATCGCTACATGGTCAAAGAGGGAGGATTTAACTACTTGCTGAGGAAAATCATCTGCCTGATGGTCATCAGTTTGCCGCTCTCCTGGTGGTTGATCCAGGGTCACGGCATCATGGGGGCCGCGTGGAGCGTTTTCCTTTCAGAACTTTTGTCCCTGACCGTAATGAATTACTTCTTTAAAAACGGCGTCATTCAAAAGATTCAGGTTTCCTCACTCAACTACAAAACATACAAATGAGGTCAGATATGCTCAAGTTGAAAGAAGAACTCAGAAGAAGTGTGCAGTACTTTATTAAGAAAATGCCCTGGGCTTATCAGGACCGCATTTACTACTTCCACAAGTTCAGAAAGCTGCCCAATCTGCGTCAGCCAAAAGTGTTCAACGAAAAGGTGTTGTACCGTAAGTTTATCTTCGGCGATTACCAGAGCTATGGTCGTCTGTCAGATAAGTACTCGGTGCGCGAATTCATTGCTGAAAAAATCGGTAATGAATACCTGATTCCGCTGGTACACGAAACCACTGATCCAACAACGCTGAATAGCTTACCCTGCTGGAAGGGAACGGTGATTAAGCCGAACCACGCCTCCAACATGGTAGAGATTCTGCTGGAAGAGCCGGACGCACTGCGCAAGCAGCAGATCATTCATGACTGCTATCGCTGGCTGAAGACTGACTTCGCCAACGAAGCGCGTGAGATTCACTATCGGTACATCAAGCCACGTATCCTGGTTGAGAAGTACATTGGTGATGGCAAAAGTGCGCCGATTGATTACAAGTTTCATATGTTCAACAAGCGTGATGGCAAGTTCGAATATGTGCTGCAGGTGATCTACAACCGCTGCCAGCCGCTGCTGTCGATGAACTTCTACGTGAATAACCTCAATGAGGCTTATCACAAGATTCGCGATACCGGTCTGGATGTGTCTCCGATTATGCCTTCACTGGAACATGCGCTCGAACTGAGCAAGAAGCTGGCCAGCGATTTCGACTATGTGCGTGTGGACTGGTATATCCATGACGAGCGGATCTACTTTGGCGAACTGACCTTCACCCCAGGTGCAGGACTGGTTACCGGATTAGATCGTGGTTTAAATCAGATGATGGGAGATATGTGGATTCAGGATCGCCGCGGAACGCAGAGCCCGGGCGTTACAGTGCAGGATGTTAATATCCCTGCCATGTTGAAGAAAATTTAAGCACACACAGCAATATAAAAAACCCCGCTTAGCGGGGTTTTTTATGCGCAAAATTCAGGGAATCAATCAGGGCATCGGCCAGTCAGCAGGCGCCTGGCTCATCGCATCAATAAAGGCATGCTTCGAGATTTCCACGAAGTTATGCACGTTTTCCATGCTCAGGGTAATGCCCATCAGCCCGGTAACAAACCAGCAGGTCATGCCTAAACCAATCCCGCCACACATAAATGCCATCACGTGACGGCTATCCTGACGAAGTTTAGTTTTCAGGGTGCTGGCAAAAAACATCATGACTGCGCTCAGCAATTCCCAACGCATAACAAGAAAACTGGTGGTTAACGTAGCCATTGGCCGGACCTCAATATCAACAGGTAATCCTGACAATCTGCGGACATCACCGGCGACAAAAAAGTGTGTCAGGGAAGACTTTTTTGCCGTCAAACCAGGTTTAAAGTGTGACTTGGGTCACATTATATCACCCGATTTTAAATTTTGAACAAAATTTACACGGGTATGGCAGTGACACGAAGGAAGGGTAAGCAGCAGAAGAAGAACGGCGGAAAAATCAGGCAGATGCGCCCGGGGCGGGCGCAACAAAGAGTTAACGAACCGGGCAGCATTCGCCGGTGGTGCGTTGAGTAAAGCTGTTGATCGGATCGTTACAGCCAAAACTCAGCAGGCGAGGGCGTTGAATCGCCTGGCGTCGCATGGTGTGGCGGTATGCGGTAGGCGTCTGGGCAAACTGACGGCGAAACACCCGTGAGAAGGTCTGCTGCGAGTCATAGCCATACTGCATCGCAATATCAAACACCGGGCGCTGTGTCAGCGACAGGGCTTCTGCTGCCAGCGTCAGACGGCGTTCACGAATATAGCCACCCAGCGTCTGTTTCGTTACCGAACGGAACATACGCTGCAGATGCCATTTCGAATAGCCTGATTTCGCCGCAACTTCATCGATAGACAGGCTCTTATCCAGGTTCTGGTCAATCCAGTGCGTCAGGGAATGAATGATCTCTTCTTGCATCATGGCCTCATCCTTCTGGTGCTTAGTCAGTGGTAATAGGAGTTTAGGGGTTTCGATGGAGAGCGAGTATAATTCCTCAAGTTAACTTGAGGTAAAGAGCCTGATGAAAAAAGAACGCAACTATCCAAAACCGGTTTTAACACCGGGCGAAGTGGCACGCCGCAGCGGTGTGGCGGTCTCGGCGCTGCACTTCTATGAGACCAAAGGGCTGATCTCCAGCACCCGTAACAGCGGAAATCAGCGTCGGTACAGCCGTGATGTGCTGCGTCGCGTCGCGATTATCAAGATTGCACAGCGCATCGGCATTCCGCTGGCCACGGTCAGCGACAGTCTGGATCACATACCCGCGAACAAACGCATGTCAGCCCCGGAGTGGGATGCGCTGACGCAGCACTGGCGTGAAGAGCTGGATAAGCGCATCGAAACGCTGACCCGCCTGCGCAATGATCTGGATGGTTGTATCGGCTGCGGTTGCCTGTCGATGCGCGACTGCCCACTGCGTAATCCCGGCGACCGGCTGGGTCAGCAGGGCTCCGGTGCGGTGTTGCTCGACCCGGAACAGGATGATAAACATCCGGACGTGGAGTGACGTCTATACTTGGTGAAGGTCAAAACACAGGGAATCATGATGATCACCGTTCACCATCTTGAGAAATCACGCTCGCATCGGGTGCTCTGGCTGCTGGAAGAGCTGGAAGTGCCGTACCAGATGAAACGCTATCAACGCGAACCAACCATGCTGGCCCCGGAGGCGCTGAAAAAAGTGCATCCACTGGGAAAATCTCCGGTCATTACTGACGGCAATCAGGTGGTGGCAGAATCAGGCGCCATTCTTGAATACCTAGAAGAGAAATATGATCACGAGTTCCGGCTGAAAGTCAGTGATGAGGAATCACGGCTACAGTGCCGCTACTGGCTGCACTATGCCGAAGGCTCGCTAATGCCGCTGCTGGTAATGAAGCTGATCTTTGGTCAAATGGGTAAGGCGCCGGTGCCGTGGCTGCTACGCCCGGTCGGGGCTGCTTTTGGTAAAGGCGTGCAGAAAGCGTTCCTGGATAAACAGCTGAAGCCGCACAAGCAAATGATCGAACAGCATCTGGCTGCTAATCCCTGGTTTGCCGGTAAGCGTTTCTCAATTGCGGATATCCAGATGAGCTTTCCACTGCTGGCGCTGGCGCAACGTGCCGGACTTGATCAGATGCCTGCTACCGGGAAATGGCTGCAGACTGTGCAGGAGCGTGCTGCCTGGCAACGCGCGATTGTGCAGGGCGGCGAGCTTTCGCTGCCAGGTTAATGCCCCCTCTCCACCGGCGTAGCTTGTCTTATCAGGGCTGCGCCGGTGTCCATCTCCTTAAAAGTTCTTTAACTTCAATAGCTCAGCACTTTATGCTGACGAAAGCCTCGCACCAGGAAGCCGCTTACGCCTGATCTTTATGCTGAAGATTCTCCCTCTGACAGTTGAAAATGTGCCGCTAAACGCCGGATAATCGCATGCCTTTTTATCTGGCTGCTTTTGACGGCCAACTATCTGCGGCAAGGTAAACGTTTGCCTGCCGGGTGAATCCCGACAGTGACGCCGTCTACCCGCTTATTCCAGGGACAGCGATGGTCGCAGAGCGATCCACACAACAAAAATTTTTGAGGCTCAACTATGTCAACTGAATCACGCCCGGCCAGTGGAAAACTGGACGCCTGGTTCTCGATCTCGGCGCGCGGCAGCAGCGTACGCCAGGAAGTTCTGGCCGGACTCACCACCTTCCTGGCGATGGTCTACTCCGTCATTGTGGTGCCGGGAATGCTGGGCAAAGCCGGTTTCTCCCCTTCGGCTGTGTTTGTCGCCACCTGCCTGGTTGCCAGCGTTGGTTCCCTCCTTATGGGGCTGTGGGCCAATCTGCCGATGGCCATTGGCTGCGCGATCTCTTTAACCGCCTTTACTGCTTTCAGTCTTGTGCTGGGTCAGCACATCAGTGTGCCGGTGGCGCTGGGCGCAGTATTCCTGATGGGCCTGCTGTTTACCCTGATCTCGGTGACCGGCATTCGTGCCTGGATCCTGCGTAACCTGCCGATGGGGGTGGCGCACGGCACCGGCGTCGGGATTGGCTTGTTTCTGCTACTGATTGCCGCTGATGGCGTGGGTCTGGTTGTGAAAAATCCGGCACCGGGCCTGCCGGTGGCGCTGGGTCACTTCACCACATTCCCGGTGATGATGACGCTGATGGGGCTGGCCGCGATTATTGGACTTGAGAAGCGCCGGGTGCCGGGCGGCATCCTGCTGACGATTATCGCCATCTCGCTGCTGGGCCTGATTTTTGATCCGGCGGTGAGCTATCAGGGGTTGTTTGCACTGCCAAGCCTGCGTGACGCCAGCGGCCAGTCACTGCTGTTCAGCCTCGACATCATGGGTGCAATAAAACCTGCTGTGCTGCCCAGTGTGCTGGCACTGGTGATGACAGCGGTCTTTGACGCCACCGGCACTATTCGCGCGGTCGCCGGTCAGGCAAACCTGCTGGATAAACAGGGCCAGATTATCAACGGTGGCCGTGCGCTGACCAGCGACTCTATTAGCAGCCTGTTTGCGGGACTGGTGGGCGCGTCACCGGCTGCGGTCTATATTGAATCGGCGGCAGGAACGGCGGCGGGCGGCAAAACCGGCCTCACCGCGATTGTGGTCGGCCTGCTGTTTCTCGCCATCCTGTTTATGTCGCCGCTGGCTTATCTGGTGCCCGCTTATGCTACTGCGCCGGCATTGATGTATGTGGGGCTGCTGATGCTCAGCAACGTGGCAAAAGTCGACTTCGGTGATTTTGTTGATGCGATGTCGGGCCTGTTAACGGCAGTGATCATTGTGCTCACCTGCAACATCGTGACCGGCATCATGATCGGTTTCGCCAGCCTGGTAGTAGGGCGTCTCTTCGCCGGTGAATGGCGTAAGCTTAACGTCGGCACCGTGATTATTGCCGTCGCGCTGGTGGCGTTTTACGCCGGTGGCTGGGCGATCTGACTGTACAACCGGGCGTGCGACTGCGCGTCCGGAATTTTTCACTTTTTTCCCGCCCGGCGCACGCGTAGCTGACAATCTTCACCGCCGTTTGTTTTACACTTTATCGCTTAACCAATGATTGAAAGAAACGACGCCTAAGGAAAGCATGGAAATCTTTTTTACTATTCTCATCATGACGCTGGTCGTGTCGCTCTCTGGCGTCGCGGCCCGTATTCTCCCTTTTCAGATCCCGTTGCCGCTGGTTCAGATCGCCGTGGGTGCGATGCTGGCCTGGCCAACGTTTGGTCTGCATGTCGACTTTGATCCGGAACTGTTTCTGGTGCTGTTCATTCCGCCGCTGCTGTTCGCGGATGGCTGGAAAACGCCGATCAGTGAGTTCCTGCATCATGGTCGCGAAATTATTGGCTTAGCGCTGGCGCTGGTCCTGATTACCGTCATTGGTATTGGCTATCTGATCTACTGGATGGTGCCAGGTATCCCGCTGATTCCTGCCTTTGCGCTGGCGGCGGTGCTGTCGCCAACCGATGCCGTAGCGCTCTCCGGCATTGTCGGTGAAGGCCGCATTCCCAAGAAGATTATGTCGATTGTGCAGGGTGAAGCCCTGATGAATGATGCATCGGGCCTGGTATCCCTGAAATTTGCCGTGGCCGTCGCCATGGGCACCATGGTGTTTACCTGGGGCGGTGCCAGCATTGAGTTCATGAAAGTCGCCATTGGCGGCCTGATTGCCGGTGTGGCGATCTGCTGGCTGTACGGTAAATCACTGCGCCTGTTCAGCCGCTGGAGCGGGGATGATCCGGCCACACAGACCGTGCTGCTGCTGCTGTTGCCATTCGCTTCTTATCTGATTGCTGAACATCTGGGTGTCTCAGGCATTCTGGCGGCCGTGGCGGCCGGTATGACCATCACCCGTTCCGGTATTATTCGTCAGGCACCGCTGGCGATGCGCCTGCGTGCCAACAGCGTCTGGCAGATGCTGGAGTTCATCTTTAACGGCATGGTGTTCCTGATGCTGGGCCTGCAGTTGCCGGACATTCTGCAGACCTCAATCGACCAGGCTCAGGCCGATACCAACGTCGAGCTGTGGATGCTGTTCGCCGATATCGGACTGGTTTATCTGGCGCTGATGCTGGTGCGTTTTGGCTGGCTGTGGATTATGCAGCGTCTGAGCAAACGTCTGTTGAAGAAAAAGCCGCTGGAGTTTGCTAACTACTCGTTGCGTGAGCTGCTGATCGCCACGTTTGCCGGGGTGCGGGGTGCGATTACTCTGGCAGGTGTACTGTCGATTCCGCTGTACCTCACCACGGGTGATCCCTTCCCGGCGCGCTATGAGCTGGTGTTTATCGCCACCGGCGTGATTCTGGTCTCACTGCTGGTGGGTGTAGTGCTGCTGCCGATTCTGCTGCGCGGCATTGATAGCATCGACAAAGGCGCACATCGCCGTGAGCTGCAGAATGCGCGTGCGGTGATGGCGGGTGCAGCGGTTGAGAGCCTGCATAAGATGGAACAGCGGCTGGAAAATGAGTCGGAAGAGAACATCGATCCGGAACTGCTGAAAGAGGTGAGTCTGCGCGTAACAGGCAACTTACGTCGTCGCGCCGAAGGCAAGAATGACCTTGAGCATGCGCTGTACGCTGAGAACCTTGAACGTCGATTCCGCCTGACCGGGCTGCGCGCTGAACGCGCTGAGCTTTATCATCTGCGCGCGACCCAACAGATCTCCAATGAGACGATGCAGACCTTACTGCACGACCTGGATCTGCTGGAAGCATTGCTGATAGAAAAAGAAGAGTAAGCCCTGACTGGCACGCCTGCGCCTTTATGCGGGCGTGCCAGCTTTTCACACCGATAGCCGTGGAGGCTCATCCGGCCAGTGCTCGCGGCAACAGTTTATCCACGCCTGCGCACTGCGCGACAGATAACTCCCTTCCCGCCAAATCAATCCCAGACTCCACTTCAGCTCCGATTCCAGCGGCAGCCACAATAGCGACTGCTTATCCAGCCGCTGACAGATCGGCTCCGGCAGAATCGCCAGCCCCATCTCCGCCTGCACCATCGCCGCCAGAAAATCCCACTGACCGCTGCGCACCGCCACCGTTGGCGTCAGGTTAAGCCGCTGAAACGCCTGCATCAGCTGACGATTCAGCGAAAACTCCTCATTGAAAATCAGCAGCGGATGCTCTGCCAGTTCTGCCAGCCCAATCTGCTGGCGGCTGAGCCATTCCGGGCGTCGTGGCAGCAGCACGCAGAGCGGGTGATGCATCAGGGGCAGCGTGTTCAGCGGCAGCTCGGCGTCGACCGGCAGCGCGGTCAGGGCGATATCAAGACTGCCCGCCAGCACCGCCTGCTGAACGGTCAGACCGCCGAACTCCGAAATTTTCAGCTTCACGCCAGGATAGCGACGGCGAAAAGCCGAAATCGATCCGGCTATCTGCATACCCACCATCGGCGGAATACCGAGCCGCAGCTCACCGGTTTTGAGCTGGTTGATGTCTCCAATCTCCGCCTCCAGCTGATGAAACTCCTGCAGGATCGCCAGGCCGCGCTGATAGACCGCCTGGCCGCTGTCGGTAAGGTGCAGGCGACGGCCATCGCGCAGGATCAGCGTGCAGCCCAGCTCCTCTTCCAGCTGGCGCAGCATTTTGCTGATGGTCGGCTGCGTCACAAACAGCTTTTGCGCCGCACGGGTAAAGCTCTGCTGGCGAACTACTTCAGTAAAGTAACGCAGGGCGCGAACATCCATAACTATTCCTTTCAGGCATGATTCAGATAATTTTAATTCATTTTTTTCACCTTGTGCTGGCGTTTTATACTGGTGACATCAATTTAAAGGGGAGACAAAGTGATGGCGTTAGCGCTCACTTTCCGCAGCAACCGCGCAGTGCAATGGCTCAGCCTGCCACTGCAGCTGGGTTTCTATATCGGCCTGTTTATCGCCTGCGATCGGCTGGTGAGCTGGCTGCACCTGCCGCTGCCCGCCAATATCGTCGGGATGCTGTTGCTGCTGGCGTTAATCGTGACGCGGGTTGTGCCGCTGAACTGGGTAAAAGCCGGGTCACGCTGGTTGCTGGCCGAGATGCTGCTGTTCTTTATTCCGGCGGTGGTCGCGGTGGTGAATTATGGCGATCTGCTGCGGGTCGATGGCCTGCGCATCTGCGTGGTCATCGGCGTCAGCACGATGCTGGTGCTGGCTTCCACCGCCTGGGTAGTGGACCGGCTCTATCAGTATGAAGTCGCGCGCGCCGCGCGTAAGCAGGATCCCGATGCGTGATGTTCTGCTCAGCCTGCTCTGTGTGGCGGTTACGCTGCTGGTTTATACGCTGAATAAACGGCTTTACCGTCGCTGGCGCACACTGCTGCTGATGCCTCTGGTGATGACGCCGCTGGTGCTGGTGGCTCTTCTGCTGCTGACGCACATCAGCTGGCAGGACTATATTGCAGAAAACCACTGGCTGCTCTGGCTGCTGGGACCGGCGACGCTGGCGTTTGCAGTGCCGGTCTATGAGAACGTGGAGATTATTAAGCGCCACTGGCTGTCCCTGAGCGCGGGCGTCCTGACCGCTACGCTGGTCGCCGTCTGCAGTTCGGTCTGGCTGGCACGACTGTTAACCCTGCCGGAGTCTATCCAGCGCAGCCTGGCCGTGCGCTCCATTACCACACCGTTTGCACTGGCCGCAGCCGGACCGATTGGCGGTCAGCCCGATCTGGTGGCGCTGTTTGTGGTGATGACGGGCGTGTTTGGCATGGCAATCGGTGACGTGCTGTTTCTGCGCATCGCAATTAAGCAGGGCGTGGCGAAAGGGGCCGGATTAGGGGCTGCGTCGCACGGTGCGGGAACCGCTCGCGCTTATCAGCTGGGGCAGCAGGAGGGCGTGGTCGCCAGCCTGGTGATGATGCTGTCTGGTGTTGTGACCGTGGTACTGGCCCCGCTGATTGGACACCTGATGTGGACAATATAGTCTACACTGCGTTGCCGACGGCAACTCTCCTGGCAGAGACACGTATTTTTACGTAAAGTTTTCCAGATTTTGTTGTCTCCCCGTTTCAGGCTGTTAACCTTGCGGCCGAATTAATTGTCCTTCACGGAGTGGAATCATGTTTAAGCAACTTGTTACCGGGAGCGCCCTCGGGCTGGTTTTACTGAGCGGTGCCGCTCAGGCGATTGAAGGCAGTGTTGATGTCAGCGAACACAACACCAACCTGAATCTGGGTCTGGGCACCACAACACCCGGTCTGTTTCTGAAAGGTAACTGGCTGCGTAGCGACCATGACGGCAGCACCTACGGTGCAGGTCTGGGTTACAACGTTGATTTCGGGCCACTGCGTCTGGCACCGACCGCAAAAGCGATCTTCACCCATCCGGAAGATGGAAAAGATGGATTTGCGGTGGCGCTGGGTGGTGCAGCACACTACAGCATCAACAGCATGTGGGGCCTGTATGGCGAGTATTATTACGCGCCAGAGTCGTTCACCGATCAGCTCGACAGCTATCAGGAAGCCGCTGGCGGCCTGAGCTTCACGCCGGTTTCACTGCTTAACCTGCGTGTGGGTTATCAGTACATCGAACTGAACAACAAAGATGGACGCAAAGATAACGTGCTGGTCGATGGCCCGTACGTGGGTGCATCGCTGCGCTTCTGATTCTGTTGCGTGAAAGAAAAGGGCGACTACCGAGGTAGTCGCCCTTTTTTGTTGCCTGAACGTTATGCGCGGTAAACGGCGATCAGTGCGCCTTGCCCTGTTCAATGCCGGTGCCCGTCTGCGAGCGGATAAACTGCGCGCGGAAGCGTGAGCGCTCCTCTGCACCCTGCTGCGAATGGTCGGTAATGGAGAAGAGCCAGATGCCGACAAAGGCCACCACCATGGAGAACAGCGCCGGATACTCATAAGGGAAAATCGGCTTCGCGTTGCCCAGCACCTGAACCCACACGGTGGGGCCGAGGATCATCAGAATCACGGCAGTCAGCAGACCGAGCCAGCCGCCCACCATCGCACCGCGCGTGGTGAGTTTTGACCAGTACATCGACAGCAGGATGATGGGGAAGTTACAGCTGGCCGCAATCGAGAAAGCCAGCCCGACCATAAAGGCGATGTTCTGCTTCTCAAACAGAATACCCAGCGCAATCGCTACCACGCCCAGTGCGAGCACAGTGATTTTGGAGACCCGCAGCTCATCTTTCTCGCTCGCCTGACCTTTACGATACACGCTGGCATAGAGGTCGTGCGACACCGCCGACGCGCCCGCCAGCGTTAAGCCCGCCACCACCGCCAGAATCGTAGCGAAGGCTACCGCAGAGATAAAGCCCAGGAAGGTGCTGCCGCCCACGGCATTCGCCAGATGCACCGCCGCCATATTGGTGCCACCAATCAGCGCGCCGCTGGCATCTTTAAAGGCCGGGTTCGCGCCCACCAGCAGAATGGCTCCGAAGCCGATAATAAAGGTCAGGAAGTAGAAGTAGCCCATAAAACCGGTGGCCCAGAAGACACTTTTACGGGCCTCTTTAGCATCCGCCACGGTGAAGAAGCGCATCAGAATATGCGGCAATCCGGCCGTACCGAACATCAGCCCCAGCCCCAGTGACAGAGCCGAGATCGGATCCTTGACCAGTCCGCCTGGCTGCATAATCGCGATGCCTTTGGGATGGACCGCCATCGCTTCGGTGAACAGCGTATTAAAGCTGAAATTGGCCGCCTTCATCACCATGACCGCCATAAAGGTCGCACCAAACAGCAGCAGGACCGCTTTGATGATCTGCACCCAGGTGGTGGCCAGCATGCCGCCAAACAGCACATACATCACCATCAGAATGCCGACCAGAACCACCGCCACATGATAGTTAAGGCCGAACAGCAGCTGGATGAGTTTACCGGCACCCACCATCTGCGCGATCAGGTAGAGCGCCACCACCACCAGCGAGCCGCAGGCTGACAGGGTGCGAATTGGCATCTGCTTCAGACGATAAGAGGCGACGTCGGCAAAGGTATAGCGACCCAGATTGCGCAGCCGCTCGGCGATTAAAAACAGAATCATCGGCCAGCCGACCAGGAAGCCGAGCGAATAGATCAGCCCGTCATAGCCGGAGGTGTAAACCAGTGCCGAAATGCCCAGGAACGAGGCCGCTGACATGAAGTCACCCGCCATCGCCAGACCATTCTGGAAACCGGTGATATTGCCGCCGGCCGTGTAATAGTCGTTACGCGAACGGGTCCGCTTCGACGCCCAGTACGTAATCCCCAATGTGGCACCGACGAAAATCGTAAACATGATAATCGCCTGATAGTTGGTCGGCTGACGCTGAACCGCACCGGTAATCGCATCAGCGGCCAGCGCTGAAAACGGCAACATTAAGGCCAGCAGCCATAAGGTGAGACGGGTCATGGTTTCACCTCGCTGAGGATGGCTTTTGTTAAACGGTCAAACTCACCGTTGGCGCGCCAGACATAGACGCCGGTCAGCACAAACGACATCACAATCAGCCCGACACCAATCGGGATACCGCGCGTCACGTTAGTACCGGCATGCAGCGGCGTACCAAGCCAGCCGGGTGCAAAGGCAATCAGCAGAATAAAGCCGACATAGAGCACCAGCATGATCACCGACAGTAACGTCGCGAACGCCTGGCGTTTATGGACTAACTCATGAAAAAGGGGATTACGTTCAATCTGCTGATTGATTGCATCCTGATTCGAAAGGGCGTCATTCATCACATTTTCTCCAGAGGACTTGCAGGCGAGAACCTCACGACAGGGCGCGGATTCAGCTGGTTATAATAGTTGTGACTACCGAAACAGACTGCGTAGGGCGGGTGTGGCGGGAAGCGATCTTCCCGCCGGACTGCGTGCGCTTAAGGCATTTTGATCGACTGTTTCTCCTCAAGCAGTTTTTCTACAACGCCAGGATCGGCGAGGGTAGAGGTATCACCAAGGTTACTGGTATCGCCGGTGGCAATTTTGCGCAGAATACGCCGCATGATTTTGCCAGAGCGGGTTTTCGGCAGTGAGTCGGTCCAGTGCAGCACATCAGGCGTGGCAATCGGGCCAATCTCTTTGCGGACCCACTGTCGCACTTCGGTGTACAGCTCCGGTGACGGCTCTTCGCCATGATTCAGCGTGATATAGGCGTAAATCGCCTGGCCTTTAATACTGTGCGGAATCCCGACCACGGCCGCTTCGGCAATTTTAGGATGCGACACCAGCGCCGATTCAATTTCGGCGGTGCCAAGGCGGTGACCAGAGACGTTGAGCACATCATCAACGCGACCCGTGATCCAGTAGTAGCCATCCTCATCACGACGGGCACCGTCACCACTGAAGTAGACATTTTTAAAGGTGGAGAAGTAGGTCTGCTCGAAACGGTCATGATCGCCAAAGAGGGTTCGCGCCTGACCTGGCCACGACTCAGTAATGACCAGATTGCCTTCACAGGCACCTTCCTGCGGCTGACCTTCGTTATCCACCAGCGCCGGTTGTACGCCAAAGAAGGGGCGGGTGGCTGAACCGGCTTTTAGCGCGGTCGCGCCCGGCAGCGGCGTGATCATGAAGCCGCCGGTTTCGGTCTGCCACCAGGTATCCACGATCGGGCAGCGGCTGTTGCCGATTTTCTTGTAGTACCACTCCCAGGCTTCCGGGTTAATCGGCTCGCCGACCGATCCCATAATGCGCAGGCTGCTGCGATCGGTGCCCGCAATCGCCTTGTCACCTTCCGCCATCAGCGCCCGGATGGCGGTCGGCGCGGTGTAGAGTAGGGTGACTTTATGTTTATCAACCACTTCCGCCATGCGGCTCGGCGTCGGCCAGTTCGGTACCCCTTCAAACATCAGTGTGGTGGCACCACAAGCCAGCGGGCCATAGACCAGATAGCTGTGACCCGTCACCCAGCCGACATCGGCGGTACACCAGTAGATATCATCCTGATGGTAATCAAAGACGAACTTAAACGTGGTGGCGGCATAGACCAGATAACCGCCGGTAGTATGCAACACACCTTTAGGTTTGCCGGTAGAACCCGACGTATAAAGGATAAACAGCGGATCTTCTGCGCCGACTTCGGCTGCAGAGTGGTTAGTACTGGCGTTCAGCATCAGCGCATGCCACCACTGATCGCGGCCTTCAACCCAGCCCACATCTTTACCTGTGCGCTGAAACACCACCACGTTTTTCACGCTGGTGACATTCGGATTTTTTAACGCATCATCAACGTTTTTCTTCAACGGAATGCTGCGACCGGCGCGGATCCCTTCATCAGCGGTAATGACCAGCGAGGCGCTGGAGTCGACAATGCGGCCAGCGACCGCCTCCGGTGAAAAGCCGCCAAAGATCACTGAGTGGACGGCACCAATTCGCGCACAGGCCAGCATCGCCACAGCGGCTTCTGGCACCATCGGCATATAGATCGCTACCACGTCGCCTTTTTTCACGTCCAGCAGCTCCAGCACGTTGGCGAAGCGACAGACTTCGGCATGCAGCTGGCGGAAGGTCAGGGTTTTGCTTTCGCTGGCGTCGTCGCCTTCCCAGATAATCGCCGGGTGATCGCCGCGCGTGGCGAGATGACGGTCAAGGCAGTTTGCCGCCAGGTTGAGCGTGCCATCTTCGTACCAGCGAATGTTAATGTTACCTGGCGCAAACGAGCAGTTTTTCACTTTGCTGTAAGGCTTGATCCAGTCAAGGATTTTGCCCTGTTCGCCCCAGAAGCTGTCTGGATCGTCGACAGATTGCTGATACATCGCCTGATACTGTTCAGCTGTAATCAGGGTGTTTGCTGCAATATTATCCGGAACGGGATGAATGTGATTTTGGCTCATGACGGATCTCCTTGAAGATGTTAATGATATGTCAATCAATGGTTAATTAAAGCCTGCCCTGAGTCTTTGTTTCTTTTTTGCGCCACAGATCACGTCATAAACCTCTCGCCACGAAGCGTACAGCCGGATTGATATTTCCTGTTAACTCCCTGCTGGCGAGGGGGAATTAAAAAAGGGTGTCATCCTGGTAAAGGCTGGATAAAAAGCAAGCAAACGCGCCGGCAGCCTTTTTAACCAACTCTGAATAGCTATGCGTAAAGTCATCGAAGTATTACTTTTCATAACAGCAGGTTAGGGATTTTTACTTCTGGCAGCACTTTATGCTACTTAGGTGGCTAACTTTTAATCGGATCTTCCGGGGGTTGCATTTACTGCAGTGAAAATGGTACTTATCTCGCCCCTGTTCTGCAGGTATCAACTCAGACCGCGTCTGAAAATGGGTATGGGAATCATCAGATTTTCATACGAGGCGCTGTTTCTAAACACCCTCTAATTTACCGGGCTTTTTGCTCACTCCCTGTGTGTATTGTCTTCTGCACCTTCGCAGTAGAGAGAAACGGGTTTTGACTGAGGAAATTACGCGTTATGAAAGGTTTTAAAATCAGCCTGGCCTGGCAGATTCTGACAGCCCTGGTGCTTGGCATCGTTGTGGGTGCTGTGTTGCATAATCAGCCAGACAATCGTGAATGGTTAGTCACCAACGTGCTCAGTCCGGCAGGCGATATCTTTATTCATCTCATCAAGATGATTGTGGTACCGATTGTGATTTCATCCCTGATTGTCGGCATCGCTGGCGTGGGTGATGCAAAGAAGCTGGGACGCATCGGCGTCAAAACGATTCTTTACTTTGAAGTGATCACCACCATTGCCATTGTGGTCGGTATTACGCTGGCTAACGTATTTCAACCCGGCACCGGCATTGATATGTCAACGCTGGCAACGGTGGACATCTCTAAATATGAAGCGACAACGGCAGAGGTACAGGGCGGTCCGCACAGCCTGGTGACCACCATTTTGTCGCTGATCCCGCAGAATATTTTCGCCTCAATGGCGAAGGGCGACATGCTGCCGATTATCTTTTTCTCGGTGCTGTTTGGCTTAGGTCTGTCGTCACTGCCGTCAGAACAGCGCGATCCGCTGGTGAACCTGTTCCGTGGCATTTCTGAAGCGATGTTTAAAGTGACGCACATGATCATGCGTTATGCGCCGGTAGGTGTGTTTGCGCTGATCGCGGTGACCATTGCTAACTTCGGTTTTGCCTCGCTGTGGCCGCTGGCTAAGCTGGTGTTGCTGGTGTACGCGGCGATTCTGTTCTTCGCCTTTGTGGTGCTGGGCGGGGTGGCGCGCTTCTGTAAGCTGCGGATTACCACGCTGATGCGTATCCTGAAGGATGAGCTGATTCTCTCTTACTCCACGTCCAGCTCAGAAACCGTGTTGCCACGCATCATGGAGAAGATGGAAGCCTACGGCGCCCCGAAAGCGATCACCAGCTTCGTGGTGCCGACCGGTTATTCGTTTAATCTGGATGGTTCAACGCTTTATCAGAGTATCGCCGCGATCTTTATTGCGCAGTTGTACGGCATTGATCTGTCGCTGACCGACGAGATTGTGCTGGTGCTGACCCTGATGGTGACCTCGAAAGGGATCGCTGGCGTGCCGGGCGTATCGTTCGTGGTGCTGCTGGCCACGCTGGGCAGCGTCGGTATTCCTCTGGAAGGCCTGGCGTTTATCGCCGGTGTTGACCGCATCATGGATATGGCGCGCACCGCGCTGAACGTGGTCGGTA
Organism: Candidatus Pantoea rara; assembly: GCF_051136265.1. NCBI lineage: Bacteria > Pseudomonadati > Pseudomonadota > Gammaproteobacteria > Enterobacterales > Erwiniaceae > Pantoea > Candidatus Pantoea rara. The sequence goes on along the minus strand of NZ_CP194942.1, from coordinate 3,661,306 downwards.
ACGCGCTGGCGGTGCTGGTGATTGCCCGCTGGGAAAACCAGTTCGACGCTGAACAGGCTAAAGAGTATGAGCTGCAGCTGCGGACACAGACCGCAAGCTGAATACGGCGTTAACATCAAAAAGGGCTCAACGAAAGTTGGGCCCTTTTTGTTTGTGACGCTGAGTTCTTGCATGGTCGATAATGCAGAAATCAAAGACCAGCATGTGTGCCGTTCAGTGGGATATAAAGGGGCTGCGTAAAGCCAGCGTCAACCCATCTCTGGGGCCTCGGCCGCCGGTTTACTCGCCTCATGGATGACGACTGCGTCTTTGCGATCAGCTGAACCTTTTCTGACCGGCTGCGATCAAAAAGCCATTAAGCTCAGAATGCCAGGTGCCCTGTTTACGCTCAGCGCTGGCCAGTCAATCTCCCGCAGCATGATTCACCCCGCATCCATTGAAAAAAGATCTCACTCAATGAATTAATCATTCGTTATGATAATGGGTAATTTGAATAATTTATTCCTTAGCGGAGCCCGTCATGAAACTCGACCTCAGCCAGATGATCACTGAAGGCCGCAACCCGGCCAGCCAGAACATTGATGAACTCTCCACAGAAGCGATGCTGCGCGTCATTAATGATGAAGATAAAAAGGTGGCGCTGGCGGTGGAGGCTATCGTGCCGGAAATCGCTGCCGCCGTTGACGCCATCTGCGCCGCATTCCGGGTAGGTGGACGACTGATCTATAGCGGCGCGGGCACCTCCGGGCGGCTGGGCATCCTGGATGCCAGCGAATGCCCACCTACCTTTGGTACGCCACGTGAACAGGTCATCGGTCTGATTGCCGGCGGCCATACCGCCATACTCCAGGCGGTAGAAAACGCCGAAGACAACCGGGAGCAGGGCGCGCAGGACCTGAAAGAAATCCACTTCAGCCGCCACGATGTGCTGGTCGGTATCGCCGCCAGTGGCCGCACACCTTATGTGCTCGGTGCGCTGGCTTACGCGAACGCGCTTGGCGCGACCACCGTGGCGCTGACCTGTAATCCTGGCAGTGCCATGTCGCAGGTCGCCGCGATTGCGCTCACGCCGGTGGTTGGCCCGGAAGTGGTCACTGGCTCTTCCCGTATGAAAGCGGGCACCGCCCAGAAACTGGTGCTCAACATGCTCACCACCGGATCGATGATCCGCAGCGGAAAAGTGTACGGCAACCTGATGGTCGATGTGGAAGCCACCAACCTGAAACTGGTGCAGCGGCAGGTCAACATCGTCAGACAGGCCACGGACTGTGACGACGCGACGGCCAGCGCCGCGCTCACCGCCTGTGGCGGACACTGCAAAACTGCCATCCTGATGGTGCTGGCTGGCCTGACTGCTGATGAGGCCAAAGCTCTGCTCAGTCAGCATGAAGGCTTTATCCGTCAGGCTCTGCAGGCTGCGGGAGCACGCTAATGGCGAAAATCACCGAGGCACTGTTGCGTGACATCCTGCAGGCGGTCGGTGGCGCGCAAAATATCGCGGCCTGCGGTCACTGTATGACACGGCTCCGCCTGACGCTGAACCAGCCGGAACAGGTTGATCTGGCCCGGTTAAAAAGCCTGCCGGGCGTCTTAGGCGTTATTGACAGCGAGGCGCAGTTGCAGGTTGTCCTGGGGCCGGGCAAAGCGCAAACCGCCGCCGAAGGAATGCAAAGCCTGCTGGCGCAGGGGCATACCACCCTGGCTCCGCAGGGCGAAACACCCGGACTCAGCCAGCTGGCGGCGCAGCAGAAACAGCAGCTAAAAGCAAAACAGACTAGTGGCGTGCATCAGTTTCTGTCACGCTTCGCCACTATCTTCACCCCGCTGATCCCGGGTTTTATCGGCGCAGGACTGCTGCTGGGATTCGCGACGCTGATTGAGCAGAGCCTCCACCTTAATGCCCCCGGCGACCATGCGCCCTGGCTGCTGCACACCGTGGCATACATGAAGGTGTTCGGCAAAGGGCTGTTCACCTTCCTCAGCATCCTGATCGGTTACAACGCGCAGAAAGCGTTTGGTGGCAGTGGCGTTAATGGCGCCATCATCGCTTCACTGTTTGTGCTCGGCTATGTGCCCACGGCCACCACCGGTTACTACAGCGGCATGGAGAGTTTCTTTGGCCTGACGATCGACCCGCGTGGCAACATTATCGGCGTGCTGATGGCGGCGATTAGCGGGGCGTGGATCGAGAAACAGCTGCGCAAAATCATTCCTGACAACCTCGATATGATCCTCACCTCGCTGTTCACGCTGGTGATCACCGGGGCTATCACCTATCTGCTGATCATGCCGCTGGGCGGCGAACTGTTTAAGGGGATGTCGTGGCTGTTTATCCACCTCAATAACAATCCCTTTGGCTGTGCGCTGCTGGCCGGGCTGTTCCTGATCGCGGTGATGTTCGGCATCCATCAGGGCTTTATTCCGGTCTATTTTGCGCTGATGGAAACCCAGGGTTTTAACTCGCTGTTCCCGATTCTGGCGATGGCGGGCGCAGGACAGGTCGGCGCATCACTGGCGTTGTGGTGCAAAGCCGAAAAAGGGGCGCTGCTGCGGGCGCAGATCAAAGGGGCTATCGTGCCGGGCCTGCTTGGTGTCGGAGAGCCGCTGATCTACGGCGTGACACTGCCGCGCCTTAAACCCTTTATCACCGCCTGCGGTGGCGGGGCGCTGGGCGGTTTCTTTATCGGGCTGGTGGCGTGGCTGGGTTTGCCGGTGGGGATGAACACGGTATTTGGTCCCTCCGGGCTGGTCACGCTGCCACTGATGACCTCCAGTCAGGGGATCTTCGCCGGTATGGCGGTTTACCTGGCCGGGCTGGTGGTGGCCTGGACGGGCGGATTCCTGCTCACCTGGTGGTTTGGCACCCGTAATGTCGACCTCAGCTAGCCGGCTGCCGGAATCCTCCAGTCCGGCTAACAGATGAATAATCAGCCAAAAATGTGAAAGCCGCTACAAAGCGGCTTTTTTATTGCCATTAATTTAACTTAATCGCTAAAGAGTGGGCTGAAGCATGCCGAATATATAAAAAAAGGTAATCGTTATCTCTCAGCCCACCGTTTTCACGCTGCCACTCAGACTGCCGCGTGCTGGACGTCGGTTCTTCAAGGACTTTTGATGCGTAACAACCAGCCAGTCTCTCAGCGCGAATATCTGTTCGACGATCATGCGACACTGATGTCGACCACCGATCTCAACAGCCACATCACCTATGCCAATGATGCGTTTATCGAAGCGAGCGGATTCACCGCCGATGAGATCAACGGCCAGCCGCATAACATGGTGCGTCACCCCGATATGCCGTCAGAAGCGTTTGCCGATATGTGGGCGACGCTGAAACAGGGTGAACCCTGGACCGCACTGGTCAAGAACCGCCGTAAAAATGGCGATCATTACTGGGTACGGGCGAACGCCATTCCGGTGGTGCGCGACGGTAAAGTGCAGGGTTACATGTCGGTGCGCACTAAACCCACGGCAGAAGAAGTGCGTCAGACCGAAGCGCTCTATCAGGATTTTCGTGAAGGCCGTGCCAGAGGGCGACGTTTTCACAAGGGCCTGCTGTTGCGCAGTGGCTGGCGTCGCCCCGCCTCAATCCTGAAGACGCTGCCCCTGCGCTGGCGGATTCGCAGCACGCTGATGGCGTTACTGCCCCTCTCGGTGGCGGGCGTCTGGGCACTGGGCATGACACACGCTGCCCTGGCAGGTTTTACCGCAGGCATGGCCGGACTGCTTCTGATGTGCAGTTTGTGGCTGGAGCAGCAGATTTCACGTCCTATCGAGCGGATGTGCAAACAGGCGCTGAGTGTGGCAACCGGTGCGAGTCACAAGGTCGAGCAGATGGACCGCGTTGATGAGGTCGGCATCACGCTGCGCGCTATCGGTCAGCTCGGATTGATGTTCCGCTGGCTGGTGGATGATGTCAGCGGTCAGGCGATCAATGTGTTAAGTGCCAGCGACGCCATCGCACGCAGTAATAACGAACTCAGCCGCCGTACCGAGCAGGCGGCTGCCAACGTGCAGCAGACTGCGGCCACCATGAACGAAATGACCGCCACGGTGAAGAGCAACACTGAAACTGCACATGAGGCGAATACCCTTTCAGCTGGCACCAGCCACGCGGCCAGCAAAGGCGGCGAAGTGATGACCGAAATGATGGGCATGATGGGCGAAATTGCCGACAGTTCAAAGCGGATTGCCAATATTACCAGCGTCATTGACGGGATAGCCTTCCAGACCAATATCCTGGCACTGAACGCCGCTGTGGAAGCAGCGCGGGCCGGTGAGCAGGGCAAGGGCTTTGCCGTGGTGGCGGGCGAAGTGCGCAGCCTGGCGCAGCGTAGCGCCAAAGCCGCGAGCGAAATCAAAATGCTGGTTGAAACCAGCGCCAGCCGGGTTAACTCGGGCAATGAGCACGCCAGCGCGGCAGGGCGCACGATGCAGGATATCGTATCGCAGGTGCAGAATGTCACCGCACTGATTGCCCAGATCAGCGCCGCCACGGCGGAACAGGCGACCGCGCTCAGCGAAGTCAGTTCAGCAGTGGAAGATCTGGATGACATCACCCATCAGAATGCCGCCCGCGTGACAGAAAGCGCCGAGGCTTCTGGTCGCATGACCCATCAGGCTAACCGTCTGGTGGAAGCGATCAGCGTCTTTCGCTAAGAGGCCAGCGCCTGCGTGCCGTCGCGTCCGGCACGCAGCGCCCCTGGTGACTGCCCGACAATCCGTTTAAAGGCGCGACTGAATGCCGCAATCGAGCCGTAGCCAAGGTGATAAGCGACGGCTTCCACCGCTTCACCGTTGTTCACAATCCGCTGCACTGCCAGCCGCATCCGCAACTCCGTGAGATAACGCAGCGGCGTCATGCCCGTGGCAGTGAGAAAACGTCCGGCAAATACTGAGCGCGAACAGCCTGCCACGCTGGCCAGTCGCGCTACCGTCCAGTTTTCGCCCGGCTCGCGATGCATTGCGGCAATCGCCTGGCTCAGGCGGGGATCGCGCATTGCCTGCACCAGCCCACTACTCTGGCCGCAACCGTTCTCTACCCAGCCGCGTACTATCAACGCAGCAACCACATCTGCCAGACGTGACAGAATCCCGGCGAATCCCGCCTGGCGGGTCCGTGACTCCCGCTCCATCGCCGCCAGAATCGGCTGGATTTCCGGATATTGTGACAGCAGGGTACTCACCAGCATCACATCCGGCATGGTGTTGATCAGTGGCTGCATACCGCCAAGCTCAAACGCCATGCAGGCGCTGAACAGCAGCACGCTGTGCTCGTCTTCACAGGCATCTTCCGGGGCGGCGATGGCGCAGACGCTGTCGCAGAGCGGTTTGCTCGCCATGTTTTTAATGCACTGGCAGTCCGCCTCCTCACTGGAGATCAGGCTGTGCGGTTTACCGTGCGGCACCAGCAGCGCATCGCCGCTGTTGAGCTGAAACACCTCGCCGGAGGCGCTGCGCACCAGCAGTGCGCCACGCCCGACAAAGTGGAACTGTGCCCGACCCGGTGCGTGTTCATAATGCAGCCCGAACGGCGCGCTTACCGCGATGCGCTGATAGTTCACGCCATACAGGCGCATCCCCATCAGCAGTTCACTGGTCAGATCTCCATAGTGACTCATGTGATTCCAGACGAATTATCAAGAATGAAGGTGTAAGCATCATAGATCGTCCTGACGCGGCGCTCTATGCTCACACTCACTTTTTTATCTTCCGGAGAAGCAGCATGAGTCTGACAACCGAAGTGGCTGATGAGGTTTCCTCGCCGACCCGCCCCGCCTGGGGCGCGGTATTTGCAATGGCGTTTGGGGTATTCAGCCTCATCACCGCCGAATTTTTACCCGTGAGTCTGCTGACGCCGATGGCCCACAGCCTTGGTGTGTCTGAAGGGCAGGCGGGACAGACCGTCACTATCACCGCACTGGTGGCGCTGTTTACCAGTCTGGTCACCGGTAGCGTCACGCGGCGCATCGATCGCCGCATTGTGATGCTGGTGTTTTCGCTGCTGCTGATCGCCTCGGCGCTGATGGTGGCCTTTGCGGCTGACCTGACGGTGATTCTGCTGGCGCGGGTGCTGCTGGGCATGGCCATTGGCGGCTTCTGGACGCTCTCTACCGCCATCACCATGCGTCTGGTGCCCAGCGATCAGGTGCCGCGCGCGCTCTCTATTGTCTTCAGCGGTATCTCGCTGGCGACGATTATCGCTACCCCACTCGGCAGCTATCTCGGCGGACTGATAGGCTGGCGTAACATCTTTATGCTGACCGCCGGACTGGGGGCGGTGGCGCTGCTGTGGCAGTTCTTTACGCTGCCCGCGATGCCAGCAGAGAACAAAGCCCGCAACGGCGGGGTGCTGGCACTGCTGCGCATCGGTGTGATGCGCTGGGGAATGCTGGCCGTGATCATGATGTTCACTGGCCACTTCGCCTTCTTTACCTATCTGCGTCCGTATCTGGAAGGTGTCGCGCAGCTCAATCTTAATCAACTGTCGCTGGTGTTACTGGCGTTTGGCGTAGCGAATTTCTTTGGCACCTCGCTGGCCGGTTTTCTGGTCACCCGCAGTGTGTCACTGACGCTGAGTGGTATGGCGCTATTAATGAGTGTCACTGCGCTGATGCTGGTGAGTTTTGGTGATGTCAGCTGGCTGGTCGGCGCGGGCGTGGCAATCTGGGGAATGGCATTTGGTTCGATGCCAACCGGCTGGTCTACGTGGATTTCACGCGCGGTGCCGGATGATGCGGAATCGGGCGGTGGTCTGCTGGTGGCCACTATCCAGCTGGCGATTACTGTTGGTGCGGCGGCAGGTGGCTGGATGTTTGATCTGCGCGGGGCTGGTGGGGTGTTCGTTGCCAGCGGCGTGCTGATGCTGCTGGCTGCGCTGACTATCTTCAGCCGGGTAAGGCATCACGGATAATTTCATGGAGGTAGCGGGTTATGCTGCCTTTTTTCAATAGAGTGGATTATTAACCTTTTGAGCAATAACTGTGCGAAATGTGCTTTTAATCATCAGTTTTTCTGAATGAGTTAAGCAAAACTCTCCGCTTTTTACTGATCAACTTCCGGACTAATATATCTATCAACAAGGCAGCACGCCTTACCTGATAAAAATTAACCGAGGAATTGACCATGAAATCTATCAAAAATTTTGCAGCTGTTATCGCGCTTTCCGTTCTGCCATTCGCCAGCTTCGCCCAATCTGTGACCGCTGTCGACTCTACACTGGATGGTGCTGAAGCGAAAATCGCTGCGCAGGCTCAGGATGCTGGTGCTTCATATAAAATCACTGAAGCTTACACCAACAACGGCGTTCACATGACCGCTGAGCTGCTGAAATAAGCTGAGTTTTACCCCTCTTGTGCTGACAGGACGCCTCCGGGCGTCCTGGCGGCGTTTCTGATGAGGTGAACGAGGTTACGTCCAGATTTTGTAAACGAAAAAGCCACTCTGACGAGTGGCTTTTTTATGTCAAAAAACGGTCATCCTTACCCGTTACACCTCTTCCGATGCCTCGCGCATCATCTCATCATGCGGCACATCATCCAGAATCTGCTCAAAGCTGCGCAGACGCTTATAGATCGACATCAGTTCGATCAGCGTTGACCAGGAGGCGATCAGATACTGGAACGAGCCGCGGACCTGATCAAACACGTTGGTGATCTGGTTGAGTAAGCCCAGCGTAATGGTGCCCGCGACAATTGACGGGAACAGCAGGAACAGACCAAACACGTTATCGACCTGCAGATAGAGAATGCGGGTGATGTTGAAGTAGAGATAGTGAAAGTAGAGACGGAAATAGTTAACCCGTACCCGACTGAACAGCTCCTGCACCGTCTGTGGCCCGGCGCGATCGGCATTGTCTTCGCCGTAGACCAGTTCTTTACGGTAGGCGGCTTCAACCCGCTGATTGCGGAACTCCAGCCCCGGAAGCTTAATCCCGACCAGCGCCAGCAACCCGGTGCCAAACACCGACCAGAGCACAGCGGCAATCACCAGCGCATAAGGAATATTGCCAAGGATTGGAATATCTTTCACGTGATGGGAGAGTGCGACCAGCACCGGCAAAAATGCCACAAGCGTCATAATCGCCTGAATAAAACTCACCCCCCAGTTTTCCAGCGTCGTCGCAAACCGCATGGTGTCTTCCTGCACACGCTGTGCGGCACCTTCAACATGACGCAGACGCTGCCAGTTATGCATGTAGTAGTTATTCATGGCAGTACGCCAGCGGAAAACCCAGTGGCTGATAAAGAAGGAGTTGAGGACGCCAATCACTACTGCGATTAATGCGATACCGAGGAAGGATAAAACCTCATGGTAAAACGCCGCAATCTGCACCGATCCCGCTTTGGTCAGCGCTTTCTGAATCAGATCATAGAACGGTCCATACCAGGCATTAATCGCTACGCCGACCTGCACGCCAAACCAGGTCACAAAGATGATCAGCGCGGAGCCCCACACTGACCAGCGTCGCCATGGATGCGGATCGATAAGCCGCCAGGCTACGGCAAAAATGGCTACCATTATCCAGTAATAGAGATAGAACCAGAGCTGACTCACGGCGATAAATCGCGCTGCTGTGGTCGGCAGAGGCTGCTTCATTGCTGTTTCAAAAGTGGGCCAGATGCCGGGCAGATGCGCGGCAAAGCCGAACCAGGCAAAAATCGCTAACAAGCTCCAGACAGCCGCAGAGCTGAAAAACAGTGCTGGCCGCGGAAAAAAAGACTTAAACATAGGCACTCCGCTGTTGTGTGTTGCCTGTTATAACGTTTTTGGCAGGTCGCTGTCTGTAGTCTGTTGTTTCTGCTCATGACAGGAAGGAGATAGATGTTAATGAAATTGTGCGGTTTTGTTTCGTTGAACTAAATCTTTGTGAATGGCAGTGTTACAATATGTCGGTTGTTACCGGTAACAACCAGGCTCCACGCCTGTATCTGCTGATAAAAACCATTACAACGCAATCACCACTTTTTTCATACCGCCAGTCAGCGCGGTAATGAGGCAATGTCATGTCAGAACAAAAAAAGGGTCATTCACGCAGGGATTTTTTGCTGAAGACCATTACCCTGGCGCCTGCAATGGCGGTAGGTTCCACCGCGATGGGCGCGCTCTCCCTGCCGCTGGCCGCGCAGGCGGCTGAAACCCCGGCCGCGCCGCAGAAGGCGCGTGACTATCAGCCGAACTGGTTCACCGCCGAAGAGTTTGCCTTTATCACTGCAGCCGTAGCGCGTCTGATCCCCAGCGACGAACGCGGGCCAGGTGCGCTGGAAGCGGGTGTACCGGAGTTTATCGATCGTCAGATGAACACACCGTATGCCACGGGTTCAAACTGGTATATGCAGGGGCCGTTTAATCCCGATCTGCCAAAAGAGCTGGGCTATCAGCTGCCGCTGGTGCCTCAGCAGATCTATCGCCTTGGTCTGGCCGATGCCGACAACTACAGTAAAAAGCAGCACGGCAAGGTGTTCGCCCAGCTCAGCGGTGAGCAGCAGGATGCCTTACTGCAGGCGATGGAGAGTGGCAGCGCGGAGTTCAGCCAGTTGCCGGCAAAAGTTTTCTTTAGCTTCCTGTTGCAGAACACCCGTGAAGGCTTCTTCAGCGATCCTATCCACGGCGGGAATCAGGGCATGGTCGGCTGGAAGCTGATCAACTTCCCTGGCGCACGCGCCGACTTTATGGACTGGGTAGAGCGCGGCGAACGGTATCCGTTCCCGTCAGTGTCGATTCGCGGAGAGAGAAGCTAAGCATGGCAAACGAAATGAAAAAAGTGGATGCGGTGATTGTCGGCTTCGGCTGGGCAGGCGCGATTATGGCGAAAGAGCTGACCGAAGCAGGCCTGAACGTGCTGGCGCTGGAGCGGGGACCGCATCGTGATACCTATCCCGATGGTTCCTATCCGCAGTCCATTGATGAGCTGACCTATAACGTCCGCAAAAAGCTGTTCCAGGATCTCTCCAAAAGCACCGTGACCATTCGTCATGATGCGTCGCAGACCGCAGTGCCCTATCGTCAGCTGGCGGCATTTTTGCCCGGCACCGGCACCGGTGGCGCAGGCCTGCACTGGTCGGGCGTTCATTTCCGCGTTGACCCGGTTGAGCTGCGGATGCGCAGCCATTACGAAGAGCGCTATGGCAAGAATTTCATCCCGGAAGGCATGACGATTCAGGATTTTGGCGTCAGCTACGATGAGCTGGAGCCGTTCTTTGACAAGGCGGAAAAAGTCTTTGGCACCTCAGGCAACGCCTGGAGCATCAAGGGCAAAGTGGTCGGCAAAGATAAAGGCGGCAACCCGTTTGCGCCCGATCGCTCAGATAATTTCCCGCTGCCCGCCCAGAAGCGCACTTACTCGGCGCAGCTGTTTGCACAGGCGGCCGAGTCTGTCGGTTATCATCCCTACGATCTGCCGTCTGCCAATACCTCGGGCCCTTACACCAACACCTATGGCGCGCAGATGGGGCCGTGCAACTTCTGCGGTTACTGCAGCGGCTACGCCTGCTACATGTATTCCAAAGCCTCGCCAAACGTCAACATCCTGCCCGCGCTGCGTCAGGAGCCGAAGTTTGAGCTGCGTAACAACTCTTATGTGCTGCGGGTCAATCTCAGCGATGACAAAACGCGTGCAACCGGCGTGACCTATGTGGATGGTCAGGGTCGCGAGCAGGTTCAGCCCGCTGACCTGGTGATCCTCTCCGCCTTCCAGTTCCACAATGTGCATCTGATGCTGCTGTCGGGAATCGGCAAACCGTATAACCCGATGACCAATGAAGGCACCGTAGGCCGCAACTTTGCCTATCAGAACCTCTCCACGCTCAAGGCGCTGTTTGATAAAAATACCACCACTAATCCGTTTATCGGTGCGGGTGGCGCGGGTGTTGCGGTGGATGATTTCAACGCGGATAACTTCGATCACGGGCCGCTGGGTTTTGTCGGCGGTTCGCCATTCTGGGTTAACCAGGCGGGTACCAAACCGATTTCCGGCCTGCCGGTGCCAGCGGGTACGCCCAACTGGGGCAGCAAATGGAAAGCCGCAGTGGCGGATACCTACACTCATCACCTGTCGATGGATGCGCACGGCGCGCACCAGTCCTATCGCGCCAACTACCTTGATCTCGATCCTAACTACAAAGATGCCTATGGACAGCCGTTGCTGCGCATGACCTTTGACTGGCAGGAGAACGACATCAAAATGGCGCAGTTTATGGTCGGTAAGATGCGCAATATTGCTGAAGCGATGAATCCGAAGATGATCATTGGCGGCGCGAAAAAGCCGGGTACCCATTTTGATTCCACGGTGTATCAGACCACCCACATCAGTGGTGGGGCGATTATGGGCGACGATCCGAAAACCAGTGCGGTTAACCGTTATCTGCAAAGCTGGGACGTGCCGAATGTATTCGTACCTGGTGCGTCAGCCTTCCCGCAGGGACTGGGCTACAACCCGACCGGCATGGTGGCGGCGCTGACCTACTGGTCAGCCAAAGCGATTCGCGAACACTACCTGAAAAACCCCGGTCCACTGGTGCAGGCATAAGGAAATGGCGATGAAAAATGGCATTCTGGCTCTGATTCTTGGCTCCCTGTCGTTCGTCGCTCTGGCGGACAGCAGCCAGGACGATCTGGTTAAACGGGGAGAGTATCTGGCGCGCGCCGGTGACTGTGTGGCCTGCCACACCAGCAAAGGCGGTGCAGCGTTTGCCGGTGGTCTGCCGATGGCGACACCGATTGGCACCATCTACTCCACCAACATCACGCCTGATCGCGACACTGGCATTGGCGAATACAGCTATGACGACTTCCAGAAAGCGGTGCGTCAGGGCGTGGCGAAAAATGGCGATACGCTCTATCCGGCGATGCCCTATCCCTCTTACGCGGTGGTCAGCGATGAAGACATGAAGGCGCTTTATGCCTACTTCATGCATGGCGTTGCGCCGGTCGGGCAGCCAAACCGGGAAAGCGACATTCCCTGGCCGCTGTCGATGCGCTGGCCGCTGGCTATCTGGCGTGGGATTTTTGCGCCCGACGTGAAAGCGTTCCAGCCTGCCGCTCAGGAAGATCCGGTGCTGGCGCGGGGTCGCTATCTGGTTGAAGGACTGGGTCACTGCGGTGCCTGTCATACGCCGCGCAGCATCACGATGCAGGAGAAGGCGCTGACCAATGGTGAGGGCAGTGACTATCTCGCGGGCAGCAGCGCGCCGATTGATGGCTGGACCGCCAGCAACCTGCGTGGCGATAACCGCGATGGACTGGGTCGCTGGAGCGAAGAGGACCTGCGTCAGTTCCTGCGTTATGGCCGCAACGATCAGACCGCCGCTTTTGGTGGCATGACTGACGTGGTGGAACACAGTCTGCAGCACCTGAGCGAGTCCGATATCACCGCCATTGCGCGCTATCTGAAGTCGCTGGGCGCGAAAGATCCTCATCAGGCGGCGTTCAGCGTGGATGATGCCACCGCAAAAGCGCTGTGGCGTGGCGATGACAGCCAGGCCGGTGCTGCGACCTACGTCGACAGCTGTGCGGCGTGCCATAAAACCGATGGCAGCGGCTATAAACGCTTCTATCCGGCGCTGCGCGGCAATCCGGTGGTGCTGGCGGAGGATCCCACCTCACTGATTCATATCGTGCTGGCGGGCGGGCAGTTGCCTGGCGTGAATGGCGCGCCGTCGACCATAACCATGCCGGCATTTGGCTGGCGTCTCGACGATCAGCAGGTGGCGGACGTGGTGAACTTCGTACGCAACAGCTGGGGCAACAAGGCGTCGAAACCGGTCAGCGCGAAACAGGTCGCTGAGCTGCGTAAAGATGAGAAAGATCGGCTGGGCAGTGCGGATATCAAAGTACTGGAAGGCAAATAACCGGCAATAAAAGAGGCCGTCATCATCAGGATGACGGCCTTTTCTTTTTTAAATATTCTCCAGATCGATACCGCGCGTTTTCGGCCCGTAAATTCCCACCGACAACATCACCATCACCATGCTCAGCACGATAAAGGTAATCACACCTGGCGTGCCGGCGTACTGCAATATCACCCCGATCAGAATACTGCTGAAGACTGTAGAAAGGCGGCTGAAGGAGTAGCAGAAGCCGACCGCCCGCGCCCGGATATGGGTCGGGAAAATTTCGGTCTGATAGGCGTGGAAGCTGAAGGTCAGCCAGGCGTTGGACCAGGTGATCATGAAGCCGCAGAGAATCAGCAATACTGGCTGCGTCTGGAAGGCGAACAGCGTGCCGAATACCACCGTCATCAGCGACGACAGGACGATCTGCCACTTATTCTCCAGTCTGTCGGCGTAGCGGCTGCAAATCAGCGATCCCAGCGGATAGGCCAGTGTGATGAAGAAGGCATAAAGCAAACTGTGTGTCACCGTGGCACCGTTGCCTGACAGCAGCGCAGGCAGCCAGTTACCAAAGCCGAAAAAGCCGATCGCCTGGAAAAAATTCATCACCACCAGCATCAGGGTGCGCTTGCGGTAAGCGGGTGACCAGATTTCGCTGAAACGGCCCCTTTTGGGCAGCTGCGCCGCGGCGTCATCGGCTGAAAAAGCGGGTCCGACCGGGATGCCACAGCGTTGCTCCATCGTGGACAACACCTGATGCGCCTCCTGATGACGTCCCTGCTGCGCCAGCCAGCGTGCCGACTCCGGCAGGTTTCTGCGTACCAGCCAGATCACCAGCGAGCAGACCGCGCCTGCGATTACCACCCAGCGCCAGCCTTCGAGGCTGAGCAGCGTTTGCGGGATCAGCCACCAGGACATCAGCGCCACAGCGGGCACCGATAAAAACTGTACGAAAAAGGAGAAAGCAAAGGCGCGGCTGCGCAGAGAGGTCGGCACCCATTCCGACAGATAGGTGTCGATGGTCACCAGCTCGACGCCCAGCCCAATCCCCACCAGAAAGCGGAACAGAATAATCATCTCCGCGCTCTGCTGGAACGCCATCAGCAGCGAAAATAGCCCATACCACAGCAGCGCACACATAAAAGTCAGACGGCGACCAAACCGGTCAGCGTAGGGCGCCAGCAGGCTGGCACCGAAAAACAGACCGAGAAAAGTGGCCGAGGCGAAGGCCGCCTGATCGGAGAAGCCCAGCACGCCTGCCGCGCCGGTGTGAAATACGCCCGCCGACAGCAGGCCGGTACTGATATAGCCGGTTTCAAACAGGTCATAAAGCTCAAAAAAACCGCCCAGCGCCAGCAGCGTAATAAAGCGCCATAATCCTGCGGAGGAGGGCAGTGCATCAACCCGGGCAGCTAAGCTGTTGCGGGCCGCCGATGAAGCATGCATCGGCGGCAGGCTGGTGGAGGTGGTGTTCATATCAGCGTGAACCTCAGGCAGTGTGGAGACGACTCGCAGCCGGTCAGAGGCTTATTAAAATAGTTAACCGTTAGCAAGCGAAGAAATAGCAGAATAGTCAATTCATCCGCCGTTGCCGAGAGGGACGTTGCTGACGATTTAGCAATATACGTTGCAGGTTTTGCCATCCGTGGCAGGCGTTCTCCGGCAGCGGCGACCAGGGCAGGTCTGCATGAATGCAAATGGCATCCTTGCGCCAGCATAGTCCCGCTTTGTGACAACTTATCACGGACGCGTAAAAGCGGAGCTGAAGAAGCTGTTGAGATCAAAAGTGGCGTCATGGAGCCTGGCCGTGTTACCCACTACGCGGTAGCCGATGTGAAGGCTATCCGGGCACTGAAGCCATATCCTCGGCAGAAAAAGAGATAAAGCGCGACCGATAATGGCCGCATCGGTGGCTCTAAGGCTTACGCCAGTTTTGGCCAGACGCCCTGCCAATTGGCAGACCCGGCAGATACCACACCATCAGCAGTGCTATCCAGCTGATAAAGAACACTAGTGGATAGGGAAGATCGCCCACAGCCTGTTGCACGGCTTAAAAATTTTAAGTCAACATAATGACTTCGCTCTTTTCCTGTTCGAAATCAACGTTTTTGTAAAAAAGGGTACGTTACCCTGCAGCTCTCAGAATTCAGACACGACAGGAAGTCGGCATGATAATAAGCCCGCCGTTTGTCCGCCCCCGGAACACCGGAGAAAATGACCCGTCATGGGTCAGCAGAATGATGCCTGTGGATATAAACCGGGATTTCCCGCTCAACCGGCACACGTCATGGCATGGGGGCGTGCACGTTCTCCATACTGACCGCCATGGTGAGGAAGGCTACGATCGCATTGAGTTTGTCCGCGCCATTGCGGACGGAGTGGTGGTCTCTTGTCGCGCACCGTCCTCCACTGACCGCCGCGATGCCTTTCCGCTGAATTACAATGGCAGAACGGATGACGGGTATATCCTGCTAAAGCATGAAACCGATATTGGAGAGAACTGCAGCGTCGTGTACTACTCCCTGTACATGCATCTCCGGGAGCGGCTGGCGCCCGCCGTCAGGGACGGCGCCAGAGTCTGGCGCAAGGACCGCATCGGGCAGAGCGGTACGGTGGATAACGTGAACGCCTTTCACTTTGCGGTGTTCTGTGACAACGAAAACATGCTGAAACTGACCGGACGCACCACGACTGAACTCGATATCACCCGTGACGGCAGAACGGACACGGTTTACGGCGATATCCATTTTTATCTGCCGCCCGGTACACACTTTTATGAATCGGTGTCTGACGCTGCCTCACCGGACACTGACCGCCTGAATACCGTTCATACCTCCACGGAACCACTCTTCGTCAGCATGACGTTTGAAAAAGGCGACTGCACGATGCTCACGCGCAGGCAGAACGCCATCACGCCGGCATGTTTCGACCCCGTAGGGGAGCCGCTGGTGAATACTGATGCCAGCCAGACTGACGACATAAGAAGGTTGGGTCTGAGGTATGAATACAATCTGTACCGGACAGCCTGCCGTCTGTACCCGCAGAATCCCTGTGCCGGGTTCGAGCTGCTCCGTTTCGGGCGGGTCATCAGCACTGAACATGAAACCCTGACGCCTGCTGATGCCCCGTTGTGGCGTACAGTCAGCTTCCCCGGCGGAACGGGCATGGTCAATCTGGCTTCCCCTGACATCAAAAAATTCAGCGATGCCGACTTTCCGCACTGGACGGGGTGGCGGATGGTGGACGATGACACGGACAATAACAGTCAGTGTAATTCCCCCCTTATCGCCGGATTGCAGGACGGTGGGCATTTCAGCGACCTGAGCAGCCGTCTGGTCTGCCATTTTCCGCTGGAGTGGAATGCTGCCACCTTTGACCAGCGTTATGCCTGGCTTAAAGCAGGCTCTGACGATGTTCCTGCCATGTCAGAAGAAGGCTATAGCCGGCTGAAAAGTCATGCCTCAGCACTGTGCTTTGACACGGGCGAACTCGGTACAGGCAGGCTGTGGCATTTTCACCCGGTGGCCTTCATCACGCATTTTCGCAAGTGCTGCTGGCTGAGCAAATCTGAACTGAAGCAGCTTGTTCCCCGGCACGCGTTAAGAACGGCCGGGCGGAACGATTATCGCTGGGAAGTCATCACCTACCGGGATGACACCGGCAGCGTCGCGGACACTATCCGCACGCATATGAACAGGGCAATGCAGAAATACCTGATTACCACCCCGCTGCGCATCGCCTGCTTCCTGGGGAACGGCATTCAGGAAACGGGCTGGCTGGGGTCGATGGAGGAAGGGTACCGCTACACGGAAACAGACCCACGCACGCGTCAGGTCATCCGGCGCTACAACATCTGGTACTACCCGTGGTACGGTCGCGGCCTGTTACAGCTTACCAGCCCGGTGAATTACTTTGATTACTTCAGCTTCAGGGGGCGGACCTGCCCGGAAAATATCAGGAACATCCTGACAAATGAATATAACCGCCTGTATGCACACCGGCCCCTTCGCTACACCGACAATCACCTGTCTGATACCGAAAACCATGTCCCGGAGAACATTATCCGGTGGAGGAATAACGTCAGCAGCGACCTGTATGAAGCAGCCAGCAGCGCAGGGTTTTATTGGGTGGCAAGGGGAGTGGCGCCTTACGCGGATAAGGAACATGTACTTGAGCGGTGCAGCGTTACCCCCCGGAGGTGCGGGATAAAAATTTACTATCGGAGCCTGGCATTCTGGCAGGCCAGCGCAGCCGTTAATCTGCCGAACCAGGTCAATAACGAACACTATCAGGGACTGAATGGTTTTGATACCCGCTGCTGTGTCTACGGCAGCGCGATAGCCGTCCTCACCGAGCAGAAATTCCCGGATGGTCATAACAGCCCGGTCAACGAAAAACCCGAATCAGACCAGCTAAGGAGAGGATGATGAGGAAAATTTTAATTTTATTAACTTTGGCATTATTATCACAAAAAGCCGTAAGTTCCATTACCCCTGAAATACAGATGCCATCTTATTTCAATAAAGACAGGTTTGTTAATTATTACGACGCAATATCCAGTAATAGCGGAAATAATTCATGCGATAACATTTTATTTAAAAACTTTTACCCGCCTGAATACATATCATCAAAAATAAAATACCCTCCGTTTGACACTTGGTTTTGCTGGTTTTCTGTCGATGTAATACATGACGGATATGGCCCAAACAGATCGCTTGCTGAAAATGTCTATTTTGATAAAAAAACGGAACAGTGGAAAAAGAAAAAATATAACCGAAACAGAGAAGAAATCCGGCGTTCTCTGGACGTTTATGGCATAAAAAGCCTGAGCGAGCTGCAGCCTCTGGATCTTTATAATATCCGGTCCGTCAATGCCCGTGGCTATGCGGTAATAGACCGTAACATTCCCCTGCAGGAAAAAAAGAAAGGGCTGAAGAAAAGTCTGTCATTCTGCCTGATACGTGACGAAGCTGCATTTTGTGGTTCAGGCTCAATGATCAACCTCGTCAACGGTAAGGAAGTCGATTTCACCCCCTATATGCTCAAATCTCTTGAGACCGTCGAAATGGGTTTGCCTGAAAAGCAGAGGTGATGACATTTTGTCTAAAACACCAGTAAGCTACTGGCGGTTTTACTGCTCGGCTGTTTCTGAAACTAAAAATTCAAATGTGAATTAACCAGGTTATTAGCTTGTTAGCGCACTTTTTTAATTTATAGCAATTTGAATCTAACATGCTCTGTAGATGTACCATCCCTGGCCCTCTACTTTACGCCAGTTTCGGCCAGACACCCGGCCCAATCGGCAGACCCAGCAGATACCACACCATCAGCAGCGCTATCCAGCTGATAAAGAACACCAGCGGATAGGGGAAGATCAGCACGTAATAGGTGCCGAGCTGCGCATCCTTCTGGTAACGCTGTAAAAAGGCCAGGAACAGTGGCAGAAAGGGCGACATCGGTGCCAGCGGCAGTACGGCGGAGTCAGCGATGCGAAAAATCATCTGGGCGAAGGCGGGATGGAAGCCGAGCAGCATAAACATCGGCACAAAGACTGGCGCCAGAATCGACCAGATCGCCGAGCCGCTGGCGATAAACATACAGAGAAATGCCGACAGGAACATCAGGCCAAGAAACGCGGGCGCGCCACTGACGCCTGCGCTCTCCAGCACGTCGGTCAGCCCGATCGCCATGAATTTGCCCATGTTGCTCCAGTTAAAGAACGCCACAAACTGCGACAACGGAAACACCATCACAATAAAGCCCGCCATCCCCTTCATCGGATCGACCAGCAGCTGCGGGATATCGTCCGGACGGCGGATCTGCCGGGTCACCACGCCGTAAGCAATCGCCACCACAAAGAAGAACAGAATGATGATCGGCACAATGCCCTGAATAAAAGGCGAGGGGATAATGGCGCCGGTGGTGGGATTGCGCAGCGGTGCATGTTCCGGCACAACCAGCAGCGCCATCAGAGCGATAAACAGCAGCGCGGCAATCCCGGCAGCCCGCAGACCCCGGTTCTCCAGTGGCGTCAGTGCCGCCAGCTTCTCACCATTGCCCTGCCACTGCGGCAGGCGCGGCTCGACGAATTTATCAGTCAGCAGCGCGCCCACTATCGTCAGCACAATCACCGAGGTGGCCATAAAGAACCAGTTATCAATGACGCTGACATGCACTGTGTCGCTGACCGCTTTTGCTGCTTCGGTGCTGATACCCGAGAGCAGCACATCCGTGGTGACAATCAGCAGGTTGGCGGTAAAGCCAGAGGCCACACCGGCAATCGCGGCCAGCAAACCCGCTACCGGATGGCGACCTACTGCCAGGAAGATCAATGCGCCCAGCGGCGGCATCACCACCAGCGCAGCATCCGACGAGATATGGCTGAAGAAGGCGATAAACAGCACCATATAGCTGGCGTAACGACGGCTGACGCGTGACGCCATCTTCACCATCAGCGATTGCAGCAGACCGACCTTTTCTGCCAGCCCGGCACCAATCACCAGTGCCAGAATCGATCCCAGCGGGGTAAAGCTGCTGAAATTTTTGATGATATTGGGCAGGATCCACTGAATGCCAGCGACGCTCAGCAGGTTGTTCACCCGCACGATTTCACCGTTACCGGGATTCTTTACCGCCAGGTCCAGCGCGCTGATAATGGCCGTCGCCACCATCAGCACCACGATCAAATAGACAAAAAGTAAAAACGGGTTAGGCACTTTATTGCCTACGCGCTCAATCCAGCTGAAGAGCCGGCCAGGGCTACGGTTCTCGGATGTTGCTTCCATGGTATTGATTCTCGTCTTGTGTTCCCTTAATCGGCGAAGCTTCGATCTGACGCCGGTCGTGGTATGCGACAGGCGGTGAGTTCAGCATCGGTTCCGCTGAGTCAGGGAAGTGTGTTTGCAATATTTTTTATAGTGGTCCGCATCAGAAACACGGCCATTGGCTCATCCGGCCAGTTTTGTGGGTGTGATCCCCGCCGGGATCGGGCAGATATAAGGCTGCGTCGCGCGTACCCGTTCAAACTCAGCCCGGCAGCCAGCCAGCGCCTGCGGATCCGTTAACAGTGTTAACACCGTGGCCGCCATCACTTTGCCCGCCAGAAACATCCCTTTATGCCCGATAGTGGTGCGGCCCTGCGCCACCAGTTGCCAGGTGTGCAGCGGCGTACCGAAGGTAAAGCAGGGCGCAAAGCACTGTGCCGTCGGCGTCACCCAGCTGACATCGCCGACATCGGTGGAGCCATAAAGCAGCTCACGCGTGACCGCATAGGGCGCGACCTCATCCATAAAGAGCTTATCGCCCAGTTGCTCAGCCCAGGCGTGACCGGCTTCGCCACCCGTACGGGCGGCATTGAGCCGGGCGTTGCGCAGATCGTCATCGGTCAGGGTGGCACGCAGTTCAGCCGCAAACGCGCGCTCTTCGTCGCTGTAGTCGGGCAAACCAAACTGATGCAAATAGCGCTCCATGACCGCTTCAAGTGCGCGATTAGGCACGTAGTCTGAACAGGCTTTGTCAAAACGCACGGTCAGCGTGGTGTCGGTCATCAGTGCAGCGCCTCTGGCAATATTGATCACCCGTTCGTAGATCGCCTGCGCCTGGGGCAGTTCCGGTGCGCGGATCAGGTAGAGCACTTCCGCATCGGCCTGCACCACATTGGGTGATACGCCGCCGCTGTTGGTGATGGCGTAGTGCAGACGCGCTTCCTGCACGATATGCTCGCGTAGAAAATTAGCCCCTGTATTCATCAGTGTGACGGCATCCAGCGCGCTGCGGCCCAGATGGGGTGAGTTGGCGGCATGAGCGGCGACGCCTTTAAAGCTGAAGGCTGCCTGAATATTGGCAAGCGTGCGCAGGTTAAACATGCCGCTGAAACCTTCCGGATGCCAGGTCACGGCGGCATCGACGTCGTCAAACAGCCCTTCGCGCACCATAAAGGTTTTGCCCGAGCCGCCTTCTTCACCGGGGCAGCCGTAAAAGCGAACCGTGCCGCCCGTGTGATGCTGTTCCATCCAGGCTTTCACGGCGCAGGCCGCGGCAACACCTGCTGTCCCGAGCAGGTTGTGGCCGCAGCCATGTCCGTTGCCGTTAGCCTCCAGCGGCTGAGGCCGGGCGCAACCCGGCTGCTGGCTCAGACCGGCCAGCGCATCGAACTCGCCAAGGAGGGCAATGACGGGTTTGCCGCTGCCCGCGCTGGCGATAAAGGCGGTGTCGATGCCACCCACACCACGTTCCACTGTGAATCCGTCTCTTTCCAGCGCATCGGCCAGCAGAGCAGAGGAACGGATCTCGGCGAAGCGGGTTTCAGGCGTGTCCCAGATGGCGTCGCTGAGCGTGCTGAAGCGGAGCTGATGGCGATCAATATAATCGGCAATAAACGCTTCCATCATCGTGATCCCCCGAACTGCGCCTGATTCAGCGCCAGCGTTGCCAGCAGCGTGATGGCGTCCGGCATGACCCGCTCATCAAAGTCGAATTTCGCATTGTGGTGACCCGCTGCCAGTTCACAGCCAAAAATGACATAAGATGCCTGACCGCCGCGCTGCTTTACCCGCTCCATCATGTAGGTCGCATCTTCCGAACCTGCCGCCTGCGTTTTTCGGTCGACTACAGAATCGAAAATGCCCAGTGCGTCCGCCTGCTGGTGGATGAAGTCGACCCACGGCTGCGTCGGCGTACAGCTGCGTGCAGCCCCCATCAGTGAAACCTGCTGCTCAACGCCATACATCGCGGCTGCACCGGCAATGACCCGCAGCGCCTGCTGATAAATATCGTCGTTAACCTGATTGGTCACGCCCCGGGTTTCGACTTTCAGCAGGGCGCAGTCAGCCACCACGTTGCGGCCGGTTCCCGCCTGCAGCACGCCCACGTTGACCCGCGCTACGCCGCCGCTGTGCTGGGTTAAACCATGCAGCGCCAGTGTCGCCTGCGCGGCGGCCAGCAGGGCGTTGCGGCCCTCTTCAGGGCGCCCGCCCGCATGGGCACCGACGCCGGTGAAGTGGACATCCAGCTTGGTGGTCGCGAGGAAGCTGTCGCTGCCGCATACCACTTCGCCGGCGGGCACGCCGGTGCCGATGTGAATCGCGGTGAAACGCTCAACGTCATCGACCACGCCCGCTGCGACCATCGCTTTTGCGCCGCGCACCCCTTCTTCGGCAGGCTGGAAGATCAGTTTAATTGTGCCGCTGAGCTGATCCTGCATCGCCATCAGCACCGTGGCGAGGCCCAGCCCGATGGTGGTGTGACCATCATGTCCGCAGGCGTGCATCATGCCGGCGTTGCAGGAGGTGAACCCTTCACGCTGCGGCAGGTGATCGTCGGCCTGGCTTTCATTGAGATCCAGTGCATCCATATCGACGCGGAAGCCCATCACGGGACCCGGACGGCCGGTCTCAAGCGTTGCCACGATGCCGCAGAATCCGCCGGAGAAGTGGCTGATCCACTGCGGTAGTGCGCCCTGTTGCAATGCGCGCGCCTCCTGCTGCTTCAGTACGGCTTCGTCGGGTAAGCCCATCCGCGCGTCGGCATCGATCACCTCACGGCCCAGTTTCAGTTGATAACCGAGCTTATTCAGTTCTTCAGCAACTAATGTTGCGGTGCGGAACTCCAGCCAGCCCGATTCGGCGTAGTGATGGAAGTCACGACGCCACTGTTGCAGCTGTGGCAGCAGGGCGCTGACGTGGTCTGAAAGGGGTTTCATCGGCTTTCTCCTCGTTGTTGATTTTTTATGCACTGCGTCGAATCTACACAATGGTGTTGGGCGGCATAAGATGCGAATATCTTGTGACTGATAAACAACGGTTATCGCAAAATTATGTCTGCCAATTTCAAACTTCATCAGCTGCGCGCCTTCGTTGACGTGGCACGGCAAGGCAGTATCCGGGCGGCAAGCCGTCTTTCCGGGCTGTCGCAACCGGCGTTAACCAAAGCGATACAGGAACTGGAGCGCGAGCTGGGGGCAAAGCTGTTTATCCGCCGTCAGCAGGGCGTAGTACTGACTGATATCGGTGATAACTTTTTTCGTCATGCCAGTCTGGTGCTGGCGGAGCTGCGGGTCGCAGAGGAGGATATCCAGCAGCGGCTGGGGCTGGGTGGCGGTCAGGTGAACATCGGAGTGGGGGGCAGCGTGGCGCGCACTATCATGCCTCAGGTGATAAACCAGTTTCATCGGGAATACCCGCTGGTGAAGGTGCGTATCGTTGAAGGCCAGCTGGTGTCAATGGTGCATGAACTGCGTCAGGGGGCGCTCGATTTCACCATCAATACCTACGATCAGAGCCATCTCGATCAGGAGCTGATGTATGAGCGGATGATGGAGCGCGAGTACAAAGTAGTGGTGCGCAAAGGCCATCCGCTGGAAAAGGCCCGTACTCTGGCAGCCTTACAGCAGGCGGACTGGACAATGCCAACCCCGAAAGGCAGTTATTACCGTTTGCTGCATGATCTGTTTGGCGAGCGTGGCATGGCACCCAAAATCGTGGTGACCTGTGAAACCTTTATGGCCTGCACCAGCCTGGTGGCGCAAAGCGATTTCATCAGCATTCTGTCGGTTGACGTGATTGACGATCCGATTCTGGGCCGATCGCTGGTGGCGCTGGCACTCGACGACCCCTTGCCG
Organism: Candidatus Pantoea rara; assembly: GCF_051136265.1. Taxonomy (NCBI): domain Bacteria; kingdom Pseudomonadati; phylum Pseudomonadota; class Gammaproteobacteria; order Enterobacterales; family Erwiniaceae; genus Pantoea; species Candidatus Pantoea rara. The sequence goes on along the minus strand of NZ_CP194942.1, from coordinate 3,637,858 downwards.
AAAGCAATCTTCTATCTGATTCAGCGCAAAGACACGACGCTGACCCCAATGAGCAGTTATATGGCACAACTTTTTCGGCGTTATTGCCAGTAAAATCAGTGAGTAAAGTCGATCGTCTACACTCTTAAGGTGCTGTAATAAATCCACCCGACAAATAGAGGTTACGATGCAAGTCAGTCCTTATCTGTTTCTCTATGGCCGTTGCGAAGAGGCTATCGACTTTTACCTGCAGGCGACTGGGGGAGAGTTGCTCTCTAAAATGAAATTCGGTGATATGCCGGATCAGGGTGAGCAGGTCGGCGATCAGTCTGCCGCGCCGCAACCACCAGAAAAGATCATGCATGCGCAACTGCGTATTGGTGACGGTGAGCTGATGCTCAGTGATGGCAATACCGAGAAGCCACCCGCGTCTGAACATGCGGGTTACGCGGTCAGCCTTTCCACCAATGATGTTGAAAAGGGTAAAGCCTGGTTTGAGAAATTGTCGGCAGGCGGCAAGGTGACAACGGAGTGGCAGGAGACGTTCTGGTCGAACGGATTCGCGATGTTCATTGATAAATTCAACATTCCATGGCGCATCAATGTAGAGAAGCCGCAGGAATAATCGGGTCAGTCGGCGTCGCACTGTGCGGCGCCATTTCAACGACCCGTTTTAATCAGCGGCGGCTATTCAGGCCGCCGCGCGTGATCAGAAATTATAACCCGCCACCAGGTAGTAACCCCACCCAGTTGATTTCACTTCAAACGGCCCTCTGCCGAAGTTCAGCTCCTGACCGTCCGCCCACTGTCCGCCATTGTGGAAGTAACGCGCTACCGCAGAGAAGTGCCAGTGATCGTAACCCAGTGACAGAATATGGCTGGAGGCAATAGAGTTGCTGGTACGTGATGAACCGCCTTTATCGCGGAGATCAGAACCCCAGTCAAAGTTAGTGAAGCCCACATAGCCCAGATTACCGCCCCACAGCGTGGTAATTGGCACGAAGTATTTCACCTTGAAGCGATAGCCGTCCCAGCTGTTTTCGTTCGCCGCACCGTAGTTTTCCCACTGATATTTTGCGTAGACGTTAAGCGACAGGCCGACATCACTGTGCGTATCGATATCGGTGCCCAGACCCATGTACCAGGTGTTCTGGCGGTTGTCGCTGTTGCGGCCCATGTCGTAGATGTAGTTGTTGGCGAAATACCACTCTTTGAATGGGCCGAAGGCCAGGCTGGTGCCGGTCAGTTTGTCGATAGAGAAGCGCGGTTCAATTTCCATAAACATCGGTGAACCGTGATCAAAAATACCGTTGGCGTTGCTGTTGCCTGCGCCGAAGAAGTTGGTCAGGTCGAGGTAGCCATAAAAATCGAACCAGTCCTTCTTCGCAAATGCTTCATATTCCAGATAAACGTCGTTGTTAAACTGCGGTCCGAAACGCGTGTGATAGCTGCCTACCACGTTAACGCTCTGATGCCACCAGTCGGAGACATACTGCGGATCGCTTTCAGCGGCCTGCGCAGCACCACTCAATGAACATGCCAGCACGGCACCTGCTATCAACGTTTTAAATTTCATTATTATCAGCCACATGCTTTTGACCGCCGCACAGCAGACGCAGTCAGAGAGAAATCGGTCCCTTGATGGGAATGAGGGTTTCACAGCAAATAACAGCCCGTTCTTCAGCCCGCGTAGCGTGCCTGTAACAGATCGATAGAAAATAGATTTTGCTCACGTTTGTCAAAAAGTGTTGCATTACAATTCAGCTAAAATGTGATGAGCTTCACAATAAGGGCGTGGATCGAACGGAACCAGGCAACCGTTTACGTTGTCTGGTTCGTGATCAAACGGGCGGGATCAGGGAAGTGTGACGCGAACCTGCAAACCACAAATGGCACCCTGTGGCGTCAGGCAATTGGAAAGGGCGACGTGAATCTGATGTTTCTGTGCGACGTTACGCACAATAGATAATCCCAGCCCACTGCCCTGGGCCTTAACGTCAGGCGAACGGGTAAAACGATCAAAGGCGCGTTCGATAAAGGATTCCGGCATGCCTGGCCCGTTATCAACGATATCAACCACTGTTTTATCGGCTACCCGATGCAATAGCACATCGACCAGGCTGCCTTCCGGCGTGTGCAACATGGCGTTACCAATCAGGTTGTCGAACAGACTTCGCAGCTCGGAACGGCTGGCCTGCAGACGATACTGTGTAGAGCCATTAAAACCGATATCGATGCCGCGTTTATCTGCCACCACCATCAGCTGCTCAATGCTCTCTTTCAGCAGATCTTCCAGGTCAATATGCTCAACGCTGGCGACTACGCTCTGGTCATCCTGGCGTGAAACATTGAGTAACTGCGTGACCAGATGCCGGGTACGGGTGACGCCCGCTTCCAGCTGGCTGAACTGCCGGCTCGCTTCACCCGGCTGAATATGCTGACGCAGGTTTTCCAGCTGCAACGTCACCGCCGTTACCGGCGTGCGCAACTCATGCGCGGCATCTTCCAGGAACTGACGCTGTGACGACCAGGCTTCCCGCAGCTTACTCAGCAGCGAGTTGTAGGCGGCCACCAGCGGCAGGATCTCATCCGGCAAACCCTCCGGTGAGACATTGTGTGGATGATGTGTTTCCTGCGCCGCGATCTGGCGCGAAGCGACCTGCAGATCCCGGGTGATCTTGCGCACCACCAGCCAGATCACCAGTAGCGACAGCGGCATCATCAGGATCAATGGAATGATCGCCGACAGTGCCCGCTTGACCATCAACGCCTTCATATAGCTGAGGTTGTGCATCACCTGAATGGTTTTAATCTCACTGCCAGGCAAGCCGGGCCGGGTGTAAATGCGCCATTCACAGTCGTCGCACTGACCGATATGCACGTCGCGATAGCCACGCTGGTTTTGCAGCGGGGCCTGAAGCTCCGGCCATGAGCTGGCCCGCAACTGACCCCGATCGTCCCAAAGCTGAACCACAAAAGCGCTTTTCGCCTTGTCAGGTGCAATGAGCATGGGCATCAGGGCGGGCATCTGTTTATTGGTGGACCAGGCATCCGCGATTTTCGCCAGCTGATCGTCCTTCATGGTGCCGACCATATCGCCGTAGCAGCTGAAGAAATACCAGGTGACGCCGCCGATCATCAGCAGATGAATAATCAGCAGCGTAGAGAGTAATTTGTTGCGCAGTGAGCGCATAAAGCGAAAAGGTTTCATATTGCCGGCACCCGCCAGCCCAGCCCGCGTACGTTGCGGATCACGTCGTTATCCAGCTTGCGGCGCATGCCGTGGATCAGCACATCCACCGCGTTGCTGCTGACTTCATCGCCCCAGCCATAGATGCGGTTTTCCAGCTGCTCGCGTGACAGAATCGCGCCCGGCCGCTCCAGCAGGGCGTAGAGCAGGGCATATTCGCGCGCCGTAAGCTGCTCGCGCTGGCCTTTGTAGAGCACTTCACGGGTCATCATATCCAGCTGCACATCACCGCTGCCCAGCACGGAATCTGCCGCGCCGTGGCTGCGTCGGGTGATGGCGCGCATCCGGGCCATGACTTCCTGTAAATCGAACGGTTTAAGCAGGTAATCGTCTGCGCCGCTGTCGAGTCCCTGAATACGCTGTGCCACCGTGTCGCGTGCGGTCAGAATCAGCACCGGGGTGGCGTCGCCGCGCCCGCGCGCCCGGCGGAGAACCTGCAGGCCATCATCGCGCGGTAAGCCGAGATCGAGCAGCACGCAACTGTAGCCGCCTTCGCTCCATGCATTCTGGGCATAGACGCCATCACGTACCCAATCCACAGACCAGCCCGCGCCCTGCAGTGCCTGCTGCAGGTTCGCGCCGATCATTTCATCATCTTCAACCAGTAACACGCGCATGGCTGATCTCCTTCATAAAGATGGGGGAGAGTTTACTCACCAATTGTTAGGCCAGAATTATCCTTCCGCCTTCATACTTCGCACTGTAGCGGCGTTGGCTGCGACTTACCGCCCAGGTCACTGACTAATGTCAGCTCTCAGGGACGGCTGCGTCTGGCCGCCTTGCTACAGCACCACAGCACGCATTATTTTGGCAGTCTGCCGTCCTCAACGTTTTGCTGAAGCGGCGTCTGCCGCGCCCGTTTCAGCCCTTGCTAATTCTGCGCTAATTTTCTGCTAATTAAGGGATAAATTTTAGCGGGTAGAGTGACTCCACTGCACATCAGCATCAACAGGAGAAACCATGAATCAGCGCGAGTTTATTCGGAGTTTGCTGGACTGGATTGAGAACAACTTAGGACACGATCTGCATCTGGATGAGGTGGCGCGCCGCTCGGGCTATTCGCGCTGGCATCTTCAACGCCTGTTCCGCCAGCACACCGGCTTTTCACTGGCAGAATATATCCGTCAGCGTCGCTTAACCGAGTCTGCGCTCACGTTGCTGAGCAGCAACGAAGCGATACTGCAGGTGGCGATGAACTACGGTTTCGATACTCAGCAGGCCTACACCCGTACCTTTAAAAACTACTTTATGGTGACGCCTGGCCAGTTGCGGCGTCAGCGTCGCGTTGAGCCGGATCGGCTGCTGTTCCCGCTGGCGATGGCCAGCTGATGCCTGATAAGACCTTCCCGTCACAGCATACAGAGGGGAAGGTCGGCCCGTACGATCCTCCTTTACTTCGCCCCGCCCGAACGTGATAGTTTGTTGCCAGCATCTCTTTACTGTCGGAGTCGGGAAACATGGAAAACGGCGCGAATTTAACCGCCATGCTGGTGTTTGCCCGGGTTGTGGAATTACAGAGTTTCAGTGAGGCCGCTCGCGCACTCGGCTGGTCCAAATCCCATGTCAGCCGGGAGATCGCTCGTCTGGAGTTGCGGCTCGGTATCCGGCTGCTGCAGCGTACCACCCGGCGGCTGGCACTGACTGAGCAGGGGCAGGCGTACTATCCCTACTGTGTGCGGATGCTGGCTGAAGTCCAGCGCGCAGAAGCGTTCGTGCAGCAGCTGCATCAGCAGCCCACAGGCCAAATCCGGCTACAGGCGCCCGTCACGTTCGGCTGCCAGTGTGTGGTTCCCGTTCTGAATCGTTTTCTGCACCGCCACCTGCATATCAACGTCGATCTCGATCTGACCGATCGCAATCACGATCGGCTGGACGATCAGGTGGATCTGGCGATTGTGATCCGATCCCGCTCGCCGCAGCAGGGCAATTTTCGGGTACTGAGTGATATCGAGTGGAGGCTCTATGCCGCGCCCGCCTACCTGACGCAGCGAGCTGCCATCACCCATCCTGAGATGCTACCGCGCCACGACCTGCTGATGTTTCATGGTCCGGCACACACCGCCGCGCTGCCGTTCCGCCGTGATAAACAGCGTCTGGCGCTGGACGTGCGCAGTCGTTTCCGGGCTAACAACAGCATGGCGCTGCTTAATGCGGCACTGGCGGGAAGTGGCATCGCCTATCTGCCCTCCTACATGGCGCAGGAGGCAGTGGCGCGTGGAGATATTCAGCAACTGCTGCCGGAGTGGCAGATGGATCGACTGCAAAGCTATCTGCTGCTGCACGACACGCCTGAACCGGCGTCGCCGGTGACGCTGTTGTGCGATGCCTTGGTTGCGGCGCTGAATACGGGCTGATTGTTGCGTGCTGACAACAATCAGTGCCACAGAGTAACTATTCCACCGCGACTGTTGTTACTCCGCTGCTCCGGTTAGCCTGTATCCCTGATCATTCAATGGATACCCTCATGCAACCATCACCCGAAACGGCAGCGTTTCAGCACTGGCGACGTAACTTAGCGGTCTGCGTCGTCGGCTCTTTTACCACTATCGTAGCGATGACATTGCTGCTGCCGTTTCTGCCGCTCTATGTTCAGCAACTCGGTGTTGAGCAGCCTGCCGCCATCGCGCGCTGGTCAGGTCTGGCCTACGGCGCGACCTTTTTCAGCGCCGCGCTGACTGCGCCGCTGTGGGGCAGGCTGGCTGATCGCTATGGTCGTAAGCTGATGCTGATCCGGGCCAGTCTCGGGATGGCGATTGCGATGTCGCTGATTGGCATGGCGACCGCGCCCTGGCAGCTGGTGGCGCTGCGCCTGCTGGCGGGGCTGCTGGGCGGCTACGCGTCGGGATCGACCATTCTGGTGGCGGCGCAGACGCCAAAAGCGCAGACCGGCTGGGCGCTGGGCGTATTGTCCTCCGGCATTATGGCAGGCAACGTGGTCGGGCCGCTGCTGGGAGGAGTGTTACCGCCGCTGATCGGTATTCGCCAGACGTTCTGGCTGACCGGTGCAGTGATTTTTCTCGCCTTCCTCGCCACGACCTTTTTACTTAAAGAACAACCCCGTGCTGCCGCGATGTCACGCACAAGCCAGCAACAGCAGCCTGCAGACCCGCCTGTTAATCACAGACTGGTGCGGCTGATGTGGCTCTCGGGCATGTTACTGATCTTCGCCAGCATGTCGATTGAGCCGATTATCACGCTTTACGTGAGCGAGTTTGTGCAGGGTAACCATCAGATCACCCTGATATCCGGGCTGGTGATGTCCGCAGCAGCGCTGGGCACTGTGCTTGCCGGGCCACGACTGGGTCGTCTGGCCGATCGGGTGGGGCACTGGCGTGTGCTGACCGGCGGATTACTGATGAGCGGACTGCTGCTGATTCCGCAGGCGTTTATCACGGCGGCCTGGCAACTGGTGCTGCTGCGCTTTCTGATGGGGATGGCGCTGGGCGGATTGATGCCCTGTATCACGGCGATTATTCGTCATAATGTGCCAACCTCACAGGTAGGGCGGATGCTGGGATATTCGACCTCAGCACAATATATCGGTCAGGTCAGCGGCCCGCTGTTCGGTGGACTGGTGGGCGGTGCGTTCGGGATGCGACCGGTGTTTCTGGCAACGTGCGCGGTGATGCTATTTTGCGCCTGGCTGAACTGGCGCGAAATGAAAAAATAGCGCGATCAAAAAAGGCGGACCGGAGTCCGCCTTAGTTTATTCACAACTGCGTGAATTACTTCTGGTCTGGCAGCGCGTAGGCAATGACATAATCGCCCAGCTTAGTGCCAAACGAGCCGTGACCACCTGCCGCAATGACAACGTACTGCTTGCCATCTACTTCATAGGTCATTGGCGTCGCCTGGCCGCCCGCTGGCAGACGTGCCTGCCACAACAGCTCGCCGGTATCGGTGCTGAAAGCACGCAGGTAGTTATCTGCGGTCGCTCCAATGAAGAATACCTTGCCCGCGGTGGTGATAGGACCACCCAGCATCGGCATACCCATTTTGAACGGCAGTGGAACCGGTGCGCTATCGCGAACGGTACCGATACGCTGTTTCCACACCACATCGTTGGTCTTCAGATCCACCGCGGAGATATAACCCCAGGCAGGCTGTTTACATGGCAGACCAAACGGTGACAGGAACGGATTCAGCTCAACGCCATACGGCACGCCATACTGTGGCTGAATACCGGTTTCCGTACCTGAACCTCCCTCAGCGCCCTTCGGCGGCTCAATCGGATTGCCCGGGCCGCGTGGAACCAGCTTAGAGACAAACGGCAGCGCCATTGGGTTAGCAATCGCGATCTGACGATGTGGATCGACTGCGATGCCGCCCCATTCGAACATACCGAGGTTACCCGGGAACACCAGCGTACCCTGCTCAGATGGCGGGGTGAACGGACCTTCATAGCGCAGACGCTTGAAGATCACGCGGCACACCAGCTGGTCGAACATCGTCGCGCCCCACATATCCTTGTCCGTCAGGTTCTGTTTCGGACGGAAGGTCAGCTCAGAGTAGGGCTGAGTGGCGGCAACGTGGTCGCCTTTAGCGGCGCCCTGTGGCACCGGTGTTTCTGGCGCGGGGACGACTGGCTTGCCGGTGCGGCGATCCAGGACAAAGATGTTGCCGGTTTTCGCTGGCGCGTAAACAACCGGTACGGTGTTGCCATCTTTATCGGTGATGTCAGCCAGCGTCGGCTGCGACGGCAGATCCATATCCCACAGGTCGTGATGCACCGTCTGATAAGACCAGACCAGCTTACCGGTGGTGGCGTTCAGGGCCAGTACGCTGCTCGCATAGCGTTCCTGCTCTGGTGTGCGGTTACCGCCCCAGATATCCGGTGTGGTCACGCCCATTGGCAGATAAACGGTATCCAGTTTCGGATCGTAAACTGCCGGTGCCCATGAATTCGGTGAGTTCATGGTGAAGGTGTGTTCATCAGCCGGAATGGCATTCGGGTCTTTCGCGCCGGGATCAAACACCCACAGCAGTTTGCCGGTATTCACATCAAAACCACGAATGACGCCTGATGGCTCGCGGGTTGAGAAGTTATCGGTTACCGCTCCCGCCATCACGATGGTGGTGTTGGTAATGATTGGCGGAGAGGTCGGCTCATACATACCTGCAGTCGTAACAGGCTGTTTGTGTTGCAGATCCAGCTCGCCGTTGACGCCAAATGACGGGCAGCGTTCGCCGGTCTCTGCGTCCAGCGCAAACAGACGGCCATCGTTGACAGGCAGATAGATACGGCGTGAGCAGAGAGCTGGCTGAGTGTTCGCTGCATCGGCTGCTGCCGGCACTTCGTGGTAAGAAACACCGCGACAGGTCACGTGCTGGAAGGTCGGGTTAACCTTCATGCCCGGATCAAATTTCCACTTCTGCTTACCGGTAGCCGCATCCAGCGCAAACAGAATCTGATGTGGCGAACAGAGGTAAAGCGTGTCGCGGATTTTAATTGGGGTAACTTCGTCGGTGATTTCACCTGGATCGTTAGGGGTTTTCATGTCGCCAGTCTGGAACTGCCAGGCAACCTGCAACTCTTTCACGTTCTGGTGGTTAATCTGCTTCAGCGGCGAGAAACGGGTTCCCTGCTGATCGCGCGCATAAGCGGGCCAGTCAGCATCCGGGATGTTGCTCAGCGGTGCAGCCTGCGGGGCGTTGTCAGCGGTTTCTGGTACAGAGCCGTTAATGACCTGCGGATCGTTGAATACCGCATAGGCCAGCACGATGGCACTGGCAATCAGCGCCACAGCCAGGGTACCCAGCGCGGCTTTGCTGCCCGCGTTGAAGCTGCGATAAACAAACGGCAGGATCAGCCAGACACCGAAGATCACCAGCACATCGGTGCGCGGTGCCAGTGCCCAGAAGTCGGTACCGACTTCCCACACACCCCAGATCAGGGTGCCGATCAGCAGCAGCGCATAGAGAACCAGTGCGGTGCTTTTACGACGGGAAAGCAGATAAGCGGTGATCAGCATCACCACACCGCCAAAGACGTAATACCAGGAACCACCAATGGCGGCTAACCAGCCACCGCCAATGAGCATAAACGCGCCCGTCAGCACTGCGAACAGCACTGTCAGGAAACGAATTACGCCAAAAGATGAGGAGTTTTTCCCCATAATATCGACCTCGTTTCGTTGCCATAAAACACACGAAAACAACCAGATAGGCTGTTTCCAGTTATCAAGTACAAATGATTAGGGTGTTCTTCAATATCTCTTCCGTTAAGACAGACGATCCCTTTGTGTTAAATGTTATAGCAAAATTAGATCGAGGTTTGATTTTTTTGGCTTAAACCGCTTAACAACTGTAGTAATACGACATTTTATGGGGGATTAAAGGACGTTAAGCGCACCGCCGTGTGCCCTTAACGCCGGAAGGCAGGATTTGTGAATCAGCAGCTAATAAGATCGCCGTCCGAGCGTTGCTGTTGCCAGCCGCTGATATTTATCTCAGCAAACTGCTCAGTGGTTAAAGGCGGCGTATGACTTCGCACAATGACCTCTGCACCTTTTTCACGAAATGTCGCCATAAAAAAGGGAAAAGTAAATTTTTCATAATTATCATTAAAGAACGATTCGGTTAAAACTATCCCTGAAAAAGGAAAGGACTCCAGCAGTCGCCAGTCCGCACCTGGCGGCGCAAAATCATAAAGCCAGAAATCAAATTTCTTTGTTAATTCAAGCAGTGACGCACTATGTGCAGCTAAGCTTGAATAGTTAATCCCAATCCGGATGCGGTCATTCTGTAAATGCTTATAGGCATCAGGAACCGCGATCATTCCCCGTAATCGAATATCTTCAACCGGAACAATCATTAATGCTGCTTCATTAGCAATTTGATTGTGTAATGAAATAATGTTGTTTGTATTAAGTATATTGCCGCTGTCCTGGTTTTGCGGAAGATAAGGCACGCTATAGCAAATGCCAGTGACATTACGCTTAACGTGATGGATAGGTTCAGTAACATAGGGGTTATATAAACTGTTTTTCATTATCTCTATGAAATGCAATAAAAAGGATATTTTGATAATTAAGCATATAAAAAGTCGCATTTTTTTAAACGCGTGAATAAATATAGATCACATGCTTAATCCAAATCATCCTTTTGTTACCTGAGAAAGTAAATAAACCTGGTAGCAAACAGATGATAATTCCTTTGGCGTCTGATGATGTGCTGCAATATATTCAATAGCAGGGACAAATAGGCGGGTAATAATCAGGAGAGGGCTGATATGCCTTTGCCGGAGCGGGACGCAGTGCATTGCGCAGGGAGGCAGGGCTGGAGCCGCACGCTTCCTGGTCTCAGCCAGTCTGTTAACCCGGCGTCGTCAAAACCACACCAATAACACCGCGCAACGACGCGGGTTTCCTCACCTGATTTGGGATAAGACATGGGATTTATGGCATCCGCGGCTGAAGAGTCGCTGTGGCGACATCGGACATTTGTCGCCTTCTGGCTGGCGCGTACCTGTTCATCGTTTGGTTTTCAGATGTTCTCGGTGGCGATCAGCTGGCAGATCTATGCGCTGACCAACAGCGCAATGGCGTTAGGGATGATTGGCCTGATGCAATTTCTGCCGTCGGTGTTGCTGGCGTTACCCGCCGGTCATCTGGCGGATCAATATGACCGGCGGCGCATTGTGCTGTTGGGTCAGCTGGTGGAATTTGCGGCACTGGTAGCATTAGTGGTGCTTACCTTATTCCAGACCGTTGATAAAACTGCGCTTTGGGGGCTGGTATTTATGATTGCGGTGGCGAAGGCGCTGGAGTGGCCTGCAATGTCCTCGATGTTGCCGTCGCTGGTGCCGCCTTCGATCCTGGCGCGCGCCATGGCAATGAACTCCGTGGGTGGACAGGCGGCGGTGATTGTCGGGCCGACGATTGGCGGTTTACTTTATGTCGCCGGACCGCATGTGGTGTATGGCGTTTCCGGGGTGTTTTATCTGATTTCACTGACGCTGGTGAGTCTGCTGCGTTATGAGCATCCGGTTCAGAGCCGCCTGCCGATGAATATGAAGAATCTTTTTGCCGGGATTCACTTCATTCGTGAACGCAAAGATGTGCTTGGGGTGATTTCGCTCGATCTGTTTGCAGTATTGCTGGGCGGGGCGACGGCGCTGCTGCCGATTTTTGCCAAAGATATTCTGCATACCGGGCCGTGGGGATTGGGGATGTTACGTGGCGCGCCGTCGGTCGGGGCGTTGCTGGTGGGTATCTGGCTGAGCCGTCACAAACTGGAAAAGCATGTCGGGATGATTATGTTTGGCTCGGTGGCAGGATTTGGCGCTGCCACATTGGTGTTCGCGCTTTCCACGCAATTGTGGCTGTCGCTGATTGCTCTCTGTGCGCTGGGTGGTTTTGATATGGTCAGTATGGTGATCCGGGGCGCGCTGGTGCAGCTGGATACGCCAGATACCATGCGCGGGCGAGTGAATGCGGTTAACGCGATATTTATTAATACATCAAATCAGCTGGGCGAGTTTGAGTCCGGGTTGCTGGCGGCCTGGTTCGGTGCCGCCCCGGCGGCGGCGATTGGCGGCATCGGTACACTGGTTGTGGTGGCGTTGTGGATGAAATTGTTTCCGCATCTGCGGCGGCGTCAGAAGCTGGAGAATGAGGTTAATGGGAGTTGAGGCGCTGGCTGAGCGAGCCAGCATCAATAGAGAAACTGGCCCGAAGGCCAGTACAGGAAGTTACCAGTCGTACTGCCATTTCAATCCCGGGGTCGGCGGGGGAGGTCGACCCGCAGGCTGGGGCTATCAGGCCCCGGTTTTTCCCAGGTTGGCGTCAAATGTTAGCCAGCTTTCACGCATGTCCACTACGCTGCGGGTTTTGCGCGCCTCATCGATTTTTATGGCGGTGAGGCCCGCTTCCAGCGCGTCCACGACTGAAACTTTCAGCGGTGTTCCCTGTTTAATATGTTTAACAATCTCTTCTGCCATCAGCGCATCTGCGCCGTAGTGGCCATCATAAGCATTGCCGCTGTAGGCGGTATCCACCTCTTTCTCACCACTACGCGCGTTGTGCACGCGGAAGTAGTTTCGTACAAAGTCGCCTTCGGCCATGCCGTCGGTGCCCATGACGCAGAAACGGCGAAACTCATCCGGCACGTTCAGGTTGGCATGGAAGGCGAGTGTCGCGCCGCCTTCGTACTCAATCAGGGCTGTCTGGTAGTCGACAATATCGGCGTCGCTGTCGAAGACGGCATCGGTACTCGACCAGCCGCTGGGTTTTACGTGGTAAAGCTCTGACTCAGCGGTGATGGCACCCTGCGGCGCATGAGCCGGGGTAAAAGATTTACGGCCGCCAAAGCTGGCGACGCGGATTGGGCGCTCCTGCAACAGGCCCTGGTAGAGATCGATGTCGTGGCAGCACTTTTCCAGAATGTAAGGACCGGCATACTTCTCCAGACGTCGCCAGTCGCGCTGGAAGAATGCGCCATGGTAAGGCTTGATATGTTCTGTCGCCTCAATCGAGGTAATTTCGCCCAACTGACCGGCATCGCGTGCCGCCAGCAGATCGTGATAGAGCGGGGAGTAGCGCAGCACCAGGCCGACCAGAATGCGCGCTTCGCCATATTGACGGACCAGCTTCGCCATCTCCATGGTCTGCTCTTCATTGATCACCACCGGCTTTTCGGTAAACACGGTATAACCCGCCGCCAGTGCCTGACCCACATGCTCCAGATGCAGGAAGTTGGGTGAGCCAACCAGTACCACATCCATTCCGCCGTGCTCCAGCAGCGCATCAATGGACGCAAAGGACTGGCCGGGCGCAATGCCAAAGCTGTGCAGATTAGGCAGTCCGGCTGGAGCCGGATCGTAATAACCCACTACCGAGAAGGCGTCGTCGGCTTTGCTGAACTCTTTGATCACGTGGGACAGACGAAAGCCGAGACCGATAATGCCTACTTTCATGTTAAACCCCTGCTCCTGAAATCGGATGATGCCTGGCTCACCTGTGATCGGGCGCGCCTGTTGATAATCTGACCATCAACTTATTACGACAGAAAAACTAATGTCAATAACGCGCTGCGCGTTTTGCGGAGTGTTTTTTATTATCTATATGTAAATTAAATAAAAAGTGTCGATATGTTTTTGCCATATTTATTTGTTATTGCGATTTAAGTTTTTTTATCCTATCGTTCGCTCATTATGGCTATAACCCTTAATCAGGGAAGGAAGCGCGTGCAACCACACTATCTCCTTGGCATTGATGGCGGCGGTACACAGTGTCGCGCGCGGTTAACTGATCTGCAGGGTCGCGTGCTGGCGCAAACCACTGGCGGGCCTGCCAACGTCTGGTCAGACTATGATGCGGCGCTGACCTGCGTCGGGCAGCTGATTGACCGGGTGTTGTCACAGGCGGGATTACCGCAGGAGGCGCTGGCGCAGACCGCGCTGGTTGCCGGATTAGCCGGTGCCAATGTCGCCTCAGTGCAGGCGCGACTCGCCAGCTGGCAGCCTGCCTGCGCGGCGTTACAGGTGGTCAGTGACGTGGAGATCGCCTGTGCGGGCGCCCACGGTGGCTCACCGGGCGCCGTCTTTATCATCGGCACCGGTAGTCAGGGCGCCGCCTGGGATGGCGAACGCTTTACGCTGCTTGGCGGCTGGGGCTTCGCCCTTTCTGATCAGGGATCCGGCGCGGAACTGGGCCGTCGGGCGCTGCGGCTGGCGCTGCTGGCCCAGGAGTCGATTATCCCACCCAGCGCTTTTACGCGGCAGCTGATGGTGCCGTTCGGTGACAGCCCCGAAACGATGCTGCTCTGGACGCGATCAGCGACGCCTGCCGACTGGGCGCGCGTGGTGCCACAGATTTTTGCGGCCGCCGACGCGGGCGATCGTCATGCTCAGGATCTGTTGCATCAGACCGCCACCGATATCGGCCTGATGGTGCGCCGTCTGATTGCGCTGAGCAGTGGACGGGTAGCACTGATGGGTGGCCTGTCCACGCCGATTCAGCGCTGGCTGGACGACGATATTCAGGCCCGGCTGGTGACGCCGCAGGGCGATGCCCTGAGCGGGGCGCTGACACTGGCGCAGCAGTTGACGCCTGTCCGATTACCGATCTGACGCTGGCTGAGTCTCTTCCGCCAGATAATCCGAGGAACTTATGACCGCTCCCAACGTAACCGCACGTATTCTGCGGTTGATTGTTGAACATGCGCCGATCAGCCAGTCAGACCTGAAAGTCCGCAGCGGACTGAGCATGTCGACCGTGTCGCAGGCCACTAATCGCCTGCTGGCGCAGGAGATTGTGCAGGAACTGGGGCTGCGTCGCGTGTCAATGGGCCGGCCTAAAACCCTGCTGGGACTCAATCCCGATCGCGCCAGCGTGATTGGCATTCAGCTCAATGCGGAACGTAATCTGATCGTCATGACCGATCTCAGCGGCAACCTGCTGGGCGAACAGCAGATGCCCAAAGGCACGCTGACACCGCGCCAGCTCGGCGATGCGCTGGCGAAGTTCCTGCGCGGCGTGGAGGAGAAGCGGGTCGGGGCAATTGGGCTGGCGCTGTCGGGTCTGGTTGATGCCGAAAACGGCTACTGCATCCGCTCCAAAGTGCTCGACTGGGACAACGTCCCGATTGCGCGTCTGCTGGAAGAGCGCTTCTCGCTACCGGTGTTTATTGAGAACGACGCCAACGCCATGGCGATGGCGGCGCTGGTGTTTGGTCAGCTCGGCAATGCCCAGTCGGCGGTGATCGCCACCTACGGTAAAGGGATTGGTGCGGGCATCATTCTGAATCGTCAGCTTTATCGTGGTCGTCACGGCAAGGCGGGGGAGATCGGCAACGGGCTGGTGGGCGACGGCTCGCTGCGTCTGCTGGAGGATGTCGCCTCATCGCGCGCCATTCTGCAGCGGCTGGCTGACCAGGAGTCGGTGGAAGGCCTTACGTTGCAGGCGCTGGATCAGCGGCCAACACCCGACGTGCTGGCGGTCCTGCAGGAAGCCGGGCGTGAGCTGGGGATTTCGCTGGCGAACCTGTCGGTGGCTTACGATCCGGATGTAGTCTATCTGGCGATGGAGCCGCACATGGCATCGCGCATTCTGCTCGATCACATCACCCAGAGCTTCCAGGCCTACCGGCTTAAACTGACGCCACACATGACGCCGCTGCAGTTCCTGACAGAATCGAACCGCATGTGGGCGCTGGGCGCGGCGGGTTTTGCCGTCAATCGACTGCTTGATCTGCTCGCGGCACAGGCCGATGAAGAGCCGGTTACCTGAGTGACCTCTCAAATAAAAAAACGGGCGCTGCGGCGCCCGTTTTTGTTTCCACGCTTCGTTAGCGCAGGCGCATTCCCTGCTCATCAAACAGCAGGCAGTGCGCGGCAGAAAAGCCCAGTTCAACCTGGGTTCCCAGATCGCGCGTAATCGCCTCGCGCTCTTCCACGACCAGCATCTGTTCACGCCCGATATCCAGGTAGAGGTAGTTGGTGTGGCCCAGCATCTCGCCATAAGCCAGCTCGCCGTGAAAGCGCTGTGCATCCGGCGTCTGCGCGGCGGGCTGGAAATGCTCAGGACGAATGCCGAGCGTCACGGTTTGCCCCTCGCGACAGTCGGCGGCGATTTTCAGCACCAGCCCCTCAATCTTCAGTTCCGGCACCCGCAATTGCACTTCACCCCTGCCCGTGGCGCTGATTTTCGCCTGCAGAAAGTTCATTTTTGGCGAGCCGATAAAGCCGGCGACAAACAGGTTATCCGGATCGTGATAGAGCGTCAGCGGCGCGCCGACCTGCTCAATGCGGCCCTGACGCAGCACCACAATGCGGTCAGCCAGGGTCATCGCCTCCAGCTGATCATGGGTGACATAAATCATGGTGTTGCCGAGCGAGGCGTGCAGCCGGGCAATCTCAATGCGCATCTGTAAACGTAGCTCGGCATCAAGGTTAGAGAGTGGCTCATCAAACAGGAAAATGCGCGGATGACGGATAATCGCCCGGCCAATTGCCACGCGCTGTCGCTGTCCGCCAGAGAGCGCGCGCGGCAGGCGATCGAGCAGTTCGGTGAGGTGCAGACGAGCAGCCGTCTGGGCAATCGCCTCGTTGATCTCTGCTTTGGACTTTTTCATGACTTCCAGCGGATAAGCCAGGTTACCGCGCACCGTCATGTTGGGGTAGAGCGCATAAGACTGAAACACCATAGCAATGCCGCGCTCGGTGGCGGGCTGCTGCGTCATGTCCTGCTCCTCAATCAACAACTGACCGCTGCTGATCTCCTCCAGCCCGGCGATCATTCGCAATAACGTCGATTTGCCGCAGCCGGATGGCCCGACAAACACCACAAATTCGCCACTGTTGATTGTCAGATCGATGCCATGAATGACATTAACGTGTTCATACGACTTCTTCACATTCTGCAAGCGCAGGCTGGTCATCGGCTACCTCACTCAGAGTAACTGGCCCATGTAGATGGCATTGCTGCGCACGATTGGGGTAAACCCCATGCGCTCATAGAAAGCACAGACCTGCTCGTTCTGCAGGCTGACGCCAAGATGGACACCGCTGATACCCGCAGCTCGCAGCGCCGCCAGTTCATGCTCAATCATCCGGCGACCCCAGCCGCCTTTCTGTGCCGCTGGCAGCAGGTTGATATGCAGATGAGCGGGCCACTGCGTCACCAGGGTGTCAGCGGCCTGGTCAGGATGGCGGATTGAATCGAGCACTTTGCTGTCGAGCGGGGCGCTGGCGCTGCGATCACGATATTTTTCCTGCAGTTGCGGCCACCATTCGGCCTGAAGCTGCGCTTCAAACGCGCGGGTATCGGGTGCCGCGACGACGTAACCCTGCACTTCACCGTCCCGCTCCAGTACAAAAGCAAAGTCAGGCGCAAAGCGCGCATAAGGCACGGCAAAACGCTGGCCGGGATAGTCAGGATCGGAGTAAAGCGCACGGGCATCGCCGCCCGCATCGGCTGTTTCCAGACAGATGCGGTAGAGCGCCGGGTAGTCCGCCGGTGTGGCCGGACGAATGACACCTTGATTCGCCATGGTGAGTTCTCGTGAGTGAGGGAACCGGTCAGGGAGTGAACAGATCCGCAGGTGAAAGTTACGTTAATGAAAGTGGACTTAGTTTTCAAGATAGAATAATTACCTTATCGCACTAACGCAGGCGGTTCGGCAATGTTTACCGGTATCGGGATGCACAACTGTGATCGCCAACACGCCCGGAATAGGGCAGCTGGCGGCAGATTCACGGCCGATCAAAAGAGAAAAGTGTGAGCGTGATAGGATTTTCATATGTTTTATCAGGATGTTATTTTGCGATTATCAGGCTGGCATCTCCTGCTGCAGAAAAAGCGGCTGGCGACGCACCGCCACGGTTAATGGTGTAAAAGCCAGCGTGCCGTGCTGAATTTCGCGCCATGCCGCTGTTTATTTGCGCGTGCTCACAGCGTTGCAATTCGGTCTGCAGGCTGTTTGACTTTATTTTTTTATTAAAGTAAGTATGAGTGAGTGCGTTTGTGTGCGGCTGCAGCCTGCAGGATGTCAGGCGGTGAGATGAAAGGATGCCGACCCTGGTCTGAAGAAGGTAAGCATAATGTCTGTTTCTTCCGTTCGTTCTTTCCGAATTCGCAATGTGGGTCGGCTGCTGGCAGCAGGCCTGCTGGCGGGCAGCGTCTCTCATGCCGCCCACGCCGCCGTCACTCTGAATGAGTGGGATATTTACAACTACCCGGAGCAGACTGCCGCGGTGGATGAAGGGATTAAAGAGTTCTCACAGCAGAATCCCGGCATCGTGATTAACCGCTCGGTTCACTCCTTTGAAGATACCCGTATTCCGCTGAAACTGGCACTGACTGCCGGTGATGGCCCGCAGATCGCGCAGGTCAACCAGGGCGGCGGCGATATGGGTTCGCTGGTTAAAGATAAGCTGCTGCTGCCGCTCGACAGCTACGCCGCCAGCGACGGCTGGACGACCCGCTTCCCCGACTCAATTCTGAAACGTAACCGCTGGTCAGACAGCGGCGAGTTTGGCAGCGGCAAACTTTACGGCATCGCCAGCTTGGGTGAAATGGTCGGGCTCTATTACAACAAAGCGGTGCTGGATAAAGCGGGCATTGCAGTGCCGAAAACCCTGGCTGAGCTGGAAAGCGCCATGGCAAAGCTGAAACAGCAGGGCACCGCGCCGATGATGCTCGGCCTGCTGGATGGCAACATGGGCCAGCAGCTGCTCAGCACCCTGTGGCAGGCGCAGATTGAAAGCCACGACCGCAAGACGCTGGATAATCTGATTTACGATGTGGGCGGCACCTTCAAAGACAGCAAGCTGGTCAATGCCGCCACGATGATGAAGAGCTGGACCGACAAAGGGTACTTCTTCCCTGGCTTCCAGGGCATTGGTCACGATGATGCGGCGACGCTGTTCCAGAATGGCCAGGCTGCGTTCCTGGTCAGCGGCACCTGGTATCTCGGCCAGTTTAAAGACAACAAAGATATTCACTTCGCCGCGATGCCTGCTGGTGAAGGCGTAAAGCAGCCGCTGATGGTCGGCGGCACCGATCTGGCGTTCTCGATTACCAGCACTGCCAAAGGCAAAGATCAGCAGGAGGGTGCAGCGAAGTTCATCAACTATATGGTCTCTGATGCCATGGCGAACCGCTGGCTGAAAGTGGGCTTCCTGCCGGCCAGCACCAACAAAGCGGCCAAAATGCCAGCGGATAATCCGTTGCTGGCGGAGGCGTATCAGGTCTGGCTGACGCTCAATGACTATGACGGTTTAGGCCACTACGTGGACTGGGCAACACCCACCATGAATGCCGAGCTGAATCAGAACGTCCAGCTGCTGCTGGCGGGTCGTCAGACCGCCGATCAGATGGTGGTGAATTTTGATAACAACTATCAGCGTTACCTGAAGACTCTGAAGCATTAAGCCGGAGGCCCGGCGAACAGCCGGGCCTGAGCACCGTTCTGAACCACGAGTAGGGTTATGTTGAATTTAAGCAGCTGGCGTAATTTTCTCTATGTTCTGCCTGCGGTGCTGGTCTATGCGGTGTTTCTGCTGTTCCCGCTGCTGGCCTCGCTGGGCATCAGTTTTACCGAATGGGACGGCACCTCGCTGCCGGTGTTTAGTGGCATCAGCAACTACATGCGCATGTTCAGCGATCCGGTGTTCTGGATTGCGCTGGGCAATAACGCCATCCTGATGCTGTTCTATACCCTGTTGCCGATTGGCGTCGGCCTGCTGCTCTGCAGCTTTCTGTATGACACGCGCAACAATAACGAACGCAGCGTGCTGCGCATTCTCTTCTTCCTGCCCTACATCATGCCAATGGCAGTGCTGGGCGTGGTGTGGCGCTGGCTCTATAACCCGGCGTTTGGCCCCATCGATCAGATATTACGCGCGATCGGATTGCCCCAGCTGGCGCTCTCCTGGCTGGGTGATTTCACCTGGGCGCTGCCCGCTGTCGGTCTGGTCGCCACCTGGTACTTCTTCGGCTTCTGTCTGGTGCTGTTTATGGCGGGCCTGCAGCGCATGGATCCTTCATTGCTGGAAGCTGCCGATCTGGATGGCTCGTCGCGTCGCCAGAAGTTTATGCGCATTACGCTGCCTGGCCTGCGGCCCGAGCTGCGGATTGCCCTGCTGTTGACGGTGATCGCCAGCCTGAAAGCCTTTGACCTGGTCTATGTGATGACGCAGGGCGGGCCGGGCACGTCAACCATGGTCACTAACATCTTTATGTATAAGCAGGGCTTTGACCTGCACTACTTTGGCTACGCCTCATCGGTGGCGGTGTTCAGCATGATCATTGTTTTAGGGATTAACTATCTGATCCATCTGGCCTTAAAGGAGCGTTACTGATGCGAAGCACGCCGGTGATTTCACGCGCGCTGATCTGGATCGTGGCGTTGATGACGATTCTGCCGTTTCTGATGGCGCTGATGACCTCGTTTAAAACGCAGATGGAGCTGTTTCAGGGCATCTTCACGCTGCCCGCCTCGCTGAATGTCAAAAATTACGTGACCGCATGGCAGCAGGGACACTTCAACGTTTACTTCCTCAACTCGGTGCTGGTGGTGATCCCGGTCGTGCTGTTCAGCGTGCTGCTCGGCATTCTGGCCGGGTTTGGTTTCGCCTGGCTGAAGATCCCCGGTAAAAAAGTCATTGGGGCGATGCTGGCGCTGGGGATGGTGCTGCCGAGTGAAGCCTTTATCATTCCGCTCTATCACGAGCTGCGCTGGATGGGGCTGACCAACACCTATCTGGCTCTGATTCTGCCGCAAATCGCCCTGTCGCTGCCCTTTACCACGCTGATGATTGCCAGCGCGTTTCAGCAGGTGCCGAAAGAGCTGGTAGAAGCGGCGGTGATGGATGGCGCGTCACGGGTCAAAATTCTGTGGGGCATTCTGGTGCCCGCGATCTGGCCGACCCTGTCGACGCTGGGGCTGCTGCTGTTTATCTGGACCTGGAACGAATTCCTGATCCCGCTGATTCTGGTCAACAAGGATGAGCTGCGCACGCTGCCGATTGGCATGATGTTTTTCCAGAACAAAAACACCATCGACATTCCGGTGCTGATGGCGGGGGCGATGATTGTGATTATGCCGCTGATCGTGGTGTTCCTGATTTTCCAGCGCAAGTTTATCAGCGGCGTCACCGAAGGGGCCGTGAAGTAATCTGTGATATCCCGCACGAAACGGCGTACTGGCGACCAGACAAAGGTTTCCCGCGCCGTATCGTGCTGCAATTCCTCCTCCTCAATCCTGCGGGAGACGCATGATGCACCTTTCCCTTGCTGATTTTCATCCTGTCGCCGATGGCGAAACCCCGGACACGGCCGTGCTGCAACGCGCCATGGATCAGATTGCGGCGGCCGGCGGAGGTCGTCTGACCCTGCCTGCCGGGCGTTATCGCAGCGGTTGCCTGAATCTGCCGTCTGATTTTGAACTGCACCTTGAAGCGGGTGCGGTGCTGATCGCCAGTCCGCGACTGGCTGACTACCAGGCGGTGCAGGCACTTAGCTGTGCAGAGAAATCCCACAACGTGCTGCTCTATGCGTTGGGTCAGCGCAATATCACCCTCAGCGGCACTGGCCGCATCGATGGTGAGGGCGAAGCCTGGTTTGCCGCTGAGCGGGATGAACAGGGTTATCGCCTGCCGCGCCCTGACCGGCCGCGCATTATTGTGTTCGAAGATTGCGAGCAGGTGACGCTGACCGCCTTTACCATCGTGCAGGCGCCGATGTGGACGGTGCATCTGGTGAGCTGTCGCCATGTGCATATCGACCATCTCACTATCGACAACGCCATGACCATGCCGAATACCGATGCGCTGGATATTGACGGATGCGAGGCGGTGTTTGTCAGCAACAGTTACCTCAGTGCCGCCGATGACGCTATCTGCATTAAAACCACCCACAAACCGGCCGCGCTGCGGCGTCCGGCGCGGCAGATTATGATCACCAACTGTCTGCTGCGCAGTTACAGCTGCGCCTTTAAAATCGGCACCGAAACCTGGGATGATGTGGAGGATGTCACGGTAACCGGCTGCACTATTTTTGATTCCAACCGGGGCATCGGCATTCTGTCGCGTGACGGCGGTGCGATACGCCGTCTGCTGTTCAGTAACCTGACTTTTGCCTGTCACCACGCGCCGCCCTGTCACTGGGGCAAAGCCGATCCGCTGCATATTTCGGTGCGCCGCCGCGATCCTGCCATCACGCCTGGCATCGTTGAGCAGGTGCAGTTCAGTAACATGACAGGTGTAGCAGAAGGGGCGGTTAACCTGCATGCGGCAGAATCGGGCTGGATACGCGATGTGGTCATCAGCCAGCTTCAGATGCGGCAGACTGTATCGCCGATGACACAGGGCCATTACGACGTGCGGCCGCCCTGTAACCCGGACTCCCCGACCGGCATGGGACTGGATAATGCCTACAAGCTTGATCCGAAAACCGGCGAAGCCTTTGGCGTAGAGCGCTATCCCGGCGGGCTGCCGGGCCTGTTTGCGCGTGGGGTAGAAAACCTGCAACTGCACAACCTGGTGATCACACGGCCGGAGCCGTTACCACCAGGCTGGCACCCGGAGTGCGTGGTGCAGTTGCCTGACTAAATCACAATGCGGCAGCGATGGCTGCGCCGAGCTGTTCGGTGCTGGCGCTGCCGCCGAGATCGCGCGTCAGATGCTCTCCTGCCGCCAGCGTGCGTTCAATCGCCTCTAACACCGCATCACCCGCCGCTTTGTAGCCGAGGTGCTCCAGCATCATCGCCCCGCACCAGATCTGCCCGATGGGATTGGCGACGCCTTTGCCCGCGATATCAGGCGCAGAACCGTGAACCGGCTCAAACAGGCTGGGGAACAGGCCTTCCGGGTTGATATTGGCGGAAGGTGCAATGCCGATAGTGCCGGTACAGGCCGGGCCGAGATCGGAGAGGATATCGCCAAACAGGTTACTGGCCACCACAACATCAAACCAGTCCGGATGCAGCACGAAGTTGGCGGTGAGAATATCGATATGATACTTATCGACGCGAACCTCGGGGAACTGGCTGGACATCGCTTCGACGCGGCTGTCCCAGTAAGGCATGGTGATGGCGATACCGTTGGATTTGGTGGCGGAGGTCAGGTGCTTCTTCGGCCGACTCTGCGCCAGCTGATAAGCAAACTTCAGGATGCGATCGACGCCGGTTCGCGTCATCACCGTCTCCTGAATCACCACTTCACGTTCGGTACCGGGGAACATGGTGCCGCCGACGCTGGAGTATTCACCCTCGGTGTTTTCGCGCACCACATAGAAGTCGATATCGCCGGGCTGACGGTTCGCCAGCGGGCCTTTCACGCCTGGCATCAGTCGCACCGGACGCAGATTAACATACTGGTCGAACTCCCGGCGGAACTGCAGCAGTGAGCCCCACAGTGAAACGTGGTCGGGCACCACATCGGGCCAGCCGACCGCGCCAAAGTAGATCGCATCGAAGGCTTTCAGCTGCGGAAACCAGTCATCAGGCAACATTTTGCCATGCTGCTGCCAGTAGTCGGCGCTGGCGTAATCGAACCACTCCCAGCGCAGCGGAATGTTAAATTTCTCTGCGGCCGCATTCATCACGCGGACGCCTTCCGGCATCACTTCTTTGCCAATGCCGTCGCCAGGGATGACGGCAACACGGTGGATTTTATCAGTCACAGGGCACCTTTCCGGTTGATGTTCGAATTGTGTACGCAGTATAACTGTCGATTCCGGGGAAATAATGAGGCTGAAAGGCAATCCATTGTTGAATCAAAGTAGAGAATCCCGCACTTCCACCGATGATCTGGCCTTCTTTGTTCGCCTGGCCGCGCTGGACAGTCTGACCGCGGCGGCGCGCGAACTGGGCCTGTCGCTGGCGGCGGTTAGCAAACGTCTGAGCCAGCTGGAACAGCGTCTTGGCGTGCAACTGCTGCGCCGCACCACGCGGCGGCTGGAGCTGACCCCGGAAGGCCGCCGTTATCTGGCGGGCGCGCGTCCGTTGCTGGATCAACTGGCGGCGCTGGAAGAGGCGGTAAGCGGTGAAACCGCGCAGTTACGCGGCACGCTGAATATCAACGCCTCATTTGGTTTCGGCCGTCGGCATATCGCGCCCTGTGTTTCGGCCTTTGCCGCACTGCATCCGCAGCTCTCGCTGTCGCTGCAACTCAGTAGCCAGCCACTTAATTTTCTTGATGCGCACATGGATATCGATATCCGCGTCGGCGAACCGCCCGACTCGCGGCTGGTGGCGCGTAAATTGCGAACTAATCCGCGCATCCTCTGCTGCTCACCCGCCTATGCTGCGCGCCACGGTTTGCCCGCTACGGTGCGCGATCTGGCGCAGCACAACTGCATTTTACTGCGTCAGCACGACAGTGATTTTACGCTGTGGCGACTGACCAGCGGCG
Source organism: Candidatus Pantoea rara (assembly GCF_051136265.1). NCBI lineage: Bacteria > Pseudomonadati > Pseudomonadota > Gammaproteobacteria > Enterobacterales > Erwiniaceae > Pantoea > Candidatus Pantoea rara. The sequence goes on along the minus strand of NZ_CP194942.1, from coordinate 3,613,772 downwards.
AGCAGAGCATCAGCCAGAAAGTGCGCGGCAGCCTGATCACCAACGATGGTGAGGTGGCGATGCGGCTGGCAATGGATGGACATGGCATTCTGCTGCGCTCGTGGTGGGACGCGCAGCACAGCCTGGTGACGGGCGAACTGTTGCCGGTGCTACCCGACTGGCAGGCTCCCGATGGGGATATTTTTGCGGTCTGGCAAGCGCAGCGCCAGCTTCCGGCTCGCATCAATGCGTTTGTGGCGTTTCTGCAGGCGAATCTGCAATCTGTTGATTAATCATTATTTTATATTGACTGGCGGGCGTGAAAAAGCGTCTGTGGACAGTTAACATACCGCATTAAGCTGATTCGGTCGGTTCAGGATGCCGCTGCGTTTACAGCCTTTTTTCTGATGCGTATGATTCTCATTCATTTCTTTCCTGCCTGCCCTCTGCGTTGTGGCCAGCCGGGAGAGCAGGTCGATAGGGGAGTTAAGTATGAAAGCGTTGTTCTGCCCGCGTAAAGCGGCGCTCGCACTGGCGATGATCACCACCTTTAGCCTGACGGCATGCCACACACCTGCCACCAAAGTGGATGGCAATGCGCCAGTGGTGATGCAGCCCTCCAGTCCCGATAATCTGATTCAGCGCGAGCTGGGTGACGGGTTGTATGAGATGGCATATCTGCCCGCCAAAAATGCGCTCTATGTTGCCAGTGCGCCGGAGGGTAAGGATATCAGTGGTGGGATGATCTACCGTCTTGATGGCACCACGCTGCAGAGCACCGGGACCGGGCATTTCGACCTGAAAAACGTCGGGCTGATTAGCGACCCGGCTGGCAGCGCGCTCTACGCCACCAACTCGCTGGATGGTGGTATCTCTATGATCGATCCAGAGAACGGTAAGGTGCTGAAACGTCTGATATTCGACGATAAAAATGAGAACGGCTTACCGGTGAGCACGCGAGAGATCTTTTTGCATGACGGGCTGCTTTATGTCGGCGGCGCGGGCGATCCGGGTATGATCTGGGTGGTTGATGCGAAAACCCTGACGCTGAAAGCCCGGATTAAAAATGCCGGGAAGGATGTCACAGGCATTATCTTCTCGCCGGTCAGTGACCGGATTTATGCGGCGAACGGCAGCGGTGAAATCCTGGTGATCAATCCGCGTAATCACAAAATCGAACAGCGACTGACGTCAGGCGACGGGCAGGACGCTAAGTTCCTGAACATGGCTGAAGATCCCGCGACGGGACGCCTGTTTGTCACGGATAACGCCAGAACGAAAAACACCCTGGTATTTGATGAGCGCAGCGGCAAGGTAATTCAGCGTCTGGATCCGGCTGATTCGATGGGGATTAAGTTTAACGGCAAGCGTAATGAGATTTATATCAGCCAGCGTGAGGCAAAGAAGGTGCTGCAGCTGGATGGCACCACTTATGAAGTGAAAAACAGCTGGTCATTTGAGGGGCGTCCAGAGAGCCTGCTGGTCGCACCGGACGGGCAGACACTGTACGTTACGCTGAAGCAGGGCTTCAATGATGACCACAGCCATCAGCTTCTGGATGGCGTGGCGCGTATCACGCTGCAATAAAAACAGGCGGCATCGCTGCCGCCTGAATGCTTACTTAGCCACGCCCTCTACCAGCACCACGCGATAGTTCGCACCTTTCAGGCGGTGCGCTTTGGCAGCCTGATATTCCGGGCTGTCATACCAGGCGTGTGCGGCTTCGCGACTCGCGAATTCCAGAATCACCACACCTTCCGCTTCCTGACCTTCCAGTGTTTCCAGTTCACCATAAAAGGCGAGAGGATTGATCTGATGATCGCCACGTGCCTGGCCCGCTTTCTCGGCGTAGATCGCCATTTCGTCCTGGTTCAGGGTGTTATCACGAATAAATACAACGTATGCACTCACAGCACTCTCCTTACGCTTTTTTATCCTGGGTTTCGGTATCGAAGTCAGCAGCATCATGACGCTCATGCAGCTGATCGGCCGGGTCGCCCATGACGCGGTTGACCTTGCGGCCACGAATAACGGCAGGACGCTGTGCGATCTCTTTCGCCCAGCGCACTACATTTTTATAGGACTGCACATCCAGGAATTCGGCACTGCCATACTGATCATTCAGCACCATGTTGCCGTACCACGGCCAGGTGGCGATGTCAGCGATGGTGTAGTCATCGCCGGCCAGATAGCGGTTATCGGCCAGCCGACGATCCAGCACGTCGAGCTGACGCTTCGCTTCCAGCGTGAAGCGGTTGATGGCGTACTCAATTTTTTCTGGCGCATAGTGATAGAAATGACCAAAGCCGCCGCCGAGGTATGGCGCAGAACCCTGCAGCCAGAACAGCCAGTTCAGCGTTTCAGTGCGGCCAGCGATATCTTTCGGCAGGAAGTAGCCATACTTTTCCGCCAGATAGAGCAGAATATTGCCCGATTCGAATACCCGAATAGGTGGCGTTGCGGAGTGGTCACTCAGCGCCGGAATTTTTGAATTCGGGTTCACATCCACAAAACCGCTGGAGAACTGATCGCCTTCGCCGATGCGTATCAGCCAGGCATCATATTCAGCATCGTTGACGTTAAGCGCCAGCAGCTCTTCCAGCAGGATAGTGACTTTCTGGCCGTTAGGCGTGCCGAGTGAATAGAGCTGTAAAGGGTGTTTGCCGACCGGCAACGCTTTTTCATGGGTGGGACCAGCGAACGGACGATTAGTTTTAGCGCCGTTACCTTTGGCTTCAGGGTCCCAGGTCCAGACTTTTGCGGGCTGATATGCATTTTCCGACATAATGAAAGTTCGCCTTATGGTGTGATATTGGTCTGGAGTGTAGCAGGTGCTGCGAAGGCGGTTTAACTCTGCTGGCTGCGCAGGGGCGTGCTGTAGCGCGCTAATGTCAGGCGGGCTGCGGCATCGGAGAAAAGTGAATAAAAGTGTGTCAGGCGGCGTGTTTGTTGTCCTGAGCAGAAATTCCCGTGCAGCCAGCCATGACTGCACGGCAGGTCGGTTTACAGCAGTTCGCGCTCAATCAGTTCGCGGGTTTCAATTGCCTGAACCTTCATTTTTTCCGGATAGCCAAACAGGGATGCTGCAATAATCGGCTCACCACCAACTTTATGGGTGCGGGTAGCAAAACCGGTGTCGCGTAGCGTTTTGAACAGGGTATCGAAGTCCACTTCGCCTTCGCCCACGCCAACATGCTGGTGGATGGTGGCATCCACGCCTGGCGGGTTAACGATGTAGCGACAATGTTTTGTATGGTTCATGGTGTCGGCGATCAGCATGTGCGACAGATCGTCACCGGCATATTCCAGCATCGGTTTCACATCCCCTTTGCCTTTGTCATAGAAGAAGGTGTGTGGCGCGCTGTAGATATACTTTACGTTATCGCTGCGGAACGACTTCACGATATCCACGGTTTCGTTGTTCTCTTCGCAGAAATCCCACGGATGCGCCTGAATTTCGACGCGGATGCCTTCACGTTCGATGATCGGCAACAACTCTTCCATTGAGCGATAGAACATCTCTTCACAGATTTCCGGTTCATTAGGTGTGCCGGAGAGTTCGGTGTTAATCACCTGCACACCCATCTCAACCGCAATCTCAATCATCCGCTTCCAGTTCTTCACCGCTGCCTGACGGCGCAACTCATCCGGACCGGACCAGCGATAAACCACAATAAACGAGGAGATCTCCAGCCCGGTGGCGCTTAACGCATTTTTGTACTCGGTGATAATTTCACGGCTGGCTTTAGGATGTTTATAAAATGGGTTGATCTGCGGATGCGGCGACTGTTCGATATATTTGTATCCCCAGTCAGCCACCTGATGAACCATACGGGTGATGCCTAAATCTTTAATCACATCCACATCAAAAGCGATTTTCATCTTTCTGCTCCGGGCACATTAAGGTTGCTGTTCTTCATTGAAGGTCACGCCAATCTGCTGCCTGACGTTGTCCATCGCAGCCAGGGTGATAATCGCCTGGTCAAGTGGATGGACAGGCGAATCGATCAGACTCTGGCCGATACACCAGGCGAAGTGGTTAATTTCATGGCTGAGCTGTTCATAGCGGTTAGTAGGTTCCTGCCATTGCAGGCGGTGACGCCGGTCGCTGGAGGTCAGGGTGAAGTTACCAGGCGCATAGAACTGGCCCGTCAGCTCCAGCGTCGCGTCGCGACCGGCGATCACCGCACCGCCTGGCGTGTTGCTGAACAGGGTGGTATTCAGTACCGACTGCATGCCGTGCCGATGGGTAAACAGCATCGACGTCTGACCATTAACGCGGCCATTCAGGACGGGCTGACCACGGGCGACGATCGTTTCAGGCGCACCGCCGCCCACAAACACACTCAGCGCGACCAGATAACTGCCGAGATCAAGCATTGGGCCGCCCGCCAGATCGGCATTGAAAATGCGATGATCCGGCGTGAAAAACTCACCATGATCGGCAATCAGGGTATGGACCTCACCGGGTACGCCATCCTCCAGCAACTGACGGATGACGTCATACTTCGGCGCAAAGTTACACCACATCGCCTCCATACAGAGCAGGTTTGCGGCAGCGGCGGCCTGTTTAAGTTGCGTTGCCTGCGGCGCATTCAGCGCCAGCGGCTTTTCAATCAGCAGATGCTTTCCGGCGGCAATCGCACGCAAACCGTCGGGAAAATGGTGGTTGTGAGGCGTAGCGATATAGACCGCATCAACATCCTCCCGCGCCAGCAATTCATCGAGACTGCCTGTGGCATGGCCGATTGCCCATTTGTCAGCAAAGGTCTGCGCTTTTGCCGGATCGCGGGCGGCAACAGCGGTGATCTGTTGTCGTGTGTGCTGGTGCAGCGCATGGGCAAAATGGTCAGCGATCCAGCCCGGCCCGATAATGCCCCAGCGCAGTCGCGGAACCTGGCTGGCATCCGTTATGCGTGGAGCCGGAAGCGTTGAAGGGAACATGGCTTTTCCTTTTTTACGTACGGGCAGGTGGTGCTCAGGACTCCACTATAGAAAGCCCGCCGTCGTCGCTCTAACCTTTTAATGATGTGATCCCATCAACCGAATCGGTGTGGGATTTTTACCCGTTTTAGCAAATAGATGTTTTGAAGAGAATGCAGAAAGAAATGAATGTTTCATTTTGCGAGGACGATCAAGGTTAGCACTGATTTTCTATCAAAAAAATGAGAGGAAATTTCTTCGTCGCGATAGAGTGCTGATGTTATAGAAACAGAATCCAGAGGTCAGCCTTCAGCTGGCACCAGAGAAAGCCGAAGCAGGGAGAAGAATGATGTCTAAAGTGACGATGACCGCCATCGCGCAGGCGGCGGGTGTGGGTGTAGCGACGGTGGATAGGGTGCTGAACCGCCGTGCGCCGGTTCGCAGTATAACCGAGCAGAAGGTGCTGGCGGCGGCCCGTGAGCTTGGCTATCGACTGACGCAGGCACACAGCCAGACCACACCGACCCTCGCTGCGGCAACCCTGCGTGTGAGCTTTATCCTGCTGCCTGCCCGCTATTCGTTTTATCACCAACTGGGCGAGGCGCTGAAACAGCAGCTTAAGGTGCAGCAGCCACAGGGCCGTGAACCGGAATTCTGCTGGCATGATATTCATGAGGTTGAGGCGGTGGCGCACTCGCTGCGTCAGCTGGCACAACGCAGTGATGTGATTGCGCTGGTGGCGCTGGATCACCCGCTGATCCGTCACGCCATTCAGGATGTGTCACGACTGGGCGTACGGGTTTTCGCGCTGTTCTCGGATTTCTCGCCCTGTGAACATGCGGGTTTTATCGGCATTGATAATCAGAAAGCGGGGCGCACTGCCGCCTGGATGGCACAGCATTTGCTGCGTGAGCCGGGATGCGTCGGAGTGCTGCTGGGCGACCATCGTTTCACCTGTCAGGAGAGCAGCGAGATCAGTTTTCGTTCTTACCTGCGCGAGTCGGGCATCAGCCAGCGGGTACTTGAACCGTTAAAGACTTACGAGTCGGGCGAAGGGGGCTATCAGGCGACCCGGCAATTGCTGGAGGCCCATAACGATCTGGTGATGATTTATGCGCCCTGCGGCGGCATAGAGGGTGTGGTTCAGGCGCTGCGTGAGAGCGGACGCAGGCAAATCGATCTGCTGTGCCACGGTCCGCTGCCGGGTGATGAACTGGCGCTGATTGACGGCACTATTACGCTGATGCTGCGCCATCGCCTTGATGCTATGGCTAAGGCGGTTATCAATACCTGTCTTAACACCCGTTCGGAACAGCCTGACCATTTTGCGCAGGTAACGGTACCCTTTGAAATCGTGACACGTGAAAACCTATAAAAAGAGCAGGTTAGCCTTTATTTGATAAAAAACTATCATTTATCGCAATTTTTAAACGCGATCTCTATCAAAAAATGAAACTTTCATTGTTGTCTGAGGTGAAATTTTTATTTGATACTGCCAGCAGTTCTTACTGCACAGGCAGATATCATGACCTTTCATATTGCTAATGCGCCCTGTAGCTGGGGCGTGGATGATCCCGCGAATCCCTGGCTGCCGCCGTTTCACAAAGTTCTGACCGAGGCCGCACAGGCTGGCTATCCCAGCATCGAACTCGGCCCCTGGAATTATCTGCCAACGGATGCCGATGAACTGACCCGGCAGCTTAATGCCCACCAGCTTTCGCTGGTGGCGGGGACGATTTTTGATGATTTAGTCAGTGAGGCGCATTTTCCGGCGCTGGTGACGCTGACCCACAATCTGTGTCGCACACTGGCCAGCGTGCCGACCGCCGCCAGAACACCTGGAGCCAGCGCGCCTTATCTGGTGATCATCGACTTCGGCAATCCGGAGCGGGCGAAATATGCGGGTCAGTCAAAACAGGCACCACGGCTTTCTGCGGATGACTGGCAGCGCATGATGCAGCACATCACCATTCTGAGTGAGATCGCCTGGCAGAAGTACGGCGTGCGGCCGGTGATCCATCCGCATGCGGGGGGCTGCATAGAGTTTGCCGATGAGCTGGCGCAGCTGGTCTCTGACATTCCGCATGAGGTCGCCGGTTTATGCCTGGATACGGGCCATCTCTATTACGCCGGCATGGATCCGGTGGCGTCGCTGGAACAGTACTGGTCGCGCATTGATTACCTCCATTTCAAAGACGTTAACCAGCCGGTCTGGCGTGACGCACTCTCTCATGGACTCGACTTTTTCACCGCCTGCGCGCAGGGCTTAATGTGTCCGCTCGGGCAGGGCGCAATCGACTATCCGGCGGTGCGCACGCTTCTGACTGAGCGTAATTATCAGGGCTGGATCACCATCGAACAGGAGCGTGATCCGCGCCATGCCGACACCAGTCTGCGGGACGTAAAAGCCAGCCTGGACTATCTCCGATCAACAGGATTCTGAGGACAACAGCATGATTAACGGTAAAAAAGCGGCTAATCGCTCACTGCGCTGGGGCATGATCGGCGGCGGCGGCACCAGCCAGATTGGATATATCCATCGCTCGGCGGCACAGCGTGACGGCAACTTTGTGCTGCTGGCGGGCGCGTTTGATCTTGATGCCGCACGCGGGCGCGAGTTTGGTCAGGCGCTGGGTGTGGCTCCTGAGCGCTGTTACACCGATTATGCCAGCCTGTTCGCCGGAGAAGCCGCGCGTGAAGATGGCATTGAAGCGGTGTCGATCGCGACGCCTAATAATACGCATTTCTCTATTTGTCGGGCGGCCCTGAGTGCCGGGCTGCATGTGGTGTGCGAGAAGCCGCTCTGTTTTACGGTCGAAGAGGCCGATGAGCTGGAGCAGCTGAGCCGGGAGAAGCAGAAGATTGTTGGCGTCACGTATGGCTATGCCGGGCATCAGCTGGTTCATCAGGCCAGAGAGATGATTGCTGAAGGGGCCCTGGGTGAGATCCGCATCGTGAATATGCAGTTTGCCCACGGCTTCCATAATGAGGCGGTAGAGTTGCAGAGTGAGAGCACCCGCTGGCGGGTCGATCCGCGCTTTGTCGGCCCGAGTTACGTGTTAGGCGATCTGGCGACGCATCCACTGTTTATTGCCGAAACGATGTTGCCGCAGTTAAAAGTGAAACGTTTGCTCTGTTCACGCCAGAGCTTTGTTGCCTCGCGTGCACCGCTGGAGGATAACGCCTTCGTGATGATGGAGTATGACAACGGTGCGGTCGGCACGCTCTGGGCGTCGGCGGTGAATGCGGGATCGATGCATGGGCAGAAGATTCGGGTGGTCGGGTCGAAAGCCAGCCTGGAGTGGTGGGATGAGCAGCCGAACCAGCTACGATACGAAGTGCAGGGCGAACCGGTGCGGATTCTGGAGCGCGGCATGGGCTACCTCAGCCCGCGCGCGCTGGAAGAGGACCGCATTAGTGGGGGACACACAGAAGGACTATTTGAAGCCTGGTCGAATCTCTATCGTCGCTTCGCGCTGGCAATGGATGCCACCGATCGCCGCGACACTGCCTTCCTTCAGGGCTTCTGGTATCCCGATGTGCATGCCGGCTTAATGGGCGTGCGCTGGGTGGCGCAGTGCGTGAAATCAGCAGATGCCGGGGCGGTGTGGGTGGAAGGATAAGGCAGGGCGACTGGCATTGATATTAATGAAAACGTCAGACGCAGAACGCAAAAAACCCGCCAGAGGCGGGTTTCTTTAAATTTTGGTGCCCGAACCCGGAATCGAACCAGGGACACGGGGATTTTCAATCCCCTGCTCTACCGACTGAGCTATTCGGGCAACGGGGCGCATTAAACCGTAAAGGCCGCAGGTCGTCAACGGCTTTCACTAAAAAACCCCTGGAAACGTGACTGATTGCCTGATTTTCAGTCAAAGCGGGTAAAACTCAGGCCAGCGCGCCATTTTTTCGGCACAGCGCGATACTGTAGACATCCTCTGCCAGCCGCTGTGCGGTGGCGACATCCTGCACATTGCGCTTCACCAGCAGCCTGCTCAGGCAGCCTTCAAGGATCAGCTCCATCTGATCGGTCACCATGCTGGGGTTATCCAGACCCTGCTCCACCAGAATGTCATGGGTGAACTGCCACGAGCCGCTTTTTTGCTGCTCGGCCAGTTGATGGATGGGCTGATCGGGCTGCGGGTAGAAGCTGCAGGCGGCGATAAACAGGCAGCCCGGAAAGCGTCCTTTGCTGACCTGCTCACTCAGGACTTCATAGCGTGCCATCAGCTTCTGATCCGGTGATAGCGATTCATCCAGCAGGATCTGGCGTCGCCAGGTTTCAATCTGCTGGCCGTGATAGCGCAGTGCATCATAGAGCAGGGCATCGCGGTCGGGCCAGAACAGCTGAAGCTGCTCCTGACTTAAGTCGGAACCCGCCAGGGTTGCCAATGAGAGGGTGGCGGCGAGGCCGTTCTGTTCAAGCACATTCAATGCATGCTCGAGTATCTGTTCACGCTGCAAGTGACTCTCCTCTGGTATGCAGGCCCGGCAATTTCGCCGGGCAATGACCTGTCCAGTGTTGTTTATGGGGTAAGTTTCTGCAAATGCGCCCGGAAATCGGCGGCATTGAGAAACCCGGTGATGCGCGATCCGGGGATTTCACGGCCCTGCGCATCAAAGAACAAAATGGTTGGTAAGCCCAGCACCTGAAGATGCTGCAACAGCGCGTTGTCGCTGGCGCTGTTGGCGGTGACGTTAGCCTGTAGCAACTGAACCCTGCTCAGGCTATCGCGCACGGCGTTATCACTAAAGGTATATTTTTCAAACTCTTTGCAGGCGACGCACCAGTCCGCGTAGAGATCGACCATCGTGATGCGGCCCCGGGCCTGCTGCAGCGCGCTATCGAGTTGTTGCGGCGTCTGGAGGGACTGGAACGGCAGCGGTGCCACAGCATGCTGCGTGGCCGGGCCGCCAAATGCCCAGTCCTGTAATGGACGCGCGCTGATCAGCGCTGCGGCCAGCATAATAACCTGCACTACGCGCCACTTACCGCTGCTGGCGCGCAGACTGATGCTGAACGCCCAGCCGAAGAACGCCACGCCGAGCAGGCTCCAGAGCCGCAATCCCCACGCGTCGCCCACTACCCGCTCCAGCAGGAACACCGGCAGCGCCAGGATGACAAAACCAAAGCCCTCTTTGACGGTTTGCATCCACGGGCCGCTTTTTGGCAGCAGCCGGTTACCAAACAGGGTCACAGCGATCAGCGGTAAGCCCATGCCGACCGCATAGAGCCACAGCGTCCCGGCACCGGCCCACAGATTTCCGCTTTGTGCGATGTAAAGCAGAATGGCGCTGAGCGGAGCGGTAGTACAGGGTGAGCAGATCAATCCCGCCAGTGCGCCCATCAGGAAGACGCCGGGCAGCGATCCCCCCTGCTGGCGATTGCTCCACAGGGTCAGACGGGTTTGCAGGCTCGAGGGCAGTTGCAGCGTAAACAGGCCGAACATCGACAGGGCCAGCACGATAAACAGCAGGGAGAGCGTGAACAGCACGTATGGATGCTGCAACGCGGCCTGGAAGCGTAATCCCGCTGCCGCGACCACCATCCCTAATAGCGTGTAGGTCAGCGCCATCCCCTGGACATAGACCATCGCCAGTGCGAACAGTCGCCCGAGGGAATAATGCCGCTGTCCGCCAAGGATAATGCCGGAGATCAGCGGATACATCGGCAGCACGCAGGGCGTAAATGCCACGCCGATGCCGATCAGCAGTGCCCAGAGCGGGGAAAAGGGCAGCGGACTGGCGGGCGCGGGCTGAGCACTGACCGGCGCGGGTGCGCTGCTGGCTGCTACTGCACTCACTGGCACGCTGCGTGTTTCCGGCGGATAACAGAATCCGGCAGCGGCACAGCCCTGATAAGTCACGCTGAGCGTGGCACCCCTGGCTGCCTGTTTCAGCGTTACCGGTAGCGTCAGGTCCTGCGGATAGATCTCACTTTTCCCAAAGAATTCATCCTCATGCGGCTGACCGACGGGCAGCGTCAGCGGCGCGATGGCCGCGTTTTGCGGCGTAATGTGGATCTGCTGACGATAGAGGTAGTAACCTGATTTCACTTTCCAGTGCAGGTTGAGCTGCGCGCCCTGCTGGTCAAAGTCAAACGTAAACGCCTGATCGACGGGCACAAAGCGGCTGGTCGCCGGGTTTGAAAAGAGTGAGGCGTGCGCCTGCAGGCAGACAAACAGCGTCAGCAGAAGCGTAATTAAGCGAGAGATGCGTGCAGCCATGACAAGTATTCACTGTCTCCATATTGAACCGGCAGCGCCAGCAGTTCGGGTACGTCGTAAGGGTGAGCGTCTTTGAGCAGATTACACAGCGCCTGCTGATGATCGCTGTCGCACTTCAGCAGCATCTGGACTTCGCTGCTCTGCTCCATTTTTCCCTGCCAGAGATACCAGGAGGTGGCGCCAGGCAGCAGTGTGACACAGGCCGCCAGTCTGGCTTCCAGCGCTAAGCCAGCAAGGTGCTCTGCCGTGGCCTGATCGGGCGCAGTGCAGAGGATAACGACCGCATTCATCCTGTGACTCCTGTTTCAAAGAGCGCCGATGATAGCACGCTCCATCAGTAACACGATGACGGCGCTACAACAGCAGTCCGCCAAACACGAAGCCAGAGAGCACCGACAGTGCAATCGCGATTACCCCGGGAATAATAAAGGCGTGGTTAAAGACAAACTTGCCAATACGGGTTGAGCCAGTGTCATCCATCTCAACGGCGGCCAGCAGGGTGGGGTAGGTCGGCAACACAAACAGCGCCGAAACCGCCGCGAAAGAAGCGATAGCCGTCAGCGGCGTCACGCCCAGCAGCAGCGCGGCGGGCATCAGCGCTTTGGTGGTCGCGGCCTGCGAGTAGAGCAGCATTGAGGCGAAGAAGAGCACCAGCGCCAGCATCCACGGATACGTTTTCAGCGCATCACCTGCCAGCATCTGGATCTCCGCCAGATGCGCCTTCACAAAGGTATCGCCCAGCCAGGCGACGCCCATTACGCAGATACAGGCGCTCATGCCGGATTTAAAGGTGCTGGCGCTGAGGATGTCGCTGGTGTCGAGCTTACAGGTCAGGCTGATCAGTGTGGCGATGGTGAGCATAAACACCACAATCGCTTCATTGCGTGGCAGCGGCGGATTGGCGATCAGGCCAACGCTGGCGCTGGTCGCGGTGGCATAGAGCACTACGGCCACGATACCTGTCAGAAATAGCATCACTGATTTTTTCGCGCCCGGTTTTGCCTGGAAGACGCTGGCGCCGCGCAGCGTGACTTCACCTTTGGCGAGGCGCGCCTGATAGACCTCATCATCCTTCAGCTCTTTGCCCAGAAAGTTCGTCACCAGTGCCGCCAGAAAAAGACCCACCATGGTTGAGGGAATGGCAATCGCCAGCAGCGTGATATAGCTGATGCCGCGCGGTTCAAGCAGGGTGGCGAAGAAGACTACCGCGGCTGAAATCGGTGAAGCGGTAATGGCGATCTGAGAAGCCACCACTGCAATCGACAGCGGGCGGGAAGGGCGGACGCCTTGCTCTTTCGCCACTTCCGCAATCACCGGCAGCGTGGAGAACGCAGTGTGTCCGGTTCCGGCCAGCAGCGTCATCAGGTAGGTGACCAGGGGGGCCAGTAGCGTGACATGGCGCGGATGACGGCGCAGCAGTTTTTCTGCCAGGCTGACCAGATAATCCATGCCGCCCGCCACCTGCATGGCGGCTATCGCGGCGATTACCGCCATGATGATTTCAATCACATCGAACGGGATAGCGCCGGGTGCCAGGCCAAATCCCAGCGTCAGCACCAGCACGCCCATCCCGCCGGCGAACCCGATACCAATCCCGCCAAGACGTGCGCCCAACCAGATCGCCATCAAAACGATAAGCAGCTCAACCACAAACATGAATCACTCCTGAAAATTAAACCGGGTAAACCTGGGTGTGTTGTGTGTTGTTTAACAAAAAAAAAGGCACACCGTGTTGATCGCGGTGTGCCTTTGGTTAACCAGCGTCGGTTAAGCCTTACTGTTCGTTTTCATCGGTATAACGTTTGGCTTTATAGACCGGGTACATCAGGTTCTGTACCGAGAAGATATCGTCCAGCTCACTTTCCGTTAGCAGGCCACGCTCCAGCACGACTTCACGCACGCTTTTACCGGTTTCCGCACAGATTTTGCCGACGATGTCGCCGTTATGGTGGCCGATGTAAGGGTTGAGGTAAGTCACGATACCAATCGAGTTGAAGACGTAGGCTTCGCACACCGCACGGTTGGCGGTAATACCGTTGACGCACTTCTCCAGCAGGTTGTAACAGGCGTTAGTCAGGATGCTGATCGATTCAAACAGTGCCTGACCAATCACTGGCTCCATCACGTTGAGCTGTAACTGACCTGCCTCAGAGGCCATGGTGACGGTGATGTCGTTGCCAATGACTTTGAAGCAGACCTGATTGACGACTTCCGGCACCACCGGGTTAACCTTGGCCGGCATGATAGAGGAACCCGCCTGCAGCTCTGGCAGGTTGATTTCATTCAGGCCGGCGCGTGGGCCGGAGGAGAGCAGGCGCAGGTCGTTACAGATTTTGGAGAGCTTCACGGCCAGACGTTTCAGCGATGAATGGACCATCACATAGGCACCACAGTCAGAAGTGGCTTCAATCAGGTCTTCCGCGGGCACCACCGGCAGGTTGCTGACTTCCGCCAGACGCTGTACCGCCAGATGCTGATAGCCTTCCGGCGTATTGAGTCGGGTGCCGATGGCGGTCGCGCCCAGGTTCACTTCCAGCAGCAGTTCAGCGGTGCGCAGAATACTTTTGGTCTCTTCGTTCAGAAGCACGCTGAAGGCGTGAAACTCCTGACCGAGTGTCATTGGCACAGCATCCTGCAACTGGGTACGGCCCATTTTCAGGATGGTCTGGAATTCATCGGCTTTGTGCTGGAAACCTTCGGCCAGCTGGCTGATGCCATCAAGCAGTTTCAACAGCGAGCTGTAAACCGCGATGCGAAAGCCGGTTGGGTAGGCGTCATTGGTAGACTGGCATTTGTTTACATGATCGTTGGGGTTCAGGTACTGATATTCCCCTTTCTGGTGGCCCATCAACTCCAGGCCGATGTTCGCCAGCACTTCATTGGTGTTCATGTTCACGGAGGTTCCGGCACCGCCCTGATAGACATCTACGGGGAACTGGTCCATACAGCGGCCGTTGTTCAGCACTTCGTCACAGGCCTTGATGATGGTATCGGCAATGTTGCGCGGGATGGTCTGCAGCTCTTTGTTGGCCATCGCCGCCGCTTTTTTTACCATCACCATTCCGCGGACAAATTCAGGTATGTCGCTGATTTTGCTGTTGCTGATATAAAAATTCTCAATCGCACGCAGAGTATGAACGCCATAATAGGCATCCGCCGGAACTTCGCGCATACCTAACAGGTCTTCTTCGATACGAATGTTGTTCGCCATGATAACCTTCTTGTTGTTGCCGCTAACCATCACAAAGGATGTGTTTATTTTGTCGTGGTGTACCCGTGCCGACATATTATCCGTCTTCATAGGGGCGTGTGCGATCATATTCTGATGCTTAAGAAAAGCACGCATGCAGATCACTTAATGCTGCAGTATGGTTAACGATATGTGAAGTTGGTTACAAAATTAACCCCGCCGGATAAATTTGACAGGATCGGTTGAAAATGGCGGCGCGGGTGCCCATCTCTTTTCTTATCATCCTCAGGATGAACGCTTTCTGCTGACCGGCACGCTGCCGTTCAGCCCCTACTTACAGGAGAGTACGGTGCGCTGGATACCGTTATTAGTCTTTTTTATTCTGGCCTGGATTGAGATTTCACTCTTCATTCAGGTGGCACACGTCATGGGCGTGCTGCTTACCATGCTGCTGGTGGTCTTCACGTCGTGCATCGGGGTGTCGCTGGTCAAAAATCAGGGCATGAAAAACTTTATGCTGATGCAGGAGAAGCTGGCACGTAACGAAAGCCCGGCCACTGAGATGATCAAAAGCGTGTCACTGATCATCGCGGGCTTCCTGCTGCTGTTGCCTGGTTTCTTCACTGACCTGCTGGGCTTGCTGCTGCTGCTGCCACCGGTACAGAAGCATCTGACGCTGAAGCTGATGCCTCATCTGCGCGTCTGGCGCGGACCCGGCGCCGGCCCTGACAGCGGCTACACCATGGATGGCGAGTTCGAGCGTAAAGACAGCGATCGCCTTGAGAACCATGACGATCGCAAGGATCGTTAACCGCATCAATAGCCTGTAAAAGCGCAATCTTCGGGTTGCGTTTTTTATTTGTCCCGTCATCTGTTTAAAAAGCCACCAGTTATCACATCAGGGTAAAAAAATTTGTTGTCTGCCCCCTTGAAAGCGGATGGTGGCGGCCCTATCTCTCTGGTCACGAGGCCGGAAGCCATGCAGACCGGTGATCAACCCCAAAACTGAATGATTGGACTTCTCAAAGGAGAGCTATCACATGAAAATTCGTCCATTGCACGATCGCGTTATCGTCAAGCGTAAAGAAGTTGAAGCTAAATCAGCTGGCGGCATCGTGCTGACCGGTTCTGCAGCCGGTAAATCCACCCGTGGTGAAGTTCTGGCTGTTGGCAATGGCCGCATCCTTGAGAGTGGCGACGTTAAGCCGCTGGACGTGAAGGTTGGTGATGTCGTGATCTTCAGTGAAGGTTACGGCGCTAAAACCGAGAAAATCGACAACGAAGAGGTGTTGATCATCTCTGAGAGCGACATTCTGGCCGTTGTTGAAGCGTAATTTTTACGCGTAATTCACTGAACGAAACGAATTTAAGGGATATTTAAAGATGGCAGCTAAAGACGTAAAATTCGGTAATGACGCACGCGTAAAAATGCTGCGTGGCGTGAACGTACTGGCAGATGCAGTAAAAGTTACCCTAGGCCCGAAAGGCCGTAACGTAGTTCTGGATAAATCTTTTGGTGCACCGACCATCACTAAAGATGGTGTTTCTGTGGCACGTGAAATCGAGCTGGAAGACAAGTTCGAGAACATGGGCGCGCAGATGGTGAAAGAAGTGGCCTCTAAAGCGAACGACGCTGCGGGCGACGGTACCACCACTGCAACCGTACTGGCACAGTCTATCATCACCGAAGGCCTGAAAGCGGTCGCAGCGGGTATGAACCCAATGGACCTTAAGCGCGGTATCGATCAGGCAGTGATCGCTGCGGTTGAGAAACTGAAAGCGCTGTCTGTACCTTGCTCTGACTCTAAAGCGATTGCGCAGGTTGGTACTATCTCTGCTAACTCCGATGAAACCGTGGGCCAGCTGATTGCTCAGGCGATGGAGAAAGTAGGTAAAGAAGGCGTGATCACCGTTGAAGAAGGCACCGGCCTGCAGGACGAGCTGGATGTGGTTGAAGGTATGCAGTTTGATCGCGGCTACCTGTCCCCTTACTTCATCAACAAGCCAGAAACAGGCGCAATTGAACTGGAATCTCCGTTCATCCTGCTGGCTGACAAGAAAATTTCTAACATCCGTGAAATGCTGCCAGTGCTGGAAGCCGTTGCGAAAGCAGGCAAACCACTGCTGATCATCGCGGAAGACGTTGAAGGCGAAGCGCTGGCAACACTGGTGGTGAACACCATGCGTGGCATCGTGAAAGTGGCTGCTGTGAAAGCACCAGGCTTCGGCGACCGTCGTAAAGCGATGCTGCAGGATATCGCTATCCTGACCGGTGGTACCGTTATCTCTGAAGAGATCGGTATGGAACTGGAAAAAGCGGCTCTGGAAGATCTGGGCCAGGCTAAACGCGTTGTGATCAACAAAGACACCACCACCATCATCGACGGTGTGGGTGAAGAAGCGACAATCCAGGGACGTGTAACCCAGATTCGTCAGCAGATCGAAGAAGCAACGTCTGACTACGACAAAGAAAAACTGCAGGAGCGCGTCGCGAAACTGGCAGGCGGCGTAGCCGTTCTGAAAGTCGGCGCAGCTACTGAAGTTGAAATGAAAGAGAAGAAAGCCCGCGTTGAAGATGCGCTGCACGCAACCCGTGCTGCTGTAGAAGAAGGTGTGGTTGCCGGTGGTGGCGTGGCGCTGGTTCGCGTTGCAGCACAGCTGGTTGATCTGCGTGGTCAGAACGAAGATCAGAACGTCGGTATCAAAGTTGCGCTGCGCGCGATGGAATCTCCACTGCGTCAGATCGTGTCTAACGCCGGTGAAGAGCCATCTGTTGTCGCTAATAACGTGAAAGCGGGCGACGGTAACTACGGTTACAACGCGCAGACTGAAGAGTACGGCAACATGATCGACTTCGGTATCCTGGACCCAACCAAAGTGACCCGTTCTGCTCTGCAGTACGCGGCCTCTGTTGCAGGTCTGATGATCACCACCGAATGTATGGTCACTGACATGCCTAAAGGCGACGCACCTGATTTAGGCGGCGGCGCTGGCGGTATGGGTGGCATGGGCGGTATGGGCGGCATGATGTAATTGCCGTTGACTGCTTAAGTCATCACAGAACCCCCGATCGGAAACGGTCGGGGGTTTTTCTTTTGGGTGGGAAAATAGTATAAGTAGTGGCGCAATCGTTCGTCTTTCCTCTTGATATCTCCCGCTGTCTGCTCGCTGACTGTTGTCGCCCCGCCGGATTGACTTGCTGCTGTAAGTTTATGGGGATGCGCCAATCTGCCAGCCTGAATACAGTATGAAATATTGAGGTGATATAACGGGATTAAGGCAATGAATGTTCAGAAAAAAGAGATCTTTTTCTGCTACGCTGCCACCCGACTCTGATGATAATAAATGGGGATTACAATGCGGATTAACCTCTTGCTCGGACTGACGGCTGGCGCGTTATTGCTGGCGGGCTGCAGCAGCTCTACGCAACTCTCTTCAGCAGGACAGCGCGTAACGTTTACCGATCAGCAGCCTGGCAATAACTGTCAGCTTCTGGGCAATATCACCGGCTCACAGAGCAACTGGCTGAGCGGTGCAGGCGGCGAAACCAGTGCACTGCGCGGTGCAGCTAATGACCTGCGCAATCGCGCAGCAGAGATGGGCGGCAACGTGATTTATGGTGCCACCAGCCCGACGCAGAACCTGTTATCCGCGTTCGCGCCACTCGACAGCAAAATGACCGGCCAGGTTTATAAGTGTCCATAATGTGAATCGGGCACCTTACCGTATTCAACCGGCCAGCCTTTCGCTGGCCGTTTTTATTCCTGACGTAACTGCAAATCTAACGGCGTTTTGCTCGGCTCGCCGCCAATTTCCCGTGCCAGCTTCGGCACCAGATAGCCTGAGACCTGTGACAGCAGGGACCGAACCAGCTGGCGTGCTTCGTCATCTGAGACAAAGAAATGCGCGGCACCCTGTACCTTATCCAGCACGTGCAGATAATAGGGCAGAATCCCTGCATCGAACAGGGCGTTGCTCAGCGTCGCCAGCGTCTGCGCATTGTCATTGATACCGTGCAATAAAACGCTCTGATTAAGCAGAGTCACACCGGCACGCTTCAGGCTGATCATCGCCTCGCGCAGCTCATCATCAATCTCCTGCGCATGGTTGATGTGCGTGACCATCAGCACCTGCAGGCGGGTTTCACTGAGCATCTGACAGAATTGATCGGTAATGCGTGCGGGTATCACCACCGGCAAACGGCTGTGGATGCGCAGGCGTTTCAGGTGCGGGATCTTTTCCAGCGCGGCGATCAGCCAGGCGAGCTCATGATCTTTCGCCATCAGCGGATCGCCGCCGGAGAAAATGATCTCATCCAGCTCAGGATGATCGGCGATATAGTCCAGTGCCGCCTGCCAGCTACGCTTGTTGCCGGGATTATCCTGATAGGGGAAATGACGACGGAAGCAGTAGCGACAGTTGACCGCGCAGCCGCCTTTTACCAGTAATAATGCCCGGTTTCGGTATTTATGCAGCAATCCAGGCACAACGTTACTTTGTTCATCGAGCGGATCGGTGCTATAACCTGGCGCATCAGTGAATTCCTGGCGGCGGGTCAGAACCTGAAGCAGCAGTGGGTCGTGCGCATCGCCTTTTTTCATCCGGCGGATGAACGCATGCGGGACACGCAGGGCGAAAAGACGCCGCGCATCCGCACCTTCTGCCAGCTCGGTGTGCTGATCCAGGGCTAAAATCCGCAGTAATTCATCAGGTTCAGTGACAACATTCGCAAGTTGCTGCAACCAATCTTCTCTGGAAGGTGTTTTTAGGGTTACAATGTGTGCCATTTTTTTGGCTTAGTACCAGTGTCAATTTTCGTAGAGGGCCTTCATGGCGACTTATTCTAGCAACGATTTCCGTCCCGGTCTTAAAATCATGTTCGAAGGCGAGCCGTATGCCATCGAATCCAGTGAGTTTGTTAAACCGGGTAAAGGTCAGGCATTCGCACGCGTCAAAATGCGTCGCCTGCTGACGGGTTCTCGCGTTGAGAAAACTTTTAAATCTACCGACTCCGCCGAAGGCGCAGACGTAGTAGATACCAACCTGAACTACCTGTACAACGACGGTGAGTTCTATCACTTCATGCACCCGGAAAGTTTTGAGCAGTTCCAGGTCGAAGAGAAGACGGTAAACGATGCAGCGAAATGGCTGCAGGATAACGCTGAATGTATCGTTACGCTGTGGAACGGTCGCCCAATCGCCGTTCAGCCGCCGAACTTTATTGAAGCTGAAGTTATCGAAACCGATCCAGGTCTGAAAGGTGATACTGCGGGTACTGGCGGTAAGCCAGCCAAGCTGTCTACCGGCGCCGTGGTAAAAGTGCCATTGTTCGTGCAGGAGGGCGAAGTGGTCAAAGTTGACACCCGCTCTGGCGAATACGTGTCACGCGTGAAATAAGATTCGCAGGCGCATCTCCGGGTGCGCCTTTTTCTTGTCTGAGAGAAAAAATGATCAAGCTGGCAAAATTAATCGCGTTCGCGTTGCTGGTCTCTTCTGCGCTAAGCGCCTGCAACACATTCCACGGTTTTGGCGAAGATGTCTCCCACTTAGGTGGTGCTATTTCGCGTGCGGCAAAATGACCGTAACGGGTTGTCCTTTTTAGGGTCCCGCCAGCAGCAAGTGCCTGAAATCCGGCTATGCTTAAAGCGCTGTACTTTACATCCATCAAAAAGGACATTGTTATGTTAAAGAAAAGTATTGCCGCAATCTTCTCTGTACTGGTGCTCTCTTCTCTGCTGACGGCGTGTAATACAACGCGTGGCGTGGGCGAAGATGTTGAAGCGGGTGGCCAGGCGATTCAGAACAGCACGAAGTAACCTGTTATTCCAACCGGTACGAAATGCTTTTCGTACCGGCTTGTCAGATTCTGCACTATTTCTGTTTTACCCAGATTAACTCTTCAACCGGAAAACCATCCCGACGCGCCTGCTCAATCAGTTTCTCTTTTACGCCCGGCTCCAGCTGAGGTGTCCGTGACAATATCCAGAGATAGTGGCGATTCGGGCCACACACCATGGCGTAACGATAATCGGGGTCCAGGGCGATAACGTTATAACCGCCGTAGAAGGGGCCAAAGAAAGAGACTTTCAGGGAGGCTCGCTGTGGTTCACCGGTGAAATAGGCTTTACCGACGCTCTCCTGCCAGCGCTGCTTTTTGACGTTATAGCCACGATTGATCACTTTCAGACCGCCATCTTCACGCGGGCTGTAGTTTGCCGTCACCTGTTCAAGGCCGCGCTCAAAAGGATGATTAAGGCGGGCAATCTCATACCACTGACCGAGATAGCGCTGGCTGTCAAAGTGATCAATGACCGTGACGTTCTTTGGCGGGGTGGTGCTACAGGCTACTGAGAGAAAAGCACTCAGGCTGGCAGCAACTGTTTTCCATGGAGACATAGTGGGATTCCTTTTTGATTTAACCGCTTAAGTATAGAAGCCGAAACGCTGTTTTTGGCAGCATGGGCACGAGATTGTTTGCCGCAGGCATTGCAGGTAGACTTCCCCACCTAATTTGTATCAGGAGTCATCACCATGAGCGAAACGGCAAGCTGGCAACCAAGCGCATCCATCGCCAATTTGTTAAAACGCGCCGCTATTTTAGCAGAAGTGCGTCGTTTCTTTGCCGATCGCGGCGTGCTGGAAGTGGATACGCCGGCGATGAGCCAGGCGACCATTACCGATATCCATCTGGTGCCATTTCAGACGCGTTTTGTCGGACCTGGCGCTTCGCAGGGGCGCGATCTCTGGCTGATGACCAGCCCGGAATATCATATGAAACGTCTGCTGGCGGCCGGCAGTGGACCGATCTACCAGATGGCGCGTAGCTTCCGCAATGAAGAAGCGGGACGCCATCATAACCCGGAATTCACCATGCTGGAGTGGTACCGGCCGCATTACGACATGTACCGTCTGATGAACGAAGTCGACGATCTGATGCAGCAGGTGCTTGAGTGTGATAGCGCGGAGTCGCTCTCCTATCAGCAGGCATTTATCCGCCATCTCGAGCTTGACCCGCTGTCTGCGGATAAAGCGCAGTTGCGTGAAGCGGCTGAGAAGCTGGGTGAAGGCGAGCTGGCGCGGGCAGAAGAGGATCGCGATACCTTACTGATGCTGCTATTTATGCTGGGCGTAGAACCGAAGATTGGTCAGGATAAACCCTGCTTTGTTTACCATTTCCCGGCCAGCCAGGCTGCACTGGCAGAGATCAGTACGGAAGATCACCGCGTGGCAGAACGCTTCGAGGTCTATTACAAGGGCATTGAGCTGGCGAACGGTTTCCGTGAACTGACCGACAGCCGCGAGCAGCGTCAGCGCTTTGAGCAGGATAACCGTCGCCGTGCGGCGCGTAATCTGCCTGTGCATCCTATTGATACTTATCTGCTGGATGCGCTGGCGCATGGTATGCCAGCCTGTTCCGGGGTCGCGCTGGGTATTGATCGCCTGATCATGCTGGCATTGAAAGCGGAGTCATTGAGTGAGGTGATCGCGTTTCCGGTTGATCGGTGCTAATTGGTTATTAACAAACGATGACGGAAGCTTGGGAAGGGTTGGCCCGGATGAAGAGCAAAGCGTCCGAGCCATGATGGCGAGGCCGACAGCCATGGATGGCGACCTTCTTTGCGATCAGCTGGGCCATCCCTGGCCTGGCTCGGGTTTTAGTTAGTTACTATTGTCCGGAAACTCCTGAATGGTCACCGGCAGCGTGAGTTTCTGATCGTTTCGCAGCACCTGCACATCAATGACTGAACCCGGACGAATTTCTGCCACCTGATCCATCGTCTCCTGCGCGGAGATGGCCGGCTTGCCGTTTACGCTGAGCAGGACATCGTTGGCCTGAATCCCGGCTTTATCCGCAGGTCCATCTGGCGTGACCACGCTGACAATGATGCCCTGAACCCGATCCAGATTGCTGCCCTGTCCGTGCAGCGGCGGCAACTCACGCCCGGTAATGCCAATATAGCCGCGGATCACCCGACCATCACGAATCAGCTTATCCATGATTTTTGACGCTAAGACGGTTGGAATGGCGAAACCAATCCCTTCCGGCGTTTCACCATCATTACTTTTATCAAAAGTCAGGGTGTTAATGCCCATCAACTCGCCGAGCGAGTTAATCAGCGCGCCGCCGGAGTTACCCTGGTTGATTGAGGCATCTGTCTGCAGAAAATTCTGTCGGCCTGATGAACTCAGGCCTATGCGGCCCGTGGCGCTGATAATGCCCTGTGTCACCGTCTGACCGAGGTTATAGG
Organism: Candidatus Pantoea rara; assembly: GCF_051136265.1. Taxonomy (NCBI): domain Bacteria; kingdom Pseudomonadati; phylum Pseudomonadota; class Gammaproteobacteria; order Enterobacterales; family Erwiniaceae; genus Pantoea; species Candidatus Pantoea rara. The sequence continues at coordinate 3,591,204 of NZ_CP194942.1, read as the reverse complement.
GGTTGCCGATCGCCATCACCACATCACCAATATGCGGCTGCCGGTTTGGATTAATCGGAATCACGGGCAGGCCAGAGGCCGTAATCTTGAGAACCGCCAGATCGGTCATTCCATCGGAACCCACCAGTGTCGCTTCAAAGAAGCGGCCATCCTGCAGCGCCACGATAATCTGATCAGCATTGTTGATCACATGTTTGTTAGTGAGGATGTAGCCTTTTACATTCATGATCACCCCGGAACCCAGGGTCGTGATGCCACGATTGTTGTTGCCGTGGGCGCTACGATTGTAAACATTCACAACGGCAGGCACGGCGCGGCGCACCCCTTGATTGAAGCTAAAGGGCGTTTCGTCGGTAATGTTTTCGTGGTTATAGAGGGCGTCGCTGCCCATACGCAGTGCAGGCAGTGCTGCGAGCAAAATACCCGCCACAATCAGGCCCAGCACCACGGCACGCAAAAGTTTAAGAAACATGGTGTTAAATCACGCCAGGGGAGATCGCAGGGGAGAATAGCATGAGAGCGGCGGACACACACGCGCTTGTGTCCGCCGTAATGCGAGGTTTATCTCAGCAACAGATAGATAGTTTCATCGCCGCGTACCACATTCAGTGCCAGTACCGGCGGTTTCCCTTCCAGGATTTTACGCAGTTCAGCAATGTTCTGAACACGGCTACGGTTAACGCCGATAATCACATCATCTTTCTGCAGGCCAACCTGTTCAGCCGGTGTGCCTTTTTCGAGGGTATCGACTTTCACGCCTTTATCACCTGTCTTCGTCTGTCCATCACTCAGGGTTGCGCCCTGAAGTGCAGGTGACATCAGCTGTGCGCTGGCAGTAGTCTGCGAACTCTGCTCCAGCGTAACGGTAACCGTTAATGGCTTACCTTCACGCAGCAGGCCAAGCTTAACCTGCTCGCCTGGTGGCGTAGTGCCCACTTTTACGCGCAGCTCCGCGAAGCTGGTAATTGGCTTATCGTTGATTGAAGTAATGATATCGCCTGACTTCACGCCCGCTTTCTGCGCGGCAGATTGCGGTAAGACTTCAGAAACAAAGGCACCGCGCTGTGCATCGACATTGAACGCTTTAGCCATGTCGGCCGTCATTTCGGTACCTTTGATGCCGAGCTGACCGCGCTTCACTTCACCATATTTGATCAGCTGCTGCGCGAGGTTCATCGCCATATCACTAGGGATAGCAAAGCCGATGCCGATGTTACCGCCGCTTGAGGCGAGAATAGCGGTATTAATACCGATCAGCTCGCCGTTAAGGTTGACCAGCGCGCCGCCTGAGTTACCGCGGTTGATGGCAGCATCGGTCTGAATAAAGTTTTCCAGTCCCTCCAGGTTCAGTCCGCTGCGGCCCAGCGCAGAGATAATCCCGGAAGTGGCAGTCTGTCCCAGACCAAACGGGTTACCGATCGCTACCGCGAAATCACCGACTTTCAGCTGATCGGAGTCCGCGACTTTTACCTGCGTGAGGTTTTTTGCGCCCTGAATCTGAATCAGCGCGATATCGGTCTGCTCATCATGGCCGATCAGTTTGGCTTCATATTCGCTGCCGTCGCCAAGCTGTACGTTGATTTTATCTGCACCGTTGACCACGTGATTGTTGGTCAGCACGTAGCCTTTAGCGGCATCAATGATGACGCCAGAACCCAGGCCTTCAAACGGCTGTGGCTGACTGTTTCCGCCGGGCATCTGGCCGAAAAAGCGTTTCAGCGGTTCAGGAATATCCTGAGCCTGCGCACCCGAATCAGTGCCTTCAACGTGAACACTGACCACGGCGGGTAACACTTTCTCCAGCATCGGTGCCAGACTCGGCAGCGGCTGGCCGGCAATTTGTGCTGGCAGCGTTGCCATCGCGTCTGGCGCGGCGGCAAGACTCATCCCAATACTCAGGGCTAATGCGCTAAACAGGCGTGCTTGTTTTTTCATTGCTACAACGCTCTCGCTGCAAAAGGTGGGAGGAATTAATCAATGTGACAGTCGTTTGCGGTCAGGGTTCGCAAAATCAGTGGGCGCAGACAGGCTGCGCCCCAAAATGATTAGTCGCGGGCAGGGCGCTCGCCACGCAGTAAACCCGATGCGCCTTCAGAATAGTCGCGCGGCATCTGCACCGGGACCTGATCGTTGTCCGCTTCAGCTTCAGTCAACTGGTAGGCAAACGGATTTTTCTGTCCAGGCAGATTTGGCAGCAGGTCATTGGATCCTTTTGCCATGTGCTGGTAAAGCTGACGATAATCACGTGCCATGTTATCCAGCAGCTCCGCGCTCTGCGCGAAGTGGTTGGTCAGCTCTTCGCGATAATCAGCCAGCTCCGCTTTCGATTTTTCCAGCTCGTACTGCATGCTGCGCTGCTCACGCAGCTTCTTGTTGCCAAAACGCATGGCTACTGCGCCGACAATAATACCTACCACTAAACCAATTAGCCCGTATTCCCAGGTCATAATGACTCCCGTGTTATTTCCATTGTTCCGTAGGGCATTGCACCATTTCAATAATAGTCACTATACCCGTTAATCTTATGGATGTGGAACTCCGGAGCAGCATGGCTTAGTGTAGAACGGCCTTTTTTTCAGCAACCGTGGTATGAATCAGACACCATTCAGGGACTTTGAAACAAAAATGCAAACCTCAACTCCGCTTGCACGCTATGAGCAGGCGCTGTCGCAGGGCGAATTCAGGCCCGATGACGTACAACGTGAAGCAATTACCCGATTAGACGCGCTACAGCAGGCGCTGGTTGCCCGGCAACAATCTGCCGCGCCTGCCACATCCGGCCTGCTCGGTCGCCTGTCAAAATTGATCGGTAAAGAGAAAAATGAAACGCCACAACCGGTACGTGGGCTCTATATGTGGGGCGGTGTCGGTCGCGGTAAGACCTGGGTCATGGATCTCTTTTTTCAGTCTATTCCTGGCAATCGCAAACTGCGTCTGCACTTTCACCGCTTTATGCTGCGGGTGCATGAAGAGCTGACGCAGCTTCAGGGTCAAAGCGATCCGTTACTGATTATTGCGGACAAATTCAAAGCCGAAACCGATATCCTTTGTTTTGATGAGTTTTTTGTCTCTGATATCACCGATGCGATGCTGCTGGGCACGCTGATGGAAGCGCTGTTTGAACGCGGCATCGCCTTAGTGGCCACCTCAAACATTCCACCTGACGATCTCTATCGTAATGGTTTGCAGCGTGCGCGTTTCCTGCCTGCCATAGAGCAGATAAAACGGCACTGTGATGTGATGAACGTCGATGCCGGTATCGACTACCGGTTACGCACGCTGACTTCCGCACACTTGTGGAACTATCCGCTGAACCCGGAAACGCACGCTGAAATGACGCGAATGTTTAAGGCGTTGTCGGGAAGCCAGCCCGAAGAGGCGCCGGTCCTGGAGATTAATCACCGCCAGATGCCGACGCTGGGGGTCAGCGAAGGCGTGCTGGCGATTAACTTCACGACGCTGTGCGGTGAAGGGCGCAGCCAGCATGATTATATCGCGCTGTCGCGCCGTTTTCACAGCGTGCTGCTGTATGACGTGCCGGTGATGATTTACAAAACCGAAGACCAGGCGCGCCGTTTCCTGGCGCTGGTGGATGAGTTCTACGAACGCCATGTGAAGCTGGTGGTCGCGGCGGAGACGTCACTGACCGAGATTTATCAGGGCACGCGGCTGAAATTCGAATACCAGCGCTGTTTATCCCGTCTTCAGGAGATGCAGAGCGAAGAGTATCTGCGTTTGCCGCACCTGCCGTGAGAATAAACAGGATAAATACCGAAATAGGGTTCGATTTTTGTAACCGACTTCTCTATAATCTTGCGACCCCACGTTACAGCAGAAGATTTTTTTCCCAAATCCTCTGTGTTCCAGTAACTCTATCCGAAGGGGTGGCTTGCTGGTCAAAATGGTCGTGTGAGCCTCATTCGTTTACTTAAGCGTTTGGGATTTCACCAACGTGTAACTTAATTTGGGTAAGCTTTTCGATGAAAACTTTTACAGCTAAACCAGAAACCGTCCAACGTGACTGGTTTGTAGTTGACGCAACGGGCAAAACTTTGGGTCGCCTGGCGACTGAACTGGCGCGCCGTCTGCGTGGTAAGCATAAAGCGGAATACACTCCGCACGTTGATACGGGTGATTACATCATCGTTCTGAACGCTGAAAAAGTTGCTGTAACCGGCAACAAGCGTACTGACAAGATCTACTATCACCACACTGGCCACATCGGTGGTATCAAACAGGCGACCTTTGAAGAGATGATTGCTCGCCGTCCTGAGCGTGTGATTGAGATCGCGGTTAAAGGCATGCTGCCGAAGGGCCCGCTGGGTCGTGCAATGTATCGTAAACTGAAAGTTTACGCAGGCAACGAGCACACCCATGCGGCACAGCAACCGCAAGTTCTTGACATTTAATCGGGATTAAAGGCAATGGCTGAAACTCAAAACTACGGCACTGGTCGCCGCAAAAGCTCTACCGCTCGCGTATTCATGAAGCCGGGTAGCGGTAATATCGTTATTAACCAACGTTCTCTGGAACAGTACTTCGGTCGCGAAACTGCCCGCATGGTAGTTCGTCAGCCGCTTGAGCTGCTGGATATGGTTGGTAAATTCGATCTCTACGTCACTGTTTCTGGTGGCGGTATTTCTGGTCAGGCTGGTGCGATCCGTCACGGTATCACCCGCGCGCTGATGGAATACGACGAATCACTGCGTGGCGAGCTGCGTAAAGCTGGCTTCGTAACGCGTGATGCGCGTCAGGTTGAACGTAAGAAAGTCGGCCTGCGTAAAGCACGTCGTCGTCCTCAGTTCTCCAAGCGTTAATTGTTTGCAGCTCCGGCTGCGACAATTGGCTCAAAAAACCCGCTTCGGCGGGTTTTTTATTTTCGGCCTCGCCACGACTCCTCGCGAAAACCGTAACGTCACGCTCATTTTACCTGCAAAGATTCATTCCACGCCCACAAGCAGCCTAAAATCTGGTAAACTCTGTGTCACTTTGCGCCCGCAGGCCGGTGCGTTATGCGCCTTCCCACTGTCGGGGCGTCAGTATCTACGGCGCGGCTAACCAGGTTGCGTGCGAGTTCGATAAGCTGGTGAATCGCCGTGTGGTTGGCTATTCGCAGTATCTTTTTGTGAACAAACTTGGAGGTTTTCATGGCTGTCGCTGCCAACAAACGTTCGGTAATGACGCTGTTTTCTGGTCCTACTGACATTTTCAGCCATCAGGTGCGTATTGTCCTGGCGGAGAAGGGTGTCAGCGTAGAGATCGAGCAGGTCGAAATGGATAACCTGCCGCAGGATCTGATTGACCTCAATCCGTATCGCACGGTACCGACGCTGGTAGATCGTGAGCTGACGCTGTATGAATCACGCATCATCATGGAATATTTGGATGAGCGCTTCCCGCATCCGCCACTGATGCCCGTTTACCCGGTTGCCCGTGGTGATAGTCGTCTGATGATGCATCGTATCGAGCAGGACTGGTACAGCCTGATGAGGAAAGTCGAGAACAGCACGGGTCAGGAAGCTGAAGCAGCACGCAAGCAACTGCGTGAAGAGCTCCTGGCTATCGCCCCACTGTTTGGTCGTACGCCTTACTTCATGAGCGAAGAGTTCAGTCTGGTCGATTGCTATTTGGCTCCGCTGTTATGGCGTTTGCCGTCAATGGGCATCGATTTAATTGGCTCAGGTTCAAAAGAGCTGAAAGGCTATATGAATCGCGTATTTGAGCGTGACTCTTTCCTCGCTTCATTAACTGAAGCTGAACGTGAAATGCGCCTGCAAGCCCGGGCTTAACGTATGGAAATGTCGCAACTTACTGCACGTCGTCCCTATCTGCTGCGCGCCTTCTATGACTGGTTGCTCGACAATCAGCTGACGCCGCATCTGGTGGTCGATATTAATCTGCCGGGTGTGCAGGTGCCGCTGGAGTATGCGCGTGATGGCCAGATTGTTCTGAACATTGCGCCACGTGCTGTCGGTAACCTCGATCTGGCAAATGATCAGGTGTCGTTCAACGCCCGTTTTGGTGGCGTTCCGCGCCAGGTTAACGTGCCGATGGCGGCGATTCTGGCAATCTATGCACGTGAAAATGGTGCCGGGACAATGTTTGAACCGGAACCGGCTTACGAGCTGGGTATGCAGGAGACGTCAGAGGGTCAGGAAGAGACCATGATGTCGGTGATTGATGGTGATCGTCCTGACGATGCCAGCGATGACGAGACGCCGCCTGATGACGATCCACCGCCACGTGGTGGACGACCTTCACTGCGCGTAGTGAAATAGCCGTGATGTAACAGTGAATACCCGTCCATGCGACGGGTATTTTTTTGCCTGTCATCCATAAAAAAATCCGGCTGCCTGCGCAAGCCGGATTTTTTCAGCATACCTTCGCGGTTAATAGACGTCGCGCAGGTAGCGTTTCTCTTTCTTCAGCTGATCGACGTAGTCCGCAGCGCGCTCGGTGGAGAGACCACCAAACTGGCGAACCACTTCATACAACGCGTTATCCACATCCTTCGCCATACGTGAGGCATCGCCACAGACGTAGAAGTAAGCGCCTTCCTGCAGCCAGGCGTAAAGCTCAGCGCCCTGTTCCAGCATCCGGCTCTGTACGTAGATTTTCTTCTCCTGATCGCGTGAAAATGCAAGATCCAGACGCGTCAGCAAGCCGTTATCCCGCCAGGCAAGTAACTCATCCTGATAGATGAAGTCATGTTCCTGATGCTGATCGCCGAAGAAGAGCCAGTTTTTCCCCTGCGCGCCAGTTGCCTGGCGCTCCTGCAGGAAGGCACGGAATGGCGCTATACCGGTGCCCGGCCCCACCATGATTAGCGGTGCGCTGTTATTAGCCGGCACGCGGAACGATTTATTAGGTGAGATAAAGATGGCGGGCTTCTCGCCACGACGCACGCGCTCGGCCAGGTAGGTCGAGCAGACGCCACCGCGATTACGGCCGCCACTGTGATAACGCACAGAGGCAACAGTCAGGTGCACCTGGTTAGGATGGGCCTTAGAACTGGATGAAATGGAGTAAGCACGATGCTGCAGCGGACGCAGCAGAGCGACAAACTCAGGCACTGCCAGCGTGCGCGTCAGCTCAAGCTGCAGCAGGTCGAGGGTATCTTTGCCCCACAGCCACACGCCCAGCGCATCTTTATCATCATGCTGTAACACATGACGCAGTTCCTGGTTGGTGGTGTTCTGTCCGACCCATTCAATCAACTTGCGCGACGGCTCTGAAATCTCAAACTGATAGGTCAGCAGGTCGCCGAGGCTGCGGTCAAAGCCAGGCACCGGCGTCTGGTAATCAGCATTAAGCTGCGTCAGTAGCAGGCTCACCAGTGAGGGCTCGTTGACCGGAATCACGCCCAGCGCATCGCCCGCTTCATACTTCAGGCCACTGTCAGACAGGTCGAATTCGAAATGACGAATATCTTTGGCTGACTGTTCGCCTGATAAACGCTTGTTGGTGATCAGCGCGGCGGCATAGGGATTCGATTTATTGCTACCCGGAATGACTGGCGCTTCAGGCGCGCTCTCCAGCACGGTGCCGCTGCTGCCTGCGCTGGCAGCAAACTGTGGCATTGAGCTGTTCAGCCATTCGCTGGAAGGCTCTTCATAGTCGATATCACAATCGATACGATCAACCACACGTTTCGCACCCAGCTGCTCAAGGCGCATATCAATGAACTTGCCCGCCTGACAGAAGCCATCGTAGCCGGTATCACCGATCGCCAGCACGGCAAAATGCATCTGCTCCAGACGCGGAGCGGTACTGGCAGAGATCGCATCCCAGAACAGCTGCGCATTGTCCGGCATTTCACCTTCGCCATAGGTCGAGGTGACGATCAGCACATGGCGCATGGTGGCAAATACGTCGACATCGACATCGCCCAGCGCCTGAACCACGGGCACCAGCCCTTTGGCGCGGGCAGATTTCGCTGCGGTCTGCGCCAGTGCTTCGGCATTGCCGGTCTGTGAGCCGTAAAGAATATGAAGTTGCGTAGTGGCGGCTGCGCCCGTACCTGCGGCGGGTTGCTGTTTGTCTTCCAGTACCAGCAAACGGGAGTGAAGCCCCGCAAGAAAGCCAGCCAGCCAGTACTTCTGATCGCCATTAAAAGGTGCATCTTCTGGAATATAAGGAATTTTCATGGGTACTTTTACTCAATCCCGTTCTCGCCCGATATCAGTGGCATTGTCCGGTGTGAAAGCCGTTCCGCTTTCCCGCGCCGCAGTTTTTGCAGCAGGGGAGAGCGGTTCTGCATCTGTCCGCTACAACGATTAATCCGGGCAATGATCAATTAATAATATTCAGTTCAGCCTGATCAGTATCACTGTCAGGAGAGCTTACCCACCGCAGCGGCGATTTCCGGCAATGCCGCACGTGCAAACAGCTCTTCAAAGTCAGGCAGATGGCCCAGCACTTCCCGGTTACAGGCATCCTGATACATGATCCAGCCGTAGGTTGCCAGGCTGTCCATGGAGCGGATGTTACGTTGCGTCAGCGCCGCTTTGTAATCTGACATGCGTTTGGTACCGATCAGACTCGCCAGTTCATCATCGCTGTAACTCTCGATGGCGGAACGGGCATGACGCTGTAGCTTACTGACCAGCGAAAAGTCTTCAGTCATCAGCAGATTACGCACCGCTTTTTCCACCGCAGCATCTTCAACCGGCGTGCCTTTCGGCAATTTTGCCAGTGCCAGTTGCTGGGCAAAGCTCAGCACGGTGTAGTTGTTCAGCAGGACAAACATCTCCTGCGTATCGGTCGCGCCATAGGCCGGTACGGCACCGTTGGCGATGGTTTTACCCTGACGCCACGCAGCTTTAAACTTGGCAACCTGATGGCCTGCCAGCGCCGTTGACAGCTCTTCGAGCAGATCTTTGCGGCTCTTGGCTTTCAGAATTTCGCCGCCATCCTGATAGAGCAGCAGCGAACGCGGCATCACGTAAACAAAGTGGTGACACTCTGTTTCCCAGTTCTCCAGCAGCCAGGCGGCCCGTGGCGATTTCGTTGCCTCCAGATGCCAGTTCAGCATGGTCAGCACAGCCTGCTTATGCACCTGCGCCATTTCATCCTGATCGGCGATGGAGCCGAACCGCACGGAATCACCGGCAGCGTGGCTGGCCAGCGATCCATACGGGTCGTACTGGTAGGCAAAGCCGCCGCTCATGCCGTTGCCAAATCCTTTACCAAAGGTGCCCAGGTTAAGGATGGCGCCATTAGTCATATATTCACAGCAGAAGTCACCGACGCCTTCGACAACGGCGGTTGCACCTGAGTTACGCACCGCAAAACGATCACCGGCCTGTCCCTGCACGAACAGACGTCCGCCGGTCGCGCCGAACAGCGCAAAGTTACCAATCAGCACGTTGCCATCGGCATCCTGCGCGCCGCCGCCAGGCGACATCACGATCACTTCACCGCCACACTGTCCTTTGCCAACACCGTCGTTACAGGTGCCGTAATGGGTCAGCTGCATGCCATCGTTACAGAATGCGCCAAATGACTGACCGGCAGAGCCGGTAGTGGAAATTTTTACGCTCGCAGGGGCCAGATAACTGCGACCACGATCGTCGGTCATTACTGCTGGCATCGCCTGCAACTGCTCCGCGCTCAGCTCGTGGTTCAGCATCCGCTCAATATCGATTGCGAGCTGACCGCCAACGCTTTTGTTTCGGTTGTTCAGGACAATGCTATTGCCCAGGTCGACGTCAGGATTTCCCTGCTCCACCAGCGACAGCTTCAGCTGCTCAATCCAGCCATCATCCAGTTCAAAATCTTTTTCCAGATAAACAGGCTTGTCGATTTTCAACTCAGGCACCACGGTGAGCATGGCGCGTAAGTCGAGTTTGCCCACTTCCAGCGGGTGATCCATCAGGTGCAACAGGTCAGAGCGACCGCGCGCTTCACGCAGGGAACGCAGGCCCATACGTGCCAGAATCTCACGCACTTCATGCGCCACGTTGAGGAAGTACTGCGCCAGCTGACGTGGATCGCCATCAAAGGCTTCGGCGTTGGTGGTTAAGCCAGCCGGGCACTTCACGTTACAATTCTTCGCCATCACGCATTTCAGCATCATCAGCGCGGTAGTGCCGAACTCGAAGCTATCGCCGCCCAACAGGGCAGATTTCACCACGTCGCTACCGGTCTGCTGAGCGCCAGAGCAGCGCAGCAGGACTTTCTCGCGCAGGCCGTTGGCGCACAGTGCCTGATGGACTTCAGCGATGCCAATCTCGGCCACACGTCCGGTATATTTCAGGCTGGTGACCGACGCAGCGCCTGTACCGCCGGTGTTACCCGCCACGTTAATCACATCTGCACCGGCTTTAGCTACACCAACCGCAATGGTGCCGATGCCTTCAGACGAGACCAGTTTGACGATAACGCGCACTCGCGCTGCTTTACAGTCGTGGATTAACTGCGCCAGATCTTCGATGGAGTAGGTGTCATGGTGCGGCGGCGGAGAGACCAGCTCAACGCCAGGCGTACCGCCACGTGCAGCCGCAATCTCGACAGTGACTTTGGCTGCCGGCAACTGTCCGCCTTCACCAGGCTTCGCACCCTGACCAATTTTGATCTCCAGCTCTTCCAGCATCGGGTCTGCCAGATAAGCAGCCCAGACGCCGAAACGACCGGAAGCCAGCTGTTTGATACGGGAGGCACGGATGGTGCCATGACGGGAGTAATGCTCGCCGCCCTCACCGCAGTTACTCATACCGCCGACCATATTTGTGCCGTGTGCGACCGCTTCATGAGCAGGCGCGACCAGCGCACCGTGGCTCATCGCTCCGGAAGCAAAAGTACGGGTAATTTCACAGGCTGGTTGCACTTCGCTCAGCGGCAGTGAGGGCAGGGTGGTGAAGATACGTGACAGATAATCTGCCGCTTTACCATATGCGGTCACTTTAAGACCGCCCGTAACCACTTCGCTGCTCTCAATATCGTCGCCGAAGCGGAATTTCAGGGCGCGGGACAGGTTCTGCAGGCGCTCACTCTCAGGTTTCAGACCTTCAATCGCATCGGTCAGACGCAGCATAAAGTGATTCAGGCTGCCATCCACCGCCTCACACTCCATGCCGCGAATAGCAAACCCGTTATTGGTCAGCGAGTAGCGTCCCAGCTTGCGGCGGAACTCCGCTTCGCTGTCGATGTGGGTCAGGTCAGCCGGGAAGGTCAGGATGTCGCGCAGGGCAGCCGGACGACGTTTACGCTCTTCGTACATCAGGCTTGAGAACTGACGATAATCGGCAGTAATCGCAAAATTGTTGATCACGTCATCCGGGATGCGCTCGAAGCTGCTGTCTTTAAAGGTCTCTGGCTTGATGCCGAAGGCATTATCCAGTTTTGCCAGCGTCATCAGGCGGATGAAGTTGTCCTCTTCACGCGCCTTATCGGCAAAGCGAATCGGCTCTTCGGTCATGTCGATGAACGTACGCACAGCGATGGTACCGTACGAGTGACCCGCGCCTTCTGCACGCTCTTTAAACAGGCCCAGCAATGGCACTTCAGATTCGCCCTGAATCTTCAGTGCGCTCTGGTGCCAGTCAACAGCCATCTGTGCGATAGCGGCGAAGCCTGCACCGCCAACCGGCGTTCTGATATTCGGGAAATACTTTTTCAGCACCGGGTCATCGGTGTTGAGGAAATTCGGCTCAAAGAATTCACCGCTGCTGTAGCTCTCAACGGTGCAGAGGCCCACTTTACCCATGGTTTTCATCAGGGCTTTTTCAGCCGCTTTGGCATAGCGTTTAAAAGCTTTGTTGCCTTCTTCACCTTCACCAAATTTCTCTTCTGCGCGCATCTGTACGCCCAGAGGATAGATAGCAGAAGCACCAAAGCCGAGTGTGGCGGCAATGTGGTGCGATGAGATGCTCTGGCCGCTTTCTACTACCAGAGAAACATCAAGACGCAGGCCTTCCTGTATCAGGCGTTGGTTGATGGCGGAAACCACCAGCAGCATCGGGATCGCAGCGTGCTTAGAAGAGATGTGGCGATCGGTAAGCACGGCAATGCCACCCTGCGCACGGGCAAAATCCACCACCTGCTGCGCCAGGTCATCAATCGCTTTTTCCAGCGCTGTTGCGTTCGCGGTGGTGCTCAGCAGATCTTTGCCAATCACCGGTTCATAAAGCATCTCAAAGCGCGCATAAGGGGCGATGGTCTGCTCGCGTAAACGCAGCATATCAAGGTGGCTGAGAATCGGTGTCGGCACCACAATCTGACGGCCTTTACTGCGGCCCAGATGCGGTTTCGCACCCAGCGCAACACGCAGCGTCATGCCATCCACTTCACGGATAGAATCCAGCGGCGGATTGGTGACCTGAGCAAAGCGCTGGGAGAAATAGTGCGCCATGCCGCCTTCATGGTCGGACAAGCCGTTGATGGCGTTACCGTAACCCATCGCAGAGATCTTCTCTGCACCGGTGTTCAGCATCGGGTCCATCATGAACTTGAAGCTTTCCTGGTTGTAGTAGTAAGCAACAAAGCGCTGATAGGTTTTCAGATCACCGCGATAGCGCAGCGGTGAACCCTGTTGTTCTGCCGGAATCTCCGGCAGATCGTCAAGACCAACGCGGGCTTCACGCAGCAACGCCGGGTAATCTTTCTCTGCTGCCAGTTTTTCCAGCGCCTGCAGCGTGGTGTAGCTGCGCTTTTCACGATGATCGAAATAGAGCATGCCACCCGCTTCGATACGGCCACGACGCAGCACGCTTTCAGGTGGGAAAGCGATCTGGCCGGCTTCTGACATCGCACCGATGTACTCCGCCGTTTCGACTGAACGCAGTGGACGCAGGCCAAGACGGTCAAGACGGGCGCCAATCACTTCGCCGTTGCCGAAGATTAAGGCTGCCGGGCCGTCATTCTTCTCTTCATACAGTGAGAAATACTCCAGCATGTCGCGCACTTCTGTCGGCAGCGAACTGTCGTTTTCCCAGGCCGGCGGCATCATCGAGACAACCGCGGTGATCAGATCGAGGTTATCTTCCATCAGACGGCTATGGATGCTCTGATCCAGACGCGAGCTGTCGGACTGGCCTTTCGGCCGCACGATTTTCTTCCCACGAGCCAGGGCCAGCGCAGACTCTGCGATGCGGTTTTTACGGTCAGTATTCAGCTCACCATTATGCGCCATCAGGCGGAACGGCTGCGCCATGGTGGTATGCGGATCGGTATTGGTGGAGAAGCGGGTATGGAAGAACAGCCCGCGCACCTGATGATCCGGATCGGTCAGATCTTTGAAGTAAGGGATCACTTCATTGGAGTTCAGACGGGCTTTAAACACCTGCGTGCGCGATGACAGCGACAGAGGATAGAGACCGCCAAATTCGCTTTCGGTAAAGGCAAGGGCTTCAATGGTTAACAGGGCGCGGTAGATGCGTTGTTCGAAGTCGTTCTGGTCGGCCACGTCCTGTGGTGCAGTGAAAATCCACTGCAGAATCGGTAACTGGAATTGTATGGCTGACGGGCGCGTCACGCTGCTATCGAGCGGCATGTCACGTTTCATGATCACCGGCAGACCAAAGCTGCTGAGAGTCTCATCTACCAGACGTTCGGCGTTAGCGCGCAGTTCGGCATCTTTCGGCACAAAGAAGTTGCCGACGCCAAAGCGGCCCGCTTCCAGCGGCTGACCGGTAATTTTTCGGAAGAAGTGCAGTGAAAGATCAACATTGACTCCTGCGCCATCCCCGACGCCTTCCGCTGACATACCGCCGCGATGAGGCACCGTACACAGGGCGCTGTGCGCCATCTGCAGAATCTCGTGGGTCTGCTCGCCGTCCTTGCGCGTAATGAAACCTACACCACAGCTGTCACTGCCTGCTGTCGGATCATACAAGCCATAGGATTGAGGTTTTTTAGTGGACATTGAGGGTCTCCTTATACTGCTTTGACATTACCTGCACTGATTCAGGGTCTGGGCGCACTGGGGCGCTATCATTTTCATTGCCATGCTCTGTCGAGCGCGCGTCATAGCCCTGAGCATTTCTCTCCAGACATCGGTAAAACGTCCTTAATTGAGCTGCTCTCTGATTTCCGGTCTCTAAAAGGAGATGACTTAAACCACGCGGGAGTCTTCTTGTTGCATAGATATGCCGAGACAATGGCCCGTCTGGAAAGCTTTCAGCGGATTTCCAACTTATCGGGAAAGCGTAATCAGGTCAAATAGGGTGGTCAGACAGGGTTATCAGCTGTTTTATCTGATTAACTTTATGAATTAAATGAATTTTTTGGTTTAAAATGTACCACTCTGGTGCCTGGCGATCGGCCGATAAGTGTGAACTGACTCACTGTAGTGCAGGCATCAGATCTCTGCACCATGCTGGTGATGGGGTGTTAGACAGCATTAAATGCTGTTCAGCATCGTTGATGCATAGCATGTATCTGTTTTTCTTATGTCCGGCTATTTGAATGAAACAGCGGTTGGTTATAAGAAAAATTAATCAGCATAGTCGTGCTTAAAACATCACTTAAGATGAATGGGTATGCATATAAAGGGATGTGCATGTGCAACAGGACGTTGCCAGGATATTGAAAAAAGGCCGTACAGAGAAATCGGCGATTTGCTGTCGGCCTTACAGATTATTCATTTGGCACAGTCAGTCAAGGGTTTTAACCGCTTTGTCCTTAACGTCGCCGATCGGTTCTGCGGATGCACCATAACAGGGCATTTGATCCTGCATCTCCCTGCGACGTGCTGCGACGTTAGCAGGGTAACTGCGCTATTATGAGGCTGTTTCTCTTCCAGGGAGTTGTTATGAAACAAATTCGTCTGTTGGCGCAGTACTACGTTGATTTAATGGTCAAGCTTGGACTGGTGAGGTTCTCACTGTTACTGGCGTCTGCGCTGGTAGTCCTGGCAATGATCGTCCAGATGGCGGTTACGATGGTACTGCGGGGCCATGTCGAGAGCATTGACGTGGTGCGTTCGGTCTTCTTTGGGCTACTGATTACGCCCTGGGCGGTCTATTTTCTGTCGGTGGTGGTCGATCAGCTGGAAGAGTCCCGGCAACGGCTGGCACGGCTGGTGGATAAGCTGGAAGAGATGCGTACCCGCGATCTGGAACTCAATCAGCAGATGAAAGAGACCATCACGCAGCTGAATCAGGAGATTAGCGATCGTAAAAAGGCGGAGCTGGCACGCGAACAGGTGATGGACAAGCTGCGTGAAGAGGTAACCCGCCGCGAGCAGGCACAGATTGAGCTGGAGCAGCAATCCTCCTTCCTGCGCTCATTCCTTGATGCTTCGCCAGACCTGGTTTTCTATCGCAACATCGACAAACAGTTTTCCGGCTGTAACCGGGCGATGGAACTGCTGACAGGCAAAAGCGAAAAGCAGCTTATTGGCCTGACGCCGCGCGATATCTATGATGAAGAAGCGGCAACAAAGGTGCTGGAAACGGATGAGAAGGTATTCCGCCATAACGTCTCCCTGACCTATGAACAATGGCTGCAATATCCTGACGGGCGCAAAGCCTGTTTCGAGATCCGTAAAGTGCCTTATTACGACCGCGTCGGTAAGCGGAGCGGGCTAATGGGCTTTGGCCGCGATATAACGGAACGTAAGCGCTATCAGGACGCGTTAGAGAACGCCAGCCGGGAGAAGACCACCTTCATCTCTACAATCAGCCACGAGCTTCGTACGCCGCTTAATGGCATTGTCGGCCTGAGTCGTATTTTGCTGGATACCGATCTCAATCAGGAACAGCTGAAATACCTGAAAACCATCCACGTCTCCGCTATCACGCTGGGCAACATCTTTAATGATGTGATTGAGGTGGACAAAATCGAACGCCGTAAAGTGCAGCTGGATAATCAGCCGCTCGATTTCACCGGCTTCCTTGCCGATCTGGAAAACCTTTCCGGTCTGCTGGCCCAGCCAAAAGGGCTGAAGTTTGTGCTCGCGCCGCAACTGCCGCTCCCGCACATGATTTCCACTGACGGGACGCGCCTGCGCCAGATTCTGTGGAACCTGATTGGTAACGCCGTGAAGTTCACCCAGCAGGGCGAAATCGTGGTGCGCGTGACGTATGAGCAGGACGAAACGCTGCGCTTTGAGGTACAGGACTCTGGCATGGGTATCCGTCAGGACGAGCAGGATAAGATCTTTGCGATGTACTATCAGGTCAAAGACCAGCATGGCGGCAAACCGGCGACCGGGACCGGCATCGGGCTGGCGGTATCACGCCGTCTGGCGCAGGCAATGGGCGGAGATATCCGCGTACACAGCGCACCAGGACAGGGCTCATGCTTCACCGTCGAGATTAAAGCGCCGCGCATCGCTGAAGAAGTGGAAGATGAAGGGGTGGACGACAGCCTGCCACTCCCTGCGCTGCATGTTCTGCTGGTGGAAGATATTGAGCTTAACGTGATTGTGGCACGCTCGGTACTGGAGAAGCTGGGCTGCAGCGTCGAGGTTGCCATGACCGGCAGTGAGGCGCTGGCGATGTTTGATCCGCTGGAGTTTGATCTGGTGCTGCTGGATATCCAGCTGCCTGATATGACCGGACTGGATGTCTCACGGGCGATTCGGCAGCAGTATCAGGGTGCCCATCTGCCCCCACTGGTTGCGCTCACCGCGAATGTGCTTAAAGACAAAAAAGAGTATTTCGACGCGGGAATGGATGACGTGCTGAGCAAACCGCTGGCGGTACCGGCACTGACCGCAATGATCAAAAAGTACTGGGATTATCAGGCAGAGCCGGAAGAAGAGAACTCAGATGTGAGCGATGATAAAACCCGGATGCTGCTGGATGTCGCAATGCTGGAGCAGTACATCGAACTGGTAGGTCCGGGCCTGATTACCCAAAGCCTGACGATGTTCGAAAAGATGATGCCGGACTATCTTGCTGTGCTGGAATCGAATCTGATGGCGCGCGATCAAAAAGGCATTGCTGAAGAGGGGCACAAAATCAAAGGGGCGGCGGGTTCGGTCGGGCTGCAGCGTTTGCAGATGCTGGCGAAACAGATTCAGAGTCCGGAGTTACCGGCATGGTGGGACAATGTCGTTGAATGGATTGATGAGCTGAAGCATGAGTGGCGACACGATGTGCAGGTATTACGCGACTGGGTGTCAGAGCAGGATAAGTGATATCCCAGAAAAAAATGACCCCAGCCGAGGCCGGGGTGCGCGAATACTGCGCCAACACCAGGGAAATCATTGCGGCCGCTGTGATATGAATAATTAATGCAGCCGCAGGGTATTGGATAACACTGTCATTACCTTAGCAAATTCATCTTCTCATGTGACAAGATTCATTAAAATTTGTGATATTGAGCAGCGTTTAAATACAGAAAACATTAATTTGGCAACACAGTCAAGCAAGGAATCAATTTCTATGCCGTATTGCTGCTATTTTAATCAGATTTGCCTGTTTTCGTGTACTTTTAAGGCTGCTCTTTAGCGAAGCGATGACTGAGCCGCAGTAAATTGAGCTATCGTTAACACTTACCTCTTCAGCGTGGCTAAATCGCTGATATTGCAAGTGCGGGGCCTGAGATGATACGAATTATCCAAAACGATTTGGAATGATAAAAAAGAATCTAAAAGTTTGTCCTTGTCTCCTTATGACATGAACGTTCCTGCTGGAAGGAAAGCGTGCCATACCAGTCACAGGTCAGTGCGTTAAGCGCCGTTTATTTATACATTACAGGGGCAATTTTGATTAATCTTTGGACAGGTCTGAATTAATAAAAAAATAACAGTTAAGTATATTGAATGATTTGTTGAGTCGCTTATTACCCATTATTAACTGTTTATCTGGAAACAAGCTAAACAGGATAAATCAATGGAACCGATTCCTTTTTTTCGGAAGTCCTTGAACTATTTCGAACTGTTGCAGCATTTTGATGCAAAATGATTGAATAAAGTCTGGAAACCCCCCCGTCGTTTTCAGCGATAATCGTAAAAAGGCTGCTTTTCTGGCAGTGATTACATGAGTGATTAATTAACGTCTGAAACAAGCATGGGAAGATTGCATGAACAAGTATAAAGGAAGCGTCGGACAGCGTATCAGACGTATTGTTGGTCGCGTACTGTTGGTCTGGCTGGGCGTATGGCTGGCGGGAATTTTACTCTTTTCATTTTTACCTGTGCCCTTCTCGGCGGTGATGGCTGAACGACAGATCGGCGCCTGGTTACGCGGTGATTTTAGTTATATCGCCCATTCAGATTGGGTCGGCCATGACGATATTTCGCCCTGGATGGGACTGGCGGTTATCGCCTCAGAAGATCAAAAGTTTCCTACTCACTGGGGCTTTGATGTGGCGGCGATTGAATCTGTACTGGATAACAACGATAGCCGGATGCGCGGGGCGTCCACGCTGTCACAACAGACGGCGAAGAATCTGTTTCTCTGGGATGGCCGCAGCTGGGTCCGTAAAGGTCTGGAGGCGGGTCTGACGGTAGGGATTGAGACGGTCTGGACAAAGCGACGCATTCTGACCGTCTATCTCAATATTGCAGAGTTTGGCCCGGGCATCTTCGGCGTTGAGGCGGCTTCACAGCGCTACTTCCATAAGCCAGCCAGCCGGCTGACCGCAGCCGATGCTGCGTTGCTGGCGGCAGTACTGCCTAATCCGATTCGTTATCGTGCTGCTGCGCCCTCAGGTTATGTCAGAGAGCGGCAGCAGTGGATACTGCGTCAGATGCGCCAGCTGGGCGGCGAGGGCTTCCTGCAGCGTAATAAGCTCGACTAAGCCTTAATCTTCATCGAAGCCCGCTTCAAATAGCTCAATGACCGCTGCCAGCGCCGGAATTTCCTCCGGGCCGCTGGCTTCAATCTCAATATGCCGGCCTTTGGCTGAGTCGAGCATCAGCAGCGCAATCACGCTGCTGGCTTCGGCTTCCGTGCCCGCTTCATTGCGCAGTAAGACTTCGGCATCAAAGCTCTGCACCAGCTCAAACAACTTCATCGCCGGACGAGCGTGCATGCCCAGCTTATTTTTGATTTCTACGGTTTGTCGGACGGTCATGATTTGCGCTTTTCCAGCGTGCGATGGCGTGACTGAACATTCTTACCGCGCGAACGGAAGTAATCCGCCAGCTGTTCAGCGATATAGACTGAGCGGTGCTTGCCGCCGGTGCAGCCAATCGCCACAGTAAGATAGCTACGGTTATTGGTTTCCAGCATCGGCAGCCAGAGTTCAAGGTAGCTGCGTGTCTGGTAGATAAAGTTATGCACTTCAGTGTGGCGATCAAGGAAGGCCGCCACAGGGCGATCGAGGCCGGTCATCGGGCGTAGTTTCGGATCCCAGTGGGGGTTAGGCAGAAAGCGTACGTCAAACACATAGTCAGCATCAATCGGGATGCCATGTTTAAAGCCAAAGGATTCAAACACCATGGTCAGTTCACGTTCACGCTTGCCGAGCAGGCGGGTACGCAGCATCTCGGCCAGCTCATGCACCGACATCTCTGAGGTATCAATGATCAGATCGGCACGTGAACGCAGCGGCTCAAGCAAATCACTCTCTTCATCAATTGCGCTCTCCAGCGACAGGTTTTTGCTGGAGAGGGGATGCAGACGGCGTGTATCGCTGTAACGACGAATCAGGGTGTTACGATCGGCATCGAGGAACAGCAACTGAGGTGAAAATGTGTCAGGCAGATTATTCAGTGCGGTTTCAAAAATTTCCGGGGATTCAGGCATGTTACGCACGTCAATACTGACCGCTGCCGAAATATTGCGCTCAGCCAGCGAGTTAGCTAACTCAGGCAGCAGCACGACCGGCAGGTTATCAACGCAGTAGAACCCCATATCTTCCAGTGCACGGAGCGCCACTGACTTCCCCGAGCCTGAACGACCGCTAACGATCATCAGCACCATGACCTTCTCTCCCGTTTTAAAACCGGCACGCGGCCGGTAAAGACGCGTTACTGCTCTGTCTGGACTTCCGTAATAATGGCGTAGAGCTCTTCATCACTCTGCGCAGCACGCAGACGACGGCAGACCGTTTTATCTGCCAGACGCTTCGCCACCAGTGACAGGGTGTGCAGGTGTGTTTTGCACTGGTCAGCGGGGACCAGTAAAGCAAACAACAGATCGACCGGCTGGTTATCAACGGCATCAAACGCAATCGGCTGTTCGAGGCTGATAAATACCCCAACCGCGCGCAGCGTATCCTCTTCCAGCTTGCCGTGAGGGATCGCAATCCCATTACCAATACCGGTACTGCCCATGCGTTCGCGGGTCAGGATCGCTTCGAAAAGCGTCTGGTGCGGCAGGTTGAGCTGCTTAGCGGCCAGTTCGCTGATGATTTCCAGCGCACGTTTTTTGCTTTGGCAGTGTACGCCGCTGCGGGTGCAGTCTGGCGAAAGCACTGTGCTCAATTCCAGTGTGAGATCGTTGTTCATTATCGTTTCACTTGCGTGTTCACCAGGCCATTCACCGCCAGCGCGTCTTAACGCCTGAGACAAACGGCGCTTGCTCAGATGACAAAACGGGGCGGATTATCCGCCCCATCCTGTCGGCTCTGCGCGCCATGCGCGCTTCGCGAGCGTGAAGGTTAGTGTTTTTTCAGTTTATCTTTGTGTTTGGTCAGCTGACGGGCAAGCTTATCGATCAGCCCATCAATTGCCGCATACATATCTTCCGCTTCGGATGTGGCGTGCAGCTCGCCACCATTCACGTGGAGTGTTGCGTCCGCCACCTGAGTGACTTTCTCAACCTTCAGAACAATATAGACCTGATTGATATGTTCAAAATAGTGTTCCAGTTTGGCAAATTTACCGTTAACGAATTCACGCAGAGGCGCAGTGATTTCAACGTGTTGCCCGGTC
This sequence comes from Candidatus Pantoea rara, assembly GCF_051136265.1. NCBI lineage: Bacteria > Pseudomonadati > Pseudomonadota > Gammaproteobacteria > Enterobacterales > Erwiniaceae > Pantoea > Candidatus Pantoea rara. The sequence goes on along the minus strand of NZ_CP194942.1, from coordinate 3,570,431 downwards.
AGGTTCAGCTGCATAGGTCTTCCTTCTCATTTCTTTCAAACCAGCTGCTTACGCTGGTTCGATGGCGGGATGGATAAAGACTCACGATATTTGGCGACGGTACGCCGTGCCACCATAATCCCCTGATCAGATAACATGGAGGTCAGTTTACTGTCGCTCAAGGGTTTGGCTGGATTTTCCGCCGAAATTAATTTCTTCACCAGGGCACGAATCGCCGTGGAGGAGGCTTCGCCGCCACCTTCAGTATTGACGTGACTGGAGAAAAAGTACTTCAGTTCAAAAATGCCACGCGGGCTGTGCAGATACTTTTGCGTGGTCACGCGGGAAATTGTCGACTCGTGCATTTCAACGGCCTGGGCAATATCCGCCAGCACCATCGGACGCATAAATTCTTCACCTTGCTCGAAAAACGCCTGCTGTTGCTCAACAATACAGCGCGTCACCTTCAGCAGCGTATCATTGCGGCTTTCCAGACTCTTAATTAGCCAGCGTGCTTCCTGCAGGTTACTGCGAATGAACTGGCTGTCGCTGTCATTGCGCGTTGCGCCGCTCATTGCCGCATAGTGCTGATTAATCTTGAGGCGCGGCAGGCTGTCGGCGTTGAGTTCAACCGTCCAGCGGCTGCCGACTTTACGCACCAGCACATCGGGAATGACATATTCCGGCTCGCTGGTATTAATCGACTGACCCGGACGCGGATCCAGCGACTGAATCAGCAGCATCGCCTCTTTCAACACATCCTCTTTGAGGCGCGTCACTCGCATCAGACTACGGAAATCGTGATTGGCCAGCAGGTCAAGATGTTCGCTGACGATCAAGCGTGCTTCTGTCAGCATCGGTGTTTCGGGCGCATATTGCGATAGCTGAACCATCAGACAGTCACGCAGATCGCGCGCGCCAACACCAATAGGATCAAAGCGCTGAATGCGTTTAAGCACTGCTTCAACTTCATCCGCTTCAAGATCATCGTTGCCGATACTGTCGAGGATCTCTTCAAGCGAAACGGTGAGATATCCGGTGTCATCGATAGCATCGACGATAGAGGTGGCAATAGCGCGATCGGTGTCACTAAAAGGCGTCAGTCCGACCTGCCACATCAGATAGTCCTGAAGTGACTGCGTGGTTTCACCCTGATAAACCGGTAACTCATCATCCTGATAATCGGTACCAGTGCCGGAAGGCGTGCCCGCGGTGTACATCTCATCCCAGGTAGCATCCAGCGGCAGCTCATCGGGCATCTCTTTCTGCTCAAGCGCTTCGCGTGTATCCAGCGCCTCAGGTTCCGACGATTCCCGGGCGTCGATCTCTTCATGCAGGTCAGTCTGCTCAAGTAGCGGATTGCTTTCGAGTGCAAGCTGTAACTCCTGCTGGAGTTCAAGCGTAGAGAGTTGCAGCAGACGAATCGCCTGCTGCAACTGTGGAGTCATTGCCAGCTGTTGGCTGAACCTGAGTTGTAGACCTTGCTTCATAGACAGGATGGTAGTTCCCAGGTAAACATCGGTATTAAGGACACCTTATCAGAGTCTGAACTCTTCACCCAAATAAACCCGCTTAACCTGCTCATCCGCAAGAATTTCATTGGGCGTGCCATGCGCAATCAGGCGTCCCTGGCTGACGATATAAGCCCGCTCGCAGACCGCTAAGGTTTCACGCACGTTATGGTCGGTAATCAGCACACCGAGGCCGCTGTCACGCAAATGCTCAATGATTTTCTTGATGTCGATAACGGAGATTGGGTCAACACCAGCAAAAGGCTCATCCAGCAGGATAAATTTAGGATTAGCGGCCAGTGCGCGTGCGATCTCAACACGACGTCGCTCACCACCCGAAAGTGCCTGACCCATGCTATCGCGCAGGTGTTCGATGTGAAACTCTTCCATCAGCTCACGGGCGCGATCCTGGCGTTGCTCTTCGGTCAGATCATCACGAATCTGCAGTACTGCCATCAGGTTATCGTAGACGCTGAGGCGACGGAAGATCGATGCCTCCTGCGGCAGATAGCCGATGCCACGACGTGCACGCGCATGCAGCGGCAGGATACTGATATCTTCATCATCAATGACAATGCGGCCAGCGTCACGCGGGACAATGCCCACCACCATGTAAAAGGTGGTGGTCTTACCGGCTCCGTTCGGGCCCAGCAGGCCGACAATCTCACCGGACTTTACCTGCAGACTGACATCTTCTACCACGCGACGGCCTTTATATGCCTTCGCCAGGTTTTCTGCGATTAATGTGGCCATAGCTATCAGTTACTCTTCTTTCCGCTGTTGGACGAACCTTTATCCTGAAGTTGCGACGGCACCAGGACGGTGGTGACGCGCTTGTTCTGGCCCTGGCTGTAAGCCTGCATTTTCTGCTCTTTTACCAGATAAGTAATACGATCGCCTTTGATGTTGCTGTCCTGCTGCTCAATGAAAGCATTACCGGTCAGCTCAACGAAGTCATTAGCCAGTTCGTAGTGCAGTTTTGAGGCATGGCCCTGAACCGGCTTGCCGCTGTCCTGCATCTGATAGAAGGTAGCGGGATTACCGTAAGCATCAACGATGGTTTTCTTGCTATCGCCGCCAGGACGGGTTACCACGACTTTATCTGCCGTGATTTTGATTGAACCCTGCGTCACGATGACATTGCCGGTAAAGGTCGCGACATTGCCCTGCAAATCCAGCGCCTGATTCTGCGAGTCAATATTGACGGGCTTATCCGAGTCACCGGTCAGGGCAAGCGCCGGAACGCTGGTTGCCAGCAATATGCTGGCCAGTAAAAGCTTCAGGCTATTTTTGTTCATTTTGAATTTCATATGAGGTTTTGACCTTCTCGATTAACTCGGCGTTTTTTGTCCGTAAATTGCCGCGCATTTTCATGCCGGTAGAGTTAAAACTGCGGCCATACAATGTCACCTGGTCATCAGAGGTAACGTCCTGAGTGACAAGATTGATCTGCGCGTTATCCGTCTTGATACGCTCAAGCTGAGAATCCTGCGTCAGCGTATTCAGCTCAACATGGCCATAAAGATAAAGCATACGATCTTTGGTGAGCTTTGCTTTATCCGCGCGTAACGTCCAGGTAGGGATTTTGTTCTCATCATAAGTGGTCATTACCGGATTTTCGAACCAGCTCAGCTCATCATCCGAGAAATAGGTCACTTTGTCAGAGACCAGTTTATATGACAGCGCGCCCTGCGGGTTATAAACCACAGTGTGTGAATCCGCACTGGTATAGGTCGGCGACTGGCTGCCTGTCCCGACTGGCGTACCATCGTCATCCTGATTAGTAAGATTCCAGCCGATCAAAACCAGTGCAATCAAGGTCAGAATCAGCGTTATCCAACGCCTGCTTTTACTCATACTGATTGCCCTTTGGCATCCTCAAATTTGTTCTGCGCCATTAAGATCAGGTCACATACCTCGCGCACCGCACCGCGTCCACCGGCGATCCGCGTGACATAATGCGCACGTGGCAACAGGATTGGATGTGCATCCGCCACCGCCACACTTAATCCCACTTTCGCCATAACCGGCCAGTCGATCAGGTCGTCACCGATGTAGGCGACCTGATCGTCAGAAAGAGACAGTTTATCCAGAAGTTCACGATAGGCCAAAAGCTTATCGGATTGTCCCTGATAAAGATGACGGATGCCGAGCGTTTTGCAGCGATCTTCCATCAGACGGGCATTGCGGCCGGTAATAATAGCCACTTCCACATCGGAGGTCAGCAAACAGCGTACGCCGTAACCGTCCCGCACGTTGAATGCTTTCAGCTCTTCGCCATTATTCCCCATGTAGATCACGCCGTCGGACATCACGCCATCGACGTCGCAGATCAGCAAACGAATCTTGCTGGCGCGCGCCATAAAGTCAGCGTTAACCGGGCCGTAGCAGGTTTCAATCGGGGGAGTTGCCTGTTGCATTTTCTCTTCCTGTTCAGACTACGCCAGCGCGCAGCATGTCATGCATATGTACCACACCGAGCAGACGGTCGTCATCGGCCACCAGAATCGAGGTGATGTTTTTGGTCTGCATCAGGTTCAGAGCTTCAACCGCCAGCATGTTTGGCCGGACGCGGATGCCACCTGGCGTCATCACTTCCCCGATGGTGGCGCGCTGGAAATCGATGCCCATATCAAAGATGCGGCGCAGGTCACCATCAGTAAAGATACCTTCAATTTTCATCAGACCGTCGACGATTACCGTGAGTCCCAGATTTTTGCGGGTGATCTCCAGCAGCGCATCGCGGAGTGAGGCGTCACGCGTGACGTGTGGCAGTTCTTCGCCGCTGTGCATGATATCAGCCACATGTAGCAGCAGTTTACGGCCCAGCGCACCGCCGGGGTGGGAGAGGGCAAAGTCCTCCGCCGTAAATCCGCGCGCTTCCAGCAGCGAAACTGCCAGCGCATCGCCCATCACCAGCGTGGCCGTGGTGCTGGTGGTCGGTGCCAGACCCAGCGGGCAGGCTTCCTGCGGAACATGAACACACAGATGCACATCGGCAACCCGGCCCATCGCACTGTCAGGCCGTCCGGTGATGCAGATCAGCGTAATATGCTGACGTTTTAATACCGGAACCAGCGCGAGTATTTCGTTTGACTCACCGCTATTGGAGATAGCGATGACCACATCATTTTTGCTCACCATGCCCAGATCGCCGTGGCTGGCTTCAGCCGGATGCACAAAAAAGGCGGGCGTGCCGGTACTGGCAAAGGTCGCCGCCATTTTTTTTCCAATATGGCCAGACTTGCCCATGCCCATCACCACCACTTTCCCCTGGCAGGCGTAGATAAGGGCGCAGGCGCGGGCGAAATCATCGTTGATGTATTGATCGAGCTGTTCCAGTCCTTCACGCTCAATACGCAGTACGGTTTTTCCCGCCTGCTGGAAATCAAATGCTGTTGGTTGCTGATATGACATAGTGAGTCTGTCCTTGTTAGCCGTCCATGAATGCCGGCTGCATCCACAGCAGCGTCACCCAGACGAAGAAACCACAGAGTAAAAATAAGCCTGCCGTACGGCCAACGCGACGGCGACGGAGCAGGCAGAGCAGGGCAAACAACACACTGACGCCCAGCATCACCCAGTAATCGCGAGCGAAAGCGTGATAGTCGACGCTGCCGGGGTGGATCAGCGCCGGCAGGCCCAGCACGATGGCAATATTATAAATGTTGGCGCCGATCAGATTGCCGATCGCGATATCATCTTCACCTTTCAGCGCACCGGCAATGACCGTTGCCAGCTCGGGCAGGCTGGTGCCCACGGCGATCAGCGTCAGGCCCATCACCAGTTCGCTGACGCCAAAATAGTCGGCAAAGGCGGTGGCATTGTCGATCACCATGCGGGTCGACATTGGCAGGATGATTAGCGCAACGGCCAGCCAGAGAAAGGCCACCGTATTTCCGCTCTCTTCACGAGGCAGCTCGGCCAGTTGCTCGCGGGTCAGGGTGTCGTTGTTGTCCTGTTCTGCTTTACGCGCAATGCGAATCACTACCATCAGATAAATAGCGGCAATGGCGATCAGGCCAATTCCATCCAGTCGACTAAGCTGATTGTCAAACAGCATGAATCCGCTGAGCAGAGTAACCAGCAACATCAACGGCAGCTCACGGCGTATCAGATTAGAATGGACGCTGAGCGGGTGCATGAGCGCAGCGGCACCCAGGATCAGTAAAATGTTGGTAATATTCGAGCCAAGCGCAGTGCCAACAGCAAGATCCATCTGGCCGTGTTGCGCCGCAGAAAAGGAGAGGATCATTTCTGGCAACGAGGTGCCGATGCTGACAACGGTCATGCCAATAATCAGTGGCGGGATGCCAAATGATCGGCACAATATAGAGGCGCTAAACACCAGACGATCGGCACCATATGCCAGTAAAAGCAAACCGATAATCAGCAGTGCAGAAGCTACGAACATGAAAAATCCTTGCGTAAAAACCCAGGCCGGCGATGCCATTTCCGACCGGTTTGAGGTTCTGTTTGGCGAGACAGGCGCTGATTTTGACCGTCTGAACGGCAAAAGTAAATTTAATGACCATTTTCGCCAAATCTTAGCGGTAAGTTTCTGTAAAGCTATCGTGAATCAGGACCGAACAGGCTACCATCGTACCCCATGTTTACGCCCGATCCTTACAAGAGGTAATAATGATCCAGCAGCATACGAATCTGGTTGAGGTTCGTGGCGTGAGTTTTTCGCGCGGAGATCGCACCATCTTCGACGACATTTCGCTGACCGTACCGAAAGGCAAAGTGACGGCGATAATGGGACCGTCGGGGATAGGAAAAACCACTCTGCTACGCTTGATTGGGGGGCAACTTCAGCCAACCAGCGGTGAAATCTTTTTTCGTGGCGAAAACATTCCGTCATTGTCGCGCGCTAAACTTTACGAAGTGCGCAAGAAAATGAGCATGCTGTTCCAGTCTGGCGCCCTGTTTACTGACTTAACGGTCTATGAAAATGTCGCCTGGCCGCTGCGTGAACACACTCGTCTGCCTGCACCGATTCTGCACAGCACCGTATTAATGAAGCTGGAAGCGGTGGGACTGCGCGGTGCGGCGCAACTGAAACCCGCTGAGCTGTCGGGCGGTATGGCACGCCGTGTGGCCCTGGCGCGCGCGATTGCGCTTGAGCCGGAACTGATCATGTTCGATGAACCCTTTGTCGGACAGGATCCCATTACCATGGGCGTGCTGGTAAAATTAATCGACGAACTTAACCATGCTCTGGGCCTGACCTGTATTGTGGTCTCGCACGACGTACCGGAAGTACTGAGTATTGCGGACTATGCCTATATCGTGGCCGGACAAAAAATTATCGCACACGGCACCACGCCGGAACTGCGAGAGAATAATGACCCGCGCGTGCGCCAGTTTATTGATGGCCATGCGGATGGTCCGGTTCCATTCCGTTTTCCTGCCGGCGACTATCTCGCGGATTTAACCGGCTCAGGGAGTAACTAAACAGATGGTCTTGAAGGCGCTGGCGTCATTCGGTCGTCAGGGAATTGAAACGTGCGCCAGTTTTGGACGCGCAGGATTAATGCTGTTTCACGCGCTGGTAGGAAAACCCGCGTTCCGCAGACACTCGCCGCTACTGATCAAACAGCTCTATAGTGTTGGCGTACTGTCGTTACTGATTATTGTGGTTTCGGGGCTGTTTATCGGCATGGTACTCGGACTGCAGGGCTATCTGGTGCTGAACACCTATGGTGCCGAAACCAGTCTGGGTATGCTGGTGGCGCTTTCCTTGCTGCGCGAGCTGGGGCCGGTCGTGACCGCGCTGCTTTTTGCCGGACGGGCAGGGTCCGCACTGACGGCTGAAATCGGCCTGATGAAAGCGACCGAGCAGCTCTCCAGTATGGAGATGATGGCGGTGGATCCATTGCGCCGCGTGGTCTCGCCGCGCTTCTGGGCCGGTTTTATCAGCATGCCGCTACTGACAATGATCTTCACCGCGGTGGGTATCGCTGGCGGTGCACTGGTTGGCGTGAGCTGGAAGGGGATCGATCCCGGCTTCTTCTGGTCAGCTATGCAGAACGCAGTCGATTTCCGGACCGATGTCGTTAACTGCATCATCAAAAGCGCCGTATTTGCTGTGACGGTCACCTGGATTGCCCTCTTTAATGGCTATGACGCGATTCCCACTTCTGAAGGGATCAGTCGCGCAACAACGCGTACCGTAGTACATGCTTCACTGGCGGTGCTCGGGTTGGATTTTGTGCTGACAGCACTGATGTTTGGGAATTGATGCAATGCAAAGCAAAAAAAGCGAAATCTGGGTTGGCATTTTTATGATTATGGCGTTGATCGCCGCATTGTTTCTCTGTCTGCGCGTCGCCGATCTAAAGTCAATGGGCACAGAGCCGACGTGGAAACTTTACGCGACCTTTGACAATATCGGCGGCCTGAAAGCCAGTTCGCCGGTCAAAATCGGTGGTGTGGTGATTGGCCGGGTGACAGAAATAGCGCTTGAGCCGAAAACGCTGCTGCCGCGTGTCACCATGGAAATCAGCGATCAGTATGCGAATAAAATTTCAGACACCAGCTCACTGGCTGTCCGTACTCAGGGTCTGCTGGGTGAGCAATTCCTGGCGCTGAACTTAGGTTTTGACGATCCTGAACTCGGCTCGGCGATGCTGAAAGATGGCGATACACTGCGCGACACGAAGTCAGCCATGGTGCTCGAAGACCTGATCGGCCAGTTCCTTTATAAGAGTGGCGATAAAAAACAAAACAATGACAACAAGGATGCGCAGGAAAGCAGCAGTGCTGCGCCTGCGGCACCGGCTCAACCTTAAAGAAGAGGGTATACCATGTTTAAACGTTTACTGATGATTGCCATGCTGGTGGTTGCAGTACCGCTGACGGCGACCGCAGCCGATCAGAGCAATCCCTATAAGCTGATGAACGAAGCAGCGCAAAAAACCTTTACCCGTCTGAAAAATGAGCAGCCGAAAATCAAGCAGGATCCTAATTATCTGAGAGAGATTGTTCGTCAGGAGCTGCTGCCCTATGTGCAGATCAAATATGCCGGCGCGTTAGTGCTGGGCCGCTACTATCGTGATTCGACACCTGCTCAGCGCGAAGCTTACTTCAGCGCCTTTGGTGACTATCTGGCGCAGGCTTATGGTCAGGCACTGGCACTGTATAACGGACAGAGCTATCAGATTCAGCCTGAGCAGCCTTTAGGCGATGCCAAAATTGTCGCCATTCGTGTGTCAATTATCGATCCAAATGGCCGTCCACCTGTTCGCCTCGATTTCCAGTGGCGTAAGAACAGTCAGAGTGGGAACTGGCAGGCGTATGACATGATTGCCGAAGGCGTCAGCATGATCACTACCAAACAAAATGAGTGGAGCGACCTGTTGCGTACTAAAGGTATCGATGGTCTGACGGCGCAACTGAAATCTTCTGCGGCACAGCCAATCACGCTGGATAAACAACAATAATGCACGAATCGTTACGCTGGGAGCGGGAAGCCAGCACGCTGTTACTGAGAGGCGAACTGGATCGCGACACGTTGATGAGCCTGTGGCAGCAACGTGAGACGCTGATTAAAGATGTTGATACCATCGACGTTGCGGCGCTGGAGCGCGTTGACTCTTCCGGTCTGGCCCTGCTGGTGCACCTGCGTGAAATCGCACGGGCACAGGGTATTACCCCACGCTTTACCGGCATCAGCGACAAACTGCTCTCGCTGATTACGCTTTACAATCTGCAACAGATTATTGTTTCTGCGGATAAAAGCGCCTGATTTCCGGTTGTTATGCTAAGCCCCTGTTTTCGACAGGGGCTTTTGCGTATTTAAGAGTCAGACGCTTTCCTCTACTATGTCAGCCTTATTATTATTAAGTGAAGTTAAGCCCAATGGAAAACAGTGAAATTCAGGCCGTGCTGATGGCCGCATTGCCTTTAGAAGAAGTTCATGTGATGAGCAACGATGGCAGCCATTTTCAGGTGATCGCCGTAGGCGAACTGTTTGGCGAACTGAGCCGCGTCAAAAAGCAGCAGGCTGTCTATGCGCCGCTGATGGAATTCATCGCGGACAACCGCATGCATGCTGTCTCTATCAAAACCTACACTCCCGCTGAATGGGCGCGTGACCGTAAACTCAACGGTTTCTGATCCCAAGCGTGGTGAACTCGCCCTGGGCGAGTCTAATTTTTAGCGAGTTAATTGAGAGCCGTGTTAATGGAAAAATTTCGTGTGCAAGGCCCCACCCGTTTAAGTGGTGAAGTAACCATTTCCGGGGCGAAGAACGCCGCACTGCCTATTCTGTTTGCTGCCCTGCTGGCCGAAGAGCCGGTAGAGATTCAGAATGTGCCAAAGCTCCGCGACATTGATACCACCATGAAGCTGCTGACTCAGCTGGGTGCGAAGGTGGAACGCAACGGTTCTGTACATGTCGATGCCAGCGCGGTAGATGTATTTTGTGCACCTTATGATTTGGTCAAAACCATGCGTGCCTCAATCTGGGCGCTGGGTCCGCTGGTGGCACGTTTTGGTCAGGGTCAGGTTTCTCTGCCGGGTGGCTGCGCTATTGGCGCGCGTCCGGTTGACCTGCACATTACCGGTCTGGAACAGCTGGGTGCCGAGATCAAGCTGGAAGAAGGCTACGTTAAAGCCTCAGTCAATGGCCGCCTGAAGGGCGCGCTGATTGTCATGGACAAAATCAGCGTCGGCGCAACCGTCACTATCATGAGTGCTGCGACGCTGGCGACCGGTACCACGGTGATTGAGAATGCGGCGCGTGAGCCGGAGATTGTCGATACTGCCAACTTCCTGAACACCCTGGGTGCCAAAATCAGTGGTGCAGGCAGCGATAAAATTACCATCGAAGGCGTAGAGCGTCTGGGTGGCGGGGTTTACCGCGTCCTGCCAGATCGTATCGAAACCGGTACTTTCCTGGTGGCGGCTGCGATTTCAGGCGGTAAAGTACTGTGTCACAAAACTCAGCCAGATACGCTGGACGCTGTGCTGGCTAAGTTGCGTGATGCAGGTGCCGATATCGAAACCGGTGAAGACTGGATCAGTCTGGATATGCACGGTAAGCGACCCAAAGCGGTCAACGTGCGCACTGCACCGCATCCGGGTTTCCCGACTGATATGCAGGCACAGTTCACCCTGCTAAACATGGTCGCGGAAGGGACGGGCCTGATTACCGAAACCATCTTTGAAAACCGTTTCATGCATATCCCGGAACTGATCCGTATGGGCGGACATGCTGAGATTGAGAGCAACACGGCGATCTGTCATGGGGTTGAAACCCTGTCAGGTGCGCAGGTGATGGCGACCGATCTGCGTGCTTCTGCCAGTCTGGTTCTGGCAGGTTGTATTGCGGAAGGAACGACGTTCGTTGATCGCATTTATCATATCGATCGTGGCTATGAGCATATTGAAGATAAGCTGAAAGCGATGGGTGCAAACATCGAGCGCGTCAGCGAAGAGTAATCCTGCTGATACGCTGAAAGAACCAGCCCCGTTTGGGGCTGGTTTTTTTTTGCCTGAAGCTCGCCTGAACTTCAGGCGCTATCGGAATGATTTGCAGACGTCCGGATACGTTTCCGGCGATCCAGCAGGCAGTGGGTATCAGGATCATAATAGCGGCTTGGCCAGATCTCACTCGGGTGAATCTTGATCGCGTCTGCAATCAGCCATTCACCTTTAGGCCAGGGACGCGTCAGCGCATTAGCCAGCGTTGATGAACTCAGACCCGCTGCGCGTGACAGCGCCGCCAGAGTCATGCCACGTTTATGCAACGCAGCGATAATGTCAGCCGGATGCCAGTCTTCCATCCTTTTTTCCATAGCCTGCTCACCTTTTCCTTGTCATTGCGTCGTCCTGCGGGATATTGGCTTTCCTTTTTACTATTATCTGGAAAGAACAGGTCTTTTATATCAAATTAGTTCCATTAATTTCCAGTTAAATTTGGATCCAGCATCTGGTCTGTGTGATGGCACACAAAAGGAATGCAACAGCTAAGAGGGAATAAAGAGAAGTGAGAGCAGTGATATAAAAATGGAGCCTGGCAGGCTCCATAAGGGATCAGAAATCGCGCTGAACAGACATATGTGCCAGTGACTCCAGGGCACTGCGCCACGGTGATTCGGGCAGAATACGTAAGGCGTCAATCGCTTTGTCCGCTTCCTGTTCGGCGCGGTTGCGCGTCCATTCCAGCGAACCACACTGATTCATCGCTTCCAGCACCGGTTCCAGCAGATGACGGCCATTCCCCTGCTCAATGGCTTCACGGATCATCTTCGCCTGTTCAGGCGAGCCGTGCTGCATAGCATGCAGCAGTGGAAGCGTGGGTTTGCCTTCACTCAGGTCATCGCCGGTATTTTTACCCAGCGTCTCGCCATCAGCGCTATAATCCAGTAAATCGTCAATTAACTGGAAAGCGGTACCCAGATAGCGCCCATAATCCTGCAGCGCCTTCTCCTGTTCAGGTGTAGCTTCAGCCAGGATCGCAGAGGCCTGCGAGGCCGCTTCGAACAGGCGCGCAGTCTTGCTATAAATCACGCGCATGTAGCTTTCTTCTGTGATGTCGGGATCGTTAACGTTCATCAACTGAAGGACTTCGCCCTCAGCAATCACGTTTACCGCCTCTGACATCAGCGCCAGGATACGCAGCGAACCCATGCTGGTCATCATCTGGAAGGCGCGGGTATAAATAAAATCACCGACGAGCACGCTTGCCGCATTGCCAAACGCCGCATTAGCGGTCGCTTTGCCACGACGCATATCGGATTCATCCACGACATCGTCATGCAGCAGCGTGGCGGTGTGGATAAATTCGATCAGCGCCGCATTGGTCACGTGCAGGTCGCCCTTGTAGCCCATGGCACGTGCGGATAGCACGGCAATCATGGGACGGATACGCTTGCCCCCACCACTGATGATGTAGTAGCCCAACTGGTTGATGAGCGAGACATCCGAATTCAGCTGGTCGAGGATGGTCTGGTTAACGGCAGCCATATCCTGTGCGGTTAATTCATTAATCTGTTCTAAGTTCATTCGTCTTTTCAGCTATGACTCGTTATCTCTGCCATGGTAAGTGGTTTACCCAGCCAGCGTTCAGGTAATCTGTTACTGATTGTACTTGAATTTTGTGCCTGAGAAACGGTTGCATTCAGCCTGTGTTTTTTTTCTGCAAGAGTGTGCAAAGTGCTCTTGTCTTCTTCTGGAGTTTTGCGTAGAATTCGCGCCCTATTGTGAATATTTAGCGCGCCGCCTGATGAACTAAAAGGCAAGCGCAGAAGCGGAGTTTTATATGTACGCGGTTTTCCAAAGTGGTGGTAAACAACACCGAGTAAGCGAAGGTCAGACCGTTCGCCTGGAAAAGCTGGACATCGCAACCGGTGAAACGATTGAGTTTGACCAGGTTCTGATGATTGCTAATGGCGAAGACGTTAAAATCGGCGCGCCACTGGTTTCAGGCGGAATGATCAAGGCAGAAGTTGTTGCTCATGGTCGTGGCGAGAAAATTAAGATTGTTAAGTTTCGTCGTCGTAAGCACTACCGTAAGCAAGCAGGCCATCGCCAGTGGTTCACTGATGTGAAAATCACTGGTATCACGGCGTAAGAGGAGATCTGACAAATGGCACATAAAAAGGCTGGTGGTTCGACTCGAAATGGTCGTGACTCCAATGCAAAACGTCTGGGTGTAAAACGTTTCGGTGGTGAATCTGTTCTGGCAGGTAGCATCATCGTTCGTCAGCGTGGCACCAAATTCCACGCCGGTACCAATGTAGGTTGTGGTCGTGACCACACCCTGTTTGCTACTGCAGACGGTAAAGTACAGTTCGAAGTTAAAGGTCCGAACAACCGTAAATACATCAGCATCGTTGCTGAGTAAGGTTGTCGTGACGCAGACGTTTAACGTCTGAACGCACGAATTAAAGGCCCCGCAGCTCCTGCGGGGCTTTTTACATTCTGCGGTCTGTTGCGGTAAAAGCAACGCATCACAAAAGTTTGCTGTACACTTTATGTACGCACTGGCGAAAGCCAATCCTGATTTATCCGCCGCTGGTCAGCGCAGAAGACCCTGGCGGACCCGTCTGCAGAGTGCTGCAGGCGATTGTGTGACGGAGATAGAAAATGAAGTTTGTAGATGAAGCGACAATCCTGGTCGTCGCCGGTGATGGCGGTAATGGTTGCGTCAGCTTCCGCCGCGAAAAATATATCCCGAGAGGCGGCCCTGATGGGGGTGATGGCGGTGATGGCGGTGACGTTTATCTGATCGCTGATGAAAACCTTAACACCCTTATCGATTATCGTTTCGAAAAGTCCTTCCGCGCCGAGCGTGGACAAAACGGACAGAGCCGCGACTGTACCGGCAAACGTGGTAAAGATATCGAAGTTAAAGTGCCGGTCGGCACCCGGGTTATTGATCAGGGAACCGGCGAAACACTGGGCGACATGACGCGCCACGGCCAGAAACTGATGGTCGGCAAAGGTGGCTGGCATGGCCTGGGTAATACCCGTTTCAAATCGTCAGTGAACCGCAGTCCGCGCCAGAAAACCATGGGTACACCAGGCGAAAAGCGCGATCTGCAACTGGAGCTGATGTTGCTGGCAGACGTCGGGATGCTGGGTTTACCGAATGCCGGTAAATCAACCTTTATCCGTGCCGTATCGGCAGCTAAACCAAAAGTGGCTGACTATCCGTTTACCACGCTGGTGCCAAGCCTGGGTGTAGTCCGCATGGACAGTGAACAGAGCTTCGTCGTGGCCGATATTCCTGGTCTGATTGAAGGCGCAGCAGATGGCGCAGGCCTCGGCATTCGCTTCCTGAAGCACCTCGAGCGCTGCCGCGTATTACTGCACCTGATCGACATCGATCCGATCGATGAAAGCGATCCGGTTGAAAATGCCCGCATCATTCTCGGCGAGCTCGAAAAGTACAGTGAGAAACTGTTTAACAAGCCACGCTGGCTGGTCTTCAACAAAATTGATCTGATCAGTGAGGAAGAAGCGCAGTCACGGGCAAAAGCAGTTGCTGAAGCACTGGGCTGGGAAGATAAGTACTACCTGATTTCTGCCGCAAGCCGTACCGGTGTCAACGAACTCTGCTGGGACGTGATGAGCTTCATCAACGCCAACCCTAAAGAAGCCGAGCTTGAAGAGAAACAGCCGGAGAAAGTAGAGTTCATGTGGGATGATTACCACAAAGAAACTATTGAAAATACGGTTGAAGTGGAAGACGAAGAGTGGGATGACGACTGGGATGATGAAGACGACGAAGGCGTTGAGATCATCTATCAGCGTTAACCGCGCGTCTGCTACAGTGTGATATACGATGCCCTCTTTCAAGACCTGAAAGGGGGCATCGTTCTTTCTGCAACCTGCTCATCACCACGCTAACACCCGCTTCTGGCGGATTCAGCCATAAAAAACGCAGCAGGTTGCTCGCCTGCTGCGTTTTTATTACTGCATAATCAATTGTTCTGATTAATATCGCGATAAAGTCGGCTTTCGAAACGCACCAGCGGAATACGGCGGGTACGTTGATCTTCCGGCGGTACCGCATAACCGGAAAGGAACTGAACGAACGCTACCCGCGCACCACTTGAGGTGGTAATAAAACCTGCCAGGTTATAGACGCCCTGCAGTGAGCCGGTTTTCGCCGAAACTTTGCCATCCAGTCCTGCTTCATGCAGGCCGCCGCGGTATTGCAGCGTGCCATCATAGCCAGCCAGCGGCAGCATCGAAATATAATCCAGTGTGTTGTCATTCTTCGCAATGAACTGCAACACCTGCATCATGGTTTGCGGTGAGATCAGATCATGACGCGATAGTCCGGAACCATCGACCTGGATGCTGTTGCCCATGTCGACGTTGGCTTTCGCTTTCAGTATACGACGAACAGCATCCTGTCCGGCGCGGAAAGTACCTGGCACATTGAAGTAGTGATGACCAATAGTGCGGAACACCGTATCGGCAATCATGTTATCTGACTTCTTCAGCATGGTGTGCAGCAGCGTATGCAGGGGCGCGGACTGGGTCGATGCCAGTACAGTGCCTGGCTCCGTGACTTGCGTCTGACGCACCAGATGCCCGCTGTAATCAATTTCTGAAGACCGCAGCTCCGCCTTGAGGATTTCGCCTGCCCAGGCCGCGCCATCCTGCACCGCAAAGGCCAGCGGCAGCGGTTCTGCACGCTGGCGCATACAGCCGGTCAGTGTGTAGCGGTTCAGCTCGCCCGGCACCACATCCAGTTCACAATATTGCCCTTCGCCGCTGTTGCGGCCGATGGTGCGGACCTGACTGTACATATGTGCCGGATAATAGGATGCGATACGCACAAAGGCATTTTCACCCGGCGTATTAGCGCTGTAGAGCGACACTGAGAAGCAGTTCTTATCAACAATCGCCGCACCCGGCGGGGCGCTGAAGCACTGGGTCATGTCGTTCCACGGCCAGCCCGGCGCCATGTCGTGACTGGCAAACACGGAGGTGTCGATAACCAGATTGCCTTTAATATGGTTAATACCCTGCTTCTTAATCGCAGCGACCATGTTGCGCAGATCCTGACGGCTCAAGGTCGGATCACCGCCGAAACGTGCCACTAAATCGCCGTTCAGGGTGCCATCTATAATGGCGCCGCGAGTCTCAAAAGTGGTCTGAAAACGGAAGTCACCACCCAGTTCCAGCAGGGCCGCCAGCGCCGTTACCACTTTCATGGTACTGGCTGGCAGGGCCATCTGTTTTCCGTGGTAATCAATAATCGGTGTTGATGCACCCACTTTCTGAACCATCAGCGCCAGATTGGCGCCGTCTGGAAGGTACTGCATGTATTCATCAACTGGCGCTGCGTGTGCCTGTAGCATAAATGCGCAGCTTAATCCGGTAACAAGTCGTGAAAATCGCATAATCTCGCGGTAACTGGCAGGTGAGGGCGTCAATACTACGTTGCCGGACGGTGCAAAGTAAACGATGACCCGCAGTGAACTCTGGGGTAAAATACGTATCAAATTGCAAAACTCTTTTCTGGCCTGGAAGCATTTCCGGGTCAGGATTCTTTTATTTGCAAAAACGGGCTAATGTGCCGCAGAACGCTTTTTTCTGCAGTCACCGGTCAGGATGACATCGTTAACAGGAAAGATGGCGAGGAGCTTAAATGAATCAGATTCCGATGACGTTAAGAGGCGCTGAAAGATTGCGCGAAGAGCTGAACGAGCTGAAAACCGTGAAGCGCCCGCGCATTATCGCCTCTATCGCTGACGCACGCGAACACGGCGATTTAAAAGAGAACGCGGAATACCATGCTGCGCGTGAAGAACAGGGTTTTTGTGAAGGCCGTATTCAGGAGATTGAAGCCAAACTCTCTAATGCGCAGGTGATTGACGTCACCCAGATGCCTAAAACGGGTCGCGTGATTTTCGGCGCAACGGTGACCGTACTGAATGTCGAGACCGACGAAGAGTCAACGTATCGTATCGTGGGCGATGACGAAGCGGACTTTAAGCAAAATCTTATTTCGGTCAATTCGCCAATGGCGCGTGGCCTGGTGGGTAAAGAAGCCGATGATGTGGCTATCGTGAAAACCCCGGGCGGCGATGTCGAGTATGAGATCCTGAAGGTAGAATACCTTTAAGATGGTGCGTCGCCTGAAAAAGCGTTGATGCACAATGTAAAGAAAAGAAAAAGGCCGCATCGCGGCCTTTTATCTGAGGTAAGAGCATGTCACTTTCTTTGCCCACTTAACGTGGTAAAGAAATTTTGCTCTCTTTAGAGGGGCGATACAGCACCAGCGTTTTGCCGATCACCTGTACGTTGCTGGCACCGGTCTCACGCACGATAGCCTCAACGATCAGCTGTTTCGTTTCACGATCTTCCGAGGCGATTTTTACCTTAATCAGTTCGTGATGCGCCAGAGCCTGCTCGATTTCGGCCAGCACGCCTTCAGTCAGGCCGTTGCCACCCAGCATAACCACTGGCTTGAGTGGATGGGCGAGGCCCTTGAGGTGCTGTTTTTGTTTGGTACTTAGATTCATCGTAGTTTTTTACTTACTCAGGGATTGAAAACGGTTCATTCTACCGCCATCTCGGGTATATCACCAAATCGACGCAACCCATTGCGTGCAGGTTTATCGCTACGATGACGATTTAGTTGGAAATATTATGACGGGTAAAAAGCGTTCAGCCAGCTCCGGCCGCTGGCTTCAGGAACACTTTAGCGATAAATATGTGCTCCAGGCGCATAAAAAAGGGTTGCGCTCGCGCGCCTGGTTTAAACTTGATGAAATACAACAGGGTGACAAGCTGTTCAAACCCGGTATGACCGTGGTAGATCTGGGTGCTGCACCCGGTGGCTGGTCGCAATATGTGGTACAGCAAATCGGGAACAAAGGGCGCGTCATTGCCTGTGATATCCTGCCAATGGATCCAATCGTCGGTGTCGATTTCCTTCAGGGCGATTTTCGTGAAGAATTGGTAGTCAATGCACTGCTTGAGCGCGTTGGCGATCAGAAAGTTCAGGTGGTCATGTCAGATATGGCACCGAATATGAGTGGTACACCTGCCGTAGATATTCCCCGGTCGATGTATTTAGTAGAGCTGGCGCTGGAGATGTGTCGGGATATTCTGGCACCTGGCGGTAGTTTCGTAGTGAAAGTGTTTCAGGGAGATGGCTTCGATGAATACCTGCGGGAAATTCGCTCCCTGTTTACGAAAGTAAAAATTCGTAAGCCGGACGCTTCACGTTCTCGTTCACGTGAAGTGTACATTGTGGCGACTGGGCGCAAACTATAACCAAATTGCTGGAGAAGTCCGCAGCTTTGCTGCGATTCCATGTATGCAGGAACTATAGTACCCTACGCTATCTGTTAACACCGATGTAATATGAGGTTAATCCCTTGAGTGACATGGCGAAAAACCTGATTCTCTGGTTAGTCATCGCGGTCGTGCTGATGTCAGTATTCCAGAGCTTTGGGCCCAGCGAGTCAAATGGCCGTCGGGTTGATTATTCAACCTTCCTGTCGGAAGTGAACCAGGATCAGGTCCGCGAGGCACGCATTAACGGGCGTGAGATTAACGTTGTCAAAAAAGACAGCAATAAATATACCACCTACATTCCTGTCAATGATCCTAAGTTGCTCGATAACCTCTTGACCAAAAACGTCAAAGTGGTTGGCGAACCACCGGAAGAACCAAGCCTGCTGGCTTCAATCTTCATTTCATGGTTCCCGATGCTGCTGCTGATCGGTGTGTGGATCTTCTTTATGCGTCAGATGCAGGGCGGCGGCGGTAAGGGCGCGATGTCCTTCGGCAAAAGCAAAGCCCGCATGTTGACGGAAGACCAGATTAAAACCACATTCGCCGACGTTGCCGGTTGTGACGAAGCGAAAGATGAAGTGGCTGAGCTGGTGGAATATCTGCGTGAGCCGAGCCGTTTCCAGAAGCTGGGCGGTAAAATTCCAAAAGGCGTTCTGATGGTGGGGCCACCGGGTACCGGTAAAACCCTGCTGGCTAAAGCCATTGCCGGTGAAGCGAAGGTGCCATTCTTTACCATCTCCGGTTCGGACTTTGTGGAAATGTTTGTTGGTGTCGGCGCATCCCGTGTGCGTGACATGTTCGAACAGGCCAAGAAAGCAGCACCGTGCATCATCTTCATCGATGAGATCGATGCCGTCGGTCGTCAGCGTGGCGCCGGTTTAGGCGGTGGTCATGATGAACGTGAGCAGACGCTGAACCAGATGCTGGTTGAGATGGATGGTTTCGAAGGTAACGAAGGTATTATCGTTATCGCTGCGACTAACCGTCCTGACGTACTGGACCCTGCGCTGCTGCGTCCAGGCCGCTTTGACCGTCAGGTTGTGGTAGGCCTGCCAGACGTACGCGGTCGTGAGCAGATCCTGAAAGTGCATATGCGTCGTGTGCCACTGGCTACCGATATTGATGCAGCGATCATTGCACGTGGTACCCCAGGCTTCTCAGGTGCCGATCTGGCCAACCTTGTGAACGAAGCAGCGTTGTTCGCGGCCCGTTCAAACAAGCGTGTGGTATCGATGGTTGAGTTCGAGAAAGCGAAAGACAAAATCATGATGGGTGCGGAACGTCGCTCTATGGTGATGACGGAATCGCAGAAAGAGTCAACCGCCTACCACGAAGCGGGCCACGCCATTATTGGTCGCCTGGTGCCAGAGCATGACCCGGTGCATAAAGTTACGATTATCCCACGCGGCCGTGCGCTCGGAGTGACCTTCTTCCTGCCTGAAGGCGACGCGATCAGCGCCAGCCGTCAGAAACTGGAAAGCCAGATATCAACGCTTTACGGCGGTCGTCTTGCAGAAGAGATCATCTACGGTGTGGAACGTGTTTCTACCGGTGCGTCTAACGATATTAAAGTCGCGACCAATCTGGCTCGCAACATGGTGACACAGTGGGGCTTCTCCGAAAAACTGGGTCCATTGCTGTATGCAGAAGAAGAGGGTGAAGTATTCCTTGGACGTTCTGTCGCGAAAGCGAAACATATGTCTGATGAAACTGCCCGCATCATCGACCAGGAAGTTAAGCACCTGATCGATAGCAACTACCAGCGTGCTCGTCGCATTCTGGGTGAGAACATGGACATTCTTCACGCGATGAAAGACGCGCTGATGAAGTATGAAACCATTGATGCACCGCAGATCGACGACCTGATGGCACGACGCGAAGTGCGTCCGCCAGCTGGCTGGGAAGATCCAGGCAGCAGCTCAGACAGCAACGGTACGCCAAAGGCGCCACGTCCGGTTGATGAACCGCGTACGCCGAACCCAGGCAATACCATGTCAGAGCAGTACAATAAATAAGACGCAACATCGTCAGACAAAACCCCGGCTGGTCCGGGGTTTTTTACATCCGGATATTGATCAGTAAGGAGTTTTCACCATGAAGTTGTTCGCCCGTGATTCCCATCTCGATTTATCTTTTCCCCATGTGATGGGCATTCTGAATGTCACGCCGGACTCCTTTTCAGATGGTGGCAAACATAACGCGCTGGTCGATGCGCTGACGCATACCAATGAGATGGTCAACGCAGGCGCAACCATCATCGATGTGGGCGGTGAATCAACCCGACCTGGCGCGGATGAAGTGAGTGTGGAGGAGGAACTGGAGCGGGTAATTCCGGTGATCGATGCCATCGCCCAGCGTTTCGAAGTCTGGATTTCAGTCGATACATCTAAAGCAGAAGTCATTCGTGAAGCCGCGCGAGTGGGCACTCACATCATTAATGACGTTCGCTCACTCTCTGAACGAGGTGCACTGGAAGCTGCTGCCGCTACCGGACTTCCCGTCTGTTTGATGCATATGCAGGGTGAACCGCGCACGATGCAGCAGGCACCGGTTTACAAAAACATTTTAAGCGAAGTGGACACTTACTTCGCGCAGCAGATTGCGCGCTGTGAAGCGGCGGGAATTAAAAAAGAGCGGCTGATACTCGACCCGGGCTTCGGTTTCGGTAAAAATCTCAGCCACAATTATGAACTGCTGGCTCATCTGGGCGATTTTAACCACTTCGGTCTGCCGTTGTTGGTAGGAATGTCGCGTAAATCGATGATTGGCCAGCTGTTAAATGTCGGCCCGTCACAGCGTTTAACCGGCAGCCTTAGCTGCGCGGTAATTGCTGCAATGCAGGGCGCGCAGATTATTCGCGCGCATGACGTAAAAGAAACGGCCGAAGCGATGCGCGTGGTCGAAGCGACCCGAAGAGCAAAAGGAGTATCATGAGTAATCGTAAATATTTCGGTACAGACGGCATTCGCGGCAAAGTCGGTGAAACACCTATCACCCCCGATTTCGTCCTGAAGCTGGGCTGGGCAGCAGGTAAAGTGCTGGCGCGTCACGGTTCAAAGAAAATCATTATCGGTAAAGATACGCGTATCTCTGGCTATATGCTGGAGTCTGCGCTGGAAGCGGGTCTTGCGGCGGCGGGCCTGACAGCTGCATTTACCGGCCCGATGCCAACGCCCGCTATCGCCTATCTGACCCGCACCTTCCGCGCAGAGGCGGGTATTGTGATTTCCGCATCGCACAATCCGTTTGACGATAACGGGATTAAATTCTTCTCCTCCGAGGGCACCAAACTGCCTGATGACGTCGAAGAAGCGATTGAACTGGAAATGGAAAAGCCGATTACCTGCGTTGAGTCTGCGCAGTTAGGCCGTGCCAGCCGTATTGTCGATGCCGCAGGGCGTTACATTGAGTTCTGCAAAGGAACCTTCCCAAGCGAACTGAATCTTAACGGCCTGAAAATTGTGGTCGACTGCGCCAATGGTGCGACTTACCACATTGCGCCGAATGTTCTGCGAGAACTGGGCGCAACCGTCATTGCTATCGGTGTCCAGCCAGACGGCATGAACATTAACAAAGAATGCGGTGCCACCGATCTCAAACTGCTGCAGCAGCGTGTGCTGGCCGAGAAAGCCGATATTGGTCTGGCCTACGACGGCGACGGCGACCGTATCATGATGATTGACCATCTGGGCGACAAAGTGGATGGCGACCAGATCCTCTATATCATTGCACGCGAAGCATTGCGTCAGGGACAGTTACGCGGCGGCGTAGTGGGTACGCTGATGAGTAACATGGGACTGGAGTTAGCGCTGAAACAACTTGGCATTCCTTTTACCCGCGCCAAAGTGGGTGACCGCTATGTGCTGGAGAAGATGCAGGAGAAGGGATGGCGTCTCGGCGCGGAGAACTCTGGTCATGTGATTCTGCTGGATAAAACCACCACGGGTGACGGTATTGTTGCAAGTTTGCAAGTACTCACTGCAATGGTACGCAATCATATGAGCCTGCACGATCTCTGTAGCGGTATGAAGATGCTGCCGCAGGTTCTGGTCAATGTTCGCTTTGCGGGCGAGCATGATCCACTGCAAAGCGACGCAGTAAAAACTGTCACCGCCGAAGTAGAAAAAGCCCTGGCGGGTCGTGGACGCGTTCTGCTGCGTAAATCCGGAACCGAGCCATTGATTCGTGTAATGGTCGAAGGTGAAAATGAGGTGCAGGTAACGGAACTGGCAAATCGTATCGCCGACCAGGTCAAGGCCGTTTAAGCTTATAACAGGCGGTTCGCAGGATGCTGAACTGCCTGTAAAATCACCGGGATGGCGCTTTTTTCTGCAATCAGTCTGGCTGCTAAAAATTGCACTTGCAGAGATATGCGCCTTTGGTTAGTATTCACACCCGCTTCTGATGGGTGATGACGAGACTCCCCATCAATACTGGTTGAAGCTTTAACTGTACGATTATCGTGCAAGGAACAGGTTGAATATGTACGAAGCTCTTTTAGTTGTTTTCCTTATTGTAGCTATCGCCCTTGTGGGTATGATCATGCTGCAGCAAGGCAAAGGCGCTGATATGGGAGCCTCATTCGGTGCAGGCGCATCCGGTACGGTGTTTGGTTCTTCGGGTTCAGGTAACTTTCTGACGCGTACTACTGGCATCTTAGCGGCACTGTTCTTCATCATCAGCCTGGTTCTGGGTAATCTGAACAGCAATAAAGCGTCGAAGGGAAGCGAGTGGGAAAATCTTTCTGCGCCGGCGCAGTCTTCTCAACAGACTGAAAAGCCAGCTCAACCGGTTACTCCGGGCAGCGATATTCCTAAGTAAGGTCGTCAGCACAACGAATCGTTGTGGTCAGTGCAGTGCCGTGGTGGTGGAATTGGTAGACACGCTACCTTGAGGTGGTAGTGCCCGATTGGGCTTACGGGTTCAAGTCCCGTCCTCGGTACCAAATAGCAGTATCACTTGCATTTTATGCAGGTCTGGCGTATTATTCGCCACGTTTTCGGACGCGGGGTGGAGCAGCCTGGTAGCTCGTCGGGCTCATAACCCGAAGGTCGTCGGTTCAAATCCGGCCCCCGCAACCAATTTTACCTTTGAGTTCTTTTTCAAATATACTGTATGCATCGACGGACGCATTCACGGCTATTTTTTGAAAGAAAATTCTTAGGATGGAGTCCGGGCCGCATCGCGGCATACAGGGTCCAGTGACTAAAAGCCCCGAATATTCGGGGTTTTTTGTTATTAGCGAATCGTAATACTGGGCTATAGGCCCTTTTTTTATGTCTTGGGGGTGGGCTTGTCCACATTAGAGCAAAAATTGACAGAGTTGGTATCGGCTCCCGTAGAAGCGCTGGGTTACGAACTGGTTGGAATTGAATTCGTTCGTAGTCGCACATCTATCCTGCGCATCTATATTGATAGTGAAGATGGCATCAATGTCGATGATTGCGCCGATGTCAGCCACCAGGTAAGTGCGGTAATGGATGTTGAAGATCCCATTACTGTACCTTACAACCTTGAAGTCTCTTCACCGGGACTCGATCGTCCTCTGTTCACTGCAGAACACTACACCCGCTTTATGGGTGAAGAAGTGAGTCTGGTGTTGCGTATGGCCGTTCAGAACCGCCGTAAATGGCAGGGAACCATTAAGTCAGTTGATGGCGAGATGATCACGGTGCACGTTGAGGGTAGCGATGAAGTGTTCGCACTGAGTAATATTCAGAAAGCGAACCTGGTCCCCCACTTTTAAAAGTCCGGATTGAGGCTAACCAGGATGAACAAAGAGATCTTAGCTGTTGTAGAAGCCGTTTCTAACGAAAAAGCCCTGCCGCGTGAGAAAATCTTCGAAGCGCTGGAGAGCGCGCTGGCGACTGCGACCAAGAAAAAGTACGAGCAGGAAATCGAGGTACGCGTCAGCATTGATCGCCGCAGTGGTGATTTCGATACTTTCCGCCGCTGGGAAATCGTTGATGAGGTGACACAGCCGACGCGCGAGATCACGCTGGATGCGGCCCGCTTCGAAGATGAAGCATTCAATCTGGGCGAATATGTCGAAGATCAGATTGAATCGGTCACCTTTGACCGTATCACCACCCAGACCGCTAAGCAGGTTATCGTGCAAAAAGTGCGCGAAGCTGAGCGCGCAATGGTGGTTGATCAGTTCCGTCAGCATGAAGGCGAAATTATTACTGGCGTGGTGAAGAAAGTTAATCGCGACAATATTTCCCTCGATTTAGGCAGCAACGCCGAAGCGGTTATCATGCGCGAAGATATGCTGCCGCGCGAAAACTTCCGTCCAGGCGATCGTATTCGTGGCGTACTCTACTCTGTACGTCCGGAAGCGCGTGGCGCGCAGCTGTTCGTGACGCGTTCCAAACCGGAAATGCTGATTGAGCTATTCCGCATTGAAGTGCCAGAAATTGGCGAAGAACTGATTGAAATTAAAGCCGCTGCCCGTGATCCGGGTTCGCGCGCTAAAATTGCAGTCAAAACCAACGACAAACGTATCGATCCCGTCGGTGCCTGTGTGGGTATGCGCGGCGCGCGTGTTCAGGCAGTGTCCAGTGAACTGGGCGGCGAGCGTATCGATATCGTGCTGTGGGACGACAACCCGGCGCAGTTTGTTATCAACGCCATGGCTCCGGCCGATGTGGCGTCGATTGTGGTTGATGAAGATAATCACACCATGGATATCGCCGTAGAAGCTGGCAATCTGGCTCAGGCGATCGGCCGTAACGGCCAAAACGTGCGTCTCGCTTCGCAGCTAAGTGGCTGGGAGCTGAACGTGATGACCGTCGATGATCTGCAGGCCAAGCATCAGGCTGAAGCCCATGCAGCGATCGATATGTTCACTAAACATCTCGACATCGACGAAGAGTTCGCCACCGTACTGGTGGAAGAGGGCTTCTCCTCGCTGGAAGAGCTGGCATACGTGCCAATCAACGAGCTGCTGGAAGTCGACGGTCTCGATGAAGAGACCATTGAAGCCCTGCGTGAACGAGCAAAAAATGCGTTAACCACCCTGGCCCTGGCGAAAGAAGAGAGTCTTGGAAATCAGGAGCCCGCTGAGGATCTTCTGAATCTTGAAGGCCTCGATCGTGCGCTGGCGTTCCGCCTGGCGTCGAAAGGCGTTTGCACGCTGGAAGATCTCGCTGAGCAAGGTGTTGACGATCTGACGGATATTGAAGGCATGTCTGATGAACAGGCCGGCGCGCTGATTATGGCCGCACGTAATATCTGCTGGTTCGGCGATGACGCGTAATAACAGGAAGGAACAGCATGACAGATGTAACCGTAAAATCGCTGGCCGCAGAAATTCAGACTCCGGTCGATCGCCTGGTACAGCAATTTGCTGATGCGGGGATCCCTAAGTCTGAAAATGACGCGGTGACCCAGCACGAGAAAGAAACCTTACTATCTCATCTGAACCGTGAACACGGTCAGGTCGGTTCCGCTAAGCTGA
The DNA here is from genome assembly GCF_051136265.1 of Candidatus Pantoea rara. NCBI lineage: Bacteria > Pseudomonadati > Pseudomonadota > Gammaproteobacteria > Enterobacterales > Erwiniaceae > Pantoea > Candidatus Pantoea rara. Next base: position 3,544,706 of record NZ_CP194942.1, on the reverse strand, counting down.
CGCTGCAGCGTAAAACGCGCAGCACCTTGAATATTCCAGGCACCGGGGGTAAAAGTAAGTCGGTGCAAATTGAAGTCCGCAAAAAGCGTACCTATGTGAAAGGTGATGCAGAGTCTGAGCAAGCTCAGGCCGAAGCAGAAGCCGAGGCGCAGCGTGAAGCGGAAGAGCAGGCGCAACGCGAGGCTGAAGAAAAAGCCCGTCGCGAAGCTGAACAGAAAGCGCAACGTGAAGCCGAAGATAAAGCCAGGCGCGAAGCCGCTGACAAGGCCAAACGTGCAGCAGCGGAAAATGACAAAGTGACAAATCAACCTACCGACGAAGTGACCAGGGCTGCGCAGTCAGACAAAGCCCGTCGCGAAGCTGAAGCTGCCGAACTGAAGCGTAAAGCTGAAGAAGAAGCCCGCCGTAAGCTGGAAGAGGCTGCCCGCCTCGTAGCTGAAGAAGCCCGCCGTCTGGCTGAAGAGAAATCAGCTGAATGGGAAAAGCCAGAAGAAGAGGATAAAGGCGACTATCACGTCACCACTTCGACCCATGCCCGTCAGGCAGAAGACGAAAACGACCGTCAGGTTGAAGCAGGTCGTGCGCGTGCGCGTACAACTGCTAAAGCTGCGCGTCCGGCAAAAAAAGGCAACAAACATTCTGAAGCTAAAACTGACCGTGAAGAAGCGCGTGCGCAGGTTCGTGGCGGTAAAGGCGGCAAGCATCGCAAACCTAGCGCACTGCAGCAGGGCTTCAACAAGCCAGCGCAGGCCGTTAACCGCGATGTTGTGATTGGCGAAACCATTACCGTAGCCGAACTGGCTAACAAAATGGCGGTAAAAGGTTCTCTGGTCATCAAAGCGATGATGAAGATGGGCGCTATGGCGACTATCAACCAGGTCATCGATCAGGAAACTGCACAGCTCGTTGCCGAAGAGATGGGCCACAAAGTGACCCTGCGTCGTGAGAATGAGCTGGAAGAAGCGGTAATGGACGATCGTGATACTGATGCGGCGCAGGAGTCTCGTGCTCCGGTTGTCACCATCATGGGTCACGTCGACCACGGTAAAACGTCCCTGCTGGACTATATCCGCTCCACCAAAATCGCCTCTGGCGAAGCGGGCGGCATTACTCAGCACATCGGTGCTTACCACGTCGAAACCGACACCGGTATGGTCACCTTCCTGGATACCCCGGGCCACGCCGCGTTTACCGCGATGCGTGCACGTGGTGCGCAGGCGACCGACATCGTTATCCTGGTTGTCGCAGCAGATGATGGTGTGATGCCACAGACCATCGAAGCTATTCAGCACGCCAAAGCCGCTAAAGTGCCGGTTGTGGTTGCCGTGAACAAGTGCGATAAGCCAGAAGCGGATCCGGATCGTGTTAAAAATGAACTGACTCAGTACGGAATCATTCCGGAAGAGTGGGGCGGCGAAAACATGTTCGTTAATGTCTCTGCGAAAGCAGGTACCGGCATTGATGACCTGTTAAACGCTATCTTGCTGCAGGCGGAAGTACTGGAACTGACTGCTATCCGTGAAGGTATGGCGAGTGGCGTGGTCATCGAATCGTTCCTCGACAAAGGTCGTGGTCCGGTTGCAACCGTGCTGGTACGTGAAGGTACACTGAACAAAGGCGACATCGTTCTTTGTGGATTCGAATATGGCCGTGTTCGTGCAATGCGTGACGAACTGGGTCGCGAAGTCATGGAAGCGGGTCCGTCTATTCCGGTTGAGATTCTGGGCCTGTCCGGCGTGCCGGCTGCAGGTGATGAAGCGACCGTGGTTCGTGACGAGAAGAAAGCACGTGAAGTTGCGCTCTATCGTCAGGGCAAATTCCGCGAAGTTAAACTGGCTCGCCAGCAGAAATCTAAGCTTGAGAACATGTTTGCTAACATGACCGAAGGCGAAGTTTCTGAACTGAACATCGTGATGAAAGCTGACGTTCAGGGTTCTGTGGAAGCGATCTCCGACTCCCTGCTGAAACTCTCCACCGACGAAGTGAAGGTGAAGATTGTCGGTTCAGGTGTTGGCGGGATTACCGAAACCGACGCAACGCTGGCCGCTGCCTCGAATGCCATCCTGATTGGCTTCAACGTCCGTGCTGATGCCTCTGCGCGTCGCGTCATCGATGCTGAAAGCCTGGATCTGCGTTACTACTCAGTCATCTATAACCTGATTGATGAAGTTAAAGCGGCGATGAGCGGTATGCTGGCACCTGAGTACAAACAGCAGATCATTGGTCTGGCTGCAGTGCGTGACGTGTTCAAATCACCGAAGTTTGGCGCGATTGCCGGTTGTATGGTGACGGAAGGTAACATCAAACGTCACAATCCAATCCGTGTCCTGCGTGACAACGTGGTGATTTACGAAGGCGAGCTGGAATCTCTGCGTCGCTTTAAAGATGACGTCAACGAAGTGCGTAACGGCATGGAGTGCGGTATCGGCGTGAAGAACTACAACGACGTTCGCGTTGGCGATATGATCGAAGTGTTTGAAATCATCGAAATTAAACGCACCATCGAGTAATAGACTGCTGATGTGTTGCAATTTGGGAGGCCTCTGGCCTCCCGAATTATTTGGGAGAAATAATGATGGCGAAAGAATTTGGTCGCCCGCAGCGCGTTTCACAAGAGCTGCAGAAAGAGATTGCGATGATCCTGCAACGTGAGATCAAAGATCCCCGTCTTGGCATGATGGTCACCGTATCCGGCGTTGAAGTGTCACGCGATCTCGCCTACGCAAAAGTGTTCGTTACTTTCCTTAACGACAAAGATGAAGAAGCGATTAAACATGGCCTGAAAGCGCTGAAAGAAGCGTCAGGTTATATCCGTATTTTGCTGGGCAAAGCGATGCGTCTGCGTATCGTGCCTGAGCTGACCTTCTTCTACGACAACTCGTTAGTGGAAGGGATGCGCATGTCCAATCTCGTCACCAGCGTCGTGAAGAACGATGCTGAGCGCCGTGGCCCCGACGCTACGGGCGATGACGAGGAGGCGTAATGAGTCGTCCGCGTCGTCGCGGTCGCGACGTCCATGGCGTGTTGTTGCTGGATAAGCCACAAGGCGTCTCGTCGAATGATGTCCTGCAGAAAGTGAAGCGTATCTTTAACGCCAATCGCGCAGGTCATACCGGCGCGCTTGATCCTCTGGCGACCGGCATGTTGCCGATCTGCCTGGGTGAAGCGACCAAGTTTTCGCAGTATCTGCTGGATTCCGACAAACGCTACCGCGTGATTGCCCGACTGGGCGAACGTACGGACACGTCAGACGCCGATGGCAACATTGTGCAGACGCGTCCGGTCAGCTTCAGTCAGGCCGATCTGGACAGCGCCCTCGGGAGCTTCCGTGGCGAAACGTTGCAGGTGCCGTCGATGTTTTCGGCGCTGAAGCACCAGGGTCGCCCGCTATATGAATATGCGCGTCAGGGCATCGTAATTGAGCGTGAACCCCGTCCAATTACTGTCTATGAGCTGCAGTTTATTCGCTGGCAGGATAATGAGCTGGAGCTGGAAATTCACTGCTCCAAAGGCACCTATATCCGTACCATCATTGATGATCTGGGCGAAAAGCTGGGATGCGGAGCGCATGTCATCATGCTGCGTCGCGTTCAGGTTGCGCGTTATCCCTATGAAAGGATGGTGACGCTGGAACAGCTCAACGCCCTGCTGACGGAAGCGACGGAAGGCGGTATCCCACTGGAGACACAGCTCGATCCGCTGTTGTTGCCGATGGACAGCCCCGCCTCTGATTTCCCTGAGGTGAATATCCCGCCAGCTGTGGCAGATTTTTTCCGCCAGGGTCAGCCGGTACAGGCCAGTAATGCCCCTGCGCAGGGATTGGTCAGGGTATCGGAAGGCGAAGCGCGTAAGTTTATCGGCATGGCCGAAATCGCTGATGATGGCCGTCTTGCGCCACGTCGTTTAGTGGTTGAGTATCAGGATTAAGCCGGGCGTTCACTTTTCGCTGATGGGGCATTTGCGTTGCTATCGGGCGCAGAGTAGAATAGCGCGGCTTTAAAGCGGGATGCTGAATTAGAGATCGGCACCCATACATTCATTTATTACTGGAGTTTATTATGTCTCTAAGCGTAGAAGCTAAAGCAGAGATCGTTGCTAAATATGGCCGTGGTGCTAACGACAGCGGTTCAACTGAAGTTCAGGTTGCCCTGTTGACCGCGCAGATTACCCATCTGCAGGGTCACTTCTCTGAGCACAAAAAAGACCACCACAGCCGCCGCGGTCTGCTGCGCATGGTATCTCAGCGTCGTAAGCTGCTGGACTACCTGAAGCGTAAAGACGTTGCACGCTACAGCAGCCTGATCGAAAGTCTCGGTCTGCGTCGCTAAGTCTGAAGAATCTGATCGTCGGGGCATTATGCGGGCTTTTGCACAGTGTGCAGCTTACGATCAGATTTGTGCGAGTTTCTTTAAGAGGGGGCCTTTATGGCCCCTTTTTTCGAGCAATCGGCAGCAATCCGGTCCAAACTGATGTATTGTTGCTTAGTGTGATCTTTAGTTTGCAGAATTTCGCGCGGCTAATGAGAGGCTTTACCGCAGAGGCGGTCGAGGGTTGTCATTAGTCGCGAGGATGCAACTGAAGATTGGTAATCAATGGCGGGCTACAGATAGCCATGCCCCGAAGTTAAGGACTTTGACTTTGCTGAATCCGATCGTACGCAAATTCCAATATGGTCAACATACCGTCACGCTGGAAACCGGCATGATGGCGCGCCAGGCGACAGCCGCTGTGATGGTGAGCATGGACGATACTGCAGTGTTCGTCACTGTTGTAGGTCAGAAAAAATCTAAACCAGGTCAGGACTTCTTCCCGCTGACCGTAAACTATCAGGAGCGTACTTACGCTGCTGGTCGTATCCCGGGAAGCTTCTTCCGCCGTGAAGGCCGTCCAAGCGAAGGCGAAACCCTGATTTCGCGTCTGATTGACCGCCCGATTCGTCCGCTGTTCCCGGAAGGTTTTGTTAACGAAGTTCAGGTTATTGCAACCGTGGTTTCTGTAAACCCACAGGTTCATCCTGACATCGTTGCAATGATTGGTGCCTCTGCTGCGCTGGCACTTTCTGGTCTGCCGTTCAATGGCCCGATTGGCTCTGCACGCGTAGGTTACATCAATGATCAATACGTTCTGAACCCAACTGCCGATGAGCTGAAACAGTCTCGTCTGGATCTGGTTGTTGCCGGTACGCAGAATGCCGTTCTGATGGTTGAATCTGAAGCTGAGATCCTGTCAGAAGAGCAGATGCTGGGTGCCGTGGTCTTTGGTCACGACCAACAGCAGATCGTTATCGAAAACATCAATGCCCTGGTTGCTGAAGCGGGCAAACCACGCTGGGACTGGCAGCCAGAAGCCGCCAATACCGCACTGATTTCTCGTGTTGCTGCCCTGGCAGAAGCGCGCATCAGCGATGCTTACCGCATCACTGACAAGCAGGAGCGTTATACGCAGGTTGGCGTCATTAAAGACGAAACCATTGCTGCTCTGCTGGCTGAAGATGAAACGCTGGATGGTTCAGAAATCGGCGATATCGTGCATAGCCTCGAAAAAACCGTTGTTCGTACCCGCATCCTGAATGGCGAGCCACGTATTGATGGCCGTGAAAAAGATATGATCCGCGGTCTGGACGTGCGTACTGGCGTATTGCCACGTACCCATGGTTCATCACTGTTCACCCGTGGTGAGACGCAGGCACTGGTTACGGCAACGCTGGGTACAACCCGCGATGCGCAGAACCTGGATGAGCTGATGGGCGAACGTACCGACAGCTTCCTGTTCCATTACAACTTCCCTCCATACTCAGTCGGCGAAACTGGCATGGTCGGTTCGCCGAAGCGTCGCGAGATTGGTCACGGTCGTCTGGCGAAGCGCGGCGTGTTAGCGGTAATGCCAAAAGCGGAAGATTTCCCTTACACCATTCGTGTTGTATCTGAAATTACCGAATCTAACGGCTCTTCTTCAATGGCCTCTGTCTGCGGTGCCTCACTGGCATTGATGGATGCAGGTGTGCCAATCAAAGCTGCCGTTGCGGGTATCGCGATGGGTCTGGTAAAAGAAGATGAGAAGTTTGTGGTTCTGTCTGACATTCTGGGTGATGAAGATCACCTCGGCGACATGGACTTCAAAGTAGCGGGTAGCCGTGAAGGTATCACCGCGCTGCAGATGGACATCAAAATCGAAGGCATCACGCGTGAAATCATGCAGGAAGCCCTGAACCAGGCCAAGGGTGCGCGTCTGCACATTCTGGGCGTCATGGAACAGGCTATCAGCACGCCGCGTACCGAGATTTCTGAATTCGCTCCACGCATCTACACCATCAAAATCAGCTCTGACAAGATCAAAGATGTGATCGGTAAAGGCGGCTCAGTGATTCGTGCACTGACCGAAGAGACCGGCACAACAATTGAAATTGAAGATGACGGCACCGTGAAAATCGCAGCGACCGATGGTCTGAAAGCGAAAGAAGCGATTCGTCGTATCGAAGAGATTACCGCAGAGATCGAAGTGGGCCGCGTTTACAGTGGTAAAGTGACCCGTATCGTTGACTTCGGTGCCTTCGTCGCTATCGGCGGTGGTAAGGAAGGTCTGGTTCACATTTCACAAATCGCTGATAAGCGCGTTGAGAAAGTGACTGACTATCTGCAGATGGGTCAGGAAGTGCCGGTTAAGGTGATGGAAGTTGATCGCCAGGGCCGCGTACGTCTGAGCATCAAAGAAGCGACAGAATCTAAGCCGCAGACTGAAGAAGCTGCCGCGGTGATTACGCCTGAAGCTGAGTAAGACGTTGCTGATTTGCCCCTCTTTGCCTGGCGGAGAGGGGCGTTTGTATCATCGCGAGGGCGGGAATCCTTGTGCACAGCAGGCGGATGACAGGATGGTTATCCCAATGTTTGTATTCGGGAGTGGGAAATGAAGCCTTTTCTGCGCTGGTGTTTTGTTGCGACAGCTTTGACGCTGGCAGGATGCAGCAACTCCAATTGGCGTAAGAACGAAGTTCTTGCAGTGCCTTTACAGCCCACACTGCAGCAGGAAGTGATACTGGCGCGCATGGAACAAATTCTTGCCAGTCGCGCTCTCACCGATGATGAACGCGCACAGCTGTTATATGAGCGCGGAGTGTTGTATGATAGTTTAGGTCTGCGGGCATTAGCGCGGAACGATTTTTCGCAAGCGCTGTCTATAAGACCAGATATGCCCGAAGTGTTTAACTACTTAGGCATATATTTAACGCAGGCGGGCAACTTTGATGCCGCCTATGAAGCGTTTGATTCTGTACTTGAGCTTGATCCAACTTACAACTATGCGCATTTAAACCGTGGTATCGCCCTCTATTACGGCGGTCGATACAAGTTAGCGCAAGATGATCTGCTGGCGTTTTATCAAGACGATCCTAACGATCCTTTCCGCAGTCTGTGGCTCTATCTCGTTGAACGTGAGATGGATGTCGACAAGGCAAAAGTCGCGCTTCAACAGCGTCACGACAAAGCGGTCAGAGACCAATGGGGATGGAATATTGTCGAGTTCTACCTTGGAGATATCAACGAAAAAGCGTTGATGGAAAGTCTCAAGGCGGACGCAACGGATAACACCTCGCTCGCTGAACATCTCAGTGAAACCAACTTCTATTTAGGTAAGTACTACCTAAGTCTGGGGGAGAAGGACGACGCGAAAGCGTTGTTCAAACTGGCGGTGGCCAACAACGTCAATAACTTTGTTGAACACCGATACGCATTGTTGGAACTGGCGCAACTCGGCCAGGCACAAGACGATTTATCAGAATCTGACCAGCAATAGCTGACGAACTTAATTTGCCTGTAAAACCTGTTAAGTCATCATCTTAAAGGATGAAGGCTTTTCTGTTCGTCAAAACTTCTAATTTGAGCCGGTTCACACTTTTTGATGAAAATGACTGAAAGTTTTCACGACGAGTTATGTAGACTGGCCGCCGCAATCTAAGAGGCACGTGTACTACATGACTGATATCCAAACCACTTTTGCTGACCTTGGCCTGAACGCCGACATCCTTGAATCACTGAATGGCATGGGCTACGTAAAGCCATCCCCAATCCAGGCTGAGTGTATTCCTCACCTGCTGGCGGGCCGTGACGTGTTAGGCATGGCGCAGACCGGGAGTGGTAAAACTGCGGCTTTCTCTCTGCCGCTGTTAAACAACATTGACCCAACTGTTAAAGCACCTCAAATCCTGGTGCTGGCACCTACCCGCGAACTGGCGGTACAGGTTGCTGAAGCAATTACCGAATTCGCTAAACACATGCGTGGCCTGAACGTGGTTGCCCTCTACGGCGGCCAGCGTTATGACGTGCAGCTGCGTGCACTGCGTCAGGGACCTCAGGTTGTTGTAGGTACGCCTGGTCGTCTGCTTGACCACCTGAAACGCGGCACGTTAGAACTGTCTAACCTGCGCGGCCTGGTGCTGGATGAAGCTGATGAAATGCTGCGTATGGGCTTCATCGAAGACGTTGAAACCATCATGGCACAGATTCCAGCCGGTCATCAGACTGCGCTGTTCTCTGCAACTATGCCGGAAGCAATTCGTCGTATCACCAAACGCTTCATGAAAGATCCGCAGGAAGTGCGTATCCAGTCAAGCATGACTACACGTCCTGATATCAGCCAGAGCTACTGGACTGCTTATGGTCGTAAAACTGACGCCCTGGTTCGCTTCCTGGAATCTGAAGACTTTGATGCTGCCATCATCTTCGTGCGTACTAAAAACGCAACACTGGAAGTGGCTGAAGCGCTGGAGCGTAGTGGCTACAACAGCGCAGCGCTGAACGGTGACATGAACCAGGCACTGCGCGAGCAGACGCTGGAGCGCCTTAAAGATGGTCGTCTCGACATCCTGATTGCAACCGACGTTGCGGCCCGTGGCCTGGACGTTGAGCGTATCAGTCTGGTTGTGAACTACGACATCCCGATGGATGCAGAATCTTACGTTCACCGTATCGGCCGTACCGGTCGTGCTGGCCGTGCTGGCCGTGCGCTGCTGTTCGTTGAGAACCGTGAGCGTCGTCTGCTGCGCAACATCGAACGTACGATGAAGCTGACTATTCCTGAAGTCGAACTGCCTAACGCAGAACTGCTGGGTGAGCGTCGTCTGGCTAAGTTTGCTGCTAAAGTCCAGCAGCAGCTGGAAAGCAGCGATCTGGATCAGTACCGTGCTCTGCTGGCTAAAATGCAGCCAGAAGACGAAATGGATCTGGAATCACTGGCAGCCGCACTGCTGAAGATGGCACAGGGCGAACGTCCTCTGATTCTGCCACCGGAAGCACCACGTCCTGCACGTCGCGAATACCGCGATCGTGACGAGCGTGATGGCCGTCGTGACAGCCGTGAAGCGCGTGGCGATTCTCGTGCTCCGCGTGAAAATCGTGAAAGCCGTGATGGCGATCGTCCACGTCGCGAACGTCGTGACGTTGGCGAAATGCAGCTGTACCGCATCGAAGTAGGCCGTGATGATGGTGTTGAAGTTCGTCATATCGTTGGCGCTATCGCTAACGAAGGCGACATCAGCAGCCGTTACATCGGTAACATCAAGCTGTTCGGTACGCATTCAACCATCGAACTGCCGAAAGGCATGCCAGGCGACATCCTGCAGCATTTTACCCGTACACGTATTCTGAACAAACCGATGAATATGCAGTTACTGGGTGATGCGCTGCCAAATGAAGGCCGTGGTGATCGCCGTCCAGCCGGTGCTGGCGCTGAGCGTCGCAGCGGTCCAGGCGCTGGTGGTCCAGGTGCAGCCAACCGTGAAGGTGGTCGTCGCTTCTCTTCTGAACGCCGTGAAGGTGGTCGTGAAGGCGGCGGTCGTACCTTTAACCGTGAAGGTAGCCGTGGTCCACGTCGTGAAGAGGGCGCTACCGCCGCTCCACGTCGTCGTGATGCATAACGACTTAACGTCGTAACGAAAAGGGAAGCCACTGGCTTCCCTTTTTTTTATGCCTGTCAGGCACCGCCGCTGATCATCACGCGCTCGCCGCTGACATAGGCAGACTCCTCAGATGCCAGAAACAGCGCCACCTGCGCCACATCCTCCGGCAGACCAAATCGCCCCAGCGGCGTAGCCGCCAGCAGTTGCGCTTTGAGCTGCGGGCTCATCCTCTTTGCAGCCAGCAGTCCCTCGGTCAGGATCATTCCTGGAGCCAGGGCGTTAACACGGATATTTCTGGCACCCAACTCGCGCGCCAGCCCCTGGGTCAGCGTATCCACCGCGCCTTTGGTGGCGGCCCAGAGTACGGAACCGGGCGTACTGTTTTTACTGTTCAGGGCGCTGAGATTAATAATGCTGCCGCCATGCGCGGGGAAGTGACGAATCGCCTGCTGACAGACCATTAACGTGCCGAGCAGGTTAACGTTAATCTGCTGCTGCATCTCCTCCGGGGTCAGCGCCTCAAACTCGCCGTGATGAAAACTGCCCGCATTGTTCACCACAATGTCCGGTGCGCCGAAACAGTCTGCAGTGGTGGCGAACAGCCGTTCCACATCCCGCAGGCGAGAGATATCGGCCTGTACTGCTACGGCTTCACTGCCCAGGGTGACGATATCGCTGACTACATCAGCAGCTCCCACTTCATCCTGACGATAATTGACCACGACGCGCGCGCCCGCTGCGGCAAAGGCGATAGCAATCGCCGCACCTATACCTTTCGACGCGCCGGTCACCAGTGCGATTTTGTTCTGCAGTGCTTTCATTATGTCATTCTCCGCCGTAATGATTGCGTCGAAAGACTATGCGCGCTGGTGCTGAAAAGCGGGTAGCGCAATCCTGCAAGCTTTTTGCACAATCCTGCAAAAGTGCCGTAACAGGACAGGCATTCCGCCTGGCGTCAGGTAATATCAGCACAGAGAGCAGGAGGGAGAGAGCAGAGTGCAAGAGAGTGACAAGTGGCAGGCGCTGGCAGAGTTAATTGCCCGTCATGCTCCGGAGGATGGCCGGCATGCCAGTGCCATAGATTGTCTGTTTTTTGGCCGGGTTTCATCTCCGACGGAGCCGATGCACTTTGCTCAATGGGCCAGCTTTGCGCTGGTGGCCCAGGGCGGTAAGGCGCTGCATATTGGTGATGAGGTGCTGCACTATGGGCCGGGTGACTTGCTGCTGGTGACGCTGGATATGCCGGTGCGCGCCTGCGTTACCGCCGCCACGCAGGAAAAGCCAAATCTGGGAGTGGGTATTGCCATCAATGAATCCCGGCTGAGGCGCTACCTGGAACAGTTTCCCCCGGCGCTACCGCTGGCGATAGCGCCTAATGAACGCGGCGTCACCGTGCATAAGGTTTCACCTTTGCTGATGGATGCGGTCCTTCGGCTGGTGCGTCTGCTTGAGCACCCGGAAGATATTGAGGCCCTGGCGCCCCTTATTGAGCAGGAGATTTTCTACCGGCTGCTGACCGGGCCGGAAGGTTCACGCATCCTGAACATGGCGCTTTCTGAGCGACCGGGCAATCGGGTGGCGCAGGCTGCCCGCTGGCTGCGAGAGAATTTTCATCAGCCGCTGAAGATCGATCAGCTCGCCAGCAGTGTCGGCATGAGTATCTCTTCGCTGCATCATCACTTCAAAGCCGTTACGGCCATGACGCCAATGCAATACCAGAAACAACTGCGGCTGAATGAGGCGAGACGTCTTATGATGGTGGAAAAGCTGGATGCCGGGACGGCAGGTTATCGGGTGGGATATCAGAGTGCATCGCAATTCAGCCGGGAGTATCGCCGCCTGTATGGGCAATCTCCGGCCAGGGATAGTCGTCAGCTGGCGGTGAGCCCGGATATTATCCGCTCACCGCAAAACTGATTACAGGGTATTCGCTGCTTCCATCGCAATCGCAAAAGAGCGCAGGCGCGCGTCGCGGTCAAAAATCTGACCATTGACCATAATTTCATCTGCCTGGGTTTCACGCATCAGTGAGGCGAGTCCATGACGCACCTTGTCGGTATCGCCGACCAGCGACATGCTGAGTGCCTGCTGAACGCCATACTGCTCTGACGGCGACCAGAGGTTATCCATGTTTTCAACCGGAGCCGGTAACGGACCCGGTTTGCCGCGGCGCAGGTTAATAAACTGCTGCTGCTGCGAGGTAAACAGGAAGCGCGCATCACGCTCATTGTCAGCAGCGACCACGTTAATACAGACCATGGCATAAGGCTTGTCGAGACGCGCCGATGGCTGGAAGTTCTCGCGGTAAACGTGCAATGCCTGGAACAGCTGGTCAGGTGCAAAATGGGAGGCAAACGCAAACGGCAGGCCCATTTTTGCTGACAGCTGTGCACTGTAAAGGCTGGAGCCGAGCAGCCAGACCGGAATCTTCAGGCCCAGACCGGGGACCGGCTGCACAGGCAACGGCGCATCTGCTTCCGCATCGAACCAGTTAATCAGTTCAGCCACATCCTCAGGAAACGTGTCGATGTGCATGTTGGCCTGATGACGGCGCAGCGCCATCATGGTGCGCTGGTCTGAACCTGGCGCACGGCCTAAGCCGAGGTCGATACGGCCGGGATAGAGAGAAGCCAGCGTGCCGAACTGCTCACCGATCACCAGTGGCGCATGGTTAGGTAACATAATGCCGCCAGAGCCCAGCTTCAGAGTCTCGGTATTCGCCGCCAGATAGCCAATCAGCACCGACGTCGCGGCGCTGGCAATCCCTGTCATGTTGTGATGTTCAGCCAGCCAGTAGCGTTCGAAACCCAGTTTTTCAGCCTGACGCGCCAGCGCAAGTGAATTGTGAAACGCGTCCCGCGCGGTCGCACCCTGTGGAATCGGCGCGAGATCGAGCACGGACAGGCGAAGAGGTTTTTTATCAGACATGACTACTCCCGTTGTATGACGCAGGCATTAAATGAAGGCCTGCACCATTAAGTATTACGCATCATTCCACCTATTAAAACTGCTAACCTGGGCAGGAATATAGCCGGTATGTGCTTTTACTCAGGATACCAGCGTCATACCCGCCAGTTTGCGCCAGTAACCGTTACAATCGCTGCCTTTCGCGACCATTATCGGTGCCTGACCGTTTTCATTGGCACGGAAACGGTCTATCTCAGCAAGCGTCGTAACGTCCTGCGGAGAGAGCCTGACGCAATCGACCTGATCGCGCATGCCTGCCAGATCGTTACCCAGGTTATAACAGTAGCCGCTCATGGTCTGAATGCCATTGAGGACGAACACCTGCTGTCCCTCCTGAGAATTAACGCGACGGCCTGTGGGGTAGTTGATGCAGCAGGTTTCGCAGTCATCTTTCGCGCGGTTTTCCGAGCGGGCAGTGAAGCAGCGTGCCGAGAGCGCCAGCGGCAGATGGCCATAGCCCAGTACCTCCACCTCAAACTGCTGACGGATACCCCGCGTCTCACACTGCTGCAGCAGCTGCAGCAGCCAGTCACGCGACATCTCCACCGGCATACACCAGCGCGTCATACCCTCTTTGACCAGCAACTGCAGCGTATCGGCGTTATAAACATTCAGTGTCGGTCCGGCGACAAAGGGCAGATGGCGCCCCGCGGCCATATTGACCGTGCCGATATCATTGGCTTCAATCAGGAACTCACCGTTCTCAACGTAACGCTGCAGCTCTTTCAGCTCAGAGGGCGACTGCAGCAGCGCCAGCGTGCTCAGCACCACCTGTTTGCCGCTGGCTGCCATTTCCCGAGCCAGATCCATCCAGCGGGCATAGGGCGTGGCGCGCCGTTTACTGCACACCGCTTCACCGAGATAGATAATATCTGCGCTACTGCGGGCAGCCTGCTGGTAGAAATCCTCCAGCGTATTGGTCGGCCAGTACCAGAGCACCGGCCCAAGGGCATATTGCATCAAGACTCCTTATTGCCATTCACGGTGATAAGCACCCAGCGTGGTTTGCGTGCCTTCAGAGAGATTGCCCAGCGTCTGCATCCACTGCGGCGCGACGTCAAAATGTTCCGGCTGGGCTTTGCAGCGATCGATCGCCTGACGCCAGACGCGCGCCACATCAGCGACGTAGGCAGGACTGCGCTGACGGCCTTCGATTTTCACCGAGGCGATGCCTGCCCGCAGTAGCTCCGGCAGCAGCTCCAGAGTGTTGAGGCTGGTGGGCTCTTCCAGCACGTGATAGCGCTTGCTGTTAACTTCATACCGTCCTTTGCATAGCGTCGGATAACCCGCGCTTTCATCGGGCGCGTAGCGATCAATCAGCACTTCATTAAGACGCGACTCCATGCCCTGCGGCGTCTGCTGCCAGCGCACAAACTTCGCCGGGGAGCAGGCTCCCGCGCTATTCGGCGATTCTCCGGTCAGCCAGGAAGAGAGGTAGCAACGGCCTTCCGCCATAATGCACAGGCTGCCAAAGGCGAACACCTCCAGCGGCACTGGCGTGCTGCGCGCCAGCTGTTTAACCTGATGGATCGATAGCACGCGCGGCAGCACCACCCGCTGCAGATTGAAATGGCGATGGTAAAATCGAATCGCCTCCAGATTGGTCGCCGAAGCCTGGACAGAGAGATGACGTTCAACCTGGGGATAATTCTTCGCGGCATACTCCAGCGTGGCAATATCGGCCAGGATCAGCGCGTCGGCGCCGTTTTGCGCCGCCACATCAATCGCCCGCTGCCAGCGTCCCATGCCATCCGGATGGGCAAACGTATTGATCGCCACATGCAGTTTGCGGCGATGCTGATGCAGATAGCGCGCCGCTTCAGCCAGCTTTTTATCGGTGAAGTTCAGGCCCGCAAAGTGACGGGCATTGGTGTCATCTTTCAGCCCCACATAGACCGCATCCGCGCCATTCTCTACGGCGGTGCGCACTGCGGGTAAGTTTCCTGCCGGGCAGAGCAGTTCCATAGGTGTTCCTCTCAACATGCGATGGGCGTCGAGTCTAGGCATCTGGTCCGGCAAGAGTGTTGATTTGGGGCAGAAAAATCCCAGTTCATCCGTCCTGGCGGCACTTTTTTCCCTCTGCCAGCAGTGATTTTTATTGATCTCAGAGGAGGCGCGCCGAAACGGATATGGCAATATACGTAAAATTTTCTGAAGGGAGTGATGAAAGTGTTAGAGCGGATACATGCCCATTGTGTGAAAAACGGTCCTAAAATCTTAGGGTTACCCGCTGCGTTCACCCCATTCCCAGTCAAAAAGTTGCTTCTGCAACAACTCTTAAACTGGCAATTTCGCCATGCTTTGGCTGAAGGTGAGTTAGACTTTCTGGATGGTCGCCTGCTGGGTATTGAAATTGCCGATCTCAATCTGCAATGGATCACCACGCTGCAGGACGGCCGACTGGCGGTATTGCAACAGTCCGAAGCGGATGTCTGGTTTCGGGGCAATGCCAATGATCTGTTGCTGGTGGCAGCACGTAAAGCAGATCCCGACATGCTGTTCTTTCAACGCCGGCTGGTGATTGAAGGTGACACTGAACTGGGACTTGAGGTGAAGAACGTAATGGATGCTATTGAACCCGAGGCTATGCCCACCGCGTTACGCTCGGCAATTGAACAAATGGCGGCATTTGTTGATGCCGGCATGAAACAGGACGCGAAGGCCACACAGGCGCGCGCAGGTGCCGCATGTTGATCCGTAGCGAAATTGGTGTTGATGCTGCGGGCATCGACGTACTGCTCAGACGCTGCTTCAGTACTTCAGCAGAGGCGGAACTGATTCAGGCGCTGCGCGAAGATGGCTTGCTGACGCTAGGCGTGGTCGCCACTGATGAGGAAGGGCAGGTGCTGGGTTACGCCGCATTCAGTCCCGTCAGCGTTCAGGGTGAAGATCGCGGCTGGGTGGCTCTGGTACCGCTGGCGGTCGATGAGACGCTGCGCGGCCAGGGTCTGGCCAGCAAGCTGATTTATGAGGGGCTGGATACGCTCAATGAATTTGGCTACAGCGCAGTCGTCGTGCTGGGCGATCCGGCGCTGTTCAACCGTTTTGGTTTTGAACCGGCGGCACGCTACGGTCTGCGCAGTCGCTGGCCGGGAACAGAGGCAACGTTCCAGGTCTACCGTCTGGCGGATAATGCTTATGATGGCGCGGAAGGGCAGATCGACTACGCCGAACCCTTTAATCGCCAGCTGTAATACTCAGCCAGCTCTCCAGACTGATCGGCTGAGCCGCCACCAGCAGTAATTTCTGTTGGCGGCTTAACTGCTTAACCTGATACTCCAGCCTGGAGGCGCTGGCACGATCGCCCGCTGCACAGTGAAACACCAGGTCCAGCGGACCTTTGCCGCGTAGCGCTCGTGCGCCACGTCCGCTCTGGTGCTGAGCGACCCGACGCTCCACATCCGTGGTGATGCCGGTGTACAGGCTCCCCTTCGCCGTCCGGACGAGGTAGAGTTGCCACTGCTGACTCATCGCTATCATTTTCCAAAAAAAGGTGCCGGGCAGTGTAGCGCGCTTCACGCTCCGATGCATCGCCAGGAGTTTATCTTGTCCGATCACGCCCATCTGGTTCGCTACCTTAGAAAGCAGCACGTGCTTTCACTTTGCTGTACCGCCGACGATCATCTTTGGTGTGCTAATTGCTACTACGTGTTTGATGAGACGCGCATGGTCTTCTGGATTATGACCGAACCCGATACCCGCCACGGCGAGTTGATGGTGCAGAATCCCCAGGTGGCGGGCACCGTCAATGGCCAGCCCAGAAGCGTGCTGCTGATTAAAGGCGTGCAGTATCGTGGCCATGTCAAACGGCTGGAAGAGTCAACAGAGCAGATCGCCAGAGCCGCTTACCAGAAACGTTTTCCGGTCTCACGCAAAGTGTCGGCACCGCTGTGGGAGATTGAGCTGGATGAGGTGAAGATGACGGATAATGCGCTGGGATTCGGCAAGAAAATTGCCTGGGTGCGGGAAAAATAGAAACGCCCCTTTCAGCTGAAAAGGGCGTATCGGGTTTACAGCGCTTCGAGGATCCGCAGGGATTCGCGGTTAAAGGCCGGTAAATCGTCCGGCGTGCGGCTGGTGACCAGCTTATCGCCGTCTACCACCACTTCTTTATCATGGAAGTCAGCACCGGCATTAATCAGGTCAATGGCAACGGCTTTAACCGTGGTCATCTTGCGACCGCGAACGCCATTCGCGCTGATCAGCAACTGTGGCCCGTGGCAAATGGCAAAAATGGGCTTGCCGCTGGCAACAAACTCTTTAGTAAAGGCGACGAAACGGTCGTCACCGCGCAGGGCATCAGGTGAATGACCGCCTGGCAGCAACAGGGCGTCAAATTCTGCAGGGCTGACATCATCAATGCTACGATCGATGGTCACTTCCGCTTCGCCTTTCTTGCCTTTAACGACATTACCGGCTTGTTTCTCGATGGTAACCACCTCAAAACCAGCGCGTTTGTAAACTTCCGCAGGTGAGGTAAATTCTGAGTCTTCAAATTCATCGGTAATCAAAACCGCCACTTTCTTGCTCATTTTTTTCCTCCTTAAAACGAGTGGAGCGCAAGGCGCGCTATCCGGATGACGCTATAAGCCTGGTCGCTAAGAGTGAGAACGCAAGCCAGCCCGCTAAGATCAGCTATCTTTTAACCTATAAGCAGTGAAATAAGGACGAATCTGAGATGAACCGCGTATTACTGACCGGTGCCACCGGCTTAGTCGGGTCGCATCTGCTGCGCTTACTGATTGAGGACGAGCGAGTCGATGAGATCATCGCACCCACCCGCCGGGCATTGCCTGTGATGCACAAAGTGGTGAATCCGGTTGAAGCCGATCTCACCGATGTGCTGGGGCCGCTGGAGAGTGCGCTGGATACGGTGTTCTGCTGCCTCGGCACCACGCGTAAGCAGGCGGGCAGCAAACAGGCCTTTATCCACGTCGATTACACCCTGGTGGTGGACAGTGGACTATGCGGATTACGTCTGGGGGCGAAGCAGATGCTGGTGGTCAGTGCGCACGGGGCCAGTCGCCACTCACCGTTTTTATATAATCGCGTCAAAGGCGAAATGGAGAATGCGCTACGCCATCAGGGCTGGCCGCGCCTGACGCTGGTGCGGCCTTCACTGCTGCTGGGGGATCGTGCACAGAAACGCGGCGGTGAAAGCCTGGCGGGACCGCTTTTCGCGCTGCTGCCGGGCAACTGGCGGGCAGTGCACGCGCGCGACGTGGCACGCTGTCTGCACCAGCAGGCTTTCACTCAGGGAGGTGAGAGCGTCAATATCATTGCGTCGGGCGACATCCCGCGTCACTCAGCGTAACTGCCAGATAATCTGATTCCGGCTGCCGCGCCATTGCAGCGTGGCATCCTTTTCCTCTTCAACAAAGCGACCATCGATCAGCACGTCGAGATAGGCCAGCACCGCGCGCTGCGCCGCATTCAGCTCCTGCATCCGGTAACCGGTCCAGAGCCAGATATCTTTTTCGGGACACGCCTGCCGCACCCGTTTTACCAGACGGCGGATGTGCGGCACGTTATGCGGATGCAACGGATCGCCGCCGCTCAGCGATAATCCCTGGCGCGGAATGCGCGTATCCTGCAAATCCGCCAGCAGTTGCTCCTCCATCTCAAGCGTAAAGGGCATGCCGGAGTCAAGCCGCCAGGTGCTCTGGTTGTAGCAACCGCGACACTGATGTTCGCAACCGGCGACAAAGAGCGTGCAGCGGGTGCCAGGGCCATTAATGATATCCACATCGTAGTAGCGATGGATATGCATCATCCCAGCGGTCCTTCTGCCAGATGTTTAACACGGCGCTGCACTTCCTGCTGCTTACCGGCGTTAAAAGGCCGCGCATCCGGACTGCCCAGATAGCCACAGACCCGTCGGGTGACAGAGACGCGCGCCGGATCGTGGTTGCCGCAATTCGGGCAGGTAAAGCCCCGGCTGGTACAGGTGAACTCGCCGTTGAAGCCGCACTCGTAGCATTCATCAATCGGTGTGTTAGTGCCGTAATAGGGCACGCGGTCATAGCTGTAATCCCAGACATCCTCCAGCGCTTTGAGATTGTGCTGCACATTCGGGTATTCGCCGTAACAGATGAAGCCGCCATTCGCCAGCGGCGGATAGGGTGCTTCAAAGTCGATTTTGTCGTAAGGATTGACCTTCTTCTCAACGTCGAGATGGAAGCTGTTGGTGTAATACCCCTTGTCGGTGACGCCCGGCACCAGGCCAAACTGCGCCGCATCAAGACGGCAGAAGCGGTCACACAGATTTTCACTCGGCGTACTGTAAAGGCTGAAGCCGTAACGGGTTTCTTCTTTCCAGCGCTCAGTGGCATCACGCATATAGGCGATAATTTCCACACCTTTGGCGCGCAGTGCCGCGTCATCGTAAGGATGCTGATGACCGCCGCTGAGGGCATTCAGGGTTTCGTGCAGGCCGATGTAGCCCAGCGACAGCGACGCGCGGCCATTGCGGAAAATAGAACCGATTTCATCATCCGCATTCAGCCGGACGCCACAGGCGCCTTCCATATAGAGGATGGGCGCGACACGTGCTTTGGTTTTCTCCAGCCGCGCGACCCGCGTCATGAGCGCTCGCTTAGCCAGCAGCAGGCGCGCATCGAGCAGCGTCCAGAAACGCGCTTCATCACCGCCTGCTTCCAGCGCGATACGCGGCAGATTCAGGCTGATCACGCCGATATTGTTGCGGCCCTCATGAATCTGCTCGCCGTTCTCTTCATAAACGCCCAGGAAGCTGCGGCAGCCCATCGGGGTTTTAAACGAGCCGGTGACTTTCACCACCTGATCGTAATTAAGAATGTCGGGATACATCCGCTTGCTGGCACACTCCAGTGCCAGTTGCTTGATGTCGTAGTTAACGTCGCCTTCCCGGCGGTTAACACCTTCACGAATGCTGAACACCAGCTTAGGGAACACCGCTGTTTTGCGATTTTTGCCCAGCCCCGCCAGCCGGTTGCGCAGAATCGACTGCTGAATCAGCCGAGCCGCCCAGTCCGTCCCCAGACCAAAACCAAAGGTGACAAAAGGCGTCTGGCCATTGGCGGTGTGGAGGGTGTTCACCTCATACTCCAGCGACTGAAAAGCGTCGTAGCACTCTTTTTCCGTACGCTGGCGTGCATACTGCTTTGCCTGCGGGATCTGCCACTGCTCAGCGATCGCCAGATGCCGGGCATAGCTCTGCTCAACAAACGGGGCCAGCACTTCATCAATACGGTTAATGGTGGTGCCGCCGTAAATGTGGCTGGCGACCTGCGCAATGATCTGCGCCGTGACGGCGGTGGCGGTGGCGATCGATTTAGGCGGCTCGATCTCAGCATTGCCCATTTTGAAGCCGTTGGTCAGCATGCCTTTCAGATCGATCAGCATGCAGTTGAACATCGGGAAGAAGGGGGAGTAGTCGAGATCGTGATAGTGGATCTCGCCGCGTTCGTGCGCCAGCACCACATCGCGCGGCAGGATCTGCTGCTGTGCGTAGTGCTTCGCCACGATCCCGGCTAATAGGTCGCGCTGCGTCGGGATCACTTTGCTGTCTTTGTTGGCATTCTCATTCAGCAGCGCCGCGTTGGTCTGATCGACCAGACCGCGAATGGCGTGATGCAACTGGCTCTGACGATCGCGGGCGACATCGCGATCGTGGCGGTATTCAATATAGGCGCGCGCCAGCTGCGGATAAGGACCCGCCATCAGCGTCTCTTCCACTGCACACTGAATCTCCCGGATATCCACCTCCGGACGATCGGCCAGTCGCAATGCAACGCGTTCAGCAACCTGGGCGCACCAGGCCCCGTCGTCGACCTCTGCTGCCTGTGCTGCCGCCACCACGGCCTGCTCAATACGCTGCGCATCGAAGCCTGTCCGGCATCCATCACGCTTGATTACCACCGTCGCCATCTCTTTCTCCATGAACTACATATAGGGGTCAGGAGGATTCTAATCCCTACATGTAGTGATTGCTGAGAATTAATGTGCTCTGATTTGACCTGAAACAAGGAAGGCTCAACCCGGTAGAAAATTCCGACGGATGTAAAAAAACGGGTTCTGGTTCCGGTTTCCTGCGGGATTAACTGGCAGATCGGCGAGCAGCAACTTTAATCAAGATTCTGCCCTGTCAAAACGTTGACGTTACAAGGATGCCCGCCAATGTGGTTACCCCGTTCTCTGCTTCTGCTTTCGGCCCTCAGCCCGCTCGCCCTGGCCAGCCCGCTGCCGCTGATGCCCTGGCCGCAACAGGTGGAGCTGCCCGCCAGTGGCGGCGCGCTCACCCTGACGCCGTCGCTGACGCTGCAAATTTCAGGTGATCATCTGGCAGGTGCCGAAGCGCGCTGGCTGGAGCGCATCAGCAACCAGACCGGCTGGCCGCTGTTGCCCGCAACCCAGCCGGTGGTCGCGCCGACTATCCGCATCGTGATTGCAGAGGCGGTGGACCCGCTGCCGCTGCCCGACAGCGATGAGCGCTATCAGTTGCAGGTCAATGGCGACGGCGTACTGTTAACCGCGCACAGCCGTTTTGGCGCAATGCGCGGCATGGAAACCCTGCTGCAGCTGATCCAGAACGGTGAGCAGGGCACGACGATTCCTTACGTCACCATCCACGATCATCCGCGCTTTCCGTGGCGCGGCGTGCTGATCGACACGGCGCGTCACTTCATGCCGGTGGAGACGCTAAAACGTCAGATTGACGGCATTGCCGCCGCACGGATGAACGTTTTTCACTGGCATCTCACCGACGATCAGGGCTGGCGCTTCGCCTCCAGCCACTATCCCCAGCTGCAGCAGAAAGCCAGCGATGGCAACTACTACAGCCAGCAGCAGATGCGTGAGATCGTGAAATATGCCACCGATCGCGGGGTGCGTGTGGTGCCCGAGCTGGATATACCGGGACATGCTTCCGCGCTGGCAGTCGCGATGCCGGAACTGATTAGCGCACCTGGGCCCTGGCAGATAGAGCGCGGCTGGGGCGTCTTTAAGCCGCTGCTCGATCCCAGCAATGAGCAGGTTTATCAGGTGATCGATACGCTGGTGGGTGAGATGGCGGCGATCTTCCCCGATCCGTGGCTTCACATCGGCGGTGATGAAGTCGATCCCACACAGTGGAACGACTCGCCCACAATTCAGCAGTTTATGCGCGAACACGGTCTGAAAGATGCGCATGCGCTTCAGGCGTATTTCAATCAGCGGGTGGAGAAGATCCTCGAAGCCCATCAGCGCCAGATGATGGGCTGGGACGAGATTGCGCATCCCACTCTGCCACGCAGCATTCTGATCCAGTCGTGGCAGGGGCAGGATGCGCTGAGTGCGCTGGCAAAAGAGAACACGCGCGGCATCCTCTCCACGGGTTTCTACCTCGATCAGCCCCAGCCTGCCAGCTATCACTATCGCAACGAAGTCACGCCGCGCGGGCTTAACGGCCAGGATCGTCTGGGGCCCGGCGATCAGGCGCAGAGCTGGTCATTCACGATGCCGCGGCTGAAAGGCAGTCCGGTGAAAGGCAGCTTTACGCTCATTCAGGGCGAGCCGGGCTGGCGCGGTTTTATCGATTTTGACGGCAAAGCCCGACGGATGGTCAGTCAGATCAACTGGCTCTCAACGCAGCAGGTGCAGTTCAGCGTGGATAGCTGGATGGGACCGTTCCAGCCGGTGGTAACGCTGCAGCAACAGTCCCTGAAAGGGTATGTGCTGGTGGGCAACGTGCGTTATCCCACCAGCGGTCAGCGCCTGATGCAGCCGCCTGTGGGGATCGCGCCCGTGCTGCCCACGCCAGAACAGGTGCAGCAAAATCTGCTGGGTGGCGAGGCGGCGCTGTGGGCGGAAAACATCAACAGCCAGATTATCGATACCAAATTGTGGCCGCGCGTCTTTGTGGTGGCCGAGCGGTTATGGTCGGCAGAAAATGTCACGAACATGGAGTCGATGTATTCGCGGCTGTCGGCGATGGATCGCTGGAGCACTGTGTCAGTGGGAACGCTTCAGCATGCCCAGACGGAGCAACAGATGATGCGGCTGGCCAGCGGACATGATATCGCCCCGCTGCGGGTATTAGCCGAGGTGCTGGAACCGGCGCAGTACTACACGCGCCAGCATCTGAAGTTTCAGGCGGGCCATTATAACTATAATGAGCCGTTAAACCGGCTGGCCGATGTGCTGCCGGCAGAGAGTGAGGCGGTGCGCCTGCTGGAGCAGCAGGTCGCGGTATTGATCGCTGACCGTAATAATGCCGCTGCCGCCTCCACGGTTCGTGCACCGCTGCAGCGCTGGCAGGCCAACACGACTGCGGTAATGCCAGTCATCAACGGAAGCGCGATGCTGAAGCCGCTGGCACACAGCGTGCAGCAGATCGAGGTGCTGAGCGCCATGGGCATCGCACTGGTCAATGCTTACGTCCGCAACCAGGCGTTTGGTGCCAGCGAAGTGGCGGAGATGCATGCGACACTGGATGCTGCCGCAGAAGTGCAGGATGAAACAGTGATAGCGCTGGTCAGGCCGCTGGAGGCGCTGCTGCGTGCCTTTCAGTAAACGCGGTGGCCAGCCGAGCCAGCCACCGTGGGGTCAGGCCGGGCCGCTGACCGAATGGCGGCGCACCAGCGTCGGGCTGAACATGTGGGTGACTTCCGGCAGCGGCAGATCGTTGGCCAGCGCCAGTGCCAGCTGGGCCGCCTGCTGCGCCATGGTGACAATCGGATAGCGGACGGTGGTGAGGCGCGGTCGTACATAGCGCGACACCAGCACATCATCAAAGCCGATTAGCGACATCTCTTCCGGCACGCGAACGCCGTTGTCGCTCAGCACCGCTAATGCCCCGGCCGCCATGGAGTCGTTGTAGCAGGCGACGGCGGTAAAGTTCTTGCCGCGTCCCAGCAGTTCCGTCATCGCCTGCTCACCGCCGACTTCATCTGGTTCGCCCCAGGTGACCAGCCGGTCGCTGCACGGCAGGCCGTGCTCTTTCAGCGCATCGTAGTAGCCCTGCAGGCGATCTTCGGCATCAGAGATGGTGTGGGTCGAGCAGATAAAGGCGATATTCTGGTGGCCGAGCTGGATCAGATGGCGGGTTGCCAGCCAGGCGCCGTAGCGATCGTCGAGGGCAATACAGCGCTTTTCAAAGCCTTTTATCAGCCGGTTCAGCAGCACCATTCCGGGCACCTGCTTCATCAGCACTTCCAGTTCTGCGTCGGGAATTTTCTTGGCGTGAACCACCAGCGCCGCGCAGCGGTGACGCATCAGCTGTTCAATCGCCTGCCGCTCTTTTTGCTCATTATGGTAACCGTTACCAATCAGCAAAAAGTTACCTGTGTCGCCTGCCACCTCATCCACGGCTTTAACCATCGCGCCAAAAAACGGATCGGAGACGTCACCGACAATCAGGCCGAGCGTCTCGGTCGATTGCTGCGCCAGCGCGCGTGCGTTGGCATTCGGGTGATACTGAAGCTGCTCCATCGCCTGGCCTACGGCCTGTCGGGAGCTGTCGCTGGCTTTGGGAGAATTATTGATTACACGTGAGACTGTGGCGACAGAAACGCCCGCCAGTCGCGCAACATCCTTTATGGTAGCCATGCGTTGACCTGCTTTGGGGAAAACGTTTACACATCGCATCAGTGTTACGGAAAAGGGCGAACACATCAACCCGACAGAATGCCAGCGTCGTCGCAAAAAGGGGCGAAACCGGACCCTGCGGCACATCTTCTGCTCAGCCGTCACCCCATGTTATGCTCACTTTCCTACCTGGCTACCGTGAAAAACAACGATGAAAACTAAAGTGCCGCATCTGGCTCACTGGGGCGCCTTTACCGCCGTCACTGAAAACGATCGCCTGATTGGCTGCGAACCTTTCTTCGCCGATGCCGATCCGTCACCCATGATCCACACCCTTCCCGAGCTGGTCTACTCCGACAAACGCATTCGCCAGCCGATGGTACGGCGCTCGTGGCTGAAGTCACGCGAGAAGAGCGACCGCACGCTGCGTGGCCGGGAAGATTTTGTCGCCGTCGACTGGGAAACCGCGCTGGATCTGGTGGCGGAAGAGAATCGCCGCGTTCGCGAGCGCTACGGTGCCTCGGGCATTTTCAACGGCTCCTACGGCTGGTCATCGGCTGGACGCGTTAACCACGCCCGCACGCTGGTTCGCCGTTTCTATTTTCAGGGCGGCGGTGGCGTCGATCAGCAGGGCAACTACAGCTGGGGCGCGGCGCAGTTCTTCCTGCCCTATGTAATAGGCACCTATATGCCGCTGACCGGACGCGTCACCGAATGGCCACAGGTGGTGGAGCATGCCGAAATTTTTGTCGCCTTTGGTGGGCTGGCGCTGAAAAACGCCCAGGTCGCCTCAGGTGGTGCAGGGCAGCACAGCCTGAAACCGGCGCTGATGCAGCTGGCGGCCAAAGGGACGCCGGTCATCAACATCAGCCCGATGCGCGATGACTGCCCGGAATTCGTTAATGCCGAGTGGATCCCGATTCGCCCCAATACCGACGTGGCGCTGATGCTGGCGCTGGGCCATGAGATCACCCAGCGCGGCGCGGTTGACGAAGCGTTTCTCGCCAGCCACTGCACCGGCTGGCCGCAGCTGCGTGCCTATCTGCTGGGCGAAACCGACGGTGTCGCGAAGACCGCTGGCTGGGCCAGCCGTATCACCGGCATCCCGGCGGATCGCATTGTGCAACTGGCGCAGCAGCTGACCGGCAAGCGCAGCTTTATTACCTGCTCTTATTCCGTGCAGCGCGCCCATCGTGGCGAACAGCCTTACTGGATGATGATTGCGCTGTCGTCGATGCTCGGTCAGCCAGGCCTGCCGGGCGCGGGTTTCTCCTTTGGTCACGGTTCGATGAACAGCGTCGGCAACCCGCGCCAGGACGGTCCGGCTCCGATGATGAGCACCGGCCCGAATCCTTCGGGGCTGTCGATCCCCGTGGCGCGCATCAGCGATATGCTGCTCAATCCTGGCCAGCCATACCGCTTCCAGGGCGAAACACTGCACTATCCCGACATTCACATGGTCCACTGGGCGGGCGGTAATCCTTTCCACCATCACCAGCAGCTAAACCGTCTGGTGGAGGGCTGGCAACGGCCCGATACCGTCGTGGTGCAGGATATCGTCTGGACGCCTGCCGCGCAGATGGCCGACATCGTGCTGCCCGCGACGACCACGCTGGAGCGCAATGACATCGGTGGCTCCTCACGTGACCGCTTTGTGCTGGCGATGCATCAGGCGATTAAGCCGCAGCATCAGGCGCGTAACGACTTCGATATTTTTGCTGACCTGGCAGAGCGTCTGGGCTATCGCGATACCTTCACTGAAGGACGCAACGAGATGCAGTGGATCGCCCATCTTTATCAGCAGTGTGCGACCGCCCATCAGCGCAAAGGCATCGATTTCCCGGAGTTTGAAGCATTCTGGCAGCGCGGCTTTGTTGAAATTCCTGAAGGCGGCAAGCCCTATCAGTTTATGGACGCATTCCGCGACGATCCGCAGGCCAATCCGATCAAAACCGCCAGCGGCAAAATCGAGCTCTTCAGCCAGACCATTGCGGACTATCAGCTTGACGATTTCGCCGGCCATCCGGAGTGGCGTGAACCGCAGGAGTGGCTCGGTTCGCCGGTCAGTCGCGACTATCCACTGCACATGATCTCCATTCAGCCTTCCGACCGGTTACACAGCCAGCTGGATGCCACCGAAACGGTACAGGGTAATAAAACTGCCGGGCACGAAACGCTCTACATGCATCCACAGGATGCGGCCGCTCGCGGGCTGGTGGAGGGCGACGAGATTGAGGTGAGCAACACCCGTGGCGCGATGCTGGCCGGCGTGCGGATCACTGATGGGCTGACGCAGGGCGTAGTGATCATCGCTACCGGCGCATGGTTTGATCCTGGCTTTGGCAAGGCGTGGCAGCCGCACGATCGCGCGGGCAACCCCAATGTGCTGACGCTCGACATTGGAACGTCGTCGCTGACGCAGGGACCCAATGCCATGAGTTGCCTGGTGGAAATCAAAAAACATCAGGATTGCACAATAGCGTAAGGATCTCATGGCTGGTTACATTTTGCCGGTAACTGTTGCGTTTGAGTGATGGCAGCCGATCAATTCCCTTTGCTACATTCAGGGTCCCAGAGGTATTGATGGGTGAACATCAATAGATTTTCTTGATTACACCAACCTGCGCAGATGCGCAGGTTTTTTTTGCCAAAAATCCGCGCCGATAACGAACTGATACACAGTTTTTCTGTTATACAGCCAGCGCTTTCTTTATAACTGCTGGCACCAGCCCCTTTCTCTTTATTTTGCGCAGCGGAATGCCATGCCCCGGATTAAAAAACTACTGGGAAAAGACCAGATAAAAGCGCCCTTTAACCCTTTTCGTTTTCGGCTGATCTGCCTGGGTGTCACGACCTGTCTGGTGGTGCTGCTGGCGCGCGTAGCGGACCTGCAGTTCCTGAATCAGCCGATGCTGGAGCATGAAGCGGATCAGCGATCACTGCGAACCGTCACGCTGCCGACCAGTCGCGGTACCCTGCTGGATCGTAACGGTGAAGCGCTGGCGCTTAGTGTGCCGTCGCGCGATGTCATTGCCGATCCGCAGCGCGTGCTGGAGGGCAATCCCGATTTCACCAGTGCTAAATGGGCCTATCTTGCGGCGGCGCTTAACACCCGTCCCGAAGAGCTGGCTGCGCAGATCACCGCCAACCCGAAACGCCGTTTCCTCTATCTGGGGCGTAAAGTCGAGCTGGGCATTGCCAAAGATATTAAAGAGCTGAAGCTGAAAGGCATCAGTGAAGTTTACGATGACAGCCGTTTCTATCCGATGAGCGAAGCTTCCGCGCCGCTGCTCGGCATCGTTGGGGCGGATAACGTCGGCCTTAACGGCCTGGAAAAAGGCTTTGATAAGGTGCTGCAGGGCGAGCCGGGAAAAGAGGTCTATCGCCAGGATGCGGCGGGCAATATCATTGCGATGATCAACTACCAGCCGCCAACGCAGCCGCCCACGGTGCAGCTCAGCATTGATAAATATGACCAGTACACGCTCTACAGCAAACTGCGCGACGGCGTGCTGATCAACAAGGCGGACTCGGGTGCCGCCGTGCTGGTGAAAATCGACACGGGCGAGATTCTGGCGATGGCCTCTTACCCGTCGTTCAACCCCAATAACTATGAAGGGGCCACCCCGGCGCAGATGCGTAACTCAGCCATCAACGACAGCTACGAGCCGGGATCGACCGTCAAGCCGCTGGTGGTGATGGAGGCGCTGGAGCGCCATCTGGTGCGTCCGGACTCGGTGATCGACACCACGCCTTACAGCGTTAACGGCCACCTGATCCGCGACGTTGGTCACTGGCCACGCCTGACGATGACCGGCATTCTGCAAAAATCGAGCGACATCGGCGTGTCGCACCTCGCGCTGGCGATGCCTGCCGAAGCCCTGGTGAATACCTATCATGCGTTCGGTCTGGGTAAACCCACCGGATTAGGGCTGACTGGCGAAAGCGTCGGCTATTTCCCGCTGCACCGCGCCCGCTGGGCTGATATCGAGCGGGCCACCTTTTCCTTTGGCTACGGCCTGCGTGTCACACCGCTGCAGATTGCCCGTGAATACGCCACGCTCGGCTCTTATGGCGTTTACCGTCCGCTGTCGATCACCCGCGTCACCCCACCGGTTATGGGGCGGCAGGTGGCCAACCCGGAAACGGTAAAAGAGGTGGTGCATATGCTGGAGAGTGATGTCCTGCCAGGCGGAACCGGGCTTAAAGCCGCCGTGCCGGGCTATCGTCTGGCCACCAAAACCGGTACGGCGGAAAAAATGGGCACCAGCGGGAAGTATGATGGCGGCTACGTCAACTACACCGCCGGTATTGCTCCCGCCAGCCATCCTGAAGTGGCGCTGGTGGTGATGATCAACCATCCGACGGCAGGCGATCACTTCGGTGGCTCGGTGGCCGCACCGGTGTTCGGCAATATCATGGGACCGGTACTGAAGCACATGAATGTGGCGCCGGACGCTATCTATACTAAGCCACCGGCCAATCCTTCGGATAAATCTTAGTTAAATCAGAGTGTAAGCGAGGCATGAAAGATATTCACACCTCGTTGCACTTCCCCGAATTCGGTTGCGTTTTCCTGCTGTCTCCGCGCGGTCAATCAGTGCGAGGATAACAGTCCCAGAGGTATTGATGGGTGTGAAAACAACACCGCTTCGGCAGTGAGATCCCTGTTATTACACCAACCCACGCAGATGCGTGGGTTTTTTTTGCCTGCTCGCCGGACCTTGCCTTTCCCCCTGTAAAACCGCCCAATGTACTGCCGATAATTCTGTTGTCGAACCGCGTCAAATCCTGCATCGTGAGGAGCTATTTTCACGATGCTAAGGAGCCGGCATGGTTTTCACATTATTACGCCTGATATTTCGCCTGTTATGGCGGGTCGAACTGCGGGGCGACGTCGCCGAACTGCATAAGCAGAAGGTTTTAATTACCCCGAACCATATGTCGTTTCTCGACGGCATGCTGCTGGCGCTATTTCTGCCCATTAAGCCGGTGTTTGCTGTCTACTCGACCATCAGCGAAAGCTGGTTTATGCGTCTGGCAAAACCCTTTATCGACTTTGTGCCGCTGGATCCGACCCGGCCTATGGCGCTGAAGCAACTGGTCCGGCTGATCGATACGGGCCGTCCGGTGGTGATTTTCCCGGAAGGACGAATTACTGTCACCGGCTCGCTGATGAAGATCTACAGCGGGGCGGGTTTTGTCGCGGCGCGTTCAGGCGCGAACGTGGTGCCAATGCGCATTGAAGGGGCAGAGTTCACGCCGTTTGGTCGTCTGGCGGGCGTGTTTAAACGCCGCCTGTTCCCGCGCATCACACTGACCGTTCTGCCCGCCACCCGCATTCCGATGCCGGAGGCGAAACGGGCGCGCGATCGGCGCGTGCTGGCCGGTGAGCATCTGCATCATGTGATGATGGAAGCGCGCATGGCGGTACGTCCGCGTGAAACCCTGTTTGAGGCGTTTCTGGCGGCCAGGACGCGTTATGGCGCGTTTAAACGCTGCATCGAAGATGTGAATTTCAAACCCGACAGCTACAACGGACTGCTGAAGAAGTCACTGGGCGTAGGCCGTATTCTTGAGCGCTACAGCCAGCCGCGTGAAGTGGTAGGGCTGCTACTGCCCAACACTACCGTGACGGCGGCGGCGATTTTTGGTGCCACCCTGCGCGGACGCGTTCCGGCCATGCTCAACTATAGCGCGGGCGTTAACGGCATGCGGGCAGCCCTGACGGCTGCACAGATCAAAACCGTCTTTACGTCGCGGCAGTTCCTGGACAAAGGCAACCTGTGGCATCTGCCGCAGGGGCTGGATGATGTGCAGTGGATCTACCTGGAAGATCTGAAAGATACCGTAACGGGCAAGGACAAGCTGTGGATCCTTGCACATCTGCTGATGCCGCATCGCGCCCAGCTGCCTCAGCAGCCGGAAGACGCTGCAATGGTACTGTTTACCTCCGGCTCTGAAGGCAACCCTAAAGGCGTGGTGCATTCACATAAAAGCCTGCTGGCGAACGTCGAACAGATCCGCACCATCGCTGACTTCACACCGCGCGACCGCTTTATGTCAGCGCTGCCGCTGTTTCATGCGTTTGGTTTAACCGTCGGGCTGTTCACGCCGCTGATGACCGGTGCCCAGGTCTTCCTCTATCCCAGCCCGCTGCACTATCGCATCGTGCCGGAACTGGTTTATGACCGTAACTGTACTGTGCTGTTTGGCACCTCAACCTTCCTGGGTAACTACGCGCGCTTTGCCGCGCCCTATGATTTTGCCCGCCTGCGTTATGTGGTTGCGGGTGCGGAGAAACTGCAGGAGAACACCCGTCAGCTCTACATCGAGAAGTATGGCATTCGCATTCTGGAAGGCTACGGCGTAACCGAGTGCGCGCCGGTCGTGGCGATTAACGTACCGATGGCGGCGAAGACGCACACCGTAGGACGCATTCTGCCGGGCATGGATTCACGCCTGATGTCGGTGCCAGGCATCGAGCAGGGTGGACGTCTGCAACTGCGCGGGCCGAACGTGATGAAGGGCTATCTGCGCGTCGAGAACCCAGGCGTGCTGGAAGCCCCGGTCGCCGACGATGGCGAAGGCAATCTGGAAGCGGGCTGGTATGACACCGGTGATATCGTCAGCTTTGATGAAGGCGGTTTCTGCCAGATTCAGGGGCGTGCCAAACGCTTTGCGAAGATTGCGGGTGAGATGGTGTCATTAGAGATCGTCGAGCAGATTGCCCTCAAGGCGTCGCCGGACAAACAACATGCTGCTTCACTGCGCCCGGATGGTCAGCGTGGTGAGGCACTGGTGCTGTTCACCACTGACGCTGAGCTGGCGCGCGACAGGCTGCAGAAAGCGGCTCGCGAGCTGGGCGCGCCAGAGCTGGCACTGCCGCGTGATATCCGTGTCATGAAGCAGTTGCCGCAACTGGGCAGCGGTAAACCTGATTACGTCACGCTGAAAAAAATGGCGGAAGAGGAGCAGGCATGAGCCTTGATCGTAATGCGCCGCTGATGTCACGCGGCATGATTGCCGTGATTATCGCCCAGTTCTTTTCAGCCTTTGGCGATAACGCGCTGCTGTTTGCCACGCTGGCGGTGCTGAAAAGCCAGTTCTATCCCGAGTGGAGCCAGCCGGTGCTGCAGATGCTGTTTGTCGCGGCCTATATTCTGCTGGCGCCATTTGTCGGTCAGGTCGCGGACAGCATGGCAAAAGGGCGGGTGATGATGCTTGCCAACAGCCTGAAGCTGCTGGGTGCGCTGGTGATCTGCTTTGGCTTCAATCCCTTTGTCGGCTATACCCTGGTGGGCGCGGGCGCTGCGGCTTACTCGCCGGCTAAATATGGCATCCTCGGTGAGATCACCCACGGCGAGAAGCTGGTGAAAGCCAACGGGCTGATGGAGGCCTCGACCATCGCCGCCATTCTGCTTGGCTCGGTGGCGGGCGGGATGCTGGCTGACTGGCATATTCTGGCGGCGCTGGGAATCTGTGCGCTGACCTATGGCATCGCGGTGGTGGCTAACCTGTTTATTCCGAAGCTGCAGGCGGCGCGGCCGGGTCAGAGCTGGCAGTTCGGCGTGATGACGCGCAGCTTTTTCAGTGCCGCCACGCTGCTGTGGCGTGATGCAGAGACCCGTTTCTCGCTGCTCGGCACCAGTCTGTTCTGGGGCGCAGGCGTGACGCTGCGTTTCCTGCTGGTGCTCTGGGTGCCGGTGGCGCTGGGTATTAACGACAACACCACGCCAACAACCCTGAATGCCATGGTGGCGATCGGGATTGTGATCGGGGCTGCCGCTGCCGCGAAGCTGGTGACGCTGGAGACCGTGCGTCGCTGTATGCCGGCTGGTGTGCTGATTGGCATCATGGTGGTGATGTTCGCGCTGCAGCATTCTCTGCTGAATGCTTATTTAGTGCTGATGCTGATTGGTGCGCTGGGCGGTTTCTTTGTGGTGCCGCTGAATGCACTGTTGCAGGCGCGGGGCAAAGAGAGCGTTGGTTCAGGCAATGCGATTGCGGTGCAGAATCTGGGTGAGAACAGCGCCATGCTGATCATGCTGGGGCTCTATACACTGGCGATTAAGGCGGGTGCACCTGCGGTAGCGACAGGCGTCGGTTTTGGCGTGCTGTTTGCGCTGGCGATTACGGTGCTGTGGCTATGGCGACCGGCTAAGCGTTAACGGATTAGCCGCCTCTCTCCGGCCTGCCAGGAGAGAGGCGGCTTACACGCTTAGCGACGGATGGCAATCGCTTCGATTTCGATTTTCACATCTTTTGGCAGACGCGCCACTTCGACACAGGAACGCGCCGGGAAGGAAGCTTCATGCTCGGTGAAGAACGCCTCATACGTCGCGTTGACCGTGGCGAAATCATTTAAGTCCTTCACAAACACCGTAGTCTTCACGATATCGCCGACCTTCAGACCCGCGGCTTCAACAATCGCCTTTACGTTTTCCAGTGACTGACGCGCCTGTGCGGCAACGTCATCGGCCACCTGACCGGTTGCCGGATCGACCGGAATCTGACCCGAGGTGATGATCATGCTGCCCAGATCCACACCCTGAACATAGGGGCCGATAGCGGCAGGGGCTTTTGCAGTACTGATTTCACGAGACATCATTGCTCCTTTGATTATGTCGTCAGGCGGCGATGCCGCCGGTGCTGCCCATTATAGGGGCGGGCAGGGCGATTACCAGTGACCCAGCACCACATGCCGGGCGAACTCTTTCTCACAATATTTGCACTTCAGATGCACATCGTCGGCGCGCTGCTTCACGGCAAAGCTGGAGAAGACGGGCTCGCTGCGACTGATGCAGTTGCTGTTAGGGCAGGTCAGCACGCGCTCAACGTGATCCGGCAGCGTCGGGGCGATCTTTGCCACGACTTCATAGTCGTCGATGCGGTTAACCGTGGCATGGGGCGCATAGACCGCCAGCTGATTCACCTGATCATCGGTAAGAAAGGTGTTCTCTATCTTGATGAGATCTTTGCGGCCCATTTCGCCCGACGGCAGATTCAGACCGATGGTAATGCGCTGATCGGTTTCGGTCAGCCGGAACAGAGAAAGCAATTTAAAGCCGATTTGCGCCGGAATATGGTCGATCACTGTACCGCGTTTGATCGCTTCGACCTGCAATTTGTTGTCTTGCGTCATGGGGAATCTCCTTACAGGGCGAGTTCGCTGTTTAAAACCAGTGCCAGCAGAGCCTGGCGTGCATAGATGCCATTACCCGCCTGCTGGAAATACCAGGCGTAAGGGGTTTTATCGACATCAGTGGTAATTTCGTCGATGCGCGGCAGCGGGTGCAGCACCTTCATGTTGGCGCGCGCTGTACTGAGATCGGCGGCGCGCAGAATGAACTGGGCTTTGACGTTGGCGTATTCGGACGGATCGAGCCGCTCTTTCTGCACCCGCGTCATGTAGAGAATATCGAGCTGCGGCATGACCTCTTCAAAGCTGTCGTGCCGTGACCAGGCGATATTCTTCTCATCCAGCATATCGGTGATATAGGCCGGCATCGCCAGCGCATCGGGTGCGATAAAGAAGAAGCGGTTGCCATCAAACTTCGCCAGCGCCTGAGTCAGGGAGTGCACCGTGCGGCCATACTTCAGGTCACCGACCATCGCCACATTCAGCTGACCAAGACGGCCCTGCGTCTCCTGAATGGTGAAGAGATCGAGCAGCGTCTGGGTCGGATGCTGGTTCGCGCCGTCACCGGCATTGAGAATCGGGATACCGCCAGAGAACTCGGTCGCCAGCCGCGCCGCGCCTTCCTGCGGATGACGCATTACGATCGCATCGACGTAGGTGCTGATGACTGAAATGGTGTCGGCCAGGGTTTCGCCTTTCTTGCCCAGCGAGGTATTACTGCCGTCCGCAAAGCCCACCGCTGACGCGCCAAGGCGATGAATCGCCGTTTCAAACGACAGGCGGGTGCGGGTCGAGGCCTCAAAAAAGCAGCTGGCGATAACCTTATGCTTCAGCAGTTCCGGCTGCGGATGGGCTTTAAGCGTAGCGGCGGTGTGCAACGCCAGTTCCAGCTCTTCACGACTGAGGTCGTTGATTGAAATAATGTGCTTGCGATATAGCGGGTTAGGCATAGATCTCTCCTCTGCGCGGCCGGATTGCGGCCAAAAAAAAGCCCCTGCTTAAGGGGCTTTTTTATGATCGGGTCGATGACCGAAGGAAACAGCAGCGCCGCCTGCGGTCAGGCGTGATTGAGCGTCAAATTGTCCGCTGTGCTGTCGCATATTTCCTCCGGCAAATTGGGCCGCATTATACCCGTTCACGGTGGCGCAGCAAGAGGAAAAGGAGCATAACGAAACCGTTGACGGCTGTGCATCTTCAGTGGTTATTCAGGGGTGTGGCAGACGAGTGCCTGAAGTTAGTAGCGAAATGACAAAGTGAAGTTATTAGCGTTGGCGAACTAAAGGGGAGCTTAAAAAAATCGTTGATATTCCGTTGCAGGCAAACATTTCAGTGAACAAATAACTGAGGATATTTGGGTTAAGTTCTGAGCAGTGTATGATGCGCAGATATCCATACTAAGTTCAGGGAGAACGGGATGAAGATGGTACTGCCGGTTGACGGCTATCATTCGGCAGCGGAGTTCATGGCTGCCATGCAGGGAAGCCGGGGAGACACACACTGGTTGATGAAGCAGGCAGAGCACTGGCACGGTGGCATCCACCTGTATGACGGCTTTGCCGGCAAAGCCGTCTTTAAACCCGGCAGCTCCGGCCTGAAATCCATGACGGACGGTCACGCGGTTGCCTGGCGGCTGAACGATGATTATCAGACCGCAGCGTTTGGAAAAAGAACGCTGAAATTCAGCTCCTCCTTTCTTCTTATCAAATCCACCTGCACCCCCGACAGCGACAGGCCCGATAACGCGCTGGATTTCTACACCCTGTGGATGCAGGTTGCCCCGCTGTCTGAGTACGGCGTGACCGGCGTCCGGACCGCAACCGTCACCGCCGGCACACTGAAAATCCGCCAGGACAACACGTTTCCGGGCTGGATGCGCGGCGGGCTGACGGAGGGCATCAGCGTTCCGTCCGATGTGCGGCGTAACTACGAGGTGCCGCAGGATACGCACACCACGCTGCCGCGCGGTACCGTGGTGGAAGTTAAGCAGGAGGCCACTTTTCTGCTTAAAGGCAGGCCGGCTCCGTTTATCTTCGTGTCCGTGGTGTCGGTACCCGAAGGGGCAAAGAGCGGGTTATCTGCCGGAGAGTCCGGCTGGATTTCGGGGCTGGCCAGGTTCGTGAAGCGGCATGAGGATGCCCTGCCGGCCTGGATGCAGGCCGCCCGTAAGCACGGCGTATTTAATCAGGTGGTGACGGTTTCCGGGGAGGATGCTCCGGTGGTAAAGGCGGGAGAGGTTGTCGGTCACCTGGGCCTGTGTGAGCGGCCGCACGGTGCCCCGGAGCACTTCTGCCATCTTGAGGTGTTCAGCCAGGACGCGCGCATGAAAAGCTTCCTGGCAAATGCGGCCGGAGTAACAACCGGGACGGCGGAGCTGCATACGCTGGCGGGCAGGACGCGCTGGATGTACCGGGAAAGGGAAAAGAGGTTCATTGTGGCCGGCGTGGATGGTGACCCGTCACCCAGTATCGCGGAGCACTACACGCCGGAAGGTGAGTGCCGCAGGATGGAAGCGGACGGAAAAAGCTGGTACCACATCCCCGGTGAACTCGCATGGATGGCGGCGGAAGACGTAGAGAAGGTGAATCAGTTTGAGCTTGAAAAGCGGGGCTTTATGCCGCTGGAGCAGGAGAACGCGCCGCAGAGTATTTTCCAGACCCCGAAAGAGGGCTGGCTGCGTCAGGTGTTCGGGCGGCTTGAGGCACTGGCCCAGGGTGAAACGCGTGACATGTACTCAGCCAGCTATACCGAAAGGTATCAGAAGCTGGTGAAGCAGATGGATGCGAACCGGGACGGGGTGATTGACGCCGGTGAACTGTGGCGGTTTCTGCACAACAGCCAGCCGCACATCCGGTATCAGGTAGAGCGTCTGGTAGTGAAGCACCACAGCGAGTGGCTGAAGGACGGGATGTCGGCCCTGTGGCAGGCCGCGCTGGCTGAGCAGGCGAAGAAATACCCGGATTTGGCGTTATATAACCGCGATTTCATCAACGCGCTGGTGTGGATGAAAGAGGTACCGGAGATCCGCAGTAGTGATGCGCTGTGGCATATGCATCCGATTGTGTTTCTTGATGCAATAAAGGTTAATGAATATGATTTTTCCACAAGAGAAGGCACTATTCACGCAATTATCGAAGAAAGCAGAAAACAAGGATTAAATCTCCATTCACAGCTCGCATATATTTTAGCTACGGTCAAAAGAGAGACTAGAGATACATTTCAGCCCGTAAGGGAGGGAGACTGGATAGGACATACTTCAACTGATGAGTATCGAAGAAAACACTATCGCTATTATCCCTACTATGGACGAGGGTATGTTCAAATTACATGGGATTACAATTATAAAGCCTATTCAGAAAAACTGGGTGTTGATTTATTTTCTCAGCCAGACAAAGCACTTGAACCTAATAACGCTTTGTTTATTCTAATAGATGGTTTCAAAAATGGTGTTTTTACAGGTAAGAAATTATCTAATTATATTAATGATATTGAATCTGATTTTTTTAATGCTAGAAAATGCATAAATGGTCTGGATCACGCGCAGCAAATAAAAGAATTTGCTAACGAGTTTCTTACTAAGCTTGATTCAGGGAAGCTGAAGTGAAAATTAAATTATTTTTTTTATTATTATTATCAACTAGCTTAAGTTCGGTTAGTAGTGAGCTAAGATGTGGCTGGCTACAAAACCCCAGTCCAGGAAATCAATGGATAATTGATAAATATGGGATTTGGGATATATCTTCTCAGGGAGGTTTTTTTTCTGATGGAATTGATAATTTAAAAGATTTTACAGATAAAGAATATGTTAAAACGAATGGAGGTTATGGTTATGGGTGTGCTTGTATTAAGGTTGATGTAGACCATATTAAAAAAAGAATAACAAAAATTTATAGTGAGAGGGTGTTACCTCTTGCTCGTTGCCAAAATGATCCGAATCTTCATCGACCCTGACATGAATTCTGCTCAACAATAAACCATGAATCCGGTGAAAATGATCTTTTTGAGATCTTTGAGAACCAGTCGCATTTTCCCTATAACAGAAAAAGCCACCTTGAGAGGTGGCTTGAGCGAAATTAAAGCTGATGTGGAACTGGCTTCTTAATCAGAAACTGGGGTGTTTTATCTCCCACCACGTTCACATCAGCGCTGGCCCAGCGTGGCGACCATCACCGCTTTGATGGTGTGCATCCGGTTCTCGGCCTGGTCGAACACAATGCTGTGCGGCGACTCAAACACCTCGTTGCTCACTTCCATGCCGTTGGGCAGATCGTACTGCTCAGCCATCTGCTGACCGAGCGTGGTCTGATCGTCGTGGAACGCGGGCAGACAGTGCAGAAACTTCACCTGCGGGTTGCCGGTCAGATCGAGCATCGCGCGGTTAACCTGATAGTCACGCAGCAGGGCGATACGCTCGGCCCAGACCGCTTTGGCTTCGCCCATCGACACCCAGACGTCGGTGTAGATAAAGTCAGCGCCTTTCACGCCATCGGTAATGTTTTCGGTGAGGGTGATTTTGCCGCCGGTCTGCTGCGCGGCGTCACGGCACTGCGCCACCAGTTCGTCCTCTGGCCAGCAGCTCTTCGGTGCCACCAGGCGCAGATCCAAACCTACCTGTGCGGCCGCTTCCAGCATGGTGTTACCCATGTTGTTGCGCGCATCACCCACATAAACCAGCGTCATCTCACTCAACTTTTTGCCCGGCAGATGTTCCTGCATGGTCAGCAGGTCCGCCAGCAACTGGGTCGGATGAAACTCGGTGGTCAGGCCGTTCCACACTGGCACACCGGCGTGTTCTGCCAGCGTCTCTACCAGTTCCTGACCATAACCGCGATACTGAATGCCATCGTACATCCGGCCCAGTACCCGCGCGGTGTCGCGCATCGACTCCTTATGGCCAATCTGACTGCCACTTGGACCTAAATAGGTGACGTTCGCGCCCTGATCGTAAGCGGCAACTTCGAAAGAGCATCGGGTACGGGTCGAGTCTTTTTCGAAGATGAGCGCGATGTTTTTACCTTTCAGATACTGCACTTCGCTGGCGCTTTTTTTCGCCTGTTTTAATTCAGCGGACAGGGAGAGCAGGTGATCAATTTCGGCGGGGGTAAAATCCAGAAGCCTGAGGAAATGGCGCTGATACAGCTGACTCATACAACACTCCGGTAATCATAAAAATGAATTAAAATTCAATTTAACCGTATGAATATTCATTTTCAAGTGTAAGGCTAATAAACTTTTCGTTTTGTGTAGTGGCGCGACAGGCAGTGTGGGAAAATAATTGATTATTGCCGAACTCAGAGAGGACATCGTCATGGCATATGAAGCATTACTGGAAGAGCAGCAGGAAGAGACACGGCAGATTATCGAAGAGCTGCTGGAGGATGGCAGCGATCCTGATGCGCTCTACACCATCGAACACCATCTCTCATGCAATAATTTTGATTCGCTGGAAAAAGCCGCGGTTGACGCCTTCAAGCTGGGTTATGAAGTGACCGAGCCGGAAGAGCTGGAGCTGGAAGATGGCACCACTGTCATGTGCGTCGACATCATCAGTGAATCTGCGCTGAAGCCTGAGCTGATCGATGTACAGGTCGAGCAGCTGGTGAACCTGATTGGCAAATACAACGTCGATTACGACGGATGGGGAACCTATTTCGAAGATCCCGATGCCGAAGATGAAGATGACGAAGACGCCATCGACGGTGAAGACGAAGATGATAATGGCATTCGCCACTAAGTTGCGCAGGGCGGAGGATGCTCCGCCTCTCTTCTTTTCCAGCCTCGTTTTGACATCATGAACTACGCACCCTTACTCGAACCGATCTACCAGTTTCTGCACTGCCGCACGCCACAGGCCTGGATTGATGAGGCGCGCAAGCCGGAAAATCTGACGTTGCTGTTAACCGACCATCTGGTGTGTGAGCTAAAAGCCGCGCAGACCGCCGTGTGGTTGATTCGCAAATATGTCGCTGACAAACCCAGCGGTGACGCTATTCTGGCTTGGCTGAAACCCTATGAAGATTTTATCTTCCGCGAAGATGGCGACAGCGACTTTATCAACGCCCATAAGAACCTGACCAAACGCATCATCGTGCGCAATGCGTTGCCGTGGGCGGATGAGCTGGTGGAGAAGATGGTGCTGCTGATTAAAGAGGAGCTGCATCACTTCTATCAGGTATGGGAAATTATGCAGTCGCGCGGGCTGGTCTATCAGAAGATCACCTCCAGCCGCTATGCTAAATCGCTGCTGCGTGAAGTCACCACGCATGAACCGGAAACGCTGGTAGATAAGTTAATTTGTGGCGCTTACATCGAAGCACGCTCCTGTGAGCGCTTCGCCAGTCTGGCACCGTATCTTGATGATGAACTGGCGAAGTTCTATCAGTCGCTGTTGCGCTCAGAGGCGCGGCATTATCAGGACTATTTAACACTGGCTGCGCAGATTGCCGCCAAAGATATCGCGCCACGGGTGCAGGCGATCGGTGTGACAGAAGGGCGCTTAATCAGCGAACCTGACAACGAATTACGTTTTCACAGCGGCGTACCGGCGTTCTGAACCCGTAATAACAATGGGGGCTGCCAGCCCCTTTATCACAGTAGTTTCAGCATCCGCACTTCACAGTCGACATGGCCGGTGCAGCCCATCACGCTATCGATATGCTCAAAGCCCAGCGACTCATAGAGTTTAATGGCCCGCGTCAGGCTGGCGGTGGTTTCCAGATAGCAGCGACGGAAGCCGTGGCTGCGCGCATGTTCCATCGCCCGCAGCGCCAGTTCGCGTGCCAGACCCTGGCCGCGCACCTCTGGCAGAAAGTACATCTTTTGCAGTTCGCAGATATCGGGCGCGCTGCAGGCGAGAGGTGCAACACCCCCGCCGCCCACCACCTTGCCCTGATACTCAACAATCCAGTAGGCGCTCTGTTCGGCACTGTAAAGCTCAAACAGCTGATCGAGCTGGGGATCGGAAACGGTGTAGCCTTTGTCCGCCGTCAGGCCGAACTCGGCAGAAACGTCGCGGATTACCTGGGCAATAAACGGGTTATCGGCGGCAATAATTGGCCGTACCTGGAGGTCAACACGCGGGGTGGCGCTGGTCGTCATCATCTCTTCCGGATTTGTACGAGGTCAATAAAAAAGCCGGGCAAGCCCGGCTTTATGAATAAGCTGTCAGCTAAGACGCTTACAATGCCGCAATGACCGCCTGCTGTTCAATCAGTTTTGCTTTTGATTGTTGCAGGTCTGCCACGCGTTCGCGCTCTTTCGCGACGACCGCTTCCGGCGCGCGCGAAACAAAGCCTTCGTTCGCCAGTTTGGTCTCGATCTTCTCGATTTCCACGTCCAGCTTAACCAGCTCTTTGGCCAGACGCTCCAGCTCGGCGGTTTTATCCACCAGATCCGCCATTGGGATCAGCAGCTCTGCGCCTTCAACCAGTTTGGTCACCGACACCGGGCCTTTCTCGCCCGCAGGCAGAATGGTCAGGCTTTCCAGACGCGCCAGGCGCGACAGGAAGTTGCGGTTAGCTTCAACGCGACGCAGCGCCGCAGGTGAGCAGTCACGTAGCAGCACATCCAGCGGTTTGCTCAGCGCGATATTCATTTCGGCACGGATATTACGCACCGCAACGATCGCCTGCTTCATCCACTCAATGTCCGCTTTCGCTTCGGCATCTTCTTTCGCCGCATCATACTGCGGGAAAGGCTGCAGCATAATGGTGTCGTCGCTGATATTTTTCAGTCCCTTCACGCGCTGCCAGATGGTTTCAGTGATAAACGGAATGATCGGGTGTGCCAGACGCAGCAGCGCTTCCAGCACGTGAACCAGCGTATGACGCGTGCCACGCAGTTCAGCTTCATTGCCGCTGTTCATCACCGGTTTGGTCAGCTCCAGATACCAGTCGCAGAACTGGTTCCAGGTGAAGTCATACAGCAGGTTAGCCGCGATATCGAAACGATAGCTATCCAGCGCTTCACGGTACGCTTTCACCGTGTTGTTGAACTCGGTCAGGATCCAGCGATCTGCCAGCGACAGCGTCATGTCGCCGCCGTTCTGTCCGCAATCCTGGTCTTCGGTGTTCATCAGCACAAAGCGGCTGGCATTCCACAGCTTGTTACAGAAGTTGCGATACCCTTCCAGGCGCTTCATGTCCCAGTTGATGTCGCGACCGGTTGAGGCCAGCGCCGCCAGAGTGAAACGCAGCGCATCGGTGCCTGATGGCTCGATGCCGTCCGGGAACTGCTTCTCGGTACGTTTGCGGATCTTCTCGGCCAGCTGTGGCTGCATCATGTTGCCGGTGCGTTTTTCCAGCAGCGCTTCCAGCGAAATGCCGTCGACCATATCCAGCGGGTCAATCACGTTACCCTTGGATTTCGACATTTTCTGACCCTCTTCATCACGGATCAGACCGGTCATGTAGACGGTTTTAAACGGCACCTGCGGTTTGCCGTTTTCATCTTTGATGAAGTGCATGGTCAGCATGATCATGCGGGCAATCCAGAAGAAGATGATGTCGAAGCCGCTGACCAGTACGCTGGTCGGATGGAAGGTACGCAGCGCTTCGGTGTTTTCCGGCCAGCCCAGCGTGGAGAAGGTCCACAGACCTGAAGAGAACCAGGTGTCCAGCACGTCATCATCCTGACGCAGCGCCACATCGGCGGCCAGGTTGTTCTCGGCACGGACGTCATCTTCGGTACGGCCAACGTAGACGTTACCGTTGTCGTCGTACCACGCCGGAATGCGGTGACCCCACCAGAGCTGACGGGAAATACACCAGTCCTGAATATCGCGCATCCAGGAGAAGTACATGTTTTCGTACTGCTTCGGCACGAACTGAATGTCGCCATTCTCTACAGCTTCAACCGCGACTTTCGCCAGCGGGGCGGTACGCACATACCACTGGTCGGTCAGCATCGGCTCGATAACCACGCCGCCACGGTCGCCGTAAGGTACGGTCAGGTCGTGCGGTTTGATCTCTTCAAGCAGGCCAAGTTCATCGACAGCGGCGACAATTGCTTTGCGCGCTGCGAAGCGTTCCATGTTCTGGAAAGCCGCCGGGATCTCATCGGAACAGGCATCGCTGGCTTCGCCGTTGGTGTCATATACCTGGGCGCGGTCGCGGATATCACCATCGAAGGTCAGGATGTTGATCATTGGCAGCTTATGACGACGACCGACTTCATAGTCGTTGAAGTCATGCGCCGGGGTGATCTTGACGCAGCCGGTGCCTTTTTCCATGTCAGCGTGTTCGTCGCCAACGATCGGAATCAGACGGCCAACCAGCGGCAGCATCACGAATTTGCCGATCAGATCTTTATAGCGTGGATCTTCCGGGTTAACGGCCACGCCGGTATCGCCCAGCAGGGTTTCCGGACGGGTGGTGGCAACAACCAGATAATCTTTACCGTCGGCGGTTTTTGCGCCGTCAGCCAGCGGATAGCGGATATGCCACATTGAGCCTTTGCTCTCGCGGTTTTCCACTTCCAGATCGGAGATCGCCGTGCGCAGCTTAGGATCCCAGTTTACCAGGCGTTTGCCACGGTAGATCAGGTTCTCTTTGTAGAGGCGAACAAACACCTCTTTAACGGCGTTGGAAAGGCCATCGTCCATGGTGAAGCGTTCGCGCTCCCAGTCGACGGAGTTACCCAGACGGCGCATCTGGCGGGTAATGGTGCCGCCGGATTCTGCTTTCCACTGCCAGATTTTGTCGATGAACGCATCACGGCCATAGTCCTGGCGCGTCTTGCCCTCTTCAGCCGCAATTTTGCGCTCAACCACCATCTGCGTGGCGATGCCCGCGTGGTCAGTACCGGCCTGCCACAGGGTATTTTTCCCCTGCATGCGCTGGTAGCGGATCATGGTGTCCATGATGGTTTGCTGGAAGGCGTGACCCATGTGCAAGCTACCGGTGACGTTCGGCGGCGGGATCATGATGCAAAAGCTTTCCTGGCTGGTATCGCCATTCGGTTTAAAGTAGCCCTGCTTTTCCCAATGCTCGTAAAGCGGCTGCTCGATATCTTGCGGGTTATATGTCTTTTCCATTTCTGCTATGTCGTTTGCGGCTGTGGTGGCGCTGCCGTATTCAATTGGAATCCAACGCTGCGATACGCTTTGTAGCGGTCGCGCGCCAGTTGTTTGAGAGCGTCTTCGTAAGGAACGAAGTCTATCACTTCATGGAAAGCAGTAGCAAAATCTGCGAAGTGGGGCAGCAGGCTAATCAGCAGATCGCGCTGTGAACTGCCGCGACGCTGTGGCCAGGC
The DNA here is from genome assembly GCF_051136265.1 of Candidatus Pantoea rara. Classification (NCBI taxonomy): domain Bacteria; kingdom Pseudomonadati; phylum Pseudomonadota; class Gammaproteobacteria; order Enterobacterales; family Erwiniaceae; genus Pantoea; species Candidatus Pantoea rara. The sequence continues at coordinate 3,500,916 of NZ_CP194942.1, read as the reverse complement.
CAGTTCGACCGGTGCACCGTAGCGCGGGCCTTCACCCGCCAGGTTGTGCGGCACGAAGGCATTTGCCGGTCGTTGCCACAGCGCTTCATCGAGACGAATGGCTTGCTGCTCATCTTCGCAGGCGATCAACACCCGCTTTCCGGCCCGCCAGCGTGTTTCCGCCAGATTGCACACCAGCGCTTCAACGGCGCTAAGGCCATCGCTTGGGGCATCGGTTTCCAGCACGTAGAAGGTTGCGTTTTTCATCGGTTAGCTCATCAGAAGATCAAGGGCGGAATCAGATCCGCCCTTGCTGTCAGGAAAGAGGGCGCTTAGTCGTCGCCGTTCAATCCTGCCCGATTCAACAGAAACTGCGACAGCATCGGCACCGGTCGTCCGGTGGCGCCTTTGGCCTTGCCGGAACGCCAGGCGGTACCGGCGATGTCCAGATGTGCCCAGTTATATTTGCGGGCAAAGCGTGCCAGGAAGCAGGCGGCGGTAATTGTACCCCCAGGACGGCCACCAATGTTCGCCATATCGGCAAAGTTGGACTCCAGCTGCTCCTGGAACTCATCCGCCATCGGCAGACGCCAGGCGCGATCGCCTGACTGCTCGGAGGCGCTGATCAGCTCATGCGCCAGCGGATTGTGGTTCGACAGCAGGCCGCTGATGTGATGGCCCAGCGCAATCACGCAGGCTCCGGTCAGCGTCGCCACGTCAATCACCACTTCCGGGTCGAAACGTTCAACATAGGTCAGCGCATCGCACAGGACCAGGCGGCCTTCAGCGTCGGTGTTCAGCACTTCAACCGTCTGGCCAGACATGGTGGTCAGCACGTCGCCCGGACGCATTGAGCGGCCATCCGGCATGTTTTCACAGCCCGCCAGCACGCCCACCACGTTCAGCGGCAGATTCAGCTCGGCCACCATACGCATCACGCCATAGACGGTAGCCGCGCCACACATGTCATACTTCATTTCGTCCATGCTGTCGGCAGGCTTAATGGAGATGCCGCCGGAGTCAAAGGTCAGCCCTTTACCCACCAGCACAATCGGCCGCGCTTCCGCATCCGGATTGCCTTTGTATTCAATCACCGACATCAGCGATTCGTTCTGCGAACCGGCACCAACGGCGAGATAGGCGTTCATGCCCAGCTCTTTCATCTGCTGTTCGCCGATCACACGGGTCGTGACATTTTTGCTGAAGTTGTCGGCCAGCTGGCGCGCCTGTGACGCCAGATAAGCGGCGTTACAGATATTGGGCGGCATATTGCCGAGGTCTTTAGCCGCTTTCATGCCGGCCGCGACCGCTAACCCATGCTGGATCGCCCGTTCGCCGCTGGTCAGTTCACGGCGTGTCGGCACGTTAAACACCAGCTTGCGTAACGGACGACGTGGCTCTGCTTTATTACTTTTCAGCTGGTCAAAGTTGTAGAGCGCCTCTTTGGAGGTCTCCACCGCCTGACGCACTTTCCAGTAGGTATTGCGGCCTTTGACATGCAACTCGGTCAGGAAGCAGACCGCTTCCATGGAGCCGGTGTCGTTCAGCGTGTTAATGGTTTTCTGAATGACCTGCTTGTACTGGCGTTCATCCAGCTCACGCTCTTTACCGCAGCCAATTAGCAGAATACGCTCGGACAGGATATTTGGCACATGATGCAGCAGCAGTGTCTGGCCCACTTTTCCTTCCAGCTCGCCGCGGCGCAGCAGGGCGCTGATATAGCCGTCGCTGATTTTATCCAGCTGTTCGGCAATCGGTGACAGACGACGCGGTTCGAAAACGCCAACGACAATGCAGGCACTGCGCTGTTTTTCCGGGCTTCCGCTTTTTACACTGAACTCCATGCACTCTCCTGAATCTTAAAGACAACGGCCGCTGCTGCCGCTAGAATGTAGCGCGCTCATGACCCATTTATTCATCGTCGCAGCATGACATTCTGCTGCTGGAGGTCATAATGAATCAGGGTGACAAGATGTTGTTTTTTCACCACCCGGACGCGTTTTTCATACAAATTTAGCTACGGCGACGGCCATTGATGAAGAAAAATGGCTGATAAGCGTTGAAACTAGCGATTTTCCTGCAAAAAGACAAGTTTTCACAGGCGTACTAAGCGTGATCATCATTAGATATCTGGTTCGGGAAACGCTCAAAAGCCAGCTGGCTATCCTCTTTATCCTGCTACTCATCTTCTTTTGTCAGAAGCTGGTCAGGATACTGGGTGCCGCGGTGGATGGCGAAGTGCCGACAAACCTCGTTCTGACGTTGTTAGGACTCGGTGTGCCTCAAATGGCACAACTTATACTGCCCTTAAGTCTGTTTCTGGCGATCCTGATGACGCTGGGGCGTCTCTACACGGAAAGTGAAATTACCGTGATGCACGCCTGCGGCCTGAGTAAGGCTGTCCTGGTTAAAGCGGCGATGGTTCTGATGCTGTTTACCTCGGTGGTGGCGGCAGTGAACGTTATCTGGCTGGGACCGTGGTCATCCCGTTATCAGGATGAAGTGACGCAGAACGCCAAAGCGAACCCGGGTGCGGCAGCAATGGCCGCCGGACAGTTCCAGACCTCCAGCGACGGCAGCGCCGTGCTGTTTGTCGAGAATGTGAAGGGCAACCACTTTGGTAACGTGTTCCTGGCGCAGTTACGGCCTAAAGGTAACGCGCGTCCTTCGGTGGTGCTGGCTGACAGCGGTCACATGGAGCAGCATAAAGATGGCTCGCAGGTGGTAACGCTGGATAAAGGCACCCGCTTTGAGGGCACGGCACTGCTGCGTGACTTCCGTATCACCGACTTCACCAACTATCAGGCCATTGTGGGATATAAAGCGGCAACGCTCGATCCTAACGATGCAGAGCAGGCGAGCATGACCGATCTGTTCGCGAACAAGACACCTGATTTCCAGGCCGAGTTGCACTGGCGTCTGACGCTGGTATTTGCGGTGCTGGTGATGGCGCTGATGGTGGTGCCGCTCAGCGTGGTGAACCCACGTCAGGGACGCGTGCTGTCGATGCTGCCTGCCATGCTGCTTTATCTGATCTTCTTCCTGTTGCAGAGCTCGCTGAAGTCAAGCGGAGCAAAAGGGCGCCTCGATCCGGCTATCTGGATGTGGGTGGTGAATATCAGTTATCTGGTGCTGGCGGTGCTCCTTAACCTGTGGGATACCGTGCCGATGCGTCGGATTCGCGCCCGCTTTACCCGCGGAGGGTCGGTCTGATGTTTCGCGTACTTGACCGCTATATCGGTAAAACCATCTTCAATACCATCATGCTGACGCTGTTCATGCTGGTGTCGCTGTCCGGCATCATCAAGTTCGTTGATCAGCTGCGTAAGACCGGTCAGGGCAGCTATAGCGCCCTGAGTGCCGGTTATTACACCCTGTTGAGCGTGCCCAAAGATATTGAGATTTTCTTCCCGATGGCGGCCCTGCTGGGCGCGCTGCTGGGACTGGGCGCGCTGGCGCAGCGCAGTGAGCTGGTGGTGATGCAGGCGGCAGGCTTTACCCGCATGCAGGTGGCGCTTTCAGTAATGAAAACGGCGATTCCGCTGGTTCTGCTGACTATGGCGATTGGTGAGTTTGTCGCGCCGTCGGGCGAGCAGATGGCGCGCAACTACCGGGCGCAGCAGCTTTACGGCGGCGCACTGGTCTCGACCCAGAATGGTCTGTGGGCGAAAGATGGTAATAACTTTATCTTTATCGAGCGCATTAAAGGTGACAACGAAATTGATGGCGTGAGCATCTACAGCTTTAACGATCAGCGTCGTCTGCAGAGTGTGCGTTACGCGGCGACGGCGACCTGGGATGCGGCAAAGAAGCGCTGGATGCTGTCGCAGGTCGATGAGTCGAACCTCACCGATCCGAAGCAGATTACCGGTTCGCAGAGCCTGAGTGGCGAATGGAAAACCAATCTGACGCCCGACAAGCTGGGTGTGGTCGCGCTCGATCCTGATGCATTATCGATTCGCGGTCTGCATAGCTACAGTAAATATCTGAAGCAGAGTGGTCAGGAAGCGGGACGTTATCAGCTGAATATGTGGAGCAAGATTTTCCAGCCGCTGTCGGTGGCGGTGATGATGCTGATGGCGCTGTCGTTTATCTTTGGTCCGCTGCGCAGCGTGTCGATGGGTGTACGTGTAGTGACCGGTATCAGCTTTGGCTTCCTGTTCTACGTGCTGGACCAGATTTTCGGTCCGCTGAGTCTGGTTTACGGGCTGCCACCGATTCTGGGCGCAATTCTGCCGAGCTTTGCGTTCTTCGCGATCAGTATGTTTATGTTGATTAAGCGGCGCTAAGCGCAGTAAATGCAGTAAAAAAAGGCCGCGCAAGCGGCCTTTTTTGTGACCCGAGTAATGGCCCGCGATGCTTTGCTACTCCCATCACTTTACGTTTGTGCATCGGCTGTGCGTAGCGGTTTCAGTCGCGTGGAGCGGCTTCAGGTCACACTGCTTATCCAGCCTGACAGTGCAGGCAGGGCAGCGGGCAACTGCGACAGCAGATAAAGAATCAGCCCGATGGTGCCGCCCACCAGCGTGCCGTTGATGCGGATAAACTGCAGGTCTTTGCCGATATTGAGTTCGATCTGCTGCGACATATCGCGCGCATCCCAGCTCTTTACGGTGTCGCTGATATGTCGCGTCAGGAAGCTGGCGAACTCAGGCGCAACACTGCGCGCCGCCTGCTCCAGATGCTGGTTCATTGAATCACGCAGCGCCGGGTCGGCTGCCAGGGTTTCGCCCAGCCACAGGGCCGCACCGCGCACTTTCTCCTGCACCCGTGAATCATCACTGCTGAGATCCGCCTTGAGCCAGTTGCGCATGTCATTCCACAGCTCGCCGATGTAGCGGTTGAATGAGACATCCTCTTTCAGCCAGCCTTTGATCTCTTCGGCGCGCTCGGCCATTTCCGGGTCGTTCTGCAATTTAACGATCAGCTTGTCGACCGCCCGATTGAAACCGAGACGCAGCTCATGGCCCTGATCCAGCGCCACATCATCCAGCAGCGAATCGACCGCGTTTGCCACCAGTTCTGCACTGTGCTCGCCCAGCCATTCGGTCGGCAACATTTTGGCTTTGATAGGATGTTCGCGTTTCAGCCAGCGCACCAGCTGCATGGCAATGAACTCGCGAGTTGCGGGTTTATGCAGCAGCTTCAGCAGCTGTTCGATGGCCGCGTCCAGCAGCGCCTGATGACGGTTATTTTTGGTCAGGCTCTCCAGCACCATGGCACTGGTCTGGCTGAGATCGACCTTGTCGATCGCACGATGTACGGCGCGGCGCATAAAGGTCTGGATACGTGCGTCATCGGTCAGATCGAGGAAGCCACGCATCACCTGAAGCAGATGGCGACCGATGCGGTCCGCGTTGCCCGGCGCATTCAGCCACTGCGCCAGCAGGTTTGAAGGATCGTGACGGCGAATGAGATTCAGCAGTGAATCGGTATCAAGAAACTTCTCCTGCACAAAGCGCCCGAGGTTTTCGCCGATACGATCTTTGTTGCGCGGGATGATGGCGGTATGGCGCGAGATGAAGGGCACCGGCACGCGCCGGAACAGCGCCACCACCGCAAACCAGTCTGCCAGCGCGCCGACCATCGCGGCCTCCGCTATCGCTTTTACGCCGCTGACCCAGAAGCCGGGTGGCAGGAAAAGGGTGACGATGAACGTCGCAGCGGCGAGCAGCAACAGCAGCAGCGCCAGACGTTTCATCCGATTGAGTTCGTGTTGTTTATCCATAACCTGATCTTAGCAGAGAGCCGGGCTCATCGGCGACGGCCACCCAGCAGGCTGCCGAGTACCCCACGGATGATCTGATTGGTAATCTGACGCGTGGCGCTTTTCGCCATGGTCTGCACTACGCCGTCGTGTTTACCGCCGCGTGGGCCGGTGCGGCCAAATAAAATCTCTTTCAGACCACCGAGAATGCCATTATCGACCGCGACATCATCGCCTTTGGCCGGTGGTGCGCTGGCCTCATCGCTGGCGGCCTGGAAGCCTTTTTGCAACGTTTCAAACGCCGATTCGCGATCGACTTCAGTGTCATATTTGCCATACAGCGGGGAATGATTGATCAGACCGTTACGTTCATCGCCAGTGACCGGGCCCATGCGCGAGCCGGGCGCAATCACCATGGCGCGTTCCACGACCGACGGGCTGCCTTTGGCATCCAGGAAGGAGATTAGCGCTTCGCCCGTACCCAGCGCCTGAATTGCCTCAACACTGTCAAACGCCGGGTTGGCGCGCAGCGTATCGGCGGCCGTTTTCACCGCTTTCTGATCGCTGGGGGTGAAGGCGCGCAGGGCATGCTGGACGCGGTTGCCAAGCTGGCCCAGCACCCGATCGGGAATATCTCCTGGATTCTGGGTAACAAACCAGACGCCGACGCCTTTGGAGCGGATCAGCCGCATCACCTGTTCGATTTTCTCCAGCAGCACCGCAGGTGCGTCGGTAAACAGCAGATGCGCCTCATCAAAGAAGAACACCAGCTTTGGCTGATCGAGATCGCCTGCTTCCGGCAGATGTTCGTAAAGCTCCGACAGCAGCCACAACAGGCTGGTGGCGTAGAGTTTCGGCATCTGATAGAGCTTCTCCGCAGAGAGGATGTTGATGACGCCTTTGCCGTTGCTGTCGACGCGCATCCAGTCGGCGATATCCAGCATCGGTTCACCAAAGAAGTGTTCCGCACCCTGTTGCTCCAGCGTCAGTAAGCCGCGCTGGATCGCGCCGACCGAGGCGCTATTGATGTTGCCATAATGGGTCTGGAAGCTTTTGGCGTTGTCGCCGATGTATCGGGTCATGGCGCGCAGGTCTTTAAAATCCAGCAGCAGCAAACCCTGGTCATCGGCGATGCGGAAAATAATCTGCAGGACGCCGCTCTGCACTTCATTCAGGTTTAGCAGTCGCGCCAGCAGCAGCGGCCCAAGATCGGAGACGGTGGCGCGCACCGGATGACCTTTCTCGCCGAAGATATCCCACAGCACGACCGGATTACCTTGCGGCTGCCAGTCGGTGACGCCGATTTTTGTCAGTCTCTCCTGCAGCTTTTCACCGGACTGACCCGCCATCGCCACGCCGGTCAAATCACCTTTGACGTCGGCCATAAAGACCGGCACGCCACTGGCGGAGAACGATTCTGCCAGCTTCTGCAGCGTGACGGTTTTACCTGTACCGGTCGCGCCGGTGATGAGGCCATGACGGTTAGCCATTTGCGGTAACAGATGAAGTTCGACGTCTGGCGTCCGGGCAATCAGTAGCGGGGAAGTCATGATTTTCCACTCTCAGGCTAAAGGTTATGCCTGAAGGATAGCAAGCCGGGGCGGCACAGGAGGAGAACTATTCACCAAAAAAGGCCGCGGCTCCGTAAAGCAGCGGCCTGAATCAGAGTTACTTCTGCACCTCTTCAAAATTAAGCAGGCTGACACCGATACCCTGCTGCAGGTGACTGAGGTTACTGCGCACTGCCACCTGAACTGCGCCCTGTAAGAGGACGATAAACGGCGAATCCTGCTGGATGCGGGTTTGCAGCCCGGTGTAGAGGTTGCGACGTTTCACGGTGTCGCCCTCTCCGGCGGCAGCGCGGGTCTGGGCGCTGAGTTCGGGAATGGACCAGCCAACGCGCCACGCCAGGGTTTTGCCGCCGCCTGGCACATTTGAGGCAAAGGTGCTGGCGTTGGTATTGGGGTCGATATAGTCCGCGCCCCAGTAAGAGAATATTGCCTGGAAGTTGCGGCTGCGCATTTTGCTCCACAGCTCTGATTCCGCCACCGGCTGGATATCGAGCTGCACATCCGCTTTGGCAAAGCTTGCCTGCAGCGCCTGCGCCACATCGATATAAGGCGGCTGATTCACCACCGTCAGCGCGATATGCGTGCCGGGTTTAATGCCGCCTTTTTGCAGGATCGCCTGGGCTTTTTTCAGATCGTAATGGAACGGCGTGCTGTTCAGCGCACCATCGAAGCCGTCCGGCAGGAAGCTCTGATGGATACGGTACTGACCTTTCAGCAGCTGGTTTGCCAGGCTGTCATAGTCAACCAGCCAGCGAGCCGCCTGCCACAGCGCCGGATTCCCCAGCGCGGGTTGTTGCGGGCTTTGGGTGTTAAGCCCGATGTAGTAAATCAGGCTGGACGGAAAGGCCTCGACACGCACACTGGCAGTATTTTTCAGCGCAGCAATCTGGTCCGGGCCAAGCTGACAGGCGACATCGACATCACCCTGCTGGATCAACAGACGGCGGCTGCCGGGATCGGCCACGCCCTTGAGTAATACGCGCTTCAGATACGGCTTCTGGCTGCTGTGAGGATTGGCCTCCAGCACCAGCGCCTGCAGCGGCACAAACTGTTTGATGGCATAGGCGGCACTGCCAGCGGAGTGGTTCTTCAGCCAGGCATTGCCGTAATCGTTGCTGCTGGCGTGCTCCTGCGCCAGTTTGCTGTCGACGATGGAGGCGACAGGCGCGGTCAGCAGGCGCAGCGCCAGATCGCTGCCGATTTCAGCGGGCCAGCGCAGCGCAAGCTGGTGGTCGTTGATCACCGTAAACTGCTGGTCGATATTTTCTGGCGTCCAGCCAAATTCGCCGAGGATAAAAGAGGGCGCTTTGTTGAGTTTTACCGCACGGGTTAATGAGAACACCACATCCTGCGCGGTCAGAGAATTGCCGCTGGCGAAGCGGGCCTGCGGATTGAGGTCGAACACCAGGCTGTGGGGCGTTTTTCCGGCCTGCCAGCGCGTGGCCGCCAGTGGCGAGAGCTGCTGAGGGTTCTGGTGATCCGGCTCCAGCAGCGTCTGGTAGATATTGCGCAGGCTGCTGTTACTGATGGTTTCAAAACTTTCCGCCGGATCGAAACTGATGATGCCATCAAGTGGCACGGCAACCACCAGCGTGTCAGCAGGCGTGGCGGCATGGGCCGGATGAACCAGTGCCAGAGCAGTGAATAAAGAGAGTGAGAGTCGCGTTTTGCGCATCGGGAGTTATCCTGAGTCGTTAATCGCTCTACTCTATCGGGCGCCCGATAATCTCAAAATGCCGGTTTGTTATGAGCTTTGCACAATTATTAGCGTAGAGATTCAGGCAAAGAGACAAAACAAGATAATAACGATCAGTCATTATTTCATCGTCATTTTGCAGCGGGCGAAATAAAGCCGGTTTTACTCAGCCGATCACAAATTGCGCGCAGTCTGATTGTATGACTATCGAAGTAACTATACTGTTAACGATGAGAATCATTCTCTGGTATGGAAGTATGATATTTTTTTATCGGTTATTCAGCGTGATGATGACAGGGCGAAAATAATAACCCTCTATTCTGCGTCATAAAGGCTAAGCACCCGATGTTTATGCGGTTTTAGCTGCAATTCCCGCGCTGTAATTCTTTTACCTGTCTGCAACCTCTCCGCAACACCATGATAAACTTTCACATCGACACATTTTAAATTCAATTTTTACATTCAGACACACATATATCCCTAATATTACCAGGTTATTAACCGATAGGTTCCGTTAGTCACCGATACATAATTCTACCCGCCCTTATCTGTTCTGCCGTGGTCTTTGTTGTATGCGTTAACCTCTGCGGAGCGTTTCCTGCCTGCACTCTGCCTTACTGCGCCATAACAAATAAAGCGGGTATTTAGCAGATGAGAGTCGTGCGGATATGCTGTTAGAAAAACCCACCACCAGGCGTAAATTTTTGCTCGGTTCACTGCTGGCATTGCCATTAAGTGAGCTGGTCCTGAAAGGCATGACTGCGGCACAGGCTGCAGAGATGGCCGCACCCGAGTTAGCCGATTACAAACCCATTTTTTTTAGTGCCGATGAGTGGCAGTTCATTCTGGCCGCCACCGACCGTCTGATTCCGGCGGGCGGCAAAGGCAAAGCGCCGGGCGCGCTGGAAACCAACGTGCCGATCTTTATCGATCAGCAGCTGCACAGCGAAGCGTTTGGCAGCGAAATCTACCTGCAGGGGCCTTTTAATACCCAGGCGCCAGCCACCATGGGTTATCAGATTCCGTTCCGCCCTCAGCAGATGTATCAGACCGGTATCCGGCTGATTAATCAGTGGTCGCAGAACACGCATCAGAAAGCCTTTCATGCGCTGACGCTGGAAGAGAAAGATGCGGTGCTGACCCAGGTAAACAAAAATGAGATCGACTTTGCCGCGCTGGGCGAAGCCGATCTTAAGCCTTCTCACTTTTTCAGCCAGCTGCTTTCAGATACCAAGCATGGCTACCTGGCCGACCCGATGTACGGCGGTAATAAAGGCATGAAAGCCTGGATCGCCATCGGATTCCCGGGCGCGCGTGCCAGCTTCACCGAATGGGTGAAACAGCACAACGTGCCTTATCCGCTCGGCCCGGTCAGCATCAAAGGTGAACGCGCATAACGCGCTTCCACATCAGGTATTTGAAACAGGATTATCATGGCACAGGTTACTAAAAAAGAAGTCGACGTCGTGGTCTGCGGCCTCGGCTGGGCAGGCTCGCTGATGAGCATCGAGCTGGCGCTGGCCGGTCTGGACGTGCGCGCGCTGGAGCGCGGCGGCGATCGTGATTACGACGAGTTCGCCTACCCGAAACCGGCGGATGAATACGCCTATGCGGTGCGCAACAAAGTGTTTGCCACGCCCGCCGAAGTGGCGGTCACCGTGCGCTACAACAGCAGCCAGACCGCATTACCCACCCGTAAATGGGGCGCCTTTGCACCGGGCACCGGCGTAGGGGGTTCTGGCCTGCACTGGACAGCGGTACTGATCCGTCCGACGCCAACCGATATCAAACTGAAGACCTATGTCGACGAGGCGTATAAGCCGGGCATTCTGCAGGATGATATGCGGGTAATGGACTTCCCGTTCAGCTGGGAAGAGATCGAACCTTATTACTACAAATTCGAACTGATTTGCGGCCAGTCGGGCAACACCGGCAACCTGCGCGGCAAAATTCTGGAAGGCGGCGATCCGTTTGAAGGCCCGCGTTCTGAGCCTTATCCGCTGCCTGCGCTGGATGACACACTGAACAACGTGATGTTCAAAGAGGTGGCGACCAAACTCGGTTACCATCCGTTCCCGAACCCGTCAGCCTGTGTGTCGCGTGCGTGGAAAAACCCGTACGGCAACCAGATCGCGCCGTGCAACTACTGCGGCTACTGCAGTAAATATCCCTGCCTGAACTACTCTAAAGCGTCGCCGCAGACTGCCGTCATGGATTCGCTGAAGCGCATGCCGAACTTCTCTTATGAAGTGAACGCGGAAGTGATCAAGGTCGTGCTGAATGATGATAAGAAAACCGCGAAAGGCGTGATCTACATTGATGCACAGGGCAACGAATGCTTCCAGCCAGCGAAGATCGTAGTGCTGAGCAGCTTCCAGCTCTACAACGTGCGTCTGATGCTGCTCTCCGGCATCGGCAAGCCTTACAACCCGATTACCGAAGAGGGTGTGGTAGGGCGTAACTACGCGTTCCTGTCGAACGGCGGCGCAACGCTGTTCTTCAAAGATAAAAACTTCAATCCGTACGCCACGGCGGGCGCGACCGGCCAGATGTTTAACGATATCTCGCCAGGCAACTTCGACGGTCCTTCGCTCGGCTTCCTGGGCGGTGCGAAGATTCACAGCTCACAGGCGACCGGTACGCCAATCAGCACCGCGCTGCCAAAAGGCACGCCGACCTGGGGCATGGGCTACAAGGAAGGTCTGGAAGAGTGGTACGGTCATTCGATGAAGATCAGCATCACCACCACCTGCCAGTCTTACCGCGATATCTATCTGGATCTCGATCCGAACTACAACGATCACCGCGGGCTGCCTCTGCTGCGTATGACGTTTAACTGGAAAGAGAACGAGCTGAAGCTGCAGCAGCATCTGAAAGGCATCGTCGGCAACATTGCCAAAGAGCTGAACCCGGACAGCATGAGCATGAGCTTCCTGCCGATGGGCGCGGATTTCGATCTCACTAAATATGTCTCTACCCATAACGTGGGCGGCGCAGTGATGGGCGATAACCCGAAAACCTCGGCACTCAACAAGTATCTGCAGAGCTGGGATGTGCATAACGTCTTTGTGCCGGGTGGCAACGCCTTCCCGCAGAACTTCCAGGCGAACCCGACCGACACCATCGGTGCGATTACCCTGATGGCGGCTCAGGCGATCAAAGATCATTACCTGAAAAATCCCGGCCCACTGGTACAGGCATAAGCGCATGAATAAGCTGAAACTGAAGTCTTTTATTTTTGCCAACGCGGTGCTGCTGGCCAGTGGATTTGCGCTGCCGGTTCACGCCGAAGATGAAGCGCAACTGATTAAGCAGGGCGAATATCTTTCCCGGCTGGGCGACTGCATGGCGTGCCACTCGCTGCCCGGCAAACCGGCCTATTCAGGCGGACTGGCGATTGAGTCGAACCTCGGCACCATTTTCTCCACCAACATCACGCCCGATAAGCAACATGGTATCGGCAACTACAGCGAGCAGCAGTTCTCTGACGCGGTGCGTAAAGGCGTATTACCGGACGGATCGCATCTCTATCCGGCCATGCCTTATCCTGACTACGCCAAAATCAGCGATGCCGATATCCATGCGCTCTACGCCTATTTCATGAAAGGCGTGCAGCCAAGCGCAGAACAGCCGCCGGAAACCGATCTGAGCTTCCCGTTCAGCCAGCGCTGGGGCATGCGGTTCTGGAACTGGGCGTTCGCGTCTGACAAGCCGTTCCAGCCGATTGGTGGCGCGTCAGCCGAGGTTAACCGCGGTGCCTATATCGTGGAGAGTCTGGGCCACTGCGGCAGCTGCCATACGCCGCGCGGTCTGGGCATGAACGAGAAAGCGCTGGATAGCGGCGACGATAAATTCCTGGCAGGCGGCAGCCTGAACAACTGGGATGTGCCGTCACTGCGCGGTGTGCCGCACTGGAGCGAGCAGGAAATCGTGGATTATCTGCAGACCGGCCGTAACGATAAAGCGGCAGTGGGCGGTGAGATGACCTCGGTGGTTGAGCACAGCACCTCACACATGACCGATGCCGATTTGAAAGCCATCGCGGCCTACCTGAAGTTCCTGGGCGGCAATCCGCCATTGCAGGCGTTCAGCGTGCAGGCGCAGCAGGCAACGGAAGCGAAACTCACCGCCGCGAAGAACCTCAGCGAAGGCGAGCGTCTCTATCTGGATAACTGCGGTGCCTGTCATTTCGTGACCGGCAAAGGCGCACCTGGGATTTTCCCGGAGCTGGATGGGGCCACCATCGTCAATGCTAACGATCCAACCGGCTTGATCCACACCATTCTGGCGGGCGCGCAGCAGCCTTCGACCGAAAAAGCCCCTTCGAAGCTGGCGATGCCGGGCTTTGCCCAGCGGCTGAATGATGATGAAGTCGCAAAGCTCGCGACCTTTATTCGTCAGGGCTGGAGCAACACCGCGCCAGCGGTGAGCAAAGATCAGGTTGCTGAAGTACGTAAAACGCTGAAGTAATTGAGCTGTCCCCTCTGCCGGTCAGCAGAGGGGACATTCCGGATCAGTGAAAGGTGCGCACCACTTCCAGCACGCCGTTAATGATGAACTGCACGCCCATACAGACCAGTAAAAATCCCATCAGGCGCGAGATCGCCTCAATGCCGCTTTTACCCACCAGCTTCATGATGGCACCCGAACTGCGCAGGGAGATCCACAGAATCAGGCTCACCAGCAGGAAGGTCAGCACTGGCGCGACACTAATCACCCAGGCAGGAAAATCGACGCCACTTCTTACCGTCGAAGCGGAAGAGATGATCATCGCAATGGTTCCTGGCCCCGCCGTGCTCGGCATTGCCAGCGGCACAAAGGCGATGTTCACCGGTTCTTTGGTTGCCTCCTGCTCATCCAGTTTCTGCTTCGCTTCTACCGAATGCCCTGCGGGCTTCGCCGGGAACAGCATCCGGAAGCCGATAAAGGCAACGATCAGGCCGCCCGCCATACGCAGGCCAGGAATGGAGATGCCGAAAGTATTCAGCACCGCACTGCCCGCATACCACGCCACCATCATGATGGCGAAAACATAGATAGAAGCCTGCCGCGCCTGGCGGTTACGCTCCTGGAAGTTCATCTCACCTGCCAGACCTAAAAACAGCGCCACGGTGGTGAGCGGATTGGCGAGCGGCAGGATCACCACCAGCCCCAGGCTAATCGCTTTAATCAGCTCCAGCATGTGCCCTCTCCCTGATTAGTGTTTCGGACGCTCCAGCGCCTCAAGCAGCTCCGGGAAGAAGTCCTGCAGGATTTCCGGCGTCATCAGTTCGGGGTACTGCATCAGATGCTCGCGGATACGTTCGTTAACGTCCGGCAGCAGATGCCGGGCGGCTTCGCTGGCGGTGATTTTGTGCTTCTTCATGGCGCGCAGCAGATCGCCTGGCAGCGAGTCTTCATCGTCGGCGTCATCAACCATCTCCAGCGCATCCAGCTCGTCGAACATCTCCATCAGCGCTTCAGTCTGCGGCGTACGCGACTCATATTCGCGTGGATGTTCATCTTCCAGGAAGCGCAGCATCGCGCGCATTGGCGTGCCGTCTGGCGTAGAAGGCGGCTCGGTGGCGAACCAGCTCAGCAGCTGATGCATGGTGACCTGATGGACGCGGAATCCACTGTCGACCAGCTCATCGGCCAGCAGCTCGGCAGTTTCGTTTTCAATCAGGCAGATGTGGGTGCGTTTAGGCTCGTACTGCTCCAGCCACTGGTAGATCTCTTCAATCACGCCATCGTCATACTCGAATTTTTTGCTGAGATAGCTGTCATCCTGCTCGTGAACGCAGGCGTGAATCTGATCGGGGTCGAAGTAAAGTGCGATGTTGATGCCTTTCATGCGTGCTGTCCTGTAGAAACCAAAACAACACTATAGCGCTCAACCCCAGGTTAAGGGAATGTCAGGCATCACAGCAGTGGGGCGTTTAATGCTCCCCTCAGAGCAGAGAGGGGAGAGAAGAGGAGAGGGATCACGAGATAAAGTTTTTGCCCTGCTTCAGTACCACGTCACAGGCTTTAGTTTTCAGCTTCTCACCCATCGGCGAATTGCTCAGGCTTTGCAGATTGAGCTGCTGGCCGTTACCGGTGTTCAGCAGGCCTGCCACGCCCTGGGTGTAGTCGGTTTTCTGCTCCTGTGCGGTGGTGGTATTCAGACCCAGCTTACTCAGCACCTGATCTTTCACCGACTGCACATTATTTTTCACCACGTTGTGTTCGACACAGTACTGCATCACACCCGCGGCATTGGTCATGCTGTTGGCGCTGACCGCTTTGTCACCGCCGCCCAGCATGCTGGAAATAGAAGAGAGCGACAGGCCGCCATTCTGCTGTGTAGTGCCGGTTGTACTGCCGTTGTTCTGCTGGCTGAGCTGTGATGCTGCACTGCTCAGCTGATCCTGCCAGCTTGCCGCTGATGCACTGCCCGCCACCAGAAGTGCCGCCAGTCCCCATCCCCACGCACTGCGTTGTGCTCGTTTCATCTCAACCTCTGTATGGACTTATTTGTTTTCCTAAGAAAGGCTGAGGAGCAGAAAGTTCCTGAATTTCTTTCACAGATAAAAGTTTGAGAATGTTCTGTAATCGATGCCGTGAAATATTCAGGTGAGTGTGAGGGTTGTTATTCTTTGCGGCCATGACTGGTGGCGGATAATAAGCGCGAGCTACCGGAAGTTTATTTAAGCTTTTGCCTGTATTTGTCAGGAATTGTCCTGGTTTAAATTAAATTTACCGCTTTGCTTATAAGCGATATTTTAAGTGGTTGCGTCTGGCGTGTTAATATTTACCTGCGAAATTACCTTTCATTAAGATATTGATTAATATCTTATTTAATTTTAAATCACAGCGATAAAATAAGCCGAATCGCTTTTTTTAGAGGTGGTTTTATGTGCCGAAATAAAATTGAGGTGGCGAGATTTTTTATTATTTCGCCTTGCGGAATCCGCGAGAGTGTTCATGCTTAATCACTGTGTCAGGCAGTTGTGATTTAATTTTTAACGGGAGCGATAATATGGCTGGACAGCCAGAGCACAATGAAAATGCAGACGTCACGCTTAAACTCGCGGAAGAGCAAATAGCCCTGACGAAGCAAAAGATTGTGGATGGACATGTCCGAGTTACCCGTTCCACAACTGAACATGACGAGGTCATCAGTACGCTGCTTAACCGGGAGAAGGTTGAGGTTGAGCATGTAGCGAAAGCGCAGATCGTTGAAACGATGCCTGAAATCAGGGAAGAGAACGGTGTACTGATTGTCCCGGTAGTAGAGGAAGAAATCCAAATCGTCAGAAAGCTGGTGCTTAAAGAGGAGATCCACATCCGAAAAGTGCAGGAGAATGTTCCTTTTCAGGAAGTGGTGACCCGACGTAAGCAGCAGGTGAACGTTGAAAGAGATGACGATCAAATTAGCTAACAGAGAGGAACCTATCATGGCACAGGAAAAAATCGTAACACTGTTCGATTCTGCAATTCAGGCAGAGGCCGCGAAAAGAAATCTCGTGAAAGCAGGCTTTTCTGATCGGGACATCAGTCTTATCAGTGGGGAACGTTTGCAGCAGGAAGGGCAGTCTATTCGCCATCCGAGCCTGTGGCAGCGTCTGTTCGGGCACGACGTCGATAAAGATGAGGCGGATGTCTATACCAAAGCGATGGACAAGGGCGGCGTTGTGCTGACCATCCGCACTGAGGAGGAGAAGCTGGCCCGCGCCATGACAATTCTCCATTCTCATGATTCGGTAGATGTGCCGTCACGCATGCAAAGCTCAGTTAATAATGGCAACACCGCGCCGGGCATCAACCCGACAGCAGGTAAGCAGTTTGCCGGTGAGACCAATGACCGCCCGGCTGAGCCGCTACGCACCTCACTGACTGGTGATGAGAGCGAAGCTGATATTCTGCGTCTGGCCGAAGAGCAGGTGGAAGTGGGTAAACGTCTGGTCAGTGAAGGCTCGACCCGCGTTCGACGCTATACCGTGACTGATACCGTATCTGAAGATATCTCGCTGCATGAGCAGCACGCTGACATCTTCCGTCGCTCGGTGAATGAACCCGCGCTGGCCGGAGAAGTGGACTGGTCAGAGAAAACTGTCGAGGTCGCTGAGACCCATGAGCAGCCGGTGATCAATAAAACGACCCACGTGAAAGAAGAAGTGGTGGTGCGTACTGACGGCAGCGATCGTACCGAGACCATTAACGATACGGTGCGTCGTCAGGAAGTGGATATCGACCATGCACGAAGTGGTCTGGAGCGCGAGCTGCCGGGTACCACCGCAGCGGGCAGACCTGCCGCAGCGGGTGCAGCGACGCAGTCACCCGCTGCGCATAATCGCGACCACAAAGAGAGCCTGACTGAGAAGGTGAGCGAGAAAGCCAGCGAAGTGAAGGACAAGGTTGAAAGTAAGTTGCATGATCACTCACATTGAGGCGCTCATCCTGACAACAACAGGCGCTGACGGGTATCGATGATACCCGATGCTGAGCATGCAAGATGCTGAAATATGCATGAAGGGGCCAACCGAGAGGTTGGCTCTTTTGCGTTGTGGGGGGCGTTAAAAACAGATAACGGCATCATATCTTCTTCGATACAATCAGGTGATATCCGCGCAGGTTGGGCAGAAATAAAACATAAGGGAATAAAGTGAACTGTAAACCGATGCTTTTCGTGCTGGCGATGCTCTCCCTGTCGGCTCAGGCCGTCCAGAGCGGAAAAACGCTTGAGCATAAAGACTGGGAAGTTGTCTGTGATAACACCCTGACCTGCCGCATTGCGGGTTATGCCAAAGAAGAGGATCCGTCCGGCTCGATCCTGCTCACCCGTTCCGCTGGACCGGGAACGGAGACAGTGGGCGAAGTGACGCTGGGCGACACCGAAGATGACAGCAAACCGGCGGAAAAGCTGACGCTGTGGATCGACGGGAAATCAGCAGGGGATTTGGTTGCAGCTGATGACAACTGGCGGATGTCGGCAAGTCAGACCTCAGCGGTCATCAGCGCTGTCAAAGGCAGCGGTAAAGTCGAGTTTAAAGGCGGCACCAAACCATTTCTGCTTTCCGGTGAGGGCGCTTACGCTGTGCTGCTGAAAGCGGACGACGTGCAGGGCCGTATCGGCACGCAAGGTGCGCTCACCAAAAAGGGCAATAAGCCGGAAAGCAGCGTCGCTAAAGGTGTGCCTGCACCGGTTATTCAGGCAGCAAAAACCCTCGGCGGCGAACCCCGTTGGATGACCGCTTCTGAAAGCGACGCACTGAAAACCCGGCTGCTTGCAACGGTCAATCACAATGACGATGACACGTGCGACAGCCTCTATTCACCGGCAGAAAACAGCGATCCGGAAACCGACGGACTTACGCTTACGCCACTGGATGACACCCATGCTTTGCTTTCGGCACTCTGCTGGCGTGCCGCTTATAACGAAGGATATGGCTACTGGGTTATTGATAACCAGCTGAAAGGCAAGCCTGAGCTGGTGACCATTTCCGGGTCCGATTATGACAAGGGCGAGATTACCAGTGTGCAGAAAGGCCGGGGCATCGGCGACTGCATGAGCCAGGAAAACTGGGTATGGGACGGCAAGACCTTCTGCAAAAGTTATGACGGCGGGACCGGCATGTGCCGTTACATCCATGCGGGCGGCACCTGGGATCTGCCGACGCTGGTGACGGATGTGAAGCCTGTTTCGGGTTAAGCCGGTGAACCTGAGATCCAAAAAGACGTTTTTTTCAGCAGTTGCACCACTGCCTGCGGATAAGGGTTGCGGAAACAGGGGGTAACGGTATAATCCTCAACGTTTTCCGCATACCCTTCAGTGCCGAAGTGGCGAAATCGGTAGACGCAGTTGATTCAAAATCAACCGCCGCGAGGCGTGCCGGTTCGATTCCGGCCTTCGGCACCAGATATGCAAATTTAAGTCGCTTAAGGGCGGCTTTTTTTGTGTCTTACACTCTTGAGTCCAGCTCTTCTTCTTCACATCCGATTCAGTCGTTCACTATTACTGCGAATCAATGTACATCACTTCCTAATACATTTACTTATATGTTAATTCAAAAAATTTTATTAAACATAAACTAATTATGAAGAATAATAATTTTATAGAAAAGTGTTGATTTATGTTACAGATAAAATTAAAGGATAAGAGTGAAATATCTGTGGCGTTATATGGCCTTAAAATAAAAAATGTGAATACTTTTTTGGAGCATTGATTAGGATTCAAGAACATCTTTAAGCTGTGTGAAAGATAGGTTTTTACCAGACCTCAGAGCTACCCAGATATGCAAACTTGCCAGTATAACCAAACGATCGCTGAGTTAAGCCAGATAACAGCTTAAAGCTCACTGAATCGCTTTTTTCAATGCTAGATATAGTAGATGCGCTCACTTGAGTAACAGATAAAATCTGAATTATATGTGGTTAAAGTTATACAAGGTTTGGCCCTATGCGCAATCTAAACATCTTTGTTCTGCAATCAGCCAAATTGCTTCATAGTCTGCCTAGGGAAGGTATGGCTGGGGTCATTAACAAACTACTGGATGACTTTAATGTTTAGTAGAGTTAATGTTTATGTTTATATAGAATGGTAAAAAATTTTCTTCAGAGGCCGTGCGGTTATGAGCGCAATCACATTACAAAAGGCTTTGGGTGTTCTTGCGAAGTCATCTTCGTTTTCCGTCACCACCGTGACACACCGCCAGAAGGATGAGTTAGATCAGTTGAAGGAACAACTCTTTGTTAAACAAGAGATTGAAACTGAATTGCAACGCTATCTGGATGTTTCTAAACCTGGCGAAATCATTTTTTTGTGCGGTAGTAGCGGGGACGGAAAATCAGAAATTTTAACCCGCTGTCAGTCAGATCCGCGTTATCAGCGGCGATTTAGTTTCCATCTGGATGCCACTCATAGCTTTGCCCCTCGACAATCAGCCATTGACGCTTTGAATGAGCTATTTGCTAATCATCATCAGCAGTCATCTCCATTGCTCATTGGCATCAACACCGGAATGCTCGCTAACTTTGCTCGAGAAGGCGCTGAATGCCACAAGATGATCCGGTCTGCAATTGACTCATTTTTATCCGGGCAGCAGGATGCAAGCCGTCCTTACCGTAACGAGAATTGTTCTTTTTTTGATTTTGAACATTACCCTAAATTCCAGTTTGACGAAAGCAAACAATATTCATCATTTATTAAGTCCTTATTAGATAATTTAACTCGTGATGATGATAATAATTTCTTTCAGTTTATTTTCCGGCGCGAGGAGTCTGTTAACCCAGATCTAAAAGAGGTTGCAAACTTTAAATTTCTTTGCATGTCTGGCGTGCAGAATGTATTAATTACGCAGCTCTTTAAAGCGCGGTTGATTAAAGACCAGTTTGTAACGACCCGAACGCTGCTGGACTTTCTGCATCATCTGTTGATGGGGCCAGGCTACTTATTTGATAACCTGTTCATCGGTGCAGAAAATGATTTGATTAAAAAAGTTTGTGATTTTGATCCCGCCAGATTGCACACCTATGAACTTGATCAATTTGTTTTGCGCTATGAACTGGGACTGGTTGACTCCGAACTCGATGATTTTTTAGCCGCACTTGAGCCGTTGCACATTAAGTTTGATCGCCAGAGCGTTAAGCCCGGTGACGCAACCTCCTTGATCCGTCTTTTCTGGCTATTGCAGCACGAGTCGCTGGGTAATGATTATCATCGGAGATTTTCCGCGTTTTTTAACGAATCGTTGTTTGAGCGTTACTCAGAAATCTGGCGTTTGCATAGAAATTACACAGCGGATCCGGAGCAAAAAAGATCACTGAATCGCTTCTATGCTTTTGAGCTTATCGCAGGTATCCAGCGCTATGCTAACCGCAAAGCACCTGAATTAAGTATGCAAAAAGAAGAGTTCTTTTTGGGTGAGTTTGGTGGGGTAAAAATAACCGCACCGGTAGAGGTGAAGCCTGATTGGGATGCTATCCGTAATAAACATACGGCTCATCCAACTGGCTTCGATGTCTATTTAAAGGTGGGGCGAAATCCACTGCCGCATATCCATATCGGGCTTAATTTGTTCGAATTATTGGACAAGTTGAATAATGGTTATCGTCCGAATAAATACGATAAAAATGCCATCGTGTTACTGGATGAAATTGTAGAGTTGATCGCGGAGCAGGCTAAATCCAGCAGCGAAATCAAATTTTATGATGGCAGACAGCGGGTTTATCGTGCAAAGGCGGATGACGATATGATCACTATTAGCGGTATGGAGGGTTAGTAGAATGTACCCTATCGCAAACGAGTTAAAAGTGGGTAACAATCTACTGGATAGTTACCTGCCTGTGCGCAATAAGAACAACGATATTAGCTGGCAGTTCGTCACCGGGTTGGCCCTTAGCTACGCTCTGAAACGCAAAATCGAAGCCTACGATCCTAGCCAATTCCGTGAAGATTGTAAAACACATATGCAGGAGATGCTTGATGAGCCTGCATTCTGGTCGGTGCTAGAACGGATGTATTTTTCTAGCAAGGATATTTTCCGTGTATCACCTCTTTTTTTACTGTTTCACGCTCAGTTTGTGGGTGAAAAAATAAGTGGTGGTTCAACGGCAGATAAACGACTTGGCACGCTGTTTGCCAATTTGATGGGAGATTTCAGTCTTCGTTATCCCATACACGACAGACTGAACTTCATCGAGCAGCAAATGCTGAATAAGCTCAATGGAAAAATAAAGCTGTTGGATAAAGGACCGTTTGCAGAAGAGCAACCGTATCTTCCGTATATGGTCGCGTGTTTTCAGTCCGATCTGGCGTTTTTGGCGGAGCACCCACAATACCTTTTACAAGAACTGACCAACACCCTACGTTTGTACGCCTTTAGCTGGTGCGCTCAACTGGCGCTCAATCTGGACAACTGGCAGGACGGCGAACCACAAAGCAAATCACTGTTTTTTATTCTTGATAGCGAAAAAGCCAGCTCCGAACGGGAAAAGGTGAAACGTTATGGCTATAAGCTGTTCGCCAGCCAGAGCGAAAAACTGTTCCCTATTCTTTCCGCGCTGGAAGTGTTGCAGGTAAAAGGGGAGAAAAAACGCCCTCTCTGGCAGGTATATAAGGATTGTTTGAATTATTCGGATCCCCCAAATCAAGTTTTAGATGAAATTAATGATTACATACAGAAATTTATTAGTAAGGAAGAACGAGATCTTCCTGTTCGTGACCGCGCAAAAAACCTGGAAAGTGCTTTCAAACAGCTATTATCCGTTGCCGTAGAGCAATTCCAGGATAAAAAAACTAACCGTGCGGATATAAATAAGAATTACATTAAGGAGCTGGAAAGCCAGATTTGCACTGACTTCATTCAGGTCCGTGGTCGGGCAGGGAAAGTGCTGGTGCTGAATCAGGATCGTCTTCTGTTACTGACTAATCTCACTGTGGGCAAAAATGACAAACTCCGCCTGCATGAATTGCTGCGTGGTTTTGAACAGCGCGGTTTTTATCTGGACAACCAGTCGGCGCAAACGCTGGTGGCGTTTTATGAACGCATGGGAAATGTAGAGCGAATGAGTGATAGTGGAGACGCCGTGTATGTCCGTAAAACAGTATGAAACCTATCTGGCAAAAACCTTTATCGAATGGGTAGGTGGCATTATTCAGCCCGGCGAGCGCTACCAGTTCAAATCTCCCGATCCGGATAATGCCCTAAAACTTTGGGAAGCATTCGTCTCTCTGGCGGACGGCAATCAGTTGGAAATTGCGCCAGGGCAATATATCGATTGCCTCCCCTGTAATAGTGTTCAGCTTATTCCTGTACTGCAAGGAGCCGAGGCTCCAGCATTCACAGAAAACTACA
Organism: Candidatus Pantoea rara; assembly: GCF_051136265.1. Taxonomy (NCBI): domain Bacteria; kingdom Pseudomonadati; phylum Pseudomonadota; class Gammaproteobacteria; order Enterobacterales; family Erwiniaceae; genus Pantoea; species Candidatus Pantoea rara. The sequence continues at coordinate 3,478,146 of NZ_CP194942.1, read as the reverse complement.
TTTCTCATTTGCGCGATGAAGTTGCAGGGCGCAGCGGCGTTTTTGCCCAAACAGCGCTGTTGATTATTCACAACAGTATGCTCGATACCCTGATTAACAGCACGAAAGACGTGGCTGCACCGGATGCTATCTGGTATCCACAAACCTTCAGTCATCAACTGGAAAAGCTCATTACCACAGATAGTAAACGTTCGGAATTATCCCACTGTTTGCTGGAGGATCAACTGGCGACGGTACTTGATGAAGGCGCGACCGTGTTTGGTTTCTCGTCGCTGTATCGCTTGCTGGATGATGGCAATCTGGATTTCTCCGAGCTTCATCTGTTTAAAGATGATGAACTACTGAACTATAGCCAGAAGCAGCTACGCACCCGACTGAATGAAAACCGAAAATTATATCGCCAGATAGAAGATAGTATTGAACGCTACAGTGGACAGCTGGAGAATGTGCTTCCTGAGTTTAGTTCAAAATTCATTCAGGAGCATTTTTACGATAAAGATGACTGGCGTGAGCTCGATTTCTCCGATTACAGGAAAGAGAAAGAACAGAATAGTGAACAAAAACTTGTGCTGGAGAACGTCTCCGTCGAAAACGGCGAGATTTGGCAACGGGCGAAAAGCGCTAGTAAGGCAGGCAAACGTGACATCAGCCTGCTGGTGCAGGTGCAGCCCGGGCAATCAAAGGCTGAGCTGGAGTTCAGTTTTCAGGGTAATGATCTTCAGGATAACCAGATAAAGATTGCCCATAATCGTCAGTTAAAGAATGCACCTTTCTGGCGCACCAGCCGGGCGGGGGGCAAAACTTCCCGCATTATGGCGTCGGTGCCTTTTGATGGGCATCCCTGCTTCTTTAGTCTCGAACTGACCAACCGCAATAATTCAGCCGAAGAGTATAAATTTCGCCTGTTATTGGTCGAGCAGGGACAATTCTGGCTAAATGATATTCAGCACTGCTACCGCATTGAGCCCGGTAAAGAACAAATAACCCTGCAACTCGAAGATAACACGCTGCGTATTGCCGAGTCTGGCAACCTGACCTGTACGTTGAATGACAAGAGCGAAGACATAGACTGCCAGCATTATGCTCAGGTTAATTTTGATACGCTGGCAAATCAAAGTGACCTGGTTCAGTTTGCGATCGTTTCTGCCGATTCCCGTGTGTCGTTTAACATAGAGGGACCAGGAGCAGAAGAAGGGCTAACGCTGCCACTGCTTTTTGACCAAAGTCGTTTCAACAAATTGTTTAAGGAAGAGGGCAATGCAACCTGGAACCGACTAAAAGGGCGCATCATAATCGATAATACTGAACACAAGGTCGTCGGTGTACGCCAGCAGTTGTTGATAATGGAAGCCTCATTAATTGAGCAGCGTCTGCTGGGTACGGGAAGTGACGATAGCGAGTTTATGCTGGATGAACTTCTTGCTAGCTACCCCGATCTCCATAACGCTTATGAGCAGTTATTTGCCTACTATCATCGTCGTAACACCCTGCCGAGTCTGGTGTCGTGGTCAGCGGAATATCGCGCACTGGTTAGCAACATTGTTACTACATTTGAACAGTCACTCCAGCAAATAGGCCTGAGCAGAGCGCTGACAGCGCATGAGAAACGTCTTCTGCATCTTGGGATCTGCCGCAATGATAGCCATGAACGCCTCTCTCCGCTGCATCCTCTGGTGCTGGCCTACCATCTACAACTGGCAGAAACTATCGTTGCGGAGTCGGAACAGCACGATTCGGCATCATTTGCCACACTACCGCCGATCACTCTTGATCGCTTGATGGTTTCCGGGTTAGTGCCGTTTGTTTATCACAGTGAGCATGAATACGCGCAACTACAGCCGGTGGATGAAAACCGCTTCTGGATTGATGTGGTTCCCCAGCGACAGGTCAGCCATGACTACGTTAAACGTCTGGTAAAAGACAAACTTAATGAGTTCACGGACGCTTACGCCCGGTTGTTCCAGAGCTCTGAAAACAGTGCGTTGATTATCAATGCCATTAATCAAGGGAACGCCAAAGAACTGTTTCTGGGATTAGTAGAATATTTTAAGCAAAAAAAAGAGAAGGCTATTTCGGTTCATGTGAACTGCTACGATGAACGTTTGCAACCCAATATGTTCGATCACTTTGCAGAAAGTGGAAGCTATGAGCAGCTTAAAAACGATCTCGATCTGAACAGCGGCGTATGGCGTGCGGAAGCCGATATGCTGATTGATCTGCTGCGTAGCCGGTTAACGTTCAGCAAGTTTGTCCTGCCGTCAGAAAGCGACAAGCTGGCCTATGCACATCTGGCATTTTTCACCAATACAGCACCTGTGGATTGCCGCCAGATCCGCATTGAAGATGCGTCCAGTGGGGTATTGTGTCATGGGTTGATTGCTGGGGAAGGTGCCGAGACGCAGGGGGATGCTTACTTTACCGCGTTTGGACTGCGTGATGTGGATACTGAGTCCTACAGCGCCCTACGTCTTGCCCGACTAATCGGCTGCCTGTGGCAACCTGCACGTCAAAGCAACAGCCAGTATCATGGACAAGGAATCGGCTTGGCTGTGAGCGGTAATTTTAAACAGCTGCTCAATTACTCCTACAATAGCGCGCTCTGGACCACCATTATTGATCCAAAAGTTACTCTCGACTTTTTCACCAGTCAGAAAGATGTGGTGCTTATCCACTATTCTGACCAGTACACCAGTTGCGCAGGCTACGATGCTGTAACCGTCACGAAGCAGGTTGATTTGTTCCTGCGGTTGCTTCAGACCGGAAGCCAGTCAGGGCAATCTGCTGTTGATAGTCAGCATCTGCTGGCTGAATTTAACGCCTTTAATGGCGAATGGCTGCTGAAAATGCTGCGCTCCAATGAAAGAGAGCGTAAAGAGAAGCACGGCATTATAGGTGCGTACAAATTTGTGCAATCTATGTTGCACCAGTCCGACATTTGCTGGATTCCGTTATCGGTGGCCGAAATGATCCGTGTGTCCGGCAATGTCGGGCTGAAAATGAAAGAGAGCGATTTATCGAGAAATTTACAGGGTTATCGTAACGGCGCGATCTCTGACGATGTGCTCTTTGTGGGTTTCAAAGAAAACCGCCTCTATCTGTTACCGCTGGAAGTTAAAACCGGGGCGCGGCCTGACTACAGCTATGCAGGCCAACAGGCTCGCGAGCTGAAACGTTATTTACAGCAGGACATTTTGGAACCACAAACGCTGGCATCACAATTGTACCGGGCGCTCTTTATTCGTCAGGTGTTGATGCAGGTTGAGAAATTGCGTCTTTACGGTGTGCTGGACAGCAACAAACTGGCTCCCTTGCAGGATAGGCGCGAATGGTGGTTAACGGGCGACTATGAGTTAGGTGAGTTGGCGGACTATGCGGACGGCTTCGTCGTGGCGCATGTAGACAGCGCAACCTGCTTCGATCTCTCTTATAAAGAGACAGCGGAGAATATCTTACAGATCGAAATCCCTTATTCACTGCTGCCTTCGTTGATTGCTGCGCAAGGGGATGAACCACCGTTGGCGGAACGTTACAAGGTGCCGGAAAAATACCGGCTTAAGCCAGAGTGTGATGTCAGTCCGTCACAATCCGAAGTCGTGGTAAAAGTCACAACGCCGACTGCTGAACAGTTCATTTCGGAACCTGAGTCGGAGTCGTTACAGCCTGCTGTACCGGTGGTGACACCTGATTTTAGCGATACTCCATTACAGATCCTGTTTGGTCATGATGCTGCGCGTCAGAGCCCATTACATTGGGAGCCAACCAACACCGCGAAGTTCATGAATACCAATACCGGTATTATTGGCACGATGGGCACCGGTAAAACCCAGTTTACTAAATCGCTGGTCACACAGTTGATGCGTAATCAGTCCTGTAACGTTGATGGTAAACCTATAGGTTTGCTAATCTTCGACTACAAATCAGACTATGTGGATGAGGCTTTTCTTGATGCTACGGGCGCGAAAAAGTACAAGTTATTTAAGCTGCCTTATAACCCATTATCTCTGTTTGGCGACACACCAATGCTACCAATCCACACCGCTGGTGGATTATCAGAAACGATGGCGAAAGCCTATGGCCTGGGCCATAAGCAGCAGCTTAAATTAGAAAATCTGATTTTAGAATGCTACGAAGCTGCGGGGATTTCACCAGAGGACTCAACAACATGGTCAAGAACCGCGCCAACAATTGAAGATGTATGGCAGCGCTTCCTTGATCAGGAAAAGGTTGAAGAAGATTCGCTTTACGCAGCGCTTTCTAAGCTGGCGCGTTACAAGATATTCGAAACCATCCCGGATCAGATGACTAGCTTGTACGAATTGATTGATGGCGTCACCGTGATTGAACTGGCTGGCTACCCGCCAGAAGTACAAAACCTTGTGGTAGCACTTACGTTAGATCTTTTTTATGCACAGATGCAAAAGCGCGGTAAGCCAGTGGTGCGAGGGGATTATCGTCAACTCACCAAAATGATTCTGGTGGATGAAGCCGATAACTTTATGCGCCAGGATTTCTCCAGCCTGCGTAAGATCCTTAAAGAAGGCCGTGAGTATGGTGTTGGTGCGATCCTGTCAACGCAGGAGATCACACACTTTAAGACCGGGGAAAATAATTATGCTTCCTATATCTTAACATGGGTGATCCATCGTGTTTCTGAGATTAGGAATGCGGATATTAAGGCGGTATTCAACATCGATGATAAAGGTGAGCAGGAGTCTTTGATGGGGCAGATTCGGCAGCTTGAGAAGCATTTTAGCCTGTATGTTGATGGGGAAAAAAAGGTGAGGAAAATGCGCGATAAAGCATTTTGGGAGTTGAGTGGAAATGAGTGATTCAACACCTCAAAATATCTGCACGCTTTTTAGCGAGCTTGGGCGTAGACTGAAATTGGTATTCAGTAATCATTACTTTTTGGGGTTTTTTATTTTAATTGTAGTGGTTATAGGTAGTATAAGTATTTGGTTTACTGCTGTTTTTAACAATTCACCGGGAAGACTTGACCGATTGATAGTAAACATGAATACGCTTAATTTTCTCGCGTTTTCTGCTCCGCTATTAGCTACTACTATTTTTGAAAAGACAGTCAATATTATTATAAATCACAAAGAAGTCGATGGTAATAATATTGCAGTGCTTCGTTGGCTACTGTTAGGTACAGTGGTTACAATTTTAGCTATTATCATACTGTATAGTGTTGGCTCCAGTAATGGGATTTATTTTTCATGGTGTTCATTATTTGCATGGATTATATCTTTAATGTATTGGGCTGTTGCTAACATCGAGAACCCTAGTTACTCAATGAATGCTGATTCAAAGTCTGCATCTGGTGGTGCTGACGTTGGTTCAGCTAGTTCTTTGAATAGGTGATAAAAATGCCATTTTATGAAGGTCAAACCATAAAAGTTAAACAGCCTTTTGGCGACTTTTATATAATTTCTATTCCGGCTAAATTATTAGTTCAAGTTTGTTATTCTTTTGCAGCTAGATATGGTGACGATGTCTTGTCGGGAGTGCAACGAGGAATTAATGAAAATAGAGTCAAAGCGATAGCGCAATTCTGTGCGACAAGTGATGCAATGTTTCCAACGTCAGTAATTCTATCGGTCAACCTTGATGAGAATGGAGTCAACCTTGATGAGAATGGAGAGTCACCATTACATCCTTGGTATATTAATGATGATTCTAAATTAGTTATCCCAACTTCAGATGAGATTGCATCCATTGTAGATGGTCAGCATAGAATTGAAGGACTTAAAAAAGCATTAGAGAAAAATGAATTATCTGCTGACTTTGATATTGTTTGTGCCATTTACTTCGAATTACCAGCACCAAAGCAAGCTGAAGTTTTCGCAACAATTAATTTTAATCAACAGAAAGTTGATAAAAGTTTAGCTTATCAGTTGTTTGGCTACGATTTGGATTCTGTTGAAAGCAAATATTGGTCCCCTGATACACTCGCTATTTATTTAACTAGGTTGCTAGACAAAGAAGATGATTCCCCATTTAAAGGACATGTCGATTTTGGAATGAAAAAAATGGACTTGGCTATTCAAGAGGAAGAGGAAGAGGAGGAAGATTCTTTTGATAAATGGTATGTATCTACATCAACTATGGTGCAGGGTATTTCATCATTGATAACTACTAATCCGTCTAAGGATAGATATTATTTGCATAAAAAGAGAATAATAAGAAGGAGTCGTGAAGTTCTGAATGATATAGAAATTAAAATAACCCCACCATTAAGGGGTTATTATATGGAGAATAAAGATGGTCTGGTTTATGATTTAGTGAGGGATTATTTCACTTGCTGTGATGAAATGTTCTGGAGACGAAGGGATATTTCATTTATGAGAAAAACAATAGGTATTCAAGCCTTGTTTGATTTCTTGAAATATGTTCTTAATTATATAAATAAACATGGTCAAGAAATTTCATCTGACCAGGTTGAGTTATATTTGAAAAGAATTGATCCTGATAAGCTAATTGGTTTTAATATTAACTATTCAGGGGTGGGTCGTACCCAAATTAGAGATTTTTTAAAATCTGAATGCGGTATTAATTAAGCTTGGCAAGAGTAAGACGTAATAAATGCCACTCTTCGAATTAAATTAGAAGAGTGGCACTTTGCCTCAACTAAACGCTATTAGAGAAATCTTTTAAATTGCGATAATTTCTTAGCGCTGCAATTCCATCTTCAACATGCGCCGCCCAAGCCTTAATCATATCTTTCTGCGTCATTTCCGGATAAAGCATCTTCAACACCAATTCCGTCGCCTGCAATGTCTCTCCCAGCCACGTAATTTTATCCAGCGCCAACGCACCATCCAATTTCCTATCATCATTCTCCGGCGAATAACGAAATTCACTCTCCACCGAGCGGAAAAAAGCCAGCCGGGCGGCAATATTCGGCGTGATCCCGGTATACCCTTTCAATTTTTTAAGCTGCTCTTCAGTTTGACGACTAAGCACCATTCGATTCGGGAGCATCAGATAGCTTCCTTAGTTAATTCCCAGAAATAGCCAGGTTTTAGCGCCGATGATTTTGTATGCGCATTAAACACAATCTCATAAGCATGAGAGATGTCATCACGCAATTGATCGACAAAATAACGCTCATCCACTTCCGTATCTGTAGACAGCAACACTACCTGATGACTAGCAAACGGGAAGTAATGGTTAATCAGTTTATCTCTATGTTGAGAGTCTAAACGGCCCAGTGGTGTATCAATGATCACTGGCAAATCACGACCAGAGGTTTTCGCCAGAGCTTCAAGTATTGCAATTGCATAGATCTGCTTTTCTCCAGCGGAAAGAAGCTTACGATTTATCACAGTGCCTTTTTCATCGATTAATTCCACATCAAATGTTTCAGGGTTGATATGAGCGTTTAGCTGTAAATCCTCTTTACGCGCTAATTTACGATAAGCATCGCCAAAATTAACCGACAGCGTTTTCACCCTGGCTTTTGTTAGAAGTTCACTATATCGATCAAGCAGGTTTATCGTTTCCTGCGCATTATTGAACGCGCTATCAGAGTTATGCTGATTACGAGCTTGGTCATGTGTCTTTTGTATCTGGCGAGCGCATTCAAGCTGCTGTTGTTTAGTTTGCTTTGCTTCTTCCAGAAGCGAGCGATACTCCTGCCGTTTAGTTTCGCGTTGCCGGTCAAGCTCTCGTAGTTTTTCAAAAATATCCATTAGCTGATCATCTTCCGGCGCACGCGCGATGTTTGCTGCCGCTTGCTCTAGTTGCTCTTCAACCTCTGCTAATTGGATACGATAGAGATCAAAGCGTTCCCAGGATTTTTTACTGTCCTGCTCGATGGACTGTTCAATCATCCCAGCTTCCCGTTCCGAGATGTCAAACAATAACTCCCCTTTAGGTTTACTAGCGAGGAAGTCTTTTAGATTATCTTCAATCGCTTCGGCAGCAATAAGACCTGTAGTACCTGAACGGAATGAGATATCATTTTTTAGCTGTACGAGAAATTGATTCAATTCTTTTTCAAAACTGCTCGCTTGCTTGATTTGCATCTCTTTATTTACTTGTTCCAACAAAAGGCCCAATGTTTTTGGTGCTAAAGCATAGGGTAATGAGCCATCGCACTCATGGCGCAAGGCTTTTTCAAGGCGCTCTTTTTCCTTTAAAAGCGTATCAACTTTTTGTTTTTCTTGTGTTTTAGTCTGAGCGAAAGCACCACCTTCTGCATTGAGCAGGGATTCATAACGCATAATTTCTTTCGTCAGCAAGTCGATGCGCATTTTCGCAAAGTCAGCTTTTTCTAAAATCTGCTCTGCCAAAAAAGAAAACGTTTTAGCCTGTTCTTCAAGCTCAGAAAGCTTTTGCTGTTTGGAAACCTCTAACTGGCTTGATTGTTGACGCTTGACAAATATCATCAAATCATTTCGAAGTTTCGAAATGAGATCTAATCCTAATAAGCGTCTAACCGCTGTGCGTAGAATATTTCCTGAATCGTCTTCAGCAAGTTCTGCAATTTTTTCGCCATCAAAGAAAAACAAATCGGCAATTCCATGTGGAATTAATTCATTCAGGAACCCCTGGCACTGATCATAATCCAGCTCGCTCAGAGATTGGCCGTCTTGCTGAAGTGATAGCTGATCTTTTTTACCTTTTTTCCACGTACGCGTAACAGTAAATTCAGCTTCATAACCGCCTTTGTTATAAGTAAAGCTGAGCTCGATAGATGCTTCACCTGGATTTTCGCCCGCAGTTGAACCGTTATGAATTAACGCACTAAGCTCTTCAACATATTCTTGCTGTTGGGTTGAAGTACCAAACGCAAGTCTACCGTATAAGGCAATTCGGATAGCCGACAGAATTGATGTTTTTCCAGCGCCGTTTAGTCCACCAAATAAAACTATCGGGCGCGGATTAGAATTGTTTTGGCGCTTTCTGGGCGCCAATTCAATGACGTGCTCACCTCTGAAGACTCTGAAGTTATGCAAAACCAGCTGTTTAATTAACATGTTCTTTTTCCTCACTGGTAAGCAAAGACGAGTCACTTACTTCGGTGATTCTTCGCTGCAATATCTGGAGTTCGGCTTCTAACTGAGCGACTTCGCCCTGATGTATATCCCGATCGTTTCGTTTCTGTAATGCTTCTTGTTGCAGCTTAATTTCTTCAAGACTGCCCCAATCCTGTCTCAGGATGGTGCCTAACTTTTCAAAGATCCCCTGACGTCGGCTCAGGCCTTCCATTGATACTTCCAGTTCAATTAACTTCATGACCATTTCAGGTTCAACATCAAACCCTTGAGATATCTGCATTAGCAAGTCAGCATCACTGGCATCAAATCTTGACTGGTCGTCTACAACCCAATCTAAATCTTTTTGATAGACCTCCCGATAGATACCCGGCAGGGCATCATTCCAATCGGGCTCATTCGGATCTTTTAACCATTCCTGCCGAATAGCATGTAGTTCAGGTTCAGTGATAAGCGTGATGGTGTGACCCTGAGCATTCATATCTCGTTCAATTTCTAGCAAATCTTTCAACCATTGCTGGCGGTATTTCATCCAGTAAGGCCCTGGAACATGCTTACGTTCAGCGCTTATTTCTTCGCCGTCTTTAGCGTATTGATAGCTGACTTTGCCGCTACGGCGCTTATAGTTGCGGTAAGTATCTTTATTCACTGGATCGGTGGTGAACGCTAGAAGATCGCGATATTTCAGTAACGGGGACATCCAGACTTCACCATTCTGGATCAGGCTTTCCATCGCTTTATCTTTTGTAACCACGGTACAAGTCCAGCATCCAAAGCGTGAACTACCGCAAGATGGCGTACTGTCATCGATAACAAGCGGACATTCGCCTTGCGCTGAAGAGTCCATGTACAGTGTCCACAAGGGACGGTTGTTACCACCCCATGGGTTTTCCCACTCATCAACATCATCTGGAGAATAACGGAATGCACCTCTGAGTAATTTCCAGACGTCTTCAGTGTCCCAGGTATCGATAGGGGTATAGATAAAAGCATTTGCAAGAGTGGTATGCCGCGCCAGCCGCGTACCATCAATTTTGTGCTTAGCAATAACCTGAGCACGGGATGCGCTTTCGCTACTACGCGAACCAAGCACAACGATGACCTCATCAAACTGGCTTACTTTATCTTTGATAAAATCGCTTACTGGGTTGATTTTCATGCGTTCAGTACACCAGCGGAAACTACGGGTAGGGGCCGGATAGCCTTTACCTAGCAGATTGACCCAGAAGGTTTCGTGAGTCTTAGGCATGACAGCATGTTGAGTGATTGGAAGCCCAGCGCGTTTAGCTCCGGCTTCAATTCGTTGCATGGTCTTCTTGATCAAATCCACTACGACTGGTGTCTCTACCAATGTGTCGGACGAAACAAGAAACACGTCTTTCTGCCGCATAGCGGGCGGTAGCCCCAGTAGTGCGAGGTATACCAAAGTAATGACAGCGCTGGAATCTTTACCCCCGCTGTAACCAATCACCCATGGACGCTTATCAGCACAATAGATACGCTGTACTTCAGATACGTATTCTGCCAGGGGCCGCCCGGCAAAATATTCCTGGTTGATGAAATCTTCATAATCGGCCAGATCGTGGGCCTGAATCAGTTTACTCATGAGATAACCATTTGAGCTTCTAGCTCTTGTTCTTCACTTGAAAGGGGGAGCGATAAGGCGATTTTAAGAGCATTGCAGGTAAGCTGAATAGATACTGTCGTCTTACTGAGTTTACCATGTTGCATCGCACGTTTGGTTAGCTCTGGGCTGCTTTTACGCCAGTCGAACTCTCTAAGAGCACAAATTATTTTCTTCCAGGAATCAGGGTGTTCTGAGAGCAAGCAGTGACCCAGTAAACCCAGAGCCTGAAGTCCTATGCCGTGTGCATGGACATACTCCTGCCGAAGTTGAGCTGGAGAAACTTCTTTTTTTGCTGCTAATTGCCAGTCTGGCATGACCTGAAATATCGCTTGCCAATAGAGAGCCGCAAGGTCAGAGCACTGCTCAACGTCATTAGCTTTTGGTTCTTTCCCCAGCAGAGAACGCGTAGCTTGCTTGATGCTACTCAAAGTGAACAGTTTGTTTGAAAACTTACTGATGCTGGATTTTTCCATTTCAGTCAGTCCGATAAAAGGCTCGATATTCATAGCCAGATACCGTGAAAGATTCGAACTGATATCCCTATGGTCATAGAGCGTCGCAAGAGAAGGGCTTGGTCTGATGGCGTATTTGTTCAAATCAGCAAACATTTGCTGACTGCGTTTAAGTCCTTCATCGACAAAGAATAAGACAGGAATATTGTCTTGTCCTAACTCTGGTCTTGCATCCAGTGCGTCTTCTATCGCTTTCCTGCGATGCTGCCCGTCATTGATTAAAATTTGTGCTTCCATGGGCACGCGCAAAGTCCCTAAGTTATTGGATCCCGAATACTCATCGAATTGCACATCAACTGCAATGGAAGCAGTTAGTGCAGAGAAGACATAATCATCTGGATTTTCAAGTAAGTAGCGAACCATTTCAGGTATGCGTGCTTTGTTTAACGTCCTTTGTGCGCGCAACTCAGGAGGTACTTCATTTTCGTCAAAACTAAAAATTTTGGGGATTATGCGCATAGGGCAGGTAGCGATATAAAAGGGTCGGCCTGCCTGGATTCCTCTGACTGCGGGGAAAGAGTAGCAATAGTCAGTGTCAAAATTCGCCATAGAGCAGTTACCTGGAAGTAATATTTATTTTACGTAAAAATAAACGTTTTATAGGCTGATGTCATCCTTTTTTACGTAGGTTATATGTTTTTTTCTGGTTTGCAATATGTGATTAAACTGCTTTATTACAACACGTTACCTGAATATCTAAATCGCAAGCTCCAGGTTTTGGGAGCATTTTACATGCTTATTCAGGCATCTAATCCAGCCTATTCTTAACGCTGTTTTCTCTTGTCCTCACGAGAATTGCAAACTCAAACCAAGCTCAACCCAAACTCAAAAAAACACTCACCATCAGTAACTTTACCTGCCCTCCCAGCCCCATCCAATCCACTAATTCCTTACCGAAACAACACAGCTTTACCCATCGAACTAATCAGCGCCTGAGCAAATCACTACCGGCTCCATGCTAAACTGGCTAAACATTCCCCCAATATGAACTCTTATAAATGAGGTTATACCTGCATTGAGTCTCCTGAGCGGACGGAATCCACTAAACGGGAAATTATTGTTGCGATGCCGGTCTCTGCCGCTGGTCATCGTGCTGCTGCTGACAGGATGCGCCCGTTCTGACGCACTTTGGACGGTCACGCATGACCTCTGCATGAATAACTATCACTACCGTCGCGATCCGGCTCCCTGCCAGCAAATCTATCTGCCGCAGGACAGCACACAGGGCTACAGCATCATCCAGAATCCTCGCCACAGGCTGCACTTTATTCTGGTACCGACGATGGCGATGTCCGGCATTGAGAGCATTGCGCTGTCGCGCCCCGGACGTGCTGACTATTTCGGTTACGCCTGGCTAATGCGCTATCGTCTGATGGCGGCCTATGGGGCTGAAGTGCCTGAGGATCGGCTCGGCATGGCGCTGAATTCCGCTTATGGCCGCAGCCAGAATCAACTGCATATTCATCTGACCTGCCTGCGGGAGGATGTCTATCGACAGCTTCAGGCTGAGCGCCCCTATATTCATAATGACTGGCGGCCCTTGCCTGACCGTTTGCTGAACCACACCTATTATGCCCGTCGCGTTATGCAGCCGACTGCGATGGGGATCTATCCTGTCTCCTCCGTGGCGCGCCATTTCCGTCTGTCGCCACCGCAGCTGGCGGAGTCTGGCGTGGCGCTCATCCCGACGACATTCTCGGGAGAGAAAGGGTTTATCCTGCTCACCACCCGGCGCGGCTGGGATAAGGGCAATCGGGCGTCAGTTGAGTCGCTACTGGATAAACGCTGCGCTATTCTTTCAACGCCGCCCGCTGACGTTTCAGCTGCGCAGTAACTAAACCTCATCACCCTGAATTTTCCACCAACCCAACCACAATGCTGTAACCCAATCTTCTCCCAGCACGAACCCGGCTGAAGAGGACGATTACCCGCGCAGAAAAGCCAGCTTATGGCTCACGCCGTAACAAAGGAACAGTGCCCCCACGCTGTCAGTGGCATCCCGTAACGCACACGTTATAAAACCCCGCTCTATAAACGGAGTCATCGACAGTGGAAAACTTCTGGTAGAATGCCGATAAAATGAAACAGTGTTTCATTTATTGAAAATCATCGGAGGGAATATGTCCAAAAATGCAGCATTACTCCTGGCCACAGGATTTGAAGAAGCAGAAGCGTTTATTACTCTCGATATACTCAGCCGGCTGGGCATCACCGTCACCACCGTTGCCTGTCAGCCTCAGCGCGAGATCGTCAGCTACCACGGTGCCGTCATTAAAGCAGATAAGCTGATTGAAGAATTACAGGACGCACATTTATTCGATGCGCTGATCATGCCAGGCGGGCCTGAAGGTTCTAAGAATCTGGCCGCCAGCTCTGCTGTTACTGCCTTAATTCAGCGACATGATGACGCCGGCATGTTGATTGCCCCTATCTGCTCTGCCGCCGCCCGGGTGCTGGGTGGCAATAAACTTCTGAAAGGCCGTCGCTATACCTGTTCAGGCGAGCTGGGGCTGGAGGTCAAAGATGGCGAGTATGTAATGGAGGATGTGGTGGAGGATGGCAATCTGCTCAGTGGCCGGGGGCTGGGTGTCGCCTTCGATTTTGCATTAACGCTTGCTGAACGTCTCACCGGTAATAAAGGCGCGGTCGATTTCCAGGCTGAACATATCTATTACCGTCCGTGGCTGAACAGGTCGCCTTGCTAAACGCTCCTGGATTTCAGTCAGCCGCACAGAGCGCTGATTGTTGTGATGCCAGCAAAAGAGACACTGAATCCTCAGTGTCTCTTTACATTGGATCTAGCCCATTAAGCGCTGGCAACGGGCTTACCGGTACAGCGCCGCTTTCCCCACGGAACTAAACAGCGCCATCTTCGCCGCGACCACTTCACCTGCCGCCTGCATCGGTTTAACGAAGAGTGAATTAGGCTCGTGTCCGCCCTGTTTCAGTTCCTGTTCCAGCGCCACGAAGAAGGCCTTCTTCATGTCACTGGAGATATTGATTTTACCGACACCATAAAGAATGGATTCCGCGACCTCGCTGTCTTTGTTGCCTGACCCGCCATGTAGCACCAGCGGGATATCCACCACCTTACGGATCTGCTGCAGGCGCTCGATATCCAGCTTCGGCTGCTTCCCTTTGGGGTAGAGGCCATGCGAGGTCCCGATGGCGACGGCCAGCGTGTCGGTGCCGGTCTCACGCACAAAGGTCTCTGCCTGCTGCGGATCGGTATAGAGAATCTCGTTGCTGCCGCCTTCGCCGCTGCCTTCCGCCACACCGATGGTGCCCAGCTCCGCTTCCACGGAGACATTAATCGTGTGCGCTATTTCGACGATCTTCTTCGTCAGCGCAATGTTCTGCTCGAAAGGGTGAGACGATGCATCAATCATCACCGAGGTAAAACCGGCGTAGATCGCTTTCATCACCTCTTCCAGCGAACGACCGTGATCAAGATGGATCACCACCGGAACACGTGCCTGAATCGCCAGCGTCCGCAGATAGCCGATAAACTCCGGGCCGGTAAACGCCATCTCTTCCGGATGGATCTCCAGAATCAGCGGTGAATCCAGCCGCTCGGCTGTCTCAACTGCCACACGGCCAAACTCCGCGCTGGCGATGTTGAATGCGCCGACACCAAACTGATGACGCTGGGCCACGCTGAGCAGATCTTTCATGTTGTAAAGCATAGGTTTTATCCTTGTTTTGCAGGAACGGAGATGTCTTTTTTCAGGAACAACAGGATCAGCGCCGTCAGCAGACTGCCTGCGGCAATCGCAAACAGGTAACCCATAACATTGCTGATCACGTTAGGAATGAAGATGACGAAAATGCCGCCATGTGGAGCGCGGGAAGCACAGCCCAGCATCATCGACAGGGCGCCTGCGAGGCCGGAACCCGCCACAATGGCCGGGATGACGCGCAACGGATCGGCAACCGCGTAAGGGATCGCGCCTTCGGTAATAAATGAAAGGCCGAGGATGTAGGTGACTTTGCCGGTTTCCCGCTCCTGCTCGGTAAACTTACGGCGGAAGAGGGTGGTTGCCAGCGCGATGCCCAGTGGTGGCACCATGCCCGCTGCCATGCATGCCGCAATCGGTCCGTAGATCCCGCTCGACATCAGGCCAATCGCAAACATACAGACGGTTTTATTCAGCGGGCCACCCATATCAAACGCCACCATCATGCCGAACAGCAGGCCGAGGAGGGCAGCGTTAGCGTTACCCAGTGAACTGAGGAAGGCGGTCAGCCAGCCGAGCAGCATTTTAATCGGCTCGCCAATCAGCAGCGCCATCAGTGCACCGGTCAGCAGCACACTCAGCAGCGGCACAATCAAAATGGGTTTCAGGCCTGCGACCGCTTTAGGCAGATGAATATGATTATTGATTAACAGCGTGATATATCCGCCCAGGAAGCCGGCAATCAGCGCGCCGAGGAAGCCGGAACCGGTGTGAATCGCCATCATCCCGCCCACGGCACCCGCCACGATGCCCGCTTTGCCGCTGATAGACTGGCTGATCCCCAGCGCCAGAATCGGCAGCATCAGGGCAAAGGCCGAACCACCGCCGATGTCAGAGAGCATCTTCGCTATCGGGCTGAAATTCGCGTCCCCGGGTGTGGCCGCCGTAATCCCGAATGAAAAGCTCAGGGCGATCAGAATGCCGCCAGCGACCACGAACGGGATCATCAGGTTCACACCGGTGATCAGATGCACATAAATCTCTGATATCCACGAACGGGAACCCGACGCATCTCTGCCAGGGTTAGCCGGTTCAGCCGCACCGGCCTGTGGGGCGGAGTCAACCAGTCTGGGTGCCAGCTCACCGTTAACAATCGCGCTGAGTAAGCCTTCAGCGTCTTTAGCGGCACGGGTAACTGGCACCTCGATCACGTTTTTGTGCCGGAAACGCGCCATCTCCACTTTTTTATCTGCGGCGATCAACACCACGTCGGCCTGATGAATATCGTCGTCGCTGAAAATATATTCGCTTTCAATCGCGCCCTGGGTTTCAACTAATACATTCAGGCCCAGTTTTTTAGCCGCTTTTTTTAAATTACTTTCGGCAAGGTAGGTGTGGGCGACACCTGTAGGACAGGCGGTAATGGCAATGATGTTCATAAACGTTCTCCAGTGAAAATTTTATATTTATGTTTTTCGGTCTGAAGGGATGGCTACAACCTGGAATACCTCCTTAGTTTTTTATTTCATGATGCTCTCCGGTTTATTCAGGCTCCCGATCGGGATAACAGTAAATGAAACATCTCTTCGCGATGTTCCACATTCAGTAATTGCTCAACCACATCTTCGTCACCTAACGCGATAGATATTTTGGCGAGCATTTTGATATGGCCGACATCTTTATCAGACTCTTTTACTGCAAAGAGAATAACCAGCCGGACTTTCGTGCCGTCGATGGTCTCCCATGGAATATCGCGGCGTAATCGACCCACGGCAATCCGGGTTTTTGCCACAGCAGCGGATTTACCGTGCGGAATCGCAATATGATTTTCAAATCCGGTTGAGCCTAATTCCTCGCGCAGATAAACATCGTTCAGAAACGCCGCTTTATCGGTGACAGCGCCGGTCTGGCAGAGCAGGTCGGTCAGCTGAGAAATGATCTGCTCTTTGGTCTGGCAATCGACATCCAGAATAATACATTCTTCTTTCAGGACTTCATTAATCGCTACGGCTGTCGTCATTTTGCTTCTCCATTATTAATTAATCGAATTCGATACCAGACATTCCGTGACTCTTGCGATATCTTTCGCCGAAAATAGCGCTGAGACATAGACCACCGGTTTTTCCAGCGGCTCCAGCCGGATGGTGGAGATCACCACGTCACACTCATGTCGCTTCAGGGAGTCTGCAATGTTTTTTCCTGGCACGATGTCGATAATCTTCCAGTCAGGAAAGGCGCGGATAATCCGCCCGTAAAGCAGCTGCGAGGTGCCCAGACCGCTGGAGCAGACCAGCAATACCCGTTTTACCTTGATGCTGTTTTCGATGGCGGCCTGAATATGCACCGTCAGGTAAGCCACCTCATCGTCACTGATCGCATCCAGGTTGTACTCCTGCGTCAGCTGACTAATGACCGCTTTGACAGCGGCGAACACCGTTCCCAGCTCGGTCTGGATATCATGCAGCAGCGGATTTTTAATCCGGATGTGATATCTGAGGCGGTTCAGCATCGGCTTGATATGGGATGACAGTGAAGCCTGCAGGTTCTGGTCAGTGGTGATTTCAATGTTGATGCGCTGCGCCACCCGGCTAATCAGTGCTTCTGCGAAGCGGGTTTCGCGTTCTGAAATCAGTGCGTCATCGTGTGGTGGTGTCTCGCCGCCTGCCTTACCGGAGGAAACGAGATACTGATAGATGGAGTGAGACTCCTCAGCCACCAGCACCGTGTTATAAGCGGTCTCGATGCGTTCTATCACCGCCAGCGAAACCTGCCAGGCATGGCGATCGCTGACCCGGTTCATCGACACCGCGCGGGCATCCGTTCTGAGCAGCGGAGAGTGACTCCTGTGGATCAGCACCAGAATATGGGTAAATAAATTGATGTAGTAAGGATCGCTTATCGTGTATTGCAGTTGCTGTTCAATAAAATTAATTAATTGCAGGGTAAAGTGGACAGCCTGCTGGCCAAACTTCTCTGAAAGCTCCTGCAGCGTGCTTTCATCCAGACGGCTTTCCATCATATCCTGACGGTTATAAATCGATTTTAGCACTAGCGCTTTCATCGCCATGCGAATATCAGGGTCGCTGCCTTTTATGCTGGTGCCGACGCGACTTTTTAATAAGGTTAAATCAAACTGATGTAACCAGGCTTCCAATGTTTTTAAATCATTCACTATCGACGCGCGGCTGATAAAATATTTATCTGCCAGTTCACTAATGGACGAACTTTTTGGCGACAGCATTAATAAATCAGAGGCTATTTTCAGCATCCTGAAGTTGCTGCTGAAATCATCCACTTCCGTTGAGAAAATTCGTCGCGCGGCTATTTCCGACTGCGCATCGGCAAATTTAATTGTGATCCCTCTCCCACTTTTACCGCTGAGGTTGATTCCCTGGTCAGAGAGTTTTTCATTAATATCGGCGATGTCGCGGCGCAATGTTCGGGTAGTGATGGCCGTTTTTTCTGAAATAGTGTGCAGGCTCACATAACTGTTATGAGAAATAAGCTGTCGCATAATCGTCAGTTGCCGTTCAGTCAACGCCTTCATCATCATAAGGTTCCGATTATTTTGTTATTCACCTTGTCAGTTATCATCTAAACAAAGGGGCTATGCCATGTAAATATTAAAACATGGCCACAACCTGACGATCAGGCTGACCACTGCAATGCCTTTTTTGAAATAATCGGGAAGGAGGGAAAACAAGAGGGGGAAGGGGGAATATGAGCAAAAATGACTGGCTGGCAGCAGTGGCTGAAGAGTCTGTTCCACCCTCAGACTGGCTGTCTGCTGCCCCATCCTCCGGGGCAGCAAACCTTATCGTTACCTCTCCCGCAGCGCCTCCTTCGCCCGGTTCAGCGGTTTCAGCAGATAATCCATAATGGTTTTGCTGCCGGTGTGTATTTCACCCATCGCGATCATGCCCGGATAAACCGGAAACTTTTTGCCCTTTTTATTGACCAGATAATCCTTATCGGTGCGGATATAGACGCGGTAATAATACTGGTCGCGATGCACTTCATCCTGAATGGTGTCAGGTGAGATAGAGGCCACTTTGCCCTCCAGACCGCCATAGATGTTGTAGTCATACGCGGTCAGCTTCACCACCGCACGCTGGCCTGGCGTGATGAAGGCAACATCGCGCGGGGGGATCTGCGCCTCAATCATCAGTTGCTCATCCAGTGGCACAATCTCCATCAGATTGCCGCGCTGCGGGATAACGCCACCGACCGTGTTCACCTCGATATCTTTAACAATCCCTCTGACCGGCGTGAGGATGACCGTGCGCTTCAGGGAGTCCGCGCGGCCGATGATAATTGAGCGCTGAGACGCCGCTTCGGCATTGGCTTTCGCCAGCTCTTCATGCGCCTGAACAATGTAGGTATTCTTCGCATCGTTGAGCTTGTTCTGCAGGTCGTTTGCCTGGCGTTTCAGGCGCAGCACTTCCACATTACTGGCCGCGCCTTTTGCCACCAGCGAAGAGGTCAGCTGTAGCTCACGGTTTATCAGGCTCAGCGCTTCGGTCAGGCCGCTGATGGTTTTGCTGTAGTTTTCCTGCCGCGAGTGGTAAAGCGCCGTCTCTGCAGCCACTAAGGGCGGATCGGCTAATACCTCTTTCGGGAACGTCAGCGGTGTGCCGGCGGTCTCAGACTGCAGGCGCGCTGCGGTTGCCAGCGCAGCCCGTAAATGTGAGGTGCTCTCCTGCACACCCGAGTCAATCTGGGTCGGATCCAGCGTGGCCAGCACCTGGCCCGCCTCAACCACATCCCCTTCGTGAACCTTCAGCTCTTTCAGGATCCCGCCCTCAAGCGACTGGATGATCTGCTCGTGTGAGCTGGGCACCACTTTGCCGACACCCACGGTAACTTCATCCAGTTCAAAGTAAGAGGCCCAGAAAAAGAACAGCAGCAGCATGACCAGCATCGACAGGATGATGAGGCCACCGGAAGAGGTGCGCCTGCGGGAGCGCTGAGGCCTCTTTTTACGGAATAAGGCGAAAATCATGGCTGGGCTCCCTGCGGTTTAACATTTACTTTGCCCTGCTGAGGCGTGGCGCTGGTTTCAGGCCGGGTGACCAGCATCTCTGTTTTGGTACCATCCCGCGCAATCCGGCCTTTGTCGATCAGCATGATGCGATCAACCAGTTGCAAAACTGCCGGACGGTGTGTGGCGATAATCAGCGTGCGGTTGCCCATCCATGTCATCAGTCGTTCAACCAGATGTTTTTCAGCGACATCATCCAGCCAGGCCGTGGGTTCATCCAGCAGCAGCACACTGGGCTGACGGAGCAGGGTACGTGCCAGCAACAACTGCTGACGCTGTCCGCCAGACAAGCCTTTACCGCCCTCCTGCAACAGGTAATCCATGCCTTCCGGCAGCCGCTGGATAAAGTCCAGGGCACCACTGATCTCCAGCGCCTGCAGCATCTCCTCTTCAGTTGCCAGCGGCATGCCGAGGCTTAAGTTCTCGCGGATCGTGCCGTAAAACAGAGATGAGTTCTGGGTGAGCAGCCCGATGTCACGACGGACATCCAGCGGATCGATGGAGGAAAGACGCACGCCATCCAGCAGCAACGCGCCTTCGCCTGGCTGTAACAGGCCAGCCATGAGTTGCAGCAGCGTCGATTTGCCGGAACCGTTGCGTCCCAGCAGCGCCACTTTTTCGCCCGCTTTAATCGTCAGTTTTTTCACCGTCAGCACAGGATCAGGGGTGTTTGGGTCGTAGCGATAGATGACATCAGAGAGCGTATATTCGCCGTTAATGCGCGGACGATGAATTTTGATGCTGCGTTCTGGCTGATCGACCTCGCTGTTAAGCAGGTTCTCCAGTCCTTCACGCGCCACTTTAGCCTGCTGCCAGCGGCCAAAGATCATCGCCAGCTGGCCCAGCGGGGCCATCATCCGTGATGCCAGCATTGAGCAACCAATTAACACGCCGGTAGACAGGTCGCCGCTCATGGCAAAGAAGGCACCCACCAGTACCACGCCCACATAGGCAACGGTCTGGACTTCACTGGTCCAGCTCATCAACAGACCGCTGATAAAACGCTGCTTCTGCGAAGATTTACTGATCACCTCATTCAGGTGATTCCACTGGTTCTGGAAGTAGGGCTCTGCGCGCAGCAGCTTGATGTCATCCATGCCCTGCACGGTCTCAACCAGCATGGCGCTGCGAACCGCAGACTCGCGCATAGTGGCCTTAGAGAGCTTCGCCAGTGATCCCTGCGCCAGCAGGCCAGGAATAACAATCAGCGGAATCGCCGCCAGCGGAACCAGCACCAGCCATCCACCCAGTAACCAGAGGATAAAGAGAAAGATGATTAAAAAAGGCAAATCGGCAATCGCTGAAATGGTGGTGGAGGTAATCAGCTCGCGGATCTGCTCCAGCTCGCGGATCTGGGCGATAAAGGATCCGGTCGATTTGGGCCGCTGATCGTTACGGATACGCAACGCATGGCCAAAGACGCGATCGGAAATGCGCAGATCCGCACTTTTACCCGCCATATCAGAGATATGCGTGCGGATAATTCGCATGACAAAAACGCAGGTCAGGGCGATCATCACACCGCCAAACAGCACCCAGAGAGAGGGAACGGACTGGGACGGGATCACCCGGTCATACACCTGCATAGTGAACAGCATCGCTGAGAGGCCCAGCACGTTGGAGATCAGCGACGCAAACATCACATTTACGTAGGCTGGCCACTCCTGAAGGATGGTCTGCCACAGCCAGTCAGCCCGATGCGGTTTGATGTAGTCATCTACCCGCGCATCCGGCACCGAGGACTCCGGCTTTACCAACAGTACGCGCTGCGCATACTGCGTCAGTTCGTCGATACTCAATGTGCTCTGCAGCTGTTTTTCACCGCTCAGCATGACACTGACCTTGCCTTCTTCACCTACCGTGGTGATGACGCCGACGCCGCGAGAACCAAAATCGACGATCAGCGGCATGCGCCAGGGATCGAGCTGATCCGGGTCAAACACGTCAAAGATGACCAGCAGCCCAAGCTGGCGCGCCATATTTTCAATCAGGGCGTCCTGAGAAAGGTGCTGCATGTGCCATTCCGCTTCCCCTTTCACCCGTTCAGGCGAGCCGTCAAGCCGGTAATGTTTCGCCACCATCAGCAGGGCCTCAAGCCAGGGGATGTAGGCTTTTTTCGCCTCAGGCTGGGCTGAAGCACTTTCTCTGTCAGATACGTTGTCCATTTTTACCTTCTCTTTATTGCTGACAGAATCAGGGCGCAATGCGCAGGCCCTGAATCACCTGGTTATTTAAGTTAAACGCTTCACGTGCCATACCGGTGACCACCAGATAATTTACGGAAGAGGCCCACAGATCACAGCGCGCATTAATTAAATCCTGCTCGGCGCGGCTTATTTCCTGTTCGGCATTGAGTAAGTCGAGGACATTGCGATTCCCCAGCGATAAATATTGTTCCCGATAGAGGGCGCGCGTTTCCATAATGGTTTTCTTGCGGCTGGTCAGCAGAGTGATATTTCTCTGCAATCCCTTAACACTCTGGAAATAATTTCTTTGCTGGTCGGTAATTTCCAGTTTCTTACTGGCAATGGTTGTTCTGGCCGCTTCCAGCGCTCTGGCACTGGCGCTTTCCTGCGCCACTAATGCACCGCCCTGATAAAGCGTGCTGTTAACGGATAAATAGACATTCTGATACTGACTATGGCGCTGATAATCCGCGATATCGCCGATATATTTATTGGTATTGGCTTCAAGCGATAATGTGGGATAGCGCTGCGCTTTGTAATTACGTAATTCGGCCAGCGCAACGGCGGCATCGGCCTGGGCGACCAGAATGGTTGGGTTACGGTTGAGGTCGACCCGCGCGCTCTGTCGTTCAATCAGTGGTAACAAAGAGACCGGTGCAGATATTTTCTTCTCCGCGACCGGCTGGCCGAGCAGCGATTGCAGATGATATTTCTGCTGCTGCAGTTTGATCTCCAGATCCAGCTGTGACGCCTGGGCAGCTTCAACGCGCGCCTGCGCCTGAACCGGATCAACCCGGGTACTGGCACCGGCATCGGCGCGCAGTTGCGTCAGTGCCAGGATATCACGCAGGGCTTTAACTTCTTTCTTCGCGTTATCAAGCAGCTGCGTGGAGCGATAGACTTCATTTAATGCCAGTGCGGTTTGTTCAACGATGGTGTCGATTTGCATCAGAACAGTGGCCTGCTGACGCAGATATTTCGCGCTGGCCTGATCGACCGCACTGCCGGTTTTACCAAAGTCGTAGAGCATCTGCGAGAGGCCGACGGTCGCGATATGGCCGCTGCCCTCATCCTGCTGGCGACCTGTAGTGATACCGGCTTTTATGGCAGGCAGATAGCCCGCTTTAGCGGCATCGATAGTAAATCCTGAGGATTCCAGTGTGGCAATGCTGCTGTTGATCGAAGGATGATGATTAACCGCCAGCTGAATGGCGGCCTGCCAGTCAGCAGGAAAATTCTTTACCTGACCTGCTTCTGCAGGCTGCATCTCAATTTCGGACGAATTAATGTGTAATTTATCCGCTACGGCCGTTCCGCCAGCCGGCAATTTTCCGGGCTCAGGCGTTTTAGACAATGCGCCCCAGAAACCCGATGGGGATTCATTAACACCAGGCTGACTGGCAGTGAATAGTTTTTTTTCCGCAGCAAAAGAATATGGGATAATTAAAATACAGTGCAAAATGATAATTATTTTTTTCATGATATTTTAAAAGTTAAATATACCTCAGTCATAAAGAGCGGCATGGCGCGTGAGGAAAAAGCAGGCTGGTATAAATAACCCAGCCTGCTTTTAATGCGGATATTAATTATCCGATGGTGACATCATCTTCGATATATAACTGTACCACGGAGCCATTGGCTGCAGAACTGGTGTAGTGGTTATAGTTAACCCCATTTGCCACTAATCCTTCCGCCTGCTCCCAGTTTCCGTTCAGCGTAACCGTATCGCCATTTTCACCCCGGACATATAACGTATTATTGTTATCCGTTATCTTCAGCAGACTTTCTGCACTGACCACCAGATTGTCTTTTCCGGCATCCGTCATCAAATCGAGGGTTTCGATATTGTTGACCCTGGCGGAGATATCGCTGAGATTCAGCGTACCCGTGCCATGCCAGGCCAGCGTATCGTTGCCCTCTGCACCGTTGATTGAGGTGAAATCTGTGTCATAGACTTCGAAAACATCTCCACCGCGGGTGCCGGTAAAGGTGATTTCGCCACCCGCGCTGCCATTGACATCAATCCCCAGATTAAAGCTCAGAGAGGCATTGCTGCCATCTGACAGGGCATAGGTGAAGGTGTCGGTGTTACCACTGTGTGCATTAGCG
This sequence comes from Candidatus Pantoea rara, assembly GCF_051136265.1. Taxonomy (NCBI): domain Bacteria; kingdom Pseudomonadati; phylum Pseudomonadota; class Gammaproteobacteria; order Enterobacterales; family Erwiniaceae; genus Pantoea; species Candidatus Pantoea rara. The sequence goes on along the minus strand of NZ_CP194942.1, from coordinate 3,453,992 downwards.
TCATCCACCACATAGTTGTAGTGACCTGCTTTATCAATAACCAGCGTGCCGTAAGCCCCTTTGAAGCTGACTGCGCTGTCGGTGATTGCGGTGGTTTCACCATTCTGGCTCACCGAGACCACGCTCAGGTCGTCAGACGCATCCATTAACGAACCGGTCAGATGCTCGGTGACTTCGTTAAAGTGCAGCCCCTGCTGAACATAGAGCTTGATCGCTGCGCCATCGAGCGCCGTGCTGGTGTACAGGGTGTAGGTAATGTTATTCAGCGTTTCCACGCCGTTAACGATCCACACGCCCTGTAATGAAAGGGAGTCATTACTGCCGCCCCTGACATACAGCACGTTATCGGCATCGGTGATTTTCTCAATATCATCGGCACCGATCAGCAGCGCCGTGGCCTGGGCGTTATTCTGCAAATCGAGGATTTCGATATTGTGAACCTTGTCCGCAATCTCACTGAGGTTCAGCTCACCTCCACCATTCCAGACCAGCGTATCCTGACCCGACTTACCCTCCACCGACGTGAACTGGGTGTCATGCACGGTGAAGCTGTCATCGCCAACGGTACCGGCAAAGATCAGCGCGCCACCTTCTGCGCCATCCACCGAAACACCCAGCGTGATCACCAGATTTTTGGTCGACCCATCCGCCAGAACATAGGTGAACGCATCTTCACTGCCGGTCAGCTTGATCACCGAGCCGCTGTTCAGCGTATAGGTATAACTGCCATCGTTGTGAATAGTCAGGGTGCCGTAGGTGCCCGCAATCGTTGTACCTGCTGCTGCAATCAGCGTGTAGCTTGCTGCACCGGCAACAATGCCTGCCGCGATGGATTTCACCTGCTGGGTGCTGTCTGCCGTGCTGTCGCTGGCGAAGACCGAACCAGACGCGCTTGAGCTGGTGCTGACTTTATAGTCGGTGGTGCTGACGATATTTGCTGTAACTTTGACGCTCAGCGTGTCGTAGTAGTACTGCCACAACCAGCCTGTAAAGCCAGCCTGAGCACTATCTACAACAACCCGATAAGTGCCTGGCGACTGTCCGTCCAGTGAAACATTCAACGCATTGCTGGACGTTATAAGCTGGCTGCCGCTGGTGACCGTATCCCAGCGCAGCGTTTGGGCGTTATAAACCTGCAACGACCAGTTTACCAAAACGGTGTTAATGGCATTGATCGACGGCCCGGTTACGCTGACGTTAATCTCCTGCAGATCGCTGGCGCTGTTAACCGTGAAGCTCGCACTGGTAAAGCTGCTGGTGGCGGTGTTCATTGTGGTGGTCTGTGCGACCTTGTCGCTGAGCAGAGCAACATCACCCGTCACGTCGGCTGCATTGTGTTCAGGCGCGGTCACCGTGCTGCTCAGCTTCATGTCACTATCAACATAGAGATTCACTGTCTGACCAGCATCGGTGGTTCCGACGTAGTGGACATAATCCACATTGTTGACGACTTCCTTGCCTGCCAGCGTCCAGCTACCTGTCAGCGTCAACTGATCGGTGACAGAACCTTTAACAAACAGCGTGTTGTTCGCATCCGTGATATCCGCCACGTTTTGCGCGGTAATAACCACTGTGTTAACTGCGCTGTCATTAACCAGATCAATCTCTTCGATATTGCTGATTTTTGACTGGAGATCGCTGAGTGTCAGCGTGCCCTTACCGCTCCATACCAGCGTATCCAGGCCTTCACCACCATCAATGTGGGTAAAGCTGGTATCACTTACGTTAAAGATATCGTCGCTTGTCGTACCGGTAACATCCTGCGCAGCGGTAACGGTATACTCCGTTCCATTCTGGCTATCTGTGTAGGTGGTTGACGAGAGACTCAGTCCCTGCTGCACGTAGATTTCGGCCACTGTACCGGCAGCTGTCGTACTGGTGTAATGCGTGTAAGAGATGCTGTCGACGATAACCGTGCCACTGTTGACCCAGGTGCCTTCCAGCGTCACCTTATCGCCAGCTATCCCCTTGATATACAGAGTATTGTTATCATTGGTAACATCCAGCACGCTTTGCGCATCAATCACCACATTATCTGTGCCGGTGGTCGATGTGAGCCTGACTGATTCAATATCATTGACCTTCGCCGCGATGCTGCTCAGTACAAGTTCACCCTTGCCACGCCATGCCAGCGTATCGTTGCCTTTGCCACCCTCTACCGAGGCAAATTGCGTGTCATAGATATCAAAACTATCACCCGCATCCGTGCCGTGGTAGACCAGCGCACCACGGCTGTAGCCATCAACCCCAATGCCCAGATTAATGGTCAGCGTCGCATTGACGACTTCACCATTTGCACCTTTTAGCGCGTAAGTAAACACGTCCTCAGAACCCGTTGGCAGTGTCGCTGTGCCTGGCGTATAGGTGTAGGTGCCGTTGTTATAGATCAACAGCGTGCCGTACTTACCTGCAATGGAAACGCCGCTTTCGGTGACCCAGGTGTAGCTGTCATCAATGGCCAGCGAATCGGTGCTGTCACCCGCCTTCGCATATATTCTGGTGTAAATTGAACTCAGCTTGTCCACCGCGCCGTCCGTTCCTTCGTCGGTCAGGACGTTACCGCTTGCCACTACATCTGAGATGATCTCGTAATCTGTGGTGCTGATGGCCTGCACCGTCATATCCAAAGTCACCGTATTTGTTGGACCGGTGGTTAAAATGGCGACGCGATAAGTGCCTTTGCCCAGATCTGACATCAGCGCTGACATATCGACGTTCTGGATAACTTCTCCATTGTGCGAACCGGCAGCCACCACGGCGGTCTGGGTTTTCACCGTTGCCCATGTGCCATCACTGTTTTGCTGTTGTACCGCATAGGTGATGTTTAACGGTGTGGCGAACGTATTGCCAAATATTGACCATTCGGTGCTTAGCGACAGCGAACCGGTGACCATATCGTCAACACCCGTCAGCGAGAAGGTCGAAGTGACATTCCCGTCTGCAACCAGTTTAACGCCACTATTTGTGGCGCTGGATGATTCATAGGTCACGGTTACGCGGGCATCGGCTTCATTACTGGAAGCAATGTCGGTTAAGGCCGCTGCTGCAGGATTAGTCGCATCCCAGCTCAGCTTCAGGGCATCATTGGTGGTACCAATCTGCACATAAATCCGGGCGGATGAGCTTTGACTGGTGCCGGAATCTGTAAGGGTATAGGTAAAGGTATCAACCTTACCGATGCTGTCCATAGATGAAACCGGTGTATAGGAATAGCTGCCATCAGAATTAATGACCAGCGTGCCATATTGACCTGCAAGGGTTGCCGTTTTCGTCGTCGCATCCAGTGTGGCAGAGGTAACTTTGCCATCACTGCCCGTCACGCTTACCGCACTCACTGAGGTGAGGGCACTGTGCGGAATACCATCTGAGCCGTAGACACTGTCAACATCTGATATGACGTTACCGGTTGCCGTTGTGTAGTCCGTTGGTGTGCCCTGTTCCGCGATGGTATAAAGGGTTTTAGAGGCTTTCAGTTCAAAACTCGCGCCGAGGTTAACGCCCGCAGTGGTGTAAACCAGCTGATACTGTCCCGCAGTCAAGTCTGTCAGCGTGATAGTTGAGGTTGTGGCACCCAGACCAAATATGCCAAACAGGTTACTGGTGTCATCCTGAGAAACCGTCACCCATGCGCCAGTCGACGAATCATACTTCTGCAACACCAGCGTTGCGTTGCTGGCCACATTGACAAATGCGGAAGAGGTGGCGGTGACATTCAGATCCATAATCGAACCATCCGGCACGATAATAATCTCACTGGGAATTCTGCTGCCCAAAGAAAAAAAGCCACCATCGCTCAATACCGTGCCCAGGTCTTCCGCCACATCAACCGGATAGGCGAAGCCGATTGCGGCACCAGAGCTGACATTATCGGATGCGTTCAGGCTGAGAGCCTGAACGGTCAGGTCCATTACCGCAGAAGGATCGCTACTGTTACCCGCGGCATCCGTTACTGTAAAGGTCAGCTCATGGCTACCGTCATACAAGCCCTCATTCGCCGTAAAGCTCCAGCTACCATCCTTTGCTACGGTGGTTTTGCCCACAAGCACGTCTTTGTCGTACAGTGTGACAGTAGCAGCAGGTTCAAGACCGTCGCCGCTAAAAGTGAGCTTGCTGTCGCTCTGCGTATCGGTCGTGTTAACAACAGTACCGACTTCATCCGTGATCACCACTGAAGTGGTGATCACTCCCTCAGGCGCAACGGAGTCTACGACATACTCAACCGCTTCAGATTGCCCACTGCGATTTCCTGCTGCATCTACAGCTTCAAATGTGAAGCTGTGCTCGCCCTCTCCCAGTGCTACAGACGGTGTAAAGGACCCGCTGCCGTCGCTTTTCACCAGGGTTTCATCCAGTATGGTGCCATTATCGCGAATGATAAGAGTGGTGCCAGCTTCCAGCCCTGATGCGGTGAAAGTTGGTGTAGTCTCGTGAGTCAGGCTGCCCGCGACTAAAACGGCACCTGTGTCATCAGTTACGACAATACTGGCTGTATCGGGCATATCAGGTGCAATAGTGTCGACGACAACTTTAATGGTGTCGCTGCTGCTAATGCCTGCAGGATCCGTTACGGTCACGATTAATGCATGATCACCTTCTGCAAGTGCTGTCTCTGGGGTAAAGCTCCAGCTGCCATCGTCAGCAACCACGACACTCCCCAGCATGGTTTCACCATCGGTGATGGAGACAGTCGCACCTGGCGTCTGGTCTGTGCCGCTGAAAGTCGGTGTGCTGTCGTTAATGGCATCACCAGCCGAAATCACATTGCCTGCATCGTCGGTAATCACAACACCGGTGTTAATACCTTTGGTGGCAGAGATTGAGAGATCCAGTGCCTCAGACATGCCGCTGCTGTTGCCGATTGCATCGGTTACTTCAAACGTAAAGTGATGATCGCCATCGTCGAGTGCGGTTGATGGCGTAAATGACCAACTGCCATCCTCATTCACCGTTGTTTCACCCAGTACAGTTTCACCGTCGCGAACAATAACGGTGGCTCCAGCTTCAAGATCTTTGCCACTGAAGGTCGGCATATTTTCAGAGGTAACATCCGCAGCGGTCATCGCATTGCCATCGTCATCGGCCAGCGTCACCGTAGTGATATCAACCCCATCTGGCGGGGTGGTATCAATTGTGACGTTGAAGATGCCGTCAACACTCACACCTTCTGAATCGGTAACGGTGACCTTGATAGCGTGCGCACCTTCAGCCAGTGGGTTTTCCGGCGTGAAGGTCCAGCTTCCATCTTCACCCACTGTCACCGTGATCAGCGTCGTTTCGCCATCAGCGATGGCGATATTGGTTCCCGGTTCGAAGTTTTTACCGCTGAAGGTTGGGGTGCTGTCACTAACAGTGTCGCCATCCAGAATAGCGATACCCTTATCATCAACAAGTTCAATCGACGGCGCGGTTTCTACCACGACATGAATGGTGTCATTAACCTGGTTACCGCTGGCGTCGGTGCCGTCGATGACCAGGGCGTGCTCGCCGTCGGCCAGCGGGTTTTCCGGCGTGAAGGTCCAGCTGCCGTCCTTGCCGACGGTGGCGGTGCCGAGTTCGGTGTCGCCGTCGGTGATCACCACGGCGGAGCCGGGCTGCATGCCGTCGCCGCTGATGGTCGGGGTGCTGTCACTGGTGGTTGCGCCGTCGGCCACCGGCTTGCCAGCGGCGTCGGTCAGGGCAGGCGTCGTGGCGCTGGTGTCGACGGTGATATTCACGCTGTCATTCACCTGATTGCCATTTGCATCAGTACCATTGATAACCAGCGCGTGCTCGCCGTCGGCCAGCGGGGCGTCGGGGGTGAAGGTCCAGCTGCCGTCCTTGCCCACGGTGGCGGTGCCGAGATCGGTCTTGCCGTCTGAGACGGTGACGGTGGAGCCGGGCTGCATGCCGCCGCCGCTGAGGGTCGGTGTGGTGTCGCTGGTGCGGCTGCCGTCGGCGACCGGCTTGCCGGCGTCGTCGGTAAGGCCCGACACGGTGGCGCTGGTGTCGACAGTGACGTTCACGGTGTCATTCACCTGATTGCCATTGGCGTCGGTGCCGTTAACCACGAGGGCGTGGTCGCCGTCGGCCAGCGGGGCGTCCGGCGTGAAGGTCCAGCTGCCGTCCTTGCCCACGGTGGCGGTGCCGAGCTCGGTGTCGCCATCGTTGATCGCCACGGTGGAGCCGGGCTGCATGCCGTCACCGCCGATAGTCGGGGTGGTGTCGCTGGTGGTCGCGCCGTCGGCGACCGCCTTGCCGGCGTCGTCGGTGAGACCCGGCACGGTGGCGCTGGTGTCGACGGTGACGTTTATGGCGCTGCTGCTGGCATTGCCGTTTTCGTCGGTGCCGCTGATGACCAGGGCGTGCTCGCCGTCATCCAGCGGCGCGGCAGGGGTGAAGGCCCAGCTGCCGTCCTTGTCGACGGTGGCGGTGCCAAGTTCGGTCTTGCCGTCAGAGACGGTAACGGTGGAGCCGGGCTGCATACCGCCGCCATTGAACGTCGGAGTGCTGTCGCTGGTGGTTGCGCCGTCGGCGACCGCCTTACCGGCGTCGTCAGTGAGGCCCGGCACGGTGCCGCTGGTGTCGACGGTGACGTTTATGTTGCTGCTGGCGGCGTTGCCATCTGCACTCGTGCCGTTAACGACCAGGGTGTGATCGCCGTCGGCCAGCGGGGCGTCTGGCGTGAAGGTCCAGTTGCCGTCGTTATCGACGGTGGTGGTGCCGAGCTGCGTGTCGCCGTCTGAGACGATGACGGTGGAGCCGGGCTGCATGCCGCCGCCGCCGATAGTCGGGGTGGTGTCGCTGGTGCTGCTGCCGTCGGCGACCGGCTTACCGGCGTTGTCGGTGAGGCCCGGCGCGGTGGCACTGGTATCGACGTCAACGTTCACCGTGTTGCTGCTGGCGTTGCCGTTCGCGTCGGTGCCGTCAACCACCAGCGCGTGGTCGCCGTCGGCCAGCGGTGTTTGCGGTGTGAAGGTCCAGCCGCCGTTTTCGCCCACGGTGGCGGTGCCGAGTTCGGTATCGCCGTCGGTGATCACCACGGTCGAGCCGGGCTGCAAGCCGCCGCCGCCAATAGTCGGAGTGGTGTCGCTGGTGGTCGTGCCGTCGGCCACCGGCTTGCCGGCGTCGTCGGTCACTGCAGGCGTCGTGGCGCTGGTGTCGACAGTGACGTTCACGCTGTCATTTACCGCGTTGCCATGCACGTCAGTGCCATCGATTACGATTGCGTGGTCGCCGTCGGCCAGCGGGGCGTCGGGCGTATAGGTCCAGCTGCCGTCCTCGTCCACGGTGGCGGTGCCGAGCTCGGTCTTGCCGTCGGAGACGATGACGGTGGAGCCGGGCTGCATGCCGTCACCACCGATAGTCGGGGTGGTATCGCTGGTGGTCACGCCGTCGGCGATCGGCTTGCCGGTGTCATCGGTCAGCCCCGGGACGGTAGCGCTGGTGTCGACGGTAACGTTTACGGTGTCGTTCACCGCGTTGCCGTTCGCGTCGGTGCCGTCGATCACGAGGGCGTGCTCGCCGTCGGTCAGCGGAGCGTAAGGGGTAAAGGTCCAGCTGCCGTCCTCGCCCACGGTGGCGGTGCCGAGTTCGGTGTCGCCGTCGGTGATTACCACGGTGGAGCCGGGCTGCATGCCGCCGCCATTGATCGTCGGGGTAGTGTCGCTGGTCGCGGTGCCGTCGGCGACCGGCTTACCGGCGTCGTCGGTCAGGCCGGGCGTAGTGGCGCTGGTGTCAACGGTGACGTCGACGGTGCTGCTGCTGGCGTTGCCGTGCGCGTCTGTGCCGTCAACCACCAGCGCGTGCTCGCCGTCATCCAGCGGGGCATCGGGGGTAAAGGTCCAGCTGCCGTCCGCACCCGCCGTGGTTTCACCAATTATGGTCTCGCCATCTTTAATGATTACGGTGGAGCCGGGCTGCATGCCGCCGCCATTGATCGTCGGGGTGGTGTCGCTGGTTGCGGTGCCGTCGGCGACCGGCTTACCGGCGTCGTCGGTCAGGCCCGGCGTAGTGGCGCTGGTGTCAACGGTGACGTCGACGGTGCTGCTGCTGGCGTTACCGTTCGCGTCGGTGCCGTCAACCACCAGCGCGTGCTCGCCGTCATCCAGCGGGGCGTCGGGGGTAAACGTCCAGCTGCCGTCCTCGCCCACGGTGGCGGTGCCGAGTTCGGTGTCGCCGTCGGTGATCACCACGGTGGAGCCGGGCTGCATGCCGCCGCCATTGATCGTCGGGGTGGTGTCGCTGGTTGCGGTGCCGTCGGCGACCGGTTTACCGGTGTCGTCGGTCAGGCCCGGGGTAGTGGCGCTGGTGTCGACGGTGACGTCGACGGTGCTGCTGCTGGCGTTGCCGTTTGCGTCGGTGCCGTCAACCACCAGCGCGTGCTCGCCGTCATCCAGCGGCGCGTCGGGGGTAAAGGTCCAGCTGCCGTCCTCGCCTACGGTGGCGGTGCCGAGCTCGGTGTCGCCGTCGGTGATCACCACGGTGGAGCCGGGCTGCATGCCGCCGCCATTGATCGTCGGGGTGGTGTCGCTGGTTGCGGTGCCGTCGGCGACCGGCTTACCGGCGTCGTCGGTCAGGCCGGGCGTAGTGGCGCTGGTGTCGACGGTGACGTCGACGGTGCTGCTGCTGGCGTTACCGTGCGCGTCGGTGCCGTCAACCACCAGCGCGTGTTCGCCGTCAGCCAGCGGCGCGTCGGGGGTGAAGGTCCAGCTGCCGTCCTCGCCCACGGTGGCGGTGCCGAGCTCGGTGTCGCCGTCGGTGATTACCACGGTGGAGCCGGGCTGCATGCCGCCGCCGCCGATAGTCGGTGTGATGTCGCTGGTCGCGGTGCCGTCGGCGACCGGGTTACCGGCGTCGTCGGTGAGGCCCGGCGCGGTGGCGCTGGTGTCGACGGTGATGTCGACGGTGCTGCTGCTGGCATTGCCGTTTGCGTTGGTACCGTCGATCACGAGCGCGTGCTCGCCGTCAGCCAGCGGGGCGTCGGGGGTAAAGGTCCAGCTGCCGTCCGCACCCGCCGTGGTTTCACCAATTATGGTCTCACCATCTTTAATGATTACGGTGGAGCCGGGCTGCATGCCGCCGCCGCTGAGGGTCGGGGTGCTGTCGCTGGTGCTGCTGCCATTGTCAACCGCATTACCGGCATCGTCGATAAGCGTTGGTGTCGTGCCAGGCACCTCGCTGGCACCAGAGCTGTTATCCCTTGAGGAGGAACCACCGCCGCCAGAGTTTGATGCTGCAGCCACACCAATGATTGCCGCCAGACCACCTAAAACACCACCCGCCACATACACATCGTCGGCAAACAGGGGATCCGAAGTCGCCGGGACCAGTTCATATACGCTATTAGCTGCATCATAGTTATACGCATAGACCACACCATCCGGGCCAGAGGCGGTCATGACGGGCAGATCTTCTGCGCTAACGTTTTGCAGGATGATGTCATACTGCTCACCCGTTACATCATCTATGAGCTTAAATTTCATCTGGCCGTTAGCTTTTGACGCAACGATCTTCTGCGGAGGCTGCCCATCAACGCTGTGAACTTCATAGGACGCAGCCTGTGGTATGGACTCCAGTGCCAGCGACTGTCCGGGTTGTAAAGCATGCTTAGCAATCACATTGCCATTACTGTCTTTAATAATTAATTGAATTTTCATTTTTTACCCATAGATGCTGAAATCAACTGAGCGATTAATTAATCACCAGGAAATACTGTATTATTTAAAAAAGTAGAGTCAGAACAATTAATTAACCTCCATGTAGTCGTTAATAATGGTCGCGTGCTGTGGCGCCATAAAAAGGCTGAAAAGCATTTTTTAGTTTTTAATAAATGGTGCGATTTGATAATGCATATTGATATTTATGAAAACTTTCCCTACAGCGCAGCGATAAAGTGAGCGTTGTTTTTCAGATCAGGTTTCATCCTGTTTCATCACTGAGGCGCTTATCCTGAAAGTTTATTCGGCGCGCCTGTTACTCTCAGAGAGACTTTTGCCAACTGAGTGCCATCAACGGGTGATAACACTATTCCGTATGACGTAAAAACCTTTGTTTATTATCTGAAGATCAGCAGTAAAGTTCGTCAGTTAATTATTCGGCTAGTTGAATCTGCATTCTTACAAATAAAATAATAAAATGGAATGCATAGGGGTTCGTCAGAATAAAGCACTGATAAGTGGCGATTCTAAGAGGTTTTTTTTGTTTTATGTTGGTAATTAATTATTTTTTAGTGAAAAGCACCAGTTATCACCTGTTCTATGGTTTTTGTCGTTTTTTAACCTTAGCGAATTGTAAATCCGGGTAAGTCGTCTTTTATTTTCCATTCACAAAGGTTTCAAAAATAATTAATAAAAATTTCAATTAAAACAGGTGGTTGAGGTTTTTTTGGTGATTTGCGGCGAGTGTGTTGTTAAATAAAATGTGTTTTTTAAGCTCTGTATTTAATGAATTTTAAACTTTATGGAAATCAGCGGTCTCATATGGAAATAAATAGTGTGAAGGTAATTTTATCAAAAAATGCAATGCCAAGGATGTCAGGGCGCGACAGCGCAATGAAATTAACATTTAAGAATCTATGTTAAAATTATCAGAGTTTTTAAAAATTATGACTCAAAGGGAGTAAGTATTTTCAGGCAGGAAGCACATAAGGATAGTTATGCTTACATCTTCTTTTTCGGTTTTATGGGATTATGACCCAGGATGATCATTCCCCTTATTCCCAGCTGAACAGTTTAACCTTCCTCAGCGGCCGTGCAGGTTATCAGATAGCACGGAATGCTGGCCTATCTTCCTGAAACCAGCAGGCGATGTTGACTCTAATGGCTATTTCGGCAGAACGTGGACTCAAAAGGGGAATGGGAAGATGGGCACTCTCTTCATTTTTGCAAAAAAAGCCCGACATGCGGCAGGCCAGCCTTCATCTTCATGCCATCTTTAAGCGCTGTAGTCGTTTCTCGCGGCGAATTTTGCTCTCTTCGATTACGGCAACCAGCGCCATCAGACAGATACAGGCGAGAGCGGCAGCATCCGGTGCGGCTGCGTTAATCCGCCTGGACCTGGAAATCAGATTCCAGGCCCAGCAACGGGTCAAAGCCGGAGCGGACGATAAGGTGATCGTCAATCAGCGCAATGGTGCTCATGTTTATTCCTGACGGCTAAAATCGCGCTTACCTTAGCGATAAGCGTGAGGCTGTTCAGGTCGTGAGCAGTTTGAAGGGGCGGGATGCGGGCGGACGAGTGTACATCAACGTCCAGGCCTGCCGGGCAGGCTTTACGCCCGGCAGTTCCTGAGACTGAGCATCATATTAATGCAGGCAGCACTGCTTATATTTTTTGCCGCTGCCGCACGGGCAGGGGTCGTTGCGGCCGGGCAGTTTATCTACCGCGACAGGCTTCTGTGGCACGGGGATGGCTTCTGGCTGGGAGATCCAGTGATCGTGCAGCGCCAGTGCAGCAGGGCGGATCGCCTCAATGCTGGCTTCCATTTCGTCTGGCGTCATAGCGTCGATCTTTTCGAGGTTCTCTTCCACGCCATGCAGAGCGATAGCGTCCAGCGCAGGCTGTAGATCCGCAGGCAGAGCAGACCAGTCGGTCAGCGCAACACCGCGCATGTAGCCGAAACACCACTCTTCCACCACGGTAAATTCCAGACCTTCCATTTCGCGGATGCCAAACAGCGGTTCGAACTGCTCAGGGAATTCAGATAAGCGGTCAGCCACATCATTCATATGCTGAAAGCAGAGCGACATAAAGCGCGTCATTTCACGCTCGTTGCTCCATTTTGGAATCTGCTTCTCGCCACCCCACAGAGCTACAAGCCACTGGCTGGGCTCGACGGTGATGGGGCCGGAGAGAACGGCAGTCAGCAGACCATCCAGCTCGGAGACATCAATAATCGACGCTTCGCTGCCATATTTTTCCAGCATATCTTCCAGCCATTGCAGCTCTTTTTCGGACAGTGGGCCTTCTTTCATGCGGTTGCCTCCCGGGCATGTCAAAATTTCAGCGCGGCGTTGAGCCTCAAAACCGCAGCAGTGTACACCCTTGCGGGCCGCAACACAGCTCCCCATCTTCGGGCTTCCCGCAGGGGTTAAACCGCGTTTAACCCCGCTTTGACGCCGTTATGTATGCGATTGCCCGCAGCACTTTATGGTACATTTTTGCGCTATAGCGGGGCTGCTGCATGTTAAATAAAATTAACTTAATGATTAGTTTATGAAAAATGGATTTACTGGCAGCCGGGCTATTGCTGTATACCTTGCGCGGCTTGCCCATACCGGCCATATAATCGGCAGATTAACAATGCGTTTTCTGCCCGCCGGAATCTTCCTGCTGGCGGGTTGCGGAAACCTGTCGCAAACCTCCGCGCCAGTGGGCGACCGTGTTTATCTGACGCACGCCACGTTTCACGAAAATGTCGATGACATCGTACAGCACTACATGCAGCAAAAGCAGGTTCCTGGCATCAGTATTGCCGTTATTCATCGTGGTGGCCCGACCCGCTATTATCCTTTCGGCGTCACTGATCGGGCGCATCGCTATCCGATCACGCCCGATACCCTGTTTGCGCTGGGTTCACTGAGTAAAGGCGTGACAGCAGAAGTGATTATCCAGCTGGTGGAGCAGGGTAAGCTGCGCTGGAACGATACCCTGGCGGATCTACTGCCAGCGGACGTTCGCCTCAGCGCCGATGCGCGGCGTATCACACTGCTGCAACTTGTGACGCATACCTCCGGTCTGCCGCGTCAGGATATGGATTTGCCGATGCTGCTGCAGTTCGTTCGTTATCTGGATACGGGCGAAAACTTTTATGGCAATCTCGACAGCGACAAACTGCTGAGTTATCTGGCGGATTTTTCAGCACCTCCGGAACGCATGCCACACTATTCAAACCTCGGCTATGCGCTGCTCGGTTTTATTGTGCGCACCCGTTTTCATCAGGACATTCAGACGCTCGCGTCTACGCTGATCTTCACGCCGTTAAAAATGAACCAGAGCAGCTTTGAACCGGAAACGCTGGCGGGCTTTCCGCTACGTGCGCTGGGCCACGCAGGCGATCAGCCGAAATTTATCCCCCGTGGCGCGCTCACGCCGGACTGGCATTTTCACGGCAACATGGTGGCTGCAGCCAGTCTTTACAGTAATGCGCGCGATCTGAGTGCTTACCTGCGTGCGCACCTCAATGCCACCGGGAATACGATGCAGGATAGGGCTTTTGCGGCGGTGAACAAGCCGTGGTATCAGCAGGGTGCGCAGGCGCAGAATATCGCCTGGGTCACCGACACCATTGAAGGACAGCAGATCACTTATCAGGTGGGCTATATTGGCGGCTATGCCAGTTTTATCGGCTACGATAAATGTAATGGTAATGCGATTGTGGTGCTGCAGAACGGCTTTAACTGGAGCAACTATTTAGGCATTGCGTTGTTGGTCGATCTGGCAACTCAGGATAAAGTGGTCCCACAGTGATCCGTTACCTGAGCTGTGTGCAGTAAAATGAATAGCGCTGTTCTTCCTTACACATAGCGTCAGCGCACCGGAACTGAAGTGCGATAAAAATTGTCTTTAGCCTGACTGTCAAAATTCAACGTGGAAATCATTATGCGCAGGACTCAACGTGTACTTTTATCAATGGGATTACTGGTTGGCTCGCTGAGCCTGATCCCCGGTGTACAGGCTGCTGGCGAAGCAACGGATACCGTTCCGCCACCGCCGCAGATCCAACCCGCTAATCCTGGTGCCCAGCCCGCTACGCCGGATACGGGCAGCGTTCAGCCGGATGCCAATGCCGCGCAAAACCCGCCACAGACCAGTTCACAATCCAATGATGGCATTACGCCGACGACGCCTACCACGCCTTCAACGGCTAACGGTGCGCGCCCTAATTACGATCTCAGCACTATTATCATCGACTACAAACAGTACAACATCGGTGACATCGTGCCAGAGAAGTACACCGATAAAACCTTCACCATCACGGAGTGGCAAAAGCGTAATCTGCCCGCGCCGCAGGAAAATACCCACTGGGCCTATATCAACGCTAACTACATTCTTATTACCAATGACACCGGCAAAATCGTCATGGGTAAATCGGGCGATATTTTCTTCCGTGGCTAAATAAAATCAGCCGGTCGCGACGACCGGCTTTTTTTAGCTGAAACGCTCCGGATTAAAGCTTGCCAGCATCGGATGCTTCTCACCGCTTACCATCTCTTCCGCCAGTAATTCCCCGACAATCAGCGCCAGCGTATGAGATGGGCCGTGAAGCGGCACGACGGCCGATTGCGGAAATACGCGGCAAAGCCGTCAGGCCGATGCCGCGCTTTGATGCCCGTCTGATGATCCGCCAGTCCATTGCCGCACCGGCCAGCCTTATCACCGCGAAATGAAAGCGTTAACCGGGCCAGCCGAGTAACCGACTTAGCTGGCGCGTAGCTGCCGTAATTTGCGTGTCGCTGCAGTTACCATATCCAATAACCAGACCCTGCTGCACCGGTTCAGCCAGATAGAAGGTCGAGAGGGCACCGGGCGCATAGCCCGCCTGGTGCAGTTTGCCGGCTATGGCGACGTCACTCCAATGAGGCGCGAGTGGCAGCACCAGATGCATACCGCTGTCACCGCCCAGCAGGGGAATCGCCTGACCCGCAGCCCGCTGCAGTTCGGTACGCAGCAATGCCTGACGCTGTCGATAGAGGCGACGCATTTTGCCCAGATGGCGTTGATAATCCCCATTGAGAATAAAACGGGTCAGTGCCTGCTGCTCCAGACGATTACCGCCGCGCAATAGCTGATGGAGTGCCGGTCGCAGCCGGCTGACCAGCGGTGCGGGCAGTACCATAAAACCGATACGCAGCGCAGGGAACAGTGTCTTGCTGAACGATCCGAGATAGATAACCGGGGCATTATCGGTCATGCCCTGCATCGCCGTGATGGGTTCGCCGTGATAATGGAAGTCCCCATCATAATCATCTTCAATAATCCACGCCTGATGCTGTTGCGCAGCAGCAATCAGCGCCAGACGACGGGACGCGCTCATCACTGCTCCGGTGGGATATTGATGGGTAGGTGTCGTATAAATCAGACGGGGCGAAGCCTGTTTCCAGTTTTCTGGCTCGGGGGCCATTCCCTGGTCATCGATGGGGATCGGGACAACGTTAAGCTCCCCGGCCTGCAGAGCCGCTTTGGCACCGCGATAGCCCGGATCTTCAATCCAGCCATGGTCGCCAGGATTGCTCAGCAGGGCGACGCACAGCGCAAGCGCCTGCTGCACACCTTCGGTAATCACAATCTGTCCGGCATCACAACGTACACCGCGCGTAAGACGCAACTGCTGCGCCAGTACGGTGCGCAGCTCGGGATCGCCGAAGGGGTCGCCATAGCCGAGTAGCTGCGGTGGCGTGTGACTCATTATCTGATTCAGTGCCCGGCGCCATGCAGCCAGCGGGAAATGGGCCAGGGCGGGTATACCGGGGCGCAGGGGCAATGCGCCGCTGTGAATTTCCTGACTGTGTTGAAAGAGATCAATCCGTTTTGCCAGCGGCCAGCTGGCTAACGTGTCGTCATCCGCCTGGCCGACAGGTAAAGCCAGGGGGCTGATGCGGCTGCCTTGCCGATCGCTCATCAGATAGCCCTCCGCCTGTAGCTGTGTCCAGACGTTAAGCACAGTATTACGTGAAACCTTTAACTCAGTGGCCAGCTGACGTGTGGAAGGTAACCCTGTTCCTGCAGCAAGCTGACCCTGCAAAATGCCCTGCTTTATCCGCTGATAAAGTTGCTGCTGCAACGTAGTCCCGGCTGCTGGCATCAGTGGCGCCAGCAGCAAGTCAGGGATCTCTGGCTTCATGACCTGCTCCGTGGATCTATCATTTTTCCTGATTGTGGTACTTTTTAACCCACCATGATAGTGGCAATCTGCAGATATCAACTGTAGCCGGGAGGCAGCATGTCACAACACACCAATCAATATGGTCAGCCGGTCGGTCAGCCTTTACCAGACTGGCAATCCCGTCCTTTACCGCAGCATCAGATTTTTACCGGCGTGGCGTGCCAGCTGGAGCCCTTTAACGTGGATCGGCATAGTGATGCACTGTTTGAGGCCTGGTCGCTGGCTGAAGATGAGCGTGGCTGGACTTATTTGCCTGTGGGGCCGTTTACCGGGCACAAAGCGTGGCGGGACCATGCTGCACAACTTGAAGCCAGTCGCGACCCGCTGCATTTCGCTGTGATTGATCTCGCCAGCAGCCAGGCGGTGGGAAGCCTGTCGTTAATGCGCATCCAGCCTGAACATGGCGTGATGGAGGTCGGGCATGTCGCTTTCTCACCCCGACTGAAGCAGACCCGCATGGCAACGGAAGCTCACTTTTTGCTGATGCGTTATGCCTTTGAGACGCTGGGTTATCGCCGCTATGAATGGAAATGCGATAGCTGCAATGCCCCTTCACGTCAGGCGGCAGCACGGCTTGGCTTCCGTTATGAAGGCGAGTTCCGCCAGGCGATCGTCTACAAAGGGCGTTCGCGTGACACCAGCTGGTTCTCGATTATTGACAGCGAATGGCCACAGGTGAAAAAGGGCCTGCAGCGCTGGCTGGCGGAGGATAACTTTACTGCCGATGGCCAGCAGCGCGAGAAGCTGGCGTCGCTGCGCGACAGACCGTGAACAGATGCTGACCTGAGTCAATCGGAAGTTTGTCAGGCGAGGCGCCTCTGCAGTCATGCGCAGAGGCGTGAAAAGAAAAACGGGCGTCAGGGCCGCGGCACGATTTTAATTTCAACCATACCGATGCCTAATTTGCGCGGATCCTGACCGGTGATATTGCCAGTGTTACTCAGCTGCGGTTCCGGTGGTGCAATCACCAGACGATGGCTGGCACCAGGATTGTCAAAATGCAGGGTATGCGTCGATATCTCTTCACCCAGCGATAGCAGTTGCTGCTGGTCGCCGACCCGAACCGGAATCGCCCGGTGTGCGTTGGGACCATATGCGCGCGCGGTGATCACCAGATCGAACTTTGCAGGCAGCGCATCGACATAGTCGATGTGCACTTCTGGTGCGAGATTGGCGTTAGACCAGCGTCCCCAGCTCTCCGGCCGTGAGATGCCACTGAAGCTTTTAACGTTCTCCGGCGCACCAGGCACGTCGAGCCGGAAACTGTCTGCGCTGTAGCGAATGTTGTTATCTTCAATACGGATCTGCGCCAGATTCTGCTGGTAACGCGCATCGCTGACGGCGCCGTCCGGGAACTGCACGTTGCCTTTCCACTGCGGCTTGTCGACGTGTGTCACCGACGGTGTACCGCCGAGCTGCCCCATCGCCACACAGAGATCGCCGGAGAGGGCCAGCGAAGGCTGCCAGAGTCGCGCCATTTTAAAACAGCGATCGACCCAGAGGAATTTATCGGCAGAGGCGAAATCGGCCAGCTGATAGCGCAGCGGGGCCGAATATTCTCCTTCCGGCATTGGCTCCACATGCTTGTCGCTGATACGGAACAGAATCGGCAATTTAAAGGTGGTGCCTGAGAAGCTGAACGTATTCTTCGCCTGATCTACCGTGAAGTTGTCTATTTTCTTCGGGAAGTTCCACAGCTGGATGATGTCAGGTTTCCAGCTTGCTACCTTACTCTTCATATCGTCGAACTGGGTGGACAGTGATAGCGAGGAGAGGCTGCTGCGGCCCAGGCCGATGGCGTTATCGCCGCCGAGAATATCCAGCAGCGTAGCGCCATTATCCAGCGTGCTGCGCTTCGCCTCCATCAGCTCCGCCTGGGGTTTATCGCCACGGATCACCATGAACAGATTGCGACGCGGCTGTTTAACCAGCCATGGATGCGCCGTGTTGTTCATCGCCAGATGATCGGAGCTCACCACAATCACGGTATTTTTGAACCACGGCGAGGCTTTAATGCGCGTGATCAGGCGCGCCACATGCTCCTGCGAGCAGGTGACCGCACTGAATGACTGGTTCGGTTTGCCCTCAATACTGTAGCTCCTGCGATCGCAGCTTCGCGAGATAAACCCGTCTGGATGATGAGTGTCGACGGTCAGCGTAAACAACGCAAAAGGCTTACTGGCCTGAGAGAGTTCCTGATACTTCTCAAAGACTTCATCCAGCACCGTATCGTCGTAATAGCCCCAGTTATTGCGGTAGGCGGGATCGGCGACACGGCTTTTCAGCTCCTGCGAACCATAAAGATTTTCCGGATCGAAACCGTGTGATTTCAGGAAGATATCCTTACCGGCGAAACGCAGATCGGCGCCCTGAATAAACCAGTTCTGGTAGCCAGAATTTTTCAGGATGTCGCCCAGACAGACATTCTGCGGATAAAAGCTGGAGAGCGACGCCGAGGCATTACCGTCAAACGGAGCAAACAGCGGAATGCCGCACTGTGAGGCGACCATCCCCGCGATGGTGTAGTCGGTGCCGGGTAACTGCTCGGTTTCGCTGAAGTCGATGCTCTGCTCTTTCTGCCGGTTCAGCTCGGGCGCTAAACCGGGAAAGGCGATGGGGTCGAAATAGGTGCGCTCTAAGCTTTCACCATAAATGTAAACCACGTTGAGGCGGGGCTGTTCAATGCGATTACGCGGCACTTTATAGAAGTTGTCGAAGTCAGAGTCCGCCAGTTGGGTATGCGACACAATCAGGGTCGCGACCTGGCGAAAGGCCGGGGTGGTCTGCACTGAGCCGAGCGCACAGGCGGCCGCCAGTAGCGACCAGCCCATGTGATGGGGACGCTTCCGCCGACGCAGAATCCACGACAGCAGGCAGAACAACAGAAACAGCACGATGATCAGCCCAATCGCGGGCACCACATATTTACTGACGCCCGCGCCGGTCAGGCTATTGGTCAGGGTATAGAGCACCGCATCGTTGATGCCGTCACCGGTAAAATAGTTGCTGGCATAGAGGGTGGCGTTGAGCACAACGAAAAGCACCAGCAGGATAAGAACAACAATAAACCAGAATTTATTACGCCCGGCTTTACAGGAATAAATAGCAATAGCGGCCAGAAACAACGCCACGGAGACCAATTCGGACAACGGGAAATCCTCTTTTCAGGGTTACGCGAGGCTTCACGCAACCGGCCACCTTCGGGGGATGGTTTTTCGACAATCTATATTGGCTGTCATCCGGCTGCAACATATCCGGCCCGAATTGTGCGGTGAGGAGCAGATTGGCTTAATGTCGTTTCAGAAGGGACGTTACGAGGCGTGACGGCGGCTGGCGCGCACCGTCAGCAGAGCAGAAATCCGGGTGTTTTTCAGAGTTTGCCGGTGAGGTATTGTGCTTCGCCGTCGGCAAAACTCCAGTCACCTTTGTCGTTGGTAATAAAGCTGATCATTAAATCGTTGCCCTGCACACCACAATGTTCACGCAGCTCCCGCGCCAGCTCCGCCATAAACCGCTGTTTCTGTTCGCTGCTGCGAGGGCTGGTATAGACCCGTACCATCACCAGATTATCGCTGCGTGTAAATCCCAGGCCGGTATCCTGAAAAACCATCTGATAACGCTTGTTTTCCTGAACAATCTGGTAGCGATCGCGTTCAGGCACCTTAAACGCGGTGAGTACGGCCCGGTGTGCCGCATCCAGTAGTGTACGCAGCTCTGATTCTGAACGACCCTGAATAACATCAAATTGCAGCAGTGGCATAGCACATTCCTCACAGTGAATAATGACCCTATGGTGAACGCTTTATCCCGCGGGAAAAAGCGCGTAGCCTGAAATGATTATTCACTATAGTGAACAATCATAATGAAAGAGATGAAAACGGATACGCTGTGGGACCATCTGCACTGGCTGACCGTACTGGCTGAACAGGGCAGTTTTACCCGCGCAGCAGAGCGGCTTGACGTCAGCAAGGCTGCGATGAGTCAGAAAATTAAAGAACTGGAGGAGATGGCGGGCGTGTTGCTGGTGCAGCGTACCACGCGCAGTGTGCGATTGACGTCAGCGGGTGAGAAGCTGGTGGAAGAGTTACGTGAGCCCTTTGCCCGCATCGAACAGAGCTTTTTCAGCGTGCGCGATACCGCCGGGCCCGTGCGTGGTCTGGTACGCATTACCGCGCCGGTGGCGTTTGCCCGTCAGCAACTGGTACCGATTATCGGTGAGTTCCTGCGTGACTATCCGCAGGTGCGTCTGCAACTGGATGTGACCGACCGTATTGTGTCGCTGAGCAGCGAGGGGTTTGATCTGGCAATTCGACACAGTGATACGCTACCGGAAACGCACGTGGCGCTGCCCTTGTGTGACACGCGGACGTTGCTGGTGGCCTCACCCGCTTATCTCAACCAGCAGGGTGTACCGCACACGCCGCAGGATCTGGCCCTGCACAACTGTCTTTACTATCCCCGCGGCGTGGAATCCCCACGCTGGCGGTTTGAGACTACAGCGGATAGCGAACAGGTGCAGGTGCGGATTCAGGGCAGCTTCGCGACCAACAACAGTGAGTCGATACGCGATGCGGCCCTGCAGGGATTAGGGATCGCGATGCTGCCTGATTTCAGCGCCCGTGAGGCGCTGGCAGCAGGTTCATTGCAGCAGGTATTACCTGACTGGCAGCCGATCGAGGCCTTTGCCGCCCGTCTGTGGATGGTCCGACCCTGGGCAGCGCAGGTGCCACGTGCGGTCACCACGTTCACGCACTGGCTACGCGCGCGCTTTGACCGCTGATGGCAATGCCAGCGCAGGCGGTGTCATCTGCATCATCTCGCCAATCAGGCTGCTGCGATTATACAAACCAAGCCGCAGATTGAAGTCGAGATGCAGCCGTTCGTTGCCGGTTAATTTGATAATCGGTGGCGGCGTCTGTGGCCGCTGATGGAACATCACGGATTGTGCAAAAGCACTGCTGCTGTCGGCATGCAGGCGCTGATAATACCAGGCACTGGCTTCGCCTTTACGCAGATAGAGATTGGCCCGCCGGTATTCGCGCATCGCGACCTGCTGCGCCAGCGACAGGAGCTGACGCGACGGGTCATCCATATTCTGTACAAGCAGCGAAAAATCATCACGTTTCTTCAGCTCATGGAAATAGTTGCGGATACCGACGTTTTTAACCGGAGCCAGCTGTTTCAGCCATTCGCGAATAAACGGGTTTTGCGGTGGTGCGGCAAGAAACCAGCTCTCAATGACCGGCGCCAGCAGGTTCTGCGTCGATTGCTCGCGGTAGTAACCGATGAGATCCATTGACCGCGCTTCGTGCGCGCGATGCACCCAGGCGAGATTCTCAAACAGAAGGGTGCTGCAGTCGATGCCGATACCACCATAACGGAGAATCAGCTCCAGCCGGATGATTTCACTTTTATGTGCCAGCGTCAGATCGGAAGAGATAAAGTTGAGTTCGGGCAGCCACTGCGACAGGGTGCGCTGCGTGATCAGATAAACCTGGTGATCGGGATTGTCCCGCCGGATTTTACTGATATTCAGCGCCATTGAGGCAGGCAGATGATCGTTATGCCAGACCATCCAGACAATTTTTGGAATCTCTGGCAGATCTTTCTGCTGCGCGATTAATACGACATTCTGTTCCTGACCCGGATCATATTCCGGTGCCTGAAGGCGTCTCTGCTGTTTCTTATTCCATAACATCTGGCTACTGAACGATATTCTTTTCCAGTTACGCCAGATTTTATGCGCTGGACGTTGGCGATATGAAGTCATGGTACACCTGTTATTTTTATTTTCCCGTCATCGTGCAGGCTCTGCCCGTTTCGCCAGAGGCGGAAGCGGCCGGGATTGCATACTGGCTGCAATTCCGATGAGTGCGGGAATTAATGAATAGTTTTCCCTGGTGGCGACGCAGTGCTTTAGTGCGCGATAGTTTCCTCACGGCGGTTTAATTGCACTGCACCTTTTTAATAAAACATTATTTACACTTTAGCTACGTCTTTTTTGGACTTTAGGATAATACGGAAATCATCCGGTCACGTGATGGAAATAATAATATCTCTACGGTTAATCGTTTATTTAATTACACCGAAATCCAGGGGTGAGGAATATCTGAATATTAAGCTAAGCCTGCGGGTCAGCGTGCGGCATGGCCCCCGGCAGCAGTGAATATTGTGCTTACTGTGTGGCGTAAGCCCGGCTCATCAATCCGCAGAATCAGACAGCCTGAAGAGGATTGTCTACGCTTAAGAAGAACTTACTGAGAAAGGAGTGCGCATGCAGAGTGAAGCCTATGGTTTACTGGCGGTAGATAAGCAGGGTAATCGCGTCCTGTTTCTCAATCCGGAAACCTTCGCGGTCGAGCGTGAACTGAACGCCTTTCCACCGCGGCCGCATGAACTCCTGATCCTGGCCCAATGGGGTAAAGCCTATGTGCCCATTTATGGTGACGGCGTTCATGGTAATAACCCCCATCCGGGACATAAAGTGGCGGTCATTGATTTACAGCGTCGGGAGATCAGCGGCTTTATCGATCTGTCGCCGCTACGGGCGCCACACAGCGGACAGCTGGGCCGCGATGGCAAAGTCTATCTCTGCTGTGAACAGAGTGCCGCCGTGGCGGTGATCGATCCGCAGGCCGATAAAGTAGAAAAGATTATCCCGATTCCTTCTCACAATGCGCATCGCCTGACGCTGTCACCCAGCGGCCGCAAGCTGTTCACCGATAATGAAGAGGATGCGACCATCACAGTAGTGGATCTCTGTGAAGCGGAGGGGCGGGTGATCGATACCATCCTGCTGCCTGGCCCGATTGCGGGCATCGCTGCCTCACCAAAACATCCTTATCTGGTCGCCAGTGCCGCTGATGCGCCGTTACTCTATCTGATCGATCGGCAGAGCCACCGTATTCGCCAGCGCATCACGTTGCCGGGTCATCAGCAGCCCTGTCAGGTGGTTCGCTTCAGCGCCGATGGCGAACAGCTGGTGGCAATCGGGGATCAGGAACCGCTGGTGACCCTGTTTGACGATCTGCTCAATCCGCAGGGCGACATCAGCGTGGGCAACATGCCGATGGATGGCTGCTTCACGCCTGACAGGCAACAGCTGCTGATTGCCAATCAGGATGATGGCACACTGAGTGTGGTTGATCTGGCGCAACGTAAAGTGATTGCCACGCCGCGTGTCGGGACAGGTTGTGAGGTGCTGGGCTATTTTCCGATCGGTCAGATAAACGGACGATGATAGATCGCCGTACTCCAGTGGCGGCTGCTGGCATGCTTCTCTGCCTGCCAGCCGCGTTTGCGTAACTCGCGCGCAATCATCTTGTTCATGATGCCGTGGCCCAGCAGCAGCACTGTGCCTTGCTGTGAGTGCGCGATCAGCTTCTCTGCCGCCGCCGAGGCGCGGCTTCTTGCATGTTGCAGTGACTCTGCATCGCCTGCATAACCGCAGAACCATAGCAGCCGCAGCAGGGCCAGCCAGCACACGGTCGGTAGCTGAACTGCGCCGGTTCGCAATAGCGGTACGGCGACTTCGCTGAACAGCGCATCAACGTCATGAGGCAGCAGACCGAGCTGGCTCAGCGAGGATTGCGCACGGGGCAGGGGGCTGCAGACAATAAACGTGGCCTGACGGGCGATTTCGATGCTGCGTGGCGGCGGTCCGTCACTGACCTGTGACAGATCGTACGCTTCGCACCAGTCAGCCAGTGCCTGCACACTCTGACGACCCGCCGCCTGGTGGTCAGGTTTACCGTGTCGCATCAGAATAATTTTCATAGCATCTCTGTCCGGTCTTTTTGTCAGGGTAACGCATTGGCTGCGCTTACAGCGACTTTTAAGAATAAACAGGAAGTGTCATCTGCAGGTAACCGACGTGTGCGACAACATAACGTGATGAAAGAATCTTTGCCCCTCTTATAACGCTTAATGATTAGAGAAAATGGTAACTAACAAGTGCTGGTGACTTTTTTTTGTGCGACATGATGGTGTTAACTCGCTGAATTTGCGCTAAAAAGGTGTGGTGACGGGATGTAATAGTGAAGTTTTGCTAACAATTTTCCGCAAAATCTATTGATTTATCTACGCGCGTAGATACACTAGGGCCCCAGTGATTGCTCACGGTGCCCGATGCACAGTAGGCTCTATTGATTGTTAAGTTACATTCGCTCAGTTTAAGCGACCGATGAAAAATACATCGGCGAAATGGGGCGAAGAACAAGATTCCAACACCAGGGAATCCTTTAACCTTTCATCATGGTTAGTCAACTGAACGTCGTCACCGGGGGAATTCCGCTTTCATCAGGGAATCGACCCATGGACGGGCGTTTGTCAATCTGCATACTCATTCAGGGATAGGGTTATGACGGCACAAAACTCCGTTAAGCAGCAGGCTTCACTGGCATCCACTTCAGCCGCCGATGAGCGGTTTAATACCTCCTCAGGCCGCAAAGATTTCTGGCGCGCCACTTTCTCATGCTGGCTCGGAACGGCAATGGAGTATGCGGATTTCGCACTCTATGGCCTGGCTGCCGGTATCATCTTTGGCGACGTTTTCTTTCCGGAATCAACCCCTGCCATGGCACTGCTCTCCAGCTTTGCTACCTGGTCAGTCGGCTTTGTTGCCCGGCCTATCGGCGCACTTTTTTTCGGCTGGCTGGGCGACCGTAAAGGCCGAAAAGTGGTGATGATCTCCACCATCATTCTGATGGGTGCTTCCACGACGTTTATCGGTTTAATCCCGAACTATGCCTCTATTGGCGTCTGGGCGCCTGCCTGTCTGGTTCTGCTGCGCTTTACGCAGGGTTTCGGCGCGGGCGCGGAGTTATCGGGTGGCACGGTGATGCTGGGTGAATATGCGCCGACAGAGCGCCGCGGACTGGTCTCTTCTGTGATTGCGCTGGGGTCCAACAGCGGTACGCTGCTGGCCTCGCTGGTCTGGCTGCTGGTGGTGCAGATGGATCAGCAGAGTCTGCTGGAGTGGGGCTGGCGTATTCCCTTCCTGAGCAGTGCGTTGATTGCACTGGTTGCGTTGTGGATTCGACGTCACCTGCGTGAAACGCCGGTGTTTGAGCGCAGGAAGGCAGAGATGGAAGCGGAACGTGCTGGTGTGATGGCTGCGCCGGTGGTCGATCAGCGGTCTTTCTTTCAGCGTACCCGCGCCTTCTGGACCATGGTTGGCCTGCGTATCGGCGAAAACGGCCCTTCCTATCTGGCCCAGGGCTTCATCGTCGGTTATGTCGCTAAGGTACTGATGGTCGATAAGTCCGTGCCGACTACCGCCGTCTTCCTCGCCTCACTACTGGGTTTCCTGATCATTCCGTTAGCGGGCTGGCTCTCTGACCGTTTTGGTCGCAGGATCGTTTATCGCGTCTTCTGTCTGTTACTGATGTTCTACGCCTGGCCCGCCTTTACGCTTCTGGACACGCGTGAACCGATGCTGGTGATTCCGGTTATCGTGGTCGGGATGGCGCTGGCGTCACTGGGTATTTTCGGGGTACAGGCAGCATGGGGCGTGGAACTGTTCGGCGTTCACCATCGCTACACCAAAATGGCGGTGGCTAAGGAACTGGGCTCGATTTTGTCCGGTGGTACTGCACCGCTTATTGCCGCTGCTATGCTTTCTTATACCGGTCACTGGTGGCCGATTGCAGTCTATTTCTCGGCAATGGCCGCCATTGGATTCTTTACCACCTTTGTCGCGCCTGAGACGCGAGGGCGAAATCTCAATCTGCCTGAAGATGCCATCTAGCTTTGCCTGAGGATGCCATTAGCCAGGCGAGAGCGACAAGCAGCAGGCCGTGTAAAGCGGCCTGTTTTTTTATGGAGGAACGTGATGTGCCTAAGTCGTTAACGGGAAAAGTGACCCGCAGTGAAGTTGCGAAAGCGGCAGGCACCTCAGTGGCAGTTGTCAGTTATGTCATTAATAACGGGCCTCGTCCGGTCGCCGATGCAACCCGTCAGCGGGTACTGGAGGCGATTAAAGCGACCGGTTACCGGCCCAATGCAGCAGCACGCGCACTGGCTTCCGGTAACACCAAAACGTTTGGGCTGGTCGTGCCTAACATCGGCAATCCTTTTGTGGCCTCAATGGCGCATGTGTTGTTGCAGGAGTCGATGAATCACGGTCACGTCATGCTGCTGGGTGATGCCGGGGATGACCGCAAGCGCGAACTGGAATTAATTCAGGGACTGCTTAACCGGCAGGTAGATGGACTGTTTTACAACAGCGTCGATCGCCATCCTTACATTGATTTGATTAAAGCCAGCGGTACGCCGCTGGTCATGCTGGAGCGGGTTGAACCACAGCCGGGCGTTAATATGCTGCGGGTCAATGAGCGTCAGGCTGCCTGGCAGGTGACGGCGCATCTGTTGAGTCACGGTTATCAGCAGGTCGGTATCATCAGTGGGCCGGTTGATATGCTTAACGCGCAGGATCGTATTCAGGGCTGGCGCGATGCCATGCAGGATCGCGGCCTGCAGATTGATGAGTCACTGATGTTCCCCGCCAGTTACACTCCACAGGGCGGCTACGAGGCGGCACAAGCTATGATCGCCCGGGGTTGTGTACCGCGTGCGCTGTTTACCAGCAACGAAGGCCAGGCGATTGGCGCGCTTCGCGCCTTTTCTGAGCATCGAATCCGCGTGCCACAGGATGTGGCGCTGGTCTGCTTTAACGGAACCGATCACTCATCGTTTCATGTCCCGACATTAACCACTGTGCGCCAGCCATTGCGTGAAATGGCCCGCTCTGCGATTCAGATGTTGAAAGAGGGAGAGAGCGAAGCGCAATTAAAGGAGTTTCCACATTATCTTGAAATTGGTGAATCCTGCGGCTGCAAGTCTCAAAGCCAGAGTTAACTTATAAAAATATGAAAAGAATTATTATTGACTGCGATCCCGGCAACGGTATCGCGGGCGCCAACACCGATGACGGGCTTGCGATTGCGCTGGCCTTAGCGTCTCCTGCCCTGTCTCTGGAATTAATTACAACCGTAGCGGGTAATACACCATGTGAAGTGGGCGCACGCGTCGCCAAAGATCTGATCGTCCGGCTGGGATTATCTATTCCTGTCGTACAGGGTGCGACACAGGCGCTACAGGAAGATCCTGCGCCGTGGCGCGAAACGCTCGATAACCGGGTCAATCAGCTTGCGCTGGGTAAACTGTGGCAGGATGTGCGTCAGCCAGCGGATATCGCGGCGGATGCGTTTGATGCTGCTGACGCTATCGGCAAACTGATTTGTGACAATCCGGGCGAGATTACTCTGGTGGCGATTGGTCCGCTGACGAATGTGGCGCTGGCGATGCAGCGCTATCCTGACATGGCAGACTCTGTGGCGGAGATTGTCATTATGGGTGGCGTATTTACACTGGATGATTATATCAAGGACACCAACTTCGGCCTGGATCCAGAGGCGGCGCATCAGGTGTTGCATAGCGGTGCTGCCGTGACGCTGGTGCCGATGGATGTCACCACGCAGACGCTACTGACCCAGCAGGATTTAACCCGCCTTACCGCCGTCGAACATCCGCTGACTGATTTTGTGCGCGAAACGCTGCGTCCATGGATCGACTATTCGATAGAGACCCGGCAACTGGCAGGATGCTGGATCCACGATGCGATGGTGGTGGCCTGGCTGCTGAATCAGCGTGTCGCGTCAGGCACCGATTACCGGGTTGATATCGAGCTGCGTCCTGGTGCGACGCGCGGCAAAAGCTGGCGTTTTCGTCAGCCACTTCGGCTCACGGTCGGGGTGCCTGAGCATTGTGGCGCTTCGGTACATGTGCTGCATCGCGTCGATAATACGGTGCTGCTGTCGATCATCGAAGAAGCATTTAAGCGCCTGAAATCCTGATGCGGGGAGCCGGGTGTGATGGCTGGATAAGCAGAGGCGAAGCATTAAATCGCTTCGCACACGTCGATCCAGCGGGCATTAGTGAGCTCAGCCATCTGCTGTGGCGAGATGCGGACGGCGCTGTGGATAGCGCCAGCGGCGGGTAACACTTCGTCGAAACTGCGCAGTGAGACATCACAGTAAACGGTCAGCGGATTCTCCAGACCGAAAGGACAGACGCCGCCCACCGGATGGCCGGTCCAGTTAATCACCTCGTCTACGCTCAGCATCCGTGCTTTGGCGCCCAGCGCCGCTTTCAGCTTGCGATTGTCCAGCCGGGCATCGCCGCGAGTCACAATCAGCACCACATCGTTTTTCACTTTCAGTGACAGGGTTTTAGCAATCTCTCCTGGCGTCACGCCATGGGCGCGCGCAGCCATTCCGACCGTTGCAGTGCTTTCTGCCAGTTCAATAATTTCAATTTCAGGGGCGTGTTCGGCAAAGAACTGGCGCACGGACTCCAGACTCATCTTTCTCTCCAGGCTGATCGAAGGCGTAAAAATTGCCACAAGCCTCAGTGCCTGTAAACGAGATAAACGGAGAATTCGTGGTAATTGAGTCTGTTTAGCTGCTGCTCAGAGTGCAGTTGCCGCATTGTTCGACATCAGGAATGCGATAACGCTGGCAACAGCTACGACGGACCAGTTCGCCATTACGCGGGATCATAGTGCGATAGAGCGGATTTTCACTGCCATCCAGCAGTCGCTGGTTAAAGAATAGCGACTGCTCCAGTTGCAGCACCAGCGTCTCATCAATCTGACTTTTCAGCTCACCCAGGAACCACTGGAATGAGTAGCCCATGTTGTTCCAGATGAGTCGGGCGTTGATATCACCATGCTGGGTAATACCATTAACCACCGGGATCAGATGCTGCTGGATCAGCCGATCAATGCGCTGCTGAGGATTAAGATAGCGGGCTTCTTCATCTTCCTGCACATCAATCCAGAACGTGGCCGGATGACCATTGTCATGAAAACCGACACGAATATGCTCTGGCGAGCAGTCCAGCGCGCGCGACTCCTGCAACAACGCCATGATCAGCGATGGCAGCAGCAGGCCAAAATACCATTGCGCCCAGAGAGAGAGCACTGGCTTTGCTTCACGCACCGCATCAGGATGATCGCGATAGAGATAATCGCTGTAACGCCGGATAAGTGGGGCAAAGGCCTCTGATTGTGACCAGGCTGCGAGAGTCAGCGTCTCGCGCGGAGCTGGCTGGCTAAATCTTATCGAATCAAGCAGATAGCTACGCTGCTGTTGCAGGCGGTCATGCAGACTTTCCGCCAGTGGACGGTCATTCTGCCGGAAGATCATCGACTGAGCGTTGAAACGCTGTTCCTGAGCTGAAACGGTTGCCATGACGACTCGCGAAAAGTGTAGATAAGAAAGCAAATGATAATCGTTATTGATTAACTCTACAAGTCGCGTAAAAAAACGTCGCTGCTGGCGGGAAAATGGCAGGTGTTAAGGCTTGTTATCTGATCGGACCGAGCCGCAAAGAACCGGGCTTAGCGAGGCTGCTCATCGAACGTGCCAGGCTGAATCAGGCATGTTCGCTGGTGGTCTGATGCTGTTGTCGGGGTAAGTCTTCCCAGGCAAGAATGGTATTCCGCCCCTGATTCTTAGCCACATACAATGCGCTGTCCGCATTCGCTACCGCCAGATCAAAGTCGTTGTCGTAAATAGGCGCGATACCCGCGCTGATGGTAACGTGAGTTGAAACGGTCTCATTGAAAAGATGGGGGATTTCTAAATCCAGCACATACTGCCGGATCCGCTCAGCCAGTTTTATGGCGATAGAACTGTTCACATTGGTCATCAGCACCAGAAACTCTTCGCCGCCATAGCGGGTGACGACATCGCGCGAACGCACCGCGTCACGAATAGCCACAGAGACCCGCGCCAGCGCCTGGTCGCCCATCGCATGCCCATAATTATCGTTGTAGGCCTTAAAATGATCGATATCCAGCAGCAGCACATAGTGGCTGCCAGCATGGTTTTCCAGAATATTATCGAGCCGGTTCTTCAGGCCACGGCGATTATACAGGCCGGTCAGCGGGTCGAGCATACTGAGATCGCTGAAGGTCTCTTTCTCTTCATAAAGTTGATGCATCAGACGCAGGGTAAAGTTATCGGCACGACGGCGCATCAGATGCTGAAGTGAGAAACCAATCAGCGGCAGGGTAATGGTCAGCAGAATCAGCGGCAGATGTTGCGCATTGTCGAGCAGCAATACGGTAAGCACCGGCGGGGCGACATGCAGACAAAAAGCGCCCAGATAATCGCTCAGGGCAATGGCACTGATAAATAACACACTGATCAAACTGATAATAAGAAAGCCGCGATCAAAATAGAATACCTGATGAAAGCGATAATTAATGTGCCACGCCCAGAGCATTCCCAGCACCAGCGCCACAGGATTTAAAAGTGGGAGTTTTACTTTAGGCAATATTAAATGGGTAATTAACATCACACCGCTAAAAGCCGCGACACACATTACCGGCAGGGTGGTATCGCTTGTTTTATTACTCATTATTGGCAGAAGATAAAATAGCGAAACGGCGATATTTAAAAACAGAAAAAGCATCACTGAAAGCCGGTATTTACTCTGTTTCAGTTCTTCATATGATTGTAATTTCATTATAAATACTCGTGACGACCCTGAAATACCAAAGCGCAAGCCAGCATAAAGAGGGTATGCCAGACCGTGAGCAAATTATTGCTGGTGCTGTTATTAAAGGTGTTATAGGCCGCAATCTAGCATTTTCCAACTGGTCTGTCATCTTCTTGCCGGGCGCAAAAAACAGGCTGCATAGCAGGCAAAACTGTCATATGATAATGGGAATGCTTATCATTTGAGGTTTGCGTCATGGGGATAGCGATTATTGCGGCCTGCGGCCTGTGGGGCGTCAGCTGGACACTGGGTAAAAAACTGGATAGTGCGTGGGGCGTATTATTGCCCTGCATCGCGCTGCCGGTGTTCGCCTTATGGGAACCGAGCTTCAGCCAGTGGCGGCTGGTAATGACGGTTGCGCTGCTGCTGACTGTGGTGATGCTGTTTAACCAGCGTCTGCGTCACTATCTGCTGCTGCCATCGTGTCTGGCATTAGCGGGTGGACTGGCAGCGGTCTCTGTGAATTTTCATCTGATTTAATACAGGCGGAACGCGTTAAAACGGGCGGGCAGGTTAAAGCGACTGCAAAACGTAACGTAACCGGGAAACTAAACAGAGCAGGGGATAAAACGAATCTGCATCAGCAGCAGAGGGGGACGAGCGGGAAAAGCGTGAGGATGACAACGTTGGTGCGAAGAGAGGGACTTGAACCCTCACGTCCGTTAAGACACTAACACCTGAAGCTAGCGCGTCTACCAATTCCGCCACCTTCGCATCGAGTTGTCTGTTCATATCACCGCAATGGTGCGAAGAGAGGGACTTGAACCCTCACGTCCGTTAAGACACTAACACCTGAAGCTAGCGCGTCTACCAATTCCGCCACCTTCGCGCAGTGCTCGCGATATGAAACATGTGATTTTGGTGCGAAGAGAGGGACTTGAACCCTCACGTCCGTTAGGACACTAACACCTGAAGCTAGCGCGTCTACCAATTCCGCCACCTTCGCATACCGGTAACATCCTGAGAATGTTACAACCACGGAGGCGCATTCTAGAGATTTTACTCTTTGCGTCAACAACTATTTCGTCGGGCTGAAACGATCGCTGTAAAAAGCAACGTTTTCAGCCCGGCAACGCGGTTAATGCTGGCAAAAGCCCTTAGCGCGTTTTGGCACCGCGACCATAGACGGCGCGGTAAACTTTAAAGCGACCGGTTTGTGCGATGACTTCGTGGCTGCCGAAGGCTTCATCCAGCGCCTGCGGATAAGGCAGGAAGGTGTTCGCGACGATACGCAACTCGCCACCGGTGTTCAGGTGCTTCACCGCGCCCCGGATCAGTGCCTGTGCGGCGTCGAGACTGGTCTGGGTGCCTTCATGGAACGGCGGGTTAGAGATAATCATGTCGAAACGGCCGGTCACGTCAGAGAAGACGTTGCTGGCGAAGACTTCACCCTCGATGCCATTGGCAGCCAGCGTCAGTTTACTCGCTTCAATGGCGGCCGCGTGCACGTCGCACAGCCACAGCCGTACTTTAGGCGAACGGGCAGGCAGCGAGGCGGCAATCACGCCCGCGCCACAGCCCATGTCCAGCACTTTACCTTTGGTGTGCGGAGTAAAGGTCGACAGCAGCAGGGCACTGCCGCTATCCAGGCCGTCACGGCTGAAGACGCCTGGCAGGGTATGAATTGTCAGACCATCCAGCTGATACTGATGACCAAAGGTGCTGGCATCAAACTCAGGTTGCGTGTCGAGGCGACCGTGGTAGAGACCACAGCGACGCGCGCTGTCGATCTTCTCCAGTTTCACCCACGACTCTATCATGCCTTCGGCACTGCGGACGCCGCTGCGGTTTTCACCCACCACGAACACGTCACAACCCACTGGCAGCATAGAGAGCAGGTTCTCCAGCTGGAACTGTACTTCCGGCTTATTCTTGGTCCAGAAGTAGACCAGGGTATCGCATCCCTGCACATCTTCCGGCTGCGCAACCATTCCGTAACGCGCCTGCTCGCCCATACGGCGGCTCAGGTTTTGCCAGTGATGATATTGCTGGGTGTGAACGCGCGACGAGGCGGTTTCCAGCTGAGCGGGCAGGTCATCCTGCAGATCGCCAGCAAATAAAACATGGCGGGCGGTAAATTCATCACTGTGGCGCAGAATGACTTCGCTGGCCGGGGTAAAAGCAGACATGTAGGGCTCCTGTAAGATCTGAGCGGGGATTATAGTGGTTTGTTGGCGCATGTTCGATGGGTTTGCTAGCATAGCGTCGCATTCAGGCAGCAGAACAGGTAACACCATGACGTCCAGGCGCGACTGGCTTTTACAGCAAATGGGAATTACGCAGTACCAACTGCGCCGCCCGCGCGTGCTTCAGGGCGAAATTGCCGTCACGCTGGCACCGGACACGCAATTGATTATTGTCGCTGACGCGCCACCCGGTCTGCATGAACCGCTGATGCGCGACGTGCTGCATGCGCTCAATCTGCAACCCGCTCAGGTGATGACCGTGACGCCGGATCAGCTGCAAATGCTGCCCGAAACGCTGAACTGCGCGGGCTGGCTGCTCGGCGTAGAGAGCGAACAGACTTTCAATGGCGTGGCATTAACCAGCGCCTCTTTTAATGAACTCATCAGCAGCGGCGTCGCCAAACGCGCGCTCTGGCAACAGATGTGTAACCATGACAGCCATCTCTTTACTCACCCCTGATGATCTGGCGCAGGCCTTCGCCATTGAGTGTCGTAGCCACGCATTTCCCTGGAGTGAAAAGACGTTTGCCAGCAATCAGGGTGAGCGCTTTATCAATTTACGTCTCGACGTTGACGGCAAAATGGCCGCCTTTGCCATTACACAGGTGGTACTGGACGAAGCCTCGCTGTTTAACATTGCGGTCGATCCCGCTTTTCAGCGCCGGGGATATGGCCGTCAGCTGTTGCAGCATTTGATCGATGAGTTGATCAAACGCGATGTGCTGACGCTGTGGCTGGAAGTGCGGGCTTCGAACCTGCCTGCCATCGCGCTCTATGAGCAGCTTGGATTCAATCAGGTCAGTCGTCGCCCCAACTATTATCCCACCGCCAGCGGCCGTGAAGATGCCATTCTCATGGCCCTGACGCCGTAGTGGTATTAAGGAGCTTTAATGATAGATAACTGGGACTGCATCCTATTTGATGCCGACGATACCCTTTTTCATTTCGACGCCTATGCCGGTTTGCAGCGCCTGTTCGCCGGTTATGACGTGCAGTTCACCGACCAGGATTACAGCGATTATCAGGCGATCAACAAACCGCTGTGGGTCGATTATCAGAACGGCACTATCTCAGCGTTACAGTTGCAGACTCAGCGTTTCAATCACTGGAGCGAAAAGCTCAGCGTTGCGCCAGAGATTCTCAACAGCGGCTTCCTGAGTGCGATGGGAGAGATCTGCACGCCGCTGCCGGGTGCGGTCAGCCTGATGAACCAGCTGCATGGCAAAGTAAAGATGGGGATCATTACCAATGGCTTTACCGCGCTGCAGCAGACGCGTCTGGAACGCACCGGTTTTCGTGATTACTTCTCGGCGCTGGTGATTTCCGAGCAGGTCGGCCTGCCCAAACCGGCGCCAGAGATTTTTGATTACGCGCTGAATCTGATGGGTAACCCGGATCGTGAGCGGGTGCTGATGGTGGGTGATACGCCAGAGTCAGACATTCTGGGCGGCATGAATGCCGGCATTAAAACCTGCTGGCTCGATCATGGCACCCGGCCGCTGCCGGAACCAATTAAGCCCACCTGGCAGGTCAAATCGCTAGGTGAGCTGGAAGCGCTGCTCATCGGCTAACGGAAAACGTCTCGCAAATCCGTATCGTTACCATAAAAAAGGCCCGCACCGCGGGCCTTTTCGTTTTATCTTTACCACAGCCGCAACGTTACTCTTTCTTCTCGTCGTCCTCATCCCGATCTTCTTTCACCGGGGTGCTGGCGGTGAGCAGGAACGGCGACTGCTGCCAGCGGGTGCGGCGATGGCGCAGCAGAGTGCGGGAGAGAATAATGCCGATCGCCAGCGCCAGCAGCATCATCAGACGCAGAATATTGGTGGTGTTATCGACCTGATGCGAGTCGGTGACCAGCACATGGGTATCCAGCGTCACACGTAAAAAGCCCAGCGGGCCATCAGTTCCGGCCAGTGGCTGCACAATCTGATGGTTGAAATAGCTGCCCGCGCGCTGACCATCGAGCGCCAGCCGATCACGCACATTGATGTTTTCACCGCTGTGCGCCACCAGGCTGCCGTCGCCGTCATACACCGACGCATCCAGAATACGGCTGTTAGCCGTCATCTGATTAAGAATGGCTTCTATCTGAGTGCGATTATTTTCACTGTTGTCCATCAACGGCTTAAGACTAAACGCCACCTGGCTGGTCAGCGTATGCGCCAGCTCCTCGACCTGTTCAGAACGTGCCGCCTGGTGGCCGAGGCTGAACCAGGATGCGCCCTGCATCAGGACGACCAGCAGCGCCATCGAGATGAGAACGATCACGGTACGATGTAAGCGAAATTTCAGTGCGGTTTTAGCCATTAATCATCCGGGTCATATCACAACAGAAAGCCTGGAGATTATGTTGCCAGAAGCGGCGCAGACAAGGTAGCCTCTTGCGTGGTTTTGTTGTCCCTACAGGAGCTCTGATGCCAAATCGTTTAACCTGGTGCGATCTTCCCGCCGATGTCTCCCTCTGGCCGGGTTTGCCCCTTTCTCTTAGCGGTGATGAAGTGATGCCGCTGGATTATCGCGCTGGCCGCACCGGCTGGCTGCTGTATGGCCGCGGGCTGGATAAGCAAAAGCTGACCGATTACCAGCATCATCTGGGTGCGGCGATGGTGATCGTCAGCGCCTGGAACGTCGATGAGTATCAGGTGATTCGCCTGGCGGGATCGCTGACGCCGTTTGCCAGCCAACTGGCGCACGACGCCGGGCTGGACGTGGCGCCGCTGGGCAAAATCCCGCATCTCAAAACACCAGGCCTGCTGGTCATGGATATGGACTCCACTGCGATTCAGATCGAATGCATTGACGAGATCGCCAGACTGGCAGGCTGCGGCGAGCAGGTGGCAGAAGTGACGGAACGCGCAATGCGCGGCGAACTCGATTTCACCGCCAGCCTGCGTCAGCGTGTCGCCACGCTGCAGGGCGCGGACGCCAATATTCTGAAACAGGTGCGTGATGCGCTGCCGTTAATGCCAGGCTTAACGACGCTGACGCAGAAACTGCAGGCGCTGGGCTGGCAGGTTGCTATCGCATCCGGCGGCTTTACCTACTACGCCGACTACCTGCGCGACAAACTGCATCTGTCGGCGGTAGTGGCAAATGAACTCGAAATTCGCGACGGCAAACTGACCGGCAACGTGCTGGGTCCGGTTGTCGATGCACAATACAAAGCCGATACCCTGAAAAAGCTGGCGCAGCGTTTTGACATCGCGCCGGAACAGACGGTGGCGATCGGCGATGGTGCCAATGACCTGCTGATGATCAAAGCCTCAGCACTGGGCATTGCGTTCCATGCTAAACCTAAGGTGAATGAGCAGACTGCGGTCACCATTCGCCATGCCGATCTAATGGGGGTGTTCTGCATCCTCACCGGCAGCCTGATCCACGAAGAGCGTTAACTGAGGTATTGATTTGGCCAAAGCGGCAAAACGCGCATTTGTCTGTAACGAATGTGGCGCAGATTACCCACGCTGGCAGGGGCAATGCAGCGCCTGCCACGCCTGGAACACTATCACCGAGGTGCGCATTGCCGCCTCGCCCGCCGCTGCGCGTAACGAGCGCCTGAGTGGCTATGCCGGCAGCGCCGGAACCAGCCGGGTGCAGAAGCTCTCTGAAATCAGCCTGGAGGCGTTACCGCGCTTCTCGACCAGCTTCAAAGAGTTTGACCGTGTGCTGGGTGGCGGGGTGGTGCCAGGCAGCGCCATTCTGATTGGCGGCAGTCCTGGTGCAGGTAAATCCACGCTGCTGCTGCAGGTGATGTGCCGGTTGTCAGAGGGGATGAAAACCCTTTACGTCACGGGTGAAGAGTCACTGCAGCAGGTGGCAATGCGTGCCCATCGCCTGGGATTACCCACCGAAAATGTGAATATGCTGTCGGAAACCAGCATCGAACAGATCTGCCTGATCGCCGAACAGGAACAACCGCAACTGATGGTGATCGACTCCATTCAGGTCATGCACATGGCGGAAATCCAGTCATCACCGGGCAGCGTTGCTCAGGTGCGGGAAACCGCCGCTTACCTGACGCGCTTCGCCAAAACGCGTGGCGTGGCGATCATCATGGTGGGTCACGTCACCAAAGATGGCTCGCTGGCCGGGCCGAAGGTACTTGAGCACTGTATCGACTGTTCAGTCCTGCTGGATGGCGATGCTGACTCCCGCTTCCGTACCCTGCGCAGTCATAAAAACCGCTTCGGCGCGGTCAATGAGCTGGGCGTGTTTGCCATGACCGAGCAGGGCATGCGTGAAGTCAGCAACCCATCCGCTATCTTCCTGTCGCGTGGCGAAGAGATCACTTCAGGCAGTTCGGTCATGGTGCTGTGGGAGGGGACGCGCCCACTGCTGGTGGAGATTCAGGCGCTGGTCGATCACTCCATGATGGGCAATCCGCGCCGCGTGGCAGTGGGGCTGGAGCAGAACCGCCTGGCGATTCTGCTGGCCGTTTTACACCGTCATGGCGGATTGCAGATGGCGGATCAGGATGTGTTCGTCAACGTGGTTGGCGGCGTTAAAGTGACTGAAACCAGTGCTGATCTGGCGCTGATGCTGTCGATGGTATCGAGCCTGCGGGATCGTCCTTTGCCGCAGGATCTGGTGATCTTCGGCGAAGTGGGACTGGCCGGAGAGATCCGTCCGGTGCCCAGCGGGCAGGAGCGCATCTCTGAAGCGGCGAAGCATGGCTTCAAACGCGCCATTGTACCGGCAGGGAACGCACCGAAAAAACCGATTGCCGGGATGCAGGTTTTCAGCGCGAAGAAGCTGGCGGATGCGCTGGCGATTCTGGACGATCTGTAACGCGCCTGCGGCCTGTCAGCGGAAAGCCGCTGACAGGCCGCCCCCACCTTAACCGCATTGATGCAGGAGGCACGACATGTCGTCATTTGATTATCTGAAAACGGCCATTCGCCAGCAGGGCCATACGCTGCAACAGGTCGCTGATGCCAGCGGCATGACCAAAGGCTATCTGAGCCAGTTACTTAATGCCAAAATCAAAAGCCCCAGCGCGCAAAAGCTGGAAGCGCTGCACCGCTTTCTGGGGCTGGAGTTTCCTCGCCGCGATAAAACCGTGGGCGTGGTATTTGGCAAGTTCTATCCGCTGCACACCGGCCACATCTATCTGATTCAGCGCGCCTGTAGCCAGGTCGATGAGCTGCATATCATCATGGGTTATGACGAGCCGCGTGACCGCGAACTGTTTGAGAACAGCGCGATGTCACAACAGCCCACGGTCAGCGACCGCCTGCGCTGGCTGCTGCAGACCTTTAAATATCAGAAAAATATCCGCATTCACGCCTTTGACGAGGAGGGGATTGAACCCTATCCACACGGCTGGGATGTCTGGAGTGAAGGTGTCAGCGCCTTCCTCAGTGAGCACGGTATTGCGCCGGACTGCATCTACACCAGCGAAGCGCCCGATGCGGAGATGTATCAGCAGCATCTGGGCATTCAGACCGTACTGGTCGATCCCAACCGATCCTTTATGAGCATCAGTGGCGCGCAGATTCGTCAGGATCCGTTCCGCTTCTGGGATTACATTCCTACGGAAGTGAAACCCTTCTTTGTGCGCACCGTGGCGATCCTCGGTGGAGAATCGAGCGGTAAATCGACCCTGGTGAATAAACTCGCCAACATCTTCAACACCACCAGTGCCTGGGAATATGGCCGCGACTATGTCTTCTCCCACCTGGGCGGTGACGAAATGGCGCTGCAATATTCTGATTACGACAAAATCGCGCTGGGGCAGGCGCAGTACATCGACTTCGCTGTCAAATACGCGAATAAAGTGGCGTTTATCGACACCGACTTTGTGACCACGCAGGCGTTTTGTCTGAAATATGAAGGGCGTGAACATCCTTTTGTTCAGGCTCTGATCGATGAATATCGCTTTGATCTGGTGATTCTGCTGGAGAACAACGTGCCCTGGGTCGCGGATGGATTGCGCAGCCTGGGCAGTTCAGTGGATCGACGGGAGTTTCAGTCGATGCTGGTGACAATGCTGCGTGAAAACAACATCGAATTCCTGCACGTGCAGGAAGACGATTACGACGCCCGCTTCCTGCGTTGCATCGAGCTGGTAAAAGGGATGCTGGGCGAGAAAAACGCCCAGCCGTAACGCAGGCTTTGATCCGGTCTGCCGCAGGGCAGCCGGGTCAGTGCATTAATAGACCATCACCACTTTGCCGCGCATGTGGCCTTCCAGCACGCGCTGATGGGCGGCGGTTAAGGTCTCAACGCTTAAGCCGTGCAGCGTCTCGCTCAGTGTGGTTTGCAGCTTACCTTCATCCAGCAATGCCGATACCGCATCCAGAATCTCGCCCTGACGCGCCATATCCGGCGTGTTGAACATGCTGCGGGTGTACATCAGCTCGAAGTGCAGGGCAGCGCTCTTCAGCTTCAGCTGATCCATCGACAGCGGATGTTCGTTTTCCACGATGGTGCAGATATGACCCTGCGGCGCGATCAGCTTCGCCATCGTCTCCCAGTGACCATCGGTATCATTCAGGCAGAAGATATAATCGACCTGCTTAATGCCCTGTTTCTCCAGCTCACCAGGCATATCTTTGTAGTTGATCACCAGATCGGCGCCGCGATCGCGGCACCACTGGGCGGAATCTTCACGCGAGGCGGTCGCAATGATCTTTACCTTACTGCGCAGCTTCGCCAGTGGGATCGCCAGCGATCCGACACCGCCCGCGCCGCCCACGATCAGCAGGGTCTGATCTTCCGTTGCTGTTTCGAGGTTCAGTCGCTCAAACAGGCCTTCCCAGGCGGTCAGCGCCGTCAGCGGGATCGCGGCCGACTGCGCCCAGTCCAGGCTCTCAGGCTTGTGACCGGTGATGCGTGAATCCACCAGCTGCTCGGTGCTGTTACTGCCAGGACGGGTCAGATCGCCAGCATAGAAGACTTCATCGCCAGGCTTAAAATTACTGACTTTACTGCCCACTTCCAGTACGACACCGCTGGCATCCCAGCCGAGGATGCGTGGCTGTTGTATGCCGTTTTTCTTCGCCCCTTTATGAACCTTGGTATCAACCGGGTTAACTGACGCGGCTTTGACTTCAACCCGCAGGTCATACTCACCTGGCGTTGGGGTTTCAGGGAAAATTTCAGTGAAGTTTTCAGGATTTTCGGGATTAACTGCGATAGCGCGAATAGACATAAAGTTTCTCCTTAGTAAGTGACTTAAGTGTAGAACGTGGTTTTAGCGGTGATAAGATGGACAATCTTTCATAGAGTGTTCGTCTGAGGTGAACAATGGCATTTCGTCAGTGGCAGGATATGGCGCTGTTTGCGCTGGTGGCGGAGTGCGGCAGTTTTACCGGTGCGGCGGAACGCGCGGGTCTGCCCAAATCAAGCGTCAGTCAGCGCATCAGCCAGCTGGAGCAGCGTCTGGGGATTCGTCTGCTGAACCGCACCACCCGTCAGCTCAATCTGACCTTTGCTGGTGAGCGCTATCTGCTGCATTGCCAGGAGATGATGCAGGCCAGTGAACGCGCCGATCAGGCGATCGCCAGTCTGCGGGAAAACCCCAGCGGGCGTCTGCGCATCACCAGTCCGGCAGGGATTGGTGCCACTTTGCTGGCGCGTTGTAACGCGGAATTTTTACGTCTCTATCCTGATGTAACGCTGGATGTCTCGATCTCCGATGAGATGCGCGATCTGGTGCAGGAGGGCTTTGATGTGGCGCTTCGCACCGGTCAGCCGCAGGAGTCCTCGCTGATTGGCCGGCGAATCGGCAACTGCCCGCGACTGCTGGTCGCGTCACAGCACTATCTGAATCAGCATCCGCCGCTGCTTCATCCTCAGCAACTGTCGGCCCATCGCTGTATTGCGCATCGCGCCTGGAATGAATGGGTGTTGCAGCGCGAGGACGAGTTCTACCGCTGGCTGCTGCCGCCAGGCCATCTCACTGACAACTTACTCTATGCGCGCGAAGCTGCGCTGGGCGATGCGGGCATTACACTGCTGCCGCACTTTCTGACCGATGGGCCGCTGGCGGATCCCCGGCTGGTGCCGGTGCTGCCGGAGTGGGAAGCCGAGGGAAATGAGCTGTGGCTGGTCTATCCGGGTCGTAAGCTGAACTCACCTGCACTGGCGCGCTTTATTGAGTTCGCGCTGCAGTCTCCGGTGTTCAGCGAGTTTTATCGCTGATAGAGCCATAAAAAAAGGCGGCATCGCTGCCGCCCGTTTGTGCAATTACTTCGTCATACGTTTGTACTTGATGCGTTTCGGCTCCAGTGCGTCGGCGCCGAGAGTACGCTTCTTGTACTCTTCGTATTCGGTAAAGTTACCTTCGAAGAATTCGATATTACCTTCATCCTGGTAATCCAGAATGTGCGTGGCGATACGGTCCAGGAACCAGCGGTCATGCGAGATCACCATCGCACAGCCCGGGAACTCCAGCAGGGCGTTTTCCAGCGCGCGCAGGGTTTCAATGTCCAGGTCGTTGGTGGGTTCATCAAGCAGCAGCATGTTGCCGCCAACCTGCAGCAGCTTCGCGAGGTGCAGACGACCACGCTCACCACCCGACAGTTCGCCAACGCGTTTGCCCTGATCGACGCCTTTAAAGTTAAAGCGGCCGACATAGGCGCGGCTTGGCATCTCGGTGTTACCGATGCGCATGATGTCCTGACCGCCGGAAACCTCTTCCCACACAGTTTTGGAATTGTCCATGCTGTCACGGAACTGATCCACGGAGGCCAGCTTCACGGTTTCACCCAGTACAATCTCGCCGGAATCAGGTTGTTCCTGACCAGACATCATGCGGAACAGCGTCGATTTACCCGCGCCGTTTGGACCGATAATCCCAACAATCGCGCCTTTTGGCACGGAGAACGACAGATCGTCAATCAGTACACGGTCGCCATAGGACTTACGCAGATGGCTCACTTCCAGCACTTTGTCACCCAGACGGGCACCCGGCGGAATGAACAGTTCGTTAGTTTCGTTACGCTTCTGGTAGTCGGTGTTGTTCAGCTCTTCAAAGCGTGCCAGACGGGCTTTGCCTTTAGACTGCTGGCCTTTTGGCCCTTTGCGCACCCACTCCAGCTCTTTCTCAATCGACTTGCGACGCGCGGCTTCAGAAGAGGCTTCCTGCGCCAGACGTGCATCTTTCTGCTCCAGCCAGGAGGAGTAGTTGCCTTCCCACGGAATCCCTTCACCGCGGTCGAGTTCCAGAATCCAGCCTGCCACGTTATCCAGGAAGTAACGGTCATGCGTAATCGCGACGACGGTGCCTTCGAAGTCGTGCAGGAAGCGTTCCAGCCAGGCGACAGATTCGGCGTCCAGGTGGTTCGTCGGTTCGTCAAGCAGCAGCATGTCTGGTTTTTCCAGCAACAGGCGGCACAGGGCGACGCGGCGACGTTCACCACCGGAGAGGGTGGCGATTTTCGCGTCCCAGTCTGGCAGGCGCAGCGCATCGGCAGCACGTTCCAGCTGGGTGTTCAGGTTGTGACCATCGTGCGCCTGGATGATTTCTTCCAGACGGCCCTGCTCGGCGGCCAGCTTGTCGAAGTCTGCACCTTCTTCGGCATAGAGCGCATAAACTTCGTCGAGACGTTTCAGTGCGCCAACCACTTCTGACAGCGCTTCTTCAACCGACTCACGCACGGTGTGTTCAAGGTTAAGCTGCGGCTCCTGCGGCAGGTAGCCAATCTTAATACCTGGCTGCGGGCGCGCTTCCCCTTCGATATCTTTATCGATGCCGGCCATGATGCGCAGCAGGGTAGATTTACCCGCACCATTCAGACCAAGCACGCCGATTTTTGCGCCAGGGAAGAAGCTGAGTGAGATGTTTTTCAGGATATGTCGCTTCGGCGGAACCACTTTGCCGACGCGATGCATGCTATAGACGAATTGAGCCACGTTGGATTGAGCCTCTGGGTCTGTTGGTCGTTGGAATGATGTCGAAGTTTAGCCTTTTTCACCGTTTAATCCCAGCCGGAGGGCGGCGAATAATGTCCTGAAGGGAAGGACGCCCGACAATGTGTGGGATAACTGTCTGATTTGCACGCAACATCATCAGACGTGTCAGATGATCAGGAAGAGGCAGGCCTCAGGGCAGGCGAAGCGGTATCCCCTGCTGGGCCAGCCAGTTCTGCAACGCCTGATCGGGCGCGCTGTCACTCACCAGCAGATCGAAGCGCTGCAGCCCGGCAATGCGGGCGGGCAGCACTTTGCCATATTTACTGCTGTCAGCCACCAGTACGGATTTTCGGGCGCGCAGTATGGCGTGATGTTTCATCATTAGCTCATTGGTGTTGTAGCAGGTTGCCCCCTGATCTTTGTCGATGCCGGCGGCCGAGATAAAGGCCAGCGTCGGACAGAGATCGTCAAGGAGGGTGTGCACGCCAATCGGCGTAAACAGCGCATTGTCGGCATGAAACTCACCGCCGCTAAGGATGACGTGACAGGCCGGTTTCTCTTTCAGCGTCAGAAAGGTGTTCATGGCGCAACAGATGGCGGTAAATGACAGCGTGTCGGGAATGGCATCAACGATATAGGGCAGGGTAGTGCCACAGTCGAAAAAGACCGTATCGTTCTCGTTAATCAGGCTGGCCGCTGCCTGCGCCAGTCGCTGTTTTCTGGCGGCATTCTGCCCAT
Source organism: Candidatus Pantoea rara (assembly GCF_051136265.1). Taxonomy (NCBI): domain Bacteria; kingdom Pseudomonadati; phylum Pseudomonadota; class Gammaproteobacteria; order Enterobacterales; family Erwiniaceae; genus Pantoea; species Candidatus Pantoea rara. Next base: position 3,410,777 of record NZ_CP194942.1, on the reverse strand, counting down.
GCTGATCGCTGACGAAATAGTGGCCAGCATGACTTTTCGGGTCGCTGACGATGTAGCCACCCAGCAGGACCACGCTGGAACCCGGCTCGGTTAAGTCGCGGCGAACCGTCATCTCTGAGACACCCAGCAACTGCGCCGCATCTTTGAGGTGCAGTTTGTCGGTGCGTTTAAGTGCCTGCGTCAGCTTATGAATGCGTTCGTCGCGCCGGGTTTCCATGGTCATCTCTTTGTTACCTATCCTGCAGTGCGGAGCAAAAACGCCGGAATCGGCGTCAATACGCTACAAACCTCACAGATTTGAATGAGTTGCGTCTCATCCGCCAGGCTGGTAGTCAATCTTACCCGCAATCTGTAAGGGCCGCAAACCTCCGCCGTGCGGCCACACCACAGGCGATCACGCCCCACAATCGCCACGGTCCATGATGTTATCTTGTTATAATAGTAACACTTTAAATCGCCTTTAATGCCGTTTATCCCCGAATTTAACCGTTTCAGGATGTGGTTTTTGTCACATATTTAACCTTTAAGAAAGGTTATTGTTACTTTAATAACATTTGAAATTTGAAAACATCCGGGAGAAATGGTCATGACAATTGCGGTCATCGGCTCAAACATGGTCGATCTGATTACCTATACCAACAGCCTGCCGAAAGCGGGCGAAACCCTTGAAGCGCCCGATTTTGCCATTGGCTGCGGCGGTAAAGGGGCTAACCAGGCGGTTGCGGCAGCAAAAATGGGTGGCAACGTGATGATGGTCAGCAAGGTCGGCGACGATCTTTTTGCGCCGAACACCGTGGCTAATCTGCAGCAGCAGGGCGTGGACACGCGCTTTGTTACCACCGCTCCGGGCACCTCCAGCGGCGTGGCACCGATTTTTGTCGATGACCAGTCGCAGAACCGCATTCTGATTATCAAAGGGGCCAACCAGCAGCTGAAACCAGCTGATATCGACGACGCTGCAGAGGCGCTGAAAACCTGTGAGCTGATCATCCTGCAGCTGGAGATCCCGCTCGAAACGGTCTATTACGCTATCGATTTTGCCCGCCAGCATCAGATCAACGTGATCCTGAATCCGGCACCGGCCGTTGCCACGCTGGATATTCAATACGCCTGCAAATGCGACTTCTTTATGCCGAACGAAACCGAGCTGGAGATCCTCACCGGCCTGCCGGTCAGCACTGATGAAGAGGTGATCCTGGCCGGACAATCGCTGCTTAAGCGCGGCCTTAAAAATCTGATCATCACCCTGGGCAGCCGGGGATCGGTCTGGATGAGCGGCGACAGGGTGCATCGCGTGGCCGCGACGCCTGTTCAGGCGGTCGACACCAGCGGCGCAGGTGATGCCTTTATCGGCTGTTTTGCGTATCTGCTGGTGGAAACCGGCGATGTGGCCGCCGCCATGACACAGGCTTCTGCGTATGCCGCCTGCAGCGTTACCGGGCGTGGCACCCAGTGTGCTTATCCCGACGCAGAGGCGTTTCAGCGTTTTCTCAACCGTAACTAAGGTTCTGCTATGCAACAGAAAATTGTTCAGCAATCTGATGGCTATCTGAATAAAACGCCGCTGTTCCAGTTCATTCTGCTGTCGTGCCTCTTTCCGCTCTGGGGCTGTGCGGCGAGTCTCAACGATATCCTGATCACCCAGTTTAAAAGCGTATTCGCCCTGAGCGACTTTGCCAGTGCGCTGGTGCAGAGCGCCTTTTATGGCGGCTATTTTCTGATTGCGATCCCTGCCTCGCTGGTGATCCGCAAAACCAGTTACAAGATGGCGATTATGATCGGTCTGGCGCTCTACATTGCTGGCTGTATCGCCTTTTATCCCGCTTCGCACATGGCGACCTATACCATGTTCCTCGCGGCGATCTTTGCCATCGCCATCGGCCTGAGCTTTCTGGAAACCGCAGCCAACACCTACAGCTCAATGATTGGCCATCGTGATCACGCCACGCTCCGTCTCAACGTCAGCCAGACCTTCTACCCGATTGGTGCGCTGATGGGGATTGTGCTGGGTAAATATCTGGTGTTTCAGGACGGCGATAGTCTGGAGAGTCAGATGGCGACCATGACGGCAGAGCAGGCGCATGCGTTCCGCCTGACGATGCTGGAGCACACGCTTGAGCCTTACAAATATCTGGTGATGGTGCTGGTGGTTGTGATGCTGCTGTTTATGTTCACCCGCTATCCGCGCTGCAAACCTGAGAGTAATGAGAAATCCCGGCCGTCACTGGGCGAGACCTTCCGCTATCTGGCTGCTAATCGTCACTTTAAACGCGGCATTGTGACCCAGTTCCTCTATGTTGGCATGCAGGTGGCCGTCTGGTCATTTACCATTCGTCTGGCGCTGACGCTGGGGGCGGCCAATGAACGTCATGCCTCTAACTTTATGATCTACAGCTTTGTCTGCTTCTTTATCGGCAAGTTCGTGGCGAACTTCCTGATGACCCGCTTCCGTGCCGAGAAGGTGCTGATCGCCTATTCGGTGCTGGGCGTACTGACGCTGGCCTATGTGATGCTGGTGCCGAACTTTACCGCCGTCTACGCCGCCGTCTTTGTCAGCGTGCTGTTTGGCCCCTGCTGGGCAACGATCTACGCCGGCACGCTGGCGACGGTCGAGAATAAATACACTGAAGTGGCAGGCGCGTTTATCGTGATGGCGATTGTCGGCGCGGCCTTTGTCCCGGCGCTGCAGGGTCTGATGTCTGACACGCTGGGCTCAATGCAGCTGGCGTTTGGTGTCTCGCTGCTCTGCTTCGCCTGGGTCGGATTCTACTTCTATGGCGAACTGCGCCATAAAAAACAGCCGGCTGCGGCCGGTCGTCTGGTGGAGGAGTTACCATGAGAACCCGTTTACCCTTAGCGCGTGATCAGTTTCACGCCACGCCGTGGGTACTGTTAGAGAGCGATGACTTCCGGGTTGAGCTGTTTCGCTACCCGGCGGGCATCGAGGCGGTACGCATTCATAACCGGCGCGGTAGCGTGACCGTGCTGCCGTTTCTCGGGCAGATGATCTGGGACGTGAAGTTTGACGATCATAACCTGACCATGGGCCACAGCTTTAAGCAGCCGCTGCCCGCGAATTCGATCATCGATACCTATGGCTGTTTTGCCTTTCATTCGGGGCTGCTGGCGAACGGCTGCCCCGCGCCAGAGGACAATCATCCGCTGCACGGTGAGATGGCCTGCGCCCGCATGGATAGCGCCTGGCTGGTGCTGGACGATCAGAGGCTGTCGCTGGAAGGGGAGTGTGAATATGTTAAAGGCTTCGGTCATCACTACCTTGCGGCACCCGCCGTCCGCATTCAGGCCGATCAGCCCCGTCTGACGATAGAGATGACGGTGACCAATCTGGCCGGTGCACCAATGCCGTTGCAGTATATGTGTCACCTCAACAGCGCGTGGATCGATCAGGGACGCTTCCGGCAGTCGATCCCCGAAGGGGCATTCCAGCTGCGTCGTTCGATCCCGGCGCACCTGCGACCGACGCCTGCCTGGCGGGATTACACGGATCAACTGGCGCGCGATCCACAGGCGTTACAACAGCTCGATCAGCCGCAACTCTGCGATCCGGAGATCGTCTTCTTCGCAGACGATCTGCCGCAGTATGGTGGTGAAGCCCAGTTTGAGCTGCATTCGCCCCAGGGCTATGCGTTGATGACGCGCTTCTCTACCGCGCAGTTCCCGCACGCTACCCGCTGGCTGCTGCACAACCATGACCAGCAGGTGGCGGCTTATATTCTGCCCGCTACCTGTCGGCCAGAGGGCTTTCTTGCCGCACAGCAGGCTGGCACGCTGATCACCCTGGCGAGCGGCGAACCGCGGCATTTCTCCGTGGAAACCGGTTTGCTGTGAGTGAAGATTAAATCGCCACCAGGCCGCGCACACCCTCTGCTTCCATGGTGTCGCCGCGGCCACGCTGCACGATTTCACCGCGCGACATCACCAGATAGCTGTCCGCCAGTTCTGCCGCGAAGTCATAAAACTGCTCCACCAGCAGGATCGCCATATCTCCCCGCTGTGCCAGCTGGCGGATGACCGCGCCGATCTCTTTGATCACCGAAGGCTGGATCCCTTCGGTCGGCTCATCGAGGATCAACAGCTGTGGCCGACAGGCCAGCGCCCGGCCGATCGCCAGTTGCTGCTGCTGCCCGCCAGAGAGATCGCCGCCCCGGCGTGACTTCATCGCCAGCAGTACCGGGAAGAGCTGATAGATCTCTTCCGGCACTTCACGCGCCTGCGCAGCCGGAAAGCGTGACAGGCCCATCAGCAGGTTTTCTTCCACCGTCAGACGCGGAAAGATTTCCCGTCCCTGCGGCACCCAGGCGATGCCCGCCTGCACCCGCTGGTGCGGCTTGCGGCCATTCATCCGCTGCTGCTGCCACTGAATCTCGCCCGACTTCGCCGGGATTAGCCCCATCAGGCACTTCAGCAACGTGGTTTTCCCCACGCCATTGCGCCCCAGCAGGCAGGTGATTTCACCAATTTTCACCTCAAACGACAGGCCACGCAGAATGTGACTGCCGCCATAATATTGATTCAGTTCAGTAACCTGTAACATTTTAGCGCCCCAGATAAACGTCGATAACCTGCTCACTGGCCTGCACCTCGCGCAGCGAACCCTCGGCCAGCACCTGCCCCTGATGCAGCACCGTGACATGATCGGCGATGGTCTCGACAAAGCCCATATCATGCTCCACCACCATCAGTGAATGTTTGCCCGCCAGGCTGCGGAACAGCTCAGCGGTGTAGGCCGTCTCTGCGTCAGTCATGCCTGCCGCCGGTTCATCCAGCAGCAGCAGATGCGGCTCCTGCACCAGCAGCATGCCAATCTCCAGAAACTGCTTCTGGCCGTGCGACAACAGGCCCGCACGGCGCTGGCGTTCGCCACCCAGCCGCAGCAATTTCAGCACTTCATCAATCCGATCGCGCTGTTCGCTGCTGAGGCGGGCGCGGAGGCTGGCCCAGACCGATTTATCGGCTTTGAGCGCAATCTCCAGATTTTCGAACACGGTTAATGCTTCAAATACCGTAGGCTTCTGAAACTTACGGCCAATCCCGGCGCGGGCGATCTCTACCGGCGAAAGACGCGTTAAATCGCTGTCCTGGTCGTAGATCACCCGGCCTGCGTCGGGACGGGTTTTGCCGGTGATCACATCCATCAGCGTGGTTTTGCCCGCACCGTTGGGGCCGATCACGCAGCGCAGTTCACCGACGCCGATCTGCAGCGAAAGATCGGTCAGTGCCCGGAAGCCGTCAAACGAGACGCTGATCTTCTCCAGTTGCAGAACGGGATCGCGCTGCGCCCGATGGCGATCCGCCAGCTGGGGTTGGGTAAACAGGGCATCACTCATTTTTTCCTCCGGCGCAGCAGGCCGATCACGCCGTGCGGCAGAAACAGCGTTACCAGGATAAACATCAGTCCCAGGAAAAACAGCCAGTATTCAGGAAAGGCGACGGTGAAGAAGCTGCGTGCGCCGTTCACAATCGCCGCGCCCAGCAGCGGGCCGATCAGCGTGCCGCGTCCACCCAGCGCCACCCAAATCGCCGCTTCTATTGAGTTGGCTGGTGACATCTCGCCCGGATTGATAATGCCGACCTGTGGCACATAGAGCGCTCCGGCCAGGCCGCACAGCACGGCGGAGAGCGTCCAGACAAACAGCTTGAAGCCGCGCGGATCGTAACCACAGAACATCAGACGGTTTTCAGCATCCCGCACCGCAGTCAGCACCCGGCCAAACTTGCTGCGCGCCAGGGCGAAGCCGATCACCAGGCTCAGCAGCAACAGCAGCACCGTGGCGATAAACAGCCCGATGCGGGTACCGGTCGCCGTCACCGAAAAGCCGAGCAGGGTGGTAAAGCCAGTAAAGCCGTTGTTGCCGCCAAACCCGGTTTCATTACGGAAAAACAGCAGCATCCCGGCGTAGGTCAGCGCCTGAGTCATGATGGAGAAGTAGACGCCTTTGATCTTCGAGCGAAAGGCGAAGAAGCCAAACAGCAGCGCCAGCAGGCCCGGCACCAGCATACTCAGACAGAGCGCCCAGGCGAAGTATTCGGTGCCGGTCCAGAACCAGGGCAGCTCACGCCAGGAAAGAAAAGACATAAAGGCGGGCAAGCCTTCGCCTGCGGCCTGGCGCATCAGGTACATGCCCATGGCATAACCGCCGAGGGCAAAAAACAGACCGTGGCCCAGCGACAGCAGTCCGGCGTAGCCCCACACCAGATCCAGCGCCACGGCAACCACCGCGTAGCAGAGGATTTTGCCGACCAGCGTCAGGGTATAAGTAGAGATCGCCAGCGGATGCGTGGCGGGCAGCAGCGCCAGAAACGGCATCACCAGTAACGCCAGGGTAATCGCCAGGCCGATGCTGATCGTCAGGCGCGGCACGGTGCGCGCCACGCGAAGCGTGATGGGTTGCGTCATCAGTCAGTCACCCTTCCTTTAACCGCAAACAGTCCCTGCGGACGTTTCTGAATAAACAGCACGATAATGACCAGAATCAGGATCTTACCCAGCACCGCGCCAATCTGCGGCTCCAGCACTTTGTTCAGAATGCCCAGGCTGAACGCGGCAACCACGGTGCCCGCCAGCTGGCCGACGCCACCCAGCACCACCACCAGGAACGAGTCGATGATGTAGCCCTGGCCCAGTTCCGGTCCGACATTACCGAGTTGCGACAGCGCCACGCCGCCCAGCCCGGCAATGCCCGAGCCGAGGCCAAATGCCAGCATATCGACGCGGCCGGTTGGCACGCCGCAGCACTCAGCCATGGCGCGGTTCTGAGTCACGGCACGCACGTTCATGCCAAGGCGGGTCCGGTTCAGCAGCAGCCAGGTGAGCGCCAGCACAAACACGACAAACAGAATCACTGCGATGCGGTTCCACGGCAGCACCAGATTGGGCAGCAGCTGTAAGCCTCCTGAGAGCCACGACGGATTCGCCACCTCCAGGTTTTGCGCCCCGAACAGCACCCGCACCAGCTGGATCAGCATCAGGCTGATTCCCCAGGTGGCGAGCAGCGTCTCCAGCGGACGGCCATAAAGATGGCGGATGATGGCGCGTTCCAGCGTCATGCCGATGGCGGCGGTGACCATAAAGGCGACCGGCAGCGCCAGCAGCGGATACCAGGCTAAATAGTCCGGTGCAAACTGCTGAAACAGGCTCTGTACCCACCAGGTGGCGTACGCGCCAAGCATCAGCATTTCACCGTGCGCCATGTTGATCACCCCCAGCAGGCCATAAGTGATCGCCAGGCCCAGCGCGGCCAGCAGCAGAATGGATCCCAGCGACAGGCCGCTAAATGCCTGTCCCAGCAGATCGCCCCACATCAGCCGTTTCTGAATCTGTTGCAGGCTTTCCGCTGCTGCTGCCCGCACCGTGGCGTCCGGCTCATTCTCAGTCTGAGTCAGGCGTTGCAGGCTGGCCTGCGTATTCGGATCGCTGGACTCACCCAGCAGTTTCACCGCCCGGAGACGCACCATCGGCTCGCTATCCGCCAGTTGCAGATTCGCCAGCGCCAGCGCTAATGCGGCGTGAACGCGGCTGTCCTGTTCGGCGGCCAGGCGCTGTTCCAGCAGCGGCAGCTGGTCGGCGGCACCCTCATTTTGCAGCAACTGTGCCGCGCGCAAACGCAGGGCAACATCACTGCTCACCAGCTGGTGAGCGGCCAGCGCGTTATTCACCAGAACACGCAGACGATTGTTCATAAACAGCTTTTTCAGACTGCCCGTGGGCTTTGCCACCGCATCCAGCGGCTGCAGCGTTGAACCCTGCTGGCTGAACGGCTGTTTGTTCTGGTCGATGACCACGGTTTCGGCATTCAGCGCTTCCAGCAGCGGCAGGCGATGACCGTCCGGCGCGGCGGCCCACTGTTGCAGCAGCGTAGCCTGCTGGCTGCGGCTGGCGGCGGCAAAGTCTGCCGCCGGTCCGGCGCTGGCCAGTAGCGGCAGCAGCAGGAGCAGGCTGAAAAGGCAGCGACATAGATTCATAAAAAGAGCCTCGTTTGGGGAGGTCAGCACGGCAGCCTGATGACCGCTGCCGTGCTGCGCTTCACAGCGGGTGACGCTGTCTGTCCATCAGCAACGCGCGATTACTGCGCGGTCTTCACCGGGTGATCAGGCTTCTTGTCGTTACCGGCAATGTACGGGCTCCAGGGCTGCGCACGCACTGGCTTATCGGTCTGCCACACCACGCTGAACTGGCCGTTCTCTTCCACTTCACCAATCATGACCGGTTTATGCAGATGGTGGTTGGTCTGGTCCATGGTCAGGGTAAAGCCATCCGGCGCTTTAAAGGTCTGACCGGCCATGGCCGCCCGCACTTTGTCTGCGTCCGTCGTGCCCGCTTTTTCCACGGCCTGCGCCCACATATGGATGCCCACATAGGTCGCTTCCATCGGGTCGTTGGTGACGACGGTGGCGGCGTTCGGCAGGTTGTGTGCTTTGGCGTAAGCGCGGTAGTCGGCGACGAATTTCGCGTTGGTGGGATTATCGATCGACTCGAAATAGTTCCAGGCGGCTAACTGACCCACCAGCGGTTTGGTGTCGATGCCGCGTAGCTCCTCTTCGCCCACCGAGAAGGCGACCACCGGAATGTCAGTGGCTTTGATACCCTGGTTAGCCAGCTCTTTGTAGAACGGCACGTTGGAGTCGCCGTTGATAGTCGAAACCACGGCGGTTTTGCCGCCGGCCGCGAATTTTTTGATGTTGGAAACAATGGTCTGATAGTCGCTGTAGCCAAACGGCGTGTAGACTTCTTCGATATCTTTGTCCGCCACGCCTTTGCTGTGCAGGAAGGCGCGCAGGATCTTATTGGTCGTGCGCGGATAGACATAGTCGGTGCCCAGCAGGAAGAAGCGTTTCGCGCTGCCGCCATCTTCGCTCATCAGATACTCCACTGCCGGAATCGCCTGCTGGTTAGGCGCAGCGCCGGTGTAAAAGACGTTGGGTGACATCTCTTCCCCTTCATACTGCACCGGATAGAACAGCAAGCCGTTCAGCTCTTCAAACACCGGCAGCACCGATTTGCGTGACACCGAGGTCCAGCAACCAAACACCACCGCCGCTTTATCCTGCGTCAGCAGCTGCCGCGCTTTCTCGGCAAACAGCGGCCAGTTAGAGGCGGGGTCGACCACCACCGGCTCCAGCTTTTTCCCCAGCACGCCCCCTTTGGCGTTGATCTCATCAATGGTCATCAGCGCCACATCTTTCAGCGGCGTTTCAGAAATCGCCATGGTGCCGGAGAGCGAATGCATGATCCCCACTTTGATGGTGTCAGCCGCCTGCGCACTCCAGGCGAAACCCATACTGACAACGGTAGCGGAGAGGGCGAAAGCCTTGATCAACGAACGTCTTTTCATCATTTAAACCCCTGAGTGGTTGTTATGTTATTCGGTGAGCTGGAGCCGGGCCTGCTGGAGGCGGTGCAGGGTGATCTTCCTGACCTCCGCCTTACTGACGGCGATGTGATCGGTCAGGATGCGTTGCGCCTCGCCGGTCTGCTGCTGAAAGATCGCCTGTAAAATCTGAGCATGTTCCTGATAAGTCGCACAGATACGGTCATCGCGGGTGAAGTCGAGCCGACGGATGATGCGGATCTTCTCGGTGAGTTCGGCGTGGATGCGCGCCATCTCCGGGTTACCCGCTGCCGCGACCAGCGTCATGTGAAACGCTTCGTCATGCTGCGACACCACCAGACCCTCGGTGAGCGCCTCCGCGTCACACCAGAACTGGTTGAGTTCGTGTAACAGCGCGGCACACTGCGGTGCGGGCAGGGCGCAGAGGCGTTTTACCGCCTCGCACTCCAGCACCGTGCGCAGGTCATACAGCGATTCGAACCAGGCAAAATCGAAGTTTTTGATCTGCCAGCCGCTGCGGAACCACACGTCGACAAAGCCTTCGCGCTCCAGCCGGAACAATGCCTGGCGCACCGGCGTGCGGCTGACCGCCATCCGTCCGGCGATTTCGCTCTCGCTGAAGCGATCGCCCGGCATCAGGCGAAAGGCGAAAATATCGGCCTTCAGCGCCTGATAGACCCGTTCAGCCAGCGCTTCCGGGCGCGCTTTAGGGGAGTGAGGTTGAGTTGTCATTGGCACTCCCTATTCCAGCCACAGCAGGTTATCGCCAGGGCTGACCGGACGGCCCGCCTGGCAGGCGATCCGCGTCACCCGACCGGCCTGCGGGGCGACAATCGCCAGCTCCATTTTCATCGCCTCGACGATAATCAGTGTCTGTCCGGCGCTGACCTCGTCGCCCGGCTGTACCAGCACTTTCCAGATGTTGCCATTGAGATCGGCCTGCACCGCCAGCCCGCCTTCATCCTCTTCGCTGGCGCTGGCTGGGGCTTCATCTGCCGCTGGTGCGTTCTGTTCTTCCTGCGCCCATAACTGCACTTCCTGTTCAAAGGCGGTCGCCTGGCGCTGGCGGAAGTCCGCAATCTCAGCGGCGTGGTCGGCGAGAAACTGCTGGTGGGCGGCAAAATCAAACTGTGTCTCTTCAATTCGCAGGCTGGCGCGGCCTTCACGGAAATCTTCGCGCAGCTGGTTCAGTTCAGTTTCACTCACCGGATAAAAGCGCACCTGATCGAAGAAGCGCAGCAGCCACGGCGCATCGGCCGCAAACTGCGGGTTTTTCAGGAAGGTGTTCCAGATGGGCAGCGTGCGGCCTACCAGCTGATAGCCGCCAGGCGAATCCATGCCGTAGATGCACATGTACATGCCGCCAATCCCGACCGTACCTTCAGCGGTAAAGGTGCGTGCCGGACTGTATTTGGAACTCAGCAGGCGATGGCGCGGATCGATCGGTACGGCGCAGGGCGCGCCGAGGTAAACGTCGCCCAACCCCAGCACCAGATAGCTGGCGTCGAACAGGGTGTCTCGTACCTGTTCGCGGCTGCTCAGGCCATTAATACGCTGAATAAAGTCCACGTTGTTCGGCAGCCAGGGCGCGCTGGACCGCACCGTCTCCTGATAGCGGCTGACGGCTCCCAGTGTGGCGCTGTCTTCAAATGCCATCGGCATCCACACCACGCGCGACGGGACTTTCAGCTGGCTGACATCGCCCAGCGTCGCTTCCAGCGCCAGCAGCAGCGACATCAGCGATGACTGCTGGATGATGCGGCTGTCATAGCGTACCTGCAGTGAGCGCACGCCCGGCGACAGCTCCTCAACGCCTGGCTCCGCCTGCGCCGTCAGCGCATTCATCAGCAGGTGCACGCGCAGACGCAGCGCCAGGTCCAGCACGTTGTCGCCATACTCAATCAGCACATAGTTGTCGCCCGCCTGGCGATAGACCACTTTCGGCGTGCTGCCGGTGGCCTCAATGGCGGCCAGAACTGTGGCGGAACCGTGGGCGGTTTCGGCCAGCGACGGCACGGCAAAGGTCGGTGGATGTTCCGGCCGCAGAGTGTCAATCAGGTGCATCTGCGCTTTTTGCCGCGCCAGCGCATCGTCGGCAGTAATCGGGTGGAAGCGGATGGTGTCGCCAGGTTTGACCTGGCCCACTTTCCACAGCTCGGCTTTGGCGATGGTCACCGGACAGACGAAGCCACCCAGGCTCGGGCCGTCGTGCGTCAGGATGACCGGGAAGTCGCCGGTAAAGTTGACCGCGCCAATGGCATATTCGCAGTCGTGAACGTTAGAAGGATGCAGGCCCGCTTCGCCCCCATTGGCGCGCGCCCAGGTCGGTTTCGGCCCCACCAGACGCACGCCGAGGCGGTTGGAGTTGTAGTGCACCTGCCAGTCGCTGGCAAAGAATTCGTCGATGGCAGCCTGGGTGAAGAAATCCGGTGCGCCGTGTGGGCCATAAAGTACGCCGATGCGCCATTCGCTGCCGTAGTGGGGAATCAGTGCTGCATCAAGCGGCTGCGGGTCGCTGACCGGGGCTGGCGTGGTGCAGGCTGCCCGTTCAGGCCGGGAGATTGCCAGCATATCGGCCACCCGCAGCGTGCGTCCGGCGTGACCGCCAAACTGGCCCAGTGAGAAGGTGCTGCGGCTGCCCAGATATTCCGGCACGTCGAAGCCGTTGCGCACTGCCAGATAGCTGCGACAGCCCTGCCGGGCGCGTCCCAGCGCCAGGGTCTGTCCCGCTTTCACTGTCAGCGGCTGCCAGGCGCTGACCGGTTCGCCATCAAGCCGGGCGTCGCAGTCCGCACCGGTCAGCGCCAGAATGGCATCACAGTGGAAACGCAGCGTCGGCCCCTGAAGGGTAAACTCCAGGCCTGCTGCCGCCTCATGGTTACCCACGATGCGGTTAGCCAGTCGGAACGCGAAGTCATCCATCGGGCCGGAAGGCGGCACGCCGATATCCCAGTAGCCGAGGCGGCCAGGATAGTCCTGCACCGAACTGAAGGTGCCGGGTTGCAGCACTTCCACCACAGAGGCGGCAGGGACAACGCTGTCGAGATAGCGCGTCCAGACGTTGCCGCTGCGAAAGGCGTCGCTGCGGGTGATCTGGCGCAGATAGTCGAGGTTGGTGGCGATGCCATGCAGCTGCGTCGCATCGAGCGCATGATGAAGTTTTTCCAGCGCTGCATCGCGCGTGTCAGCATGCACAATCAGCTTGGCGATCATCGGGTCGTAGAAGCTGGAGACTTCGCTGCCGGTCTCAATCCCGCTGTCGACCCGCACGCCGTCAGGGAAGGTGACGCCGGTTAACAGGCCGGGGCTGGGCTGAAAGTTCTTCAGTGGATCTTCTGCGTAGAGCCGCACTTCAATGGCCGCGCCCTGCGGCGCCTGCTGCAGACGTGACCAGTCCACCACATCGCCCGCCGCCACCTGCAACATGCACTCCACCAGATCGAGTCCTGTGACGCATTCGGTAACCGGATGCTCTACCTGCAGGCGGGTGTTCACTTCCAGAAAGTAAAAGGCCTGCTGGCTGACGTCGTAGATATACTCCACGGTGCCTGCGCTGCGGTAGTTTACCCGCTCGCCCAGCCGCACTGCCGAGGCGAGCAGGGCGTCACGCGTTGCCTGAGACAGGCCTGGCGCGGGGGTCTCTTCCACCACCTTCTGATTACGGCGCTGCAGTGAGCAGTCGCGTTCGCCCAGCGCCACCACGGTGCCTTTGCCGTCCCCAAAAATCTGGACTTCAACGTGGCGGGCACGATCGATACAGCGTTCCAGAAATACGCCTGCATCACTGAAAAATTGCTCGCCAAGACGACGCACGCTCTCCCAGGCGCTGGCAAGCGCATCGGCGTCGGCGCAGCGGGTCAGGCCAATGCCGCCGCCGCCCGCCGTGCTTTTCAGCATCACCGGATAACCAATTTTATCGGCTGCCTGCATGGCCTCTTCCAGCGAGGCGAGCAGTGGTGTGCCTGGCGTCATCGGGACACCCGCGCTGGCGGCCAGCTCACGGGCGCGGTGCTTAAGGCCGAACTCACCAATCTGCTGCGCGGTAGGGCCGACAAAGGCGATGCCCGCCGCGTCGCAGGCTTCGGCAAACGGCTGGCTTTCGGAAAGAAACCCGTAGCCTGGCCAGATCGCCTGCGCACCGCTCTGCTGAGCCGCCGCCAGAATTTTGTCGATGCGCAGATAGCTGTCGCTGGCTTTCTCGCCGCCCAGCGCGATAGCCATATCCGCCTGCTTAACGTGCTGCGCGTTGCGGTCAGCGTCAGAGTAGACCGCGACGCTTTTCACGCCGAGGCGCTTCAGGGTCCGGATGGCGCGGCAGGCAATTTCGCCGCGGTTGGCAATCAGTACGGTGGTGAACATGATCAGTGACTCCCCTGTGATGCCAGCCAGTTGCGCCAGCCGCCCGTCTCAGTGATTTCCAGCGCGGTTTTCAGCGCCGAGCCTTCGCAGATAAAGCCTTTAACAACCCGGCCATCGTTCAGTGTCAGACTGCCGATGCCCAGCGGCGCGGGGATCTCCGCCACAAACTCGCCAAAGCGGGCCAGCGGAATATCCCACAGCTCCACGGTGATCGCGGCGCCCTGATCATCACGCATCAGGCCCGGTTTTTTGATCGCGCCCTCCAGCAGAGCGAACAGGCGATAGTGTGGTGCGGTCTGTGTCTCCTCCACCCAGACGGCATTGCGTTCGGTGAGCTGGAAATTAAGCGGCATGCCAGTGAGATGGGCGCCCACCACCGCCAGCCGGACGTGGTCGGGTGAGGCGGGCAGCGTGGCGCGTCGGGTCGGGCATGGCTGGCCGGTCGCGCCCAGCGGCAGAGCGAGCTGTTGCTGCCAGCGAAGGCCAAATTCCGCCAGCGCCCGATCGTGCCACGCAGGTGCAATCAGCGTGATGCCTGCCGGGAGATCGTCGTTGCGGAACGGTGCGGGCAGCGCCAGGGCAGAGAGATCGGCGAGGTTAGTGAAGTTGGTGTAGGTACCGAACTGTGAATTGAAGTGAATCGGCTCCTGCTTCATCTCCTCCAGGGTATGAATAGTGGGCGAGGTCGGCACCACCAGCGCATCAAACTGTGCCAGCGTCTCCTGAATCTGACGCGTCAGTTCGGCCCGCAGATACTCGGCTTTAAAGGCATCGACCGCGCTGTACTTCAGGCCGCTGGCGACGATCGCGTGCACCACCGGGTCCATTTCCGCCGGACGATCGAGCATCCCGCCCACCGCCGCTGTACGCTCGGCGACCCAGGCGCCGTAATAGAGTTGTTCAGCCAGCTGCCGGAACGGGGTGAAGTCGATGGGGTGCAGCGTCGCGCCGCCCGCCTGCAATGCTTCAAGTGCCTGATCCCAGGCGGCTTCGGCGGCAGCATCATCAAAAAAATCCGGGTTAGCCGGAACAGCAAAATGGGGATGAACCGGCAGGCTGGCCGGAGCGGTGCGCGGATTGATGCGCGAATAGGCATCACCGGCATCGTAGCCCCCCATGATAGTGGCGACGCTAAACGCATCTTCTGCCGTCAGCGCAAACACCGAAATGGTGTCGTTCAGGCGACAGGCGGGCACCACGCCGCGTGCAGAGAACCAGCCCTTGGTCGGCTTCAGTCCGACAATATTATTAAACCCCGCCGGCACGCGGCCCGAACCGGCGGTATCGGTGCCCAGTGAAAAGGCAACCAGTCCGCGCGCCAGCACGGATGCCGAGCCGGAGCTGGAGCCACCGCTGACGTAATCAGCGTCAAAGGTATTACTGACCGCGCCATAGGGCGAGCGGGTGCCGACCAGACCGGTCGCGAACTGATCGAGGTTGGTTTTACCGATGACGACTGCGCCAGCGGCTTTCAGCCGGGCGACAGCGACCGCATCTTCGCTGGCGGCGTAGGTAAAGGCGGGGCAGGCGGCGCTGGTTGGCCAGCCCGCCACATCAATATTGTCTTTAACGGCAAAAGGGATACCAAACAGCGGCAGTGAGCCGGGATCACGCTGATAGTGCGCCAGCAGCGGTTCAATCTGAGCGGCTAACTGTTCCGGCGTCGGCAAATAGATCCAGGCATTATCACGGCTATCGAGAGCCGCCAGGTGTGCGCTCAGCAGCGCGCTAATCTGTTGCGGAGCCTGCTGATAGCGCTGCTGCCAGGCGGTAAGCGTCAGGCCGATAGTTGAAGTCATAAGAAGAATTCCAGCTGGTATACAAGATGGAATTCAACAGAGCAAAGGCTGTGCCACTTTTTTAACGCGATGATTCAACAGTTTAATAGGGTCGGTGATAAGATTTTGTGATGATAATTTGCACAATCACGGCGCGCACGCTGAGCGATGACGGTGCGTTTAATGTCTGTGTGCGTAAATTTTGTGAAGAACATGGCAAGAGTCCGGTGGCCTGGTTAGCATGAAGACTGTCTGGCAACTCGCCGGCCCCAGCAACAGAGGAGATTTACGTGGTGAAGTGGCGTAACTGGATGATAGGGATCTGCCTGGCCGGAACGGCCAGCAGCGCATGGGCCGATTCGCTTGATCAACAACGGCAACGTTATCAACAAATTAAACAGGCCTGGGACAGTAACCAGATGGCCACCGTGGATCAGCTGTTGCCGACGCTACAGGACTACCCGCTCTATCCTTATCTGCAATATCGCCTGCTGGCCCAGGATCTCGATCAGGAGACCACCCTGGCCGTGCAGAACTTTATTCGCCAGTATCCGACGTTGCCTCCCGCGCGATCGCTCAGCACCCGCTTTATCAATGTGCTGGCTTACCGACAGGACTGGCAGGGCGTGCTGAACTTCAGCCCGTCCGAACCCAAGCCGGTGCAGGCACGCTGCAACTGGTATTACGCCAAATGGGCCACCGGGCAGCAGCAGGCCGCATTTGATGGCGCGAAACAGATCTGGCTGCGCGGCACGGCGCTGCCTGCGGACTGCGATAAGCTCTTCTCGGTCTGGCAGGCGTCCGGTCAGATTTCGCCTATTACTATCCTGGAACGTATCCGTCTGGCGATGAAAGCCGGTAACGACAGCCTGGTGAGCTATCTGGCGAAGACGCTGCCTGCCGATTATCAGACCATGTCTGACGCGATACAGACTCTGCAGCAGGACCCGTTAACGGTCAGCTCGTTCGCCAGCGCCGTCGGGCCAACCGACTTTACCCGTCAGGCCACCATTTACGCCTTTACGCGTGTGGCGCGGCAGGACATGGAAAATGCCCGCAGCCTGATTCCGATTCTGGTCCGTGCCCAGAAAATGGGACCGGAAGATGAGCAGGCGCTGAAGGAGATTGTGGTCTGGCGCATGATGGGCAGCGATCTCACCTCTGAGCAGGCACGCTGGCGCGATGCAGTAGTGATGAACAGCGAGTCTACCGCGCTGGTGGAACGCCGGGTGCGGCTGGCGCTCTCTCAGCATGACCGACGCGGCCTGAACACCTGGATCGCCCGTCTGCCGCTGGAAGCCAAAGAGAAAGATGAGTGGCAGTACTGGCAGGCCGATCTGCTGTTTGAGAAAGATCGTAAAGAGGAAGCCGAAGAGATCCTGCGCAAGCTGATGAAGGCGCGCGGCTTCTATCCGATGGTGGCGGCCCAGCGGCTTGGCGTTGACTACCCGTTGCAGATTGATGAAGCGCCGAAGCCTGACAGCGCCACCATCCAGGGACCGGAACTGGCCCGCGTCCGCGAGCTGATGTACTGGGGGCTGGATAACCTGGCACGCAGCGAATGGAGCAATCTGATCGGCAGCCGTACGCATACGCAGCAGCAGATGCTGGCGCGTTACGCCAATGAGCAGGACTGGTGGGATCTTAGTGTGCAGGCGACGATCACCGCCAAAATGTGGGACAGCCTGAAAGAGCGTTTCCCGCTGGCGTGGCAGAGCGTGTATGAGCGCAACACCGAGGTGAAGCAGATTCCGCCAAGCTATGCGATGGCGATTTCGCGTCAGGAGAGCGCCTGGAACCCGAAAGCGCGTTCGCCGGTCGGTGCCAGTGGTCTGATGCAGATTATGCCTGCCACGGCGGCGCATACCGTGAAGATGTACAACATTCCTGGCTACAGCAATACCAGCCAGCTGCTTGATCCGGAAACCAATATCCAGATCGGCACCCAGTATCTGGAATATGTCTATCAGCAGTTTAACCAGAACCGGATTTTCGCTTCTGCGGCCTACAACGCTGGTCCTGGCCGGGTACGAAGCTGGCTGAAAACCAGTGCGGGCAATCTCGATGCCGTGGCATTTATTGAGACCATTCCGTTCTCTGAAACGCGCGGCTACGTGAAGAGTGTGCTGGCGTATGACGCCTACTATCGTCATTTCATGGGCAAGCCTGACAAGATCCTGTCAGATGCTGAGTGGAATCGCCGTTACTAGCTGTGCTAAGCTTCCGTACTCTTTAGTGAGTACGGAAGCCTCTTCATGACCCATTCTGATTCCCCCTCTACCGATGCGCATCCGGCAGAAGATAGCTGGCAGCGCTTTGTCGTGCTGATGCAGCAGGCCTTTGCTGATGGCCATGCACTGCCCCTGATGCAACTGATGATGACGCCCGATGAGCGGGAAGCATTCGGCACCCGTCTGCGGATTATCGAAGAGTTAATGAATGGCGAAATGAGCCAGCGCGAGCTGAAAAATGAGCTCGGCGTCGGCATCGCGACGATTACCCGTGGGTCTAATAGCCTGAAAGAGGCGCCGCCGGAGCTGAAACGCTGGCTGGAAGCGCGTCTTAGACGCGCCTGATTACTGCTGATAGAGCGGATGGACGAACGGGCAGAGCGCCAGGATCAGTGCCTGATGATAGACACTGGAGCGGCTGAGCAGGCCGTTCGTGAACGCGCCGATTGCGCCACCCTTCTGTTTGATATTGTCGATGCCGGTTAATCGCGCCATTTCTTCGCCGAGTTCGCGGCCTTCACGCAGACCCGCCAGCACCACCGGCGGCAGGGTAAAGCTGGCCGATCGCGATTCACCGCGCTGCTTCTGATTTTCCACCACCATCCAGGCAAACGCGCTGTCATCTTCGATGCCCGCCTCAATGGCCACCCAGAATGCCGCTTCAGGCCGGACCTGGCGGGCATTCATCACGCGCTGACGTGCGCCAGTTCGCGTTTCGAGATGGGTTAACGGTTGTGCTGCAACGCCGCTATCGACCTCGACCCCTTCAATATGGCAGGATCCCTCGCCGAAAACGTCGCTGAAAGCCTGAGCAATCGCGTTAATCTTCGCTGGGTTGGTTGTGGCTGCGACAACATGGTACATAATTGATTGAACCCTCAGGTGATTAAATGCCTGGCCCATCGCGCTGTCTGTGTCCGGAATGCCTGCAACAAGGACGCCTGATGGGACAGTGTCTAAAGCGATTTTTGTCGCAGTATAACGGAAACTAACATGTTACAGGTCTATCTTGTTCGTCACGGTGAAACGGTATGGAATGCGGAACGCCGCATTCAGGGTCAGTCCGACAGTCCGCTGACGGAAAAAGGTGAGCAACAAGCCTGGCAGGTGGGTGAGCGCGTGAAGCATCTGGGCATCACGCATATTATTGCCAGCGATCTGGGGCGCACACGCCGCACCGCCGAGATTATCGCGGATGCCTGCGGTTGCTCAGTGACGCTTGATGCGCGGTTGCGCGAGCTGAATATGGGTGTGCTGGAAAAGCGCCCGCTGGATGGCCTGACCGCTGAAGAAGAGCAGTGGCGCGCCACGCTGGTCAACGGCACCGAAGGCGGCCGTATCCCTGAAGGGGAGTCGATGACGGAGATGGCGACACGCATGCACGCCGCGCTGAATGCCTGTCTCGATCTGCCTGCCGGAAGCCGCCCGCTGCTGGTCAGTCACGGTATGGCGCTGGGGTCGCTGGTCAGTACGATTCTCGGTCTGCCCGCCTATGCGGAACGTCGCCTGCGTCTGCGCAACTGTTCGATTTCACGTGTGGATTATCAGCAGAGCGCCTGGCTGGCTGAAGGCTGGATTGTGGAGACGGCGGGGGATATTTCTCATCTGGATGCGCCTGCGCTCGACGAGCTGCAGCGCTGATTGCGTTAAGGCTGCCGTCGCGATGACGACAGCCTTAAACTTAGCTGGCTTCGGTCTGGCGGCGAATAGGAATCAGATATTCGCAACGGATCTCAGTCGGTGGCTCATTGCGCTTTTTACCACCATGGGTATAAAAGCGTTCGATATCCTGTCCCGCACGACGGGTCAGCCCCAGCGTTGGCATGCAGGTGCCATAAAGTAACAGGATAAATTCCTGGAGATTGACGCGCGGACCATTAAACGTGAACTGCACATAGTCGCCCGCTTCCAGAATAACCTTCTGGCCGGAATGCAGGTTCACCGCGCTGTCAGCTGGCACCGCAGTGGTGTAAAGAATCTCCTGCTCGTCATCTTTTTCCTGGCTGGCTCGCACCTGATGCAGGCCATAGAGCACCGGCGGAATCGTGTCCGTTTCCAGCAGGAACTGCTTCCAGAAGTGTATTCGCATCTCGTCGCGGTAGCTGGAAATCTGCTCCAGAATACAGGTGTAGTTCTGGGTTTGTCCCACCAGCACCGTTTCCGGCAAAGTGACAAAAGCCGGTTCCGGCTGTGTCTCATCGTCCAGGCGAATCGGGGGACGAATACCGAATGAGTTCCATTCGGAAGAACGACGATACCAGGCCGGTGTCTGAGCAAACTGTTTCTTGAATGCGCGAGTAAAAGTCTGTTGTGAATCAAAACGATACTGCAGCGCGATATCCAGAATCGGACGGCTGGTCAGGCGCAGCGCCACGGCGGCTTTAGACAGACGACGGGCACGGATATAGGCGCCGATTGCGTGTCCGGTCACGTCTTTGAACATCCTCTGTAAATGCCATTTAGAGTAACCCGCTTTCTGGGCAACATTGTCCAGCGAAAGGGGTTGATCCAGATGGCTCTCCAGCCAGACAAGCAAATCGCGAATGATACCGGCTTGGTCCATAAAACATCCTCATACTCTGGTGGTACAGCTAAAAGCATTCGAAGAATATTAGCACTCATTGCTCAAAAGACGTGGGCCGTTTCTCGGGGAAGATTGTGCTAAATCAGTACGGGCTAAAACCCGTTTTGGTTTGGTCATTGTATCGATTAACAGTACATTACATTCTCATCTATTCCATTTGCAATGGTAACTCCATGACAATATCCCGACTTATGATCGCTGCGCTGACCACGCTGACCTTTTCCAGCCCACTTTTTGCCGAACAGATTGGCTCTGTTGATACGGTGTTCAAGATATTCGGGCCTGACCATAAGATTGTTGTTGAAGCTTTCGATGACCCGGACGTTAAAAATGTAACCTGTTATATCAGCCGGGCGAAAACCGGAGGTATTAAAGGCGGACTGGGTCTGGCAGAGGATACCTCTGATGCCGCGATTTCCTGCCAGCAGGTGGGTCCGGTCGAACTGAGTGATAAAATTGCGCAGGGCAAAGCGGAGGGTGAGGTGGTATTCCGCCAGCGCACCTCTCTGATTTTCAAGAAGCTGCAGGTTGTACGCTTCTTCGACAAAAAGCGCAACGCCCTGGTTTACCTGACCTACTCCGATAAAGTGGTCGATGGCTCACCGAAAAACGCGCTCAGCGCCGTGCCGATTATGCCCTGGCACTGATAATGCCATGGTACTGAGCACAAAAAAAACGCCCGCAGGGGCGTTTTTTTATTGGCTGCGCCTGACTCCGTTTACTCGTGCAGGTCGCCGCAGAAACGATAACCTTCACCATGAATGGTGGCGATGATTTCTGGCGTGTCCGGCATGGATTCGAAATGCTTGCGGATACGACGGATGGTGACATCGACGGTGCGATCGTGTGGCTTAAGGTCGCGGCCGGTCATTTTCTTCAGCAGATCGGCACGGGTCTGAATCTTGCCCGGATTTTCACAGAAGTGCAGCATGGCGCGGAACTCACTGCGTGGCAGTTTGTAGTGTTCGCCGTTGGGATTAATCAGTGAGCGGCTGTTGATATCCAGCTCCCAGCCATTGAATTTGTAGCTTTCTACCTGACGTCGCTCTTCGCCTGGCATCGCCAGATTCATGGTGCGCGACAGCAGGTTACGGGCTCGAATGGTCAGCTCACGCGGATTAAACGGTTTGGTGATGTAATCGTCGGCGCCAATTTCCAGACCAAGAATTTTATCGACTTCGTTGTCACGGCCGGTCAGGAACATCAGGGCGACATTGGCCTGCTCACGCAGTTCACGTGCCAGCAACAGGCCGTTTTTACCGGGCAGGTTGATGTCCATGATGACCAGGTTAACGTCATTGTCAGTCAGCACCTGATGCATTTCAGCACCATCAGTCGCCTCATACACCACATAACCTTCCGCCTCAAAAATACTCTTGAGGGTATTACGCGTGACCAGTTCGTCTTCAACGATAAGAATGTGCGGGGTCTGCATGTTTAGCTACCTAAAATTTGCCAACAAATTGAAAACAGGGCGTACAGCGGTATGGCGTTATCCATCATCGAGAGCGGTGGGCCGCGCAGAACCGTTGTACGAAATCATATTTTGATAAGCCATCTATCAACGTCAACAACAGTATTAGCTCAGCCAGTCAGGATGAAAATTGCATGCCCCGGGCGTTAATGATTATGGCGCATATCCTAACTGTATTAACAGCAACCTAACAGCACCAACTACAACCGATAAGCATAAAAACAACGCTTCGTTGACTTATATCAAATGCAATTGTAGCACGTTAACACTTTTGTGAAAAACTTCTAGCAGATTGCCTGTTTAGCTCACAAAAAGCTTCATTTTCGTTACATTTATTGCGCTTGCGAGCCAAAATAAAACCCGCTGGAAATCACATATTATCTTATTGAAATTAAATGAATAAATAACGATTTCTTTAATAATCATGGTTTCAATGCTAAAAAGATTCAGGCAACTACTTTTAACCGGTTTTAACATCGTTAACACACGATTTTCTTATTAGCTTCTGACACCGGAATCATTAACAGCCATGTTAATATGACGTTATCTAAATAGACCAATGGACCACATATATGCTTTTTCCCCTGATTCTCGTCTCGCCTGCGCGGCCAGAAAATATCGGCGCTGCGGCGCGTGCCATGAAAACGATGGGATTCAGCCAGCTGCGTATTGTGGCCAGCGATGCCTGGCAGGATCCCGCTGCGCGTCGGGTGGCGCATGGTGCGGGTGAGATCCTCGATAACGTTCAGACCTTTGCCACCCTGGCTGACGCGTTAGCGGATATCGATTTTTCGGTGGCAACTACCGCGCGCAGCCGGGCAAAGTTTCGCTACTACGCTACACCGGAGCAGGTTGAAACGCAGCTGCTGGAGAAACGCCAGTGGGTCAACAGCATGGCGCTGGTGTTTGGCCGTGAAGATAGCGGACTGACCAACGAGGAACTGGAGCAGGTCGACCTGCTGACCGGCATCCCGATGGCGAATGACTATCCTTCACTGAATCTCGGTCAGGCGGTGATGGTTTACTGCTACCAGCTGTCGAAGCTGAACCAGGTTGAGGCACCGGTTGCCTCGGCTGCCGATGGGCAGCAGTTGCAGGCGCTGCGTCAGCGTTTTCATCAGCTGCTGGCGCAATTGGGGGTCAGTGATGATGAGAAGCTGTCAGACTGGATCGACCAGCGGACAGGCCTGCTTGAACAGCGCGACAGTGCGATGCTCCATCGTCTGCTGCACGACATTGAAAAAAAACTCACAGATAAATCCTCGGCAAAAAGCTGATTTTACAGCCACAGATCGCAGAGAATTTCTGGATCGCAAACGATCGAACACTGTTTCACGATTTCACCGGTGGCTGTGCGCAGTGGTGAAAAACTGTCCTTCGGACAAATCGGGTTGACTTAACGTGCGCTTTGCTTTACTTCTGGAGGCAAGACGGACAGACAAAAACAGACAGAAAATAAATCTAAATGCGTAAAATCAGCCTGAACACCACAATTATTACCACCACCATTACCACAGGTAACGGTGCGGGCTGACGCATACAGGAAAAACAGAAAAAAAGCCCGCACCTAACCAGTGCGGGCTTTTTTTTCGGCTTAAATTCAGGAGAGTTTATATCATGCGAGTGCTGAAATTCGGCGGGACCTCGGTAGCGAATGCGGAACGTTTTCTTCGCGTCGCTGACATTCTGGAAAGTAATGCGCAACAAGGACAGGTTGCAACCGTGCTCTCTGCGCCAGCAAAGATCACTAACCATCTGGTGGCGATGATTGAAAAAACCATCAGTGGTCAGGATGCTCTGCCGAATATCAGCGACGCTGAACGCATCTTCAGCGAGCTGCTGCAGGGACTGGCTGACGCTCAGCCGGGTTTTGAGTTTGACAGACTCAAAACCCGTGTTGATCTTGAGTTTGCGCAGCTGAAGCAGGTACTGCACGGCATCAGCCTGCTGGGACAGTGCCCGGATAGCGTCAACGCAGCGATTATCTGTCGTGGTGAAAAGCTCTCGATTGCGATCATGGAAGCGCTGCTGCAGGCGCGCGGCCATGAAGTCAGCGTGATCGACCCGGTGGAGAAGTTGCTGGCAATTGGTCACTATCTCGAATCCACGGTTGATATCGCCGAATCGACCCGTCGCATTGAAGCGAGCCAGATCCCCCCGCAGAACATGATCCTGATGGCTGGCTTTACTGCCGGTAACGAGCGTGGCGAACTGGTGGTGCTGGGCCGTAACGGTTCAGACTATTCTGCTGCCGTGCTGGCCGCCTGTCTGCGCGCCGACTGCTGTGAAATCTGGACTGATGTGGATGGCGTCTATACCTGCGATCCGCGTCAGGTACCGGATGCGCGTCTGCTGAAGTCGATGTCCTATCAGGAGGCGATGGAACTCTCCTATTTCGGTGCCAAAGTGCTGCATCCCCGCACCATCGCGCCCATTGCCCAGTTCCAGATCCCGTGCCTGATCAAAAATACCGCCAATCCACAGGCGCCCGGCACCCTGATTGGTGCGGAAGGGGAGCAGGATGAAAGCCCGGTAAAAGGCATCACCAACCTGAATAACATGGCGATGGTGAACGTCTCCGGTCCCGGCATGAAAGGGATGGTTGGAATGGCGGCGAGAGTCTTTGCGGCCATGTCGCGCACCGGCATCTCAGTCGTGCTGATCACCCAGTCCTCTTCTGAATACAGCATCAGTTTCTGCGTGCCGCAGAGCGAGCTGGCGCGGGCACGTCATGTGCTGGAAGAAGAGTTCTACCTGGAGCTGAAAGATGGCCTGCTGGACCCACTGGATATCATTGAAAACCTGGCGGTGATTTCGGTGGTAGGCGATGGCATGCGCACTCTGCGCGGCATCTCGGCGAAATTCTTCTCGGCGCTGGCTCGCGCCAATATCAACATCGTTGCGATTGCGCAGGGCTCTTCAGAGCGTTCTATCTCGGTCGTGGTGAACAATGACGAAGTGATCACTGGCGTGCGCGTGGTGCATCAGATGCTGTTCGCCACCGATCAGGTGATCGAGGTGTTTGTGGTTGGTGTCGGCGGTGTCGGCGGTGCGCTGCTGGATCAGTTGCATCGCCAGCAGGCGTGGCTGAAGAAAAAGCATATCGACCTGCGCGTGTGCGGCATCGCTAACTCACATGCGCTGCTAACCCACGTCCACGGCATCGATTTAACCAACTGGCAGTCGGCATTAGCTGAAGCGAAAGAGCCCTTTAATCTGGGCCGTCTGACTCGTCTGGTGAAAGAGTATCATCTGCTCAATCCGGTGATTGTGGATTGCACCTCCAGCCAGGCTGTTGCCGATCAGTATGCGGATTTCCTCAGCGAAGGCTTCCACGTGGTAACGCCGAACAAAAAGGCCAACACCTCCTCCTGGAATTACTATCAGCAGATGCGCGCCGCCGCGGCCAAATCGCGTCGTAAATTTCTTTATGATACCAACGTCGGTGCCGGACTGCCGGTCATCGAAAATCTACAGAACCTGATGAACGCGGGTGATGAACTGCTGCGCTTCTCCGGTATCCTCTCTGGCTCGCTGTCGTTTATCTTCGGCAAGCTGGATGAAGGGGTTTCGCTGTCGCAGGCAACTAACATGGCGCGTGAGATGGGCTTTACCGAACCCGATCCGCGGGACGATCTGGCTGGCACCGATGTGGCGCGTAAGCTGCTCATTCTTGCGCGTGAAGCGGGTCATCAGCTGGAATTGAGTGATATTGAGATCGAACCGCTGCTGCCCGCCAGCCTGACCGAAATTCAGGATGTTGAGCAGTTTATGCAGCGTCTGCCCGAGCTGGACAACGCCTTTGCCGACCGTGTTGCACAAGCGCAGAATGAGGGCAAAGTCCTGCGCTACGTGGGCGTGATCGAAGAGGGTGGCGTCTGTAAAGTGAAGATCGACGCCGTTGACGGCAACGATCCGCTCTATAAAGTGAAAAATGGCGAAAACGCCCTGGCGTTTTACAGTCGCTACTATCAACCGATTCCGCTGGTGCTTCGCGGATACGGTGCAGGAAATGATGTCACAGCGGCCGGTGTCTTTGCCGATCTGCTGCGTACGCTGTCATGGAAGTTGGGAGTTTAAACATGGTAAAAATTTACGCACCAGCCTCGATCGGTAACGTCAGCGTCGGCTTCGATGTGCTGGGCGCGGCGGTATCGCCGGTAGATGGCTCCCTGCTGGGTGACTGTGTCTCTGTGGAAGCAGCTGAGCAGTTTTCACTGACCAACGCCGGTCGTTTTGTCAGTAAGCTGCCCGCCGATCCCAAAGAGAATATTGTTTATCAGTGCTGGCAACTTTTCTGCGAGACGGTGGGCAAAGAGATCCCGGTGGCGATGACCCTGGAGAAGAATATGCCCATCGGCTCCGGTCTGGGTTCCAGCGCCTGCTCGGTGGTGGCCGGTTTAATGGCGATGAACGAATTCTGCGGCAAGCCACTCAGCGACAGCAAGCTATTAACGCTGATGGGCGAGCTGGAAGGGCGGATCTCCGGCAGCGTACATTATGATAATGTCGCTCCCTGCTTCCTCGGAGGCATTCAGCTGATGCTGCAGGAGAATGACATCATAAGCCAGGTGGTGCCGGGCTTTGATGACTGGCTGTGGGTGATGGCCTATCCTGGCATTAAAGTGTCCACCGCTGAAGCGCGCGCCATTTTACCGGCGCAGTACCGCAAAGAGGACTGTATCAAGCATGGCCGCTTGCTGGCCGGCTTCATTCACGCCTGCCATACGCGTCAGCCGCAGCTGGCAGCTAAACTTATGCAGGATGTGATTGCCGAACCTTACCGGACCCGGCTGCTGCCAGGCTTCGCCGAGGCGCGGCAGGCCGCTAAAGATATTGGTGCACTGGCGTGCGGTATCTCAGGCTCTGGTCCGACACTTTTCGCCGTTTGCAATCAGATGGAAACGGCACAGCGGATGGCTGACTGGCTGAGCCAGCACTATCTGCAGAATGATGAAGGCTTCGTCCATATCTGCCGCCTCGACACGGCTGGCGCACGACAATTGGGATAACGCATGAAACTCTACAATCTGAAGGATCACAACGAGCAGGTCAGCTTCGCCCAGGCGGTGAAACAGGGTCTGGGATCACAGCAGGGTCTGTTCTTTCCGCTGGAACTGCCGGAGTTTGAACTGACCGACATCGACGCGATGCTGGAGATGGATTTTGTCAGTCGCAGCAGCAAAATTCTCTCGGCTTTTATTGGTGACGAGATTCCGGCCCAGCAGTTGCATGAGCGTGTTAACGCCGCGTTTGCCTTCCCGGCCCCGGTGAAAGCCGTCAGCGAAGATATCGCCTGTCTGGAGCTGTTCCACGGCCCGACGCTGGCATTTAAAGATTTTGGCGGCCGTTTTATGGCGCAGATGCTGTCATATTTCTCAGGCTCAGATGAGCAGATCACCATTCTTACCGCGACCTCCGGTGACACCGGTGCGGCCGTGGCGCACGCTTTCTACGGCATGAAGAACGTGCGCGTGGTGATCCTCTATCCGCAGGGCAAAATCAGTCCACTGCAGGAGAAACTCTTCTGTACCCTGGGCGGCAACATTGAAACCATCGCTATCGACGGCGATTTCGATGCCTGCCAGTCGCTGGTCAAACAGGCGTTTGATGATGAAGAGCTGAAGCGGGCGATTGGCCTGAACTCGGCTAACTCCATCAACATCAGCCGCCTGCTGGCGCAGATTTGCTACTACTTCGAAGCGGTCGCGCAGCTGCCACAGGAAAAACGCAATCAGCTGGTTGTCTCCGTGCCAAGTGGCAACTTTGGTGATTTGACCGCCGGTCTGCTGGCGAAATCGCTGGGCCTGCCGATCAAACGCTTTATCGCTGCCACCAACGCCAACGACACGGTGCCGCGCTTCCTGGGCAACGGCGAGTGGCAGCCAAACCTGACTGTCTCTACGCTGTCGAATGCGATGGATGTCAGCCAGCCTAACAACTGGCCACGTGTGGAAGAGCTGTTCCGCCGTAAAACCTGGCGCTTAACCGATCTGGCCTGTGGTGCAGTCACTGATGAGACCACACGCGCCGCAATGCGTGAACTGGCAGAGATTGGCTACGTTTCCGAGCCACATGCTGCCATCGCCTGGCGTCTGCTGCGCGATCAGCTGCAGGAAGGGGAGTATGGTGTGTTCCTCGGAACGGCGCATCCGGCGAAATTCCGTGAAAGCGTGGAAGCGATCCTTGAGCAGACCCTGACGCTGCCGCCTGAGTTAGCGGAGCGCGCCGACCTGCCGCTGCTGTCGCACAAGATGAAGGGTGATTTCGCCTCGCTGCGGGCGTTCCTGCTGAAGTAGTGCGGTGAAAGGCTTCCCGGTTACGGGAAGCCTGCTTGTGATGTGAAAAACACAGTGCGCGCGGGGCTGTTATTGCTCCGCGCGCTTAAAGACCAGTTCGCTCTCGCTGCTGCTTGCCCCGTCAAAACGATAGCCATCCACATCAAACGCTTTAAGCTGTTCCGGCTTTGTCAGGCGCTCCTGAATCACATAGCGACTCATTAATCCACGCGCCTTTTTGGCATAGAAGCTAATCACTTTATAGCTGCCGTTTTTCTCGTCGAGGAACACCGGCTTAACCATCTGTGCCTGCAGCTTCTTCGGCTTAACCGCCCTGAAATATTCGTCCGAGGCGAGGTTGATCAGCACCTCATCACCCTGTTCCGCCAGCGCGGTATTGAGCGTTTCAGTGATGAGATCGCCCCAGAAGGTGTAAAGGTCTTTGCCCGCTGGATTGGCCAGGCGAATGCCCATCTCAAGCCGGTAAGGCTGCATGAGATCGAGCGGACGCAGCACGCCATACAGGCCAGACAACATACGCAGATGCTGCTGAGCAAAATCGAAATCCTGATCGCTGAAGGTGTCGGCCTGCAGACCGGTGTAGACATCACCTTTAAACGCCAGGATCGCCTGACGGGCATTCTGAGGGGAAAAATCGGGGTGCCAGCTGTTAAACCGATCGGCATTGAGGTGCGCCAGTTTGTCGCTGATGCCCATTAACGAGGCGATGCTGGCGGGTGACAGATCGCGCGCAATCTCAATCAGCTGTTGTGACTTTTCTAACAGCGCAGGCTGGGTGAAACGCGTTGTCGCCAGCGGGCTTTCATAATCCAGCGTCTTGGCGGGAGAGATCACCATCAACATAGTTGCTTCCTCGGTTAATGCCTGGTTTAACAGGGCATTGGCGGCTTATCAGGCTACGCAGTGTACCAAAAAAGCCGCAAAGAATGACGAATCACACCTATTTGTTCGCGCTATCGTAAACGGCATTCCCTGACCTTGCGCCACCGTTGCCGCGTGATATTATCGCAACAGCCTTTTTTCACACTGACAGTTAACTAAGAGAAAAGAACATGACGGACAAACTTACCTCCCTGCGTCAGCTCACTACCGTCGTCGCCGACACGGGTGATATCGCAGCCATGAAGCTGTATCAGCCACAAGACGCCACCACCAACCCTTCTCTGATTCTCAACGCCGCACAAATCCCTGAATACCGTAAACTGATCGATGAAGCGATTAGCTGGGCGCGTGAGCAGAGCAGCAACAAAGAAGAGCAGCTGCAGCTGGTTTCTGACAAGCTGGCCGTTAACATTGGTCTGGAAATTCTGAAACTGATCCCAGGCCGTATCTCGACTGAAGTCGATGCGCGCCTCTCTTACGACACTGAAGGCAGCATTGCTAAAGCCCGCAGCCTGATCAAACTCTACAATGATGCCGGTATCAGCAATGACCGCATCCTGATCAAACTGGCCTCTACCTGGCAGGGCATCCGTGCTGCAGAGCAGCTGGAAAAAGAGGGTATCAACTGTAACCTGACGCTGCTGTTCTCCTTTGCTCAGGCGCGTGCCTGTGCCGAAGCGGGCGTGTTCCTGATCTCGCCGTTTGTTGGCCGTATCCTCGACTGGTATAAAGCCAACACCGATAAGAAAGAGTATGCCGCGCACGAAGATCCAGGCGTGGTTTCTGTTTCTGAAATCTACAACTACTACAAGCAGCACGGCTATGAAACCGTGGTGATGGGCGCGAGCTTCCGTAACGTCGGCGAAATCATCGAACTGGCTGGCTGTGACCGTCTGACCATTTCTCCTGCGTTGCTGAAAGAGCTGGCAGAGAGCGAAGGTACCCTGGAGCGTAAACTGAGCTACAGCGGCGAAGTGAAAGCGCGTCCGGCCCGCATGACCGAGTCTGAGTTCCTGTGGCAGCACAACCAGGATCCTATGGCCGTTGCCAAGCTGGCAGAAGGTATCCGCAATTTTGCCGTTGATCAGGGCAAACTTGAGAAGATGCTGGCAGAACTGCTGTAATCGGCTGACCGTGGCGGCGCAGGCTGCCACGGTTTTCCCTTTTCCGACCCTTTCACTTTATATTATCCTCTCTGCTATTCCCCTTTTACTCCACCGCACCGCGGTAAATCACAGCGAAGCTAATCATGAATACATTACGCATTGGCCTGATATCGGTCTCCGATCGCGCCGCCAACGGCATCTATCAGGATGAGGGTATTCCCGCGCTGGAGAGCTGGCTGAGTCGCGCAATCAGCAGCCCGTTTGAGATTGAGTCCCGTCTGGTGCCCGACGAGCAGCCGATGATTGAGCACGCGATCTGCGAGCTGGTCGATGAACGCTTTTGCCATCTGGTGTTAACCACCGGCGGCACCGGTCCGGCCCGACGCGATGTCACACCCGATGCCACCCTGGCGGTTTCCGATCGGGAAATGCCCGGTTTTGGTGAGCAGATGCGCCAGATCAGCCTGCAGTTCGTGCCGACCGCCATTTTGTCGCGTCAGGTCGGCGTGATCCGCAAACAGTCGCTGATCCTCAATCTTCCCGGTCAGCCGAAGTCGATCAAAGAGACGCTGGAAGGGCTGAAGGATGAGCAGGGCAACGTTAAAGTCCATGGCATTTTCGCATCTGTACCCTATTGTTTACAGTTGCTGGAAGGCCCTTATGTCGAAACGCATGCAGATGTGGTAGCAGCATTTCGGCCTAAAAGCGCGATGCGTGAGATAAATAACTAAATATTCCCCATTTCAGGCATAAGCTATAGCCTTGCTGGTGTGGCAAAAAATTGACGATATAGTAAGAGTATCTTTACAACATTGTCTTTTTTGCCTCTGGAATATTATGAATCCGACTCATGCACCGCGTCTGACCGGTAAGGATTACAAAACGCTGGCGCTGGCCGCGCTGGGCGGCGCCCTGGAATTTTACGACTTCATCATATTTGTCTTCTTCGCCACCGTGATCGGCGAACTCTTCTTCCCCTCAGATATCCCGGAATGGCTACGTCAGCTGCAGACGTTTGCCATTTTTGCCGCTGGCTATCTGGCACGCCCGCTGGGTGGCATCGTAATGGCGCACTTTGGCGATAAGCTTGGCCGTAAAAAGATGTTCAGCCTGAGTATTCTGCTGATGGCGCTACCGACCCTGATGATGGGGGCTCTGCCCACCTGGCAGACGATTGGCATTGCTGCGCCTCTGTTGATGCTGCTGATGCGGATGTTGCAGGGTGCGGCGATTGGTGGCGAAGTACCAGGCGCCTGGGTGTTTGTTGCTGAGCACGTACCCTATAAACGTATCGGCATCGCCTGTGGCACGCTGACGGCCGGGCTGACCATCGGCATTTTACTGGGGTCGCTGGTGGCGACGCTGATCAATACCTCGATGTCTCAGCAGGCGATCCATGAGGGTGGCTGGCGTATACCGTTCTTCCTTGGCGGCGTATTTGGGTTGATTGCAATGTTCCTGCGCCGCTGGCTGCATGAAACACCGGTCTTTATTGAGATGCAGCAGCGCAAAGCGCTGGCGGAAACGTTACCGCTGAAGACCGTACTGGTGGAGCATAAAAAGTCGATTGTGATCTCCATGCTGCTGACCTGGCTGCTCTCCGCCTGCATCGTCGTGGTGATCCTGATGTCACCGGTCTGGCTGCAGAAGCAGCAGGGCATCGCGCCCGCGCTGACCCTGCAGGCCAACAGCATTGCCACTGTGATGCTCTGCATCGGCTGCATTATTGCCGGACTCGCTGCCGATCGTTTTGGTGCCAGTCGTACCCTGTGTGTCGGCAGTCTGCTGCTGGCGATCTGTAGCTGGCAGTTTTATCACCTGAGTGCTCTCTATCCGCAGCATCTCTTCCTGCTCTATGGCATGGCGGGGCTCAGCGTTGGTGTCGTTGGCGTGGTGCCATTTGTGATGGTGCGCGCCTTTCCGGCAGAAGTGCGTTTCACCGGACTCTCATTCTCATACAACCTCTCCTACGCAATCTTTGGCGGGCTGACACCGATCTGTGTATCCCTGCTGATGAATGTCTCCGTGATGGCTCCGTGCTGGTATGTGATGGCGCTGGCGCTGGTGGGATTATTGACGGGGATCTGGCTGCGACGTGACGTCAGCCACGAGCCGGATCTGAATCAGGAGATTAAGTCGTTGTAATGGATTTGCCCTGGTCCCCCGGCAGTAAAATGATCGTTGATGGAATAAACGGATTCCCTCCTGCTCACTGAAGGGAACACAGCGATGCTCCCTATTCAGCGTTGTGGCAGTGTTCTTTGATCCCGGCAGGGCCAGCGGTAAAAAAATTTTTTTTGGTTTAGCCCTTGATGCGCATCGAAGCGGCCCCATTTACTTGTCATCGAGCGTTGTGAACGTTGGAAAAAAAGCATGTGCTGGCGGTTGAATGCAAACAACCCGCCCACATAAAAGGTTCACAACCCAAATTGGCAACGAATTTAAGTGGGAGATGTTTAGATGGGTAAGATTATTGGTATTGACCTGGGTACAACCAACTCTTGTGTTGCGATCATGGATGGCACCAAAGCACGCGTGCTGGAAAATGCCGAGGGCGATCGCACCACGCCTTCAATTATTGCGTATACACAGGATGGCGAAATTCTGGTCGGTCAACCGGCTAAACGTCAGGCAGTGACCAACCCGCAGAATACCCTGTTCGCAATTAAGCGTCTGATCGGTCGTCGCTTCCAGGACGAAGAAGTACAGCGTGATATTAAAATCATGCCGTACAAAATCACCGGCGCTGACAACGGTGACGCCTGGCTGGAAGTGAAAGGCCAGAGAATGGCACCGCCGCAGATCTCTGCTGAAGTGCTGAAGAAAATGAAAAAGACTGCCGAAGATTACCTCGGTGAGCCAGTGACTGAGGCCGTGATCACTGTACCGGCTTACTTCAACGATGCGCAGCGTCAGGCGACCAAAGATGCCGGCCGTATCGCGGGTCTGGAAGTCAAACGTATCATCAACGAACCGACCGCTGCAGCACTGGCATACGGTCTGGATAAAGGCCAGGGCAACCGCACCATCGCGGTTTATGACCTGGGTGGCGGTACCTTCGATATTTCAATCATTGAAATTGACGAAGTTGACGGCGAAAAAACCTTTGAAGTTCTGGCGACCAACGGTGACACCCACCTGGGTGGTGAAGACTTCGATAGCCGCCTGATTAACTATCTGGTTGCTGAATTCAAGAAAGATCAGGGTATCGATCTGCACAACGATCCGCTGGCGATGCAGCGTCTGAAAGAAGCGGCAGAGAAAGCGAAAATCGAACTCTCTTCTGCACAGCAGACCGACGTTAACCTGCCATACATCACGGCAGATGCGACCGGTCCTAAGCACCTGAACATTAAAGTGACCCGCTCTAAACTGGAGTCACTGGTTGAAGATCTGGTTGCGCGTTCAATTGCGCCACTGAAAGTTGCGCTGCAGGATGCCGGCTTGTCTGTTTCAGACATCAACGACGTTATCCTGGTCGGTGGTCAGACTCGTATGCCACTGGTTCAGGCCAAAGTGACTGAGTTCTTCGGTAAAGAGCCACGTAAAGACGTGAACCCGGACGAAGCGGTTGCTGTCGGTGCTGCGGTTCAGGGTGGTGTACTGGGTGGCGACGTGAAAGACGTGCTGCTGCTGGACGTTACCCCGCTGTCACTGGGTATCGAAACAATGGGTGGCGTGATGACTTCGCTGATCAGCAAGAACACCACCATCCCAACCAAGCACAGCCAGGTCTTCTCGACGGCTGAAGATAACCAGTCAGCCGTGACCATTCACGTGCTGCAGGGTGAGCGTAAGCGCGCCAATGACAACAAGTCACTGGGCCAGTTCAACCTTGACGGTATCCAGAACGCGCCACGCGGTCTGCCGCAGATCGAAGTGACCTTCGACATCGATGCGGATGGTATCCTGCACGTGTCAGCGAAAGACAAGAACAGCGGTAAAGAGCAGAAAATCACCATTAAAGCCTCTTCAGGTCTGAGCGATGAAGAGATTCAGAAAATGGTGCGTGATGCGGAAGCGAACGCTGAATCTGACCGTAAGTTCGAAGAGCTGGTCCAGACGCGTAACCAGGGCGATCAGATTGCCCACAGCACGCGTAAGCAGCTGGATGAAGCAGGCGACAAACTGTCAGCTGACGACAAAGCGCCAATTGAAGCTGCGCTGGCCGAGCTGGAAACTGCGCTGAGAGGCGAAGACAAAGCGGAAATCGACGCCAAAATGCAGGCGCTGATGGAAGTGTCCGGCAAACTGATGGAAGCAGCGCAGCAGTCTCAGGCGGGTGCAGCGGATGCCGGTGACGCGTCAGCGAAGAAAGATGACGACGTTGTCGATGCTGAATTTGAAGAAGTGAAAGACAACAAGAAATAATTGCCCCTGACCGGGCGCGACGGTTGGCCTGACAGCCGTTGAAACCAGCACGGGCGTAGGAGATCTCTCCACGCCCGTGCGATCATGTTAAGGGCTAAATAAACATGGCGAAGAGTGATTACTACGAGATTTTAGGCGTCGCCAAATCCGCGGACGAGCGTGAAATCAAAAAGGCTTACAAACGCCTGGCTATGAAATTCCACCCGGATCGCAATCCCGGTGATAAAGAAGCCGAAGCGAAATTCAAAGAGGTCAAGGAAGCTTACGAAATCCTGACCGATGCGCAGAAGCGTGCGGCTTACGATCAGTATGGTCATGCAGCCTTTGAACAGGGCGGTATGGGTGGCGGTGGATTCGGCGGCGGCGGCTTTGGCGGCGGCGGCGCAGAGTTCAGCGATATCTTTGGCGACGTGTTCGGTGACATCTTTGGTGGTGGACGCCGTCAGCGCGCATCCCGTGGCGCCGATTTACGCTACAACATGGAGCTGTCGCTGGAAGAAGCGGTACGCGGCGTGACCAAAGAGATCCGCATTCCAACGCTGGAAGAGTGTGACGTCTGCCACGGCAGCGGTGCGAAAGCGGGAACGCAGCCACAGACCTGTTCAACCTGTCACGGTGCAGGCCAGGTGCAGATGCGCCAGGGCTTCTTCACCGTCCAGCAGGCCTGTCCGACCTGTCATGGTCGTGGCTCGGTGATTAAAGATCCGTGCAACGCCTGCCATGGTCATGGTCGTGTTGAGAAGTCGAAAACGCTGTCAGTGAAAATCCCGGCAGGGGTGGACACCGGCGATCGCATTCGCCTGAGTGGCGAAGGTGAAGCGGGCGAGCAGGGCGCACCAGCCGGCGATCTCTACGTTCAGGTATCGGTGAAGAAACACCCGATCTTCGAGCGTGAAGAGAACAACCTCTACTGTGAAGTGCCGATCAATTTTGCGATGGCGGCGCTGGGCGGAGAGATTGAAGTACCAACACTGGATGGCCGCGTGAAGCTGAAAGTGCCGTCAGAAACCCAGACCGGCAAGCTGTTCCGCATGCGCGGACGTGGTGTCAAATCTGTCCGTGGCGGTGCGGTCGGCGACCTGTTATGTCGCGTCGTGGTGGAAACACCGGTCAGCCTGAACGAAAAACAGAAAGCGCTGTTGCGTGAACTGGAAGAAAGTTTTGGCGGCCCAAGCGGTGAGCATAACAGCCCGCGTTCTAAGAGCTTTTTCGATGGCGTGAAGAAATTCTTTGACGACCTGACACGCTAAACAGTGTCTGAAAAAACGGAGCCTCAGGTTCCGTTTTTTTTTGCCGTTTTGATGGTATGCGTAAAAAAAGTTCATCCTTCTTTAGCGTTAACCGCTTTCTCTTCGCTTAAACCGAAGGAAACGTGAGGAATAAGCTGCTTTTAACGAACTATAGTAGCCGCTACACTCTTTATCTTTCTACCGCTGATCAGGAAGATACACGTTGAATAAGCCCCGTAGTCTCAAAAACCTGCTTAAAAGCTTCATTGAAAGCGACGCCAGCAATGGCATGGTGTTAATTATGGCGGCAGTGGCTGCCATGATTCTCGCCAACTCTGCCGAAACCGCTCAGGGCTATCAGGCGTTTCTCAATGAACCTGTGCAAATCCGCTTCGGTGCGCTGGATATCAGTAAAAATCTGCTGTTGTGGATTAACGATGCGCTGATGGCGCTGTTTTTCCTGCTGATTGGTCTGGAAGTGAAGCGCGAGCTGATAGTCGGCGAACTTGCAAGCCGTGACAAGGCGATCTTTCCCGTCATAGCGGCATTAGGCGGCATGGCACTGCCCGCCCTTGTCTTCCTGGGTTTCAACCATGGTGATGAGATAGCACGCAACGGCTGGGCTATCCCTACGGCGACCGATATCGCATTTGCTCTGGGTGTACTTGCCCTGCTTGGCAGTCGTGTTCCTGCTGCACTGAAAGTTTTCCTGATGGCACTGGCGATTATCGATGATCTGGGGGCTATCGTTATTATCGCCCTGTTCTATACCAGTGGCCTCTCATTGTTATCCCTGGGCGTTGCTGCAGGGGCTATCGTTGTACTGGCAGTGCTGAATTACTTTAATGTCCGTAAAATCTCGGTCTATATGCTGGTTGGGATCGTGCTCTGGACCGCAGTGCTGAAGTCAGGGGTCCATGCCACGCTGGCGGGCGTCATTGTTGGCTTCTTCATACCGCTGGAAAAGAGAGAAGGGCATTCACCAGCAGAACATCTGGCGCACGGTCTGATGCCGTGGGTGAACTGGTTGATTCTGCCGCTGTTTGCCTTCGCTAACGCCGGTATCTCACTGGCCGGTATTACGCTGCGTGACGTCCTTTCACCGGAGCCTTCAGGTATCATCCTCGGCCTGTTAATCGGTAAGCCCTTAGGCATTACGCTGTTCTGCTGGCTGGCCGTAAAACTGCGGCTGGCGGTATTACCTGACGGCACCACCATCCGCGATATCATGGCGATTGGCGTGCTGTGCGGCATCGGTTTTACGATGTCTATTTTCATCAGTTCGCTGGCCTTCGATTCGACACATGAGCAGCTTGTGACCTTCTCTAAACTGGGGATCCTGACGGGCTCTGTGCTGTCAGCGGTAATTGGCTATACCCTGCTGCGGATTAAACTGCGTTAATGGAGAGGAGGCGAAAGCCTCCTTTTTTTCGATGAATCAGCTCAATTTCAACCATCTCTATTACTTCTGGCAGATCTGCAAAAGCGGCTCTGTGGCGGCTGCGGCAGAAGTGCTATCTCTGACACCACAGACTATTTCCGGGCAGATTAAGGCACTTGAGGAGCGCCTGCAGGGTAAGCTGTTCCGGCGGCAGGGAAGGGGCCTGGTGCCGACTGAACTGGGTCAGCTGGTGTTCCGTTATGCGGACCGCATGTTTATGCTGGGTCAGGAGATGCTGGATATCGTTAACTACCGCAAAGAGTTCCATCTGCTGCTGGATGTCGGCGTGGCAGATGCGCTCTCTAAGCAGCTTGTCAGCAAGGTGCTGGAAACCGCAGTGGTTGCAGAAGAGAAGATTCATCTGCGCTGTTTTGAGTCAACCCACGAAATGCTGCTGGAGCAGCTCAGTCAGCATAAGCTGGATATGATTATCTCTGACTGCTCCATTGATCCTACGCAGCAGGAAGGCCTTTTTTCGGTGAAGCTGGGCGAATGTATGGTCAGCTTCTGGTCAACACAGCCGCTTTCTGATTCCTCTTTTCCGGCCTGTCTGGAAACGCGCCCACTCCTGATTCCCGGCCGCCGCTCAATGCTGGGACGCAAAATCCTCAACTGGATCACTACGCAAGGGCTGCAGGTAGAGATTCTCGGCGAGTTTGATGATGCAGCACTGATGAAAGCATTTGGTGCGCGGCAGAAGGCGATTTTTGTCGCGCCTGCGCTTGAAATGGGTGAGCGGGAAGGCGTCTATGAAGTCGGGCGGCTTGATGCGGTGTCAGAGGAATATCACATCCTCTTCGCGGAGCGGATGATTCAGCATCCGGCAGTGCAGCGTCTCTGTCACGCAGACTTCAGCGGACTCTTTCCCCGCCAGAGTACAGACGAAAAAAAACCGGCGTAAGCCGGCTTTTTCAACAAAGTGATAAACAACAGGCGATTAAGCCAGTTTGTTGATCTGTGCAGTCAGGTTAGATTTATAACGTGCAGCTTTGTTTTTGTGGATCAGACCTTTAGCGGCCTGACGATCCACGAGTGGTTGCATTTCATTGAATGCGTTCTGCGCAGCAGCTTTGTCGCCTGAAGCGATCGCCGCGTATACTTTCTTAACGAAGGTACGCATCATTGAGCGGCGGCTAGCGTTATGCTTGCGGCGTTTCTCAGATGTTACGGCGCGTTTCTTAGCTGATTTGATATTAGCCAAGGTCCAACTCCCAAATGTGTTCTATAGAGACAAATCAAAGGCCGAGGACTATGCCCTTCTAACCTGATTTTGTCAATGGATTTGTGCAAATAAGCGTCGCCCTAAAAGCGGCACTCGGTTACGTATTTGATGGCGCAAGATTCTACCAGCTTCCCCTCGCTGAATACAGTATTTCGCGACAAAATTCTTAACATGCGCATCCGCAACAGGAAATGCAGCGCCTAAAGCATGAAAGGCGTGCTGACGGGTTAACCTGAGTCGCTTTCAAGGGTATAATCCGCCGATTTCCACCGGTTTGGGCCAGCCATGAAGTTTATCCGCGGTATTCATAATCTTAACGAGCAGCATCGCGGCTGCGTTCTGACCATTGGTAATTTCGATGGCGTGCACCGTGGGCATCAGGCGCTGATGTCGCGTCTGTGTGAAGAAGGACGTAAGCGTAATCTGCCGGTCGTGGTCATGGTGTTTGAGCCACAGCCGCTGGAGCTGTTTGCCGGTGATAAAGCCCCGGCTCGCCTGACTCGCCTGCGTGAAAAGCTGCGGTACATGGCGGAAGCCGGCGTGGATAAAGTGCTGTGTGTGCGGTTCGACCCTCGCTTTGCGGCCTTGTCTGCCCAGCGCTTTATCAGTGATCTGTTAGTCGACAAGCTGGACGTGAAGTACCTTGCGGTTGGCGATGATTTCCGCTTCGGCGCTGGTCGCCAGGGGGATTTCCTGTTATTACAGAAAGCCGGTCTGGAGTATGGCTTTGAGGTCGTCAGCACCGAAACCTTTTGTGATGGCGGTAAGCGAATCAGCAGCACTGCCGTGCGTCAGGCGCTGGCTGCAGATGATTTAGCGCTGGCACAGTCGCTGTTAGGTCATCCCTTCACTATTTCCGGCCGCGTCGTGCACGGTGATGCACTGGGACGTACGCTGGGTTTCCCGACTGCGAATCTTCCTTTACGCCGCAGCGTCACGCCGGTGAAAGGGGTTTATGCCGTGGAGGTACAGGGTCTGACGCCCGAGCCACTGCCGGGTGTTGCTAATATCGGCACCCGTCCGACCGTAAAAGGTTTACGCCAGCAGCTTGAAGTTCACCTGCTCGACATCAATATGGATCTCTATGGTCGTCACATTGATGTGGTGCTGAAACAGAAAATACGAAACGAGCAGCGCTTTGCCTCACTGGAGGCGTTGAAAGAACAAATTGCGAACGATGTGGTAACGGCCCGGCAGTTCTTTGGGCTGCTTTAACCTGAGCGAAAAACGGAATCGAGAATCTGATGAGTGACTATAAATCTACCCTGAATTTGCCGGAAACGGGATTCCCGATGCGTGGCGATCTGGCCAAACGCGAACCGGGAATGTTGCAACGCTGGAATGCCGACAACCTGTACGGCATCATCCGCGAAGCCAAAAAAGGGAAAAAAACCTTTATCCTGCATGATGGCCCTCCGTATGCGAACGGCAGCATTCATATTGGTCACTCCGTTAACAAGATTCTGAAAGACATTATCGTTAAGTCGAAAGGCATGGCGGGTTACGACTCGCCGTATGTGCCGGGCTGGGACTGTCACGGTCTGCCAATTGAACACAAAGTTGAGCAGATGATCGGCAAGCCAGGCGAGAAAGTCACCGCCGCTGAATTCCGTGCAGCGTGCCGCAAATACGCCGCTGAACAGGTTGAAGGCCAGAAGGCGGACTTTATTCGTCTCGGCGTGCTGGGCGACTGGGATCGTCCTTACCTGACCATGGATTTCGGAACCGAAGCCAACATCATTCGTGCGCTGGGTAAAATCATCGGCAACGGCCATCTGCACAAAGGCGCGAAGCCGGTGCACTGGTGCCTGGATTGCCGTTCTGCCCTGGCAGAAGCGGAAGTGGAGTATTACGACAAAACGTCTCCGTCGATTGATGTGATGTTTAACGCCATCGATACCGACGCGGTACGTGGGGCGTTTGGCGTATCCCAGGTCGATGGCCCGATCTCACTGGTGATCTGGACGACAACGCCGTGGACATTACCGGCTAACCGCGCCATCTCCCTGCATCCTGAATTTGAGTATCAGCTGATCCAGATCGAGGGCCGTGCCCTGATCCTGGCGAAAGAGCTGGTGGAAAGCGTTATGAAGCGCGCCGGTGTCAGCGAATGGCAGGTACTGGGCGAATGTCAGGGCGCTGCACTGGAGCTGCAGAAGTTCCAGCATCCGTTCCTGGCGATTGAGTCGCTGGTCGTACTGGGCGAGCACGTGACCCTGGACGCGGGTACCGGTGCCGTTCACACCGCGCCAGGCCACGGCCCGGATGACTATGTCATTGGTCAGAAATATGGCATCGAAACGGCCAACCCGGTCGGACCGGATGGCAGCTATCTGCCAGGCACTTATCCGACGCTGGATGGGGTCAACGTCTTTAAAGCCAACGACCTGATCGTTGAACTGCTGAAAGAGAAGGGCGCGCTGCTGCACGTTGAGAAACTGCTGCACAGCTATCCGCACTGCTGGCGTCATAAAACGCCGATCATCTTCCGCGCTACGCCGCAGTGGTTCATCAGCATGGATCAGAAAGGATTGCGTGCGCAGTCACTGAAAGAGATCAAAGGCGTGCAGTGGATCCCGGACTGGGGCCAGGCGCGTATCGAATCCATGGTGGCGAACCGTCCTGACTGGTGCATCTCTCGTCAGCGTACCTGGGGCGTACCGATGGCACTGTTCGTTCATAAAGAGAGCGAAGAGCTGCATCCGGACACACTGGCGCTGATGGAGAAAGTGGCGCAGCGTGTTGAGCAGGAGGGTATTCAGGCCTGGTGGGATCTCGACCCGCGCGAACTGATGGGCGACGACGCCGATCATTACGTCAAAGTGCCGGATACGCTGGATGTCTGGTTTGACTCTGGTTCAACCAGCTATTCCGTGGTTGATGCGCGTCCGGAATTTGGCGGACATGCTCCTGACCTCTATCTGGAAGGATCCGATCAGCATCGCGGCTGGTTTATGTCCTCGCTGATGATCTCCACGGCAATGAAGGGCAAAGCGCCTTATCGTCAGGTACTGACGCACGGTTTCACCGTGGACGGTCAGGGCCGTAAGATGTCGAAATCAATCGGCAATACGGTCGCGCCGCAGGATGTGATGAACAAACTGGGTGCCGATATTCTGCGTCTGTGGGTGGCCTCAACCGATTACTCGGGTGAAATGGCGGTCTCTGATGAGATCCTTAAGCGCTCTGCCGATGCTTATCGTCGCATCCGTAACACCGCGCGTTTCCTGCTGGCTAACCTCAGCGGCTTCAACCCGGCCACCGATCTGGTGAAACCAGAAGAGATGGTCGTAGTGGATCGTTGGGCAGTGGGTCGTGCACAGGCGGCACAGGCTGATATCGTTGCCTCATACGAGAACTACGATTTCCACGAAGTGATCCAGCGTCTGATGCAGTTCTGTTCGATTGAGATGGGCAGCTTCTATCTCGATATTATCAAGGATCGTCAGTACACCGCGAAAGGCGATGGCCTGGCGCGTCGCAGCTGCCAGACCGCGCTATGGCATATCGTCGAAGCGCTGGTGCGCTGGATGGCACCGATCATGTCCTTTACTGCGGATGAGATCTGGGGCTATCTGCCAGGCGAACGTGCGCAGTATGTCTTCACCGAAGAGTGGTATCAGGGTCTGTTTGGCCTGGCGGAAGATGAAGCACTGAATGACGCCTACTGGGCCGAGCTGCTGAAAGTGCGTGGCGAAGTGAACAAAGTGATCGAGCAGGCACGTGCGGATAAACGTATCGGAGGCGCACTGGAAGCAACGGTCACACTGTATGCCGATCCGGAGCTGGCCGCTAAACTGCAGGCGCTGGGCAACGAACTGCGCTTTGTGCTGCTGACCTCTGGCGCACAGGTAGCGGATTACGCCCTGGCGAACGACGAAGCGCAGCAGAGTGAACTGCTGAAAGGTCTGAAAATCGCGCTGCACAAGGCGGAAGGCGAGAAATGTCAGCGCTGCTGGCATTACACTACCGACGTCGGGCAGAATCCTGAGCACGCTGAGGTCTGTGGTCGTTGTTACACTAACGTAGCCGGTGACGGCGAACAGCGTGAATTTGCCTGATGCGTAAACCTATTTTCTCAACCGGATTGCGCTGGCTTTGGCTGGTGCTGGTGGTGATTGTTGTCGACTTCGCCAGTAAGCAGTGGGTGATGAACAACATGATGCTGCATGAAACCCAGCCGCTTATGCCCTACCTGAACCTGTTCTACGCGCACAACTATGGCGCGGCATTCAGCTTCCTGGCAGACAAAGGCGGCTGGCAGCGCTGGTTCTTTGCGGGTATCGCGCTGGCTATCGTGATCTCACTGATGGTGATGATGTATCGTAATCATGCCAGTCAGAAGATGGCTAACATCGCCTATGCTCTGATCATTGGTGGCGCGATCGGCAATCTGTTCGATCGCTCCTACCACGGCTTTGTGGTCGATTTTATCGATTTCTATGTCGGTAACTGGCACTTCGCTACATTTAATATCGCTGACTGCGGCATCTGTATTGGTGCCGCACTGGTGGTGCTGGAGGGCTTTTTCAGCCCGAACGGCAAACAAGCTAAACAGAAAGGGTAAGTGATGACTGAGTCCGTACAGCGCGAAAGCGCGGTGTTGGTGCATTTTACGCTGAAGCTGGAAGATGGCTCGACGGCGGAATCGACCCGTGCAAACGGCAAGCCCGCGCTGTTTCGTCTCGGTGATGGCAGCCTCTCTGCAGCGCTTGAGCAGGCACTACTGGGGCTGAAAGCGGGTGAAACCAAACAGTTCACCCTCGAGCCGGAAGACGCCTTTGGTGGCGTCAGCCCGGACCTGATCCAGTATTTCTCGCGTCGGGACTTTATTGATGCAGGCGAACCGGAAGTGGGTGCCATCATGCTGTTCAGCGGCATGGGCGGCAGTGAAATGCCAGGCGTGATCCGTGAAGTTTCCGGAGACTCGATCACCGTGGATTTTAACCATCCGCTGGCAGGTCGTCGTATTCAGTTTGATGTAGAGGTGCTGGAAATCGATCCGGCACTGGAGGCGAACGATGCAAATCCTGTTAGCTAATCCGCGCGGTTTCTGCGCTGGCGTTGATCGCGCCATCAGTATTGTAGAGCGCGCGCTGGAGATGTATGGCGCGCCAATCTATGTCCGTCACGAAGTGGTGCATAACCGTTACGTGGTGAACAGCCTGCGTGAGCGTGGTGCCATCTTCATTGAAGAGATCAGTGAAGTGCCGGATAACGCAATTCTGATCTTCTCCGCGCACGGGGTTTCACAGGCGGTGCGGGCCGAAGCTAAAGCGCGCAATCTGACCATGCTGTTCGACGCCACCTGTCCGCTGGTGACTAAAGTCCATATGGAAGTCGCGCGCGCCAGCCGTAAAGGCGTTGAAGCAATACTGATTGGTCATGCGGGTCATCCGGAAGTTGAAGGCACTATGGGGCAGTACAACAGCCCCAATGGTGGCATGTATCTGGTGGAATCACCGGACGATGTCTTCAGACTGACCGTCAAAGACGAAAACAATCTGAGCTTCATGACGCAGACCACGCTTTCTGTGGATGACACCTCTGACATCATTGATGCCCTGCGTCAGCGTTTCCCGGCGATCATCGGGCCGCGTAAAGATGATATCTGCTACGCCACCACCAACCGTCAGGAAGCCGTTCGTACGCTGG
The DNA here is from genome assembly GCF_051136265.1 of Candidatus Pantoea rara. Classification (NCBI taxonomy): domain Bacteria; kingdom Pseudomonadati; phylum Pseudomonadota; class Gammaproteobacteria; order Enterobacterales; family Erwiniaceae; genus Pantoea; species Candidatus Pantoea rara. The sequence goes on along the minus strand of NZ_CP194942.1, from coordinate 3,366,796 downwards.
CGAAAGATGCAGAAGTGGTGCTGGTGGTCGGTTCGAAGAACTCCTCTAACTCTAACCGTCTGGCCGAGCTGGCACAGCGTGCCGGTAAACTGGCGAAGCTGATCGATTCTGCGGATGATATTCAGGAAGAGTGGGTAAAAGGCGTGGCCTGCATCGGCGTTACCGCAGGTGCCTCAGCCCCCGATATTCTGGTGCAGCAGGTGATCCAGCGTCTGCGTGAGCTGGGCGGCGAAGCGGCGATTGAGCTCATTGGTCGTGAAGAGAATATTGTCTTTGAAGTGCCTAAAGAGTTGCGCGTCGAAGTTCGCAACGTGCAATAACTCTTCGATATGATTGATAAAAAGGCCGACTCTGTTCGGTCTTTTTTGTTTTTGTAGTCTGCCAGAAACGCCATGAATTGCTGCGATGATTGCTTTTACTGATAATCACAGGCGGCTGGCATAAAATTCTTATTATCACGGATTAATAGTGGCGTGAATGTTAACTCATCGTTAACCTGATGACGCTTTGGATGCATAGTTTTGTTTTAGGAATGAATAAATATGAACACTATCCGCATTGCTATTGTGGGCGCGCCGGGCCGAATGGGCCGTAATCTGATTCAGGCGACGCAACAAGCAGAAGGCGTAGAACTGGGTGCGGCACTGGTCCGCTCAGGCTCATCGCTGACCGGCAGCGACGCTGGTGAATTAGCGGGCATCGGAAAAAATGGGATCGTCATCGCAGACGATTTACGCGCGGTGATCAACGACTTTGATGTGCTGATCGATTTCACCCGCCCGGAAGGCACGCTGGCGTATATGGCGATCTGCCGTGAGTACGGCAAAGCGATGGTGATTGGCACTACCGGTTTTGATGAGGCGGGCAAAGCGGCCATTCGCACGGCGGCGGAAGATATCGCCATTGTGTTTGCCGCTAACTTCAGCGTAGGGGTTAACCTGGTGCTGAAACTGTTAGAGAAGGCTGCCAAAGTGATGGGTGAGTACGCGGATATTGAGATTGTTGAAGCACACCACCGCCATAAAGTGGATGCGCCGTCTGGCACCGCGCTGGCGATGGGTGAGGCGATAGCCGACGCAATGCAGTGGAAACTGGATGAGCATGCAGTTTATACGCGCGAAGGTCACACCGGCGAACGTCAGCCGCAGACTATTGGTTTTGCGACGGTACGCGCGGGTGACATCGTCGGTGAGCATACAGCAATTTTTGCAGATATCGGAGAGCGGGTAGAGATTACCCACAAGGCTTCAAGCCGCATGACCTTTGCAAAAGGTGCAGTTAAGTCAGCTTTATGGCTGAAGGATAAAAAATCTGGCCTTTTTGATATGCGTGATGTGCTGGATTTGTCGATGTTGTAAGTGTTGTGAACCATCGTGATGTGGTTATTTCAATCGGTAATCACTTGATTGAAAAGGGGCAATGTTTTCATTGCCCTTAATTTTATCTGAAAAATGTCATTCTGTTCTATAATCTAACTTTAACCCTTTTTTTTGTCTGTTTCCCTGCTTTATCCGCTCAGCTAAATGCCATTTTTGACCATTTGGTCAAAAATAAAGGTCCTGTTGCGCCAGTTTAGTTTTAACGCTGCCTGGCAAACGATTATTCCACCGAGTTTTCACCTCTTTTTGCCGCTTATGCCCGTTTTATTCCTCATAAGGCAGATAACCATGAAAAAAATCCACTCCAGGGTAGACAATGACCAGGGCGATCATTAGAATGCGCGCAATTTGCCAAAAATCGACAATTCAGGCGGTTTTTGCATTGATTCAGGCGGCTATTTTGAATTAATATGCAGATATATTGACTGTTTATTCCCTGGAGGATGTTTTGATTAAGTCAGCACTTTTGGTTCTGGAAGACGGAACCCAATTCCACGGTCGGGCCATCGGGGCAACAGGGTCGGCAGTGGGGGAAGTCGTTTTCAACACCTCAATGACCGGTTATCAAGAAATCCTCACTGATCCTTCCTATTCCCGCCAAATCGTTACTCTCACTTATCCCCATATCGGTAATGTCGGTGTCAATGCCGCCGATGAAGAATCCAGTCAGATTCATGCGCAAGGCCTGGTTATTCGTGACCTGCCGCTGATTGCCAGCAACTTCCGTAGCGCAGAGGGCTTATCTGCTTACCTGCAGCGAAATAACATCGTGGGCATTGCCGATATTGATACCCGCAAGCTGACGCGCCTGCTGCGTGAAAAAGGGGCGCAGAATGGCTGCATCATCGCGGGCGACAATCCGGATGCCGCGCTGGCGCTGCAAAAAGCGCAGGCGTTCCCGGGACTGAAAGGGATGGATCTGGCGAAAGAGGTCTGCACCACTGAAACGTACAGCTGGCAGCAGGGCAGCTGGACGCTGGACGCGGGCCTGCCAGAGCAGGCTGCTGCGGCGTCGCTGCCTTACCACGTGGTGGCTTACGATTACGGCGTTAAGCGCAACATCCTGCGCATGCTGGTGGATCGCGGCTGCCGTCTGACCGTCGTTCCGGCACAGACGCCAGCCGAAGAAGTACTGAAGCTGAATCCGGATGGTATCTTCCTCTCCAACGGTCCTGGCGACCCGGAGCCGTGCGATTACGCTATCAGCGCCATTCAGGCCTTCCTGAAGACAGAGATTCCGGTCTTTGGTATCTGTCTGGGTCATCAGCTACTGGCGCTGGCCAGCGGTGCTAAGACCGTAAAGATGAAGCTCGGCCACCACGGCGGCAACCATCCGGTGAAAGATCTCGAAAACAACCGCGTGATGATCACGGCGCAGAACCACGGTTTTGCGGTGGATGAAAACAATCTGCCCGCGAACCTGCGTGTAACCCACATTTCGTTGTTCGATAAAACCGTTCAGGGCATTCACCGCACTGACAAGCCAGCATTCAGCTTCCAGGGACACCCTGAAGCCAGCCCGGGTCCCGGTGATGCTGCGCCGCTGTTTGACCACTTTATTGAATTGATTGACGCATTCCGTCTGCAAGCGAAGTAATCAGGAGCTAATTCATGCCAAAACGTACAGACCTAAAATCCATCCTGATTCTTGGTGCCGGTCCGATTGTGATCGGCCAGGCCTGCGAATTTGATTATTCCGGTGCGCAGGCGTGTAAAGCGCTACGTGAAGAGGGTTACCGCGTCATTCTGGTGAACTCCAACCCGGCGACCATTATGACCGACCCGGAAATGGCTGATGCGACCTACATTGAGCCGATTCACTGGGAAGTAGTGCGCAAAATCATCGAAAAAGAGCGTCCGGATGCAGTACTGCCAACGATGGGCGGACAGACAGCGCTGAACTGTGCGCTGGAGCTGGAACGTCATGGCGTGCTGGAAGAGTTTGGCGTCACCATGATTGGCGCGACCGCTGATGCGATCGATAAAGCAGAAGATCGTCGTCGTTTCGACGTGGCCATGAAAAGCATTGGCCTCGATACCGCGCGCTCCGGCATTGCACACACCATGGAAGAAGCGCTGGCCGTAGCGGAAGATGTTGGCTTCCCGTGCATTATCCGTCCCTCTTTTACCATGGGCGGCACCGGTGGCGGCATCGCCTACAACCGCGAAGAGTTTGAAGAGATTTGCGAACGCGGTCTCGACCTCTCACCGACCAACGAGCTACTGATTGATGAGTCGCTGATTGGCTGGAAAGAGTATGAGATGGAAGTCGTGCGTGATAAAAACGACAACTGCATCATCGTCTGCTCAATTGAGAACTTCGACGCGATGGGGATTCACACCGGTGACTCCATCACGGTTGCACCTGCCCAGACGCTGACCGACAAAGAGTATCAGATCATGCGTAACGCCTCGCTGGCGGTACTGCGTGAAATCGGTGTTGAAACCGGCGGCTCCAACGTGCAGTTCTCGGTTAACCCGAAAGATGGCCGTCTGATTGTCATCGAGATGAACCCACGCGTGTCACGCTCCTCGGCGCTGGCGTCAAAAGCGACCGGCTTCCCGATTGCTAAAGTGGCGGCCAAACTGGCGGTCGGCTATACCCTCGACGAGCTGATGAACGATATTACCGGCGGTTTAACGCCAGCCTCGTTCGAGCCTTCAATCGACTACGTCGTCACCAAGATCCCACGTTTCAACTTTGAAAAATTTGCCGGTGCCAACGATCGCCTGACCACGCAGATGAAGTCGGTCGGTGAAGTGATGGCGATTGGGCGCACATTCCAGGAATCCATGCAGAAAGCGCTGCGCGGCCTGGAAGTGGGTGCTAATGGCTTCGACCCGAAAGTACACCTTGACGACCCGGAAGCGTTAACCCGCATCCGCCGCGAGCTGAAAGATGCCGGTTCAGACCGCATCTGGTATATCGCAGACGCTTTCCGTGCAGGTATGTCAGTGGATGGCGTATTCAACCTGACCAATGTGGACCGCTGGTTCCTGGTGCAGATTGAAGAGCTGGTGAAACTGGAAGATCAGGTGGCCCGCGAAGGCGTGAACAGCCTGGATGCGACCTTCCTGCGCACGCTGAAGCGTAAAGGCTTTGCCGATGCACGGCTGGCGACGCTGGCGGGTGTGGCAGAGAGCGAAATCCGCAAGCTGCGTCAGCAGTTTAACCTGCACCCGGTCTATAAGCGCGTAGATACCTGTGCTGCAGAATTCGCGACGGATACTGCCTACATGTACTCCACTTATGAAGAGGAGTGCGAAGCCAACCCAAGTCAGGATCGCGAAAAAATCATGATTCTGGGTGGTGGGCCCAACCGTATCGGTCAGGGTATCGAATTCGACTACTGCTGCGTTCACGCTGCCCTGGCGCTGCGTGAAGATGGTTATCAGACCATTATGGTCAACTGTAACCCGGAAACCGTCTCGACCGATTACGACACCTCTGATCGCCTCTACTTCGAGCCGGTCACGCTGGAAGATGTGCTGGAGATTGTGCGCATTGAGCAGCCAAAAGGCGTCATCGTGCAGTATGGCGGTCAGACCCCGCTGAAACTGGCGCGTGCGCTGGAAGCCGCAGGCGTACCGGTTATCGGTACCAGCCCGGACTCAATTGACCGTGCTGAAGACCGTGAGCGTTTCCAGCAGGCAGTCGATCGCCTGAACCTGAAGCAACCGGCTAACGCCACAGTTGCGACGCTGGAGCAGGCGGTGGAGAAAGCGGCTGGCCTGGGTTATCCGCTGGTGGTGCGTCCTTCTTATGTGCTTGGCGGCCGTGCCATGGAAATCGTCTACGATGAAATTGACCTGAAACGCTACTTCCAGACAGCAGTTTCGGTTTCCAATGATGCGCCGGTGCTGCTGGATCGCTTCCTGGATGATGCGGTTGAAGTGGATGTGGATGCGATTTGCGACGGGGAGCGGGTGCTGATTGGTGGCATCATGGAACACATCGAGCAGGCTGGCGTTCACTCTGGTGACTCTGCCTGTTCACTGCCGGCCTACACCCTGAATCAGGAGATTCAGAATGTGATGCGCCAGCAGGTTGAGAAACTGGCGTTCGAGCTAAACGTTCGCGGTCTGATGAACGTCCAGTTCGCGGTGAAAGACAACGAAGTCTACCTGATCGAAGTGAACCCACGTGCGGCGCGTACCGTGCCGTTTGTCTCTAAAGCGACCGGTGTTCCGCTGGCGAAAGTGGCCGCGCGCGTGATGGCAGGTAAAACGCTGGCAGAGCAGGGCGTCACTGAAGAAGTCATTCCGCCTTACTACTCGGTTAAAGAAGTGGTGCTGCCGTTCAACAAGTTCCAGGGCGTTGACCCGATTCTGGGGCCAGAAATGCGCTCTACCGGTGAAGTCATGGGTGTGGGCCGCACGTTCGCTGAGGCATTCTCTAAAGCGATGCTGGGCGCACAGAGCAACATGAAGAAGTCGGGCCGCGCGCTGCTGTCGGTGCGTGAAGGCGACAAGAAACGTATCGTTGACCTGGCCGCTAAGCTGCAGAAGTTTGGTTTCGAACTGGATGCGACTCACGGCACGGCGGTTGTGCTGGGCGAAGCGGGTATCAATCCGCGCCTGGTGAACAAGGTACATGAAGGTCGTCCGCACATTCAGGACCGTCTGAAGAATGGTGAGTATAGCTATATCGTCAATACCACGGCGGGTCGTCAGGCGATTGAAGATTCTAAGCTGATTCGCCGCAGCGCACTGCAGTATAAAGTGCACTACGACACCACGCTGAACGGCGGCTTCGCGACTGCGATGGCGCTGAATGCAGACCCGACGGAACAGGTTATCTCCGTTCAGGAAATGCATGCTCAGATAAAGGCCATGTAAGGTGATGTGATGCGAAAAACGGCTCCTTCGGGAGCCGTTTTTTTTGCCGCTTCATTGGCGATAATCTGAAAGTCAGGTCCAGGAAGAGTCTGGAGTTTGCGTTAAAGTATCTGATTTGGCTTAATTTTTTAGCTATAGGTGCGAATGGGGCCGGTTCGCACAAATTTATAATATAAACACTTCCTGTGCGGATTTTTCGCCAGTACTATGCCTGCCGCTCATCACTGGAGCGTATCGGGACATATATAAAAATGAAAATGCGTACTTTTTCTCTGAGTGCAGTGGCTGCACTGATGGCTATTCTTCCTTTCGCCAGCCAGGCGGAAGTGACGCTGTTAAAACAGGATCCGCAGGCGGGCGATCCGCTTAGCCGTCTTAACTTTGCGGTTGGCGGCAGCGTTCGTGCTCAGTTCAATCATCAGACTGGTGTAGATGACAAATCCTACAAGCGTGACGGTTTTGATGGCGGCACCCGTTTCCGTTTCGGCGCTGACTATTACCTCTTTGATGATGTCAGCTGGATTAGCTACTACGAGCTGGGCGTTAACGTTCCGGCCGTCTTCAGCTGGGATCGTCACTATGCGGACGGTGCCAATAACACTACGCGTCGCCAGCTCTACACCGGTCTGAAAAGCAAAACCTGGGGTCAGCTTACCTTTGGTCAGCAGAACAGCGTCTATTACGACACCGTCGGTGCGAAGACTGATATCTGGGATTACGACATGGTCGGCCAGGCGCCGGGCAACGGAATCAACGGCGACTACGACGGATCTTACCGTTCACGTAAGCAGCTGAAGTACAAAAACACCTTCGGCGATGCGGATATCTACGCTTCTTATCTGTTCGACGATAACGAGTATCTGCCTGGTAATGGTCTGCGCTATAAGCGCAAAGGCGGCGGCTCGCTGGGCGTGGATTACCACATCACAGACGATCTGAGCTGGGGCACGGCGTGGAACTACACCCGCGCGGCGATGCGTAACCCGAACAACGGCGACAGCCGCGACTACGATCAGAACATTTACGGCACCGCGCTGAGCTGGACACCAGGCAACTGGACGTTGTCAGCCGGTGGTGGCTGGTATCAGAACTTCATGACGACCAAACGCAAAGATGTGCATGACTACTTTGCTGGCGATGCGTGGGGTGTTGAATATTTTGCCGGTTACAAAATCCCGGTGGCGCAGTATGGTCTGAAAGCAGTGCAGCCTTATGTTATGGGCGATCGCATTGAGGTCATGACAGGCCGTGATTACCAGCGCATCGACAACGGTCTGGGTGTAGTGCTGTTCCTCGACTATGGTTTCCGTGTTGATTACGAACATGTCTTCACCTCCAGCACTAATAATCTGGGTGATATGAATCTGGTGCGTGTGCGCTACGACTTCTGATAACCCTGACGGCTCCTGTGGGAGCCGTTTTCTTTTGCGCATGCTTATTGTGCCAGCCAGAGGCCATTCACTGGCGAGCTGCAGCAAACTGACGCGATTACGCGGTGAAAAACGCTACACAGGCCGCGAAAAACGGCATCATGAAAAGCTTTACGCAAATAGACCTTTCCCCCTATCGACGAAAGTTTCACCTTTACGTATCATGGCGCCAATTTTTTTCAGTGAGTGGTTAACATGATTAGTCTTATCGCGGCATTAGCAACAGATCGCATTATTGGAATGGAGAACGCCATGCCGTGGGACCTGCCTGCAGATCTGGCGTGGTTCAAACGCAATACGCTGAAGAAACCGGTCATTATGGGTCGACTGACCTTTGAATCCATTGGTCGCCCGTTACCTGGTCGACTGAACATCGTAGTCAGCAGTAAGCCTGGCACCACGGATGGCGTCACCTGGGTTACTTCACTGGATGAGGCGATACAGGCAGCCGGTGATGCTGAAGAGATCATGGTCATTGGCGGTGGACGCGTCTATGAACAGATGCTGAAGCGTGCCGATCGTCTCTATCTGACGCACATTGATGCGGAAGTTGAAGGTGATACGCAGTTCCCGGACTACGAGCCGGATGAGTGGCAGTCCACGTTCAGCGAGTTTCACGACGCTGATGAGCAGAACTCCCACAGCTACTGTTTTGAGATCCTCGACCGCCGTCGCTAATCCTCCCGCTGCCAGGTTGTAACCTGGCTGTCATCTCTATTCATTAGCATTGCTTCTTTTCTGGGATCGTCATAAAGGAAGCAATCAAAAATGAAAACCGAACTCTCCGCATTAAGCACTGACCGTCTGCGTGATCCTCTGCGTCGTAAATTCATTGCCGGTTCCGGCGCTCTGGGTCTGACTGGCTTTCTGAGCGGTGGCCTCACGCTCTCAGGAAGCGCACTGGCGCAGGAGAAGCCAGCGGGCAGCCCATTGCTGGGCTTTCAGGCGATTGCCGCATCCACCGCCGATGAGGTTGTGGTGGCTCCCGGCTATCGCGCAGACGTGTTGATCTCCTGGGGAGATCCGCTGGTGAATGGCGCAGTCGCATTTGATCCCCAGGGCAATAACAGCGCGGAAGATCAGGAAAAGCAGTTCGGTGACAACAACGATGGGATGAGCTTCTTCGCAATTGATGACCATCGTGGCGTCATGGCGATCAACAATGAATATGTGAATGAGCCGACGCTGTTCGCCCACGGCGGCAACAAAGCGACCAGCCTGGAAGATGTGAAAAAGTCGCAGGCGGCGCACGGCATCTCCATCGTTGAAGTCAAACGGGGTGAGAACAACCGCTGGCAGGTGGTGCGTCCTTCTGACTACAACCGCCGTATCACCGCCAATACGCCTATGCGTTTTTCCGGTCCGGCAGCGGGCGATAAAGCGCTGCAGACCGCCGCCGATCCACAGGGTATGAATGTACTGGGCACTTTTGGTAACTGCGCCAACGGTAAAACGCCGTGGGGCACTTATCTCACCTGTGAAGAGAACTACGACACCTACTTTGGCACCCATCAGGCGGACTTTACGCCAACGTCTCAGCAGAAGCGCTATACCCTGAATGCCGCCGAACCTGAGCGCAACTGGGCCGACTTTGATCCCCGTTTCGATATCGCCAGAAACCCCAATGAATTTAACCGCCACGGCTGGATTGTCGAAATCGATCCCTTTGATCCACGCTCAGTGCCGATCAAACGTACCGCGCTGGGCCGATTTAAGCATGAGAATGCCGCCGTTACGGTGGCTAAAACCGGGCAGCTGGTGGTTTACATGGGCGATGATGAGCGCGGCGAATATATCTATAAATATGTCTCAGATGACAAGGTCATCCCGGATGATGCCAAAGCCAATCACGGACTGCTTGATAAAGGCACGCTCTATGTGGCGCAGTTCAATGGCGATGCGCAGGGCACACCGCTGAAAGGCACCGGGCGCTGGCTGGCACTGAAGTGGGGCGAAAATGGACTCACCGCTGAAAAGGGGTTTAACAGTCAGGCTGATATCCTGATTAATGCGCGAGCTGCGGCTGATGTGGTTAACGCCACGCGGATGGACCGGCCGGAATGGATTGCCGTTAACCCGCATGATGGCCGTGCTTACTGCACGCTGACCAATAACAACAAGCGCGGTAATGAAGGCATGCCGGTCAATGCGGCGAATCCGCGACCTAAAAATATTTACGGCCAGATTATCCGCTGGGATGAGAAGGGCGATGCCACCGCGCAGGCATTTGAGTGGGATATCTATGCGTTGTGCGGCAATCCGATCGCGCATCCTGAGGGAATCTATCGCGGCACGCCTAACATCACCGCTGAAAACACCTTTAACAGTCCCGATGGTCTGGGCTTTGATGCGCATGGGCGGTTATGGATCCTGACCGACGGTAAATACAGTAACAAAGAGGATTATCAGGGGCAGGGGAACAATCAGATGCTGGTGGGGGATCCTGACAGCGGCGAGATCCGCCGGTTTATGGTCGGCCCCAAATCGTGCGAGCTGACCGGCATCACCTTCACGCCCGATTACAAAACGCTGTTCGTGAATGTGCAGCATCCCGGCGAGGAGGGTGACTCGCACTTTCCCAATAACAGTCCGCGTCCCCGGTCATCGGTGGTTATGATCACCCGCGAGGATGGCGGCATTATCGGCGCATAAGACAGGATGCTGGCCTTAATGGCCAGCATCGCCGTTATAGCGCAGGTGGTGCCAGGCTTTCGCTGGAGGCCAGCGCTTTTTCGCGATTGGAAGGCTGCACCACATAGCGCTGCGTTTCCCAGTGCAGCAGGGTCAGCGTTCCGCCCCAGCAGCAACCGGTATCAAGACCGATAATGCCTTCTGGCGTCCCTTTGCCTTCCAGCGAGGCCCAGTGACCAAACACGATGGTGTAGTCACGTGCGACCGGCCCCTCAATGTTAAACCAGGGTTTCAGCGGCGGAAGGGCAGATTCAGGGGCATCTTTGCAGATCATGTCCAGCTGACCATTAGGGAAGCAGTAACGCATACGGGTCAGGGCGTTGGTGCTGAAGCGCAGACGTGCCAGGCCGGTCAGATCTTCGCTCCAGTTGTTCGGCATGTCGCCATACATGGCATCCAGAAACAGCGGATAGCTGTCGCTGGCGAGAACCGCTTCAACTTCCCGCGCGCACTTTTTCGCGGTCTCGATATCCCATTGCGGCGTGATACCGGCGTGTCCCATCACCAGCTTTTTCTCTTCATCAACCTGTAACAGCGGCTGACGACGCAGCCAGTTGATCAGCTCATCCGCATCATCTGCTTCCAGCAAGGGTGTCAGGCGATCTTTGGGCTTATTACGGCTGATCCCAGCATAGACCGCCAGCAGATGTAAATCGTGATTGCCCAGCACCAGACGCACTGCGTCGCCCAGCGATTTTACGTAGCGCAGAACCTCAAGTGAGCCCGGACCCCGCGCCACCAGGTCGCCGGTCAGCCACAGGGTATCCTGCTCAGGATTGAAATCAACCTGTTGCAACAAGGCACGTAATTCGTCGTAACAACCGTGAACGTCGCCGATCAGGTATGTGCTCATAACGTTTTATCCATCAGGAAGGTGCCCGACTTAACGGGCAGAAAGCGTGTGAATCAATGAATGTGGGTCTGAATGGCGAGGCGGAACACCGGGATCTCGACGTGGAAGGTGTCACCCTGTTCGTCGACCATTACATAGTGGCCCTGCATGGTGCCCATCGGTGTTTCGATCACGGCACCGCTGGTGTACTGAAATTCATTGCCCGGTGTAATAAGCGGCTGTTCACCGACGACACCTTCACCCTGAACTTCCGTTTCACGGCCGTTACCGTTGGTAATCAGCCAGTAACGTCCCAGCAGTTGCACGGAGGAACGGCCCAGATTGCGAATCGTAATGGTATAGGCGAAGACGTAGCGATCATCATCCGGTGAGGATTGTGAGGCAACGTACTGGCTTTGCACATGGACGGAGACGCGGGCCGTTTCACTCATGACTTACTCCTGCGATTTTCCCTGATGATTCGCCAGCCAGTTCGCCAGCTGACAATATTGCGCGACGGAGACGTTCTCGGCACGCAGGGTTGGATCTATGGATAACTCTTCCAGCGCACCGGCAGCCACCATGTGGCTCAGACTGTTGCGCAGCGTTTTGCGACGCTGACCGAACGCTTCTGTAGTAATACGGCTCAGGATACGCACATCGCTGACCGGGTACGGCGGCTCAGGATAGGGCACCAGACGCACCACGGCAGAGTCCACTTTCGGTGGCGGTGTAAAGGAGTGCGGAGGCACTTCCAGCACCGGAATGATCTGGCAATAATACTGCGCCATTACCGTCAGACGACCGTAGGTTTTGTTACCCGGGCCGGCGACCAGACGATTGACCACTTCTTTCTGCAGCATGAAGTGCATATCTTTGATCGAACCAGTATAGCTGAAAAGGTGGAACATCAGCGGGGTCGAAATATTGTACGGCAGGTTACCAAATACCCGCAGCGGCTGGCCTCTCTCCTGCGCCAGCGCGGCGAAGTCGAAAGTCATGGCATCCTGCTGGAAGATAGTCAGCTTCGGACCAAGGAACGGATGCGTTTCCAGACGCGCAGCGAGATCGCGGTCCAGTTCTATCACCGTTAATTTATCGAGGCGATCGCCAACCGGCTCGGTTAAGGCACCCAGGCCTGGACCGATCTCGACCAGCGCTTCATCGCGCTGTGGATGGATGGCGGAGACAATGCTGTCGATAATGTACTGATCGTTCAGGAAGTTCTGCCCGAAACGTTTACGGGCGTAGTGCCCCTGATGGACGCGATTATTCATTACTGCTCTTGATCATAGTGATGGCGAGGTTAAGCGCCGTGATGAAGCTGCCCGGTTCAGCCTGACCCAGACCGGCGAGTTCAAGCGCGGTGCCGTGGTCAACTGAAGTCCGGATAAAGGGCAGGCCCAGGGTGATATTAACCGCCCGGCCAAACCCCTGAAATTTGAGTACTGGCAGGCCCTGGTCGTGATACATCGCCAGCACCGCATCGGCATGTTGCAGATATTTAGGCTGGAAAAGGGTATCCGCAGGCAGCGGGCCGGTCAGTTTAATGCCCTGCTGACGCAGCTCATTGAGTGCGGGCGTGATGGTCTCGATCTCTTCGCGACCCATGTGGCCGCTTTCGCCCGCATGAGGGTTAAGACCACAGACATAAATTTGCGGCTCGGCAATGGCAAACTTCTGCTGCAGATCACGATGCAGAATTGTAATCACTTCATGCAGACAGTCGCGCGTTACCGCAGCGGAAACATCTTTCAGCGGCAAATGGGTAGTGGCCAGCGCGACGCGTAACGCTTCTGTCGCCAGCATCATCACTACCCGATGGCCGCCTGCGCGATCGGCGAAGAATTCGGTATGGCCGGTAAAGGCGATGCCGGCATCGTTGATGACGCCTTTGTGCACCGGGCCGGTTATCAGGGCAGCGAATTCACCGTCGAGACAACCGTCACACGCGCGCGCCAGCGTGGCCAGCACATAGTCGCTGTTAGCGACGCAAAGCTCGCCAGGCGTGACCGGCGCTGCCGTGTCAATCGGCAGGATAGTCAGCGTACCCGCCTGCTGTGGCTCTGCTGCCACGCCAGGCAGGTAGGGTCGCAGGGTCAGCGGCAGACCAAGTTGCGCCGCACGCTGGTGCAACAGGGCTGGCGAGGCGCAGACCACCAGTTCAACCGGCCACGACTGCTGGGCCAGCTGAACGGTAAGGTCGGGACCAATCCCGGCAGGTTCGCCGGGCGTGATCACTACACGGGCACTACTGCGCATTGCCATCCAGAATCTTCACGTAGGCACTGGCGCGTTGTTCCTGCATCCAGGTCTGTGCTTCTTCCGCGAACTTACGATTAAACAGCATACGGTAAGCACGCTCTTTCTGAGCAGCATCGGTTTTATCGACCTGACGGGTATCCAGCAACTGAATCAGATGCCAGCCGAAAGAGGAGTGAACCGGCTGGCTGGTCTGGCCTTTTTTCAGGCGCAGCAGCGCGTCACGGAAGGCCGGATCAAAGACTTCCGGAGAGGTCCAGCCAAGATCGCCGCCCTGATTCGCTGAACCCGGGTCATCAGAGTATTGCTTAGCCGCCGCCGCAAAAGTGGTTTTACCACTGCGGATATCGTTAGCAATCTGCTCCAGCTGTGCGCGTGCCTGCTCGTCTGTCAGGATTGGCGATGGCTTCAGCAGAATGTGACGCGAATGAACTTCGGTGACCGAGACATTTTTGCTCTCGCCACGGAGGTCGTTTACTTTCAGGATGTGGAAGCCCACACCAGAGCGGATTGGACCGACGATATCGCCTTTTTTGGCGCTCGACAGTGCCTGAGCAAACAGGGTCGGTAACTCTTCGATTTTACCCCAGCCCATGTTGCCGCCTTTCAGCGCCTGGGAGTCGGCAGAGTAGGTCACGGCCATCTTGCCGAAGTCAGCGCCATTTTTTAGTTCGCCAACCAGCTGTTTCGCCAGCGTTTCCTGTTCATCAACCTGTTGTTGCGTCGGGTTTTCCGACAGCGGCAGCAGGATATGACTGACGTTCAGCTCGGTGCCCTGACTATTCTGAGAACCGATCTGGGTGGCAAGCGTATCAACTTCCTGCGGCAGAATAGTCACGCGACGACGCACTTCATTGTTGCGCACTTCAGCGATGGCCATCTCTTTGCGGATCTGAGAACGATAAACGCTGTAGTTCATGCCGTCATAAGCCAGACGGCTACGCAGCTGGTCAAGGCTCATCTTGTTCTGCGCAGCGATGTTCTGAATAGCCTGGTCCAGCTGCTCGTCGCTGATCTGAACTCCCGCTTTATCACCCATTTGCAGAATGATGTTGTCCATGATCTGACGTTCCAGAATCTGATGGCGTAACGTTTTATCATCCGGCAACTGCTGACCTGCCTGCTGGGCCTGAGATTTAACGGTGCTCATCATGCCGTCCACGTCACTCTCAAGAACCACGCCGTTATTGACCACGGCTGCAACTTTATCAACGACTTGTGGTGCTGCGAACGCGGTGTTGGCACTGATTGCCACACCAAGAATCAGCATTCTCCAGTTCTTCATACTTTATCCATTGTTGGTTCCGCACTGCGGGATTGCCTGTCAAACATCACAACATCAGAAAGCAGGCTGGTAAGGGATAATGCCCTGACGCAGCATATCGTTGGTGCCTAAGCCATAGTTCGGACTCAGACCACGTAGCTCAATGTTGAATGAGATTTGGTTGTCGTACTTACTGTCGTCGTTTTCCCAACCGTTAATTTTGCGCTCGTAACCGACCCGGACAGCGTAACAGCAAGAACTGTATTGCAGGCCAACCAGCTGCGAAGCCGGACGCTTGTTGCGGGTATCGTAGTAGTAAGCGCCTACCACAGACCATGCATCAGCAATCGGCCAGCTGGCCGTAGTACCGACCTGTGAAATCCCATTTTTGTATATAGGATTTGTGACCAGGCTACTGTCGTTCAGCGCGGTCGCCACATATTCCGGGCTACTGTAACGGTAGCTCAGCTGCACCATACGATCGGCATCACGACGGTATTCCAGTACGGTATTGCCCTGGGAGACGTTGTCGAGTTTGGTGTCATATTGCAGCCCACCCCGGACGCCCCAGCGATCGCTGATTTTCCAGTATGTATCGCCAGCCCAGATCAGGCTGCCGGTGTCATCTTCTTTACTGGTTTGATTCACACCAGTACGAGAAGGGGTAAACGAGTAGATTTGACCTACAGAAACGTTAAAACGTTCAACCAGATCGTTATCATAAATACGCGAAGTGACACCGGTGGCCACTTCATTGGCGGATGCGATGCGATCCAGACCGCTATAAGTGCGATCGCGGAACAGACCGGTGTAATCGGTTTGCAGCAATGTAGAGTCGTACGGGTAGATATTGCTCTGGTTGCGGTACGGGATATAAAGGTACTGCACGCGCGGTTCCAGCGTCTGGGTGTAACCCGCAGCGGAGTCCATATCGCGGTCAAACACCAGCCGGCCATCCACTTTAAACTGTGGCAGGGTACGGTTGACAGACTCATCCAGATCGCCACTTTTACCATTTTTGTTCGCAAAGTTATTGTTGTAATAATCAACGTTAGTTTGCTGATAATGCGTTGCCAGGAACTTCGCTTCAGTATCCAGACTGGCCCAGCCGTTTGACAGCGGCAGGTTCAGCGTTGGCTCCACATGTAAACGGGTTGCTTCAGGATAGCGGCTGCTGACGTTGGTGAATTTCACCGCCTGCGCATAGATCCGTCCATCAAATGGACCGATATCGTTCTGATAGAGATTGACGTCCAGCTGCGGCATGGCACGGTAGACGTTATTGCTGGTGGTATCGCCGAACACCTGGAAATCTTTGGAGGAGAGCGTGGCATCCCAGTTGGTGTCCGCATAGCCAATGCTGAATTTCTGCGTGGCGTAGTTGTCGGTCGAGCTGTAATACTTCGAGTCGAGATCGTTGAAGTAGTATTTATCACTGACCTTGGTGTAGTCCGCGCTGAAACGCCAGTTCTGGTCATAAACGCCAGCGTGACGCCAGTAGAATAGCCAGCGATCGGAGTCAGCACTTTCGGCGATGCCGCGCATTGATTTGTCATTATCGTACTGTTTATCTGAGCCGAGGTAGTCGAATTCGACCAGTCCGGCCCCCAGCGTCGTCAGATAACGGAATTCGTTCTGGAACTGCATGCCGCGCTTGCTCATGTAGTGCGGCGTGATGGTCGCATCGGCCTGCGGCGCGATGTTCCAGTAATAAGGCAGCATGAACTCAAAGCCATTGTTGCTGCCATATTTTGCATTCGGAATCAGGAAACCGGACCGACGACGATCGCCAATCGGTAATTGCAGATAGGGACTGTAGAACACGGGAACCGAACCGATTTTAAAGCGGGCGTTCCAGATTTCTGCCACTTCCTCTTCGCGATCCTGAATCACTTCTGAACCGACCACGCTCCAGCTATTGGAGCCGGGCAGGCAGGAGGTAAAGGTGCCGTTTTCCAGAATGGTGTAGCGGTTATCCCCACGCAGCTTCATCTGATCGGCGTCACCGCGTCCCTGACGATCCACCATCTGGTACTGACCGTTCCAGACGTTGGTATCTTTGCTGTTAAGGTTTGACCAGGCTTTCGGACCTTTCAGGATGACCTGATTGTCATCGTAGTGCACATTACCCAGGGCATCGACGGTACGAACTGGCGCGGTCTGGCCCTCTTGCTGACGCTGATGAAGCTGAACTTCATCGGCCTGCATACGGCTGTTACCCTGCTCAATATTCACATTGCCGGTGAAGACCGCATCATTGGGATAGTTCCCTTTGGCGGCGTCGGAGTGAATAGTAACAGGCATCTGGTTGGTATCGCCGTTCACCAGCGGGCGGTTATAACTCGGCACGCCTAACATACACTGCGACATCAAATCGTCGGCAAAGGCTTGCTGGCTAATGGCTGCGCCGATCAGTGTGGCCAGCAGGGTAGGTATATGTTTTTTCATACGCGGTATCGAGAATTCCATGAAAACTGGCATCATGCCGACAATCGGGTCAGAGACTAACTTACTGCCCGGCGTTGCGCCAGTGTTAATCCTGGTCTGTCAGCGTTGCCGTTAGGCGCTGAGATAAATGACAGGTATGATAATGCAATTTTCAGCCGCAAGCATGGCGAATTGAGGAGTTTATGCGCTACTGGGGAAAAGTTGTGGGTCTGACGGTGGGATTACTTTCCGGCGCAGGCTTTTGGGGTATTGTGATCGGTTTGATCATTGGCCATATGATTGACAAAGTACGCGGCGCACAAGGCAAGGCTTACTTCTCAAATAATCAGACCCGACAGACACTGTTTTTCAGCACGACCTTTCAGGTTATGGGCCATCTGACCAAGTCAAAAGGGCGCGTCACGGAAGCGGATATTCAGATTGCTTCGCTGTTAATGGAGCGGATGCAGCTGCACGGTGACTCACGCACGGCTGCCCAGCGCGCGTTCCGCGAGGGCAAGCAGGCGGATTACCCGTTGCGCAGCAAGCTGCGTGAACTGCGCAGCGCCTGTTTTGGCCGCTTCGATCTGATTCGGATGTTCCTGGAGATACAGATTCAGGCCGCCTTTGCCGACGGTTCACTGCATCCCAATGAGCGTCAGGTACTTTATGTGATTGCCGAAGAACTGGGTATCTCGCGCGGTCAGTTCGATCAGTTCCTGCGCATGATGGAAGGCGGTCAGCAGTTTGGCGGGGGGCAGCGTAGTTCAGGCGGTTTCCAGCAGGCGCAACGCGGCCCAACGCTGGAAGATGCCTGTAGCGTGCTGGGTGTGAAGAGCAGCGATGACGCCACCACGATTAAACGTGCCTACCGTAAACTCATGAGCGAGCATCATCCGGATAAGCTGGTGGCGAAAGGGTTACCGCCAGAGATGATGGAGATGGCGAAGCAGAAAGCGCAGGAAATCCAGGCGGCTTACGATCTGATTCGCAAAGAGAAAGGCTTCAAGTAATCATCCAGCCCTGTGGCCTCTTCTGCAACAGAGGAGGCCACGGCGACAGTGCTGGAGTAAACCTTAAAAATCGGCGGGCTGGCGAAACGTCATGGCATTACCAAATGCCGGATGGGTAATGGTCAGTGACTCCGCATGCAGTAGCAAACGGGGTGCCATCGCTTTGGCCTCCGGATGCGCATAGAAGTTGTCCCCCAGAATCGGATGGCCCAGCGCCAGCATATGCACGCGCAGCTGGTGCGAGCGGCCTGTGATCGGTTTCAGCGAAACGCGCGCACTGTTATCCGTACGGTATTCCAGCACCTGATATTCCGTCTGTGCGGCTTTGCCGGTCTCGAAGCAGACCCTCTGCTTCGGACGGTTTGGCCAGTCACAAATCAGCGGCAGATCAACCAGTCCCTCTTCCTTCTCCGGATGACCCCAGATGCAGGCCACGTAGGTCTTAGAAGGCTCGCGCTCACGGAACTGTCGTTTCAGCTCGCGTTCCGCCGCCTTGGTCAGTGCCACCACCATCACGCCGCTGGTCGCCATATCCAGTCGGTGGACAGATTCGGCCTGCGGGAAATCACGCTGAACCCGCGTCATCACGCTATCTTTGTGCTCCTCCAGCCGACCGGGTACCGAGAGCAGACCGCTGGGTTTGTTCACCACCATGATATGCGCATCCTGATAAAGAATGTGCAGCCAGGGTTCACGCGGTGGATTGTAAGGTTCCATGGGGCTTTCCAAAAATAAGGGGCCATGCGGCCCCTGAGCTTACTGGTGTGTCACCACAATCAGGCGCAGCGCATCGAGACGCCAGTTGGCCTCATCAAGACTTTCCAGCACCTGTTCACGATTGCTTTCCAGCGCTTCAATTTCATCTTCACGAATGTTCGGGTTAACGGCCTTCAGCGCGTTGAGACGCGAGAGTTCTGCGCCCAGCTTCTCATTCGCTTCGGCACGCGCCGCATCAATCACCGCACGCGCTTCGCTGACGACGCTCTGTTCACCCTGGGTCAGAATCGCATGCACATCCTGCTGTACCGCATTCACCAGTTTACTGGCGGTATGGCGGTTAACCGCATTCAGCTGACGGTTAAAGCTTTCGAACTCCACTTTGCCCGCCAGGTTGGTGCCTTTGGTATCCATCAGCAGACGAATTGGTGTCGGCGGCAGGAAGCGGGTCAGTTGCAGATGCTTCGGTGCCTGCGCCTCAACCACATAGATCAGCTCGACCAGCAGCGTTCCCACTGGCAGCGCCTTGTTTTTCAGCAGTGACAGCGCGCTGCTGCCGGTATCGCCCGACAGAATCAGATCCAGGCCGTTGCGAATCAGCGGATGTTCCCAGGTAATGAACTGGGTATCTTCGCGTGACAGCGCCTGATCGCGGTTAAAAGTGATGGTGCAGCCATCTTCCGGCAGGCCAGGGAAATCAGGCACCAGCATGTGATCGGAAGGGGTCAGCACAATCAGGTTATCGCTGCGATCTTCCTGATTGATACCCACGATATCAAACAGGTTGAGCGCGAAGTTGACCAGGCCGGTGTCGTTATCCTGCTCACTGATAGCATTAGCCAGCAGCTGAGCCGATTCACCACCGTTAGAGTTCAGCTCCAGCAGGCGATCACGACCTTGTTCCAGCTGCAGTTTCAGCGCGTCATGCTGTTTGCGGCAGTCGGTGATAAACGCATCAAAGCCTTCATTGTTTTCGGGTGCGGCCAGATAGCCGATCAGCTGTGAATGGACGCTGTCATAGATTGTCCGGCCGGTCGGGCAGGTGTGTTCAAACGCGTCCAGCCCTTCGTGATACCAGCGCAGCAGTACCGCCTGTGCGGTCTGCTCCAGCCACGGCACCAGAATCTGAATATCGTGCGCCTGACCGATACGATCCAGACGACCAATACGCTGCTCCAGCAGGTCCGGGTTAAACGGCAGATCGAACATCACCAGACGGCTGGCAAACTGGAAGTTACGGCCTTCTGAACCAATCTCAGAGCACAACAGCACCTGCGCGCCGTTCTCTTCTGAGGCAAACCAGGCGGCAGCACGGTCACGTTCAATGATCGACAGACCTTCGTGGAACACCGCAGCGCGGATGCCTTCGCGCTCGCGCAGTACCTGCTCCAGCTGCAGCGCGGTGGCTGCTTTGGCGCAGATCACCAGCACTTTCTCTTTACGGTTAGTGGTGAGATAGCCCATCAGCCATTCCACGCGCGGATCGAAGTTCCACCAGGTGCCGCTTTCGCCTTCAAATTCCTGATAAATCTGCTCCGGATAGAGCAGGTCCCGCGCCCGCTCTTCTGCGCTTTTGCGTGCGCCCATAATGCCGGAGACTTTAATTGCCGTCTGATACTGCGCAGGCAGCGGCAGGCGGATTTGATGCAGTTCGCGTTTCGGGAAGCCTTTAACCCCATTACGGGTGTTTCGGAACAGCACGCGGCTGGTGCCGTGGCGATCCATCAGCATGGAGATGAGTTCCTGACGCGCTTCCAGCTTGCCTTCGCGGTCGCTGTTGGCGACCTGCAGCAGCGGCTCGATGTCCTGCTCGCCGACCAGGTCGTTGATTCTGTTCATCTCCTCCTGGGAGATTGACTTATCTGCCAGCAGCGCGGTAACGGCATCGGCAATCGGACGAAAATGCTGCTGCTCTTCAACAAAGGCTGCGAAGTCATGGAAGCGATTAGGATCGAGCAGGCGCAGACGGGCGAAATGACTCTCCATGCCCAGCTGCTCAGGCGTCGCAGTCAGCAGCAGAACGCCGGCGGTTTTCTCAGCCAGCTGTTCGATAACCTGATATTCACGGCTTGGCTCACCTTCTGACCAGGCCAGATGGTGCGCTTCATCGACAACCAGCAGATCCCATTCGGCATCGGCCAGCATCTCAAGACGCTGCTTGTTACGGCGCACGAAGTCGAGCGAGCAGATAATCAGCTGCTCCGTTTCAAACGGGTTATCACTGTCGTGCTGCGCTTCGGTATAACGGTCGTCGTCGAACAGCGCAAAGCGCAGGTTGAAGCGACGCAGCATTTCCACCAGCCACTGATGCTGTAAGGTTTCAGGCACCACGATCAAAACGCGGTCAGCACGGCCAGCCAGCAGCTGCTGCTGGATGATCATCCCGGCTTCAATGGTTTTACCCAGGCCCACTTCATCTGCCAGCAGCACGCGCGGCGCATGGCGACGGCCCACATCATGGGCGATGTGCAGCTGGTGAGGAATCAGGTTGGTGCGCATGCCGCGTAAGCCGCTGATCGGCAGGCGGTACTGCTCACTCTGGTATTTACGGGCGCGGAAGCGCAGGGCAAAACGATCCATCCGGTCGAGCTGGCCGGCAAACAGACGATCCTGCGGCTTACTGAACACCAGCTTGCTGTCGAGCATCACTTCGCGCAGCATCACTTCGCTTGCTTCGGTATCCAGACGCGTACCGATATAGGTCATCAGGTCATTTTCGTTGCGTACTTCATCGACGCGCATCTGCCAGCCTTCGTGGCTGGTGATGGTATCACCCGGATTAAAGATGACGCGGGTAACCGGCGAATCGTTGCGGGCGTAGAGGCGGTTTTCCCCCGTGGCCGGAAACAGCAGGGTGATCATGCGGGTATCGATCGCCACCACGGTGCCCAGTCCCAGTTCACTTTCCGTATCACTAATCCAGCGCTGACCTAATGTAAAAACCATATATTTTTTGCTCGAATTTTAACGTTTTTAGAGGTGTTCCCAAAGCTCAGGCAATAGCGTTACCGCCAGACAACAAGGTCTGGAGCGGCTGTAAGAGCGGTGAGTTTCAGGAAGGGCGCTATGGTACTGGATGGCAGGGCGTTCGTCACCTGTCAAAAAAGCCCCAGCTGTCCGGTAATCAGTGTAGCAAAGTCCCCTTCGACAAAGGGCAAAATCCCCTCTGCGACCGGCTGAAGTTGCTTCGTCACGTAGTGGTCATAGTCCAGCGGTGTGCTGCGCGCCTCCAGTGGCTCAGGGCCTGCCGTAGCAATGACGTAACGAATCCGGCCACCATTCTGGTACTGTAAAGGCCGGTTTAATTTGCGATTCTGCTCATCGGCCAGCCGGGCGGCGCGCACGTGTGGGGGCACATTTCGTTCATATTCCTTCAGCGGACGTCGCAGACGCTTTTTGTAGATCAGCTGATCGTCAAGTTCACCTGCCAGCAGCTGCGCCACGGTAGTGCGGATGTAGTCCTGCCACGGCTCGCGGTGGAAGATACGGTGATAGAGCTGCTGCTGAAACGCTTTTGCCAGCGGCGTCCAGTCCGTCCGCACCGACTCCAGCCCCTTAAAGATCATGCGCTCACCGGCGGCGTCACGAATCAGTCCGGCGTAGCGTTTTTTACTGCCCTGTTCCGCGCCACGAATGGTCGGCATCAGAAAACGACAGAAGTGGTTTTCATATTCCAGCTCCAGTGCACTGGTCAGCCCATGAGTCTGCTGCAGGTGGTCACGCCACCAGGCATTCACTTTCCGCACCAGTTGCTGACCAATCGCGGCGGCCTGCTCTTCGCTGTGGGCGGATTTCAGCCAGACAAAGGTGGAGTCTGTGTCGCCATAGATGACGTCATAGCCTTCCGCCTCAATCAGCGTGCGGGTCTGCTGCATGATGGCGTGACCGCGCAGGGTAATCGAGGAGGCGAGACGCGGATCAAAGAAGCGGCAGGCGCTGGTACCCAGCACGCCGTAAAAGGCGTTCATGATGATCTTCAGTGCCTGTGACAGCGGCTGGTTTTTCTGCTTTTTCGCCGCTTCACGACCCAGCCAGATCTGCTCTACGATCGCAGGCAGGCAGTGGGTATGCCGGGAGAAACGCGCTTCGCGAAAACCTTCGACCGAATCGGCATCATCAGGATGGGCCAGTCCTTCGACCAGCCCTACCGGGTCGATCAGGAAGGTGCGGATAATCGACGGATAAAGACTTTTATAATCCAGTACCAGCACCGAGTCATACAGGCCGGGGCGCGAATCCATTACATAGCCGCCCGGACTGGCTTCAGGGGCGACATCACCCATGTTCGGGGCAACAAACCCGGCACGATGCATCCGCGGAATATAGAGGTGACCAAAGGCCGCTACCGAACCGCCGTGACGATCGACGGCCAGGCCATTGACCGCTGCGCGTTCCAGCAGGAAAGGCATTATCGCCGTTTTGTGAAAAATGCGCGTCACCAGCTCGCAATCTTTCAGGTTATAACGTGCCAGCGCGGGCTTATCGTTGGCAAATCGCCAGTTAATCTCCTCCATGCGCTGCCAGGGATTATCGATCGCTTTGCCTTCACCCAGCAGCTGTTGCGACACCGCTTCCAGGCTGAACGACGGGAAATCCCAGAATGCCGATTTCAGTGCGTCAATGCCGTCGATGATCAACCGGCCGCTGGCCTGAGCGAAAAAAACGCCGGGCTTGAAGCCATGTTCACGCCACTCCAGTGCGGCCTGCTGACGGCCAAGACGTAGCGGAATACCGTAGCGGTCGGCATGCTTTTGCAGCACGCGCAGATCAAACTGCACCACGTTCCAGCCAATCAACACGTCCGGGTCATGATCGGCAAACCACTGGTTCAGCGCCTCAAGCAACTGTGGGCGGCTGTCGAGATAGATCAGCTCAAAATCCAGCGTGCTGGCATCGCCGTTGGCGGGGCCGAGCATGTAGACCTGGCGCTGACCGCAGCCCTCCAGCCCGATGCAGTAAAGCTCGCCATGCTGCGTGGTTTCAATGTCCAGCGAGACCCACTTCAGTGGCGGGCGATAGTCGGGATGGGGCTTGAGGCGCGCATTGACCACACTGTCGCCGTGCTGCTCGCCGTCAAACCAGACGGGCGCGGTAATAAAACGCTCCATCAGGTAGCGCTCCGGCGGGCGGATATCCGCCTCATAAACCGGAATACCCTGTTCGCGGAGCCGTTTTTCGATGCGCTGTAGCTGACGGTTCTGTGAGCAGTAGAGGCCAAACACCGGACGACGGCGGAAATCTTTGAGCGCCAGGGACTGAATCCGAAACTGACGTTCATCTTTGAGGAGTTCGCTGACCTGCGACTGAAATTCCTCGGGAATAAACGCGACGGACTCCTGTACCGGCAGCACCACGCGCTGTGCACCGGCATCAGTGGCGAGCCAGAGGATAATTTCGGTGCCATGCGGGCTGTCGCGCCAGTGGCGGGTGAGCAGAAAACCTGCGCGGGGCATATTCAGATGTTCTCCGGACTCAGCAATTCAGGGGTGAGAAAACGGCTTAAGTATATCATGGATATTTATACAGTTCCCGCCGCTGCGTTTTGTCAACATTGTCCTACAATTCTTGCCTTGACGCTGTGTGGCTGGCTCTGGACAATCCAGCCTTCTGCTTTTACTTAGGATGATTATGGAAGCCTGGATTCAACAACTGATTACGCAGTCCCTGGAGTGGGCGCTGTTTGCCGTTGCACTGGTGACGTTTCTGGAGTCGCTGGCGCTGGTCGGGCTGTTGCTGCCAGGTACAGTGATGATGGCCAGCCTGGGCGCACTGATCGGCAGTGGCGAACTGGGCCTTTATCCTGCCTGGGCGGCAGGATTTGCGGGCTGTCTGATTGGTGACTGGGTTTCCTACGGCATCGGCTGGAAATTTCAGGGGCCGCTGCACCGCTGGAAATATCTGCAAAAGTATAAAGGTCTGCTGGATAAAACCGAGCACGCCCTGCATCAGCACAGCATGTTTACGATTCTGGTCGGACGCTTTGTGGGGCCTACGCGTCCGCTGATCCCGCTGGCGGCCGGTATGCTGGAGCTGCCGGTGCGTAAGTTCCTGCCGCCGAACCTTATCGGCTGCATTCTCTGGCCGCCGCTCTATCTGCTGCCTGGTATCCTGGCGGGTGTGGCGATCGATGTGCCGAAAGCCGCGCAGGGCGGCAGCTTTAAATGGCTGTTACTCGGCGCAGCATTGCTGATCTGGCTGGGTGGCTGGTTATGCTGGCGCTGGTGGCGCAGCGGCAAGAGTCGCGACTGGGCCACCGCCTGGCTGCCACCTGAGCGCCTGCGCTGGGCAGGACCGCTGGGGCTGGTGATCGCCGTCGCGGCGTTCGCTGGTATTCAGTTCCATCCGATGATGCCCATTTTCCGTCATCTGCTGTGGCAGGTTTTCTTCGCCTGACACTTAACGACGCGGGATGCCGAGCACTTCGGCCTCCCGCGTGTCGCCCGACAGCAGTTGTCGGGTCTCGCCATCCCAGTAAACCCGTCCATCCACAATCACTACGCTACGCGGTGCAATCTGCTGTGCATCTTCCAGACTGTGCGACACCATCAGCAGTGTAATGCTGCGCGCTTCGCACACCGAACGCACCAGTTGCAGCATCTCGCCACGCAGGGCGGGATCCAGCGCAGAAAAAGGCTCATCCAGCAACAGCACCGGACGGTCACGCAGCAGGCAACGTGCCAGCGCCACGCGCTGTCGCTGCCCACCCGACAGCGCGCCCGGCAGGCGGGCCAGCAGATCGCCTAATCCCACCTGATCGGCCAGTTCGGCCAGTTGCTGGCGCTGTGCAGTACTGAGTTTTAATCCCGGATGCAGTCCCAGCGCCATGTTCTGCTGCACGCTGAGGTGCGGAAACAGGTTGTTCTCCTGAAACAGCATGGAGACCGGTCGTCTGGCCGGGACGCTGTGGGTGTGATCCTGGCCGTCAATCATCAGCGTGCCCTGTTTTACCGGCAGGAAACCGGCGATCAGACTCAGCAGAGTGCTTTTACCCGCCCCGCTCGGGCCAAGAATCGCGATGCGCTCACCGCGCGTGGCAGTGAGGCTGAAGCGCATCGGCAGATGCTGATAAAGGTAAGTGAGGTTATCAAGAGTCAGCATGGCGGCCTGGTAATTTTTCCATTAGCGTGAACAGCAATAAGCAGAGCAACAGCAATAGCAGGGCGGTGACCGCGCCATCTGCGCCGCGATAGGCGCCAATCTGCTGATAAAGGTAGAACGGCAGTGTACGGAAGTCGGCACTGCCAAACAGTGCCACCACGCCGAAATCACCAATCGACAGCACGCAGGCAAAGGCCAGCGCCTGGGCCAGTGGACGTCTCAGCGCCCGCAACTCAATCAGCCGCAGCCGGTTCCAGCCGTGAATGTCCAGTGAATCGCAGAGTCTGCCGTAGCGCTCTGCGACATCCCGCATCGGGTTTTCCAGCACTTTCAGCGCATAGGGAATGGCGATCAGCGCATTGGTAAAGATCACCAGTCCTTCAGCCGAATCAGGCAGGCCAACAGTGGCGTTAAACAGCAGGAAAAAGCCGGTGGCGAGCACAATGCCTGGCATCGCCAGAATCAGCATGCCGCTTGTGTCGATCAACTGTGCCGCCGCCGGACGCTGGCGCAGACGAAGTTCCCGACTGCTCCACAGCAGCATCATGGTCAGCACCACACAGATCAGACCGGCACCGATGGCGATGCGCAGTGAAGTAAAGGTGGCCTGCCACAGTGCAGGCTGCGCCAGCGCGCCGCGCAGTCCGCCATGCAGACCATCGACGATGACCGCCGCCAGCGGGGGCAGCAGCAGAATCAGCGCCAGCCCGATCAGCAGCGCATCGACCCGCTGTGCCCCGCGTGAATCCTGCGGATCACGCCAGCCGTTAAGCTGGCTGGTTCCGGCGGGAATCGCCTTGCTGAAGCGCTGGCTGAGCAGCACCAGCGTCAGACAGCAGCTGAGCTGGATCAGCGCCAGCAGCGCTGCGCGTCCGGGATCGTAGTCATAACTCAGCGCCTGGAATATCGCCAGCTCAATGGTGGTGGCCTGCGGACCGCCGCCCAGCGACAGCACAGTGGCAAAGCTGGCGAAACAGAGCATAAAGATCAGCGCACCGGTCGGCAGCAGCTGACGCCGCAGCCATGGCCACTCCAGCAGACGAAAATGATGCCAGCCACGCAGGCCGAGCTGTGCCGCCAGCTGGCGTTGTTCTGCGGGGATGCTTTCCAGAGCCTGCAGCATCAGGCGGGTTGCCAGCGGCAGGTTAAAGAAGACGTGCGCCAGCAGGATGCCTGGCAGACCATACGGGGAGAAGTGATAACCCATCCCTGCCAGCTGGCACAATTGCGCCAGCCAGCCATTACGACCATAGACGGTCAGCAGGCCGAACACCGCGACCAGCACCGGCAGCACCAGCGTCATGGCGCACAGGCGCAGCAGCAGCAGACGACCAGGGAAACGGCGTCGATAGAGCGCCCGCGCCAGCGGCACCGCAGGCAGCAGTGACAGCACGGCGGAGAGCAGGGCCTGACCGAAAGAGAACGCGATAACGTGATGCAGGTAGTCATCCTGCAGCACGCCGCGTAAGTCCGTATCCGGCGCGGCGCTCCAGAGTGCACCGAACGCCATGAATGCCACGATGGTCAACAATATCGTGACGAGGGAACCGGGAATCAGCCAGCGCGGCATCAGCGGCTGACGGCGCGTTGCCACTGGCTAATCCAGTTCGAACGCTGGCTGGCCACTTCTTCCGGCGAGAACTGCAGAGCAGTAGAAGGCACGCTGAGCGCCGTGAAACCCGCTGGCAGCGGCGTGTGGATTACCGGGTACATCCAGTTGCCGGTGGGGATGGTGCGCTGGAAGTCAGGTGAGACCATAAACTTCATGAACTGCTGTGCCAGCGCCGGCTGTTTGCTGCTGGCTAACTGCGCCGCAACTTCGACCTGCAGATAGTGACCCTCAGCAAAGGGTGCAGCGGCGTAGTTCTCTTTCTTCTCTTCGATGATGTGGTAAGCCGGAGAGGTAGTGTAGCTCAGCACCAGATCGCCTTCGCCCTTGAGGAACAGACCATAGGCTTCACTCCAGCCTTTGGTGACCGTCACAGTTTTCTGCGCCAGCTTTTGCCACGCCTGCGGAGCCTGATCGCCATAGACTTTCTGCATCCAGAGCAGCAGACCTAAGCCGGGCGTGCTGGTGCGGGGATCTTCGTAGATCACCCGCCACTTCTCCGGACTGTCGACCAGCTCTTTCAGGCTTTTTGGCGGATTTTTCAGCCGGGTTTTGTCATAGACAAAGGCGAAGTAGCCATAATCGAACGGCACGAAGGTGGTGTTGTGCCAGCCATCGGGCAGCTTTAGTTTCGATGTGTCGACCTGACTTTCGGCAAACAGACCTGTTTTCTGCGCGGCCTGCACCAGATTGTTATCCAGCCCCAGCACCACATCGGCTTTACTGTTTTTGCCTTCCATCCGCACGCGGTTCAGCAGCGACACGCCATCTTCCAGCGTGACGAATTTCAGCTCGCAGTTGCACTGTGCTTCAAAAGCTTTTTTAACCGCCGGGCCAGGGCCCCAGTCGGCGGAGAAGGAGTCGTAGGTGTAGACCGTGAGAACCGGCTTAGCCGCCAGAACGGGGGCGGAGAGTAACAGCAGCACCGGCAGAACTTTGTTTAACACTTTGCGCTCCTTCAGGAGAATAGGGGATGAGTCGCAAAGGATCTGAGCACAGAGGCCTCTCAAATCCCTACGTCGGTATTAACCGAATCAGGTTCGACGGGTCTCTCTCAGCGGCTTGCTTGTAGCAGGCCGCACCCCGTTGAGAACGTCACATTCTAGTCATTTCAGCGCCGGCGCGAAAGCATCACAGCACCGGTGGTGCGAACCAGGCCGATTTAAAATCGAACCAGCCCAGCGTATTCATCCGCACGCCGCGCATGCTGCGCTGTCCTTCAAGCAGTAGCCAGTGGTGAAACAGCGGATGCAAACCGGCTTCTTCGACCAGCTGTTTGCTCCATTCGGCCAGCGGCAGCGTTTTCTCGCGCCAGCGGGCCGCATCGCCGTGCCAGTCGATCGCCAGACAATGATGCAGCAGCGGGATCTCATAAAGCTGCGCGAACAGTGAATAATTCAGCGGCAGGGTAAAGTTCACGCTTCCCAGCCAGATATCACTCTCCGCTTCGCCCTGATACCAGCTTTCGTAGCTGATCTCACGGGTCTCCAGCGTGACGCCATGCTCTGCCAGCAGGGGACGCAGCGCATTCGAGATGCCTTCATGCTCCACGTGCTGGCTGTACCAGGTCAGCGTCAGATGGGTTAAGCCAGGCGGTTTTTCCACTGGCGTCAGGTCACGGCGATGATGCCAGCGCGGCAGCAGACCATACGCCGGGAACCAGTAGCGCTGATAGCCCACACCCGCGTGATTGAGCAGGGCGATGGGGTTAAACAGGTAGCTGACCCAGCGCCGGACTGCCTCGCTGCGGCCCTGCTCTGAACGCTGGTCGAACAGCAGATAATAGCAGCCCTCTTCGAGACGGCTCTCTTCCTGAACTTCATCGGCGCTGTCGCCCTGCAGACGAACCCCGGCATAGACCAGCTCATCACTGATGTCGGGCAGTACCCAGATAGAGACATCATCAATCAGGGCGCGAAAACCAAAATAGTCATCAAACGCTTCGATCTTGAGCTGGCTCTCCTGATTGCGGATCACCCGGTAAGGACCGGTGCCAACTGGCTGGCGGGCAAAGTCGTGCAGCGTGGGCCATTCGCGCGGCAGGATCATTGCACTGACGCTGCCCAGTAACCAGGGCAAACTCTCGTCGGGCTGACTTAAACGGATATCCAGCGTCCAGGGGGCAGGCGAGTCGATCTGCGCAATATGGGAAAAGAGCGGATGCGGGCGCTGACGCTCCAGCGTGGCGAGCACATCCTCCATCTCCAGTTCTCTGCCATGATGGAACCGAATCGCCGGACGCAGGAAGAAGCGCCAGTGAAGCGGGGAGGTCTGCTGCCAGTGGTGCGCAATATCGGGTTCGATTTCCCCGTTTTCCTCATTTATCCGCGTCAGACCGTTGAAAATCTGTCGGGCAATGTGGGTTTCCGAGCGCCGCAGCGGCGAGCCGGGCAAAAGGTTAAGCAGCGGACGATAGTAGAGCACCCGCAGGATATGCTTGCCCTGCCGGAAACTGCGCCCCAGGTGCGCGCTGATCATCTGCCGCACCTGGTTTTTATCGCCTACCAGCCGGACCAGCTGCTCGATGCGATCCTGTTCCAGCAAATCCTCGGCACGCTGCTGCTGCAGGGCCAGGCCGGTGTAGCAGAAGATAAGCTGCGATCGCTTGCCGCGTCCGGCTTCAGCCTGCCAGGTCAGCCAGCCTGCGGCCTGCATCCGATTGAGCAGATTGCGCATATGGCGGCGCGAGCAGTGCAGCAGATCAGCCAGTTCGCTGAGCGTGATCGCCTGCGTCTGGCCCTGACAGCTTTGCCACAGGCGGATGAACTGCTGCTTCAGACGTGATGAGGACATAAAAGGGGAACTCCCTGTGAAAAGCGCTCTGTTTTTCCTGCCCTATTTTAAGAGCAAACTTTACGCGGTGGGAAGAGCGGGAGGCATTCACAGTGAATGGCGTTCAACCCTCACTGCGCTGTTCAGCGGAGTGCTTTTCTGAGTAGGGTGCGTTTACACCGCCAGCAGATGATCTCTGCTGGCTTTTTTCATGTTGCACGGTATCGTCTACCCTTCTTTTTTCCCCTCTGTTTGTTCTGTAAGGGATTTCGCTATGAAATCGCTGTTAACGCGGCAGCGCCGTATCAATCCGGTTTACCTCGCCTTTATGGTCGCCTCGTTCATGCTGGGCATCGCGGGCGCACTGCAGGCGCCGACGCTCAGCCTGTTTCTGACGCGCGAGGTGCAGGCGCGGCCCTTCTGGGTCGGGCTGTTTTTCACCATCAATGCGGTGGCCGGTATCGTAGTGAGTATGCTGGTGGCAAAGCGCTCAGACAGCGTCGGCGATCGTCGTCATATCATTCTCTTCTGCTGTCTGATGGCGCTGATCAATGCGCTGCTGTTTGCCTTTACCCGCGATTATCTGACCCTGCTGACGCTCGGTGTGCTGCTGTCGGCGCTGGCCAGCGTCTCAATGCCTCAGCTGTTTGCGCTGGCGAGAGAGTATGCCGATCAGTCGGCGCGTGAAGCGGTGATGTTCAGTTCGGTGATGCGTGCGCAGCTGTCGCTGGCGTGGGTGATCGGGCCGCCATTATCGTTCGCGCTGGCGCTGAACTACGGCTTTGTGACGCTATTTATGGTGGCCGCGTTACTGTTTCTGCTCTGTATTCTGCTGGTCTGGTTTACCCTGCCGTCGGTGCCACGTTCGCAGCCGCTGATGCAAAGCGGCGGGCTGCCGTTGAGCGGCTGGCGCGATCGCGACGTGCGTTTGCTGTTCCTGGCTTCAGTCGCGATGTGGACCTGTAACACCATGTATATCATCGATATGCCGCTCTATATCAGCACCACGCTGGGTCTGCCGGAGAAGCTGGCCGGTCTGCTGATGGGAACGGCTGCCGGGCTGGAGATCCCGGTAATGCTGCTGGCGGGTCATTACGCGCGCCGCTTCGGTAAGCGGCGGTTAATGCTGATTGCGGTGGCGGCGGGCGTCCTGTTTTATCTGGGGCTGGTGCTGTTCAATTCCCGCACCTCGCTGATGGTGTTACAGCTGTTTAACGCGGTGTTTGTCGGGATTATAGCGGGTATAGGGATGCTGTGGTTCCAGGATCTGATGCCAGGACGACCGGGTGCTGCGACCACCATGTTCACCAATTCGATCTCAACGGGCATGATTCTGGCGGGGGTTATTCAGGGAACGCTGAGTGAGCGACTGGGTCATGAGGCGGTTTACTGGCTGGCATTCGGGCTGGCGATAGTGGCGCTGGTGATGTCGGCGCGGGTGCGCGACGTATAAAGAAGAAGGGCGACCCGATGTCGCCCTGCTTTAACGCAATCAGCGCAGGAAGGCGGGTTGATTCTGCTCATACTGCGAAATAGAGGCTTCATGCTGCAGCGTCAGGCCGATGCTGTCGAGGCCATTAATCATGCAGTGGCGACGGAAGCTGTCGAGTTCAAACGAATAGACTTTGTCGCCTGCCGTCACCGTCTGTGCTTCCAGATCGACCGTGAAGCTGATGCCTGGCTGGGCTGCAACCAGTCTGAACAGCTCATCCACTTCCTCTTCGCTTAATTTCACCGGCAGCAGTTGGTTGTTGAAGCTGTTGCCATAAAAGATATCGGCGAAGCTCGGCGCAATTACCACGTGGAAACCGAAATCGGTCAGTGCCCAGGGCGCATGCTCACGTGAGGAGCCGCAGCCAAAGTTCTCGCGCGCCAGCAGGATGCTGGTCCCTTTAAACTCCGGCTTGTTCAGCACAAAGCCAGGCGTCGGCACCGTGCCGGCGTCATCTTCAAAACGCCAGTCGTGGAACAGGTGCTGACCGAAACCGGTGCGGGTGACCTTCTGCAAAAACTGCTTAGGAATGATTGCGTCCGTGTCGACGTTCGCGGCATCCAGCGGCGCAACAATCCCGGTATGCTGAGTAAATTTATTCGCCATGACTTAAGCTCCTGTCGTCAGTTCACGGATGTCGGCAAAGTGGCCGGTCACGGCAGCCGCCGCGGCCATGGCCGGGCTGACCAGATGGGTACGTCCACCACGGCCCTGACGGCCTTCAAAGTTACGGTTGCTGGTAGAGGCGCAACGCTCGCCCGGATTCAAACGGTCATTGTTCATCGCCAGGCACATTGAACAGCCTGGCAGGCGCCATTCAAAGCCCGCTTCCAGGAAGATTTTATCCAGGCCTTCTGCTTCGGCCTGCGCTTTAACCGGGCCCGAACCTGGCACCACCATAGCAACCACGCCAGGCGCGACTTTACGGCCTTTGGCGATGGCGGCGGCGGCACGCAGATCTTCAATGCGTGAGTTGGTGCAGGAGCCGATAAACACTTTATCAATTGCGACATCGGTCAGTCTGATGCCCGGCTGCAGGTTCATGTAGGCCAGCGCTTTTTCTGCTGAGGCGCGCTCAACCGGATCGGCGAATGAAGCCGGATTCGGGATCACCTGATCAACGGCAATCACCTGACCCGGGTTGGTGCCCCAGGTGACCTGCGGTGCGATTTCTTCTGCATGCAGCGTGACCACTGCATCATACTTCGCGCCTTCATCAGACTTCAGGGTGCGCCAGTAATCGACTGCCTGCTCCCATTTCTCTCCCTCAGGTGAGAACTGGCGACCTTTCAGATAGCTGAAGGTGGTTTCATCCGGTGCCACCAGGCCCGCTTTCGCCCCCATCTCAATGGCCATGTTGCACAGGGTCATACGACCTTCCATGCTCAGCGCCTGAATCGCAGGGCCGCAGAACTCAACGACATAGCCGGTGCCGCCTGCGCTGCCTGTTTTACCGATGATCGCCAGCACGATATCTTTTGCGGTAATGCCAGTGGAGGCCTGGCCCAGCACTTCAATCTTCATGGTTTTCGCCCGACCCTGTTTCAGGGTCTGAGTGGCAAACACATGTTCCACTTCGGAGGTGCCGATACCAAAGGCCAGTGAGCCAAATGCGCCATGCGTCGCAGTGTGCGAGTCGCCGCACACAATGGTCATGCCCGGCAGCGTCATGCCCTGCTCAGGGCCAATAACGTGGACAATACCCTGGAACGGGTGATTCAGGTCATAGAGCTGTACGCCAAACTCTGCGCAGTTCTTCATCAGCTCCTGCATCTGAATACGCGCCATTTCGCCCGACGCATTAATATCTTTGGTCTGCGTAGAAACGTTGTGGTCCATGGTGGCAAAGGTTTTGCCCGGCTGACGGACTTTACGTCCGTGCGCACGCAGACCATCAAAGGCCTGTGGTGACGTCACTTCATGGATCAGATGGCGATCAATATAGAGTAACGGGGTTTCTTCTGGCGTTTCGTGGACGACATGTGCATCAAATAACTTCTGGTATAAGGTTTTCATTTTTTATTTTTCCTCGGCGATAAAGCGGGCAATGATGCTGCCCATCTCATCTGTGCTGACCGCGGGGCCATCACCGGCTAAATCGCTGGTGCGGTAGCCCTGTTCCAGCGCACGACTGATGGCGCGTTCGATACTGTCGGCAGCCGCATCGGCATTCAGGCTGTAACGCAGCAGCAGGGACAGGGACAAAATCTGGGCGACCGGGTTAGCAATATTCTGACCGGCAATATCCGGCGCTGAACCACCCGCTGGTTCGAACAGGCCAAAGCCCGTTTCATTCAGGCTGGCTGACGGCAGCATACCCATCGAGCCGGTAATCATGGCGCACTCATCAGAGAGAATGTCACCAAACAGGTTGGAGCAGAGCAGCACGTCAAACTGCGACGGGTCTTTGATCAACTGCATGGTCGCGTTGTCGATGTAGATATGACTCAGTTGCACGTCAGGGTATTCTTTCGCCACTTCGTTGACGATTTCACGCCACATCACCGAGGTCTGCAGTACGTTGGCTTTATCAACCGAGGTGACTTTGTTGCGACGTTTGCGCGCCGATTCAAACGCGATGCGGGCGATGCGCTCGATTTCGAAACGGTGATAGACCTCGGTATCAAAAGCACGCTCCTCCGGGCCGCTGCCTTCGCGTCCTTTCGGCTGGCCAAAATAGATGCCGCCGGTCAGTTCACGCACGCACAGAATGTCGAAGCCTTTGGCAGCAATGTCGGCGCGCAACGGGCAAAATGCTTCCAGACCGCTGTAGAGCGCAGCCGGACGCAGGTTACTGAACAGCTGAAAGTGTTTGCGCAGCGGCAGCAGCGCGCCACGCTCCGGCTGTGATGCGGGCGGTAAGTGCTCCCACTTCGGACCGCCAACGGAACCAAACAGGATCGCGTCGGCCTGCTCACAGCCTGCAACCGTAGCCGGTGGCAGGGGTTCGCCATGCTGATCGATAGCAATGCCGCCGACCGCATATTCCTGAGTAGTGATCTGCATATCAAAGCGCTGACGAATGGCATCAAGCACTTTCATCGCCTGCGCCATCACTTCCGGGCCGATACCGTCACCGGGTAAAACTGCGATATGAGATGAGCTGGACATGGTTATACGGTTTCCTTCTGGTCTTTAAATTTGCGCTGCAATTCTTGTTCAACCTGACGGGCACGCCAGATATTGTTCAGGGCGTTGACCATCGCTTTAGCGGAGGACTCCACAATATCGGTCGCCAGACCAATGCCGTGGAATTTGCGGCCGTTGTAGCTTATGACGATATCGACCTGACCCAGCGCATTCTCGCCGTGGCCTTTCGCGGTCAGTTTGTAGTTAACCAGCTCAGCGTCAAACTGGGTGATGCGGTTAATCGCCTGGTAAACTGCGTCAACCGGGCCATTACCGGTGGCTGCATCAGATTTGGCGATATCGCCGCAGCCCAGATTAACAGAGGCGGTGGCCGTCATGCTGGAACCGGTCTGGACATTAAATTCGTGCAGCTGGAAATGCTCAGGTTCTTCATTCTGTTTGTTGATGAAGGCCAGTGCTTCCAGGTCGTAATCGAAGACCTGACCTTTTTTGTCGGCCAGCTTCAGGAAGGCGTCATACAGCGTATCCAGATTGTAATCCTGTTCGGCATAGCCCATCTCTTCCATACGATGTTTTACCGCCGCACGGCCTGAACGTGAAGTCAGGTTCAGCTGAATTTTGTGTAAACCGATTGATTCAGGCGTCAGGATTTCATAATTCTCGCGGTTCTTCAGCACGCCATCCTGATGGATACCGGAGGAGTGGGCGAAAGCATTGGAGCCGACCACTGCTTTATTCGCTGGGATTGGCATGTTGCAGATCTGGCTGACCATCTGGCTGGTACGGTAAATTTCCTGATGATTGATATTGGTGTGGACGTTCATGATCTGCTGTCGGGTTTTAATCGCCATGATCACCTCTTCCAGCGCACAGTTACCGGCACGTTCACCCAGGCCATTCATCGTGCCTTCAACCTGACGCGCGCCTGCCTGGACGGCAGCCAGGGCATTACCGGTTGCCATGCCCAGGTCATCGTGGGTATGCACAGAGATAATCGCTTTATCAATGTTGGGAACGCGGTTCATCAGTTCACTGATGATGTGAGCATATTCGCCTGGCAGGGTGTAGCCAACGGTATCCGGGATGTTGATGGTGGTCGCACCAGCGTTAATTGTGGCTTCGACCATCCGGCACAGGTCATCAATCGGGGTACGGCCGCCATCTTCGCAGGAGAACTCAACGTCACTGGTGTAGTTACGCGCACGCTTCACCATCTGCACCGCACGCTCAATCACTTCTGGCAGCGTGCTGCGCAGTTTGGTCGCGATGTGCATTGGGGAGGTGGCGATAAAGGTATGAATGCGGAAGGCTTCGGCAACGCGCAGTGATTCATATGCTGCGTCGATATCTTTTTCTACACAGCGCGCCAGTCCGCAGACACGGCTGTTTTTGATGGTCCGCGCAATGGTCTGTACAGACTCAAAGTCGCCCGGTGAGGAGACCGGAAAACCAACTTCCATTACATCCACGCCCATGCGCTCCAGCGCTAACGCAATCTGCAATTTTTCTTTCACACTCAGGCTGGCCTGTAACGCCTGCTCACCGTCGCGCAGAGTGGTATCGAAAATAATGACTTGCTGGCTCATCGTATTCATCCTTATGCTTTTTCTGGCCTGGCAACGAGCATAAAAAAACCCGCGACAGGCGCGGGTTTTTAACTTTCAGCAGGTTTGAATCAGTGTTTGATTCCGCCCACAAGTCTACCGCGCAAGCTGAGTGCGTTTAGTAGTAGACCGAGAAGGCGAACAGAACGAAACATGGATTCAAACCTTATAAAATGTTGTGCTGTACATATTGGTACTGGAATCACTCAGGGATGTCAACCTTCAATGCAGGGGTGTTCTCTGGGGCGCCAGAGGAAGATATTCTGTTATTCATCGGTCAGGCAGCGTAATAAGCAGCATGGTCTTGCTGCGGTCGCAATCAGCACCCCTGAATGCATGCTTACAGACGTAATTTTTAGTGTATTTAATTGATATTTATGAAATTTATTGAATTGCTGCTTTGCGCTATCACAACATTTATCACCTGTTAGTTAGCATAATCCAATGCGCTTTAGAGGTTTACTGGTTAATTACGCCAGAAAAGAAAAGTGTCAGGCGATTGTAGGCTATTGCAGTCGGTAATAAGTTTTCGTTATTTCTTAGATCACGCTGAAAATAATTTCTTACCCAGCATTTTCCTCTGCGGTTCTGCCGCGTAATTAGTTTAATCCGCGCAGTCAATTCTTATCG
Organism: Candidatus Pantoea rara; assembly: GCF_051136265.1. Classification (NCBI taxonomy): domain Bacteria; kingdom Pseudomonadati; phylum Pseudomonadota; class Gammaproteobacteria; order Enterobacterales; family Erwiniaceae; genus Pantoea; species Candidatus Pantoea rara. The sequence continues at coordinate 3,329,647 of NZ_CP194942.1, read as the reverse complement.
GGCAGAGCCTTTACGTCCCTGCCTTTTAATTTACGCGGGTTTGCGGTTTGCCTGCCCGGTTAACAGCGGTTATGGTAATCGACCTACTCTCAGAAAAATAAACTCAACAGATTTCTCTGTAACCGGACAGCGGCAGATGTTTCCGCTGTCGTGCATAAACATAAGTTTTTGATTGGCAAAGCAGGCACCAGGGCAACGTGATACGCACAAACGGGCGTAATTACAGAGTCGGGTCCTCAAGCCTGGAGGCAGAAGATGGAGATGTTGTCAGGAGCCGAGATGGTCGTCCGTTCGTTAATCGATCAGGGCGTTAAGCAGGTATTCGGTTATCCGGGTGGCGCAGTCTTAGATATCTATGATGCGCTGCAAACCGTCGGGGGTATCGATCATATTCTGGTGCGTCATGAGCAGGGCGCAGTGCATATGGCTGACGGCCTGGCGCGCGCCACTGGCGAAGTCGGCGTGGTGCTGGTCACCTCAGGACCGGGTGCAACCAATGCGATTACCGGTATCGCCACCGCCTATATGGACTCGATTCCGCTGGTGATTCTGTCGGGTCAGGTTCCCTCGTCCCTGATTGGCTATGACGCCTTTCAGGAGTGCGACATGGTCGGCATCTCTCGTCCGGTGGTGAAGCATAGCTTCCTGGTGAAAAACACCGAAGAGATTCCAACCGTGTTGAAAAAGGCGTTCTGGCTGGCTTCCACCGGCCGTCCGGGACCGGTGGTGATCGATCTGCCAAAAGATATTCTCAACCCGGCCAACAAACTGCCTTATCACTGGCCGGAGTCAGTGAGCATGCGCTCCTACAATCCGACCATTCAGGGCCACAAAGGGCAGATTAAACGCGCGCTGACCACATTGCTGGCTGCGAAGAAGCCGGTGATCTACGCGGGTGGCGGTGCCATTACCGCAGGCTGCGAAGCGGAACTGTTACAGCTGGCAGAAAGCCTGAATATTCCGGTGACGACCTCGCTGATGGGCCTGGGCGCGTTCCCTGGCACCCATCGTCAGTGCGTTGGCATGTTGGGTATGCACGGCACCTATGAAGCCAATATGACGATGCACAACACCGACCTGATTTTTGGTATCGGTGTTCGCTTTGATGACCGTACCACCAACAATCTGGCGAAATATTGTCCTGACGCCACGGTGATGCACATCGATATCGACCCGACCTCTATCTCCAAGACGGTGTCGGCGGATATCCCGATTGTGGGTGATGCAAAACAGGTGCTGCAGCAAATGCTGGAGTTGCTGGCGCAGAGCGACACCCCATCGCGCGCGGAGAGCCTGCACGACTGGTGGCAGGCAATTGAGGGCTGGCGCGGTCGTCACTGTCTGGAATTTGATCGCACCAGCGACAAAATTAAACCGCAGGCCGTGATTGAAACCATCAGCCGTCTGACCAAAGGCGATGCCTATGTCACGTCAGATGTGGGTCAGCACCAGATGTTTGCTGCGCTCTATTATCCTTTCGACAAACCGCGCCGCTGGATCAACTCTGGCGGTCTGGGCACCATGGGCTTTGGCCTGCCTGCTGCGCTGGGCGTGAAGATGGCGCTCCCGGAAGAAACCGTGATCTGCGTAACGGGCGATGGCAGTATCCAGATGAACATTCAGGAGCTTTCCACCGCGCTGCAGTACGACCTGCCGGTGCTGGTGCTGAACCTGAATAACCGGGTGCTGGGCATGGTGAAACAGTGGCAGGATATGATTTATTCTGGCCGCCACTCCCAGTCTTATATGGAGTCGCTGCCTGACTTCGTGCGTCTGGCGGAAGCCTATGGTCACGTCGGGATCGCAATTGAGCATCCGGCTGAACTGGAAGAGAAGCTGACGCTGGCGCTGGAAACGCTGGCGAAGGGGCGTCTGGTCTTTGTGGATGTTACCGTTGACGGTAGCGAGCATGTTTACCCGATGCAGATTCGCGGTGGCAGCATGGATGAGATGTGGTTGAGCAAAACGGAGAGGACATAATTATGCGTCGTATTTTATCAGTTCTGCTGGAGAACGAATCCGGCGCATTATCCCGTGTCGTCGGCCTGTTCTCACAGCGCGGCTACAACATTGAAAGCCTCACCGTGGCACCGACGGACGATCCGACGCTGTCGCGGATGACCATTCAGACGGTGGGCGATCAGAAGGTGCTGGAGCAGATTGAAAAGCAACTCCACAAGCTGGTGGATGTGCTGCGCGTCACCGAGCTGGGGCAGGGCGCCTACGTTGAACGCGAAATCATGCTGGTGAAGATTCAGGCCAGTGGTTATGGTCGCGAAGAGGTGAAGCGTAACGCCGAGATCTTCCGTGGTCAGATCATCGATGTGACTCCGACGCTGTACACGGTTCAGCTGGCAGGCACCAGCGACAAACTGGATGCCTTCCTGAGCACTGTCCGCGATGTTGCCGAAATTGTTGAAGTGGCGCGTTCCGGTATCGTGGGCGTTTCACGCGGCGATCGCATCATGCGTTAATCACGCTGTGGCATCATAAATCCTCACCTAACCCGGCGAAATGCCGGGTTTTTTTATTTTTTATGCGCCAGGCGGGTTACATTCAGAAAAGCGGTTGCTCCGCGCACTTTTCTGCTGTTAGATGATAGACATGAGTTATCCATAGCTTAACTGCGGCTATTTCTGCCGTAAAAGCGGATTTGATGGTGGGGTTATCGTGAAACTGGATGAAATTGCGCGTTTGGCAGGCGTGTCGCGCACCACGGCCAGTTATGTGATCAACGGAAAAGCGCGGCAGTATCGTGTCAGCGACAAAACCGTTGAAAAAGTCATGGCAGTGGTTCGTGAGCATAATTATCACCCTAATGCGGTGGCTGCCGGGCTGCGTGCCGGGCGTACACGCTCAATTGGGTTAGTGATCCCGGATCTGGAAAATACCAGTTATACGCGTATTGCAAACTATCTTGAGCGACAGGCGCGTCAGCGTGGCTATCAGCTGCTGATCGCCTGTTCTGAAGACCAGCCCGATAACGAGATGCGCTGTATAGAACATCTGTTGCAGCGGCAGGTCGATGCAATCATCGTTTCCACCTCGCTGCCACCCGAGCATCCTTTCTATCAGCGCTGGATCAACGATCCTCTGCCAATTATTGCATTAGACCGCGCGCTGGATCGTGAGCATTTCACCAGCGTAGTGGGTGCCGATCAGGACGATGCGCAGACGCTGGCCGCTGAACTGCGTCAGCTTGAAGTTAAAAACGTGTTGTTCCTCGGCGCGTTACCTGAGTTGTCAGTGAGTTTTCTGCGCGAGATGGGATTCCGCGATGCATGGAAAGACGATCCCCGTCCGATTGACTATATCTACTGCAATAGTTTCGAACGTACTGCCGCCGCAGCACTCTTTGAAAAGTACCTTGAAGAGCACCCGATGCCCGAGGCACTGTTTACCACCTCATTTGGTCTGCTGCAGGGTGTGATGGATGTGACGCTGAAACGAGACGGCCGTCTGCCGACCGAGCTGGCGATTGCCACTTTTGGCGACCATGAATTACTGGACTTTCTTGAGTGTCCGGTTCTGGCGGTTGGTCAGCGTCATCGTGACGTGGCCGAGCGCGTGCTGGAATTAGTTTTAGCCTCGCTGGACGAACCCAGAAAACCGAAACCGGGATTAACCCGCATCCGCCGTAATTTATACCGTCGCGGGCAATTAAGCCGACGCGTTAAATGATTAACGGGCAGTATTACACTGCCCAGTCATTTTATTTCGCAATTTAACTGATTAAATAAACAGGTCGACGTAAAAAAGCGTAAATTCTGCTCATCAAATCTAACAAAGCAGAAAGGCTTATTTTTATTATCTGCTTACAACTTCAACAAACTTCCTTTCCCGTGTGGCCTGAAGCCGCTGGGCTTCCTTTCGGAAATCCCCTAAAATGCTGCCGCTGTCTCAGAAACCACGATAAATATTTAGCCCTTTACATTGTTTCATTTTTAGTCGTTTTTTTACGGGCTGTTTTTTTTATTCAGGTATTCATTGGTTTAATTTTTACTTCCCTCTTTTATTCGATTATATCGTCGCCAGACTTTAATTCTGCGCCTTGTAAAGAGTGATATTCAACTACCGCTCCGGCTTGACAAGGATTTCATGGGATCCTTAAACTCGTTTCGTGGTAAAAAGTGGGATAAAGTGGCGTAAATGGGTAACGAGGAGAAGAGACTGGCATGTTCCGCGGAGCAACGTTAGTCAATCTCGACAGCAAAGGGCGACTCGCCGTACCCACGCGATATCGCGATTTGCTGATTGGGGAGTCTCAGGGGCAGATGGTCTGTACCATCGACCTCCACCAGCCATGCCTGTTGCTTTATACCCTGCCCGAATGGGAAATCATTGAAAAAAAGCTGGCACGCCTTTCCAGTATGAATCCACTTGAGCGCCGCGTGCAGCGTTTGCTGCTGGGACATGCCAGTGAATGTCAGATGGACAATGCAGGCCGCCTGCTGCTGGCAAATACGCTTCGGCAGCACGCAAAATTAACCAAAGAAGTGATGCTGGTTGGACAGTTCAATAAGTTTGAGCTGTGGGATGAACAGACCTGGTATCAACAAGTCAGGGACGATATTGACGCAGAACAGTCGGCTCAGGAACCTTTATCTGAGCGGTTGCAGGACTTGTCGCTATAGCTATGCAGGAAAATTTCAAACATACCACCGTGCTGTTGGATGAGGCGGTTAACGGCCTCAATATCAGGGAAGACGGTATTTACATCGACGGCACATTTGGTCGTGGTGGCCATTCACGCCTGATTCTTTCGCAACTGGGAGAGAAGGGAAAACTGATCGCCATCGATCGTGATCCGCAAGCTATCGCTGCTGCTGCTGAGATTACCGACCCGCGTTTTTCAATTATTCATGGCCCTTTTTCCGCGCTGGCAGAGTATGTCTCTGAACGGGAATTAGTCGGAAAAATTGACGGCATTTTACTCGACCTGGGGGTTTCATCGCCGCAGCTGGATGACGCCGAACGTGGCTTCTCCTTTATGCGTGACGGACCACTGGATATGCGTATGGACCCTTCACGGGGTCACTCCGCCGCAGAATGGTTACTGCACGCAGAAGAGGCGGATATCGCTTTCGTCCTGAAGACCTACGGTGAAGAGCGTTTCGCTAAGCGTATTGCCCGGGCCATTGTTGAGCGCAACCGCGAGCAGCCCATGACCCGCACCCGTGAACTGGCTGAAGTTATCTCCATCGCCATGCCGGTGAAAGATAAGTTTAAGCATCCGGCCACGCGCAGCTTCCAGGCGATTCGTATCTGGATTAACAGCGAGCTGGAAGAGATCGACATTGCACTGAAAGGAGCTGTTGAAGTACTGGCCCCGCAGGGGCGTCTCTCTGTTATCAGCTTCCATTCACTGGAAGATCGGCTGGTGAAGCGCTTTATGCGCGATCAGAGTCGCGGGCCGCAGGTGCCGCCTGGGATTCCCATGACTGAACATCAGCTGCGCGCCCTGGGCGGACGTGAACTGAAGTTGCTTGGCAAAATGTCGCCGGGTGATGCTGAAGTCTCTGAAAACCCACGCGCGCGCAGCTCGGTATTACGTATCGCGGAGAAAACCGACGAATGATCGGTAATGAGCGTCACAGCCTGCCTGCCGTCATCGGCGGGGATCTGCTGAGAAAAGGCAAGATTCCGGTGCTGTTGCTGATCGCGGTGGTGGTGTCTGCCGTGCTGGTGGTGACCACCACCCATAAAACACGATTGTTAACCGCGCAGCGCGAACAGCTGGTGCTGGAGCGTGACGCGCTGGATATCGAGTGGCGCAACCTGATTCTGGAAGAGAATGCGTTGGGCGACCACAGTCGTGTTGAACGCATCGCCACCGAGAAGCTGCAGCTGCAGCACGTTGATCCTTCACAAGAAAATATCGTGGTGCAGAAATAAGGACCTCAGTTAGCGAATGAGCGGCACAGGCAGAACGCTGAAGTTGAAGAAACCGGAAGATAAAGCCAGCTTTGTAAGCTGGCGTTTTGCGTTGCTGTGCGGCTGTATTTTACTGGCGCTGGGTGGATTGCTTTCACGTGTTGCCTGGCTGCAGGTGATCAATCCTGGCAAGCTGGTCAAAGAGGGCGATTTACGCTCGCTGCGTGTTCAGGCAGTGCCGACCTCGCGCGGGATGATCAGCGATCGCGCCGGACGTCCACTGGCAGTCAGTGTACCGGTTAATGCTATCTGGGCTGATCCTAAAGAGCTGCACGCCGGTGGCGGCGTCACGCTGGACAGCCGCTGGAAGGCACTGTCCGATGCACTCTCTATTCCCCTTGATCAGCTGGCCGCGCGCGTGAATGCCAATCCTAAAGGCCGCTTTGTCTATCTGGCACGTCAGGTCAATCCGGCCATCGGCGAATACGTCAAAAAACTCAAACTTCCTGGTATTCATCTGCGCGAAGAGTCGCGCCGTTACTATCCAGCCGGGCAGGTTACCTCCCATCTGATTGGTTTTACCAACATCGACGGGCAGGGCATCGAAGGTATTGAGAAAAGCTTTGATAAATGGCTGACCGGCGCGCCAGGCGAGCGTACGGTGCGTAAAGATCGCTACGGTCGCGTCATCGAAGATATCTCCTCTGTGGACAGCCGCGCCGCCCATAACCTGACCCTGAGCATTGATGAGCGGCTGCAGGCCCTGGTCTACCGTGAACTGAATAACGCCGTAGCCTTTAACAAAGCGGAATCGGGTACGGCGGTGCTGGTGGATGTCAATACCGGTGAAGTGCTGGCAATGGCCAACAGCCCGGCTTACAACCCTAACAATCTGGGTAATACGCCAAAAGATCTGATGCGTAACCGCGCCATTACCGACATTTTCGAGCCTGGCTCGACTGTGAAGCCGATGGTGGTGATGGCGGCGCTGCAGCGCGGCGTGGTCAAAGAAAACAGCGTTCTGAATACCGTGCCGTACCGCGTCAATGGTCATGAGATCAAAGATGTGGCGCGCTACAACGAATTGACCCTGACAGGGGTTTTACAGAAGTCGAGTAACGTCGGTGTTTCACGTCTGGCGTTAGCGATGCCCTCCTCTGCGCTGGTAGAAACTTACGCGCGCTTTGGACTGGGTAAACCGACCAATTTGGGGCTGGTCGGGGAAAGCAGTGGCTTATACCCTAAAAAACAACGGTGGTCTGACATAGAGAGGGCCACCTTCTCTTTCGGCTACGGGCTAATGGTAACGCCGTTACAGTTAGCGCGAGTCTACGCAACAATTGGCAGCTATGGCATTAATCGCCCACTGTCTATCACCAAAGTGGATCCGCCCGTCGCGGGACAACGCGTTTTCGATGAGTCACTGGTGAAAACCGTGATGCACATGATGGAAAGCGTGGCGCTGCCCGGTGGCGGTGGTGTCAAAGCGGCCATCAAGGGTTATCGCATCGCGATAAAAACCGGTACGGCGAAAAAAGTCGGGCCGGACGGACGCTACGTCAACAAATATATTGCCTACACCGCAGGCGTTGCGCCTGCCAGTCATCCCCGATTCGCGCTGGTGGTGGTGATCAACGATCCCCAGGCCGGCAAGTATTACGGCGGTGCGGTTTCTGCACCGGTGTTTGGTGCCATCATGGGTGGCGTACTGCGTACCATGAACATCGAGCCCGACGCTTTACCGACGACCAATGACAAGAATGAGTTGGTGACTAACAGAAGTGAGGAATCTAGTGACAGATCGTAACCTGCGCGACTTACTCGGCCCCTGGGTGCCAGGTGCGCCGGCGCGCCCACTACGCGACATGACCCTGGATAGCCGCATTGCGGCTTCTGGCGATCTGTTTGTTGCGGTTGCGGGCCATCAGGTCGATGGACGCCGTTTCATTCCGCAGGCTATTGCGCAGGGCGTCGCCGCCGTGGTGGCTGAAGCTGAGGGCGAAGCGGCCGACGGCGAAATCCGTGAAATGCACGGCGTACCGGTTATCTATCTGGCGCAGTTGAATCAGCGTCTTTCGGCCTTAGCAGGCCGGTTTTACCAGCAACCGGGTGAGAAGCAGAAGCTGATTGGCGTCACCGGCACCAACGGTAAAACCACCACGACCCAATTGCTGGCGCAGTGGGCGACGCTGCTGGGTGAAACCAGCGCGGTAATGGGCACCGTTGGCAATGGGCTGGTGGGGCGCTTATCCGCTGCAGAAAATACCACCGGTTCAGCGGTGGATGTTCAGCATCTGCTGAACGATCTTGCGGAAAAAGGGGCGACCCTGACCGCAATGGAAGTCTCGTCACATGGCCTGGTTCAGCATCGCGTCGCGGCGCTGCCGTTTGCCGCAGCCGTCTTCACCAATCTCAGCCGCGATCACCTCGATTATCACGGTGATATGCAGCGCTATGAGTCAGCCAAATGGCTGCTGTTTTCTGAGCATCAGGTCGGGCAGGCAATTCTTAACGCTGATGACGACGTTGGCCGTCGCTGGCTGGCCCGCTTACCGGATGCTGTTGCCGTCACCATGGAGGATAACCTTCAGCCGGGCTGCCATGGCCGCTGGCTGAAAGCCGATGCGGTGGACTATCACGATAACGGCGCGCACATCTGTTTCAGCTCCAGCTGGGGCAACGGCGAAATCGACAGCCCGCTTATGGGCGCCTTCAACGTCAGCAATCTGATGCTGGCGCTGGCAACACTGCTGTCACTGGATTATCCACTGGCGATGCTCATCCGCGTTGCACCGCAGTTGCAGCCGGTCAATGGGCGTATGGAAGTGTTCAGCGCCGCAGGAAAACCAACGGTCGTGGTGGATTATGCCCACACGCCGGATGCGCTGGAAAAAGCGCTCGAAGCGGCACGCCTGCACTGCAAAGGCAAACTGTGGTGCCTGTTCGGCTGCGGCGGCGACCGTGACAAAGGCAAGCGTCCCTTAATGGGGGCGATTGCTGAGCAGTATGCGGATGTGGTGGTGATTACAGATGACAATCCGCGCAGCGAAGACCCGCAGGCGATTGTAAAAGATATTCTGACCGGTCTGCTGGATCCAGGCCGAGCCCGCGTGGTGGCTGGTCGTGCGCAAGCGGTCACTAACACCATCATGCAGGCGCAGCCCGACGATATCGTGCTGGTGGCCGGTAAAGGTCACGAAGATTATCAGATTATTGGCAACCGTCGTCTCGACTATTCCGATCGTGCCACGGTTGCGGCACTGATGGGAGGCGCAGCATGATTCCGGTTTCATTAAAGACTCTGGCGGAGATCACGGGCGGTATGCTGCACGGCAGCGATTTAACCCTGAGTGACGTGACCACCGATACCCGCAAAGTAACGGCGGGCAGTCTGTTTGTCGCGCTGGTGGGCGAACGTTTTGATGCCCATGACTTCGCTGAAGATGCGATTGCCCGTGGTGCGCAGGCGCTGTTGGTCAGTAAGCACTTACCTGTCGCGGTTCCTCAGGTGGTGGTTGAAGATACCCGTATCGCCTTTGGCAGGCTGGGTGGCTGGGTCCGTCAGCAGTCGACCGCCCGCGTCGTAGCGCTGACCGGATCCTCAGGCAAAACCTCAGTGAAAGAGATGACGGCAGCGATTCTGCGTCAGTGCGGCGAAACGCTCTACACCGCAGGTAATCTCAACAACGATTATGGCGTGCCGATGACGCTGCTGCGTCTGACCACAGAACATCAGTATGCGGTTATTGAGCTTGGTGCTAATCATCAGGGTGAAATTGCCTATACCACTGACTTAGTTAAACCGGAAAGTGCGCTGGTGAATAACCTGGCGGCAGCACATCTGGAAGGCTTTGGTTCGCTGGCGGGTGTCGCTAAAGCTAAAGGTGAAATCTTCCAGGGCTTGCCGGCTAACGGCATTGCGATTCTCAACGAAGAGAGCAACGACTGGCCAAACTGGCAGACCACGCTGCAGGATAAAACCGTGTGGCGTTTCTCACCGCAGGCGGAAGAGTGTGAATTCACTGCCCGCGATATTCGCATTGCGCAGGACGGCACCCATTTTGTGATGAAAACACCGCGTGGCGAAGCTGAGATCGTGCTGCCATTACCGGGTCGGCATAACATCGCCAACGCACTGGCCGCGGCGGCACTGGCCCTGTCAGTAGATGCCCCGCTTAGCGCCGTCCGGCAGGGACTGAAAGACCTGCAATCGGTGCCAGGTCGTCTGTTCCCGGTGCGCCTCTCTGCGCATCAGCTGCTGCTGGATGACAGCTATAACGCTAACGTCGGTTCGATGACCGCCGCCGTCCAGGTCCTGTCAGAGATGCCGGGTTATCAGGTACTGGTCGCGGGAGATATGGCGGAACTGGGCGACGAAACCGAAAAATGTCACCGCGAAATCGGTGAAGCGGCACGTGACGCAGGCATTGATTGCGTGCTCAGTTGCGGAAAATTCAGCCATTTCATTAGTGAAAGCAGCGAAGTTGGTGAACATTTCAGCGATAAGACAGCGCTGACTGAACGTTTGCGTCAGTTGTTGTCCGAACACTCAGAAATTACCGTCCTGATTAAAGGCTCACGTAGTGCCGCCATGGAGCAGGTAGTACAGAGCTTAAAGGAGAAAGGAACATGTTAGTTTGGCTGGCCGAGCATCTGGTCGCTTTTTATTCAGGCTTCAACGTCTTTTCCTATCTGACGTTTCGCGCCATTGTCAGCCTGCTGACTGCACTCTTTATCTCTCTCTGGATGGGGCCGCGTCTGATCGCGTGGCTGCAGAAATTACAGATTGGCCAGGTTGTCCGTAACGATGGCCCGGAATCGCATTTCAGTAAGCGCGGGACGCCGACGATGGGCGGCATCATGATCCTGACCTCCATCACTATCTCGGTACTGATGTGGGCGTATCCGTCGAATCCGTATGTCTGGTGTGTGCTGTTCGTGTTAATCGGTTTTGGCATCATCGGCTTTGTCGATGATTACCGCAAAGTGGTGCGTAAAGATACCAAAGGGCTGATCGCCCGCTGGAAATATTTCTGGATGTCGGTGATTTCGCTGGGTGTCGCGTTCGGGCTTTATGCCGCAGGCAAAGATACCCCCGCGACCCAACTGGTCGTGCCCTTTTTCAAAGACATCATGCCGCAGTTAGGTCTGTTTTATGTGCTGCTGGCCTACTTTGTGATTGTTGGAACGGGTAACGCGGTCAACCTGACTGATGGTCTGGATGGCCTGGCGATTATGCCAACCGTCTTTGTTGCCGCGGGCTTTGCGCTGGTCGCCTGGGCAACCGGTAACGTGAAATTTGCAGAATATCTTCACATTCCTTATCTGCGTCACGCCGGTGAGCTGGTGATTGTCTGTACCGCCATCGTCGGGGCAGGGCTGGGTTTCCTGTGGTTCAACACCTATCCGGCTCAGGTCTTTATGGGCGATGTCGGCTCACTGGCGTTGGGCGGCGCATTGGGCACCATCGCGGTGTTACTGCGTCAGGAATTTTTACTGGTGATCATGGGCGGTGTGTTTGTGGTTGAAACGCTGTCAGTGATCCTGCAGGTGGGATCGTTTAAGTTGCGCGGCCAGCGTATTTTCCGCATGGCGCCGATCCATCACCATTATGAACTCAAGGGCTGGCCGGAACCGCGCGTCATTGTGCGCTTCTGGATTATTTCGCTAATGCTGGTGCTGATTGGCCTGGCCACGCTGAAGGTGCGTTAATCATGGCTGACTATCGGGGTAGAAAAGTGGTCATCATCGGGCTGGGCCTTACCGGGCTCTCCTGTGTTGATTTCTTTTTAGCGCAGGGCGTAACGCCTCGCGTAATGGATACCCGTGTCTCGCCGCCGGGGCTGGATAAGCTGCCCGGGCAGGTTGAACGCCACCTGGGCGGCATCAACGGCGACTGGCTGCTGGCGGCCGATCTGATTGTTGCCAGCCCTGGCGTCGCACTGGCGCATCCGATTCTTAGCGAAGCCGTTGAAGCCGGAATTGAAATTGTCGGTGACATTGAGCTGTTCTGCCGCGAGGCGCAGGCACCTATCGTGGCGATCACCGGCTCCAACGGTAAAAGCACCGTCACCACGCTGGTGGGTGAGATGGCGAAAGCTGCAGGCTGGCAGGTGGGTGTCGGCGGCAATATTGGTCTGCCCGCGCTGAGTCTGCTGCAATCACCGGCGCAACTTTATGTACTGGAGCTTTCCAGTTTCCAGCTTGAGACGACGCACAGTCTGAAAGCGGCTGCGGCAACCGTGCTTAACGTCAGCGAAGATCACATGGATCGTTATCCACTCGGTATGCAGCAGTATCGTGCCGCCAAGCTGCGGGTCTATGAGAATGCGCAGATCTGCATCGTTAACGCCGATGACGCGCTGACGATGCCGGTACGCGGCGCAGATACCCGCTGTGTCAGCTTTGGTGTCGATTTCGGTGACTACCATCTCAACAAGCAGCAGGGCAGTATCTGGCTGCGGGTGAAGGGCGAGAAAGTGCTGAACACCGCTGAAATGAAGATGGTGGGACAGCATAACTATACCAACGCGCTGGCGGCGCTGGCGCTGGCCGATGCGGTCGGTCTGCCACGTGCCTCAAGCCTGGCAGCTTTAACGCACTTTAACGGTCTGGCGCATCGCTTCCAGCTGGTCCATGAGCATCAGGGCGTACGCTGGATCAATGACTCCAAAGCCACCAACGTCGGCAGCACTGAAGCGGCGCTGAATGGCCTGCAGGTTCAGGGAACACTGTGGCTGCTGATGGGCGGTGATGGTAAGTCAGCCGATTTTACGCCACTGATCCCCTGGTTGCAGGGTGACAATCTGCGTCTGTATTGCTTTGGCCGCGATGGCGATGAACTGGCCGCGCTGCGTCCTGACATCGCCGTGCGCACGGAAACCATGCGACAGGCGATGGAGCAGATCGCGCCGCAGGTTAAAGCAGGCGATATGGTTCTGCTGTCGCCGGCCTGCGCCAGCCTTGACCAGTTCCGTAACTTTGAGCAGCGCGGTGAGCAGTTCGCGCAACTGGCGAAGGAGCTGAGCTGATGCATATTCCTGGTGCCGGACTGGCGGGATATTTCTCAGGACGCCTGAAGGATTGGGTCATGGGCGCACGCGAAAGTGATGACTCTTCGCTGGTGCTTTATGACCGCACACTGCTATGGCTCACGCTGGGCCTGGCGGTGATTGGTTTTGTGATGGTGACGTCGGCGTCAATGCCGGTGGGTCAGCGTCTGAATGACGATCTCTTCTACTTCGCCAAGCGTGATGCCTTCTACATCGTGCTGGCTCTGGGTATGGCGCTGGTCACGCTACGGGTTCCAATGGATTTCTGGCAGCGCTACAGCAACGTGATGCTGATGGTCACGGTGGCGATGCTGCTGATTGTTCTGGTGGTGGGTAGCTCGGTAAACGGTGCATCGCGCTGGATTGCACTGGGTCCACTGCGTATCCAGCCTGCGGAGTTGTCAAAACTTTCCCTGTTCTGCTACCTCGCCAGCTACCTGGTGCGCAAAGTTGAAGAGGTGCGTAACAACTTCTGGGGCTTCTGTAAGCCGATGGGCGTTATGGTCGTGCTGGCCGTGTTACTGCTGGCGCAGCCGGACCTCGGTACGGTAGTTGTGCTGTTCGTAACGACGCTGGCGATGCTGTTCCTGGCGGGCGCCAAGCTGTGGCAGTTCATGGCCATCATCGGCTCCGGTATCTTTGCGGTGATTCTGCTGATCATTGCAGAACCCTACCGTATGCGCCGTGTGACGTCGTTCTGGAACCCGTGGGAAGATCCCTTTGGTAGCGGCTACCAGCTAACCCAGTCACTGATGGCATTTGGCCGCGGTGAATTCTGGGGGCAGGGGCTCGGTAACTCCGTGCAAAAGCTGGAATATCTGCCGGAAGCGCATACCGACTTTATTTTCGCCATCATCGGGGAAGAACTCGGCTACGTCGGTGTGGTAATGGCACTTTTAATGGTATTCTTCGTCGCTTTTCGTGCGATGTCGATTGGCCGTCGTGCTCTGGAACTGGATCAGCGTTTTTCCGGCTTTTTAGCCTGTTCTATTGGTGTCTGGTTCAGTTTCCAGGCGCTGGTTAACGTCGGGGCTGCCGCCGGTATGTTACCGACCAAAGGTCTGACCTTACCGCTGATTAGTTACGGTGGGTCGAGTCTGATCATTATGTCGACCGCCATCGTCTTTTTATTACGCATAGATTATGAAACGCGCCTGGCGAAAGCGCAGGCGTTTACCCGAGGTGGTCGATGAGCGGTAAGCGATTGATGGTGATGGCAGGCGGAACCGGTGGACATGTCTTTCCCGGTCTGGCTGTCGCCCATCATCTGATGGAACAGGGCTGGCAGGTTCGCTGGTTAGGCACCGCTGACCGTATGGAAGCCGATCTGGTGCCAAAGCATGGCATCGACATCGACTTTATCCGCATCAGCGGACTACGCGGTAAGGGCATGAAAGCGTTGCTGCTGGCACCGTTGCGCATCTTCAATGCATGGCGTCAGGCGCGTCGCATCATGAAAGCGTGGAAGCCGGATGTCGTGCTGGGCATGGGCGGCTACGTTTCCGGTCCTGGCGGCTTAGCGGCCTGGAGCTGCGGTATTCCGGTTGTGCTGCATGAGCAGAACGGTATTGCCGGTCTGACCAATAAATGGCTGGCGAAAATCGCCACCAAAGTTTTGCAGGCGTTTCCGGGCGCATTTCCTGCCGCCGACGTGGTAGGAAATCCGGTTCGCACTGATGTTCTGGCACTGCCTTTACCCGCGCAACGTCTGGCAGGTCGTCATGGCCCGATTCGGGTGCTGGTGATTGGCGGAAGTCAGGGCGCACGGATACTGAACCAGACGTTACCGCAAATTGCGGCGCTGGTGGGTGATGAGATCACCCTGTGGCATCAGACCGGTAAAGGCGCGTTGCCCGAAACAGAGAAAGCGTATCAGCAGGTTGGTCAGACGCAGCATAAGGTGACCGAATTTATTGATGATATGGCTGCTGCCTACGCCTGGGCTGATGTAGTGGTATGCCGCTCCGGCGCATTAACCGTGAGCGAAGTCGCTGCTACCGGTTTACCGGCGATTTTCGTGCCGTTTCTGCATAAAGATCGTCAGCAGTACTGGAACGCGCTGCCGCTGGAGAAAGCGGGCGCCGCCAGAATTTTTGAGCAGCCGCAATTTACTGCGGAGGCTGTAGCGGATCAGCTACGCCACTGGGATCGTGCAACATTGCTGACGATGGCTGAACAGGCCCGTCAGGTGGCGATCCCCGATGCGACTGAACGGGTCGCTCAGGAAGTGGCTCGCGCCGCAAAGTAATCATTCCGGTCAGCGCGTCTGACCTGTACCCGGACTGGGTACAAACTGAAATAGCAGGTAACAGAGATCGATGAATACACAACAATTGGCAAAACTGCGTTCTATCGTGCCCGAGATGCGTCGCGTCCGGCACATCCACTTTGTCGGCATCGGCGGTGCAGGCATGGGCGGTATTGCCGAAGTGTTAGCAAATGAAGGCTACCATATCAGCGGTTCAGATCTGGCCCCTAACCCGGTGACGCAGAACCTGATTGCGCTGGGTGCCACCATTTATTTTAACCATCGCCCCGAAAACGTGACCGATGCCAGCGTGGTGGTGGTTTCCAGCGCCGTTTCGCAGGATAACCCCGAACTGGTCGCGGCACGCGAACAGCGTATCCCGGTGATCCGTCGTGCGGAGATGCTGGCTGAACTGATGCGTTTCCGTCACGGCATCGCCGTCGCGGGTACGCATGGCAAAACGACGACTACGGCGATGGTGTCGAGCATTTATGCGGAAGCGGGTCTCGATCCGACCTTCGTTAACGGCGGACTCGTCAAAGCAGCAGGCACCCATGCCCGTCTGGGTAACAGCCGGTATCTGATTGCTGAAGCAGATGAGAGCGATGCATCGTTCCTGCATCTGCAGCCAATGGTGGCGATTGTGACCAACATCGAAGCTGACCATATGGACACCTATCAGGGCGATTTCGAAAACCTGAAACAGACGTTTATTAACTTCCTGCACAACCTGCCGTTTTACGGTCGTGCGGTGATGTGTGTCGATGATGCGGTTATTCGTGACCTGATCCCACGCGTGGGCCGTCATATCACCACATACGGTTTTAGCGATGATGCGGATTTACGTATTGAAAACTACGAGCAGAGCGGTGCGCAGGGACATTTCACCCTGATCCGTCAGGACAAAGCGCCGCTGCAGATTACGCTGAACGCACCGGGTCGCCACAATGCCCTGAACGCGGCAGCTGCTGTCGCTGTCGCCACTGAAGAGGGCATTGAAGACAATGCTATCCTGGCTGCGCTGGAGAGTTTCCAGGGGACGGGGCGTCGCTTTGATCTGCTGGGTGAATTTCCGACAGAACCGGTCAACGGACAGCCGGGTACCGCGATGCTGGTGGATGATTACGGTCATCACCCCACCGAAGTGGACGCGACGATTAAAGCCGCGCGGGCTGGCTGGCCGGATAAAAAACTGGTGATGGTGTTCCAGCCGCACCGTTATAGCCGTACCCGCGATCTGTTTGATGATTTCGCTAACGTGCTGTCGCATGTCGATGTGTTACTGATGCTGGATGTTTACTCCGCCGGTGAGACCGCG
The DNA here is from genome assembly GCF_051136265.1 of Candidatus Pantoea rara. Classification (NCBI taxonomy): domain Bacteria; kingdom Pseudomonadati; phylum Pseudomonadota; class Gammaproteobacteria; order Enterobacterales; family Erwiniaceae; genus Pantoea; species Candidatus Pantoea rara. The sequence goes on along the minus strand of NZ_CP194942.1, from coordinate 3,313,155 downwards.
ATTCCAGGCGCTGACAGTCGTTCGCTCTGCCGTGCCATTCGTAACCGGGGCAAGGTCGATCCTATCCTGGTGCCGGAACATGATGCACTGCCGGAGATGCTGGCGCCGCTGCTGTCGGGTAATGACCTGATTCTGGTACAGGGTGCCGGTAACGTCGGCAAGGTTGCCCGCAAGCTGGCGGACACTAAGCTCCAGCCGGAACGCAAAGCGGAGGATCGTCATGGTGGATAAAGTGGCAGTGTTAATGGGCGGTACCTCAGCAGAGCGCGAGGTTTCACTCAACTCGGGTCAGGCAGTGATTGCCGGATTACGGGAAATGGGCATTGATGCGTATGGCATCGATACCCGCGATGTCTCCGTCATGACGCTGAAAGAGCAGGGATTCACCAAAGCCTTTATCGCGTTGCATGGCCGGGGCGGTGAAGACGGCACGATGCAAGCGGTGCTGGAGTTCCTGCAACTGCCTTACACCGGCAGCGGCGTGATGGCCTCGGCGGTGACCATGGATAAGTTGCGCACCAAGCTGCTGTGGCAGGGGCGCGGTTTACCGTCAGGAAAGTTTGTCTGGCTGACGCGTCAGCAGTTTGAGGCCGGGCTGGATGAGGAGAGCAACGCGGCGATTGCAGCGCTTGGCCTGCCATTATTTGTGAAGCCAGCCTGTGAAGGCTCCAGCGTAGGCATCAGCCGGGTTAACGATCTGAGCGCGCTGCCAGCGGCACTGGAAACGGCGTTTAAGTTTGACATTGACGTACTGGTCGAGGCGTTTCTCAGTGGCGCAGAGTACACCGTCGCGATTGTGGGCGATCGTATTCTGCCCTCAATTGAAATAAAGAGCGCCAGCGAGTTCTATGACTATGAAGCTAAATACATTTCTGACGATACTCAGTACCTCTGTCCGGCCGACTTAAGCGCTGAGCGTGAAGCTGAATTACAGCAGCTGGTGCTGGCCGCCTGGCGTGCACTGGGCTGTCGTGGCTGGGGACGGGTTGATGTGATGACCGACGGGGAAGGGCGCTTTCAGTTACTGGAAGCCAACACCTCGCCGGGCATGACCAGTCACAGCCTGGTTCCTATGGCAGCGAAACAGGCGGGCATGAGTTTCCCGCAGTTGGTCGCCCATATTCTGGAGCTGGCCGTCTGATATGTCACAGGCGGCGATGAGAGTTCGAAACCGTGAACCGCAGGAGCGTATTCGCACCGGGCGCAGTAACGGTGCCCGATTGTTCGGCATTTTTTTCCTGCTGATCGTTATCGGGATTATGGTTGCTGGCGGACTGGTGGTGCTGAAATGGATGAACGATGCATCCCGGCTGCCACTGTCAAAGCTGGTGGTGACAGGACAGACGCACTACACCACCCATGACGATATTCGTCAGGCGATTTTGTCGCTGGGTCCGCCGGGGACATTTATGTCTCAGAACGTGGACATTCTGCAGCAGCAGATTGAGCGGCTGCCGTGGATTAAGCAGGTCAGCGTGCGTAAGCAGTGGCCGGACGAACTGAAAATCCATCTGGTGGAATATACGCCGGTGGCGCGCTGGAACGATTTGCATATGGTGGACGCTGAAGGTAACGCCTTCAGCGTACCCGCCAGTCATGTCGGCAAAGAGACACTGCCGATGTTGTACGGGCCTGAAGGGAGTGAGAAAGAGGTCCTTGCGGGCTATCACAGCATGGATGATGTGCTGAAGGCCCGGAAGTTTACCCTGAAGGTGGCGTCGATGACGGCGCGTCGTTCATGGCAGCTGGTCACCAGCGATGATGTACGTATCGAACTGGGACGCAGCGACACCATGAAACGACTGAATCGCTTTATTGAGCTCTACCCGGTGCTGCAGCAGCAAGGTCAGAATGAGAGCAAACGTATCAGCTACGTGGATTTGCGATATGACTCTGGCGCTTCTGTTGGCTGGACGCCGGTCGTGATGGAGCCACAGGACAGTAATCAGCAACAGAACCAGGCACAGGCTAAACAACAATGATCAAGGCAACGGACAGAAAACTGGTAGTTGGACTCGAAATCGGCACTGCGAAGGTTGCCGCCCTGGTTGGGGAAATTCTGCCCGATGGTATGGTCAATATTATTGGGGTGGGCAGTTGTCCTTCCCGCGGTATGGATAAAGGTGGCGTAAACGACCTTGAGTCGGTGGTGAAATGCGTTCAGCGCGCCATCGATCAGGCTGAGTTGATGGCAGACTGCCAGATCTCCTCTGTCTACCTTGCTTTATCGGGCAAACATATCAGTTGTCAGAACGAAATCGGGATGGTTCCGATTTCCGAAGAGGAAGTGACTCAGGATGATGTAGAGAACGTCGTGCATACCGCCAAATCGGTGAGAGTACGTGACGAGCATCGCATCCTGCACGTGATTCCTCAGGAGTATGCCATCGACTATCAGGAAGGGATTAAAAATCCGGTCGGGCTTTCCGGCGTGCGTATGCAGGCGAAAGTGCACCTCATTACCTGCCACAACGATATGGCGAAGAACATCGTTAAAGCGGTTGAGCGTTGCGGACTGAAAGTGGATCAGCTGATTTTTGCCGGGCTCGCCTCCAGTTTTGCCGTGTTGACTGAAGACGAACGTGAGCTGGGCGTGTGTGTTGTCGATATTGGTGGCGGTACAATGGACATAGCCGTATATACCGGCGGCGCTTTACGGCACACTAAGGTGATTCCGTATGCAGGTAACGTTGTCACCAGCGATATCGCCTATGCGTTTGGCACACCGCCAACGGATGCTGAGGCGATCAAAGTACGCCATGGTTGCGCGCTGGGCTCGATTGTCGGCAAAGATGAGAACGTTGAGGTGCCAAGCGTGGGTGGACGTCCTCCGCGCAGCCTGCAGCGTCAGACGCTGGCTGAAGTGATCGAGCCACGTTACACCGAACTTTTGAATCTGGTCAATGACGAGATTCTGCAGTTACAGGAACAACTGCGTCAGCAGGGCGTAAAGCATCATTTAGCCGCAGGTATCGTCCTGACGGGTGGTGCAGCGCAAATCGAAGGACTGGCGGCCTGTGCGCAACGCGTATTCCATACGCAGGTGCGTATCGGACAGCCGCTGAATATTACCGGCCTGACTGACTATGCGCAGGAATCGTACTACTCCACTGCCGTGGGACTGTTGCATTACGGCAAAGAGTCGCACATGAACGGTGATGCAGAGACCGAAAAACGGGTTTCAGTAGGTAACTGGTTCAAGCGTATTAACAGTTGGTTAAAAAAAGAGTTTTAATTTTTGTGAAAGGGGATCATGCTGTTTTCTTTAGTGATCTCCAGGCGACAGGCACATAACGGAGAGAAATCATGTTTGAACCTATGGAATTAACCAACGACGCGGTGATTAAAGTCATCGGCGTCGGTGGCGGCGGCGGTAACGCCGTAGAGCACATGGTACGCGAACGTATCGAAGGTGTGGAATTCTTTGCTGTGAATACCGACGCGCAAGCGCTGCGTAAAACAGCTGTCGGCCAGACCATTCAGATCGGTAATAACATTACCAAAGGTCTGGGTGCGGGTGCGAATCCGGAAGTAGGCCGTAACTCTGCAGAAGAAGATCGCGAAGCACTGCGGGCTGCGCTGGAAGGGGCAGACATGGTCTTCATCGCAGCAGGCATGGGCGGCGGTACCGGTACCGGTGCAGCACCTGTGGTCGCTGAAGTGGCCAAGGATCTTGGTATCCTGACGGTGGCGGTTGTCACCAAGCCGTTCAACTTCGAAGGCAAAAAGCGCATGGCGTTTGCCGAGCAGGGGATCGCTGAACTCTCTAAGCATGTCGATTCACTGATCACTATTCCAAACGACAAGCTGCTGAAAGTGCTGGGCCGTGGTATCTCCCTGCTGGATGCATTTGGTGCTGCTAACGACGTGCTGAAAGGCGCCGTTCAGGGTATCGCCGAGCTGATCACCCGTCCGGGCCTGATGAACGTCGACTTTGCTGACGTGCGTACTGTGATGTCCGAAATGGGCTATGCAATGATGGGTTCAGGCGTTGCGTGCGGTGAAGATCGTGCGGAAGAAGCGGCTGAAATGGCGATCTCCAGCCCACTGCTGGAAGATATCGACCTGTCAGGCGCGCGTGGCGTGCTGGTCAACATTACTGCGGGCTTCGATCTGCGTCTGGATGAATTTGAGACCGTGGGTAACACTATCCGCGCTTTCGCTTCTGACAACGCGACTGTGGTTATCGGGACCTCGCTGGATCCGGAAATGAATGACGAACTGCGCGTTACTGTGGTAGCAACCGGTATCGGCATGGACAAGCGTCCGGAAATCACGCTGGTCACCAACAAACCAGCCAGTCAGCCAGTGATGGATCATCGCTACCAGCAGCACGGTATGTCACCGCTGCCGCAAGAGCAGAAACCTGCTGCCAAAGTCGTTAACGACCAGGCTGCGCAGTCGAACAAAGAGCCTGACTATCTTGATATTCCGGCCTTTTTACGCAAGCAGGCCGACTAGGATTAACCCTATAATTGGGATTGTCCGCTCTTTGTGCTAAAGTGTCTGTCCGCTGGTAAAGTATACTGGCGGTCGGAAAGGTGATACTGCGAGATAATGCGATGATCAAACAAAGGACATTAAAACGTATTGTTCAGGCGACTGGTGTCGGTTTACATACCGGCAAAAAAGTCACGCTGACATTACGCCCTGCGTCGGCTAATACCGGGGTCATCTATCGTCGCACCGACTTGAATCCACCGGTAGATTTTCCGGCTGATGCAAAATACGTGCGCGACACCATGCTAAGTACCTGCCTGGTGAATGATGAAGGCGTGCGTATTTCAACGGTTGAACACCTCAATGCCGCCCTGGCGGGTCTGGGTATTGACAACATTATTGTTGAAGTTGATGCGCCAGAAATCCCGATCATGGATGGTAGCGCAGCACCGTTTATCTATTTGCTGATGGATGCCGGTATCGAGCAGCTCAACAGCGCGAAGAAATTTGTGCGTGTTAAGCAGACCGTGCGTGTGGAAGAGGGTGACAAATGGGCTGAGATCAAACCGTATAACGGTTTCTCGCTTGATTTCACCATTGACTTCAAACACCCGGCTATCGATTCCAGTTCACAGCGCTATGCGATGAACTTCTCTGCTGACGCGTTTGTTCGTCAAATCAGCCGGGCGCGTACATTTGGCTTTATGCGTGAAATCGAATATCTGCAGTCTAAAGGCCTGTGCCTGGGCGGTAGTTTAGATTGTGCGATCGGCCTGGATGATTTCCGCGTACTGAATGAAGAAGGTCTGCGTTTTGAAGACGAGTTTGTCCGTCACAAAATGCTGGACGCGATTGGCGACTTGTTTATGTGTGGTCATAACATCATTGGCGCATTTACTGCGTTCAAATCAGGCCATGCACTGAACAACAAGCTGCTGCAAGCGGTTCTGGCGAAGCAGGAAGCCTGGGAATGGGCAACCTTCGAAGACGAAGCTGAACTGCCAGTGGCATTCAAAGCACCGAATCTGGTTCTGGCTTAACTACCCCAGAACGTGAAACGGCTGGTTATGCTGACACCCTCTCCGGTCAGCGGCACCAGCCGTTTTTTTATTGCCTCCAGTAACACGCCTAAAGACTGCAACCTCGCTCGCAACGCATTGTCTGTTCTGCTGAATTGCTGAACAATCACACACCTTTTCTCACGCCGCCACTTTAATCCCAGGTGTGGATGCCCCACATTAATGTTACTATCTGTGGCGCTTTTACAGGCCGAAATCCGTTGCGGCTCGCGGCGGGTACACGAAAACAAAAGCGCAACAGAGCGTGCGCGATGGAAAGGTTGTGATCGGGATTCTTCTGCGCTGGCGACAATTAGGTAGACGCTACTTCTGGCCTCATCTCCTGTTAGGGATGGTAGCGGCCAGCTTTGGCCTGCCGGCCTGTGCGCAAAGCTCTGAACTCAACGCGTCGTCTGAATCGCCAGCCAGCAGCCTCTTTCTTGGCAATGCCACACGCTTTGATCACTTAATCCGGCTTCAGGAAGCATCCCGACGCCCGAGCTTCAGCGTGGATTACTGGCATCAGCACGCCATCCGCACCGTTATTCGTCACCTCTCTTTCACGTTGTCGCCCCAGGCGCAGGCGGAGCAACAACAGTTACCGCTGGCGGCCCAAAAGCTGGCGCTGATCGACTCGCTGCATAATTTACTGACATCACATTCTGCGCAACATACCTCTTCGCAGCAGATGACAACACCGCCTCTCTTCATGGTCGTTACCCGCTCATGGGTAGAATGGCATGCCCGCGTGCATGGCATTCGCGCCGGACCCACCCGATTGTTCTGCTAATAGTATTGGTTCTACTCACTCTTTTTAGATTTCGCAGCCCGGAATGCCCCGGCTGAATTGAGAATATATTTATTATGTTTAGCAAAATATTAACCAAGGTTTTTGGTAGCAGTAACGATCGTACGCTGCGTCGTATGCGCAAAGTGGTGGACGTCATCAATAAGATGGAGCCCGATTTTGAGAAGCTCACTGACGATGAACTGAAAGCTAAAACCGACCTGTTCCGCGAGCGCCTGAAAAAAGGTGAAACGCTGGAAAGTCTGATCCCGGAAGCGTTCGCGACCGTGCGTGAGGCGAGTAAACGTGTGTTCGGAATGCGTCACTTCGACGTGCAGCTGATCGGTGGCATGGTGCTGAACGACCGTTGCATTGCTGAGATGCGTACCGGTGAAGGTAAAACACTGACCGCAACGCTGCCAGCCTACCTGAATGCGCTGTCCGGCAAAGGCGTTCACGTGGTTACCGTCAACGACTATCTGGCACAGCGTGATGCGGAAAATAACCGTCCACTGTTTGAGTTCCTGGGTTTAAGCATTGGTATCAACATGTCGGGCCTGCCGGCTGTGGCGAAGCGTGAAGCCTACGCAGCAGACATCACCTACGGTACCAACAACGAATATGGCTTCGACTACCTGCGCGATAACATGGCTTTCAGCCCGGAAGAGCGCGTACAGCGTAAACTTCATTATGCGCTGGTGGATGAGGTCGACTCCATCCTGATCGATGAAGCGCGTACGCCTTTAATCATCTCCGGTCCGGCAGAAGACAGTTCTGATCTCTACACCAAAGTTAACAAGATCATTCCTCATCTGGTTCGCCAGGATAAAGAAGATACTGAAACCCATCAGGGCGAAGGTGACTTCTGGATCGATGAGAAAGCGCGTCAGGCGCACATGTCTGAGCGCGGTCTGGTAAAAGTGGAAGAGCTCCTGGTCAGCCAGGGCATTATGGAAGCGGGCGAGTCACTCTACTCACCGACCAACATCATGCTGATGCACCACGTCACTGCAGCACTGCGTGCGCACGCACTCTTTACCCGCGATGTTGATTACATCGTTAAAGATGGCGAAGTTGTGATCGTTGATGAACACACCGGCCGTACCATGCAGGGGCGTCGCTGGTCAGATGGCCTGCATCAGGCGATTGAAGCCAAAGAAGGCGTAGAGATTCAGAATGAGAACCAGACGCTGGCCTCTATCACCTTCCAGAACTACTTCCGTATTTACGAGAAGCTGGCCGGTATGACCGGTACTGCGGATACCGAAGCGTTCGAATTCAGCTCCATTTACAAGCTCGATACCATTGTCGTGCCGACTAACCGTCCAATGGTGCGTAAAGATCTGGCTGACCTGGTCTACATGACTGAGAAAGAGAAGATCGATGCGATTATCGAAGATATCCGCGAGCGCACAGCCAATGGCCAGCCGGTGCTGGTGGGGACCATCTCGATTGAAAAATCAGAAGTGGTTTCTAACGAACTGACCCGAGCCGGTATTAAACATAACGTCCTGAACGCCAAATTCCATGCCCGCGAAGCGGATATCGTTGCGCAGGCTGGTCAGCCAGGCGCGGTCACTATCGCGACCAACATGGCAGGACGTGGTACGGACATTATGCTGGGTGGTAGCTGGCATGCTGAAGTGGAAGAGCTGGAGGAGCCGACTGAAGCGCAAATCCAGGAGATTAAAGCGGCCTGGCAGATTCGTCATGATGCGGTTCTGGCGTCAGGGGGTTTGCACATCGTGGGTACTGAGCGTCACGAATCCCGTCGAATCGATAACCAGCTGCGTGGTCGTGCAGGCCGTCAGGGTGATGCCGGTTCTTCACGCTTCTACCTGTCGATGGAAGATGCGCTGATGCGTATTTTCGCCTCAGACCGCGTGTCGAATATGATGCGCAAACTGGGCATGAAGCCAGGTGAAGCGATTGAGCATCCGTGGGTGACGAAAGCGATTGCCAACGCTCAGCGTAAAGTTGAAAGCCGTAACTTCGATATTCGTAAGCAACTGCTGGAGTATGATGATGTGGCTAATGACCAGCGTCGCGCCATCTACAGTCAGCGTAATGAGCTGCTGGATGTGTCTGACGTTAGCGAAACCATCAACAGCATTCGCCACGATGTCTACAAAGCCACCATCGATACCTACATTCCGCCACAGTCGCTGGAAGAAATGTGGGACGTGCCAGGCCTGGAAGAGCGTCTGCGTACTGACTTCGATCTGAACCTGCCGATAGCAGAGTGGCTGGATAAAGAGCCTGACCTGCATGAAGAAGTGCTGCGAGAGCGCATCATGACTCATGCCATGGAAAGCTATGCAGAGAAAGAAGAGATCGTTGGCGCGGAAATGATGCGCAACTTCGAAAAAGGCGTGATGTTGCAGACGCTGGATTCGTTGTGGAAAGAGCATCTGGCAGCGATGGACTATCTGCGTCAGGGCATCCATCTGCGCGGCTATGCGCAGAAAGATCCGAAGCAGGAGTACAAGCGTGAATCCTTCGCCATGTTCGCTGCGATGCTTGAATCACTGAAATATGAAGTGATCAGTACGCTGAGCAAGGTGCAGGTGCGTATGCCTGAAGAAGTTGAAGCGATGGAGCAACAGCGTCGTGAAGAAGCTGAACGTCTGGCACAGCAACAGCAACTAAGCCATGTAGAAGAAGATCTGCTGGCAGAAGAGCCTGTGTCGGAGCAGAGTGGCGAACGCAAAGTGGGCCGCAACGATCCCTGCCCATGTGGTTCCGGTAAAAAGTTTAAGCAGTGTCATGGCCGCATCGCCTGAGACTGAATGCAGATAAAAAAGGAGCCGCAGGCTCCTTTTTTTATGGTTCTGGCCAGCGCAGTGTGTGCACCAGCGCTGAGCTAAAGCGGTTAACTTCCGCGACCGCATGCTCTAAAATCAGCCTTCATTCACTTATTACTACCGGATAGTTTCCATGAAGCACCTGCAGGTTGCAGTTGGCATCATTCGCAATGCCAATAAACAAATTTTCCTTGCCCAGCGCGCGGCGACCTCTTACATGGCGAATAAGTGGGAGTTTCCTGGCGGTAAGATCGAAGCGGGCGAAAGCGCCGAACAGGGACTGATAAGGGAGCTACACGAAGAGACCGGCATTGACGTCACCGAGGCTCGCCCGATTGGTCATGCAGACCACAGTTATGACGATCTGCGCGTGACGCTGCACTTCTTTCTGGTTGAAGGGTGGAAAGGAGAACCCTGGGGCAAAGAGGGTCAGCCGCAGCGCTGGGTTGATCAGCATTCGCTGGTGGCAGAAGAGTTTCCGCCCGCAAATCATCAGCTGATTGCGCGTCTGATCGCTGGCGAACTCTGAGCGGATGGGGCAGCGTGCCCCATCCTGCTATCAACGATCTTCTTCACTCCAGTTGTCACTGTCATTCATATCGTCGCTGCTGGGAATACGTTTCTCTTCTGCAGCCCACTCACCTAAATCGATAAGCTGACAGCGCTTGCTGCAAAAGGGGCGCCACGGGCTGAGCTCATCCCAGATCACATCTTTGCCGCACTGGGGACAGGAAACGGTCATCACTTCTTGCTGCATGTTTACCTCTAACAACAGGCCAGTTGGAAGTTAAGGCGGGCCGGAACTTCACCGCGCTCACTATCAAGTGGCATAAAACGAATGGCGTAGCGGCTTTTATGTCCGGACACCTGTGGATAGAGCGCATCGTCCAGCGACAGCTGTAGTCGCAGCAGATCGGCACCCTCGGCATTATCCTGATAAAAACCATTGAGACTGGTCTGCATGTGGAACGCGCCGGACTGGCGGATCAAATCCAGTATCATCGCCAGCGCATGATGCATTGGCTCCAGCGTATACATCCAGGCCTCGACCTGCGCATCACGTGTTTCCTGCGGCAGGTGAAGCCAGATGTGCAGGCCCGGTAAATCAAAGCTGCAGCAGCCGCCAGGGATGCTCAGCCGCTGGCGCACCAAAGCAATCAGACGATCCTCGCGGAGTTGCTGGCCCATACGCGGCGCATTCATTAACTGCGTTGACTGAATTTTGAGTTTATCACGCAGGGCATCCACCAGCGTCATGTCGACACCGGGCACATCAGCCCAGGCGCGTAACTTTTGCTGCTGACGCTCCAGCTCTTTTAACAGTTCTGTCCGCATATCGCCGCGCTCGAAAATATCGAGCAACTCGCCAATCAGGCGAAAAAAGGTCAGCGCATTAACGGTTTTATCCAGTGGAGTCGTTTCATCTAACTGATTAATCAAAAACTCAACCCGTAACCAGGTTCGCATTTTTTCATTCAGTGGGTGTTCAAACAGAACGGGTGTGCTCATGGTATTAATCCTGTTTCGTTGCCGCCAGCCTGAGATAGCGCTGATGGAGTTCGGCAACCTGTGGCAAGGCGTCGTCGGGCTCACCACTGTTATCAATAATATCATCGGCACAGGCGAGGCGCTGCTGGCGCGTAGCCTGTGCGGCAAGAATACGTTTCGCCTGATCGGTGGAAAGATGGTCACGCTGCTGAGTCCGCGCTAACTGCGTTGCCTCATCGACATCCACCACCAGTACCCGATCAGCCTGGTGCTGTAACTGATTTTCCACCAGTAATGGCACCACCCAGAGCACATAAGGTGAGGTGGCCTGGGCGATCAGTTGTCGTGTCCGGGCGTTTATCAGCGGATGGAGCAGCGCGTTTAGCCAGCTTTTCTCTTCCGGCTGCTGGAAAATAATGTCGCGAAGTCGGGCACGATCAAGTATCCCCTGTTTTGTCACTATAGACGCACCATAGCGCGCCTGAATGGCTTGCAAAGCGGGCGTGCCTGGTTCAACAACTTCACGGGCGATCAGGTCAGCATCAATAATTTCCACGCCAGATGCAGCGAATGCCTGGGCAATCGTACTCTTTCCACTGCCGATTCCCCCTGTAAGCGCGACGATATAGGGCATGTTTCTCACCTGACTTCTTTTTTGGCATGAGTTCAGGGTAATGATCTGGTTAAAAAACGCAAAAATGCGCGTCAGATCACACCGATAAAGCACAACTAAATTTAAAGGATTGTAGCGTAAATAAAGTGAAATTCGCAGTCTTGTCGTGCAGCGAGAGGCGCGTATCATAACGCCACTGGAGCTGTGCTTACTTCGTGAACGACGATTCGTTGCCACTTACCAGGACACTGTTTATGCGTATTGAAGAAGATCTGAAACTGGGCTTTAAAGATGTATTAATCCGCCCCAAACGCTCCACGCTGCAAAGTCGCTCACAGGTTGAGCTGGAACGCAGCTTTACCTTCAGACACTCGGGCCTGAGCTGGAGCGGCGTACCCATCATCGCCGCCAACATGGATACCGTCGGCACATTTTCGATGGCCGAGGCGCTCGCCAGCTTCAATATCCTCACGGCCGTCCACAAGCATTACAGCGTAGATGACTGGCGCGCGTTTATTCAGCGGATACCTGCATCGGTACTGAAACATGTGATGGTTTCAACCGGCACCTCAGAGGCCGATCTTAATAAACTGGTCGCGATTATGGCCCTGTCAGACGATTTGCAGTTTATCTGTATCGACGTTGCCAACGGTTATTCACAGCATTTCGTCGATTTTCTGCAGCGCGCGCGTGAAACCTTCCCGGCTAAAACCATCTGTGCCGGTAACGTGGTCACCGGCGAAATGGTGGAAGAACTGATCCTCTCCGGTGCGGATATCGTCAAAGTCGGCATTGGTCCGGGATCGGTCTGCACAACCCGTGTAAAAACCGGCGTAGGTTATCCGCAACTTTCTGCCGTCATTGAGTGTGCCGATGCTGCGCATGGCTTAAGCGGACAGATTGTCAGCGATGGTGGCTGTTCTGTGCCGGGCGATATCGCCAAAGCCTTTGGCGGCGGCGCAGACTTTGTGATGCTCGGTGGCATGCTGGCGGCGCATGATGAGTGTGAAGGGCAGGTCGTTGAAGAGAATGGCGAAAGTTTTATGCTCTTTTACGGCATGAGTTCCGAATCAGCGATGAAGCGTCACGTCGGTGGTGTTGCCCAATATCGTGCCGCAGAAGGTAAAACGGTGAAACTGCCATTGCGGGGTCCGGTTGCTGACACCGCGCGCGATATTCTGGGTGGGCTGCGATCTGCCTGTACTTACGTAGGGGCAGAGCGACTGAAAGAGCTGACCAAGCGCACGACCTTTATCCGGGTTAACGAGCAGGAGAACCGTGTTTTCAACCGATAGTCATGTGGGGCGCTGCGTGCGCCCTTTAATGCATCGCATCACCAAGCCCGAACACGGGTAAATACATCGCAATCACCAGCGTGCCGACAATGCCGCCAATCACCACCATCATCATCGGTTCCAGTGAAGCTGCCAGTGCGTCAGCGCGCTCTCGCGTTTCTGCCTCGTGCCATTCCGCCAGTCTTGCCAGCATTAAATCCAGAGCGCCCGCCTCTTCCCCGACCCGAATCAACTGCCCACATAAGGGTGTGAACAACGGATGATGCATCAGTGCCTGATGCAGAGGACTTCCCTGCGCAATGTGCTGCTGTAGCCCTGCCATCGCTTCCCGCCACAGCAATGAGGAGAGCGTCACTTCAACGGCTGCCAGCCCCTGTAACAGGGTTAATCCGGCGCGCTGCGTGAGATTCAGAATGGTATAGATCTGCGTCAGTTGAGTGCCGCGCCACAACCCGGAAAGCAGTGGGATGCGCAGAAAAAGTGCCTGCTCACGACGTTGCCAGTCCGCAGAACGTCGCCGCAGCTGATGCCAGCCAACCAGCATAAGTGAAACCCCAAAGGCTAACACGCCTCCCCATTCCTGAAGCGCCGCTGATAACTGCATTACCGCTGCTGTAAAAGCGGGCAGGGGCGCGTCAAAGGAGTCATAAACCGCAACGAACTCCGGCAGCACGAACAGTAGCATGCCGCAGGTGACTGCCATCGCCACCAGCAGAATGAACAAGGGATAGCGCAGTGCCTTTGCCACCTGATGCCATAACTGCTGTTGGCGAATCTGCTGCTGGGCAAGCTCGCTGCAACAGACGTCCAGCTGACCGGTCAGTTCACCTACCTCCATCAGGGCCGGATAGAGCGCCGGAAAGATCTGCGGCCATTCACGCAATGCCTGGGAAAAAGATGCACCGCTGAGTACCCGATGATGCAGAGCAAGCATCAGGGCGCGCCAGCCCGCATGCGGATGGCCCTCCGCCAGCAAAGCCAGGCTCTCTGCCAGCGGCAGGCCCGCTTTGAGCAGGGTAGCCAGCTGGCGAATCAGATCGGTTTTGTGCTGCCACTTCCAGTCACCCTGACGCCAGACTTTCTCCTGTTTCCAGCTCACTGGCAGGAGATCGCGCTGCGCCAGCATCAGCAGCAGGTTGTCACTGTCGACAGCCAGTAGCTGACCACTGCATAACTGACCCTGACTATTGACCGCCTGCCAGATGAATAAAGCCGCATTAGCCATCGTCCAGCCCAATCACCCGTTGCATCTCTTCCAGCGAAGTATCGCCCCGGCTTACCGCCTCAAGGCCGGAAACCAGCAGGGTGCGCAATCCCTGCTGTTTCGCCAGAGTGAGCAGATTCTCCAGCGGCATTTCGGCCGCAATCGCATTTTGCAGCCTGGCATTGATCGGCAGCAGTTCAAACAGCGCCAGCCGGCCAAAATAGCCGGAAAAGCAGTGGTCACAGCCGGGCGCTCGCCAGGTTTGCAAGGTGCCCGGCCAGAGTTCTGCAGGATAGTGCGCCACCGCCTGGGCGGGCTGACGGCAATGGGTGCAGAGGCGTCTAACCAGGCGCTGAGCAACGATCAGTTTCAGGGCCGGTCCCAGGAGATAACCCGGAATCCCCATCTGCCGCAGCCGGGTCAGCGTTTCGGCGGTGGAATTGGTGTGCAGCGTCGACAGCACCAGGTGCCCTGTCTGCGCCGCTTTCACCGCAATCTCCGCCGTTTCGGCATCACGGATCTCGCCCACCATGATTACATCCGGATCCTGTCTCAGCAGCGCCCGCAGAACGCGGTTAAAATCGAGGCCGTTTTTGCTATGGATCTGCGTCTGGTTAATGCCGGGCAGCGGGATCTCAATCGGATCTTCAACGCTGCACAGATTTTTTTCCGGCTTATTCAGGGCGCTGAGTCCGCTGTAGAGCGTAAACGTCTTACCGCTGCCGGTGGGGCCGGTCACCAGGATCAGACCCTGCGGCTGGGACAGCGCGGCGCAGAACAGGCGTAACTGTGCCGCGGGTAAGCCGAGCTTATCCAGTGACAGGGCGGCCCTTTCGCTTTGCAGCAGCCGGACTACCGCTTTTTCACCGCCGTAGACGGGTAAAGTCGCCAGGCGAAACGAGGCGGATTTACCGGTGATTTCCATGCTGAACTGGCCATCCTGTGGTAACCGGCGTTCGGCGATATCCAGCCCGCCGAGGATCTTCAGTCTTGCCAGCAGCGCCGCAGGCTGAGTGGCAGGCAGTGAAGAGAGCGGGTGCAGTACGCCGTCGATGCGCAGTCGCACGCGCAGGCCATCGCGGCAGGGTTCGATATGCACATCGGAGGCGCGCCTCTCCATTGCCTGACGCAGGATCAACTGTGTAGCCTCAATCGCTGACTCTGCGGGTGCCTCTTCACGCGCCACCCGTGGTGTGTCAGTGTGCTGAAGCTGGTCGAGCCGGGCCTGTGGCCAGCATTCGATCTCAATCTGACACTGGCTGGCAAAATGGAGCGCTTCAGCCAGCCCCGGTGGTACGCTCTCCGCGACGGCAACACGCAGCTGGCTGACGTCGTGGTGCAGAACCAGAGCGCGGTAGCGCTGACACAATGTCGCGATCGCCTCATCAGGCTTGCTCATCGCTGGCTCCTTTATCCGCAAAGCGGAACTGCGCCAGGCAATTGTCGCGCAGGCTATTGTTGCTGCTGTTGCAGCTGCGTTGCCAGCTGATACCGCCATCGACGCTGTTCCAGATCGGCAGCATTTCAACGCTCAGGCCATTGAGGCTCTCCTGACCTGTCAGCGTAATCACCCCACTGGCCACACTCAGTGCCGAGACATAGCGCGATCCTCGGGCTGCCGGAATCCCGGCCTCTCCGGCCTGACACTGGGTCGGGCCGCCACGCTCCATGGCGCAAAGCTCTACCGCCGTTTTATAGGGCACCATCGTTTGCAGCATGTCGGTGAGCGCCGCGCGCTGCAGATAATTTTGATAAGCGGGCAGGCCTATAGCACTTAATATCGCCACAATACCGACCACAATCATCAGTTCAACCAGCGTAAATCCACGTTGATAATTCATCACATCGCCTCCTGATTTAAGAAGGCGACAGGTTAAAAACCGGGGGCAATGAAAGACAGCCAGAGATCAGCAGACTGGAAGGCGGGATATGGAGAAATTTCAGCATTGCAGCGCAGTCGAAACTGCGCCGGAAGCGGGATCGCAAAATCGCCGTGTCAGGCTACGGCGAGGCAGGCTACATTTGTCTGAAACGCATCGAGAGGTCCAGCGCCCGCACATGCTTGGTCAGCGCGCCAACCGATACGTAGTCCACGCCGGTCAGGGCGATCTGCGGCAGGGTGGTTTCGGTCACGTTGCCGGAAACCTCCAGCAGCGTCCTTCCCTGATTGAGTTCGACAGCTTCACGCATCGCTTCCAGGCTGAAGTTATCCAGCATCACGATGTCGGCTTCGGCCTCCAGCGCCTGACGTAACTCCTCCAGGGATTCCACCTCAACTTCAACCGGCACATCGGGCTGCAGCCATTGGGCTCTTTCCACCGCCTGAGCAATCGATCCGCTGGCAATAATATGGTTCTCTTTGATCAGATAAGCGTCAGAGAGGCCCAGCCGATGATTGTTACCGCCGCCGCACAGCACGGCATATTTCAGCGCAGTCCGGAGTCCGGGCAGGGTTTTACGTGTGTCCAGAAGTTGTGTCTGGCTTCCCGCCAGCAGCGCGACATAGCGGCTGACTTCGGTGGCAACCCCCGAGAGCGTCTGCACAAAATTAAGCGCCGTACGTTCGGCGGTCAGCAGCAGGCGAGCAGGACCACTGATTTCAAACAGCAGCTGGTCAGCTTTAATCTGATCGCCATCTTCGACATGCCAGTTCAGAGTGACGTGTGAGCCGAGCTGAATAAACACCTCTTCCACCCAGCGTTTACCACAGAAAACACCGGCTTCACGGGTGATGACCTGCGCATGGGCCAGGATATCGGCGGGCAACAACTGCGCGGTAATATCGCGGTCAGCGTCAATCTCACCACCAAGATCCTCTTTTAACGCCAGTGCAACGGCATCCGGGATGTCACTTTCAATGCGTTTAATCAGTGCCTGATGGCGGCTGTCGGGATCATAACCACGAGATGACATAGGTATTTTACTCCAGAAACGGGAATGGCAGAGGCGGTCACAATAGCCTGAACCGCCATCAGGTTCCAGCAACGAATAGCATTTTGTTTAGTATCCTTAACATGCAGTGATTTAATCTCATCAGACCGACACACTAAGAGGCAAGAATCCTTTATTATTCATGCTATTCTCAGCCTGGTGAAACAAGGAAACCGGTATGAAAATCAAACAGGGCTGGCTGACCGGTGTGCGTCATGTGCCGTCAACGCATTGTAATGAGCGGCCTGATAATGAGGCACCTTCACTGCTGGTGATTCACAATATCAGCCTGCCACCCGGTGAATTTGGCGGGCCATGGATCGACAAACTGTTCACCGGTACCCTACCGCCGGATGCCCATCCCTATTTTGCGGATATCGCCGCGCTGAAAGTGGCGGCACACTGCCTGATCCGCCGTGATGGGGAGATTGTGCAGTATGTCCCCTTTGACAAACGCGCCTGGCATGCGGGCGTTTCGCAGTTTGAAGGACGTGAAAACTGCAACGATTTTTCCATCGGTATTGAGCTGGAAGGAACTGACAGCGAGCCATATAGCGAGGCGCAATATCGGGCCCTGCAGCAGGTAACCCAATTGCTGCTGCAACACTATCCGGTAACGCCTTCACGTATCACGGGGCACAGCGACATCGCGCCGGTACGTAAAACCGATCCCGGACCTGCTTTTGACTGGGACTACTACAAACAGCTGTTAACGCAGCAAAAATCCTGATTTTTGCGGAGTCAGTATGACGTTGTTTACCTTGTTGTTGGTTTTAGGCTGGGAGCGCCTGTTCAAACTGGGCGAGCACTGGCAGCTCGAACACCGGCTGGAGCCGATCTTTCGCCATCGTCGACATTTCTCCATGATGCGCACCCTCCTGATGACCGTGCTGGCGATGGCGCTGACTGCGCTGGTGGTCTGGAGTCTGAAAGGGCTGCTCTTTGGCGTGCTGCAACTCCTGTTCTGGATCGTTGCCGGACTGCTCTGCATTGGTGCCGGTTCAGTGCGCAGGCACTACCATAGCTACCTGAAAGCAGCCAGTCATGACGACGACGCTGCGCATCAGGCGATGGCGGCTGAGCTGACGCTGATTCATGGCGTGCCGGTGGAATGTAGCGAGCGCGAGTTCCTGCGCGAACTGCAGAATGCGCTCATCTGGATAAACTTCCGCTTCTATCTCGCCCCGATGTTCTGGCTGGTGGTGGGGGGGCCGTGGGGACCGGTGCTGCTGGTGGGTTACGCGTTTCTGCGTGCCTGGCAAGGCTGGCTGGCAAAGCACGGCACCCCGATGGCGCGTGCGCAATCGGGCGTAGATGCGATTCTGCACCTTCTCGACTGGATCCCGGTGCGGCTGGCGGGTGTGGCTTACGCGCTGCTGGGCCACGGCGAAAAGGCGCTGCCCGCGTGGTTTGCTTCGCTGACCGATCGTCACCGTTCTCAGTATCAGGTGCTGACGACGCTGGCACAGTTCTCCCTGTCGCGCGATCCGCACACTGATAAAGTAGAAACGCCACGGGTTGCCGTGGCGTTAGCGAAAAAGACCTCACTGGTACTGGTGGTTGCCGTCGCGTTGCTGACGATTTACGGCACGCTGGTGTAATCGGCAGGTGGCACGCCGAAATCGGGCGTGCCATCTTCCCGCCAGCTGAAATATTTCAGTCGGGTATGGCGGTTCGGATCCCACAACGGATCCCCTTCAATTTCAGTGTAGTTACGTGCGTGGTAAACCAGCACGTCGCGTCCCGCCTCATCCTGAGTAAAGCTGTTGTGTCCCGGCCCATACTGATGGTTATCCCAGCTGGACACAAACACCGGCCGGGCAGATTTCTGCCAGGCTGCAACATCAAGCGGGTTAGCGTCAGCAGCAATCGACAATATCCCCAGACAATAATTTTCATCCGTGGCGCTGGCGGAGTAGGTCACAAACAGCCGATCGCCATGACGGATGACCGCCGGACCTTCATTAACGCTAAATCCTGCACACTCCCACTCATATTCTGGCCGGCTCAGCATTACCGGCGTGCCTTTCAGCGTCCAGGGATTCAGCAACTCGGCCAGGTAGAGATTAGAGTTGCCGGGAATCACTGGATCTTTTTGCGCCCAGAGATACCAGTTTTTGCCCTGATGCACAAAGTGAGTGGCATCCAGTGAGAAGCTGTCAAACTGACTGAATACACGGCGGCATGGCTGCCATTCGCCCTGCAACGGATCTGCCGCCTCACACACCAGCGCATACATCCGATGCTGAAACAGTCCTTCTTTGATCTCCCGCGTCGGCGCTGCGGCGAAATAGATAACCCACTGGCCGTCAATGTAGTGCAACTCGGGTGCCCAGATTAACTCGCTGCAGGGGCCGCTATCAGGCTTGTGCCAGACTACCACCGGCTCGGCGCTGCGCAGGCCAGCCAGCGTTGTGGCGCGTCGGATCTCCAGCCGATCATACTCCGGTACGGATGCAACAAAGTAGTAGTGCTGTTCATGGCGCAGAATAAAAGGGTCGGCGCGCTGCTCAATAAAAGGATTTGGCAAAATTGCGGTCATTTTAGGTCTCCTGTTGGCGTGGCAGCACCGTCGCGCAGGCGAACAGTCTGTAAGTCCCTGAAGTTTTCGCGGCGCAACGCGAGATCCTGCTGGATGGTAATCATCATTTTGCGGTCGACCTTCATCAGTCGCACCACACCGGCGGTAATCAGATAGCCGACGCCCGGAATAATGGTGAAGAGCAGCATGATGCCGTTAATCGCCTCCGGGGATTGCTGTTTAGCGCCCGCATTGTAGCCATAGATCGACAGCAGAAAGCCGACCATCGCACCGGCTACTGCCAGTCCCACCTTCAGGAAGAACAGGTTGCCGGAAAAGCTGATACCCGTGATGCGCTTGCCGGTTTTCCATTCCCCGTAGTCATCCACATCCGCCATCAGAGACCAGTGCAGCGGAGAGGGAATCTGATGCAGGATATTCAGCACAAAGTAGGCGACCACTACCATCACGGTAGCGTGAGGATCGATCCAGTAGAAGCCGCTGGAGAAGAGCGCCAGCGCGATATTCGTCCAGAAGAAGACTTTGAGTTTGCACCAGCGATCGGTGAGCAGTTTCGCCAGTGTGCTGCCGACCATCATGCCAATCACACCCAGGCTGATAAACAGCGTGGCGAAGTGAGTGGATTGTCCCATGACCCAGGTGACGTAATACATGGTGGCCGCCATGCGGATGAAGCCGGGGCAGACGTTGCAGAAGGTCAGTAGCAGAATGCGTACCCACTGGTCATTCTTCCAGACGTCACGCAGATCTTTTTTCAGGTCATCATTGCTGGGCACGGCAGGGCGGATACGTTCACGTACCGTGGCAAAGCAGAACAGAAACATCGCCAGGCCAATGGTTGCCAGCACAGCCATCGCCATCTGGTAGCCACGCGCTTTGTCTTCGCCACCAAACCACTCGGCCATCGGCAGCAGTGACAAAGAGAGTATCAGCGTGGCGATGCCGACCATAACGAAGCGGTATGACTGGCAGGAGACGCGCTCGCCGGGATCGTTGGTTATTACACCGCCCAGTGAACAGTAAGGAATGTTAATCGCGGTGTAGGTCAGCGACATCAGGAAGTAGGTGACGAACGCCCAAATCACCTTGTTGTGGTAGGTCCAGTCTGGCGTAGTGAACATCAGAACGCTGAACACGACATACGGAACGGAAACCCACAGCAGCCAGGGACGAAAACGGCCCCAGCGACTCTGGGTGCGATCGGCGATAGCGCCCATAATCGGATCGGTGACCGCATCCACCACCCTGACCGAGAGCAGCAGGGTGCCCACCAGTGCCGGGGCCAGACCGAATACATCGGTATAGAAGTAGTTCAGGAACAGCATGATGGCACCGCCAATCATGTTGCATCCGGCATCACCCATGCCATATCCCAGTTTTTCCCGAAACGGGAGGGCTGTACCTTTCATGGTTTTCTCCTGCGCATCCAGTGTGAACAGGAATTATTGCGAGCAAATCAGCGAGATGAACGGGAGTAATTCGTTATGAAGATGGACAAAACAGGTGCGCGGAGAGAAGTGTGAACTGGATCGGGGCTGATAAGGCGTGCAGGTTGGTGCAGGAACGTGCTGCAACCCCTTTGGAGGGTCGCAGCACGCAGTCAGGCATCAGGCTTTCTGTGTCTGGTTCTTGATAAAGTAACCCACACCCAGAATCACCAGCCAGACCGGAATCAGCCAGACAGAGATCGCCATGCCCGGCGTGGTCGCCATCAGTACCAGAATCCCTGCCAGGAAGAGCAGGCAAATCCAGTTACCCGCCGGATAGAGCAGCGCTTTAAAGCGGGTGGTGACGCCCTGCTGATCTTTCTTACGACGGAACTTAAGATGCGCCAGGCTGATCATTGCCCAGTTGATGACCAGCGCTGAGACCACCAGCGACATCAGCAGGCCAAACGCTTCGCCTGGCATCAGGTAGTTGATCAGGACGCACAGCGCAGTGGCGACAGCAGAGACCAGAATCGTTAACACCGGTACACCGCGACGGTCGACTTTCAGCAGTGCTTTCGGCGCATTGCCCTGCTGTGCCAGACCAAACAGCATGCGGCTGTTACAGTAAACGCAGCTGTTATAGACCGACAGGGCAGCCGTCAGTATCACCACGTTGAGCGCATTCGCCACCATGGCATCGCCCAGTTCGTGGAAGATAAATACAAACGGACTGACTTCTGAGGTGACGCGGGTCCAGGGCATCAGTGACAGCAGCACTGCCAGCGAACCAATGTAGAAAATCAGGATTCGCCACAGCACCTGATTGGTCGCTTTGGGAATGCTTACTTCCGGATTATCTGCTTCAGCTGCGGTGATACCCACCAGCTCCAGCCCCCCAAAGGAGAACATGATAATCGCCATGACGGTGACCAGACCGCCGATGCCATGCGGGAAGAAGCCGCCCTGTTCCCACAGGTTGCGCACCGTCGCCTGCGGACCGGCATGACCGCTGAACAGCAGCCAGCCGCCGAACAGGATCATGCCAATGACCGCAACCACTTTAATGATGGCGAACCAGAATTCCATCTCACCGAACACTTTTACGTTGGTCAGGTTGATGGCATTGATCATCACGAAGAAGATGGCGGCCGACGCCCAGGTCGGGAAGTCAGGCCACCAGAACTGGACATATTTGCCGACGGCGGTGAGTTCCGCCATGGCAACCAGCACATAGAGCACCCAGTAGTTCCAGCCCGAGGCGAAGCCTGCAAAGTTGCCCCAGTATTTATAGGCAAAGTGGCTGAAGCTGCCAGCAACCGGCTCTTCCACGACCATCTCACCCAGCTGGCGCATGATTAAAAAGGCAATAAAACCGGCAATCGCATAACCCAGAATAACGGCCGGTCCGGCGGATTCAATGACCGATGCACTGCCCAGAAACAGGCCGGTTCCCACTGCACCACCCAGCGCGATGAGCTGAATATGGCGGTTCTTGAGACCACGTTTCAGCGCTTCGCCTTGCTGTTGTTCCATACAAACCTCGTGATGTTTTTATTCTTCGTCCGCAGCGGAATTCGCTGTAATGAAGGAGTTACAATAACGTATTGATTATTTTACGGTATCTGGCGTGCTGAATGCGGCCATTTGCTACCCTGGCGACAAGAATAGTGATAAGCGATTCGCTTTGCACCTGCTTTCGCCTTTCGTGCTGAGACTTGACTGAAAAAACGCCGTCCTGGTCACGTCTGCCTCCCGAAACTTCTGCCATGAAATTCGGGTAATGACGAATAGCTTTCACTTATGGTTGCCGTGCTCATCAGGCGCTAAGCAGGTGTAAGGTTTGGTAAAAGTGCATTTGTTTAACATTTGCGGTAACGCGATTTTTTCATTTTTTTAACCGCAAGTTAGCGCCAGCACAGGCTTTGGGGCAGGGGGAATGTCGCCGACACCATATAGACACAAGGTGAATACTTTGTTACTTTACCGGCACCTCTTTGCAATTGGTATTACCAATTTACTCCGGACGCCTGGCTTAATAAGAAGGGATGATGGCTTACAGTAAGATTCGCCAACCTAAGCTCTCCGATGCTATCGAGCAACAGCTCGAATCCCTGATTATGGAAGGGACGTTGCGTCCGGGAGAGAAGCTGCTGCCTGAGCGCGAACTCGCCAAACAATTCGATGTCTCACGTCCGTCTCTCCGCGAAGCGATCCAGCGCTTAGAAGCCAAAGGATTACTGCTGCGCCGACAGGGTGGCGGAACGTTCGTGCAGGAGAATCTCTGGCAAAGCTTAAGCGATCCACTCGTTGAGCTGCTCGCCGACCATCCGGAATCACAGTTTGATCTGCTGGAAACGCGTCATGCGTTAGAAGGCATTGCCGCCTATTACGCGGCACTGCGCGGCACAGAGGAAGACCTGCTGCGCATTCGCGACTGCC
This sequence comes from Candidatus Pantoea rara, assembly GCF_051136265.1. Lineage (NCBI taxonomy): Bacteria > Pseudomonadati > Pseudomonadota > Gammaproteobacteria > Enterobacterales > Erwiniaceae > Pantoea > Candidatus Pantoea rara. The sequence goes on along the minus strand of NZ_CP194942.1, from coordinate 3,290,124 downwards.
ATCTGAATATCCAGCAGGCGCAGGACAGCGGCGATTTAGACGCCGAAGCGGACGCAGTGATGCAGTATCAGATCGCTGTCACAGAAGCGGCCCATAATGTTGTGCTTTTACATTTGCTACGCTCAATGGGCCCTATGCTGGAACAAAACGTTCGTCAGAATTTCGAATTGCTCTACTCGCGCCGGGAAATGCTGGCAAAAGTGAGCGGTCACCGCGCCAGAATCTTTGAGGCGATTGTGGCCCGTGAGCCAGAAAAAGCGCGCGAGGCTTCACACCGTCACCTGGCGTTCATAGAGGAAATCTTGCTGGACAGAAGTCGGGAGCAGAGCCGTCGAGAACGCTCCCTGCGTCGTTTACAGCAACGTAAGGAATAATGTGCGACAAAGATCGTACTGACATCAGACGAGCCTGCCTGCATCTGCTTTAACAGGCTCCCGATTATTCAACGTATTAGACACAGATAAGGAATACACCCATGTCAGAACGTTTACACAATGACGTGGATCCGATTGAAACTCGTGACTGGCTACAGGCGATCGAATCGGTCATCCGTGAAGAAGGTGTTGAACGTGCACAGTATCTGATTGATCAGGTACTGGGTGCAGCCCGCAAAGGCGGCGTAAAAGTGGCTGCAGGATCTTCTGCAATCAGCAACTACATCAACTCTATTGCCGTTGAAGATGAACCCGACTATCCGGGCAACACCTCTCTTGAACGTCGTATCCGTTCCGCAATCCGCTGGAACGCCATCATGTCGGTGCTGCGCGCATCCAAGAAAGATCTGGAACTCGGTGGCCACATGTCCTCCTTCCAGTCTTCTGCGACGATTTATGAAGTGTGCTTCAACCACTTCTTCCGCGCGCGCAGTGAGAAGGATGGCGGCGATCTGGTCTATTTCCAGGGCCACATCTCTCCAGGCATCTATGCCCGTGCGTTCCTTGAAGGTCGCCTGACCGAAGATCAGATGAACAACTTCCGCCAGGAAGTGGCTGGCAAAGGCCTCTCTTCTTATCCGCACCCGAAATTAATGCCGGAATTCTGGCAGTTCCCGACCGTATCAATGGGTCTGGGTCCGCTGTCGGCGATCTATCAGGCGAAATTCCTGAAGTATCTGGAACACCGTGGCCTGAAAGACACTTCTGCTCAGACCGTTTACGCTTTCCTGGGTGACGGCGAGATGGATGAGCCAGAATCCAAAGGTGCGATCACCATCGCCACCCGTGAAAAACTGGATAACCTGGTCTTCATCATCAACTGCAACCTGCAGCGTCTGGATGGACCGGTAACCGGTAATGGCAAGATCATCAACGAACTGGAAGGCATCTTTGCTGGTGCTGGATGGGAAGTGATCAAGGTCATCTGGGGCGGACGCTGGGATGAACTGCTGCGCAAAGATACCAGCGGCAAGCTGATTCAGCTGATGAACGAAACTGTCGATGGTGACTACCAGACCTTCAAATCCCGTGATGGTGCTTATGTGCGTGAGCACTTCTTTGGCAAATATCCGGAAACCGCTGCGCTGGTTAAAGATATGTCCGATGATGAAATCTGGGCATTGAACCGTGGCGGCCACGATCCGAAGAAAATCTACGCGGCGCTGAAAAAAGCGCAGGACACCAAAGGTAAGCCAGTATTGATCCTGGCGCATACCATCAAAGGTTATGGTATGGGCGACACCGCGGAAGGCAAAAACATTGCCCACCAGGTGAAGAAGATGAACATGGATGGCGTACGCTATATCCGTGATCGCTTCAACGTGCCGGTTGCTGATGACAAGATTGAATCACTGCCATACGTGACCTTTGAAAAAGGCTCAGAAGAGCATGCTTATCTGCACGGTCAGCGTGAGAAGTTAGGCGGCTACCTGCCAACACGTCAGCCGAAGTTCACTGAGAAGCTGGAAATGCCAGCACTCGAAGAGTTCAGTGCGCTGCTGGATGAGCAGAACAAAGAGATCTCTACCACCATCGCCTTTGTACGTGCCCTGAACGTGATGCTGAAGAACAAGTCGATCAAAGATCGCCTGGTTCCGATCCTTGCCGATGAAGCGCGTACCTTCGGTATGGAAGGTCTGTTCCGTCAGATTGGTATTTATAGCCCGAACGGTCAGCAGTACACCCCGCAGGACCGCGAGCAGGTTGCCTACTACAAAGAAGACGAGAAAGGCCAGATTCTGCAGGAAGGGATCAACGAGCTGGGCGCAGGTTCATCCTGGCTGGCTGCGGCGACCTCTTACAGTACGAACAACCTGCCGATGATTCCGTTCTACATCTATTATTCGATGTTCGGCTTCCAGCGTATCGGCGATCTGATGTGGCTGGCGGGCGACCAACAGGCGCGCGGCTTCCTGGTCGGCGGCACCTCAGGCCGCACGACCCTGAACGGCGAAGGTCTGCAGCATGAAGATGGTCACAGCCATATTCAGTCTCTGACTATCCCGAACTGTATCTCTTACGATCCTTCTTACGCCTATGAAGTGGCCGTCATCATGCATGATGGTCTGGTGCGTATGTATGGCGAAGCGCAGGAGAACGTTTACTACTACATCACCACGCTGAACGAAAACTACCATATGCCAGCAATGCCGCAGGGCGTTGAAGAGGGTATCCGTAAGGGTATCTATAAGCTGGAAACGGTAGACGGCAGCAAAGGTAAAGTGCAGCTGCTGGGCTCAGGTTCTATCCTGCGTCACGTTCGTGAAGCTGCGCAGATCCTGGCGAAAGATTACGGTATCGGCTCTGATGTCTACAGCGTGACCTCGTTCACCGAACTGGCGCGTGATGGCCAGGATTGTGAGCGCTGGAACATGCTGCATCCGACAGAAGAAGCGCGCGTACCTTACATCGCTCAGGTGATGAACGACGCACCGGCTGTTGCTTCAACCGACTACATGAAACTGTTTGCTGAGCAGGTTCGTAGCTATGTCCCAGCCAGCGATTATCGCGTACTGGGTACCGATGGCTTTGGTCGCTCTGACAGCCGTGAGAACCTGCGTCATCACTTTGAAGTTGATGCATCTTATGTGGTGGTTGCCGCGCTGGGTGAGCTGGCTAAACGCGGCGAGATCGAGAAGAAAGTGGTTGCAGACGCGATCACCAAATTCAGTATCGATGCCGATAAAGTTAACCCGCGTCTGGCTTAAGAGGTAATAGAGTAATGGCTATCGAAATTAAGGTTCCGGATATCGGGTCTGACGAAGTTGAAGTCACCGAGATTCTGGTGAAAGTTGGCGACAAGGTGGAAGCCGAGCAGTCGCTGATCACCGTGGAAGGCGACAAAGCCTCAATGGAAGTGCCGTCGCCACAGGCTGGCGTTGTGAAAGAGATTAAAATCTCTACCGGTGACAAAGTTGAGACCGGCTCGCTGATCATGGTATTTGATGCTGAAGGTGCTGCTGAAGCGGCACCTGCGCCCACTGCAGAGAAAAAAGCGGACGCGGCACCTGCGCCAGCGGCTGCTGCGGCCACTGCCAGCAAAGAAGTGGCTGTGCCGGATATCGGCGGTGACGAAGTTGAAGTCACTGAGATTCTGGTTAAGGTTGGCGACAAAGTCGAAGCCGAGCAGTCACTGATCGTGGTGGAAGGGGATAAAGCCTCAATGGAAGTCCCGGCACCGTTCGCGGGTGTGGTCAAAGAGATCACCATCGCGACCGGCGACAAAGTCAGCACCGGTTCAGCCATCATGGTCTTTGAAGCAGAAGGCGCAGCACCGGCCTCTGATGCGAAGCCAGAAGTGAAAGAAGAAGCGGCATCAGCACCTGCCGCGGCTGCGGGCGCAAAAGAAGTCAACGTCCCGGATATCGGTGGTGATGAAGTTGAAGTCACCGAAATCCTGGTCAAAGTGGGCGACAAAGTTGAAGCTGAGCAGTCACTGATCGTGGTGGAAGGCGACAAAGCCTCAATGGAAGTCCCGGCACCGTTTGCGGGGACTGTCAAAGAGCTGAAAGTCACGACTGGCGATAAAGTCAGCACCGGCTCACTGATCATGGTGTTCGAAGTTGAAGGTGCTGCTCCGGCTGCCCCTGCGGCTGCGAAACAGGAAGCCGCACCGGCGCCTGCTGCCAAATCTGAAGCGAAAGCCGCGGCACCCGCCCCAGCTAAAGCGGAGAGCAAAGGTGAGTTCGCCGAGAATGATGCTTACGTTCACGCCACTCCGGTGATCCGTCGCCTGGCGCGCGAGTTCGGTGTGAATCTGGCGAAAGTCAAAGGCACCGGCCGTAAAGGTCGCATTCTGAAAGAAGATGTGCAGACTTACGTGAAAGAGGCCGTGAAACGCGCTGAAGCGGCACCTGCTGCAGCCAGCGGCGGCGGTCTGCCTGGCATGCTGCCATGGCCGAAAGTTGATTTCAGTAAGTTTGGGGAAATCGAAGAAGTCGAACTGGGTCGTATCCAGAAAATTTCTGGCGCGAACCTGAGCCGTAACTGGGTGATTATCCCACACGTTACGCATTTCGACAAAACCGATATCACCGATCTGGAAGCTTTCCGTAAGCAGCAGAACGCTGAAGCAGAGAAACGTAAGCTGGATGTGAAGTACACCCCGGTGGTGTTCATCATGAAAGCGGTCGCGGCGGCGCTTGAGCAGATGCCACGCTTCAACAGCTCACTGTCTGAAGATGCGCAGAAACTGACGCTGAAAAAATATATTAACATCGGTGTGGCGGTTGATACGCCAAATGGTCTGGTTGTTCCGGTCTTCAAGGACGTGAACAAGAAAGGCATCACCGAGCTGTCGCGTGAACTGATGGCGATTTCGAAGAAAGCGCGTGACGGTAAGCTGACAGCAGGCGACATGCAGGGCGGATGTTTCACCATATCCAGCCTTGGCGGCCTGGGCACCACGCACTTCGCGCCAATCGTTAATGCGCCGGAAGTGGCTATTCTGGGTGTCTCTAAGTCGGCGATGGAGCCGGTGTGGAATGGAAAAGAGTTTACGCCGCGTCTGATGATGCCGATTTCTCTCTCCTTCGACCACCGCGTAATCGACGGTGCTGATGGTGCGCGATTCATCACTATCATCGGCAATATGTTGTCTGACATTCGTCGTTTAGTTATGTAAATGTAAAGAAGGCCGGCGGATGCCGGCCTTCCTGCAACGATTCGTCGCGCCGCTGTTGGCAGTTTGTTAACAATTCTGTAAACTCTTGCGGTGAAAGTCCCGGTGGAACAAGGGCATTATAAGAAAGTCTGACCCGCCGGATATCAATTAAGAGGTCATGATGAGTACAGAGATTAAAACCCAGGTCGTGGTACTTGGGGCAGGTCCTGCAGGTTACTCTGCAGCCTTCCGTTGTGCGGATTTAGGTCTGGAAACCGTACTGGTAGAGCGTTACAGCACCCTCGGTGGTGTGTGTCTGAACGTCGGTTGTATCCCATCTAAAGCGCTGTTGCACGTTGCTAAAGTGATTGAAGAGGCGAAAGCCCTTGAAGAGCACGGCATTGTGTTTGGCCAGCCATCTACTGATATCAACAAGATTCGCAGCTGGAAAGAGAAGGTTATCAACCAGTTGACTGGCGGCCTGTCAGGTATGGCGAAAGGTCGTAAAGTCACCGTGGTTAATGGCCTCGGCAAATTCACCGGTGCTAACACCCTGGTGGTTGAAGGAGAAGGCGGCGCGACCACCATCAACTTCGATAACGCCATCATCGCTGCGGGTTCACGTCCAATCGAGCTGCCATTTATTCCACATGAAGATCCACGTGTCTGGGATTCTACCGATGCGCTGGAACTGAAAGAAGTGCCGAAGCGTCTGCTGGTTATGGGCGGCGGCATCATCGGTCTGGAAATGGCGACGGTTTATCATGCGCTGGGTTCAGAGATCGATGTGGTTGAGATGTTCGACCAGGTTATCCCGGCTGCGGATAAAGACGTGGTGAAAGTCTTTACTAAGAAAATCAGCAAGAAATTTAACCTGATGCTGGAAACCAAAGTGACCGCCGTTGAAGCAAAAGACGATGGCATTTACGTTTCAATGGAAGGCAAAAAAGCACCAGGCGAAGCGCAGCGTTATGACGCGGTGCTGGTAGCTATCGGTCGTGTGCCAAACGGTAAAGGTCTGGATGCCGGTAAAGCGGGCGTGGAAGTGGACGATCGCGGCTTCATCCGCGTCGACAAGCAGATGCGCACCAACGTGCCACACATCTATGCTATCGGCGACATCGTTGGTCAGCCAATGCTGGCGCATAAAGGTGTGCATGAAGGCCACGTTGCGGCAGAAGTGATCTCCGGTCTGAAGCACTACTTCGATCCGAAAGTGATCCCTTCAATTGCCTATACTGAGCCAGAAGTTGCCTGGGTCGGTCTCACCGAGAAAGAAGCGAAAGAGAAAGGCATCAGCTACGAAACATCCACCTTCCCGTGGGCTGCTTCTGGCCGTGCTATCGCTTCTGATTGTGCAGACGGCATGACCAAACTGATTTTCGATAAAGAGACGCACCGTATTATTGGTGGCGCGATTGTCGGCACGAACGGCGGCGAGCTGTTAGGCGAAATCGGTCTGGCGATTGAGATGGGTTGTGATGCGGAAGATATCGCGCTTACCATCCATGCTCACCCGACCCTGCATGAGTCAGTTGGTCTGGCTGCAGAAATCTTCGAAGGTAGCATCACCGATCTGCCTAACGCGAAAGCGAAGAAGAAATAAGTTTCTGCCGCTGTTAAAAAGAAAGCTCCCATTATGGGGGCTTTTTTTTCGGCTGGATTTGGTGCCGGGACTCGGTGTGAGGTGGGGTAAAATCAGAGCGTTAGATTCGGCAGGGTTTTTGGGTGCCAGTAAGTATTTAATAATCAGAAAGATAAATTAGAGTGTTCCCCGCGTGAGCGGGTATAAACCACGCTGTTTTGTTGCTTATCCGCGCGCCTCCCAGGACGCCACCCGTTCAATAAACATCTGCGCCAGTGCGGCAATGGCGCTATTGCCTGGCAACCTCTCTTCATTTATATGCATCACCAGCGAGCTACTGCGTCGGCGGCCCTGTAGCAGTGGCAGGGGACGGAGCTCACCGCTCTCTAAGAGCGCAGCGATATTCTGTTCCGGCAGCCAGCCATACCCTAACTGATGCTGCACCGCTTCAATGGCGGCTGACAGCGTCGTGAATGACCAGTTCTCCGCCTGATCGCCATTGACCTCTGACTGCTGCTGTTGCTGACGATCCAGAATGGTAATGCAGGGCCAGCGTGCCAGCGTAGCAGCATTAAGCGGGGCGGATTCGCGGTGCAGCGGATGGTCGCGATGGGCGACGGCGACGAAATCGACCCTCATCAGGCTTTCGCCTGCTAATGGAGTGTCGCCGTATTGCGCCACCAGCCAGAGATCAGCCTGATGTTCCGCCAGTCTGTCAGGCGTTTCGCTTCGCACGATTTCGCTAAACCAGATACGCACATGCGGATAGCGTTGCTGAAAGGTCTGAAGCACATCAAACAGCAAGGGTTTAGGCAACGTTGCATCGACCATCAGATCGATGCGCGACCGCTCGCCGCGTTGCAGTGCATTGGCCTGCGCCTCAAGCGCGCCGAATCCCTCCAGCAGCGGACGCACCTGCGCGAGTAACTGATGTCCCTCTGCGCTCAGGACAGCGCGGCGGCCCTCCTGCTGTAACAGTGTCAAACCCAGTCGCTGTTGTAACAGGCCCAGCTGATAACTCAGTGAAGACTGGCTGCGATTATTCTTCTCCGCTGCCAGCGCAAAATTCCCTTCCTTCACGACTGCATCCAGCAGATACCACTGTTCGAGTGTTGTCTTATACATGATGACTTATTTAAAAAATGAATTATTTAGCGTTAAAAATAGCGTTATTCATCGCTTTTGTAACGCGCAATAATCACCTCAAGGAAAACACATGAGGAATTAACCATGAGCACTTTTGATAAACATGACCTGTCAGGCATCGTCGGTAAACATCTGGTTTACACCTATGACAACGGCTGGAACTACGAGCTCTACATTAAAAATGCCAGCACCATCGACTACCGTATTCACAGTGGCATGGTGGGTAATCGCTGGGTTAAAAATCAGCACGTCTATGTCGTTCGTCTGGCGCATGATGTCTATAAAGTATCCTGGACCGAACCTACAGGTACCGATGTCAGCCTGGCAGTCAATCTGGCTGATAAAATCTTCCACGGCACCATCTTCTTCCCTCGCTGGGTAATGAACAACCCGGAAAAAACCGTCTGCTTCCAGAATGATCATCTGGACGAGATGGCAAGCTACCGTGAAGCAGGCCCGGCTTATCCAACCGAAGTGATTGATGAGTTCGCGACGCTGACTGTGATTCGTGATGTGGGTGAAAATAACGAAAGCGTGATTGATTGTCCGCCGAACGAACTGCCAGCCGATTTCCCCGCTAACCTGAAAAATTAACAAAAAAGCAGAAGAGGTCATGACGACCTCTTCTGAATAGCAATGTCTGTCTTGTTGCTTCTGACGTGTAACGTGCGAGGACGAAAAATGGATTTATCGACGAAGGTTTTTATCAGTAGTGACCAGCACGACGTTTTCGATTACTGAACTGGAAGAGGACACGATCTGGCTGGAAGGGCAGGTGATTAAAATTCTGAGCGATCTCAGCGGCGATTGCATCCGGGTGACTCCGCTCTGGATCCCCTCGACGAAAACGCTGATCGCCTCCGATGTAGTCTTCGCTGACGCACACGTCTGGATTGCCGATATGCTCACGCCGGAGCGCATGGAGAAATGGATGGAAAGCCTGGACAGGCTGGAAGCGCTGGAGCCAAAAGTGCTGATCCCTGGCCACTCACGAACCACGCCCACGCTTAGCCCGTCGGCGATTGGCTTTACCCGCACCTACATCAAAGACTTCATCAGGACGCTGCATAAGGTCAACAACAGTGAAGCGCTGGTGCAGGAGATGGAGCGAATCTATCCCAACCTGCCGGTGAAAATCTGTCTCGACTACAGTGCGCGAATTCTGAAAGATCACTATGTCTGGCCGGGGGACTGGCCGGTATCACTACGGGAAATGAAAACGACGCTGTAATCCTCTGACGCGTGACGATCACCAGGCTGATATCCGACCTGGTGTTGTTTTCCTCCTGAATCCCCCTCAGCTGTACGCCAGACACCTGCCGTTTCTATTCCTGCCAGTTATCTATTTCACTGAATCATTTCGTTAAAATCGCGGTTAAGCTGACGCCATCATGCTTCTGTCTGAGTGGAATGCGGTAAGCTGCTGAGAGACCTGATCAGCTGACCTGACTGGCTGATGCGGGAGCCTGAGCGGGCAGAATAGCCGTAGTGGATTATGTTGTATTTTTGTAAACAGATTAACAAACAGACGAAATCCTGCTATTCTGCCCTCCGCGAAACCGGGCACCTCAACCTGGACGAGAAAGGGAAGTTTGTTCTCCATAAGTGAGCAAGGTGGTCGGAAAGCCCTACATAATGAGAGCGAGGATAACGTCGTGCTAGAAGAATACCGTAAGCACGTTGCCGAGCGTGCTGCCCAGGGAATTGTACCTAAGCCTTTAGAGGCTTCCCAGATGGCCGCGCTGGTTGAACTGCTGAAAAATCCACCTGCGGGTGAAGAAGAATTTTTGACCGATTTATTGGTCAACCGTGTCCCACCTGGCGTCGATGAAGCGGCGTATGTCAAAGCCGGTTTCCTGGCGGCTGTCGCCAAAGGCGAAGCAACCTCTCCTCTGATATCTCCTGAAAAAGCGGTTGAACTGCTCGGCACCATGCAGGGCGGTTACAATATTCATCCGCTGATTGAAGCGCTGGACGATAGCAAGCTTGCCCCCATTGCGGTGAAAGCCCTTTCACACACGCTGCTGATGTTCGACAACTTCTATGATGTCGAAGAGAAAGCGAAAGCGGGTAATGAATACGCAAAACAGGTGATGCAATCCTGGGCTGATGCGGAATGGTATCTGTCACGCCCTGAACTGGCTGAAAAAATCACCGTTACGGTGTTCAAAGTCACTGGCGAAACCAACACCGACGATCTCTCTCCCGCCCAGGATGCCTGGTCACGTCCGGACATTCCACTGCACGCCCTGGCGATGCTGAAAAATGCCCGCGAAGGCATTGAGCCGGATGAGGCAGGCAACATCGGCCCGATCAAACAGATCGAAGCACTGAAGACCAAAGGCTTCCCACTGGCGTATGTCGGTGACGTGGTCGGGACAGGTTCTTCACGTAAATCTGCCACCAACTCGGTGCTGTGGTTTATGGGCGACGACATCCCGAACGTGCCGAATAAAAAAGGCGGCGGCGTGGTGCTGGGCAGCAAAATTGCGCCAATCTTCTTCAACACCATGGAAGATGCGGGTGCACTGCCGATTGAAGTGGACGTTAATAACCTGAACATGGGCGATGTCATCGACATCTATCCGTTCAAAGGCGAAGTCCTCAATCACGAAACCAACGAACTGCTGGCCAGCTTCGAACTCAAAACCGAAGTGGTGATTGACGAAGTGCGTGCTGGTGGCCGTATTCCGCTGATCATTGGTCGCGGCCTGACCACCAAAGCGCGCGAGTCGCTGGGTCTGCCGCACAGCACCGTGTTCCGTCAGGCTAAAGATGTGGCGGAGAGCACCCGTGGCTTCTCACTGGCGCAGAAAATGGTTGGCCGCGCCTGTGGCGTAACCGGTGTTCGTCCAGGTGCCTATTGCGAACCTAAGATGACCTCGGTTGGCTCGCAGGATACTACCGGTCCGATGACCCGTGACGAGCTGAAAGATCTGGCTTGCCTGGGCTTCTCGACCGATCTGGTGATGCAGTCCTTCTGCCACACCGCCGCGTATCCTAAGCCCGTGGATGTGAGCACGCACCACACGCTGCCAGACTTCATCATGAACCGTGGTGGTGTATCGCTGCGTCCGGGTGACGGCATTATCCACAGCTGGCTGAACCGTATGCTGCTGCCGGATACGGTCGGCACCGGTGGTGACTCCCATACCCGTTTCCCTATCGGCATCTCTTTCCCGGCGGGTTCAGGCCTGGTGGCGTTTGCGGCAGCGACGGGCGTCATGCCACTCGACATGCCGGAATCAGTGCTGGTGCGCTTCAAAGGTAAGATGGAGCCAGGCATTACGCTGCGCGATCTGGTTCACGCCATTCCGCTGTATGCTATCAAACAGGGTCTGCTGACCGTTGAGAAGAAAGGTAAGAAAAACATCTTCTCTGGTCGTATCCTGGAGATTGAAGGTCTGCCGGATCTGAAAGTCGAGCAGGCGTTTGAGCTGTCCGATGCGTCAGCAGAACGTTCCGCTGCGGGTTGTACCATCAAGCTGGATAAAGCGCCGATTATCGAATACCTCAGCTCCAACATCGTGCTGCTGAAGTGGATGATCGCAGAAGGCTACGGCGATCGTCGTACGCTGGAGCGCCGCATTGAAGGGATGGAAAAATGGCTGGCCGATCCTCAGCTGCTTGAGCCGGATGCCGATGCTGAATATGCCGCCGTGATCGAAATCGATCTGGCCGACATTAAAGAGCCGATCCTCTGTGCGCCAAACGATCCGGACGATGCCCGTCTGCTCTCTGACGTTCAGGGCGAGAAGATCGACGAAGTGTTCATCGGCTCGTGCATGACCAACATTGGTCACTTCCGTGCTGCTGGTAAACTGCTGGATAGCCACAAAGGCCAGCTGCCAACCCGTCTGTGGGTGGCGCCGCCAACCAAGATGGATGCGGCACAACTGACCGAAGAGGGCTACTACAGCGTGTTCGGCAAAAGCGGTGCGCGTATCGAGATCCCGGGCTGTTCACTCTGCATGGGTAACCAGGCACGTGTCGCAGATGGTTCGACGGTAGTTTCTACCTCGACCCGTAACTTCCCGAACCGTCTGGGTAACGGCGCTAATGTCTACCTGGCGTCAGCGGAGCTGGCTGCGGTCGCGTCTCTGCTTGGCAAACTGCCAACGCCGGATGAGTATCAGCAATTTATGGCGCAGGTCGATAAAACGGCCAGCGACACTTATCGCTATCTCAACTTCGACCAGCTGACGCAGTACACTGACAAAGCTGACGGCGTGATTTTCCAGACCGCGGTCTGATTTTTCACCGGGCAGTAATAGAAAGGGGCGACGATTCGCCCCTTTTTTTCGTCTCAGCATTGAGCAGAGAGACCATCAAAAGCTGGATTTCGGCAGACAGCCTGTAATAATGCGCGACGTGTCACACTTTGCTGCACAGGCAGCACTGACACTCATTAGATGACGCGACGACGTTGAGAGGACGGGCGATGGAATATGAATTTTTACGCGATGTGACCGGACAGATTAAGGTTCGCATGTCGATGGGTCATGAAGTAGTCGGCCACTGGTTCAACGAAGAGGTGAAAAACGATCCGGGATTACTGGATGAAGTTGAAGCCGCAATCGAAGACGTCAAAGGTAGCGTGCGTCAGTGGCAGCGCGTCGGCAGCGAATATACCATCCTGCTGGATGAGGAAGAGGTGATGATTCGCGCCAACCTGCTGGCGCTGGAAGATGACGGCATGGAAGAGGGGATGAACTATTACGATGAAGAGAGCCTCTCGTTCTGCGGCATTGAAGATTTTCAGCTGGTGATCACCGCCTGGCGTCAGTTTGTGAACCAGTACGGCAAACCCGTACGGTAAGCCCTTACGGTAAAAGCCGGGCGATTTTCTCCGCCCGGCCAGTTTACTAACTTAGCGACGCTCCCCCACACATCACCAACTGCTGACCGGTAATCGCCGCCGCCGCAGGCGAGAGCAGGAAATCAACCAGCCCGGCTACCTCCTGTGGCTGAATGTAGCGACCTATCGGCGGCAATTTTGGCGGTGAACTGGCCCGGCCCGGCTGTTGCAGCATCGGCGTTTCGGTGGCGCCTGGCGCCACAATATTGGCAGTAATGCCGCGCGGAGCGAGTTCCGCCGCCCAGCTGCGCACCATGCCGATCATCGCCGATTTGGTGGCCACATACTGACTGCGGCCTGCCGCTCCCCCTGATGTCCGGCTGCCCAGCAGCACAAGTCTGCCGCCTGCATTCATTCGGGGCGCAAAATGATTCGCCAGCTGTTCTGCGGCGGCCACATGCAGCTGCCACAGACGTGCGCTGGCGATCAGATCCAGCGCCCCCAGCGGCGCGGCCTGCATCATTCCCGCTGCATGGATCACGGCCTGCGGCACCGGCAGTTCGTCCAGTAAAGCCTGCAGTGCCGCGCTGTCGCTGATATCGATCTGATGGCTCTGCCATCCCACTTCTGGCCGGTTTATCGCCGAGCGGCTCAGGCCGGTAACCTGCCAGCCTTCATTCAGCAGGCGATCCACAATCGCCTGGCCGATGCCGGAACTGGCCCCGGTCACCAGCGCCGTGCGTTCAATCACGCATCACCTCCCTGTACCCATGACTCCTCGACCCGCACATATTTAATCGCCTGGCGATACCACGTGTAGGCGATATGCAGTTCGCCGTTCATGCCCTGTTTAATGCTGGGATAAGAGAACTCACGGTTTAATTTCTGCTGGGAGTTATTGGTCATGCAGTAGCCGTCGCCTTCGTCCAGATTACGCTGCAGCGGCCAGCTTTTGCCGCCATCCGTGGAGATAGCCAGCGTCATCGGCGCGCGTGGCGCACCCCAGAAGGCGGTGCGACCGTTTTGCACGACTGGTTCGGCGACGACCGCAACGTCACTGTCCTCTTCCTCATCTTCAATTTCGTCATACAGCGACAACCGACGTTCGCTGGCACCTTCGGCGCTCATGGCATTGAACACCAGCGCCAGATGACCATTCCGCAGCGTCGTGACCTGGATCGAGGAGTTATTGTTAGGCAGCGACAGCGGCTCGGGTGCGCTCCAGCTTTCCCCCTGATCAAATGAGCGACTCTGGTAGATGTGGTCGGCCCAGCGGCTGCGATAGAGCGCCAGCAGCGAACCATCATCCAGCAGGGTAACGTTCATATGGACGCAGCCGGTGCTGTCGGGCACGCTGACGTCGCGCCAGCTCTGGCCTTTATCGTCTGAGATTTTTACCGCGCTGATGTCATAGCTGCCAACCCACTTTTCGCCGGGCTGTGTCAGGCAGTAAAACACCGGCAGTAACCAGTTACCGTTGGGCAGCACCACAATCGGCTGGCGAATAAAAGTGCCAGGCTTATCCAGCAGGGTTTTAATCTCGCCCCAGCTTTTACCCAGATCGTGAGACTGGCGATAGCGCACAATCGCGGTGTCCTGATTGCCCGCTTTCTGCGCCGTCCACAGCAGCCACAGCACCTGGTCGGGATCGAGAAACAGCACCGGATTCTGTTCTGAACGCCCCGGATCGTCGGAGAGTTTTTGGGCTTCACTCCAGCGAACGTGGCCTTTTTGCAGGCGTGAACACCAGACAGAGATATCAGCGATCCCTTCCTGCGTGCCGCCAAACCAGACGCAAAGCAGATCGCCATCGGGCAGCGGGAGCAGGTTAGCCGCGTGGTTTTGCGGGCAGGAAGAGGGCAGCATCGCAACCTGCTGCGCGCTATCCTGCGGGTGAGGCGCAAGCAGGCCGGTACGTTCTGCGGTGACGGTTTCCTGAGTCATATTAGGCTCCACTGTTTTGTGCATTGTGTTGCGATTGAGGCTGGGACTGGCGTGACGGGATACAGCGGTCAATCACCATAATAATGGCCGGGGTGAGCAGCGCCACGTACATATTGTCGATACCAAACGGGTTACCCATCAGGAACCAGACGGACGTCACCACGCAGGCACCAATCAGACCGGCGTTGGCACCGCGGGTGCTCTTAAACCACGGCAGGTAGAACGCCATGATCGCCACCACGGTAATCGACAGGCGAATCGCACGGGTAAAGAACGAGAGTTTCAGCACTTCCGGGAAGAACAGGACAAACAGCAGCGGAAAGAAGCCGATGCCAATCGAGATCCAGCGCGTCATTTTAAATTCGCGCTCTGGCGTCGGGTTTCGATAGGGCACGTAAAAGTCTTTGACGACCAGCGAGGCGATGGCCAGCGCCACGGTGCCGACGCTGACAAAGATCGAGGCTACCAGCGAAGTGGTGACAATGCCCGCCAGCCACGGTGACATATCCTGCAGAAACACCGGCAGCGCATAGAGGCTCTTGATATCAGGATGAGCAAACTTCGCCGCCACGCCAATCAGCGCCATCGCCAGACCGATCGGCAGGCAGAAGATGAAGGCGACCCAGGTAGCGCGCTTCGCTGACTTCACATCTTTGGTGGAGGAGATCGCCTGGATCACAAACTGGGTACAGAAGATCGAGCCCACGGTTCCGATCAGCCAGGCCACAATGGTGCTGGCACCGACGTGACCATCCCATGTCCAGTAGAACGCCGGCATTTTCTCCATCATCGGGGCGACGCCACCAGTTATCTTCAGCGCGACATAAAGGATGATCAGGATCCCCATATACTTGATGGCGCTATGCAGCAGCGTGACCCAGGCCACCCCTTTCATACCGCCAAACGCAAAGTAGAAGGTACTCACCACTGCAGTGATAAAGGCCGCCTGAGTCAGGTCGATCTTCAGCACGGTGGAGATGGCCGCCGCGCCGCTGATGTAGTTACCGACGTTCACCAGCAGGAGTGCATAGATCATGATCAGCGAGATAATATTTTTGGTTGAACTGCCATATTTCTCGGCGATAGCACCGGAGATCGTGATCTTTCCGGTGTTGTAGATGCGCTTGACCAGTATCAGGCCAAACAGCGGGAAGCCAATCGCGGCACCGATGACCGACCATGAAGCGGCAAAGCCATCTTCAAAGGCCGCCTGCGCGGTGCCGATGGTGGATTTTGCCCCGATATATTCAGACATCAGCATAATGCCGACGATAAAAGCAGGCATGGCGCGCGAGCCTTCCATAAAGTCGCCGCTGGTTTTACTGCGCAGCCGCCAGGTGAGCCAGGTGGTGAACAGAATATAGGCGACCACCATGCCGACGATCAGTAAGGTGCTCTCAGTTGAAAATGCTTTCATCATGACCTCGATTGTTCTGGCAGATGGCGACCATCAGGTTCGTTCTCATCTGACCGGTAGGGTGCAAAGGTGATGGACGTTATTGCAGGTAGTGGTTCACGATTTGACGGATCTGCTGCTGCTCTTCGTCGCTGAACTGCACCGCATAGCGACTGTCACCCACCTCAAAGCCCTGCAGGCTGACGGCTTTTTTCACGACGGCAGGTGAGAAACCGATGCTGTAAAGCGCGGTGCGCAGGCCGGTGACGTTCTCCTGAGCCTGATGCGAACCGGCAATATCGCCCGCACTGAAGCGCGCCCAGATGGCGTTAATCGCCTCCGGTGCCACGTTTGCCAGCCCGGAAACAGCGGCAGAGCAGCCATCAACGAAACCCTGGTGGATCAGCGAATCCGGGCCGTTCAGCACATCAAAGTCCTCACAGTCGGCGGTAGCCTGCAGAAAGCCGCTCAGACTTTCATAGCTGCCTGCTGAATCTTTAATGCCGATGATGTTCGGGTGCGCGGCCAGCGTTCGAACGGTCTCTGGCTGCAAGGTATTGCCGGTACGTGCCGGGATGTTGTAGAGGAACAGCGGCACCGACAGCGCGTCAGCCACGCGCTGATAGTGGTCGATCAGCGCCTGCTGTTTAAGCGGAACAAACCACGGCGTGATTGCGGAGACAGCATCTACGCCAAGGCGGGCAATCTGTTTGCCTAGCCGGATCGTTTCACGGGTCGAAATCTCCCCGATGTGCGCCACCACCGGCGCCCGGCCGTTAACCTCATCGACGCAGGTGGTGGTCACCGCGATCTTCTCCTGCTCGTTCAGCACAAAGAACTCGCCATTGGTACCCCCACAGAAGATGCCGTTACCGGCGTTGATCTGGCGTCTGACCTGCTCACGCTGTGTTACCGGATCAAAGGCACCTTCCCGATCAAAGGTGGTGACGATGGCGGTCAGTACGCCGTTTATTTTCTTATTCATAACACTCCTCATTACGCCTGGCAGGAAGGGAAAAGCGTCAGGTAGACGGCGCGCACATCGTCGGCGGTGACTGCCATCGGCACGTTGTTCATCAGACGCTGGACGTCGAGCGCGGCTTCCACTAATCCGGGCAGGTGATCCGGGCTGATGCCCAGTGCTTCC
The DNA here is from genome assembly GCF_051136265.1 of Candidatus Pantoea rara. Taxonomy (NCBI): domain Bacteria; kingdom Pseudomonadati; phylum Pseudomonadota; class Gammaproteobacteria; order Enterobacterales; family Erwiniaceae; genus Pantoea; species Candidatus Pantoea rara. The sequence continues at coordinate 3,273,071 of NZ_CP194942.1, read as the reverse complement.
AGGCTGGCAGGCAGTTGCAGCCGCGCCACCAGCGCGGTGAAGTAGTCGACCAGCGCGTGTGATTTCTCTTCATCGCTTAAACGGATGTCGGCGTCGGGCAGCAGATCATAGGCCTGAGCGAATTTGCTCACTGCCCCCGGACGGATAAAGCGCATGCAGGGTGCCAGCAAAATGGCGTTGGCGACGCCGTGTGGCAGGTGATATCTGCCGCCGAGCGGATAAGAGAGGGCATGCACCAGATGTGTTCCTGCATGGGCAATCGATGCACCGCCATAATAAGAGGCCCAGAGCATCTCCAGCCGCGCCTGTAAATTTTCTGGCTCGCGCAGGGTGGTTTCGAGATTAGCGAACAGTTTCTTCATCCCAATCAGCGCATAGTTGTCGCTGACCGGGTTGGCGACATTGGCGGTAAAGCACTCAATCAGATGGCAGAGGGCGTCAATACCGGTTGAAGACGCGATATGTGCCGGCATGCTGGTGGTGAGCTCCGGCAACAGTGCCACCACATCGGGCAGCATCACCGGTGAAATAATACCGACTTTGGTCTCTTTCTCCGGGATCGCCAGGATCGCATTGGGCGTCGCTTCAGAACCCGTGCCTGCGGTGGTGGGGATCAGTATTGAACGGGTACGGCGCTGCGGCTTTTCGCCTGCCAGCAAGGCGTCCAGAGACGGCGCGGCGTCGATGCACAGCACTGAGAGCAGCTTCGCCACATCCAGCACGCTACCGCCGCCGATGCCAATCACCATGTCGACCTGGCCCTGGGAAAGCGCTGAGATAATCGCTGCTACGTCATGCTGGCTTGGTTCAGGTGGGACGCTGTTGACTACGCTGATACCTGGAATCTGATCCCGAAGTTGACCCATCAGCGCCTGCACTGCCGGAATCGCCTCAATATTCCGATCAGTGACCACGACTGCTGTTGATTTCCCTTTCAGCAGATAGCGCATGTCATTTAACGCCTGATAACCGCTAATCACCGTGCTGTTAATGTTCATTTCATACCCTTATTTCTGTCATGTCTGAGCAGATGATTAATCTTGCTCAGCACAATGCGAAGTCAGTCACTCTCTGTGGCTAATTTTATAAGGCATATCGATTTCGATTAATTTGAACTTGCTCACATATAATCAATCATGATTGAATATAATCAAATGCAGCGGCAGTCACCTGACAGGAGTGAGGATGGGCTCATCATTATGGAAAACCCCGGTGCTGGTCATCGCCGATGACTTTACCGGTGCCAACGATGCGGGGAGCGGCCTGGCACAGGCTGGCGCCCGCGTACATGTACTGTTTGGCACTGCGGTACCGCTACCAGACGACGCTGCGGATGTGCTGGTCATCAGCACCGACAGCCGGGCGGTCAGCGCCAGCCAGGCCACAGAGCGCGTCGCTCAGGTGGTGCAGCATTTCGCCGCACAGCTTCAGCAGGGCTGGCTGTTTAAAAAGATCGACTCCACGCTGCGCGGCAACGTCGGTGCTGAAACCAGTGCTGCGCTGCGTGCCAGCGGCAAAATGCTGGCGCTGGTTGCACCAGCGGTGCCACGACTGGGCCGCACCACACGCGAGGGTAAAGTGTGGGTCAATCAGCGTTTACTGACGGACACCGAATTTGCCAGCGATCCGAAAACCCCGATCCTCAGCGCCTGCATCCTCGATCAGATGCAGATCGACGGCACGGAGATCGATCTCGCGACGCTGCGCAGCGATCGACTTGATGCAGTGTTAGCGGCGGCGCATGGCATCGTGGTGGTGGATGCCGAGAATGAGGCCGATCTGGCGAGACTGATAACCGCGGCGGCGCAGCTGACAGAAAAGCCGCTGCTGGTCGGAGCCGCCGGATTAAGCGATGCGCTGGGCGCAGCGCTCTCTGTTCGCCCGTCGCGCCCCGTGCTGGCGGTGGTGGGATCGATGAGCAGCAGCGCGCAGCAGCAGATAGCCACGCTGCGTAACCAGCGGGCAGTTGAGATAGTGGATGTCGATATCCGTCAGCGCTTTCAACATCCCGCCTGGACCGACCGGGATCGCTGGATCGAACAGGCGGCTACCGCACTGCGTGCCGGTCGCCATACGGTGATCCGCACCTGCCAGCATGCATCTCAGCGGCACGAGATCGCGCATCTCACCCAGCAGCATAGCGTGACCCGCCAGCAACTGGGCGAAGCGATCAGTCAGTTGCTGGGCGAAATGACCTACAGCCTGTGCCGGGCACAGTTGCCGCATGCGCTCTATCTGTCGGGAGGCGACGTGGCGATTGCCGTTGCCCAGGCACTGGGGGCCAGCGGTTTTAAAATTCAGGGTCTGGTGGCGGGTTGTGTGCCGCACGGGGTTCTGCTTAACAGTGAATTTACTCTGCCGGTGATGACCAAAGCGGGTGGCTTTGGTGATGAAAATACGCTGGTAGCAGCCATAGGTTTTATTGAGGAGAAGTCGAGTGAGTAAAATTATTGCGATCACCATGGGCGATCCGGCGGGCATCAGCCCCGAAATCATCATCAGGTCGCTCTCTGAAGGTGAGCTGAATGGCATCCCTGCGGTGGTGATTGGTTGTGCCAGTACGCTGCGCCGCATTATGGCGATGAACATTACGCCACAGGCCGAGCTGCGGGTGCTGGATCGGGTGCAGGATGCGCGGTTTGCGCCCGGCATCATCAACGTAATCGATGAGCCCCTGGCCGATCCCGACGCGCTGAAACCTGGCGTGGTGCAGAAAGAGGCGGGCGATCTGGCATGGCGTTGCGTTAAACGTGCTACTGAGCTGGCACTGGCGGGTGACGTGCAGGCCATTGCCACGGCGCCGCTGAACAAAGAGGCGCTGCATGCGGCGGGCCATCTCTATCCGGGTCACACCGAACTGCTGGCGCATCTTACCAGGACCAAAGATTACGCCATGGTCCTCTACACAGATAAGCTGAAAGTGATTCATGTCACGACCCACATTGCGCTACGTAAGTTTCTCGATACGCTTAATCAGCCGCGCATTAAAACCGTGATTGGTATGGCGGACACTTTCCTGCGTCGTGTCGGTTACAGCGCCCCGCGTATCGCCGTGGCGGGCGTTAATCCGCACGCCGGTGAGAACGGCCTGTTTGGTGATGAGGAGATCACCACCGTGGCGCCCGCTATTGAGGCGATGAAAGCGCAGGGGATTGATGTCTCCGGGCCTTGTCCGCCGGACACGGTGTTCCTGCAGTGCCAGGATGGACGGTATGACATGGTGGTCGCGATGTATCACGATCAGGGGCATATTCCGCTGAAACTGCTGGGCTTCTATGATGGCGTCAACATCACCGCAGGCCTGCCGTTTATCCGCACCTCTGCTGACCATGGCACCGCATTTGATATCGCCTGGACAGGTAAAGCGAAGTCTGACAGCATGGCGATCTCTATTAAACTCGCGATGCAGCTCGCATAGGGATATATGAAGGGACAGAGCCGTCTTGACCAGATTATGGACTACCTGAAAAGCCATAATCTGGTGACTGTTGAGCAACTGGTCAGTGCGATTTCCGCCTCACCCGCCACGATTCGACGTGATTTGATCAAGCTGGATAAAGAGGGCGTGATCAGCCGCAGTCATGGCGGCGTGACCCTGAATCGTTTTATTCCTGCCCAGCCAACCACACTGGAGAAAATGCAGCGTAACCTGGCCGAGAAGCAGGCGATCGCGGAATGCGCCGCCAGCTTTGTCCGGTCGGGCGATGCGGTGGTGCTGGATGCGGGCACCACGATGCTGGAGCTGGCGCGGCAGCTTACGCATCTGCCACTGCGGGTCATCACTGCCGATCTGCACATTGCCCTGTTTTTGTCTGAGTTTAAGCAGATCGAGGTGACGATTATTGGCGGACGCATCGACGACTCCAGTCAGTCCTGTGTGGGCGAACATGGACGCCGGTTGCTGCGCAGCATCAATCCCGATATCGCGTTTGTCAGCTGTAACTCCTGGAGCCTTGAGCGCGGTATTACCACGCCGACCGAGGAGAAAGCCGGGCTGAAACACGATCTGCTGGCTAATGCCGCACGTCGGGTGTTGCTGGCAGACAGCAGCAAATATGGTTCCTGGTCACTGTTCTGCGCCTCACCGGTGGATGATCTGACCGATGTAGTCACCGACAGTCGGTTAGATGAAACGGTCTGCCGCGCGCTGCGCGAGCGCGGGATTACGCTGGCGCTGACGTCCGCCTGAACAGAACGCGCCATCTTTTCCAGACCGCATTCTAAAACCGGTGGGGGAGAAAACAGGCGGGATAAGACGCGCAGGCCGTAACGCTGCGCGCCTGTTAATCAAAGGGTCTTCAGGCCCACTGAGGGGATATTTCTGCCGTAGTAAATCTCACGCATCTCTTTCCAGAGCAGGTCAGTAATGCGCTTGTGCTCCTGCGGGCTGAGATCTTCCGGACGGGTGTTAAACAGGTAATGTTTAAGGTCGAACTCTTTCAGTAACATCTTGGTATGGAAGATATTTTCCTGATAGACATTCACATCCACCATGTCATACATCGCTTTCATATCGTCAGACATGAAGTTCTGAATCGAATTGATCTCGTGATCGATAAAGTGCTTCATGCCTTTCACATCACGGGTAAAACCGCGCACCCGGTAATCGACGGTGACAATGTCTGACTCCAGCTGGTGGATCAGATAATTCAGCGCCTTAAGCGGTGAGATTACGCCACAGGTTGAGACTTCGATATCGGCGCGAAAAGTGCAAAGTCCGCCTTCCGGATGGCTCTCCGGATAGGTATGGACGCAGATATGGCTTTTATCGAGATGCGCCACCACCGAGTTAGGCAGCGGGCCGGGATGCTCGGAGTTATCAATATCTTTAGGATCGATCGGCTCTTCGCTGACCAGAATCGTGACGCTGGCTCCCTGCGGTTCATAATCCTGACGCGCAATGTTGAGCACATTAGCCCCGATGATTGAGCAGGTCTCAGTCAGGATTTCTGTCAATCGGTTAGCGTTATATTGTTCATCAATGTAGGCGATGTAACCATCGCGTTCAGCTTCAGTATTCGCATAACAGATATCGTAAATACAAAAACTCAGGCTTTTCGTCAGGTTATTGAAGCCATGTAGTTTCAGCTTTTGCAATTTTGTTAACCCCTTAAAAATGCACGATCAGCTCGCGTCAGATAACGCATTTAACAGATATTGTGGCAGGGCAAAGCTGCCGGTATGGATCGCAGGTGTGTAATAACGGCAGGTCAGGCCAGCGGCCTCGAATCGTGTCTGCAGAGTGGCGGTATCAAGCTGGCGTAGCGCCGGATTGTCACTCGCCCAGGCAAAAGTCATAATGCCGCCGTAATAGGTCGGAATCGCTGCCTGATAGAAACTGACATCGCCAAAGTAATGGCCCAGTTTGCGATGGCTGTTGACGGCCTCATCCTGCTGCAGGAAGCAGACGCCATTCTGCGCCACGAAGATGCCATTTTCATTAAGGGCTGCTTTGCAACCGGCATAAAATTCGGAGGTAAACAGACTCTCGCCTGGACCAATCGGATCGGTGCAGTCGGAGATAATGACATCGAATTTTTCCTGCGTCTGGTTGACGAAGTTAACCCCGTCATCAATCACCAGCGTAAAGCGCGGATCGTCATAGGCACCTGCGCTGTGGTTCGGCAGATACTGGCGACAAAACGTAACGACGCCCGCATCGATCTCCACCATAGTGATCTTTTCGACTTCCGGATGACGTGACACTTCACGCAGCATAGCACCGTCGCCGCCGCCGATGATCAGGACGCGCTTCGCCGCGCCATGCGCCAGCAGCGGAACGTGGGTCATCATTTCATGATAGATAAATTCGTCGCGTTCGGTGGTCTGCACGACGCCGTCCAGCGCCATCACACGGCCCATCGCGGCATTTTCGAAAATGATTAAATCCTGATGCGCAGTTTTCTCACGGTACAGCTCGTTGTCTACCGTGAAATACTGGCCAAAACCGGCATGAAGGGTTTCATACCACGTTTCATTGTGGGCCATGGTGCTCTCCTCTGATGACATCGCCATGAAGATGGGCGGCACATGATAGCTAACACTGACCGTCGTTGCACGGTCAATGTCCGGCTGCAGAGGGCAGAGCTGTTACCTGACGTAGGCCAGCAGGCTCAGCGAGTCGCGGGCCAGTGACTTACATTTTTTGTCGTTAGTGATGGCGATGCCGCTGAGATCGCGATAACTGTCTTCACCCAGCGCTTTCATATTGTAGTTGCTGTAGTTGCTTAAATCCCAGCGATTCTGCTGAGCAAAAAAGACCAGCGCTTTGCGAATCTGCGCATCCGGTAAATCCTGATAGCCACAATCATTTTTCAGATAAACAAAAACCGCCGTAAGATCAGCCAGATCTTCCGCTTCGGATTCGCTCAGAGCAAAACTGGTGGAGGAGAAGCCAAGGAGTCCCGTCAACAGCAGGATCCTGATACTTTGCTTCATAGTCGTTCTCTTCAATGGATATTGCTCATGACGTTAGCACAGTTATTCTCAGGTTTTCGATTAATTTGGGGCTGCAAGCCGCTGTAACGCCTTTTTTCGTCAGATCCGCACGGGTAAGACTTGACCTTCCCATAAGGTCAGGGTTTAGGCTGTTCGCTCCAATGCCACAAGGATGATCACCATGCAACGTCGCCATTTCCTGAAACTCACCGCCGCACTGAGTGCAGCCGGAGCCTTGCCGCTCTGGAGCCGTCCGCTGATGGCGGCTACCCGTCCGCTGTTGCCGATCCCGTCACTGCTGGAACCCGATGCCAGGGGCAGCTACAGCCTCACCGCCATGCAGGGCACCACACAGTGGAACGGCAACGCGGTGCCGACGTGGGGCTATAACGGCAGCCTGCTGGGGCCGGTGCTGAAGATGCAGAGTGGCAAACCGGTGACGGTGAACATCCATAACCGGCTTAGCGAAGCGACAACCCTGCACTGGCACGGGCTGGAAATTCCCGGCGCCGTGGATGGTGGCCCGCAGGCGATAATTGCGCCTGGCGGGTCGCGCCAGGTCTCTTTCACGCCCGATCAACCCGCTGCGACCTGCTGGTATCACCCGCATCTGCACGGCAAAACCGGGCATCAGGTGGCGCAGGGGCTGGCGGGCTTGATCCTGCTGGAAGACAAAGAGAGTGGAACGCTGAGGCTGCCCACACAGTGGGGTGTGGATGATGTGCCGCTGATTTTTCAGGATAAGCAACTGACCAAAGATGGGCGCCTTATCGATTATCAACTTGATGTGATGCGCGCCGCGGTGGGCTGGTTTGGCGACATGATGCTGACCAATGGTGTGCCGTATCCGCAGCATGCGGTGCCGCGCGGCTGGCTGCGTCTGCGTCTGCTCAACGGCTGCAATGCCCGTTCGCTGCACGTTGCCACCAGTGATAAACGTTCGCTCTTTGTCATCGCCAGCGATGGTGGCCTGCTGGCCGAGCCGGTGAAGCTTGACTCGCTGCCGATCCTGCCGGGTGAACGTTTTGAGGTGATGATCGATACTTCTGACGGTAAGGCCTTTGATATGGTGACGCTGCCAACGGAGCAGATGGGCATGACGTTGCCGCCGTTTGACCAGCCGCTGCCACTGGTGCAGATCCTGCCACTGCGGGTGATGGCCAGCGCCACGCTGCCGGATCAGCTGGCGACGCTGCCCGCGCTGCCCTCCACCGACGGCCTGACGGCACGCTGGCTGCAACTGATGATGGACCCGCAGCTGGACCAGCAGGGAATGCAGGCATTAATGCAGCGCTACGGTGAGAAAGCGATGGGCAAGGGCGCTCATCATTCGATGCCGCAGATGCAGGAGAAAACGGCTGCCGAGCCGATGCCGCCGATGGAAAATATGGAAAACATGGATCACAGCATGCACGGCAATACGCCGCCCGCGGGTTACGATTTCCGCAACGGCAACACGATCAACGGTCAGGCCTTTGATATGACGAAGCCGTCATTTGCGGTGAAGCTGGGTGATTATGAGAAGTGGACGATTTCAGGGGAAGGCGATGCCATGCTGCATCCGTTCCACATTCACGGCACCCAGTTCCGTATTCTCTCAGAAAACGGCAAACCGCCCGCCCCGCATCGGCAGGGCTGGAAGGATATGGTGAATGTCGACGGCTGGCGCAGTGAAGTGCTGGTGCGCTTCAACTATGTCGCCACCGCCGAACACGCTTACATGGCCCACTGCCATCTGCTGGAGCATGAAGATACCGGCATGATGCTGGGCTTCACTGTGAGCTGATTACGCCTGCTCCAGCGCCAGCCTGATGTCTTCAATCAGGTCACCGGCGTTCTCGATGCCAATCGATAGCCGCACCGTGGCGTCAGTGATACCAATACGCTGACGCACCGCCTGCGGCACGCCGGAGTGAGTGGTGCTGCCAGGATGGCTGGCCAGCGACTCCGTACCGCCCAGGCTCACTGCCTGCTTAAATAGCGACAGCGCATTAAGAAAACGGAATGCAGCGGGCTGGCCGCCAGTGATATCAAATGAGAAGGTCGAACCTGCGCCGCTGCACTGCTCGCGATAGGTTTTCCCTTCGGCGCTCTCCGCATCCAGATAGGGCAGCCAGTGCAGCTTCGCCACCTTCGGGTGATCGCGCAGAAACGCCGCGACGGCTTCTGCATTGTGAAAGGCTTTCTCCATCCGCAGCGACAGCGTTTCCAGTGAGCGGCTGAGCATCCAGCTTGAGTGCGGGTCCAGCTGCGTGCCGATTGCGCTGCGCAGGGCGCGCACTTTTGCCATCAGCACTTTACTGCCCATCGCCGCGCCCGCAATCAGGTCAGAGTGACCGCCAACATACTTGGTCAGCGAGTAGAGCGACAGATCAGCGCCCAGCGTCAGCGGCTGCTGGAACAGCGGGCCGAGCAGCGTGTTGTCACAGGCGATAATCGGTCGTGAACCCTGTTGCTGGTCAATCTCATCGGCGATGCGCGCCATCAAGCGGATATTGACGAGGCTGTTAGTGGGATTCGCCGGTGTTTCAATCAGGATCACCGCTACCCGGCCCTGAGCCATCGCCTGCTGAGCGGCTTCACGCACTTTGACTTCATCATTACCGTCGCTGAAACCGACTGCTTTGATATCCAGATTATGCAGCGTCTTACTGAGCAGGGTTTCGGTGCCGCCATAGAGCGGCTGGGAATGCAGGATCACCTCGCCCGGACGGGCAAACGTGAGCAGGGTAGTGGAGATGGCCGCCATGCCGGAAGAGAAGAGCGAGCAGCTCTCTGCCTGCTCATAGACCGCCAGCCGATCTTCAACAATTTCGCTGTTCGGGTGATTAAAGCGGGAATAGACCAGCCCACCTGATTTGCCCTCCGGTGGTTCACGTCGGCCAGAGACGTAATCGAAGAAATCCCGTCCCTCTTCAGCGCTGTCAAAGACAAAGGTCGAGGTCAGAAACACCGGCGGCTTCACCGCACCTTCAGAGAGACGGGGATCATAGCCATAGTTCAGCATCTGGGTTTCAGGGTGCAGCGGCCTGTCACCGATATGCGTTTTTTTGCTTGAAGATGAAGTCATTGTGATCTCCGGCCAGCGGCGCGAGTAGGGTAACGATCTGTTGGATAAAGGCTACCACGCAGCGAATCATGCTGGTAAATGCCAGAATGTTCTAAGGTAATGCGCATTTTAGTTACCCGCAGGCGTTGGGTAATAAATTTCGGGAGGTAATCGTTTGCGTATGGGGCTGCACAGCCGTCACGGCTGCGTCTGTGATAGACTTCGGGGCTTTTCTGACGTAACCGGGCGGAACGCTATGAAACACACTGTTGAAGTGATGATCCCTGAACAGGCAATCGCCACGCGCATCGCTGAACTGGGCAAAGAGATTAACGAGCACTACCGCGACAGCGGCAGTGATATGGTGCTGGTAGGGCTGCTGCGCGGCTCATTCATGTTCATGGCTGATCTCTGTCGCGCCATTGATGTACCCCATGAAGTCGACTTTATGACGGCTTCCAGTTACGGCAGCGGCATGTCCAGCTCCCGTGATGTGAAAATCCTGAAAGATCTGGATGAAGACATTCGTGGCAAGGATGTGCTGATCGTCGAAGATATCATCGACTCCGGTAACACCCTGAGCAAAGTACGTGAGATTCTGCAACTGCGTCAGCCAAAATCACTGGCGATCTGTACCCTGCTGGATAAGCCAGAGCGCCGTGAAGTCGACGTGAACGTCGAATATGTCGGCTTTGCAATTCCGGATGAGTTCGTGGTGGGCTTTGGCATCGACTATGCTCAGCACTATCGCCATCTGCCTTACATCGGCAAAGTGGTGCCGCTGGAATCCTGATACTGCTGTGACCGCACATTCTTCCAAGGCCTGCACCGGTTGCCTGGTGTAGGCTATGTCGCGCTTTACGCCGCGATCGGCTCAGGACTCGCTGTTCATCCGCAGATTCGCAATGCCGTGACGGTAGCGCTGTTCGAGGATCTCCCGGCTGTTTGCGGTGACATCAAGGTTACGCAGACAGCCATCCTGAATGCCGTATACCCAGCCGTGCAGGGAGACATCCTTGCCGCGCTTCCAGGCAGATTGCAGCACGGTCGAATGCCCCAGGTTATAGACCTGTTCAATAACGTTGATTTCGCACAGTTTGTCCAGACGCTTATCCGGCGGGAGTTCCCCCAGCAACACGCTATGCTTGTACCAGAGGTCGCGGATGTGCAGCAGCCAGTTGTCGATTAATCCTAACTCCGGATTATCCATCGCTGCCTGCACGCCGCCGCAGCCGTAGTGGCCACACACGATTACGTGTTCCACTTCCAGCACTTCGATAGCGTACTGCACCACGGACAGACAGTTCAGATCGGTGTGGATCACCAGATTGGCAACATTGCGGTGAACAAAAAGTTCGCCTGGTTCCAGTCCGGTCAGGCGTTCGGCAGGGACACGGCTGTCAGAGCAGCCAATCCACAGGAAGCGCGGTTTTTGTGCCTGGGCAAGCCGCTCGAAAAAGCTGGGATCTTCTTCAACCAGTAATTTTGACCATTCGCGGTTGTTTCTGATCAGGGTATTGATGTCTGTCATGGCGTTGAGCGACCGGTTACTGCGCAAAGTGCGCGCGCGTACTATATGCCAGGGCCTGATAAATTTAAACGGCATTGCAATGCCACCAAAACAGGGTATGGATGCAGAATGACTTATGCACTGGAACTTTCCCGGCTGACCAAGACCTATCCCGGCGGCGTGCAGGCGCTGAAGGGCATCGATCTTAACGTTGAAGCGGGTGACTTTTATGCGCTGCTGGGGCCAAACGGTGCCGGTAAATCGACAACCATCGGCATTATCAGTTCGCTGGTCAATAAATCCGAGGGCAGCGTGCGGGTGTTTGGCTACGATCTGGATAAAGATGTGGTGAATGCCAAACGCCAGCTCGGCCTGGTGCCACAGGAGTTTAACTTTAACCCGTTCGAGACGGTGATGCAGATCGTCGTCAGCCAGGCGGGTTACTACGGCGTCGAGCGTCGTGAAGCCATTGAACGGGCAGAGAAGTATCTGAAGCAGCTCGATTTGTGGGGCAAACGCACTGAACGTGCCCGTATGCTCTCCGGCGGCATGAAACGTCGTCTGATGATCGCCCGTGCACTGATGCATGAGCCTAAGCTGTTGATCCTGGATGAACCGACGGCTGGCGTGGATATCGAATTACGCCGATCTATGTGGGTGTTCCTGAAGGATCTCAATGCCAAAGGCACCACCATTATTCTCACGACCCACTATCTTGAGGAAGCAGAGATGCTGTGCCGCAACATCGGCATCATTCAGAGCGGTGAGCTGGTAGAGAACACCTCAATGAAAGGGCTGTTGTCCAAGCTAAAATCGGAAACCTTTATTCTGGATCTGGCACCGCGCAGCCCGCTGCCAACGCTGGAAGGGTTCCAGTACCGTCTGACCGATACCTCAACGCTCGAAGTGGAAGTATTGCGTGAGCAGGGCCTCAACAGCGTCTTCAGCCAGCTGAGCGCGCAGGGTGTACAGGTGCTGAGTATGCGCAATAAAGCCAACCGTCTGGAAGAGCTGTTCGTTGGCCTGACGACGCAGGGAAAAACAGGAGTAAAAGCATGACACATCTGTACTGGGTGGCGCTGAAGAGCATCTGGGCCAAAGAGGTTAACCGTTTCGCCCGTATATGGATCCAGACGCTGGTGCCGCCGGTCATCACCATGACGCTCTATTTCATCATCTTTGGCAACCTGATTGGCTCGCGCATCGGTGAGATGCACGGCTTCAGCTATATGCAGTTCATCGTGCCGGGATTAATCATGATGGCGGTAATTACCAATGCCTATGCCAACGTCGCGTCGTCGTTCTTCAGCGCCAAATTCCAGCGCAACATTGAAGAGCTGCTGGTTGCACCGGTGCCCACCCACATCATCATTGCCGGTTATGTTGGCGGTGGCGTAGCGCGTGGTGTCTGCGTCGGCATTCTGGTGACGGCCATCTCGCTGTTCTTTGTGCCGTTCCAGGTGCACTCATGGTCGATGGTCGCGATCACGCTGTTGCTGACCGCGATTCTGTTTTCACTGGCCGGTCTGCTGAACGCCGTATTTGCCCGTACCTTTGACGATATCAGCCTGATCCCGACCTTTGTGCTGACGCCACTGACCTATCTGGGCGGCGTGTTCTATTCGCTGAGTCTGCTGCCGCCAATCTGGCAGGCAGTCTCTAAACTCAATCCAATCGTTTATATGATTAGCGGATTCCGTTATGGCTTCTTGGGCATTAATGATGTGCCGCTGGTGTTTACGCTCACGGTGCTGGTGGCCTTTATACTGGTGTTCTACTGGCTGGTCTATGCGCTGATACAGCGCGGGCGCGGATTGCGTACCTGACGTCAACCCGAAAGGTAAGGGCCACGCCGGAATAAGGGCGTGGCTTTTTCAGTTGGCAACCAAACCGGTTGAGTTATCAGAAAAGAAAAGGGCCAGCCATTTTACGGGCGGCCCTTTTTTTGTCAGGGGAACGATTAATCAGGCGATCTGTACTGGCAGTGCTTTCGCCAGACGCTTCATCTGGTTGTCACCTTCAAAATAGGCGACTTTAGGCTGCCACTGACGCGCTTCGGCATCCTCAACCTGCACATAGGAGCAGATAATTAATATATCGCCCTCGCAGGCGCAGCGGGCTGCTGCACCGTTGACCGAAATGATTTTCGAGCCGCGCTCAGCCGCGATAGCGTAGGTGGAAAAGCGCTGACCGTTGGTGACGTTATAAATATCAATAGCTTCATATTGCAGAATGCCGGATGCATCCAGGAAATCCTGATCGATAGCGCAGGAACCTTCATAATTGAGGTCCGCCTGCGTCACTTTGACGCGGTGCAATTTGCCTTGCAGAACAGTGCGAATCATAGCCAGAAACCTTGTCAGAGAAAGAAAATAACCTTCAGCAGAAGGCGTTACAGCGTCAGGTCAACAGTTTGATTATCAATCAGGCGAGCTTTGCCCAGCCAGGCAGCCATCAGCACCACCGCGCGCTGGCTGTCTACCGTCAGCGGCTGCAGCGTTTCTGCATCACAAATCGCCAGACCATCAGGACGCAATCCCCTCGCCAGCAATGCCTCGCTGGCGGTCTCAATGATCTCGTCAATCTGACGCTCGCCGTTCTCAAGCCGTGTCGCCATCTGATTCATCACCTGGCTCAGCACAGGTGCCAGCTTACGCTCATCTGCTGTCAGGTAGCCGTTGCGAGAACTCAGCGCCAGGCCATCTTTAGCCCGCACGGTTGGCACGCCAATAATTTCAATGTCGAAGCCCATATCGGCCACCATCTTACGAATGATAGCCAGCTGCTGAAAATCCTTTTCACCGAAACAGGCAATATCGGGCTGCACCAGATTAAACAGTTTGCTGACGATGGTCGCCACGCCACGAAAATGGCCTGGACGCGTCGCACCTTCCAGCAGGCAAGAGAGCACCGGCACCTCAACAAAGGTCTGATTCTGTGCGCCCTGCGGATAAACTTCAGCCGGTGAGGGCGCAAAAACCACATCCACCTGGTGGCGGTTCAGCTTTTCACAATCCTCCTGCAGCGTTCGCGGATAGCGCGCTAAATCATCGGCGCGATCGAACTGCATCGGATTGACAAAGATCGAGACAATGACGATGTCGCCGCGCGCCCGGGCTTCATCAACCAGTGTCAGATGGCCTTCATGCAGGTTGCCCATGGTAGGCACCAGCGCAATGCGTTTGCCCTGCAGGCGCCAGCGACGGACTTCCTGGCGCAGCATCAGCAGCGTTTCAATGATCAACACGGTGACTCTCCTGAATTACTGGAAACTGTGCTCTGCCGCCGGGTAGGTTCCGGCCTCGACTTCGGCGATATAGTGGCGAATCGCCGCGCGAACATCGCCGGTCTCCGCCAGGAAATTTTTGGCAAATTTGGGAATGTGGCCACCGGTCACACCCAGCGCGTCATGCATCACCAGAATCTGACCATCGGTGACGTTACCGGCTCCGATGCCAATTACCGGGATGGTAAGCGCGTCGGTAATCTGCTGCGCCACCGACACCGGCACACACTCCAGCACCATTAGCTGTGCGCCGGCGGCTTCCAGCGCCAGCGCATCGGCCAGAAGCTGTTCGGCTCCGGCTTCATCACGGCCCTGCACTTTATAGCCACCAAAGATATTCACCGACTGCGGCGTCAGGCCAAGATGGCCACACACCGGCACGGCACGCTCGGTCAGCATCTGCACAGTCTCAGTCAGCCAGCTACCGCCTTCAAGTTTCACCATGTTGGCACCGGCACGCATCAACTGCGCTGCACTCTCAAAGGCCTGCTTTGGCGTGGCATAACTCATAAACGGCAGGTCGGCAAGCAGCAGAGCCTGTGGCGCGCCACGGCGCACGGCGGCAGTGTGATAGGCAATGTCGCTGACCGTGACCGGCAGCGTGGAATCATGCCCCTGCACCGTCATTCCTAAAGAATCGCCAACAAGCAGCACCTGAATGCCTTCATCGGCAAACAGACGGGCAAAACTGAAATCATAGGCGGTCAGCGTCGCGAATTTTTTACCGCTGGCTTTCGCCTGACGCAGATGTGAAATCGTGGTGGGTTTCATGGCGCTCTCAACTCAGGAATTCTGATGGGCGCAGTTTACTGGATAGCGTGAGAGAGCGGAATCAGAGAGTTGCGTTTGTCTGATCAGCCGTGCCACAG
Organism: Candidatus Pantoea rara; assembly: GCF_051136265.1. Classification (NCBI taxonomy): domain Bacteria; kingdom Pseudomonadati; phylum Pseudomonadota; class Gammaproteobacteria; order Enterobacterales; family Erwiniaceae; genus Pantoea; species Candidatus Pantoea rara. The sequence goes on along the minus strand of NZ_CP194942.1, from coordinate 3,257,919 downwards.
CTCGATGCTGCTGCTGTCGAGAGTGGCAAGAAGGGGACTGAGTGCACGGCCATCCGGCAGGCAGGCGTCCGGCGCAATGGCCAGCAGCGGCACCAGCATAAAGGCGCGGTTCAGCAGATCATAATGCGGCACAATCAGCCGCTCCGTGTTGATCACCGTCTCGCCAAACAGCATCACATCAATATCCAGCGTGCGGGGTCCCCAGCGTTCGGCCTTGCGCACCCGGCCATGCTCCCGCTCAATCCGCTGGGTATGATCAAGCAGCGCTTCCGGGCTGAGATCGGTTTCCAGCGCCACGGCGGTATTGAGAAAGTCGGGCTGATCCGGCGGACCATAAGGCGGCGTGCGGTAGAACGGAGAGGTATTGATGCGTTGCGTCTGCGGCAACGCATCCAGTGCGGTCAGCGCTGCATCAATCTGATGCAGCGGATCGGCAAGGTTACTGCCTAATGCGAGGTAAACCCGTGTCATGAGGCGTTTTGATTGTCACGACGCGGCGCGGAAGGACGGCGGCGAGGGCGACGCGATTTACTGCGTGGCACCGGATCGTCGCCCAGGTTATTCAGCATGTTTTTCTGATGCGGCGGCGCAGCCACCTGGAATTCACCCCACCACTGGCTCAGGCGCAGGAGCTCAGGGTTATTTTCAACTTCCGCCCGTAATGCCAGCAGATCGTAAGCGGCGCGGAATTTTGGATGCTCCATCAGTTTCCAGGCGCGTTTGCCATGACGGCGCGACATGCGTAACTGCAGCAGCCAGATATCGCGGATCAGCGAAGTAATACGTTTCGGAATCGCCAGCGCACGGCAGGCCTCATCCAGCGTATCATTCATCGCCATCGCAAAGGCTTCGAAGTAAGTCAGGCCACTTTCCTGTGCAATGCGTTCGGCCGTTTCAAGCTGTGGATACCAGAACATCGCAGCAAACAGGAATGCCGGGTTAACGCGCATGTCATTGTGAATGCGGTTATCGGTGTTTTTCAGCACCTGAGCGAGCATCCGCTCCATATGGCTGTCACTGTTTTCCGTGAAGTTGCGCGCCAGCGTCGGGAACAGTGGCTGGAACAGTTGATATTCACACAACTTCAGATAGGTGCTGTAACCGTAGCCGGCCTGCAACATTTTCAGCGACTCTTCAAACAGGCGCGCAGGCGGAATATCACGCAGCAGCGAAGCCAGACGCGGAATCGGCTCGGCGGTTTCCGGCGCAATGCTCATATTGAGCTTGGCGGCAAAACGCGCGACGCGCAGCATGCGGACCGGATCTTCGCGATAGCGGGTTTCCGGATCGCCAATCAGGCGAATAATACCCTGTTCGAGATCGCTGATGCCGCCGACATAGTCGCGTACGCTGAAATCAGCCACGCTGTAGTAGAGGCTGTTAATGGTGAGATCACGACGCTGGGCATCGTCTTCAATAGAGCCGAAGATGTTGTCGCGCAGCAGCATGCCGCTCTGGGCGCGCTGCGAACTGTTGCGATCCTCTTCCGGCTCTTCCGCCTGATGATGTCCACGGAAGGTCGCGACTTCGATCACTTCCGGACCAAACATCACGTGTGCCAGACGGAAACGACGACCAACCAGGCGACAGTTACGGAACAGCTTACGCATCTGCTCTGGCGTGGCGTTAGTGGTCACGTCGAAATCTTTGGGTTTTTGCCCCAGTAGCAAATCGCGCACGCCACCGCCTACCAGATAGGCTTCATAACCGGCTTTATTCAGGCGATAGAGCACTTTGAGGGCATTTTCGCTGATGTCTTTACGTGAGATGTTGTGGCTTTCACGAGGGATGATGGCCATCAGACGTTCTGGTTCAACCTCTGCTGGGGCTTCCTCTTCATCACGCTTCAGGACTTTTCGGCAAAAATTAGCTACTCGGGTAAAAATGGGACACCTCGACAGTGGCAATTAGGGTGTAGGTAAATCAGCGGCTAATCATAGCCTGTTGAGAACCGTTTGAGAATGCTGTTGTCTATGCATCCGGTTTCAGGGCGTTCTGTTGCGGCATCAAAGCGATATTCCACTGCGCTACCGCATCAGACAGCAGTTTGTCCTGCGTTAAGTCCTGCCAGCCGCCTGAAACAGGCTGTCCGAGGAAGCGTAATGCCGCCACCAGCAGCGGTCTGGCATCGCCATCCGGCAGCGAAGGTGCATGATTCTGCTTCGATAACTTATTGCCATCGTGGTTGAGTGCCAGCGGCAGATGTAGCCAGGCGGGCACTGGCCAGTCAAACTGCTGATAGAGCGCAATCTGTCGCACCGTCGGCTCAATCAAATCTGCGCCGCGAACCACTTCGGTAATGCCCTGAAAATGATCATCAACCACCACCGCCAGGTTATAGGCAAACAGGCCATCACGGCGGTGAATAATAAAATCTTCCTGCGCCAGTCGCCTGTCTGCCTCCACGCGGCCCCGTAATCGATCGTTAAACGCAAAGACCGGTGCATGCTGGCGTAAACGCAGCGCGGCATTCTCTGGTCCGCATTGCCGTTCACGACAGTAACCATCATAGAAACCGCCAATCTCCTGAATGCGACGGCGGGGGCAGGTGCAGAAATAGCTCTGACGATGCTGCTGCAGCCAGGTCAGCGCCTCACGGTAGGCTTCATGGCGTTGTGACTGCCACAGCACTTCACCATCCCACGTTAAGCCATAGTGCTCCAGCTGGTGCAGGATGCGGCTGGCAGCACCTGGCACTTCCCGTGGCGGATCGATATCTTCAATTCTCACTCGCCAGACGCCGTTTTGCGCGCGTGCGCTCAGGTAACTGCCCAGGGCAGCAATCAGCGAGCCAAAATGGAGTTCACCAGAGGGAGAAGGGGCGAAGCGACCGATACAGGAGGATGACATAGGATTCAGAAGTGACCACGCAGCGGACAGTACAGCTGTTGTTCCGCTGCGTGGTAACAGACCGGACACGGCATTAGCCGGCCATTTGCTTCTCACGAATTTCTGCTAACGTCTTACAGTCGATGCAGAGATCGGCAGTAGGACGGGCTTCGAGACGGCGAATACCAATCTCAACGCCACAGGAATCGCAATAACCGAAGTCGTCATCTTCAACTTTCTTCAGCGTTTTTTCAATCTTTTTAATCAGTTTACGTTCGCGATCGCGGTTACGCAGTTCCAGGCTGAATTCCTCTTCCTGCGCGGCACGGTCAACCGGGTCCGGGAAGTTAGCGGCTTCATCCTGCATGTGCGATACGGTACGATCGACTTCGTCCCGCAATTGATTACGCCAGGCTTCCAGAATCTTACGAAAATGGGTCAGCTGCGCGTCGTTCATATACTCTTCGCCAGGTTTAACCTGATAAGGTTCAACACCGGCAATAGCGAGAATACTCAGGGACGATGTTTTACGGTTTTGACCTTCTTGCATGCTGCTTCTCCTGGATAACACGCACTATACCCTCTGACTTTCGTCTCGCAGGGGCGTTGCTGCCATCCTGCATTTGACGTCTGCGGGGTACATCGATCCCCCATTGGGGAAAAAAACAGGCCGCTATAAATAACAGAAGCAGTCAGGGTTGGCAATTCTTCATGAACACACCTTGACAAGCCTGTGAGGAACAGCGTAATCAGCCCTTAGCTCAGAACATTCTTAACACATAAAATTGCAAAAGATATTACAAGGTTACGTTGATCGGCGATTTAAGAAGCATACCCTCTGCCGATAAGTCTGCCTGATACGCTAAAATCTCTACGCCTTCCTTCTGCGCCTGAGCCAGTTGTTCTGCATACGCCGCATCAATGTGACGTGCCGGGGAAACGTCCTCAATCCCCGAGTGCAAAACGGCAAACAACAAAACGGCCCGATGACCCTCTGCCGCAACTGTTGCCAGTTCACGCAGGTGCTTCTGTCCTCGAATCGTCACCGCATCCGGAAAATAACCTTTTCCTTCATGTAAAAGGGTTACGGATTTCACCTCAATATAGCAGTTGGGTTGTAGATCTGCCTTGAGCAGGAAATCAATTCTGCTTTTTTCACTGCCATATTTCACTTCTGCCTGACGATGGGAATATCCCGCCAGCGTGGGCAGCCTGTTCTGATCCAGCGCTTCAGCCACCAGTTGGTTAGCGCGCAGGGTATTCACGCAGATCCAGTGGCCCTGCTGCGTTTCAGTCAGCTCCCAGCTGTGAGGGTACTTGCGCGTAAGGCTGTCGGACGTGGAATACCAGACCCGATCGCCCGGCGTAGCACAGCCCGTCATGGCGCCGGTGTTGGCGCAGTGGATCGTCAGAACCTCACCGTCCGGCGTCATAACATCAGCAAGGAAACGTTTGTAACGACTGATCAGGCGGGCAGGTTTAAGAGGAGGAGAGAAGTGCATGCGGATCCTGAGACGTTAACGGCCAGCTGGCCAGAGCGCGGTAGCGGGTGCGGCCCCGGGCATATTCAGAGGTAAACAGGGAAAAAGCAGAGACGCGAAAACGCCAGTGAAAGCCGCGTGGCGGTAACACAACCGGCTGCGTGGCGTGGCGTAACAGCGTGATGTGCGGATGAAACGGCTGGGGGCTCTGGTAACAGCCATGCCGGGCAGCCTGCGCCCGTAGCAGGCTGGCGAGCTGCAGCAGCCCGCGTGGCGCACGCTGGCAGCCGAGCCAGACCACACCTGGGCGTGGCCAGTGACCGGCATCATCCAGATCCAGATCAAAGCCGGGTTGTTCAATGCGGCTGGCCAGCGTCTGCAGGCGTTGTGAGGTTTCCGGAGCGACCTCACCCAGAAACGCCAGCGTCAGATGCAAATTCGCTGCGACCACCGGCTGGCCCGCTTCGGCGGGAAAGGTGTCGGCCCGCCAGCGCACCAGCTGCTGCTGCACCTCGTCAGGCAGGCTGATGGCAAAAAATAAGCGTTGTGTCGCCATGGCGCTCTCCGGCAAATATCACGTGCTACAATGCGCGCCATCTTAGCACAGGCAGAAGCGGAGTTTGCTGTGAGCGATTTACCGGTCAGCGCGGTGCTGCCTGACATCCTGGCGGCGCTGCGTGACGCCTCTCAAGTCCTGCTGGCCGCCCCCACCGGTGCGGGCAAATCGACCTGGCTGCCGTTGCAGTTGTTACAGCAGGCGTCTCTGCCGGGACGGATCATCATGCTGGAGCCACGTCGTCTGGCAGCGCGTAATGTGGCGCAGCGGCTGGCGGAACAGCTCGGGGAACAGCCGGGAGCTACGGTGGGATTCCGGATGCGTGGCGAAAGCTGCGTCGGGCCTCAGACCCGGCTGGAAGTGGTTACTGAAGGGATGCTCACGCGCATGCTTCAGCATGACCCGATGCTGGAGGGCGTGTCGCTGGTAATCCTCGATGAGTTTCACGAGCGCAGCCTGCAGGTCGATCTGGCGCTGGCGCTGCTGCTTGATGTGCAGCAGGGGCTGCGCGACGACCTTAAAATCATGCTGATGTCCGCCACGCTGGATAATGCCCGGCTGGTGGCGCTACTGCCGGACGCGCCACTCATTGTCTCAGAAGGGCGCAGCTATCCGGTTGCGCGACGTTACGCGTCGCTGAATCAGAACGTGCGCTTTGAAGAGGCGGTTGCGCGTGAAGTGGCTCAACTGTTGCGCGACGAAGATGGCTCACTTCTGCTGTTTCTGCCGGGCGTGGCGGAGATCGAGCGGGTGAAACGTGAGCTGGAATCACGCATCAGCGACGACGTGGATCTGACGCCGCTCTACGGCGCACTGCCGCTGGCGGCACAGCGCCAGGCGATTCTGCCCGCCGCCGCCGGACGGCGCAAAGTGGTGCTGGCGACTAACATTGCTGAGACCAGCCTGACTATTGAGGGAATTCGGCTGGTGGTCGACAGTGCGCTGGAGCGCAGCGCACTGTTTGACGCACGCAGCGGCGTGACGCGGCTGCAGACCCAGCGAATCAGTCAGGCATCGATGATTCAGCGCGCCGGTCGCGCCGGGCGATTGATGCCGGGAATCTGTCTGCATCTCTTGCCACAGGAGCAGGCATCACGCGCGGCGGTGCAGAGCGAAGCGGAAATTGTGAACAGCGATCTTTCGTCGCTGTGGCTGGATCTGCTGCAGTGGGGCTGTACCCAGCCGCAACAGCTACAGTGGCTGGACCTGCCACCTGCCAGAAGTCTGGATGCGGCACAACAGCAACTGAGCCGTCTGGGGGCGCTGGACAGCAATGGCCTGCTCAACGCGCTGGGACGGCGCATGGCGCAGCTGGGCTGCGATCCCCGACTGGCTGCTATGCTCTGTGCCGCAGGCGAGGAGCCGGATGCGGTCGCCAGCGCCGCGCTGCTGGTCGCGATTCTGGAAGATCCCCCGCGCAGTGGCAGTGCCGATTTGCGGGATGCGCTGCATCGGCCGCAGTCACACTGGCAGCGGCGCGCGCAGCAGTGGCAACAGCGGCTTAAAATCCGTGGCGGGCGCGTTGATGAAGATCGTTTCGCCTACTTGCTGGCGGTGGGCTTTGGCGATCGGCTGGCACGGCGACGCGATCAGAGTGGTCGTTATCAGCTGGCCAACGGGCTGGGTGCCAGACTGGATGAGCAGGATGGCCTGACGCGCAATGAATGGCTGATTGCACCCGCCCTGTTGCAGGGCAGTGCCGCGCCGGATGCCCGGATGTTACTGGCGCTACCGGTCGACATTGAGACGCTGTGCCAGCAGCAACCCGTACTGATCGAGCGCCGGACCGAAGTCGAGTGGGACGAAGAGAAGGGCACGTTGCGCGCGTTCAGGCGTGAGCAGATTGGCGCGCTGATACTGAAGACCCAGCCGATGGCGCGCCCGGAGCCGGACGTGCTGCATGCGGCCATGCTGCGCTGGATTGCCGACAAAGGTCTGTCGGTGCTGGGCTGGACGCCGGACGCCGAACAGCTACGCCTGCGCATCCAGTGTGCGGCGCAGTGGTTGCCGGAAGAGAGCTGGCCCGCCATGGACGATGAGAGTCTGCTTGAGAGCCTGCCGCAGTGGCTGTTGCCCCAGATGTCCGCGGTGCGCGATCTCCGCAGCCTGCAGGCGGTAAACCTGACCACGGCACTCTTACATTTACTCACATGGTCACAACGTCAGCGGCTGGATACTGTGCTGCCAACTCATTACACTGTGCCGACCGGAAGCCGGCTGCCGATTCGCTATGATGCGGACAAGCCGCCCGCGCTGGCGGTCAGGATTCAGGAGATGTTTGGTGAGGCGACTAATCCCACCGTGGCGGAAGGACGTATTCCGCTGGTGCTGGAGCTGTTATCACCCGCCCAGCGCCCGTTGCAGATCACCCGTGATCTGGCGGCGTTCTGGCGCGGTGCCTGGCCGGAAGTCAGGAAAGAGATGAAGGGACGTTATCCTAAACATCCCTGGCCAGAGGATCCGGCCAACGCCTTGCCAACAAGGCGAACCAAAAAAATGTCCCCGCAGGGTTGAGTCCGCTGGATCGAATTCAGAGGGTTCTGCCATGCGGCACGCGAGAAAGCAGTTAGAGTAGCGGCGCTGCCGTAAGCACTGCCTGGAGAAGAAAAGTAATGTCTGGGAACGATCGCGAACCAATAGGGCGCAAAGGTAAACCGTTGCCGCCGCGCAGCAGTGCGGGCCGGGGACGACGCAGGGATATCGAACAGGATATCGATCAGGACGATTTTAATGATGACGAGGAGGAAGCGCCGGTGCCACGTAAAGGTAAAGGTGGAAAACCGCCGCGCGGCAAACGCCGTTGGCTGGGATGGTTAATTAAACTGTTCCTGGTGTTTGTGGTGGTCATGGTCGCATGGGGCATCTACCTCGACTCGGAAATTCGCAGCCGTATTGACGGTAAAGTGTGGCAACTGCCCGCCACCGTCTATGGCCGCATGGTCAGCCTGGAACCGGGCATGGCCTACAACAAAAGTGAAATGGTAGCGCTGCTGGAAGGAACTCAGTATCGCGAAGTCTCACGAATTACCCGCCCTGGCGAGTTTTCGGTGAAGGGCAACACCATCGATCTGCTGCGTCGCCCGTTTGATTTCCCCGACAGTAAAGAGGGGCAGATCCACGCGCGCATGAGTTTCACGAAAGATGAGCTGAGCGAGATTAAAAACCTCGAAACCGGCCGTGATTTTGGCTTTTTCCGCCTCGATCCGCGCCTGATCACTATGCTGCAGTCGCCAAATGGTGAACAGCGTCTCTTCGTGCCACGCGCTGGTTTCCCGGATCTGCTGGTCGATACGCTGATTGCCACCGAAGATCGGCATTTCTATGAGCATGATGGCATCAGCCCGTACTCCATTGGTCGCGCCTTCCTGGCGAATATTACGGCCGGGAAAGCGGTGCAGGGCGGCAGTACGCTGACGCAACAGCTGGTGAAGAACCTGTTCCTCACCAACGAGCGCTCGCTGTGGCGTAAAGCGCGTGAAGCCTATATGGCTGTGATCATGGATGCGCGCTATAGCAAAGATCGTATCCTGGAGCTCTACCTGAATGAGGTCTATCTCGGTCAGGCAGGTAGCGATCAGATTCGCGGTTTCCCGCTGGCGAGCCTCTACTATTTTGGCCGCCCGGTTGATGAGCTCAGCCTCGATCAGCAGGCGATGCTGGTCGGTATGGTGAAAGGCGCGTCGCTCTATAACCCGTGGCGCAACCCGAAACTGGCGCTGGAACGACGCAACCTGGTGCTGCGACTGTTGCAGCAGCAGAAAGTGATCGACCAGGAGCTGTATGACATGCTGTCGGCGCGTCCACTGGGCGTGCAGCCTAAAGGCGGAGTCATCACGCCGCAGCCTGCCTTTATGCAGATGGTGCGTAACGAGCTTCAGGCGAAACTGGGCGACAAGATAAAAGATCTCTCCGGCGTGAAGATCTTCACCACGCTGGATCCGGTGTCGCAGGATGCGGCCGAAAAAGCGGTAGTTGATGGCATTCCGACGCTGAAAAAACAGCGTGGCCTGAAAGATCTGGAAACCGCGATGGTGGTCGTTGACCGTTTCAGCGGTGAAGTCCGTGCTATGGTCGGCGGTGCAGATCCGCAGTACGCCGGTTACAACCGCGCGCTGCAGGCGCGGCGATCTATCGGTTCACTGGCGAAACCGGCGACCTACCTTACCGCGCTGAGCCAGCCAAACAGCTACCGCCTGAACAGCTGGATCGCGGATGAGCCTATTGCACTGAAGCAGCCCAACGGCAGCATCTGGAAACCGATGAATGACGACCGTCGCTTCAGTGGAAAAGTGATGCTGGTGGATGCGCTGACCAACTCCATGAACGTGCCGACGGTTAACCTTGGTATGACGCTGGGGCTGGATGCGGTGGTCGATACCTGGAGTAAGCTGGGTGTGCCGAAAGAGCAGCTTCATCCGGTTCCGGCGATGCTGCTGGGTGCCATGAACCTGACGCCGGTTGAAGTGGCGCAGGCGTTCCAGTCGATCGCCAGCGGCGGTAACCGCGCATCATTGTCTGCGGTGCGTTCGGTGATTGCAGAAGATGGCAGTGTGCTCTATCAGAGCTATCCGCAGGCAGAGCGTGTTGAACCGGCGCAGGCGGCTTATCTGACGCTTTACACCATGCAGCAGGTGGCTGATCACGGTACCGCCCGTGCGCTGGGCGCGCGCTTCCCGAAGGCGCATCTGGCCGGTAAAACCGGTACCACCAACGACCTGGTAGACAGCTGGTTTGCCGGTATTGATGGCAAAGAAGTGGCGATTACCTGGGTGGGACGCGATAACAACCAGCCGACCAAACTCTATGGGGCCAGTGGTGCGATGCAACTCTACCGCCGCTATCTGGACATCCAGGCGCCAATGCCGTTGCAGCTGACGCCACCGGAAGATGTGTCGATGATGAATGTGGATTCGGCCGGTAACTTTGTCTGTGGAACGGGCAGCAGCACCTGGCGTTCTCTGCCGGTATGGGCGCTGGATCCGAACGCGCTGTGTCAGCAACAGCAGCAGCAGGTTCAGCAGCAGCAACAGCTGTTCGATCAGCAACAACAGCAACAGCAGCCGCAACAACCAGTCCAGCAACCGCAGGAGCAGAAAGACAGCGACGGCGTAGCAGGCTGGATTAAAGATATGTTTGGCAAATAGATCAGTCAGACAGGCTAAAAGGGCGCTTCGGCGCCCTTTTTTTGTTTCTGATCAATACGCGTTAATCGCCCTGCAAACGGCGTCACTACTGGGATTTCTTCTTGCAGTGCCCGCTGAAGTTCGCATATTATCTAATCCGTTATAATAATCATTATCGTTTCGATTCGCTCTCCTGAGCCTTTTTAAGAGACACCTTTTTATGAATGCGCGAACGACTTTTGCAGACAACACCAAAAAAACATTTTCCCGACCGCTTCTGGGCGTCATGATCTCACTAAGCCTGAGCACCTCGCTTTACGCCGCACAGCCGGAGACCATGGTGGTCTCGGCGGATGGCGGCAGCGGTGTTGAGGCGGAAAGCGCCTGGGGCCCGGCACCGACCGTGGCAGCGAAACGCAGCGCCACCGGCACCAAAACCGATACGCCGATTGAAAAAAATCCGCAGTCTGTCTCCGTGGTCACCCGCGAAGAGATGGAAATGCGCAACGTGACCAGCGTGAAAGGGGCGTTTAACTACACGCCTGGCGTGCTGACCGGTAACCGTGGCAGCTCAGATGTGATTGATGCATTGTCGATTCGCGGCTTCAGCGAAACTAATACCAATCAGTATATGGATGGCCTGAAACTGCAGGGTGATAACTACTCTGAGTTTGCTATCGATCCTTATTTCCTGGAGCGCGCCGAATTGCTGCGCGGTCCGGTATCGGTACTCTACGGCAAAAGCAATCCTGGCGGAGTGGTCTCGCTGGTGAGCAAGCGTCCGACCCAGGAAACCCTGCGCGAAGTGCAGTTCCAGATGGGCAACGATAACCTCTTCTCGACCGGCTTTGACTTTGGCGGCGCGCTGGATGATGACGGTGTCTACAGCTATCGCCTGACCGGTCAGGCGCGCAGTCAGGATGCGCAACAGGCGATGAACAAAGAGAAGCGCTACACCATCGCACCGGCTTTCAGCTGGCGTCCCGACGATCGTACTCGCGTTGACCTGCTGACCTATTTCCAGAACGAGCCAGAAACCGGCTATTACGGCTGGCTGCCGCGTCAGGGCACTGTGGTGCCGATCACCCGTGCCGATGGCAGCCAGTACAAGCTGCCGACCAACTTCGATGAAGGCGAGCAGAGCAACAAGATTTCACGCACCACCAAAATGGTGGGCTATAACGCCGAGCACAGCCTCAACGACACCTGGACGTTGCGCCAGAACCTGCGTTACGCCGACCTGCGCACCGATTACCGCAGTATCTATGGCAATGGGTTTACCCCGGAGACTCAGGAAATTACCCGTGGTTCGGCGGTCTCCCATGAGAAGCTCAACCAGTTGGCGGTCGATACCCAGGCGCAGGCGAAGTTTGCTACCGGCCAGGTTGATCATACGCTGCTGCTGGGCGTAGATTATCAGCGAACACGTAATGATATTGATGCAGCATTTGGTAGCGCTGCTCCTCTGAATGCTATTAATCCGCAGTACGGTAATGATGCAAATGTTGGAACTCCTTTCCCTTATCAGTACCTGAATAAGCAGGAGCAGACCGGCCTGTATTCGCAGGATCAGATGGAATGGAATCAATGGGTTCTGACCCTGGGTGGCCGCTACGACTATGCCATGACATCCGCGTTTAATCGTAACGAAGATACTGAAGTTAAAAATCACGATCAGGCTTTCACCTGGCGGGGTGGTCTGAACTATGTCTTCGACAATGGCATCGCACCTTATTTCAGCTATAGCGAATCCTTTATTCCTACTGCAGGCACAACGTCTGATGGGCAGCCTTTTGATCCGTCCCGCGCGAAGCAGTATGAAGCGGGCGTGAAATATGTTCCCAAAGATCGTCCGGTGGTGCTGACCGCCGCAGTTTACCAACTGACTAAAACCAAAAACCTGACGGCTGACCCCGGTAATGTCAATTTCAGCGTTCAAAGCGGCGAAATCCGGTCGCGCGGCGTAGAGCTGGAAGCGAAAGCGGCGCTGAATGCCAACGTTAACCTGACGGCGTCCTACACCTATACCGATGCGGAATATACCGAAGATACGCAGCTGAAAGGCAGAACGCCGGTGAGCGTCCCTAAAAATATGGCCTCACTGTGGAGCGACTACACCTTCCACGAGACAGCCCTTTCGGGCGTGACAGTGGGCGCGGGTGTGCGTTATGTCGGCGAGAGCCAGGGTCTCTATAGCACTGGCACCGAGCAGAACCAGAACTTTAAGGTTGCCGGTTACACCACGGTGGATGCGGCGCTGAAATATGACCTCGGTCGTTTCGGTCTGCCTGGCTCGACGGTGGGCGTTAACGTCAACAATCTGTTCAACCGCGACTATGTCGCCAGCTGCTACCGTGAATACGCCTGCTACTGGGGCGCGGAGCGTAAGATTGTCGGCACCGCGACCTTCAGATTCTGATTTAACCGGGCGCTTCGGCGCCCGTTGTTCACAGGAATAATCATGCCGCATCCGCACGCAGAAGAGGCGACTTTTACGCTGGCAAACGCCAGTTTTGAGGTGCCCGGCCGCACTCTCCTTCAGCCACTCTCGCTGACCTTTCCACCCGGCAAAATGACCGCGCTGATTGGCCACAACGGTTCCGGTAAGTCGACGCTGTTGAAAATGCTGGGCCGTCATCACGTGGCCAGCAGCGGAGAAGTGCTGCTGAATCAGCAGCCGGTCGGGCGCTGGAACAGCAAAGCCTTTGCCCGCCAGGTGGCCTATCTGCCGCAGCAGTTACCGGCAGCGGAGGGGATGACGGTCCGGGAGCTGGTGGCGATTGGCCGCTATCCCTGGCACGGCGCGCTGGGGCGGTTTGGTCAGGATGACCGCGATCGGGTAGAGGATGCCATTGCACAGGTCGGACTCAAGCCCTTTGCCGGGCGACTGGTGGATAGCCTGTCGGGCGGTGAGCGTCAGCGTGCCTGGCTGGCGATGATGGTGGCACAGAACAGCCGCTGTCTGCTGCTGGATGAACCGACGTCGGCGCTGGATATCGCCCATCAGGTTGAGGTGCTGGCGCTGATAAAAGATCTGAGCCAGCAGCGCGGCTTAACCGTGATTGCGGTCCTGCACGATATCAATATGGCAGCACGCTACTGCGATCATCTGGTGGCATTGCGGCAGGGCACGATGATTGCTGAAGGTGATGCGGCGGCGATTATGCAGCCTGACGTGCTGGGTGCGATTTATGGTATCCCGATGGGCATTTTACCGCATCCGCAGGGCGGCGCGCCGGTCAGTTTTGTCTGTTAAGGAAAGGATAATGCCCGATCTTTATCGCCGCCGACTATTGCTGGCGCTGGCGGCCTCGCCACTGTTTTGTGCACTTCCCCTGCGTGCCGCCACGCCGAATCCGGGCCGGATTATTGCACTGGAGTGGCTCCCCACCGAACTGCTGATAGCATTAGGCGTCACGCCCTGGGGTGTGGCCGATCTGCACAACTACAACATCTGGGTCGGGGAGCCACCGCTGCCTGCGGGCGTGATCGATGTGGGCCTGCGCACCGAACCCAATCTTGAGCTGATGGCGCAAATGGAGCCGTCGCTGATCCTCTGTTCAAATGGCTACGGCCCGCCCAAAGAGAAACTAACCCGCATCGCGCCGATCATGGGCTTTGACCTTCACAGCGGCGACGGGAAACCCTTCACTGCCGCGCGCGCATCGCTGCATCAGCTGGCGGCGCGCCTTGGATTACGCGATCGGGCAGAGCAGCATCTGCGCGAGGTCGATGCGCAACTGGCAGAGGTCCGCGAGCGGCTGGCGCCCTATGCCGGACGCACGATTCTGCTGATGTCGCTGCTCGACAGCCGTCATGCCATTACCTTCGGCAAAAACAGTCTGTTCCTGGAAGTAATGACGTTGCTGGGCCTGAAAAATGGCTGGCAGGGCGAGACCAACTTCTGGGGCAGTGCAGTGATCGGCATTGAACAGCTGGCGCAGGCCGGAGATGTGGATGTCATCTGTTTCGATCATGACAACGACGTGGAGATGCAGCAGCTGATGCGCAGCCCGCTGTGGCAGGCCATGCCGTTTGTACGCACCGGACGCTTTCAGCGCGTCCCTGCGGTCTGGTATTACGGTGCTACGCTCTCGGCGCTGCACTTTGTTCGCGTGCTGGAACGCGCGCTGGAGATGCACTGATGCGACATGCTCTGTTTCCCGCAGGCCTCCTCAGCCTGCTGTTTCTGCTCTCGCTCAGCCTGACGCTGGTTAATTTTCACCAGGCGCTGCCACAGGAAGAGTGGTGGCAGGCATTCTGGTCACCGACGATCGATAGCCTGCCGCAGATGGTGTTTCACTACAGCCTGCTGCCGCGCACGGCGCTGGCGCTGCTGGTGGGCGCCGGGCTGGGTCTTGCCGGTCTGCTGTTTCAGCAGATATTGCGGAATCCGCTGGCCGAACCCACCACGCTGGGCGTCTCTTCCGGCGCACAGCTGGGCATTACCGTGGCGACGCTGTGGCATCTGCCGGGCGGCGCGCTGACACAGCAGTTTGCCGCGCTTGGCGGGGCGTTGCTGGTGGCCGCGCTGGTGTTTGGTGTGGCATGGGGCAAACGTCTGTCGCCAGTAACGTTGATTCTGGCCGGGCTTGTACTGAGCTTCTACAGCGGCGCGATAAATCAAATTTTCGCTATCTTCAATCACGATCAGCTGCAGAACATGTTTCTGTGGAGCACCGGCGTGCTGAATCAGATGAGCTGGGAAAATGTGCAGCAACTCTGGCCGCGCCTGCTGCTGGCATTTCTGCTGGCGCTGGCGCTGCTGCGTCCGCTGACGCTGATGGGGCTGGATGATGGTGTAGCAAAAAATCTGGGGCTGGCGCTCTCGGTGGCGCGTATCGGTGGCCTCGGGCTGGCAATCCTGCTCAGCGCACAGCTGGTGAATGTCGCCGGTATCATCGGCTTTATCGGGCTGTTTGCGCCGCTGCTGGCGAAGCTGCTGGGTGGAAGACGGCTCCTCAGCCGGATGCTGCTGGCACCGCTTACAGGCGCGCTGCTGCTGTGGCTGGCCGACAGTTGCGTGTTATGGCTCAGCACACACTGGCGCGATATCCCGACCGGCACGGCTACGGCGTTACTCGGCGTACCGATTCTGCTGTGGCTGCTGCCACGACTGCGTACGGGTTCGGTGCCGCCCGCTCTGAATCAGGGCGACAGCGTACCCGCCGAGCGACAGAACCTGCTGCGCTGGACGTTGGCTGGTCTCGCTGTTCTGGCCCTGCTGGCGTGGGGTGGTCTGGCGTTCGGGCGTGATGCGCAAGGCTGGACCGGGTCAGCGGGCGAGATGCTGCAGTCGCTGCTGCCGTGGCGCGCACCGCGCGTGCTGTCTGCGCTGGTGACCGGCCTGATGCTGGGCGTGGCGGGGAGCCTGATTCAGCGGCTGACCGGCAATCCCATGGCCAGCCCGGAAGTGCTGGGCATCAGTTCAGGTGCCGCGTGTGGTGTCGTCATCATGATGTTCTTTGTGCCGGGCGATGCGATGGCATGGCTGTTGCCCGCCGGTGCGATGGGGGCTGCGCTGACACTGCTGGTGATCATGGCGGTAGCCAGTCGTGGCGGCTTCTCGCCAGAGCGGATGCTGCTGGCGGGTATGGCGCTTAACAGCGCCTTTGTCACCCTGCTGATGCTGCTGCTCGCGAGTGGCGATCCGCGTATGGGTGGGCTTCTGAGCTGGATCTCCGGCTCAACCTATAACATCAGCGGCAGTCAGGCGATTCAAAGCGCAGTGTGTGCGCTGTTACTGGTTTCGCTGGCACCGCTGGCGAGTCGCTGGCTGACACTGCTGCCGCTGGGAAGTGCCACCGCACGCTCGGCCGGCATGGCGTTAACCCCCGCGCGGCTGAGCCTGCTGCTGCTGGCGGCCGCGCTGACCGCCAGCGCGACGCTGACTATCGGTCCGCTGAGTTTTGTCGGACTCATGGCGCCGCATATGGCACGTATGCTGGGGTTCCGGCGCGCTTTGCCGCAACTGCTGCTATCGGGATTGCTGGGCGCAGGATTGATGGTGCTGGCTGACTGGTGCGGGCGGATGCTGGCATTTCCGGATCAAATCCCAGCCGGGCTGATGGCGACGTTTTTAGGTGCGCCTTACTTTATCTGGCTGCTACGGCGTTCAGGTTAACAAAAAGACCGGCTGCTGCCGGTCTTCATCTTTAATGCTGCCGAAATTACAGCTTCGCGAAACAACGACGCGCGGCGTCGACAGTGCGCTGAATATCTTCTTCGCTATGAGCCAGCGACATAAAGCCCGCTTCATAAGCCGATGGCGCAAAGTAAACGCCTTCCTCCAGCATCAGATGGAAGAAGGTTTTAAAGCGCTCCACATCGCAGCGGGTCACATCAGCATAACAGGTCACGCTGTCAGCATCGGTGAAGAACAGGCCGAACATCCCGCCAACATGGTTAATCACCAGCGGGATATTTTGCTGTTGGGCTGCTTCGCGCAGACCTTCTGCCAGCTTGCGGGTCAGAGCATCCAGTTTGTCGTGAGTGCCAGGCTGCGCGATCTGCGTCAGGCAGGCAAAACCGGCCGCCATAGCGATCGGGTTGCCGGAAAGCGTTCCTGCCTGATAAACCGGGCCGGTTGGAGCCAGCGCGGCCATGACTTCGCGACGGCCACCAAATGCACCGACTGGCATCCCGCCACCGATAATTTTGCCGAGGCAGGTTAAGTCAGGACGCACATTGTAGTGAGCCTGCGCGCCACCCAGCGCCACACGGAAACCGGTCATCACTTCATCGATAATCAGCAGCGCGCCGAACTCATCACAGAGCGCGCGCAAGCCTGGCAGAAACGCCGGCTGCGGCGGGATGCAGTTCATGTTGCCAGCGACCGGCTCGACAATAATGGCAGCGATGGCATCAGGATATTGCTCGAAGGCGCTGCGCACTGAGCCGAGATCGTTAAAGGTACAGGTCAGGGTATGTTTAGCGAAATCTGCCGGTACGCCAGGCGAGTTTGGCTGACCCAGCGTCAGGGCACCTGAACCGGCCTTCACCAGCAGATGGTCGGCATGACCGTGGTAGCAGCCTTCAAACTTGATGATTTTATCGCGGCCGGTAAAGCCACGCGCCAGACGGATCGCGCTCATCGTCGCTTCGGTGCCGGAGTTAACCATCCGCACCATCTCCATGCTCGGCACCAGCTCACACACCAGTTGCGCCATGGTCACTTCCATTTCGGTCGGTGCGCCAAAGCTCAGTCCGCGCTGTGCCGCTTCGATCACCGCATTACGGATCGCCACGTTGTTATGACCCAGCACCATCGGACCCCATGAGCCGACATAGTCGATATAGGCTTTGCCATCGGCGTCATAAAGATACGCGCCATCGGCATGTTCAATAAACAGTGGAACGCCGCCCACACCGGTAAATGCGCGTACTGGCGAGTTTACCCCACCCGGGATCAGGCGTTGTGCCTCGGCAAACAGTTGTTCGGACTTACTCATTTTCGGCTCCAGCGTTTCAGAAAAATATTGCGCCATTCTACGGAAGAGGGGCAGCAGACGAAAGGTGGTTTCACCCGTAGCGTCCTTATCAGAGGTGAAAGCGGCACAGAGTGCGAAGGGCAGAGCTTGATTGCGCTGAAGTGCTGACTGATAATAGCGTCATTAAGGTCGTTTTCTGACCTGGGCGTTTACCGGAGTAAAACATGAGTGATGAAGTAGTAGCACTGCCGTTGCAGTTTACCGACGCCGCAGCCACCAAGGTGAAGAACCTGATTGCCGACGAAGAGAATCCGGCGCTGAAACTTCGCGTCTACATCACCGGTGGCGGTTGCAGTGGTTTCCAGTATGGTTTCACCTTTGACGACCAGATTAACGATGGCGACATGATGATTGAAAAGCAGGGCGTCTCGCTGGTGGTTGACCCGATGAGCCTGCAATATCTGGTGGGAGGGTCGGTGGATTACACGGAAGGCCTGGAAGGATCGCGCTTTATCGTGACTAACCCGAATGCCAAAACCACCTGTGGCTGTGGCTCTTCCTTCAGTATCTGATAACGCAGGCCGTCACTCTGACGGCCTCGTTTACCATTCTATTGTGACCAGCCGGTTACTCTGCTTCAGACTTCCCTGCGATTGAATCTGACTATGGGTGACGCGTGGCTGCGCGCCTGGCTGTCTGCCGCAGTTGATCTGCGGCGCGAGCTGACCGTTAGCCGTGTTGATTTCACAGCGTGAATAGATGACAAGCCTGGCGCCTATAGAGCCATTTATCGATCCCGCAAATGCAGGTCCGGTGATCGTTAGCCCTATGGCCAGCAGCAGTGCTCTGGTCATATAAGGTTCCTGGTGTTTTAAAAGCGCCGTGGCGCTAAAAGGACGGTGAGCATACGTGGCCCGTTCGTCTCTGGTATTGATTAACGGCAAAAAGTGCAGTGACTTTAATCAATTCGCCGATTTATTCATCGGGATGCAGGGCCGCACAGAGTTGCTGCGCCGCCAGCAGCAATCGCGGGCCTGGCCGGCTCAGCCAGTCTTCGTTGATGGCGATCACCGGCACGGCAAGCTGAGGTCGCCAGAATGCACGGATGTTCTCCGCCTGCTGCGCACCGCCCGCGGTCACCACGACCTGAGGATGGCGCATCAGGACCTGCTCACGGCTGACCTGCGGCCAGCTGACGCGACTGTCAGCAAAGATATTTCTGCCGCCGCACAATGTAATAATTTGATTCTGCAGCGTGGCTCTGGCGGCGGTGAATAACGGCTGCTGACCAAACTGCAAAAAAAGTGGAACCGCAGTCAGATGAGCATAGCGCTGTCGCAATACGGCCTCCTGCTCACGCAGCTGTCGGGCCGCACTGGCGGCCTGCTCCGGTCTGGGGCTCCAGCGCCCCAGCCCGGCCAGTGCCGTGAACATCTCATCCAGCGTTAGCGGATCAATCCATTTAACCGGCACGCCGAGCTGCAACAACTGATCAATCTGTCGCTGCGGATTACCGCCACGCCAGGCTAAAACCAGATCCGGCTTGAGCTGCAGGATACGTTCGGCTTTGATGCCCTGCCAGTTAGCGACCTGTTCAATCTTTTTCGCCTGTGGCGGATAGTCAGACCAGGCGCTCACCGCAATCGGGGTAATCCCGGCAGCAAAGGCGAGTTCGGTAAGGTGAGGGGCGAGGGTGACAACACGGGGTGGGGAAGCGAGCAGGCTGCCGCTCAACAGCAGCAGCCAGCAGAACAGGAGCCTTTTAGCCACGCGCCAGATGCGCCAGCAGGTTCTCCACCAACAGCGAAGATTGCTTCGCTGCAACGCTTAAGAACTCATCAAAGCTGAGGTGCGATTCTTTATCGGCCACGTCGGAAATCGCGCGCACCACCACAAACGGCACCTGGAACTGATGACAGACGTGACCGATAGCGGTCGCTTCCATCTCAACGGCAATGGCCTGCGGGAACAGATTACGAATGCGTGTCAGTGGTTCGGCACCATTGATAAAGGCATCACCGCTCACTACCAGACCGCGAACAGCATTCAGGTCCAGCTGTTTAATGCAGGCTTCTGCCGCCGCGATAAGCTTGCTGTCTGCCACAAACGCGGCCGGACAGCCCGCCATCTGACCCGGCTCGTAACCAAAAGCAGTGACGTCAGCATCGTGATAACGCACTTCATCTGACACCACGATATCACCGACGTTGAGTGACGGCGCTAAACCGCCCGCCGACCCGGTGTTAATTACCACATCCGGCTTGCAGAGTTGCAGCAGCAGCGTGGTACCCAGCGCGGCAGAGGTTTTACCAATGCCCGATTTCAGCAGTGCCACTTCAACGCCCTGCAGGGTGCCGGTATAGATTTCACAACCCGCCAGTGTCAGCGTTTGACGGTTTTCAATTTTGTCGCGTAGCAATGTGACTTCCTGCTCCATCGCGCCAATAATGCCTGCTTTCATAGTGAGTTCCGCTAATGTAAAGAATCAAAAATTAGGGCATAGTCTACCATGGCATTCAGGGGATTAATTCACCAAAAAGTAAGGGGTAATTCATGTCGGCGATCAATTTCAGGAAGAAGATCAGCTTCTCGCGCCCTTATAACAGTCGAAAAGATCCGGAAGGCGAATATTACATTACCCGCCATTTTGAGAGCGACCGTGGACGGATTATCAACTCCGCCGCTATCCGGCGTCTGCAGCAGAAAACCCAGGTCTTTCCACTGGAGCGCAACGCCGCCGTCCGCTCGCGCCTGACACACTCGCTGGAGGTGCAACAGACCGGGCGCTACATCACCAAAGAGATTCTGCAAACCCTGAAGATGCAGGGCGGGCTGGCGCAGTATGGTCTTGATGAGATGGAAGGCGCATTTGAAAGTCTGATTGAGATGGCATGCCTGCTGCATGATGTCGGTAATCCGCCGTTTGGCCATTTTGGCGAAGCGGCCATTAACGACTGGTTTGAAGAAAATCTCTCTGCTGAACTGGTTGATCCGCTGGTGGCGGGCGTGGAAGGAGAAGAACAGCGGAAAGCCTTTGATCAACTGAATGCCATGATCCGCCAGGATCTCTGTCATTTCGAGGGCAACGCGCAGGCCATTCGCATGGTGCATACGCTGCTGCAACTCAATCTCAGTTATTCTCAGGTTGCCTGCATCCTGAAATATACGGCGCCCGCGTGGTGGCAGGGGGAAAAGCCTGGCGAATTTAGCGCCTTAATGAAGAAACCCGGCTTTTATCTTTCTGAGCAGGATTATATTGCGGATTTGCGTGCTGCTACCAATATGGAAGAACATCATCGCTTTCCGCTCACCTATATAATGGAAGCTGCGGATGATATCTCCTATTGTATTGCCGATTTGGACGACGCTGTAGAAAAAGATATCTTTAATGTTGAGAGTTTGTTTGAGTTTCTCAATAAAGCCTGGGGGCCGGTTAAAAATAATGACGCTTTCAGCCGGACTATTGGCGAAGCCTGGCGTGAAGCCTGCAGTAAAAAACGCCGAAGCCGCAGCGATCAGTTTTTTATGTCATTACGCGTAAATGTTCAGAGTGTGTTGGTAAGTTACGCTGTAAAACGTTTCGTTGATAATCTGCCTGCGATATTCGACGGAAGTTTCAATCATGCACTTCTGGAAGATGAGGGTGAAGAGGGCCGCTTACTTCAACTGTTTAAAACCGTTGCGCGCCAGCAGGTCTTTAACCATTCCGAAGTTGAGCAACTGGAGTTGCAGGGATACCGGGTGATTAAAGGACTGCTGGAGATCTATCAGCCGCTGATGCGCCTGAATTATGAAGCCTTTACCACGCTGATAAATGAAGATTTCCTGCGACAGCATCCCATTGAAACCCGACTTTTCCATAAGCTTTCCGGTAAACACCGAAAAGCCTATTTGCATAAAATGCGTACTCTGGTGGTTGAGCATAAATATCAGCGGCTGTTGTGGGAACGTTATTATCGCTTCCGGCTGATTCAGGATTATATCAGTGGGATGACCGATCTCTATGCCTGGGATGAGTACCGGCGGTTAATGGCAGTAGAATAAGCCGCCGATTGTAAAGAGCGCGAATAAATTTTTACCTTTGCCTTAAACTTTTAAAGGAACTTCGCGCTAAAACATTTATCTCACCCTTCGACCACAGCAATGGTCTGAACAGTAATCTCATCGAGAAACGAAAAATGAAAAAAAAGACTTTAGTGTTAAGTGCGCTTGCGTTGAGCCTGAGCATGGCGCTCGCCCCTGTTACTGTTTTTGCTGCGCAAACGGCCTCTTCCGATAGCCAGCAACTCCCAAGTCTGGCACCCATGCTGGAAAAAGTAATGCCGTCTGTGGTCAGTATCAGCGTCGAGGGCACCACCACGGTGAAAACGCCGCGCATGCCGCAGCAGTTTCAGCAATTCTTTGGCGATAATTCGCCATTCTGTCAGGACGGCTCTCCGTTCCAGGGTTCACCCATGTGCCAGAGCGGTGACGGTGCGGGCGGTAATGGCGGCGCACCTGCCCCTGATACTCAGCAGGAAAAATTCCGTGCTCTGGGATCAGGTGTCATCATCAACGCTGAAAAAGGCTACGTGGTAACCAACAACCACGTGGTGAATAACGCCACCAAAATTCAGGTGCAACTCAGCGATGGTCGTCGCTATGACGCAAAAGTGATCGGTAAAGATCCCAGCTCTGACATTGCACTGGTCCAGCTGCAGCAAGCTAAAAATCTGACCGCTGTAAAAATTGCTGACTCTGACAATCTGCGCGTCGGTGATTACACTGTGGCGATCGGCAACCCGTATGGTCTGGGTGAAACCGTGACCTCCGGTATCGTCTCGGCGCTGGGACGCAGCGGCCTGAACGTGGAAAACTATGAAAACTTTATCCAGACGGATGCGGCGATTAACCGGGGTAACTCCGGCGGGGCACTGGTTAACCTCAACGGTGAACTGATCGGGATTAATACCGCCATTCTGGCGCCGGATGGTGGCAATATCGGTATCGGCTTTGCTATCCCAAGCAATATGGTGAAAAATCTGACGGCTCAGATGGTTGAGTTTGGTCAGGTGAAACGCGGTGAGCTGGGGGTACAGGGAACTGAACTGAACTCCGAGCTGGCAAAAGCGATGAAGGTCGATGCGCAGCGCGGTGCTTTTGTCAGCCAGGTGCTGCCAGACTCGGCGGCTGCTAAAGCGGGTATCAAAGCGGGTGACGTGATTGTTTCGATGAACGGCAAGCCGCTGAGCAGCTTTGCTTCGCTGCGCGCAGAAGTAGGTTCACTGCCGGTTGGCACCACCCTGAAACTGGGCCTGCTGCGTGATGGCAAACCGGTCGATGTCTCTGTTCAGTTGCAGCAGAGTAGTCAGGCAAAAGTACAATCCGCCACCATTTACACTGGCATTGAAGGGGCTGACCTCAGCAATGTTGAAACTGGCGATAAAGGTGTTCGCATTGATAATGTGAAAGCGGGCAGTGCCGCAGCGCGTATTGGCCTGAAAAAGGGTGACGTGATTCAGGGCGTTAACCAGCAGCCGGTTACCAACCTGGGCGAACTGCGGAAAGTCCTCGACACTAAGCCGTCTGTTCTGGCGCTGAATGTGAAACGCGGTGACAGCAGCATCTATCTGCTGATGCAGTAACTTAACAATAATTGATGAAGAGGCGGACTGCGGTCCGCTTTTTTTATGCCTGCTTTCTGCCACATCATAGTGTGACATCCACCGCAAATTCGGTAAATGACCGCCCGGCTCTGTGCAATTGCACAATGTTCTGCGCGCGGTGCATGCGTATTCTGTTTCTCCCCCCTCTTTTCAGGAGTAATGGATGGCTACCTATCACCTTGATGCCCGACTGGCCCAGGATATTGTGGCACGCACCATGAAAATTATTGACAGCAATGTCAACGTGATGGATGCGCGCGGCCGGATTATCGGCAGCGGTGACCGGGAACGCATTGGGGAGTTGCACGAAGGTGCGCTGCTGGTGCTCTCTCAGGGGCGCATAGTGGACATCGATGAGGCGGTAGCGAAACATCTTCATGGCGTGCGGCCCGGCATTAACCTGCCGCTGCGCATTGATGGTGACATCGTGGGGGTGATAGGTCTGACTGGCGAGCCGTTGGCGCTGCGGCACTATGGCGAGCTGGTCTGCATGACCGCAGAGATGATGCTGGAGCAGGCGCGCCTGCTCCATATGCTGGCGCAGGACAGCCGTCTGCGTGAAGAGCTGGTGCTGAATCTGATCCGCAGCGATACCCTGTCGCCCCAGCTGACCGAATGGGCACAGCGGCTGGGCATCGATCTCAATCAGCCGCGTGTGGTCGCCGTGCTAGAGGTGGATAGCGGTCAGCTCGGCGTCGACAGCGCAATGTCAGAGTTACAGCAACTGCAAACGCTGCTGACCACACCGGAGCGCGATAATCTGATCGCTATCGTGTCACTGACCGAAATGGTGGTGCTGAAACCGGCCCTGAACGGGCACGGACGTTACGATCAGGATGATCATCGCCGCCGCGTTGAACAGTTGCTGCAGCGGATGAAAGAGAGCGGGCATCTTCGGATGCGTATCGCGCTGGGTAACTTCTTTACCGGGCCTGGCAGCATTGCACGCTCTTACCGGACGGCGCGCACCACCATGATGGTGGGCAAGCAACGAATGCCTGAAGTGCGCAGCTATTTTTATCAGGATCTGGTGCTGCCCGTGCTGCTTGATAGCCTTCGCGGTGGCTGGCAGGCTAATGAACTTGCCCGGCCACTGGCGAAACTCAAGAGTATGGATAACAACGGATTGCTGCGTCGCACGCTGATCGCCTGGTTTACCCACAATGTCCAGCCGAGCGCGACCGCGCGTGCGCTGTTTATTCATCGCAATACGCTGGAGTACCGGCTGAACCGCATTTCTGAACTGACCGGACTGAATCTGGGGCATTTTGACGACAGGCTCCTGCTCTATGTGGCTTTGCAACTGGATGAGCAGGGGTAGGGGGCAGATTTGGGGCATAAAAAAGGCCAGCAAAGCTGGCCTCTCTGGTCGGACAGGAAATTAACGGCTGTTACGGGTTAATTTTTCCAGATCCGATTCAATTTCAGTGATCTTGTGGGAAACCACGCTTTCCAGGTGACGCAGGTCATCCAGAATTTTGCGTTTCAGATCCACTTCAACCTGGTCACGCTGGCAAATCTGATCCAGTTCATCGATGACATAACGCAGATTCGGGCTGATTTCCTGAACTTCTTTGTAGCCCTGGGTCGCGTGATCGGCAACAACGGTTTTGCGTTGACGCGGATATTTGAATTTAACGCTCTTCGCGAAAAACTCGCCTTTATCTTTGCGGAAGTAGATCTTCAGAATGTCGTTATTGGCTTCCTGACGCAGGCTGTAGCGGTCAATGTCGTCCGGGTTACTGATACCTAAGCTTTTCAGATTGTCATACATAGCGTTGTTTCCATCAAAAGTGAGAAGCGCGCAGACTTGTTCATGACGTCCGTCAACTGTAGACATAAATAAGCGGGATGAACATTGCGCAACAGGATTTAACTGGCGCGGATTATGACCTGGATAAAAACTAAACGCACCAGTTAATTCGCGACGCGAAGCATGTTATTTGAGAATCACTGTAAAGAAAAGATGACGGGCTGGAAACCAGCCCGTTAGTTAAATCAGTCGATGGTACGCAGCAGTTCGTTGATACCGGTTTTGCCAAGCGTCTTTGCATCCACTTTCTTCACGATCACGGCGCAATAGAGGCTGTAGGTGCCATCTTTCGACGGCAGATTACCCGAGACCACGACGGAACCGGCAGGAACACGGCCATAATGCACTTCGCCAGTCTCGCGGTCATAGATTTTGGTACTCTGACCGATGTAAACGCCCATTGAGATCACGGAGCCTTCTTCAACAATCACGCCTTCAACGATTTCAGAACGTGCGCCGATGAAGCAGTTGTCTTCGATAATGGTCGGGTTTGCCTGCAGCGGTTCCAGCACGCCACCGATACCTACACCGCCAGAAAGGTGGACATTTTTACCAATCTGCGCACAGGATCCCACGGTCGCCCAGGTGTCCACCATGGTGCCTTCATCCACGAAGGCGCCGATATTGACGTAAGAAGGCATCAGCACCGTGTTGCGGGCGATATAAGCACCCTGACGCACAGCTGCAGGCGGCACGACGCGGAAACCCGCTTCTTTAAAACGCGCTTCGTCCCAGCCAGCAAATTTCATCGGGACTTTGTCATAAAAGCGGGTTTCTGACCCTTCCATCACCTGATTGTCATTGATGCGGAATGAGAGCAGTACTGCTTTCTTCAGCCACTGATGCGTTACCCACTCGCCGTCGATCTTCTCAGAAACGCGCAGTGCACCGCTATCCAGCAGGGAGATCACCTGGTTGATGGCATCACGGGTTTCGCTGTCAACACTGGCAGGAGTAATGTCAGCGCGACGTTCGAAGGCGGATTCAATAACGCTCTGTAACTGTTGCATATTTTTTTCCTGATCTGTCATGTTCGATGCCTGGCAATTGCCCGACACAAGTAAAGAGATTAATGTTTACAAATCGAGTCTGGTCACACTTTATCGTTTGGATTAAGGGCCTCTGTCAACCGTTGTTGCAACGCTTTACGCATTTCTTCGCCCAGCGCCTGACGTTCACTGTTGGCCAGAATAAACAAATCCTCGACCCGCTCGCCAATGGTGCTGATGCGTGCGCCGTGCAGCGACACACCCAGATCGGCAAAGACTTCACCGACCCGTGCCAGCAGGCCAGGCTGATCCAGTGCCACCAGTTCCAGGTAACTGCGACGGTCGGTATGTGTCGGCAGGAAATTGACTTCGGTATCCACGCTGAAATGCCGCAGTTTTGCTGACGGACGGCGGGTACGCGGCGGCACCCAGTCTGACTGAGTGATCGCCTGCTCCAGCGCCTGAATAATCATCGGATGGCGATCGGGCGATAGCGGGCTGCCATCCGGTTCCAGAACAATAAAGGTATCCATGGCCATGCCGTCCCGGCTGGTGAAGATCTGCGCGTCATGAACGCTGAGATTACGACGATCGAGTTCACCGGCCACGGCAGCAAACAGATGCGGACGATCGGGACTCCAGATAAATATTTCGGTCCCGCCGCGCGTGGCCTGTGGGCTGACCAGAACCAGCGGTTTTTTCAGATCGTGAACCAGCAGGTGGCGCGCATGCCACGCGATCTGATTCGGCGTATGCCGCAGGAAGTAGTCAGCGCGACAGCGATTCCAGATCTGATGCAGACGCTCTTCATCAATGTTGTCCATCCGCAGCAGCGCCAGAGCCTGTAAACGATGATGACGCACCCGTTCACGCAGATCCGGACTGTTTTCCATGCCGCGTCGCAGCTGCTTCTCGGTGGCGAAAAAGAGCTCGCGCAACAGGCTCTGCTTCCAGCTGTTCCACAGACTTTCGTTGGTGGCGCAGATGTCTGCCACGGTCAGGCAAACCAGATAGCGCAGCCGGTTTTCATTCTGCATCACCTCGGCAAACTGCTGGATCACCGTTGGGTCCTGAATATCGCGTCGCTGCGCCGTCACCGACATCAGCAGATGATGACGTACCAGCCAGGCCACTAACTGCGTTTCACGCGAATTCAGGCCATGCATTTCAGCGAAATCGAGCGCATCCTGCGCACCGAGAATAGAGTGATCGCCGCCGCGTCCTTTGGCTATGTCGTGTAGCAGCGCGGCCATCAGCAACAGTTCCTGCTGCGGCAGTCGTGGCCATAACTCGACGCACAGCGGATGCTGTGGACGGGTGCTTTCATTGGCAAAGCTTTCCAGCTTCTGCAGCACGCGAATGGTGTGCTCATCCACGGTGTAGGCGTGAAACAAATCGAACTGCATCTGTCCGACGATATGGCCCCACAGCGGCGTATAAGCCCACAGTACGCTGTAGCGATGCATCGGCACCAGCGCCCGGCTAACCGCGCCCGGATGGCGCAGAATCGACATAAAGGTTCGCCGCGCCTCCGGGATCTGGCACAGTGGTTGTTTGAGGTGGCGGCGTGCATGGCGCAGATGACGCAGCGTAGTGGAGTAGATCCCTTTGATGCTGTCGTTACGCACCATGACGTAAAACATGCGCAGAATCGCCTGCGGTTCGCGTGTGAACAGCGTCTCGTCGCGCAGGTCGATTAAATCGCCACGCAACTGGAAGTCGTCATCAATAGGCCGGGGCTTTTCGCTGGTGGAGAGCGCCAGAATCGCCTCATCAAACAGCTGCAGTAGCATCTGATTCAGTTCGCCGATACGTCGGGTGACGCGATAGAAATCTTTCATCATCCGCTCGACCGGCTCATTGCCTTCGCCCTGGTAATTCAGGCGCTGCGCGACACTGAGCTGGCGATCGAACAGCAGGCGGTTATCGTAGCGGGGCAGGGAAAGATGCAGGGCAAAGCGGATGCGCCAGAGAAACTCCTGACATTCGTTAAGTTCGCTGCGCTCCGCGTCAGTGAGGAATCCAAAGCCGACCATCTCATCCAGCGTGGTGGCACCAAAATGGCGTCGGGCAACCCATTGCAGCGTATGGATGTCGCGCAGGCCACCGGGGCTGCTTTTGATGTCCGGCTCCAGGTTATAGCTGGTGCCGTGGTAACGTTTGTGGCGCTCCTGCTGCTCTTCAATTTTGGCGGCAAAAAAGCAGGATGAAGGCCAGAAACCGTCACTGAAGATGTTTTTCTGCAACTCCAGAAATAGCGCCACGTCGCCGGTCAGCATCCGTGATTCAATCAGGTTAGTGGCAACGGTCAGGTCAGACAGTCCCTCCAGCAGACACTCTTCCAGCGTGCGGACGCTGTGGCCCACTTCCAGCTTGAGATCCCACATTAGCGTTAAGAGATCGCTGGTGCGTTGTGCAGCCTGTTCATCCAGCGGCTGGCGGCTGAGGATCAGGACATCAATATCAGAGAGCGGATGCAATTCGGCACGGCCATAGCCGCCCACGGCGACCAGCGCGATAGACGACATCTCATCAAAGCCAAAGAAGCGCCACAGGCGACGCAGTAGCCTGTCGATAAACAACGTGCGGGCATCAATGAGCGGCTCAACGGGTTCACCGGCATCAAACGCGGCAGCAAGATGCTGCTGAAACAGCTCCAGCCGCGGCTTCAGAATGTCGCGGATCAGTTGGTCGTCACCCCATTCGGCTGGCGAATCGACCAGACCGTTTTTCACATCTTCCGACAGACTCACGCTCATGCAGCTCTTCTCTTTTTTAGCCAAAAAAAAGCCGGCTCAGCGCCGGCTTGATCTGTATTGGGGGAATTACCCTTCAGCAACGAGCACAGCAGGCAGCGTGTCGTCTTTGCGCAGGGTTAAAATCTCACAGCCGTTTTCCGTCACCACAATAGTATGCTCATACTGCGCGGACAAGCTGCGATCTTTGGTTTTTACCGTCCAGCCATCTTTCATGGTGCGGATGCGGTAATCCCCGGCATTGACCATCGGTTCTACCGTAAAGGTCATGCCCGCCTGCAGAACAACGCCGCCATCATCGGCATCGTAATGCAACACCTGAGGCTCTTCGTGGAACCCCTTGCCGATACCGTGACCGCAATATTCACGCACAACAGAGAAGTCGTTTGCTTCAACATACTTCTGGATAGCACGGCCCAGTTCGCGCAGGCGAATGCCGGGCTTAATCAGCCGCAGGGAAAGATAGAGGCTCTCCTGCGTGACGCGGCACAGGCGTTCACCCTGAATAGTCGGTTTACCGACGATAAACATCTTCGAGGTATCGCCGTGGTACTCATCTTTGATCACGGTGACATCGACATTGACGATATCGCCATCTTTTAACGGGCGATCATCGCTGGGAATCCCGTGACACACCACTTCGTTCACCGAGATGCAGACAGACTTCGGAAAGCCGTGATAGCCGAGGCAGGCAGAGACCGCCTGTTGCTTCTGCGTAATGTGTTCGTGGCAGATACGGTCCAGTTCACCCGTGGTCACACCCGGTTTAACATGAGGCTCGATCATCTCCAGCACGTCGGCAGCCAGTCGGCCCGCCACGCGCATTTTTTCGATTTCTTCAGGGGTTTTGATTGAAATTGACATTAAATTAATCCGCAGTTGTCGAAATTTTCGACAATAATAAGGTCTGTGCTGTCATGTTAACAGCCAGCAAATGGGCTGCCAAATAGAGAACGCGCTGGCGCTCTTCAGCGATCATTTATTGGCGTCCCATGGCGGTTTGTGATATAAAGCGCGCCGACGATTCTCTGTATGGCCGTTTCGGTCAGCAGGAAACGCATAACTCTCATTATGTGTAATAAAACACACATGTATCGACACATACGCCGGGGTGCCTTGAAAGAGGTCGGTCGTATGGGATACATGGAGGCCCAACCCCAATCAAACTTTAGAGGTTTTATCATGGCAACTGTTTCCATGCGCGACATGCTCCAGGCTGGTGTTCACTTCGGTCACCAGACCCGTTACTGGAACCCAAAAATGAAGCCATTCATCTTTGGTGCACGTAACAAGGTTCACATCATCAACCTGGAAAAAACTGTACCTATGTTCAACGAAGCTCTGGCTGAACTGAACAAGATCTCTTCCCGTAAAGGTAAGATTCTGATGGTAGGTACTAAGCGCGCTGCTGCCCAGGCAGTAAAAGAGTCTGCACTGAGCTGCGACCAGTTCTTCGTAAACCACCGCTGGTTAGGTGGCATGCTGACCAACTGGAAAACCGTGCGTCAGTCAATCAAACGTCTGAAAGATCTGGAGATTCAGTCTCAGGATGGTACTTTCGACAAACTGACCAAAAAAGAAGCGCTGATGCGTGCGCGTGAACTGGCCAAGCTGGAAAACAGCCTGGGCGGTATCAAAGACATGGGCGGTCTGCCAGACGCACTGTTTGTTGTTGATGCTGACCACGAACACATCGCAATCAAAGAAGCAAACAACCTGGGTATCCCGGTATTTGCTATCGTTGATACCAACTCTGATCCAGATGGCGTTGATTTCGTTATCCCAGGTAACGACGATGCGATCCGTGCTGTAAACCTGTACCTGACTGCCGTTGCGACGACCGTTCGCGAAGGCCGCTCTCAGGACCTGGTTGAGCAAGCTGAAGAAGCGTCTTTAGAAAACGCTTAATAAGGTTTGCTCTGCATAAGAGCCCTTAGCATTCAGATGTGATCTGTAAGGGGCCTATACTGGCCCCTTTATTTTATCTAAGTCTGTCACGCCCCCAACCGGACGGCGGGACAGAGTAAATTTTCCGCAAATAAGTGTCTGCTGGTGCAAACGTACTCAGGCACGAACCGAGGATTCTGGAATGGCTGACATTACCGCTGCATTGGTAAAAGAACTGCGCGAGCGTACTGGCGCTGGCATGATGGATTGCAAAAAAGCGCTGACTGAAGCGAACGGCGACATTGAGCTGGCGATTGAGAACATGCGTAAGTCTGGCGCAATCAAAGCAGCGAAAAAAGCAGGTAACGTTGCGGCTGATGGCGTAATCAAAACCAAGATCGTTGGCGACTACGGCGTGATTCTGGAAGTTAACTGCCAGACTGACTTCGTAGCAAAAGATGGTGGTTTCCAGGCGTTCGCAGACAAAGTTCTGGAAGCGGCTGCAGCGAATCGCGTAACCGACGTTGAAGTTCTGAAAGCGCAGTTCGAAGAAGAGCGCGTTGCACTGGTTGCTAAAATCGGTGAGAACATCAACATCCGTCGCGTTGCAATCCTGGAAGGCACAGAGCTGGGCAGCTACCTGCACGGCGCGCGTATCGGCGTTCTGGTTTCAGCGAAAGGCGCTAATGAAGATCTGATCAAACAGATCGCAATGCACGTTGCAGCAAGCAAGCCTGAATTCGTTAAGCCAGAAGACGTTTCTGCTGACGTGGTTGATAAAGAGTACCAGGTTCAGCTGGACATCGCGATGCAGTCTGGCAAGCCAAAAGAGATCGCAGAGAAGATGGTTGAAGGCCGTATGAAGAAATTCACCGGCGAAGTTTCTCTGACGGGTCAGGCTTTCGTTATCGACCCAAGCAAAACCGTTGGCCAGGCTCTGAAAGAGCAGGGCGCTGACGTAATCAACTTTATCCGCTTCGAAGTGGGTGAAGGCATCGAGAAAGTTGAGTCTGACTTCGCTGCAGAAGTTGCAGCAATGTCCAAACAGTCTTAATGCTTTGAAAGAACCGCCAGATGGCGGTTCTTTTTTGTCTGTGAAACGCAACAGACGATACGTTTTCAGTTTCATCCCAATAGCATTTTCTTTGCGGTAAGCGGATGATCGATCAGAATTTACTTCTCCTTTACACCCAATCTTCCAGGAAGAACTGACCATGGCGACCAACGCAAAACCTGTTTATCAACGTATCCTGCTTAAACTCAGCGGCGAAGCCCTGCAAGGCGCTGAAGGTTTTGGTATCGACGCGAGTGTGCTTGACCGTATGGCACAAGAGGTAAAAGAGCTGGTTGAACTGGGCATCCAGGTTGGCGTGGTGATTGGCGGAGGGAACCTGTTCCGTGGCGCGAGCCTGCAGCAGGCTGGCATGAACCGCGTCGTGGGTGACCACATGGGTATGCTGGCGACCGTGATGAACGGCCTGGCGATGCGTGATGCACTGCACCGCGCCTATGTGAATGCACGCCTGATGTCAGCGATTCCACTGAATGGCGTCTGTGACAACTACAGCTGGGCAGAAGCGATCAGCCTGCTGCGTAACAACCGCGTGGTCATCTTCTCCGCCGGTACCGGCAACCCGTTCTTCACCACTGACTCTGCGGCATGTCTGCGCGGCATTGAAATTGAAGCGGACGTGGTGCTGAAAGCGACCAAAGTTGACGGCGTCTACTCTGCCGATCCGGTGAAAAGCCCGGACGCGACGCTGTATGAGCAACTGACCTATGCGGAAGTGCTGGATCAGGAGCTGAAAGTGATGGATCTGGCGGCCTTTACCCTGGCGCGTGACCATAAATTACCTATCCGTGTTTTCAACATGAATAAACCTGGCGCACTGCGTCGCGTAGTGATGGGTGAAAAAGAAGGTACCCTGATTACGCATTAATACCCGAGGCGAGATAAAATAAGGTATATTCTGTCAGCGCGATGATAATGCATCGCGCACCAGTCAGGATTATCGATGCTTATCGATCCCGTTTCCGGTTATGCCGGAACTGGCCAGGTCAAACCGAATCCAAGGGTTTCAACGTGATTAACGACATCAAAAAAGATGCTGACACGCGCATGGAAAAATGCGTTGAAGCATTCAAAACTACCATCAGCAAAGTGCGCACCGGTCGTGCTTCACCTTCGCTGCTTGACGGCATCGTCGTCGAATATTACGGCACGCCGACGCCACTGCGTCAGCTGGCTTCTGTCACTGTGGAAGATTCACGCACGCTGAAAATTAACGTGTTTGATCGTTCACTGAGCCAGGCAGTCGAAAAAGCGATCATGAAGTCCGATCTCGGCCTGAACCCAAGTTCAGCCGGTACGGACATCCGTGTTCCGTTGCCTGCACTGACAGAAGAGCGTCGTAAAGATCTGATTAAAATCGTGCGCGGCGAAGCCGAGCAGGGCCGTGTGTCGGTACGTAACGTCCGTCGCGATGCCAACGATAAGATCAAAGCGCTGCTGAAAGATAAAGAGATCAGCGAAGACGACGAACGTCGTGCGCAGGATGAAGTACAAAAAATGACTGATGCGTACATCAAGAAAGTTGATGCTGCACTGTCAGAAAAAGAGACGGAGCTGATGGATTTCTAATCCCATCACTGCCGGAAAAAACGCCGTACAGAGAGGTATTCGTATGAATGCGACATCTGGCGGCGTTTTACATTGTGCCTGTCGGCACGCTGACTTCACACGGATAGCCTCATGAAGCGATTAACTCTGCTGGGATCCACCGGCTCGATCGGCACCAGTACGCTGGCGGTGGTTCGCGCCAACCCGGCGCTTTATCAGATCACGGCGCTGATTGCCGGTCATAACGTGGCGCTGATGGCCGAACAGTGTGCGGCCTTTACGCCACGTTACGCCTGCATGGCAGACGAGGCATCTGCCGCTGCGCTGCGTGAGCGACTGAGAGCAATCAGCGTCAATACTGAAGTGCTCTCCGGCGTTCAGGCAGCCTGTGAGCTGGCTGCGCTGGATGACGTGGATCAGGTGATGGCGGCAATTGTCGGTGCGTCAGGTTTGCTACCGACGCTGGCGGCTATTCGCGCCGGAAAAACGGTGCTGCTGGCCAA
This sequence comes from Candidatus Pantoea rara, assembly GCF_051136265.1. NCBI lineage: Bacteria > Pseudomonadati > Pseudomonadota > Gammaproteobacteria > Enterobacterales > Erwiniaceae > Pantoea > Candidatus Pantoea rara. The sequence goes on along the minus strand of NZ_CP194942.1, from coordinate 3,224,287 downwards.
CAAAGAATCGCTTGTCACCTGCGGCCGTTTGTTTATGGAGGCGGTGCGTCATCATAACGCACAGTTACTACCGGTCGACAGTGAGCATAACGCCATTTTTCAGAGTTTACCGGCTACCATCCAGCATCAGTTAGGTTACGCTGACCTGCGGGATAATGGGATTGAGTCGATTATCCTTACGGGATCGGGTGGTCCTTTTCGTGACACAGATTTAGCAGATCTCAGCGCCATGTCGCCGGATCAGGCATGTGCACATCCGAACTGGTCGATGGGGAGAAAAATCTCTGTTGATTCGGCCACCATGATGAATAAAGGTCTTGAATACATTGAAGCCCGTTGGTTGTTTAATGCCAGCGCAGCGCAGATGGAAGTGATCCTTCACCCACAGTCGGTGATTCACTCCATGGTGCGATACTGCGATGGCAGCGTGCTGGCTCAGTTAGGTTCTCCCGATATGCGTACGCCCATTGCTCACAGTATGGCCTGGCCTTCGCGCATCAATGCAGGCGTGACGCCGCTGGATTTTACCCGCATGTCGGCGCTCTCTTTTGCAGAACCTGATTTTAGTCGCTACCCCTGTCTGAAGCTGGCCATCGATGCCTGTGACGCAGGGCAGGCGGCGACCACCACGCTGAATGCTGCCAATGAGGTTGCCGTCGCGGCTTTCCTGAATCACCAGATCCGCTTCACCGACATTGCCGCCCTTAATAGTGCAGTGATGGCGGCACAAGTGTGTCCGGAGCCGGATTCGGTGGACGCTGTCCTTGAAATCGATCGGAGTGCGCGCGCGCTGGCGACAGAAATGTTGCCGCGCTTCACGTCGTGATGCCGATCGATATGAGGCCATTTGTTCGCTTCAGGTGAAAATGGTATAGTCGCTGGCTCGCGTTTCACGGTCTGTCACCGAATTCGGTGTGGCCCGGCACTCAGAGTGTGTCGGGATTTGAATCGGGCGCAATGTATTCAGAAACCACAGCATTTCTGATGAAAGGAATTGGTTAAGCGTTATGTCGTCTAACAATCAAAACAACACTGATGACCAGCAGGAACACGGTCCACGCCACGTCGCTATCATCATGGATGGCAACGGTCGCTGGGCCAAAAATCAGGGAAAATTGCGTATTTCAGGCCACAGAGCTGGCGTTAAATCGGTACGCCGTGCCGTCAGCTTTGCGGTAAGTAACAATCTTGAAGCCCTGACGCTTTACGCCTTCAGCAGTGAAAACTGGAGTCGTCCGGCGCAGGAAGTCACCGCGTTAATGGAACTGTTTGTCTGGGCGCTCGATAGTGAAGTGAAGAGCCTTCACAAACACAATGTTCGCTTACGCGTCATTGGCGATACCAGCCGTTTCAGCCCGCGTATTCAGGAACGTATTCGCCGTTCTGAGACGCTGACCGCAAATAATAGTGGCCTGACACTCAACATTGCTGCCAACTATGGCGGCCGTTGGGATATTATCGAAGGCGTGAAAAAACTGGCTGAACAGGTTCAGGAAGGATTACTGCGACCTGACCAGATTACCGAAGAGAGCCTGACGTCGCAGCTCTGTATGCAGGAGCTGGCGCCAGTGGATTTAGTGATAAGGACCGGGGGAGAGCATCGGATTAGCAACTTCCTGCTGTGGCAGATTGCCTATGCTGAATTCTATTTTACCGATGTGCTCTGGCCGGATTTCGATGAACACGTTTTTGAAGGTGCACTGAATGCATTCTCTCTGCGGGAGCGTCGTTTTGGCGGCGCTGCACCAGGCGGCGCCTGAGCAATCTGGGGGTAACCTTTGCTGAAGTCTCGTCTGATTACCGCGTTGATATTAATTCCGCTGGTAATAGCTGCACTGTTCTGGTTACCGCCTGTTGGCTTCGCCCTTACAACCATCGTTATCTGCATGCTGGCAGCCTGGGAATGGGGTCAGTTTGCAGGTATGGCATCACGTCAACAGCGTGTCTGGCTGGCTGTACTTTGTGGTCTGCTGCTGGCGCTGATGCAGTTTACGCTGCCACCTTATCAACACACGGTGCATCTGCCACAGATCGCGACATCGCTTTGGGCATCGCTGGTATGGTGGGTCGTTGCATTGCTGCTGGTGCTTACCTATCCCGCCTCTGCGGCCTTCTGGCGCCATTCGCGCCCACTTCGTTTACTGTTTGGCATACTAACGCTGGTACCCTTTTTCTGGGGTATGGTGGCGCTACGTCAGTATCACTATGAAACCGACCATTTCGCCGGTGCCTGGTGGCTGTTGTTTGTGCTGCTGCTGGTGTGGGGTGCCGATTCAGGTGCCTATATGTTTGGCAAGATGTTTGGTAAGCACAAACTGGCACCGAAGGTCTCACCGGGCAAAACCTGGGAAGGCTTCCTGGGCGGTCTGGTTTCATCGGCGCTGATTGCGCTGCTGTTTGCCTCGCTGGCTCCGCTGACGGTCTCAACGGGTACGCTGGTGATTTGCGCGGTTATTGCAACGCTGGCCTCCGTGCTGGGTGACCTCACTGAGAGTATGTTCAAGCGTGAAGCGGGCATCAAAGACAGTGGTAATCTGATCCCCGGTCATGGCGGCATGCTTGATCGCATTGATAGTCTGACTGCGGCGGTGCCGGTGTTTGCCTGTTTATTGCTGCTGGTGTTCCGCACCCTTTAAGGACAGGCAAAGATGTTGAGTATTCTCTGGAGTTTCTTCGCCTTTATCATTGCGCTGGGCGTGTTGATTACCGTTCATGAGTTTGGCCATTTCTGGGTCGCTCGTCGCTGTGGCGTCATAGTTGAGCGCTTTTCCATTGGTTTTGGTAAGTCGCTCTGGCAGCGCCGTGATCGCCACGGCACCGAATTTGTCATCGCGCTGATCCCCCTCGGCGGCTACGTTAAAATGCTCGACGAACGCGTCGAAAGCGTGCCCGCTGAGTTGCGTCATCAGGCTTTTAACAATAAAGCCATCTGGCAGCGCGCCTCAATCATTGCGGCAGGTCCTGTCGCGAACTTCATCTTTGCCATCTTTGCCTACTGGGTTGTGTTTATTCACGGCGTACCCGGTGTGCGCCCGGTAATCGGTGAAATTTTAAACGGTTCGGTCGCCGCAGAAGCTCAAATTACACCCGGCATGGAACTTAAGGCTGTTGACGGTATCGAAACGCCTGACTGGGATGCCGTGCGTATGGCATTGGTGGGTAAAATCGGCGACAGCAGCACGACGTTAACCGTGGCCCGGTTTGGCGAGGACGCGACCCAGCAGAAACAACTGGACTTGCGGAACTGGCAGTTTGAGCCTGATAAGCAGGATCCGATTGTTGCGCTAGGGATTCAGCCACGCGGTCCGCAAATTGAGACCACGCTGGCAGAAGTGCAGGCGAACTCGCCAGCCAGTGAAGCCGGTTTGCAAGCAGGCGACAGGATCGTTAAAGTCGATGGTCAGCCATTATCGCAGTGGCAGACTTTTGTCACTCAGGTCCGGGATAACCCCGGCAAAAGCATGGCGCTTGAGGTGGATCGCAGCGGTGAATCAATTGCGCTGACGATGACGCCAGAAGCCAAAGATGGCAGTAAAGCGGGCTTTGCGGGCGTGATTCCGCGCATTGTTCCGCTGCCAGAAGAGTACAAGACGGTAAGGCAGTATGGCGCGTTTGCGGCTATCGGTGAGGCCAGTGTAAAAACCTGGCAGCTCATGAAGCTCACCGTTTCCATGCTGGGCAAGTTAATAACCGGTGATGTGAAGCTGAACAACCTGAGCGGGCCAATTTCGATTGCGCAGGGTGCGGGATTGTCAGCAGAGTACGGGTTGATTTACTACCTGATGTTCCTGGCCTTGATTAGCGTCAACCTGGGCATCATCAACCTGTTCCCTCTGCCGGTTTTAGATGGTGGGCACTTGCTCTTCCTTGCGATCGAAAAGATCAAAGGTGGACCGGTGTCCGAACGAGTTCAGGACTTTAGTTATCGCATCGGTTCGATTTTACTGGTGCTGTTAATGGGGCTTGCACTTTTCAATGATTTCTCACGTTTGTAACCGCTGTAACGCGAACATTCGAGGGATGTGTTAGGAAAACGCATAACAACGATGGCGATGAAAAAGTTGCTCATAGCGTCGCTGCTGTTTAGCAGCGCCACCGTTTACGGTGCAGACGATTTCGTGGTGAAGGATATTCATTTCGAAGGGCTGCAGCGAGTCGCCGTCGGCGCGGCTCTGCTGAGCATGCCAGTACGGGTTGGCGATACGGTGAATGACGATGATGTCAGAAATACCATTCGCTCGCTGTTCGCTACTGGCAACTTTGAGGATGTTCAGGTCCTGCGAGACGGTACAACGCTGATTGTCCAGGTCAAAGAACGTCCTACCATTGCCAGCATTACCTTCACCGGTAACAAAGCGGTGAAAGAGGATCAGCTCAAACAAAACCTGGAAGCCTCAGGTGTGCGTGTCGGCGAAGCGCTGGACCGTACCACTATCTCTTCTATCGAGAAGGGACTTGAGGATTTCTACTACAGCGTAGGTAAATATACCGCTAACGTGAAAGCTGTGGTCACGCCACTGCCACGTAACCGTGTTGATCTGAAGTTGGTCTTTACAGAAGGTGTTTCTGCCAAAATTCAGCAGATCAACATCGTCGGTAATAAAGCCTTCAGTTCTGATGAACTCATTTCCCGTTTTCAACTGCGTGATGAAGTGCCATGGTGGAACGTCGTCGGCGATCGTAAATACCAGAAACAGAAACTGGCGGGTGACCTCGAGACCCTGCGCAGCTTCTATCTGGATCGCGGCTATGCACGCTTCAACATCGATTCGACGCAGGTTAGCCTGACGCCTGATAAAAAGGGCATCTACATTACGGTTAACATCACCGAAGGTGACCAGTACAAAATCGCTGGCGTGATCGTCAATGGCAGCATGGCAGGCCATTCCGCAGAAATTGAACATCTGACCAAAATTCCGGCAGGCGAGCTCTATAACGGCGCCAAAGTCACGAAGATGGAAGATGACATCAAGAAACTGCTGGGCCGCTATGGTTATGCCTATCCGCGTGTCGCCACACAGCCAGAAATTAACGATGCCGATAAAACCGTAAAACTGCACATCAATGTGGATGCGGGTAACCGCTATTACGTGCGTAACGTCCGCTTTGAAGGTAATGACACTTCAAAAGACTCGGTGTTACGTCGCGAAATGCGTCAGATGGAAGGCGCGTGGCTGGGCAGCGATCTGGTTGAACAGGGTAAAGAGCGCCTGAACCGCACCGGTTACTTTGAAACCGTTGATGTGGATACTCAGCGTGTGCCAGGTGCGCCGGACCAGGTTGATGTGGTCTACAAGGTTAAAGAGCGTAACACCGGTACCTTCAACTTCGGCGTCGGCTACGGTACCGAAAGTGGCGTGAGCTTCCAGGTTGGGGTAACCCAGGATAACTGGCTGGGCACCGGTAACACCGTGGGCATCAGCGGGACCAAAAACGATTACCAGACCTATGCTGAATTCTCGCTTACTGACCCTTACTTCACCGTTGATGGTGTGAGTCTGGGTGGTCGTCTTTTCTACAACGACTTCAAAGCGGATAATGCGGACCTCTCTGACTATACCAACAAAAGCTATGGTCTGGATGGCACGCTCGGCTTCCCGGTTAATGAAAACAACACCCTGCGTGTGGGTCTGGGCTATGTCCATAATGACCTGTCAAACATGCAGCCGCAGGTTGCGATGTGGCGTTATCTTGACTCGGTTGGTAAGCCGCAGCAGATCAATGATAAGGGCGAATTCTCAGCAGATGACTTCACCTTTAACTACGGCTGGACTTACAACACTCTGGACCGCGGCTTCTTCCCGACATCCGGTAACCGCACCAACCTGAATGGTAAGGTAACGATTCCAGGTTCGGATAACAGCTTCTATAAGGCCACGCTGGATAGTCAGCAATATGTGCCGATTAACCAGGATCGTACCTGGGTACTGTTGGGACGTGGTCGTGTGGGTTATGGCGATGGACTCGGCGGCAAAGAGATGCCGTTCTATGAGAACTTCTATGCTGGTGGTTCAAGCACGGTTCGTGGCTTCCAGTCCAACACCATTGGACCGAAAGCAGCCTACCTGAATAATAACTCGTCGAACTGTCGAATCGCTGATCCAAATGGCGTCTGTAAGTCTGACGATGCGGTGGGCGGTAACGCCATGGCGATTGCCAGCCTCGAGCTGATCACGCCAACGCCGTTCCTGAGCGAGAAGTATGCTAACTCGGTTCGTACCTCGGTGTTTGTCGATGCCGGTACCGCGTGGGATACCCATTGGGAAAATACGGCGGAAACGCGTGCGGCAGGCATTCCTGATTACAGCGATCCAAACAACATCCGTGTATCAAGCGGTGTTGCGCTGCAGTGGATGTCACCGCTCGGCCCGCTGGTGTTCTCTTACGCCCAGCCGTTTAAGAAAGTCGATGGAGACAAGTCAGAGCAGTTCCAGTTTAACATTGGTAAAACCTGGTAATGTTCTGAGCAAGGATGCATAGCTGAAGTATTGCTGCCGGGCAGCACTCGTTGCTGTTCCGGGGCAAACACTGTGTCGCTGACACAAACGTTGATGGTAAGGAGTTTATAGTGAAAAAGTTGTTGTGTGCCGCAGGTCTGGGTCTTGCTTTAGCGGTTTCCGCTGGTGTTCAGGCTGCCGACAAAATTGCAGTGGTAAACGTGTCCAGCATTTTCCAACAGTTACCGCAACGTGCGACTGTTGCTAAACAGCTGGAAAACGAGTTCAAAGGCCGTGCAACTGAGTTGCAGAGCCAGGAACGTGATCTGCAAACTAAAATGCAGCGTCTGCAGCGTGACGGTTCTACCATGAAGGCTAGCGAACGCAGCCGTATGGAAAAAGATGTCATGTCTCAGCGCGAAGCTTTCTCTTCAAAAGCGCAGTCTTTTGAGCAGGATAATCGCCGTCGTCAGATGGAAGAGCGTAACAAACTGCTGAGCCGTATTCAGGATGCCGTTAAGAAAGTCGCTGACAGCGATGGCTATGACGTCGTGATCGACGCTAATGCGGTGGCTTATGCATCAAACGCAAAAGACATCACTGCTGACGTGCTGAAACAGGTTAAATAATTCATGTCATCTATTCGACTGGCTGATTTAGCCCAGCAGTTGGATGCAGAATTGCACGGAGATGGCGATATCGTCATCTCCGGCATTGCTTCTATGCAATCCGCCACAACTGGTCAAATCACTTTTCTTGCAAACAGCCGTTACCGCGAGCAACTCGCCCTGATTAAGGCCTCAGCCGTGGTGCTGACGGAAGCGGATCTGGAGTGGTGCAATACCGCAGCGCTGGTAGTAAAAAATCCCTACCTGACTTATGCGCATATGGCACAAATACTCGATACCACCCCACAGCCAGCGCAGAATATTGCCCCTGGCGCGGTGATCGACCCCTCAGCCCGACTCGGCAGCAACGTCGCCATTGGCGCCAATGCAGTGATCGAAGCGGATGTTGAGCTGGGCGACAACGTGGTGATTGGTGCAGGATGTTTTGTGGGCAAAAAAACCCGTATCGGCAGCGGGACCCGACTCTGGGCGAATGTCTCTGTTTATCACGAGATCGTCATCGGCCAGGATTGTCTGATTCAGTCAGGTACTGTGATTGGTTCTGATGGTTTCGGTTACGCCAACGATCGCGGTAACTGGGTGAAAATCCCGCAGTTAGGCGCGGTAATTATCGGCGATCGCGTCGAAATAGGTGCCTGCACCACCATCGATCGCGGTGCGCTTGATAACACTCTGATCGGCAATGGTGTTATCATAGACAACCAGTGCCAGATCGCTCACAACGTAGTTATTGGCGACAATACTGCGGTTGCAGGCGGTGTGATCATGGCGGGTAGTTTGAAAATTGGACGTTATTGTATGATTGGCGGTGCCAGTGTCATTAACGGCCATATGGAAATCTGTGACAAAGTAACGGTGACCGGTATGGGTATGGTCATGCGTCCTATCACAGAGCCGGGCGTTTATTCGTCAGGTATTCCGCTGCAACCCAACAAAACCTGGCGTAAAACTGCAGCGCTGGTGATGAACATCGATGATATGAGCAAACGCTTAAAAGCCATCGAGCGCAAAGTCGGCAAAGACGACTAACCGCCATCCCAAAACTGACCGGCTTTCATAATAAAAATGTTAAGCAGGGAAGCCCGGCGCCACAGAACCTATTTGCGGCCTGCGGAAGATCATTTTGATCTGTGCAGGCCGTGTTATTGATGTCATCAGATTTTTAGGACAGGAAGAGTATTTTGACTACTGAAACTCATACTCTGAAAATTGAAGAGATTTTAGAGCTGCTGCCGCACCGCTATCCGTTTCTGCTGGTAGATCGCGTGCTCGAATTTGAAGAGCACAAATACCTGCGTGCAGTGAAGAACGTTTCTGTTAATGAACCGTTTTTCCAGGGGCACTTCCCTGGTAAACCGATTTTTCCTGGCGTTCTGATCCTGGAAGCGATGGCGCAGGCTACCGGTATTCTGGCGTTTAAAAGCGTAGGTAAACTGGAGCCAGGCGAACTCTATTACTTTGCCGGTATCGACAGTGCCCGCTTCAAGCGCCCTGTGGTACCAGGTGACCAAATGATCATGGAAGTCACTTTCGAGAAAACCCGCCGTGGTCTGACTCGCTTTAAAGGCGTGGCGACTGTCGACGGTAAAATCGTTTGTGAAGCGACCATGATGTGTGCCCGCAGCCGGGAGGCATAATTCGTGATTGATCCAACAGCCACTATCCATCCCAGTTCTGTCATCGAAGAGGGCGCTATCATTGGCGCCCGTGTTCACATTGGCCCGTTTTGCTTTATTGGCGCGAATGTTGAGATCGGTGAGGGAACGGTACTGAAGTCACACGTTGTGGTAAACGGCCACACGCGTATCGGTAAAGATAATCAGATCTATCAGTTCGCCTCGATTGGTGAAGTGAATCAGGATCTGAAATATGCCGGTGAGCCAACACGGGTAGAGATCGGAGATCGCAACCGCATCCGTGAAAGCGTGACGATCCATCGCGGCACCACTCAGGGTGGCCATGTCACCACTGTGGGCAGCGATAATCTGCTGATGGTGAATGTCCACATCGCGCATGACTGCGTGATTGGCAACCGCTGTATCTTCGCCAACAACGCTACCCTGGGTGGCCATGTCACGGTCGATGATTTCGCCATTATTGGCGGCATGACAGCGGTACATCAGTGGTGCATCATCGGTGCTCACGTGATGGTAGGTGGCTGTTCCGGCGTGGCGCAGGATGTGCCACCTTACGTTATTGCGCAAGGCAACCACGCTACGCCGTTCGGGATCAATATCGAAGGTCTTAAACGCCGTGGCTTCAGTAAAGAGTCGTTGCACGCGATTCGCAACGCCTACAAGCTGCTCTATCGCAGCGGCAGAACGCTTGAAGAAGTGAAGCCGGAGATCGAAGCCATCGCGCAGCAGCACAGCGAAGTGCAGCCTTTCTACGACTTCTTCACCCGTTCAACTCGTGGATTAATTCGTTAATACCATGTCAGCGCGTCCTTTAACGATTGCCCTGGTCGCCGGAGAAACCTCCGGCGATATTCTTGGTGCAGGTCTGATTCGAGCCCTCAAAACCCGCCACCCTGATGCACGCTTTGTCGGCGTGGCGGGACCACTGATGCAGGCAGAAGGGTGTGAAGCCTGGTATGAGATGGAAGAGCTGGCGGTAATGGGCATCGTTGAGGTGCTGGGTCGCCTGCGACGTCTGCTGACAATCCGCCGTGATCTCACGCAGCGCTTTACCGAACTCAGACCTGATGTCTTTGTCGGCATTGATGCGCCCGATTTTAATATCACGCTGGAAGGCAATCTCAAACAAACGGGCATTCGCACTATCCACTATGTCAGTCCATCAGTGTGGGCATGGCGTCAAAAACGCGTGTTTAAGATTGGTCGTAACACCGATCTGGTGCTCGCCTTCCTGCCGTTTGAAAAAGCCTTCTACGATCGCTATAACGTTCCCTGCCGCTTTATCGGTCACACCATGGCGGATGCCATGCCGCTGCAACCTGATAAACTGGCTGCACGCCGTCATCTCAACATTGCCGATGATGCGCTCTGTCTGGCCCTGCTGCCCGGCAGCCGGGGTGCGGAAGTGGAAATGCTCAGCGCTGATTTCCTTAAAACAGCTCAATTGTTGCGTCGTCACTATCCGGCGCTGGAAATTGTGGTGCCGCTGGTTAACGCGCGTCGCCGCGAACAGTTTGAGAAGATCAAAGCCGAAGTCGCTCCCGAGCTGCCGATGCATCTGCTGGATGGTCAGGGACGTGAAGCAATGATTGCGAGCGATGCCGCACTCCTGGCGTCCGGTACTGCCGCACTGGAGTGCATGCTGGCAAAATGCCCCATGGTCGTCGGGTATCGCATGAAGCCGGCCACTTTCTGGCTGGCTAAACGGCTGGTGAAAACGCCTTACGTCTCGCTGCCAAACCTGCTGGCAGGGCGAGAGCTGGTCAACGAGTTACTGCAGGATGAGTGCCAGCCTGAAGCCCTGGCCGCGGCATTAGATCCGCTGCTGCATACCGGACCCGAGCGCGAAACATTGCTGCAGACGTTTCATGAATTACATCAACAGATCCGCTGGAACGCCGATGAGCAGGCAGCGGATGCGGTACTGGAGCTGGTGAATGCCTGATTTTATTTATCCTGTCGCCAGACTGATTGCCGGAGTGGACGAAGTGGGTCGTGGTCCGCTGGTCGGCGCGGTGGTCACTGCTGCTGTGATCCTCGATCCGGCAAACCCGATTACCGGCCTGGCTGACTCGAAGAAGCTGTCGGAAAAACGCCGCCTGGCCTTGTACGACGAAATCAAAGAGAAAGCGCTGGCATGGAGTCTGGGGCGTGCAGAACCCGAAGAAATCGATCAGCTCAACATTCTTCACGCTACCATGCTGGCGATGCAGCGTGCCGTTGCTGGCCTGAGTATTCAGCCCGACTATGTGTTGATTGATGGAAATCGTTGCCCGGCACTGGCTATGCCTTCTCAGGCCGTCGTCAAAGGGGATAGCCTGGTTGCCGAAATCAGTGCGGCATCGATCATCGCCAAAGTATCGCGTGATCGGGAAATGGCCGAACTGGACCTGCTGTTCCCGCAGTATGGTTTTGCGCAGCACAAAGGTTATCCGACGGCGCTGCATATGGAAAAACTGACGCAATATGGCGTCACGCCGCACCACCGTCGCAGTTTTGCGCCCGTACGCAATGCGCTGCTCGATGCTGAAGTACTGGCTGCCCGCCAGACCCTTACGCTTTAATAGCCTGACGCTGTTTTAACCGGAAACTGATATGGCTGAACCCCGTTTTATACATCTGCGTGTCCACAGTGACTATTCTATGGTTGATGGCCTGGCGAAAACCGGGCCGTTGATCAAGAAGGCGGCAGCCCTTGGCATGCCTGCGATAGCGATTACCGACTTCACTAACCTCTGTGGCCTGGTGAAATTTTACGGTGGTGCACACAGCGCAGGGATAAAGCCGGTCATTGGTGCTGATTTCAACGTTGCCAGTGAGCTGATGGGCGATGAACTGACACAGCTTACTGTGCTGGCATCCAGCAATATTGGATATCAGAATCTGACGCTGCTGATCTCCCGCGCCTATCAGCGTGGTTATGGCGTCGACGGCCCCATCATTGATCGCGACTGGCTGATTGAATTGCAGGAAGGATTAATTCTGCTGTCGGGTGGACGCCGTGGTGATGTGGGTCGCAGCCTGTTGCGCGGCAACAATGCCCTGGTTTCGCAGTGTCTTTCGTTTTATCAGCAGCATTTTCCCGACCGCTACTATCTGGAGCTGATTCGTACCGGTCGTCAGGACGAAGAGAGCTATCTGCATGCGGCAGTTGAACTGGCGATCGCAGAGGGGATACCGGTCGTTGCCACCAATGAAGTCTGTTTTATCAATGCAGAAGACTTCGATGCGCATGAAATTCGTGTTGCCATTCATGATGGCTATACGCTGGATGATCCCAAGCGTCCGCGCAACTACAGTCCTCAGCAATATATGCGCAGCGAAGAGGAGATGTGTGAGCTGTTTTCGGACATCCCGGAAGCGCTGGAAAACAGCGTAGAGATTGCTAAGCGTTGTAACGTGACGGTGCGACTGGGCGAGTATTTCCTGCCGCAGTTCCCGACCGGCGACATGACTACTGAAGATTATCTGGTGGTGAAATCCCGTGAGGGCCTGGAAGAGCGTCTGGCGTTCCTGTTCCCGGACGAAGCTGAACGTCTGGAGAAACGTCCGGAATATGATGAGCGTCTGGAGATTGAGCTCACCGTTATTAACCAGATGGGATTCCCTGGTTACTTCCTGATCGTAATGGAGTTCATCCAGTGGTCCAAAGATAACGGCGTGCCGGTCGGGCCGGGTCGTGGCTCCGGTGCTGGTTCATTGGTGGCCTATGCGCTGAAAATCACCGATATCGATCCGCTGGAATTTGACCTGCTGTTCGAACGTTTTCTGAACCCGGAACGTGTCTCGATGCCCGACTTTGACGTCGACTTCTGCATGGAGAAGCGCGATCAGGTGATCGAACACGTCGCAGATATGTATGGACGTGAAGCGGTTTCCCAGATTATTACCTTCGGCACCATGGCGGCCAAAGCAGTCATCCGCGATGTGGGCCGTGTGCTGGGTCATCCTTACGGCTTTGTCGATCGCATTTCAAAACTGATCCCACCCGATCCCGGCATGACGCTGGAAAAAGCGTTTATCGCTGAACCGCAGCTTCCTGCGATGTATGACGCAGATGAAGAGGTTAAAGCGCTGATCGACATGGCGCGTAAGCTGGAAGGGGTTACGCGTAACGCCGGTAAACATGCAGGTGGCGTGGTCATTGCGCCTACGAAGATCACCGATTTTGCGCCGCTCTACTGCGATGAGCATGGGCAGTTCCCGGTCACCCAGTTCGATAAAAATGACGTGGAATATGCTGGCCTGGTGAAGTTCGACTTCCTGGGTTTGCGTACGCTGACGATCATCGACTGGGCACTGAAGATGATCAATCCGCGCCGGGAAAAGCAGGGTCTGGAGCCGATCGACATCGCTTCTATCCCGCTGGATGATAAGAAAAGTTTCGACATGCTACAGCGCTCGGAAACCACTGCGGTATTCCAGCTTGAATCGCGCGGCATGAAAGACCTGATTAAGCGTCTGAAGCCTGACTGCTTTGAAGATATGATCGCACTGGTGGCGCTGTTCCGTCCCGGTCCACTCCAGTCGGGCATGGTAGATAACTTCATCGACCGTAAACATGGCCGTGAAGCGATCTCTTATCCTGATATCCAGTGGCAGCACGAAAGTCTGAAGCCAGTGCTGGAGCCAACCTACGGCATCATCCTCTATCAGGAACAGGTGATGCAGATTGCCCAGGTTCTCTCCGGTTACACCCTGGGTGGTGCAGATATGCTGCGTCGCGCCATGGGTAAAAAGAAACCCGAAGAGATGGCCAAACAGCGTTCCGTATTCCGTGACGGCGCCGAAAGCATGGGTATCGACGGCGAACTGTCGATGAAGATCTTCGATCTGGTAGAAAAATTTGCAGGTTATGGCTTTAACAAGTCACACTCTGCGGCTTACGCACTGGTTTCCTACCAGACGCTGTGGCTGAAAGCGCACTATCCGGCAGAATTCATGGCGGCGGTAATGACCGCCGATATGGATAACACCGAGAAAGTGGTTGGTCTGGTCGATGAGTGCTGGCGGATGGGGCTGAAAGTCCTGCCGCCCGATATTAACTCCGGTCTTTATCCCTTCCACGTCAATGACGCGGGTGAGATCGTCTACGGAATCGGCGCGATCAAAGGCGTGGGTGAAGGCCCGATCGAAGCAATCATTGATGCCCGTAATGAAGGCGGCTATTTCCGCGAGCTGTTTGATCTCTGCGCCCGTACCGACACCAAAAAGATCAACCGTCGGGTGATGGAGAAGCTGATCATGTCCGGGGCATTTGATCGCCTTGGACCGCATCGTGCGGCGCTGATGAGTTCACTCAGTGACGCGTTAAAAGCCGCCGATCAGCATGCGAAAGCCGAAGCGATTGGCCAGGCGGATATGTTTGGCGTGCTGGCAGAAGAGCCTGAGCAGGTTGAGAAGTCGTATGCCAGCGTCGCGCCATGGCCTGAACAGGTGCAGCTGGATGGCGAGCGGGAAACGCTGGGGCTATACCTTACCGGCCATCCGATTAATCAGTATCTGAAAGAAATTGAGCGTTACGTTGGCGGGGTGCGGCTGAAAGATATGCATCCAACCGATCGGGGTAAAATTACAGTGGCGGCCGGTCTGGTGATCGCCGCACGGGTAATGGTCACCAAACGCGGCAACCGAATTGGTATTTGTACTCTTGACGATCGCTCCGGTCGTCTTGAGGTGATGTTATTTACCGATGCGTTAGATAAATACCAGCAGTTGCTGGAGAAAGACCGAATCCTGATCGTTAGCGGACAGGTCAGCTTTGATGACTTCAGTGGTGGGCTTAAAATGACCGCTCGTGAAGTCATGGACATCGACGAAGCTCGCGAAAAATACGCGCGCGGACTTGCTATCTCGCTGACGGACAGGCAAATTGATGACCAGCTATTAAACCGGCTCCGTCAGTCCCTGGAACCTCATCGATCAGGGACTATTCCGGTGAATCTCTACTATCAGAGAGCCGACGCGCGAGCGAAGCTGCGCTTTGGTGCAGCGTGGCGAGTTTCGCCCAGCGATCGTTTACTTAACGATCTGCGCTCGTTGATTGGATCGGAGCAGGTGGAACTGGAGTTTGACTAGAACAGGAACATTATGAGTCTTAATTACCTGGATTTTGAACAGCCAATTGCAGAACTGGAAGCGAAGATTGATTCGCTGACCTCAATTGGTCGTCAGGATGATAAACACGTTAATCTGGATGAAGAAGTTCAGCGTCTGCGTGAGAAAAGCGTTGAGTTGACCCGTAAAATCTTCGCCGATTTGGGCGCATGGCAGATTGCTCAACTGGCGCGTCATCCGTTACGTCCTTACACGTTTGACTACGTTCGCAATGCCTTCGACGATTTCGATGAGCTGGCAGGCGACCGTGCTTATGCGGATGACAAAGCGATTGTGGGCGGGATTGCGCGTCTTGATGGACGTCCGGTGATGATCATCGGGCACCAGAAAGGCCGTGAAACCAAAGAGAAGATTCGCCGTAATTTCGGCATGCCTGCACCGGAAGGCTATCGCAAAGCGCTGCGCCTGATGGAGATGGCTGAGCGTTTCAAAATGCCAATCATCACCTTCATCGACACACCGGGTGCGTATCCTGGTGTGGGCGCGGAAGAGCGTGGGCAGTCTGAAGCGATCGCCCGTAACCTGCGTGAAATGTCTGGCCTGAAAGTACCGGTCATCTGTACGGTGATTGGAGAGGGCGGTTCAGGTGGTGCGCTGGCGATTGGCGTGGGCGATAAAGTGAATATGCTTCAGTACAGCACCTATTCAGTGATCTCGCCGGAAGGCTGTGCCTCGATTCTGTGGAAAAGCGCAGACAAAGCGCCGCTGGCTGCTGAAGCGATGGGCATTACCGCTCACCGTCTGAAAGAGCTGAAGCTGATTGACTCAGTGATCCCTGAGCCGCTGGGTGGCGCACATCGCCGTCCGGTTGATATGGCGCAGTCACTTAAGCAGCAGCTGCTGGCTGACCTGGCCGATCTCGATGGATTAAGCACTGAAGAGCTGCTGGATCGTCGTTATCAGCGCCTGATGAGCTACGGCTACGCCTGATTTAGCCTAGCCTCATCAACAAAAGCGGACTCCGGTCCGCTTTTTTTATGCCGCCGTTTTTCTCTGCATCCTGTCCGAGGCCTTTCAGTCTCATCCGATCGTCCCCTTGCTACACCTTCCCCTGGTTAGCGGTTATGCTTGTCCGGTTGCACAACAATCACGGAGATGGGCATTGAATATTCTGGCGATCATGGGCGCGCACGGCGTGTTTTACAAAGATGAACCGTTACGCGAACTCGACGCGGCGTTAAATCTGCAAGGCTTCCAGCTGCTTTACCCGAAAAACAGTGACGATTTGCTTAAACTAATCGAACACAATCCGCGTATCAGCGGTGTCATCTTCGACTGGGACACGCACAACAGTCCGGAACTGTGCGGTGAGATTAATCAGCTCAACGAATACCTGCCACTGTATGCCTTTATCAACACCCACTCGCAGATGGACATCAGCATCAATGAGATGCGCATGCCGCTGCACTTCTTTGAGTATGCGCTGAATGCTGCCGACGATATTGCGCTGCACATCCGGCAGTATACCGATGACTATCTTGACCACATTACGCCACCGCTGACCAAAGCGCTGTTCACCTATGTGAAAGAGGGCAAGTACACCTTCTGTACGCCGGGACATATGGCGGGCACCGCGTTTCAGAAGAGCCCGGTAGGCTGCCTGTTTTATGATTTCTTCGGGGCCAATACCCTGAAGTCAGACATCTCAATTTCCGTTACTGAGCTGGGGTCGCTACTGGATCACACGGGTCCGCATCTTGAAGCCGAAGAGTACATCGCTCGTACTTTTGGCGCCGAGCAGAGTTACATGGTGACCAACGGCACCTCAACGTCGAACAAAATTGTCGGCATGTATGCCGCACCAGCGGGCAGCACTGTGCTGATCGATCGTAACTGCCACAAGTCGCTAACTCATCTGCTGATGATGAGCGATCTGGTTCCGATCTGGCTGAAGCCGACGCGCAATGCGCTGGGGATTCTTGGCGGTATCCCAAAGCATGAATTTACCCGCGAGAGTATTACGCAGAAGGTGGCGACGACAGAGCGCGGCACCTGGCCGGTTCATGCGGTGATCACCAACTCCACTTACGATGGTCTGCTCTACAACACCCAGTACATCAAAGAGACGCTGGATGTGCCGTCGATTCATTTCGATTCTGCCTGGGTGCCTTACACTAATTTCCATCCGATCTACGCCGGTAAAAGCGGCATGAGTGGTGACCGCATACCGGGAAAAGTGGTGTATGAAACGCAATCGACCCACAAATTGCTGGCGGCGTTTTCGCAGGCGTCCATGATTCACATTAAAGGCGACTACGACGAACAGACGTTTAACGAAGCCTACATGATGCACACTACCACTTCGCCTAATTACGCCATTGTCTCTTCGATTGAAACTGCTGCGGCGATGCTGCGCGGTAATCCCGGCAAGCGACTGATCAATCGCTCGGTGGAGCGCGCGCTGCATTTTCGTCGTGAGATCCAGCGCCTGCGCGAAGAGTCCGACAGCTGGTTCTTCGATATCTGGCAGCCGGAACAGATCGACGAAGCGCAGTGCTGGGCGATCCAGCCCGGTGAAGAAGAGTGGCACGGATTTACTCAGGCCGATCGCGATCACATGTACCTCGATCCGATCAAAGTCACTATCCTGACGCCGGGTATGAGCGAGCTGGGAGAGATGGCAGACGAGGGGATCCCGGCGGCGCTGGTGGCGAAGTTTCTTGATGAGCGCGGCATCGTGGTAGAGAAAACGGGCCCCTACAACCTGCTGTTCCTGTTCAGTATCGGCATCGACAAAACTAAAGCGATGAGCGTACTGCGCGGTCTGACCGAGTTTAAACGCGCCTACGATCTCAATCTGCGGGTGAAGAATATGCTGCCGGATCTCTATGCCGAAGATCCCGACTTCTATCGCAATATGCGCATTCAGACGCTGGCGCAGGGGATCCATCAGCTGATCCGCCATCACGATTTGCCGCGTCTGATGCTGCAGGCGTTTGATGTGCTGCCCGAAATGAAGATGACGCCGCATCAGGCGTTTCAGCAACAGGTGAAGGGCAACATCGAAACGGTGGATCTCAGTGAACTGGTCGGGCGGGTATCAGCCAACATGATCCTGCCTTATCCACCAGGCGTTCCACTGGTGATGCCGGGAGAGATGATCACCGAAAAGAGCCGTGCCGTGCTCGATTTCCTGCTGATGCTGTGCAGTATTGGCCGGCATTATCCGGGTTTCGAAACGGATATTCACGGTGCCAGCCTGACGGAAGAAGGCGAGTACCGCGTCCGCGTGCTGAAAAACGATCCCGCATAAACCTTTAAACGACCAACAGCGGCAGGGTTTCTGCGGACAGCCTGCCCGAATCAGGATATTCACTATGTTGCAGTTAACCGCTATTCACCACATCGCCATCATCGCTTCCGACTATCCGCGCAGCAAAGCGTTCTATTGTGACGTGCTGGGCTTTCGTCTGATGGGCGAATATTACCGTGAGGCGCGCGACTCCTGGAAAGGCGACCTGGCCTTACAGGATCGCTATACCATTGAGCTGTTCTCTTTTCCTGAGCCGCCAGCGCGTGTCAGTCATCCTGAAGCGTGTGGCCTGCGTCATCTGGCCTTTACCGTGCCGGATGTAGCCGCCGCTGTCGCCACGCTGGCCAGTAAAGGCGTAATCTGCGAGCCGATTCGCATCGATGAACTGACCGGTAAACAATGTACGTTTTTTGCCGATCCGGATGGTTTGCCGCTGGAGCTTTATCAGGCGTAAAATAGCGCACTCAGCGGGCGACATACAGTGGCCCGATTTTCTGGATTCTGCCATGCCTTTGCCCGCTTTTGACGCTCTGTTGCAACCTGATGCCGCGCTGGTGGTCGCCTTCAGTGGCGGACTCGATTCAACAGTGCTGCTGCATCAGCTTCGTGACTGGCAGGCACAGCATTCTCATTCACATCTGCGTGCGCTGCATGTTCACCACGGGCTCAGCCCGAATGCCGACCGCTGGGCAGCACATTGCCTGTCGGTATGCGAGCAGTGGCAGCTGCCGTGTGAGGTACTGCGCGTCACGGTGGATGGCAGGGAAAACGGCATTGAAGCCGCTGCCCGCGTCGCCCGTTATCAGGCACTGAGTGCGGCACTGCAGCCGGGCGAAGTGTTACTCACCGCGCAGCACCTCGACGATCAGTGTGAAACTTTTATGCTGGCGCTGAAGCGCGGCAGTGGTCCGGCCGGGCTGGCGGCGATGCCCGCCGTGCGTGCGCTGGATTCTCATCAACTGATACGTCCGCTGCTGAATCAGTCTAGACTGTCGCTTGAAACTTATGCCGACGCCCATCAGCTGGTGTGGATTGAGGATGAAAGCAATCAGGATCAACGCTATGACCGTAATTTCCTCCGTCAGCGGCTGTTGCCTGAGTTATACCAGCGCTGGCCCCATTTTGCCGAAGCGACAGCCCGAAGTGCGGCGTTGTGCAGTGAGCAGGAGCAGTTACTGGATGAACTGCTCGCCGGCCAACTGGCTGAGCTCATCCAGCCAGATGGCAGCCTGCACTTTCCGCCCTTGATGGCCATGAGTGAGCTGCGTGCTAATGCGTTATTGCGCCGCTGGATTGCCGGGCAGGGGGGAGCGATGCCATCCCGTGACGCGCTGAAACGCATTCGCGATGAAGTGATGGTGAGTCGGGAGGACGCGCAGCCCCGGCTGCGATTCGGTCAGTCTGAACTCCGTCGTTACCGTCAGCAACTCTACTGGCTGCCGTTGCTGAGTTCATTGCGTGGCAACGAGCTGGCATGGCTCGATCTCTTCCAGCCGCTAACGTTACCGCAGAACCTGGGCACGCTGCGTGCCAGCCAGTCGCAAAGCCTGCTGCGCTATCCTCAGCCTGATGAGCAGGTCAGCGTGCGATTTCAGGCGCAGGGTAACGTTCATCCGGTGGGGCGTCATGGTGGAAGGGAAATGAAAAAGCTTTGGCAGGAGTTACAGATACCGCCGTGGCAGCGAGAACGGTTGCCGTTAATCTTTTATAACCAGACGCTGATCTGTGTTCCGAATCTGTTTGTTACCCATGCTGGCGCGGCCAGTGATGAGCAGGGCTGGCAGATAGTCTGGGACAGGGCATCCAGCGCAGGAGAACAACAATGAAGCAATGGCTTGTCGCCTGTTTAGTGGCGGTTGTGTTACCGGCGTGGGCTGCGGGTGATGCGCAGCGTGGGGCGCAGAAAGCTGGGCGTTGCATAGCCTGTCATGGTGCAGAGGGAAAAGCGGTGGTGCCTCTTTACCCCAATCTGGCCGGGCAGCACGCACCTTATCTGGAACATGCGCTGCAGGCGTATAAAAAGGGCGAGCGCAGTGGGGGTCAGGCTGAGGTGATGAAGGCGTTTGTGGCGGGGTTGAGTGAAGGCGATATAGCAGATCTGGCGGCATATTACAGTTCGTTGCAGCCCTGAGGTTTAACAGGGCGGGAAGGTCCCGCCCGTGATGCGTGTCTTACTCTGCGCTGACAACGACTGTACCCAACTCTGGATGGGTAAAACTGGCGATATGGTCGAGACGTAATTCGCGATGTTCACCAGAGAGATCGATAGCCAGATATTCCACGTTTTTTCGTGAAAAGATCTCTTTAGCCTTTGCCTTAAGCTGCTCGCCATCTTTCATTTCCAGCGAAAGCATCCAGTTGTTCTGGCAGGCGAGTTCCAGATTATCGTAATCATCGCAATTGATAGGTTGGTACGCTTCATTTATCAACATAGTCGCTCACCAATAAGTTAGCAGCGGCATAGGCCGCCTGTTCCCTGACAGAAGAGTTTAGCTCAGTATTTGCGGCAACATCATTAAGTGCCTTCAATGCGCAGCCAATCGCATCCGGTATGTAACCTAAATCCCCGCTGCCGATTTCGGCATACTTCCGGCGAACTAACTCACAATAATTTTGCACGTGGCCCTCCTCGGCAGAGCATGAATACTCTGGTTAACTGGCGACTATATCATAGCCATTTAGAGGAAATCAGCTTGTGTAAAGCAGGAACCGTGCGTGAAACACTGCTAAAGTAACAGATTCCGCTGTCTGAAGCGGAATGAATCAGAGCACAAAAGGTTAATTTGATGAACAGGTTATCGGAGGTCAACGTGGTTAAGGTGTGGGGAGCAAGCCAATGATTATGCTATCCCGTTCGGTTGAGATTCCGGAGAGTGAGATCGAGCTGACGGCGATTCGTGCTCAGGGCGCAGGCGGACAACATGTCAACAAAGCCAGCACCGCTATCCATCTGCGTTTCGATATTGCTGCCTCTTCACTGCCTGCGTTTTATAAAGAGAGGTTGCTCACCGCCAGCCACCATTTGATTACTGTTGAGGGCGTCGTGGTGATTAAGGCGCAGGAGTACCGCAGTCAGGAGATGAATCGTGAGGCGGCGCTGCAACGTCTGGTCAATTTGATCCGGGAGTTGAGTACCGTTGAAAAAGCCCGGCGCGCCACGCGGCCGACACGGGCTTCGAAAGAGCGTCGTCTGGAAGGAAAAGCCCGCCGCAGTTCGACCAAATTGATGCGCGGCAAGGTACAATAAAAAACGCCCCGCAGGCGGGGCATTTGAGTAACGCTAAGAACTTACTTATTCAGAGCCTTGAGCAGGAAATCGACGATTTCGTCCTGCTTAATCATCTGCTTCTCACCAGCACGACGTGACTTATATTCAATCTCCTGATTATCGAGATTGCGGTCGCCGATGACGATGGTGTGTGGCACACCGATCAGTTCCATATCTGCGAACATTACGCCCGGACGCTCTTTACGGTCATCCAGAATAACGTCAACGCCTTTGGCACGCAGTGTGGCATACAGCTCTTCCGCCAGCTCTTTAACGCGGAACGATTTCTGCATGTTCATTGGCAGAATTGCCACCTCAAAAGGTGCCAGTGCGGCTGGCCAGATGATGCCGCGGTCGTCATGGTTCTGCTCAATGGCTGCCGCCACCACGCGAGTGATGCCAATACCGTAGCAGCCCATGCTCATCACCTGGTTACGGCCGTCTTCACCCTGAACGGATGCTTTCAGTGCGTCAGAATACTTAGTACCGAGCTGGAAGATGTGCCCGACTTCGATGCCGCGTTTAATCTGCAGCGTACCTTTGCCATCCGGACTTAAATCGCCTTCGACCACGTTACGGATATCCGCAATGCTGGCCAGCGGCAGATCACGCTCCCAGTTAATGCCGAAGTAGTGTTTACCATCGACATTGGCACCAGCGCTGAAATCGCTCATCTTCGCCACGGTACGGTCGGCAATGATTGGCATCTGCAGACCCACAGGCCCGATTGAACCCGGACCCGCACCGACGGCGGCGCGAATTTCTTCTTCAGTCGCGAAGACCAGCGGCGATGCAACGATGGCTGATTTCTCTGCTTTGATCTCATTCAGCTGATGATCGCCGCGCACCAGCAGGGCAACCAGCGCGTGACCGCTCTCTTCGGCACCTTTAACAATCAGCGTTTTCACTGTCTTTTCAACAGGCACATTGAATTGCTCAACCAGCTCCGCAATAGTTTTTGCGTCAGGCGTCTCAACCAGCTGCATCTCCTGTGACGGCGCGGCACGTTCGCCAGCGGGAGCGACGGCTTCGGCCAGCTCAATGTTGGCGGCATAATCAGAATCGGTAGAGAAGATCACATCATCTTCACCGCTCTGAGCCAGCACCTGGAACTCATGTGATGCGCTGCCGCCGATAGAGCCGGTATCAGCCTGCACGGCGCGGAAATCGAGCCCCATACGACTGAAGATCTGGCTATAGGCATGGTACATCGCGTCATACGTTTCCTGCAGCGACGCCTGTGAAGTGTGGAACGAGTAAGCGTCTTTCATAATGAATTCGCGCGAACGCATCACACCAAAACGCGGACGCACTTCATCACGGAATTTGGTCTGAATCTGATACAGATTGAGCGGCAACTGCTTATAAGAGCTCAGCTCGTTGCGGATCAGGTCAGTGACCACCTCTTCATGCGTCGGACCCAGCACGAACGGACGCTCGTGGCGATCGGCAATCCGTAACAGTTCCGGGCCATACTCCTCCCAGCGACCGCTCTCCTGCCACAGGTCGGCGGGCTGCACAACCGGCATTAAAATCTCAACCGCGCCCGCGTTGTTCATCTCTTCACGCACGATGTTTTCAACTTTTTTCAGCACGCGAACCCCGGTCGGTAACCAGGTGTACAAGCCAGAAGCAAGTTTGCGGATCATACCGGCGCGCAGCATCAGCTGGTGGCTGATCACTTCAGCGTCGGAAGGCGTCTCTTTCTGAGTAGAGAGCAGATATTGAGTAGTACGCATTGATTACGGTTCCAGTTGATCGGAAAATCACAGACAGAATTTTGCTGGCGGCTAGTGTACCAGTGAGATCACCGGCTCAAAAGCGGGTTTTAACGCGGGTCGATAGCGATCACTTCAGTACCGGCATCGTCGATGCGCCAGCGTACATTAAAATCCATCAGCCAGGCCGCATATTCCCGCTCCTGCGTTTCGCCCTGACGGTAAGCGGGGCGGGGATCCTGTGCCAGCACTTCACTGATAAAGCGTGCCAGATTGGGGTAGCGTGACTGCTGGTGAAGTTGCTGTTGGGCCAGGTCGGAGAAGCGAACCGGCATATCAGCCGCAGGTGCCGTCTGCGCAAAACCCGCCTCGGCGTGAGGGAGCGCTTCGGCAAAAGGCAGATAAGGTTTGATATCCACCACCGGCGTTCCATCGATCAGATCCAGACTGCCAAGCTGCAGGATCACCTGCTGTTTCTCAATCCTGATTCCTTTCAGTTCAACCAGCGACATCCCAATGGGATTGGGACGGAACGTTGAACGTGTCGCGAATACACCCATGCGCGCATTGCCGCCCAGACGGGGAGGGCGAACGGTGGGACGCCAGCCACCTTCCATCGTCTGATGGAATACAAACAGCAACCAGAGATGGCTGAACGCTTCCAGTCCGCGTACTGCTTCCGGCTGATTGTAAGGTGGCTGCAGATGAAGTTCGCCGCCGCCATCCTGGACCAAACCGGGCTGGCGCGGCACGGCAAACTTCTCTTTCCACGGCGAATGGATTACCCCAATTTGCGCAAAGGTGAACGCACTCATTGATTGCTGACTTTCAGCGCTGAACCCTGACAGACGGCCTGACGATAGCAGCCTGGCGTGCCGGTGACGATTTCACACTGATGCAGCAGCACTGCATTGGCTTTCATCTGTGACGCTTTGATCTGCAGACGTTTACGTGCTGTCGCGATATTGGCCGGGGAGTTCTGATTGCTGCTCTGACAATCTTCAGCGGAGACTTCACCCAAATCGCGGAACGGCTTGCTGACCAGATCGGCGGCATCGGTATAGAGCTTAACCGGGGCGGGTCGCGCTACAGGCTTGCGGGTCGGTTCACTGGATTGCTGCGGCCGGGACGGTGCGCTGCTTATCGGGTGATACTCATGAACACACCCTGTCAGCATCAATGCTAACAAGCAGAGCGGTAAAAAACGCATGGCAACATCCTCAGGTTTCAAAAAGTGGCGTTATTGAAACAAGGACAAGAATAAATAACAAGTCGGGCAGGGCACCCAATAACAGAAAGGGCGGCATAGCGCCGCCCTTAAGGAGATGTACAGCTAAATTACCAGCCTTTAACCGCGCCGCCGTTAAAGACTTTGTTAGCTTCTGCGTAGACTTCATCAGACTGGTAAGCCTTGACGAATTTCTTCACGTTTTCGGCATCTTTATTATCTTCACGCGCGACAATCAGGTTCACATAAGGTGAATCTTTATCTTCGACGAAAATGCCATCTTTCGCTGGCGTCAGGCCAATCTGGCTGGCGTAGGTAGTGTTGATCACCGCCAGTGCGATCTGCTGATCGTCCAGTGAGCGTGGCAGCTGCGGCGCTTCCAGCTCAACAATTTTCAGATGCTTAGGGTTCTCGGTGATATCCAGCGAGGTTGGCAGCAAGCCCACGCCATCTTTCAGTTTGATCAGACCCACTTTCTGCAGCAGCAGCAGCGTACGGCCCAGGTTGGTCGGATCGTTTGGAATAGCAACCTGCGCGCCATCCTGCAGTTCATCCAGTGATTTGATCTTCTTCGAATAGCCTGCGATTGGGTAGACGAAAGAATTACCCACTGAAACCAGCTTGTAGCCACGATCTTTGATCTGCTGATCAAGGTAAGGTTTATGCTGGAAGGCGTTAACATCGATATCGCCTTTGCTCAGCGCTTCATTTGGCAGAACGTAGTCGTTGAACGTGACCAGCTCAACGTCCAGACCATACTTATCTTTAGCTACTTTCTGCGCTGCTTCAGCAACCTGCTGCTCAGCACCGACAATCACGCCCACTTTGATGTGGTTAGGGTCTTTCTCTTTTTGATCGCATCCTGCCAGCGCAATCGCGCCAATCAGTGCACCCACAGCGGCAATTTTCTTGAATCTGAAAGACATATCCTTTCCTTCTTAATAATGTGATATTGCTTGCTTATTTATGGGACACAGCACGCACGATGCGGTCGCCACAGAATTGAATGAGATACACCAAAACCACTAACAACACCAATACCGTATTCATCACAGTGGCGTTATATCCGATATAACCATACTGATAACCGATCTGTCCCAGGCCACCTGCACCCACCGCGCCACCCATGGCGGAGTAACCGACCAGCGTAATCAGCGTGATGGTCGCCGCGTTCACCAGGCCTGGCATCGCTTCCGGCAGCAGAACCTTACGGATGATCTGCATTGGCGTGGCGCCCATAGCACGTGACGCTTCAATCAGGCCGGTTGGCAGTTCCAGCAGGGCGTTTTCAACCATACGCGCAATAAATGGCGCTGCGCCGACTGTTAATGGCACGATGGCCGCCTGCAGTCCGATTGAGGTGCCGACGATCACGCGGGTAAACGGAATCATCCAGACCAGTAAGATAATGAAAGGAATCGAGCGGAAAATATTCACCAGCGCAGAAAGCACGCGATAAAGCCCCTGATTCTGAAGAATCTGTCCAGGCCGTGTCACATAGAGTAAAACGCCGACCGGCAGTCCCAGCACAAAACCGAAAAAGCCCGAGACGAAGGTCATCATCAGCGTTTCCCACACGCCCCGTCCCAGCAACCACATCATCGCCTCAGACATAACCTAACACCTCTACTTTCACATGATTCTCCTTCAGCCAGGCTATCGCCTCGCGGGTATCGCCCTCTGTGCCGTGCATTTCGGCCAGCATAATGCCGAACTTCACGCCACCGGCGTAATCCATCTGGGCACTGATAATGTTGTTATTGACGTTATACCGGCGAGCCGCTTCGGAAAGCAGCGGTGCATCAACCGATTTACCGGTGAACTCCAGTCGCAGCAGAGGCACGGTGCCTTCAGCGGCGGTGTCAGACAGACGCTGCTGGTAATCATCCGGGATATCCAGATGCAGCGTTGACTGAATAAACTGCTGTGCCAAAGGCGTCTTGGGATGCGAGAAAACCTCACTGACGCTATCTTTCTCTATCAGCTCACCATGACTGATGACTGCAACCTGATCGCAGATGCGTTTCACCACATCCATCTCATGAGTGATCAGCAGAATTGTCAGGCCAAGCCGGCGATTAATGTCTTTAAGCAATTCCAGAATTGAGCGCGTCGTCGCGGGATCCAGTGCGCTGGTGGCTTCATCACACAGCAGGACCTTGGGATTGCTGGCCAGGGCACGGGCAATCGCGACACGCTGCTTTTGTCCGCCCGACAGATTGGCGGGCCACGCATCATGCTTATCTGATAATCCCACCAGTTCCAGCAGCTCAGTGACGCGAGCGTTGATCTGAGCGCGGGAGAGATTACCGAGTTCCAGTGGCAGAGAGACGTTGCCTGCGACGGTCCGGGAGTTCATCAGGTTGAAATGCTGAAAGATCATTCCGATCTGGCGGCGGGCCTGGGTTAACTGACGTTCGTTGAGTGCGGTTAAATCAGCTCCATCGACCAGCACGCGGCCCGAAGTTGGGCGCTCCAGCAGGTTAACGCAACGAATCAATGTACTTTTACCGGCACCGGACGCGCCGATAACGCCATAAATCTGTCCGGCAGGCACATGCAGACTCACATCCGTTAACGCCGGAATACTTCTCGTGCCTTGCTGAAACAACTTGGTGATATTTTCTAGTTTAATCATTATGTTATTTATTATTGTGTTGCGTTGTCCGTGGTGTGGGAGGCCTCGTCGCTTTTATTCATGATAAAAGCTGGATGGATGTTAAGGCATCCAGACGTCTAAATCAATGGAAGTGATTCAATCTGACATTCTCCCTTTTATAGCAATCATGCGATACTGATTGGCAATTTTTACAGCAGGAGTTTCTACGTGGCGAATAAAGTCCCCGCTATTTTTCTTGATCGTGATGGCACCCTTAATGTCGATAATGGCTATGTCCATGAGATCGATGACTTCCAGTTTATTGACGGCACGATTGAAGCGCTGCAACAACTGAAGGCAATGGGATATGCGCTGGTGGTTGTGACCAATCAGTCTGGCATAGCGCGCGGTATGTTTACCGAAGATACCTTTATGCGGCTGACTGAATGGATGGACTGGTCGCTGGCCGATCGCGACGTTGATCTTGATGGCATCTATTTCTGTCCTCACCATCCCGAAGCAACAGTAGAAGCGTTTCGTCAGGAGTGTGACTGCCGTAAGCCCCAGCCGGGAATGTTGCTGACGGCGCAGGAAGAACTGCATATTGATATGGCTGCTTCTTATATGGTGGGTGACAAGCTGGAAGACATGCTGGCCGGTAAGGCTGCCGGTGTTGGCACCAAAGTGCTGGTACGCAGCGGTAAACCGGTCACGGCTGAAGGTGAAGCGGCAGCAGATTGGGTAATTAATAGCCTTGCAGAGCTGCCAGGACGCATTAAAAAGGGTTAAAACGGCGCTTTTGTGCAAATTTCAGGCGAACAGTAAAAAAGTTGAAGTTTGCACTTGCGCTCTCTCAGCCGTTCCCTATAATGCGCCTCCATCAACACGGAACACCGGCAACGGGAAACGGGCTGAGAGGCACAGGAGACTGCGCCGCCGGAGAAAAACTTCTGAAATAGAGGTTGACTCTGCAGGAGGAAAGCGTAATATACGCCACCTCGCGACAGGACGCTAACGCACTGTTCGCACTGCTCTTTAACAATTTATCAGACAATCTGTGTGGGCACTCGCAGGATTGATATCAGCGTCTCCGGACGTAAAAAATATATCAAGCCTCACGAGTGAACACATAATGAAATTCATTATGACGTTTTACAGATGAGCACCGCTTAACTTGTTTAAGCAAATCAAACTTAAATTGAAGAGTTTGATCATGGCTCAGATTGAACGCTGGCGGCAGGCCTAACACATGCAAGTCGGACGGTAGCACAGAGAGCTTGCTCTTGGGTGACGAGTGGCGGACGGGTGAGTAATGTCTGGGGATCTGCCCGATAGAGGGGGATAACCACTGGAAACGGTGGCTAATACCGCATAACGTCGCAAGACCAAAGAGGGGGACCTTCGGGCCTCTCACTATCGGATGAACCCAGATGGGATTAGCTAGTAGGCGGGGTAATGGCCCACCTAGGCGACGATCCCTAGCTGGTCTGAGAGGATGACCAGCCACACTGGAACTGAGACACGGTCCAGACTCCTACGGGAGGCAGCAGTGGGGAATATTGCACAATGGGCGCAAGCCTGATGCAGCCATGCCGCGTGTATGAAGAAGGCCTTCGGGTTGTAAAGTACTTTCAGCGGGGAGGAAGGCGATGCGGTTAATAACCGCGTCGATTGACGTTACCCGCAGAAGAAGCACCGGCTAACTCCGTGCCAGCAGCCGCGGTAATACGGAGGGTGCAAGCGTTAATCGGAATTACTGGGCGTAAAGCGCACGCAGGCGGTCTGTTAAGTCAGATGTGAAATCCCCGGGCTTAACCTGGGAACTGCATTTGAAACTGGCAGGCTTGAGTCTTGTAGAGGGGGGTAGAATTCCAGGTGTAGCGGTGAAATGCGTAGAGATCTGGAGGAATACCGGTGGCGAAGGCGGCCCCCTGGACAAAGACTGACGCTCAGGTGCGAAAGCGTGGGGAGCAAACAGGATTAGATACCCTGGTAGTCCACGCCGTAAACGATGTCGACTTGGAGGTTGTTCCCTTGAGGAGTGGCTTCCGGAGCTAACGCGTTAAGTCGACCGCCTGGGGAGTACGGCCGCAAGGTTAAAACTCAAATGAATTGACGGGGGCCCGCACAAGCGGTGGAGCATGTGGTTTAATTCGATGCAACGCGAAGAACCTTACCTACTCTTGACATCCACGGAATTCGGCAGAGATGCCTTAGTGCCTTCGGGAACCGTGAGACAGGTGCTGCATGGCTGTCGTCAGCTCGTGTTGTGAAATGTTGGGTTAAGTCCCGCAACGAGCGCAACCCTTATCCTTTGTTGCCAGCGAGTAATGTCGGGAACTCAAAGGAGACTGCCGGTGATAAACCGGAGGAAGGTGGGGATGACGTCAAGTCATCATGGCCCTTACGAGTAGGGCTACACACGTGCTACAATGGCGCATACAAAGAGAAGCGACCTCGCGAGAGCAAGCGGACCTCACAAAGTGCGTCGTAGTCCGGATCGGAGTCTGCAACTCGACTCCGTGAAGTCGGAATCGCTAGTAATCGTGGATCAGAATGCCACGGTGAATACGTTCCCGGGCCTTGTACACACCGCCCGTCACACCATGGGAGTGGGTTGCAAAAGAAGTAGGTAGCTTAACCTTCGGGAGGGCGCTTACCACTTTGTGATTCATGACTGGGGTGAAGTCGTAACAAGGTAACCGTAGGGGAACCTGCGGTTGGATCACCTCCTTACCTGAAGATACCTTCCCGCGCAGTGTCCACACAGATTGTCTGATAAAAAGTAATGAGCAGGACGGCTGCGAAGTCGTGACACGATCGTGTCCCCTTCGTCTAGCGGTTAGGACTCCGCCCTTTCACGGCGGCAACAGGGGTTCGAATCCCCTAGGGGACGCCACCTGCTTGGTGACAGGTGAAAGGTGTCTCCATACAGTATCTCAAAACCGTTCTGGTTGCGTAAGCAGCCGTGGCGCGTTTGAGATATTTGCTCTTTAACAATCCGGAACAAGCTGAAAATTGAAACGACGCGTCGTTTTCATTCTCCGTAATAAGAATGAAAAGCACGATGCGTTCGAGTCTCTCAAATGCTCGTGACTTACAAGCGTTGTAAAACGCCTGTGGGTTGTGAGGTTAAGCGACTAAGCGTACACGGTGGATGCCCAGGCAGTCAGAGGCGATGAAGGACGTGCTAATCTGCGTAAAGCGACGGTAAGGTGATATGAACCGCTACAGCCGTCGATGTCCGAATGGGGAAACCCGGTGCACTCTGTGCATCATTGCAGCATGAATACATAGTGCTGCAAGGCGAACCGGGGGAACTGAAACATCTAAGTACCCCGAGGAAAAGAAATCAACCGAGATTCCCCCAGTAGCGGCGAGCGAACGGGGAGCAGCCCAGAGCCTGAATCAGCATGTGTGTTAGTGGAAGCGTCTGGAAAGTCGCAGGGTACAGGGTGATACTCCCGTACACAAAAGCACACGCGCTGTGAGCTCGATGAGTAAGGCGGGACACGTGGTATCCTGTCTGAATATGGGGGGACCATCCTCCAAGGCTAAATACTCCTGACTGACCGATAGTGAACCAGTACCGTGAGGGAAAGGCGAAAAGAACCCCGGCGAGGGGAGTGAAACAGAACCTGAAACCGTGTACGTACAAGCAGTGGGAGCCTTGATTTATCAGGGTGACTGCGTACCTTTTGTATAATGGGTCAGCGACTTATATTCTGTAGCAAGGTTAACCGTATAGGGGAGCCGCAGGGAAACCGAGTCTTAACTGGGCGTTAAGTTGCAGGGTATAGACCCGAAACCCGGTGATCTAGCCATGGGCAGGTTGAAGGTTGGGTAACACTAACTGGAGGACCGAACCGACTAATGTTGAAAAATTAGCGGATGACCTGTGGCTGGGGGTGAAAGGCCAATCAAACCGGGAGATAGCTGGTTCTCCCCGAAAGCTATTTAGGTAGCGCCTCGTGAACTCATCTTCGGGGGTAGAGCACTGTTTCGGCTAGGGGGCCATCCCGGCTTACCAACCCGATGCAAACTGCGAATACCGGAGAATGTTATCACGGGAGACACACGGCGGGTGCTAACGTCCGTCGTGAAGAGGGAAACAACCCAGACCGCCAGCTAAGGTCCCAAAGTCATGGTTAAGTGGGAAACGATGTGGGAAGGCACAGACAGCCAGGATGTTGGCTTAGAAGCAGCCATCATTTAAAGAAAGCGTAATAGCTCACTGGTCGAGTCGGCCTGCGCGGAAGATGTAACGGGGCTAAACCATGCACCGAAGCTGCGGCAGCGACACTATGTGTTGTTGGGTAGGGGAGCGTTCTGTAAGCCGTCGAAGGTGGCCTGTGAGGGCTGCTGGAGGTATCAGAAGTGCGAATGCTGACATAAGTAACGATAAAGCGGGTGAAAAGCCCGCTCGCCGGAAGACCAAGGGTTCCTGTTCAACGTTAATCGGAGCAGGGTGAGTCGACCCCTAAGGCGAGGCCGAAAGGCGTAGTCGATGGGAAACAGGTTAATATTCCTGTACTCGGTGTTACTGCGAAGGGGGGACGGAGAAGGCTATATCGGCCGGGCGACGGTTGTCCCGGTTTAAGCGTGTAGGCGGAGGGTCCAGGTAAATCCGGTCCCTTATTAACGCTGAGGCGTGACGACGAGGCACTACGGTGCTGAAGTGATAAATGCCCAGCTTCCAGGAAAAGCCTCTAAGCATCAGGTAACACAGAATCGTACCCCAAACCGACACAGGTGGTCAGGTAGAGAATACCAAGGCGCTTGAGAGAACTCGGGTGAAGGAACTAGGCAAAATGGTGCCGTAACTTCGGGAGAAGGCACGCTGGCGCGTAGGTGGAGGGACCTGCTCCCCGAGCCGAAGCCAGTCGAAGATACCAGCTGGCTGCAACTGTTTATTAAAAACACAGCACTGTGCAAACACGAAAGTGGACGTATACGGTGTGACGCCTGCCCGGTGCCGGAAGGTTAATTGATGGGGTTATCCGCAAGGAGAAGCTCTTGATCGAAGCCCCGGTAAACGGCGGCCGTAACTATAACGGTCCTAAGGTAGCGAAATTCCTTGTCGGGTAAGTTCCGACCTGCACGAATGGCGTAATGATGGCCAGGCTGTCTCCACCCGAGACTCAGTGAAATTGAACTCGCTGTGAAGATGCAGTGTACCCGCGGCAAGACGGAAAGACCCCGTGAACCTTTACTACAGCTTGACACTGAACATTGAGCCTTGATGTGTAGGATAGGTGGGAGGCTTTGAAGCGCGGACGCCAGTTCGCGTGGAGCCAACCTTGAAATACCACCCTTTAATGTTTGATGTTCTAACGTAGGCCCGTTACCCGGGCTGCGGACAGTGTCTGGTGGGTAGTTTGACTGGGGCGGTCTCCTCCTAAAGAGTAACGGAGGAGCACGAAGGTCAGCTAATCACGGTCGGACATCGTGAGGTTAGTGCAATGGCATAAGCTGGCTTGACTGCGAGAGTGACGGCTCGAGCAGGTGCGAAAGCAGGTCATAGTGATCCGGTGGTTCTGAATGGAAGGGCCATCGCTCAACGGATAAAAGGTACTCCGGGGATAACAGGCTGATACCGCCCAAGAGTTCATATCGACGGCGGTGTTTGGCACCTCGATGTCGGCTCATCACATCCTGGGGCTGAAGTAGGTCCCAAGGGTACGGCTGTTCGCCGTTTAAAGTGGTACGCGAGCTGGGTTTAGAACGTCGTGAGACAGTTCGGTCCCTATCTGCCGTGGGCGCTGGAGAATTGAGGGGGGTTGCTCCTAGTACGAGAGGACCGGAGTGAACGCACCACTGGTGTTCGGGTTGTCATGCCAATGGCATTGCCCGGTAGCTAAGTGCGGAAAAGATAAGTGCTGAAAGCATCTAAGCACGAAACTTGCCCCGAGATGAGTTCTCCCTGACTCCTTGAGAGTCCTGAAGGGACGTTGAAGACTACGACGTTGATAGGCCGGGTGTGTAAGCGCAGCGATGCGTTGAGCTAACCGGTACTAATGACCCGTGAGGCTTAACCTTACAACGCCAGAGGCGTTTTTGAGAGACACGATTTTCAGCCTTGTACCGGATAATCTGCGCGGCCTTAACGGGCGGCGCGGAGACAGAATTTGCCTGGCGGCTTTAGCGCGGTGGTCCCACCTGACCCCATGCCGAACTCAGAAGTGAAACGCCGTAGCGCCGATGGTAGTGTGGGGTCTCCCCATGCGAGAGTAGGGAACTGCCAGGCATCAAATTCGTTCCTTTTCCTCTGACAGGGAAAATAACAGGAACAGACGGCTCTCAGCCGGTTGCTGAGCGCTGTGAAAGAATCGGTGGAGCGGTAGTTCAGTTGGTTAGAATACCTGCCTGTCACGCAGGGGGTCGCGGGTTCGAGCCCCGTCCGTTCCGCCACTTAATTGGAAAGCCCTGACTTAACGGTCAGGGCTTTTTCCATTGCAGCAAATTTACCCGGAAAATTACCCGCGCTGAAATTCTATTCGATCTTCAGGACCATAGGGTAGTAGCAGACCCTGACAAGGCCTGCCCCTGAAGATGTCAGGTGCGCCACGGCTGCTCAGCTGTCCACTTACTAAGAAAATCGATGAAAGCCCGCACACGCTGGCTCACGCCAGTATCGCTATAGTAAACTGCATTGAAGGGCATCTCGACTGGCAGACGCTGATCGGCCAGCACTTCCATCAGTGTTCCTTCTGCTACCTCACTATCGATCATATAATCCGACAGGCAGGCAATGCCATTACCGGTAAGGCAGAGCTGCTTAATCGTCTCTCCGCTGTTAGAGGAGAGAGCCCAGTTAATATCATAGAGTTCGCCACTTTCACGGGCGACGGGCCAGCGATTGAGTTTTGGAGAGTCATCAAAGCCAAGACAGTAATGGTTATCCAGCTCAGCGACCGTACGCGGTATCCCATGTTCACGGAGATAGGCGGGTGAAGCAACCACCTTGCGAAAGCTGTTGAACAACAGCCGGGCGCGCAGAGTAGAGTCAGTCAGATTGCCGGCACGAATGGCGATATCGACTTTTCGCTCAATCAGGTTGATGAAACTCTCTGAGGAAATTAAAGAAATAGTCACTTCAGGATAGCGCTGACGAAAGGGCTTAATCATCGGCATCAGCAAATGCAGAATGACGGGTGTCGCGGCATCAACCCGCAGGAGTCCTTTCGGCGCCTGCAGACTTTCGATCAAATCGCTTTCTGCAGTCGTCATCTCCTGCAAAAAACGCTGAACGTGGCGGAAATAGCGTTCGCCCTCCTGAGTCAAGGCCAGTTGCCGCGTTGTGCGGGTCAGTAGAGCGATACCAAGCTTGCTCTCCAGTTTTTTAATGGTCCTGCTGACGGCAGAGTTTGCCATCTTCAACTGTTCAGCAGCGCGACTGAAACTTCCACTTTCTACTACGCTGACAAACACTTTTAGTTCGTCAGAAGATGCCTTCATTCTTCCTCCCTGCTAGTGACGTGGTCATTCAGTCAGTTTATAGCCGATAATATTGTTATAACCAGCCCAGAGTCCTCGATGATGACAACCTCAATGTTGTCTCCCGATCTGCCTCGTTTTGCTTAGCGAACTTAAAAGGGCTGCTTTATGCTGCAAAAGCGTGATGAATTCTGACATTCACCTGCATCCATTGAAACCCCGGTCTAGAATCCCTATAACAGACAGGTGTTAACTGTATTTTTTGAATCATCAGCCAGGCGGGAAAGTGCGCAAAAAAACTTATGCAATGCGATATGTAGCAGGACAACCAGTGGAACAGATCTTTCCACCTGGCGCGATGCTCCATCTCGGTCAGGCACTGCCTCCAGGCGCGCCATTGCCTGCGCATCCAAACCTCAAGGTCCTGGTATGGAACATCTTTAAGCAGCAACGCGCAGACTGGATGTCAGTACTGGAAGGATTCGGTAAGGATGCACACCTCGTGTTACTGCAGGAAGCACAGACCACGCCTGAGCTGGTACAGTTTGCCACCAGTAATTATCTGGCTGCCGATCAGGTGCCCGCCTTTGTGCTGCCTCAGCATCCCTCTGGGGTAATGACACTTGCTTCTGCGCACCCAGTCTATTGTTGCCCCTTGCGTGAGCGTGAGCCCTTGCTGAGGCTCTCTAAATCAGCGCTGGTCACGGCTTATCCTCTGCCGACCGGTGAGATGCTGATGGTTGTCAACATCCACGCAGTTAACTTTAGTCTGGGTGTCGACGTCTACAGTAAACAACTGGGGCCAATCGGCGAGCAGATTATGCATCACCAGGGGCCGGTGATTATGGCTGGAGATTTCAATGCCTGGAGCCGTCAGCGCATTAATGCGCTCTACCGGTTTGCACAACGAATGAAGCTGGAAGAGGTGATGTTTACTGCTGACCACCGCCGCAAAGCGTTTGGACGACCGCTCGATTTCGTTTTCTATCGCGATCTCAGAGTCAGCGAGGCATCTGTACTGGTGACGCGCGCGTCCGACCATAACCCATTACTGGTGGAGTTCAGTTCAGGGGGCTAGTCTGGTGCATTGTGTGTGCCTGCAGAAGAAGAGGCGGGCAGGGAGATGAGTAAATTGAGGCTCATGAATAAATGAAAAAGGCTGACAATTGTCAGCCTTTTCAACGTATCAGGTATCAGGTGTAGCGTTATTATTCACAAACAGCGTTAAGTTATCGCCGGGTTGAATATCTTTCGCACTGTCCAGAACACTGTTCCAGCGCATCACGTCTTTTATATTGACGCCGTGATGACGGGCAATACTGTCAAGAGAATCACCCTTACGAACACGGTAGGTGATGCTGTTGCCGTTATCGGCCAGTCGGGTGCCATTCGAACCGATGGTCAGAGTCTGACCCGGTCGGATATCAGCACCGCGCAGGTTGTTTTCCTGCCTCAGTGTCGAGACGCTAACGCCAAGTTTTGAGGCGATACCAGAGAGCGTATCACCACGTCGCACTTTATACCCGCCACTCGCGCTGGCTTTCGCAAGCTGCGTAGGCTGTACCGCTGCGATGTCACCGGAAGCCAGTGAGTTACGCAGTTTCGCGACGTTCGACTTCGGCACCATAATGTAGTGCGGGCCGTTTGGCGCTGTTGCACCGCCTTTGTAACCGGTATTGAAGCTCTTCAGTTTCGTGAGCGACATACCCGCCATTTCGGCAGCCTGCGTCAGCTGCATCTGCTGACCCACTTCTACTCGTGCCAGAGCACGACTTTCATTTGGTGTCGGCAGTTTGATACCGTAACGCTTGTTATTTTTGAGCAGTTCACTCAGAGCTAACATTTTAGGCACATACACGGTCGTTTCGCGTGGCAGCGATAAGTGCCAGAAGTCAGTCGGCTTACCGCGCGCCTTGTTCTGCTTAATCGCTTTGAGCACACGTCCTTCACCACTGTTGTATGCGGCGATGGTTAATAACCAGTCACCGTCAAACATGGTGTTAAGACGCTGCATCATATCCAGCGCAACTTTCGTGGATGCGACCACATCACGTCGCCCATCGTAATACTGGTTTTGTTTCAAACCATAGTTTCGACCCGTAGCCGCAACAATCTGCCAGATACCAGCGGCATTGGCGGATGATGTTGCATGGGGGTCAAAAGCGCTCTCCACTATGGGTAGCAGTACCAGTTCCATCGGCATTTTACGTTTCTGTATCTGCTCGACTATCCAGTACATGTACGGCTCTGCCCGTAATGTTACATCGTGGAGATAGCTCTTATTTTTTAGAAATTTACTTTTTTGTTCGCGGATTGCCGGGTTTTCCGGAATCCCCATCTTCAACTCGTCACTAATGAAACTCCAGAGATCTGCGTCTGCTGCGAGGCCAGTTCCATCTTCCTGCCAACGCGGCGACAAAAACTCGTCTCCGTACTTTTCATTTTCACCTTGACCAGCTGAAGACAGACTCTGTGCATGCTGTACCGGGATATTGGCATCGTTCCTGGACGCCTGACATCCCACCAGCAAGACTGAGGCGAGTAATATCGCTTTAGCCTTCATATGTGTGTCAATAGTTCGCTTAAAAGACGAGCAACTATACGTGACGACTTTTCACAACACAACCCGAAAAATCAAAAAGCGTCTTTCTTCTCGCGTAGAATGGCAAATGTATGCCATACCGGTCCATCAGAAACATTAACGTTTAAAGCGCGTTGTAAATCAATGTCTTGCGTGCGCAAAAATAAATTAATAGTCCGTTCGTGCGCCAGTTTTGTTGGCAGACTAATGCCGTTTTCAGCGCGTAAGTCCTTAATTTTCTGATATTCGGCCGTTATTTGTGGGTCATGGGGCAGAATAGCCGCAGCAAACTTCAAATTGGATAAAGTATATTCATGCGCGCAGCAAACCAGTGTTTCTGCTGGCAGCTGATTAAGCTTTTGAAAAGAATCATACATCTGCTCTGGTGTGCCCTCAAAAAGACGTCCGCAGCCACCCGAAAAGAGGGTGTCGCCACAAAAAAGATAAGGCGCGCTGTAATATGAGATATGTCCTAAAGTATGACCAGGCGTGTGGATCACGTCGAAAGTCAGGCCCAGAACTGTGACTTTATCACCTTCACTCACTACCGTTCTGGCCCCTTTGGCCTCGGTTTCCTGAGGGCCGTACACCTCCAGTTGCGGGAAATGCTCACACAGGGTTTTCACTCCGCCGGTATGGTCGTTATGGTGATGAGTCAGCAGAATCGCGACCGGTTCCCAGCCGTTGGAGGCCATTTTTTCTAACACCGGATGGGCTTCGCCGGGATCGACAATCACGCATTTCCCTTCATCGTCTGTCAGTGTCCAGATGTAGTTGTCCTGCAACGCAGGAATACTGGTAAGATTCATCATCACCTCTCGCAGGTCGTAGGAAAAGGAAGAGCGTAAAGCATGAAGCCCGCTAAATCACGCCAGATTCTGAACGCACCGCTGTCGTGGCGCGATATGCCGTGGGGAGATTATTTCCGCGACGCGCTTACGCAGCAGCTTCAGCCTTACCTTGGAAAGCTATATGGCTTTCATATGCTTAAGCTTGGCAACCTCAGCGCAGAAATCAACACTGAAAACTGTTCTATTTCACATCAGGTCAATGTGGGCAGCCATGGTGAGCTGTTACAGGTGCAGGCTGACCCGATGCAACTGCCGTTTGAGTCGAAGTCGATTGATGCCTGTTTACTGGCCCATACGCTCGCCTGGAGCCAGGATCCTCACCGTGTATTACGCGAAGTAGACAGAGTGTTAATTGACGATGGCTGGATGATTATCAGCGGTTTCAATCCCTTCAGTCTGCTCGGCGTGAGTAAAATGGTGCCGGGATTAACCCGCAAAGCGCCGTGGAGCGGACGGATGTTCAGCCAGATGCGGTTGCTCGACTGGCTGGGACTGCTGAATTATGAAGTGGTCTATCGCACCCGATTTCAGGTGCTGCCGTGGCATCGGCAGGGCGGAAAGCTGATCAGCGCCCACCTACCGGCGCTGGGCTGTCTGAATATTGTGGTAGCACGTAAACGCACCTTCCCGCTGCTGCCGACCCGGGCAAAGAAGAGCCTGAGCACCAGCAAGATTCGTCAAACGGTCAATGCTACGCGTCAGTTCCGGAAGTCAGAGGATCAGGACTCGGTTTTATAACCGATATCCTCAAAAGCAGGATTTTCAGCCGCGCTGCGGGCCAGAACGTCGCAGCGCTCATTCTCCGGATGTCCGGCATGCCCTTTAACCCACTCCCACTGAATTTTGTGAGTGCTGAGTGCTGAGTCGAGACGCTGCCAGAGATCAACATTCTTAACCGGCTTTTTATCAGCGGTTTTCCAGCCACGCTTTTTCCAGTTGTGGATCCAGCTGGTGATACCCTGACGCACATACTGACTATCGGTACTGAGTACCACGTCGCACGGCTTGGTTAACGCTTCAAGCGAGACAATCGCCGCCATCAGCTCCATGCGGTTATTGGTGGTAAGGTGATAGCCCGCGCTGAAGGTTTTCTCATGCTGACCGTAGCGTAAAATCGCCCCGTAACCGCCGGGACCGGGATTTCCAAGGCAGGATCCATCGGTGAATATTTCTACCTGTTTGCGCATCTCTGGTAGACTTCCTCTCAAAAATGCCAAGTCTGACATAAAACGGGTCTTATGAGCACTGCAAATAACCGCCAGATCGTTCTTGATACTGAAACCACCGGCATGAACATGATCGGGGTACATTATGAGGGGCACCGCATTATTGAGATTGGTGCGGTAGAGGTGATTAATCGTCGCCTGACCGGTAACAATTTTCATATGTATCTTAAGCCCGATCGGCTTGTCGATCCCGAAGCCTTTGGCGTTCACGGCATTGCCGATGAGTTCCTGGCCGACAAGCCCGCCTTCAGCGAAATCGCCGATGAGTTTCTCGACTACATTCGCGGTGCGGAACTGGTCATCCATAACGCGCCCTTCGATATCGGCTTTATGGATTACGAATTTTCAAAGCTGAATCGCGGCATTGAGAAAACCGAAACCTTCTGCAAAATTACTGACAGCCTGGCGCTGGCGCGTCGTATGTTTCCCGGTAAGCGTAACAGCCTTGATGCGCTCTGCTCGCGTTACGAAATAGACAACACCAAACGAACCCTGCACGGCGCACTGCTTGATGCCGAGATTCTGGCTGAAGTCTTCCTGACCATGACTGGCGGGCAGACGTCACTCTCCTTTTTATCGGAAAGTGAAAGCGCCCGCCAGGCACAGGGAGAAAGCATTCAGCGCATCGTGCGTCCCGCCTCTGCACTGCGCGTGGTCACGGCCAGCGAAGAAGAAGTCGTTGCCCACGAGTCCCGGCTGGATTTGGTGATGAAAAAGGGTGGCAGTTGCCTGTGGCGCGGCTGAATGGCCTGTTTTTGTGGAGAAAATCAACGTCAAGCTGAAAAAAACAGCAAACGATTTATTTGCCTGGAAAAAGCGTTGACGCCGCAACAGCCTGCCATTACTATGCGCCTCGTTCTCGACG
Organism: Candidatus Pantoea rara; assembly: GCF_051136265.1. Taxonomy (NCBI): domain Bacteria; kingdom Pseudomonadati; phylum Pseudomonadota; class Gammaproteobacteria; order Enterobacterales; family Erwiniaceae; genus Pantoea; species Candidatus Pantoea rara. The sequence continues at coordinate 3,184,441 of NZ_CP194942.1, read as the reverse complement.
GGGAACAAAGCGCGGAGCGGTAGTTCAGTTGGTTAGAATACCTGCCTGTCACGCAGGGGGTCGCGGGTTCGAGCCCCGTCCGTTCCGCCAATCTCTTTAAAAAAGCCGATTCAGAAATGAATCGGCTTTTTGCTGTCTGTTATTCAGCGACGGCTTGATTGTTCTGCGTCACCACCTCGCCATGCAAGTGGGTCACGTCCCCGGCTTCACGGTCTTCACGGGCGATAAAGCGATAGCAGCCTGCTGCCAGACCAGCACCAATAAACCAGCTGAAATTCGCCACCTGATGCAGGGAAGGGATAAAGCTAACCACCAGGCAAATCGCCACCGACGGCAGCAGAGCGCCAATCGCTTTCGGGTTAAACCCACCGCGATACCAGTAGCGACCTGAAGGCGTGTCGTTAAACAGATCGTCGACCGAGATGCGTCCACGTTTAATCAGATAGAAATCCGTCAGCAGAATCCCGAACAGCGGCCCGATAAACGATCCCAGCACATCCAGGGTGTAGTGAATCAGCTCAGGCGACTGGAACAGATTCCACGGCGTTAACAGCACCGAGCCGACGGCGGCGATCATCCCGCCGGTGCGAAAGCTGATTTTCTGCGGTGAACAGTTGGAGAAGTCAAACGCGGGTGAGACGAAGTTCGCCACAATATTAATGCCGATGGTGGCGGTAATCATGGTCAGCAGACCAATCGCGACGGCCAGATCGTTGCCGACCATGCTGACGGTTTCAATGGGATCGGTAATCATTTTGCCAAACAGCGACTGAGTTCCTGAAACGATGACGACCGTCACCACAGAAAACAGCAGGAAGTTAAATGGCAAACCCCAGCGGTTACCGCGACGAATCTCTGACATGTTCTTGCCGTAGCGTGAAAAGTCACCGAAGTTCAGCAGCGGCCCGGAGAAGTAAGAGACGACCAGCGCCGTGGCCGTGATCATCTGCCACGTCTGCTCGCCTGCGGACAGTGATTTGCTGGCGAGGGTAAAGGAGATGCCATCGAAGCCAGTCTTGTATACAATCCAGCCCGCCAGTGCCAGCATCACCACATAGACGGCTGGTCCTGCGACATCAATAAACCGTTTAATGGCGTTCATGCCGTGCCAGAACACCATCGCCTGCAGTATCCACATAATGCCGAAACAGCACCAGCCCAGCAGCGACAGACCCAGCCAGTGCGGCACGGTCATCGACGTCAGAGAAGGCGCGAACTTTAGCAGCACCAGCATCAGGGCGTTCGCCGCAAGCCAGGTCTGAATGCCATACCAGGCAAATGCGATGAGCCCGCGTATCACCGCCGGAATATTGGCACCAAATACGCCAAACGCCTGACGGCAGATCACTGCATAAGGTACACCCGCCATCTGGCTGGGTTTCGCCACCAGATTCGCACAGAGCTGCACAATGCAGATCCCGGCCAGCAGGCAAAGCAGAACCTGCCAGCTGGCTAATCCCAGCGTGAAAAAGCTGGCGGCCACCACATAGCCGCCCATGCTGTGCACATCGGACATCCAGAAAGAGAAAATGTTGTACCACGACCAGTTTTGATCGCGAGTCGGTGCCAGGTCCTCGTTACAGAGCCGTGGGCTGTAACGGGCGTTGGCTTCAGAGGCCTTGCTGGCCACCGTTGATTGATTTGGCATGAAACCTGCTCCTCTACCCGAGAGTGGAATGAATAATCTGGTAAAGCGGTATTGCAGGATTCAGGCCAGATCTGTTTTCTTGTATACAATTTTTACTTTTCACGTATACGATATGTGGCATACAGCGAGCGACCGGAGCAGGTAATGACGAGTAAAACAGGCCAGCGAGACGCCACCCATCTGCAGGATAAAGATGAAGGGATCTACCAGGCGTTAATGAACGCTATTGTTGAGCACCAACTGCCGCCGGGCAGTAAATTGCCGGAAGAGGCACTTTCCGGGGTCTTTGGCGTGAGCCGCACCGGCATCCGCAAAGTGCTGCAGCGCCTCGCGGCGGTGCAGATGGTCACCCTGACGCCCAAACGTGGTGCGCAGGTGGCAACGCCCGGTGTGGAAGAGGCACGTGACATCTTCTCAACACGCAGTTTAATGGAGTGCGCCAATCTGCCTGCAGTCCTTTCGCATCTGCAGCCTCCTCATCTGGTGGCGCTGGAGCAGCTCATCGCACAGGAGAACCAGGCGCACGCCGATCATGATGGTCCCGCAGCCATCCGGCTTTCAGCCGCGTTTCATATTCAGTTGCAGGCAATCTCCGGTAATCAGGTGCTGACCGGTATGGTGACCAGCCTGAGCCAGCGATCCTCGCTGGTGATTGCCGCTTATGGCGCACCCTGGCAGCGCGGTTGCCGCTGTGACGATCATGCGAATCTGCTCAGGTTATTACGCGCACGTGCGCTGGAACCGCTGACGCAGGCACTGCAGCATCACTTTGAGCACATTGTCTCCAGTCTGCACTTTGAGCGCAGCGGAGAAACCCTGCCCGATTTTTCCCGACTGTTTGCCGCAGGCTCCGGAGCTGCCTCATGAGTCTGATTCAGGTTATTAACCCCAACACCAGCCTGGCGATGACCGAAACCATCGCTCAGGCTGCCCGTGCGGTCGCTGCGCCAGGCACAGAAATCCTAGCGGTGTCGCCGTCGCAGGGCGTGCCTTCCATTGAAGGGCACTTCGATGAGGCGATCGCCGCTATCGGCGTGCTGGAGCAGATCAAACTCGGCAGGGAGCAGGGGGTCAGCGGCCACGTCATCGCCTGCTTTGGCGATCCAGGTTTACTGGCGGCACGTGAGCTGGCCAGCGGACCGGTGATCGGCATTGCGGAGGCGGCGATGCACACCGCCACGCTGCTGGCGACCCGATTCTCTATTGTCACCACGCTGCCGCGCACGCTGGTGATTGCGCGTCATCTGCTGCAGCAATACGGCTTTACCCATCACTGTGCCGCGCTGCACGCCATCGATCTGCCGGTGCTGGCGCTGGAGGATGGCAGCGGCCTGGCGCAGGAAAAAGTGCGACAGCGCTGCATTCAGGCGAAACGGGAAGATGGCAGCGGAGCGATTGTGCTGGGTTGTGGCGGGATGGCGACGCTGGCTGCCTCGCTGACCCAGGAGCTGGGCCTGCCGGTAATCGATGGCGTCAGTGCAGCGGTAAAAATGGTTGAGTCGCTGGTGGCGCTTGGCTTTGGCACCAGCAAACATGGCGATCTGGCCTGGCCTTTGCAGAAACCTCTCTCAGGTGCGTTTCAGCATCTAAACTAACGGAACTTTCCCGAATCAAAACAGGTGGAGTGATGACTGACGCTGCAGAGAAAAAAGAGTACAGCTTTAACAAAAACTATCCGCGCGATTTAATCGGTTATGGTGCTCATCCGCCGCAGGCCGCCTGGCCCAATAACGCCCGTGTGGCGGTGCAGTTTGTTCTGAACTACGAAGAGGGCGCAGAAAACAGCGTGCTGCATGGTGACGCCGGCTCTGAGCAGTTCCTCTCCGACATCATTGGCGCAGCCAGCTATGCCGATCGTCACATGTCGATGGAGTCTTTGTATGAGTACGGCTCCCGCGCCGGATTCTGGCGCATCCACAACGAATTCCAGAAACGCGGTCTGCCGCTAACCGTGTTTGGTGTGGCGATGGCGCTGGCGCGTCATCCGGAAGTCGTAGAGGCGATCAAACAGGCGGACTACGATGTGGTCAGTCATGGCTGGCGCTGGATCCACTATCAGGGCATGGATGCAAAAACCGAACGTCAGCATATGCAGCAGGCGGTCGATGTGCTGGTGGATCTGTTTGGTAAAGCGCCGACCGGCTGGTACACCGGCCGCGACAGTCCTAACACCCGTCGGCTGGTGGTGGAGCAGGGCGGTTTCAGCTACGACAGTGACTACTATGGCGACGACCTGCCGTTCTGGACCCAGGTCACCTGTCAGGATGGCACAGTGAAACCGCACCTGATTATTCCCTACACCCTGGAGTGCAACGACATGCGCTTTGCCTCGCCGCAGGGCTTTAACACCGCCGAACAGTTCTTTACCTATCTGCGGGACACCTTCGATGTGCTCTATGAAGAGGGCGAAACGGCGCCGAAGATGATGTCGATCGGCATGCATTGCCGTCTGCTGGGGCGTCCTGGCAAATTCCGCGCGCTGCAGAATTTCCTCGATCACATTCAGCAGCACGACGATGTCTGGATCTGTACCCGCCAGCAGATTGCTGACCACTGGATCGCGACCCACCCGGCACCTTAAGCCGGTTCCGGCGCTTGCTCCACGCAACCGGGCGAAGCGCCGGACGGCGTCAGCTCATCAGACTGACCTGCGCCGCCACGATGCACCAGCCGTGCGGCATTCGCACCCAGGTCTGCTGCTGACGGCCAATCTTATCGCTGCCGGTGCGGGTAAATTCGGTGCTGCAGACCGCATAATCCTCGCCAAACGTGGTAATCACGGTGTTTCGCAGCGTCCGGTTCAGTCCGGCTGAAGGGCGCGCGGCACGGAAGGCGCGAATCTCATCAATGCCATACAGATTCTCACCCGCGCCGAGACGCACGGTTCGCGGGTCATGCCAGAACAGCGCATCCAGTTCATCCACGTCGTTGCTGACCAGCGCCTGCTCGTAGCGATAAAACTGCGTCGTCACCTCAGTGAGCACCTGCGGTAAATTAATCTCTCTGTTCATCAGGCTCCTGCCATATTCATTTGCGGTATCGTAATGCCCTGTTGTTCCAGTGCCCAGGCGGCGCGTAATACCGCCTCTTCATTAAACGGACGGGCGATAAGCTGTAATCCAACCGGCAGGCCACTTCGGGTCGCCAGCGGCACGGTACAGACCGGCAATCCCAGGAAGGAGATCGGCTGGGTCAGCATCCCCATACTCGCTTTGGCGGGCAGCGACTCACCCTGAATCGTCAGGGTTTGCTGGCCAATGGTGATCGCGCTGCAGGGTGTCGCCGGGGCGATCAGCACATCGAAATGATCAAACAGCGGTAGCACCTGCTGCTGGAAATGGCGGCGGAAACGCTGTGCCTGCACATACCAGGCACCCGGCATCATGGCACCGGCCAGCAGACGCTCGCGGGAGTTCGGTTCAAACTGCTCAGGCATCTGGCGCAGGGCGGGCAGATAGTGATTGCCGCCCTCGGCGGCGGTCATGATAAACGCCGCCGAGCGGGCCAGCTCCGCCTCCGGCATCAGCACCTCTTCCTGAGCCTCAAGCGCGGCTGCGACCACCGCGACGGCAGCGCGGGCATCCTCATCACACCAGCGATCAAAAAAGCCGCCCAGCACGCCACAGCGCAATCCTTCATTGCCCTGCGACAGCCCCGGCAATGTCGCGGTCAGCGGACGATCGGCCTGAAACACATCGGCGTGGTCTGCGCCCTGTAACTGATCATAAACCAGCGCCAGGTCTTCCACCCGCCGGGCCAGAGGACCGATGTGGTCAAGGCTGGCGACAAACGGATGACTACCGCTGCGTGACAGACGACCAAAGGTCGGCTTGAGACCAAAAATACCGCACAGCGACGCGGGTACCCGAATCGACCCGTTAGTGTCGGTGCCCAGCGAAAAGTGAACCAGCCCGGCGGCGACGGCGGCGGCTGAACCGCCTGAGGAGCCGCCCGCCACGCGGCTGAGGTCACGCGGATTGTGCGTCGCACCATAGTGGCTGTTTTCGGTAGTAAAACCGTAGGCGTAGGCATCCATGTTCAGCATGCCCGACAGCAGTGCGCCAGCGTGACGCAGTTTTTCGACGGCAAACGCATCGGCCTGTGCCGCAGGGCGATCGCGGAACAGGCTGGCACCGGCCAGAGTGCTGTGACCCGCCACATCAAACAGGTTTTTCACCGCATAAGGGATACCCGCCAGCGGTGGCAGGGTTTCGCCGCGCTGCCGCTGCGCATCAATCGCGCTGGCCTCTTTTAACATGCGCGGCCCGGTCACTTCCGTCCAGGCATTCAGCGCCGGATTATGCTGCTCAACCGCCTGCAGTGTGCGTTTCGCCACCTCCAGCGCGCTGATCTCACCCTGCTGGATCGCCCGTTGCAGGGTCTGAATCGAAATGTCACCTAATCTCATGCCTGGTATACTCCTGCCACTTCCAGCCGGTCATCCAGCGGAAACGCCATCAGCGGCGCGGCCATCTCCACGATACGCGACAGCTGGATCAGCAGTTCAGCGCGGCGGGCGTCATCCAGCTCAAGTTGCAGGATCTGCTCCATATGGCCGATGTAGCGGGCCCAGTCGTGTTGATTCATGATTCGCTCCTGTTAAAAACCGGCGGCGCTGCCGTTACTGCGCGGATCGCTTGCGCCCTCAAACATGCCATTGCTGTGACGCACAATGGCGCCTGCATGGCCCACGGATTCGCTGAAGTCGGGCAGCAATTCCACCTCATGTCCCCACAGACGCAGCATCAATACCGTTTCGTCATCAAAGCGGCCTTCCAGTTTCAGGGAGTCGGACGATTGACCCCATGTCCGGCCCAGCAGCCAGCGCGGCGCACTGACCGCCTGCTGTAACGGCAGACCCTGAATGACATGGCGGGTAAAAATCGCCGCCTGGGTCTGCGGCTGTCCATCTCCGCCCATGGCGCCATACACCATTGTCCGGCCATCTTTCAGTCGTGCTGCGGCGGGATTCAGGGTATGGAACGGCTGCTTACCGGGTGCCAGGGACAGCAGATGGTCAGGATCGAGGCTGAACGCCGCGCCACGATTCTGCCAGGTAATGCCGGTGCCAGGGAGCACCACACCGCTGCCAAACTCGTGGTAAATGCTCTGAATAAAGGAGACAGCCAGACCGCTGCTGTCCATCACGCCCATCCAGACCGTATCGCCCGGTCCGCGTCCGCTACCCCAGGCTAAAGCTTCTCCGTCGATGATCTGGCTGGCGAGCGTGGCGAGGTGATCGCAATCCAGCAGTGCCTGCAAATCTTCGGTGACGTGACGCGGATCGGTGATGTGTCTGTCGCGCAGCGCAAAGGCTTTCTTGGTGGCTTCAACGATGCGGTGCACCGTCTGCGCATCGTCAGCCTCCGCCATCTCCAGATGATCGGTGATGCCGAGGATTGCCAGTGACACCATGCCCTGCGTCGGTGGAGCGATATTCCAGATGTCGCCTTCACTGTGGGCGAGATGCAGCGGTGTCGTGCGGCGGGCGCGATGCTGTTGCAGATCGGCCAGCGTGACCGGCATGCCGAGCGTCGCCATCTCATCGGCCATATGGTGAGCCAGCGGACCGCGATAAAAACTGTCGAGCCCCTCTTCGGTGAGCTGGCTCAGGGTGTTCGCCAGTGCGGGCTGGGTAAAGCGGCTGCCCGGCTGCGGCACATCGCCGTCGGGCATAAAATTGGCGCTGAAGCCGGGCTGATGCTGCAGTTCACGCAGAAACGTCGCGGTGGCGGCGCTCTGTGAAGCGGTCACCGGAATGCCATCGGCGGCGTAGCGAATCGCATCACGCAGCAGACGCGCCAGCGGCAGCGGCGGGGTGCCCATCTCCGCAGAGAGCGTCAGGGCCTCCTGCCAGCCGCTGACCGTTCCAGCCACGGTCAGCGCCGCTTTCGGCCCGCGATGCGGGATCTTAGGCTGATCGGCGTAGAAATCGCAGTGCGCCAGCGAACCGGCTGCACCACTGGCGTCGATAGCGACGGGATCGCCGCCAGGTGGCAGAATCAGCCAGAAACCATCGCCGCCCAGTCCATTCATGTGCGGGTAGACCACGGCGATAGTTGCGGCAGCGGCAACCATCGCTTCTATGGCATTACCGCCATCACGCAGCACCGCGAGGGCGCTTTCACTCGCCAGATGGTGTGGCGTCACCGCCATCCCCTGCGGGGCCATATTGCTTTGAATCATCTTTTTCTCGTTCTACGGGTGACAGAACCCATAACAAAGCAAGAGCTGTTCCAGTTTTCACCCCCAGCTGACAATGCGACAGTTAACCTGGCGTAAATTGTGCTAGGTTTTGCTAAACAAAAGTGCTGAAACAAAAGTTACAGGACGCCTTATGAAGCAGCTTGATGAACGACTCAGAAGTCACTATCCCCAGCTCTCTCCGCAGGAGCAGCGCATTGCCGACTTCGTGTTTGACCACTTCGATGACCTGATAAGCTACAACAGCGCCGAACTGGCGCGGCTCAGTGGGGTGTCGAAAGCCACGGTCAGTCGGCTGTTCAAGCGTCTGGGCTACGAGAAATACAAGGATATGCGTGATGAGTTACGCATCCTGCGCCAAAGCGGTATGCCGCTGACCGATAATCGTGATGCGGTGCAGGGCAATACGCTGCTGGCGCGCCACTACAAGCAGGAGATGGCAAATCTGACGCAATGGGTAAACAGTCTGGATGCCCGGCACTTTAGTGAAGTTATCCAGCAGCTGGCACAGGCAAAGCGCATCTTTATCATCGGCATGCGCAACGCCTATCCGGTGGCGCTGCATCTGCGACAGCAACTGGTACAGGCGCGTTCGCAGGTGCATATCCTGCCGCAGCCGGGCCAGACGCTGGCTGAGGAGCTGGTGGATATCACGCCGGATGACATGGTCATCGTGATGGCATTTCGTCGTCGTCCGCGCATCATTCGTCCGCTGATGCAGCAGTTGCAGGCTGCCGGTATTCCGCTGCTGGCGCTGTGTGAGCCGCAGGCACAGACGGTCATTACGCTGGCGCGCTGGCAGCTCTGTACGCCACTGGACAGCGTCTCCGCCTTTGACAGTTACAGTGCGGCCATGAGTCTGGTTAACCTGATCGCCAATGCCCTGCTGCATGAAATGCTGGCTGAGGGACGCCAGCGGATTCATCAGATCGCCGACCTTTACCAGCAGTTCGACGAGCTGGAGCACCGTTAACAGTCACCATTTTGGTGCTTTGCCCCATTTCAGAACATTGCTTTACCGGCGTAGTTGCTCCTGATTACGCCCGGTTTCTGCTGAACTCTCTGCTGATTAACCCTTTTTCTGTTGCCACGCTGATTGGCACATTAGTTGCAGAATGCATGTCAAAGAATCTTTTGTTTCACGTAATCTCACCGGGGTGCATAATGAAAAAAGTTTTAATGGCGGTAGCGACAGCAGCATTACTGATGGCTCAGGCGGGCAGCGCGCTGGCCGATCAACTGCAGGACATTCAGAAACGCGGCGTTATCCGCGTTGCCGTGCCACAGGACTTCCCGCCGTTTGGTTCAGTCGGCACCGACCTGCAGCCGCAGGGATATGATATCGACACGGCAAAATATCTGGCAAAGCAGATGAAACTTAAGTTGCAGCTGGTGCCGGTCAGCAGTGCCAACCGTGTGCCTTATCTGCAAACCGACAAGGTCGATCTGGTTATCTCCAGCATGGGTAAAAATGCCGAGCGTGAAAAAGTCATCGACTTCACTCGCGCCTATGCGCCGTTTTTCCTGGGCGTATTTGGGCCGAAAGGCGATGAGATCAAAGCGGCGTCGGCGCTGAGCGGCAAGTCGATTGGCGTCACGCGCGGTGCGGTAGAAGATATGGTGCTGAGCGAAGTGGCCCCGAAAGATGCGCAGGTGAAACGCTACGAAGATAACAACACGACGTTGTCTGCGTATCTCTCTGGTCAGGTGCAGTATGTCGCCACCGGTAACCTGGTCGTCGCCGCTATTGCGCGCCAGAATCCGGCTAAAGCGCCCGTCGCGCAGTTTATGCTCAAAGATTCACCCTGCTTTATCGGGCTGAAGAAAGATGAGCCTGCGTTGAAAGCGAAAGTGAATGCGCTGATTGAGCAGGGCATCAAAGATGGCACCCTGAATAAACTGTCAGAAGAGTGGCTGAAAGCGCCGCTGCCCGCCAACCTCGGCGCCTGAGGACGGATTCATGACCGGGCAACTTAACTTTCCCGCCCTGTGGCCCTACTGGCCGGAGCTGCTCTCCGGTCTGTGGGTCACCCTCCAGCTGACGGTGCTGGCGACCACCGGTGGTGTGGCGCTCGGCATCGCGGGCGCGGCGCTGCGCAGTGGCAAACCCAGCTGGATGAGCCGCCTGTGGGGCCTCTATGTCGAGCTGATCCGCAATACGCCGTTTGTGGTGCAACTGTTCTTTATTGTTTTCGGCCTGCCTGCGCTGGGGCTGAAACTCACTGCTGGCGAGGCAGCGCTGCTGGCGATGCTGATCAACCTCGGGGCGTATAGCACCGAGATTATCCGCGCCGGGATCCAGGTGACACCTAAAGGGCAGTGGGAAGCGGGACGGGTGCTGGGATTAACCCGCAGCCAGACATTTCTGCGGGTCGTGCTGCCGCCTGCGTTACAGCGCATTTATCCGGCGCTGGTGAGTCAGTGCATCATTGTGATGCTGGGGTCATCGGTGGTGTCGCAGGTCTCCTATGAGGAGCTGACCTTCGCTGCCAACCTGATTCAGTCGCGTACCTTCTTAAGTTTTGAGGTCTATCTGGTGACCACGCTGATCTATCTGGCGTTGTCGATTGCGATGCGCCATCTGCTGCTGGCGATTGGCCGTAAATGGTTTGGAGTGCAGCCATCATGATGACGACCTTTACCGACTGGGACATTCTGCGCAACCTGCTGCTGGCAGCGCGCTGGACCCTGTTACTGTCGCTGGTGGCCTTTGCAGGTGGAACGCTGGTGACGCTACCGTTACTGTTTTTGCGTCTGCTGCAACGTAAGTGGCTGACGCGCGTAATACGCGGTTACACCGCGCTGTTTCAGGGCACGCCGCTGTTGATGCAGCTGTTCCTGGCGTTTTTCGGCGTCGGGCTATTCGGCATTGATGTCGCGCCCTGGACCGCAGCTTCGCTGGCACTGACCTTCTACACCAGCGCTTTTCTGGTGGACATCTGGTACGGCAGCATTCGCGCCCTGCCGAAAGGGCAGTGGGAAGCGTCGCGCTGTCTCGGCCTGACCTTTGGTCAGACGCTGTGGCGGGTAGTGGCACCGCAGGCGATCCGCATCGGTATCGCGCCGACCGTGGGCTTTGCCGTGCAGGTGATCAAGGGCACCGCGCTGGCCTCGATTATCGGCTTCATCGAGCTGACCAAGGCGGGCACCATTCTGAACAACGTGACCTATCAGCCGTTTAAAGTCTTCGGGCTGGTGGCGCTGGGCTACTTCCTGATGTGTTATCCGCTGTCTCGCTACAGCCAGTATCTGGAGAAAAAATTCAATGCCGCTCATCACCATTAATCAGGTGCAAAAATATTACGGCGACAACCATGTGTTGAAAGGCGTGGATCTGGATATCGACATGGGCGAGGTGATCTCCATCATTGGTCGCAGCGGATCGGGCAAAAGCACGTTGCTGCGCTGTATGAACGGGCTGGAAGGCTATCAGGAAGGCAGCATTAAGCTCGGCGGAATGACCATCACCGACCGCGATTCGCAGGCGCGTGAAATCAGCCGCTCGGTCGGGATGGTATTTCAGAGCTTCAACCTGTTCCCGCACATGACGGCGCTGGAGAACGTGATGCTGGCGCCGCGCCGGGTGCTGAAGAAAAGCGAGGCCGAGTGCCGGGCGCTGGCGGCGCAGATGCTGGAGAAGGTCGGGCTGGGTGAGCGTCTTGACTACTATCCTGCCAGCCTCTCTGGCGGTCAGCAGCAGCGCGTGGCGATTGCCCGTGCGCTGGCGATGACGCCGAAAGTTTTACTCTGTGATGAGATCACCTCCGCGCTTGATCCTGAACTGGTGGGCGAAGTGCTCAAAGTTCTGGAGCAGCTGGCGGCAGAGGGAATGACGCTGATCCTCGTCACCCATGAAATGAGCTTCGCCCGCGATGTGGGCGATCGTGTGGTCTTTATGCATCAGGGGCGCGTCTGGGAGCAGGGCGACAGTAAAACGCTGTTCGCCCAGCCGCAGACGCCGGAACTGAAGCAGTTTATCTCTTCGGTTCGTCTCTGAGTCTTAGAAAAGGAAAAGATGATGGATATTACGCAATTCCCGCAACTCAATCCGCCACAGCGTCTGCTGATGGGACCGGGACCGATCAATGCCGATCCCCGCGTGCTGCGCGCCATGTCGAGTCAGTTGCTGGGTCAGTACGATCCTGCGATGACCCACTATATGAACGAAGTGATGGCGCTCTATCGCGGCGTGTTCCGCACAGAGAACCGCTGGACGCTGCTGATTGATGGCACTTCACGTGCTGGCATCGAATCGATCCTGCTCTCCGCTATCCGCCCTGGCGACAAGGTGCTGGTGCCGGTATTTGGCCGCTTCGGTCATCTGCTGTGCGAAATAGCCCGTCGCTGTCGTGCGGACGTTCACACTATCGAAGTGCCGTGGGGCGAAGTCTTTACCCCTGACCAGATCGAAGATGCGATCAAAAAAGTGCGGCCGCGCCTGCTGCTGACCGTGCAGGGCGACACCTCGACCACCATGCTGCAACCGCTTGAGCAGCTGGGTGCGATCTGCAAACAGTACGGCGTGCTGTTCTACACCGATGCCACCGCGTCGCTGGCGGGCAACCCGCTGGAAACGGATGCCTGGGGACTGGATGCCGTGTCGGCGGGGATGCAAAAATGCCTGGGCGGCCCCTCGGGCACGTCGCCGATCACGCTGAGCGCAGAGATGGAAGCGGTGATCCGTAAACGCAAATGCGTTGAGCAGGGGATCCGCACCGAGGCGCATCAGGATGGCGAAGAGGAAATGATCTACTCCAACTATTTTGATCTCGGCATGATCATGGATTACTGGGGGCCGGAGCGGCTTAACCATCACACTGAAGCGACCAGTGCGCTGTTTGGCGCACGCGAGTGTGCACGTCTGATCCTGCAGGAGGGGCTGGATAACGGCATCGCCCGTCACAAACTGCATGGTGAAGCGATGCTGAAAGGCATTCAGGGAATGGGGCTGGAGACCTTCGGCGACCTGAAAAACAAAATGAACAACGTGCTGGGCGTGATGATCCCGTCAGGTGTCAACGGCGATCAGGTACGCAAACTGATGCTGGAGGATTTCGGCATTGAGATTGGCACCTCGTTTGGCCCGCTGCATGGCAAAGTGTGGCGCATCGGCACCATGGGGTATAACGCGCGTAAAGATTGCGTGATGCAGACGCTATCGGCGCTGGAAACGGTGCTGACTTATGTCGGTCATCGCACGCCGCAGGGCGCTGGCGCGCAGGCCGCATGGGATCACTACGGGAGCCAGGCATGATGATGAGCGCCAGCGAAGCCCAGGCCGCTGCACAGCGCGTGATGGCGCGCTGCGATGCGCTGGCAGCGATCAGTGAAACGGCTGAGGGGCTGACCCGCGTCTACCTCTCGCCAGAACATCTGCGCGCTAACGCCTGCGTCGGTGAGTGGATGCAGGCGGCGGGGATGCAGGTGTGGCAGGATGAAGTCGGCAATATCTGTGGGCGCTATGAGGCGGCAGAAGCCGGCGCGCCTGCGCTGCTGCTCGGCTCGCATCTTGACACGGTGCGCAACGCCGGTCGCTACGACGGGATGCTGGGCGTGCTCAGCGCGATTGAAACCGTGCAGTGGCTTAATGAACATCAGCGCCGCCTGCCGCTGGCGATTGAGGTGATTGGCTTTGGCGACGAAGAGGGCACCCGCTTTGGCATTACGCTGCTTGGCAGTCGCGGGATTACCGGCAGCTGGCCGCAAAGCTGGGTGACGCATCCGGACGGCAACGGCATCACCGTGGCGCAGGCGATGGCCGATGTCGGACTCGACAGCGAGCAGATCCAGGCGGCTACGCGGCGGGTTGAGGATATCGTCGGATATCTTGAGCTGCATATCGAACAAGGCCCCTGCCTGGAGCAGGCCGATCTGGCGCTGGGTGTGGTCACGGCGATTAACGGCGCGCGCCGTCTCAACTGCCGCTTCACCGGTGAAGCAGGCCATGCGGGCACGGTGCCGATGACGCATCGCAAAGATGCACTGGCTGCGGCTGCCGAGTGGATGGTGTTTATTGAGCAGACGACCCGTGAGCAGGATCCGCAGCTGGTGGCTACCGTCGGTACGATTAACTGCGCGCCGGGCGCGGTAAATGTGATCCCTGGCGAGGTGTCCCTGTCGCTGGACGTGCGCGGTCCGCTGGATAATCCACTGGAGACGCTGCTCTCCAGCCTGTTAACGCAGGCGGAGGCGATTGCGCTGCGCCGTGGACTTCGCTTCGAGTCTAAGGAATATTATCGCATCGGTGCCACCGCCTGTGACTCCGCGCTGCAACAGGCTTTGAGCCATGCGGTAGAAATGGTGCAGGGTCGCAGCCTGTCACTGCCGAGCGGGGCCGGACACGATGCCATCGCGATTGCTGAACGCTGGCCGGTCGGCATGTTATTTGTGCGTAACCATCGCGGCATCAGTCATCATCCGGCGGAGTCGGTCGCAGTGGACGATGTGGCACCTGCACTTCAGGCCTATTTACAGGCGGTCTCGCTGATTGCCGGACGGAGCTGAATATGGAGTTAGCCGTATTTAATCAGCTATCGGCTGATGAGGCGCAGTCTGCCATCCGGCACTGTGTGGCGATCCCGCACTGGCAGCAGTCGCTGGTGGCGGCACGGCCTTTTGCCACCACGGAGGCGCTACTGGCTACTGCCGATGCGCTGGCTCACCAGTGGCAGCAGCCCGAACTGGAGGCGGCACTGTCGGCGCATCCCCGCATTGGTGAACGCGCGAACGGCACGGACAAAGAGGCAACGCTGTCGCGCGGCGAGCAGTCCGCGATGCAGCAGGCTGATCACACTCTGCAACAGGCGATGCAGCAGGGGAATCAGGCGTATGAAGCGCGTTTTGGCCGGGTATTTCTGATTCGCGCCAAAGGGCGCAGCGGCGAGCAGATGCTGGCAGCGTTGCAGCGTCGGTTGCAGAATAGCGATTTGGCCGAGCAGCAGGAGGCGCTGGAACAGCTGCGTGAAATTACCCTGTTACGCCTTAAGGAGACGATTCAATGAGTACTGTTACCACCCATATTCTCGACACGGCGCTGGGCAAACCGGCCAGCGGCGTGGCGATTTCACTGGAGCAGAACACGCCTGAGGGATGGTTTCCGATTTCACAGGGTGAAACGGACAGCGACGGACGTCTGAAAGATCTGACGCCCGAGCCGCTGACACCGGGCCACTACCGTTTAACGGCGGAAATTGGCGACTATTTTGCTGTCGCCGGTCGGGATGCGCTCTACGTCAGTGCGCAGATCGACTTTGTGATTGCCGGGGCGGGCAGCCATTTTCATCTGCCATTTCTGATTTCGCCCTGGTCGTGGTCAACCTATCGCGGCAGTTAATCGGCGTCAGTTTATAGCGAAAACCGGTCCGCATCCTGCCAGGCAGGGAAGCGTTCGCGGTAAGCCTGAAGCGCCTCCAGTGACAGCTCCGCATCCAGCCGGGCGCGCTGATGCGGCTCGGCCGCGCTGAGGATCTCGCCCTGTGGGGAAATAATCTGGCTGTCGCCGCTGTAGTGATGCTGATTGCCGTCGCTGCCGACGCGGTTACAGCCTGCCACATAAGCCTGATTTTCAATCGCCCGCGCCAGCAGCAGTGCCTGCCAGTGCAGCGCGCGTGGCGCAGGCCAGTTGGCGACATAGAGCGCCAGATCGTAATCATTGCGGTTGCGGGAGAAGACCGGAAAACGCAGGTCGTAACAGATTTGCGGCAGGATCCGCCAGCCGCGCCACTCAAACACCTGCCGCTGTTCGCCGGGTTGATAGTGGCGATGCTCGTCCGCCATACGGAACAGGTGACGCTTATCGTACTGATGCAGCGTGCCATCCGGCTCGACCAGCAGGAAACGGTTTACCGCACCGTTGTCGGTCTGGATCGCCACGCTGCCGCCGATCAGAGCATCGGTGTTGCGGGCATGCTGATGCAGCCACTCAATTACCCGCGCCTCAGGCAGCGAGCGTTTCGCCGCCTCCATCGCAAAGCCGGTGGTGAACATCTCCGGCAGAACAATCAGATCGCGTCCGGTGAGACCGGCCAGCTGCGCGTCAAAATGACGCAGGTTGGCCTCGCCATCCATCCAGCTCAGCGTCTCCTGCAATAGCGTAATTTTCAAAGCTGGCATAAGCGCTCCGCAGCGGCATCTAATGTCGCCGGCTGTTTGGCAAAACAGAGGCGGATCAGTTTATAGGGGAAAGCATCGGCGCAGAACACCGACAATGGAATCGCGGCGACGCCGACTTCACGGGTCAGCCACTGGCAGAAACTGACATCATCCAGATCGGAGATGGCGCTGTAATCGACCAGTAAAAAGTAGGTGCCTTCACAGGGCAGCACCTTAAAGCGGCTGTTGCTCAGCGCCGTCGCCAGGCGATCGCGGCGATCGCGATAAAACGCTGGCAGTTCAAGATAGTGTTCCGGATGCTCACGCAGCATATCGGCGATCGCCAGCTGCGCCGGGGTATTCACCGAGAAGGTCAGGTACTGATGCACTTTGCGCAGTTCAGCGCTGATCGCCGCGGGGGCAATGCAATAGCCCACTTTCCAGCCGGTCATGTGGAAAGTCTTACCAAACGACGACACTGCGATGGCGCGCTGACGCAGATCAGGATGTGCAAGCACGCTGGCGTGGCCCGCCTCATCAAAGCAGATGTGCTCATAAACTTCGTCGCTCAGCACATAGATTGGGTGCTGAGTAATCGCCTGCCACAGCGCGGTGAAATCGGATTGCTGCCAGACGGTAGCCGAAGGATTGTGCGGCGTATTCAGGATCACCAGCCGGGTTTTGTCACTCAGCAGCGCAGCAAACGCCTGCCAGTCCACCCGAAAAGCGGGCGGCTGCAGCGTAATGCGTTTCATCACGCCGCCAGACAACGCCACCGCAGGCGCATAGCTGTCGTAGCTGGGATCAAAGCAGATCACCTCATCGCCCGGCCGCACCAGTGCGGTAATCGCCGCATAGAGCGCTTCGGTCGCGCCCGCCGTCACCGTAATCTCCGCGTCAACATCCGGACGATAGTCATAAAGCCGCGCGGTTTTCTCAGCTATCGCCTCACGTAACGGCAGCGCACCGGTCATCGGCGCATATTGATTCGCGCCCTGGCTGACGTGAAACGCCAGCCGCTGCTGCAGATAGTCCGGGCCGCTGAAATCGGGAAAGCCCTGAGACAAATTGATGGCGTTATGCTGCTGCGCCAGCGCACTCATCTGGCTAAAAATCGTGGTGCCGAGCAAAGGGAGTTTACTCTCGGGGATCAGGTTGTGCTGCGTCATGGTGTCAGGCCTTAAGCGCGAAGATTGATGCGGAGTCACCCGGGGTTTGTGCCACTATAAACAGGATGGTAGTATTTGGCAATCAAGACGCTTAGACGGCTAAATGCGTCATGCTCCGCGCGTCAGCGGTGTTGGCTGCACTTGCTTACCCGAGTCACTTACTCATGTAAGCTCCCCGGGATAAGCGCGCTTGCCGCCTTGCTGACACACGGATCATTTCGCATTTACATGCGCTATGTTACACACGGTCCATTTAGCATTTGCATGCGTCATGCTCCGCGCGTCAGCAGCGTTTGCTTACCCGGGATTACCTTTCACCGCAAGGAACCTTTATGTCGCAGAGTCTTCCGTTAGATCAGCTGGTCGCCGCCTGTCACTGGATTGGCGAAAAAGGCTGGGCACCGGCCACCGGCGGGAACATGTCCGTGCGCCGCGATGAACATGTCTGCCTGTTGAGCGAATCAGGCAAAGATAAAGGCACGCTGACGCGGGATGACTTTATCGACGTCGATATCGCCACCAGCCAGTCGCTCTCTGACCGTAAGCCATCCGCAGAAACCGGCCTGCACACGATGATCTATCGCCTCTTTCCTGAGGCGGGCGCGGTGCTGCATACCCATACGGTGAATTCGACCGTGCTGTCGCGGGTAGAGCAGGGCGCGGCGCTGCTGCTGCATGGCTATGAGATGCAGAAATCATTAACCGGCCAGCACACCCATCTGGACACGCTGGCGATTCCCGTGTTCGACAACAGCCAGGACATCGCGGCGCTGGCGTCAGAAATTGAAGACTACGCTGCTCGTTTTCCGCTGCGCTACGGCTTTCTGCTGCGCGGCCACGGCTTAACCTGCTGGGGCCGGGATGTCAGCGAAGCCCGCCGTCATCTGGAAGGTCTGGAATTTTTATTCGAATGTGAACGTCAACGTCGCCTGCTGGAGAAAGCATGATTCGCGCCATTGTTACTGATATCGAAGGCACCACCAGCGATATCCGCTTTGTACATAACATCCTGTTTCCCTATGCCCGCAAGCATCTGCCGGATTTCCTGCGTGATAATGCGCACCAGCCCGACGTGGCGGCGGCGCTGCAGTCGGTGCGTGAAGAGGCCGGTCAGCCGCAGGCCGATCTGGCTGGCGTGACAGATATTCTGCTGGGCTTTATGGACCAGGATCGCAAATCCACCGGCCTGAAGGCGCTGCAGGGCATGATCTGGCGCGATGGCTATGTGAATGGGAGTTTTACCGGTCATCTCTATCCCGACGTGCTGCCTGCGCTGACCCACTGGAAGGCGCAGGGTATTGAACTCTATGTATATTCCTCTGGCTCGGTTGCGGCGCAGAAATTGTTATTTGGCTACAGCGACGAAGGTGATATTACTGGCCTGTTCAGCGGCTATTTTGACACCCACGTCGGCGCCAAACGCGATGTGGCGGCCTATCGCGCTATCGCCGCTGAGATTGGTCAGCCAGCGGAGCAACTGCTGTTTCTCTCCGATATTCATCAGGAGCTGGATGCCGCCGCAGAGGCGGGCTGGCAGACGTTGCAATTACTGCGTGGCGATGCGGACGACGAGAGCCGCCATCGTCAGGTGACGGATTTTTCCCAGATTAACCCGGAGTCGATTTAGGATGAGCGCACTGACTATTTTTACCGATCGTGAAGCCAGCCAGCCGGTGTGGCACAGCACTGACGCGGAAGCGATTCGTGACCGCCTGAACGCCAAAGGCGTCCGTTTTGAGCGCTGGGAAGCCGATCGCGATTTGGGTGAAAACCCGGATCCCGCAACGGTGATCAACGCCTATCAGCATGCGATCGATAGGTTGGTGGCGGAAAAAGGCTATCAGAGCTGGGACGTGATCAGCATGCGCGCCGATAATCCGCAGAAAACCGTGCTGCGCGAGAAGTTTCTCTCTGAACATACGCACGGCGAAGATGAAGTACGTTTCTTTGTGGAGGGTGCCGGGCTGTTCTGCCTGCATCTGGATGGCGAGATCCTGCAGATCCTGTGCGAAAAAAACGATCTGATCTCGGTGCCAGCGGGAACGCCGCACTGGTTTGATATGGGATCGTCACCGCACTTCACGGCGATCCGGATTTTCGACAATCAGGAAGGCTGGGTAGCGAACTTTACCGGGGATAAGATCGCGGACGCCTATCCGCGTCTGGCGTAATCTGTCAGCCTGTTATGTGAGGTGTCTGCCATAGCGGCAAACGCCTCGCAGACCATTACTGCGGCTGAAAGATGCCGTTCTGCACCTGGTCAGGCGTCATCACGCCAGTGTCCAGCACCCAGCCGCTGATCAGGGCGGCTGGCGTGACATCAAACGCCGGGTTATAGACTTTCGCTGCTTCCGGCGCCCACTGCACACTGCCAAAACTGCCGGCAACGCCTGTCACTTCACTGGCGGCGCGCTGCTCAATGGGAATGGCTGCGCCGTCAGGACAGCTGCGATCCAGCGTGGTATGCGGGGCCGCCACGTAAAACGGAATCTGATGATAATGTGCCAGCACCGCCAGGCTGTAGGTACCGATCTTATTGGCGACATCGCCGTTGGCGGCAATGCGGTCAGCGCCGACCCACACGGCATCTACCTCGCCACGGGCCATCAGACTGGCGGCCATGGAATCAGTAATCAGGGTGTAAGAAACCGCCAGCTCGCCCAGTTCCCAGGCGGTTAAGCGGCCGCCCTGCAACAACGGACGGGTTTCATCAACCCAGACATTCTTAATCAGGCCCTGCTGATGGGCGCGGGCAATGACGCCCAGCGCGGTGCCCACACCCGCCGTTGCCAGTCCACCGGTATTGCAGTGCGTCAGCAACTGGCTGTTGGGTTTCACCAGCGTGCAACCGGCGTCAGCGATGGCATCACACAGTTGCTTATCTTCCTGCACCAGCCGCCAGGCTTCCTGAGCCAGCGCAGGGGCAAAGTTCGGCTGAGCCAGCGCCACTTTCATCCGATCAAGATTGTTCATCAGGTTGACGGCGGTAGGGCGCGCAGCGCGCAGGGTCTCCAGCGCCTGTGCCAGTTCAGCGCGCGTCTGCCCCTGTTCTGCCAGCAGCGCCAGCAGCAGCGAGGCGGAAAGGCCGATCAGCGGCGCACCGCGCACCCGCAGTGCATGAATATGTTCAATCAGTTGAGGAACGCTGTGCGCGGGCAGCCAGTTCTTCTGCTGCGGCAGTGCCTGCTGATCCAGAATCCAGAGCTGATTGTCACGAACCTGTAAGCTGGTGGTTTGAAGTGTCTGCATTGTGGGTGAAATCCATGTTGCGTTAATGATGCGTATTGTGCCAACATGCTGAACGGATGTATAGACGTCTGCACGGCTTATTACACCTGAGTGACCCCCTTCGAATGATGAGGAACAGGCAATGTCGCAATACCGTACCTTTACTGCTGCTGATGCTGTGGAATATGCCCGACAATTTGGCGGCGTGGACAATCCTGCCGCGCTGAGCAGCGCAGAAGAGATTGGTGATGGCAACCTCAACCTGGTGTTTAAGATTTATGACGATCAGGGCATCAGTCGCGTTATCGTCAAGCAGGCAGTGCCTTATGTGCGCTGCGTGGGGGAGTCCTGGCCACTGACGCTGGATCGGGCGCGGCTGGAAGCGCAGACGCTGGTCGAGCACTACAAATATTGTCCGCAGCATACAGTGAAGATTACCCATTACGATGCAGAGCTGGCGGTGATGGTGATGGAAGATCTTTCCAGCCATCGCATCTGGCGCGGCGAGCTGGTGAAGGGCGCTTACTACCCGGAAGCGGCTCAGCAGTTAGGCGACTATCTGGCACAAACCCTGTTCCATACTTCCGATTTCATCCTGCATCCGCATCAGAAAAAAGCGGAAGTGGCGCGCTTCATTAATCCTGAAATGTGTGAAATTACCGAAGATCTTTTCTTTAACGATCCCTACACCAATCATGAGCGCAACAGCTATCCCGAAGCACTTGAACCGCTGGTCGCCAGCCTGCGCAATGATGATGCGCTGCGCATTGCGGTGGGCGGTCTTAAGCATCGTTTCTTTGCCCACGCCGAAGCGCTGCTGCATGGGGATATTCACAGCGGCTCGATTTTCGTTGCTGACGGTAGCCTGAAGGCGATTGATGCGGAGTTTGGGTATTTTGGTCCTGTCGGTTTTGATGTTGGTACTGCGATAGGCAACCTGCTGATTAACTACTGCGGCCTGCCGGGGCTGCTGGCACCGCGTGAGGCTGCCGATGCACGTGAGCAGCGCCTCAGTGATGTGCATACCCTCTGGACGACGTTTGCTTCAGGCTTCCTGGCGCTGGCGGCAGAGAAGACCCGTGATGAGGCGCTGGCTTATCCAGGCTATGCCGAGGCCTTTGTGCGAAAAGTGTGGGCCGATACCATTGGTTACTGCGGCACCGAACTGATTCGCCGCACGGTGGGGATGTCGCATGTGGCGGATATGAAGCTGATTGCCGATCCGGCGATGCGCACTGATTGCATTCGTAATGCGATTAACCTGGGACGCACGCTGATTCTGGCAGCCGATCACGTAGAAGATGTGGATGCGCTGATTGCCCGCATCCGTCAGGCAGGATAAAAAAAGGCCGACATTATGTCGGCCTCTAAAAACAGGACTGGCTTAGCGCGAGCGATGACACACCTCATCCCTGAGCCAGTGCGACAGGCTAACGCTAACCCTATGCCGCCTCACTCGCCCGTGATGCAGGCTGAGGCGCTTTCTCGGGCACCGGTACTGCCAGTGCTTCCGGCTCAAACTCATCGACGTTAATTGAACGCAGACGACTGACTTCAGCACGCTGCAACACATCAGCCTCTTTCGCATCAATCCAGCCCTGTTCCAGCGCGCGCTTCGCCAGCGCGTCCAGTCGGGTAAAGGAGAGGTGCTGCTTCGTCTGTTTGCACAGCCGGTCATGAATCACTTCTGCTGCCATCACATCCTGCAGCGCCTGTTCCAGCTGACCGGCAGGGTTATGCTCACTCGGCGTCAGGTACATGCCACGGCCCAGTCGGCTGCGGGTGGCTGACGGCTGCTGCAGCATTTTTGCCAGCTGATGATCCAGACGGTCAGACGGCGCAGGGCAGTGATGACCGCCTGCAAAAATCGTCATCCGCAATGCGCCCGCCACCAGACGGTTCGGGAAGTTACGCAGCAGATCGTCAATGGCCACTTCCGCCTGATGCAGCGCATCCTGCACACCCCAGTGAACCAGCGGCATATCGGCTTCGTTACGGCCTTCGTCGTCATAGCGTTTCAGCGTCGCCGAAGCGAGATAGAGCTGGCTCAGTACATCGCCCAGACGCGCCGAGATGCGCTCGCGACGTTTCAGGCTGCCGCCCAGCACCGCCATCGACACATCAGAAAGCAACGCCAGGTTGGCACTGATGCGGTTCAGGTGCTGGTAATAACGGCGGGTACCATCGCGGGTCGGGCTGGCGCTGGTACGTCCGGCGGTTAAACCCAGCCACAGGCTGCGCATCGTGCTGCTGCCCACATGACCGATATGGCTGAAAAGCGCCTGATCAAACGCGTTAACATCGTTGCTGGCTGCGGCCGCCATTTCCTGCAGCACATAAGGATGGCAGCGAATTGCACCCTGACCGAAGATAATCATGCTGCGCGTCAGAATGTTCGCGCCTTCCACCGTGATCGCGATGGGCGCACCCTGATAGGCACGGGCCAGGAAGTTACTGTTGCCGAGCATGATGCCTTTACCGCCAGCAATATCCATGGCGTCGATAATGGCGCGCTGGCCGCGATGGGTGCAGTGATATTTAACAATCGCCGACAGCACCGCCGGTTTTTCACCCTGCATAATGCCGGCCGTAATCAGCGTAGCCGCCGCATCCATTACGTAAGCGTTGCCAGCAATGCGCGCCAGTGGCTCTTCAATCCCTTCCATTTTACCGATAGAAAGCCGGAACTGACGGCGGATATGAGCATATGCGCCTGTCGCCAGTGCCACACTTTTCAGGCTACCGGTTGAGTTTGATGGCAGCGTGATGCCGCGACCCACTGACAGACATTCCACCAGCATCCGCCAGCCCTGACCAGCCATGTCCGGACCGCCAATAATATAGTCGATGGGCACAAAGATATCGTTGCCGCGCGTCGGTCCGTTCTGGAACGGTACGTTAAGCGGGAAGTGGCGATGGCCAATTTCCACGCCGGGCGTATTGGTCGGGATCAGCGCACAGGTAATGCCAGGATTTTCGTTGTCACTGAGCAGATGATCCGGGTCGGAGAGTTTAAATGCCAGGCCCAGCACGGTGGCGATCGGTGCCAGCGTAATGTAGCGTTTGTTCCAGGTCAGGCGCATACCCAGCACCTGCTTACCTTTCCATTCGCCCATGCAGACAACGCCGGTATCGGGGATCGCGCCCGCATCTGAACCCGCTTCCGGGCTGGTCAGCGCAAAGCAGGGGATCTCATCGCCACGCGCCAGCCGGGGTAAATAGTGATTCTTCTGTTCTTCAGTGCCGTAGTGCTGCAGAAGTTCGCCCGGACCGAGTGAGTTAGGCACACCTACGGTAATCGCCAGAATCCCGGAGACGCCCGACAGTTTTTGCAGCACACAGGCTTGCGCATAAGCGGAGAAATCCAGTCCGCCATACTCTTTTTTAATGATCATCGCGAAGAAACGATGCTCTTTCAGATATGCCCAGAGTTCCGGCGGCATATCGGCCAGCTCATGGGTGATCTGGAAATCGTTGGCCATGCGGCACGCTTCTTCGACAGGGCCAGCGAGAAAGGCCTGCTCATCGGCAGTCAGGCGTGGCTGAGGATAGTTGTGCAACTTCTGCCAGTCCGGTTTGCCCTGGAACAGATCGCCTTCCCACCAGGTGGTGCCCGCATCGATCGCCTCTTTCTCAGTGCGTGACATCGGCGGCATGACCTTTCGGAAGCGCTGAAATATTGGTTTTGAAAAGAGGTCGCGGCGCAGTGACGTCAGGTTTAACGGCAGCAGGATGATCGCCAGCGGCAGCAGCAGCCATGGCGTCCAGAGATGAGCAAAAGCCATCGCTGCAGTCCACAGCAACAGAATTGCGCTGCTGAGCCGTAACGACAGGCGGTGATAGAACAGGGCGCCAATCAGCGCCACCGTGGCAAGTATCGAGACAACCATCATAATGAACCGCTCCAAGTAGTAAGAGGTCTGACCTGTTATGTAGAGAGGTTTAGAGGAGTTGGCCGGATTTATCAATTTGTTTACATCGCAATTACAACCTGCCTCACAAAAACCGTTTTTAGCCCATTTTTGCATCACCTGCGGCAGGGATATTTGCTGTCACTTCCCGCCCGGACATGGCATGACGCTTTGCGCTTACCGGCCATTCCGTTAAACTTGCTGCGATTAACCTCTCCTAAAAAAGGACATCCCTATGTACCAGGACATCATCCGCGCAGAGCTGAATGAAGCTGCTGATACGCTGAATAAATTCCTCAGCGACGACGCCAATATCCATGCGATCCAACGCGCTGCGGTGCTGCTGGCTGACAGCTTTAAGGCAGGCGGCAAGGTGCTTTCCTGTGGTAACGGCGGTTCACATTGCGATGCGATGCATTTTGCCGAAGAGCTGACGGGGCGCTACCGTGAAAATCGTCCCGGCTATCCGGCGATTGCCATCTCTGATGTCAGCCATCTCTCCTGCGTCAGTAATGACTTTGGTTATGACTATGTCTTTTCACGCTATGTGGAAGCAGTAGGGCGTCCGGGCGATATACTGCTGGGCCTCTCCACCTCCGGAAACTCTGCCAATATCATTAAAGCGATTGAAGCCGCCCGTGCGCAGGGCATGAAAGTGATCACCCTGACCGGCAAAGATGGCGGTAAGATGGCAGGCAGTGCCGATATTGAAATCCGGGTGCCACACTTTGGGTATGCCGATCGCATCCAGGAGATCCACATTAAAGTGATCCACATCCTGATGCTGCTGATCGAAAAAGAGATGGTGAAGTAACTGCGCCGGCCTCCCGCAGACGGGAGGCCGCTTAATCAGAGGTGGTGGCTATGTGCGAATTGCTCGGGATGAGCGCCAATGTTCCCACGGATATCTGTTTCAGCTTTACCGGACTGGTTCAGCGTGGCGGTGGAACCGGGCCTCACAAAGATGGCTGGGGCATTACCTTCTACGAAGATAAAGGTTGTCGTACGTTTAAAGATCCGCTGCCGAGTTTTAACTCGCCGATTGCGCGTCTGGTACAGGAGTATCCGATCAAATCGCATTCGGTGGTGGCGCACATCCGCCAGGCGAATCGCGGTCAGGTGTCGCTGGAGAACACGCATCCGTTTACCCGCGAGCTGTGGGGCCGTCACTGGACCTATGCGCACAACGGCCAGCTTAAGGGCTATCGGCAACTGGAGACCGGTACGTTCCGGCCGGTAGGCGAAACGGACAGCGAGAAGGCGTTTTGCTGGATCCTGCATCAGCTGGCGACGCGCTATCCGCGCACGCCGGGCAACTGGCCTGCAGTGTTTCGTTTTATCGGGGAGCTGGCTGGCACATTGCGGCAGAAGGGCGTGTTTAACATGCTGCTGTCAGACGGGCGATATCTGATGGCCTTTTGCTCCACCAACCTCTTCTGGATCACCCGTCGTGCACCCTTTGGCCGGGCGCAGTTACTGGATCAGGATGTGGAAGTTGATTTTCAGCAGCACACCACGCCGCATGACGTGGTGACGGTGATTGCTACGCAGCCACTGACGGCCAATGAAACCTGGCAGCGAATTGCGCCAGGTGAATGGGCGTTATTCTGCCTTGGAGAGCGCCAGGAATGAACGGGAAGCGGCTTCGGGACTCGCTAAAACCGGTGCCGGACTGCTGTTCATCACATATTTACCGCTGGCGACATTGACCGTCGGCGGCTGGCGATACTTCGCAAAGTAAGCGTATCCTGGCTGTAACTGCTGCCAGAAACTGGCATCGCTGGAGTAGCGGTGACGCTGCATATTGCTGTCGGTCATGCGGAACGGATAGATGCTGATGCTGACATCCTGCTGGCCGTTACGCAGCGCGGCGTTCACATACGTAAAAATCTCATCCATATAGGCGTTTGTCATGGCATAGCAGCCAATCGACTTACAGTCGCCATGAATCATCAGGTAGTTGCCGCTGTAGCCCTGATTACGATCGTACTGATTCGGGAAGCCAATGTTGATGGCACGATAAAAACGGCTATCTGGCTTCAACTGATTCAGCTTCACGTTGTAAAAACCTTCCGGGCTTTTGAAATCACCTTCGCGGCGTTTCGGGCCGAGGCCGCCAGAAAAGTTACAGATGCGGTAGGTATCCAGCAGGCGGTATTCATTACCGATTTTGCCGTAGAGTTCGAGGGTGCGTTCTTCCTTGAAAATCTGGATATAGACCGGGGTGCCGAGTAACTGCTTCTTTAATTCTTTACTGACCGGTGCCGCTGTCTGAACGGGTTCGGGTGTCATTGCCATGCTGAGGGCTGGCAGTAAAATCATCGCAAACAGGAGTGCGATTTTGCCCATGCTGTGTATACCTTGAAATGAAGAGAACATGACGCAAATTGTGCGTCTCTGTTTGCATTATCGGAACTGTCCGCTACCGCAGCGCAACATTAAACATTGTCTGTTTTTTTAGCAAGACGGCGTCAGCGAAATTCGCGATTTACTGAAGGATATTCGGCCACAAATTTGTAAACTTTAATTGTGGGCGCGACAAATATTGCAGTTACCCCTGCCAACTGTATACTTATCCAGTGCTGGAGGGGGTATGCGTAAAATCATTCATGTCGATATGGACTGCTTCTATGCCGCGGTGGAGATGCGTGATAATCCCCAGCTGCGCGATATCCCGATCGCCATTGGTGGCAGCCGCGAACGTCGCGGCGTAATCAGCACCGCCAACTATCCGGCTCGTAAATTTGGCGTGCGCAGCGCGATGCCAACTGGCATGGCCCTCAAGCTATGCCCACACCTCCGTTTGCTGCCAGGACGCTTCGATGCCTACAAAGAAGCCTCTGCGCAGATCCGCGACATTTTTACCCGCTATACGCCCCTGATTGAACCCCTCTCCCTTGATGAAGCCTATCTGGATGTCACCGACAGCCCGCACTGTCACGGCTCTGCCACGCTGATGGCGCAGGCGATCCGCGCCACCATCTACCGTGAAACCGGGCTGACCGCTTCAGCGGGCATCGCCCCGATTAAATTTCTGGCAAAGATCGCCTCTGACCTGAATAAGCCGGACGGACAGTTCGTGATTACACCGCCGGAGATGGCTGGTTTTTTGCTGACGTTGCCGCTGGCGAAGATCCCCGGTGTTGGTAAGGTCTCGGCCAAAAAGCTGGAAGAGATGGGGCTGGTGACCTGCGGCGACGTGCAGAAGGCCGATCTGGCGCTACTGCTGAAGCGCTTTGGGAAGTTTGGCCGGGTACTGTGGGAGCGCAGCAATGGCATTGATGATCGCAGCGTCATTGTGGAGCGCGAGCGTAAATCGCTGGGGGTGGAACGCACGCTGGCGGAAGATATCAGCGACTGGGATGCCTGCCTGGAGATTATCGATTTTCTCTATGCCGAACTGGATCGCCGGCTTACGCAGATCCGCCCTGACAGGCAGGTGGCGCGTCAGGGCGTTAAACTCAAGTTCAGTGATTTTCAGCAGACGACCCAGGAGCACATCTGGCCGGTACTGAATAAAGAGGACATGATTGCCATCGCCCGGAAAACCTGGGATGAGCGTCGTGCCGGACGCGGCGTGCGGCTGGTGGGACTGCATGTCACCATGGTCGATCCCCAGCTTGAGCGTCAGCTGCTGCTGGGCCTGTAACGGCCAGCCTCACCGATTGGCAAGGCTGACGCCGGATTACTTCTTATATTTCGCCGCCAGGGTAGCAAACCACGGCGCGACGAAATCTTCATTGCTGCCCCAGCCCGGAATGATCCTGTTCAGCGACGCCACGTTCACTGCGCCAGGCTGGCTGCCGAGCTGCTGCTGAGAGATTGACGCGGCTTTAAACTGGTACGTCGCTGGCGTCTCTTCACCGGCAATCTTTTTCGCCACCAGGCGCATATTCACCGCGCCGATGGTTTTAGGATCGACCGCCACCGTCTGCACCCATGGGCTGTTCTTCTGACGCATCAGCTGCAAATCCTGGTTCGAGACATCAATGCTGTAGAGCTTGATCTCGGTCCGGCCATTCTCCTGCAGCGCTTTGTAAGCGCCCTGGCTGAAGGCATCCCAGGCCCCCCAGATCGCGTCGATTTTGCCTTTCGGGTATTTCGCCAGAATCGCACCAATCTTGTTGGCGGTATCGCCCTGCACATCCGTTGAAACTGCACCAATCGACTCCAGCTGATGAATGCCCGGATTCTCTTTCAGCAGTTTTTCATACACCACCTGACGGCGCTCCATCGGCGGGAAACCGGCGACCCACAGTTTGACGATATTCGCTTTGCCATTGAAATCATGGATGAGCTGGCCCAGCGAAAGCTGTGCCAGTGAAGCGTCATCCTGCGCGGTGACGGTGACGCCCGGAATCGGGCTATCCACCGGTGTATCAAACATAGACAGCCTGATGCCCGCGTCGGCAATGCGCTTCACCAGTCCGCTGGCATAGGGCGCTTTACCGTGCGACAGCACGATGCCGTCATATTTCTGGCTGATCGCCTGATTCACGAAATCCTGGAAGCGCGCATCATCACCGTTACTCAGGAAGGTGCTGACCTTAAAGCCCAACTGGCGACCCTGCTGAATAGCCCCGGCAACAAACTGGGTGGTGTTGTCATCAGAGCCGAGGTTACGGATCACCGCAATACGGATCGGGCCATCATGGCTGGCGATAGCAGCCGGTACCGGCGTGACGGTGTCCGCGAAGGCGGCGCTGGCGTTCAGCAGGCTCAGGGCCAGCAGCGAGAGTGTTATTTTTTGCATTGTTATCAACTCCGGTCATCGCGCCTCAGCGGCGCTGGATATAGGTGATCGCCAGTGCTAAAGCCAGCACCAGCCCTTTAATAATGTCCATGGCGTAGTAGGGAACAGAGAGCATCACCAGGCCGTTCTGCAGCACGCCGAGAATAACCGCGCCGACCAGCGTGCCCAGCGCATTGGGTTTGCCTGAGCCTGCCAGTGAGAAGCCAATCCACGCCGCCGCGACGGCATCCATCAGGTAGCCGCTACCGGCATTGACCTGTGATGAACCGATACGCGAGGCGAGCAGGATGCCGCCCAGACCGGCCAGCAGTGAAGCGATCACATAGGCCAGCACCCGGTAGCGTGTGGTGCGGATGCCGGAGAGGCGCGCCGCTTCTGGATTGCCGCCCAGCGCGTACATCCGCCGACCGTGTTTGGTCAGGGACAGCGCCAGCTGCGCGGCGACGGTGACGACCAGCATAATGATGACGATGGTCGGCACCTGGCCGAGCAGGCCAAACGTCGCCGGAAGGGTGCCTTCCGCCATATCACCGCTCGGCAGCACCATGTTCTCGGTGATCGATCCGCCAAAGCTGTAGGTCATCGCCACACCCTGAATCACAAACAGCGTCGCCAGTGTCGCCAGCATGTCGGGGATGCGCAGGATCACAATCAGGAAGGCGTTAAACAGCCCGACCAGCGTGCAGAGCGCCAGGGTAATCAGGATCGCGGTGGTGGTGCCGAAGCCGTACCAGACAAACAGCGAAATCACTAACGCATTTGCCAGTGAAGCGGTTGAGCCGACCGACAGATCGAAGCCACCGACGGTCAGCGAGATCGAGACGCCGATCGCAATCACCGTAACAATGGCAATGGATCGCAGAATATTGATGATGTTATTGGGTTCAAGGAAGCTGTCGGAGGCCAGGCCAAAGGCGGCGATCAGAATCACCACCGTAAGCAACATGCCCCATTTATAGAGAAAGTCGAACAACTGGTGACGCCACGGCGAGGGAGTCAGGTTCAGGCTGGTTTCTTTGCTGCTCACGCAGGGGTTCCTCCGGTGGAATAGAGCAAAAGCGTCTCTTCGGTGACGTCGCAGGCAGCCAGTTCGGCCACAATGCGTCCATCCCAGAGCACGCAAATCCGGTCGCATAAGCCGACCAGTTCAGAAAATTCACCTGACGCGTAGATGATGCCTTTACCCTCGCGCGCCAGGTTGTCGATCAGGGTGAACAGCTCGGTTTTGGCTTTGATATCGACGCCTTTGGTTGGCTCATCGAAAATCAGCACGTCAGCGTTGTTACGCAGCCATTTGCCAATCGCCACCTTCTGCTGGTTGCCGCCGGAAAGGCGTCGCAGTGTCTGTGCCGGGCCGGTGGTGCGCACCTGCAATTGCTGAATAATCTGCTCTGCCCAGCGCCATGCCTGGCGATGCCCGAACAGGCTCCAGCGCGAAAAGCTGTCGTCCGCGCTGACGCTGAGGTTCATCGCGACCGACTCATCAATAAAGATCCCCTCTTTGCGCCGCTCTTCCGGTACCAGCGCCATGCGGCGACTGACGGAGTCGTGTGGCGAACGGGGCTGCCAGCGCTGACCGTGCAGTTCACCGCCACTGACGCGGCTTTTGCTGGCACCAAACAGCGCTTTGCAGAGTTCGGTTTTGCCGGCCCCAGCCAGACCTGCGATGCCCAGAATTTCGCCTTTGTGCAGCCGCAGCGAGATATCCTGCAGCAGCTGCTCATCGTGCAGTCCTTCCACCGCCAGCAGCAGCGGCTGTGCCTGCTGTTCACGGCGGGCCGGGAAGATATCGGTTAGCTGATGGCCCAGCATCTTCTCCACGATCTGTTCACCGCTTAGTGCCGCCATCGGGCCGGTTTCGATTAACCGGCCATCACGCAGCACCGTCAGCTGGTCGCAGATCGCGTTGAGTTCATGGATACGGTGAGAGATAAACACCACGCCGATACCGCTGGCCTTAAGACGACGCACCACGGCAAACAGCCGCTCGCTTTCGTGCTGATCCAGCGGGGCTGTGGGTTCGTCGAGAATCAGGAAGCGGCAGTGATGAGACAGCGCCCGCGCCAGCAGAATTTGCTGCTTTTCAGCCAGGGTGCAGCGCTCCACCAGCCGGTTGACGTCCAGCGCCAGGTCGAGCTGAGCCAGCAAGGTCCGTGCCTGGCGGCGAATCTCACCCCATCGATAGCGGTGGCCGGGCTCTGCCAGCCGATCCAGCATAATGTTTTCCGCCACGCTAAGCTGCGGCACCAGGGCGACATCCACTTCCTGCTGAACCAGATGGATACCCAACTGTCTGGCATCACGCGGCGTACGGATAGAGACCGGCTCACCGTCCAGCAGGATCTCGCCGCTGTAGTGGCTGTGCGCGCCGGAAAGGATCGCCATCAGCGTGGACTTGCCCGCGCCGTTAGCGCCGGTCAGCGCATGAACCGAATGACCCTCAATGCGGAAATCCACCGACGATAGCGCGGCAAACCCGCCAAAAGCGATGGAGATGTTACGCATCTCAAGGCAGTTTAACCCTGGCATGTGATGACTCTCCTGAAGAAACACTGGCCGCATTTTTTCCTGAACCTTCAGGCGCGGCAACAGCCGAAAGCGCATAAGCTAGCACGAAATCTTATTAGCCATCCAGACATCTGGACATAATGGCGGCTGTGACCAGCGAAGCGCGGGAACGTGGCGGAATAGTAGGGGAAAGCACGAAAAAGGTAGCGAATTATGCTGGTGAGAAATCACAGGCATAAAAAAACCAGGCCGGAGCCTGGTTTACTTTTTTTGTGACAGAATTACTTTTCTGGCACCACATTTAGCAGGGTGGTCAGCAGTTTCCAGTAAAGACCCACGCTTTCGATGTGAACCTGCTCATCAGGCGAGTGCGGCCCGGTGATAGTCGGCCCAATCGAGACCATATCCATGTCCGGATAAGGCTTTTTGAACAGACCACACTCCAGACCGGCGTGAATCACCTGAATGTTCGGGGTCTTATCAAACAGCGCGATATAGGTCTGACGGGTCAGCGCCATGATGGCGGAGTCCGCGTCCGGCTGCCAGCCTGGGTAGCCGCCTTTCGCTTTGGTCTGCGCGCCGGCCAGCTGGCCCAGCGAGGTCAGCATCTGCACCACATAATCGCGGCCGGTGTCGATCAGCGAACGAATCAGGCAGTTGATCTCTGCGTGATCGGCTTCCATCGTCACCACACCGATATTCAGTGACGTTTCGACTACGCCTTTCGCCACGTCTGAATTGCGGATCACGCCGTTTGGCGTGCTGTTAAGCAGGTTCAGGAAGCGATCGCGGCTGTCGGTGCTCAGGGCATCACCCTGATGCGCCAGCGGCTCGGTAACCAGGGCAATGTTCGGCTCTTTGATACCGTGCTCGTTTTTGATGGCGCTCAGGAAGTGCGCCGCCGCTGATTTCAGCGCATCCGCTTTGTGGCTTTCGACCGCGACGGTCGCGAAGGCCTCACGTGGAATTGCGTTACGCAGCGTACCGCCGCTGAACGCCAGCAGACGCAGATCCAGTTCAGCCGCGTGGGCCGCCAGGAAACGCGCCAGCAGTTTGTTGGCGTTGCCGAGGCCCATATGAATATCGGCACCGGAATGACCGCCCCGCAGTCCTTTCAGCGTCAGCTTCAGGGTCTGGAACTCAGCAGGCACGGCTTCACGGGTCAGCGGCAGGGTGGTGACGAAGTCGATACCGCCCGCGCAGCCCATGTAGATCTCACCTTCTTCTTCGGAGTCGGTGTTGATCAGGATTTCAGCCTGCAGCCAGTCAGGTTGCAGACCGAAAGCACCATCCATGCCGGTCTCTTCAGTCATAGTCAGCAGCACTTCCAGCGGGCCATGCGTCAGGCTGTTATCAGCCAGCACCGCCAGCGCAGAAGCCATACCGATGCCGTTGTCCGCGCCCAGCGTGGTGCCGCGCGCTTTCACCCACTCGCCGTCAATCCACGGCTGAATTGGATCTTTGGTGAAGTCATGAACGGTGTCGTTATTTTTCTGCGGCACCATATCCAGATGCGCCTGCAGCGCAACCGGGGTACGGTTTTCCATCCCTGCGGTGGCGGGCTTACGAATCAGGATGTTGCCGACCTGATCGCGCTCACACCAGAAGCCTTGCTCTTTAGCCCAGCCAGTGATGTAGTTCGCCAGCGCTTCTTCGTGAAAAGAGGGATGGGGAATCGAGCAGATCTTAGCGAAAATATCCCACAGCGGCTGTGGAGAGAGTTGAGACAATTCAGACACGACAGGTCTCCTGTGTCAGTGTACCGGCGAGGCCGGACATCGCGAGTTTCCAGTGAAAAATCGCCGTCAGAGAATCTGACGAGCCAGGCCTGAGAATATCACTGTTTTTTACCGGGTGCGCTCTCAGACGCGCTAAAAAGCCGCAACCAGCGCCCGGGTGCTGGTTTTTAGTGCGTCAACTCCTTATAATCTCGCGCAACCTTTTCCCCGTTGCACATTTTTACGCCACCTTGGTTGGCTGGGATTTCTATTTATGAGCGAAAAATACGTCGTTACCTGGGACATGCTTCAAATCCATGCCCGTAAACTGGCCCAGCGCCTGCTGCCTGTTGAACAGTGGAAAGGCATTATCGCGGTGAGCCGCGGCGGTCTGGTACCGGCTTCGCTGCTGGCACGTGAATTGGGTATCCGCTACGTTGATACCGTCTGCATCTCCAGCTATGACCACGATCACCAGCGCGAAATGAAAGTTCTTAAGCGCGCAGAAGGCGACGGCGAAGGCTTTATCGTAATCGATGACCTGGTTGATACCGGCGGTACCGCGCAGGCGATTCGTGAGATGTACCCGAAAGCGCGTTTCTGCACCATTTTCGCTAAACCAGCCGGTCGCTCACTGGTTGATGACTATATTGTCGATATCCCGCAGGATACCTGGATCGAACAGCCGTGGGATATGGGTGTGGTCTACATCCCGCCAATTGTAAAAAACTGATTGATACACATCAGACAACGCCCGGTTTTCCGGGCGTTGTGCTTTCTGAGCCTCGCGCCCTGAATGGCCGTACAGTACACTTAGCCATTGCCGTTCTGTTGCAGGAGAAGCGAGTATGTCGAGCAAAAATCTCAGCGAGGAGCTGTTCAAGCCGCGCTTTAAACATCCCGAAACCTCTTCCCTGGTTCGCCGTCATCATCATGCAACCCCGGATGTCCACTCTGCCCTGGATGGTGACAGCCAGCGTGGCTGGTATCGCATGCTGAATAAGCTGATGTGGACGTGGCGCGGCCTGACGCCCCAGGAGATTAGCGAGGTGCTGGCGCGTATCGCCATCAGCAACGTTGAACATACGGATGACTCGCTGCTCGACACCGTGATCGGTTTCCGCGGTGGCAACTGGCATTTCGAATGGTGCAAACAGGCGGGGTTCTGGCAGCAGAAAGCGCTGGAGGCGATCGACGACAGCGAGGCGGGCGACTCCTGGCTGCACGCAGCGCATCTTTATAGCGTCGCTGCTTATCCCTATATAAAAGGTGATGAGCTGGCCGACCAGGCACAGACACTGGCTAACCGCGCCTATGAAGAGGCAACGCAGCGATTACCCGGCGAGCTGAAACTCCTGACCTTTGCCATCCCTGGCGGCAGCCCGGTCAGCGGCTTTCTGCATATGCCGCCTGATGTTGAAGCGCCTTATCCCACCGTGCTGTTTTGCGGCGCACTCGACTCGTTACAGAGCGATCACTACCGTCTGTTTCATGACTACCTCGCGCCCCGCGGCATTGCGATGCTGACCATTGATGTGCCCTCCGTGGGTTACTCAGTGAAATGGACACTGAATCAGGACACCAGTTTTCTGCATCAGCAGGTGCTGCGCGATCTGACAAACGTGCCCTGGATCGACCATACCCGCGTGGCGGCATTGGGTTATCGCTTTGGCGCGAACGTCGCCGTGCGACTGGCCTATCTGGAATCGCAGCGGCTGCGCGGCGTGGCCTGTCTTGGTCCGATTGTGCATGCGCTGCTGACGCAGACGGCGTTGCAGGATGAGATCCCGGATATGTATATGGATATGCTGGCGAGCCGGCTGGGCATGGCAACGGCCTCTGACAGCGCGCTGCGCACCGAACTCAACCGGTATTCGCTTAAAACTCAGGGCTTGCTCGGCCGCCGGACGCCAACGCCGATGCTGTCGGGCTACTGGCAGAACGATCTCTTCAGCCCGGAAGAGGAGAGCAAGCTGATCGCGAACTCTTCCTCAGACGGTAAAGCGCTGCTGATTCCGGTGAAGCCGATGATGGCCAGTTTTGACAAGGCGCTGAATGAAATTTGCGACTGGCTGGAGAAGCGTTTAAAAAGGTAACTGGCAAAATTTACAGTATTTGCTACAACTAGTAGCGGAATTCTTCCGGGCTGTCGTTAAGCGAAGCATGACATCACCTGGCCGTCCGGAAAATCAGGGCTGTATAGCGGTCAAAATCTATGGAGATTCAGCATGACGTTACCAAGTGGTCATCCCCGCAGTCGCCTGCTTAAGCGTTTTACGGAGCTTGGGCCTTATATTCGCGATGGGAAATGTGGCGAAACCCGGTTCTTCTTCGACTGCCTGGCTGCCTGCGTTAATGTGAAACCGGCACCGGAACTACGCGAGTTCTGGGGCTGGTGGATGGAGCTGGAAGCGCAGGCTGACCACTTTACCTATGTCTACCATATCGGCCTGTTCGATAAAGAGGGTGACTGGTCGGTGGCAAACATCAAAGGCAAAGAGAACACGGCGCGCGTGGAAGAGACCTTACGTAATTTCCATACCCGTCTGAAAGCGATGCTGAAAGAGTTCGAGCTGGATCTGATCCCAGCCAGCGATTTCGATGAGAAACCGGTAAAGCTGAGTGCCTGATAGGGTGGATCGGTTAAAAAAGCGTAAAAAGGGCGAGTGGAAACACTCGCCCTTTTTTACTTTTACGCTCACACATTCTGTCGCTTATGCTGTGCAGCATAAGTCTGAAATCAGAACTGGTAAGTCACACCCATCGCGACAATGTCATCGTTGTTAATCGACAGCGCGTTGTCATCATCCAGCTGGTTGATTTTGTAATCAACGAAGGCGGACATATTTTTGTTGAAGTAGTAGGTCGCGCCCACATCGATATATTTAACCAGATCCGCATCGCCGATACCGTTTTCGATATCTTTGCCCTTGGTCTGTACGTAGCCGATTGACGGACGCAGGCCGAAATCAAACTGATACTGCGCCACCAGTTCGATGTTCTGCGCTTTGTTGGCTGCGCCCGCGACGGTAGCACCGGTGTTACGGTTGGTGCCGCTGATGGGTGTCATGTTGCGGGTATCGGTGTAGATTGCGGCCAGGTAGACGCTGTTGGCATCATACTTCACGCCTGCGCCCCAGGAATCCGCACGATCACCGCCGCCATAGGCGCGTGCCTGCTGCTGGTTGGTGCGGTCAGATGAGGTGATGGCACTCATCAGGCTCACACCGGAATCACCCAGCGCATAACCGAGTGAGGCACCATAACCGTCACCATTCTGACGGTTAATGTCAGTACGGGTATTGGCGCTGGTCGCGTCATTTTTGCCCTGATACTGCAGCGCAAACTTCAGGCCATCGACCAGACCAAAGAAGTTGTTGTTGCGGTAAGTCGCGA
Source organism: Candidatus Pantoea rara (assembly GCF_051136265.1). Classification (NCBI taxonomy): domain Bacteria; kingdom Pseudomonadati; phylum Pseudomonadota; class Gammaproteobacteria; order Enterobacterales; family Erwiniaceae; genus Pantoea; species Candidatus Pantoea rara. The sequence goes on along the minus strand of NZ_CP194942.1, from coordinate 3,147,815 downwards.
CGCCGGTGGCGCGCTGGGTCATAAAGTTATCAGAACGGGCAGTACCGTCACCGCCGAATTCCGGGAACACGTCCGTCCAGGCTTCCACGTCATACAGCACGCCGTAGTTACGGCCGTAATCCACCGAACCGTACTGAGAGAATTTCAGACCGGCAAAACCAAGACGGGTTTTGTTGCCGTTATTGGCGTCACTGCCTTCGGAGTTGTTAACGTTGTACTGATATTCCCACTGACCGTAACCGGTCATCAGGTCGTTAATCTGTGTCTGTCCCTTAAAGCCGATACGGGTGTAGGACTTGTCTCCATCCTGGCTGGCATTATCACTGATGTAGTGCTCAGCTTTAACTTTGCCGTATAAGTCCAGTTTGTTGCCATCTTTGTTATAGATTTCGGCAGCCTGCGCGGCAGAAGCCAGCGTCAGCGTGGAGAGGAGCAGTGCCAGTGTGCTTTTCTTCATTTGCTATCAATCCCAATGTGAACGCCGTAAAAAAATGAAAGTTTTTGTAAAACACGGACTTTTTACCCGCCGGCGATGAACTTTTTATGACACTTTTCCTGATTTCTTGTTAACGCTGAACTTTTGGTCTACGCCCTTGTCCGCGTAAATTCGTGCTTTTCCCCCGCTGGCTGTTGGCTTCCTTATCGACTCCTGTTAAAACGTCCTTTCGTAAAAATTTTTCACTACGGCAGGAAATATGAGTGGCAGTCAGACCTTAGTGGTCAAGTTGGGTACCAGCGTTCTCACCGGCGGGTCTCGTCGGTTGAATAGGGCGCACATGGTGGAACTGGTTCGTCAGTGCGCGCAGCAGCATGCCGCAGGCCACCGCATTGTGATCGTTACCTCTGGCGCAATGGCCGCCGGACGTGAACATCTGGGCTACCCCGAACTGCCACCGACCATCGCCTCAAAGCAGCTGCTGGCTGCGGTGGGGCAGAGCCGTCTGATCCAGCTGTGGGAACAGCTCTTTTCTATCTACGGTATCCATATTGGCCAGATGTTGCTGACCCGTGCTGATATGGAAGATCGCGAACGTTTCCTGAACGCCCGTGACACGCTGCGTGCGCTGCTGGATAACCACATTGTGCCGGTGATCAATGAGAACGATGCCGTTGCCACCGCTGAGATTAAAGTGGGCGACAACGACAATCTCTCTGCGCTGGCGGCGATGCTCGGCGGGGCCGACAAGCTGCTGCTGCTGACCGATCAGCAGGGACTCTTCACCGCCGATCCGCGTAACAATCCTGAGGCTGAGCTGATCAGTGACGTGCATGTGATTGATGATGCGTTGCGCGCCCTGGCGGGTGACAGTGTCTCCGGACTTGGTACCGGCGGTATGTCGACCAAGCTTCAGGCGGCGGATGTTGCCTGCCGTGCCGGTATTGATGTGATCATCGCCTCGGGCAGCCGCAGCGGTGTGATCAGCGATGTAATTGACGGCAGGTCGGTCGGTACGCGCTTCCATGCGCAGCAATCGCCGCTGGAAAACCGTAAACGCTGGATTTTTGGTGCGCCACCGGCGGGTGAAATCACCGTCGATGACGGTGCACTGGCAGCCATCATCGAGCGCGGCAGTTCGCTGCTGCCGAAAGGGATCCGGGCGATCCAGGGGAATTTCTCGCGCGGCGAGGTGATCCGTATTCGCAGTCTGCAGGGGCGGGATATCGCTCACGGCGTTTCACGCTACAACAGCGATGCGATGCGGATGATTGCCGGTCATCATAGCCAGCAGATCAGCGAGATCCTGGGATATGAATATGGCCCGGTGGCGGTTCACCGCGACGACATGATCGTCAGTTAAGGAGCGGACAATGCTTGAAGAGATGGGAAAAGCGGCACGTGCCGCAGCGTACACCGTGGCCGATCTGTCGACGGCAGAAAAGAATCAGGTTCTGATGACCATTGCCGACCGTCTTGAGGCGGAAAGCGCAGACATTCTGGCGGCGAATGAACTGGATTTAGCCGATGCGCGGCAGAACGGCATGAGCGCCGCGCTGTTAGATCGATTAACACTCAATCCGCAACGCCTCAGCAGCATCGCCAGCGATGTGCGGCAGGTTTGCCAGCTGGCCGATCCGGTGGGGCAGTTAATCGACGGCGGCCAGCTCGACAGCGGCCTGCGTATTGAACGTCGTCGCGTGCCGCTGGGGGTTGTCGCGGTGATTTACGAGGCCCGTCCTAACGTCACTGTGGATGTCGCCAGCCTGTGCCTGAAAACCGGCAACGCCGCTATTCTGCGTGGCGGCAAAGAGACCTGGCGCACTAACGCGGCCACCGTCCGGGTGATTCAGAACGCGCTGAAGCAGCATGGTTTACCGGAAGCGATTGTGCAGGCGATTGAAAATCCGGATCGCGAGCTGGTGAATCAGCTACTGAAGCTGGATCGCTACGTCGATATGCTGATCCCGCGTGGCGGAGCTGGCCTGCACAAGCTGTGCCGGGAAAACTCGACCATTCCTGTGATTACCGGCGGCATCGGCGTCTGTCACATCTACATTGATGAGACGATGGAGATCGAACCGGCACTTGATCTGATCGTCAACGCCAAGAAACAGCGTCCCAGCGCCTGTAACTCACTGGAAACGCTGCTGGTGGACCAGGCGATGGCCGAACGTTTCCTGCCTGCTTTCAGCGCGCGTATGGCGCAGGAAGGAATCGCGCTGCATGCTGACAGCAACGTACTGGCGCAGCTGCAGCAGGGTCCGTCGCCGGTCAAACCGGTTAATCCGGAGCAGTACAATGATGAGTGGCTGTCGCTGGATCTTAATGTGAAATTAGTGGCGGATATGGATGAGGCAATCGATCACATCCGTACGCACGGCACTCAGCACTCAGATGCGATTCTGACACGCAACACCCGCAACGCCGCGCGGTTTGTGCGTCAGGTCGACTCCTCAGCCGTCTATGTCAATGCCAGCACCCGCTTTACCGATGGCGGGCAGTTCGGCCTGGGCGCTGAAGTGGCGGTCAGTACCCAGAAACTGCACGCCCGTGGACCGATGGGATTAGAGGCGCTGACCACCTATAAATGGATTGCCTGGGGCGACGATACACTCCGCTCATAACGACAATAATTTTTAACAAAGCGGGAGTCTTTCACAGACTCCCGTTTTTTTTAGCGCTATTTTCCGGGCCAGTAAAAGGTAGAGTTTTCTGCGAATCTGATTAATTTCCGTTCTATACCAGCCACTGCTGGCCATTAAGCTGGCTGATATTCACGCAATTTTTTACGGAACATTCCTGAAAGCCGGGGCTGTATGCGGCCTGAGACAATATTTTTTGGTCAGCCGCAGGCTGAAGCGGATAATGGTAATTAGAAATGCTTGATAAAGCGGTTAGGTAGTAAACGAGCGGTAATATAAAATGAACTGGTAGCAATAATGAAAATAACATCCAGTATCTCTTCTATGGCTGATTATTAACTAATGGTTAAAAAAGAAAGTACAAGACAAGCTTTCACTGCCAGGCTGATAGCGGCCTGTGAGAGTGCCGGCATTGTCGGACATGGACGAAACAAACAGGTTGCCAGGGCCCTCCAGCAGCAAGGCTGCAAAATTTCAACGCCGGGAGTGTGGAAGTGGTTTAACGCGCAGTCAGTCCCTGATGGTGGCAATTTACTGGCACTCAGCCAGCTGCTGGGTGTCAGGGTTGAGTGGCTGCAGTACGGTATGGAACAACCTGCTGAGCCGGTGACGTTAAGTCCACTTACCGGCCATAAGAATGTGTTTCGGGTTGATAGTCTCGACATTGGTCAGCGCAGCGCTGCGGGCATGCCCGCGCGTGATGAGTTTGTCGAGACCATCCAGGCGATCGAATATGGTCTGGATGAGGCGCGTGTGCTGTTCAACGGTCGGCCGGCAGAAAACATCCGGTTAATTGCAATCAACAGTGACTCTATGGCCGACACCTTTGCACCGCGCGATCAGCTGTTTGTAGACATCAGCGTGCGGATGTTCGACGGTGACGGCATCTATATTTTTACCCTCGATGAGCAACTCTACCTCAAGCGTCTACAGCTCCAGCATAAGAAAATTGCTGTAATATCAGACAATAAACGGTATGAAACCTGGTATCTTAATCATGATGACGTCACCAGCCTGAAGGTGCTGGCAAAAGTGATTATGAGCCAGGCGCGCCACTATCAAATCCTCGGCTAAGGCCGCTTCTGGCATTTTTCGCAGGAGGCCTGCAAAAAAATAATCGGCATAAATTCATAAATTTAACCAGCGGTAAATAAAAAATTAACCAACAGTGTTTGATAAAGCATAAGAACCTGTTAATAATTTGGATATGGATGAACGACGCCGTTCTTTTCAGGGATGACCCGCTCTTAAACAATTGAGGCGCTGCACAAGCGCGAATCATACCACCCAAAAGTCAGTGAACTTTGGGATGGGGTGGATGCGCAAAATGCAGCGTCGTCAGATGCCGTTTATTTCCCCTCGCTTACTTTCCACCTGACTGCTGATGCAGTCGGGCGGCGAGCGTGCGATCGCAATATGCGGCATTCGGGCCCGTTCGGTTCGCCGAAAGCTCGCGCCTGCCACCCCATCGCCAAATACTCATTCACAGGAGGAGTTATGGCGATAATTCACTATGGCAAAAGCGTTTTTATGGGCAACGCACGTACTCGTCGCCATCGGCGGCGCCAACCTCTCAGCAGCCTGCAACAGAGCATCGACCAGGCCCTGAACTTCCCAACTGAAACACCTACCCTGAGACGTGCAGAACAAATCTGCCAGCGTCAGGTCGCCCCGCGCGTTGATCGCGCAATCACTGCCCCCCGCGTTACCAGTCAGGAAACACCCAGTTTCGACAATTGCTGTCTTCCGCATGTTCACCTCTACGCAGTGAGCTGAAACACGCAGGAAGTGGTTTTTTCCGTTCCGGCTAACTCTTCGTTATCTCCAGTTCCCACTGGGCGCAATCTGCTGAATTACTGTTCAGTTTTGCTGCAGAGTCAGTAAGGCCTTCTGCTGCGCCGGACAGGGTAATGATCAGCAGGCGTTATGTATTTCTTTTCACAAGGCTGAATTGCCTTAACCCGTTATTGAGGAGTCGTTATGAGCCAGATCATCGCAGTACTGAATTTTGAAGAGGGGTATGCGGATACGCCCTATCTCGACACGCTGGGTTTTCCCACGGTGGCGGGCGGCATCCGCATCGGGCCAAAGGGGGCGTCGCTGAGTAATTACACTTTCCGCGTGCCACGGCGCGTCGGTGATGTCTGGAAGCAATGCATTCTTGAAAACAAAGTTCAGGAGATGCAGAGCAGGGAGCTGCTGCGCAATGCGCTGACGAAGTGCAATGACGCTCGCACCGATGTGTTGCTGAGCATGACGTATCAACTGGGCGTCGAGGGTGTCCTGCAGTTCAGAAACATGCTCACCGCCATCGGCGCTGAACAGTTTAATGACGCAGCAGACGCGATGATGAACAGCCTCTGGGCGCGTCAGACGCCGGGCCGCGCCCGTCGTCACGCGGAGATGATGCGTACCGGAACCTATGCGATTTACAGGGGGCTGCTATGAGATGGCTCATGTTTCTCGTCGCCGTGCTGGCGGCGATCATCATTCTCCTGCTGCTGCAGCGCTTTACCACTCTGCAGTTTGTCGCGCATGCCCGTCTGCTCTTCAAAACCTGGTCTGTGTGGCTTGCATCACTGGGTTCCATGCTCAGCGCCTGGGCGCAGTCGTTTCCTTCCGCCGCCGTCGATGCCTGGAGCGCACTACCCGAAGACGTTAAAGCTATTTTGCCGCACAACTACCTGGGGCTGGTGGGGGCGTTCATGGTGGCGATGGGGGTACTTGCACAATTTGTTCGTCAGAAAAACCTGTTTAACGCAAAGGAACAGGCTGAAGGAGCAAAACCATGACTCTGATTACCACCTTGCTGGGCGGCAGCTGGCACTGGCTTGCCGCCCTCGCTGGCGTCCTTGCGGCGCTGTGCGCCAGTTATTTCGGCGGCAAGAAAATCGGCAAAGTGCAGCAAAAAGCGCGTTCTGACGTCGATAACGCGCAGCAGGAGGCGTCCCGCGTTAGCGCGGTGGCGCAACAGCAACAACACAACCGCGAGGAGGCTAACCGTGTGGCGACCGACAACCATAGCCTTGATGACGCTGCTGCTCGCGACAAGCTGCAGCAGTCGAAATACAACAAACCCTGAGCCGGTGGCGATCACCGATTCTGCCTGCGTACTTTTTTCCCCTCTTTATACCTACGGCGATGACGCGCAAAAAATGGACGTTCGTACGGTGCGCGCCATCAACACCCACAACGACATGTGGGACTCCCTTTGCAGCCATCCGGCTGCGGCTAAGTAGTGCGCTGATGATCAGCGCGAAATCTCAATGATCCTGAGGAGGATTCTATGATCGAAGTTAACTCTTTTGCTGAACTGCGCACCACGGCCCCATCAAAATCAGGTGACATCGCCATCCTTAAACGCTATTACGACAAAGATTCCAGCTTTCGTGGCGGCGCTGATTTTGTTGGTTTTCTCAGTACTACCACACCCGTGGATGATGGCGGCACGGTAGCTGTGGGCAATGGTTTTTACTGGAAGCGCACCATCAACGATCCTACCGAAGTGAATATCCTGCACTTTGGTGCAAAAGGAGATGGCGTAACGGATGATACTGATGCCTTTAAGCGGATGCTGGCCTGGACGCAGACCTACAACACCTTTGTGAAATCTTTGCCAGTACGTTTTCCTGGCGGCCGCTTCCTGATTTCACCCATCGATATCAGCGATACGGAGCTGTCATTTTTTGGTCTGTCAGGGGATGACATGGAGCAGGGGTCGTCACCGCGCACCACCATTGTTTCTGACAAAAGTGATAAACCCGTATTTAAGGTCATGGCGCGCCGGATTGCCCTACAGGGGATTGCATGGCACGGGCAGGCCAGTGCCAATATTGCGGCCAAAACGACGGTGAGTCCTGAGCAGTGCAGCAACAAGCAGCCGTTTTTCGAAAATACAATCACTGGCGGTCAGGTGGTCAGTCTTTACTGTGTCAAGGCGCAAAGTACAGGCGGCACCGTCTTTAAACTGCAGGATACACTCGACAGTAAATTCGATCAGATTTACACCTCAAGCACCTTTTCGCGGGTGTTTGATATCGGCTGGTCAGGTGCAGCGAAGGGGAGCTGGGACCACTCAACCGCCATTGAGTTATGTAATGCCAATTTCCAGTCGGGTTATGGGGATGCCACGCTCTACATGCCACGCGTCACGCAGGGGATCCTGCGCAACGTCTGGATTGAGCATTCGGCCAACCCAGGGGATCTGTCAGATGGTGGCTGGACCATTGATACGCTTAACATTGAGGATTGCGCTACCCCGCTCAACCTCAACAATGCTCGCGTGATGATGCGTCAGATTAACCTTCAGTCCGGGTCGAAAATCACCAATGAGATAGTCGGTGATAAATGGTTATCAACCTTCGAATATGGCTATCGTCGGGATGAGAACTTCGGCACGTTCATGAGCGGTTCGCTGCGCGCCGGCTATTTCAGCGGCTATAAAGTGGTGAACAACACCGATACCGATAACTGGTATCGGCTGGGGCAGCTCTTTTTTCCGGCACCTAATCAGGCATGGGTCATGGAGCTGATCGGCAAAGCAGATGCCACCACGCCATCCGGCACTGCCGGTTCACCGGTTAATGTGCCAGGCACGGGTAAAGCCCTGATTAACCTGCAGCGACTGGAGACGGTCTGGGCCGATGCCTACTTCATGGGACAGCCTTCGGTGCTGGACATTCGCTATGGCCGGGTAGGGACTACCTATGCCGTAGTGTGGGTCAAGTTAAGAGCCAACAGCGGCGAGACCATGTTCAACCTGAAGAATACCGGACCGACCCGCTTCGATACCGGTGGCTGCTCGTTGTTCCAGGCTGATATGTCGGTGGTAACGGATATCACCAAAATCGGCAACCTGAAACCCGCTGCACGTTTCGGCATGCACAATGGACTGGCGGGCATTGGGGCTAATGAAAAAGGGGTGGTTACGCTCGCTACTGCAGCGGGCACACCAGCCAATAAGACCGCGCCAACGGGTTTTGTGCTGATCAATATCAACGGCGTTGACCGTAAGGTTCCTTACTACGATTGATGATCGGCATGTTTTGGGCGAGGCTCTGGCCTCGCCCTTTTTTGATCTGATGTTGTCTCCGCTTCTCTTTTTACGTCGCCAGGAAGCTATTGCTGCCCTGTCAGACAAAGCCGCTTCCCTGAAGCAGTGTCCCGGCTTCATTTTCTTAAGCAGGCTGATTGCGATTAATTTGAATTACGGCTTGCGTCGCTGTGAGAAGTGTGGCTTAATGAATTGTCGGTTTGATTAACAGACACTATCAAAGTAAGTAACCAAAGCAGTTCTCATCTCTAAGTTTGTCGCGAGACATCCCTTCTTTTTGAGTCTTCTCTTACGTTCTGATTAAAATCTGTTCTCAGGCCATTATGCCGGAAGGCTCGATATATTAAGGATTTAAGCATGTCTAACAAAATTCGCGGTACCGTTAAATGGTTTAACGCAGAGAAAGGCTTCGGTTTCATTTCTCCTGCAGACGGCAGCAAAGATGTATTCGTACATTTCTCTGCAATCCAGGGCACCGATTTCCGTTCATTAGATGAAGGTCAGCAAGTTGAATTCACAGTAGAAAATGGCGCCAAAGGCCCAGCTGCTGCGAACGTTGTTGGTCTCTAAGGACTGAAAATTACTTTTAAATGTCCTCACTGTAATGGCTCACAGTTTCGTACATCACATTTTGATGTTACAAGAGCCAACCCGCATGGAGCGAAATGCATTTTCTGCAAATCTGCTGTGATTCAAGTGAATCTGGCAAGGATTGCAATTCAGAGCCAGCCTCGTGCTCTCTGATAAAGGCTAGTGAGCTTTATAGCGTTGTTGCATTTACAGTAATAAAAGGTCGCCTCTGGCGGCCTTTTTTGTTTCTGTCTTTCCGTGGCTCAAACCCCAAATCTTCCCCGTGTATCTGTCTGTTTACCTCTGCATTCCTCCCTGATTAATCTCACTGTAAATACCCTGTAATCTCTCCTTTGTCTGGCATCAGGCAAAAAAAAAGCCCGCCGAAGCGGGCCGTTGAAGGAGATTAGCGAAGAACCGGTTGCAGTGAGAGCTTGCCGGTATTAAACACGCTCATCGCCTGTGCCATACGTTCTGCCTGATCCTGCAGCGCCTGAGAGGCGGCTGACGCTTCCTGTACCAGCGCGGCGTTCTGCTGCGTTACCGCTTCCATCTGAGTAATCGCCTGATTGATTTCATTGATGCCGCTGCTCTGTTCGCTGCTGGCAATGGTGATTTCGCTCATGATATTCGCCACGCTCTGCACGCTGTTCACCACTTCACCAATGGTTGAACCGGCATGGGTCACCAGCTTGCTGCCTTCATCGACTTTTGCGACAGAATCTTCAATCAGAACCTTAATCTCTTTGGCGGCTGAAGCGGAACGCTGCGCCAGATTACGCACTTCACTCGCCACGACGGCAAAGCCGCGACCCTGTTCACCTGCGCGGGCCGCTTCAACGGCGGCGTTCAGGGACAGAATATTTGTCTGGAAGGCGATTGAGTCAATAACACTGATGATATCAACAATTTTTCGTGAGGAGAGGGCGATTGCTTCCATCTTCTCAATAACCTGCTCCATCACCACGCCACCCTCACGCGCTACGCTGGTGGTGGTCGACACCAGGTTATTAGCTTCGCGCGCGTTGTCGGCGTTGTGTTTCACGGTCGACGTCATCTGCTCCATAGCAGAGGCGGTCTCTTCCAGCGAACTCGCCTGCTGCTCGGTACGGCTTGAGAGATCAAGATTACCGCTGGAGATTTGATTCGACGCCACCGCAATGGTGTCGGAACCGGTACGCACTTCGGTGACAATCGACAGGAGGTTATCATTCATCCGCTGCAGCGCCTGCATCAGGACACCGGTTTCATCACGCGAGGTCACCTGCATCTGCGTGCTCAGATCGCCTGCGGCAACGCGTTCGGCCACATTCACTGCTGCAACCAGCGGACGCACAATAGAACGGGTCAGGAAGTAGCCCAGCATAATAGAGGCCAGAATCGCCAGGGCGGAGAAAATCAGTGTGATGGAGATGGCAGACTGACCATTTTCCACAATACCCTGACCTTCAGTGCGCAGCTGTGAGTCCTGAGAGTTGGCAAAATTCACGGCGTCCTGCAGGAATTTATTCTGGGTGGCGGTCATCGATTTCAGTACATAGGTGCTGGCGGCATCAACGTTGCCCGCTTTGATCAGGGTAATCAGCTCGGCTTTAACTTTCTCAAACGCCTGGGCAGATTCCAGCAGACCCGCAATCTTTTTCTTACCTATCGCTGTGACCTGAATGTCTTCGATCTTTTTCATCGCGCGGTTGGTGCGTTGCGTGGCTTCATCCAGCTGACCATAACGCTTTACATTCATTTCCGGACGTGTCGTATCGATCACCATGCCCCGCAGGTATTTGATCTGATCGTTGACGCCATCGCGCACATCAAATGCCAGTCGTACTTTCACATAGCGATCGTCAACGATCGATGAGATCGCCGCATTAATACTGTTAATTCTGCTAATGGATGTTACGCCAATCACTATCAGTAACGTCACAATAATACCGAAGGCTGCTGCGAGCCGCATTCCGACCTTCATATTCTTGATACTGACCATCTTATCTTCCCCGCTTTATTATTAATCAATTTGTTCGCAACGCTCAGGTTCCCTGCTGTTGTGCGCAGTGCCTTGCTGATGTCTGTGGTCACAGCCGCAGGCAAAAAGGTGATCTCGCGCATACAGTTATCGGAGCACGCAGTTGTACCTTTAATAATTTTTATGTAATAACGCCGCGTGAATAAATAATCAGCGAAAAGCATCAGAAAGGGTTAACAAATGAGCAGATGGGAAATTCAGGCAAAAAAAAGAGCTGTCGGCAGTGATGCCGACAGCCCGATCCAGACAAACATGAATGGATTCAGAAAACTAAGAAGTAGAGGCCTACCCAGAACGTGACGCTTAAACTCACTGCGCTAATCCAGGCCAGCTGGCGTAAACGGCCGCGCAATACCTTTTGAGGAGAAGGGGCAGCAGGTGCAGGCGTAACAACAGGTAAAGTTTCAATATGCATAGTCGGTTCCTGGTCAGGTCAGCGATTCCGCTGTTTAAAAAAGTAAAAAGCGCGGCGGGCATTCTTAGTGGCCCGCATTCGCTTAGCGCGCAGTCTCGAGAACGTTAAAAATCACGTCTGAAAGTTCATTCAGTTCAAACTTCGCCACATAGCCGTCGGCACCCACTTTACGCACGTGGTCTTCGTTAGCGCTGCCAGAGAGTGAGGAGTGAATCACGACCGGCAGCGTTTTCAGAATCGGGTCACGCTTAATGTTGCGGGTCAGGGTAAAGCCATCCATCTCTGGCATCTCCAGATCGGTCAGTACCATGGCAATTCTGTCGTGAATCGACTCGCCTGCAGCCTGCACTTCCTGGCTTATCACCTTAATTTTTTCCCAGGCATCCAGACCGGTGTTAAACATCAGCGCCGGAATGCCCATGCTCTTCAGACCCTGCTCCAGCAGCTGACGCGCGACTTTGGAATCTTCTGCCACAATCGCTACCGCACCCGGGCGATAGTTGAAGGCGCGCGGTTTGGCCGCTTCAGGCTCGACCCCGCGCGACGACGGGATGATGTCATACAGGATTTGCTCAACGTCCAGCACCATCGCCAGCTCGCTGCCCTGCTTATCTGTATCCAGGCAGGCGATGCTGGTGATGTTGCGGCCGCCAATACCGGCTTCAGCGGTATGGACCTGGCTCCAGTCGAGACGCACAATGTTATCCACGGATTCCACGGCAAACGCCTGAGTATTACGGGCATACTCGGTGACCAGCAGCAGGTTAAGACCGGTTTCCGGCACACAACCCGCCACGGCAGGCAGGTCGATGACAGGGATGAACTGACCGCGAATACTGGCCATACCCAGCAACGGCGAATTCATACCCGCAGCTTTAGTGATGGTCTGCATCGGCACAATTTCACGCAGCTTGAAGACGTTAATGCCAAACAGTTCAGACTTGCCTTTCAGCTGATCGGAACCTAAGCGAAACAGCAGCAGCTCGAACTTGTTCGATAATGCGAGGTTCGCTCTCTCATCAATCTCTTTCTGAAAATTATCCATGGTTGCCTCTGCATTAACGCAGCTGGTGAAATAGGGTGTGAACAGGTTATCGGCAGCAAATGGAAAAAGGTGAGAAGAGAAGGGTGAAATAAAACGAACGCCAATTATTGTGCCAGGCTTAACCCTGAAGGTTCAACATGGACACCTTTCCAATAAAGGAGTGTGAAATGAAAAAAGTGATTTTAGCGTCGTTGCTGGTGATGATGAGTGCGGGTGTGTCGGCTGAAGAGGGCGGATACAAAGCGGGTGACACACCACCGCCACAGCACAAGCAGGATGCCGGTTATAAAGGATCAGAAGATACTGGTCAGACGCATATTGATCAGATCCGCGATTTCCGTCAGGGCGGGTATGTCACGCTGGAAGGTTACATCGTGAAAAAAGAGCAGGGCGAGCGCTATCAGTTCCGCGACAACACCGGTACGTTACCGATCATTGCACCGAAGAAGACCTTTGATGGTAAAACCTACACCGCGGATGACAAGGTACGAGTCAGTGGCAAGGTACACGGTAAAGGGGATAAAACTATTCTTCATGTGACACAAATCGAAGAGCCATAAGAAATCGGGCGAGGTCATGACCTCGCCCGTTTTTATTCAGTCTTTTAGCAGAATCGCCCGGCAGGTTTTGCCTTTGATTTTACCCTGCTTGAGTTTCACCAGCGCCGCTTTGGCCTGGCTCGCTTCAATCGCCACGTAGGCATGGGTCGGGGTCAGGACAATTTTGCCGATCTGATCCGCGCGATAACCCGCCTCACCAGTCAGTGCACCCAGAATATCTCCCGGACGTATCTTGGCTTTACGACCACCATCAATGCACAGCGTCATCATGGCAGCTGGCAGCGGTTTGCTGCTGCCTTTTTTCAGCGTGCTGGCAGAGACCCACGGCAGTTTCTGTTGCAGGAAATCTTCCAGTGCATGGGCGCGCGCCATCTCATCGGCAGCAACCAGGCTGACAGCAACGCCCTGTTCCCCTGCACGTGCGGTACGACCAATGCGGTGCAGATGAATTTCGGGATCCCAGGCGAGCTGGTAGTTGACCACCATTGCCAGCGATTTGATGTCGAGTCCGCGTGCGGCGACATCGGTGGCAACCAGTACGCGACCGCTGCCGTTTGCGAAGCGGATGAGTACGCGTTCGCGATCCCGCTGTTCCAGGTCGCCATGCAGTGGCAGGGCGCTGATATCACGCGCGTTAAGCGCCGCGGCGACATCATCGCATTCGCGTTTAGTGTTGCAGAAGACCACGCAGGATGAAGGCTGACGATCGCTGAGGAGTGCGATGAGCAGACCCAGTTTTTCATTGTGGCTGGCTTCAAAGAACTGCTGGTCGATTGAGGGCAGTTCGCTGACATCTTCCGTCACGACGCTCAGCGCATCACGCTGGAAGCGGGTGCTGATAGCCGTAATGCCGTCGGGCCACGTAGCGGAAAAGAGCAGCGTCTGACGCGAGGCGGGCGTCGCTTCAATGATGGTTTCCATATCATTAAGGAAGCCCATCTCCAGCATGCGATCTGCCTCATCCAGTACCAGCGTGTTGAGCTGGTCAAGCTTGAGGTTTTCACGGCTGATGTGGTCGAGGATACGGCCAGGCGTGCCAACCACGATATGCGGTGGATGCACCAGCGAATCACGCTGTGCGCTCATCGGTTGTCCGCCACACAGGGTGAGGACTTTGATGTTGCGGGTGAAGCGCGCCAGCTGGCGCAGCACATTGCCCACCTGATCCGCCAGTTCACGGGTCGGACAGAGGATTAATGCCTGTGTCTGAAAGCGGGTGCTGTCGATATGGTGCAGTAAACCAATACCAAAGGCAGCCGTTTTACCGCTGCCGGTTTTTGCCTGCGCGCGCACGTCGCGTCCCTGCAGAATGGCGGGCAGCGTAGCGGCCTGCACGGGCGTCATGCTGGTGTAGCCCATCTCGCGCAGGTTATCGAGCTGGCTGTCGGGAAGCGAATTGAGGGTAGAAAAAGCGGTCACGGGCGCGGCCTCTGAGGCTGAAAGTGTAGGGCATTATTGCGGGGCAAGTCTGGCAGAAAGCACGCCTGACAGCAACGGGAACCTCGATGGTTAGCAGTATGAAACTAAATCCACCTGCGGGCTTAGGAATAGACTGAAGTTTACTCTTAAAAGGTGGTTTTTTTTTATCGTTTAGCGAGATGAAAAGGTTTTCATATCATAGGGATAACTTATCAAGGCCATTCATTATTTTATAAGTCGTCGTTTTTAAATATTAATTTCATTGTTAATCAGATAATTCCTTAATAATAACTCCAGTAATGAAATTAATCATTAAAAAATATCCCTCTCCGTGCCGATAAAAATCCTGAGCTAATTGCTTTATATTTAGCGCGCCATATTCCTGGTACAACGACCGGTAGAGGGTATTTGCATTGAGTAATCGCATCCAGGGACCACATGAAAATGTGCTTAAAATAGTAGGCCGCGCCGTACTGACACTGCATATTCACGGAGAGACCTTATCGGCTGATAAGATCGCTTCGATGATTGCGTGTTATGCGGAAGATGAGCCCTGTGATCAGGAAGATCGTCGCTTATACGCGCTGGCAATGGAACTAATGTCGAACGATAAATGGGCCAAAAGCGCGTAACACGCACTCCGCTCAGGTAAATGCAGAGCCTCCCATGTGGAGGCTCTGTTGTTTTGGAGATGCGACAGGGAGTGGCTCCCATTGCTTTATGTGAGGTGGCCGCCGCTGAACACATATTTTAGTTCTGCTGTTTCAGGCCGATGCCAGCGCAAAAACCGGTTTACCCCGTGAGAAGGTCGCGACGACGGGAGAGATCCGGGCCACGGCTTCTGCGGAACAGCTTGCCGCCACCAGCATCATACTCGCTTCATCGCCTGTTACTGGCCATTGACGTTCACCCCGGGCAGAGAGCGGCAGCCGATCGTCTGTGGCGATCGCCAGCGCCCGCGACAGCGAGAACTCATCTGAGCCGCGATAGAGCTGTGCGTAAAGATTCGCTTTTTCCAGCATGCTGCCAGTGCCAAACGGAGACCAGTGATCGATGACGCTGTCGGTGCCGGTCATGACCTTTATGCCTGCCGCCTGAAGTTGCGGAATTGGCATGGTGAGCTTGCCGATGGGCAGCGTGGAGGCAATGCTGAACTGCTGCTCCGACAGCCCTTCAATCATCTTGTCCAGCGCACTGCCGTTCAGGATCGCCAGCGCGAAACCGTGGCTCAGCGTCACTTTGCCTTTTAGCGCCGGATTCTTCGCCACGGTGTCAATCATGTACTGAATCGCCGCCACGCCAGCCGGCGAGGTTTCATGCAGATGAATATCCACGCCGCGCTGGTAATCGAGCGCAATCTGGAACATCGCATCCAGTGATTTCTCCATCGCGCTATCGACATTAGTGGGATCCAGCCCGCCGACATACTCAACGCCGTGCTGCATTGCCTCGCGCATCAGCCCGTCAACCTGCGAGTGCAGCAGGCCGTGCTGCGGGAAGGCGACGATCTCGCAGGGAAAGGCGGGGTGACGGGCTAATGCCGCCTGCAAATGTTCCAGGCTCTTCAGGCCGCTGACCGGGTCGATGTTGCAATGGCTGCGGGCGCGGGTGGTGCCTTTGGCGTGCAGCAGGGCGATCAATCCTTCGGCGCGTGCCTGGGAGTGCCGCAGCAGTTGCGGAATCAGCACCTGTTCGCGCGCAATCATATCCATGATGGTTTTGCCCTGACGCGGACGCGGAGCCTGCCACGGGCCGCCGTAGAAGGTTTTATCAAGGTGGATATGCATATCCTGGGTAGCGGGCAGCAGCAGGGCATCATGCGCATCCCACGACGGCAGGGCGTTGTCGCCCTGGCCTGCGGGTGTCAGCTGGTCAATTTTACCGTCGCGCACGCTGATGTCGTAACGTCCGGTCCGTGTCGCGACAATCTCCCCATCCTCGCGGATAAAACCCTCTTCCAGCCGCACATTGCGCAGCAGGTAGCGATCCTGCCGGGGCAGGGCGGCAGGCTGGTCGGGATTGAGGGCAGGTAAAGGTGAGGATGTGGCGGCACTGGGCTGACCGAGACCGGCGGCCAGCAACCCGCCAGCGGCGGTCCAGCGAACGCTTTGTCCAGGGAAGTCACGGCGGCTCGGTGAAAGGGAAATGGGCATCAGAGGCTCCTGCAAAATGAACAAGGTCTTAATCTGACAAACCCGGGTTCACCCTGCTGCGTTATTTTCCACTGACGACTATTCGATATCTCACTGCCAGCGCAGCTGACCGAATGCTGCCAGTGACGCCGCCAGTTCATGCTGCAGCGGATCCTGCGGATGACGGCAGAACAGCGCCAGTTCAAAGGTATCAATCACCGGCAACCCCTGTTCAGGACCCAGTACCCGGTGCTGCGGCAGGCGGCAGCTGGCGGGCAGTAATGTGAGCCCCAGTCCCTGCGAACTGGCGGCGGCCAGCGCGACCAGGCTGGCGCTGCTGTAACCAATGCGCCAGCTACGGCCCAGCGCGTCCAGTGTCTGACACACCTCATCGCGATAGAGTCCCTGCTGGGGAAACAAAACCAGCGGCACCGGCGTCTGCTCAAAGCAGGGCCACTCTGCGCTGTCGAGCCAGAGCAGCGGTTCAGGACGCGATGCCAGCGGACGCTCGCCGTAAGGCTGCTTAATCAGCATGATGTCCAGCTCTTCACGCTGCCAGGCGCGTCGCAGTTCCACCTGCATGCCGCTCATCACATCCAGCCGCAGTTGCGGATGGTCACGACTGAAGTGCGCCAGCAGACCCGCTGTGGGCGCGGCGAAATCTTCCGGCACGCCGAGCCGCAGCACGCCGTCGCGCCATTGATCGCTCAGTACATCGTGCGCTTCGCCATTCAGGGCGATAATCCGCCGGGCGTAGCCTAAAAGTTTCTCGCCCTCTTCGGTGATCTGCACCTGGTGCGACGATCGCACCAGCAGTTCTTTGCCTATCATCTCCTCCAGGCGCCGCACCTGCTGGCTGACGGTAGACTGCGACAGGTGCACCCGGTCGGCGGCGCGGGTAAAGCTGGCGGTTTCGCACACCGCAACAAAGCTGAGCAGTTGCTGAGGGGTGAACATCGGCTGACGATTCATTTTTCCACTACCTGGCAGAGTAATATTTCATTTCCAGATAGTAGCGACTGCTGTCAGGCTGGCAACTTTTAACTGTGTGGATCTCAGATGAAGAGAGAGAACAACCTGCTGCTGACGGCACTGGTGCTGGCCGGACTCAATATGCGACCGCTGATGACCTCGGTCAGCCCGCTACTTGGCCAGCTACGGCAGAGCATCGGACTGTCACCGCTGGCCGCCTCGCTGCTGCCTGCGGTGCCGATGATGATGATGGGTGCTATTGCGTTAATCAGCGCCCCACTGATGCAGCGTTTTGCGGTGCGCAGACTGCTGCTGGGCGGGTTGCTGCTGCTGCTGCTGGCGCTGGTGAGTCGGCTGTTTGTCACTGACGGACGCTGGCTGGTGCTGACAGCCGTGCCGGGTGGGGCAGGTATTGGCATTGTACAGATGTCGATGCCGGGATTGATCCGTCAGCGCTTCGGCAGCCGCAGTGCTGGCGTAACCGGACTGTGGGCAGCGGCGCTGATGGGCGGGGGTGGAATTGGCGCGGCGATCTCGCCGTGGCTGAGTGCGCATTCTGGCTGGCAGGGCGCGCTGAGTAGCTGGGCGCTGCCGGTAGTGCTGGCTATCCTGCTCTGGCTGTTTATCACCACCACGCCTCCCGCAGCCCGGACAGAGGCAGCAGATATGCCTTCGCTATGGCGAAAAACCCGTGCCTGGACGCTGGCGTTGAGCTTTGGTCTGGTGAACGGCGGTTACGCCATCTGTGTCGCCTGGCTGCCCGATTTTTATCATCAGCTCGGCTGGAGCGCGCAGGCGGGCGGTTCACTGCTGGGCATGATGATCGGCTGTCAGGTTACGGGTGCGCTGGTGCTGCCGTTACTGGCGCGGGGCCGCGATCGCCGTCCGCTGCTGCTATTGACGCTGGTGATGCAGTTCAGCGGCATGCTCGGCTTCCTGTTCGCGCCACAACTGGCCCCGTGGCTCTGGGCGGGGATCGCGGGCTTTGGCTTGGGTGGCGCGTTTCCGCTGGCACTGGTGCTGGCGCTGGATCATCTGGAGCAGCCCCAGGCTGGCGCACGGCTTGTGGCCTTTATGCAGGGCGTCGGCTTTATGATTGCGGGTAGCATGCCGTTTATCGCGGGACAGTTGCATGCGTTCACCGGCCACTTTACCAGCGTCTGGAGTCTGCAGGCGGCGATCACATTGCTGCTGATCGGATTGAATTTGCGTTTCCATCCGCGTAGCTATCAGCGCAGCTTTTCCAGGGTGAATCGCTGATTTTGGTCAGACCAATCAAGGCAATATTTTTCTCTGGTTCACACTCCGGGAAAATTCACACAACTTCTGTTGCCACAGGTTAACAATACATTAACTATCTGTTGCCATAAGCCCCGTTACAGTGGTTTGGTCTGACCAATCCAGGGGTGGATGGCCTGTAGCGCTGCAGCTGCAGGCCACGTTACCTCTTTCTCTGGAGATACTGGCATGCAGATCTGGCATCAAAACTACGATCCGCTGGGTAATATCTGGCTCTCAAGCCTGGTCGCACTGATCCCGATTCTCTTTTTCTTCTTTGCGCTGATTAAACTCAAGATGAAAGGCTACCTGGCGGCCACCACCACCGTGGCCCTGGCGCTGCTGGTGGCGCTTTTTCTGTATCAGATGCCGACTGCACTGGCGCTGGCCGCCGTGGTGTATGGCTTTCTGTATGGATTGTGGCCGATTGCCTGGATTATTGTCGCCGCTGTGTTCGTCTACAAAATCTCGGTCAAAACCGGTCAGTTCGATATTATCCGCGCCTCTATCCTGTCGATTACGCCGGATCAGCGTCTGCAAATGCTGATTGTCGGCTTCTCGTTCGGGGCGTTCCTGGAGGGCGCGGCGGGCTTTGGTGCGCCGGTGGCGATTACGGCCGCACTGCTGGTGGGACTCGGCTTTAACCCGCTTTATGCCGCCGGACTCTGCCTGATTGTGAATACCGCGCCGGTTGCCTTTGGCGCGATGGGCATCCCGATTATTGTGGCAGGTCAGGTGACCGGGCTGGACAGCTTTGCCATCGGCCAGATGGCCGGACGTCAGCTGCCGTTACTGACCCTGATTGTACTGTTCTGGATTATGGCGATTATGGACGGCTGGCGCGGCGTGAAAGAGACGTGGCCGGCGGTCGTTGTCGCCGGTGGATCCTTTGCCATTGCCCAGTTCCTCAGCTCCAATTTCCTGGGTCCGGAGCTGCCGGATATCATTTCGTCGCTCGCCTCGCTGATTTCGCTGACGCTGTTTCTGCGGGTCTGGAAACCGGTGCGCATCTTCCGCTTTGCCGATGCAGAGGCGAAGCAAGGCGATCTTTTGCAGCCTTCGCAAAAGTATCGGCTGGGGCAGGTGATCCGCGCCTGGATGCCGTTCCTGTTTCTCACCGCCACCGTCACGCTCTGGAGCATTCCGCCGTTTAAAGCGCTGTTCGCCAAAGGTGGTGCGCTCTATGACTGGGTGCTGGCTGTGCCGGTTCCGATGCTGAATGAGCTGGTGGCGCGGATGCCGCCGGTTGTCGATAGCGCCACACCGTATCCGGCGATCTATAAACTGGATCTGGTCTCCGCCACCGGCACCGCTATTTTAATTGCGGCGATCATGGCTATCCTGTTCCTGCGCATGAAGCCAAAGGCGGCACTGCAGACCTTTGGTGAAACGCTTAAAGAGCTGGCGCTGCCGATCTACTCCATCGGAATGGTGCTGGCGTTTGCGTTTATCTCCAACTACTCCGGCCTGTCTGCGACGCTGGCACTGGCGCTGGCGCACACGGGCCACGCGTTTACCTTCTTCTCGCCGTTCCTCGGCTGGCTGGGGGTTTTCCTGACCGGATCCGATACCTCATCGAATGCGCTGTTCGCCGCACTTCAGGCCACGACTGCCCAGCAGATTGGCGTCTCCGATATCCTGCTGGTGGCGGCTAACACCACGGGCGGCGTGACCGGTAAAATGATCTCCCCGCAGTCGATCGCCATCGCCTGTGCGGCGGTCGGGCTGGTGGGGAAGGAGTCCGACCTGTTCCGGTTTACCCTTAAACACAGCCTGATTTTCACCTGTATGGTCGGCGTGATTACCACACTTCAGGCTTACGTCTTCCCGTGGATGATCCCATGAACAGCCATGCCGATTCGCTGGTGACGCGCCTCCGGGCCTATATCACCGAACATCAGCTTGAGCCGGGTATGCGGTTGCCCGCCGAGAGACAACTGTCTGCGGAGCTTGGGGTTTCCCGCTCCTCGCTGCGGGAAGCGATACAGCAGCTGATCAGCAGCGGAATGCTGATCAGCCGACGCGGCGGCGGCACCTGGCTCCGGCAACAGCTGGCACCCTGGTCGGAACAGCGCATCGTCGAGCCGATTCGTCGGCTGCTGCGCGACGATCCCGACTATCGCTACGATATTCTGGAAGCGCGCCATGCCATTGAGGCCAGCACCGCCTGGCACGCCGCCCTGCGAGCCACTGATGCCGACAAAGAGAAGCTGCAGTACGCTTTTGACGCCACCCTGAAGCTGAAAGAGAGTGACGATCCCGATCTCGCTGCCCAGGCGGATGTGCGCTTCCATCTGGCGATTGCCGAGGCGTCGCACAATGTCGTGCTGCTGCAGACTATGCGTGGCTTTTTCGAGCTGCTGCAATCGTCGGTGATGCAGAGCCGTCAGCGCATGTATACCCAGCCGGCGATTTTCGCCCATCTGACGGAACAGCATCAGGCGCTGCTCGATGCGATCCTCGCCGGCGACGCCGAAGCGGCCCGCCAGGCGGCGATGCAACATCTGGGTTTTGTGCACACCACCATGAAAAGCCTGCATGAAGATGAAGCGCGTCAGGCGCGCATCACCCGCTTACCGGATAACGACACACGCAACCCAAAGGAATCTGACTGATGATTATCTCAGCTGCCAGTGACTATCGCGCCGCCGCGCAACGTATCCTGCCGCCGTTCCTGTTTCACTATCTTGATGGTGGGGCCTATGCCGAGCATACCCTGCGTCGCAACGTGGAGGACCTGTCTGACGTGGCGCTGCGCCAGCGCATTCTGAAGAACATGTCGGAACTGAGTCTTGAGACAAAATTATTCAATGAAACCCTGTCGATGCCGGTTGCGCTGGCACCGGTCGGCCTGTGCGGCATGTATGCCCGCCGGGGTGAAGTGCAGGCCGCGCGCGCAGCCGCCCTGAAAGGTATTCCGTTTACCCTGTCGACGGTTTCGGTCTGCCCGATTGAAGAGGTGGCGCCGCAGATCAACCGTCCGATGTGGTTCCAGCTCTATGTGCTGCGTGATCGTGGTTTTATGCGCAATGCACTGGAACGCGCCAAAGCCGCCGGTTGTTCAACGCTGGTGTTTACGGTGGATATGCCAACGCCGGGTGCGCGCTATCGTGATGCGCACTCCGGGATGAGCGGCAATCACGCGGCGCTGCGTCGTTACTGGCAGGCGGTCACCCATCCTCAGTGGGCGCTGGATGTGGGCTTGCAGGGGCGTCCCCACGATCTGGGGAATATCTCTGCCTATCTGGGTAAGCCGACCGGGCTGGAAGATTATATCGGCTGGCTGGCGAACAACTTCGATCCCTCGATCAGCTGGAAAGATCTGGAGTGGATCCGCGAATTCTGGGACGGGCCAATGGTGATCAAAGGCATTCTTGATCCTGAAGATGCGCGGGATGCGGTGCGTTTTGGCGCAGATGGCATCGTGGTCTCGAATCATGGCGGACGTCAGCTGGATGGCGTGCTCTCCTCAGCGCGGGCGCTGCCAGCGATTGCCGATGCCGTCAAAGGTGACATCACTATTCTCGCGGACAGTGGTATTCGCAACGGGCTGGATGTGGTGCGGATGATCGCGCTGGGCGCAGACAGCGTGCTGCTGGGACGGGCATTTATCTATGCGCTGGCCACCCACGGTCAGCGCGGCGTTGAAAACCTGCTGAACCTGATTGAGAAAGAGATGCGCGTCGCCATGACACTGACCGGCGCAAAATCGATCAGCGAGATAACCCGCGACTCGCTGGTGCAGGCGGAGGCGTTGCTGGCTCCGCAAAGCACACCACCACGCCCGCGCGCGGTGAGTTAGCCTGCGAAAATGAATGTATTGTCTATACTTAACTTCTTTACCAACAGGAGGAATGACATGACCATTCATAAGAAAGGTTCGGCGCACTGGGAAGGCGATATCAAAGGCAAAGGCACCGTCAGCACCGAGAGCGGTGTACTGAGTCAGCAGCCTTATGGCTTTAACACCCGTTTTGAAGGCGGTAAAGGCACCAACCCGGAAGAACTGATTGGTGCAGCACATGCAGCCTGTTTCTCTATGGCGCTGTCGCTGATGCTGGGTAACGCGGGTCATCCGCCGGAAAGCATCGATACCACGGCTGACGTATCGCTGGACAAAAAAGGGGACGGCTTTGCCATCACCAAAGTGGCACTGACCAGCACCATCTCCCTGCCAGGCATTGATGAGTCAACCTTCGACGAGATCATCAATAAAGCTAAAGCGGGCTGCCCGGTTTCTCAGGTACTGAACGCGGAAATTACGCTGGATTACACCCTGAATAACTGATGCCGGCGACGGGTCGCCTTTTGGCGGCCTGAGCGTTATGCTATGCCTCCCGGTCCTGTTACTGACCGGAACAGATGCGCCTTCTGGCGCATTTTCGCTTTCTGATTAGGGGAAACCGAGGTGACAAGATATCGGGCGGCTAAAAAGTACGGGAAGATGGTGCTGGTTCTGATGTGCATCTGCGGTGCGCTGTTGCTCATCCGCTGGGCTGCCATGATCTGGGCCTGAGCCGATGAAAAGCATTGGCCGTCAAACGCTGGGCATCTTATTGATGGTGATAATTGTGCTGGAAGTGATTCTCTATCTGCTCACAGCCTCATGGCTGCCCTGGGGATAGTGGCTTTCAGACAAAGACATCTTCGCGCCGTTGTTTCGCCCGCACATCGCTGCGCGCAATGCGATACGCTTTGCGGGGATCGCCCACCACAAATTCAAAGGTAGGCGTGTAGTAAAATGGCAACCAGCCGCCATAGCTGCTCTCCCACTCCCAACGGACGGGGCAGGGCCACAGAATGCCATCATACAAAAGATAGTAAACCCAGCGTCCACCAGGACGACGGGGGCGTGATATTTTCATGGGATTCACAACGATAATGGTTAACAACAGCTTATATTTTGTACGCTAAAGCGTCAGCTTGCAATGTTACAACGCGGCTTTATTGCACCTGGCCCTGAATCAGCGATGTACCTCACCACAAAGCAGTACCACATTCGGCCGGACTTTATGAATACGGTTCGCCATCGTTTCGCAGTCGACCTTCGTGGGATAGATGCGCTCCGAGACCGGCAGGGCTTCGCAGGCATCGTAACCGCACGCGCTCACTAACAACACAAATCCTATCAACATAGTTCCTCTCCTTTGCACGGTCTGGTGGTCCGGACTGCGGTGCTTTTTATCCTTTTTTAACAACCAGTATAGACAAACGTGACGGGGCGGCATTGTCAGTGTGAGCTATGACCCGCCAGCAGGGGCAGGCCGCGGTCAGCCAGGCGTGTCAGACGAGCAGGGAGGTCAGGAATTAGCCAGCGAAATACCAGGCGGGCAGCAGCGCAATCAGGTTATTCAGGGTATGCAGGAAGATGGGCAGCGCCAGACTGTTACTGCGCAGCCGGGCGTAGCAGAGCAGCAGCGAAAACAGCGTCAGAGCGATAAGCGTCTGCCAGTGCACATACTGCGTATGCATCATCGCAAACAGCAGTGAGGTCAGCAGCATACAGGCGAAACGGCTGCGCGGTGCCCACAGCAGAAAACCCTGTAACAAAAAGCCGCGGAACAGGACTTCTTCAAACACCGGTGCCAGCAGCACGGCAGTAAGCAACAGAATCAGCAGCGAGTTACGTCCCTGCTGCGCCTGCATCACCAGCCAGCCTTCCGGCTGCATAAACTGCATCTGTGCCGCCATCAGCATAAACAGCGCGCCGGTAAAGAGCAGGGTTTGCAGCGTGCAGAGTTCGCCCAGCGGCAAATCGGTGCGGCGCTGGCAGTAGAAACGGTAAAGCGGATAGATCACAGCAAATTCAAACAGGCAGAGCACCGGCACCAGCAGGCCGTCATTGCGCAGCACGCCGTAATTAGGAAACAGCGTGATCAGCATGGTAACCAGGTAATAGACCACAAAGCTGCCGACGTAGAACAGCGTCAGGGTCACTCTGTCGGAATTGGTATTCATAGGCGACTCTGCCAGCGAAGGTAAGCGCATAGTAGCAATGCCCCCGATCGCTGTCGAGTCAGCCTGTAACACAATATTTAAGCGCAAAATGTTAACTGCAGGCTAAACACCAGGACACGCGAGCCGATAACTGAGGAAACTAATCTGGTCAGCGCCGTATGTCGTATTGCAGGCCCGTCATCTCAAACCCTGACTGTGTAGTGAGCACTCTTAATGACATTTAACCCACCGGCGCCACCCTCGCCTCCGTTCAGACAGATTGCTGAAGACCGCACTGTCCGCTTTACGCGGCGCAGCCTGCGTACGCTTTCGCTGCTGCTGTTTGGTGTGCTGGTGCTCTCGATGCTGATGGTGCTGACGATTGCGCAGCGTCAGAACAGTGCATCGGTTGATCATGACCGGGTGCTGGTGCAGCAGGCCTGGAAAAATCGTCAGGATGCGATGATGACAGATATCCGTGATTATGCGTTCTGGAGTGAAGCCTGGCGCAATCTTCATGTCAGGGTGAACAAAGTCTGGGCTTTTGACGAAGAGAACTTTGGACCGGGTCTCTACGAAGAGTATCACTATGAAGGTGTGTTCGTGGTTGACGGCCGTAACCACACTTCATACAGCGTGATTAATGGACAGCTGGTGGATACGCCGCTTGAAGCCTGGCTGGGCAATGAGAAGGCCTCAGAACTGATTGCGGCGGCACGTAAGCTTAACAACAAGGCGACTACCCGGGATGTGCTGGTCAACCATCAGCCCGCCATTGCGGTTGCCGCGCCTATCAGCAGCGGCAAAGTGACGACGGTGCCGCCCGTGGCGGGACCCGCATCTATCATGGTGTTTGTGAATCTGTTCACGCCTGCCAAATTACAGGCGCTGGGCACCACGCTGGATGTGCGTAAACTGCGTCAGCCCCTCAATCAGGAGGATGCCCTGCGTGAACCGCGGCTGGTGCAGCCGTTGCCAGGCGGCGATTCGATTGTACTGCGCTGGACGTCGAAGATGCCTGGCATGGGTCTGATCTGGTTCCTGCTGCCGTTGCTGATGATGATGGCGATCATCATCGCTATGATTACTCATCGCGTCAGCCGCCATGCGCTTTCCAATGCGATACTCTCTGATCGCCGTTTTGACCTGCTGGCGATCAGTCAGCAGGAGCTTGCCAGCAGCGAAGCGCGGTTTCGCGATCTTGCTGAGGCCGCGTCAGACTGGATCTGGGAGACGGATGAAGAGGGCCGTCTTATCTATCTTTCCGCGCGCTTTCACACCGTGACCGGCCACGACATTACTCACTGGCTGGGACGTCACATCGATCATCTGCTGACGCATCCCAGCCATTCGCTGGTCGCCTGGCTGCTGCGTCAGGAAGAGCACGGGCAACAGATGCCGCTGCGCTGTCAGTTTATGTCCGCACAGGGTAACCGCCGCATTGGCCAGCTGGTGGCGAAAACCATCTGGCATGATGAGCGACGTATTGGGTTTCGCGGCACGGTATCGGACATCACACAGGGCATGGAAGCAGAAGCGCGCATTCAGTTTTTGTCGCGTCATGACGTCTTAACCGGCCTGTCAAACCGCGTGCAGCTGCTGGAGTTTCTGACGCTGCATCTTGAGCTGCCTGATGGCAGCGCGCCGCTGACGCTGGTCACCCTCGACCTTGATCAGTTCCGGCCGATCAATGAAACCTGGGGTCATGCGGCGGGTGATGAAGTGCTAAGCCAGATCGCGCAGCGTCTGAAGCGCTGTATCGGCCCGCAGGAGCTGGTGGCGCGGCTGAGTGGCGATGAGTTTGTCCTGGTATTGCGTGAAACGAACCGTGAAGGGGTCGATCAGCGTTGTGCTCAGCTGGTGCATGAGGTTCAGCAACCCATCAGCACTGGCCAGCATGTCCACTATCTTACCATCAGCATGGGGATCGCCTCTGCACCGCAGGATGCCAGCCATCCCGAAGCGCTTCTGCAAATGGCGGATATCGCGCTGAATGAAGCGCGTGACGCGGGACGCAATCAGTGGATCTGGTATGCCAGTGAAATGGCCAGCCAGCGTGAAGATAAGCGAGAAATGGCGCGGCGGATCGAGAAAGCGTTAAAGAACAATGAATTTCGCCTTCACTATCAGCCCCGCTATCAACTGCTGACCGGACAGCTGGCGGGCGCCGAGGCATTGATTCGCTGGCAGATTGCGCCGGATCAGTGGATTACGCCCGACCACTTTATTCCGCTGGCGGAAGAGAGCGGTCTGATCGCCACCATCAGCGACTGGGTGCTGATGCGCGCCTGTGAGGATGCGCTGAAATGGGGCAGCGAGCGCTATGTGTCGGTCAATATCTCCCCAATGGAATTCCGCACCAGTGATCTGGTGCAGCGGGTGGCCGATGCGCTGGAGAAAAGTGGCCTGCCTGCTACGCGGCTGGAGCTGGAGATTACCGAGAACGTCACCTTTGAGCATCCCCAGCATGCGCTGGAGGTAATGCAGGGATTACGGTCACTGGGTGTCAGGTTAACCGTTGACGATTTCGGTACCGGCTATGCAGCGCTGGGTTACCTTAAAACCTTCCCGTTTAACGGTCTGAAGATCGATCGCTCCTGGATGAAAGATTTTCCGGAGTCGCAGCAGGCGCAATCCGTGGTGGCGGGGATAATCGCGCTGGCACGCGCTTTTGCCCTGACGATCACGGCAGAGGGGATTGAGACAGAAGCGCAACTGAACAAGCTAAAACAGCTCTCGTGCGAAGAGGGGCAAGGCTACTTCCTCGGTCGGCCGATGCCGCTGGCTGCATTCAGTACGCTTCTGGAGAGAACCGCGCAAAACCAGGTTTAACTGGCTTAACGCACTTTGACCGCCACGGCGGTCATCAGCATTGCGCAGACAACAAAAATAATCAGTTCCATAATGACCTCCAGGTGCTAAGAAAAATCTTAAGATATTGTAGGGGGGTGTTGTTCTTTTTTTAAGCAGTGAGTGCGATTGATCTCAACGTGTGGCCGATGCAGCCGCCACATTAATACTGCTGTAACAACTTTACCTTTTAAGGGTTCAGGTCAGCAGGCACGTTTTGCTACTCTTGGGACCAGGTTTTACACGTCCAACAGGAGAATAAACGTGAAATTTTATGGAAAGGGGCTGCTGGTAATGGGTCTGTTCGCCTTAACCGCCTGCCAGTCTGCCTCTAAACCCGACACCGCCCGTGTGGCACAGGATCCCGATGCCGACCGCTGTGGGGCATCTCAGTTTCAGAACTATGTGGGCAAGCCGTTAACCGCGTTGCAGGGCCAGCACTTCGAACAGCAGGTGCGTCCGATCCCCTACAATTCAGCCGTCACCATGGACTTCAATCTCAACCGGCTTAACTTCCTGGCCGACAAAAATGGCAATATCAGCTCCGTTTATTGTGGTTAATGGCCGGTCTGTCATAGGCTTGTCATAACGGCAGGCGAGGATAGCCGCGCGCTTTAAAACTTCCTCGCCACACAATAGATAGTGCTCGTCTTGTTTATTCCCGCCCCGGCGGGAATTTTTTTAGCGCCTTCGGGCCGGAACAGGAGCGGAGAAGATGAAAAGCATACGGTCACTCTTGCCCATACTGTTACTCAGCAGCACACTGGTGCACGCCTCCAGTGAAGAGGCCTGGCAAAAGAGCCGTCAGGTGATGGCGCAGGCGTGCATTAACGCCAGTCACCTGAGCAAAGTAAAGGTGCTGGGCGAACCGATTGAGTATGACGACAACACAGGTTACAGCGCACTCTTGCTGGAGGGGCGCTATGCCCAGCAGCACATGAAAAACAGGCGTGGGCGGGAGCTTTGCCTGTTCCAGCGCAGCAGCGGGCGTGCCAGCGTCAGCGAAGCGGATAAATTGCGCTGGGTAAAATAGGTAGCAGGTTTACGCCTCTGGCTGCGTGTCGATCAGCTGAGCCAGCAGGGTACGGTAACGCTGCAACTGCATCTCGTCGCCTTCTACTTCCAGTTTGTCGATCACCCGCGCAATCAGTACGTTACTGGTCGCGGGCTCGCCCGCCTCCATTATTTCCCGCAGGATCACCGCCAGCAGATCGGACTCTGGCGGTGTTCGCCAGTTCGGGCTTTTGAAATAGTCGTTGATAGCACGACTGGCACTGTCAGGTTGTACTCTCATTTCCCCACCTCCGCTGAAACACTGCCCCATCCCTTACGGCTGAGTAAGGGCGTCTTTACATGGAATAAGCTGGTCTGCCTCAGCGTAGCCGGACGGTGTGCACCGTTTTTTTGCGGAGGACGTTGCGCCGATCAGAACGATCGCCACACCGCCACAGCTGGCGGTTTTTTAAACATAGAAGCGGGGTAGAAGGTTGTCAGTAACAGAATGACATATTTTTCCATATTGATGAGGGTTGGTTTAGGAAGCGCACGTCAGGGTCGTGCCGTCTACGCGTGATTCGCGCTATAAACCCTTGAGTCGGGAACATTTGCGCCGGTAATTGAGCGGAATCAAAGAGGAATCCGGTCTTTTGCCGTTTGTGCCATGTTTTGTCGGTCACGCTGAGAATGCGCGCGTTAGACTGAGCCTTCCTTCTCTTTACATCATCTGCTCATGCCACGCACTATTGAACCCTGGAAGATAAACCTGATCTCGGTCTGGTTTGGCTGTTTTTTTACCGGACTGGCCATCAGCCAGATTATCCCGTTTCTGCCACTCTACCTTGAGCAGCTTGGCGTTACCGGTGGTGAATCACTGAGCCTCTGGTCGGGTCTCACCTTTAGTATCACCTTTGTGGTCTCGGCGGCGGTAGCCCCCCTGTGGGGCAGCCTGGCCGATCGCAAAGGCCGTAAACTGATGCTGTTACGCGCGGCGTTTGGCATGGGCGTGGTGATACTGCTACAGGCTTTTGTCACCGAAGCCTGGCAGTTGCTGTTGTTACGCGCCCTGATGGGGCTG
The DNA here is from genome assembly GCF_051136265.1 of Candidatus Pantoea rara. Taxonomy (NCBI): domain Bacteria; kingdom Pseudomonadati; phylum Pseudomonadota; class Gammaproteobacteria; order Enterobacterales; family Erwiniaceae; genus Pantoea; species Candidatus Pantoea rara. The sequence continues at coordinate 3,118,406 of NZ_CP194942.1, read as the reverse complement.
ACCTCAGGATATATTCCCAACGCGATGGCGCTGGTGGCGGCTCAGGTTCCACGTGAACGCAGCGGCTGGGCGTTGAGCTGTGTCTCAACGGGTCAGATTGGCGGGGTGATTCTGGGGCCGATGCTGGGCGGGCTGCTGGCCGACTGGGTCGGACTACGCACGGTATTTATCGTCACTGCGGCGCTGCTGATGGTCAGCTTTCTGGTCACGCTGTTCCTGATCAAAGAGACGGGTTACACCCCGGTGAGTAAAAAAGAGAAGCTCAGCGGACGCGAGGTTTTCCGCTCGCTGGATAACCCAAAGCTGATGCTCTGTCTCTTTTTCACCACCATGGTGATTCAGATGTGCAACGGGTCGGTGAACCCCATCCTGACGTTGTTTGTGCGTGAACTGGCACCGACTGCGGAGAATATCGCCTTTCTGAGTGGCGTCATTGCCGCACTGCCTGGCGTCTCGGCACTCCTGGCCGCACCCCGGCTGGGACGGCTCGGCGATCGCATTGGCACCCAGCGTATTCTTCTGGCGACAATGGTTATTTCGCTGCTGCTGTTTGTTGCGATGTCCTTTGTCACCAGCACCACGCAACTGGGCGTTTTACGTTTTCTATTGGGTTTCGCCGATGGTGCAATGATGCCTGCGGTGCAGACGCTTCTGGTTCGTCATTCGCGCGACAATATCACCGGACGCATCTTCGGCTATAACCAGTCGTTTATGTATCTCGGCAATGTTGCGGGTCCGCTATTAGGGGCCGCGGTGTCGGCGGTGGCAGGCTTTCGCTGGGTCTTTTTTGCCACCGCCGTGGTCGTGCTGATTAATGTGCTCTTTCTGAAGCGTTTTTACCGGCGTCCGAAGACCGTGCTGCCCGCGTCGGCTGAGAAATCGTCAGTTCAGCCTGCCAGCGCTGCTGAGTCAGTAAAAACTCAGGACTGACGCTGGGGCTCCAGGAGTCATCGCCGCCCACGCCCATGTGGAAGGCATCCAGATGCAGCCAGCAGCCCGCTTCCGGATGCAGCAGGTGGCGGTGTGAGGTCTCCCGCAACTGCTCCAGACTGAAGCGGCTCAGCGAGAAAGCAAAATCGCCGTTGACCTGCCAGCTGCCGCTATCGAGTTGACGGGTGCCGCCACGCTGACCGTTCTCGCTGGGGAAAACGTAGGGCGTTGAAAGCTGCGCCAGCGGCAGCTGCCAGCGTGAGAACTGCGCGGCCAGCTGACGATCGGGGTAGTTTTCATGCGGCCCCAGGCCAAGCCAGCTCACCTGCTGCGGAATGTGCACCAGCGCGCAGCGTAAGCCGATGCGTGCTGGCGGCGGCAATCCGCGCGACTGCTCAACCGAAAGCTGCAGCTGTAACTCACCCTGTGCGTTGATCACATAACGTTTACGACTGATGAAAGCGACCTGGCCGTTGGCGAGCCAGCTATGCAGCGTCTCAACCTGCACCGCCTGCGACAACGCATTCGCCGTAATCGACATCAGTTGGCTGCTCATCTGGTCATATCCCGCCGTTTTCCAGCGCTCAACCCAGGCATGAGGATCAACCCGTTCTGCTTCGCTGGTGCCAATATCATTGTCCAGCGGCGCGCGAATAAAGCAGTCCTGAAGAGGGGAGAGCAGCGTTGGCTCTTCATTGACAAACCACTGCGTCAGTTCGCCGCTGTGGCGTGAAAAATGCCAGCGTTGCTGCTGATGGGTCACGACAAACTCACCGGCGTCATCGCGCAGCACGGGTGCTTCGCCCGCCTCCGGCTGTGACGGTAGCGCTAACGTCGAGGGCAGCGGCCATTGATGCCAGGCGACGCACCAGTCGGCGGCGCTCCAGCGGGTCGGGTGAATCTGATGAACCGCGACATTAAGCCAGCATTCGCCCTGTAACGTGGACGGAGAGGGCAGCGTGATCCGCTGCTGACCCTGCGCGGCGATATCCAGCAATACTTCACCTTCCGTCACCACTTGTCCCTCCTGTTCGATGCGCCAGCGCAGCACCTCATTGTCACTATGGCGGAACAGATAGTCGCTGCTGACCGTAAAGCTCACAGGATCGACGGGATCGACCACGAACTGCCAGAACTGCTGTGCACGTTGCGCCTCATACAGCGCCGGATGCGGCGTGCGATCGGCAAACACCAGCCCGTTCATGCAGAACTGACGGTCATTGGGTTTATCGCCAAAATCGCCGCCATAGGCCTGCCAGGGTTTGCCCTTATCGTCAAAGCGGGTCAGGCTCTGATCCACCCAGTCCCAGACAAAGCCGCCCTGCAGACGTGGGAACTGGCGGAAAGCCTCCCAGTATTTTGCGAAGCCGCCGAAGCTGTTGCCCATGGCATGCGCGTACTCACACAGGATCAGCGGGCGGGTTTCGCCCGGCAGACCGATCCACTTTTTCAGCGACCATTTGGGTACTGCCGGGAACGGCTGATCTTCATCAACCCTGGCGTACATCGGGCAGATAATATCGGTCGCAGCGGTATCGGCTCCGCCGCCTTCATACTGAACAGGGCGGGTAGGATCGCTGCTTTTCACCCAGCGGTAGAGCGCATCGTGTGTAGCGCCATGTCCCGACTCATTGCCCAGCGACCAGATAATAATGCTGCAGTGATTACGATCGCGCTGCACCATGCGCGTCACGCGTTCGCTATAGGCGGCAAACCAGCGGGGATCGTCGGAGAGCCGGTTCATCGGCTGCATACCGTGGGTTTCGATATTGGCCTCATCCACCACATACAGCCCGTACTGATCGCAGAGCCGGTACCAGAGGGGATGATTAGGATAATGCGAACAGCGCACCGCATTGAAATTGTGCTGTTTCATCAGCTCGATGTCGCGGCGCATCGTGGCCTCATCCACCACCTGACCGTTCTCCGGATGGTGTTCGTGACGGTTGGTGCCGCGGATCAGTAGCGGTTTGCCGTTAAGACAGAGCAGGCCGTTGTCGATGGTGACCTGACGGAAGCCGACATCATAAGCTTCCACGTCGATGAGTTGCTGATCCCCATCCAGTAGCGCCAGCGTGGCGCGATAGAGGTGAGGCGTTTCGGCGCTCCACAGCGCAGGCTGTTCCACCGGCAGGCAGAGCAGGGCGCGTTCAGGATAGTGACCCCGCTCGTCAATAATGGTGCTGCCCAGAGGCTGCTGACACTGGGCAACCCGCTGTTCACCCTGCCACAGCGTCAGGCGCAGCTGATAAAGTGAGGTGACGTCCGGCGGCAAGGCGACGCGAACCTGGGCGCGCAGCTCGGCACGGGTAAACTCCGGACTGAGCCGGGTTTCCAGCTGAACATCGGCCAGATGCACCTGCGGTTTATGCAGTAATGTGACATCGCGAAAAATGCCGCTCATCCGCCACATATCCTGATCTTCCAGATAGCTGCCGTCGCTCCAGCGCAGCACCATCACCGCCAGCCGGTTTTTGCCCGGTTGCAGATAGGGACTGAGGTCAAATTCAGCGGGCAAACGGCTGTCCTGAGAGTAGCCAATCCAGCGTCCGTTGCACCACAGGTGAAAAGCTGAGTTTACCCCGTCAAAAATGATGCGTGTCTGTCCGGCATCGAGCCAGGCTGCGTCAGTACTGAATGTGAGCGAGTAACATCCTGTGGGGTTATCAGCGGGAACCTGCGGCGGATTGACCGGAATCGGATACTGCACGTTGGTGTAAATGGGGGCATCAAAGCCGTGCATCTGCCAGTTAGCCGGGACCGGAATCGTGCTGGCATCCGGCAGATCCTGCAGTAACCAGCTGGCGGGCACCGCTTCGGGCTGCGAAAAGTAACTAAAACCCCACTCTCCGTTGAGGCTTTGCAGTGACACCGAAGGCGTGTCATCGCGTGCCACTGCTTCATCGCGCCAGCTGGCGAATGGCGGGTGGGCATCCAGCCTGTTAAGCGAGGTCACAACCGGGTTTTCCCAGTCGCGCCGGGAGAGGATGTCACTGAAAGCAGTCTGAGAGAGAGTCATGGTTATATCCTGTAAATGTAATGCGCTCACAATGCGTAAAATTCTTCTGGCTGTAAAGAGCCCGCCATCCCGATTTACATAAATAGTTTGGGGTACAAACCGGCTGGGATGTTGAGAATCTGGTGGCAGCGTGACGGTAAAACGTTAAGTCTGGTCAGCAAAGGTGAATAGCGGCCGGATGCGGAGGAATCTCACTTGTCGTCCTGCAGGAGGCTTCATACACTCAGCCCGATTTCTTCACCCTGAGGTAGGTATGGTACGAATCGTTAAGCTGGCTGCCGTTGTGGCATTAGTGACTGCATTAAGTGGATGTATTTTCCCGCCTCCAGGCGGCGGCTGGGGCGGACATGGCGGTGGGCCTGGTCGCGGCTTTGTCGATCCGCGTTAGGCCTCACTCATCGATCGGGAGCAGGCGAAACGTTTAACTGCGGTGATATCTGCCCGCAAAACGTTTCGCCTGCAAGGTTAGCCGGAGGTTGCTCAAAAGAGGGCGGAGATGTGGGCTAACTCACTGAAAAAATGACTGTTAACCTCTGTTTTTTTAGTCAGTGTGGTGATAATTTCAGCTTTTCTCCACCGCTGAGACAACAGCATGAAAAACCTGATTGCTGAATTACTGGTAAAGCTGGCTGAAAAAGAGGCGACAGCGAAAGAGCAGATGGCGCAGATTGAAGCGCTGGAGATTGTTGTCACGGCGCTGGTTCGCAAGCTCGAGCCGCAACAATATCTGTCGATGGCCTCCAGCATTGAAACTGCCATGAATACTGTAACCGGTGCTGATGAAGACGATGCGCTGCTGCTGCGTAATTACATCGAAAAGCTGCTCCGGCATTCCCGCCAGTAACGACCCCAGTGCCAGTCTGGAATGGGATCTTCACATCAGTTTGACCTGAAAAATCTTCCGCTTTGTTTATTCGCTGCCAGAATAATAAAGGACAATCCACTGTGGAGATATCAAGATGAAAGTCGGTTTAATGGCGATGATGATGGCAGGTCTGCTGGTTAGCGGGCTGGCCGGTGCGGCGGAGAAGACCCCGCAGCAGGAGAAGATGGCCCTGTGTAACCAGCATGCCAAATCTCAGGACCTCAAAGGCGATGCGCGCAAATCTTTTATGAGTGAATGCCTGAAAAAGGACAGCAAGCTGTCGCAGATGTCACCGCAGCAAATGAAAATGAAGAGCTGTAACGGTGAAGCTGGCGATAAAAAACTGGCAGGTGATGCACGTAAGACCTTTATGAGCCAGTGCCTGAAAAAAAGCGCATGACTCCCCCGGCCACGCAGGTGGCCGCTTCTCGTTTGCGCTCAGCGCAGATTCAAGTTCTCCTTAACGCCAATTAAATTGCCTTCCACAACAATACGTTGCCTTTCTTAAACAGATTCATCCTCAGGCTTGCCGGTTCCTTTGCCACACTTACTGTTTGTGGGGATTTGCGCCGCGCGCTGTTTTGCCGCGCAGCTTCAGACCAGAAACAGCGAAAGGAGCCATGCCGTGAACTATCAATTTACCGCCGACCTGAAGGATCTGCCCCAGCGACAGCCCGTGAAGAAAACACTCGGCGAAGTGGAAGTATTACTGATCCGCGATGGGGACAACGTCCGTGCTTACCAGGCGAAATGTCCACATGCGGGCGCGCCGCTGGAGCAGGGCGCGATCTGTGGCGACCGGCTGGTCTGTCCGTGGCACAAAGCCGCGTTTAATATCGCCGATGGCAAAATGTGTGAACCGCTGGCGTTAGCCGATCTCAAACAGTATTCGCTGCGCATTGAAGAGGGCCGGGTGCTGGTTAACCCGAAAGCCATGTCACCTGCGGCACCGATTGGCAGCGGGGCAACTGCGCCGGTCTATGTGGTGCTGGGTGCGGGAGCAGCAGGCAGCGCAGCTTTATGGCGCCTGCGCCATGACGGCTTTAAAGGCCGCCTGATTCTGGTCGAACGGGAAGCGGATGCGCCTTATGACCGCACTGCGCTGACCAAGTTTGTACCGTCGGGTAAAATGGATATCAGTGAGGTGCCACAGCTGCTGAAAGCGGATGTGATGGATCACGTTGAACGGATTCAGGCTACCGTGAGCCGCCTTGATACACAGCAACAGCGGCTGATCTTTGAAGATGGCGGGACGCTCGCCTTCGACAAACTGCTGATCGCCAGCGGCGCGACGCCTGTCCGCCCTGATTTGCCGGGCAGCGATCTCGACGGCGTTTATCTGCTGCGCAGCAAAGCGCAGACCGATGCGTTACTACATGCGGTGGATGCCAGCCATAAAATCGTCATTGTCGGTAACAGTTTTATCGGTACTGAACTGGCGTCAGCACTGCGTAACCGTGATATTGACGTAACGGTGGTTGCTCGTCAGGCGCTGCCTTTTGCTAAACAATTTGGCGAACAGATTGGCCGCTATTTCTACCAGTTACATGAGCAAAACGGCGTGAAATGGGTGCAGGGCGAGATCGAATCACTGCAGGGTGACCAGCAGGTGACTGGCGTGCAGCTAAAGGGCGGCAGGACGCTGGACGCGACCGTTGTGCTGTTTGCTACGGGTGTTGAACCGGCCACCGACTTTATCCACGATTTGCCGCTGGCAGAGGATGGCAGTCTGCAGGCAGATGAGCAGTTGCGGGTCGCTGACAATATCTGGGTGGCGGGTGACATCGCTACGTATCCGGCGGCGCAGGGTCCGCTGCGTATTGAGCACTATCGCGTCGCGCATCAGCAGGGGCAGACCGCCGCATGGAACATGCTGGATCAGAACGTCGCGTTTGATCGTGTGCCGTTCTTCTGGACGACCCAATATGGCACCCGTTATGAGTATGTTGGTCACGCGGCAGAATGGGATAATTTCCAGCTGATCGGCTCGCTGGAGGACAAAAAGTTTATGGCGTTTTATGGTCAGCAGGGGCAACTGGCAGCCATCTGCTCATGCGGCATGTATACGCTGACCGCTGAGCTGGTGGAGCGGATGCAGCAACCGATGACGCTTGCCGATGCGGTGGCGCACTGTCAGGCACACATCGGATAATCTTCGCTGCACGCAGGGCGGACCGGGGTGACGGGCCGCCTTGCGCACTTCCTGACAGGTTAGCTGCGGCTCAGTTTCTCTGACTTCGCCATGCACTGCTGCATTGCTTCCATCACCGCCGAGCGCATCCCTTTTTCTTCCAGCACTTTCACCGCTTCAATGGTGGTGCCGCCAGGTGAGCAGACCATATCTTTAAGTTCAGCCGGATGTTTACCGGTGGTCAGCACCATCTGGGCCGCGCCTTTAACCGCCTGCGCAGCAAACTGATAGGCCTGAGCGCGCGGCATGCCACCCAATACGGCCGCATCTGCCATCGCCTCGATAAACATAAACACGTACGCCGGTGCAGAACCGCTGACGCCGACCACGGAGTGAATCAGATATTCATCCACCACGGCCGCTTTGCCGAAGCACTCAAAAATCGCCACGACCTCGTCGATTTCCGCCTGCTCAACCAGTACGTTGGGCGTTACCGAGGTCATGCCCTCGCTTACCAGTGAGGGCGTATTCGGCATTGCGCGGACAAGTTTGCGATCGTAACCCAGCACGGATGAGAGCGAATCCAGCGTCACACCAGCCGCAATCGATACCACCAGCGCCTCTTTTTTCAGGCTGCCGGACAGCTCTTTTAACACTTTCAGGATGACATTGGGTTTTACCGCACCGAACAGGATGTCCACTTCGCGCGCCAGCGCATCCGCGCTCTCTGCGGCGTTGATGCCATACTGCTCTGCCATCGCCTGGTTGGTTTCGGCTTTGCGATCGTAAACGAAGATATCAGACGGAGTAATTTTGCCGCTGTTGACCAGTCCGCCAATAATGGCTTTCGCCATGTTTCCCCCGCCGATAAACCCGATTTTCTTTGCCAGCATCGCCATCTCCTTAGGACATTATTCGTTTTTCTCAGTGCGCTAGCTTACTTCAGCCAGCCCGAATAACAAGTCAGCCGGGTACGGGCGGGAAAGTGTGCCGCAAATAAAATTTGCCATTTAAGGGGAACCCGGCAAGATCTCAGGCTTCTCTGACTGTAAGGAATCATGATGTTTATCTGGGTCGATGCCGATGCCTGTCCGAATGTGATCAAAGAGGTGCTCTACCGTGCGGCGGATCGTACCGCGACCACGGTGACGTTTGTGGCGAACCAGTTTCTGCGCGTGCCGCCCTCGCCTTATCTGCGCACCCTGCAGGTGCCTGCTGGCTTTGATGTGGCGGACAACGAGATCGTCAGACGTTGTCAGCCTGGCGATCTGGTGATCACCGCCGATATTCCGCTGGCGGCAGAGGTGATTGAGAAGGGTGCTGCGGCACTGAATCCGCGTGGCGAGCGTTACTCACCGGCGACGATACGTGAACGTCTGACGATGCGTGATTTTATGGATACCCTGAGGTCAAGTGGCGTGCAGACCGGCGGCCCCGCGACGATGAGTCCGCGTGACCGCCAGCAGTTTGCGAATGAGCTGGATAGCTGGCTCACCCAGCAGAAACGCTCAACTTAAACGAAGCTGTCGTCATCGTCGTAATCGTTGCCGCCAAAATCGTTGAGATCGCTGTTGTCGGCATAATTACTGTCCCAGCCCGTATTCTGGTCCAGGAAGGCGTTGTCGTTACCGCCGTTAAAGTTATCGGCATTGTCATCGCCACCATTGAAGGTGTTGAGATTATCATTCACCTCCGGCAGCGGTGGCTCATTGATGATATTCACAATCTCTTCCGGCTGAGAATGGTGGAACATGCTGGTCAGCATGTCAGCCATCACGACACCACCCGCTACGCCCACGGCAGTTTGCAGTGCGCCGCCAAGGAAACCCGTGCCGCGTGGCGCGGGTGCCTGAGCAGGGGCATATTGCTGCTGTGCCGGTTGCTGTGGCGCACTGTTCCACGGCGACTGTTGCTGTTGCTGCTGCTGTTGAGCGGGCGGCTGCTGACGCGAACCGCTGCCAAACAGTCCCGACAGGAAGCCGCCGCTGCTCTGTGCGGGTTGCTGCTGCTGTTGCATCTGTGCCACCTGGCTTTCCAGCGCCGACACTTTCTCATTAAGTTTTTTCAGCGCCGCTTCCTGAATCAGGATCGCCTGTGCCATGTAGTAAGGCGCGCCTGGCTGCGTCTGAAGATGCTGGTTAATCAGTTGTTCGGCTGCGGCATCGCGTGCCACGGTCTGGCTTTCGGCCTGTTTCAGACGGCTGAACAGCCCTTCGATCAGTTGTTGTTCTTCGCGTTGCATGATGACTCTCCTGTGGCGATTGTTATCAGTATATGGGGGCGTCAACACGAAAAGTAAAATCGGGGCGGTAAGCAAATATTGCCAGCCCATTTTAACCGCCTTTTTGCGAGTTTATCAGCGGCCTGTTAGCGTGCTGATGCACAAAACGTGCATGCATTTCCCCTTGAAAATATAGAGATTATCGTTGTTCCGGTAAGGAAAATGCGTAAAACATGCCTGACAGGTGGAGGCCTTAATAATTTCCAGTTATTATGCGTCGCATTAATAAGCTAACCATGCAACCGCCTCGCGCGGTCAGGCGGAGGAACGGCCCTGATGTCACTACCCATCTTTTTGATTGGCGCTCGCGGTTGCGGCAAAACCACGGTTGGCGAGGCGTTGTCGCAGGCGCTGGGTTACGCCTTTACGGATACCGATCACCATCTGCAACTCAGCACGCAGCGCAGTGTGACCGAAATTGTGGAGGCGGAAGGCTGGGAAGGTTTTCGCGCCCGTGAAACGGAATCGCTCAAGGCGGTGACGGCGCCCCGCACTGTTATTGCGACGGGCGGTGGCATGATTCTGGCTGAAGAGAACTGTCGTTTTATGCAGGAGCACGGTCAGGTGATCTGGCTCAGCGCATCGCCCGAAGTACTGGCAGAGCGACTGGAAAGCGAGCCTGAAGCAGCCCAGCGTCCGACCTTGACCGGACGTCCGATTGCCGATGAGATGAGTGATGTGCTGCGCGAACGCGCGCACCTTTACCAGGCGGCGGCTCATCACCAGGTGAATGCCATGCAATCGCCAGCGTGCGTGGTGGAGGAAATTCTGCTGTCACTTTCGCTGGCGCGCGCCAGCTAACCCTCAGATTTTTCCCGCTTTGATCCCGCTTATGATGTCATTGTCTATACTTATCCTATGACAGGCAGCAGCCTGTCCTGTGGAATGTTATTCAGACAAGAGGGACACAGTATGCCGAGCAGACCGCCGTACCCACGTGAAGCGAAAGTTGTGCCTGTTGAAAAGGGCACTGAAGGTAATAAAGTAACCTCATACGAATTGCGTGCTGATCATCCCAAACCGAATTCATTAATCAGTGAGCACGAGACGGAAGAAGAAGCGCACGATGCTAAAGCGCGTTACGAAGACGTCGAAAAAGAGTAAAGCATTGCGGCTGGCAGGGAGGCCAGCCTGATATTCAGCGTTATTCGCCGTCTGACACCAAATCGTCTGAGCTTTCCCCCCACGCCTTCACCTCTGACATCCCCTTGCCGCATAAAAACAAAGCTGACCGGAGCATCGTCTGAGCGCTCTCTGGCTGCCTGTCTGATCTTCCCCCGAAGGAGATCACAAACGACCATCATTTCGCGTGACAGATCAGCAGGTTCCCTTCTACACTGCCAGACACACAACATGTGCTCTGGAGAACTATTATGCTCAACGTAAGTGAGTATTTTGACGGAAAAGTTAAATCTATCGGTTTTGACAGTGCGAGCACCGGTCGTGCCAGCGTGGGCGTGATGTCAGAAGGTGAATACACATTTGGAACCGGTCAGCCAGAAGAGATGACCGTCGTCAGCGGCTCGCTTAAGGTGTTGCTGCCAGGTGAGACCGAGTGGAAATGGTTTGAAGCGGGTTCGGTGTTTAACGTGCCGGGTCACAGTGAATTTCATCTGCAGGTTGGCGAGCCAAGCTCCTATCTCTGCCGCTACCTGAAAGATAAAGATTAAGAAAAGGGCCGCTCAGCGGCCCTTTTCCTGGGCAAACATCCTCGTCCGGGATTCTGCGGATTACAGCTTAACGCTGGGCTTCGCCGCCTAACGCTTCCACCAGATTGCTGGTCAGTGCCGCCAGTTCGCTGGTCATCAGAATAAAGTCCGCATCAAAGCGCTGCGCAAAATCTTCGCGGTCGATATCGTCGTTCTGGTCACGCAGCGTGTCGCTGAACTTCAGACGCTTCACCGAACCGTCATCGGCCAGAACAAACTGAATGCGTTCCTGCCAGTCGAGTGCCAGTTTGGTCACCAGCTTGCCCGCTTCGATATGGTTGGCGATCTCATCGCAGACCAGATCCTGCTTCTTACAACGGATGACACCGCCATCTTCCAGCAGCGCTTTCAGCTCCGCTTCATCCATCAGGGCGAAACCGGCAGGCAGTTCACCTGAACGCACCCATTCGGTCAGGGTCAGTTCAATCGGGCTTTCCAGCGTCAGCGGCACCACCGGCAGTGAACCCAGGCTCTTGCGCAGCAGCGCCAGCGTATCTTCCGCTTTTTTCGCGCTGGCACAGTCAACCATAATCAGATTGTTGACCGTGTCTATCCACAGATAGGTCTGGCTGAAACGGCTGAAGGCGCGCGGCAGCAGGCTGTGCAGCACTTCATCTTTCAGCGAATCTTTTTCGGTCTTTTTCAGCTTACGGCTCTGCTCAGATTCCAGCTTGTCGATTTTCGCTTCCAGCGCCTGCTTTACCACTGGCGAAGGCAGGATTTTCTCTTCTTTACGGGCGCAAATCACAATCTGGCCTTTGTTCTCATGGGTCAGCGCATCGCTTCGATTGCCCATCGGCGAGACCCAGCCGGTCTTGCTCATATCCTGACTGCCACACGGTGAAAACGTGAAGGCGTCGAGCTGTTTTTCCATCTCATCTGCGGACAGCGGAATGTCACGATTCAGACGATAAACCATCATATTTTTAAACCACAACATCGGGATTCCTTACCGTGGCGCGATCGGGCGCACAAGTCTGCGAGAGTCAGCGCGCATGATAGCGAAACATCGGAGTGGTTTCATTGCCTTTAGGGCAGCTGCCTTCTACTGTATCTCTCACCTGAATGAATAACGAGGACGTAACCTTGCGCATAGGCATAGATCTGGGTGGCACCAAGACAGAAGTGATCGCATTGTCAGATACGGGACAGGAGTTGTTCCGCCACCGGGTGAACACCCCGCGTGATGACTATCCGGCAACCGTGCAGGCGATTGTTGATCTGGTCACACTGGCGGAGCAGAAAACCGGCGAGACCGGTACGGTCGGCCTCGGCATTCCCGGCTCGCTTTCGCCTTACAGTAAGCGGGTGAAAAATGCCAACTCCACCTGGCTCAACGGTCAGCCGCTGGATAAGGATCTGGCGCAGGCGCTGAACCGGGAAGTGCGTATCGCCAACGATGCTAACTGCCTGGCGGTGTCAGAAGCAGTCGATGGTGCGGGTGCCGGACAGTCGCTGGTGTTTGGCGTGATCATCGGCACCGGATCGGGTGCGGGGGTGGCGATCAACGGGGAGTCGCGCATCGGTGGTAACGGTAATGCCGGTGAGTGGGGCCACAATCCGCTGCCGTGGATGGATGAGGATGAGCTGCGCTACCGGCAGGAAGTGCCCTGTTATTGCGGGCAGCAGGGCTGCATTGAGACCTTCGTTTCAGGCACCGGTTTTGGTATCGACTATCAGCGGCTGAGCGGCGTGCATCGCAAGGGCGCGGAGATCGTCTCACTGCTGGCGCAGCAGGATCCGATCGCCGAACTGGCAATGAGTCGCTATGAGCTGCGGCTGGCAAAATCGCTGGCACAGGTGGTGAACCTGATCGATCCCGATGTGATCGTGCTGGGCGGCGGGATGAGCAATGTGGATCGTCTCTATCAGACCGTGCCGGTGCTGATGAAGAAGTGGGTATTTGGCGGCGAGTGTGAAACGCCGGTGCTGAAGGCGCGGCATGGCGACTCCAGCGGCGTGCGCGGTGCGGCATGGCTCTGGCCGCTTAACGGCTGAGTGACCCGTGCATCCGCTGACGATTCAGCGCCTGGGTTTTCAGGCGCTGAATGTAACCCACGGCGCGGCACCCTGCCGCGCCGCGTTTATTCGCCGACCAGCATACTGTCCTGCGGTGCCCGATCGCGCTGCGCTTTGGTGGCGAGGAAGTAGAGATAACCGACCAGCATGATGGCGAAGAACAGCGCGGCAATCACCGGATTAAACCACAGCATCGCCAGCAGACAGACCACCGACAGCAGCAGTGCGATGCCCGGTATAATCGGATAGCCCGGCGCGCGGAAACTGCGGGCCATATCCGGTGCGCTGCGGCGCAGTTTAAACAGGCTCAGCATGCTCATGATGTACATTACAATCGCGCCGAAGACTGCCATGGTGATCATCGCGGCCGTCAGCGTCATCCCCTGCAGATTAATCACGCCATCGCTGTAAATTGCCGCGATACCCAGCAGCCCGCCGAGAATAATTGCCCGATGCGGGGTCTGAAAGCGTGACAGTTTTGCCAAAGAAGGCGGCAGATAGCCCGCACGTGCCAGGGCAAAAAATTGCCGTGAATAGCCGAGGATGATGCCGTGGAAGCTGGCAATCAGGCCAAACAGTCCAATCCACACCAGCATGTGCATCCAGGTAGAGTGTTCGCCGACGATCATTTTCATCGCCTGCGGCAGCGGATCGTTAATATCTGAGAGTTTGCGCCAGTCGCCCGCGCCGCCCGCCATCAGCATCACGCCTATCGCCAGCACCACCAGCGTCAGAATTCCGCTGATGTAGGCACGGGGGATTGTCCGGGTTGGATCTTTTGCCTCTTCGGCTGCCATCGCAGCGCCTTCAATGGCAAGGAAGAACCAAATGGCGAAGGGAATGGCGGCGAAAATACCGGAGAAGGCGGGCAGTCCGAAAGTGTCGCTGCCTGCCCAGCCGTGCGCGGCAAAATTTGCCAGGCTAAAGCCGGGTGAGACCACACCCATAAACACCAGCAGTTCGATTACGGCCAGCACGGTGACAACCAGTTCAAACATCGCCGCCAGTTTTACACCAAGAATATTCAGCGTCATGAATATCAGGTAAGCCCCAACCGCCGCGGTTTTCGGGTTGAGCCCGGGATACTGCACATTGAGATAAGCCCCGATCGCCATAGCAATCGCCGGTGGCGCAAAGACAAACTCAATCAGTGTCGCCAGACCGGCAATCAGTCCGCCGGTTTCGCCAAAGGCGCGACGACTATAGGCAAAGGGCCCACCCGCATGGGGGATCGCAGTGGTCAGTTCGGTGAAGCTAAAGATAAAGCAGGTGTAGAGCGTGGCGATCAGTGCGGTAGTGACCAGAAATCCCAGCGTGCCTGCCACAGCCCAGCCGTAACTCCAGCCAAAATATTCGCCTGAGATCACCAGGCCAACCGCAATCCCCCACAGATGCAGGGTGCCCAGCGTGGGCTTGAGTCTGTTTGTCATACCGTTATCCCCGTCGTTGTTGGTCTCACGCGGCGTTACACCGCCATGACGACTAAAGTAAGGAGATAATGCCGTTGCCTTGCGCGCCGCGACTTGACGCGGGCGCAGTGACTTCTGTCCTCCACGGTCAACTCACAGGCAAAAACCGGGCCAGATGCACGCTGCGGTCAACTTTGTCTCTTCTGAGGTCAAGCAGCTCACCTTCTGGCAACGCATGCTGAGATAACGCAAGTGAAAAGGAGCCGGACAGATGAGCGCTAAACAATATGACAACCTGACTGATTCACAACTCACCCTGATGGCGCAGCAGGCGCTGGCCTGTTATCCCGCCGCGCTGCAGGGGCAGCTCAGCCTGCTGTGCCGCTCAGAGAACGCCACGTTCCTGCTGCAGGCGGCTGGCCGGCGTTATGCGCTGCGGCTGCATCGCGGCGATTACCATCAAAAAGCGGACATCATCAGCGAACTGTTGTGGCTCGATGCGCTGCGCGAAACCGGCATTCAGGTGCCGGAAGCGGTACCGGACAAAGAGGGCGAAACCGTGCTGACACTGCGGCTGCCGGACGGCAGTGAACGCTATGTGGTGCTGTTTCACTGGATCGACGGCGAGATGCCGACCACCGACGTCGATCCCCGCGCTTTTCAGCAACTGGGCAACATTACCGCGCGGCTGCATCAGCACAGTAAACAGTGGCAGCCGCCTGCGGGTTTTCAGCGGATTATCTGGGATCACCACACCATGACCAGTAGCGAGAGTCACTGGGGACGCTGGCAGGATGCACCCAACCTGGATCCCGCCGATCACGACGTGGTCGGGCAGGCGATAAGCCAGGTCGGTGCGGCGATGGCACAGTTTGGCAAGGGATCGGATCGCTATGGTCTGATCCACGCCGATCTGCGGCTGACCAATCTGCTGCTGCACAAGGGCGAAACGCGGGTGATCGACTTCGATGACTGCGGGCTTGGCTGGTATCTGCATGATCTGGCGGCAGCGATCAGTTTTGTTGAACATCATCCGCGCGCGACAGAGTGGATCGATCACTGGATCCGCGGTTACGAGCAGGTGGCGCATATCAGCGATGCGGAGATGGCCATGCTGCCCGCGCTGCTGATCCAGCGCCGCATCCAGCTCACTGCATGGGTAGGATCGCATGCCGAAACCGACATGGCGCACAGTCTCGGTCCGGCGTGGGCAAGCCATTCGGTTCGCCTTTGCCGCCGTTATCTGGAAGGTCAGCAGCTGCCGGTTGGCGTCTGATGCACCAGCGGCGGGCGTTACTGCGCCGCCGCAGTGCCGGATGCCATGCCCGCGCGCAGGCTGACCCGCAAGTAGGCGGCGCGGCGGGCCTCGGGGACCTGGTATGAAATTTGCTCTGATCTCAGGGACGGGTGATCCACCTGAATTCTGACTGAGGCGACCATGAATCCGACACTGATAAAGCCTGATGCCTTTGCGGCCTGCTCTGCAGCGGCGGGCGCAGGCAATCACGGCGTGCTGGCAGCGGCGGCGACCGGCTTAAGCGAATTTATTCATACCCAGGGCGGCGATGTTGATCGCATCTTCGGTATCAGCGGCATTGACCCGGAACGCCTGGCCAGCCCGACGCTGAGCCTGGGACTGGTTAACTACTGTCGGGTGCTGGAAGAGGCGGCGCGTCACTCCGGTTTTGATAACTTCGGTTTGCACTACGGCAGGCAGTTTAAACCGCAGTCATTAGGCCTGATCGGCTACATCGGCTTGTGCTCCGACACGCTGGAGCAGGCGCTGCACAATGTGGTCAATGCCTTTCCCTGGCATCAGCACGACACCTTAACCAGGCTGGTGGATAAGGGAGAGTGCTGGCGGCTCGACTACCAGGTGCGACACGGCGCAATCCTGTCGCGCCGTCAGGACGCCGAGCTGACGCTTGGCATGTTTATGAATCTGATCCGTCACGTGGCAGGCAGGCACTGGGCACCGCGTGAAGTTCACTTTGAACATCCGCGTCCCGGCCAGTGGCACGATCACTGTAAAGTGTTTGATGCGCCGGTCTGGTTCGATCAGCCGTTTAATTCGCTGGTAATCCCGAAACGCGATCTGCTGCGCACGATGCCGGAGAGCGATCCGATCCTGTTGATGGTGATGCAGGATGCGATCCGGCGGCTTAACCGTGGAACGTCGCAGCAAAGTATGATTGAGCAGGCGCGATCGCAGGTTAATTTATCGCTGATGCAGGGTGAGCCGGTGCTGGAAGAGGTGGCGGATAAACTCGGGCTATCGAGCTGGTCACTGCAGCGGCGACTGCGCGAAGAGGGCAGCAGCTTTACCGCGTTGGTGGATCAGGTGCGCTGCGAAATGGCGACGCACTATCTGCAGCAGAAGCAACTGCCGATATCAGAGATGGCGCTGCTGTTGGGCTACTCAGAAGTCAGTGCATTCTCACGCGCATTTCGCCGCTGGTTTGGCATCAGTCCACGTCAGTGGCGTCAGGAAGGTCTGGCCAGCTAACCGCGCGGTGCAAAGCCGAACCACGCCGGTTGCCCTGGCTCCGGTGGCGGCGGCAAATCGCGGGTCTGCGCCACCAGCTGCCAGGCGCGCAGGCAGAGCGCTTCATTACCCTGAGTTTGTGTCACCGCATAACGTCTGCTGTGTTCCTGCCATTCCATCCGGACCAGACATTGCTGACCAGCATAACGCGCTGCATCCGTGAACTGCCTGTTGAGCACCGGCTGCATTTGATAAGTCCAGTGACAGGATTCGCTGTCCGGATCTTTTGCCGGCTGACACAGGTTTGCCACACTATCCCGTTGCTTTGTCACAGGTTGCTGACAGGCGCTGAGCGACGTTACAATAATCACCCCCAGCAATATTCTCATTTTTATATTAATTAAATTCATTTAACTGGCCAACTTTCCTTAAAGATCTTTCAGTCTGCTGCCGACAGTCTACAGACCGGCATCATGAATGCTATGGCATTACTCCGACTGTCGACAGAACCAGAATTTACCGCCCTCGCGCGGGTTTACGTCTCTTTCACTTCATGGATTAGAAATGCAGAAAAAATATGCCTTTGCGGCACTCTCCCTGTTAACGGCGTCGCTGATCAGCGGCTGTGCCACCGAATCCTCCCGTGCTATTCAGGCCCCGCAGGCTCGCGCTGCCAGCCAGCCGGTTTATCAGGGCGTGCGCAGCCCGATTGCGGTGGGTCAGTTTGATAACCGCTCTTCGTACATGAACGGCATCTTCTCTGATGGCGTCGATCGGCTGGGTAATCAGTCGAAAACCATTCTCATTACCCATCTGCAGCAGACTAACCGTTTCAGCGTGCTGGATCGCAGCAATCTGAAAGAGCTGCAGCAGGAGTCGGACTTCAAACGCAGCCAGCAGAATATCAAAGGCGCGAACTATATCATCACCGGTGATATCACCGAGTTTGGCCGCAAAGAAGTGGGCGATCAGCAGCTGTGGGGCATTCTGGGCCGCGGTAAAACGCAGGTCGCCTATGCCAAAGTGAATCTGAACGTGGTGGATGTCACCACGTCTGAAGTGGTCTACAGCACCCAGGGTGCGGGCGAGTATCAGCTTTCGGCGCGTGAAGTCATCGGCTTTGGGGGCACCAGCAGCTATGACTCGACGCTGAACGGCAAAGTGATGGATCTGGCGATTCGGGAAGCAGTCGATCATTTAGTGGATGGAATCAACAACGGCGCATGGCGTCCGGCTAAATAAGGAAGCAGTAAATGAAGATGATGACACTGAGCGGCGTGCTGATTGCAGCGGCGCTGCTGGCGGGCTGCGCGCCAAAAGCGCCGAAAACGATCTACTACTGGGGCGATTATCAGCAGCAGGTTTACAGCTACTATCAGCCGGGCAGCGATCCGCTGAAGCAGATTGATGCGCTGAATCTGGATATTGAGAAAGCCCGTGCCGTTAACCAGGCGGTTGCGCCTGGCCTGCATGCCCAGCTCGGCCTGCTCTATGCGAAGACTGGCGATACGCAGAAAGCCTTTGGTCAGTTCGCCACGGAGAAGCAACTGTTTCCTGAATCGGCACCTTACATGGATTTTCTGATGAGTAAAAAACAAGGAGTAGTACGGTGAAAAAACTGATTGCCCTGAGTGGCGCGCTGATGGTGCTGTTGCTGACCGGCTGTGCGCAGCCGAAAAAACCGTATGACTACAGCGCGTTTCGTGCCAGCAAGCCCGCCTCGATTCTGGTGTTGCCTGCGGATAATAAATCACCGGATATCAACGCCGCACACAGTCTGAACTCGCTGGTGACGCGTCCGCTGGCCGAAGCCGGTTACTACGTCTTCCCGGTAGCTGTGGTTGAAGAGACGTTTCAGCAGAATGGTGTGACCAGCGCCACTGACGCTCAGGCTGTCAGCGCGAAGCGTCTGAATGAGATCTTCCACGCCGACAGCGCGCTCTATATCTCGATCAGCGAATATGGCAGCAGCTACCGGGTTATTGACAGTGTAACGACCGTGACGGCTCAGGCACGGCTGGTCGATCTGCGCAGCGGCAAAGAGATCTGGCAGGGTAAGGCCAGTGCCAGCGACAATGAAGAGAACAACAATAATAATGGCGGACTGGTGGGGATGCTGGTTAACGCGGCGATCAAACAGATTGCCAGCAACGTGACTGACAAAGCGCACACCGTTGCCGGACTGACCAGCAATCGTATGCTGGCACAGAACGAGCAGGGCGGGTTACTTACCGGTCCACGCTATACGCTGGTTAGCGCCCGCTGATCAGATTCAGACGGGCGCTCTGGCGCCCGTTATCCCTGCGGCAGTTCCAGCTGGCTGTATCCTAATCCATTCATCTTGCGCACTTTAATCTGCACCGGAATACGCTCTTTCATCGCTTCCACATGACTGATCACCCCAATGGTTTTGCCGCTGGCATTAAGCGCGTCAAGAGCATCCAGCGCGGTATCCAGCGTCTGGGCATCCAGCGTGCCGAACCCCTCATCCAGAAACAGCGATTCGATGCGCGTTTTGTGGCTGACCAGGTCCGATAACGCCAGCGCCAGCGCCAGACTGACCAGGAAACTCTCGCCTCCCGATAGCGTGCGGGTATCACGTGCCGCGTCGGCCTGCCAGGTATCGACCACATCCAGCTCCAGCAAATCCTGCGCCCGGCGTTGCAGCAGATAGCGCCCATGCAGCCGATCAAGCTGCCTGTTAGCCAGTGCCACCAGGTGATCCAGCGTTAAGCCCTGTGCAAAGCGCCGGAACTTATCGCCGGTCGCGGAGCCGATCAGATCGTTGAGCCGGCTCCACTGCGCCAGCACCACGCCATCCTGTTCAATCTGGGTCATCAGGCTCTGCTGCCGCACACGAAGGCTGGCATCGCTGTGCAGTTGCTGCTGAATCTGACCCTGCTGACTGGCGTTGTCGCGCAGTGCCAGCCGTAACTGCTCCAGTTGTTGCACCAGCGCTTCGGCGGATTCTGGCATCGCATCAGGCTTCGCCTGCTGATGGACGCTGAGCCGCTGGCGCAGATCGGCCAGTCGCGCCTGGTGCTGCTGGCATTGCTGATCGAGCTGTTGCAGCTGCTGACGCAGTTGCAGCGCGGTCTGCTCATCCAGCAGCGCCGCGCGCAGACTGGCTTCGTCGGCGAATCCGGCGCTCTCACGTGCGTGCTGCAGCGCACTTTCCGCTTCTGCCAGTTTGCCGCTGAGTGTCTGACGCTGATTTTCCAGACCTGAAAGCTCACCCTGAAGGCGACTGACCTCGGCCTGGGCCTGCTGCAGGGCACTGAGCTGTTGGGTCAGCTGTTCATCAGACTGCTGAACGCGGGCCTGCATCTGCTGACGGGCCTGGGTGACGTCGCGATCGCCAAACAGCGCGTGGCGCTGCTGACGCATTTCGCCTAGCTGCGTCTGGCTCTGCTGCTGCTGCAGCTGACGGATCGCCAGCTGCTGCTGTTCCAGGTCTGCCTGCTGTTGCAGCGCAGTGAGCTGGGTTTCGCCCTTTAACAGCTGCGGTTGCAGGTTAGCGAGCAACTGCTCACTCTCCTGCCAGCGCTGCCAGCGCTGCTGCTGTTCTGCCAGCCATGCATCGCGAGAGGCGGCATCCGGCAAAGTCAGGTTATGCGCGCTGAACTGCTGTTCCAGACGACTCTGCAATTGCGCCATGGCCTGCTGTTCCTGTTGCAGACGCTGTTGCAGCGCATCCAGCGTCTGCTGCAGGCTGGTCAGCGACTGCTGCGCCAGTTGCTCCGCCTGCAGATGTTGCTGCCAGGCCTGCGACTGCTGAAGATGGTGATCTTTTGCAGCCTGCCGCGCCTGTTCAGCGGCTTCCTGTGCCTGGCGCTGCTGCTCAAGCTGGCTTTCACGTTCGCTTTGTTGCTGCTGCCACGTGGCTAAAGCGTCACGATCGGTAAGCGGGAAGGTAAGTGCCAGCTCACCGCTCAGCGCCTGCCATTGCTGCTCTAGCTGGTCGAGCTGACGCTGCGTCTCCGCGATTTCATCGCGCAGCGTCTGCTGTTGCAGTGCGGACTGCTTCAGCTGTTCGCTTTTGGCCGTGCCCGCTTCGCGCAATGCCTCGGTTTGCTGCTGCAGAGCAGGCCGGCGCTGCTGGTTAGCACTCACTTCCAGCGTGCTGTAGGCCTCGACGGCAGGATGGGAGCAGGAGCCGCATAGCGGGCAGGGCTGATCGACGGTCAGTCGTGCACGGTAATCGCTGAGATCGACAATCTGCTGCTCCAGCGCGCAGATTTTTTCGACGTCATCCAGCTGCTGTTTTTCGCGTTTCCACGTCTCGCGCAGGGTCTGGAGTTCTGATTCACTCTGCTGATGCGCTTTTTCCAGTGTGTTCAGCCGCTGCTGACGTTGTCCCAGCTGCTGGTGCAGCGGCTGCCACTGTGCAGAGAGCAGCAGCAGTTGCTGACGCGCCGGACGGCTGTTCTGCAACTGGCTCAATGCCTGCCTTAGTGCGGCTGGCGCATGCTGTTCCTGAAGCGAAGTTAGTGCTTGCTCCGTTTGCAACAGCGCCTGGCGGGCCTGTTGCTCCGCCTGCTGGCGCGGCAATGCCTGCTGTGCCTGCTGTTGCTGCTTTGCACGCTGCGCGTCGATTTGCTGCTGTTGCTGATCGCGCTGCCGGGTCAGTTCCGCCAGCGTCGCCTCACGCTGTGCCAGCAGGGCAAAGTTCTCCTGCCATACCGGCAGCGAAGCGCCCCAATGCGCCAGATCGGCAAGCTGCTCACGTAACTGATGCTGTTCAGCCATCTTCTGCTGCACTGACGTGACCTGCCGCTTCTGCTCCGTCAGGCTGGCCTGGGTCTGGTCGACATGCTGCTGCAGACGGCTATTTTCCTGCTGCTGCTCCGCAAGATGCTGCTGCAACGTACTGATCCGCTGATCCAGCGGGAGAACCTGTTCCGTCAGCAGGCTTTCCTGCAGCTGTTGTTCCTGCAGCGCCTGCTGGCGGGCCGTCTGAGCAGCTGCGTAATTCTGCTGATGCTGCTGCTGTTGGTTCTGCGCCTGCGATGCCGCCGCGGTGAGTTGCTGACAGCGGCTCTCAACCTGCTGCTGTTCGGTGCGTAACGCGTCGCGCTGCTGCAGTTTTACCCGCAGCTTTTCAGCCGGCTCGCTGCGAGCCAGCCGCTGGCGGTCCATCTCTGCCGCCTGGGATGCGGCCTGGGCCTGCTGTACTGCCGCTTCAGCCTGCTCCTTCTCCTGCTGTAACTGCTGTGTCTGCTGCTGCCACTGCTGCTGTTGCTGCGCCTGTTGATAGTGCGCGCTGAGCCGCTGTTCAGCGTCGGTCAGATCGGTGAGCTGCTGTTGCAGCGCGTCGCGTGCGTCACTATCCAGAAGCGCCATCGCACCAGCCTGGCTGCGCAGCAGTTCCAGCTGGTTTTTTGCCTCTTTATGGCGCTCGTAGATGGCGGCGGAAATCAGGCCGTAAATTTCGGTGCCTGTCAGCTCCTCCAGCAGTTCGGCACGCTCACTGGCTTTGGCGTTGAGAAAGGCAGCGAACTGGCCCTGTGACAGCATCATCGAGCGGGTAAAGCGTTCGAAATCAAGACCGGAGAGGGTTTCGATCATCTTCAGTTTGTCACCGACTTTATCGGCAACAATGGTGTTATCGGCGCAGCGCGCCAGCTCAACGCGCGGTGCCTGTAACTTGCCGTCGGCGGTGCCGCGCGCGCGGTTCTGGCTCCAGAAGGCGCGCCAGGCTTCGCCTTTGATCTCAAACTCTACTTCAGCCAGACATTCGGCACAGTCGCGCGTCATCAGCGCATTCTGGCTCTGGGAAATCGCGCCCAGGCGCGGTGTCTGGTGATAGAGCGCCAGACAAATGGCGTCCAGCAACGTGGTTTTACCCGCCCCGGTGGCCCCGGTTATGGCGAACAGGCCGTTGCTGGCAAAGGGTTCGGCACGGAAGTCGATGAACCATTCACCGCGCAGGGCATTGAGGTTTTTAAACCGTAGCGTGAGGATCTTCATTGGGTCTCTTCCATGGCGGCCAGCGTCTGGCGGAACAGGGTGGTCATCTCGTCGATTTGCGCCGGCTGCAGCTCTTCATCCAGCGCCAGCCGGCGGGCAAAGACCTCCTCTACCTTCAGCTCACTCAGGGTTTCGTTGTCGAGCCGCGCCAGGCTCTGCTGCCGCTGTTCACGGCTGCGGCGCAGCAGCAAGACCTCAACCGGCAGCGTGGCGGTCAGGGTTTCGACCTGACGCTGCAGATCGCTGAGGTACTCCTGCGTGGTGACTTCGATGTCGAGCCAGGTTGGCTTCTCCTGCTCTGCCGTACTGAAGGCGTTTACCTGCTCTGCAATCTGCGCCAGCGATCCTTTTAGCACCTGCATCGGCTGCGCCTGCGGCACCATCAGCGGCGTGACCGATTGCAGGCCACTGGCGGCCAGTTCCAGCAGGAAGACGCTCTTTTCGCTGCCCAGCTCATCAAAGCTCAGTGGAATCGGCGAGCCGCTGTAGCGGATATGCTCGCTTCCCGCGACGCGCTGGGCGCGGTGAATATGGCCCAGCGCAATGTAGTCAGCCGCCGGAAAGGCGCTGGCGGGGAAGGCATCCAGCGTACCGATATAGATGTCGCGCACCGAATCGCTCTGGCTGACGCCGACGGTGGTGAGATGGCCGGTGGCGATAATCGGCAGCGCATAACCCAGCGCCTGGGCAGCGGCGAAACGCTGCTGATAGTGATGGGCGATCGCCTCCAGCAGCGAGGTCTGTTTGTCGCGACCCGACTGACCCGCACGGCTGCGCAGGATATCGCGCGGCCGCAGATAGGGAATGGCGCACAGCAGCGCGCCAGGTTCGCCCTGGCGGGTGTTGAGCAGCAGCACATCATCCTGCTCCTGGGGCGTGGCGATCACCCGGGTGTTGAGACAGGCAAGCAGTTCGCGCGACTCATTCAGTGTCGCCACGGAATCGTGGTTGCCCGCCAGCACAATCAGCTGACAGCCGGTGGGCTGCAGCGCCACCACAAAACGGTTAAACATCTCGCGGGCGTAGCTGGGCGGCGTGCCGGTATCAAACAGATCGCCTGCAATAATCAGTGCATCCACCTGATGCTGTTCAATCTGGATCAACAGCCAGTCGAGAAACGCCTGATGCTCGGCTGCCCGACTTTTGTTGTAAAAGAACTGCCCCAGATGCCAGTCCGCAGTATGAATGATGCGCATGATGAGTCCCTGCCGTTGTGATTCGCCCGGCGATTATACTGGCTCTGCGGCCAAAGCAAAAAATTGTCGCTGCGCTGTCATAAATGATTACCAACGGCGTTACAGGCAGGTTATGTTTTTCATAAAAGTGTCACAAATCTGACGCATAATGGCGCCGCGAATCTCAGTGACAGCCGTCATAATCAGCAGGAGTAATAATGGCTAAGCGCATTTTGGTTGTGGAGGATGAAGCCCCCATCCGTGAAATGTTATGTTTTGTTCTGGAACAGAACGACTATCAGCCAATCGAGGCGGAAGATTATGACAGTGCCGTTGGCAAGCTGATTGAACCCTGGCCCGATCTGATTTTACTGGACTGGATGTTACCCGGTGGCAGCGGTATTCAGTTTATCAAGCATCTGAAACGTGAGGCGATGACCCGCGATATTCCGGTGATGATGCTCACCGCGCGCGGTGAAGAGGAAGATCGGGTACGCGGCCTGGAAGTGGGCGCCGATGATTACATTACCAAGCCGTTTTCACCCAAAGAGCTGATGGCGCGAATTAAAGCGGTGATGCGCCGTATTTCACCGATGGCGGTGGAAGAGGTGATTGAGATGCAGGGACTGAGTCTGGATCCCTCTTCACATCGTGTGATGTCCGAAACCACCCCGCTGGAGATGGGCCCTACCGAATATAAGCTGCTGCACTTCTTTATGACCCACCCGGAACGCGTCTACAGCCGCGAACAACTGTTGAACCATGTCTGGGGCACCAATGTGTATGTGGAAGATCGTACTGTCGATGTTCACATCCGTCGTTTACGTAAAGCGCTGGAAGTCTCCGGCCACGATCGCATGGTACAAACCGTCCGTGGAACAGGGTATCGTTTCTCTGCCCGCTACTAAGACGGAGCTTTAACCGTGCTGGAACGCCTCTCCTGGAAGAGATTACTGACAGAACTGCTGCTGGCCTGTCTGCCTGCGGCGCTGCTGGGCATGCTGTCTGGCGGCTTGCCCTGGTGGCTGCTGCTCAGCGTGGTCATGGTGCTGTTATGGCATTTCCACAATCTGATGCGGCTGTCGCACTGGCTGTGGCTGGACCGCACCATGACGCCGCCCGCCGGGCGTGCCAGCTGGGAACCGCTGTTTTATGGTCTTTACCAGATGCAGCTGCGCAACCGGCGACGGCGGCGTGAACTCGGTAATCTGATCAAACGTTTCCGCAGCGGTGCTGAGTCGTTGCCGGATGCGGTGATCCTGACCACGGAAGAGGGCACCATTTTCTGGTGTAACGGCCTGGCCCAGCAGCACCTGGGTCTGCGCTGGCCAGAAGATAATGGCCAGAACATCCTCAATCTGCTGCGTTATCCGGAGTTTTCCCGTTATCTTCGCCAGCGCGATTTTGACAAGCCGCTGACGCTGGTGCTGAACAACAAACTTCATATGGAATTCCGCGTCATGCCCTACAGCGAAGGGCAGTGGCTGCTGGTGGCACGTGATGTGACGCAGATGCATCAGCTGGAAGGGGCGCGCCGCAACTTCTTTGCCAACGTCAGCCATGAGTTACGCACGCCACTCACGGTGCTGCAGGGCTATCTGGAGATGATGAACGACTCGGTGATGAGCGAGCCTTCCCGCAGCAAAGCGTTGCACACGATGTCGGAGCAGACGCGCCGTATGGATAGCCTGGTCAAACAGTTGCTGACGCTGTCGCGCATTGAAGCTGCACCGGCAATCGATCTGAAAGAGAAGGTCGATGTGCCAGTGATGCTGAAACTGCTGCAGCATGAAGCGGCGACGCTGAGTGGTGGGCGTCACGATATCCATTTCCATACCGATCCCCATCTGAAAGTGTTCGGCAACGATGAGCAGCTGCGCAGCGCCATTTCTAATCTGGTTTACAACGCGGTGAATCACACCCCGGATGGCACGCGGATTGATATCAGCTGGCTGCGCAGCAAGCAGGGCGCCACCTTCCGGGTGTGCGACAACGGACCGGGTATCGCCTCAGAACATATTCCCCGTCTGACCGAGCGTTTTTACCGGGTTGATAAAGCGCGTTCGCGTGCGACCGGCGGCAGCGGGCTGGGGCTGGCGATTGTAAAACATGCGCTGAGCCACCATAACGCGCGGCTCGATATCACCAGCGTGCCGCACAAAGAGACCTGTTTTACTTTTACGCTGCCCGCGAGGTTGATTGTCAGCAGCGTCATGCAGGAGAATGCCGTTCACTAATCGCTGCCGGATCTCTCTGATGCGTCTCTTTCTCTTG
This sequence comes from Candidatus Pantoea rara, assembly GCF_051136265.1. Lineage (NCBI taxonomy): Bacteria > Pseudomonadati > Pseudomonadota > Gammaproteobacteria > Enterobacterales > Erwiniaceae > Pantoea > Candidatus Pantoea rara. The sequence continues at coordinate 3,092,139 of NZ_CP194942.1, read as the reverse complement.
TTGATCGTTACTCTGCTGCCGGGCCTGGCTCTGGCCCAGCCTGGCACGCTCTCCGGCAATCTCAGCAGCGTGGGATCCGATACGCTCGGTTATCTGATGACCCTGTGGGGCGAAGATTTCAGTCGTCAGGCGCCGGGCGTCAATGTGCAGGTTCAGGCTTCCGGTTCTTCTACTGCGCCGACCGCGCTGGCGGCGGGTGCCGCACAGCTCGGACCGATGAGCCGTCCGATGCAGGCCGATGAGCGGCAGGCTTTTGAGGCGCGCTACGGCTATCCGCCGCTGGCGGTTCCCGTGGCGATGGATGCGCTGGTGGTGGTCGTGAATCAGCGCAATCCGCTACAGCAGATTGAACCACGTCAGCTCGACGCCATCTTCTCCGTTACCCGTCTGTGTGGCGCACACAGCGTGCCGCTGCGTTGGGGCGATCTCGGGTTAAGCGGCGCGCAGTGGAGCAAACGACCTATTCAGCGCTATGGACGTAATTCCGCCTCCGGCACCTGGGGTTTCTTTAAACAGCAGGTACTCTGCAAAGGCGATTTTAGCAGCGACGTGGCGGAGTTTCCCGGCTCGGCCGCGGTGGTGCAGGCGGTGGCCGGTAATTCGCGAAGTATCGGCTACGCCAGTTTTGGCTTTCATCTCAGCGGCGTAAAAATGCTGGCGGTGACGAATGATCAGGGGCAGGGGATTGCCCCGGATGCCGATGCCATCCGCAGCGGGCGCTATCCCTGGGCGCGTCCCCTTTATCTCTACGTTAATAAAGCACCCGGTAAACCGCTGCCGCCACTGGTCGCCGCGTTTCTGCAGCAGGTGCTCTCTCCGCAAGGTCAGCGGCGGGTCAGCGAAGCGGGCTATCTGCCGCTCTCAGACAGCCAGATGGCGCAGGCGCGTGCCGCGCTGCTTAACCCCTAAGTTGAATTTTTTTCATCATCGCTGAATTTTCTTCAGTTGCAGATGAGCGCGGTGCATGCCACTCTGTGTTCAGACATGTAGCCATCCAGACGGCTATTTATATCAGGATGCAATTATTTCCTGCCGTCATTACCGGCAGGAGAGACAGGAGTGATCATGCAAAGAGAAACCGCCCCGTTCCGTGCCGATACCGTTGGCAGCTTCCTGCGTCCCGCTGCGATTAAGCAGGCGCGTAAACAGTTTGCTGCCGGAGAGATTGATGCGGCGGCCCTGCAGCAGATCGAAGATGATGCGATTCGCGATGTGGTGGCGAAGCAGCGTGAAAATGGCCTGAAGGTGGTCACTGACGGCGAGTTTCGTCGCGGCTGGTGGCACTTCGACTTCTTCTATGGCCTGAATGGCGTCGAGCGCTATGAAGCGGAACAGGGCATCCAGTTTAATGGCGTGCAGACCAAAGCGCATGGTGTGAAAGTGGTGAGCAAACTCGGTTTTCCGGCGGATCATCCGATGCTGGCGCATTTCCGCTTCCTGCAGAGTATTGCCGGGGACGCGGTGCCGAAGATGACGATTCCGAGCCCCAGCGTGCTTCACTTCCGCGGTGGCCGCAAAGTAATCGATGCTGAGGTCTATCCCGATCTGGCGGACTACTTTGACGATCTGGCGCAGACCTACAAAGCGGCGATTCAGGCGTTTTATGATGCGGGCTGCCGCTATCTGCAACTGGATGACACCGTCTGGGCTTATCTCTGCTCTGAAGATCAGAAGCGCGATATCCGCGCACGCGGCGACGATCCGGATCAGCTGGCACAGATTTACGCTCAGGTACTTAATAAAGCGCTGGAGGATAAACCTGCCGATCTGACCGTGGGTCTGCATGTCTGTCGCGGGAACTTCCGCTCCACCTGGATCTCCGAGGGGGGCTACGGGCCGGTGGCAGAAATTCTGTTCGGCAGCGTGAACGTGGATGCATTCTTCCTGGAGTATGACAACGCCCGTTCCGGTGGCTTTGAGCCACTGCGTTACATTAAGCCGGGTCATCAGCAGGTGGTGCTGGGTTTAATCACCACTAAAGTGGGTGAACTGGAAGATCCGGCGCAGGTGAAAATCCGGCTGGACGAGGCGGCGCAGTATGTCAGCCTGGATCAGATTTGCCTCAGCCCGCAATGCGGTTTTGCCTCAACCGAAGAGGGCAACAGCCTGACCGAAGCGCAGCAGTGGCAGAAGATTCGCCTGGTCGTTGAGATCGCGAATCAGGTCTGGTAGTGCTGTAACGTTGTGCAGACAGGCGCGTAAAACGCGCCTTTTGTGTATCTACAGCCCCGTTTATGCGGGGATTTCTCACTCTCTGTCTATTATTTAGGCACATCATCTTGTGTGGCTGCTGCAAAAATTAACGCTATCCACTGCCTTTTAAAAAAATGGCGGTATAACCTTCTGGTTTTCCGATCCCGTATTGCCTTTCGCCGCTATAAACGTTTTACTTAGCGCCGTTGTCGATCCATCCCTCTGTGAACAGAATAAAAGCAGCTTAAATCACCTGCGCTTTAGCCTGCGATGAGCATAATGCGCTGACATTGTCAGCCAGATCGCGGTTTACACGCAGCGAGGGGACAACACTAACCCAACTTCCACCGCAACATCAGTGACAGGCCGTATGACACATCGTTTAACTTCGAAGGACATTCTCGCGCTGGGCTTTATGACATTCGCCCTGTTTGTTGGCGCGGGCAACATCATTTTCCCGCCAATGGTCGGTATTCAGTCTGGTGAACACGTCTGGACCGCCGCGATTGGTTTTCTGATTACCGCAGTCGGTTTACCGGTGATGACCGTGATCGCACTGGCCCGTGTCGGCGGCGGTGTGGATGCGCTCAGCACCCCGATTGGCAAGGTCGCTGGCATCGTGCTGGCCACCGTGTGCTATCTGGCTGTCGGACCGCTGTTTGCCACCCCGCGCACAGCAACGGTCTCGTTTGAGATGGGCATTGCCCCGCTGACCGGCGATGGCGCGCTGCCGCTGTTTATCTACAGCCTGATCTATTTCGCGCTGGTCATTGGCGTGTCGCTCTATCCGGGTAAGTTGCTCGACACGGTAGGGCACTTCCTTGCGCCACTAAAAATCATCGCGCTGACTGTGCTGGGCGTGGCTGCGCTGGTGTGGCCGGCAGGCGGAACCATTCCGGCGACGGCTGATTATCAGCGTGCGGCGTTTTCCAGTGGTTTCGTTAACGGCTATCTGACCATGGATACGCTGGGCGCGCTGGTATTTGGCATCGTGATTGTCAACGCCGCCCGTTCGCGTGGCGTCGATAATGCCGCATTGCTGACCCGTTACACTGTCCTGGCAGGCTTGATCGCGGGTCTGGGCCTGACGCTGGTCTACCTCTGCCTGTTTAAACTGGGCGCAGGCAGCGGGGCGCTGGTGGATCAGAACGCCAACGGCGCAGCGATTCTGCATGCGTATGTTCAGCACACCTTTGGCAACATGGGCAGCTTCTTCCTGGCCACCCTGATCTTCATCGCCTGTATGGTGACAGCTGTTGGCCTGACCTGTGCCTGTGCGGAATTTTTTGCGCAATACCTGCCGTTATCGTATAAAAAGCTGGTGTTTATTCTGGGTCTGTTCTCGATGGTGGTGTCGAACCTCGGCCTGAGCCACCTGATTCAGATCTCCATCCCGGTACTGACGGCGATTTATCCGCCTTGTATCGTGCTGGTGGTGCTGAGTTTCACCCTTAACTGGTGGAATAAGAGCAGCCGGATTGTCGCACCAGCCATGCTGGTAAGCCTGCTGTTTGGTATTGTTGATGCGATTAAAACCACCGGGTTCAAAGATTTGCTGCCCGCTTTCAGTCAGCATCTGCCGCTGGCCGATCAGGGTCTCGCCTGGTTGCCGCCGTCGCTGGTGATGCTGCTGATTGCCGCTGTTATTGATCGGGTGAAAGGGCCGGAACAGGTTGCCGTTCACTCGTAACAGCGAGCACTGATTTTTCTTTAACCACGGCCTTGTCCGTGGTTTTTTCATTTCACAGGTACAGGTTGTTATGCAAGAAACCAACAAGCTCAAACGCGGACTGAGCACGCGCCACATCCGCTTTATGGCGCTGGGATCGGCGATTGGCACCGGGCTGTTTTACGGTTCCGCCGATGCGATAAAAATGGCCGGACCGAGTGTGCTGCTCGCCTATATCATCGGCGGAGCAGTCGCTTATATCATCATGCGTGCGCTGGGTGAGATGTCCGTTAATAATCCTCAGGCCAGCTCCTTCTCACGCTACGCGCAGGACTATCTTGGGCCGATGGCGGGTTACATCACCGGCTGGACCTACTGTTTTGAAATTCTGATTGTGGCGATTGCGGATGTCACCGCGTTCGGCATCTATATGGGCGTCTGGTTCCCCGAGGTGCCGCACTGGATTTGGGTGCTGAGCGTGGTGCTGATTATCGGTGCCGTCAATCTGATGAGCGTGAAGGTGTTCGGCGAAGTAGAGTTCTGGTTCTCCTTCTTTAAAGTCGCCACCATCATCGTAATGATTCTGGCCGGTTTCGGCATGATCATCTGGGGGCTCGGTAACGGCGGCCAGCCGACCGGCATCCATAATCTGTGGACCAACGGCGGCTTTTTCGCGCATGGCGTGGTCGGCATGTTACTGTCGCTGCAGATGGTGATGTTCGCTTATGGCGGTATCGAAATCATCGGTATCACTGCGGGTGAAGCGGAAGATCCGGAGAAGTCGATTCCGCGTGCGATCAACTCAGTGCCGTGGCGCATTCTGGTGTTTTACGTTGGCACGCTGTTTGTGATTATGTCGATCTACCCGTGGAATCAGGTAGGGACGTCGGGCAGTCCGTTTGTGCTGACCTTCCAGCATCTGGGCATCGCGGCAGCTGCCTCTATCCTGAATTTCGTGGTGCTGACCGCGTCACTGTCGGCAATTAACAGCGATGTGTTTGGCGTAGGCCGCATGCTGCACGGGATGGCGCAGCAGGGACATGCTCCGAAGGTCTTCATGAAAGTGTCGTCGCGCGGGATCCCGTGGGTGACGGTCGTGGTGATGATGTTCGCTATGCTGATTGCGGTTTATCTCAACTACCTGATGCCCGAAAAAGTCTTCCTGGTGATTGCTTCGCTGGCGACCTTTGCGACGGTGTGGGTCTGGATCATGATTCTGTTGTCGCAGATCGCGTTCCGTCGCAAAATTGGCAAAGAGGCGGCGGGTAAGCTGCAGTTTGCGCTGCCAGGCGGCAGCTGGACGGCCGTTGTCGGCGTGGCCTTCCTCTGCTTTATTATCGGGCTGATTGGTTATTTCCCGGATACCCGCATTTCCCTCTATGTCGGCATGGTGTGGATCGTGGTACTGCTGCTGGGCTATAAGCTGGTGCGTAAAACCCGTTAATATTCTGTTCTGCTCTCCTGATGTATGGGGGAGCAGAACACGCTATTTCCCTCTGATGTTGTCCCCGCATCTGATTATTTATGTGATCCCCGCCACAACACAAAGTCCTTTTATTCGGCACTCATTTCTTCTCTGCGAAATAAGATCATGCATCACATTATTTCAGTAAATAATGCCGGGAATGATTATTTCAAATAGTAATGAATATCACTGAGGATGCAAATCGGGAAAATGAACACAATGGCGCTTCGGGCGAGAGAGCGTGCAGCCAGACGAGTACTGAGGGGCAATAAAGACAGAAATAAAAAACGGCGAAACCAGTCGCCGAAATACTCAAGGATTACAGGAAAATAGTAAATAAAGGGATGATTGACGGAACTATCGTAAAACAAAATGCGTGGAGCTGATAGTCAGATGATTTAATTAAGAAAAGGCCGGGATAGCGTTAATTAACAGCGGTTAACATTATTAAGGCCGCATCAGGGTTGCAGCCTTAATTTGATTAGCCAGAGACTCAGGGCAATATAACTGAAACCGGCAGCACAGCGCTGTTATCCAGGTTTTTACGCAGCTGAGTCAGCGTGGATTGATAAGGGCAGAGCAGGCCGACATCGGTGACTCTGCAGCCGGGCTGATGCCATTCCTGACGTAATAACGGATGTTTATCATCAATCGGTTGCAGCTGGCGAATGCCATCCAGACTCTGCGCCTGAAAATAGATCCGCAAAAAACGGTTGCCGCTATGGGTGTCGCGCCAGCGCTCCAGCACCAGACTACTGCCAGGCGGAATATTGCCGCGTGAATAGCCGGGCAACTGCCAGCTAAAGTCCATCAGGGTGCGCACCATCGCAATATTGGTGTCATGCGCCACCAGAATCAGCCAGCGGGTCGGCGAGTTATCAGAAGCAATTTCCTCCAGCAGGGTGTTGAGCAGTATTGAGCCACGGCGCTGTGCCTGATAGAGGATGTCGTTACTGAGATCGTAGTTTGCGGTCAGCAACGGAAGCAGCGAGGTGATCTGCGCGGCCGAGGTGATGTGTCCCCAGGCGATCTGATCAAACGGCAGATTTTCGCTGTAACCCAGTCGCAGCGTCTCCACCATGCTCGCCATCACACTCAGCCCATAAACGTAAGTGTTGCCGTTGCGCGTCTGCCGGAACGCCCAGGGCGCATCAAATAAGGGGCAGTCTGTGGCGGCCGGGCAGACAGCGGCTTTCAACTGCTGAATCACCGGCTGCAACTGCTGTTGCAGCTGCGCCAGATCACCCGCTCTCTGCTGTTTAGCGGCCAGTTCCTGAGCGGGATCGATTCGGGTGAACGTCAATTTCCCGGTCTGAAACAGAGGATCAACATCGCCCGCTACGTGATGGACTGGCACGCCGCAGCCGGGAAACGCCCCATCCGTCAGCGCCGAAGCTGTGGCACGGGTGCGTTGCAGCGGACTGGCACGCACGTAAACCTGGGACGCGTCAGGACAGCCCGCGTTCAGCAGGCCGAGCTGGCGATAGTGCTCGCCTTCCCAGCGTCCTTTATTGACCACGGCGCTGTAGCCGTGGCCAGTCAGCTCGCCATCGGCAGTGGTCCACTGCGTCCAGGGTTGCTGGCTGGCGGCTTCTATCTCTTTGCGATTGCCGGGCGTGGGCGGACGTACACCGTGACGGCTCAGTTCGACTACTTTCTCCAGCTGGTAATTCGCCGCCTGTGACGCCGGGCTTAGCAGCCAGAGAGAACCGAGGATCAGTGCACAGCGGGACAGGACAGACAGCGTCATTTACTCCTCCAGGGCGCGATTACCGGTCAGCGCTTTAATTTTTGGATAGAGGGCCGCATTGGCCAGCAACACCGGGTTGCCGTTTTTCAGTCCTTCGTTTCGCAGATAATCATTGGTGACACCGCCTGCTTCACGCATCAGGACGATGCCCGGCAGGCTATCCCACGGATGCATATGCGCTTCGTAGTAGCCAAGCAGGCGCCCGGCCGCTGCCCAGGCGCTGGTCAGCGCGCCCGAGCCGATACGAATAAACATACCACCCTGTTCAGTCAGGCCGCTAATCAGGCGCGCGGTACTTTCGCCCGGGGTTCGGCTGGAGTTGCTGATGCCCAGCAACCCTTCGTTAAGATGCTCAGCATCATGAACCTGCAGACGACTCTCGTTGACCCATGCGCCCTGGCCTGCTCGTGCGTGAAACAGCTCCTGATGATTAGGATCGCAGACTACGCCGATCACCGGTTCACCATCACATACCACCGCCAGTGAGACGCACCAGTTAGGCAGACCGTTGACGAAACAGGCAGTACCATCGATCGGATCGACGACCCAGATAAAGGGCGTGCCCTCCACCTCACCACCGCTCTCTTCACCATAGACGGCATCCTCAGGAAAACGCTCAGCGATTAACGACTTAATCAATGCCTCAACGTTTCGATCAGCTTCGCTGACCACATCCTGCAAATCCCTTTTGTGTTCCACGACCAGTGTCTGACGCTGCTGATACCATGATAAGGCCCGGCTGCCCGCCGCACGGGCGATGTCGCAGGCATAACGATAACGCGCGTCTATTTCAGAATGCGAAGCGGATGACATCTTTTCCTCTTATGTTTTTTTACCCTAAAGAATGGAAGGTGCGCCTGAACAGGCGGTCTGGCTGTAATGTTTTTTTAGCTATTGTTAAGAAAGGCTTCATTAAGCCGCAGATAAGCAGTAATGGCAAGATAGCGCGGAGGCGCGAGAGGGGCTTTTTATGCGGGCCAGGGCGGGCATCCGCCAGCCCGGCAGCAGAGGATCGGGTTTTACAGGGTTCTGCCGGATGCCAGCGCCATTAAACGCGGATAAAAAACAAAAAACAGCGCTTCCAGCTGATCATAGTGTTGCCTGAAATCGTGGTAAGAGTCGCGCAGCGCCGCCAGGCGTGGACGACGACTGGCCATGCCGTGCAGCACCCGCTCCAGCCGTGCAGGCTGGGCATAATGTTCAAACCAGCGCTCGTGCCACATCACGGCATTAAGTTCCTGAAACTCTACAGGCGTGTCTGCCAGCTGCGGCATAATTTCGCGCTCGGCGGCGGCAGAAAAGGCTATCAGTGTCTGCTCCGGCGAGAATTGCAGCCAGTGACGGGCCAGAAAATGGTCCCAGATGACATCCAGCGTAATGGGTGCGACGCGATAAGTCTCCGCACGGAACAGCTGACGCGCACTGCGGACTTCCGGCAGCGCATCGGTCATCACATCCAGACGACGATGCATCAGAATACCGTCCGCGACAGGCGCAGACCAGTTCTGGTGCGGGTTGCCACGCACAAAGTCGGCCATTAAATTGCCGAGTAAGGAGCTGTCGGCCAGCTTAGCCAGATGGAGATGCGCAAGAAAGTTCATGCCGCATTATAGGCTGAACTGCCTTTGCGCAGCCAGTTGTTCAGAATTGGTCGTTTTTCCGCTAAACTGTGCCGCCTGTTTTTGCCTGAGAAAGAACATTTCAATGCGTGTCGCCGATTTTGCTTTTGAACTGCCCGAATCCCTGATTGCTCACTATCCCCAGGCGCAGCGCAGCGGCTGTCGCCTGCTGTCGCTGGATGGCCCCAGCGGGGCCTTATCGCACGGTGTTTTCACCGACGTGCTGGATAAGCTGAATCCAGGCGATCTGCTGGTGTTCAACAACACGCGTGTGATTCCGGCGCGTGTCTTTGGCCGTAAAGCCAGCGGCGGCAAAATCGAGATGCTGGTAGAGCGGATGCTCGACGACAAACGCGTGCTGGCACACGTGCGTGCCTCGAAAGCGCCAAAGCCAGGTGCAGAATTGTTACTGGGCGAAGATGAGAGCGTGAAAGCGACGATGGTGGCACGCCACGATGCGCTGTTTGAAATTGTCTTTGATGATGATCGCGCCGTGCTCGACATCCTTAACAGTGTCGGCCATATGCCACTGCCACCGTATATTGATCGTCCCGATGAAGAGGCGGATCGCGAGCTTTACCAGACGGTTTACAGCGCCCGTCCGGGTGCCGTCGCGGCACCGACCGCCGGTCTGCACTTTGATGAACCGCTGTTGCAGGCGCTGAAAGAGAAGGGCGTTGAGATGGCGTTTGTGACGCTGCATGTCGGTGCTGGCACTTTCCAGCCGGTGCGCGTCGACAACATCGAAGAGCATCACATGCACGCGGAATATGCCGAAGTGCCGCAGGAGGTTGTCGACGCGGTGCTGGCCTGTAAGGCTCGTGGCAATAAAGTGGTCGCTGTCGGCACCACCTCTGTCCGTTCGCTGGAAAGCGCTGCCAAAGCGAGTCAGGATGCCCTGATTGCGCCGTTCTTCGACGATACCCAGATTTTTATCTATCCGGGCTATGAGTACCAGGTGATCGATGCGCTGATCACCAACTTCCACTTGCCCGAATCGACTCTGATTATGCTGGTCTCGGCGTTTGCCGGTTATCAGCACACCATGGCCGCGTACCGTGCAGCCGTGGCTGAGCAATATCGTTTCTTCAGTTATGGTGACGCGATGTTTATCAGCAAAAATCCGCAGGCGCCGCTGGAAAAAGTGGGCGACTGATTTATTAACCGATAGCCGGAATCGCCTGTTACGCGACGAAGGTTATCTGCATCGGACTGTTTCTCCGATGGAGGCTTTGTGAAATTTGAACTTGATACCACAGACGGGCGCGCGCGCCGTGGCCGTCTGATTTTTGATCGCGGTGTGGTGGAAACCCCTGCGTTTATGCCTGTCGGCACCTATGGCACCGTAAAAGGCATGACGCCGGAAGAAGTGCAGGAGACCGGCGCGCAGATCATTCTGGGCAATACCTTCCACCTCTGGCTGCGTCCGGGCCAGGAGATCATGAAACTGCATGGCGATCTGCATGACTTTATGCAGTGGAAAGGACCCATTCTGACCGATTCCGGCGGCTTCCAGGTCTTCAGCCTGGGTGACATCCGCAAAATCACCGAAGCGGGCGTTCACTTCCGTAACCCGATTAATGGCGACCCGATTTTCCTCGATCCGGAAAAATCGATGGAGATTCAGTACGACCTCGGTTCCGACATCGTGATGATTTTCGATGAATGTACGCCGTATCCGGCGGACTGGGACTACGCCAAACGCTCTATGGAGATGTCGCTGCGCTGGGCGCAACGCAGTCGTGACCGTTTCGACAGCCTCGGTAATAAAAATGCGTTATTTGGCATTATTCAGGGCTCGGTTTACGAAGATTTACGAGATGTCTCGGTGAAAGGTCTGGTAGAGATTGGCTTTGATGGGTACGCTGTGGGCGGCCTGGCGGTGGGTGAGCCTAAGCAGGACATGCACCGTATTCTTGAGCACGTCTGTCCGCAGCTTCCGCAGGATAAACCGCGTTATCTGATGGGCGTCGGCAAGCCAGAAGATCTGGTTGAAGGCGTTCGTCGCGGCGTCGATATGTTTGACTGCGTGATGCCAACCCGTAATGCCCGAAATGGTCACCTGTTTGTGACTGAGGGTGTGGTGAAAATCCGCAACGCCCGATACAAAGATGACACTGCGCCACTGGATGCGGAGTGTGATTGTTACACCTGTCGCAATTATAGCCGTGCCTACTTGTATCATCTCGACCGTTGTAACGAAATACTGGGCGCGCGTCTGAACACTATCCACAATTTGCGCTACTACCAGCGTCTGATGGCAGGTTTACGCCAGGCCATCGAAGAGGGTAAATTAGAGCGCTTTGTAACTGAGTTTTACCAACGGACGGGCAAAGAAGTTCCGCCATTAACGTCTGATAATTCATCAATGAGGGAAATTTAATGAGCTTATTCATTTCTGACGCCGTGGCTGCAGCTGGCGCACCGTCTCAGGGAAGTCCGTATTCTCTGGTGATCATGCTGGTGGTGTTTGGTCTGATTTTCTACTTCATGATCCTGCGTCCGCAGCAGAAACGTGCGAAAGAGCACAAGAAGCTGATGGATTCCATCTCTAAGGGTGATGAAGTGCTGACCAGCGGTGGCCTGGTCGGCCGCGTAACGAAAGTCTCTGACACGGGCTACGTAGCTATCGCGCTGAATGACACCAATGAAGTGGTCATTAAACGTGATTTCGTCGCCGCCGTACTGCCTAAAGGCACTATCAAGGCGCTGTAATTCTTTCTTCCCTAAGGGAACTGCCGTGTTAAATCGTTATCCTTTGTGGAAGTACGTAATGCTGGTCGTCGTCATTCTTGTCGGCCTGCTCTATGCGCTTCCCAACCTGTATGGTGAGGATCCGGCCGTTCAAGTCACTGGCGCGCGCGGAAGCGCCGCCAGTGAGCAGACGTTGGATCAAATTCAGTCCGCATTAAAACAAGACAATATCCAGAGCAAATCTGTTGCGCTGGAAAATGGTGCGATTACCGCGCGCTTCAATAATACGGATGTGCAGTTACGCGCCCGTGAAGCGATCATGAAAGCGCTGGGTGAAAACTACGTTGTCGCGCTGAACCTTGCGCCAGCCACGCCGCGCTGGCTGAGTATGCTGTCAGCAGAGCCGATGAAACTCGGTCTCGATCTGCGTGGTGGTGTGCACTTCCTGATGGAAGTGGACATGGACACCGCGCTCAGCAAGCTGCAGGAGCAGAATGCTGACACGCTGCGTAGCGATCTGCGCACCAAAAATATCCCCTACACCACCGTCAATAAAGTCGCGAACTACGGCGTGGAAATTCGTTTCCGTGACGCTGCCAGCCGTGATGCGGCAATCTCCTGGCTGACTTCTCGTCATCAGGATCTGGTGATCAACAGCAGCGGTAGCGATGCTCTGCGTGCCACCATGAGCGATGCCCGTCTCAGTGAAGCGCGGGAATATGCGGTTCAGCAGAACATTACGATTTTGCGTAACCGTGTAAACCAGCTGGGCGTGGCGGAACCGCTGGTTCAGCGTCAGGGCTCCGATCGCATCGTGGTTGAGCTGCCGGGTATTCAGGATACCGCGCGAGCCAAAGAGATTCTGGGCGCAACCGCGACGCTGGAATTCCGCCTGGTGAACACCAGCGTGGATCCTACTGCGGCGGCCAGTGGCCGTGTTCCGGGTGACTCAGAAGTTAAAGACATGCGTGATGGCCAGCCAGTGGTCCTCTACAAGCGGGTGATTCTGACCGGTGACCATATCACCGACTCGACCTCCAGCATGGATGAGTACAACCAGCCACAGGTGAACATTTCACTGGATGGCGCAGGCGGTAACATCATGTCCAACTTCACCAAGGACAACATCGGCAAGCCGATGGCGACCCTGTTTGTGGAGTACAAGGACAGCGGTAAAAAAGATGCCAACGGCCGTTCAGTTCTGGTGAAACAGGAAGAGGTGATTAACGTCGCTAATATCCAGTCTCGCCTGGGGAATAGCTTCCGCATTACCGGTATCAACAACCCGAACGAAGCGCGCCAGCTGTCGCTGCTGCTGCGTGCCGGTGCGTTGATTGCGCCAATCCAGATCGTGGAAGAGCGGACTATCGGTCCGACTATGGGTCAGCAGAACATTACTCAGGGTCTGGAAGCCTGCCTGTGGGGACTGCTCGCCTCGATCCTGTTCATGGTGGTGTTCTACAAGAAGTTTGGTCTGATTGCGACGAGTGCGCTGCTGGTTAACCTGGTGCTGATTGTCGGCGTCATGTCCCTGCTGCCTGGCGCGACCCTGACCATGCCGGGTATTGCCGGTATCGTGTTAACACTGGCGGTGGCAGTCGATGCTAACGTACTGATTAACGAACGTATTAAAGAAGAGCTGCGAAACGGGCGCTCGGTTCAGCAGGCAATTCATGAGGGCTATAAAGGCGCCTTCTCCAGTATTGTCGATGCGAACGTGACCACGCTGATCAAAGTTATCATTCTTTACGCGGTCGGCACCGGTTCGATAAAAGGCTTTGCTATAACCACCGCAATTGGTATCGCGACCTCAATGTTCACCGCGATCGTCGGTACCCGTGCCATTGTTAACCTGGTTTACGGTGGCAAACGCATCAACAAGCTGTCTATCTGAGGAGTGCGTTGTGGCACAGGAATATAACATTGAGCAGTTAAACCACGGGCGTAAGGTCGTCGACTTTATGCGCTGGGATAAGCTGGCCTTCATCATTTCAGGACTGCTGATTCTCGCTGCGGTTGCGATCGTGGGTGTACGTGGTTTTAACTGGGGCCTCGATTTCACCGGCGGTACGGTGATTGAGATCGCGCTGGAAAAACCGGCCGATCTCGAGATACTGCGTGCCGATCTGGTGAAAGCGGGCTTCGACGAGCCGCTGGTGCAGAACTTTGGCAGCAGCCGTGACGTCATGGTGCGTATGGCACCGGTTACCGGCCCAGCGGGTACTGAGTTAGGCAATAAAGTGGTGTCGGTGATCAACCAGACCACGCAGCAAAACGCGACCGTTAAGCGCATTGAGTTCGTTGGCCCGAGTGTGGGTAGCGACCTGGCGCAGGCGGGTGCGATGGCGCTGTTGTCTGCACTGATTGCGATTCTGATCTATATCGGCTTCCGCTTTGAGTGGCGTCTGGCGCTGGGTACCGTGCTGGCGCTGGCACATGACGTGATCATCACCTGCGGACTGCTGGCGCTGTTCCGCATTGAAATCGACCTGACGATTGTTGCCTCGCTGATGTCGGTGATTGGCTACTCGCTTAACGATAAAATTGTGGTCTCTGACCGTATTCGTGAAAACTTCCGCAAGATTCGTCGCGGCAGTTCTTACGATATTACGAACGTGTCACTGACCCAGACGTTAAGCCGTACGCTGATTACCTCGCTGACGACGCTGGCGATGATCCTCATCCTGTTCGTGTTTGGTGGTGCGTTGCTGAAAGGCTTCTCTCTGACCATGCTGATTGGTGTGACGATTGGTACGATTTCATCGATTTATGTCTCTTCGGCGCTGGCGCTGAAACTGGGCATGAAGCGTGAACATATGATGGTGCAAAAAGTTGAGAAAGAGGGCGCCGATCAGCCTTCTATCCTGCCTTAATCGCGCATCAGAGATAAAAACGGGCAGCCTTTTGGCTGCCCGTTTTTTTTTCACCACGGCTAAGGATTAGCGGGTGCAGCAGGGGAGGTCTGGGCCGGCGCGTCCCCGGACACGTTATGCACGCGTACATAACCCAGTTGCTCCGGTGTCAGGCCGCTGAGGCGCAACGGGACGCTCGCCGAATGCTGGGGCAGTAACGAGGCAGGCACAGCGAGGGTCTGACTCAAACTGTCGCTGCTTAACGGTTTACCGGTTGCCGGGTCGAGTTCACCCCAGATCACCGTTGCGTGCAGGGCGGGCAAAGGCCGATCGTCCATTGAACGCACAGTCAGAGTTGCCCGCGAGCCGCTGGCTTCCACAGTGACCGGCGACAGCGTCAGGCGCAGCGTGCCGAGTTGAGTTTGCAGTTCCACCGGCGTATTAGCCTGCGGCACCAGCCAGGCACCTTGCTGCAACTGTCTGTTCAGTTGCCCCTGGATCTCCAGCGCGCTGGCCTGCGAAGTCAGGTGCTGCATCTGCTGATTAAGCTGACTCACTTCCTGATGCAACTCTCTGACCTGCGGGTTGCTGGCCGTGCTGCTGCAGCCGCTCAGCGTCACCAGAGAGAGCGCCACCGGAATCCAAACCGTCCTGCTCATAAGTTATCCTTGTCCGTTATTTTGGAATACGTAAAACCTGGCCAGGATAGATCTTATCAGGATGCGAGAGCATTGGCTTATTCGCGTCGAAAATCTTGTTGTATTCGTTGGCGTTTCCATAAACCTGTTTAGAAATCGCGCTCAGCGTGTCGCCTTTTTTCACGGTATAAAGCGTTGACTCGGCCGCGCTGTCTGTCACGGTCACCTTATCTTCCACTTTCGTGATACCTGCCACGTTACCTGCCGCGATCAGAATCTTCTCTTTCAGCTCCTGGGAAAGGCCATCGCCGGTCACGGTCACGGTATCGCCATTCACCTTCACGTCGACCTTGTCGCTATCAGGCAAGCCAAGCTTATTGATGTGCTCCTGCAGCTTTTTATTCTGGTCATCACCGCCATTCACGGCATCCCAGAGTTTTTCGCCAGCTTCTTTCACAAAGTTAAACAGACCCATATAACCTCCAGTGTGTTGGTGGAAAATTTCAATTGCAGCCTTTAAAGCGTAGTCCCTTTTGCCGCAGACGAAATTTAACATCGTTTATCCTGTGATGAGAACGCGGCTAAAGACACGGAAGAGATTTTGTTGATTCACGGTTCGCGGTACACTGTCAGGCCCATCACTCTCGCGTCAGGAAACGTCATGCATTGCCCATTCTGCTCCGCTGTGGACACCAAAGTGATTGATTCTCGTCTGGTTAGTGAAGGCTCTTCGGTGCGCCGTCGCCGCCAGTGCCTGATGTGTCATGAACGCTTCACCACCTTTGAGGTGGCGGAACTGGTGATGCCGCGCGTGGTGAAAAGCAATGACGTACGCGAACCCTTCAATGAAGACAAAATGGCCAGCGGGATGATGAAAGCGCTGGAGAAGCGTCCTGTCAGCGCCGATGCGGTTGAAAGCGCCGTAAACCATATTAAAACTCAGCTGCGCGCCACCGGCGAACGCGAGATTCCCAGTAAACTGATAGGCAATCTGGTGATGGATGAGCTGAAGAAGCTCGATAAAGTCGCCTATATTCGCTTCGCCTCGGTTTACCGCAGTTTTGAAGATATTCGTGATTTTGGCGAAGAGATCGCCCGGTTACAGGATTAACGTATGGATGAGCGCTATATGGCGCGCGCGCTGGAACTGGCGCGACGTGGCCGTTTTACGACGATGCCGAACCCCAATGTCGGCTGCGTGATTGTGCGTGATGGCGACGTGGTAGGCGAGGGCTGGCATCAGCGTGCCGGTGAACCGCATGCTGAAGTCCACGCGCTGCGCATGGCTGGCGAGAAAGCGCGTGGCGCAACTGCCTATGTCACACTGGAGCCGTGCAGCCACCATGGCCGCACACCACCCTGCTGTGATGCGCTAATCGCCGCGGGCGTCACCCGTGTCGTTGCCGCCATGCAGGACCCTAATCCGCAGGTTGCGGGTCGGGGATTGCACCGTCTGCATCAGGCGGGCATTGACGTCAGCCACGGCCTGATGATGCCGGAAGCGGAAGCGCTGAATCGCGGCTTCCTGAAGCGTATGCGTACCGGCTTCCCCTGGATTCAGCTCAAGCTGGGCGCGTCACTGGATGGTCGAACGGCGATGGCCAGCGGCGAAAGCCAGTGGATCACTTCACCGGCTGCCCGCCGTGATGTGCAGTGTCTGCGTGCGCAAAGCGCCGCCATCCTCAGCAGCAGCGCCACAGTGCTGGCGGACGATCCCTCCCTGACGGTGCGCTGGTCTGAACTTAATGCAGAGACCCGGTCTCTGCTTGATGAGCAGCAGCTGCGTCAGCCGGTACGGGTGATTATCGACAGCCAGAATCGGGTGACGCCGCAGCATCGACTTATTTCGCAGCCAGGTGAAACCTGGCTGATGCGCCATCAGCCGGATCAGCAGATCTGGCCCGCTGAGGTGACGCAAATCGCTGTTCCACTGCGCGAACAGCAACTGGATCTGGTGGCGATGATGATGCTGCTGGGAAGGCGACAGATTAACAGTGTCTGGGTTGAAGCAGGAGCCTCGCTGGCTGGTGCCCTGTTGCAGGCCGGACTGGTCGATGAACTGATTGTTTATCTGGCTCCTAAGCTGTTAGGTCACGAAGGACGCGGCCTGTGTCAGCTGCCAGGACTCAGCCAGCTGGCTGACGCGCCTGCCTTTCAATTCAGCGATGTCCGGCAGGTCGGTGATGATTTGCGCCTGACCCTGACACCACAATAACACGGTCGGAAAAGCGAGAGCACGCCGCCCAAGAGTATGATAGAATCCGCCCCCCTGCGCGGGGCTAATCAAACCCCTGAAAGGATAAGTATGAAAGTTATCGAAGCTGCTGTTGCAACGCCTGAGGCCAATGTTGCCATCGTTATTGCGCGTTTTAACAACTTCATTAATGACAGCCTGCTGGATGGCGCAGTTGATGCCCTGAAACGTATCGGCCAGGTCAAAGATGACAATATCACCGTAGTCTGGGTGCCTGGTGCCTACGAACTGCCTCTGGCAGCCCGTGCGCTGGCTAACTCCGGCAAATATGATGCGATTATCGCACTCGGCACCGTTATTCGTGGTGGCACTGCCCACTTCGAATATGTGGCGGGTGAAGCCAGCTCCGGTATCGCCAGCGTTGCCATGAACAGCGACATTCCTGTCGCGTTCGGCGTGCTGACCACTGAAAGCATCGAGCAGGCCATTGAGCGTGCCGGCACCAAAGCGGGTAACAAAGGTGCTGAAGCGGCTCTGACTGCGCTCGAAATGATCAACGTATTGACAGCCATTAAAGCCTGATTTTTGTAAGGGGAATTTTGTGAAACCTGCTGCTCGTCGTCGCGCCCGTGAGTGCGCTGTTCAGGCGCTTTACTCCTGGCAGTTGTCGAATAACGACATTGCCGATGTGGAATACCAGTTTCTGGCGGAACAGGACGTCAAAGACGTCGATATTACCTACTTCCGCGAACTGCTGTCCGGTGTGGCGACCAACAGTGCGTATCTGGATGGACTGATGAAGCCCTATTTGTCCCGTCAGCTCGAAGAGCTGGGCCAGGTAGAAAAAGCTATCCTGCGCATCTCGCTGTATGAGCTGAGCAAACGTAACGATGTGCCTTATAAAGTGGCCATCAACGAAGGGATTGAGCTGGCGAAAGTCTTCGGTGCCGAAGACAGTCATAAATTTGTTAACGGCGTGCTGGATAAAGCCGGTCCACAAATTCGACCCAATCGCAAATAAACAAAAAGGCCGGCTTGCCGGCCTTTTTTCATGAAGGGTTAAGCGGAACGCAATTATGTCTTGTGGTGAATTTGAACTCATCGCACGCTACTTCAACCGCAGAACACGCAGCCGCCGTGATGTCGAACTCGGCATCGGTGACGATTGTGCGTTACTGAGCGTGCCGGAAAAACAGACGCTGGCGATCAGCACCGATACCCTGGTCGCGGGTGTGCACTTCTTACGGGATATCCATCCTGCCGATCTGGGTTACAAAGCCCTGGCTGTGAATCTCAGCGACCTTGCTGCAATGGGCGCCGATCCCGCGTGGCTGACGCTGGCCTTAACGCTGCCGCAGGTCGATGAGAGCTGGCTGTCCGCCTTCAGTGAAAGCCTGTTTGAACTGCTGGAATATTACGATATGCAGCTGGTGGGCGGCGACACCACTCGTGGTCCGCTGAGTCTGACGCTGGCGATTCACGGTCTGGTACCGCAGGGTCGCGCCCTGAAACGTTCCGGTGCGAAGCCGGGTGACTGGATCTTCGTGACCGGCACGCTGGGTGACAGCGCGGCGGGCCTGGCGCTGCTCCAGCATCACTGTCGCATCAGCGATCCCGCAGTACATGAAGCGCTGATTAAACGTCATCTGCGTCCGATGCCGCGCATACTGCAGGGCCAGGCACTGCGTTCGCTGGCCTCCTCTGCGGTGGATATTTCTGACGGCCTGATTTCCGATCTCGGCCATGTGCTGAAAGCCAGCGGCTGTGGCGCACGGCTTAACCTGGATGCGTTGCCGCTGTCGGCGGCGCTGCGTGACCATTTTGAACCTGAGCAGGTATTACGCTGGGCGCTGAGTGGCGGAGAAGATTATGAACTCTGTTTCACCGTACCAGAGGTTAATCGCGGCGCGCTGGATGTGGCGCTGGGGCATCTGGGCGTGCCTTATACCTGCATCGGACAAATGGCACCGGAGTCGGAAGGCTTGACGCTGCTGGATAATGGCAAGCCCGCCACATTCCGTCATAAAGGGTTTGATCACTTTGATACTAAATAACGACGTGGCGAAAAGTCGCCTGCGGATGAGCAATCCCTGGCATTTGCTGGCGACGGGATTCGGCAGCGGATTAAGCCCGATCGTGCCGGGTACCATGGGATCGCTGGCGGCCATCCCATTCTGGTGGCTGATGACCTTTCTGCCACAGGATCTCTATTCTCTGGTCGTGCTGGCTGGCATCTGCGTCGGCGTTTATCTCTGTCATCGCACCGCCAAAGACATGGGCGTACACGATCACGGCAGTATTGTCTGGGATGAGTTTATCGGCATGTGGATTACGCTGATGGCGATTCCGATGAACAGCTGGCAATGGGTATTGGGTGGCTTTGTGCTGTTCCGTATTCTGGATATGTGGAAGCCGTGGCCGATTCGCTGGTTCGACCGCAATGTGCATGGCGGCATGGGCATAATGGTTGATGATATTATTGCTGGCGTGATTTCCGCTGCCATGCTGTATGGCTTTGGGGTCTGGCTGGCAGGTTAACCGCCGACGCTGATGCCTGAATAAGGTGACGCCCGGGCAGGGCGTCACGTCTGGTTTTATTCGAATCCTACCGCCTGATGCGGCTGATAGACCTCTTCCAGCAGGGTAATCTCTTCGTCACTCAGTGTGACATCCACTGCCTTCACCAGATCCGCAAACTGCTCAGCACGCGACGCGCCAATAATCGGTGCCGTAACAGCAGGTTTGCTCAGCAGCCAGGCCAGCGCCACCTGTGCCCGCGTCACACCTTTACTCTCCGCCACCTGCGCCAGCCGCTCTGCAATCACGGCATCATTCTCTTCGGTCTTGTCATAGAGCTTCGCCATCACCTGGTCAGACGCGGAACGCGCAGTGTTCTCACCCCAGGGGCGGGTCAGCTTACCGCGCGCCAGCGGACTCCAGGGCAGCACGGCAATCTGCTCTTTCAGGCAGAGCGGGTGCATTTCACGCTCCTCTTCGCGCTGAATCAGATTGTACTGATCCTGCATGCTGACAAAACGGTGCCAGCCCTGCTCCGACTGCATCTGCAACGCCTGAGCAAACTGGCTGGCGTGCATCGAAGAGGCACCGATGTAGCGGGCTTTACCAGACTGAACCACCTCATGCAGCGCTTCCAGCGTCTCTTCCAGCGGCGTGTCATAGTCCCAGCGGTGAATCTGCAGCAGGTCGACATACTCCATGCCGAGACGCTGCAGGCTGTCATCGATCGACTGCAGGATATTCTTGCGTGACAACCCCTGTGACAGATTGGTCAGCGGGAAATAGACTTTAGTGGCGACCACAATCTCTTCGCGACGGGCGAAATCTTTCAGCGCCCGGCCCAGGATCTCTTCACTGCTGCCATCTGAGTAGCTGTTCGCGGTATCAAAGAAGTTAATGCCCGCGTTCAGTGCCTGCTGGATCAGCGGACGGCTGCTCTCTTCCGGCAACGTCCAGGCGTGATTACCGCGCGCTGGCTCGCCATAGGTCATACAACCCAGACAGAGGCGCGACACCTGCAGATCGGTGGTACCCAGTTGAATCGTTTTCATGGTGGAGGCTCCTGCGAAAGTGCAAAGGTTACAGCATAGCAGGATGTTGCGCTCCCCGAGGGGAGCGCAGAGAAGAGAAGGGAGGTTACTGCGCCAGCCAGCGGGCGATTTGTTGCTGAATGCCTTCGGCGTCCAGCAGGTAGTCATGACGCACTTCATCCTGCGTGCCCTGCGGGATGAACTCATCGGGCAGGCCAATATTCAGTACCGGAACGCCCAGGCGCTTCGCCATGATAAATTCATTCACGCCACTGCCTGCACCGCCTTTGATTGCGCCTTCTTCCAGCGTAATCAGGGAGTCGTGCGTGGCGGCCAGCTCAGCAATCAGCGCCTCATCCAGCGGCTTCACAAAGCGCATATCGACCAGGGTCGCATTCAGCGCTTCCGCCGTGGCGGCGGCTTCTGGCAGCAGGGTACCAAAGTTCAGAATTGCCAGCTTTTCACCGCGGCGTTTCACAACCGCTTTACCCAGCGGCAGGCTCTGCAGGGGTGCCAGAGGTGTGCCGACACCGGTGCCGCGCGGATAGCGCACCGCACTTGGGCCATCCTGATGGTGATAGCCGGTGTAGAGCATCTGCCGACACTCATTCTCATCGCTGGGGGTCATGATCAGCATATCCGGCACGCAGCGCAGATAAGCAAGATCGAATGCGCCCTGGTGAGTCTGACCATCCGCACCCACAATACCACCGCGATCGATAGCAAACAGGACCGGTAATTTCTGGATGGCGACGTCGTGGATCAGCTGATCGTAGGCGCGCTGCAGGAACGTCGAGTAGATGGCAACAATTGGTTTATATCCGCCAATCGCCATACCGGCTGCGAAGGTCACGGCGTGCTGCTCGGCGATCGCCACATCAAAATATTGATTCGGGAATTCACGTGAGAAGGCGACCATGCCGGAGCCTTCACGCATCGCAGGAGTAATTGCCATTAGCTTCGGATCGTCGGCAGCCATCTCGCACAGCCAGTTACCAAAGATTTTAGAGTAGCTTGGCAGACCTTCTGCGCTTTTCGGCAGTTCGCCGATCGCCGGGTCAAATTTGGGCACGGCGTGCCAGGCAATCGGATCTTCCTCGGCCGGGGCGTAGCCTTTGCCTTTCTTCGTCATGATATGCAGGAATTGCGGCCCTTTCAGGCTGCGCATGTTGCTCAGCGTATTCACCAGCGTCAGCACATCGTGACCATCGACCGGGCCGATGTAGTTAAAGCCCAGTTCTTCAAACAGCGTACCCGGCACGACCATGCCTTTCAGATGCTCTTCGGTACGTCTTACCAGCTCTTTAATCGGCGGCAGACTGGTCAGCACACGCTTGCTGCCTTCGCGCAGTCGCGCATAGGTTTTACCTGACAGGATCTGCGCCAGGCGGTTATTCAGCGCCCCGACGTTTTCGGAGATCGACATCTCGTTGTCGTTGAGGATGACCAGCATGTCTGGCTTGATATCACCGGCATGGTTCATCGCTTCAAACGCCATACCCGCAGTGATCGCGCCATCGCCAATAATGCAGGCGGTGCGACGGCCCTGGCCTTCACGTTCTGCTGCTGCAGCCATGCCGAGACCGGCACTGATCGAGGTCGATGAGTGACCGACGCTTAAGACGTCATATTCACTTTCACCGCGCCATGGAAACGGGTGTACGCCATTTTTCTGACGAATGGTGCCGATGCGATCGCGGCGACCGGTCAGAATTTTATGCGGATAAGCCTGATGACCCACATCCCAGACCAGATGGTCAAAGGGGGTGTTATAGACATAATGCAGCGCGACCGTCAGTTCGACTACGCCCAGACCCGACGCAAAATGGCCGCTGGAGCGGCTCACACTGTCTAACAGATACTGACGCAGTTCATCACACAGCGCAGGCAACTTCTCTTTGGGCAGGGCGCGCAGCTCCTGAACCGTGTTTGCCAGCGCCAGTGTCGGGTATTTAGCAATATCAAAACTCATCAGAGACTCATTATGGAAGTTATTTGTCGCGTTCAATTATGAAGCTCGCCAGCGCCTGCAGTGCTGTAGTGTTATAAGAGTGCGCAGCGAGCAATTCTAAAGCATCAAGAGCTTCCTGATACAAATCCCGCGCTTTGGCACGGGCATTTTCAAGGCCCAATAGTGAAGGATAGGTGCTTTTTCCCAGATCCTGATCGGCTCCCTGGCGTTTTCCGATCACCGCCGTATCACCCACCACATCAAGAATGTCGTCCTGCACCTGAAACGCGAGACCGATAGCCTCAGCGTAGCGGTCAAGCAGCGGCAGCGCTTCACGGCCCGCATCGCCTGCCGATAACGCGCCTAACCGGACTGCTGAGCGGATCAGCGCGCCGGTTTTGTGGCGATGGATCTGTTCCAGCTGGTCAAGATCTACAGATTTGCCTTCCGCCGCTAAATCCAGCGCCTGTCCGCCACACATCCCGGCTACGCCGCTGGCCTTAGCCAGTTCTGAAAGCATCATCAGACGATATTCGGCACTGACTCCGGGCATCGCTTCATCTGCCAGAATAGAGAAGGCCAGCGTTTGCAGGGCGTCGCCCGCCAGAATCGCCGTGTCTTCGCCATATTTAATGTGACAGGTTGGCTGCCCGCGACGCAATGCGTCATCGTCCATCGCAGGGAGATCGTCATGAATCAGAGAGTACGCATGAATGCATTCAACCGCAGCGGCGGGCGCATCCAGACTCGCCGGGTCGGCGTGGAGCATTTCACCAGTAGCGTAGACCAGAAAAGGACGCAGGCGTTTACCGCCTAATAATGCCCCATAATGCATGGCATTCACCAGAGGAGAACTCTGAAAAGGAAGTGGCTCTATAAAACGCGTCAGCGCGGCGTTCACCTGCTGCTGATAAACGTCGAGTAATCGGGCGAAATCCATTAGTCGTTTTCCGGCGTGAAAGCAGTGAGGTCGGCATCTTTATCATCGTTCAGCAGAATCCGGACCCGCTGTTCAGCCTGCTGCAGTGTCTGCTGGCCATTCCGCGCCAGCTGCACGCCGCGCTCAAATTCGTTCAGGGCTTCTTCCAGCGGCAGTTCACCACTTTCCAGACGGCTGACAATCTGCTCCAGCTGCTGCAATGACGTTTCAAAGCTGGCTGGCTGTTCGGCTTTTTTCGGCATATTTCGTGTCGACTCACGGTTGGGACATTATCTCGCAATCGGTCATGGTAGCTGAGACCCTATGATTAGCAAAATAATCAATGCGGCGGCTGATGAAGAAGCAGTCACCTGACAAAGGTGATATACTCCCGCGCCTCGGATGCGGTTGCGCCTTGCAGCCCGCAATTTTGTGATTTTACCAGCTAAGTGCCGCCTGTTTTAGCACTTATTTGCCCAACGAAGCTGTGTCGCCATGAAGTTTATCATCAAGTTATTTCCTGAAATCACCATCAAGAGTCCGTCGGTGCGTTTGCGCTTTATCAAGATTCTTGCCAGCAATATTCGCAACGTCCTGAAAACCGTTAGCGACGAAATCGCCGTTGTGCGTCACTGGGATCACATTGAAGTGCGGTCAAAAAATGCAGCGCTGGGAGAGATTATTCCTGATGAGCTCGCGCGCATTCCCGGTATTCATCACGTTTTAGCGGTTGAAGATCGCGAGTACACCGATATTCATCACATTTTTGAACAGACGTTAGCGCAGTATCGCGACAGTCTGGAAGGGAAGAGCTTCTGCGTGCGTGTTAAGCGTCGTGGTAAGCATAGCTTCAGTTCGCAGGATGTAGAGCGCTATGTTGGCGGTGGTCTGAACCAGCATATTGAAAGCGCCCGTGTGCAGCTTAAAAACCCGGACGTGACGGTGAATCTTGAAATTGAAGAGAATCGTCTGACGCTGGTGACCGCGCGTTACGAAGGTCTGGGTGGCTTCCCGATTGGCACGCAGGAAGATGTGCTGTCACTGATTTCCGGTGGTTTCGACTCCGGCGTTTCCAGCTATATGCTGCTGCGTCGCGGTAGCCGGGTGCATTACTGCTTCTTTAACCTTGGTGGTGCCGCCCATGAGATTGGCGTCCGTCAGGTTGCGCACTATCTGTGGAATCGTTTTGGTCGCTCACACCGCGTACGCTTCGTGGCGATCAATTTTGAGCCGGTCGTCGGTGAGATCCTCGAGAAAGTGGATGACGGCCAGATGGGCGTAGTGCTGAAGCGCATGATGGTGCGCGCTGCCTCGACGATTGCGGAGCGCTACGGCGTACAGGCGCTGGTCACCGGTGAAGCGGTAGGCCAGGTGTCGAGCCAGACGCTGACCAACCTGCGTCTGATCGATAACGCGTCCGATACGCTGATTCTGCGCCCGCTGATCTCCCATGACAAAGAGCACATCATCAGAATTGCCCGTGAGATCGGCACCGAAGATTTTGCCAGCACCATGCCGGAATATTGCGGTGTGATCTCAAAAAGCCCGACCGTAAGGGCAGTGAAAGAGAAGATTGAGGCGGAAGAGCAGAATTTCGACTTCACGATTCTTGATCGGGTCATCGAAGAAGCGACAAACGTTGATATCCGTACCATCGCTGAGCAGACAGAAGAGGAGGTGGTGGAAGTTGAGACCGTCGCCCTGCTGAGCGAGAACGACGTAGTGCTGGATATCCGCTCTATCGATGAGCAGGAAGAAAAGCCTCTGACGCTGAAAGCCACGGAAGTAAAATCGCTGCCGTTCTACAAACTCAGCACGCAGTTTGGCGATCTCGATCAGAACCGCACCTGGCTGCTCTACTGCGATCGCGGTGTGATGAGCCGTCTTCAGGCGCTCTACCTGCATGAGCAGGGTTTTAAGAACGTTAAAGTTTACCGCCCGTAGTCACGTCTCAGAGCCAGTCAGCACCTGTTCAGGTCTGACTGGTTTTCTTGTTTTAAACCTTAGTATTTATTCCTGATAGTCATAAATGCCGGGAGCCAGCACCAGCTGTGCGGCAACCTCGCGCGCCATCTCTTTTCCCACCAGCAGATCAATCAGCTTCAGTGCAAAATCCATGGCCGTACCCGGCCCCTGACTGGTCAGCAGATTGACGCGCGGATCCCATACGACGCGCCGCTCCATCCACTTATTTTCCGGAATGGTCTCTTTTAAGCCGGGAAAGCCGGTCATGTTGCCCACCGGGAAGAGATCGTGAGGGATCAGTACCGTGCCTGCCGCTGCGCATATCGCGGCGACGATCTTCTCATTGAGGTGAAACTGACGTACCGTTTCGACTAACAGCGGACTGTCACGGAAGGTTTCAGCGCCTTTCAGGCCACCAGGCAGGACGATGGCGGCGAAATCATTGTCGGCGACGTCAACCAGCGTGACGTCAGCCAGCAGACGCACTCCGCGTGAGCAGACGATTTCCCGGCTGCCATCGCTTTCGACGCTGGCGGTGACAACCTTCAGGCCGGCCCGTACCATCAGGTCGATGGTGGTGACAGCTTCAATTTCTTCACTGCCATGTGCCAGGCAAACCAGCACCGATGCGTTCGCGGTCATAATGGGACTCCTTGCGTTTTATAATGTCATACAGACGGGTATTCTCCGTCAGCACCATGCCGTGTGTCCGGGCGCGGCGCAGCAGAAAGCCGCTGATATAGTCGATTTCGGTGAGCCGCTGGGCACGTACATCCTGCAGCATTGAAGAGGTGTTGGCTGCGGTGCTTTCGATCACGTCGAAGATGATGTCCTGCAGGCTATCGCTGGCAACGTTCTGGCCCTCCCGCTCCATGACCCAGCTTATCTCTTCGCACAGCTGAGCGATTTGCTCCGGATAAGCACGCAATGCGCCGTTCTGGCATTCATACTCCACGCTGAGCGGATTGATGACACAGTTAACGGCCAGTTTGCGCCAGCAGGCTGCCCGGATGTTGTCATGCCAGGCAACGTCGGGCAGAGCAGGGTGCAGGATGTCGGCGAGATCGCTGTAAGCGGCGCTTTTGCGATTGCCTGGGCCGATGTGGGTGATACCACTGGCAATGTGTTTGATGACGGTGCCATCGCGCATCGCTGCATGGGTAGTGACGCCACGCAGCAGTGGCTGAGTCAGCCCTTTTAACTCCTCAAGCGTCCCCATGCCGTTATGCAGCAGCAGCACCGGGCAGTTTTCTGGCAACACGCTTTCCAGATTTTTCACCGCAGGTGAGACCTGCGGGGCTTTAAGCGTGACCAGCAACAGCTGGCTTTCCGCCAGGAACAGCGGATCGTTGGCGATAAAGGTGCGGTTGGATATATTGCCCTGTGGATCGACCACATTGGCTGAACAGTAAGGCTGCGGCACCCGCAACCATCCCTGTACCTCATGTCCCTGGCGGGCCAGCGCTGTCAGCCAGACCTGACCCAATGCACCGCAACCTAATACGGTAATTTTCATGCTGCCTCCCGCTGGCGGGCTATCCATCTATTATTAACTGTCACACCTTCATTATAGCGTTGTGTGCAGCCTGATTTTATTTAGCACCTTAAGACGCGTATTATGCATGTCACTTTAGCGTCAGGAGAAGAAGAGATGCCATCTTTCGATATCGTTTCAGAGGTCGATCTGCAGGAAATTCGCAATGCGGTGGAGAATGCCAACCGTGAAGTGTCTACCCGCTTCGATTTCCGCAACGTGAGCGCCGAGTTTGAGCTCAACGAAAAGAATGAAACCATCAAGATCACCAGCGAATCTGATTTCCAGGTTAAGCAGCTGGTCGATATTTTGCGTGAGAAGTTGCTGAAGCGCGGGATTGAAGGCGGCGCCTTAGAGGTGCCGGAAGAGATTGAGCACAGTGGTAAAAGCTGGGCGGTCGATGCCAAACTGAAGAAAGGCATTGAAAGCGACGTGGCGAAGAAGCTGGTGAAGCTGATCAAAGACAGTAAGCTGAAAGTGCAGACTCAGATTCAGGGTGAAGCATTGCGTGTGACCGGTAAAGCACGTGATGATTTGCAGGGTGCGATGGCGGTCGTACGTGGCAGCAACCTGGGGCAGCCATTCCAGTTTAAAAACTTCCGCGATTAAGCGGGGGAGACGGGATTTCAGTCTGAATGCATTGATGAAAAACCCGGCTAAGGCCGGGTTTTTTGTTGTTGAGCTGGAGGTCGTCTGGATGATGTCGTTCTGGCAGGGATGAGGTGCCTAATCGCACGGGCCATGGAGGGGGGCTATTGCATCTTTCCGATCTGACTCTGTTCCCTGAGCCAGCTCGATCTGACAGCAAAACTAAATGGTGCTGCTCACCCTCTTAAACCCGCTTTCAAAGCCAACCCGATCTCACCGCTAACCCACCAAAACCGGCTTTTATCAGCAACTACCCAGCAGCGCTTCCAGTTCAGGACGGCTGGTAACTTTACTGTCGATCTTGATATACGCGCTTTTCTCTTCCGGCACGATAAACACGGCGTTAACCCCCGGCTGTGCTTTCAGGCGCTGTTCCAGATTCGGCACAGCAAGGGCAGCATCGCTCAGCACGATGCGCAGGCTGCTTACATAGGGTGGCTCCTGCATTGTCATGCTGACAAACAGCCAGGCTGCTGCCACCATCGCGCCTACCAGGAACACGGTCTGCGCATCGAAATGTCCAAACACCCAGCCACCCATGCTGCCGCCAACGGCCACGCCCAGGAACTGGCTGGTGGAGTAGATCCCCATCGCCGTACCTTTATAGCCAGCGGGTGACTCTTTACTGATCAGGGAAGGCAGAATGGCTTCCATCAGATTGAAGGCGAAGAAAAAGAGCTGAACACCCACTACCAGCGTCCAGAAATGACCTTCCGCGCCCCACAACACGATCTCAGCAATGACAATCATTCCGACGCAGCCGACAAAGACACGCTTCATGCGGCGCTTCACTTCGGCATAAATTATGAACGGCACCACGCCCGCAAAGGCGATCAGCATAGTGCAGAGATAAACTTTCCAGTGCTCGGGGGCCGGGAATCCAGCCTGTTCAAACTGTCCTGGCAAGGCGACAAAGCTCGACATCAGCAGGACGTGCAGGCAGAAAATACCGATGTTAAGTTTCACCAGACGCGGGTTCGCCAGCACTTTGCGGAAGCTGCCTTTCACCATGCCCGACTCACGGTTCAGCACATGATGGGAAGCAGACGGCACCACCATCAGGGTAATCACGATACCCAGTGATGCCAGAATCGCAATCATCCAGAACAGCGCATGCAGGCCCATTGCATGAGTGACAATCGGGCCCACGACCATCGCAATCGCGAAGGTCACGCCAAAACTGATACCGATAAACGCCATCGCTTTAGTGCGGTTCTGCTCACGGGTTAAATCGGATAACAGTGCCATCACGGCAGCCGCAATGGCCCCTGAACCCTGAAGCGCACGGCCCAGAATGATGCCCCAGATGGAGTCGGTGCAGGCAGCGATTATGCTGCCCAGGACAAACAGCAAGAGTCCGCCCACGATCAACGGCTTGCGGCCGATGCGATCGGAGAGCAAACCAAAAGGAATCTGAAAGATTGCCTGGGCAAGGCCATAGATGCCAATTGCCAGACCGATTAAGGTTTCACTCGCGCCCTGTAATGCCATGCCATAGGTGGTCAGTACCGGCAGGACCATAAACATTCCCAGCATGCGCAGGGAAAAGACCGTACCGAGGCCCCATGTGGCGCGCAGCTCCACCGGAGTCATTTTGTTATCGTTCATTCCAACCTCTGTTAATGTGCTGCAGTTATTCTAGGTGGCGGGGCAGGGCGGGTAAAACAATAGTTTTTAAGCAGTGGTAACAAAAAGAAAGGGCGCGAAAATCGCGCCCTTTTCATGCTGTATCGGTGCCGGTTACCAGACGTAAGTCAGCAGGTCCTTCGAGGCCGGAGCCAGCGAATCTACCGACATCATCACGCTCAGCGCGGTGATGGTCACGATAGAGAAGACGAACACTTTTCTTGCCCAGACACGGTCATCTGCGGTTTTATAACCCGATAATGCCATGCCCAGCCACCAGACGCTGACCGCAGCGGCCACCACCAGATATTTGTAGCCTGCGTAGCCTCCCAGCGTCAGCATCAGCGTGGCAATCATAAACGCCAGGATATAAAGCGTAATATGATTCTTAGCCACGGAAATGCCTTTCACCACCGGCAGAACCGGGATGTTCGCTGCCTGATAATCTTTAAAGCGGAAGATAGCAATCGCATACGAATGCGGCATCTGCCACAGGCTAAAGATCGCCAGCAGGATTAACGCGCCAGCATCAAACTGGTTAGAGACCGCGCAGTAGCCGATAACCGGCGGCGCAGCACCCGACAGACTGCCAATCAGCGTTCCGTAAACGGAATTACGCTTCATGTAAAGACTGTAGATGCCTACGTACACCACGAAGCCCATCACCGCCAGCCACATGGCCAGCGGATTAGCACCGAAGTAGAGCAACGCAAAGCCAGCAATACCCAGCACAGTGGCATAAACCAGGCTTACTTTCGCGGAGATAAGGCCTTTTACCAGCACCCGATTCCTGGTTCTCTCCATCTTGATGTCAATGTCGCGGTCAATCACGTTGTTGAAAACACAACCCGATGCAACCACCAGTGACACGCCCACCAGGGTGAAGAGAAACAGGGCGTAATCCGTGTTGCCTTTGGAAGCCAACAGGAATCCGCCGATCACAGAAATTAAATTCCCGAAAATAATTCCTGGTTTTGTAACTTGCAGGTATTGCTTAAACATTACGTGTGACTCTTTAGTGAGGCATCATGTTGTAGTTGAGGTTCCACATGATCCACAGTGAGCCCACTACGACAATCAGGATGATGATGGCCGAGAAAACAATGGCTACCATGTTCCAGCCACCCTCAGATTTGCTGTCTAAGTGCAGGAAGTACACCAGGTGAACCAGCACCTGGATGATCGCACAGACCAGAACAACACCGAGAATAGTACCGTGAGATGCACTGCCATCCATTACCATCCAGAACGGGATTGCCGTCAGGATGATAGAGAGGATGAAGCCGATCATGTAGGACTTCACGCTACCGTGTGAAGCGCCATGTTCGTTAACAGAATGACTCATTACATGGCTCCCATCAGGTAAACAACGGTGAAGACGCAAATCCAGACCACGTCCAGGAAGTGCCAGAACAGGCTCAGACACATGATACGGGTGCGGTTAGTCGCGTTCAGGCCACGTTTGGACACCTGGAACATCAGAACCAGCATCCAGATCAGACCTGAGGTTACGTGCAGACCGTGCGTACCGACCAGCGTAAAGAAGCCAGACAGGAAGCCACTGCGATCCGGACCAAAGCCTTCAGCAATCAGGTGATGGAATTCATAGATTTCCATCCCGATGAAGCCCAGACCGAACAGGAAGGTCAGCGCCAGCCAGCCGATAACGGCACCTTTTTGCTCCTTGTTCATGGAGATAACAGCCATGCCGTAAGTGATTGAACTCAACAGCAGCAGGGCGGTTTCTACCAGAACGAACGGCAGCTCAAAGATGTCTTTACCTGCCGGGCCACCGGCAGTGTTGTTGACCATGACAGCATAGGTCGCAAACAGGGTTGCGAAGATAATGCAGTCACTCATCAGGTAGATCCAGAAGCCAAAGACTTTATTGGCTCCTGCATCGTGATGCCCATGCTCCGCATGGGCGTCGTGGTGATGTTTAATCAGAGTTTCAGTTGACATTATTTCAGACCTGCTTTGCTGATTTCGTCAAAGTGCTGGTTTTCAATCTTCTGAACTTCAGCAACCGGAACGTAGTAATCCACGTCTTCGTCGAAGCTCTTCACGATCCAGGTAACGATCATGCCGAGGAATGAAAGACCCGCCATCCACCAGATATGCCAGATCAGCGCGAAGCCCATTACGGTGGCGAATGCGCAGATGACGATTGCAGCACCACTGTTTTTCGGCATATGAATCTCTTCATACGATGCCGGCTGTTTGTATGCTTCGCCTTTCTCTTTCATTTCCCAGAACGCATCACGCTCATGGACATGTGGGATGACAGCAAAGTTGTAGAACGGTGGCGGTGAAGAGGTTGCCCACTCCAGCGTACGACCGCCCCACGGGTCACCTGTCACATCACGGTTCTGATCGCGATCACGTACTGAAACGTAGAACATAGTCAGCTGACACAGGATACCCAGTGCAATCAGACCTGCACCGACCGCAGCAACCACCAGAAGAGGGTGGAACTGTGGATCGATATCCTGACTCAGACGACGGGTCATACCCATGAAGCCCAGTGCGTACAGCGGCATAAAGGCTACGAAGAAGCCAATGATCCAGAACCAGAATGCGCGCTTACCCCAGGTTTCGTTCAGGGTGAAGCCGAAGGCTTTCGGGAACCAGTAGGTCACGCCCGCCATACAACCGAAGACCACACCACCGATGATAACGTTATGGAAGTGTGCAATCAGGAACAGGCTGTTGTGCAGAATAAAGTCAGCGCCCGGAACGGCCAGCAGTACGCCGGTCATACCCCCTACAGAGAAGGTTACCAGGAAGCCAACGGTCCACAGCATGGCAGAGTGCATCTGAATGCGACCCTGATACATAGTGAACAGCCAGTTAAAGATTTTAACCCCGGTCGGAATCGCGATGATCATCGTCATGATACCGAAGAAGGCGTTAACGTTGGCACCTGCACCCATGGTGAAGAAGTGGTGCAACCAGACGATAAACGACAGCACGGTAATGGCGATGGTCGCCCACACCAGTGAGGTATAACCAAACAGACGTTTTTTGGAGAAGGTCGCGGTAATTTCTGCGAACACACCAAACACCGGCAGTACCAGGATATACACTTCCGGATGGCCCCAGACCCAGATCAGGTTGACGTACATCATCATGTTCCCGCCCATTTCATTGGTGAAGAAATGGAAGCCGAGATAACGATCAAGGGTCAACAGCGCCAGGGTCACGGTCAGAACCGGGAACGCAGCGATGATCAGGACGTTGGTGCACAGCGCGGTCCAGGTAAAGACCGGCATTTTGAACAGGCTCATGCCTGGTGCGCGCATCTTCAGGATGGTCACGAAGAAGTTAATACCGGTTAAGGTCGTACCGATACCTGAGAGCTGAAGGCTCCAGATCCAGTAATCGACCCCGACCCCGGGACTGTACTCCGCGCCGGAAAGCGGCGGATAAGCCAGCCAGCCGGTCTGTGCGAACTCGCCCACACCCAGAGACAGGTTAACCAGGATCACACCGACCGCAGTAAACCAGAAGCTCAGGTTGTTCAGGAACGGGAACGCAACGTCACGTGCACCAATCTGCAACGGAACCGCGATGTTCATCAGGCCAACCACGAAAGGCATTGCCACGAAGAAGATCATAATCACGCCATGCGCGGTAAAGATCTGGTCGTAGTGGTGCGGTGGCAGAATGCCCGCTTCACCGGCCGAAGCCATAACCTGCTGGGTACGCATCATAATGGCATCAGCGAAACCACGAATCAGCATGACGAACGCCATGATGATATACATGATACCCAGGCGTTTGTGGTCGACTGACGTCAGCCATTCAGACCACAGATATTTCCACTTACCAAAATAGGTGAGCGCAGCGACCAGCGCCGCTCCACCTATCAGGATAGCGGCAACCGTAACCATGATAATCGGCTCATGGTACGGCACTGCATCAAGTGTTAATTTTCCGAACATCGTATTATTCCTCGGCTCCCGCGGAAGCGGCGTGACTCATGTCCATACCTTCATGCTGTGGCATGTCCATTTTCCCGTGGCTCATCTTGAACTTGTCGATGACTTGCATGAACAGTTTCGGATCAGCTGAAGAGAAATATTCCACCGGGTGATTTTCGCTTGGCACAGCCACTTTCTCGAAATCATCCATAGTAGTCAGCGTGTTAGGGGCTGCTTTAACTTTAGCCACCCACTGCTGGAATTCCGCATCGTCTTTAGTTGCAATGGCTTTAAACTTCATGCCAGAGAAACCACGACCACTGAAGTTCGCAGAGATACCGTCGAAAGTTCCCGGCTCATTCGCAATCAGATGCAGTTTGGTCTGCATACCAGCCATCGCATAGATCTGGCTGCCGAGCGTTGGGATGAAGAAAGAGTTCATGACGGAGTTAGACGTAATTTTGAAGTTCACCGGAGTATTTGCCGGGAAGGCAATCTGGTTCACAGTCGCAATACCCTGCTCCGGGTAAATGAACAACCATTTCCAGTCCAGTGCAACCACATCGATCTCAACCGGTTTCACATCAGATTGCAGCGGTTTGCTGGGCTCCAGTGCGTGGGTCGATTTCCAGGTCAGTACGCTAAGGAAGAGAATGATCAGGATCGGAATGGTCCAGACCACGGCTTCCACTTTGTTAGAGTGTGACCAGTTAGGGCTGTACTTCGCATTCGTGTTGGACGCCCGGTACTTCCAGGCAAACACCACGGCCATCAGGACTGCGGGAATCACGACGATCAACATCAGGCCAAAGGCAGTCAGTATCAGCGAACGTTGCTCCAGTGCAATCTGTCCTTTGGGATTTAACAATGCACTATCACAGCCACTCATTAATAAAGTGCCTGCAATTAATGACAAAATCCCCAAACTTTTATTGTATTTACTGAGTCTCATTTAACGACCTCAATGACAAAGGGCTCTATTGTCGTTTAAGTGTGCGCGCATTTTACGGGAAGGTTTATGCAGTGTAAACCAGCTTAAGGATGTGTCAGATACGTGTTGACACCTTTTGCTAAGGGTGTCACAGATGTTGCGCCAGGTGACAAAAAATTAACGCAGACAAGCAGTTGCCACCAATATAACAAAAATCAATGGAAGTAACCGTAAAAAAATCAGGGAAAGGAATAACCCGTACTTTTAATCCCCAATTATTTAACAAGTCCGTATCATTTGTGCGATGAAATTTAAACAAAGTAATTGCTCACCGGTTTTTAGTATTTCCGCTACGCCTCCTCAGGTCATATTGTTATTTTTTAAAAATAACACGCGATGATAAATGATGGCGACTTATCCAGTGCTTAAAAAATAAGTCGCAGCGCGTTAACCTATCGATTTCGCTTAAGCGTCTGATGCCGGCAACACCGGCGTTTTCTTCAGCGCCCGGTAGTCCAGCAACACCCCGGCAAGCACCGCCAGTAGCGAGAGGGCCATGCCCAGCTCAAACAGGCGGGTAAGCAGCGGTGCCAGCGCAGTCAGTCCCAGTGCATTCAGTGCCAGCGCAACAAGCCACAGAGCCAGCACGCCGCATCCGGTTGCAAACAGACGATTTGTCCAGCGATAACCATGAGGATAGTAGCTTCGTGTGAGGAAATTGCCACTTTGCTCGACCTGATTAAGCGTTTGACGGCAAAAAGCCAGCAGCACCAGGCCCGGCAGGCCTGCTACCACAGTGAAAGCATAAAAGGTCGGCCAGCCCCAGAGTTCTACCAGCCAGCCCGCCGCCGGGCCGACATAGACCCGGCCAACGGCTGACAGTGCCGACAGCAGGGCGAACTGGGTGGCTGAGAATGATTTGTTGCAGAGTGTCATTAACAGCGCCACAAAGGCTGCGGTGCCCATGCCGCCGCAGAGGTTTTCCACAAAGACCGCGCTGGCCATGCTCCACAACTGTTTGTCTGTCACTGCCAGTAGCCAGTAACCAAAGTTCGAGACCGCCTGCAGCACGCCGAAAATCATCAGCGCCCTGAACAGACTCAGGCGCTGCATCAGCACGCCGCCATAGAGCGCCCCGATAATGGTTGCCAGCAGGCCCAGCGTCTTATTAACCAGGCCGACATCGCCTGCATTGAAACCCACGCCGCGAATCAGAAAGGTGGTAGTCAGCGAGGCAGCAAAGGCATCGCCCAGCTTGTAAAGGATAATCAGGGTAATCAGCAGCCAGGCGTTGTTGCGCTGAAAGAAATCTTTTAGCGGATCGACCACCGCCTGACGCAGCGAATGAGGAGTGGAGATACGGGTGTCCGGCTCGCTTGCCATCAGCGTCGCGATAATACCTGGCACCATCATCAATGCCATCAGCCAGTAGGTTGCCTGCCAGCCCAGATAGCGGTCAGCCAGCCACAACGCCAGCCCGCCGGAAATGAGCATCGCCAGTCGATAACCCAGCACGGTGATTGCCGCACCGCTGCCACGCTCTTCAGGCGGCAGGATATCCGTTTTCCAGGCATCAAAGACGATATCCTGCGAGGCGGAGCAGAAGGCAATCAGCACCGCCAGCGCGGCCATCAGTGTCAGATCGCGCCCGGGTTGCAGAAACCCCATCGCGAAGATTCCGCCCACCAGCGCCAGCTGACTGAGCAGCAACCAACCGCGACGCCGTCCCAGAAAAGGTGGCGTATAGCGGTCCATCATCGGCGACCAGAGAAATTTAAAGACGTAAGCCTGGCCGACCAGCGAAAAGAAGCCGATAGTTTTCAGATCGACATTTTCCACTGTCATCCACGCCTGCAACGTGCCCGATGTAAGTGCCAGCGGTAATCCGGAAGCAAAACCGAGGAGCAGTAAGACGGCGGCGTTTTTCTGGCTGAAGAGGCGAAGGTAGTGGTTCATGCGGATCCTGCAGATAACAAAAAGCCCTGCACGAGGCAGGGCAGAGAAGTGAGGATATTAACGGGCGTTCTGTTTGATGAAGTCGTTCACGCTCGTGTCCTGCGCCATGTCCGCGATTACATCGCTCATGGTGGCGTTCACCGCGTTGGTAATCTTCTGGTTATTGGCGTTGAACGCGCCTTCTACGCTGTAAGTCTGGCGGTAGTTTTTAACCTGTTTGTTGCCGTTTTTCGCTGTCGCGATGATAGAGATGTCGGCTTTTGTGGTGATGCTGTAGCGCACATTGCCCTGTGTCACGTCGGCATAGAGGTTGTTAACCACAATCTGCAGATCAACCGCGCCATTAGGACCCACCATATAGCCACGTGCGGTCATCTGCTTCTCCAGCACTTCCTGCAGCAGGAAACGCAGATCGCGCGATGGCGTCAGGGTCACTAACTGACCATCACGGTTTACTTTTGCCAGCGCCTGATCTTTACGCTGGTCGGCACCGTTGATGCTGACGGTCACGCCCATCAGGCCTGGATCCTGCTGTGGCAACTGAATTTTAGGCTGGATGGTAAGGGTATTCGTGCTGGTTGCACAGCCGGCTAAAATGAACGCAGCCAACAGTGGGAATAACAGTTTTTTCAACATACTTTTTCTCGTTGGTGTCAGGGGGTTGGTTTGCAAAAACTGCGGTCATCATAGCATTGCCCGGCAGTGAAAAAAGCCCTGTTGCCGGGGAAATTGTGTCTGAAACCGTTTTAAGCCTCTTCTCTGACAGGCTGGTTTGATGTTGGTTTCAGCTGCGTTATTATGCGCGCCAGAGGCGGGCTGACATAAAATGCAATATTTAGCGTCCGCTGACAGGTAAGCGCACTAAAAGCGACTAAGATTGAATGAGATGGGGCACCGCGCTCGCCATTGAGGAGTAATAGCCATGATCCGCGAACAAATAGAAGAAAAGCTGCGTGTGGCGTTTCAGCCAGCTCATCTGGAAGTACATGACGAGAGCTACCGGCACAACGTGCCTGCCGGATCCGAAAGTCACTTCAAAGTGGTGATTGTCAGCGACTGCTTTGCGGGCCAGCGTTTTCTGGCGCGTCACCGCCTGATTTATGGCGAACTGGCGGCAGAACTCGCGGGCAGTGTTCATGCTTTAGCCCTGCATACGTACACCCTGAAAGAGTGGGAAGGGTTGCAGGATACCGTACTGGCTTCGCCTAACTGCCGCGGTGCCGGAACACTCGCCTGAACTGCCTTCTGTGAAACGGCCTGCGGGCCGTTTTATTCGATTGCGGCGTGACGTGACATTAAAAACGCGTAAGCAGTGAAGGCGCAATAAATAGGTCTTTACCTGCACATGACATCTATTAAAATAAGAGGGAATAAAGCGGAGTTCGCTATCGGTAACAACCTATATATATTCCGATTAATCAAAAAAGCACTCTTCAGCCCTCAGGTTTTTTGTTCAGCGGCTGACCAGGTTATGTTGCTTTTTTATGCCTCTGCCGATGTTAATTCACTCTGATAATGGGTCTTACTCTATTTATCTCTGGCGTGGTAAGACCTCTCTGTATTTAAGTCCCTCCTTATAGTAGAAACCGTACGGCTTATTTAGAATAAATTCCTTACTTAGTCAGAGATATTTCTCTTTCAGGAAAAGCGTATTCCCAGGTGACTGGCGTGTATTCTTTTCACTCTATCAACAACAATAGTGGACTTAATTTCATCCTGATTACAACGGAATATAATTATGTCTACGACCCCTTTGCATAATAAATGCACCAGGGTAACGCTGCGCCCGCTGATATTGGCTCTCTCATGTGCTGCAGCATGTCCGGCAACGGCAGAGCAGGTAATGACCGTAACCGCCCCGGTAAATAATCCGGGCCATCTGGTGACCTCTACTCAAACGCCGCGCCAGCCTGTTCCGGCCAGTGATGGTGCAGATTTACTGAAAACAATCCCGGGCTTCTCGATACTGCGTAGCGGGGGCAGCAATGGCGATCCTGTATTGCGCGGCATGTTCGGTTCCCGGCTGAATATTCTGAGCGATGGTGCCAGTACGCAGGGGGGGTGTGGCTCCAGAATGGATACCCCGACTGCCTACATCACCCCCAAAAGTTACGACACGCTGACGGTTGTCAAAGGGCCACAAAGCGTTACCCACGGGCCGATGGCCTCGGCGGGCACGCTGCTGTTTGAGCGTCAGCCCGAACTGTTCAGCGAGCCGGGGATTAAAGGCTCGGTTAACCTTCTTCAGGGGGCGAATGGTCGCTCAGATCAGAACGTCAATACTGTGTTGGGTAATCGTTCGGGCTATATCCGTTTAGACGGCAACCGTTCGGAAGCGGAGGATTACCGGGATGGCGACAGCAATCGGGTGCCAGGCAAGTGGCGTAAATGGAACAGCGGCGTCACTCTGGGGCTGACGCCGGATGACGATACGCTGGCGGAACTGAGCATGGGGGCCAGTGACGGCGAAGCCCGCTATGCGGGACGCATGATGGACGGCAGCCGTTTTGCGCGCAAAAGTGCCGCATTGAAGCTGGAAAAATATGCGTTAAGCGATCGTCTGAGAAAAGTCAGCTGGCAAAGTTACTACAACGACACCGACCACATCATGGACAACTACAGTCTGCGCCAGACCGCTGGGCCAAAACGCAAAAGTGAAGTCGGTGGGGTTACGATGGGAACCCGGCTGAGTACTGTCTGGGAGTCTGACGCTAATCAGCTGACGACCGGCACCGACATGATGCGTAAGACTCACCGTAGAAAGAATGCGGCAGGCTGGCGCGATGACGCGCAGTTCATTCAGGCAGGCATTTTCAGTGAGCTCCAGACTGAATTAAACAGCGACAATAAGTTCATCACCGGCGCACGTCTGGATCATGTCAGGGTTGACGACAAGCGCTCACCAGATTTCGCATCACGCAGTGACGTACTGCCCGGTGCCTTTATGCGCGTTGAGCATACGCTGCCGGATGCCCCGCTTACACTCTACAGTGGCGTAGGTTATACCGAGCGTTTCCCGGACTACTGGGAATTTTTTTCCGGCAAAGCCGGACAGGCCAGTTTCAAAACACTGAAAAGCGAAAAAACGCTCCAGTGGGATAATGGTCTGAGCTTTAATGGCGAGAACGTCAGCGCGTGGCTCTCCGCTTATGTGGGACGGATTTCCGACTATATCCTGTTCGATTACAGCCAGACGCCGTCGCAGGCAAGCAACACCAACGCTGTCATTATGGGAGGGGAAACCGGAGCGCGCTGGAAGATTGCACCGAACTGGTTGCTGGAAAGTAGCCTTAATTACGCCTGGGGAGAAAATCGTTCCGACAGCCAGCCGCTGCCGCAGATGCCGCCACTGGAAGGGCACGTCATGCTTAATTACTATCAGGAAGACTGGAGCACAGGCGTGATGTGGCGAGCCGTCGCTCCTCAGCATCGCACCGCCAACCAAAAAGGAAACGTAACCGGGCAGGACCTGAGCAGCAGCGCAGGGTTTGGTACCCTGGCCTGGAATGCAGATTATACGTTCAGTCAGCAGCTAAAGATGAGTGCGGGTATTGATAACCTGCTGAACAAAGCTTACAGCGAACACCTTAATATGGCTGGTGTCAGCGAATTCGGTTATTCCACTCATCAGCAGATCACTGAACCCGGTCGCACGTGGTGGCTGGAAATGGAATATGTTTTCTAGATGGCGACAGGCAGCGCTGATGCTTTAATTTATCCGGACGTGATCTGGGGAGGTGTTTTCCGCGCCGCCTGCGCCAGGAGCGTTTAATGATCTCCCCCGATCAACGCAGGGCAAATAATATAGCAGCCGTTCCTTAGTGCAAAAGTCATTCTGCCATGCGGCCGTCTCTTAAGGGTAAATAAGTGTCGGCCGGTCACGCCGTAAGAGACTTATTAATAGTGATGTTCAAATAGCAATATCGAACGCCTGCGTTTTTGCCAGCACACAATAGAGCTGGCAATCGTTACTGACGTTGAGTTTCTCCATGGCTCTCAGCTTATGGGCGCTGACGGTCTTATTACTCAGGTTCATCTGCTGAGCGATCTGCGTCAGATTAAGCCCCTGACACATCATACGCAGCACGTCAATTTCGCGCGGAGATAGCTCCCTGCTGGCTTGATTATTGTTCTGAAAAAGGGCGTTCATGAGTTCGCGTTCAATGTAAACCTCATCGTTGATGACTGAACTCAGCGTCCGGCTCAGCGTTTTCTCGCAGGTATCCCGGCTGATATAGGCTTTTGCCCCAGCTTCCAGCGTCATACGGATGAGCTGGGTATTTTTATAAGGAGAAAGGACGATCATTTTTAACTTTGGATACTTGCGGTTGAGCCACTTAATCAGCAGCACGCCATCCATGCCACTAATGGGATTTGGGCCTGGAGTGGTAGCCAGCGAGAAGCCAAGAAAAAGAATATCAACCGTCTGTTCAGTCAGCAGTGAAATGAGGCCGGAAGGCGAGGCTGTATCCCCTGTGACTTTAATTTCGGGGCGGGAAAAGCTGTCACTGGGCAGAGCCGGCGCATTCATAATCATCGACATAACGCCGCGACGAATAATCGTATGCTCATGGGCGATAGCAATATTGATACTCATAGTGGTTTCTCCGAAATGATGATGGCGCTCTGGATGACGTCACCTGATGTGAAGAAATATACTGATCCCACAGAGAGTATTCTTTAGTACTTGTCAGATAATTCCGCTTGCGCGCTGTCCAGGCGTAGCAGGCTCTCTTGCATTAATGCCACGAAACGTTCTGCGAGCGGTGAAAGCTGTAACTCATCGACAAGACCCGCCCGGAGGAGTTCAGGGAGAGCCTCCATTGCCTGGCAGAAACGGGTTGCTTCTCGCATGGAAAGCAAGCTCCATGATGCCTTGAGACGGTGCGCCAGCTTACTCAGCGCTTCGGCCGAGTGGCTGGAACACCGGAGCTGCCGCAGGTCCTGCTCAAGCGCTTCCCGCATCTGATCGCGCATCAGGGTAATCACATCATGTTGTCCCTCTGCAAGTTGATAAAGCCCTGTAAGATCACAGGTCTCGACGAGGGGACTGGCATGCTGCGCCAGTGCCTGCTGCAGTTCATCCAGGGTGAGAGGTTTACGCAACAGACCGTCCATGCCGGCATGGCGTGCCCTGTCATTCTCTTCCAGCAGCGCATTGGCCGTGCAGCCAAGCAGGATAGCCGGTGCAGGGGCCAACCCCGCGATATCTCTTACCAGCAGCAATGTTGCGAGTTGATAGCCATCTATTTCTGGCATCTGGCAGTCAGTAATCAGTACCTCTACCGGATCGGTAGCCAGCCGGGCAAGGGCATCGCGGGCATTGGTACAGCCAATCACTTCCTGTCCCAGTTTTTCCAGCTGCAGTCTCAGCACGGTTAAGTTAGCGGGGAAATCATCGACAATCATGATGCGGCGGCGCGGAAGCGGCGCGAACGCTGATTCGGTGATGACTCTGGTCTGTTCATCGACAGGCTGCAGAGGCAACGAAACCGTCACTTCAGTGCCCTGAGCTGGCACACTACTCAGGGTGAGTTTACCGGCCATCAGCTCAATTAACTGATAGCAAATCGCAAGCCCAAGTCCGCTGCTTTGCGGCATAGCAGAGTCACACTGGAACCACGGCGTACCGATTGATGGCATGGCATCTGGCGGGATGCCTATTCCGGTATCCGTGATACGTAATTCAAGTTTTTGACCCTCAAGCCTGGCGCTAAACGTCACCTTTCCCTCAGGGGTATATTTGATGGCGTTACTGAGCAGGTTAGCAATTACCTGGCTAAGCCGGGACTTATCAATATGAAACAGTTGATGGCGCGGAACATCCAGCGCGGCCTCCCACTGCAGCATTTTAGCTGAGGCGCTATGAGCGAAGATCTCCTCGTTGGTATGGAGGAGTTGCCAGAGAGAGTGTTGCGCCAGTTCCAGTCGCAACTCTCCCGCTTCGATGCGAGAGAGATCAAGAATATCGCCAATCACGTCACGCAATGAGCCTGCGCTCTGCCATGCCACCATGAGGCTATTACTACGCTCTTTTTCCAGCTCCAGCAGCCCAAGCAGGGCATTGAGCGGTGTGCGGATGTCATGGCTCATACGGGCGAGAAAGTTTGATTTTTCCAGGCTTGCGCGTTCGGCCTGACTAAGCGCAAGATTCAGCGCGGCGGTCAATTCGGCTTTTTCACTGATATCAACCCAACCGCCAATAATGCCCTGAGGTCGTCCAACATTATCGGTATAGCTGCACAACCACCAATAGAGTGTGGCGCCTGCCTGGGCGATACGCGTTTCTCCAGTCAGGGGATCGGGTGCGTTAAGTAGCATCAGGCGTCTGGGGAGAGCGAATTGCTCTGCGAGTTCACCCAGCGGCAGGTTGACAAAAAGACTGCCTTCTTCCGGCTCGTTCGCCAAAAGCGGGGAGTTTACAAACGCGTCGTTATAGCGAGTCAGGCGACCAGAGGGATCGCAGACAAACAGCGGCACCGGGACATTGTTCATGAGTGTTTGCCACAAGGACAGGGCATTATGCAATGCGAAAGTATCCTGTTCCCGCTGACTGCGCCGGCGTTGTGCAATCTTCCAGATGACCAGCACCAGAATCGCGACACAAAAGAAGATCGCAGCCAGCAATGCAGTCCACAACGTGCGGTTTAAAGAAGGTTGCTGTTTGTTAAGGACAGCCAGCGGTCTGGCCCGCTCGCGAAAGACGCTAGCGCGGGTTGCAGATGCCAGTATGGCGTTGACCCGTTCTTCTTTAAACGGGTCTGAACTCTCTGCGATAAACCATAACGGCGTACCCGGCAGATCGAGCGGCATAAGCTGCAGTGAGGTATCTTCACGTTGCCGCAGAGCATAGTTCAGCGCATAAGCATCTCCCGCCAGTCCGTTGGCTCCTCCCGCATTCATTAATTCAAACCCCTGAGAAAGCGTCTTCACCCGTACAAGGTTTTCCGACGGTAGCTTATGTCGCAATAGAGGAAGGAGAGGGGAATCCTGGAGCACCGCGATGCGCCGATGTTTCAGCCCGGGCAAAACGGCAGGCAGCGCATGCTGAATGGGGCTGACCAGACCCCAGGCGAGTTCGTCAAAATGAATCGCGTCTGGCGCTGGTGACGTCTGGCTGGCCACGATCTTTATGCGAACGTGCTCACTCTGCATAAGCGGGGGGAGTGATGCCGGGTTCATCCCAAACGTAAGGCTGAAGTGGGTGGCGGGGAACAATTTCGAAATGAGATCGTACCAGACGCCGCGAATCTGCCCATCGGCCGAAAGCTGTACAAACGGGGCGGGAGACAAGGGAAGGACCACATTTAGCATCAGGCGAGGGGCCTTTTCGCTGGCTGGCGAGTTTCTTGCACTGAATACGGTGCCGTTCGGGAGGAACCATTTTTCCTCAAGCCAGTGCGCATCTTCAGGAGCCATGGTCCGAATATGCGCATTGATCTCTTCCAGCGCATCGGTGCGATCGGACATTGCCCAGGCATAAAAATGCAGTGCGGGCAGCTCCTCCTCTGTATCGAGTGACAACGTGGTTGCTGGCGCGTGAGCCATCCAGCTGCGCAGAATAAATTCCGGAGCGATAAAGCGGCTGGCTTCGCCACGAACCAGTCGCTGAATATTCTCTTCCGTTGAGGCGGTAGTCGCTGACACCGAGCAGGAGGCTGTGATGTTAACCGGAAGGTTGTGAAAGCACAGCGTGCCACCGGTGCCATTTTGCAGCGTAACAGAAGCCAGAGAAAAAGTGACAATAGGGTCACTGGCTTGCAAAGCGCTCTCTGGCGGCTGGCTGGCAATGACGACATCAATGATGCCCTGTTTCAGGGCTGTCACACTCTCATCCGCAGAGACAAAACGGTGAACCTCCGGCCTGGGGTTATGAATGAACAAAATTTCAAGTTCATCATCCAGCAGACTGCTGGCTTTATTTTGTGAGACGAACGGGGGCGCAATAATCAAACCGATCTTCAGCTCAGCCGTCGCGGATGGTGTGTTGATCAGTATCAGTAGCAGAAGAAGAATCCACCCGCCCT
Organism: Candidatus Pantoea rara; assembly: GCF_051136265.1. Lineage (NCBI taxonomy): Bacteria > Pseudomonadati > Pseudomonadota > Gammaproteobacteria > Enterobacterales > Erwiniaceae > Pantoea > Candidatus Pantoea rara. The sequence continues at coordinate 3,048,037 of NZ_CP194942.1, read as the reverse complement.
GGCGCATGTTACGTGCCTAGACCAAGACTCTGAGCAAACTGGAACAACTCAAAGTCGCTTGAGGCGCCGAGCTTGCGCATAGCGCTGATTTTTTGTGTGCTGATGGTTTGCTTAGTGCGCTTAAGCTGACCACTAATCTGGTTCACGGTTAAGCCACGAAGCAGCAGGCGCAGGACTTCAGTTTCTCGCTGTGTAAGATGAACCTCCGTTTTTACGGGAGCCATATGCCCCTGGCTCGTACTGTGTAAACTCTGGATCAGATTTGTCGACAGACTCGTTTTATTCAGCACGGCGTGAACGCCGCAGCGGCGCAGCGAGGCGAGGAGTTCGGGGTTGGTGATCATTGTGACAACGACCACCATACTTTCCGGATAACGTCGGGTCAGCGTCTGGATCATGGTCAATCCATCCGGGAAGCGCTCGCCGGGCATACTTAAGTCAGTAATGATGATATCCACAGGCGAGTGTGCAAGCTTGTCCATGACCTCGTCAGCGCTCAGCGCTTCATGAACAATATGATAGCGATCATGGCGTGTTTGCAGGAGGGTACGTAACCCTAATAAATAGACGGGGTGATCATCAGCAATCAGGACGGTTTTTTTCATCACATTTCAGTCATGGAAAGGGAATGGGTTCTGAGAGGAAAAACGTCAGCAGGAGCCGGGTTTAACGGCGTATTAAGTAGAGTGTAAATCAAAGTAGATTCCTCTGCACAAGTCGCCTGTTTGCCTGTAACACCAGATAATTTTAAGAAGAATACTATTTCTGCGGCTGAGCGAGAATGGCGCAGAATAAATTAATTCAGTCTCTTTTAGCATTCATTATTTTGGTAATCTCCTGATAAACATGAGATACAAGACATGCGTTGATAATCGACATTCGTCAGGAGCTGTCTGGTTGAGAGGCAGGAATGCTAATAAACGGTTAACCGCAAGCTGATTGAGAATTTTCCAGGTTATGCCGCTGAATATCTGATGAACTGTTCAGTCATTCCACTGTTTTATTAAAAATGAATTACATACTCTTAAAAGCTGAATGTTCACTGCACTATTACAAAGCGATTATCGCCAGCGATACAGCCAATAATGTTGCCATTCCGGGAATGCCTGTTACGGCGGCCACGTTTACCGCTTACTGAACGTACCTACCGCAGACAGCCATCGGGCACCGGATGCAGCGCTTAACCTGCTTTCTGCTAATTAATTATTAATTTATTTCTGGCTCCGCTGGCAGGGTTTGTTTTAGATAACACTGAATTTTATAGGTAAATGTTATGATATCCAGTTCTTTAAATGTTGCGCGCTATGATCGCTTCACGCGCATTCTTCATTGGGTTGTGGCGGTGATCATCATTTATGCGATGTGCGTGGGATACATTCTGCATGCGCTGGAAGGAACAAGATGGTTTTACTTCTTCTCAGAATTAAATATGTCGCTGGCCACTATTGCTACGCCTGTCATGCTGGTGCGTTTTATCTGGCGTTTTTTCCGTCCGTCGATCGAACGGCCTGCAGGTATATCCTTGCGTAAAAAGCAGATGGTGGCTTTGGTGCACGAGGTGTTTTATCTGACCATTTTTGCCGTGCTGGTGAGCGGTTTTCTGATGCTGCATAAGGATTATCACCTTTTTGGTCTTCTGCATGTCACGCGTCCTGTAGACGTTCCGGTTATCAATCAGTTCTTTTTCACGGCTCATCGCTATAGCTGCATGGTGTTAGGCATCATTCTGGTGATGCACGTAGCCGCCGTACTGAAATATACCGTTACCGGTAAGCCGGAGATCCTGCGGCGTATGTTGTAAGCCCTCGGCTTATTACGGGCGATCATGAAAGGGATTGAACGTGCTTATCCCGCCGGTGAGTGAAGGGTCGCCGGGAAGTCGCATCATGGTCAACAGGCAGCACGACTGTTGCCCATTGAGTCGTTGTATCGTCAGCCTTTTTTCGAACAGCGGTTCTTCACCGCGGGTGTACCAGTCAATAAATGCTGGCATAAAGGGTGCATCGCAATGGGCCTCAAGCAGATCGAGAGTACTGATGCTCTGATGTTCACCGGGGAAAAACGTCTCAGTATTACCCTGCCAGTGCAGCGTACGTTGTGGCACATCCAGCCGGAAAAAAAGACTGCTGCCGGTAAGCGCAAAGCGGGAAAGTAGCGTCTCCGTGTTTTTCGCCTGCTGCAGCTGCAGCTGTGTCCGGCGCTGATACTGGTGCAGGCAACCAGCAAGTATCGACGAAAAGACGAGGTAACAGTAAGCCTGCCATATCGCAGGCAGTCGCACTGGCATCAACTCAAAAAAGATCCCCTTACTCTGATGGGTAGCCAGTACCACGATCAGGTATTGCACTAACAGTAACAGGCCTATGCCGCGTCCTGACAGCATGAACACACTTAACAGCAACAGCATAAGCTGTAAAAAGAGCAGGTTAAGCCCCTGTTGCAGAGGCTCAAGCGGAGAGAAAAACAGCCCAAGCTGCAGTAGCGTATTCGCACCAATCACTATCCATGTCTGAACATTCCCCACCGACTGCCGAAGTGAGAGGGGAGACTCATCCTGTTCGTGCAGGAAGGGGAGTATGGCCAATACACCGGTGAGGGTAGAGAGCGACCAGTAGAGTAAATGCTGTGTTGAAATGGGGTATCCGGCCATGAGCAGACAGAGGCTGAGTACCGCGCTACCGCATAAGGTAAACAGGAGAAGCAGCATTACCCATACCAGCTCACGCGCAATGGGGCGATGGCTCAGGGGATGCCACAACAGGGGAGCGCTGTAACGAAAAACGAGTATGGTCAGGGGGTAGACAGTGATTTCGAACAGGGTGAACAGGCTGGCAAGTGCCAGTGAGTGACCAATCCAGATGTCGATAAAAAGATGCAGGAACGCGGTTGTGACAAGCCACACCGGCCAGTCACGAACAGAGGTTAACCAAAGGACAGCAAACAGCAGCGAGGCGGGGAACCAGCAGGTTGTAGAAAAACTCCAGGCATCCTGGCTGCGCAGGCTTAACAGCGCCAGCAGGCTATAGAGGCCTGAAAAAAGCACCCAGCTAAATATAGTGCGGGTCATTGATGTTTTGCCCCTGCCGTTATCATATCGTTCATTAAATCGAGCAATATTCTTAGGATACCCGGCTTCTCGCGGTTGTGGTCTGCAAATGCGATTTAACCATTCCAGAATGGTGCGTAAAAAAGGATTCTATGCAAATTATTTTCTTTATTTTAACCGGTGCCATATTTGGCAGCTTCAGTAACGTTATTATTTACCGTCTTCCGCGAATACTTAACGGTGAGGCGATGTCATTATCCTGGCCTGGCTCACATTGCCCGGGCTGTAAACAACCGGTAAAGGTTTATCACAATATTCCGCTGCTGGGCTGGTTGTTGCTGCGTGGCCGCTGTGCCGGATGCGGGCAGGCCATTTCACTGCGCTACCCTCTGGTTGAGGCCGTGATGGCAATTTTATACGGCACGATCATCTGGCAGCAAGGCGTGACGCCGCAAAGCATTGTCGACCTCTTTGTGGTTACGCTGCTGGTGCCGCTTTTCTTTATTGATTTGCAGACCATGCTTCTGCCGGACAGGCTCACACTGCCGTTGCTTGTTGTTGCCCTGTTGTTTGCGGCCAGCGGATACGGCGCCGTGACACTTCCCCAGGCGCTTATTGCGGCCGGTCTGGGATTTGGTATCCCCTGGCTGCTCTCTCTGTTATTCCGTCTGTTGCGCGGGCATGAGGGGATGGGGCGAGGAGATATGAAGTTACTGGCGGGATTAGGTGCGTGGGTGGGTCCCCTGCCGCTGCTGGACATTGTGACGGCTTCAAGCTTACTGGCTCTGCTGTCAGGCGTGGTTTTACTGCGGGTGAAACCCGGTTTACCCTTTCCCTTTGGGCCTTATCCTGTTATCGCGGCAATGGGCTGGTTGCTGATATTACGCTGAAATATCAAATAAAAAAGACACCGGCAGCGCGCTGTCGGTGTCAAACGAGGGCATTAAAATATTATGTTCCGCCCGTCACGCGGGCGGTTTTATTTGTTTATTGCTGTATCCATGCAGGGGCTGTGCCTGGCGCATTGTTCTGAGCAATCCACTGACTGGCTCTCCAGGTTTTGCCAGCATGGGTAACCAGGTTACCACTTTCGTAAACCATCGTAGACATCCACGCGACCGGTTTAGCATTCTCGTACAATTTCCAGTCGCTGCCTTTGCCCGGTTCAGACCTCGTCCAGTTACGGGCAATGTAGTTAATGCCCTTCCAGCTTACTGTGTTTCCGGCGGTGTATGTGTTGCCGGAAACCCAGGTCGCATAGCCGCTGGTAGCTGGCTCTTCTTTTGCTGTGACTTTCAGGTTAGTGGTTCCGGTCGCGGTGCGCTGGCCGTTATCCAGCTCAGCGGTCACTTTTACCTTATAATCGCCTGCCTGCAGACCGGTAATGACATTACCATTCTGATCGATACCGGAGACTTCGCGGCCATCTTTGAGCAGCGACCATCGGTAGCTCACGCGACCCTGATCGTAATCAAAGTTGGCTTTTGCCGTGAACTTTCCGCCTTTATCCGAAGCGATGTTCGTCGGGCCGGCTGGAGAGACGTCTGGTGCAATGACATTGACTTTCAGCGTGGCTTTACCTGCATGGCCATTGGCGCTGGTGCCGATCAGTTCGAAGGTGGCCGTTGCGCCGCCTTTCACGCCACCGGCAACGCTGATCTGCGTTGTTGCCTGATTTGCCGGATTTGCGGTGATCTGTGTATCGCCTGCGACATGCTTCCACTTCCAGCTCACACCGGCTTTGTCGCTGCTACCGGTCACGGCATAGTTGTAAGTGGCACTGGTGGTGGCAACCGGAGAAATAGTGTAGCGGTTAAGTGTAATCACCGGTGTCTGTACATTACTCACAATTTCAATGGCATAACCATAAATGCTATTGCTGACGAAGACCTGGTTGCTCAGCGGAAGCTGTTCGTTAAAGCGAACGGTGCCATCAGGCTGTTTTTGACCAATCTGTAGCTCATTGCTGTGATCGCGATTCAGTAGCTGACCCAGCTCAACAACCCACTGGTTGTTACTGATGTTCTGTGCGGTGATTGGCAGAGTAACGTCAATCAGGTTGTCGCCACGGGTTCCCCCCATCAGGCGAAAGCGGACTTTTTCACCCACGGCTGGCTTATGAGCCTGGGTAATGAAGTCGCCTTTTTCCGTCCAGCTGCTCTGGATAGTTTCCTCTTCTTCACCCCCACCAGCCGGCGCTTCTGAGCCGTCACGGGCTTTGATATTCACATCGCTGCAGTTATAGAAACCTTCCCCTACAGGGTCAATTCGCTGCCAGCGGGTAAAAATGATCGCTTTGCCCTGGCGGTCTGCCGGAATGGTGACGTTTACAGTATGACGAACGCTGGGATCACCAGCGGCAATATCAAATTTCTTCAGCAGTTCTACGTCATCCCAGCCCAGCGCTTTTTTCGTGATGTCGACATCTTTCTTGTTGATATAAAACTCAATGAAAGACGGCGTGTGTCGCGCGGTATAGTAGTAAGTCATGCCGACCTGACCATGACTGTCAGGCTGGATGGTCGTGGCAGTCCAGTCTGCACGCGGCAGATTAAAGCCCGCGTAGCCCGGGTTACTGCCGCTGCAAAGCATACCATCGCGAACATCAGTCAGAGTGACCGCGTGCGGGGGTTTGGCAAAACCCGTAAAACCATTCCAGTTGACGAACGCATTTGGGCCTGCAGGACTGTTTTCAAGCGCGGCTCTGCAGGCGGCGCTCTTCATCGAGCCCGGGTTCCACATGCCGCCCTGGTTATTGCATTCCCATTGACGGGCTCTGGGATTTTCCATTGCGCCATGGCCAAATGCCGGGCCCGACAGGGCGGATACTGCCAGGCCACCCATCACGACAGCCAGAACTTTTTTCTTTGTAGAAAGCATAATCGCTTACTCCTTATTCAGATTGAATCAAAAATAACGGAGTAACGGTAACGACCCAGAAGAAAGAAAGGTATGAGATGATCGGGCTGTGCATTAAGTAATTTCTATATATTGACTAATTTGAAGAAAAATATTGTCAAATTGCACAAAACTCTCTGGTCTGATTGATTTTATACGGGGCTGAAGCGGGTGTCCGCGTGCATTGAGCATCGGAATAGCCTGCACGGATGTGTTTATTCACCGCCCGCAGGCTGCAGGCAGAGGAGCCCTGGGATCGGTATCGACCTTAAATGCCCAATCATAATAACTACTGGCCTTTGAAAACACTTCGGCATCGTGACGGAATCCCGCTTTACGGCGCGGTTTACCGCTGCCCAGGCTGCGTACACCAACCCAGCGTCCCTGAGCGTCGTAAATAGCCCCCCACGTTTTATCGTTTGTTAAGGGATCGACCCAAACCTGACGAAGGTGATAGCGCGGCGCGGGTCCACGTTTGTCGATTAACAGCTGTTCAGCGCGCACGGGAAAACAGCCGTTGCCTGCGGCGCGGTAGGCGGCAATCGCCGCACGATATTGATCACCGCGAAACAGCAGTTCTGCTTCCTGCTGTTCCGTGTGGCGCATCTGTACGTCCTCCTGACTTTTCAGCAGCGATAACGCCAATGCCGACAGGGCAACCAGCAGTAACAGATAGGTGAAACCGCCTTGCCGTTTACTGTAGGGCATATTAAGACCCTCTGGATGCGCCGACAGGTGCAGTAACATCGAGTATCTGTCCATTATTGTCGGTTTTGACTTCCCAGCTATCCCGGCGATTGGTTACCGGATCCAGCGGCATTTCCCGCAGATAGCCCGCTTCAATCAATTCGTCCATGCTATAAGGCCCCACAATGCGATCGCGACGGAAATGATCGATAGCGTTGCGCAGGGTATTCAGATTGTGCGCCTGCACCACCACTTTGGCCTGGTCCGCCTGCTGGAAGAAACGCGGCGCGACCAGCGTCAGCAATGTTGCGATGATCGCCATGACGACGAGCAGTTCAATCAGGGTGAATCCTTTTTCACCATTGCGCATAGGGCACTCCATTCAGGCCGCTGCCAGTACTGCTGCTACTGACGTCAAACACATCTTTACCGCCACCGCTGAAGTCACCCGGTGGCTGCGTTGATGCCCGTAGTCGCCAGGTATCCTCGGCCCGTCGACCCGGACAGTCACACATCGGATCTCTGGGTATTCGTCGCAGAAAATAAAGCCGATTCCCGTTGGGGTTAGTGATATCGATTGCGCCTTCAGTCAGCTGTTTAAGCGCAGGGGGATAGCCCGATTCGCTGGCTTTCTTCTCAATCTTCCCGTCCTTACCAGCCTGATACCAGGCGTCGATTGCGGTACGCAGGGTACGGAGAGACTCCCGCAATTCTGCCTCCTGCTGCTGCTGGTGAAAGCGATGTATCAGCGGTGTGGCAGCCGCCGCTAAGGTGGCGAGGATTGCCAGTGTCACCATCATTTCTATCAACGTAAAACCGCGCTGGCTGTTCATTAATGCGATCCATTCCGCGCGAAATTGTCATCCAGTACGGGGGGTGGCAGGGTGCTGGTGCGTGCCGGAAATTGTGCAGGAGGCGCAAGCTCTGGCGCAGTGTAACGCTGTCCGGTATCTGACTGCGGCAAGCTGCGAAGCTGAATGCTGTCGCCAGTAAGATCGTCAGTGCCCATATCAATGGTACTGATATGGCTGCCCGGCAGATCGAGGTTTTGGTCAATAGTCGGCGTGATCAACAGCACAACTTCGGTTCGCTGCTTATTGTGTGATTTACTGCCAAACAGCCTGCCGATAACAGGAATACTGCTCAGTACCGGGGTACCGCTATCAATGACGCTTTCTTCCTGTTTAATCAGACCAGCCAGCATTTGTGTCTCGCCGTTCAGGCTGCTTAACGTCGTATTCGCCTCGCGCTTGTTGGTGCGGTAGTAGACGGTACCGTGCTCGCCCCTCTCTGCCGTGCCCAGGCTGCTGAGCGTAAATTTCACGTCCATCAGGATGTTGTTATCCACGCTGATGTCCGGCGTGACCTCAAGCTTAAGCCCGACATCCTGATACTCGACTTTTTGCTGAGAGAAACCGTCCTGCACATTACTGGTCAGAACCGGAATCGTTTCGCCGATATCAATCTGCGCCTTTTTGTTGTTTTTAACGCGAATACGGGGATTAGCTAATACCCGGGCATTCCCCAGTACTTTTCTCAGGTCAACGGACATGTTTTCGATATTGACCCGCACATTACTGCTGTTGAGGCCCTTAAGCGGTATCCCGCTGCCTTCATCCTCTGCGCCGCTAACGAAACCGGCACTGATTTTTTGCGGCAGGTTAATGCCCAGCGCTTCGATATCGCTGGAGTTCACTTCCAGCACCTGAACGGCAAGCGTCACTTCCGCCTCTGGACGGTCCAGAGTCACCAGCAGTCGCTCGGCCTTCTCAACGGTCTCTTTTGGACCACGCAGACTGACGGAATTAGTGCGTTCATCAACGTGGATATCCTTCAGTTTCACCATGTTGCGCAGGGCGACATTGACATCCTTAGCTTTGGCGTATCCCAGAAATACGGTTTTCACTACGATGTCCTGATACATCTTCTCTTTTTGCTGGGTGGCCGGGTAAATCAGCAATGTGTTGTTGTTCAGCACTTTTCTGCGCAGGTGGTTAGTCAGCAGCATCAGGTTAATAGCATCTTCTGCGGTCGTGTTTTTTGCAATCAGCGTCGCCGTCGTAGTCGATGGGACATCCTTATCAAAGATAATGTTTACGCCTGTCATCTGGCTAATTGTGTTACAGATGGCCACCAGGCTATGCTCGCGAAAATTGAGAGAAATACGCTTTTGCAGCTCTTTATTAAGGCGATTTTCCGGCTGGTTAATACGGGCAATCTCGCGCAGCAGATGGTCGCGAAGCTCCCTCGCCTGGGGCCAGCTGGGATCTTCTTCCAGAACCTTTTGAATAGTCTGCAAGGCCCGTTCCGGGTTGCTGTGGGTATTATTCACCGCATCTTTATAAAGTGTGTCCAGCACACGACGACTATTAATTTTCCGCAGCCCCTGAAGAGCCATAACGTTTCCAGGCTCATATTTCAACGCGTTCTGCCATTGCTGTGAAGCCAGCAGGTAGTTGTTTTTACGGATAGCGAGGTCTGCGTTTTTGAGGTAGCTGGCAGCCAGCTTTCTCGAAATGTTCGCTTTTTCTGCCCGCAGATTGACGTCCTGAGGTGCGGTGATACGTTGCTGGTCAATCTCCCTGAGTCGCTGCATCAATGCCTCAGGCTGCTCAATAGCGGATGAGTGAGCTGCAGGTATTTCATTTTTCGCACAGCCGCTTAGCAGAAAGCAGAATAAAATGGACGCAGTAATGGGGGTAATTTTCATCATTATTGTTTAGGCTCCGATTGCAGCTCTCCAAGCTCCAGCCTGTGCTGCGCATGGGTCGACTGCCATTCAAATAGAAGGTGGTCTTGCTTCACCGCTGTTAATTTCCATCCCTTAACCGGCTCGCTGCCGAGCCAGATTTTTCCCGCCGCTTTGCACTGTCTGCAGACGGGCCAGGTGTCGACGCCATCGGTCAGGACAATGATGCGCTGGTGGTCGCTCCACCATGCGCCCAGCGCATGAAGCGGCAGGTCGGGCGTGGTCGGTTCAGCCTTCGCCTGCTCAACCGGCATTGCCTGCTCTGCTACGGCGTCAGCCTTTGGCGACGGAAAGAGATCGATTCGTTCTGGCCGGAGCGTGGAGGCCGGTTCTGCAGTCTGTTTTATCTGGTGCGACGTGACGGGCCGCATTGTCTGGGGTGTCACCGGCGCAGAGTCATCATCATTGAAATGACTCCATACCACGGCGACGGCGGTGGCCAGGAGCGCAACCTGAAGGTAACGGGGAAGCTTCATGGCGTCACCTTCAGCAGGCGAAGGCGGACCGTTACGCTGAGCTGGCTTTCCAGCGGTGAGGCACGCTTCAGGGTTATTTGCTCGATCTCCAGCGGCAGCGTTCGTGCCAGCGCTTCCAGCGACTCAACCAGCGGCAGATACTCGCCTTGCAGGGGAATATCCAGTAGCAGAGCGGGTCTGGCCGCGTTCTCATCCAGCTGGTATCGGCTGGCTTCCACGCGCAGGCCACCCTGACTGAGCCTGTCGAACACCAACCCGACCAGCTGATATTCACTGGGTGTTATATGGCTCTCCAGGGCCGGCTGTTGGCTATCCAGTGGCACCTGAACGCGCAGCTGGGACTGGATTTTCGCCAGGCTCTCCTGCTGAGCGGTGGTATGCGGTATCTGTACGCCCAGCCAAAAGGCCAGCAGTCCGCATGGCAGTGTGCTCAGCAGCAGTGGGAGACGTCCTGTTCGCCCGGAGAGGATCGCTGCGCGCCAGCGCAAGGCCGCGCCTCTATCTTTCAGGAGCATGGTGATCCTCCGCGCTGAAACTGACGTCAAGCGTGGCGCTTACAGCCCAGCCGTTTTCAGTGCTTTCTGTGGGACGGTGGTTTTGCAATGCAACGTGCGCGGGAAGCTGTTGCAGGCGCTGGCTGAAAGCCATCAGGGCATTCAGGCTGGTGGCTTTCACGGTCAGATGAACATCGCGCTTTTCAGGGACGATGTTGATGCTTAGCAGGGCGATCTCAGACGACAGCTCGCTGCCAACTCTATCCATCATGCGGATAGCTGGCGGTATCGCCGTTAACTGATGAGACTGACGCTGGCGACGCAGTTGCGTAGCCTGAAGTTGTTGCTGTATGCGCTGATGAGCGGCAAGTTGCTGTTCTGCCTGCGTGAGTTGATACTCAAGATGCTGCTGGTGTAACGTTTCCCGCATGACTAATCCGGCGACCGGCAGACAAAGCAGGCCAGTGAGCAACAGTGTCCGTCCCGCCCACGGTGGAGCCGGTGAAAACAGTGGTGTCATACCCCCTTCTCCTGAGGCGTAATAATCTGTGGCTCGCCTTCTTCAGTGTTCAAAAGGTAGTGAGGGCAGTCGGTCATACCGCTGAGTTGTGCAATGACGCGCAGCTGGGTAACCGTCTCCTGTTGAGGCAGTGAGATCGTGCTGACCTCATGCCAGGCCCGATTAATCCGGCTGGCGATGCGGCATTGATGCGCGCTGATCGTGATAAACAGCGCTTTCTCCGGAAACGTACGGCGACTGTATTTCAGCAGGCGTTGAAAGGGGGTTTCGATACCCCGAAAGCGCAGTTTCTCCCGGCGGGCCAGCGCCTTAAGCCGCTCCCAGCAGGCATGCTGTACCCCTGAAACCAGGGCAGGTTGCTGCCAGCACGCTGACTCAAAACGCATCATCCAGCCCCCTTTGTGCAGCGCGGCGCTGTCATGTTGCATGACCTGAAGCTGTGCCAGTTGCAGAAGCTCCTGCGGCGTTGCCACACCGGGTTGCCAGGGCACAACCATTAGCATCAGATCGTCAGTATCAACGTTAAATGCCACACTATCGCGCCACGGAAATGACGGTGAACGCAGGCGAAAGAGCATGCTGAGGGCGGTATCCAGCGTTTCACCGGCCACGCGTTCGTGCCTTGCAATCACTTTTTTGCCCAGGCGCAGGCGCAGCGCATGGGGCCAGATATCACACTCCCATGCCTTAGTGAGCGATAACACGATTGACCTCCTCGAGGGTGGTTTTGCCTTCCGCAACAGCACGGAGTGCGATAGTGGTCAGCGGGACAAAGCCATCGTCCAGCGCGACCTGTCTAAGTTGACGAACCGACGCTCTGACCAGCATGGCTTCTTTTATTGCATCGCTGAAATGCAGGACTTCAGCCAGCGCCAGCCTGCCGCGGTAACCGCTGTGTCGGCATGCCTCGCAGCCACGTCCTCGTCGCCAGCGGGGTGTCAGCGAGCCTAACCGTTCAGACTGCCAGGCATCAGGCATCGCCTCTGGCTGTGGGGCATCTTCACCGCATTCAGGACAAATCTGACGGACCAGGCGCTGGGCGACGACACCGTTCAGGGCGGCGATCAGGCTGGCGGGTTCGACCTGCATATAAAGAAAACGCTCGAGCACGCTGAAGACATCGTTAGCGTGGACTGACGAAAGCACGACGTGCCCGGTCAGAGAAGCCTGAACGGCAATGCCTGCCGTTTCGCCATCACGTATTTCACCGACCAGAATAATATCCGGGTCGTGACGCAGAATGGCTCTCAGGCCACGGGCAAAGGTCAGCCCCTTTTTGTCATTGACCGGGATCTGCAGCACGCCATTGAGCTGATACTCGACGGGATCTTCAATAGTGATGATTTTGCTTTCCCCACTGTTCAGTTCGCTGAGCGCAGAATAGAGGGTGGTGGATTTGCCACTTCCCGTCGGGCCGGTTACCAGCACCATGCCATGGGGAAGATGAGTCAGCTGCCGAATCGCTCTGAGTGTGTGTTCATCAAAGCCCAGAGTTTCGAGCTGGATATTCTGATCATGAGATTTATCCAGTACGCGCAGCACCGCATCTTCGCCGTGAATACCGGGCACGATAGAGACGCGGAAATCGACAGGCCGCTGAAGAATTAAGGCTTTAAAACGACCGTCCTGCGGAATACGTCGCTCCGAAATATCCATACAGCTCAGAACTTTGATTCGGGATATAACCTGTTCGGCTTGTTGAATGCCGGCGCAATGCCGGATGGCGTGGAGCACGCCATCAATGCGATATTTCACCACGATGCCATCGGCAACGGCGCTAAGGTGGATGTCGCTGGCACGGCTTTGCAGTGCGTCAAACAAGGTGGCATTGACCAGTTTGATGACCGCATGAGGCTCGCTGGCAATGGCTGCGGGTGTAATCTCCAGCCACTGCATGTCGCTGCTTTCGTCACTGCTCTGCTGTTCAAGCTGATCGAGCGTTCTCTGCTGTTTGCCAAGCTCGTTCAGCCGGGTGTTCAGCCAGGAGAGCGAGAGCAGGGCAGGCTTTGCGTTCATGCTATAGGCCCACTGACGCTGCATCAGGGAGAACGGGTCGGTCAGTGCAACGTAGAATGTTTTGTCAATCAGCAGCGGGAGCGCGCGATAGCTTAGGGCCTCGGTCAACGCAAGGCGGCTAAAATCCTCATTTTCTTCGGTGACGTCGGCCGCCGAAAGAGGGATCATCCCTAATGCCTCGGCTGTATCGTGCAGACACTCAGGGAAATGCTCCAGGAGTGTCGCCAGCGTCTGACAACGCTCCTCGTCAGAGAGCTTCATGAGCGCGTCGATGCTGCCGATAGGCGTGGATAAATCGGTCATTATTGCAATCCTCCTGCCAGCTCGAAGATGGGCATATAGAGTAAAAAAACGACCAGGCCGACGATGCCGCCCACCACGATCATCAGAACCGGTTCGAAAACTTTGCTGAAGGTTTCAATTGCACGTTCCAGCGACTCGTCGTAGAACGCGGCGATTCGCTCGCACATGGCGGGCAGTTCACCACTGCGCTCGCCGACCTGCATTAAACGGGTGGCGACGGGCGTGGTCAGATTCTGCGCTTCCAGCATGCGAGAGAGCGATTCGCCCGCGCCGACATCGCGAATGACCTGCTCAATTTGCGGGCGGTGGCTCTCAGGCAGGACGTCCCGGCTAAGCGTCAGCGCCTGCGGCACGGGCAGCCCGCCCTGCAGCAGCAGTCCGAGGGTGCGGTAAAAGCGAACCAGTATGGCTAACTGGTGTTTCTGGCGTAGCTGAGGAATCTGCAGCAGCATGTCGAGTAAACGCTTGCGCAGGCGAGGGCTTCTTACCGCCATCACAATTCCGGCAACAGTGGCGGCACAGCCGGCAATCAGCAGGGTGCTGTGGTTTTGTGTCAGCTTGCCCCACCAGAGGATTAATTGGGCGCTGGATGAGGGATCTTTTATGCCGTCAAACACGACGGAGAAGCGCGGAATAATAAAGCCAAGCAGGAATATCAGTATCGCTACTCCGGCGGAGATAACGATAGTGGGGTAAAGCAGCGTGGCTTTAATGCGTTTGCGCAGTATTTCCATCCGGGTTTCATAATGCTGGAAGCGGGTCAGCGCGATCGGAAGATGGCCGGTTTGTTCTGAGGAGGCCACGGTATTAATCAGCAGCGTCGGAAATAGCGCAGGCAGTGTCGACATGGCCTGTGAAAGCTGGGCGCCCTCATAGAGTCGGTTCACCAGCGTATCGAGCACCAGCGTTGCCGTGCTATCCCGGCTGCTTTCGCGCAGCGCTTCAATGGCTTCAACCACGACAAGTCCGGCTTCAAGCAGGGCGATAAGTTCCTGCAAAAATAAACTCAGCGGAAAGCGTTTATCCCGACGTGCAGCCCGTGCATGTACCTGCAGTACGATGCCGCCTTTCGAGGTGACGCGAAGAGCGGCATCGTCGGCTGAAGTCGCAAGCACTGACTGACTAACGCGTTTACCCTCGGTGAGGGTGATAACAGTATAAGATTTCATTCTGCCAGTTATGAGTGGCCCCGTTGCCTCTTAAGACGGGCATAATGCGGAGCTACTTTTTTTATATATTGTTGACGGAGCGCCCGGCGTTTAGGTGTATTCGCCGTGCCAGCGTTATAGGCGCCGACAGCGTCCCAGGTATACCCGAACCGTTGAATCTGACCGGCCAGAATCCATGCTCCGGTCATCACACTCTGGCAGGGATCATTGAGCAAATCTTTCTGACTAATACGAAATTTCCACAGCGTATTAAAGTGGCTGCTATTTATTTGCATCAGACCAACGTCAAATGATCCATCACGATTTTTATTGATTGCTTTGGTGTTTCCATTCGACTCGACAATCGCGATAGCCTGTAATAGTTCAGGTTCGATTCCGTAGCGTGCTCCCGCATCTACCCAGCAGTTAGCCCGGACGGAAAATAACGGGAGTAATAGCACTAATAATAATCCAGCGCGTAACATCATCAGAATCCATACGTAATGGCTTTATCGCCTTTACCCATAGAAGTAATATCGACGTCATTAATAGAACCTTGTTCTCTGGTCGGGTTATGCCACTGATAAGCCTGACCCCACGGATCCAGTGGCACCTGATGGCTTAGGTAAGGTCCTTTCCAGTTTTGCGCCGAAGCGGGTTTTTCCGTTAGCGCACGCAATCCTTCTGATTCATCAGGATAATGCCCCACGTCAAGACGATATTGCACCATCGCGTCTGCAATTGCGCGCATCTGCCGCTGGGCAGTTTTATCTTTTGCCGAGTCAACATTAGAAAAGACCTTGGGTCCGACAAAGCCAGCCAGAAGCGCAATGATCATCAGGACGACCAGCAGTTCGAGCAAGGTGAACCCCCCTTGCTGATGAAGCAACCGGGTTTGACTATTCATTTAAATACCTCTTTATCAGAGATGCTGTTAAGTGAGGAAGGATTCTTAATTAAATAGCGCCAGGGGAGAAGGTACGGCTTCTTTTCTTATCTGAGAATAAACATCATAGGATTAAGGAATTTCTTATCCTCTTTTATTTAAGATACTTCTTGTCTGGTTTACCTCATTTCTGAAAGTAAAAGAAAATATCCCCAGAGATTTTTTTAAAGCAGAGCGTAATACTGAGTGCAGTAACAAATATTGTATTCAATAAAAACATGGGATATGTCATGAAAAAACTAACGTTACCTCTTTTAATCGGCGGTGCCCTCCTGGCACAGTCGGCTTTTGCTGCGCAGGAGCACTACGCGGTTTCTTATCTGACTTCCTGGGGGGGAATCGGTGCAGGGTCTGTTGAGACCCTCAAAGATGTTAAAGCCAATACGCTGCTGCTTTCATTCGGAGGCTGGGATGCGAACGGTAACATATCCAGCTCTGATAATATCGTTAGCATGCCGACCTACGATCCCTGGTACATCCAGGCCTCCGCTTACAGCGGTTGGAGCGGACTGAAGCTGGCCCGTCCAGGTATTAAAATGATGGTCGCCTTCGGCGGTGAAACCTATGAGTCCATGTGGGCGTATCTGGCTTCCCCACAAACGCGCGAAAATCTGGCACAGAATCTGGTCAAAATGCTGCAAACCAATTACCCGGTTTACCAGAAGAACCTGAAGCCTGAAGAGATGACCGGCCAGTGTCTGCACACCAACTGGTCAGGGGCGTGCGATATGGGCGTCAATCAGCTGGCGGGAACCGTACAGCTCGATGGGATTGATTTTGACTTTGAAAAAGTGGCGCGTCTGACGCCAGAAGAGAATGACAACGTGCTGGCGGTAGCAAAGCGTGTGCGCGAGCTGCTCAACGCTTCTGGCAGTAAAAAACTGATCAGCCTGACGACCTATCACGTTGGCGCTGACCCGGTAGCGTGCCAGTCCAGCACGGTCACTGAAAACTGCTCATTCACCGAATCATCGCGCTCCAGTCATCACGGTGAAGTCCTGCCGCTGCTGACCAAAGGCAAGGATGTTTTCGACTTCTTTAACGTGATGGCTTATGACGCAGGTCGAAACTTTAAATATGACGTAGCGATGGCCAACTACGCTCGCGCTGTGGGTGATAAGCGTAAAATTGTCCTCGGTCAGACGATTAACTCTCAGTGGGGACCAGAAGGGCGCTTTGTAGAAAATCGTCAGACTAACGTTAACCGTGCGGGATGGCAGGCAGAAAACGGTTATGGTGGTTTCTTCATCTGGACGCTGGGTGCAAATGATCAGCAGACGTCCCTTGCCCAGCAGGTAGATTACTTCAACGAGATGAAAGAGCGGGCTGACCTGATGTCCGGCGATCAGGCAGTTCCGGATGTGACCGCCCCAACGGCCCCGACCGGCCTCAGAGTGATGGCAAACGATAAAACCATCATGCTGGTGTGGCAGCCTTCAACCGACAACGTGGGCGTGATGAGTTATTCGATTCTGCGCAACGGCGTGGCGGTAGGCTCAACAACAGATACCCACTGGACCGACACCAACACAGAGCTGGGTGGCGTGACGTATCGCTATACCGTCAAAGCACGCGATGCGGCAGGCAATCTCTCTGAAGCCAGTAATCAGGTGGAAGTGAAAACGGCTCCGGCTCCTGAGGCCGGGTCTGTGGCCCCGGCGGCCCCAGCCAGCCTGAGCCTGATCTCTGCCGGAGAAACAAACCTGAGTATTAAATGGAAAGGGGTTTCCGGTGCGGTAAAATATCAGGTCCTGCGTGATGGCATCCGGGTCGGCACGCTGGCGGGAACCCAATTTACCGATACGGGTCTGAAAGCCGCGACAACCTATAGCTACACCGTAGTGGCTGAAAATGCTAAAGGACAAACGTCACTGGCGAGTGCTGCATTGAAGGTTAAAACGCAGGCCAGCGCAGTTGCGCCGGCACCAGCTCCAGCACCGACTCCAGCACCAGCACCAGCACCAGCACCAGCACCAACTCCAGAACCCGCTCCCGCACCTTCGCCGTCAGCAGCCTGGAAAACCGGTGTGAACTATAAACCGGGCGATATTGTGACCTACAAAGGCAAAGAGTATCGCTGTCTGCAGGGACACCCATCAATGGCACACTGGACGCCAGAAGCAACGCAATCCCTCTGGCAGGTTATTCGCTAACGATTTAACTACAGGCCAGGCCTCTGCCTGAGTGCAGAGGCCTCCGGAAAAATTATCGGAAAACGTGCGGTGAAATATTCCAGTGCTTTTTTCTGAGGTGGTCCGGTTTTATCTGTTATTACCTCTATTTATTCAGCTAAGCCAATGCTTAAAATGATATATGGCCGGGTATTACCTTTGATTCGCGGTGCGTTAATATAAACCTTAGTGCAACAGTTTATTAAAAGAGGTGTTCAGGAATACGTGATCAACCATTGTTCTTTCGCTGAATCAGAACGGCCAGTGTGTACTTCCCGCTGTCTCAGTGGGTGTTTTTTAGCCTGATATATTCCCGGTGGGTATGCTGTTATAGCAGCACTATACTAAAAGGCCGTGCGGTGGATGTAATGACCTGTAATTCAATATATTTAATTAAAGTCATTTTTTATGGCAATGACTCATCTAAAGGTCTCATTAAAGCACTATGAAAATAAACAAAATAACATTATGTGTTGCCCTTGCAATGTCATTGGGTGCTTCTGTATGGCAGGCCAGTGCTGCCGAATCACACTGGTGGCAGCAGTATGGTAACCAGCCTGGTTTTAAAGAAGGCCTGTCCGCGATTGGCTATGATTATGATCAGCTCGAAATAAACAGCAGTCAGGTGATAAAAGACTCTGGCGACAGCCGTACCCCGCTGTTCTGGCTGAAGCGTTCGAT
Organism: Candidatus Pantoea rara; assembly: GCF_051136265.1. Classification (NCBI taxonomy): domain Bacteria; kingdom Pseudomonadati; phylum Pseudomonadota; class Gammaproteobacteria; order Enterobacterales; family Erwiniaceae; genus Pantoea; species Candidatus Pantoea rara. The sequence goes on along the minus strand of NZ_CP194942.1, from coordinate 3,029,902 downwards.
GGAAATGTACCCGCCAGCCACGCCCAATCACTATAATCTGCCGATCGTTCACCATGAAACCCGGGACTGGACGAACAGTCTGCAGGCCACCATGGGCAGAGGGATCTTCTTCTTTACACGTACTGCTGCAGATGCGGGTCAGACAGTGACGATCTCAGCGGGTGCGATTCCCGCAGGCGCGACCTGTTATGCCGTTACCGGGAATGGTTTTAAAGATACAGATACCATGTTTAAAAACCAGGTTGAGCTGGCTGCGGGAAAAACTACCCAATATACATTCAGCGAAAGCGGGGTTTTATTATTAGGTTGTGGCGATCCGGTTAAAGCACAACGCGACGTTACGGTTCCCCTGACGGTCACGGGCGGAAAAGATAATCATTTGTTCATTCTGGGTCAAAATGTTCAGGATGACTGGGGAAACAGTAAAATAACGGCCAGTCATTTTGGTTTTGCTTATTTATTTGATGGCAGAGCCAATACGCTGGTGCCCAGAAAGATTGTTGATGTCACCCCCGAAAATATCAACGCTGTGCTTGGCGAAAATTTGAAGGTCTCTGCGTTGTATGAAAAATTAAATGGAATGGATGGTTCTGAAGAGATATTCAAATCAGGGCTGGGATCACTTTTTTATAATTATGACACATGTTGCTATGCCGCTTACCGGCGAGGGTTTACCGGTATCGGTTTCAGTTCATCAAGAATGAATGCGGATGATTGGGGGCGGTGGCATGAAGTAGGGCATTTACATGAACCCATGCATGAGTATGTATGGGGACCGTTTTCGGAAATCCAGGTCAACCGCTATTCCTCAGAAGCCTGTCAGCTGATAAGAGGAAAGCACTATCCTCTCAACAAGTGTCATAGCGGTATTACCGAGGAAGAGGGGAACTGGGACAAGGATGCCGTTGTGAAATTCCTCCAGTCTGGTCCTCATTATGCCGATTATACGAAAATAACAAATGTGTTCCGTAAGCTGGCCTTCTTTAACTTTCTGCGTTTCAGCTATGGTGAAGACTTCTTCCCAAAAGTGAATCAGGCGCGACTGCGTGCTATTTACGCGGCGCCCGGTGCGGATATGGCTGCTAAGAAGCAATATGTCATGCATGGAAATCAAAAGGTCTACGATTTCAGCGTAGTGGCTTACAGCCAGGCCGCAGGATACGATCTGCGGAATTATTTCCTGCAATGGGGCATGCATTTTAGCGAAGCGGCGGGACAAAAGGTCGCGGAAATGCATTTACCCCAGCCTGGCGAGAAATCGGATGAAACGTCGAATCTGGCACCTGAGCTTAGCGTGAGCCGGGACAACATTGTTGCCGTTGCCACGTTTAATCACGGTTTTGCCTACAGTGTGACAGCGAAAAGCAATCGTGATGATGTGATTTACAACTGGTCGCATATTTCGGGAGACCAGCGTATTTATGTCAGAAACAGCAAAGCTGCGACGGCAGAATTGGTTATCCCGAAAGAGGTGCAAAATGTCACGGCGCGTTTTCAGGTCACGGCCAGCAACAATCATGGCACTACGGCCACATTTGTCGATATCACCAGCGTCTCACCGGAAGTGACCATTACCGGCCCGGGCAGCATTGCTCGTGATAAGCCTCAGCAGCTGAAAGCGGCGGCTAACTTCCGGGAAGCGGCTTACCAGTGGATCCTGCGTAAGAATAACCAGATTGTAGAAAAGGGTATTGATGCTTCAGGCCAGATAACAGCAGGTCTGGCTGCAGGGCATTACAGCGCGGAGGTCACAGCAACCAGCAGTTCAGGATTACGTCGGGCAGTGTCTGTTCATGACTTTGAGGTGAAGCCTTCTGAGTTACCCGCACCCGCACCACAACCTCAGGCACCCGAGTGGAATGCAGGAACAACATACAGCGCTCCTTGTACCCCTGTCTTATGGAAGGGCAGCGTGTGGAAAAATGGCTGGTGGACACGGGGGGTAACACCGGGTTCAGATGGCCAGTGGGGTGTCTGGCGAATGGTCGGTTCCAGTCAAATGCACGGCGCATGTAAATGATATCTGGCAGATGATTCCCGCTATTAAGATCAAGGCCGTCTGGCCGGTCGATGGGGGGCTAAGAAGAATAAAAACGGGCGTTCCTGAGCTCACGTTTTTATCAGGCATCCGCATACCGGATTCGTTTTGAAAATGATGTCAGGTTCATCAACGCAATCAGGTACGTGAGATCAGACACGTGGTGAGTTAGCATCCTCGACTCATTCCAGCGTTGCCGCTATAATGCTGCGTCTATTTTTCCTGAATGTCTTCGGGACGCTTCTGGTAACAGGGATCAGGTTCTCTTCACGGAAGCCGTCCCGGTTGTTGGATACGGCGCATTTCACTATGTGTGGTGTCTGAAGTTGACCGAGCACGTGATTTTTTTGAGGTAACAAGATGCAAGTTTCTGTAGAAACCACTCAGGGCCTGGGCCGTCGCATTACGATTACTGTTGCAGCTGACAGCATCGAAAGCGCAGTAAAAAAAGAACTGGTTGACGTTGCCAGGAAAGTCCGTATCGATGGTTTCCGTAAAGGCAAAGTGCCGATGAACATCGTTGCGCAGCGTTACGGCGCTTCTGTCCGTCAGGACGTGCTGGGCGAGCTGATGACGCGCAACTTCGTTGACGCCATCATCAAAGAAAAAATTAATCCGGCTGGCGCACCAAACTACGTGCCGGGCGAGTACAAAGAAGGCCAGGATTTCACCTACGCGGTTGAATTCGAAGTTTATCCGGAAGTTGAGCTGAAAGGCCTGGAAAACATCGAAGTCGAAAAACCTGTGGTTGAAGTAACTGATGCTGATGTTGATACCATGCTGGACACCCTGCGTAAGCAGCAGGCCAACTGGATCGAAAGCGACGCTGCTGCAGGTCCGGAAGATCGCGCCACTATCGATTTCAACGGTTCAGTTGAAGGTGAAGAGTTCGAAGGCGGCAAAGCCGCTGATTTCGTTCTGGCCATGGGCCAGGGCCGCATGATCCCAGGCTTTGAAGAAGGCGTTGTGGGTCACAAAGCGGGCGAGACTTTCACTATCGACGTGAAATTCCCGGACGACTACCACGCAGAAACCCTGAAAGGGAAAGATGCGAAGTTCGAAATCGTGCTGAAGAAAGTTGAAACGCGCGAACTGCCTGAGCTGACTGAAGAGTTCATCAAGCGTTTCGGCGTTGAAGATGGTTCAATTGCCGGTCTGCGTACTGAAGTGCGCAAGAACATGGATCGCGAACTGAAAGGTGCTATCCGTAACCGCATTAAAACGCAGGCGATCGACGGCTTGGTTGACGCTAACGAAATCGACGTGCCAGCTGCGCTGGTTGACAGCGAAATCGACGTTCTGCGTCGTCAGGCTGCACAGCGTTTCGGTGGCAACGAACAGCAGGCGCTGGAACTGCCACGCGAACTGTTCGAAGAGCAGGCTAAACGCCGTGTTGTGGTCGGTCTGCTGCTGGGCGAAGTGATTCGTACTCACGAGCTGAAAGCTGACGAAGCACGCGTAAACACCATGATCGAAGAGATGGCTTCTGCGTACGAAGATCCGCAGGAAGTGATCGAGTTCTACAGCAAGAATAACGAGCTGATGAACAATATGCGCAACGTTGCGCTGGAAGAGCAAGCGGTTGAAGCGGTCCTGGCGAAAGCTAAAGTGACCGAGAAAGAGACCAACTTCCAGGAACTGATGAATCAGACCGCTCAGGCCTGATCACGCATTTAACCGTCTGTGCTAAGCCCGTGACTGAAAAGTCGCGGGCTTTTTTGTATTTTGCGTACAGAACGCCCCCTTTCGGCGCTATTTGTTTAATTAATCGGCAAATTATTCACCCATCGCTTTTTCCGGGTTAGCGAACAGGGAAAAGATTGTTATGCTTGAAACATGCGTTCAGCATCCCCAGATAGTGGGAGTATGCAGAAATGAGAGTGAGGCTGACTGATTAACCGTCCTGAAGGTGTCGGAAAAGGCGCAACGTAGCGTTTGCCGCGCGTCTTACGTAGAATCGGTACAGAATGTTGCCAATGAAATTTATCCAGGAGACGGTAATGTCATACAGTGGCGATCGTGAATATACTGCACCGCACAATGCGCTGGTGCCAATGGTGGTTGAACAAACTTCGCGTGGTGAGCGTTCTTACGACATCTACTCCCGTCTGCTGAAAGAGCGCGTCATTTTTCTGACCGGCCAGGTTGAAGATCACATGGCGAATCTGATCGTGGCGCAGATGCTGTTTCTGGAAGCTGAAAACCCGGAAAAAGATATCTATCTCTACATTAACTCACCGGGTGGTGTGATCACTGCCGGTATGTCGATCTACGACACCATGAAATTTATCAAACCGGATGTCAGCACCATCTGTATGGGACAGGCCTGTTCAATGGGTGCGTTTCTGCTGACGGCGGGAACCAAAGGCAAACGTTTCTGCCTGCCAAACTCACGTGTCATGATCCACCAGCCGCTGGGCGGTTATCAGGGCCAGGCGTCAGATATTGAGATCCATGCGCGCGAAATTCTTAAAGTTAAACAGCGTATGAATGAGCTGATGGCTGAGCACACCGGTAAAACGCTGGAAGAAATCGAACGTGATACTGAGCGTGACCGTTTCCTCTCAGCAAGTGAAGCGGTAGAGTATGGATTAGTCGATTCAATTCTGACGCATCGTCAATAAGACCCGACTTACCGTTGTCCCTGGTCTATAGTTAACAGGACAACGGTACTATTATGGGTTGAATGAATTTCGGCCGTCTCTGCACGGCCAGAGCCGTACGCATGTATGGCCTGAGAACTAGAAGAGGTTAACTGATGACAGATAAGCGCAAAGACGGTTCAGGAAAGTTGCTGTACTGCTCTTTTTGCGGCAAAAGCCAGCATGAAGTGCGAAAGCTGATTGCCGGGCCGTCAGTGTATATCTGCGATGAGTGTGTTGACCTGTGCAACGACATCATTCGCGAAGAGATTAAAGAAGTTGCCCCGCATCGTGAACGCAGTGCGTTGCCAACCCCACATGAGATTCGCCATCACCTCGATGATTATGTCATCGGTCAGGAAAGGGCGAAGAAAGTGCTGGCGGTTGCGGTCTACAACCACTACAAGCGTCTGCGCAACGGCGATACCAGCAATGGTATCGAACTGGGCAAAAGTAACATTCTGCTGATTGGCCCGACCGGTAGCGGTAAAACGCTGCTGGCAGAAACACTTGCACGCCTGCTGGATGTGCCATTCACCATGGCTGACGCCACCACGCTGACTGAAGCGGGTTATGTGGGTGAAGATGTTGAAAACATCATTCAGAAACTGCTGCAGAAGTGTGACTACGATGTACAGAAAGCACAGCGCGGCATCGTCTATATCGATGAAATTGACAAAATCTCTCGTAAGTCTGATAACCCGTCGATTACCCGCGACGTATCTGGTGAAGGCGTACAGCAGGCTCTGCTTAAACTGATCGAAGGCACCGTTGCTGCCGTTCCACCGCAGGGTGGCCGTAAGCATCCGCAGCAGGAGTTTTTGCAGGTTGATACCTCGAAAATTCTGTTTATCTGCGGTGGCGCATTTGCCGGTCTGGACAAAGTGATCTCCCAGCGTGTGGAAACCGGATCCGGTATCGGTTTTGGCGCGACCGTCAAAGGGAAGTCGCAGAAAGCCAGCGAAGGCGAACTGCTTTCACAGTGCGAACCGGAAGATTTGATTAAGTTTGGCCTGATTCCTGAGTTCATTGGTCGTCTGCCAGTGGTAGCAACCCTGAGCGAGTTAAGTGAAGAAGCGCTGATTCAGATTCTGCGTGAGCCGAAAAACGCCCTGACAAAACAGTACCAGGCGCTGTTTAACCTGGAAGGCGTTGAGCTGGAGTTCCGTGACGAAGCGTTAACCGCCATTGCGAAGAAAGCGATGATACGCAAAACCGGTGCACGTGGTTTGCGTTCCATTGTAGAAGGCGCGTTGCTGGAAACGATGTATGACCTGCCTTCCATGGACGACGTGGAAAAAGTAGTGATTGATGAATCAGTTATTGAAGGTCAGTCTGAGCCGATGTTGATCTACGGTAAGCATGAAGCGCAGGCATCTGGCGAATAATTAAACAGATCGTCCATGTTGTATAAATAAAAAAGGGGAAAATGTTTCCCCTTTTGCTTTTCTCGCCTCTGTGACGTTGAATGTCGGACAAGCATCCCCATATACTCAGATACCTGTGGGTTTAACTGCATACCTGCCTGATGCGGTTCCCATCACCTGGCGGACATTAAACAAAGAGAGAGCTCTATGAATCCTGAGCGTTCTGAACGCATTGAAATCCCCGTGTTGCCGCTGCGCGACGTGGTGGTTTATCCGCACATGGTAATTCCGTTGTTTGTTGGCCGGGAAAAATCAATTCGGTGCCTTGAAGCCGCAATGGATCATGATAAAAAAATCATGCTGGTCGCGCAGAAAGAGGCTTCAACGGATGAACCTGGCATTAACGATCTCTTTTCAGTAGGGACCGTTGCCTCAGTATTACAAATGCTGAAACTGCCGGATGGCACCGTCAAAGTTCTGGTCGAAGGTTTACAGCGCGCCCATATTACGACGCTGGCCGATAACGGTGACCATTTTGTAGCACAGGCTGAATATCTGGTTTCGCCAGAGATTGAAGAGCGCGAGCAGGAAGTGCTGGTGCGAACGGCGATCAATCAGTTTGAAGGCTACATCAAACTCAATAAAAAGATCCCACCAGAGGTATTAACCTCACTTAACAACATTGACGATGCGGCCCGCCTTGCCGACACCGTCGCAGCACATATGCCACTGAAACTGGCAGATAAACAGTCTGTGCTGGAGATGTCCGACGTCAACGAGCGTCTGGAATATCTGATGGCGATGATGGAATCTGAAATCGATCTGCTACAGGTTGAGAAGCGTATTCGCAACCGTGTTAAGAAGCAGATGGAGAAGAGCCAGCGTGAGTACTATCTTAATGAGCAGATGAAGGCGATTCAGAAAGAGCTGGGCGAGATGGACGATGCGCCTGACGAGTACGAAGCGTTAAAACGCAAAATCGACGCGGCCAAAATGCCGCAGGAAGCGCGCGAGAAAGCAGAAGCTGAGCTGCAGAAGCTGAAAATGATGTCCCCGATGTCTGCTGAAGCTACGGTGGTTCGCGGCTACATCGACTGGATGGTGCAGGTTCCGTGGGTTGCGCGCAGTAAAGTGAAGAAGGATCTGCGTAAAGCGCAGGAGACGCTGGATACCGACCATTACGGCCTGGAGCGCGTGAAGGATCGTATTCTTGAGTATCTTGCGGTTCAGAGTCGCGTCAGCAAAATCAAAGGGCCGATTCTGTGCCTGGTCGGACCGCCGGGGGTGGGTAAAACCTCTCTGGGCCAGTCGATCGCTAAAGCGACCGGCCGTAAATATGTGCGTATGGCGCTGGGCGGCGTGCGCGATGAAGCGGAAATCCGTGGTCACCGTCGTACTTACATCGGCTCAATGCCGGGTAAACTCATTCAGAAAATGGCAAAAGTGGGCGTTAAAAACCCGCTGTTCCTGCTGGATGAAATCGACAAGATGTCCTCTGATATGCGCGGTGATCCGGCTTCAGCGCTGCTGGAAGTGCTTGATCCGGAGCAGAACATTGCGTTCAACGATCACTATCTGGAAGTCGACTATGACCTCTCTGATGTGATGTTCGTGGCAACATCGAACTCAATGAACATCCCGGCACCGCTGCTGGACCGTATGGAAGTGATTCGTCTTTCGGGTTACACCGAAGATGAGAAACTGAACATCGCTAAGCAGCATCTGCTGACCAAGCAGATTGAGCGCAACGCCCTGAAAGCCAGTGAAATTACGGTTGAAGACAGCGCGATTGTTGGCATCATTCGTTACTACACCCGTGAAGCCGGTGTGCGTAGTCTTGAGCGTGAGCTGTCGAAGTTGTGTCGTAAAGCGGTGAAATCGCTGCTTATGGACAAGACTAAGAAGCACATCACCATCAATGGCGAAAACCTCAAGGACTTCCTGGGCGTACAGCGCTTTGACTATGGCCGTGCAGACAGTGAAAACCGTGTCGGTCAGGTCACTGGCCTGGCGTGGACGGAAGTGGGTGGCGATCTGCTGACCATCGAAACCGCGTGCGTGCCGGGTAAAGGCAAGCTGACTTACACCGGTTCTCTGGGTGAAGTGATGCAGGAGTCGATTCAGGCCGCACTGACTGTCGTGCGTGCCCGTGCCGAGAAGCTGGGCATCAATGGTGACTTCTACGAAAAACGTGATATTCACGTTCACGTCCCTGAAGGCGCCACACCGAAAGATGGTCCAAGTGCCGGTATTGCCATGTGTACTGCGCTGGTTTCCTGTCTGACCGGTAACCCGGTTCGTGCGGATGTCGCCATGACCGGAGAGATCACCCTGCGTGGTCAGGTGTTGCCGATTGGCGGGCTGAAAGAGAAACTGCTGGCAGCGCACCGTGGTGGTATTAAGACTGTGCTGATTCCGGACGACAACAAGCGTGACCTGGAAGAGATTCCACAGAACGTGATTGCCGATCTGGAGATTCATCCGGTGAAACGCATTGAAGAGGTGCTGAATCTGGCACTGGAAAATGCGCCATACGGTATGCAGGTCGCAACAGCAAAATAGTGATTAACGGCAAAAACCGTTAAAAAGCGGAGCTGGCAAGGCAATTGGCGCTTGCCAGCTTTTTTTTGTGCCGCTAATTTAGGTGGCTGCCGACGCGACGTTCTCAGAGAAATTCCGTTGTTTCGGCTCCACAGGCTTGATATAACTTGCTGCGCGTTCGTACCTGGCCGGATGCAGGGTACGATGTGAAATAATAAAAGAGGGGATGAATAGAGTGAATAAGTCACAATTGATCGACAAAATTGCTGCCGATGCTGATATTTCTAAAGCTGCAGCGGGACGTGTTTTAGATGCATTTATGGGCTCAGTTTCAGATGCACTAAAAGACGGTGATGAAGTGGCTCTGGTTGGTTTCGGCACATTCTCTGTGCGTGACCGCGCTGCACGTACCGGCCGCAACCCGCAGACGGGTAAAGAGATCACCATCCCAGCCGGTAAAGTACCCGGTTTCCGTGCGGGTAAAGCATTGAAAGACGCTGTCAATTAATAACAAAGAATAGATTCATTGACGCATTTTCTTCAGTGGATTAGAGGACGATTAACCCGTTCTCATGTAACATACGGGCACATCAATCAGATGTGCCTTTTTTGTTTTAACCGGTGATAATCGGGCCGAAAGATGGACCTGGACCGGATTGAGACTGCCAGCTAAGCCAGCAGTTGCGTGAGTCGCCAGCCACTGGCGAATTGCGACCGAGCTTTACATTCACACTACAGCGGAGTGTTGCCATACCATGATGGACAATTTACGCGCGGCGTCGAACAATGTCGTGCTCAAGATTATTTTGGGACTGATTATGGTCTCCTTTGTGCTGACGGGCGTTGGCAACTATCTGATTGGCGGCAATAACGACTATGCGGCCAAAGTTAACGGTCAGGAGATTAGCCGTGGACAGCTGGAGCAGGCGTTCAACAGCGAACGCAGTCGTCAGCAGCAGATGCTGGGCGACCAGTTCTCGCAGCTGGCCAGCAACGATGGCTATATGCAGCAGATCCGCCAGCAGGCGCTGTCTCAGTTAATCGATCAGGCGCTACTCGATAGCTACATCAAAGATCTCCACCTCAGCATCAGCGACGATCAGGTTAAGCAGGCTATCTTCAATCAGCAGGCTTTCCAGACCAACGGCAAGTTCGACAACGGTAAATATCTGGCTCTGATCGGCAATATGGGTTTTAGCGCCGACCAGTATGCTGAAGCGCTGCGTAAGCAACTCTCCAATCAGCAGTTGATCAATGCCGTGGCTAACACCGACTTTACGCTGAAAGGCGAAGCGAGCCGACTGGTGGACCTGGTTTCACAGCAGCGCGATATTCGTCAGGCGACACTGGACGTCAATGCACTGGCGGCGAAGCAAGCCGTCACCGATGACGAAATCAGTCAGTATTATCAGCAGCATAAGACCAGCTTTATGGCACCGGAACAATACCGTGTCAGCTACATCCTGATGGACGCCGCCAGCATGCAGCAGGATGCCAGCGAGGCCGATATCCAGGCATGGTACGACCAGCATAAAGCGGATTACTCGCAGCCACAGCGTACGCGCTACAGCGTGATTCAGACCAAAACTGAAGCCGATGCCAATGCGGTACTGGCTCAGCTAAAAGGTGGCGCTAACTTCGCGGATGTGGCGAAAGCCAAATCAATCGACCCAATTTCTGCGCGTAAGGGCGGTGATATGGGCTGGCTGGAACCGTCAACGACCCCTGATGAGCTGAAAAATGCCGGTCTGACTGAGAAAGGCCAGATGTCCGGCGTAATTAAATCGTCAGTGGGTTTCCTGGTCGTGCGTCTTGACGATATTCAGCCAGAGCAGGTTAAACCGCTGGATGATGTTCGCAGCGCCATTGCCGCGAAAGTGAAGCAGGAGAAGGGCGTTGATGCCTTCTACAAACTGCAGCAAAAAGTCAGCGAAGCAGCCAGCAATGACAATGAGTCACTGGCGGGTGCTGAGCAGGCTTCTGGTCTGAAAGCGAAAGAGACCGGCTGGTTCAGTCAGGATACGCTGCCAGATGCGCTTAATTTCGATGCGGTGAAGCAGGCGATCTTTAACGGGGGGCTGGTGGGGCAAAACGGCGCGCCGGGCAACAACTCCGATATCATCACTGTTGATGGCGATCGTGCCTTTGTGCTGCGTATAAGCGAGCACAAACCGGAAACGGTGAAACCGCTGGATCAGGTTAAGGCGCAGATCACCGACACGCTTAAGCATGACAAAGCAACGCAACAGGCGAAAGCCCAGGCTGATAAATTGCTGGCCGACCTCAAAGCCGGTAAGCAGGATGCACTGACCGCTGCGGGCCTGACCCTGAGCGCCAGCAAAACCGTTGATCGTAATGCGCAGGACCCGGTCTCACAGGCTGCCTTTAATCTGCCTCAGCCTGCGGAAAATAAACCTTCCTGGGGTGTGAGCGAAGATATGCAGGGCAATGTAGTCCTGGTGGCGGTTGATAAGGTTAAAACCGGCAGCATGCCGCAGGCGCAGATTGACGAAATGGTCAAAGGCGTCACGCAGAACAATGCGCAACTGACGTTTGAAGCGTTACTGCAAAACCTGCGTAAAGAGGCCAAAATTAAGTACGGCGCTGCTGCGCAAATGCAGTAAGCTTCGCAGAAAATTCGCAACGACTGTAACAATCAAAGGCCGCATTCGCGGCCTTTTCCATTTCTGAGATCCCGCTTTTGAGCCTTGTGCGCAGTAATGCCACTCTGTCGCTGCTGTTTACACACAAGGAGAAACACAGCATGGCTAAACCTAAAATTATTGCCCTCTATCTTTCACTCGCGCTGGGTGGCGCACTCTGTCACAACAGCGTCTCTGCGGCACCTGAACCTTCCAGCACCGCTGTCACGCAGAACGCACACCCTGCGGCGAAGCCGGAGGCCGCAGCACAGCCACAGCAGGAGCAGGTCAGCATCAATGAAGCGACAGCCGAACAGCTGTCTGCCGTCATGAATGGGGTGGGACTTAAAAAAGCCCAGGCGATAGTGAGCTATCGCGAACAGTACGGCCCGTTTAGCGCGATTCAGCAACTCAGTGAAGTGCCGGGTATCGGCAATGCGCTGATAGAACGAAATGCTTCCCGGATGAAATTGTGAGGCACTACACATCTGTGATGCTTAACTCACGCTAACGAGGCGACTCTGCTAAAGTGAACAGGTCCAACCAGTTAACTCACAGCAGGAGAGCATGACCATGCAGACCACCATAAAAGTGCGCGGCTATCATCTGGATGTCTATCAGCACGTCAATAATGCGCGCTATCTTGAGTTTCTTGAGGAAGCGCGCTGGCAATGGCTCGAAGAGGTTGAAGCATTCCATTGGTTGCAGGAACAGAAACTGGCTTTTGTGGTGGTCAACATCAACATCAATTATCGTCGCCCGGCGGTGCTTGGCGACGTACTGACTATCGACAGTGAGATCACGCAGTTGAATGGCAAAAGTGGCATTATTGCGCAGCGCGTTTTGCTGGCTGGTCAGGATACCGTGGTGGCGGATGCCGCACTCACGTTTGTCTGTATTGATTTGCGGACCCAGAAGGCGGTTGTGCTGGAAGGTGAGTTACGCGAAAGATTGATGCGTTTGATGGCATGAGCTGATAACGAGGCGGCAAACCAGATTCTCTGCCGCCACGCCAGACAGCCTTAGCTAAGGCCGTTTTTTGCTTTCATAGCAGCCATTACGCCTGCACGATCGGTGAGATAACCCTGCAAGCCATTAGCGCGTAAATGACAGGCTGCACACTCACCACATCCGTCACCTTTCACGCCGTTATAGCAGGTCAGCGTCTGCTCGCGTATCAGCGTAAGCTGTTGCCAGTAATCCGCCAGCGCCCAGGTTTCCGCTTTGTTGAGCCACATTAGTGGCGTCTCAAAACGAACTTCGCGCGCCATACCAAGCGACACTGCATGGTTCAGCGCTCTGACAAACTCATCACGGCAATCAGGGTAGCCGGAGAAATCGGTCTCGCAGACACCGGTAATGACCGCTTCCGCTTCGACCTGATAAGCGTAAACCGAGGCCAGCGTCAGAAAGAGAATATTACGTCCTGGTACGAACGTACTGGGTAATCCACTGGCCTCAGGATTGTAAGCCGGCACCGGAATGTTATCCCGCGTCAGGCTGCTGACGGCGAGTTCGTTCAGCATGGTGACATCCAGTACTTTATGCGCGACGGCACCCAGTTTACTCGCCAGATCACGGGCGACATCGATCTCTTCCCGATGGCGTTGTCCATAGTCGAAAGTGACACAATGAACTTCATCATATTGCTGCAAAGCCTGAATCAGGCAGGTAGTGGAGTCTTGTCCACCGCTGAAAACTACAACAGCGCGTTTCATGGTGTTTTCCTGATCATTAATTTTGCGCTTATGGTAATGCCTCAGTCCTCTGCTGAACAGCTTCAGGGTGGATCAATGGGCGGCGGAATCCATGCCCGGTTGAAATCGAACCAGCCCAGCGTGTTCATTTCAATCCCCTCGACGCCAGACGGCGCGTAGATTTGGTAGCGATAATTAAACAGCGGCAGCAGGATGCCGCCCGTCATCAACTGATGATAAAGCTGATGCAGCGCGCGCGTTCGAATGTGGCTATCCGCTATCTGCTGGATCGCCAGCAGTTGCGCCTGTACTTCTTCGCCCTGCGATGTAGGCCACAATCGTCGCCATAGCGGGTCAATCTGCAACCAGTTGGCCAGCGTAAAGACCGGCGAATCGCCAATCAGTCGATCGCCCATCACGATATCCGCCTCATCAAGCTGATTGATGCAGTGCCAGCTTTTAACCGGATGAAAAACGACGTTCAGGGTGCAGCCGTGCTGTTTTAACAATGTGACCAGCGCCTGGGACATCTGATGCAGCTCAACAGGTAGCTGATAGTGCAGCGTCAGGGTCGCCGGCAGGGGGACCGGGATCGTTTCAATCAGCGGTACATCCCAGCCGGGTAACAGCTCGTTGCTGGGGGTAATCAAGCCCTCATCCAGTGGCAACCGGCTGACGATGCCACTTTGCTGGATCAGCTGGAAAAGCATGCGCGCCTGATCGGGTGTAAATCCGGCTCGCGGTCGACAGACCAGGTAACAGAAGCCCAGACTGATACTGCTGCTGACCGGTTGCAACGTCCTGAGCTCTGAAGCATCGCCTATCGCAATCTGCACCGGATGACGACAGCTGCTGCCGAGAGTGGGATCAAACAGCTGAGGGGTAATCCAGTACTCCACCGCCTGCAACAGCGGGCGCTGCAGATGCCAGCGTGCATGACTTTCAATCCTGACCAGTTCGGCGCTGAAGTGCGCCCGTTTCCACGGCCCGCTACCCGTGGCGGGTTCATCAGGGTGGTGCAGCAGGCACAACACGTGTGCGAGGCGATGGGGCAGCCAGAAGTCCGGGCGCCGCAACACAAAACGCAGCGTAAGCGGATGGGGGGCATCCACGCTAATTACATCGGCCAGCAGCGCACTGACGCGCGTATCTCGCAACAGCTGGCGGAACTGCGTCACCAGTTGCGCGGCCTGCATCGGCTCGTTGTTGTGCCACATCAACTGAGGCCGTAACCAGAATAACCAGCGACATGATTCTTCATCGTGCTGCCAGTGATGCGCCAGGTCGCCGACCGGCTCATCCTGCTCGAAACGGGTCAGACCGGAATAGATTTGGCGAACCAGATGCTGTTCAGCCCGCCCGGTAATCTGACGCGGCTCGGTGCTTTCCATTGGCCGATAGTAGGGGATGCGCATAACCGGTGTATCGTTCTGCCATTGTCCTCCCATCATAGGCCGCAACATGTTGATCAGCCTTTCCGGCGGCAGATCCAGCAGCTGTAAGGCATCCGCTGCCTCTCCGGCATCGAGCTGCCGTTGCAGCAGCTGCTGTCTTAACTGTTCAGGCGTGCGCAGGAACTGTAATCGCCCCTGTTTGCCCCGGCCCGGCTCGCCGTGCCAGCTCAGCCAGCCCGCATGCTGCCACTGAGACAGCAACGTGCGCAGATGGCGTTCGCTGCAGATGCAGTGGCGTGCCATCTCTGCCACGCAGGTCTGCTGAGGAGCCCCCTGGCTCTGCTGCCAAAGACGCTGAAACTGATTAAGGCGGTTAAGCTGGCGCATAATAAAACCGGAACAGTTTTTTTAAAGTATTCACTATTAGTTCCGTAATTAACAGGCAATAGTGGCCTTCAACTTTCAGCAGGAGGTAAATCATGGTGCGTTTAGCCGCGTTCGATATGGATGGCACATTGTTGCTGCCGGATCATCAGGTGGGTCAGCAGACGCTGGATAGTCTGCAGGCGCTGCATCTGCGAGGCGTTAATCTGGCGCTGGCAACGGGCCGCCATCTGCTGGAAATGCAGATATTACGAAAAAAAATGACGCTGTCTGCCTGGCTGATTACCGGGAATGGCACACGCGTGCACGATCAGTCAGGCAATCTCATCTTTGCGCGGGATCTGCCTTCTGCCGTCGCTGAAGAGGTTATCCACCGCCACTGGAAGACACCCGCCTCAATCCATATTTTCAACGATCAGGGATGGTTTACCGATCGACCCCAGCCTGAGCTGCTGGTGCCCCATCAGATGAGCGGATTTAGCTATCAGCTCTGCGATCTTAAAAAACTGCCTGCGCATCAGGTGACAAAAATCTGCTTCATCGATCAGCATCAGCGGCTGTGCCAGCTCAAAACAGAGCTGGATGCCGCACTGGGCGATGAGGCTAATGTCTGTTTCTCTGCCGTGGATTGTCTGGAGGTCTTGCCCGCCAGCTGTAACAAAGGCAGTGCGCTGACACTCCTGTGTGATCATCTCTCACTGACAATGGCGGATTGTATGGCATTTGGTGATGCGATGAACGATCGCGAGATGCTGGCACAGGCCGGGAAGGGCTTCATTATGGGCAATGCGATGGCGCAGCTGAAAGCCGCGCTGCCGCATCTGCCGGTGTTAGGGCATTGCGAGACACAGGCGGTGTCTCATTATTTAAATCACTGGCTGGCGACACCCGACCTCGCGTATTCCCCCGAATGCTGAGGATTGCCGTGAACCGGACAGGATGTCCGGGTTTTTATTCCAGCTCGCGCTGCCACGGTGCGATATCGCCGATATGTTTTGCCACCCATTCAGGCTGATAGTAGCTATCAGGATAGCGTTCGCCGCTATCGCACAACAGGGTCACCAGCGATCCCTGCTGATTCGCTGCCCGTAATCGTTTTGCCACCTGCAACATGCCCCAGAAATTGGTGCCGGTAGAGGCGCCAGGCTTACGTCCCAGAATCTTTTCCAGCTTCAGCATAGCGGCCAGCGTCGCACCATCCGGCACTTTGATCATTTCGTCGATCACGTCGGGCATAAAAGACGGTTCTACTCGTGGACGGCCAATCCCCTCGATCATGCTGCCGCGCGTGCTGGTCAGTGTGGCATCACGGTGTTGCCAGTAGTCGTAGAACACCGAATGCTGCGGATCGACTACCAGGAGTTTCGTTTCCAGTCCCTGATAACGGAGATAACGGCCCAGCGTGGCTGAGGTGCCGCCTGTGCCTGCACTCATGATGACCGTATGGGGAATCGGATAGGGTTCATGCTGCATCTGGCGGAAAATGCTCTCAGCGATATTGTTATTGCCGCGCCAGTCGGTAGCGCGTTCAGCGTAGGTGAACTGATCCATAAAATGGCCATTCAGCTCATGTGCCAGACGTTCAGATTCCGCGTAGAGCTGGCAGGGATCCTGGACAAAATGGCACTGTCCGCCATAAAACGTGATCTGCTCAATTTTACGCTTCGCCGTGCTGGCGGGCATCACGGCAATAAACGGCAGGCCCAGCAGTCTTGCGAAGTACGCCTCAGATACAGCAGTACTGCCTGACGACGCTTCGATAATCGGCGTATTCTCTTTAATCCAGCCGTTGGAGAGGCCATAGAGGAACAGCGATCGTGCCAGCCGATGTTTAAGACTGCCACTGGGATGGGTGCTCTCATCTTTCAGATAGAACCAGATGCCGGGAAAGTCCGCCAGATCGAAACGGATCAAATGAGTCTCAGCCGATCGTTGGAAATCAGCATTAATTTCGTTGATAGCGTGGCGAATCCAGCAGGTCTGCATCTCAGGCGTCCGGTAAGAGTGATGCGGCTATTTTATGGCACGTGCAGGAAAAAGAGATTGCAAAATTACCGCTAAAATCGCGCTAATGGAGAAAATGATTCTCTCGGAGCCCTGAATGTTAGATAAAACTGACCTTAAACTGCTCTCACTGTTGCAGCAGGACTGCACGCTGTCGCTGCAGGCGCTGGCGGATGCCGTCAACCTTACCACCACACCCTGCTGGAAGCGCCTGAAAAAGCTGGAAGATGATGGCATTATTCGCGCCCGGGTGGCGCTGCTGGATGGGGATAAAATCGGACTGTCACTGACGGCGTTTATGTTTGTGAAAACACAGCAGCACAGCCGCGACTGGTATCAGGCTTTTGTCTCGGTGGTGAGTAGCATGCCGGAGGTCATGGCCTTTTACCGAATGGCAGGCGAGTATGATTACCTGCTGCGCATTCAGGTGGCCGATATGAAAAGTTATGATGCGTTCTACAAGCGATTAGTGAATGGGATGCCCGGCCTTATTGATGTGACATCCAGCTTTGCCATGGAAGAGATTAAATACACCACGGCTTTACCTGTCGCCCCGTGAGGGCCTGAGATTGAGAACAGCGTTGTGAGATTATTCAGCCAGTTAAGTTGGTATTTTCTGCGGGAGTGGCGACGCTATCTGGGCGCAGTCATCCTGCTGATTGTGATTGCTATTCTGCAGTTGCTGCCGCCGCATGTGGTCGGGGTCATTGTTGATGGCGTGACGCGTGACAACATGAGTACCAGCCGCATTATGATGTGGATTGGGATCATGCTGGCCACCGCAGTGGTGGTCTATCTGCTGCGCTACGTCTGGCGCGTATTGCTGTTTGGAGCCTCCTACCAACTGGCAGTTGAGCTGCGCGAAGATTTTTACCGCCAGCTGAGTCGTCAGCAACCGGCTTTTTATCTGCGTCATCGTACCGGCGACCTGATCGCGCGCGCCACTAACGACGTAGATCGGGTGGTGTTTGCCGCCGGGGAAGGGGTACTGACGCTGGTCGACTCGCTGGTCATGGGCTGTGTGGTGCTGCTGGTGATGAGTACGCAGATCAGCTGGCAGCTGACGTTGCTGGCCCTGGTACCAATGCCGATTATGGCCATCGTAATCCATCGTTATGGCAATCAGCTGCATCATCGTTTCAAGCTGGCACAGGCGGCCTTCTCCAGCCTCAACGATCAGACGCAGGAAAGCCTGACCAGTATCCGGATGATCAAATCCTTTGGCCTTGAACAGCATCAGTCGCAGCAGTTTTCCGACATCGCCCGCGATACTGGCGAGAAAAACCTGCGCGTGGCGCGGGTGGATGCCCGCTTCGATCCCACTATCTACATCGCTATCGGCTTCTCAAACCTGCTGGCGATTGGCGGCGGCAGCTGGCTGGTGTGGCATGACCAGATGACGCTGGGGCAGCTCACCAGCTTTGTGATGTATCTCGGCCTGATGATTTGGCCGATGCTGGCGCTGGCGTGGATGTTTAATATTGTCGAACGTGGCAGCGCCGCCTGGAGTCGTATCGGCGCACTGCTGGCGGAAGCACCCGCGGTGGAAGATGGTGAGAAGTCATTGCCACCGGATCCTGGCACGCTGCAGGTCGCGATACGCGCCTTTCACTATCCGGCCAGCGCGGCTCCGGTGTTAAGCGATGTCAGCTTCCAGCTCAAACCCGGCGAGATGCTGGGTCTGTGCGGGCCAACCGGCAGTGGTAAAAGCACACTGCTCAGTCTGATTCAGCGCCACTTCGATATTCAGCAGGGCGACATCCGCTATCATCAAATCCCGCTGCCGCAACTGCGGCTCGACAGCTGGCGCAGCCGTCTGGCCGTGGTCAGCCAGACGCCATTCCTGTTCTCAGACAGTGTGGCGAACAATATTGCGCTGGGGAAACCGGGTGCAACCCAGCAGGAGATTGAACATGCGGCCACGCTGGCCTGCGTTCATGAGGATATCCTGCGTCTGCCCCAGGGCTATGAAACGGAAGTCGGGGAGCGCGGTGTGATGCTCTCCGGTGGACAAAAGCAGCGTCTTTCAATTGCCCGGGCACTGCTGCTGAATGCTGAAATCCTGATTCTGGATGACGCGCTGTCTGCAGTGGATGGACGTACCGAACACGAGATCCTGCATAACCTGCGCATCTGGGGGCAGGGACGCACGCTGATTATCAGCGCACATCGCCTGTCGGCGCTGACAGAAGCCAGTGAAATTCTGGTGCTGCAGCAGGGCAGCGTGGCTCAGCGCGGAGACCATGACACGCTGGCCGACACGGCTGGCTGGTATCGTGACATGTACCGTTACCAGCAACTGGAAGCGGCGCTGGATGATGATGAAAATGAGAAAGGAGTGCCGCATGGCTAAGTCTGCACGCTTGTGGCCAACCCTGAAGCGCCTGCTGAGTTACGGCAAACCCTGGCGTAAATCCCTGTCGCTGGCGGTAGGGATGCTGTGGATTGCTGCCGCAGCGGAAGTGACTGGCCCGGTGCTGGTCAGCTACTTTATTGATAACCTGGTGGCGAAACATCAAATGCCCTGGGGACTGGTCGCCGGACTGGTAGTGAGTTTTATCCTGCTTCAGTTACTGGCCGCCGGGCTGCACTACTGGCAGGCGCTGTTGTTTAACCGCGCGGCTATCGGTGTGGTCCAGCGGTTGCGCAGCGACGTGATGAATGCGGCACTCTGCCAGCCGCTGAGCGCTTTTGATACTCAGCCGGTCGGGCAGCTTATTTCGCGCGTCACGAACGACACCGAGGTGATCCGCGATCTTTATGTCACGGTGGTCTCTACCGTACTGCGCAGCGCCGCACTGGTCGGTGCCATGATGGTGGCGATGTTCAGCCTTGACTGGCGCATGGCGCTGGTGGCGATGATGATCTTCCCGCTGGTTCTGATTGTGATGTTCATCTATCAGCGCTTCAGCACGCCGATTGCCCGCCGGGTTCGCAGTTATCTGGCGGACATCAACAACGGTTTTAACGAAGTGATCAGCGGCATGAGCGTGATTCAGCAGTTTCGTCAGCAGGCGCGATTTGGTGAGCGGATGGGCGAAGCAAGCCGCTCTCACTATCTGGCGCGCATGGAAACGCTGCGTCTGGATGGCTTTTTATTGCGTCCGCTGTTGAGTCTGTTTTCAGCGATGGTGCTGTGCGGGCTGCTGATCCTGTTCAGTTTCTCGGTGCCGGGCGTGTTTGAGGTGGGGGTGCTGTATGCCTTTATTACTTATCTGGGACGTCTGAACGAGCCGCTGATTGAGCTGACCACACAGCAATCAATGCTGCAGCAGGCGGTAGTATCCGGCGAGCGCATCTTCGAGCTGATGGATGCCGCGCAGCAGCAATATGGTACTGATCAGCAGCCATTGACGTCAGGTCGTATCGCCCTGAACAACCTGAGTTTTGCCTATCGTGAAAATCGCGATGTACTGAGTGATATCAATCTTGAGGTCGCTCCGCGTGAGTTCGTGGCGCTGGTAGGTCATACCGGCAGCGGCAAAAGTACCCTGGCTAACCTGCTAATGGGCTATTACCCGGTGACGCGCGGTGAAATCCGTATTGATGACCGACCGATTAGCGAGCTGAGCCATGCCGTGCTGCGCCGCGGTATTGCGATGGTGCAGCAGGATCCTGTGGTGCTGGCCGATACGTTACTGGCGAATGTGCGGCTGGGCCGAGATATCAGCGAAGAGGCCGTCTGGACGGTGCTGGAGCAGGTGCAGCTGGCACATGCCTTGCCGGAGGGAATTCATACCCGGCTGGGCGAGCAGGGTAACAATCTGTCGGTCGGACAAAAGCAACTGCTGGCGCTGGCCCGCGTGCTGGTGGATTTGCCGCAGATACTGATCCTCGATGAGGCAACGGCCAATATCGACTCCGGCACCGAGCAGGCAATCCAGCAGACGCTTGAGAGGCTGCGCCAGCACAGCACGCTGGTGGTGATTGCTCACCGCCTCTCAACAATTATTGATGCGGACAAGATTCTGGTGCTGCATCGTGGCCGCGTTGTCGAGCAGGGTACCCATCAGCAATTGCTGGCGCTGCAGGGACGTTACTGGCAGATGTATCAGCTGCAGCAGGCAGGTGAAGATCTGGCGTCGGGCGTGCCGGTAACATCTGAAAGCTGAGTTGCACCTTTATTGCGCAGCTTTATCAGAATAATCTGTATAAATGCACTCCTTTGACGCCTGAAGCACCAAAGGAGTGCAGTGTTATGTTGTCATGCCCGCCATCAGGCCTCTCTCTTTCCCTTCCTCATCAAAATATCCCTTGCCCCGTCTCGCCTGAATAACTGATTTACGTCAGTTTTGCACTCTGGCACAGGCTTTGCTTATATCCCTGCGTGTCCGTAAACGTTACCTATTTACTCGCTGGAGGGGATTCAATGAAGCTGGTTACCGTCGTAATTAAGCCATTTAAGCTGGAGGATGTACGTGAAGCTTTATCCTCTATCGGCATTCAGGGACTGACCGTCTCCGAAGTGAAGGGTTTTGGCCGTCAAAAGGGCCATGCAGAGCTTTATCGTGGCGCAGAGTACAGCGTGAACTTCCTGCCGAAGGTCAAAATTGATATCGCGATTGCCGACGATCAGTTAGACGAAGTAGTCGATGTCATCAGTAAAGCGGCTTACACCGGCAAAATTGGCGACGGTAAAATTTTCGTGGCTGAACTGCAGCGCGTCATCCGCATTCGTACCGGCGAGACCGACGAAGCCGCTCTGTAATTAAGACTCAGTACTGTGATGGGATGGAATAAAAATGAATAAAATGTTAGCTAAGTTGGGCCTCACCAGCCTGGCACTGTTACCCTCACTCGCCATGGCTGCGCCTGCCGTTGCGGACAAGGCTGATAACGCATTTATGATGATTTGCACCGCGCTGGTGCTGTTTATGTCAATTCCAGGTATTGCGCTCTTTTACGGCGGTCTGATTCGCGGCAAAAACGTTCTTTCGATGCTGACGCAGGTCGCTGTGACCTTCTCGCTGGTCTGCGTGTTGTGGGTAGTCTATGGCTACTCCCTGGCATTCAGTGAAGGCAACGCTTTCTTTGGCGGCTTTGGCTGGGCCATGCTGAAAAACATTCAGCTGACCGCCGTCATGGGCAGCTTCTATCAGTATATTCATGTGGCATTCCAGGCCTCGTTTGCCTGTATCACTGTGGGTCTGATTGTTGGTTCCATCGCAGAACGTATCCGCTTCTCTGCAGTACTGATTTTTGTCGGTGTCTGGCTTACGCTCTCTTATTTGCCTATCGCGCACATGGTGTGGGCAGGCGGTTTCCTGGCTCAGGATGGCGCGCTGGACTTTGCTGGCGGTACCGTGGTGCATATCAACGCTGCTGTCGCGGGTCTGGTGGGCGCTTATCTGGTTGGCAAACGTGCTGGCTTTGGTAAAGAAGCCTTCAAACCACACAACCTGCCGATGGTCTTCACCGGCACCGCCATTCTCTATGTCGGCTGGTTCGGTTTCAACGCCGGCTCTGCGTCTGCAGCAAACGAAATCGCAGCACTGGCCTTCCTGAACACTGTCGTCGCAACAGCGGGAGCCGTACTTGCATGGACCTTTGGCGAGTGGGCGGTACGCGGTAAGCCTTCTCTTCTGGGTGCCTGTTCAGGCTTTATTGCCGGTCTGGTCGCGATTACCCCTGCCTGTGGTTATGTCGGCGTTGGCGGTGCATTAATCATCGGCCTGGTCGGCGGACTGGCGGGACTGTGGGGTGTTACCACGCTGAAAAAATGGCTGCGCGTGGATGATCCCTGTGATGTGTTCGGCGTGCACGGCGTCTGCGGCATTGTGGGCTGTATCCTGACCGGCGTTTTTGCTTCCTCTTCACTGGGCGGCGTCGGCTATGCACAGGGCGTCACCATGGGCCATCAGATCTGGGTTCAGCTTTTCAGCGTGGGTCTGACTATTGTCTGGTCAGGCGTTGTTGCCTTCATCGGCTTCAAGCTGGCCGATTTGATTGTCGGTCTGCGCGTACCGGAAGAGCATGAACGTGAAGGTCTGGATGTAAACAGCCACGGCGAGAATGCTTACAACCAGTAATGGATAGGCACTGAAAAAAAAGGGGGGCGAGAAATCGCCCCCTTTTTTTATTCGCTGCGCTGGCGCATTACCCCTTCCTGAACCGTTGAGGCCACCAGTACACCCTGCTGATTGTAAAACTCACCCCGGACAAAACCCCGGGCACCCGAAGCGGAAGTACTGACCACGCTGTAGAGCAACCATTCAGTGAAGTCGAAAGGGCGGTGGAACCACATGGAGTGATCGATTGTGGCGACCTGCATGTCCGGCTCTAAAAAGCCTTTACCGTGGGGCTGCAGCGCGACGGGCAGGAAGTTGAGATCCGAAGCATAGCCGAGCAGATACTGATGGATACGCAAGTCGGCAGGAAGTGGGCCGTTAGCTCGTATCCACACCTGGCGTTCAGGCTTATCCACATGGCCGCGCAAAGGGTTGTGAATTTGCACCGGGCGGATCTCCAGCGGACGTTCAGCAATGAATTTCTCGCGTAACTTATCTGGCAGCATATGCGCCATTTTTTGCGCCATCGCCTGTTCAGTTAGCAGATTCTCGGGTCCCGCCACCTGCGGCATTGGATTCTGATGTTCAAATCCGCTTTCCGGTGACTGGAAAGAGGCGGTCATATAAAAAATAGGCTGCCCGTTCTGAATGGCACTGACCCTGCGAGCGCTAAAACTTTTGCCATCGCGCAGCGTTTCAACATCGTAAATAATCGCTTTCTGGCTATCGCCTGGCCGCAAAAAATAGCTGTGAAAAGAGTGGATAACGCGATCTTCCGGGACGGTTTGTTTAGCAGCATACAGCGCCTGACCCACCACCTGACCACCAAACACCTGGCGCAGACCCAGATCTTCACTCTGGCCGCGATATAAACCCTCTTCCAGTTTTTCCAGATTCAATAAATTCAGCAGATTTTGCAGTGCCTGACTCATGGCGCATTCCTCAATATAGTGACCTGCTCAGTGTGAAAGATCGGACCAGTTGACGTCAATCAGACTTTCCGTTTTGCCTGTGTCAGGCAAAATTTCAAATATGTGCCAAAATTAAGGACATACGGCGAGTGAAGCGCTGTAAGCAGGATTCGCTGCCGACAATCATTTTGATCAAATGGAGACGACATCAATGAAACTCAGGCATGTGTTTAGTGGAGTGGTTATTGCGGTTGCTGTTGCGGGATGCGCCGACAAGAGTAAACCCGTACCTACACCAACGCTGGGTTCTGCAGTAGCAGGACAGACGGCCGCGATTGCGCAGCCAAATGTAAGTGGTTCGATCTATATCCGCCAGCGTATTGCGCTGCCGCCGGATGCGGTATTAACCGTGACGCTCTCTGATGCCTCTGTATCCGACGCACCTTCTAAAGTGCTGTCGCAGCGCGTAGTGCGTACTGAAGGCAAACAGGCACCGTTCCAGTTCGTGCTGCCGTTTAACCCGGCCGACATTCAGCCTAATGCACGTATTCTGTTAAGTGCCGCTATCACAATTGATGGCAAACTGACCTTTGTAACCGAAGGCGTGAAACCAGTCATCAACCAGGGTGGCACCAAAGCTGAACTGCTGCTGGTTCCGGTACCGTCAGTGGCGATGCCAACCCAGCCTGGGGCAGCGACCACCGTGCCTTCGACTTCACCGACTCAGGTGACGCCGTCTGCTGCAGTTCCTGCACCAACCCATATCTGATGATTTATCGGGGTGACGTCGTCACCCCTTTTTCCTGACTGAAATCCCAGCGATAAGTTTTAAGATCGAGCTGTCCTTCATCACTCACCACTATTCCTTCCGCTTCCAGTGCATCCCGCTGCCGCAACAGACTGTCGCCCTGCTGTGAAATTTTACCGTGACGATTGACGACGCGATGCCAGGGAAGCGTCGTGCCTTCAGGTAAACGGCTCAGTACGCCGCCAACCTGCCGTGCCGCGCGCGGCGAACCGGCCAGCAGCGCCACATCGCCATAGGTGCTGATATGGCCATATGGAATAGCGGCAACAATTTGCCAGATGCGTTGCTGGAAAGTGTCAGGCTGATCCATGTGCTTATTTCATCAGGAAAAAGGGGGTTAACTTTAGCATGAGGAGAGGGCAGTGAAAGTGTTAACGCGGTGATTGTTCAAGAAAACAACGGTTGTCCCGACTACGCTTGCAATTGCCACCTCCTTCCCAGATAATGCACCCGCTCTCGTAAAGAGGGCTTGTCAATGGGGGCCCTGTTGGTTCTCCCGCAATGCTAGCTTGTGAACTCGGTCAGATCCGGAAGGAAGCAGCCGTAGCAGGTGACGCGTGTGCCGGGATGTAGCTGGCAGGGCCCCCACCACTTTACCCCCTCAACATCCCCCCCGAAAACTGCAGACAGGCAAAACCCGCCTGGGCCGCTCCTTTGCTGGCAGGCAGGAATATCCGGTACTAAACAGGGGTAATGCTAAGTTCTAATCGATCAGATTAACGGACAAATTTCCAGACGGAAACCGGGACTTTATCGTAAAGCTTGTTCATCGTCAGCTCCGCCAGACGATGGTCAGCAGCCGAGTAAAATACCGCTAACTCGTCTTCAGGTAATTCATACTTATTTTTTTCAATCACCCTTTCAAGGGTATCAAGTGAGCGGCAACGCCGCAGTCGCATCAAATAATCGGTTTTAGTCAGTGTTTTGTTCATAAATAAACCGTTCTCATGTCTGTACTATAATGAATGGCTCGGTTGCTGGAGAAAAGCGCACTCTTCAGTGAACAGATTAAATAAGCGTTTTGCTGAACGTTGCCACCGTTGAAGATCCGGACTATTGACACCATAGTTGCTGAATAACATAAAGGTATCATCAAGATATTCATCGATTTGCGAAATCAGCGCTTCATCTTCAACGTGCTTAATTTTGTAATTCATGGTGAAAGAGGCGATGTGCTCAATCAGATCGTTAAGCTGCAGATTGCTTTCAGAAGTGGGATCATTTACCCAGCCATGATGGCTGTCGGTTAACGTTGCCATGCTGTCGTCAAACAGGCTTTCACACAGGTATTTAAGCTGGGCAATATCATGCCGTTTCGGTGAGTATTCGTCCATCTTTTTCCCCTCCATAGCTAGCACAGTTGCCATAGGGCAGCGAGTCAGAATAATGCCGCCGGGAAGCGATTATTCGGGCAGTTATTAAACGGGATATCTTAAAGATAGTGTAAAACCATTAGTTCTGCTCACCTCCATTACTAAATATTACAATTCATCACCGGGTGAGGGTTGCTCATTCTCAATCACATCAAACTCAAGTGCACCGGGCTTAATGTAGAAAATTACCTGCTCAGACTGCGTGACCGTTTCATTTAAATCCTGACAAGGACTAAATAAATTCCAGTCAAAATCGTAAAGTAATTTAAAACTATTCAGATCCTGGTATTCAACCGAAACGATTTTTAAACTGCCTGGAACTAACTGCGCATTCTGAGAGTACCAGCGTAAATCACCTACCAGCAAATCTGTTATTTTGAGAATATTCCGCTGAACAACCCCGGCTATTTTTGCGCAATCCATTTCGCCTGCATCAATATCACATTCAATTCGTGACAGCATATCTCATCCGCTTATAACCGTTAATAAACCTATCATTGGTTTTCCGCAACAGGTTTGCAAGTCAGGTGAGCACAAAAACGTCAGTTTATAAAACAAGCCAGACGTATTAGCAGGCTGTTTCACGGTTGTGCGGCTGACAGTCAGTTCAGGGAGAATTTATCTTTTGATACACAATCACGCGTTTAACTAACGACAACATCCGATATATTATTGTTATGTTATAACATATTGGTGAAGTGATGCGTCAAAGTGGATTACTTATGTCATTGGGTGGGCGGCTGGCTATCGCACTGCTATTCATTGCGCTGCTTGCTGTGGCGATAAAATGGGGGATCAGCGCATGATCCGGTTTAACGCACTTCGCGCAGGCTATCAGGGACAGGTTGTTACTCCCGCCATTCATGGTCAGCTCGGAACTGGCTCGATGACAGCCCTGGTCGGCGCTAACGGTAGCGGCAAATCAACGCTGTTAAAAACTATCGCGGGCTTACTGCCACCGATAGCGGGTCGCTGCGAGCTGCAGGTTGCGCGCCGGGATATTGGCTGGATGCCGCAGCGCACTGAACTGGAGACGCGCTTTCCCCTGACGGTATTTGAACTGGTCTCAATTGGCTGCTGGCCACGCTGCGGCTGGTTCGGCGGCATCAACCGGGTACTGCATCGCGAGATCTGGCAGGCGCTGGAAGCAGTGCAGATGAGTGATTATGCGGATGCGCAGCCCGCCACCTTATCCGGTGGACAACTCCAGCGGGTATTATTCGCGCGGCTGATGTTGCAACGCAGCCAGCTCTGGCTGCTGGATGAGCCTTTTAACGGCATTGACAGCCAGACGGTAACATTACTGATGTCGATACTTGAACAGCAACAGCAGGCTGGCACAACGCTGTTGGTGGTGCTGCACGATCGTCCGCTGGTGGCGCGCTACTTCAGTAACGTCATGTCGATGGATGAAAGTGATGTCAGCTGCACCTGCCTCTCTGTTTCCCCCCTTCGGAGTCGTGCGCCGTGACCCTGATACAGCCTTTTATTGAGTTTGGTTTTATGCGGCGTGCGCTGGTCGCCTGTGTCGCGCTGGCCGTCAGTGCCACACCGCTCGGCGTATTTCTCTCGCTGCGTCGTATGAGCCTGATTGGCGATGCGTTATCACATGCAGTGTTACCCGGTGCCGCCATTGGCTATCTGATTTCGGGACTGTCACTGGTCGCAATGGGTATCGGCGGCCTGATCGCTGGTTTAGCCGTGGCGCTGCTCTCCGGCGCGGTGAGTCGATACACGCCCTTAAAAGAAGATGCCAGTTTTGCCGGGTTCTATCTTGGCTCACTGGCGCTGGGCGTCACGCTGGTCTCACTCCGCGGCTCAAGCGTGGATCTGCTGCACGTTCTGTTTGGCTCGCTGCTGGCGGTGGATAATGCTGCACTGTTGCTGGTCGGCGGCATCGCCGCCTTTACGCTGATTATGCTGGCGATCATTTATCGTCCGCTGGTCATTGATGCGTTTGACAGTGACTTCCTGCGGGCGCAGGGAAAATGGAGCGCACCGCTGGTGCATGGTCTGTTTTTAATGCTGGTGGTGCTGAATCTGGTGGCGGGCTTTCAGGTGCTGGGCACACTGATGTCAGTGGGGTTAATGATGCTGCCCGCCGCCAGCGCCCGTTTCTGGAGCCGCCATCTTGCCGCGATGCTGGTTATCGCCATTTTCATGGCAATGATTTCAGCCCTGGCTGGACTGATGCTCTCCTGGCACTTTTCATTACCGGCCGGTCCCGCTGTGGTGCTGAGCGCTGCCATGCTGTTTTTTTTCTCCATTCTTGCAGGGCCATGCGGCGGGATTTTGCGCCGCCATTAATCTTAAGGGGTATCTATGAAAAAATTACCGGTTAGCCTGGCGCTCGCTGCGCTGTTTGCCACGCCACTGGCGATGGCAAAAACGGTCGATGTTGTGGCCAGTTTTACCGTGCTGGCAGACATCGTTAAACAGGTCGGCGGCGATCATGTCAACGTAAAAAGTCTGGTGGGTCCGAATGGCGATCCCCACACGTTTGAACCAACGCCCCAGGATAGCCAGGCGCTGGCGAAGGCCGATCTGGTATTTGTTAGCGGGCTTGGGCTTGAAGGATGGATGGATCGGTTAGTCAGCGCGTCGGGGTATCGCGGCGAGCCTGTGGTCGCTTCAACGGGCGTGGCCACCCGCAGCATGGACGAGGATGGCAAAACCGTTACCGATCCTCACGCCTGGAACAGCATGCAGAACGGCGTTATTTACACGACCAATGTGATGAATGCGCTGGTTAAAGCTGACCCGGAGGATGCGCCAGCAATCCGTCAGCGCGGGCAGAATTACATACAGCAACTTCAGGCGCTGGATAGCTGGGCAAAAACGGCCTTTGATGCTGTGCCTGCAGACAAGCGTAAAGTGCTGACCAGTCACGATGCGTTTGGATACTTTGGACAGCGCTATGGCGTGACGTTTCTGGCGCCAGTCGGGTTCTCTACGGAAGCGGAAGCGAGTGCCAGTAACGTGGGTAGCTTAATCAACCAGCTGAAGCAGCAGCACATTAACCGCTATTTCATTGAGAATCAGACCGACCCGCGCCTGGTGAAGCAGATTGCCAGTGCCACCGGCGCCGAGCCGGGTGGTGAGCTTTATCCGGAAGCGTTATCCACCGCCTCTGGCCCGGCGGCGACCTATCAGGCCGCTTTTAAACACAACGTGAATGCGATGCTGAAGAGCATGCGCTAAGCATAAAAAAGGCCGGGCAAGCCCGGCCAGTCATCACGACACAAACTAGCGTTTATTCTTTCTTCCCTGTACGGCTTTAAAGCGTGGATTCGTTTTACAGATGACGTAAATCCGGCCCTTGCGGCGCACCACTTTACAGTCCCGATGACGACGTTTTGCTGAACGCAGCGAGCTTAATACCTGCATGACTCTCTCCCTTATTTACGGCCAAGAAAGCGCCCGAAACGCTGATTAAAGCGCGCGGTGCTGCCCTCTTTAGCAAAGTCTTTCTGTTTACCGGTGTAGAAAACGTGTGAAGCTGACGACACATCCAGGGTGACGTAGGGCAGCGTTTCGCCTTCGAACTCCACGGTACGATCGGTTTTGATGGTGGATCCAATTTTGAACCAGACATCCGCTGATGTGTCATGGAAGACCACGTGACGATAATGAGGATGGATATTCGCTTTCATAATACGCGCCTATGTAATGTTATAATATTACATTATTATGCGCCGCACCTTTCGGGATTGCAACTGCCGCAGCGCTGGTTCAGGTGAAGTGGCAGGCGAGAAGGAGGGGGGAATGGCAGGCAAAAAAAAGGCCGCTTGCGCGGCCTCAGATGATTTACAGCTTAGTGAGTCTGGTCAGATTCAACCGGATGACCGTTCGCTGATTCTTCTTTTTTCTTGCCAAAGCGGCGGCGCACCACCACAAAGAACACAGGAACGAAGAAGATTGCCAGGATGGTCGCGGTAACCATACCACCGATTACGCCTGTGCCTACCGCGTTCTGCGAACCGGAGCCAGCACCGGTACTGATCGCCAGCGGCAGTACCCCGAGGATAAACGCCAGTGACGTCATCAGGATAGGACGCAGACGCATACGGCACGCTTCCAGCGCGGCCTCAATCAGCCCTTTGCCTTCTTTATCCATCAAATCTTTAGCAAATTCGACAATAAGGATGGCGTTCTTGGTTGAGAGGCCGATGGTTGTCAGTAACCCCACCACGAAGTAGACGTCATTACTCAGGCCACGCAGTGTGGTGAAGAGCAGCGCACCAATAACCCCGAGCGGAACGACCAGCATGACCGAGAAGGGAATCGACCAGCTCTCGTACAGTGCGGCGAGACACAGGAAGACCACAATCAGCGAGATGGCATAGAGCGCTGGAGCCTGGTTGCCCGACAGGCGTTCCTGATAGGACATGCCTGTCCAGTCATAGCCGATACCGGCAGGTAGTTTCGCCGCCAGCTCTTCCATCAGGTCCATTGCCGCACCTGAACTTTTACCTGGCGCAGCCTGTCCCAGGATTTCCATCGCAGGCAAGCCGTTGTATCGCTCAAGACGTGGTGAACCGTACTGCCATTTCGCCGTAGAGAAGGAAGAGAAGGGCACCATGGTTCCGCTGCTGTTACGCACGTACCATTTGCCAATGTCGTCCGGCAGCATGCGTGAATCCGCTTTACCCATGACGTAAACTTTCTTCACGCGACCACGGTCAATGAAGTCATTGACGTAGGATCCACCCCAGGAGGCGGCCAGCGTGGTATTGATGTCACTCAGTGACACACCCAGCGCCTGTGCTTTTTCCTGATCGATCATCAGCTTGTACTGCGGTGTATCTTCCATACCGTTCGGGCGCACGCCAACCAGCGTATCAGGATGCTGGGCAATCATGCCGAACAGCTGATTACGCGCTTCCGTCAGCTTATCGTGGCCAAGGTTATTCTGGTCGATCAGTTCAAAGTCGAAGCCGGTCGCGTTACCCAGTTCGATAATGGCTGGCAGGTTGAAAGGAATAACCATGGCATCTTTGATTGCGCCCAGCGCCTGCATGGCACGGCCAGCAATCGCCGGAACCTTCATGTCGGCACCGGTACGCTCATCCCACGGCTTGAGACTGACGAAGGCGATACCGGTGTTCTGTCCACGACCGGCAAAGCCAAAGCCGTTAACGGTGAACACCGATTTGACCGAGTCTTTCTCCTGCGTCAGGAAGTAATCCGTCACCTGATCCAGGACTTTCTGAGTACGTTCCTGGGTTGCACCAGCAGGCAGCTGCGCCTGAGCCAGCAGCAGACCCTGATCCTCTTCCGGTAAGAAGGAAGAGGGCAGGCGCATAAACAGAAACGCCATACCGACCACGATCACCAGGTAGATCACCATATAGCGACCGGTGCTGCGAACCATGTGACCCACACCATCCACATAGTGGTTAGTGCTTTTGTCGAACATACGGTTGAACCAGCCGAAGAAACCGGTGGTTTTACCGTGCTCGCCTTTTTTAATCGGCTTGAGCATGGTGGCACAGAGTGCCGGCGTCAGAATAAAGGCGACCAGCACCGATAGCGCCATGGCCGACACGATAGTGATGGAGAACTGACGGTAAATAACACCGGTCGACCCCCCAAAGAACGCCATTGGAATAAATACGGCGGCCAGCACCAGCGCGATACCGACCAGTGCGCCCTGGATCTGCTCCATGGAACGTTTGGTCGCTTCTTTTGGCGGTAATCCTTCTTCCGCCATCACGCGCTCAACGTTCTCGACCACCACGATGGCATCATCCACCAGCAAGCCGATGGCCAGCACCATCCCGAACATCGTCAGGGTGTTTATCGAATAACCAAACGCACCGATAACGGCAAACGTACCCAGCAACACCACGGGTACCGCGATGGTCGGAATAAGCGTGGCGCGGAAGTTCTGCAGAAACAGGTACATGACCAGGAACACCAGCACAATCGCTTCGATCAGCGTTTTCACTACTTCGAAAATCGAGATCTTAACGAACGGCGTGGTGTCATAGGGATAGACCACTTTCAATCCGTCCGGGAAGGTCGGCTGCAATTTGGCCAGTTCTTCTTTCACCGCATTGGCGGTATCCAGCGCATTCGCACCGGTGGCCAGCTTGATACCGATACCGGACGCAGGCTTGCCATTATAACGGGCAACGATCTCGTAGTTTTCTGCGCCGAGTTCAATCCTTGCCACATCACGCAGACGAACCTGAGAACCATCTTCGTTCACTTTGAGCAGGATTTTGCCGAACTCATCCGTTGAGGTCAGACGGGTTTGCGCAATGATCGAGGCGTTGAGCTGCTGTCCCGGCACCGGAGGCGTACCCCCTAACTGACCGGCAGCGACCTGGGTGTTCTGGGTGTTCAGCGCACTGATCACATCAACCGGCGTCAGGTTGTAGTTGTTCAGCTTGTGCGGATCCATCCAGATACGCATCGCGTACTGCGCACCAAATACCTGGGTATCACCCACACCTTTGGTTCGGCTGATGGGATCTTTGATAGATGACGAAATGAAATCAGAAATATCATTCTGCGTCATATTGACATCGTCGCTGATGAAGCCCGCAACCATCAGGAAGCTACTGGAGGATTTTTTGACCTGAATCCCCTGTTGCTGTACTTCCTGCGGCAGCAGCGGCGTGGCCAGCTGCAGTTTGTTCTGCACCTGAACCTGCGCGATGTCCGCATCTGTGCCTGACTCAAAGGAGATTGTCAGCGTCAGCGTGCCGGAGGAGTCGCTGCTCGAGGACATATACATCAGTCCATCGATACCGTTCATGTTCTGCTCAATAACCTGAGTTACTGAGTCCTGCAGCGTTTTGGCATCCGCACCAGGGTAGGTGGCCTGAATCTCAATCGCCGGCGGCGCAACATTGGGATATTGCTCGATCGGAAGTTTGAGAATCGATAGCGCACCAACCAACATGATGATGATGGCGAGCACCCACGCAAAGATGGGGCGATCGATAAAGAACTTAGCCATGAATCAACGGCTCCTGTTATGACGATGACTTGTCAGACTGCGGCTTTGAACCGGGTGCCGCTTTCGCATCGTCTGAGACTTCTTGTGGGGTAACCTGTGCGCCCGGCTTGGCTCGCTGCAGACCCGTGCTGATTACACGCTCACCCGCTTTAACGCCGTCGGTGACTAACCATTTGTCGCCAATCGCCTGAGAGGTTGTGACCTGACGCGCTTCCACTTTGTTGTCTGCACCTACCACCATGACTGTTGCCTGACCGGTTGGGGTCCGGGCTACCGCCTGCTGCGGAACCAGCAATGCATTTGGATTGGTGCCTTCATCCAGACGCGCGCGAACAAACATGCCCGGTAAGAGAGCATGGTTCGGGTTCGGGACAATGGCGCGCAGGGTGATAGAACCGGTGGTCTCATCGACAGTGACGTCAGAGAACTCCAGCGTACCTGTCTGTGGATAGCTGCTGCCGTTCTGCATCAGCAGGGTCACATTGGCTTTGCCATCGTTCTGCTTCAGCTGACCCGACTCCAGTTCTGAACGTAAGCGCATGAAATCTTCGCTCGACTGGGTAACGTCGACATACATTGGATCCAGTTGCTGCACGGTAGCCAGCGCGGTGGTTTGAGCGTTTTGTACCAGCGCACCTTCCGTTACAGAAGATTTGCCAATGCGGCCACTGATAGGCGAGGTAACTTTGGTGTAAGCCAGATTAATGCGGGCTGTTTCCACATTGGCTTTTGCAACCTGAACGGCGGCATCGTTTTGCGCCGCAGTGGCAACGGCAGTGTCGTAATCCTGCTGACTGATATATTTAGTACCGAGTAACGGCTTATAACGTTTGACGGTCAGTTGAGCGATTCGTGCATTAGCCTGCGCCTGAGTTAAATCACCTTTGGCGCTGTCATAGGCGGCCTGATAAGTAGCAGGATCGATCTGATAAAGAGACTGACCTGCTTTGACATCACTGCCTTCAATAAAATTACGTTTCAGAATGATACCGGAAACCTGCGGACGGACTTCGGCAACACGATATGCCGAGGTGCGGCCAGGTAATTCAGTCGAGATTTTCAGGGGTTCAGTTTTCAGTGTGACAACCCCCACTGCTGGCGGTTGCTGGGCGGCTTGTTCGGATTTATTGTTGTCACATCCTGTTAACAAAAAGCTGCCTGATAGCATCAGGACGGCCGCCAGAGGCGATAATCCTCTGATTTTATTCATAAATAAACCTCTAGTGTCCGATATCAAATGGTCAATGGATCACAAACTGAAAAACCCATTGCTGTGGCAAGTCGCAGGTCATGCTATGGTACATACATTCACAAATGTATGTAAACTTACCTGTTTGTAAAAAAAGCCCACTATGGCACGAAAAACCAAAGCGCAAGCACTTGAAACACGACATCAAATTCTTGATGCCGCTATTGTTCTGTTTTCACAGCAAGGTGTCTCAGCCACTTCTCTGGCAGAGATTGCAACCGCAGCCAGCGTTACGCGTGGGGCTATCTACTGGCATTTCAAAAATAAAGCCGATGTATTACATGAAATATGGCTTCGTTGCGATGCTGGTCTGGACGATGTGGAACTTGAGTATCAGACAAAATACCCTGGCGATCCACTCTCTGTGTTGCGCGCAATGCTGGTCTATATCTTTGATGCGACTGCAAAGGATCCCCAACGCCGCGCGTTGATGGAGATCATTTTCCATAAATGCGAATTTGTAGGCGAAATGTCGGCCCTGAAGAATATTCAGCAGAGCTTACTCCTGGAATGCTACGACAAAATTGAAGATGTCCTGCGTCAGTGTATTGAAGCCGGGCAACTTCCGGGCAGTCTCAGCACGCGTCAGGCCGCTCTTATCCTGCGTGGTTACGTCAACGGTATGATGGAAAGCTGGTTGTTTGCGCCAGACAGTTTTGATTTAGCTGCTGACGCGCCGATTCTGACCAATGCTTTTATTGATATGCTGCGCCTCAGTCCGACGCTGACGGCGCGGTGCTAAGCCTGCTGACGATCGCGCTTGTTCTCGTAATCGCGCTGCACCATAGCCAGCGCGGAGAGCACGGTTTCCACCGGGAGTTGATGCTCTTCCAGTAGCTGAATCAGATCAACAGCCAGCTTCACGTCGTCAGGGGCGTTTTCCAGTGACATCTTTTCTCCTAAATACGTAATCGGGCTGCGACCAGCAGCATCAGTAAGGCGCCGAGAAT
Source organism: Candidatus Pantoea rara (assembly GCF_051136265.1). Taxonomy (NCBI): domain Bacteria; kingdom Pseudomonadati; phylum Pseudomonadota; class Gammaproteobacteria; order Enterobacterales; family Erwiniaceae; genus Pantoea; species Candidatus Pantoea rara. The sequence continues at coordinate 2,994,924 of NZ_CP194942.1, read as the reverse complement.
CGCCATGCCCAGCGCGCCGATATGTAGCGTTGCCAGCGTGCCCAGTTCAAAATAGGTGGCGATATAACCGCCAATCAGTGCGCCGATTATCGACAGCGTCAGGGTCGCCATCAGGCCGCCGGGTCGTCCCGGCATCAGCAAACGCTTAAGCAACCCCAGCAGTAGCCCGCATATCAGCCAGCTCAGTAAGCCCATTTTTCATCTCCGCGCAGAATTACACCCAGTATAGAAGCGCTTTTGTCACGGTACGCTTTATTCGCTGTGCTCGCCACCGCGCAATGAAGAGGCCCATTCGACAGAACGAATTGCCTGCCGACAGCGCGCCAGTCTTCCCTCTAACGTTTCCAAATCCTGCTTAAGCTGACGCTGGACCGCCAGCGTCCCGGCCAGCGCCAGCCGCTGCTCACGCTGATCAATCATCGCCAGTAAACGCCGCTCAAACTCCCGGTACTCCTGATATTTTGAAGCGCGTGGGTTCTTAACGGGCTGTTCGCGTCGGGTACGCAGCTGCTGGGTACTCGCCTCCCGTTGCAGGGCGGCAATCTGATCGACCAGACGTTCAGCCAGCCAGGCCGAGCGGGCCAGATCGTCACTGTTATCGCACAGCCGGGCGAAATTTTGTTCTACTTCCAGCAGGTAATCCGCCAGTCGCGTGCCCTTGGTGTGAAACAGCTGCGTGTCAAAGCGTGGCAGGCGACAAACCCCATCAGAATGGCGGGCAATCTCCTGACGCAGGTCGACAAGGAGCTGTTGCAGGCGCTGTTGCACGGCGTTCGCACTCATTGCATGGTGCCCGGTTGTGCTAACGTAAGCGGATGAGGAAAGAGCTGGACGGGATTCATGCAACGCATTCTGTTATTAACCCTCGGCTGGCTGGCCATTGTGCTGGGGACGCTGGGCATTGTATTACCTTTATTACCTACCACGCCATTCATGCTGCTGGCGGCCTGGTGTTTTGCCCGTTCATCGCCGCGTTTCCATCACTGGCTGCTGTGGAAATCGCCATTTGGCCGTTATCTGCGCCACTGGCAACAGCATCGCGCAATGCCGCCGGGAGCCAAAGTACGCGCTATCTGCCTGATAGTCGCCTCTTTTACGCTTTCACTTTTCCTGGTGCATCAGCTCTGGGTCCGCATCATGTTGCTCATCATGCTGGCTGCGCTACTGCTGTTTATGTGGCGTATTCCGGTGGTGGCAGAAGCAGCGGACGCACCGAAGTCGCCGCGATAAAGTTGCATTTAGCCGGTCATTTGCTTAGATTTGGGCGTCTTCGTGCGTGGCTTCCCTTTGTGAATTGACTTCCGCTGAGCCTTTTACCAGGTATTAGCGCTTTTGAAGCTGCGCGAAACAGAATTTTTTACCAGGCGTATCATTATGACCGACACTGCGCAGCAGCTTGAATTCATTAAAAACAGCATTAAAAGTATTCCCGATTATCCTAAGCCAGGCATCCTGTTCCGCGATGTCACCAGCCTGCTGGAAGATCCCAAAGCCTATGCCGCGTCTATAGCGCTGCTGGTTGAGCGTTACCGTAATAAAGGCATCACTAAAGTGGTGGGTACGGAAGCGCGTGGTTTCCTGTTTGGTGCACCGGTGGCATTAGGTCTTGGCGTCGGTTTTGTTCCGGTGCGTAAGCCCGGCAAACTGCCGCGTGAGGTCTACAGCGAATCCTATGAGCTGGAATATGGCACCGATAAACTGGAATTGCACAAAGATGCCATCCAGCCAGGCGACCTGGTGCTGGTGGTTGATGACCTGCTGGCGACCGGCGGAACCATTGAAGCGACGGTTAAACTGATTCGTCGTGCAGGCGGTGAAGTGAAAGACGCAGCCTTCATTATTAACCTGTTCGATCTGACCGGTGAATCGCGTCTCAGTGCCCTGGGCATTGAGAGCTACAGCCTGGTCAAATTCCCCGGCCACTAAGCCACGCTTTCGGCCTTGCCAACCGGCGAGGCCGTCACGCCTTCGGCGTCAAGATAACGAGTGCCAGCCAAAAGCGTAGCTGATAGACTACTGCAATCTTATACAGGGGTTGCAGAGCGTCTGCGCTCATCTTTCCATCCAACTTCGTCGAACCCACATGAGCTATCAGGTACTTGCGCGAAAATGGCGTCCCCAGGCTTTTGCTGATGTTGTCGGTCAGGAACATGTTCTGACGGCGCTGGCGAATGGATTGTCTCTGGGACGCATCCATCATGCTTATCTCTTCTCCGGCACCCGCGGCGTAGGGAAAACCACCATTGCGCGTCTGCTGGCCAAAGGCCTTAACTGTGAAACCGGTATCACCGCCACGCCCTGTGGTCAGTGTGATAATTGCCGTGAGATCGAGCAGGGCCGCTTTGTCGATTTGATTGAAATTGACGCCGCATCGCGTACCAAAGTTGAAGATACCCGCGATCTGCTCGACAACGTGCAGTACGCGCCGGCGCGTGGCCGCTTCAAGGTCTATCTGATCGATGAAGTGCACATGCTGTCACGTCACAGCTTCAATGCGCTGTTGAAGACGCTGGAAGAACCCCCTTCACACGTTAAATTCCTGCTGGCGACCACCGATCCGCAGAAACTACCCGTGACCATTCTTTCGCGTTGCCTGCAGTTCCACCTCAAAGCGCTGGATGTTGACCAAATCCGTCAGCAGCTTGAGCATGTTCTGAAGCAGGAACAGATTGAGAGTGAAACCCGGGCGCTGCAGCTTCTGGCACGGGCCGCCGATGGCAGTATGCGCGATGCGCTGAGCCTGACCGATCAGGCCATTGCTATGGGGCAGGGGGCTGTGACCAGCAGTACGGTCAGCATCATGCTCGGCACACTGGATGATGAACAGCCGCTTGGGCTACTGGAAGCGCTGGTGGACGGCGACGGTCAGCAGGTGATGAACCTGCTGAGCCAGGCCGCCTCTCGCGGGGTGGAATGGGAGGCGCTGCTGGTCGAGATGCTGCGCCTGCTGCACCAGATCGCAATGGTGCAGCTGCTGCCAGCTTCGCTCAACGACGACGATGAGAGCAACGCCCTGCGGCTGCGGGAACTGGCACGCGTGGTACCGCCTGCCGATCTGCAACTCTATTACCAGACGCTGTTGATGGGCCGCAAGGATCTGCCTATTGCGCCCGATCGCCGCATGGGTGTAGAAATGACATTGCTGCGCGCACTGGCGTTTCATCCTAAAGCTGATGTGGCTGAACCCATTGCACGTCCTGTGTTAACTCAGCAGATGGCACCTGTCATTCCGGCGCAGACCTCACCGGCAGCCTCAGCGCCTTCGCCGGGTGCACGAAACATGGCAGCACAGCCAGCCACATCGTCACCTGCAGCCGCGATGCCGTCTCAGACAACGTCGTCCGTGGCTCAGCAGCCGACGCCTGCGCCGCAACAGCCGGTTGCCGCTCAGCCGCAGATGGCCGCGCCCGATGCCGCTCAGCAGCCTGCGCCGCCGCCGGATGCAGCACATGATGCGCCACTCTCAAGTTCCACCAGTCAGCTCCTGCAGGCGCGCACTCAGCTGTTGCGTCAGGGAGCGAACAAGCCAAAAAAGAGTGAGCCGGCAGCGCCAGGTGCGCGGCCGGCCAACTCCGCGCTGGAGCGTCTGGCCTCGGTCACCGAGCGCAGTCAGCAGCGTATCCGCGATCGCGAGCCTGCCGCCCCGGTAAAAGAGGAAGCGTACCGCTGGAAAGCGGTCAATCAGACGGTCGTAGTGGCGGAGCCGGTCGCGACGCCTAAGGCCTTGCGTTCCGCACTGGAGCATGAGAAAACCCCTGAGCTGGCGGCGCGTCTGGCGGAAGAAGCACAGCAGCGCGATCCGTGGGCCGCAGAGATTGCAACACTGCCGCTGCCGAAACTGGTGCAGCAGCTGGCGTTGAATGCCTGGAAAGAGACCACCGAAAATGGGGTCTGTCTGCATTTACGCAGTAGCCAGCGTCACCTTAATTCACCCTCGGCGCAGCAGGTGTTAAGTGATGCGCTGAGTGATCGTGCCGGGCAGAAAGTTGAACTCTCTGTCGTTGAAGACGATAATTCATCGGTGTTGACGCCACTGGAGTGGCGTCAGGCCATTTACGAAGAGAAACTGGCGCAGGCGCGTCAGTCGATCACCTGTGATACCCACATCCAGACGCTGCAGCGATTTTTTGATGCCGATCTGGATGAGGAGAGTATCCGACCTGTTTGAACACGCTGCTGCTATCGTAATGATAGCGTTGTAGCCTTAGCTGAGAGAGAAAACTATGTTTGGTGGTAAAGGCGGATTGGGTAACCTGATGAAACAGGCCCAGCAGATGCAGGACAAAATGGCCAAGGTGCAGGAAGAGATCGCCGCGATTGAAGTGACCGGTGAATCGGGTGCTGGCCTGGTGAAAGTCACCATTAACGGCGCGCACAACTGCCGTCGTGTGGAAGTCGATCCCAGCCTGCTGGAAGATGACAAAGATATGCTGGAAGATTTAATTGCCGCGGCGTTCAACGATGCGGCACGTCGCATTGATGAAACCCAGAAAGAGAAGATGGCGTCTGTCTCCTCAGGCATGCAGCTGCCACCAGGCTTTAAGATGCCGTTCTGATGCAAACCAGTCCACTGCTTGAATCATTGATGGAGTCGCTGCGCTGTCTGCCTGGCGTTGGGCCAAAATCGGCGCAGCGCATGGCTTTTCAGCTGCTGCAGCGCGATCGCAGCGGTGGCATGCGGCTGGCACAGGCACTGACGCGGGCGATGTCGGAGATCGGACACTGTTCTGATTGCCGGACATTTACCGAGCAGGAAATTTGCACCATCTGCGCCAATCCACGGCGTCAACAGAATGGTCAAATCTGCGTGGTTGAAAGCCCGGCAGATATCCACGCCATTGAGCAAACCGGCCAGTTTGGCGGTCGCTACTTTGTGCTGATGGGACATCTCTCGCCGCTCGACGGCATCGGTCCGGCTGATATTGGCCTGGATCGTCTGGAGCAGCGTCTGGAGAGTGAAAACCTGCAGGAAGTGATCCTCGCCACCAACCCGACGGTGGAAGGTGAGGCAACCGCGAACTACATTGCTGAGCTCTGTGGTCAGTATGGCGTCGACGCCAGCCGTATCGCACACGGCGTGCCGGTAGGCGGAGAGCTGGAGATGGTGGATGGCACCACGCTGTCTCACTCACTGGCGGGTCGCCAGAAGTTTAAATTTTAATCACTTGCCGGTGTTGTGAAAGACACCGGCTTGAAAATCCCCGCGTCATCCCCACATCAACCTCAACGTTTGTTCAACCTGTTTTGTTGAGGTAGCAATGACCATGAAAGGACAAGAGACCCGTGGCTTTCAGTCGGAAGTAAAACAACTTCTGCATCTGATGATCCATTCTCTCTATTCAAACAAAGAAATTTTCCTGCGTGAGCTGATCTCCAACGCCTCGGATGCCGCAGATAAACTGCGCTTCCGCGCCCTGTCAGATTCCAGCCTGTATGAAGGTGATGGCGAGCTACGTGTTCGTCTCTCTGTTGATAAGGACAACCGTACGCTGACGCTTAGCGACAATGGTATCGGTATGCGTCGCGATGAGGTCATTGAGAACCTCGGGACTATCGCCAAATCAGGCACCAAATCTTTCCTGGAATCCCTGGGCTCCGATCAGGCTAAAGATAGCCAGCTGATCGGTCAGTTCGGTGTGGGTTTCTACTCTGCCTTTATCGTGGCGGATAAAGTCACGGTGCGTACCCGTGCCGCTGGCGCATCAGCCGATGAGGGTGTGTTCTGGGAATCAGCGGGCGAGGGCGAATATACCCTGGCGGAGATTGAGAAAGCCGATCGCGGCACCGAGATCACACTGCATCTGCGCGAAGGCGAGGATGAGTTCCTGGACGCATGGCGCGTGCGCAGCATCATCAGCAAATATTCCGATCACATCGCGCTGCCGGTTGAGATCGAGAGCAAAGATGAAGAAGGCGAAGGCACTCACTGGGAGAAGATCAACAAAGCCCAGGCGCTGTGGACCCGCAATAAATCTGAGATCAGCGACGACGAGTACAACGAGTTCTACAAGCATATCGCCCATGACTACAGCGACCCGGTCGCCTGGAGCCACAATCGGGTGGAAGGTAAGCAGGAGTACACTAGCCTGCTCTACATTCCGGCGCGTGCGCCATTCGATATGTGGAACCGCGATCAGAAGCATGGCCTGAAACTCTACGTGCAGCGCGTCTTTATCATGGATGACGCTGAGCAGTTTATGCCGAACTACCTGCGCTTTGTGCGTGGCCTGATTGACTCCAACGATCTGCCGCTGAACGTCTCCCGCGAGATCCTGCAGGATAGCCGTGTGACCCAGAGCCTGCGTGCTGCGCTGACTAAGCGTACTCTGCAGATGCTGGAAAGACTGGCGAAAGAGGACAACGAGAAATACCAGACTTTCTGGAATGAATTCGGTCTGGTGCTGAAAGAAGGTCCGGCGGAAGATCATGCCAACCAGGAAACGATCGCTAAGCTGCTGCGCTTCGCCACCACCCAGAGTGACGGTTCGGCACAGACTATTTCGCTGGAAGACTACGTCAGCCGCATGGTGGAAGGTCAGGAGAAGATTTACTACATCACGGCTGACAGCTATGCCGCCGCGAAGAGCAGCCCGCATCTGGAGCTGTTCCGCAAGAAAGGTATTGAGGTGCTGCTGCTCTCCGATCGTATCGACGAATGGATGATGAGCTACCTGACCGAGTTCGATGGTAAAACCTTCCAGTCGGTCAGCAAAGCAGATGACTCGCTGAGCAAGCTGGCGGATGAAGAGACCGAAGAGCAGAAAGAGGCGGAAAAAGCGCTGGAGCCTTTTGTTGAGCGTGTGAAAAATCTGCTGGGCGAACGCGTGAAAGAGGTGCGTCTGACGCATCGTCTGACCGACACGCCAGCGATTGTGACGACCGATGCCAACGAGATGACCACGCAGATGGCGAAGCTGTTTGCGGCGGCCGGACAGGAAGTGCCGGAAGTGAAGTACCTGTTTGAAATCAACCCGGATCACCCGCTGGTGAAACGTGTTGCGGATACGCAGGATGAAGCACGCTTCGGTGAGTGGATTGAGCTGCTGCTGGATCAGGCGTTGCTGGCAGAACGCGGTACGCTGGACGATCCTAACCAGTTTATCCGTCGCATGAACCAGCTGCTGACCGCATAACGGCAACAGGCCAGATGCAGTCATCAAAATCAAGCCGGTGATCATCACCGGCTTTTTTATGGCTGTCCGGCATCCCGCAGCCAGGCACGAAACACACTAATCTCTGTATCCTGACGCCGGCTCTGCTTCGTCATCATCCAGGTCGCCCGCTCGACGCGGACAAAGCCAAGCGGCGCAAGCAGCGTGCCATCCTCCAGCTCTTTGCGAACCAGTAAACGCGGCGCCATCAGAACGCCAAGACCGCTTCGTGCGGCCTGAATGCCCAGCGTCAGCGTTTCAAAATGCTTGCCACCGTTTAAACGGCCACTGTGCCCGGTTTTTGCCGCCCACTCTGACCATGCATGCAGTCGGGTATCCGCATGCAGCAAGGTCATCCTTGCCAGATCATTGCCGACACGTAACTGCGAGGCCAGATGCGGCGCGCAGAGCGGCCCAATCTCATCCTCGCTCACCAGGGTCGCGTCGATATCCGGTTCAGGTGGATCGCCGTGACTGAGGATCAGCACATCCACATGTTCGCTGCGAAGTTGCGAGATCGGTGCCAGCGGCAGAAAGTGAACCTCAATCTCCGGATAGCACTGATAAAAGCTGGCGATGCGAGGAATGAGCCATTGAGATAAAAAGCTGGGGGCACAGGAAATCCGAATCTGCTGAAGCAGGCCGGTGCGAATGTTCTCGCAGCTGCTGCGTAACTCACTAAAGGCCTGCTGACAGCTCACCAGCAGGTGATCGCCGTGTGAAGTCAGTTTCACGCGTCCATTGCTGCGGACAAAAAGCGGTTTGCCCATCCAGCTTTCCAGTTGGCGAATCTGGTGGCTGATAGCGCTGTGCGTGACATGCAGATGTTCGGCCGCCACACTAAAGCTGCTGTGTAAGGCTGCCTGGTGAAAATAGTGCAGCGCTCTCAGTGGCGGCAGTCCGTTCATCCTTATCCCCTGTGCAAAAATCTCACAGCGATTGTCAATTTATATCATTTCAAAGTCCAGCCGCATTGACCTACTCTGTAGGGCAAATTATGGCGGGTTGACTCAGCCTTATATCTGTGATTTCACTCGGATATTCCGCCTCGCCTGACCTGCGCTTACGCCGCACACTCCCTGAAGCGAGACAGCCATGGCACACGGCCCTTTAACCTCTGAAACATCAGCAGAGGCGCGCCATCGGTTACGCCTGGCGCTCTCACGCTTTTACCGGCTGGAGCAGTTTGATCTCTTCTTCGCGCCTTCACTCCATGTGGCGCAGGTGCTACTTTCTCAGCTGTTTCTTCGGCAGGAACAGGCGCGCAATCAGCACCGTTATGCCTCACGTTATCCGGTCACCGAACTCAACAACCTGCCAGCGGTTCCGCTGATAGCGGGCACTATCAGGCTGGTCCCGCATGTCGAATTGCCTAATGGTCGTGTGCGCCCGCTGCAGGATTGCCAGAATCAGGGTGTGACAGAAGCGAGCGAGAGTTTTGCCAGCGTGCTGCATCAGAAACTGATCGACGAAGCCCATCTGTTTGTGACCCGACTGGATCGCCACGCAGAGATCTGCAGCGATCTGGTGCTGGTGGCATTGCGAACACATGACTTCAGTACGCTGGTTCGCAGCGAACTACGGCTGTTTGAACAGGGACTGACCCTGACCGCCATGCACGAGGCGCTGCGCCGCATCGACGATCCGCAATGGCGACCTTACAATGCCGCCACTGTCGATGCGCTTTCCCTGTCAGCCCCGCTGTCGCTGAACTCCTGCCATCAGCCCGGATTGCCGTTTGCCAGCTTTAACGTCCCGCCCTCGCTGATCGCTGCGTTGTCAGATGCGGAAGATGTGGTGAAATGGCCGCAGCTGGCGAGGCTGCAGCTGACTGCTAATGTGCGCGGCAGCGGCAAAAAAAGCGTCAATATGACGCACCATCTGAGTCGGCGACTGCAATTCCTGCTCAGCGCAGGCGGTAAATCTGAAAAAGCAGCAGGCAGGCCAGGTGGGTCGGGGTCAGGGCCAAAAAGCGACTAAAGTCGCCCCGCGCGATCCGCGCCCTTCCTTGTGATGAGCGGGTCATAATGGTATGTTCTTCCGCTTCTAAGATAGATCAATGCGATTCGCAAGGGGATTTACGCAATGCGTATTATTCTGCTCGGAGCTCCGGGCGCAGGTAAGGGGACTCAGGCCCAATTCATCATGGAGAAGTACGGCATTCCGCAAATCTCCACCGGCGACATGTTGCGTGCAGCAGTAAAAGCAGGCAGCGAGCTGGGCAACCAGGCGAAAGCCATCATGGATGCTGGCAAACTGGTGACCGATGAGCTGGTGATTGCGCTGGTTAAAGAGCGTATCACTCAGGAAGACTGCAAAAACGGTTTCCTGCTGGACGGTTTCCCGCGCACCATTCCTCAGGCAGATGCAATGAAAGAAGCCGGGATCAAAGTTGATCACGTGCTGGAGTTTGCCGTACCGGACGAACTGATCGTTGAACGTATCGTGGGCCGTCGCGTTCACGCGCCATCTGGCCGCGTTTATCACGTCACCTTTAATCCACCGAAAGTGGAAGGTAAAGATGATCTGACAGGCGAAGAGCTGACCACACGTAAAGATGATCAGGAAGAGACCGTGCGTAAGCGCCTGGTGGAATACCATCAGATGACCGCACCGTTGATTGCTTACTACAGCAAAGAAGCGGAAGCAGGCAACACCGCCTATCACAAAATCGATGGCACCCGTAAGGTGACCGAAGTGAGTGCCGAGCTGGCTAAGATCCTGGGCTAAGCCCAATGGGGCCGGTATTACTGGCCCCTTTTGCAGCGATTGCTTTTACCTCCCCCTGATTCCGCTACAATTTCCCTGTTTTCACGCATCCCCGTTGTCAGCAAGGAACTCAAATGAGGCAAGATCAGCCCGGCGTATTATTGGTTAATTTAGGCACGCCAGACGCCCCAACCACACCTGCAGTTAAACGCTATCTGAAACAGTTTTTAAGCGATCCGCGCGTTGTCGATGCGCCGCGCTGGCTCTGGTGGCCGGTTCTCAATGCCGTCATTCTGCCGTTTCGTTCGCCGCGCGTTTCTAAGCTTTATACATCCGTCTGGATGGAAGGCGGCTCACCGCTGCTGGTTTACAGCATGCGTCAGCGCCATGCCCTGGCGGCACGGGTCGATATGCCGGTTGAGCTGGGTATGAGCTATGGCAACCCGAGCCTGAAAAGTGCAGTCGATAAGCTGATGGCGCAGGGCGTAACCCGCCTGATTGTGCTGCCGCTCTATCCGCAGTTCTCCTGCTCTACCGTGGCCGCGGTGTGGGATGGTCTGACCGCCGTATTCAATGATTACCGTTCGCTACCTGACGTGCAGTTTATTCGCGACTACGCCGAACATCCGGCCTATATCGCTGCGCTGAAAGCGACGGTGGAGCGCTCATTTCAGCGGCACGGTCAGCCCGATCTGCTGGTGTTGTCGTTCCACGGCATTCCGCAGCGTTTTGCCAACGAAGGCGATGACTACCCGCAGCGCTGTGCGGATACCACGGCGGCCCTGGTTAAAGCGCTGGGTCTGCGTGACGATCAGTACATGATGACCTTCCAGTCACGTTTTGGTCGTGAGCCCTGGCTGATGCCTTACACCGACAAAACTATGGAAAGCTTACCCGCCAAAGGGATCAAACATGTTCAGGTGATGAGCCCGGGATTCTCGTCTGACTGTCTTGAGACGCTGGAGGAGATCAGTGGTGAAAACTGCGAAATTTTCCTGCATGCCGGTGGAGAAAAGTTTGAGTATATCCCTGCGCTGAACGCCGACGAGGCGCATATCGACATGATGGTGCAGTTGGTCGACGCACGCCGTTAAAGTGCAGGCGGAGAGTGTGATATCATTCTCCGTCTGTTTTTCCAGACGGCAGTCCCGATGAAATTTCCCGGCAAACGCAAATCCAAACACTACTTTCCTGTCAGCGCACGCGATCCCCTGTTACAGCCGGCCCAGCACGACATTGATGCTGGCAGCTGGGTGGTAGGTATCGATCAGACGCTGGTGGATATCGAAGCCAAAGTCGATGACGACTTTCTCGCACGTTACGGCCTGAGTGCCGGGCACTCACTGGTCATCGATAATGCCGTCGCGGAAGCGTTGTACAACGAGTTGATGCGCGAGGCGCTGATCACCCATCAGTTCGCCGGTGGCACCATCGGTAACACGCTGCATAACTTCTCGGTCCTGGCCGATGACCGCTCCGTACTGCTGGGCGTTATGTGCAACAACATCCAGATAGGCGGCTACGCCTATCGCTATCTCTGCAACACCTCAAGCCGGGTCGATCTCAACTATCTGCAGGGCGTCGATGGTGCCATTGGCCGCTGCTTTACGCTGATTGGCGAACATGGCGAGCGAACTTTCGCTATCAGTCCCGGCCAGATGAACCAGCTGCATGCGGATAATGTCCCGGAAGAGGTGATTGCCGGAGCCTCTGCGCTAGTGCTGACCTCTTATCTGGTGCGCTGTGCCGAAGGTGAACCGATGCCGCAGGCGACGCTACGGGCAATTGAGTACGCCAAACGCCACAACGTGCCGGTGGTACTGACACTGGGCACCAAACATGTAATTGGCGACAATCCCCAATTCTGGCGGGATTTCCTGCGTGATCACGTCACCATCGTGGCGATGAATGAAGAGGAAGCGCTGGCGCTGACTGGCGAAGCCGATCCGCTGCTCGCCTCCAACATGGCGCTGGACTGGGTAGATCTCGTGCTCTGTACCGCTGGTCCGATTGGGCTTTACATGGCGGGCTACACCGAAGACGAGTTCAAACGCAAAACCAACCATCCGCTGTTGCCTGGCGCAATTGCTGAGTTCAACCAGTATGAGTTCAGCCGTGTGATGCGCCAGCAGGATTGCCATCAGCCGCTGCGCATCTTCTCGCACATCGCGCCTTATATGGGCGGACCGGAAAAGATCATGAACACGAATGGCGCCGGAGATGGTGCGCTGGCGGCGTTACTGCATGACATCACCGCCAACAACTATCACAGCCTGAATGTGCCGAACTCCAGTAAACATGCGCGTCCGTATCTGACCTACTCGTCGCTGGCGCAGGTGTGTAAGTATGCTAACCGCGTCAGTTATCAGGTGCTGAATCAGCATTCGCCGCGTTTAACCCGTGGTCTGCCGGAGCGGGAAGACAGTCTGGAAGAGTCTTACTGGGATCGGTAAAGCGGGTCGTTGCCACACATAAAAAAAGCCCTTCTGAACAGAAGGGCTTTTTTTGAACACGCATCAGCGCACGACATCGCAGGGCTGTAAATCCTCGCCTTGCGTCATCTCATCCTGCAGGATTTGCAGCATACTGCTGGCAATCTCACGCTCACCCATTACGACGCGGGTGGCACCACGCTCCATGATGTATTCCACTTCATCGTCATAGTGGGCGCGGGCGATAATCTCAATATTTTGATGCTTTTCACGCGCCGCCGTTACCACTTCACCTGCTTCATAGCCATTCGGGATGGTCAGTAACAGCCAGCGGGCACAGTCGAGCCGGGCCAGCTCCATGGTGTCCGCGCGAGCTGCATTTCCCAGCACCGCTTTAATGCCTTGCTCGCGCAGCGCTTCAACCCGTGGGCGGGAGTTTTCAACCACCACCAGCGGCACATTAGCTTCAAGAAGCTTCTTACCAATCAGGCTGCCAACCCGGCCATAGCCGACGATCACCGCGTGATTGCAGAAATCCACCGGGATCTGCTTCTCATCTTCAACTGCTTCTTCCAGCGTTTGCTCTTCCATCGTCTCTGTTTTCGCCAGGAAACGCTCCAGTAGGGTAAACAGAATCGGGTTAAGCATAATCGACAGGATGGCGGCGGCCAGTACCAGGTTGCGGCCCTCATCATTCAGCAGACCCAGCGAGATACCCAGGCCGGCCAGGATAAAGGCGAACTCACCAATCTGTGCCAGGCTGACCGAAATAGTCAGAGCCGTACGACGCGAATGGCCGAGCAGCGACACCAGCAGCCAGGCGGCCATCGACTTGCCGACCACAATAATCACCAGCGCACCCAGTACCGCCAGCGGCTGCGTCACCAGAATCGACGGATCGAACAGCATGCCGACGGAAACAAAGAACAGCACGGCAAAGGCATCGCGCAGCGGCAGGGTATCGCGCGCGGCGCGGTGACTCAGTTCTGATTCGTTCAGCACCATACCGGCAAAGAAGGCACCCAGGGCAAACGACACATCGAAGAATTCAACCGCACCGAAAGCGATGCCCAGCGCCAGTGCTAATACCGCCAGCGTAAACAGCTCGCGCGAACCGGTGGCGGCGCTGCGGGCGAGGATCCAGGGCACGGCACGACGACCCACGACCATCATCAGCACCATAAAGGCAGCCACTTTACCGATGGTCCACAGCAGATCCCAGGCCAGCAGTCCGGCGCTGGCGTTGCCCTGTTCCATCATGCCGGCAATCGCAGGCAGCAGCACCAGCGTCAGCACCATCACCAGATCTTCAACAATCAGCCAGCCAATCGCAATCTGTCCGCGCTGGCTATCGATAAGCTGTCGTTCCTCCAGGGCGCGCAGTAGCACCACGGTACTGGCGGTAGAGAGGCAGAGGCCAAATACCAGGCCGGTCATCCACGACCATCCCAGCGTCCACGACAATCCCATTCCCAGTAAAGTCGCAACCGCGATCTGTGCGATGGCTCCGGGAATGGCGATCGACTTTACCGACATCAGATCTTTCATTGAGAAGTGCAGGCCGACACCGAACATCAGCAGGATAACGCCGAGTTCTGCCAGTTCAGGGGCGAGATTGGTATCAGCAACAAAGCCGGGAGTAAAGGGACCCGCCAGCACGCCTGCGAGCAGATAACCTACCAGCGGGGAGATACGCAGGCGGTGGGCAAGCATTCCAAGGAGAAATGCCAGAACCAGTGCTCCGACGATGGTAGTGATCAACGGTGTGGTGTGATGCATGCCTCTCTCCTTGTATACAAATGTATCCGCTTGTAACAAATGAGTTTAAAACAAAATCTATTCTTTCGCTGAGCAATTTGCGGGAATACCCAAAAAAACCACGTAAAAAAGCCAAATACGCAATCGAAAGGGTATTTTTATTCGTTATCCATAATATTGGCTGATTTGACGCTTTAAACCGGCCCGACTCAATAAAATTTATACGTTCTGAATGACGCTGGTGTGGCACGAATAAGGGTTAAATACGCACACAGAGTGGTTAAAGCCCATCAGCGGCACTTTTGCAGGCGTAAACAACGGTTTAACAACGTAGTTTACAGCCTGTCTCTGCCGGATTCGCAGAATCGGGCACCGTGGTGTCACCTCCTCGCAGACACTGTCACGCTTAGTAAAGGTGGACCAGGGTAAAAAAAAGGCATCGTCAGGCACGTGAGTGTGCATTGGCCTTGAGTTCGCCGGAGGAATATGCGACACAGTGGGGCAATGCGGCAGAAAATCGGGCCAGACGGTAATTTAAGGAGAATCACAGTGTTGTTATCTAAATGGACAGGGGTGGGCGTGACGCTACTGGTGGCCCTGATGCCGCTGTTTTCACAGGCCGCCCAGGCCGATCACACCTATCGTTTCAGTTTACTGCACACCAACGATGAGCATGGTCACTTCTGGTTTAATGAACAGGGGGAATATGGTCTGGCCGCGCAGAAAACCCTGATGGATACCCTGCGCTACGATGTGCAGTCCCACGGCGGTGGCGCATTGATCCTCTCTGCCGGTGATGTGAATACGGGCGTGCCGGAGTCCGACGAGCTGGACGCTGAACCCGATTTTCGTGCGATGAACCTGATTGGTTACGATGCGATGGCGCTGGGCAATCATGAGTTCGACAAGCCAATCACAGTCCTTCGCAAGCAGGAGAAGTGGGCGCGCTTCCCGCTGCTGGCCGCCAACGTTTACCAGAAAAGTACCGGTAAGCGCATGTTCAAACCCTGGGCGGTATTCAACCGTCTCGGACTGAAAATCGCCGTAGTCGGGCTGATCACTCCGGACACCGCAAAACTGGCTAATCCGGCCGGACTGACAGATACCGAGTTCCGCGATCCGATTGCGGAGACGGAGAAGGCGGTGGCCGAACTGCGCGCCACCGAAAAGCCGGACGTGGTTGTCGCGCTGACACATCTTGGCCACTATGACAACGGTAAGCATGGCAGCAACGGCATTGATGATGTCACTCTGGCGCGAAGCCTGCCTGCTGGCACCCTCGATCTGATTGTCGGCGGTCATTCGCATGACGCGGTTTGCATGGAGAAAGCGAACGTCAGCGTTAAAAATTATCAACCTGGCCAGCCGTGCAAACCCGATCAGCAGAACGGGATCTGGATTATGCAGGCCGACAAGTGGGGCAAATATGTTGGCCGCGGTGACTTCACCTTCCGCAATGGTCAGGTGACGCTGGAGGCTTATCAGCTGGTGCCGGTTAACCTTAAACACCAGATAAAGAATGCGGACGGCAGCGAAACCTGGCTGACCTGGCAGGAAGAGATCCCGAAAAACACCGCCATGATGAAACTGCTGATGCCGTTCCAGAAACGGGCCGAGGCGAAATTAACCGTGAATGTCGGCAGCGCTGAGGGCAACTTCAGCGGTGAAAAAGAGCAGGTTCGTTTTGAGCAGACGAATCTTGGCCAGCTGATTCTCCGCGCTCAGATGGCGCACACCAAAGCAGACTTTGCGGTAATGAGCGGTGGCGGTATTCGCACCTCGCTGAAAGCGGGCAAGCTGAGCTGGCGTGACCTGCTTCAGGTTCAGCCGTTTGGCAACCAGGTGGTCTCGGTCACTCTGACCGGTGCGGAGATCAAAAAATATCTGGATGTCGTGGCCAATATTCAGCCTGACTCAGGCGGCTACGCCCAGTTTGCCGGTATCAGCCTGACCGCCGACGGTAAGCAGGTCAGCGACGTCAGCATTAACGGTAAACCGCTGCAGGACACGCAGAGTTATCGCCTGGCGACCAACAGCTTCAATGCGGCGGGTGGCGACGGTTATCCGCGTCTGGATAATCATGCCGGGTATGTCAACAGCGGAGCTGTGGATGCGCAGGTGCTGCGTGACTGGATCAAGGCGCATTCGCCGGTGAAGGCCAGCGATTATCAGCCAAAAGAGCAGATTGTGCACCTGACCGATGAGCAGATTCGGGCACGGGATGAAGCAGCGGAAAAAGCGCGGAAGCGTAACTATCCAAAAATGATTCTGGCGTGGATCTGGCCGTGGGGGAATGAAACAGCCCGTACGCATTGAGCTTAACGGGAGGCGCTTGCGCCTCCCTTTTTTCTTACGCCTGGCAGGAGTGACGTCTAATCCAGCGCTCGCGCAGTTTGTCCCATACCCAGTTGTAGGCCATGGTGTAGGGCAGGAAGAAGAGGAAAAAGGCCACTTCTACCAGCAACGCCTGACCCAGAGAAATATCCAGCATCCAGGCCGCAATCGGCAGACCAATCAGGATAAACCCGCCTTCAAAACCCAGCGCATGTAACACACGCACGCCGGGTCCGCGTTTCTGGCCCGGCGCATAGAGCCTGTCAAATCCGCTGTTATAAATCATGTTCCATAGCATCGCGACCGTTGAGAGCATAATCGCCAGCGATCCCATCTGAAACAGCGGCTTATCCATCACCCATGCCGCCAGCGGCGAAACGGTCAGAATCGCCAGCGTTTCAAAGCAGACAGCATGAAGAATACGTTCTTTAATTGAGCGGGTACGCATTGTTAATTCTCCTTGAATAATGCGGCGCATTCTCACACGTCAGAATGCTAAGATAAAATGAACACCTATCGAAAAAAGCGATGGTTCAGATGCGTTACTCCCCGGAATCCCTTGAGGCTTTTATGCAGACCGTGGCGAGCGGTTCTTTCTCTGCGGCTGCGCGCGCGCTGGGTAAAAGTCAGTCCACCATCAGCGCGGCAGTGGCAAATTTAGAAGACGATCTCGGTTTCGTGCTCTTTGATCGCGCCGGTCGTCAACCCATTCTGACCGAGCAGGGACGCCGCGTAATTCCTCAGGTTCAGCAAATCCTCGCCGCCAGTGAGCGGCTGGATGCGCTGGCGATACGTCTGTCGCAGGGCGTTGAGCCCCGGCTGAGTTTTGCCATGTCCGATTTCTGGCAAACCGATCATCACGAACATCTGCTCAGGCAATTTGATGCCCGTTATCCGGAGATTGAACTGGAAGTCATGATTGCCGAAGATGGCGATGTGCTGGATCTGCTGCAGGCCGGGCGGGTTCATCTGGGCGTAGTGCGGGCACAACCTAATCTGCCGGTGGATATCGCGGTGGCAAGGCTGCAGGTGGAAGCGCAGATGGCCGTCTTTTTACATCGCGATCATCCACTGGCACAGCTTAATACCGTTAGCGAAAGCGAACTGGAAGGGGTTCGTCACCTGCGATTAAACACCTGGGTTGAGGCCTCTGAACCCACGCCAATGGGACGCATCTGGTCGGCGCCCACCTATTTACTGCTGCTGGAGATGGCGGAGCAGGGGTTTGGCTGGACTGTTCTGCCGCGCTGGCTGGTGAAGCAGTTTGGACATGACGTCCTGAAAGAGTTGTCGATGCCGGGCTGGCCGCAGCATATCGCTGTTGAGGTAGTCTGGTCGCGACGCACACCGCCCGGCCCGGCAGGTCGCTGGATGATCGATCAGCTTTGTGCACAGCCACGGGTTTAGTCGTGGCGGGCGATATCTGCAAACGGGGCGTCCAGCAGTCGTGAAAGATCCTGTGGAGCCAGTTCGATATCCAGTCCCCGCTTGCCGCCTGAGATAAACATGGCGTCAAACGTGCTGGCTGAGTGGTCAATCACCGTGGGCAGCCGTTTTTTTTGTCCCAGCGGACTGATACCGCCCACCAGATAACCCGTGACCCGCTGCGCCAGCTGCGGGTCAGCCATATCCGCTTTCTTCGCACCCAGCACTTTTGCCACCTTCCTGAGATCCAGCTGCGTTGATACGGGCGTAATCGCCACCGCCAGCTGTTTCGCCTCACCATTCAGCGCTACCAGCAGCGTTTTATAGACCTGGCGCGCATCCAGATTGAGTTTACGAACCGCTTCGTCACCAAAATGGGTTTCGTTGCTGTCATGCTCATAGGGATGCAGGATGAAGCTGACTTTTTGTTTTTCCAGCAATTTTACGGCGGGCGTCATACAGGTTCCTTACTAAGAAAAATCTTATTAAGCACAATCGTGGAAAAAGGTGGCGAAAATTTGTTCTTTGAGTGAGAATTAGCCGCGCGCCAGCAACCCGATTGCTGAGCGATAACCAAAATCATAAACAAATTCCTCTTTGACGGGCCGATAACATTATCGGCTCTCTTTTTTTCAGGGCTTCTTCAGCATCTCAGGCAGATTATCTTCGCCGTAAAGATGCAACGCACCGACCGCGACCACATAGTTTCCCGCCGCT
Source organism: Candidatus Pantoea rara (assembly GCF_051136265.1). Lineage (NCBI taxonomy): Bacteria > Pseudomonadati > Pseudomonadota > Gammaproteobacteria > Enterobacterales > Erwiniaceae > Pantoea > Candidatus Pantoea rara. Next base: position 2,976,398 of record NZ_CP194942.1, on the reverse strand, counting down.
AATTCCTGCAGCCTGCTACGCCATTGCGCATTACGCTGACCGATCAACGTATCATTCAGCGCCTGACTGAAGGTGGCGGGCAGGGTAATTTCCGGCTGACGTGGCGGTGTATCGAGCCACCAGCTCACCATCATTTGCAGCAGTCGTGCATTCGTATGCCAGTGCAGCAGCGTATCCTGTAACAGTGCCATGCCGTCATCCGGCAGCGCCGTCAGCAGGGCGATTTGTGCATCCGCGCCTTCCAGTTCAATCACCGGTTTATTAAAGCCTTTTGCTGCCTGCAACAGCTGATAATCAATGCCGTAGTCAGGCCGCAATCCCAGCCGTTGCGCCTGCTGTGCCTGTAACATCAGCGCCACCTGCCAGGCGGGCAGGTTATCAAACAGGCTCAGGTTGAGACTCATCTCCTGACACAGCGCGGTGAGCGTTTGCATCGCGCTGCTCTCAAGCCGGGTAGCGAGCGCAGGGCGATCGCCACGGTGATCAAAGGGCGAGCCACCCTGCGTAATATCGGCTTCCACAATCAGCGCATCCGCCTGCTGCAACTGTCGCAGCAGACGGGCAGGCAACGGCTGCATATCGCGCGTTCCCATGTGAATGCTACCTACCAGATGTAGCTGACGATCGCCAAGCCTGACATCCATCGCAGGCCAGCGGTAACTGGCGGGAAAAAGTTGGCTCATAAAGCCGCGCAGTGAGCGCCAAACGTTGCCTGTCATTCCCGGTCCTTTGCGATTCAAAACCCCATGCTAGCGACTTCAGAGAGTGAAAAACAGCGCTGAAACGGCGATTACTGGCGCGGCGGCCGGTAACGCAGCAGGCGGTTAGCATTGCTGACCACGGTAATGGATGACAGCGCCATTGCGGCACCGGCCACAATCGGGCTGAGCAGGGTACCGGTCAGCGGATAGAGCACACCTGCGGCCACCGGAATGCCGATGCTGTTATAGATAAATGCCCCAAACAGATTCTGTCGGATATTGCGCAGCGTCGCGGAAGAAAGTGCCAGCGCATCCGCCACACTGTTGAGGTCGGCGCGCATCAACGTAATACCCGCGGTTTCTACTGCCACATCGCTGCCGCCCCCCATAGCAATGCCCACATCGGCCTGTGCCAGAGCGGGCGCGTCATTAATGCCATCACCGACCATCGCGACGCGGCGGCCCTGCTGCTGTAACTGTTCGATGGCGGCCGCTTTGCCTTCCGGTAGCACGCCCGCAATAACTTCATCAATACCGACCTCGGCAGCAATAGCGCGTGCGGTATTTTCATGATCGCCGGTCAGCATAATCAGACGATAGCCCTGCTGATGCAGCCGCTTCAGGGCTGCGTCGCTTTCCGGTCGTAGCTGATCGCGCAGCGCAATCAGGCCGGTTAACTGGCCCTGTTCAGCCAGCAACACGGGTGTTGCACCCTGTTGTGTCAGGCGCGCAATCTCTGCTTCTGCCGCCTGATAATCGACACCGTTGTCCTGTAACAGCGCAGCGTTACCCAGCAGCAGTGTTCTGTTAGCCAGATTACCGCTGACCCCTTTACCGCGTATTGTACGAAATTGCGCTAACAGAGGCGGTTGTGTCAGTTTCGCCTCGGCGACAATCGCTTTCGCCAGCGGATGACCTGAGGCGAACTCCAGTGCGGCAGCGGTCGCTAACACGGACTCACGGCTGGCCTCACCCCAGACCAGCACTTCACTGACCTGTGGCTTGCCGGCTGTCAGGGTGCCGGTTTTATCAAACACCAGGGTATCTATCTGGCTGGCGCGCTGTAAGGCATCGGCGTCGCGCACCAGCACGCCCAGCTCGGCGGCGCGGCCAACACCGGCAATAATCGACATCGGCGTCGCCAGGCCCAGCGCACAGGGGCAGGCAATAATCAGGACAGTTGTTGCGATCACCAGCATGTAAGCAATCTGAGGCTGCGGTCCGAACAGATACCATACTGCGCCGCTGAGCAGCGCAATCAACACCACCACCGGGACAAAAACGGCGGAGATGCGATCGGCCAGACGGCCCACATCGGGTTTGCTGCTTTGCGCCTGACGTACCAGCCGGATAATGCGCGACAGGGTGGTGTGATTCCCGGTCGCCCGGGCGATAAATTCTACCGAGCCGTCCTGCACCAGGGTTCCGGCAAAGATCGCCGCACCCGGACTTTTGCTTTGCGGCACGGCTTCACCGGTCAGCATCGCTTCATCAAACCACGCGTCACCCGCGGCGATTTCACCATCGACCGGGACCCGATCGCCGGTGACCAGACGCAGCGTCATGCCAGGCTGAACTTCGCTGACTGGGATCAGCCGGTCGCCCTGTTGATCGACGAGCCGCGCCTGGGCTGGCGTCAGATCAAGCAGTCGTTCCAGCGCCTTAGATGATCGCTGACGCGCCCGCTGTTCCAGCGCATGTCCCAGATTGATCAATCCCAGGATCATGACGCTGGCTTCGAAATAGAGGTGGCGTGCCTGCGGCGGGAAGAAGTCGGGCCACAGCACCACGCTAAAGGAGTAGATCCAGGCCGCGCCTGTGCCGAGTGCCACCAGCGTATCCATGGTGGCGCTGCCATTGCGCAGACTGCGCCAGGCACTGCGATAAAAATGGTTGCCGGTCACGATCATGATCAGCAGCGTTACGATGCCCAGCGTCAGCCATGTGGTGTGATTGTGATCGGTGAGCATCATGTTGTCGCCCACCATGCCCCAGATCATCAGCGGCACGCCAAATACTAAGGCGACAGCCGCCTGCCAGCTGAAACGCCGCATCGCGCTGTGGGCGCTGAGCTGTTGCTTCTCACGTCGCTCCTGCTCGTCATCTACCACTTGCGCGCCGTAACCGGCGGCATCGACGGCAGCAACCAGTTGCTGCGGATCAGTATCGCCCATTACCAGCGCACTGCGTTCGCCGAGATTGACCCGCGCCTGACTGACACCCGCGACCTGCTGCAGCGCTTTTTCCACCCGACTCACGCAACTGGCGCAGGTCATGCCCTCAATCAGCAGCATATGGGTGGGTAATGTTTTTTCTGCCGGATAAGAAGCGGTCTCCGTTGTCAGCGCCTCCGGCGGCGGCTCCGATGCTGTCAACGGTTCAGACTTTGGGGAAGCGTCCGCTGTTTTCAGCGTCGCGTGATAGCCCGCCTGTTCGACGGTCGCGATCAGCGCAGCGGCATCCGCGTGACCGGAAACCTGCGCTTCCTGTTGAGTCACCTCGGCCTGAACAACATCGTCGCGCTGTTCCAGCGCTTCTTTAACGCGTTTGACACAGTGGCCGCAGGACAAGCCGTCCAGTGCCAGAGAAATGGTGTGTGACATAATGAACTCCTCTTGTAATCCCATTTGACCGATTGGCCAGTTTCGATTCATGCTTAAGCATAAACCTTCCATCAAGGGGAAGGTCAAGGGGACGAAAATGAACATCAGCGATGTGGCGAAAAAGACCGGGCTGAGCAGCAAGGCGATTCGGTTTTACGAAGAAAAGGGGGTGGTGACACCACCGTTGCGCAGTGAGAATGGTTACCGCACCTATAACGGCCATCATCTTGATGAGCTGAATCTGCTACGTCAGGCGCGGCAGGTGGGTTTCACGCTGGATGAGTGTCGCGAGCTGGTGGCGCTGTTCAATAATCCGTCACGCCATAGTGCTGATGTTAAAGCTCGTACCCTGCAGAAAGCCGATGAAATTGCCGCGCACATAGAAGAACTTCACGCCATGCGCGCTCGCCTGCTGGCGCTGGCCGACGCCTGTCCCGGTGATGACAGCGCCGAATGTCCCATCATCAACAACCTGGCCGGATGCTGCGGTCAGCGTGGCTGAATACGCAGGGTGATCCCCTCAATACCGACCACGACGACGGGCGTGCCCGCAGGTAGATCCTGATCCGCCTCAACCCGCCAGCTGCTGTCCCCGATACGCACGTGACCGGTGCGGTTATTCAGCGCGCTATCCAGCGTCAGTTGCAACCCGAGCATCTGGTTTCCGCGCTGATTGAGGGCATTAGGTCTCTGACGCACTTCACGATGGCGCATCCAGCGGTACCACAAAAAGACGCAGACCAGCGTCATGGCGGCAAACAGGGAACCCTGCGCCGTCCAGCTCACCGGCACAAACCATTCAATGAGGCCAACGATGACTGCCGCCAGCCCGCTCCACAGCAGATAGCCGCTGGTGCCCAGCATCTCTGCGGCCAGCAGTAATCCGCCCAGCGTCAGCCAGAACCAGTGCGGATGAGCGATAATGTCGACCAGCATCAGCGTTTCGACTCTGGACGTGATTCCTTCAGCAGTTCACCGATACCCGCAATCGACCCCAGCAGACTGCTTGCCTCAAGCGGCATCATCACCACTTTGCTGTTGTTGCCTTCACCGATTTTTTGCAGCGCATCGGTGTACTTCTGCGCCACGAAATAGTTGATAGCCTGAATGTCACCCGCCGCGATGGCTTCTGAAACCATTTTAGTGGCGTTAGCTTCCGCTTCAGCCTGACGTTCACGCGCCTCTGCCTGCAGAAATGCCGAAGTACGTTCACCTTCCGCTTTGAGGATCTGCGACTGCTTATCCCCTTCAGCCCGCAGGATAGCCGCCTGTCGTACCCCTTCGGCCGTCAGAATATCGGCGCGCTTGGTTCGCTCGGCTTTCATCTGCGCATTCATTGCGCCGATCAGCTCCTGTGGCGGACGCACGTCGCGAATCTCGATACGCGTGATCTTGACGCCCCACGGGTTGGTCGCTTCATCCACAATATGCAGCAGACGAGTGTTGATGCTGTCGCGCTGCGACAGCATTTCGTCCAGCTCCATGCTGCCAAGCACGGTACGCATATTGGTCATGGTGAGATTCAGGATCGCCTGCTCAAGATTACTGACTTCATACGCGGCACGCGCCGGATCAACGACCTGAATAAAACAGACCGCGTCGATGGTGACGTTAGCGTTGTCTTTGGAGATGATCTCCTGCGAGGGAATATCCAGTACCTGTTCCATCATATTGATCTTACGACCGACACGATCCATGAACGGTACCACCAGGCTTAATCCTGGCTGCAGGGTGCGGGTATAACGGCCAAAACGCTCAACCGTCCATTGAAAACCTTGTGGCACGATCTTAACGGTTGCCCAGACCGCCACCAGGGCCAGAATAATCAGGGCAGGAATGACAGTTATCATACAACCTCCACATTGTCAGATTAACGGGCCGAGTCGTTTCGGCCCGGGGTGCTGCTGGTTAGTACAGCAGGGAATAGAGCTGGCGACGATAACGCGCAGCCAGTGCATCGCCGGTACCCAGTGCTGCCAGAATCTCCTGCAGCATTTTACGCGCCTGACCATCAGCGGCATTAAGATCGGATTTCAGGAAGCTGAACAGCAGTTCCAGCGCTTCTTCATTACGACCCACCTGATGTAGCTGCAACGAGAGTTTAGCAGCCAGCCCGGCATTAGTCGGGTCCGCTTCCAGCTCGGATTGCAGCTGCTGAATCTCCGGCGTATCGGCAGCCTGTTTCAACAGATCGATCTGCGCCATCAGGCTCTGATAGCGGGTATCCTGATCCTGCAGGGGGACGACTTTCAGTACCGCTTCCGCTTCATCGCTGCGGTTCAGGGTAATCAGCACCTCCGCCAGCAGGAAACCAATTTCGCTCGACTGGTTGCTCAGCTGCCACGCATCTTTTAACAGCGGCAGCGCTTCCAGTGGTTTATCTTCCTGCATCAGCGCCATCGCCTGCTGCGCTTTCAGCTCTTCTTCGCGCGGCAGCACTTTCTCCAGCAGGGCGCGGATCGCGTCTTCCGGCTGCGGTCCCTGGAAGCCGTCAACCGGCTGACCATCCTGGAACAGGTAGACGGTTGGAATTGAACGCAGACCAAACTGTGACGCGACCCGTTGCTCTTTGTCGCAATCCAGTTTTGCGAGAATAAACTGACCCGCATACTCCTGCGCCAGGCGCTCCAGCACTGGCGTCAGCTCCTGACAGTGCTGGCTGCGCTCAGACCAGAAGTAGAACAGCACCGGCAGCTGCATCGACTGCTCAAGGGTCTGCTGCAGGTTAGATTCGTTGATGTCGATGATAGAAGCTTGTGGTGACATGGATAAGTCTCTTTGCAAAAAGTGTTCTAAGAATATGGGGCCAACTGGCACGGCTTCAAGCGCTATTGCACATGGCTTATTGATGGCTGCGCAAAATGCGATCCAGCATCCAGCCTGGCAGCAACCGTTTAAGCAGGCTCATCACGTGTGCGATCAGTGTCACTGGATAGCGTAAACGCGGATGTTTACTCTCGAGTGCATGACGAAGTTTAGGCAGAATGGCTTCCGCTGGCAGGGTAAAGCGAGCCGCGATGCCAGGGTTACGCACCGGGTTATGCTGTTCGCCCTGCGCCACATTGTCAGTAAAGCGGGTTTCAATCGGGCCTGGCTCGATCAGGCTGACCCGGATGCCGCGGCTGCGTACTTCAAGCCGCAGCGCATCGCTCCAGGCTTCCAGCGCATATTTACTGGCGGCATAGGCTCCCCGGCCTGGCGTGGAGATCAGTCCCAGCACCGAACTGGTGTTCACAATGCGGCCATCGCCGCTGGCCTGCAACGCGGGTAACAGCCGCAGCGTCAGTTGATGAACGCCGAAAAAGTTACTGGAAAACTGCCGCTCCAGCTGTTGACGGGAGAGGGTGTGCAGCGGGCCGTAAAGCCCAAAACCGGCGTTGTTGAACAGCGCCGCCAGACGGTTATCGCAAAGCGCGAGCACCGCGTCGGCAGCCTCATCCACGCTCTGTGGATCGTCGAGGTCGAGCTGCAACCCCTTAAAGCCCAGCGTGTTCATACGCGCGACATCGTCGGCTTTGCGGCAGGCGGCGATCACCCGGTAGCCCCGCGCCAGCAAATCGTGCGCGGCCACCAGGCCAATACCGCTTGAACAACCTGTAATCAGAATGGTTTTTTGCATTTCTTTACCCTATTTGCGCATCCAGGCGCGCTACGGCTGCTTAACTAAGGGGGCCAGTTCTTTTGCCATCAACCCGGCGATAAACGGCTGGGCATCAGGATTGGGATGAATACCATCCTGCTGCATCCACTCGGGTTTCAGATAGACCTGCTCCATGAAAAAGGGCACCAGAGGGATGTCATGCTGTTGGGCGAGTCCAGGATAGATGCCGCTGAACGCCTCGGTGTAGCGGCGGCCATAGTTGGCGGGCAGGCGGATCTGCATCAGCAGCGGCTTCGCATTGGCGGCTTTGACGTCGTCGATCACTTTACTCAGATTCTGCGCGATAGCGTCGGGCGGGAAACCGCGCAGACCATCGTTACCGCCCAGTTCGATTAACACCCATTGCGGCTGATGCTGTTTTAATAGCGCAGGCAGACGCGCCAGTCCCTGTGCGGCAGTATCGCCGCTGATACTGGCGTTGACCACTTTCGGTTTCTGCTCCCACTGCTTATTGAGCAGGCTGGGCCAGGCCGCCGTGGCAGACATGCGATAGCCCGCACTCAGGCTGTCGCCCAGCACCATCAGGGTATCTGCAGCAGCAAGACGTGATACCAGCAGAAGCATTAATAACAGGAAGGGATAATGCCAGCGGAAAACATTGTTGAAGTTCATCATCTTACTAAGTCCGTCGGTCAGGGAGAGCATCAGTTAACCATCCTTACCGGAGTTGAGTTGGTTGTCAAACCAGCCGAGACCATTGCACTGATTGGCGAGTCCGGCTCCGGCAAGTCAACCCTGCTGGGCATTCTGGCCGGGCTGGACGATGGCAGTAGCGGTGAAGTTCATCTGCTGGGGCAACCGCTGCACCAGATGAATGAAGAGCAGCGCGCGGCCCTGCGGGCCCGGCAGATTGGTTTTGTATTTCAGTCATTTATGCTGGTGCCGACGCTGAATGCACAGGAAAACGTGCAGTTGCCATCGCTGCTGCGCGGCGACAGTGATCGCCAGAGCCGCGAACAGGCACGTGAACTGCTGACGCTGCTCGGATTGGGTGAACGTCTGCATCATCTGCCCGCCCAATTGTCAGGCGGCGAGCAGCAGCGTGTCGCGCTGGCCCGCGCCTTCAGTGGTCGTCCAGGCCTGTTATTTGCCGATGAGCCGACCGGTAACCTCGATCGCAAAACCGGTGACCGCATAGCCGACCTGTTGTTTTCTCTTAATCGCGACTTTGGCACCACGCTGATTCTGGTGACGCATGATGAGCAACTGGCGGCGCGCTGCGATCGTCGATTGCGGCTGCGCGACGGAAAATTGTGGGAGGAGCAATGATCTGGCGCTGGTTCTGGCGCGAATGGCGCTCGCCCTCGCTGCTGATTGTCTGGCTGGCCCTGACGCTGGCGGTAGCCTGCGTACTGGCGCTGGGGTCGATCAGCGATCGCATGGAAAAGGGGCTGAATCAGCAGAGCCGTGATTTTATGGCGGGTGACCGCACGCTGCGCAGCACGGATGCTGCACCAGAAGCCTGGCTGGAAAAGGCGAGGGAAAGCGGTCTGACGGTCAGTCGTCAGCTGACTTTTATGACCATGACCTTTGCCGACCAGTCACCGCAGCTTGCCTCAGTCAAAGCAGTAGATGACCGCTACCCGATGTTTGGCACGCTGCAGACGCAGCCGCCAGGCCTGCGGCCACAGGCGGGCACCGCGCTGGTGGCACCGCGCCTGATGGCGCTGCTGAATCTGAAAGTGGGTGACATGCTGGACGTGGGGGATACCCGGCTGCGCATCAGCGGCGAGGTCATCCAGGAGCCGGATGGCGGCTTTAACCCGTTCGAGATGGCGCCGCGTCTGTTGATTAACCTGGCGGATGCGGCAAAAACCGGTGCGATTCAGCCCGGTAGTCGCATTACCTGGCGCTATAAGTTCTCCGGTAATCCCGATCAGCTGGCCAGCTACGACCGCTGGATTGAACCGCAGCTGAAGGCCGACCAGCGCTGGATCAGCGTGGATAACTCGGACGATGCGCTGGGCCGTTCGATGCAGCGCGCGCAGCAGTTTCTCCTGCTCTCGGCCTTGCTGACGCTGATGCTGGCGATTGCGGCCGTAGCGGTCGCCATGAGTCACTACTGCCGCAGCCGTTACGATCTGGTGGCAGTGCTGAAAACCCTGGGCGCAACGCATGGCGCGTTGCAGCGGTTGATCATCGGGCAGTGGCTGGCGGTGCTACTGCTGGCAGCGATTGCCGGTGGCGTGGTGGGACAGGGCGTGGAAGCGATCCTGATGACGATGCTGAAGCCGGTGCTGCCTGCCAGCTTACCGGCGGCCAGCGTCTGGCCGTGGATCTGGGCAGTAGGGTCGCTGTTTGTGATTTCGCTGCTGGTGGGTCTGCGCCCCTATCGTCTGCTGCTGGCAACCCAACCTCTGCGGGTGTTACGGCGTGATGCGGTGGCGAATCTCTGGCCATTGAAATTTTATATCCCGGTGATGATCGCCGTCGTGGTAACGCTGTTAGCCCTGCTGGTCGGCGGCAGCAAAATGCTCTGGGCGCTGCTTGCAGGTGTCGTGGTGCTGGCGGGATTACTGGCGTTACTCGGCTGGGGAACCTTGCTCCTGCTGCGCCGGCTGGTGGTGCGCAATCTGGCGCTGCGACTGGCGATCAACCGGCTGTTGCGCCAGCCCGGCATGACACTGAGTCAGCTGGCGGCTTTTTCACTGTCGTTTATGCTGCTGGCGCTGCTGCTGGTGATGCGTGGCGATCTGCTGGATCGCTGGCAGCAGCAGTTACCGGCAGATAGCCCGAACTTCTTCCTGCTGAACATGACGGCGGATCAGGTGCCGCAGGTGCGGGACTTCCTGCAAGCACACCAGATTAAACCTGAAACTTTTTATCCGATTGCGCGGGTGCGGCTCAGTGAACTCAACGGCAAACCGGCCGATCCAAAACTGGATAATGCCCTGAACCGCGAGCTCAATCTGACGGCGCTTGCCGATCGTCCGGATCACAATCCACTGGTGGCTGGCAACTGGCCGCCAAAAGCGGGTGAAGTATCGATGGAGGTGGAACTGGCGGATCGGCTGGGGCTGAAGCTCGGCGATACCTTAACGTTCGACGGCGATACGCAGACGTTCAGCGCCCGTATCACCAGTCTTCGTAAAGTAGACTGGGAAAGCCTCAAGCCGAACTTCTTCTTTATCTTCCCGCCGGGCGCGCTCGACAGCCAGCCGCAGACCTGGCTTACCAGCTTCCGCATGGAGGCGAATCCGGTTCTGCTGGCGCAGCTGAACCGAGCTTTTCCGGCGCTGAGTCTGCTGGATATCGGCAGCATTATGCGGCAGATCGGTCAGGTCTTGACGCAGGTCAGCCAGGCGCTGGAGATCATGGTAGTGCTGGTTACCGCCTGTGGTGTGTTACTGCTGCTGGCGCAGATTCAGGTCGGGATGCGACAGCGTCGGCAGGAGCTGGTGGTCTATCGCACGCTGGGTGCGGGGAAACGTCTCCTGCGCACAACGCTATGGTGCGAATTTGCGCTGCTCGGCGTGGTCTCTGGCGTGGCGGCCGCGATGGGGGCAGAAGCGGCGCTATGGGGATTACAGACAAAGATTTTCGACTTCCCATGGCAGCCTGACTGGACTTTATGGCTGGCGCTGCCCCTGTGTGGCGCATTGCTGCTATCGCTGTGCGGCGGCTGGCTGGGAATCCGGTTACTGAAAGGGAAGGCGCTGTTCAGGAAGTTTGATGCGGCATAAGGCAGGGCTGGCTAAGGCGGCATGAGGCCGCCTTTGACCTTTATCCGGAACGTTCCCAGAACCCGCAAGCGGGTAGCGGGAAACTACAGCTTTTCAACGGCCCAGGCGATGCCGCTGGCGTACTCTTCCGGCAGCTGAGGCACCAGCGCATTCAGCGCCGCTTTCAGCCGCTCTGCATTGCTGTCGGTGAGATTGAGGTGGCCTACTTTACGACCCGGACGCACCTCTTTGTCATACCAGTGCAGATGCACCAGCGGCTGTTGCAGCCAGTGGAGATTCACGTCAGTACCAATCAGATTAACCATCACCGACGGCGCAAACACCACCGGCTGTGGCAAGGCCAGGCCAAGAATGGCGCGCAGATGCAGCTCAAACTGGCTGATCGACGCACCGTTCTGCGTCCAGTGCCCACTGTTGTGCACGCGCGGCGCCAGCTCATTGATCAGCAGTCCGGCTGGCGTAACGAAACACTCCATCGCCATTACGCCGACGTAGTTCAGTTCCTGCATGATCGCGCTCAGCATCGCTTCAGCCTGCTGCTGCTGTGCCGGATCCGCCTGCGGAAACGCCACGCTGGTGCGCAGAATGCCGTCCTGATGCAGGTTATGCGTCAGCGGATAGAACACAACCGAGCCATCGTGACCGCGCCCACCCACCAGTGACATCTCACCGGAAAAGTTGATGCCCTGCTCAACGATACATTCGCCGTAGCACGCATCCGGCAACTGGTGCGTTTCATCAGCGCGCAGACGCCACTGACCCCGCCCGTCGTAACCGCCGGTGCGGCTTTTCACAATCGCCAGCTCGCCCAGAGAGTCAAACACCGCTGGCCATTCACTTTTATCGGCCAGTAACTGCCACGGCGCGGTGGCAAGCCCCAGCTGATCCAGCAGCTGTTTCTGCGTCAGACGATCGGCCAGACGTGGAAAAATATCACGGTTAACAAAGGCCGGATGGCTCGCCAGTTCGCGCGTCAGCGCGGTCTCGGGCCAGCGTTCGATTTCGGCGGTGATCACGCTATCGGCGATAGGCAGGGCAGCAGGATCGGCATCCAGACCCACCGGATACACCGCGATGCCCAGTGGCTCACCCGCCTGACGCAGCATACGACCTAGCTGGCCGTTACCCAGTACGCAAACCGGCTTCATGCATCCACCCGCGGATCAGGATGGTTCAGCACCTCATCAGTCTGGCTCTGACGCCAGGTAGTCAGACGTGACGCCAGCGCACTGTCATGCAGCGCCAGAATCTGCGCCGCCAGCAGCGCGGCATTGGCAGCGCCCGCCTTGCCAATCGCCAGCGTCCCGACCGGAATACCGCGAGGCATCTGCACAATCGAATAGAGGCTATCCAGGCCGCTCAGCGCAGCGCTCTGCACCGGCACACCCAGCACCGGTACCAGGGTTTTGGCCGCCAGCATTCCCGGCAGGTGTGCCGCGCCACCTGCGCCAGCAATAATCACCTGAAAACCGTTTTCGGCTGCCGTTTCGGCGAAGCTGAACAGTTTATCCGGGGTGCGGTGCGCAGAGACGACTTCAACATGAAAAGGAACGTCCAGGCTGGAGAGGATTTCAGCGGCGAACTGCATGGTGGCCCAGTCACTTCTGGAACCCATAACAAGGGCGATGCGGGCCGGGGCGTTGGATGACATGCGGTCAACTCCTGTGAATGAACAAACAGACCTGGCCGGGCGGACAGGTTTTGAAGGGCACCGAGAATAGCATGAGAAGCACGCAAGGAAAACGGTTGCGTCGGCCTGACGTCAGGGAGTTACCTGCAGATTAAAAATCGAAATGGATAAGCTGAATGCCGCTGGCGTCGAGCTGAATCATAGAACCCCGGCTGTGCCAGGCGCCCAGCACAGCGCGTTGCGCCGTTTCACCCTGCAGGCTCAATGTATGAATGTCAGGACGATGGGTATGACCATGAATGAGCAGCGGTACCTGCTGGCGCAGCATGGCAGCGGCCACGGCATCCTGGTTTACATCCATGATGGTCTGGGATTTGTGCTGGTTGGCCTGTTTACTGTCGGCGCGCATCCGGGCGGCAATGCGTTTGCGTATCCACAATGGCAGCGCCAGGAACAGTCGCTGGATCCACGGATTGTGCACTTTGGCACGAAAGCGCAGATAACCCACATCGTCGGTACAGAGTGTATCGCCGTGCATGATGAGTAGTCGATGGCCGTAGAGCGTCAGCACCTGCTCTTCCGGCAGCAGCGTCATGCCACAGGCCTGCGCAAAGCGTCGGCCAATCAGGAAGTCGCGATTGCCATGAATAAAGTAAACCGGAACCGGCAGGGCGCGCAGGGCGCGGGCAATCTGATGATGCAGGGGATCGGGATCGTCGTCGCCAATCCAGGCTTCAAACAGATCGCCGAGAATATAGAGCGCGTCGCAGTGGGGCGCTTCGCGCTGTAAAAAATGCAGAAAACCGGCGGTAATCGCCGGTTCTTCCTGACACAGATGGAGATCTGCGATAAACAGCGTGCGCGACATTACTCGCTGACGGTCACTTTCTGAATAACGACGTCATCTTTTGGCACATCCTGGTGCATGCCGCTACGGCCAGTAGAGACCGCTTTGATCTTCTCGACCACATCCATGCCTTCAACCACTTCAGCGAACACGCAGTAGCCCCAGCCCTGAACGCTTTCGTCACGGAAGTTCAGGAAGTCGTTGTCAGCGACGTTAATGAAGAACTGTGCGGTCGCAGAGTGCGGCGCAGAGGTACGTGCCATTGCCAGCGTACCTTTGGTGTTTTTCAGGCCGTTGCTCGCTTCGTTCTGAATTTCGGCTTTGGTTTCTTTCTGCTTCATGCCCGGCTCGAAGCCGCCGCCCTGAATCATAAAGCCGTTGATTACGCGGTGAAAAATGGTGTTGTCGTAAAAACCTTCACGGCAGTAATCCAGGAAGTTCTGTACGGTTGCCGGCGCTTTATCATCGAAAGTTTTGATTACGATATCGCCATGGTTCGTCTGGAAAGTTACCATTTTTGTCGTCCTGTAAAGGTTGTCATCAGTTGCTGAGGTCGCGTTGTCGATCGGCGACCCCCTTTTTGTCGACCGTTCTTATATCATAATTTCCAATGACGCGTCAGCAGCGCGGCGCAGTTGGCTTGCTTTGCGTCGCGCGAGCGATAAAAATACGGCACAATGTCTGGATACTTAAAAAAGCCAACCACACGCGAAAACGGAACCGTTCAATGCTTAAGATTTATAACACCCTGAGTCGACAGAAAGAGGAATTCAAACCCATTCATGCCGGTAAAATCGGGATGTATGTTTGCGGCATCACGGTGTATGACCTTTGTCACATTGGTCATGGGCGGACGTTCGTGGCGTTTGACGTGGTGGCGCGCTACCTGCGTTACCTCGGTTATCAGCTTAATTATGTACGTAACATCACCGACATTGATGACAAAATCATCAAACGCGCCAATGAAAACGGCGAGAGTATCGAAACCCTGACTAACCGCATGATCGGCGAGATGCACAATGACTTCGCCGCGCTGGGGATCCTGCCACCCGATGAGGAGCCGCGAGCCACCCGTCACATCGCTGAAATCATTGAGCTGGTGGAAACACTGATTGCGCGGGGTCACGCCTATGTGGCAGACAATGGCGACGTAATGTTTGATGTCCTCAGCGACACCGATTATGGCGCACTGTCGCGGCAGGATCTGGAGCAGTTGCAGGCAGGTGCACGCGTTGAAGTCGCCGACGTGAAGCGCAACCCGATGGATTTCGTGCTGTGGAAAATGTCCAAAGCGGATGAGCCAGCCTGGTCATCGCCGTGGGGCAATGGCCGTCCCGGCTGGCACATCGAGTGCTCGGCAATGAACTGCAAACAGCTTGGCACCCATTTCGATATCCACGGCGGCGGTTCAGACCTGATGTTCCCGCACCATGAAAACGAAATCGCTCAGTCGAGCTGCGCCCATGACGGCCCTTACGTCAATTACTGGATGCACTCCGGCATGGTGATGGTTGACCGCGAGAAGATGTCCAAATCGCTCGGCAACTTCTTCACCGTGCGGGACGTGCTGCAACATTATGATGCGGAGACGGTGCGTTACTTCCTGATGTCCGGTCACTATCGCAGCCAGCTTAACTATGGTGAAGATAACCTGAATCAGGCGCGTGCGGCACTGGAGCGTCTCTATACGGCACTGCGTCACACCGACAGCAGCGTGAAAGCCCATGGCGGCGACGCGTTTGAAGCGCGCTTCCGCAGCGCGATGGATGATGATTTCAACACCCCGGAAGCCTACTCAGTGCTGTTCGACATGGCGCGTGAAGTGAATCGCCTGAAAAGTGAAGAGGGCGCTTCTGCACACGGACTGGCGTCGAAGCTGCGCGAGATGGCCAATGTGCTGGGCATCCTGCAGCAGGATCCTGAACTGTTCCTGCAGAGCGGCGCGCAGGTGAACGACGAAGAGGTTGCCGAGATTGAGCACTGGGTGAAAGCCCGTGCCGATGCGCGCGCCGCCAAAGCCTGGGCAGAAGCGGATATCGCGCGTGACAAACTTAACGCGCTGGGTGTCATCGTCGAGGATGGGCCACAAGGCTCCAGCTGGCGTCGAAAATAAACCGGAGAGGGCGAGCAATCGCCCTTTTTTATTATGGCGATTGAACAGATTCAGATTCGCGGCTTCCGCTCAATACGTAACCTGACGCTGTCGCTGCAGCAGCTGAATGTGGTGAGCGGTCCCAACGGCTGCGGTAAATCCAACCTCTATAAAGCGGTGCGGCTGTTGCATGAGGCCGCCAGCGGTCGTCTGGCGCTGGCACTGGCTGACGAAGGCGGCATTCAGAAAGCGATGTGGGCGGGTGGTTTACGCCGGGGCGATCGCCGACACGATCCAAAGCGGCTGGAGCTGGCGGTGGTGATGGATGACATGGATTACCAGCTGGAAATGGGTTTCCCCGAGCCGCTGGCGACCAGCCTGTTCAATCTCGATCCGCTGGTGAAGCAGGAACGGCTCTGGCTCAGCGGCCAGCGTCGTCGTCCTTCTGCCTGCATCATGCAGCGCGAAAACCAGACCGCCTTTCTGCACAATGTTGAAGGTGAGCGCGTCGCCTATCCGGCGGTGCTGCATCCGGAGGAGTCGCTATTTGGTCAGCTTGGCGAACCCCATCTTTATCCGGAGCTTTCGCAACTGCGCGAACGTCTGCAGCAGTGGCGCTTCTATCACGAGTTCGCCGTCTGGCCCGGCTCACCGATTCGTGCGCCGCAGATTGGCGTGCGTGCGCCGGTACTCGCTCATGATGGCAGCAATCTGGCGGCGGCCTGGGCGACCATTGTGGAGCGGGGTCATTCAGAGCTGTTGTTTGAGGTTATGGCGCAGGCGTTTCCCGACTGCCAGTTTGACGTCGAGGTGCAGAATGGCCGCTTTCAGATGCTGATGTCCCGTCATGGCATTCTGCGTCCGCTGGAGAGCGCGGAGTTTTCTGATGGCACGCTGCGTTTTCTTTGCCTGGTTGTGGCGCTGCTCAGCCCGCGTCCGCCCGCCTTTATGGCACTGAATGAACCGGAAAACAGTCTGCATGAGGATTTGTTGCCTGCGCTGGCGCGCTTAATCGCTGAAGCCAGCGAGTACAGTCAGCTCTGGATCACCAGCCATTCACCCCGGCTCGCCACGCTGATTGCGCAGCATACGGCGGTGAATCATATTGCACTGGAACAGCGGGAAGGGGAGACGCGCATTGAGGGGGATGAACCGCTACAGTAGCGTCCCCGCAGGGACGCCCCGGAATTACTCGACCACAGTGATGCGGAAACCGGCAAATTCCACGGTCTGACCAGCCACGATCTTGCAGCGCTTACGGGTTTCAACCGCGCCATTCACCTTCACTTCACCCTCGGCAATCACGACTTTCGCCTGTGCACCGCTCTGAACCCAGCCTTCCAGTTTCAGCAGGTCACACAGATCGACATGCGGGAATTTACCCAGTGAAAAACTTGTCATTTAAACTACCTCTTTATCATGAAACTCTTCGCACGCCTGCAGCGTGTTTTGAATCAGGGTTGCCACTGTCATCGGACCCACACCGCCCGGCACCGGAGTGATCCAGGCTGCACGCTCTGATGCGCGGTCAAAATCAACGTCGCCCACCACTTTGCCGCTATCCAGACGGTTAATACCCACGTCGATAACGATGGCACCGGGTTTGATCCAGTCGCCCGGAATAAAGCCTGGCTTGCCCACCGCAACGACCAGCAGATCGGCATGCTCAATGTGATGGCGCAGATCTTTGGTAAAGCGGTGGGTCACAGTCGTAGTACAGCCCGCGAGCAGCAGCTCCATGCTCATCGGACGGCCGACAATGTTGGACGCCCCGACCACCACAGCGTTCAGGCCATAGGTGTCGATATTGTAGCGCTCCAGCAGCGTTACGATACCGCGCGGCGTGCAGGGACGCAGGGTTGGCGCGCGCTGACACAGGCGACCCACGTTATAAGGGTGGAAGCCATCAACATCTTTATCAGGCGTGATGCGCTCCAGCACCTTCACATTATCGATGCCCGCTGGCAGCGGCAGCTGCACCAGGATGCCATCGATTTCGTCATCCTGATTGAGCTTATCGATCAGCTCCAGCAGCTCAGCTTCGCGGGTGTTGGCAGGCAGATCGTAAGAGCGGGAGTGGAAACCGACCTCTTCACAGGCGCGGCGTTTGCTGGTCACGTAAATCTGCGATGCCGGGTTTTCACCCACCAGAACCACGGCCAGACCCGGCGCGCGTTTTCCGGCGGCCAGACGCTGCTTCACTTTTTCCGCAACCTCAAGACGCACCTGCTGCGCAATCGTTTTACCGTCAATAATTTTTGCTGCCATCAGAGAGGAAATCCACTGTGTTGTGTTGAATCGGGGAAGGACGCTATTTTGTCAGAAGCGCGGCGCGCTGTCAGTCACAGTTTCAGCCGCGTACGCGCTTTCCTGCTTTTTCGCCGCGACGAGTACCCGCCTGCATGCGTATGATATCGACAGGACAATCCGGGGACGATGTAATGATTTGGATAATGCTTGCGACTCTGGCGGTGGTGTTTGTCGCTGGATTTCAGCTGCTCACCGCGGGCTCACGCCACGCTGCCCAGCGGCTCAGCAAACGACTGCAGCTGCCACCGGTACAGGTGGAATCAATGATCTCTATGATGGGAAAAGAGGCGGCGAAAGAGTTTACCGACTATCTCAGCCACGATAATGAAACGCATCTGCATAATGCCGCAGCGGTACTGCTGATCTGGCAGGTGTTGATTGTTGACTGCAGCGAGGAGAACTGCCAGCGCTGGCATGCGATTCTCAGTCGCGCCGGTTTTTCACCGCTTATCAGCCGCCAGCAGTTGCTGCTCGCGCTGGGCTTTCTGCGACAGCTGGAGCCAGACAGCCAGGAACTGCATGCGCTTCGTGAGCAATACAATGCGCGTTTCACATCACAAGGGATTGAGCTGGAAGGAGAATTGACCGGCAGCAGTAAACTCGTGTCGCTCAGTGAATGGCGCAGGCGTCATTGATGCCAGTTGGTTATTCCCGCAGCACTTCGCTGCGGAGAAACGGCAAAAACGTTGACGTACCCGCTTCCCGACGTATAATCCGTGCCATCTCCATGCGCCCTTAGCTCAGTTGGATAGAGCACCGGCCTTCTAAGCCGTAGGTCACAGGTTCGAATCCTGTAGGGCGTACCAAATTTTCTCTTCTGTTTCGCAGTCTGGTACTCTTTTTCCTCTACTGTCAGTTCGATACCGCAACATTTTACTCTTATTTATATTCAATAAACTCATTGCCAGTATTACTCCCATGGTAGTTTGGATAGGGTTGTATTTTTTCTGTGCATACGATCTGCTTATTGTTCGTGATGTCTATTGCATATAGCATTTTAATATCATGCGCAATTGCATGATAAGTATGATGTTCAGGCAGAGCCTTCTGAGGTGAGGAAACGTTGATACCAGTGCTGGCCAGGTAAGCAGGTTGGTTAGCTTGTGTCTCGTTCACTGTGCAATACTCACACGTATCGCAACATCATTCAGGATGAATCAGATGAACGAATTTGAGCAAGAACTCTATAATAACGGCTTCTCTGCTAAAGATATCGGTAAGCTCAAGAGCACCATCAAAAAAGACGAATCAAAAAAAGATACACTACAAAGCCTCGTTATTGATTTGAGTAAACGCTTTTGGGGCGGTGTCATTGCTCTTGTTATTTTGATGCTTATTGGATTGGATGGCATTTTCAATGCGGATGCTTCAAATGCTATTCCATATATTATCATTCTGACGTTTGCATTTCTTGTGGTCTATTTTGTGACTCCTCTGAAACTGACCTGGAAATCCTATAAATTTGTCAGGAAAATTAGAAGTTAGTTTTGTGCTGGGTTATTTTGCATATGATAAAGTTTGATAACTATTTTAGTTCAATTTAACTGCTTCCCTTTGACTAACACACCGCGATGTTAGTAATGTCTTCATAAGCTCAATGAGAACATCCTTTGAAGAAGCGTTTTGCCTGGGAACAGATCATCAATGTTCTTCACGAAGCTGAATCCGGAGTTTATGCCCGCAAGCACGCCATTTCAGATGCCATGTTGCACACATGGCATAAGATCCACTTCTAAAATGTCGCTACGTTATCGTTGACTCGCTTTACGATAAAGTCAGGCACCGATAAAGGCTAGCAGCAGGGAAAACACTGCCTTAAGCACAATCACGGTGAATTCAAAACTATCCATAGCGCTTTCACCATCACCACTAATGTGGCCTTCAACCAGTGATCTGATGAACTCTTCAGGAATAAGAATCCAGGAAGCGGATAGAATTATAATAAATATTTGTATTTTCACCGCACTACACACTTTGTGAAATCAGGAACTCCAGGAACATCAATGCGTCCGTATGCCAGTAAACCATGACTACCCGGCACGACGACTTTTTTTCTCCGCAACAACGAACTGCGCAAAGTCTGGAAGTCAGTTGAACGATAGAGGGTTATGCATCCCCATGATACGCCGGAACCGTCAGTATTGAGTGGGTGAAGCCTGAAGCTGCCGCGCTTTACGCCATTAACAAAAACGTAGTCACTCATGGTTTTCGCGCTGTATAGACCGAACCACTCTGAGTGATGATTTCGGTACAAATGGGCCATATCAATCAACTCTGCTCGGGCGCGATTTAGTAAACTGCCTTCTGGCCTGTCTACGATGCAGTATGTTCCAGGCGGAATTGCTGCCTTCTCAATGTCAGAGCAATCTGGATTGTTAATATACCTTTCAATGCCCGAAAAAATGTCAAAAGAACCAACACCATAGCAGTTTAGCTTTACCCGTTTTCCATCACTTGAAAGGCGGTCATAATCCATCATGCATATTTGCACTGTAATGCTACTGTTATCAATTCACAGCCCATTCATAATGCTTCTGACAAGCTACATAAATCTCTCTTCCTGCAACTGATTCTTAAAGCAGTCTGGCTTTGTTTCTATTGCCACATCCAGCATCTTGCAGTCACCGTTCACCGGCACCCACAATAATAAATGATTTAATCTGCCGCTCACTAACAAGAAGCGGCATGCTTTCACGCCAGTGCCATTACCCTTTAGCCACACCTGACAATGCTAGCACCTGCTTCTGTTTCCTTGCAGGCAACTTATTCAGTTGCACTAACACGTTGACCAATTGTTCATCAACATGCTCTGGTGGTTTAACGGTCAGCACGATGCGGTCTGCGGTGAAATTCACCTCGATTTCGGTGCCGGTGATGAATCCGGCGGCAGTCAGCCACTGGCCTTTCATAATGATCGATGGAATTCGGGTATAGCTGGGATACCGGCTGGCGTAACTCACTGTTAACTTATGCTGAGTAATAGAAGGGGCTTCTGAAGTTAAACCAACTGCATTACACTCTGACTCAGTCCTGATCTCTATTCTCTCTAAATAGGATTGTGATTAGCATTGCAGAGGTGCTCCAACACCTCTGTATCGCGCTAAATACCTGTACGTATAATCAACTAATAAGAATAAAGTCCAGCTGAAAGCTGATGTAAGCCAGCGAGTTGTCTCGCAATTAAAATAATGTATTTTGCGGCCAGAATCGCAAAATAAAATAATTAACTCTTGCGCTTTGCTATGAAGTAAAAATGACAAAGTATTTAAATTTCCTGGGAATTAAATAATGCTTTTCATTTTACTGTGATTATTTATTAAGTGCTGCAGTTCCTGAGTTCAGCAAACTGATTATTGCGCCTGTACCCATTCCTGAAGCCATCAACGCTGTCAGTCAGAATCCTGAGTAAGTAAACTGCCACACTACACTCAGACTCAAAAATTCACGGCATCTTTTTTTCCTTCCGCCGTAATGCCATGATGACCGCTTCAACACTCCGCTTACGACAACCCGCCACAGAGCACAAAACAGGGAGCACCCCGTCATGGAAAGTAAAAATCTTGTTGATATTGCTGAGGCATTTCCTCAGTTAGCGATTGACCTTAAATATGCCACCGCCGAGAACCTTACCAGTCAGCCGATCTATCGCGACGCACGCTGTCTGCTGCACGTTGATGCGGCGAAAGCGCTGGCGAAAAGTATCAATATCGCCCGTGTTGCGGGCTATACACTGCTCATCCTCGACGCGTACCGTCCACCCGAAGCGCAGGCAATTCTGTGGAATGCCTGCCCGAATCCCGACTATGTTGTGCCGCTTTCGCGCGGATCAAACCACAGCCGTGGCACTGCGGTAGATGTGACGCTGATCGATGAGCGCGGCGAAATCGTGGATATGGGCACTGGCTTCGATGAGATGAGTGAGCACTCCCATCCTTATTATCCTGATGTGGGGGTTCAGACGCAGCGCAACCGGCTGATGCTCAATGCCATCATGCTGGGGGGCGGCTTCACCGGCATTGCAACCGAGTGGTGGCATTTTGAATTGCCGGGCTCAGAAAGCTATTTGCTGATTGACGGGGTATTTGGCTGTTATTCCTCACTACAGGCGGAAAATACCAGCCTCTGAGGCGACAGGGCAGTGCGATTGAATTATCGGGAAGAGAAGGGGGAAATATTTACAGCGCAGATATACGTAACAGAAAAGAAATAAGCCGCGGCAGGCGCCACGGCTATTTTTTTATGCAGACTGCCACTCACTCTCTACATCCGCTTTGGCTTTAGAGAGGATGACTTTATTATCGTCAACTTCTTTCACCCAGCTGAATGGAATAATGTGGTGTTTGCCGCCTGCTTCAGGATCGCTTTTCGCCAGCTTAATTTTGTCGTCGCCTTCAAAATGGTCGACAACACCGACATGTTCGCCATTGACATCAACAACCTGTGCGTGATCCAGAATTTCTGATTTATCTACCATGGTGGCTTAATCCTTATATTTAATGAGTTCAGTTGCCCTCAGACAAAACAAGCCTGGTTGTTAAACGTGGTTTTCGCCAGGCAATTAACAAAATGAAATAGTTAAGTGAACTGGTCCTGATGAATATCATTTGTTTCCGCTAAGAAAAATAAGCGAAGCCGCAAACAGACTGAATGGTCTGCTATCACTGGGCTGGTCATCACTTCGCCGTTTTCATCAGCATCATCAGATTTACCTTTCAGTCTGCCGCTACCTGACCAATAAACGCTATGATAATCAGAATAATCGCCATACAGCAGCCCGGACTAAACGCAGGCGGCTTAACGTACAGAAAGGAGTCCTTATGCCAGCAGTGAGTTCACTGACCACCGAAGGAGGCGTCTGGATTAATCAGCCGCCAGTACACCGTTTTGATGGTGATACGCTGCAGTTCGAAACCGCGTTAAACAGCGATTTCTGGCTCCATACCTGGTACGGCTTTGAACGGCACAGTGGCCACGCTTTTGGCTTCTGGGTAGAAAGTGATTTTACCGTTCAGGTGCAGGTGAGAGCGGACTTCAGTCAGCTCTACGATCAGGCCGGTCTGTTTATTCAGGACAGCGAAACGCACTGGGTCAAAGCGGGTATTGAGTTTAACGATGATCAGCCCGCCATTGGCAGCGTGGTAACGCGTGAGTTCTCCGACTGGTCTACGGGCGTCTTTCCCGGCGATGCACGACAGTTCTGGATGCGTGCCACGCTGCAAAATGCGGCGCTGAGGATCCAGTACTCCAGCGACGGAGTGACCTGGCCGCTGTTACGACTCTGTCCGTGGCCCGATCAGGCACGGCGTTTTGTCGGTGTGATGGGCTGCTCGCCGGAACGCCAGGGACTGGGAATCCGTTTTAGCGATTTCACGCTGGGCCCGCCTCTTGGTAAAGCATTGCATGATCTCTCCTGAAGGCTGATTGCATATCATCGCGGGATCGGCTTAATTGTCAGGTCAGATTTTGCGTTGACACGTCGCCTGCTTAAGACGACGCCTTTACAGGGAAAGCTATGCGTTGCCCCACTTCCTTTACCAGGCTGCTGGTCACGCTTTGCTGTGCCGGATGGGCACAGCAGGCCGCAGCCGATACCGTCTGGCTGAATAATGGCGACCGGCTGACCGGCACCATTCGTTATCTCAGCGACGGCAAGCTGGGGATAGAGACACAGTATGCCGGGACCGTCACGCTGGACTGGCGTGCAGTCAGTACGCTCGCCAGCGAGAATCCGGTGAACGTCGAAAACAAAAAGACCGGCGAGCATTATCAGGTGCGGCTCTCTTCTTCCGATCCCGGTTATGTCTGGGTGGAACGCAATGAGCAGGAACAGCAGGTCTCGTTGCGGCGCATCGACGAGTTTATGAAAGCCAAAGTTCGCACCGATCAGCTCGCCTGGACCGGCAACATTGATGCAGGCGTGAAGGTCAAAAAAGCCTCGACCAAAACCGATGACTATAGCTTCGCGCTCAACACCAAACTCAACCAGGGGAAATGGCGGCACGATATCGGCGCGACTTACAATCGCGAGCAGGAAAATGAAAGCGTCAACACAGACAACTACAGCCTGCGCTACGCCTTTGACTATCTGGTCAGGGAGCAGTTTTTCTGGCAGACCCGCGCAACCTATAAACGCGACTGGGTGGAGAATCTGTCACGCCAGGCGTTGATCGGTACCGGCCCGGGTTATCAGCTGTGGGACACCGAACTCAGCGCGTTCTCACTTTCCGTGCTGGGCGGGGCCTTTGAGTATGGCTACAGCGACGATCGGGAAGAAAAGCATTTTGGCGGCTCGCTGCGCTGGAACTATCAGCGCTATCTGTTGGGCAAATCGGTCACGCTTTACAGCAACGGTGATGTCGGTCATTCGCTGGATGATGACGGGGTATTTATGCTGGATGCAGAAGTCGGGATGCGTTACAGCCTGACCTCCTGGTCAACCCTGCATATTGGCTATCATCGCAATCTGGTCAGCGGCATACCCGATACCCTGAATGAGGGCATTTTCTCCACCGGACTGGGGCTGAAGTGGTAACCCGCTGATCGCGCCACGTTGCAGCAAATCCTTACTGTTTTTATCCGGTTACCGACCCGGCATTAGCTAAGCTCCATTTACTGTCACAACAGGAATGCAGAAGATGATCGTAAGCAGCATGGTGTATCGTCCGGGATGCGCGGGTGAAGAGGTTCAGGTCGATGATATCAGTGAAGTGATGAAGGAGCCGGAGGCGTTTATCTGGCTCGGTCTGTGGCAGCCTGACGCTGAGTTTATGGCGAAGATTAAAGAGGAGTTCGGACTTCACGAACTGGCGGTTGAGGATGCGCTGAATGCCCATCAGCGACCTAAAATTGAACACTATGGCGACTCGCTGTTTATCGTGGTGAAAACGGTTTGCGCGAAGGATGACAGCTGCGAACTGGGTGAATCCCATTTTTTTGTCGGAAAAAAGTTTCTGATCAGCATCCGTCACGGCGCATCGGAAAGTTATACCCCGGTGCGGCAGCGGGCGTCTGAAAACCCGGCGCTGCTGAAGTTTGGCCCTGCTTATCCGCTCTACTGCCTGCTCGATTTTGTGGTGGATCGCTATGCCCAACTCTCCACGTCGCTGAATGAGCGGGTCGGGGAGATGGAGAACGATCTCTTCACCAGCGAATTTGATCGCAAGTCGGTGCAGTCGGTTTACACCATGCGGCGTCATCTGCTGTCGCTGCGCAATGCGGCGCTGCCAGTGGAAGAGATTTGCAACCAATTGATCCACCTGCATGAAGATCTGATCCCGCGCCCGCTGCGCGCCTATATCCGTGACGTACAGGATCACGCCCGCCATGTAGTGACCGATGCGGAAGATATGCGCGAGATGCTGACCAGTGCCATGCAGGTTAACCTGGCGCTGGTGACAGTGCAGCAGAATGAGGTCGTCAAAAAGCTGGCGGGCTGGGGTGCGATACTGGTCATTCCAACCGTGGTGTTCAGCATGTATGGCATGAACTTCGAGCATATGCCCGAGCTGAAGTCGTTGTATGGTTATCCGCTGGCGGTGGGGCTGACACTGCTGGCCTGCGGCGGGCTGTGGGCCAAATTGCGCCGCTCGGGCTGGCTATAAGGCGGCTGTCTGTTTCGTCATAGCGGGGCGGAGTAAATAACCGCCTCGCTTAATTTTATTTTGCGCTTATTTAAACGCAGCGAGAGCAGCCTGAGATAATAACCTCTTTTACTTCTCTTCACCCCGTAACAATAAGATCAGTTTCGTGATCGTCGTTATTTAAGAAAACAGTACTGCTGGCCGATTTTTTATTTCTTCACTACGATGATCAGATAACTTCACAGATAAACGCTTCGCTGGTGAAATAAGCCTGATGCTGGACTGGATTCTGATCATCGCCCGGACGCAGTTTGCAATCACCATGGGCATGCATATCACGCTGGCGGCATTGACGCTGGGGCTGGCACCGTTTCTGGTCTGGTTTGAGGCACGCTGGCTGTGGGGCAAACAGCAGGCTGCCCGGGATGCTCTTCACTTCTGGCTGAACATTTTTTCCCTGACGGTAGCGATTGGGGCGGCTTCCGGCGTAGTCATGGAATTTCAGTTTGGAACACACTGGGCGCGCTTTTCACATCAGGTCGGCGGCGTGATTGGACCCTTAATGTTTTATGAGGTGCTGGTCGCTTTTTTTCTTGAATCAGCTCTGACCGGTGTGATGCTGTTTGGCTTCAATAAAATCTCGCCTGGTGTCCATTTCGTCGTTACCTGTCTGGTGGCGATCGGGGCGTTGCTTAGTGCGTTCTGGATTCTGGCCGCCAATTCATGGATGCAAACCCCAGTCGGTTTCACGCGCACTGAGAACGGCGTGTTTCTGGCTGAAAGCTGGCGGTCAATTTTGCTGGCTCCCTCTTTTCCATGGCGCTTCAGTCATATGGTGGTGGGGTCGCTGATTGCCGCGGCAGTGATGATGATGGGTGTCGCGGCCTGGAGACTTCGGCATTTTAAGGGTGAGTCCGCTTCGCGGCTGATGCTCAACAGTGCGCTGACCTTTCTGCTGCTTGCGGTTCCATTACAAATCGTACTCGGCGATTTGCACGGTGAAAATACGCGCGACTATCAGCCCGCTAAACTGGCCGCGATGGAAGGCAGCTGGCATCGACCCGCACAGAGCGAGGGTGAACCGTTGCGACTGTTTGCGCTACCGGATCAGCAGGCGCAGCGTAACACGCTGGAGATCAGCCTCCCCAGCCTTGGATCGCTCTATCTGCGGCACAATCTTTCCGGTCATATCAAAAGTCTGAGCGAATTTCCTGCGGATGCGATTCCCCCGGTGTTACCGGTCTTTTTCGCATTTCGTCTGATGGTAGGGCTGGGGCTGATCATATTGCTGACCACGCTGGCGGCAAATCTTCAGCGCTGGCGTGGACGACTGGCAGAATCAGGGCGGTTGCTGCGCTGGCTGACGTGGCTCTCACCGGCGGGCTTTATCGCACTGCTGTCAGGCTGGGTCGTGACTGAAGTGGGGCGTCAGCCCTGGACGGTCTATGGCATGTTGCGTACAGCACAGAGCGTGTCACCGCTGGCCCTGAGTACCACGCTGAGCATTTTCGTGGCGGTACTATTGATCTACGGCCTGGTGTTCGCCCTCGGCTTACGCTATTTGCTGCGTCGGATTAAAGGTGAGCTACCCTCAGGTGAGCCGGTGGTCATTGAGCTGAAAACGCCCCATTAGGAGTCGCTATGGCTGATTTGTCTGCGATGATCATCTGTCTCTCGTTACTGCTTTATCTGTTACTGGATGGGACAGATCTGGGTGTGGGTATGCTGTTTTTCTGGTTTCACGATGATCAACAGCGTGAACTGATGACGCACAGTATTCTGCCGGTCTGGGATGCAAATGAAACCTGGCTGGTGCTGGCCGCAGGCGGTCTGCTGGCATTGTTTCCACCGGTCTACAGTCTGCTGCTCAGTGAGCTGAGCGCGCCACTGTTCGCCATGCTACTGGCACTGGTGATGCGGGCGATGGCGCTCGAGTATCGCGCCCGGAGCAGTAACCGTTTACGCCGCTGGCTCGACCGTATTATGGCCAGTTGCTCGGCGCTGGCGACCTTTATTCAGGGCTGGTGCGCGGGCATGATCATCAGCGCTCAGCCTCAGACTGGGCTGCCCGATGGGCTGAGCCTGGTTCCGCTGATGAGCGGTGTTGGATTAATGGCGATCAATTCGCTGCTGGCCTGTTGCTGGATCGGCTGGCGAATTGGCGACAGAGTACAACCTCTGGCAGAAGCGCAAAGCTGGTTATGGTGGCTGCTGGCGCTGATAATCTTTCTGTTCGAACTCTATTTTAACGCCGATATCTGGCACCAGAGCTGGCAACGACCGCTGGGAAAAGTGGCTGGCATGGCGATTGTCATGCTATGGATCGTTTTGCCGGTAACGCTGTGGCGAGCCAGGCCGCTGCTACAGCTTATTGTTGCACTGATGCTGATCGGGGCCGTGTTTATCGGTTTGCTGTGCGGCCTTTATCCGTGGCTGGTGCCGTACCAGTTTGCCATCAGTGAAAGCGCTTCCTCGCAGGTCACGCAGGGATTCGTGCTGGTGGGCGCGGCGATTGCCATGCCGCTGACGCTGCTCTATCACAGCTGGTCGTTCTGGGTTGAACGGCGCGCTAAATGACCTGCGTCCGGTATGATTTGGGCCGCGAGCCGTTGAGGCTGGCGACTGACAGGAGAGAATTGCAGGATGAAAAAAGATCACACAGGCAGTCGGGATTACCCGATAAAAGAAGATATGCGCTGGATACGTCGTGAATGGCGTATTCAGCGTATCGGTGAATACGTCCTGATTGCGCTGGTGATTCTGGGGGCTTGCGGACTCTTTTCCAAAGGCGTACTGAGTAATGGCAGCGCCCGCTCGCCGGACGGGACGATCCAGGTGGAGTATGAACGGTTTGGCCGGGTTGAGAGTAATATGGATATGCGCATTCGCTACAACGCACCGGTAACCGATCGCTTTAACGTTACGATTGGCGGTGGTGCCCTCGATAACCTGCAAATCCAGACGCTGCAGCCTCAGCCGCTGGAGGCGGTAACGATTGGCAGCGATCTGCGGCTGACCTTTTCGTCGCGTGATACCGGTCTGGATCACGCTATCTGGATCGGACTGCAGCCCCGAAATCCTGGTCGCATTGCTGTCAGCGTCAGCAGTGGCGATCATCCGCCGGCCCGTTTTACCCAATGGATCTATCCCTGACAGGAGTGCTTAATGGAAACGGTATTACGTGCCGCAGCAATTTACCTGGTGCTGATGGTGGTGTTCAAAATTGCGGGCAGACGCACCCTGCTGCAGATGACCTCTTTCGATCTGATTCTGCTGTTGATCATCAGCGAAGCCACCCAGCAGGCGCTACTGGGCGACGATTTTTCAGTGACTGGCGCGGCGCTGACCATTATCACGCTGGTGACGATTGACATTGTGCTGGGCAAACTCAAAAGCCGTTTTCCGATGGTGGAGCAGGCGATCGACGGCGGACCGGTGATTCTGGTGGAGAATGGTAATCTGCTGACCGAACGCATGAAGATGACAGGCATCAGTCCTGATGATGTGCTGGAGGCAGCGCGTTCCGGGCCGGGGCTGGAACGGTTTGATCAGATTAAATATGCGGTGCTGGAGGTAAATGGTCATATCTCGATTATCCCCCAGACCGATAGTTAGTTGCCGGTGCTGGCGTTTAGCCTGACCTCATAGTGCCGTGCGGGTCCGTTGCTTGCTACAGCGGGCGCTGAACGCAGCACGTTTCAGTAACACGTCACGCTGCGCTTATTCAGCCGCTGCCCTTGTATTCCTGTCGATTTAGTTCAGACTTAGTCATCCACTCATGTTTTATCATCAGAGCTGGCCTGACTATCAATCAGCGTTATGCTTTTACAGTCAGGATTAAAGTGAATGAATTTACGCGATTTACCTTCTACCCGGTTACCGGCTGGCATATTGGCCCCCTGAACACCCATCAGGCGCTGGTAGTGAAATTCGGTTATATCGATCCCGATGCCCCGCATGAACAAGGCCCGCAGGAAACCCTGTTTCTGGGTCTGACCCTCGAAATGGCCAAAAAACTGGTCGCCAGTCTTTCCGAACACATCGACTACGCTGAAAAAATGGGCACCCAGCACTAGTTTCGTGCCGCGATCGGTGATGATACCCACTGGCAGACTATTTCGCTGCGCTATCGTCCGGTGCATACACCTGAAGCGCACGGGCGAGCAGGCGGAAACGCGCGGGTGTCTGACCAATAATCTCACCGTCGGCATTGATGTAATGGGGGCGGCGCGTCTCAATTGTCAGCGCCGTGGCGCTGAATGCCCGCACATTACGCCAGCGACCGTGAGTGCCGCGACGCAGAAAGGGCAGCAGTGCAATGAGTTGCCAGCTGTGCTTTAACTCCAGGCTGTAAACATCAAGCAACCCATCGTCTGGCGCCGCGCGCGCTTCCACCGTCATGCCGCCACCGTAGAAGCGCCCGTTACCCACCGAGACCTGAACCGTTTTAACTGGCGTCCGCTGACCCTGATGGACCAGCGTGGCGCTGAACGGACGGCTCTGCCGCAGCAACCGCAACGCCGCCAGGGCATAACCGCCCACGCCCCAGCGCTTTTTCGATTCTGCCGTAAGGTTTCGCGCCAGCTCCGCCGAGAAGCCGATGCTGGAGACATTCAGGAACAGGTGCTCATTGACTTCACCCAGATCCACGGCGCGCAGATACCCGTCTGCGATAATCTTCACGGCCTGCTCCAGCGTAGCCGGAATGCCCAGCGTCCGGGCAAAATCGTTGGCGGTGCCCAGTGGTAAAATGCCCAGCGGCAGGCCGCTCTGCATCAGCCCCGGCGCGGCCGCGTTAAGTGTGCCGTCACCACCGCCGACGATGACCGTCTCGACGCGATCGGCATAAGCCGCGATCAGTTCGCTGTAGCTGCGGGTCTCATCCCCGGCTGGTTGCAGCAGGGTGAATCCGGCCTGAGTCAGCAGCGACTGTGCCCGGCTGGCTTCAATGCGTCCTTTGCGTGAGCGCTGATTAATCAGCAGCAGGGCGGTTCTCTCCTGTTGAGTCATACTTTTGCGTCATCCTGATGTCAAAATGGCTGTAATGAGGCGGCAAGTACAGCATCGGCATGAACGGCGAACAACTCTGTTTGCGCGACTTTACGTAACCTGTTGAGTGCCATGCGCGGTATTAAGATCGTCTACACTGCTTAGGGTCAGTTCCATATTGAGGCGTTGCAATGACTGAACATGAATACCGAAAATTGTTAGCCGAACAGGGTTTTAACGAACCATTGCTGATCGAACGTGCAGCGTCAGCCGAGCTTGATAATCACGTCCACGCCTTTGAAGCGCTGGCACTGATTCTCAGTGGGGACATCACCATCAGTACTGAACAGGGTGATACCACCTATCATCCCGGTGAGACATTTCACCTGCAGCCGAATGAACTGCATCGCGAGGCGTTCGGGCCGCAGGGCGTCACTTATCTGGCGGGACGTAAATATGAGTGAGTGGCATCAGCATGAACGTTTCTGACGATCTGTTTACCCGGCTGGCACGTTCACCGTTCCGTCAGCGCTTTCGGCTGGGACGTGCTGAGTATGATTATGCGGTCAGCAAAGGCGAGCCGGTGTTGCGTCAGCATGCCGCAGCGTTTGTGGCACAGCGCCTGGCGCCTGCCCAGCCAGAAAATGATGGCAAGCAGACGCCCATGCGCGGCCATCCGGTGTTTATCGCCCAGCACGCCACCGCAACCTGCTGTCGTGGCTGTCTGAGCAAATGGCACAACATCGGACAATTTCAGCCGCTGAGTGCTGAGCAGCAGGCGTACGTAGTGACGGTGTTACTGGCATGGATTACGCGACAGAGGGATCAGCCTGCGCCGCCTGCTCGCGTGACCCGAACACCGCCTGAAAAAGACGACGATCCGCAGCTTGCACTGTGGTAGTGGACGAAAAATCTACAATCAAACACTTTTTCTGGTGAAAACTGGCCCTTTTTGATTCCTGGTTTATTCTTAAATCTTTCCTGGAAAGGCTATGCCAGGATTAAAACCTACACGGCAACGATGAATACAGAGGGAATTATGAAGAAATCAATTATCGCACTGTCTGCTATTTTGCTGGCCTCGCCAGTATTTGCTGCTACCACCACAGACAACACCGTAGCGGAAGCGCATAAAGGCGCTGACACCGCGAAAGAAAAACTGCACCAGACCCAGAATGAAGGCAAAGAGCTGAAGCTGAAGTCTGAGCACGCCGCTGAAGGCAAGAGCCACACCACCGGTAGCAAAATTACCGAAGGGACTCAGAAGGGCTGGCACAAAACCAAAGAAGGCACTGAGAAAGGCTGGGATAAAACCAAGCAGGGTGCTGAAGATCTGAAAAACAAAGCGACTAACTAATTCGCTGCTGTTTCCAGGTTAAAAAAAACCCACCGAAAGGTGGGTTTTTTTATGGACTGACGGGGATTACGCTTTCTTTTCCTCAGTCTCTTTTTTCAACGCCAGGACTTTCATCTCAGTCTCTGCAGCGGCATGGGCGGAGGCCGCCGCCGCTTCAGCCGCCGCCTCTGCTGCTGCCTCTGCGACGTCATCGGACTGTTTCTTGCCTTCATCGATAAACTCTTCGTCGATGGCTTCGATGTTTTCGCGGTTATCGCGGCCGGAGAGCAGATTCCAGCAGGCGATAAACAGCGCAGCAATCACCGGACCGATAACAAAACCATTGATGCCGTAGATTTCCATGCCGCCCAGCGTGGCGATCAGGATCATATAGTCAGGCATTTTGGTGTCTTTGCCGACCAGCAACGGACGCAGAATGTTATCCACCAGACCGACAATCACCACGAAGAAACCGACCAGGAACAGCCCTTTCCACAGCACGCCGGTGGCGAAGAAGAAGATCGCCGCAGGCACCCAGATGATGGCGGAACCGACGGCCGGAATCAGGGAGAGGAAGGCCATCAGCGCACCCCACAGCAGACTGCCGTCAATGTCGGTAAACCAGAACGCCAGCCCGCCGAGAATACCCTGAACGATACCAACCACCACCGTGCCTTTCACCGTCGCACGCGCCACGGCAGCAAACTTCACCATCAGGTGATGCTTCACGTAAGTTGAGAGCGGCAGCGCTTCCAGAATCAGATGCACCAGATAGGAGCCATCTTTCAGCAGGAAGAACAGCAGATAAAGCATGATGCCAAAGCCGACGGTGAAGCTGAACGTCCCTTTCCCGATGATAAAGGCGCTGCCCGCGACATACTGGCCGCCCTTAAGGGCAAACGAAGAGAGCTTCTGCTGAATCTGCCCGGCGTTATCCAGATTGTTTTCAGCCAGAAAATGCCTCGCCCAGCGCGGCAGATGCTGCAACAAATCGGCGAACACGGCCGGGAACTGTGACGAGTTGGTCTGCAGTTTGTGATAGACCGCGTTAGTTTCGACCACCAGTGAGGAGGCGATAATGGCCAGCGGCGTAAACACAATCAGACAGATACAGAGCAGGGTAATTAATGCGGCCACGCCATTGCGGTCGCCCAGTCGGGTCCGCAGCCAGGTCTTCAGCGGATGGAAAATCACTGCCAGAATCGCCGCCCACAAAATCGACGAGAAATAAGGCGAAAGCACGTCAAAAAAAGCGACCGTGGCGATAGCCAGAATCAAAATGAAAAATCCGATGTTCAATCCTTTAAAACGCATGGAAAAACCTCATCTGGAACAAACTCTGATAAACCCGACGCGCAAAAATTCTGTGTCTGGCTTCGCTTATGCGGTTGCCGCATCACGGATTAACGCTCAGGCTGTGCTCTTTAAACGCTGCTGGTGGCAGCATTATGCTGGCTAACGGGTTGAAAGATCTGGCAGAAATGATGAACGGATAATGTGCGTTCGCTGCATGACTTCCGGTCGGTAACAGGCTGCCTCTGACAGCAGCGCGCTGAATCCTACATTAGCGTAGCGGTTTCGACCATTATTGGTAGGTCAGAGACTCATGTTCCCGGTGTATGCTGCCGATAACGCTGTTGACCGGGCGAAAAACAGGCAATAAGAAATGGGTAAACAGACATTCTTCGTGGTGTTGCTGGCGCTGGTATTAACCGGCTGCGCCACCAAGCAGTATCCACAGGCGGCGGCAGTGACGCCGGAAGAGACCGCGACGCTGAATTGCAGCACACTGGATCAGGAACTGGTCAAAGCGCACAGCGTGCAGAGTGATATTGAGCAGACCGGCCAGTTTGATGCACTGACCGTGCTGGGCTTTGTCGGGGATTTCGGGCTGGGCAATGGCATTGCGAAATACAATGCCACTCAGAAGGCGGAGAAGCGAGTCACTGAGTTACAGTCGCTGAAAGCCGCGAAGTGCAATCAGCGACTGTCGTAGCGGGCGGCGTCAGGTCAGCCCAGAGTGCCTGCGCTGACATGCTGCAGCCGCACGTTTTCGGCGGCACGCTTACCGGCAAGGAAGGCGTGATCCGAGTTGTAATATTCCCACTCGCTGTAGCGACCTGACAGATGAATATCCTGGGTCAGCAGCCACTGGCGGATCAACGCCACGTTAGCGCTGCGCGCATGGTCATAGACTACGTAGGCGTAGGGCATATCGACCTCTGAGGCACAGAGCAGCGGATCGTCCGCGGTGATCATACCGACCCGGATGCAATCCTGACGGCATCGCTCAATCAGCGCATCGCCCTGTAGCGGCAGCGGATTGGCCGCATTGTAGGTGATTTCACAGGTCAAGCCGAAACCGCCCGGCGGGTTGCAGTGCGGACTGGCATTGCCCTGTACAAAGATGCGGTGGAAGAGCGTATCGCCAGGATAGTAAATCCAGTGCTTTTCAGTCAGGTCAGCCCGGCCAATCCCCAGATTCACGCAGCGCACCGACACAAACTGCAGCTGCTGCGCGGCCTGTTGCACACTTTGTGGCACCTCATCGCCCATCAGTTTAATCAGCTCCGGCAACGGCATGGTGCTGATCAACTGCTCATAACGGTAGTGGCGACCATCGGCCAGCAGCGCGACATGCGCCTGCGGATAGATGCGGGTCAGCGTCGTATCCGTTTCCAGCCTGCATTTCAGGTGCGGCAGGAAGCCGGACATCAGTGCCTGGAAACCGCCGCGTAGCGGATAGCCGAATCGGGCGTTAGGGCCGACCGGTTTCGCCAGCGGTTGCAGCGCGCCATCGATGATCTGCGACAGATCGGGCAACGGGACGCGTCCACCCAGCCACGAGGTTTCCATGTCGGTCAGCGGCACCTTCCAGAGCTTCTGGTTGTAGGGCAGGGCAAAGTGACGTGCGATGCCTTTACCCCAGGTGCGCATAATAAAGTGCTGGAAATCCTCTTCCCCTTCCACGAGGCCGGTGCTGCTGCCCTCATCGGGGATCGCGCCATCCGCACAGCAGTCCCGTCGCGCCCGCGCCCGATCCAGCGGTACGGCGGCGGCGGCCGTTTCACCATAACGCGCCTCGATAGCGCCCAGCACGCACTCTTTTACCACTTCGACCGGCAAGCCGTGTAGCGCTGACTGGAACGGATAGCGGGTATACACGCCGTCGCTGTAAACCCAGGCTTCACGCGCCTGCCAGTGCAGGTTATCGCCCAGCAGCATCTCATAGAGCTGCAACACATACGGGTCCTGCGAGAACATAATATGACCGGCATAATCGAAGGTGAAACCCTGATCGTCAATTGAGCGGCACCAGCCGCCTGGGGTGCTATTTTTTTCGAGCAACACCGCGCCTTCGCCATAGTGATAACCGGCGCTCAGTCCGGTGGGGCCGGCGCCGATAATCAGGCAGGGCACCGCATCACTCTCCAGCATCGCTGGTGTGAGAGGCGTGACGTTAGACTGTGCCTGGGTCTCGCTCGACGATTTGCATGCAGGCTGACGTTGCGTCAGCGCCTGCTGAATCAGTCCATGAATCTGCTCTGCGGTGTGATTCCACGAGGTGGCATCCACTTTGGCCTGCATCCGTCCCGCCAGCGCCAGCCGTTCTGCGGCCCCGATCGCCATTGCCTGTTCACAGGCGGCGATAAACGCCGCGTGAGTCTCTGCTACCGCCACTTCCTCTGCGTAGTGGCGAGCGACATCGACAATGGCGGTACTGACAATCGGCAGCTGCGCCGCCATATACTCCAGCACCTTGGTAGGGGAGATGAAGCGGGTCGAGGCATTAATGGCAAACGGCATCAGACAGACATCCCAGCCCGCCAGAAACTGCGGCAGCGCCTGATAAGGCTGCTGGCCGAGCCAGTGAATGTTGTCGCGCTGCGGCAGGCTGGCGGGATCAATTTTCACCACCGGCCCGACCATAATGATCTGCCATTCGGGATGGCTGTCTGCCAGCGCCGCAATCAGCGGCAGATCGATGCGCTCATCCAGCACGCCGTAATAACCCAGGCGCAGCGGCGGAATCGTATCCTGCAGCGGATGACGGTTAGTGCGATCGCGTGCCTGTTCAAAATGGATGGCGTCGACGCTGCTGGGGAAGCAGTAGACCTGCGGATGTTTATCACGCTTTGCTTCATACAGGCTGGAGCCGCCGGTAAAGACCAGATCGGCGCGCGTCATCAGCGCGGATTCGCGCTGCTGCAGCTGGCGCGGCGCATTCTGGAAGGCGGAAAGCTCATCCATGCAGTCGTAAATGACCAGAGAGGGGTCAAAAGGGGTCAGCAGCGGCAACGCCATCGGCGTATAGAACCAGATCAGCGGTTGTTCATCTTCTTCCAGCAGCGGCGTGAGCAGCAGCAGCAGTGGGGCAATCTGGCTGTCGTGAAAACCGGGCGCGTCGCTGTCGGTATGCGGCTGGATCACCGTGATATTCGCGGCTGGCGAACTCTGATGCAGGCCAGGCGGCCCCGCCTGCCAGACCGGCTCTTCGACAAACAGCACACGATAGTGCTGAGCCAGACGTGTCAGTAGCTGCTGCGGGCGCTGAAAAACAAATCCCCAGCGTAAATGGCTGAAAACAATAAGAACAGGTGGTTTCATTGTGTGCTCCTGACGTTGTTGTCGTGGGGACTGGATGTGCTGCAAAAAGCGCTGCGCCTGGTGTAAAGCGTCGGCATAAGGCTGCTGTAACTGGCGGGCGTAAGGATCCGGCCCCAGCAGATCGAGGTCCCACAAACCGCTACGGGTCCAGAATGTGGTCTCCTCCCATAAGGGACGATCGATAATCGGATAGAGGCAGATACCGAGCAGTTCAGTGCCTGCCAGCTGCGCCTGCGCCACCTGAGCGGTAATTTCATGGATCCAGGCTCCGCGTCCGCTGCCGACGTGGCTGGTTTCCGCCAGCAGCAGTGGCCGCTGATAACGCTGCCAGACCTGCTGCAGCATCTGATGCAGCGGCAGGCGACGGCTCTCGCCCAGATGCCAGTAAAGCCGCTGGTTCGTCCCCTGTTCCCATTGGTTGTCGTGGTAGTAATTCACGCCAGTCAGATCGAGATAGCGGGGAGCGCCGCCCAGCTCCGGGTTGCGCCTGCCGCTGATCATGTCCCATGCCTGATACTGGGTATCGCACATTTCGCGTGCCAGCACGTCGCTGGCGGGATCGGCAGGATCGGGCACGATATGGATCAGCGGATCGCAGTGCAGCAGACGGGCACGCGGATCGGCCTGCCAGATCGCATCACAGGCGGCCAGGGTCGCGCGCACCAGCTGCTGCTTGGCAGCATTTGCCCCATCGGGTTCCGGGATCGCCTCACAGGCGAACAGCCCGACCGAGATGCCCCAGCTGACAAAGGAGATTTCATTCATGGGGGAGTAGACCGGCGGCTGCTGATACCAGGGGGCCAGAAAGCGGGCCAGTGCGCCACAGAAGGCGGCGAAACGGCTGACAAAGTCGTGATCAAACAGGCTGACTCCAGCGGGCCAGCCGTAGTGGCAGATCGTCCAGCTTATCTGGATACCCTGCTGCTCTGCGGCCTGCATCCGGGCAGCAATCGTCGAGAAATCATAGCCGCCATCACGCTCACATAAGCGCCAGCCGACGCTTTCGCGCACCGTGCGAATTGAAAAGGGGGCCAGCGCGGCATAGTCCTCTGCTGCACGCGCCTGATGCTGGTTCAGATCGTTCATCGACAGCGCAAGACCGGCAGGATTGATATGGTCGGCACCTTCGTAGCCGGCCTGCCAGAAACTGAGAAAGGGCGTCATGGCATCTCCCAAAAAAAGCAAAACGCTTCCCGCTGACGAGCCGTCGTGAAACGGGTCAGGGCGTGACAGGTTTGCATTACAGACTGGTCGATCTGACCACTCTGAGCGGACGGGCGATCCTTGCCATAAGGCACAGCCACTGAGGTTCAGACATCAGGTCCTGTGGCGTACTGACGAGTGAGATAGCGGGACGACACGGGCGGCGCTATCGGCAGGAAAATTCTGGCTTCTCTGGACGTTAATGGATTTTGCGGAAGCCTTACTGGAAAGTATAGGCATGAAGTTTTTGTTCGCAACTTGCTGAAGTGAAAAGAAAAAGCGTAGCGGTAAAAATAAACCATCCAGAAACAGGAAGTTTTTGATTCAGGTTTATGGCTGATCAGATAAGCGCAGCGTGAACAGGCTCAGCGTCATTTTCGGCTTTATTAACCTTTTCCTGAACATGCAGAGAGGTCAGACTCGCCCGTTTTCGTCTTACTGCTTCGCTTGCCTTTTGCCGGGCTGGCGACAAGATTGAGTTATCACTGGCCTGAAGCTGCAGGTCATCAACGGGCGACTGCGACGATGCACGCCCCTTTAAAACAGGATGTTTAGCAGACTATGTTCTCATTCGACTGGCACCGTTTCTTACTCAACGATCAACCCGCCACCTTTTTGTTTGAGGTGGTGGCGCGGGTCCTGATCGCTTATCTGGTGGTATTTACCTTTCTGAAAGTGTCCGGGCGGCGCGGCGTCCGCCAGCTGTCGCTGTTCGAGCTGGTAGTCATTCTGACGCTGGGTTCTGCATCCGGTGACGTCACGTTTTACGATGATGTGCCGGTGCTACCGGTCATTATGGTGTTTGTAGTCCTGCTGGCGCTCTATCGCCTGACCACCTGGCTGACAGCACACAGCTCGCGCTTTTCCCGGCTAATTCAGGGCGACGTCATTACCCTGATTAAAGACGGATTGTATGTGCTGGAGAGTCTGGATCGGCTGAATATTTCTGAAGATGAGTTCTTTATGGAGCTGCGGCAGAGTGGTGTGGAGCATCTGGGGCAGATCCGCCTGGCGCTGGTGGAGGTGGATGGCCAGCTCAGCCTCTATTTCTACGATGATGATGAGATGCGCGCCGGGTTAAGCATCCTGCCGCCGGAGCACCGGCAGGATTACAGCACGGTGCCGGTTAGCGCGCGCTATGCCTGTACCCATTGCGGCCAGACACAGAGGATAGCGGCGGAGCAGCCGGCTATCTGTCCGCGCTGTCAGCGACAGCGCTGGTCTGCGGCACTGAGCGTGCGTCGGCTACATTAATCGTCTCAGCGTTCAGGGCTTGTCGCGTCTGTATCGGCCCGATTAACACCGGCGAAGCAGGCGCTGAGCGGGCGCTTTTGCTGCCCTTCGTCGGTGAAATTATCCGCGCTCAGCCAGACGCTCAGGGCGCGCTGAACCTCAGGCCATTCACGGTCAATCATCGACAGCCAGACGGTATCGCGGTTGCGCTGTTTTCGCGTCATCACCTGACGAAAGCGGCCCTCGAAGCGGAACCCCAGCCGTTCTGCTGCGCGTCGGGACGCAACATTGGTTGAATCACAGCGCCACGCTACCCGCCGATAGCCGAGCGAGAAGGCCCTGTGCAACAGCAGAAAAATCGCCTCGCTACCGATGACACTGCGCTGCATCAGTGGCGACCAGGTGACGTGGCCGATTTCAAGCGTGCCCTGTTCGGGCTCAATGCTGGCGAAGCAGACCACGCCGCAGGGCCGCTGATTCACAGTGCAGACCGTGAAGGGCACCAGTGCCACATCCGCCACTTTATCCGCAATCCAGTGCTGCATCTGTGACAGTGAGGTGGGCCGCTCCACGCTCAGCCAGGTCCAGTCACGCTCATCCGGTGCCAGCATAAAGGCCTGTAACAGCGATTCCGCATGATCCACGCTCAGCGGCAGAAGAAGGCAGTGCTGGCCGGTGAGGGGCGCGCGGGGCGGTCTGGCGACCGGCTGCCAGTCGGGCAGCGCTTCACCGATCGGCTGATCAAACTGATTGATGTTCACTGGCATCCTCCAGAAAGGAAATGGACGGTAAGCGGGAAAACTTTCGGGCTGGACTGCCTGGCTATCCTGAACCGCGATTAAACCCGTCGCAGCTTGTTCCCGCTCCCCACATAACTTTGCCTGTTACTGACAGAAAATGAAAACCCTTCGGGCAGCATAGCGGCACCGTTATTAAAGAGGTATGCGTATGAAAGTGAGGCTGGCCAGTGCATTACTGTTTTTGCTGTTATCGTTTGGCGCATTTTCACAACAGGTGATCAGTGAAAATCATCCCCATTCACGCAGTGCGCGATGGCTGGAGCAGGGGAGGCAGGTGGATACGGCGGATACGCCGGATGAACATTTGCTGGAGAGACGGGAGTGGCGAAGCAGTCTGGAACGTAAGCCGTTTTGAAATGCGTTCCCCGGCAGAGTGCTCTGCCGGGGATCCAGTGTTAAGGTTCAGTCGATCAGATCGTAGCCTGGGTCGCTGCCATGCCTGGCACCAGAATCACCTTGCGGCACTCCTCTTCGCGTTTGGCGAAAATATCGTAGCCGCGTGCGGCATCTTCCAGCGGCAGATGGTGGGTCACAATCTCTTCCGGAGTCAGATGGCCTTGCTCAATCAGTTTCAGCAGGTCAGGCAGATAAGCATGCACGTGAGTCTGTCCCATCTTAAAGGTCAGGCCTTTGTCAAAGGCGTCACCAAACAGGAAGCCGTGAATGAATCCGGCGTAGACGCCCGGCACGCTCACGATACCGCCACGCCGGACGGCGGCAATGCACTGACGCAACGCTTTGCCGCTGCTGCCTTCCAGCTTGAGATTGGTGAGCACAGTCTCAGTCATGCTGCCTTTCGCCTCGAATCCGACTGCGTCAATGACCGCATCCACACCGCGATTACCGGGGCTGTGTTCGATAATCCAGCCAGCCGGATCATCAATTTCATCGAAGTTAATCGGGATGACGCCGTAACGCTCGCGGGCAAAGTTTAAGCGGTAGTTGTTGTGGTCAATCATGTAGATCTGTTCGGCACCCTGCTGTCGGGCGCAGGCGGCACTGAGCAGGCCAACCGGGCCGGCACCGAAAATCGCCAGGCTGGAACCCGGTTTTACTTCGGCGTTTTTAACCGCCTGCCAGGCAGTGGGCAGAATGTCTGACAGGAACAGCACTTTCTCATCTGACAGCACTGACGGCACTTTAAACGGGCCGGTGTTGGCTTTTGGTACCCGGACATATTCTGCCTGGCCGCCGGGCACACCGCCATAGAGTTTGCTGAAACCGAACAGCGCAGCGGGTGGCGTGATGTTTTTTCGGTTCAGGATGGCTCCCCGTCCGGGGTTGGTATTTTCACAGGCGGCATACTGGCTCATCAGACAGAAAAAGCAGTCGCCACAGGCGATAACAAACGGGATCACTACCCGATCGCCTTTGGCCACGGCGGTCACTGCGCTGCCTGCCTCAACCACTTCGCCCATAAACTCATGACCAAAAATATCGCCATGCCCGGTGCCGGGGATTTTGCCGCGATAAAGGTGCAGGTCTGAACCGCAAATGGCGGTGGCGGTCACGCGCAGGATAATGTCATCGGCGGCTTCCAGTCCCGGATCGGGCACGTTGTCCACGCTGACTTTATGGGGGCCATGGTAGGTTAATGCTTTCATCTGTTCATCTCCTGCTGAGAAGGGGCTAGCGGCCAGGCCAGAAGGCGTGACCATCCGCGGAAAAGACTCAGGAAACCTGAAATCGCAACCTGCCTGAAGTGTAGTAACGCTTTGAAGAGTAAGCAGAGCGGTGCAGGCTGCTGGACTGTTTCAGCCAGGCTGGCAGGGCGGATACTGCCGGGGTGTCGTGACCGTCACGGGAGCAGAATCGGGCTGCCAGCGTGTCAGATCGGCAAACGCACGACGATAAACCGTGTCGATTTGTGCCGGAACCTGCTGGATGTAGTTATACGCGTGCTCACGGGTTTCACCGGTGAGAGTCTGCAGGTAGCACCGTGCTTCATCCAGCGTCGGGATCTGGCCTTCCACACCCGCTATACGGGCAGGCAAACCGGTCCAGACTACCCCTTCAATGCCTTTCGCCTGCGCCCACTCCGCCAGCGGCCCCGCCGACGTTTCTGTCACCGTCATCATCCCGACGCCATCAATGCGGCTGTCCGGAATCGCCTCACGGAGGCGCAGTGCGCGGCAG
The DNA here is from genome assembly GCF_051136265.1 of Candidatus Pantoea rara. Lineage (NCBI taxonomy): Bacteria > Pseudomonadati > Pseudomonadota > Gammaproteobacteria > Enterobacterales > Erwiniaceae > Pantoea > Candidatus Pantoea rara. Next base: position 2,934,986 of record NZ_CP194942.1, on the reverse strand, counting down.
GCGCTCTCCAGTGATGCCGTGTTCAGCAAGGCCCAGAACACCGGCACCGGGCGGGCATTCAGGCAGATCGCGGTCGACAACTCGCCGCCGTCTGCGATGCGCACAAACTCGATCGGTATCTCCGGACCATCGTGATGCCACTGACTGGCGACCGGTAGCGCGCCGGTTTTCCAGATCAACGATCCCCATCCCAGGCAGGCAATTTTCATTCTCTTCTCCTTTGCGGCTGTCGGCATGATCGCGACAGCGTCTGTTTAAGCGTAGCCCGTTGCGCGAAATCGTTACTGGGATCGCCTTTTCAGGGGCAGTAAAACGGCCTCAAAGATGGCATGATCGCCGCGCAGTCATGTTGCACAACCTGACGGTTTTTTAGCCGATCCATGCGTGTTTATCTGCATGGCTTGAACTTTTATCGTCAGGTGGTGTAAAAAGTGGCGCACGCAATCGATTACCTCTGCACGGGCGGGTCAGCATTACGCTTCACTGCTCCGGTTGCAGCTAACGAGAGCGGGGCAGACCTATACCTGCCTGACGACTCAGGTTAATGGCGGCTTTTAACACGGAAAATCTGATGAAAACCACGCAAACTGGCACGCTGGGCGCGCTTGAGAGTGACGTCGATACGGGATGGCGCAAAACCGACACCATGTGGATGCTGGGTTTATATGGCACGGCGATAGGTGCGGGGGTGCTGTTCCTGCCCATTAATGCGGGCGTCGGTGGGCTGATTCCGCTGATCATCATGGCGGTGCTGGCCTTTCCGCTGACCTTCTTTGCGCACCGCGCGCTGACCCGATTTGTGCTCTCCGGTAAAAACCCGGCCGGTGATATCACCGAGGTGGTCGAAGAGCATTTCGGCGTCGGGGCGGGCAAGTTGATTACGCTGCTCTACTTTTTTGCTATCTACCCGATTCTGCTGATGTACAGCGTGGCGATAACCAATACGGTCGAGAGCCTGATGGTGCATCAGCTCGGCCTGGTGCCGCCGCCGCGTGTGCTGCTGTCGCTGCTGCTGATTGTCGGACTGATGACCATCGTGCGCTTCGGCGAGAAGATGATCGTTAAAGCGATGAGCGTGCTGGTTTATCCATTTGTGGCAGTGCTGATGCTGATGGCCTGCTACCTGATCCCGCACTGGCATGGCGCGGTACTGTCGACGCTTAACGTTCAGCCTGCGGGCAGCAGCCTGTGGATGACGCTGTGGCTGGCGATTCCGGTGATGGTTTTCTCATTTAATCATTCGCCAATCATCTCTTCGTTTGCGCTGGCGAAACGCGAAGAGTATGGCGATGCCGCCGAGAAAAAGTGTTCGCGCATTCTGGCCTGCTCGCACCTGATGATGGTGGTGACGGTGATGTTCTTTGTCTTCAGCTGCGTGCTGAGCCTGTCGCCTGAAGATTTACACGCCGCCAAGGCGCAGAACATTACCATCCTCTCCTATCTGGCTAACCATTTTCAGGTGCCGATGATTGCCTGGATGGGGCCGCTGATCGCGATTGTGGCGATCACCAAATCGTTCCTCGGTCACTATCTGGGCGCGCGCGAAGGGTTCAACGGCATGGTCAATAAGGCGCTGCGCAGTCGCGGTAAAACCATCGCGCCCGCCAGACTGAATCGCCTGACGGCACTCTTTATGCTGCTGACCACCTGGGGGGTGGCGACGCTGGACCCGAATATTCTCGGCATGATTGAGACGCTGGGTGGACCGGTTATTGCCATGATCCTGTTCCTGATGCCGATGTATGCCATTCAGAAAGTGCCCGCGATGCGGAAGTACAGCGGTCACATCAGCAACCTGTTTGTGGTGCTGATTGGGCTGATTGCTATCTCTGCGATCTTTTATTCGCTGGTGAAGTAACGCTAAGCCTGCAGGCGTATCTCAGTATCGTTGAGATGCGCCTGCCATTCTGGCTGCAACTCGCCATTTTCCCTATGATCCTCCCGCTATTCAGCGACATCACCCCGTAATTTTACCCTGCAGTTGCCTCGTGAACGCTCTCTGTCAGTAGCATCTGGTCAGCAATTCTTACATTTGTTACTTATTCGCATGGTAGAGTAAACGCGAATAATTATTATTCCTTTAAAGGACAGGAGAACAATGAAAATCGGGATAGCTGCAGCCACCACACTTTTACTCTCAACCGCCTGTGCGGCCACCACCTACCCGGTCACAGTGACCGATATGGATGGACAGAAAATTACGCTGCAGAAAGAGCCGCAGCATGTGATTTTGCAGGATGGGCGCGATGTGATGGCGCTGGCATTGCTGGATCGTCAGGATCCGTTTAAGCGGGTCGTTGCCTGGAACAACCTGCCTAAAAAGCAGGACACCCAGACCTGGGACCTGCTGAAGCAGCGCTGGCCGCAGGCGGCCTCGATTGTGGATATGGGCTTTAACGATCAGGGACAGGTCAATCTGGAGAGCGTACTGGCGAAGCAGCCCGATCTGATGATTGCGCAACTGCGTGCCAAACCGGCCCTGACGCAGTCAGGCGTTCTGGCTACCCTGAAAAATCTGCATATCCCGGTGCTGTTCCTGGATGATGAACTCCATCCGAAAGAGAACACCCTGAAGAGCGTGAAAGTGCTGGGCACGGTTCTGAATCGCGAAGCCGAAGCAAAAGACTACGCCGATTTTTACCAGCAGCGCTGGGAGATGCTTCAGCAGAAGATTGCGCAGGTGCAGCACAAGCCGACGGTGTTTATCGAGCCGATTGCCGGTAACAGCGACAACTGCTGTTTTACCCACGGTCATAACGGCTGGGGTGCGCTGGTAGAAGCGGTCGGTGGAAAAAATATCGGCTCCGCGTTGCTGCCCGGCAGTTCAGGTTTTGTCTCGCTGGAGAAAATCATCGCCATGAAGCCAGACGTTTACATCATGACCGGCTCTAAACGCCCGAACAGCAACGTGCTGCCGTTTGGTTATAGTGCCAGTCAGACCGACGTAACTGCCACTTTTAACCGCCTGCAGAGCCGCACCGGTCTGGAGCAGATCGAACCGGTGAAACAGAAGCGGGTGTATGGGGTTTACCATCATTTCTACAATCACCCTTACAACATCATTGGCATGGAAATCCTGGCAAAAGATCTCTATCCGGATGTGTTCCGCGATCTCGATCCGACGGCTGATTACCATCACATCGTGACGCACTTTACCGGACTGCCGGACGCGCCGGTGATCCTCAGCACGCCGTAATGCGTCTTGACCGGTCAGCCTGATGCGTCATTCTCAGGCTGGCCGTTAAATCTGGATTTCGTCAGGAATGTTGTCCGGAAACGACCGCTGTTAAGAAAGCGCTAAATAAGCGTAATAGTGTGTAAGTAACCGGATTTTAAGACATTTACACATGTTTCCCGCCACGATTATTGCCATGATGCCGATCAACGGTGCCTGAACAGCCGTTATTTTCGGAGGCAGTATCATGAAAAAAACAACACTCACGCTTATCGCTTCATTTTTGGCATGCAGCACACTCTTTTCTCAGGCCTCACGGGCAGATGATCATGATGACGGGCAGCGTATGCCGGTGCCACATCAGAATGATGATCATCGTTCTGACAGTCGCGGTCCTGACCAGAATCGTGGCCGCGACAACACCCATCATGACATGAGCGATCATCGTCATGACCCGGATTACAACCGCCGTGGCAGAGACGCCCGCAATGACCGCGACCATTTTGCCTGGCAGGGGCACGACTTCCGTCGTGGCCATGCTGTTCCGCCGGCATATCGCGGCGATTCTTATCGTGTAGCCGACTGGCATGAACGTGGTCTGCGTGAACCACCGCGTGGTTATCACTGGGCAAACATCGACGGCAACTATGTGCTGATTGCCGCCGCGACCGGGGTGATTACCGCACTGGTGCTGAACAGTGCCCTGAACTGATCCCCAGGGATGGCTGCGGCCATCCCTCTTTCTTTCCGTTTTGCTGCGCCAGCGGCTATCCTGAGACTCCACTCTGAAATTTCCTGTGTAAGGAGTCATGATGACGACGGTTAAGATGGTTGCGGTAGATATGGATGGCACGTTTCTGGACGATAACAAGCAGTACAATCGTTCCCGCTTTCTCGACTGCTATCAGCAACTCACCGCCCGTGACATCAAATTTGTGGTGGCCAGCGGCAATCAGTATTACCAGCTCAAATCCTTCTTCCCGGAGATCGCCAGCGATATCGCCTTTGTGGCGGAGAACGGCGCATGGATTATTGATCGTGATGAGGAGCTGTTTTGCGGTGCCTTTGAACGGCGCGATGTGGACGCGGTTATCGACACCCTGCAAAACGGCAACTATCCGGGCCTGCGTTACCTGCTGTGTGGACGTGACAGCGCGTATTACTTCGATGGCATGGAAGAAACCTGGCTTAAGAAGATGCGCCACTACTGTCACCGGCTGAAGCCGATTCATCATCTGAATGAGGTGCAGGGTGACCGGCTGTTTAAGTTCGCGCTCAATCTTTCTGACGACTACATCGGGCCACTGATGGCAGATATTGAGCGACTGCATCAGGGGCGTGTGGCAGCGACCTCAAGCGGTCATGGTTCGGTTGATTTGATCGTGCCGGGAAATCATAAGGCGCACGGGCTGGATCTGCTGGCTCAACGCTGGGGAATTACGCACGACCAGGTGCTGGCCTTCGGCGATGGCGGTAACGACCTGGAGATGCTGAAACAATCCGGCTTCAGTTTTGCCATGGGTAACGCGCCTGAGCGGGTGAAGCATACGGCGCGCTTTGAAGCGCCCTCGAACAACGAGCAGGGCGTGCTGCAGGTGATTGAACAGATGCTGGCAGGCGAGGGGCCTTTTGCTGCCATACAGGCCTAGCTGTCAGGCTCAGAATCCGGACGTAACGGTATTCTCCTGAGGGGATGCCTGACCTGCCAGGGCTGGCGGGTCAGGATTTCCACGACAGAGAAGGCGGGCAGTGCGTTGATCACGCTGTGATGTGCCAGGCCTGCGCGATCATCATCTGCATCTGTTCGCGGCTGTAATTCACCAGCGAATTTTTACTGTTGGCTCGCGCCAGAATCCACTCTGCCTCGGCCTGACTCAGCGAGGGGCCTTCCTGCCAGAACGGGGTAATCGCCTGCTGCTGCAGCCACTGCTTCAGAAACTGTGCTGGTGAGTCTGTGGCTGCGCTGAAGAGCTGTGGGTGTAGCTCCGCCATCAGCTTACGCTGCAGCGGATGATCGCTGTCGGATAGCAGATCCAGAAACGGAAACAGCAGACGCCCGCACACTTCACCGTGATGGAACGGTTTTATCGCACCCAGTTCGCCTGCAATACCGTGAATCACCCCGAGACCCGCACTGCTGAGACTGACACCCCCCAGCCAGGACGCCATCATCATCGCCTCGCGTGCCGCATCACCCGTCGTATCCTCACGATTCAATGCAGGCCAGGCCTGAATAAACTGGCGCAGACCGGTCAGCGCCAGCTGCCGGGTGAAGAGGTTGCCTTTACTGGAGAGATAGGCTTCAAACAGGTGGGTAAACGCATCAATTCCGCAGGTCGCCAGCACTGAATCAGGCGCGCCTTTCAGCAGATCCGGGTCAAGAATCGCCACCTCCGGCACAAAGACCGGATGACGCAGCGAGGCTTTGATCTGGATATCCTGCTGATCTGTCACCACCGCATTTTGCGTGACTTCACTGCCGGTCCCGGCGGTGGTCGGGACAGCAATCAGCGGCAGCGTGATGGGCTGAACGGCGCTATCGCCCACTTTTTCCAGATAACGGGCGGTGGGCAACGGGTGCTGAATCATCGCGCTAAACGCTTTCGCTGCATCCAGGACGCTCCCTCCGCCAATCGCCACCACCCGATCGACATGACCGCGCCAGCGCGCCACCCAGCTATCGATCTCGGCAGGTGAGGCTTCATGGCTGACAATTTCATAGCCAATAATGTGATCGTTGAGTCCGGCTTTCAGCCGGGCATAGGTCGGTCCCTGCAGGAAAGATTGTCCGCAAAACAGCAGGGTAGGCTGTGACCGGGCGGCCAGCAGCGGCACCAGTTTATCCAGGCTGCCCCGGCCAAAGAGGGTTCGTTGATTACTGTACAGCTCACTCAGGTTCTCACTCACCAGCACATCCTTTTTACATTTCGCTAAAATCTGAGTGTAACGAAAAGCGCGGCGTCGACACTGGCAAACTTTCTGATAACGCATTGGCAAAAAGTTGATCACCTTCGCAAAACAGAAATTCACCGTCAGCGGGGTGGTGCTTTCCTGCGGATGTTACCCTTAACATGTTATCGGTAACAGCATTTGTCGGGATGTGTAAACATCTTACATTTGCACTGTTTTGTCGCCCTACGGGGATCATGATAATAAATCGACACTGAATTCCGTTCGGTGCACAAGGTGGAGAAAAGCTATGCCATTACTCTATGTGGCGATCGGCGTCGCGCTACTGCTGCTGCTGATGATTCGCTTTAAGCTCAATGGATTTATCGCGCTGATTTTAGTGGCGCTGGCCGTCGGCGTGATGCAGGGCATGCCGGTCAATAAAGTCATTACCTCAATCAAAGCGGGCGTGGGTGGCACACTGGGCAGCCTGGCGCTGATCATGGGCTTTGGGGCCATGCTGGGTAAGTTGCTGGCCGACTGCGGTGGCGCGCAGCGTATTGCCACTACCCTGATTGAAAAGTTCGGTACGAAGCATATTCAGTGGGCGCTGGTGCTGACCGGTTTCATTGTCGGATTTGCGCTGTTCTACGAAGTCGGCTTTGTGCTGATGCTGCCGCTGGTGTTCAGCGTGGCGGCATCGGCGCGCGTACCGCTGCTCTACGTCGGGGTGCCGATGGCGGCGGCTTTGTCCGTGACACATGGTTTTCTTCCGCCACATCCCGGTCCGACCGCTATCGCCACGCTGTTTAATGCTGACATGGGGAAAACGCTGCTGTTTGGTACGCTGCTGGGTATCCCAACGGTCATTCTGGCGGGCCCGGTTTACGCCCGTTTCCTGAAAAACATCGATAAACCGATTCCACAGGGGCTTTATAACCCGAAAACCTTTACCGAAGCGGAAATGCCAGGTTTTGGCGTCAGCGTCTGGACGGCATTGGTGCCAGTGGTGTTGATGGCACTGCGTGCCGTGGCGGAGATGCTGTTGCCTAAAGGCCATGCGCTGCTGCCTTACGCAGAGTTCTTTGGCGATCCGGTGATGGCAACCCTAATTGCCGTGCTGATTGCGATTTTCACATTTGGACTGAATCGCGGCCGCACGATGGAGCAGGTGATGGATACTCTGACCAACTCAATCAAAATCATCGCTATGATGTTGTTGATTATCGGCGGTGGCGGAGCCTTCAAACAGGTGCTGGTGGACAGCGGTGTGGATAAATATATCGCCAGCATGATGCACTCGACTCAGCTGTCTCCCATCTTTATGGCCTGGTCGATTGCCGCAGTGCTGCGTATTGCCCTGGGTTCTGCCACGGTAGCAGCGATTACCGCCGGGGGCATCGTGGCACCGCTGATTGTCACCAGTGGCGCGAGCCCGGAACTGATGGTGATCGCCGTAGGGTCTGGCAGCGTGATCTTCTCACACGTTAATGACCCAGGCTTCTGGCTGTTCAAAGAGTATTTCAATCTGACCATTGGTGAAACCATCCGCTCATGGTCGGCTTTGGAGACCATTATTTCGGTCTGTGGTCTGGTGGGGTGTCTGCTGCTCTCCTGGGTGATCTAACCTCTGGCCGCTGGCAATCCTGTCAGCGGCTCTCTGCTTTTGCCTCGGGTGTCGCCTTCAACATAAAAAGGGCCGCACGTGCGGCCCAGCCTGTCACATCAATCTGACGTCTTAGTGAGGCGGCTCAAAACCGGCTTTCACCATCTGTTCCCGCAGCGCGTGCGCAATGTCACGGTTGCCGCCGGTGACGGGGTAGATAACGTTATTCACCACATCATCAAGATAGTGCTCGTCAAACTCCTGCATAGAGAGCTGCGTGCCGCCTTCATCGTTGATAGCGAAAGAACCTTTAATGTGGTTACCACTGTTTTTGGCCTTAAGGCTGTAACGGCCCATGCTGGTATTAATCGTGCTCATAAGATCTCCTCGCGACTCATTCCAATCTCATCACTATTGAGGCCTGCCTTGCCGCATAAATTTTAGCCAGGAGTGGGGTGTAGAACGAACAAAGAGAGAGGATAAAATTGGGGGTTGCGATCGCTGTCTCAGAAAGTAAATAAAGAGCAGGATTGATGAACTTTTGACCAGTTAAAACATGAGTGAAGCGGCACGATAAATATTCCTGTCTATACTGCCTACAGGAAACGTGTCTAATCAGTGAGGGGAAAAGGAAATGAAAATTATTCTGTGGATTATTGCGATTATCTTTATCGTCGGCCTGCTGACCCTGACAGGGGTGTTCAAACTGATTTTTTGATTTCTGTTTAAGCTTCAGCGACAGCGGGCACCTAATCAGGTGCCCGAACTGTTTTCTGGCTGGCCAGAAGACAGTGTGTAATGGGATCCATCGACGTACCGGGCAACAGATCCTGGGAATCCAGTCGTTTTTTACAGCTTGCACAGCGGGCACCATGGACGTTGGGCTGGCCCTCACGGTAATCCGTAAAAAAGAACCGGGCGCTTCCACACTGACTGCAGCGTATCTTCATCACCATCCTTTTTCTTACCCTCCTTTAATCCTGCATTAACAGATTGTCCGTCCCGGACCGCTTAAGCGGATGTTATCTATTGCCAGGAAATACTATTTCACACGGCGTTCAGAAAAGTAGTTTCTTATGAGGTTGATTGTTTGTTGCCAAATGCGAATCCGTTCCCTAAAAAGCACTTCATTGATCCTGATCAATGTTTATCACGTACTGGCTAAATTATCTGCGAATAGCCTGCTCTGGCTGGGGTGGATGGTAAAGCAGGCGCATTTTTGTGGGGGGCAGGAGCGGGTAGTGCGCTGAGAAATTGACGCTTCTCCGGTTATTAAAGCATCAGACAGATGAGGCCTGGCCACGGCAGTAGAAAAACCGGCTCTTAGCGAAGAGATCTTCGGCCCACCGCACGGCAAAAAAAAGGCGTTTCAAGGACGGAATTGTTAGTAAGAACAGGAATACGTCTTAGTAAGATTTTTCTTTTTAACGTCAATGACGTAACGATTTAAACCTGAAAAGTTTCGCCTTTCCAGCGGGTTAGCTGCAGGTGTACGCTCTGCGCCTGATACCTGCTGAGGTAAGTTACGCAAGTCCAAAAGCAGGAAAGTGTGATGGATGCACAGAAAGTCGATATTTATCACTTTTTCATCAAATCATGCTGGACAAATCCTTCAGCAATTGCTGTACTAGACCCCGACACAGTTTAGTGTCCATTTTTCATGTAAAGGTAATATAGATGTCTAAGATCAAAGGTAACGTTAAGTGGTTTAATGAATCTAAAGGATTCGGTTTCATTACTCCTGAAGATGGCAGCAAAGATGTATTCGTACATTTCTCTGCAATCCAGAGCAACGGCTTCAAAACTCTGGCTGAAGGTCAGCGCGTAGAGTTTGAAATCACCGACGGCGCTAAAGGCCCATCTGCTGCTAACGTTATCAGTCTGTAAGTTAACAGTCAGAATTCTAAAAACCCGCCTTATGGCGGGTTTTTTTATGGTTGTAATCTGCGCTTCATCCCTTTCATCGTAACCTCGTTAATCGTCCCTGTTGCCGCACAAACTGCGCGGCGGTTCACAATAAATCCCCGTAACATATTTATAACAACCTGATATGCAGCTTTTTAGCGTGTGACGCTATATAACTGTGCAAGAGAACCCGGTGAGAGAGGAGACAGGATGAACATACGTCAGGCAGCGTTGAAAGACAGTTTTGCGTTGAGTGCCTTGCTGAGTGAGCTAGGCTACGGCGGCACCGAAAGCTTTATTGAACAGCGTCTGGCACAGTTGTGCAGCGATCCCAGTGAAGCGCTGCTGGTGGCTGAACATGGCAGTCAGGTGCTGGGTTTCCTTTCCCTGCATTTTATTCCTCAGCTGGCCCTGGCCGGTGATTTCGCTCGCATCAGCTATTTCTGCATTGCAGAAGGAGAGCGCAGCAAAGGCGTCGGCCAGCAGCTGCTTGAGCATGCCGAAACGCTGGCGGTACGTCGTGGCTGCGATCGCATGGAAGTCCATTGCCACCAGTCGCGTCTCAAGGCGAATCAGTTCTACGCGCGCGAAGGCTATGCTGAATCACCCTGTTATCTCATTAAAGATCTGCAAGCGGGTTAACTTCCCGTCCTGAGGCGATGACCAGCGCCCCGGCAATCATTTCCCGCTGCTCATCCCTTAGGCTGGCGATACTGACGCGGATAAATTGGGTAGGACCGAGCCGGCAACGCTCACCAGGCACCACGGCAATACCACGGGCAGCCAGCGTAATCATGGCAAACTGCTCCGAAGCCACCGGAATATAGAGACTTAACCCGTCACGAAGTGGCAGATCCAGACCGCGCTGGGCCAGCGATGCCAGCATCGCTTCACGCCGTTGCCGATAGATGGCGCGCGCGGAAGCAATCTGCTGTTGCGTTTCCTCATCCTCCAGCAGCCACGCCACCGCATCCTGCAGAATACGACTGGTCCAGCTGACACCAAAATTTCGCCATGACTGAATACGCTTCACCATCTCCGAGGTGGCAGAGAGCACAGCCAGCCGCAGATCAGGCCCGTAGGCTTTGGAAAAGGAACGGATGTGCAGTGTTCGCTCAGGAAAGTGCGAACCCAGGCTCCAGCTCGCCTCCGCAGAGAGATCGCCAATCCCGTCATCTTCAACGATCAGTGTGTTGCTTTGTTGCAGAACCTGCGCCAGCGCCTGACGTCGCGCCGGGCTGATGCTATTCCCGGTGGCCGAGTGGGTGCGGGGCTGATAGATCAACATCACCGGTGCCTGCGCCAGCAGCACAGACAAGACATCAGGCCGCGGACCTTGCTCATCACACGCCAGTGGCAGAATCTCTGCGCCGACGTTATCCAGCATATCGAGCAGCCGGGTTGCGGTCGGGTCTTCAATAATCACGCGATCACCCGGCGAGACAAGGGTTTGCACCAGCAGGTTCATCGCATCAAAGCCGCCATCTGTTGCCAGAAACGCCTCTGCCGTATAGGGCCAGCGCGGCGTTATCGCCTGAAGCAGCGGCGCCGAGATCGCTTCACGGGTGTAGCTGTTAAGTTGCGGTGAGTGCAGAGCCGCCTGTAGCGCGCGCTGCAGGTCAGGTAGCAGGGCAGGGTCAGGCGCGGCCATAGTCAGGTCGGCGCGGATGTTTTCGCCGTAGTTGCCAATCTTTTCAAAGCGAATCGGCCGCGGCATGACCGTGTTGCCACTGACCCAGACACCACTTCGCCCTTTGCCCGCCAGTACTTTCTGCTTTCTGAGTTGCGCCCAGGCAGCAGAAACGGTTGCCGGACTGACGCCCAGCTGTTCCGCGATGTCCCGAACTGCGGGCATCTGCATACCTGTCGCAATCTGTCCGTCCCGGATGAGCGCGGAGGCCACCTGGGCAATGCCTTTCACTGAAGGTGATGTTATCTGGCTGCAAAACCAGTTGAGGTCGACGCTCTCTGTCATAAGAAAATACTTTGTTCAGTAACAAATTAATGATTGTTCAGATAAGTATTCCGGATCTAGTATCAAATTCAAGCACTATTTATGCCCCGTCCCGACGGTGCAGCGTAAACGGAGAGATTATGGCAAGGCTACTCATCAGACTGGCGGTACGCGACTGGGACTACTTCACGCCGCTGGCGCTGGGCGATATCAAACCAGAAGGTTTTGAACTGCAGATCGACCGCGTCGGCACGCTGGTGAATGATCTGGCGACCAGCCCCGGGTATGACGCGGGCGAAGTCTCCTTCAGCCGCTATGCTCAGGGCCGGGCCAGAGGAGATGAAACACTGCTTGGCCTGCCACACTTCCTGATGCGTGGCTTCCGCCAGCGCTGCATTATCACCTCCGCCAGCAGCCCCATCACCACGCCTGCACAGCTGAAAGGTAAGAGAATCGGCGTCACCGGCTGGCAGGATTCGGGCAATACCTGGACACGCACGGTGCTGCGTGAAGCGGGCGTCGAAATCGATGATGTGTTCTGGTATGCCGGGCGTCTTACGGCCGATCATCCGATTGTCGATCGGCTGGCGGGATTTGGTCGCCCGGGCCGTATTGAACCGGCTCCCGATGAGCGACCACTAATCGAGATGCTGCAGGCGGGTGATCTGGATGCCATCTTCACGCCGTTTATGCCGGAGGGTTTTTTCCTGCCTGATTCAGGACTGCGGCAGCTGCAAAACGATTTTTATCAGGCGGAGCGGGACTACTTCCACCGAGTCGGCTATGTGCCGGGCATTCATATTCTGGCCCTTAAACCGGCGCTGGCGGCGGAACATCCCTGGCTGCCAGCGGCGTTAAGTGAGGTCATCGATCGCTCTTATCAGCTGTGGATGCAGAAGAGAGAGAAATATGCCGATACCACGCCGTGGCTGCTGGACGATTTGCGACGTACTGCGCAGGAATTGCCCGCTGACTGGAATCAGAATGGTTTTAGCGCTAACAGAAAGATGATTGCGGACTTTGGTCGTGAGCTCTATGAGCAAGGGCTGACGCATCAATTACTGACGCCGGAAGCAATGTTTCCGGCCGCTGCGGGAGAAGAGAAATGATGAAAGTGGCACTGGGACAATTTGCGGTGAGCCGCGAATGGCAGGAGAACGCCCGTATCTGTCTGGACTTAATGCAGCGGGCAACAGAGGGTGGCGCCGATCTGCTGGTACTGCCGGAAGGGGTGCTGGCACGTGATATAGCCGACCCCGATTTAGTGCTGAAGGCGGCGCAGCCACTGGATGGCCCTTTTCTGCGTCAGTTGCTGACCGCCAGCAAGCACACTGCGCTGACCACTATGATGAGCGTACATGTTCCCACTGGCGAGCAAAAAGCGCTCAACGTGCTGGTGGCGATCCGCAACGGTGAGATCATCGCCGCCTATGAAAAACTGCATCTGTACGATGCCTTTGCGATGCAGGAGTCGCAGCGGGTCAATCCGGGCCACGTCATTCCGCCGCTGGTTGAAGTCGCGGGTATGAAAGTCGGATTAATGACCTGCTATGACGTGCGCTTCCCGGAGCTGGCGCGTCGTCTGGTGCTGGATGGTGCAGACGTCCTGGTCCTGCCTGCCGCCTGGGTTAAAGGTCCGCTGAAAGAGATGCACTGGGAACTGCTGACCCGCGCCCGCGCGCTGGAGAACACCTGCTATATGGTGGCGGTGGGGGAGTGTGGCCCGCGCAATATCGGCAATAGTCTGGTGGTCGATCCGCTGGGCGTGGCGGTGGCGAATGCGGCCGAATCGCCCGCGCTGCTGTTTGCCGATCTCGATCCTGAGCGCGTCGCCTATGCCCGTCGGGTGCTACCGGTACTGGAAAACCGGCGCTTTGCCCGCCCTGAACTCAACTAAACTGCTGACCAGGAATCCATTATGACGAAGAGAGCAACCGCCTTAATCGTGGCGCTGGGGCTGACTGCATCCCTGGCGCAGGCTGCCGACGCTATTCCGGTGCAAAAAGTTGACCAGGCCTTGCATGACAGGCTGCCGGATGAGATCAAAAAATCGGGCAAAATGATTTCAGTGAATAACGGCTCATTTCCGCCCTATGAAATTGTGAATGGCCCGCACTCAATGGAGGGGGCTTCGGCAGAGTTAACGACTGCGCTGGCACAGCTGCTGGGTGTGAAGATCGAGCATGCGACGGTGAGTGGTTTATCAGGCGTACTCACCGGCATCAATGCGGGTCGTTATCAGCTGGCGATTGGTCCGATTGGTGATTATCCCGACCGCCAGCAGAAAGTGGATTTTATCGATTTTGTGCAGGAGTTTGTGGTGTTCGGCGTGCAGAGGGGCAATCCGGCCAGAATCACTCAGCTGGACGACACCTGCGGCAAGCGCATTGCCGTCATGGCCGCGGGCTCTGCAGAACAGGTTATCCGTAAGCAGTCAGCCCGGTGTGTGGCCGACGGGAAACCGGCGGTAACAGTGCAGGCCTTTACCGATCAGCCCTCATCAATTCTGGCCGTACGCTCTAAACGCTCCGATGCGTTCTTCTCATCACAGGCTCCGCTGACTTACTTTGTTAATCAGGCGAAGGGGCAACTTGAGCTGGCGGGCAAAGGGCAGAAAAACGGCTTTGGTGATATTTTCCAGGGCACGGTGGTGCCGAAAGGCTCTCCTCTGGGTCAGGTCGTGCTTGATGCCTACAAAGCGCTCTATTAAAACGGGACTTATGCGGCGATCATGAAAAAGTGGCAGCTTGAGGGCAACATGACCACAGCACCTGGGCTGAATCTGGCGAAAGAGGCCAGCAAATGAGCCCGTCTCGCCATCTGCACCGCGATAATAGTGGCGAGGCGCAGTTGCGCGATGTGGCCTTCGCCCGTAGCGCGCCCACTTACGGCCGCTGGATCAGCTGGATTGTGGTGCTGGTAATCGGCTCGAATCTGCTGTGGCTGGTGGCGAGCAATCCGAACTTTGAATGGCAGGTGGTGCTTAAGTGGTTTACCGAAGAATCTGTACTCAAAGGGTTACAGGTCACCCTGGGACTGACAGTGGTGTCAATGGTGCTCGGCACGTTGCTGGGCCTGCTGCTGGGCGTGTGGCGACTCTCTGAGAATCGACTGCTGCGCGGTGTTGCCGGGCTCTATATCTGGTTCTTCCGGGGAACGCCCCTGCTGGTGCAGCTGATCTTCTGGTACAACTTCTCCACGCTGTTTCCCGCGCTGTCGCTGACACTGCCATGGACCGACATCACGCTGGCCAGCTGGAATACCAACGATCTGATTACGCCGCTGACGGCCGCTATTGCCGGGCTGGCGCTGAATGAAGCAGCCTATATGGCGGAAATTATTCGCGCCGGTCTGCTGTCGGTGGATAACGGTCAGGTGGAGACCACCCAGGCCTTTGGCATGAGCCGGTCGCGGGCGCTGCGACGCATCATTATTCCGCAGGCGATGCGGTCAATTATTCCGCCCACCGGCAACCAGTTGATCAGCATGATCAAGGCGACGTCGCTGGTCAGCGTGATCGCAATGGGCGATCTACTCTACTCGGTGCAGGCGATCTATAACCGTACCTTCGAGATCATCCCGATGCTGATGGTGGCGGTGATCTGGTATCTGCTGATCACCTCGATCCTTAATCTGGGCCAGTCCGCTATCGAGCGCTATTACGCGCGTGGTACCCGCCGGGTGGCCAGCGTCCCCAGACGCGCCGCCGTCGTGGCTCACGCGCAACCCCAGCAGGAGGAACAATGAGTCAGCATGAACCCCTGGTCTGCGCCCGCAACGTGCAGAAGAATTATGGTGACAATCAGGTTCTGAAAGGGATCGATCTGGATGTTTATCCTGGTGAGGTGGTTGTGATTCTTGGGCCCTCCGGTTCCGGTAAATCCACGTTTCTGCGCTGCATCAATCATCTTGAAGAGATGAACGCCGGATCGATTCGGGTCGGTGATGAGCAGATTGGCTATGTGCTGAAAGGGCATGTGCTGCACCGTTTGTCGCCACGTCAGATTGCCCGTCAGCGCCAGAAAATTGGCATGGTATTTCAGCAGTTCAATCTCTACCCCCATATGACCGTACTGCAGAACATCATTGAAGCGCCCATCGGTGTGCATAAATTCCCGCGTCAGGAGGCGATGGCCCATGCCCGATCGCTGCTGGCGACGGTGGGATTAAGTGATAAAGCGGACGCCTGGCCCCGGCACCTGTCGGGCGGGCAGCAGCAGCGTGTGGCCATTGCGCGGGCGCTGGCGATTAAGCCGCAGCTGATGCTGTTTGATGAACCGACCTCCGCGCTCGATCCGGAACTGGTGGGTGAAGTCCTGGCGACCATGCGCACCCTGGCCGACCAGGGATTAACGATGATCGTGGTGACTCATGAGATTAGCTTTGCGCGTGAAGCCGCCGACCGCGTGGTCTTTATGGATGGTGGGGTGGTGGTGGAGCAGGGCACGCCTGAAGAGGTGATTGCGAATCCAAAGCATCCGCGCACCCAGGCGTTTCTTAGTCGCTTCATCTAAGATCTTACTCTGTTACAGATTCCACTTGTCGCTACAGGCAAACTGCGCGTAAATAACAGTCACCGTGATTCGATTAAGTTGAAAGGTTAAATATGGAAGGTATCAGTATTGCCAAGCTGCTGATTATCGGTGCGCTTATCGTACTGCTTTTTGGTACCAACAAGTTGCGCTCACTGGGCGGCGATCTGGGCTCCGCGATTAAAGGCTTTAAAAAAGCCATGAAAGACGAAGATACCAGTGCAACCCGAACAACGGCTGAAGACGTGCCGGCAGAGCGCGTCGTTCATAAAGATTAATCGGTTATTTGCTGCAAATAACTGTTACTTTTTATTTCAGACACCCATAAAAAAACCAGGCTGTTTCCAGTCTGGTTTTTTGTTTTTCAGGCTTCACGACGCATTCTCGTGCTTATTTCACTTCTTCGCCTTTAGCCTGCATATCCGCATGATAGGAAGAGCGGACAAACGGACCGCACGCGGCATGGGTGAAGCCCATCGCCATCGCTTCTTCTTTCATCTCATCGAACTCAGCCGGGCTGACGTAGCGCTGAACCGGCAGGTGGTGACGGCTCGGCTGCAGATACTGGCCCAGCGTCAGCATGGTGACACCATGGCGACGGAGATCGCGCATCACTTCAACGATTTCGGCGTTGGTTTCACCCAGGCCAACCATCAGACCCGATTTGGTCGGAATATGCGGATGCGCTTCTTTGAAACGCTCCAGCAATTTCAGTGACCACTCGTAGTTAGCGCCCGGACGCACCTGGCGGTAGACACGCGGTACGTTTTCCAGATTGTGGTTAAACACATCTGGTGGCGTCGCGGTGAGAATCTCCAGCGCGCGATCCATACGGCCACGGAAGTCCGGCACCAGTGTTTCAATTTTGATCGTAGGGTTTTTTTCACGAATCGCACTAATGCAGTCGGCAAAGTGCTGCGCACCACCATCACGCAAATCATCGCGGTCAACCGAGGTGATAACGACGTAACGAAGGCCCATATCGGCAATCGTCTGCGCCAGTTTTGCAGGTTCATTAGCATCAGGCGCGTTGGGACGGCCATGTGCCACATCGCAGAACGGACAACGACGGGTGCAGATTGCGCCAAGTATCATAAAGGTGGCGGTGCCGTGGTTGAAGCATTCGGCGAGGTTAGGGCAGGACGCCTCTTCACAGACTGAGTGCAGTCCGTTTTTACGCATCGCGGCTTTAATGCCCTGAATACGACTGGAGTCAGCTGGCAGCTTGATTTTCATCCATTCCGGCTTACGCAACATCTCCTGCCGTTCAACAGCCACAGTTTTCACCGGGATCAGCGCCATTTTGTCTGCGTCACGATATTTGACGCCGCGTTCCATCTGAATTGGTTTACTCATAAATCAGCAGGTTCCGGTCGGATTGCGATTTGAAAGCGTTCCCAATCAAACCGGGAAGAGGGCTTTCAACTTTATTTGAAAAAAGTGCAAAAATTATATCATCACATCGCCTGTGAAGCAGCCACAGTCAGCACGTATACGTTACATATTTGTAAATTCGCATTCTGCGTTAAGGCTTAACAGGGATATCGTCTGATAACCATTCAACATTTTCATAACCTGACAGCCGTGCAAAGGCGCTGACCAGCAGAGGGCATACCTGCTTCGTCGTCACCTCTGGCTGGAAATTTTTCAACTGGGTCATGCTCATCCCGGCGTAACCACAGGGATTAATGCGCAGGAAAGGTGACAAATCCATGGCCACATTCAGCGCCAGACCGTGAAACGAGCAACCTTTACGGATACGCAATCCCAGTGAGCAGATTTTCTCTTCCCCGACATAGACGCCAGGTGCATCTGCGCGGGCGCGGGCGCTGACGCCGAACTCTGCCAGCGTAGCGATCACCGTCTCTTCCAGAATGGTCACCAGCTGGCGAACGCCGAGCTTACGGCGTTTCACATCGATCAGGACGTACATCACCTGTTGTCCAGGACCGTGATAGGTGACCTGACCGCCACGATCGCTCTGCACCACAGGAATATCGCCCGGCATCAGCAGATGCTCCGCTTTTCCCGCCAGACCCTGAGTAAAGACTGGCGGATGCTCGACCAGCCAGATTTCGTCACGACTCTGGTCGTCGCGCTGGTCGGTGTAGTGATGCATGGCGTCGGAGACAGATTGCCAGTCGCACAGACCGGACTGACGGACAAAGAGGGTTTCAACTGACAAAACGATGGCCCGCTAAAGGAAATAACGCTAAGGATGATGTCGGCAAACCGTCAGGCAAAGGCGCCTTGCCGACGCGTAAATTACAGGACCATCCGCACAATTTCGATGTTGCCCAGCTCTTCATACAGGCGTTCGACCTGTTCGATATGGGTGGCGGTGATAGTGATGTTTACGGAGTGATAGTTGCCTTTGCTGCTCGGCTTAACTTCAGGGCTGTAGTCGCCGGGCGCATGACGTTGCACCACTTCAACCACTTGATCAACCAGCTCCGGTTGCGCCAGACCCATTACTTTGTAGGTAAATGGGGTAGGAAATTCGAGCAGCTCATTCAGTTTGGTTTTCATATTAACTCCGGTGCATAAAAAACAGGCTCCCGCCTGAGCGGGAGCATCATAATATCGTGTAATGGGGGCGAAGGGGTGATTTTTCAATCACCCGTTGCGCTTAACCGAACCAGTGATGGAACATCAGCTTGATGTAATCAACGATACGGCCAAAGAAACCACCCTCAGAGACTTCGTTCAGCACCACCAGTGGACGTTGTTCGATAGTTTTGCCATCCAGCTGGAAGTTGATGCTGCCGACGACCTGGTTTTTCTTCAGCGGAGCATGCAGTTCTGTGTTGGTCAGCACATAGCTGGCTTTCAGATCTTTCATGCGGCCACGTGGAATGGTCAGGTAAGCATCTTTTTCCACGCCCAGTTGCACACGGTCATTATCACCAAACCAGACTGGCTCAGAAGCGAACTCTTTGCCCGCTTTCAGTGGCGCAACAGTTTCAAAGAAACGGAAGCCCCAGGTGAGCAGTTTCTTGCTCTCGGTTTCACGGCCTTTATAGGTATGACCGCCCATCACAGCGGAGATCAGGCGCATCTGGCCTTCGGTCGCTGACGCCACCAGATTGTAACCAGCGGAGTTAGTATGACCCGTTTTGATCCCGTCGACGTTCAGGTTGGTATCCCACAGCAGACCATTACGGTTCATCTGACGAATATTGTTGAAGGTGAACTCTTTCTCTTTATAAACAGCATACTCTTCCGGCACGTCGCGGATCAGCGCCTGGCCGATCAGCGCCATGTCGCGCGCTGAGCTGTACTGACCTTCAGCGTCCAGACCATGCACGGTCCCGAAGTGGGTATTCTGCAGGCCAATCGCTTTAACGTAGTTATTCATCAGGTTAACAAATGCATCCTGGCTGCCGGCGACATAGTCAGCCATCGCAACACAGGCGTCGTTACCAGACTGCAGGACTATCCCACGAGTCAGCTGAGAAACCGGAACGCGGTCGCCTGGCTTCAGGAACATCAGTGAGGAGCCTTTGAACACCGGATTGCCGGTCGCCCAGGCATCCGGGCCGACGGTGACTAAATCGTCCTGATGAATCTTGCCCGCTTTAACGGCCTGACCAATGACATAACTGGTCATCATCTTGGTCAGACTGGCAGGATCGCGGCGTGCATCGGCGTTTTTCTCTGCCAGCACTTTGCCTGAGTTGTAGTCGATAAGGACATACGCTTCGGCATCAATGTCCGGCACGCCCGGAATCATGGTCTTGAGGTTGACGTCATCAGCAATAGCAGCATGGCTGAGAGAAAAAGCGATCAGTGATCCCACTGTCAGGCGTTTCAGCAAACGAGATGATTTCAGCGTGTTCATGTGTAGGACTACAACATCCGTGAGTTTGAGGTTAAAAATGTCACTCATCATACCCAATGCCAGATTATCTGGCACCGCGCATGATGATTGGGTTGTTAGCAGGCTTAACGTACAGCCGTCTGATAAGCACTTCAGCGACGCGTGTTCGTAATAAATGAAGCCGTCTTGCCTTCACTGCTCAGGCGCTGTTGCAGCGCAGCCGCTTCGGTGCGGGAGGCGTAACCGCCAAGCTGAACGCGGTAAACATTGTTGCCCGCGTCTTCAACCTTACCGGGCACGCCATAACGCTGACTCAGGCTTTTCATCATCTGCTGGGCACGCGCCGGATCATTCAGCGCGCCGACCTGCACCACATATCCGCTGGCGGTGCCACCGCTGGCTGCCGGCGCGGCGGCTACGGGAGCTGCGGTGCTGGCTGCCGGTGCGGGACTGGCAGGTGCGGCGGCGGGCGGTTCGTTACCTTCCAGCACGCCGTTCGCTAATGGCTGGGGAGCGCCAAGAAAGCCGCTGCTCTGTACCGGCGCACCCATGTTGTCACCGCTCTGCAGCGTGCTGTTGCTGATAGCCTCAACATTCTGCGCAGGCGGTTCAGATGGCGCTGCGCTGCCGCCGTTCATCACCGCGCCACCACTCAGATCCGGGCGGGCCGGCAGAGAGTAGCTCTGTTTTGCTACCACGGTTCCGATGGTGCCTGGACCCGAGAGCGTTCCGTCTGGTGCGACCTTGATATAGTCGACCCGCACACGCGAATTGTTGGAGATGTTCAGGCGGTCACCGGCAGCCCGCGACAGGTCAATAATGCGTCTTGGCGTATAGGGGCCGCGATCGTTAACCCGCACCACAATCTGACGGCCATTCGCGATATTGGTCACGCGCACATAGCTCGGCAGCGGCAGAGTAGGGTGAGCAGCAGTCAGCGCATCGGGATCGTAAGCTTCGCCGGTGGCGGTGCGGTTGCCCTGCGCCTCTTCACCGTACCAGGTAGCCAGGCCGACTTCGCTGTAGTTCGAAGGATCTTTAATAACGCGGTAATTTTTACCGTTAACGCTGTAATCCTGGCTGGTGCCCGGATTGATCGGCTCATAACGTGGCTCAACGCCTGGAATCTCAACCACCGGTCCATTGTAAGCCGGTTGCGGCGGCGCCGTATTTTGAGGTTCGGGCGTGGTACAGGCCGCCAGAACCAGTGATGCCAGTGCAACGCCAAGCCATTCCTTACGCATCTGCAGCCTCTTAGACACTTTTAGATAACATTTTTCGGTGAGTGTGGATCGACATCACAATGCCAAATCCCGCCATAAGCACAATAAGCGCGGAGCCGCCATAACTGACCAGCGGCAGCGGCACGCCAACTACCGGTAAGATACCACTAACCATGCCAATGTTAACGAAAACATAAACGAATAAAATCAGCATTAAACCACCCGCCATGACGCGACCAAAAGTGGTCTGCGCCCGGGCGGCCACCACCAGTCCCCGCATGATCAGCAGCAGATAAAGGGCAAGCAGCAGCAGCACGCCAACCAGGCCTAACTCTTCGGCCAGAACCGCAAAGATAAAATCGGTATGACGTTCCGGCAAAAACTCCAGCTGAGACTGGGTGCCCTGCAGCCAGCCTTTGCCGCGCAGTCCCCCCGAACCAATGGCGATTTTCGACTGAATAATGTGATAGCCAGCGCCCAGCGGGTCCGTTTCCGGGTCGAGCAGCATCATGACGCGATCGCGCTGATAGTCGTGCATCAGGAAGAACCACAGAATCGGAATAAAGGCGGCGACCAGCAGCACCGCCACGCTAATCAGTTTCCAGCTCATTCCTGAGAGGAAAAGCACAAACAGGCCGGAGGCGGCAATCAGAATCGAGGTGCCGAGATCGGGCTGTGCAGCCACCAGCAGGGTAGGAAGGAAGATTAGGATCAGCGCAATTCCGGTATTTTTCAGCGTCGGCGGACAGACATCGCGGTTAATAAAGCGCGCCACCATCAGCGGCACCGCGATCTTGGCTATTTCCGAAGGCTGAAAACGCACAAAGCCGAGATCGAGCCAGCGCTGTGCACCTTTACTGATCTGCCCAAAGGCATCCACTGCCACCAGCAGGATAACGCAGATAATATAGAGATAGGGCGCCCAGCCTTCATAGACGCGCGGCGGCACCTGCGCCAGCACAATCATGATCACCAGACCCATCGCGATCTGCCCGAGTTTACGCTCCATCATGCCGGGATCCTGTCCACTGGCACTCCAGATCACCACAGCGCTGTAAGTCAGCAGCCCGAGGATGATCAGCATAAACATCGGATCGATGTGGATGCGCATCCAGATCGATCGTTTCTGCGGACTATCTTGCATCGACATGTTTATTCACCTTCATAACCGGGCGGCACAGGGGCGGCGTCCGGCAGAACTGTATTGTTATCACCCAACATAATGTGATCCAGAATCTGGCGCATCACGGTGCCGACAGCCGGACCGGCGCCACCGTTTTCCAGGATAATGGTCACAGCCACCCGAGGTTTGTCATAAGGGGCAAACGCGGTCATTAACTTATGGTCGCGTAATCGTTCAGCAATTCTATGGGCGTTATACGTTTCGTTCTCTTTCAGGCCATAGACCTGTGCCGTACCGGACTTGGCGGCAATTTTATAAGGTGCATCTGCAAAGCTCTTGTGTGCGGTGCCGTTGGGGCGATTCGCCACGCCATACATGCCATCTTTAGCAAGTTCCCAGTAGCCAGAATGGATGTCACCAATCGGGGCCGCTGTGGGCTGGCGATAGGGCACCAGCGTGCGGCCCTCACGGGTGGCGCGCAGCATATGCGGCACTTTGACGACGCCGTCGTTGATCAGAATCATCATCGCTTTGTTCATCTGCAGCGGGGTCGCAGTCCAGTAACCCTGTCCGATCCCCACCGGGATGGTATCACCCTGATACCATGGCTTTTTAAAGCGTTTCAGTTTCCAGTCGCGGGTCGGCATGTTACCGGCGCTCTCCTGCGGTAAATCAATGCCGGTACGGCTGCCATAACCAAATTTATTCATCCATTCTGACAGGCGGTCAATACCCATGTCGTAGGCGACCTGATAGAAGAAGGTGTCGGCAGATTCTTCCAGCGCTTTGGTGACGTTAAGACGACCGTGGCCCCATTTTTTCCAGTCACGGAAACGCTTTTCTGAACCGGGAAGCTGCCACCAGCCAGGATCAAACAGGCTGGTATTACGGTTAATCACACCCGCGCTCAGCGCAGAGACGGCCACATAGGGTTTGACCGTCGAAGCAGGTGGATAGGCGGCCTGAATCGCGCGGTTGTAGAGCGGACGGTTTTCATCTTCCAGCAGTCCACGGTAATCCTTACTGGAAATACCGTCGACAAATAAGTTGGCATCGTAGCTCGGCGTTGAAACCATGGCGAGAATTTCACCGGTGCGGGGATCGCTGACCACCACAGCTGCGCGGCTGCCCGCCAGTAAAGTCTCGACATATTGCTGCAGTTTGAGATCGATCGTCAGATAGATATCACGACCCGCCTGAGGGGACTCCTCGTGCAGCTGGCGAATGACGCGGCCACGGTTATTGACCTCAACCTCTTCAAAGCCAGTTTTACCGTGCAGCAAACTCTCGTAATAGGCTTCAATCCCCAGCTTGCCGATGTCGTGCGTCGCGGCATAGTTCGGCCATATGCCTTCTTTGTCGAGGCGTGCAACGTCACGGTCGTTGATTTTTGAGACGTAGCCGACCACATGCGTCAGCGTGGCACCATAAGGATAGTAACGGCGCTGATAACCTTTCACTTCCACGCCAGGGAAACGGTACTGATTGACCGCAAAGCGTGCCACCTGCACTTCATTCAGACCGGTTTTAACCGGGATGGAGGTGAAACGACGCGAGCGTTTTCGCTCTTTCTGGAAGTTTTCAAGGTCTTCGTCCGTCAGCTCAAGAACCGGGCGTAAATTTTCCAGCGTCTGTTGAAGGTTATCGACTTTTTCCGGAACCAGTTCTGCCTGATAGATGGTGCGGTTCAGTGCCAGCGGGGTGCCGGTACGATCGTAAATAATGCCGCGACTGGGCGCCACCGGCACCAGTTTAATGCGGTTCTGATTGGAGCGGGTACTGTAATCATCAAAGCGAAGAATCTGCAGGTGGTAAAGGTTAACCACCAGGACTGAAGAGAGCATTAAGATACCGACGAAGGCAATAAACGCCCGACGGACAAAGAGTTTCTGTTCGGCGCTGTAATCGCGAAAGGCGTTGCTTTGTAATTTCATCCGCTACTTGTCATGTCTGATGTGGGCTGATCGGTCATTCACGATGATAAGGATGATTTGTCGTTATACTCCAGGCCCGATACAGACTTTCGGCTACCAGCACGCGCACCAGCGGATGGGGCAACGTCAATGCTGACAGTGACCAGCTCTGCTCTGCCGCCGCTTTACAGGCGGGGGCCAGGCCTTCAGGCCCGCCAATCAGCAGGCTGACATCGCGACCATCAAGCTTCCAGCGTTCAAGCTGCTGTGCCAGCTGTGGGGTTTCCCACGGATGACCCGGTATATCCAGCGTGACGATGCGATTGCCTTTACCGACCGCCGCTAACATCGCTTCGCCCTCTTTTTCAAGAATGCGTTTGATATCAGCATTTTTACCGCGTTTACCCGCGGTCACTTCGGTCAGCTCAAGCGGCATATCTTTCGGGAAGCGGCGCAGATACTCCATAAAACCGGTCTGCACCCAGTCAGGCATTTTCGTGCCGACGGCAACAAGTTGCAGTTTCACCGATTAGCCCCAGAGTTTTTCCAGCTCATAAAGCTGGCGACTCTCTTCCTGCATCACATGCACGATGACATCACCCAGATCAACCACGACCCAGTCTGCCGCGCTTTTGCCTTCAATGCCTAATGGCATCAGGCCCGCTAAACGGGACTCCTGCTCGACGTGTTCTGCGATTGAAGTCACATGACGCGTGGAGGTGCCGGTGCAGATGATCATGAAATCGGTGATGCTGGATTTGCCCTGAACGTCGATGGTAACGATGTCCTGGCCTTTAAGATCATCAATCTTATCAATAACGAACTCTTGGAGTGCTTTACCTTGCAAAAGGTTCCCCTTGGAATCTGGTGATATCGGGCCGGCTGTAAGCCCGGAGAGTACAGCCAAAAATTTAAGCGGCGCAGTATATCATGCCCGGATCAGTCGCGATATAAGCCTTCGCGGTCGATATAGTCGATAACCGCGGCAGGCAACAGGTCGTCGCAGGGCTGATTCTGATGGCGACGGCGGCGAATTTCGGTCGCCGAAATATCATAGAGTGGGGTTTCGGCCAGCCAGATATGACCTGCAGGGTGCTGATGCAGTTGCCGGATATCCTGAGCGAGATGCTGATCAAGCCAGTCCGTCATCTCTGGCGAGTCAAACCGGGTTGGATAGCCGGGGCGCTGACATACCAGCAGATGGCAGAGCGACAGCAGATCCTGCCAGCGATGCCATTTAGACAGGCTCAGCAGGGAATCCTGACCAATAATAAAAGCCAGCGGCTGCTCTGCACCGCGTTCAGCGCGCCAGGCTTCCAGGGTGGTGACGGTCCAGGAGGGCGTGTCGCGTTCCAGTTCACGGGTATCAATTTCAAACAGCGGTAAGCCGCGGATAGCGCAGCGCAGCATATCAACCCGCTGAGATGCGCTGGCTTCCGGTTGTGGACGATGCGGTGGCACATTATTCGGCAGCAGCGTCACACGCTGTAAGCCGGTCTGCTGAGCCAGCGCTTCGACCGGGCGCAGATGGCCAAAGTGGATCGGATCGAAGGTGCCACCAAACAGCGCGTGTAACTCAGACATGGGCAAAACTCGTCGGAAAAGCACGACTGCTGATGAGCAGCGTCAGAGTCTGTAACTGCGGCCACACCGGCTGACCATAATCCTGCTTCAGGGTGATCTCAATCTGACTTAGCAGATGAATGGCCCGTTGCAGACGCGTGGCATCCAGTCGCTGAAGTGCGTCGGTGAACAGCGCACGGCGGTTTTGCCAGATACGCTGCTGATCCATCAGGGTGCGCAGCGGCTGCTGGTTCTGATGGCGTTGCAGATGCAGCAGCGTCAGCAGGTCACGCTGCAGCGTACGCAGCAAAATCACGACTTCGCTCTCTTCTTTCTCGAGCTGATGCAGGATGTGCAGCGCACGACGGCTCTTACCCGCCAGCAGGGCACCTACCCAATGGAAGGGCGTGAAGTGCGCGGCATCACTGACCGCCTCTTCAACCCGGGGCAGGGTAAGTTTGCCGTCTGGCCATTGCAGCGAAAGCCGCTCCAGCGCCTGGGCCAGCGCCAGCAGATTACCTTCATAGCAGTAACACAGCAGCTGCACGGCCGCGTCATCCACCGAGAGTTTCAGCGCTTTAGCGCGATTAACGACCCAGCGTGGCAGCTGCGCCTGTTCAGGCGTCTGGCAGGGCACTAAAACCGCAGAGGCGGACAACGCTTTAAACCAGGCGCTGTTTTCCTGCGCTTTGGTCAGCTTTGGCATCCGGCAGATCAGCAGAATATCGGCGTGCAGCAGCTGCGACAGCTTAACCAGCTGCTCGGCCATCGCGGCATTGGGGCCATTATCGGGGAACTGCAGCGTCATGGTCTGACGCTGGGCAAACAGACTCAGCGACTGGCAGCTGACAAACAGGCTCTCCCAATCGGTCTGGGCATCCAGCGTAAAACTGAAATGTTCTTCGAATCCCTGCGTGGTTGCGGCGGCACGGATGGCATCCGTGCTTTCCTGCAACAGCAGCGGTTCGTTACCGGCTAACAAATAACAGGCGCGCAGCCCCTCACGGAGCTGCGCGCTGAGTTGCTCAGGATAAATCCTGATCATTGCAGGCTGGTAGCAGAGGAAGAGGGTGCTTCCTGTGAACCCTGACCCGGCACCGAAATCACGGATGCAGGCAGGGTATCTTTGCTGTTGATCTGTGCAGCATGCACCGTCAGCAGTTTACGAACCAGCTGTTCAGCCGCACGCTGACGCATCTCCTGCATAATCAGATCCTGCTCGGCATCTTTTGCCAGCGCCGCATTCGGGTTATCGAAGAACGAACGATAAACCGTGGTGCTGATTGGATAGATACCTTTGCCCGGCAACAACACCTGCGCAGTGAGGGTCATCACCAGCTGATACTCGGCAGTGGTGCCGCTGATAAAGACCGAAGCCGTGTTACGGCCCTGCGCTTCAGGACCCAGACGTAGCGTCGGAATATCGGTGCGGGTATGTTTATTATCTTCAACAATGGTGACATCGTTGATACGCAGTTGCTGACGCACAGTACGTGCCAGCGGTCCATACGGATCGCCGGTTGAAACAATCAGGGTTTTCAGTTCGCTGGGCACCTGAGTAGTGCCGCGCGGATGAAAACCACAGCCAGCAGTGATCACCACTGCCAGCATGACAAACAGCCTGATAATCGGATGTCGCACAGTTCCTCCTGAACTTAACCTACGACCAGGTTAAGCAGTTTGCCCGGTACATAAATGACTTTACGGATAGTCACGCCGTCCAGATACTTCGCTACCAGATGCTCCTGCGCAGCGCGTGCCTGAACCTGTTCCTGTGAAGCATCGGCTGGCACGGTAATCTTGCCACGCACTTTACCGTTAACCTGCACCACCACCAGCAGTGAATCTTCAACCATAGCGGCTTCATCAGCAACCGGCCAGCTCGCTTCGTCAATGGTGCCTTCGCCACCCAGCGTCTGCCACAGAACATAGCAGGCGTGCGGGGTGAACGGATAGAGCAGACGGACGATGGCCATCAGTGCTTCCTGCATCAGGGCGCGATCCTGTTCGCTTTCCTGCGGGGCGCGGGCCAGTTTGTTCATCAGCTCCATGATCGCCGCGATGGCGGTATTGAAGGTCTGACGACGCCCAATATCATCCGCTACTTTGGCGATGGTTTTGTGTACATCGCGGCGCAGCGATTTCTGATCTTCGTTCAGGCTGTCCACATTCAGTGCCCCGGTCGCACCCTTCGAGGTGTGCTCGTAGACCAGCTTCCAGACACGTTTCAGGAAGCGGTTAGCCCCTTCAACGCCTGATTCCTGCCACTCCAGCGTCATATCCGCTGGTGAAGCAAACATCATAAACAGACGCACGGTGTCTGCGCCGTAGCGCTCAACCATCAGCTGTGGGTCGATGCCGTTGTTTTTCGACTTCGACATTTTGCTCATGCCCGCGTAGATCACTTCTCGACCCTGCGTGTCGGTCGCTTTAACGATGCGGCCTTTCTCGTCACGCTCAACCTCAACGTCAACCGGTGAAACCCAGTTACGCTCGCCGTTGTTACCCAGGTAGTAGAAGGCATCAGCCAGCACCATGCCCTGGCACAGCAGACGTTTGGCAGGCTCATTGGAGTTCACCAGGCCTGCGTCACGCAGCAGCTTGTGGAAGAAGCGGAAATACATCAGATGCATGATGGCGTGTTCAATACCGCCTACATACTGATCGACCGGCAGCCAGTAGTTTGCCGCGGCCGGATCCAGCATGCCTTCCTTGTAGCTGGCGCAGGTATAACGCGCGTAGTACCAGGAGGACTCCATAAAGGTGTCAAAGGTGTCGGTTTCACGCAGAGCTGGCTGGCCGTTTACCGTGGTTTTCGCCCACTCTGGATCTGCTTTAATCGGACTGGTAATGCCATCCATCACCACATCTTCCGGCAGGATTACCGGCAGCTGGTCTTCAGGTGCAGGCATCACGGTGCCATCTTCCAGCGTCACCATCGGGATTGGCGCCCCCCAGTAACGCTGACGTGAAACGCCCCAGTCGCGCAGACGGTAGTTCACTTTACGTACGCCCACGCCTTTTGCCGCCAGTAAATCCGCAATGGCGTTAAAGCCTGTTGCGTGATCCATGCCGTTGAACTCCCCCGAGTTAAACAGGGCACCTTTATCCGTCATAGCCGCCGCGCTGACGTCAGGAATGGAGCCATCCAGGTTGAGGATGACCGGCTTGATTGGCAAATCGTATTTAGTCGCAAACTCCCAGTCGCGCTGATCGTGTGCCGGAACTGCCATTACGGCGCCAGTGCCGTATTCCATCAGGACGAAGTTGGCAACCCAGACCGGAATCAGCTCGCCGGTCAGCGGATGAATAACAGACAGGCCGGTCGCCATGCCTTTCTTCTCCATGGTCGCCATATCGGCTTCGGCCACTTTGGTATTACGGCATTCAGCAATAAAATCGGCCAGTGCCGGATTATTTACCGACGCCTGAGCCGACAGAGGATGACCCGCCGCCACAGCAACATAGGTTGCTCCGATAAAGGTATCCGGGCGAGTGGTGTAGACGGTGACTTTCTCTTCGCTCTCCGCCACGTCGAAAGTGATTTCGACGCCTTCGGAACGGCCAATCCAGTTACGCTGCATGGTTTTGACCTGCTCAGGCCACTCTTCAAGCGTATCCAGGTCGTTCAGCAACTCTTCCGCATAATCGGTGATTTTGATAAACCACTGCGGGATCTCTTTGCGTTCAACTTTTGTGTCACAGCGCCAGCAGCAGCCATCAATGACCTGCTCGTTGGCCAGCACCGTCTGATCGTTCGGGCACCAGTTCACAGCAGAGGTCTTTTTATAGACCAGACCCTTTTCATACAGTTTGGTGAAGAACCACTGTTCCCAGCGATAATACTCTGGCTGGCAGGTCGCCAGTTCACGACTCCAGTCATAGCCAAAGCCCAGCAGTTTGAGCTGGTTTTTCATGTAGGCGATATTGTCGTACGTCCACGGGGCAGGCGCGGTGTTGTTTTTAACCGCAGCGCCTTCCGCAGGCAGGCCGAAAGCATCCCAGCCAATCGGCTGTAGCACGTTTTTGCCGAGCATACGCTGATAACGCGCGATTACGTCGCCGATGGTGTAGTTACGAACGTGGCCCATATGCAGGCGGCCAGAAGGATAGGGCAACATGGAGAGGCAATAGTATTTCTCTTTACCTTCCTGCTCAGTCACTTTAAACGTTTCGTTTTCATCCCAGTGCTGCTGCACACGGGATTCAATTTCTTCCGGGCGGTATTGCTCTTGCATGGCTGCCTGTGGTCCTTTATGAAAAACATTTTTCTGGCTCTAAGATCCGCATAGCATACCCATAAGGCCGCGTATCAACAACACTTCCCACTTTTGGCGGCACGATTTCTGCTGAAAGCGTCAGCCCCTTCACCCTTTTGTAATTCACTGTACAGACGACACGGCAAAAGCAACATTCCGACTAAACTTAGTTCAGCGAGAGTCTGTATTAAAGGAGAATAAAATGAATAAAGTGGCTCAGGAATATCGCGAGTCGTTAGCCGTATTGACCGAACGTCTTCGTCAGGGCGATCGTAACCTTGATGAGCTGATTGCCGGGCGGAGAAGTCAGTTACTGGTACGCGATGATATGTCGGAAAGTGAGATTGACCAGGCGCTGAATTCGGTGCGCCGTGATTTGGGCGAATTTGCACGCAGCTATACCGACGTGGAAGAACCCCTGGCTGATTCACTGTTTATGCGCATTATCCGCGAGAGTGTCTGGAAAGAGCTGGCAGATATCACCGATAAAAGTCAGCTGGAGTGGCGCGAGGTCTTTCAGGACCTGCATCACCACGGGGTGTATCAGAGCGGTGAAATCGTGGGGCTGGGCAATCTGGTGTGCGAGAAGTGCCAGTTTACCCGGTCAATCTACACCCCTGAAACCTTGTCCCGTTGTCCGGAGTGCGGCAACGATCAGTTTCAGCGTCAGCCTTTTGAGCCCTGATAACAAAATCTATGCGGGCCACACTGTGTGACCCGCAAAGCGTGTTTAGTGCAGAATCTTAGCGAGGAAATCTTTCGCACGGTCAGACTGAGGGTTATTAAAGAAGTCATCTTTGTTAGTGTCTTCGATAATTTTCCCTTCATCCATGAAGATCACGCGATTGGCAACTTTACGGGCGAAGCCCATCTCGTGTGTCACCACCATCATTGTCATCCCTTCCTGCGCCAGCTCGACCATCACATCCAGCACTTCGTTGATCATTTCCGGATCCAGCGCAGAGGTCGGTTCATCAAACAGCATCGCGATAGGATCCATGCAGAGCGCACGCGCAATCGCCACGCGCTGCTGCTGACCGCCAGAAAGCTGGCCGGGGAACTTCTCGGCATGCGCTGACAGTCCCACACGCTTCAGCAGCTTCAGCCCTTTATCGCGGGCCGCCGCTTTGTCGCGCTTCAGCACTTTCACCTGTGCCAGCACCAGATTATTAATAATACTCAGATGCGGGAACAGCTCGAAGTGCTGGAACACCATGCCGACCTGGCTGCGCAGCTGCGCAAGGTTGGTTTTTTTGTTATTCACCTCGGTGCCGTTGACCGCAATCACGCCCTGCTGAACTGGCTCAAGTCCGTTCACCGTTTTGATCAGTGTTGATTTACCGGAGCCGGACGGGCCGCACACCACCACTACTTCACCGGTTTTGACTTCGGTTGAGCAGTCGGTCAGCACCTGAAAGTGACCATACCACTTAGAAACATTTTTCAGGCTAATCATTTAAACCGTCCTTTTTCTTTTTAGATAGCTGACCAACAGCGATGCGCTCAGGCTGATAACGAAGTAGACCAGACCTGCAAACAGAACCATTTCAACCTGGGTGCCGTCGCGCTCACCAATGGTGGATGCGGTACGGAAGAAGTCCGCCAGGCTTAAGACATAGACCAGTGAGGTATCCTGGAACAGGACGATACCCTGCGTCAGCAGCAGCGGAACCATTGCCCGGAATGCCTGCGGCAGAATAATCAGTTTCATTGCCTGCCACTGTGTCATGCCCAGCGCCAGTGCGGCATTGCCCTGTCCTCGTGAGATACTGATGATGCCGGCACGAATGATTTCTGAGTAGTACGCCGCTTCAAACAGCGAAAAGGCGACCATGGCTGAAATCAGGCGGATATCGGTTTTAGGCGACAGGCCAAGCACCTGCTGCAGGAAGCTCGGCACTACCAGATAGAACCACAGCAACACCATCACCAGCGGCACTGAGCGGAACAGATTCACATAAATTTTGGCGAACCAGCTGATGGGCTTAAAGGCCGACAGACGCATTACCGCCAGCAGGGTGCCCCACAGAATGCCGAACACCACCGCGGTAATCGTGATCTTAAAGGTAATGACTAAGCCGTTAAGCAGATAAGGCAGGCTGGGTGCAATCGAACTCCAGTCAAAATCGTACATTACTTGCCTCCCGCATTGCCTGGCAGCCGGACCTTGCGCTCGACCAGACTCATCAACAACATAATTACCAGGTTAATCGCGACATAGGCCAGCGTAATGGCGGTAAAGGATTCATAGGCGTGAGCAGAATAGTCGAGCAGTTTGCCCGCCTGCGCTGCCATATCAACCAGACCAATGGTGGAGGCGATAGCCGAGTTCTTTACCAGGTTCAGCATTTCCGAGGTCATCGGCGGGACAATCACGCGATACGCATTGGGCAGCAGTACATAGCGATAGGTCTGTGGCAGGGTTAATCCCATCGCCAGGCCGGCATTCTTCTGTCCACTCGGCAGTGACTGAATCGCCGCGCGCACCTGCTCGCAAACGCGGGCGGCGGTAAACAGGCCAAGACAGATCATGGAAGAGAGGAAGAACTGAATGTTGGGGTCCAGCTCAGACTTAAACCACATGCCGAGGTTTTCACCCACCAGTTCGGGCGCCACCAGATACCAGAAGAAGAACTGGACGATCAGCGGAATGTTACGAAACAGTTCGACATAGCAGGTGCCAATGGTCGACAGCAGGCGATTCGGCACGGTGCGCAGAATGCCGAAAAATGAACCCACGCAGAAGGCGATAATCCAGGCGCAGCAGGAGACGGCTATCGTCACCTGAAAACCGGACCACAGCCAGCCGAGGTAGGTCGTGTTACCGAACGGGGCCTGTTCGAGGAAAATGCCCCAGTTCCAATCGATACCCATAACGAGCTCCGGAAAAAAAGGGTAGCTAAGCTACCCTGAAGATTGATGAACGGCGTTTTATGTCCTGACTCAGGGGAACGACCCGTGTCAGTCTGTCTGTCCATGCCGCGGTTTCAGCAATCGAGAGGGCAGCCAGGCCGCCCTTGTTATACCCGTTGTTATTCAGGCTGCATTTTTGTTGGCTACGTTGACTCACACAAATCTCTTACCGGAGTAAGCGATTCGGGATTCACTTTCCTGCCACCTCAATGCAATCTGAAATCCATTAGGTATTTTGTTGTTAATTGAGTGCTTTGTCGTTTGGCGTTTTGAACAGCGCTTTCATGTCATCTGACAGGTCAAAATTCATGTTCAGGTTCTTTGGCGGGATTGGCTTTTTGAACCAGTTCCCGAACCATTTTTCTGCCTGACCTGAGGTCTGAGCTTTAGCGATGGTTTCATCCACCAGCGCTTTGAACTGCGGATCATCTTTACGCAGCATGCAGCCGTAAGCCTCTTTGGACTGTGGCGTGCCTAAAATCTCCCAGTTGTCCGGCTTTTTAGCTTTGGCACGTTCACCTGCCAGCAGGGCATCATCCATCATAAAGGCCACGGCACGACCGGTTTCCAGCGTACGGAAGGAGTCGCCATGATCTTTTGCGCTGATAATGCGCATATCCAGTTTCTGTTCATCGTTGAGTTTGTGCAGCAGCACTTCAGAGGTTGTTCCTGAGGTCACCACCACAGTTTTGCCTTTCAGGTCGGCGAAATCTTTGATCGGGCCATCTTTCTTAACCAGCAGACGGGTGCCGATGACAAAAATGGTGTCAGAGAAGGCAGCCTGTTTCTGGCGCTCGAGGTTATTAGTCGTCGAGCCACACTCATAATCGTAAGTGCCGTTTTGCAGCAGCGGAATACGGTTTTGTGAGGTGATTGGAATCATTTTGACCTGCAGGTCAGGCTTGTTCAGCTTCGTTTTAATGGCTTCCACGATGGCATTTGAGTAATCCTGTGAATAGCCGACGACTTTTTGCTGGTTGTCATAATAAGAAAAGGGAACTGATGATTCGCGATGCCCGACCACAATGACGCCATTGTCATTAATCTTCTTCAGGGTGCCGCTGAGATCTTCCGCCTGGGCCGCTCCCGCCGCTGCGCTGATCAGCAGAAGAGATAATGCCACTTTGCGTAGTTGCATGTTCCAACTCCTTCGTATGAAAAAGGCACAGGATATAACCTGCGCTGATTATGATGTTGTGTCTGTTTTCTGCTGCATTTCTGCTCATTCTGCGGAGTAAACGGGCGCAGAAGAGTCACTAACATAGCGGATTGTTAACGCAATGAAACAAAAAAGTTTCTTTTTTGCGAGGTGATCCGCACCAAAAAAAGGCAATTTTTCCACACTGCGCGTTAACGGTGCAGGAGATAGGACTGTTTTGGTGCAGCCCGCCTCGCGGCAGCGCCTGTAATCAGGCTGTTAGCGAAAAACAGTGAAATATTTTGCAATCATCGTGCCAGAAAGCGGTGTAGGGTGAGAAAGGCAGCAGAGTCTGCGGTCAGTGGAAGTGATACAGGCTGGGGAGCAAGCAAAGAAAAAAGGCGAAGCCTGGGCTTCGCCTTTGCTATTTAAGAGATTATCGACGTCGACGCAACAGGGCTATCAACGCGGCCAGCAGCGTCAGTGACCACACAGGCCAGATGCCTGCCCGCGCATACGGCGTTTCCCCTTGCGTTGGTGTGACCTTGCTGGTCAGCACACCGCGGGTAAACTGCGGTAGCATGGCTTCCACATCACCGCTGGCATTGACCACCGCCGTCACGCCATTATTGGTACTACGCAACAGCGGACGACCCAGTTCCAGCGCACGCATCCTCGCCATCTGGAAGTGCTGCCAGGGACCGATTGAGTGACCAAACCAGGCATCGTTCGAAACAGTCAGCAGGAAGTTGGTGTCTGGATGGAAATTGGCCCGCACCTGTTCACCCAGCACGATCTCATAACAGATGGCGCTGGTCAGGTTGTAGCCCGCTACGTTCAGTTGCGGCTGAAGATAGTTTCCACGACTGAATGCCGACATCGGCAGATCAAAGAACGGGGCCAGAGGACGCAGCAGATCGGCCAGCGGTACAAACTCGCCAAACGGCACCAGATGGTTCTTCTGGTAGCGATTACCGCTGAAGTAGTTGTAAGGCGCCTTACCACCCAGCACGATCACAGTGTTGTAATCGTGATAACGGTTCTGTTCCAGCCGGGAGTCCACGATGCCGGTGACCAGCGAACTGC
Organism: Candidatus Pantoea rara; assembly: GCF_051136265.1. Classification (NCBI taxonomy): domain Bacteria; kingdom Pseudomonadati; phylum Pseudomonadota; class Gammaproteobacteria; order Enterobacterales; family Erwiniaceae; genus Pantoea; species Candidatus Pantoea rara. The sequence continues at coordinate 2,899,887 of NZ_CP194942.1, read as the reverse complement.
CGCGCTCACGCAGTTCATCATCCAGCGAACGCAGGAACGGCTGCTGATTACTCTCAAGATCGGTAATGGCCGATTCAGGCCAGATAATGATCGGCGCTTTGCCTATCAGCGGCTGACTCAGACCGTTATAAATGCGCAGGGTCGTGAGCAATTGCTGCGGGTCCCACTTCATGGACTGCGGGATGTTTCCCTGCACCAGCGCCACTTCAACCGCACGTCCGGGCATCGGCTGAACCCACTGGATGTAGCGCAACGGCCACGGCAGGGCTAGCAGCAGCAGTGCTGCGACCAGACTTCTGACATTGCGCTGCTGCAGGGCATAAGCCAGCAGTCCAGCCACCACCATCAGCAGGAAGGTCAGCGTCTCGACGCCCACCAGCGGGGCCAGCCCTTTTAACGGGCCATCAATCTGGCTGTAACCAAACTGCAGCCACGGAAAGCCGGTCAGCACCCAGCCGCGCAGGAACTCGGTCATTTGCCATAATGCCGGTGCGGCCAGCGCCAGTCGCCACAGCGTTGTACGCGGCCACAGGCGATTCAGTACGCCGGCAAACAGCGCCGGGTAGATCGCCAGATACGCCGCCAGCAATGCCACGATAAAGACATTGACCGGGCCAGGCATGCCGCCAAAGGTGGCGACACTGACGTAAACCCAGTTGATGCCGCTGCCGAACAGACCCAATCCCCAGACAAAGCCGATCGCGGTGGCCTGTGGGCTGGAGCGGTTCAAAGTCAGAAGCTGTAAGCCGCACAGCGAAAGCAGCGCGGCGGGCCAGAAATCGTAAGGAGAGAAGGCGAGGGTGCCAACTGCACCCGTTATTAAAGCTAGCAGCAGGCGAACCCGCTGGCGCGGGTAGAGTGAGGCTAAAGCCATAGACTTATTCGTCTTCCAGTTGAGGTTGTGGCGAATTTTCCGGAATAGTCACGTGAACCTGAATGATGCGGCGGCTGTCAGCCATCGCCACCTTGAACTGGTAACCCTCAATGTCGATGCTTTCACCGCGAGCAGGCAGATGGCCGAAGCCCTGCATCACCAGACCACCAATGGTGTCGACTTCATCATCGCTGAACTGCGTGCCAAACACCTCATTGAAATCTTCAATGGCGGTCAGTGCGCGCACCGTAAAGGTGTGACGGTTGAGCTGACGGATATCACGATCTTCTTCATCGTCATACTCATCTTCAATCTCACCGACGATCAGTTCCAGAATGTCTTCAATGGTCACCAGACCGGAGACACCACCAAACTCATCAATAACGATCGCCATATGGTAGCGCTGGGAGCGGAACTCTTTCAGCATCCGATCTACACGCTTACTTTCAGGCACAACCACCGCAGGACGCAGTACTTTCTCAATGCTGAAAGGCTCAGATTCGCTGCTCATAAACGGCAACAGATCTTTCGCCATCAGAATCCCTTCCACATGATCTTTATCTTCGCTGATCACCGGGAAGCGGGAATGAGCGGACTCAATGATGACATCCAGACACTCTTCGAGGCTCTGATTACGTTTCAGGGTGATCATTTGCGAGCGCGGGATCATGATGTCACGCACGCGCTGCTCCGCAATATCCAGAACCCCTTCGAGCATGTCGCGGGTGTCCTGGTCAATCAGCTCTTTGTTATTCGAGTCGCGGATCAGCTCCAGTAGCTCATCACGGCTTTTCGGTTCGCCGTGGAAGAGTTGGTTGATCAACAGGGAGAAAAATCCCTTTTTACTACTGGGTGCATCGCTGTTTTGAGAATGGTCGTCGCTCATGGCGGTTTTTAAAGATCTCTCTGGTGAGGAATAGGTGCTGTCAGCAAACTGTGCTGACAGCCGGATAGCCAGAATGGAGGATTCAGGCGTCTTCTTTCTCCGAAATGTACGGATCAGGATACCCAAGAGCAAGCATTATCTCGGTCTCCAGTCCTTCCATCTCGTCAGCTTCGTCATCTTCAATATGGTCGTAACCCAGCAGATGCAGCGTGCCATGTACCACCATATGCGCCCAGTGGGCTTCAACGCTTTTACCCTGTTCAGCGGCTTCCTGCTCAACCACCTGGCGGCAAATGATCAGATCGCCCAGCAGCGGCAGCTCAATACCCGGCGGCGCTTCAAACGGGAAGGAGAGAACGTTGGTTGGTTTGTCTTTGCCACGATAAGTCAGATTAAGATCATGACTCTCCGCTTCATCAACCAGACGCACGGTTACTTCGCTGTCGGGCTGGAAAGGAATGACAGCGGCTGACAGCCAGCGATGAAACTGGCTTTCATCCGGCAGGTCAGCCGTATTCTCACAGGCGACCTGCAGGTCGAGAATAACCTCGCTCATTTGTTCTCCTGCGTGGCGCTCTGTGCAGCCAGCGCTTCGCGTTTACGCTCTTCGGCCTGCTGGTCACGGCGGGTCTGATCGGCCGCTTCCCAGGCTTCATAGGCGGTAACAATGCGGGCAACGACGGGATGGCGCACGACATCTTCGCTATGGAAGAAGTTAAAGCTGATCTCTTCAACGTCCGCCAGCACCTCAATGGCATGGCGCAGGCCCGACTTGACGTGACGCGGCAGGTCAATCTGGGTAACGTCGCCTGTAATAACCGCTTTTGAGTTAAAGCCAATACGCGTCAGGAACATCTTCATCTGCTCGATGGTGGTGTTCTGGCTCTCATCAAGAATGATGAACGCATCATTTAAGGTACGACCGCGCATGTAGGCCAGCGGGGCAACCTCAATGACATTGCGCTCCATCAGCTTTTCTACCCGCTCGAAGCCAAGCATTTCGAACAGGGCATCGTAGAGCGGGCGCAGATAAGGGTCGACTTTCTGGCTCAGGTCACCTGGCAGGAAGCCGAGTTTTTCACCCGCTTCTACTGCAGGGCGGGTCAGCATGATGCGTCGAATCTCCTGACGCTCCAGTGCATCAACGGCTGCGGCGACCGCCAGATAAGTTTTACCGGTACCGGCCGGGCCGACGCCAAAGGTGATGTCGTGGTCAAGCACATTTGCGATGTACTGGGCCTGGTTTGGTGTGCGCGGCTTAATCACACCACGCTTGGTCTTGATATTGACCGCTTTACCGTACTCCGGCACGCTTTCAGCGGTTTGCTCCAGTACCCGGCTCTCTTTGATGGCCAGGTGAATCTGGTCAGGCTCGATATCCGGGATATCACCACGCATCGGCGCGGTGTCGACATACAGGGTTTTCAGAATATCTGCGGCGGCATTGACGCAAAGTGGACGTCCCACCAGCTTAAAGACGTTGTCGCGGCGATTGATCTCAATGCCCAGACGACGCTCAAGCTGTTTCACATTATCGTCGAAAGGCCCACACAGGCTCATCAGTCGACGGTTATCAGCCGGTTCAAGGGCGATTTCACGAGTTTCGATATTCAAACGAATCCTTTGGGTCACTCAGGGCCAGTTATGGGGTGTGTCTGACGCACCGTTGGGCTTAACCGGATGCACCATAACAAAATTATTTATGCCGTAACGCCTGGGCGCAAGCTTAAGGAAAGATATTTGGGCGACACTTTCAGAAACCAAGTGGTGCAGAGTGAAATTGGCGGCAACGCGATGCGCGCTGCCGCACAGTATAGCAGGCATCACGGCTGGAACAGACTCACGCCGATTTCGTTTTCTTTACGGGTACGGGCAATCACGGACGCCGGGCTTTCTGCCATACGCAGACCCATCTCATCTTCTGTGCGCACCAGTATGCCGCGCAGCGAATTGGTGTAGACATCAACGATTTCCACATCCACAAAGCGGCCAATCATCTCAGGCGTACCTTCGAAATTAACCACGCGGTTATTTTCAGTGCGGCCAGAGACTTCCATCACGTTCTTGCGGGAGATGCCTTCCACCAGAATACGCTGCACGGTGCCCACCATGCGGCGACTGATCGCCTGCGCCTGCTGGTTGATGCGGTCCTGCAGGATCCACAGACGCTGCTTTTTCTCCTCTTCGCTGACATCATCTGGCAGGTCAGCGGCGGGCGTGCCGGGACGGGCAGAGTAGATAAAGCTGAAACTGACGTCGAAATTGATTTCGGCGATGAGTTTCATGGTCTGCTCGAAATCCTGCTGCGTTTCACCGGGGAAGCCGATAATGAAGTCGGAGCTGATCTCAATATCCGGGCGCGCTGCGCGCAGCTTGCGGATAATCGCCTTATATTCCAGGGCGGTATGGGCACGCTTCATCAGCGTCAGAATACGGTCTGAGCCGCTCTGAACCGGCAGGTGCAGGAAACTGACCAGTTCCGGGGTATCGCGGTAAACCTCAATGATGTCGTCGGTGAACTCAATTGGGTGGCTGGTGGTGAAACGAATACGGTCGATGCCGTCGATGGCAGCAACCAGACGCAGCAGCTCCGCGAAGGTACAGATTTCACCATCAAAGGTGGCACCCCGGTAGGCGTTGACGTTCTGGCCCAGCAGGTTAACTTCACGCACACCCTGCGCCGCCAGTTGAGCGATCTCCAGCAGAATGTCATCGCTGGGACGGCTCACTTCCTCGCCGCGCGTGTAAGGCACCACGCAGAAAGTACAATATTTGTTGCAGCCTTCCATGATGGAAACAAAAGCTGTCGGGCCTTCTGCGCGCGGTTCCGGCAGACGGTCAAATTTCTCGATTTCCGGGAAGCTGATGTCGACCACCGGGCTTTTGGTGCCGCGCACCGTGTTGATCATCTCCGGCAGGCGATGCAGTGTCTGCGGACCAAAAACGATATCGACGCAGGGTGCACGCTGGCGGATATGATCCCCTTCCTGCGACGCCACACAGCCACCCACGCCAATAATCACATCCGGATTGCGCTCTTTAAGTTTTCTCCAGCGTCCCAGCAGATGGAACACTTTCTCCTGCGCTTTCTCACGAATTGAACAGGTGTTCAGCAGCAGAATATCCGCCTCTTCAGGGACCTCGGTCAGCGTATAGCCGTGCGTACTGTTCAGCAGATCAGACATCTTGGATGAATCATACTCATTCATCTGACATCCCCAGGTTTTGATATGCAGTTTTTTTGTCATCGCGCTAGCCATTGATTCAGTGCAGTGAAGTGAGGGGGGCGTATTGTAATGCTTTGATGCTGTGGTGACCAGCCTGAGGGCTTTTCTGCCAGCCATCGCGTTTTCCGGTACACTTTGCTCTATTCAGACCCGTGTTGCGCAGGCTTGCGGGAATCAGAGAGGGACATAAGCAATGCAGGATAATCAGTTTGATGTCGTGATTGTCGGCGGTGGCATGGTTGGTGCTGCGCTGGCCTGTGGACTGACACAACAACATTTTCGCGTGGCGGTGATTGAGCGTGCCGAACCCGCTCCATTTGATGCCGATAGCGATCCCGATCTGCGAATTTCAGCGATTGGTTCCTCTTCGGTGGCTTTACTGAAGAGACTTAACGTCTGGCCACGGGTAGATGCGATGCGCAGCGCGCCTTATCGCAGGCTGGAAACCTGGGAGTGGCAGACGGCGCAGGTGAGTTTTGATGCGGCCTCGCTGGGCCTGCCCGAACTGGGCTTTATGGTCGAGAACAGCGTGCTTCAGCGGGCATTATGGGAGGAGATGCAGTCGCTGGGCGTGACATGCTATTGCCCGGCCACACTGGAGAACCTGCAGTCAGAAAATGGCGGCTGGCGCGTTGATCTTAACGACGGCGTGGCCTTACACACCCGGCTGGTGGTTGGTGCAGATGGTGCAAACTCTCAGGTGCGGCAGATGGCGGGCATCGGGATTCATGGCTGGAGTTATGCGCAGTCCTGTCTGCTGATCAGCGTGACCTGCGAACATCCGGCAGGGGAGGCCACATGGCAGCACTTTACACCGCAGGGACCGCGCGCCTTCCTGCCGCTCTATGGCAATCGGGCCTCGCTGGTCTGGTATGACGCACCAGCAAGAATCCGTCAGCTGCAGGCGATGCCGATGGCCCAGCTGGAAAAAGAGATTGCCAGCCACTTCCCGGCGCGGCTGGGACGTTTTAAAGCCCATGCGGCAGGTGGCTTTCCGCTGGTGCGCCGCCATGCTTCACGCTATGTTCTGCCGGGACTGGCGCTGGTCGGAGACGCCGCGCATACCATAAACCCGCTGGCCGGGCAGGGCGTGAATCTGGGCTATCGCGATATTGATGCGTTGATTGATGTGCTGGTCAGCGCACGCGGTGCGGCGGAGGACTGGGCGTCGGAGCGCATCCTGCAGCGCTATCACCGGCAGCGTCGTAAAGACAATATGCTGATGCAGGGCGGCATGGATCTTTTTTATTTCGCCTTCAGCAATCAGCTGGCACCGCTGCGGTTTGCGCGTAATCTCGGACTGATTGCTGCCGAACATTCCGGTGTGCTGAAGCGGCAGGTATTGCGTTACGCACTGGGTTTATAGCCGATTACGCATTGAGGCTCGCCGCAGGGCGGGCCAGAAATCAGGAAGCGATCAGCGTTTGGGAAGGTACAAAAACAACAAAGCCCGCAAAAGCGGGCCTGGTTGTGCAATTTGGCTGGGGTGCAGGGATTCGAACCCCGGAATGCTGGTATCAGAAACCAGTGCCTTACCGCTTGGCGACACCCCAATTATGGTGTTTTTCAAATTGTCTTTATATGGCTGGGGTGCAGGGATTCGAACCCCGGAATGCTGGTATCAGAAACCAGTGCCTTACCGCTTGGCGACACCCCAATTATATGGTGGCTACGACGGGAATCGAACCTGTGACCCCAGCATTATGAGTGCTGTGCTCTAACCAGCTGAGCTACGTAGCCAAATTTTACTGCATTTCAATGATGGCTGGGATACCTGGATTCGAACCAGGGAATGCCGGTATCAAAAACCGGTGCCTTACCGCTTGGCGATATCCCATTCGTCCGTTCTCAGCATCAAGAATCATCGAAATTGGCTGGGATACCTGGATTCGAACCAGGGAATGCCGGTATCAAAAACCGGTGCCTTACCGCTTGGCGATATCCCATCCACGCTGCCGAATAATGAAATGGTGCGGGAGGCGAGACTTGAACTCGCACACCTTGCGGCGCCAGAACCTAAATCTGGTGCGTCTACCAATTTCGCCACTCCCGCAAAAAAAGATGGTGGCTACGACGGGAATCGAACCTGTGACCCCAGCATTATGAGTGCTGTGCTCTAACCAGCTGAGCTACGTAGCCATCTTTTTTTCGCGTTACCTTCATCGGCGTTGCGGGGCGCATTATGCGGAGTTGACCAGACAGCGTCAACAAGTTTTTTACCGTTTTTTGCCAGATAATTGCTGTTTGACTGGCTTATAACCAGCCTGGCGGTTTATTCGGCAATTTTTCAGTGAATACAACGCTAATCGTAAAAAAAATGGGCCGCAGCGACCCATTCTGGCTGCTCTCTGTCTGCTTATTTATAGGCTGACTGATGAACACCTACGGCACGTCCGGAAGGATCGTCCATGTTTTTAAACGCTTCATCCCACTCAATCGCTTTGGCAGAAGAACAGGCGACTGATGGACCGCCAGGCACACACTCTGCCGCGCTCGCTAACGGGAACAGCTCCTCGAAAATCTCACGATAGAGATAGGCTTCTTTCGAACCCGGCGTGTTGAACGGGAAGCGGAAGTGGGCGGTTGCCAGCTGCTGATCGCTGATTTGCTTCGCAGCGACTTCTTTCAATGAGTCGATCCAGCTGTAACCCACGCCATCAGAGAACTGCTCTTTCTGACGCCACGCCACGCTCTCTGGCAGGTAAGAGGAGAAACATTCACGCAGAATGTGCTTCTCCATTTTACCGTTGCTGCCACACATTTTGTCGGCCGGGTTGATGCGCATCGCCACATCCAGGAATTTTTTATCCAGGAAGGGTACGCGGGCTTCAACGCCCCAGGCAGACATCGCTTTGTTGGCACGGGCGCAGTCGAACATGTGCAACGCCTGAAGTTTACGCACGTTTTCTTCGTGGAACTCTTTGGCATTTGGCGCTTTATGGAAGTAAAGATAGCCACCGAACACTTCATCTGCGCCTTCGCCCGACAGCACCATCTTAATGCCCATCGCTTTGATTTTACGGGACATTAAGTACATCGGCGTAGAGGCGCGAATAGTGGTGACGTCATAGGTTTCAATGTGATAAATCACATCGCGAATCGCATCCAGTCCTTCCTGCACAGTGAAATGAATTTCGTGGTGCACGGTGCCCAGATGTTCCGCCACGGTTTTCGCCGCGTTTAAATCGGGTGAGCCTTCCAGTCCTACCGCGAAAGAGTGCAGCTGCGGCCACCAGGCATCACTTTTATCCTGATCTTCAACCCGCTTCGCCGCGAAACGCTTGGTCACGGCAGAAATGATGGAAGAGTCCAGACCGCCTGACAGCAACACGCCGTAAGGGACATCTGACATCAGGTGGCTTTTCACGGACTCTTCCAGGGCATGTTTCAGGCCAGCAGCGTCGGTGGTGTTGTGCTCAACGTTTTTGTATTCCATCCAGTCACGCTGCCAGTAACGATGAATTTCGCCATCGGTGCTGGAGAGGTAACTTCCCGGCGGGAACTCTTTGATGGAACGGCAGGCTGGCACCAGCGCTTTCATTTCTGAAGCAACAAACAGGTTGCCATGCTCATCATTACCCATATAGAGCGGGATGATGCCAATGTGGTCGCGACCAATCAGCCAGGTTTTTTTAACGGTGTCATAGAGGATAAAGGCGAACATGCCTTCCAGCTCGTCGAGGAAATCGACACCTTTCTCCTGGTAGAGCGCCAGAATGACTTCACAGTCAGAGCCGGTCTGGAATTCGTAGCGATCGCTGAGTTCAGCGCGCAGTGCCTGATGGTTGTAAATCTCGCCGTTAACCGCCAGTACGTGGGTGTGATCGGCGTTGTACAGTGGCTGGGCGCCATTGTTAACGTCAACAATTGAGAGGCGTTCATGCGCCAGAATAGCATGGTCATCCGCGAAGACGCCTGACCAGTCCGGGCCGCGATGACGCATTAAGCGTGAACATTCCAGCGCTTTTTTGCGCAGCTCAACAGGATCGGTTTTCAGATCCAGCACACCAAAAATTGAACACATAGCTGACTCCTGAGCTCACCTTACGGTGATGTTATCTTTTACGTTTGTCCGGCAGCCTGACGCTGCGTGATACATAAGAAAATGCGCTATTTAGTGCATTCAATGCAAGAGGAATCGTGATTTACTGATAAAAATATTGCTCTCATGGCAATAAAATTGAATAAACGATAATTTTAAGGTGCTTTTGTTGTTGGATCAGCAATAGAATGTGTTTTTTTGATTAAAAAAAAGACAGCAAAAGCAGGGAGAGCGGGGCATAAAAGGGGTGACGCATCACAGATTAGCCGGATGCGTCATAAGAGAAATGAATCAGAACAGGTCAATGTCAGCCACAGAAGGGTAGATCCAGTCCGGACGGAACGGCATGGCATCGATATCAGTCAGCGTCGAGACGCCGGACAGCACCAGCACCGTCTCCAGACCCGCCTGAAATCCAGCCAGAATATCGGTGCGCAGGTTGTCACCGACAATCACCGTCTCTTCCGAGTGAGCCTGCATCTTGTTCAGCGCGGCACGCATGATGTAGGGGCTGGGTTTGCCAACCACAAACGGGCGACGGCCAGAGATCTTCTCAATACCCGCACAGAGCGCGCCACAGGCGGGAATAAAACCGCGCGCATGCGTATCCGGGTTAGTGGCAATAAAGCGGGCGCCGTTAGCCACGAAGAAGGCCGCCTTATGCATCATGTCCCAGTTAAACGAGCGCGTCTCTCCGACGATGACAAAATCGGGATTCACATCGGTAATGGTAAAGCCCGCTTTGTAGAGTTCATGAATCAGTGCACCTTCGCCAATCACATAGGCCTTTTTGCCTTCCTGGCGGCGCAGGAAGTCGGCGGTGGCCATCGCGGAGGTATAGAAAACGGATTCAGGAACTTCTACGCCAGCCGAAGCAAAACGGTTAGCCAGATCCTGCTCGGTCTGCGAGGGATAGTTTGTCAGCACCACCAGCGGCATTTCTTTGGCCAGAATGCGCTGTAAAAACTCCTGCGCGCCGGGAACGGCCGTGTTGTCGTGCATCAGCACGCCATCGATATCACAAATTACGCTTTTAATGGTCATAGTCAGATCCGATGTGGCCCGCCACAGCAGCGGGTTAGCTTAGTCTTCAAGAAGATGTTGCAGCAGAATGCCGTTAAGCATGGCACGTTTAGCGAGCGCAAACGCGCCAATCGCAGAACGATGATCCAGGGCAGAACGCACCACCGGCAGATTTTTACGGAAAGCCTCTAAGGCCTGGGTATTGATGCAACCCTCAATTGCGGGCAGCAGTACTTTTTCTGCTTCTGTGATCTCACCCGCCAGCACCACTTTTTGTGGATTAAACAGGTTGATCGCAATCGCGATCGCTTTGCCGAGATAACGGCCCACATGCTCGACCACTTCACAGGCCAGTGCATCACCCTGATTGGCCGCTTTGCAGATGTGAGACATCTGGCAGGCCTCGAGCGTCAGCATGCTGGGATGGCCCTGACTTAGCAGATGTCGCACGCGATTTTCAATGGCGCCATTGGCGGCGATGGTTTCCAGGCAGCCAAAGTTGCCGCAATGACAGCGTTCGCCAAGCGGATCGACCTGAATATGGCCGATTTCACCGACGTTGCCGTTGCTGCCGAGAAAAATATGGCCGTTGGCAATAATGCCGGCGCCGGTGCCACGGTGTAAACGCACCAGGATTGAGTCAGCACAATCACGGCTTGCACCGAAGTAGTGCTCGGCCAGCGCCAGGCTGCGAATATCGTGGCCGACAAAACTGGTGACGTTAAAACGTTTTTTCAGGCTGGCGACGAGCGGCCAGTGGCTGACAGAGATGTGCGGCATATAGCGGATCACGCCGTTTATCGGATCGACCAGCCCTGGCAGAATCACGGAAATCGCGATCAGCTCACGTATCTTGCGCTGGTGCTGCTCAATGAAGCCGCTGATGGCGTTAAACAGCGCATGTTCCAGCGTCTCCTGGGTACGTTCCGGCAGCGCATAATCTTCCTGTGCCAGCGATTTACCGCTGAGGTCGAACAGGGTCAGGGTGGCATCATTGCGGCCGAGGCGAACCCCGATGGTATGGAAATGGCGGGTTTCAGTGATAATCGAGATAGCGCGGCGACCACCGGTAGACGCCTGCTGGTCTACCTCTTTAATCAGACCGCGCTCAATTAACTGGCGGGTAATTTTGGTGACGCTGGCGGGCGCGAGCTGGCTAAGTTCGGCAATCTGAATGCGCGATATCGGTCCCTGTTGATCAATCAGCCGGTAAACCGCTGCGCTATTGAGTTGCTTAACAAGATCGACATTTCCTATTTGTGACTGGCCGCCAGTGGTCATTCAGTGCTTACTCGCTCAGGACGTCGTCTCCATTGACAAACGTCTTAATGATTTTAAAGTCGCGCGTAAACACAGTCAGGTTCGCGATTTTTCCTGCTTCGATCGAGCCTAACTGCCTTTCCACGCCCATCGCCCGTGCCGGGTAGAGTGATGCCATGCGTAACGCTTCGTCCAGTGCGATACCTGCATGCTCGACGCTGTTTTGTACCGCTTCAATCATCGTCAGGGCAGAACCACTTAATGTGCCGTTTTCATCGACACAGAGCCCATCGCGATAATAGATTGTTTTTCCTGCAAAAATAAACTCGTTAATGTCAGCGCCAGCGGGTGCAGTGGCATCCGTTACCAGTATCAGCCTGTCGCCTTTAATGCGTTTTGCATTCCGTACGTTAGCGTAATGTACATGTAAACCATCCGCAATAATGCCGCAGTATACATCAGGCGAATCAAACAGCGCACCGATAAGCCCCGGTTCACGTCCGGCAAACACCGGCATGGCATTATAGAGGTGGGTCGCGAAACTCACGCCAGCAGAAAAGCCCGCTTTCGCCTCTTCATAAGTCGCATTTGAATGACCCGCTGAGACGATGATCCCGGCTTCAGTCAGCTGACGAATGACTTCACTGCCAGCGTTTTCTGGTGCCAGGGTGACTTTGGTGATGACGTCGGCGTTGTCACAGAGGTACTGCACCATCGCCGCATCTGGCAGGCGAATAAGCGCTGGATCGTGGGTGCCTTTTTTCGCCTTGTTCAGCCATGGCCCTTCCAGATGCAGGCCCAGCGCCTGATGCTGATGCTTCTGTAGGTAAGCGCGCATGGTTTCAATCGCCCGCTTCATCAGGGCATCGCTACTGGTGATCAGCGTCGGTAAAAAGCTGGTGCAGCCAGACTTTTCATTGGCGCGTTGCATCGTTTCCAGCGTCTCAATACTAAGCGCATCCAGGCTGTCATTGAACTGCACGCCTCCACAGCCATTGAGCTGGAGATCGATAAAGCCGGGCGCAATAATCGCACCCGCCACATCTCGTTGTTCAATATCGGCAGGCAGCGATTCACGCGGGCAGACGCGCGCAATGTGCCCGTCAGCTATCACAACGGCGTGATTATCCAGAACCTCATGGCCGCTGTAGATTCGACCGTTTACTAATGCGTACATCTCTCTTCTCCCGTCCTGGCCTGCTGTCACTCAGCGTAACAGCAGGGCATGACAATGTTCTGTTACACGCCTTTCATATTTTCCGCTTCCATTTCGCGGAAATATTTCACGGTTTTCACTTTCAGTTCCATGGTGGCTGGCTCATCACAGACCACGACCGATTTCGCATGCAGCTGCAGGCAGCTGATGGTCCACATATGATTCACGTTGCCTTCCACCGCCGCCTGTAATGCCTGCGCTTTGACATGGCCGGTAACCAGAATCATCACTTCCTCTGCATCCAGCAGCGTGCCGACGCCGACCGTCAGCGCATATTTAGGTACCTGATCAACGTCGCCGTTAAAGAAGCGAGAGTTTGCCACGCGGGTGTCATGGGTCAGGGTTTTAATGCGGGTACGCGAAGCCAGTGAAGAAGCCGGTTCGTTAAAGGCGATATGACCGTCATTGCCGACACCGCCCATAAACAGGTGAATTTTACCCAGTGCGCGAATTTTCTCTTCGTACTGACGACATTCTGCGTCAATATCGGGCGCATTACCATTCAGCAGATTGATATTTTCCGGTTGAATATCAACGTGATCGAAGAAGTTACGATACATGAAGCTATGATAGCTTTCCGGATGCTCTTTTGGCAGGCCAACATATTCGTCCATATTGAAGGTTACGACATGTTTGAAACTGACCTGGCCCGCTTTGTGCATATCAATCAGGTGTTTGTATGCTTCCAGTGGCGTGCCGCCGGTAGGCAGACCCAGAACAAAAGGCCTGTCCGCCGTCGGGTTAAACGCATTGATGCGGTTGACAATATGGCGGGCGGCCCATTTACCTACCTGGGTTGGCGTCGCTAAAGGAATCAGTCTCATGTTTCACCTCATTAGAAAATGGAAAGGGGATCGCTAAACCGCTGCGTCTGTCATCAGCCTGAGCAGATTGTCTATTCTCGCTACGGGCGGCGCGTAATTCAATATTTCGGATCATAAAATAAGTTAGGTGTCATAGCCAGATGTTGCCGTATGAAACGATGTTTTTTAGTGATAAAAATCACAGTTACACTGGTTTTAATTTGCGAGGCGAATTAATTTATCATTACACTTCGCTGCGTGATATCAAGTGTATTAACGATCTTTGCAGCTGACATAACAACTTTAAGCGGCGCAAAGCGACTAGTCAGGCTCATAGGGGGAAGGGATATGTTAGGTTACTTACAAAAGGTGGGGCGCGCACTAATGGTGCCGGTAGCAACCCTGCCAGCAGCAGCAATATTGATGGGGGTAGGTTACTGGATTGATCACGACAGCTGGGGTGCCGGCAATGCGCTGGCTGCGTTACTGATCAAGTCCGGTTCTGCCATCATTGAAAACATGTCGGTGCTGTTTGCGATTGGTGTCGCGTATGGCATGTCGAAAGATAAAGATGGTGCGGCAGCCCTGACCGGCTTTGTCGGATTCCTGGTGGTCACCACGCTCTGCTCACCGGCTGCGGTGGCGATGATACAGAAGATGCCGGTTGACCAGGTGCCTGTGGCGTTTGGCAAAATTAATAACCAGTTTGTCGGTATTCTGGTCGGTATCCTGTCAGCGGAGGTCTATAACCGCTTCAGCCACGTCGAGCTGCCGAAAGCACTCTCCTTCTTCAGCGGACGACGACTGGTGCCGATTCTGGTCTCGTTCCTGATGATCCTGGTCGCCTTTATCCTGATGTATATCTGGCCGGTAATCTTTAACGGGCTGGTTAACTTCGGTGAACATATCCAGAAACTTGGCTCTGCCGGTGCCGGTATCTACGCCTTCTTCAACCGTCTGCTGATTCCGGTCGGTCTGCATCACGCCCTGAACTCGGTGTTCTGGTTTGACGTTGCGGGCATTAATGACATTCCTAAATTCCTGGGCGGTGCGCAGTCACTGGCAAATGGAACCGCAACCGTGGGCATTACCGGCCGTTACCAGGCGGGCTTCTTCCCGATTATGATGTTTGGTCTGCCGGGTGCGGCGCTGGCCATCTACCACTGTGCGCGTCCTGAGAACCGCGTCAAAGTCGGCAGTATTATGCTGGCTGCTGCGTTTGCGGCCTTCTTTACGGGTATCACCGAACCACTGGAGTTCTCCTTCATGTTCGTGGCGCCTGTGCTCTATCTGATCCACGCCGTCCTGACCGGTATTTCTGTCTTCATCGCCGCCAGCATGCACTGGATTGCCGGATTTGGTTTCAGCGCCGGGCTGGTGGATATGGTGCTGTCGACCCGTAATCCATTGGCCACACACTGGTACATGCTGATTCCGCAGGGTCTGGTCTTCTTCGTTATCTACTACGTGGTGTTCCGCTTCACTATCAAAAAATTCAACCTGATGACGCCGGGCCGCGAGCTGGCGGTTGCCGGTGATGAAAGCGATGGCTATGACGTCAACGTGGATAAAACGGATAATGGTGAAACCGCCACTGAATCACTGGCGCGCCGTTATATTGGTGCGGTGGGTGGTTCAGCGAACTTAACCAGCATCGATGCCTGTATCACCCGTCTGCGTCTTAATGTGACTGATTCCGCTCAGGTTAATGAGGCTGTGGCGAAGCGTCTTGGTGCATCCGGTGTGATTCGTCTTAACAAACAGAGCGTGCAGATCATCGTGGGCACCCAGGCAGAAAGCATCGCCTCGGCCATGAAAAAAGTGCTGACCAAAGGTCCGGTTGCTGCAGCGGCTACCAGCAGCACACCCGCTGAGCCGGACGTGAAACCGCAGGCAGTACTGAACAGTGAGAAACGTGTCATCGCAACCCTGCTGGCACCGGTAACGGGCGAAGTGGTTGCGCTGGAGGATGTACCGGATGAAGCCTTCGCCAGCAAAGCGGTGGGTGACGGTCTGGCGATCAAACCCAGCGACAAATGGGTCGTGGCACCGATAGCGGGTACGCTGGTTAAAATCTTCAACACCAATCACGCCTTCTGTCTGGAAACGGACAACGGCGTAGAGATTGTGGTGCATATGGGACTGGATACCGTGGCGCTGGAAGGTAAAGGCTTTACCCGCCTGGTTGAAGAGGGGGCCACTGTGGTTGCCGGTCAGCCTGTACTGGAAATGGACCTTGAATTCCTGAATGCGAACGCCCGTTCAATGGTGAGTCCGGTCGTGGTCAGCAACAGCGATGATTTCGCAGGGCTGACGTTACTGGCCCGCGGCCAGGTGGTGGCAGGTGAAACCCCGCTGTATGAAGTGAAAGGCTAATCCCCCCGCAACAGAACCCCACAGGCAGGAAGCGATTCCTGCCTTTTTTGTTTTAAAGGCTTAACAAACGGTTGTTTCCCTCAGACGCTTTGTGGATCATACTCCGTTACTTCATGGTACAAATCACCCGTTATTCGTATTGAGGATTTTTGAGATGAGTGAGGCTGAAGCCCGCCCAACTAACTTTATTCGTCAGATCATTGACGAAGATTTGGCGAGCGGTAAGCACAGCAGCGTGCATACCCGTTTCCCGCCAGAGCCCAATGGCTATCTGCATATTGGTCATGCGAAATCGATCTGTCTGAATTTTGGCATCGCCCAGGATTATCAGGGGCAATGCAACCTGCGTTTCGACGATACCAATCCGGTTAAAGAGGATCTGGAATTTGTCGAATCCATCAAGCGTGACGTCCAGTGGCTGGGTTTTGAGTGGAGCGGTGAGGTCTGTTACTCATCAAACTATTTTGATCAGCTTTATCACTATGCTGTCGAGCTGATTTCCAAAGGTCTGGCCTACGTTGATGAACTGAGCCCGGATCAGATTCGCGAATATCGCGGCACCCTGAAAGAGGCTGGCAAAAACAGCCCTTATCGCGATCGCAGCGTGGAAGAAAACCTGGCGCTGTTTGAGAAGATGCGTAACGGTGAGTTTGCCGAGGGCACTGCCTGTCTGCGCGCTAAAATCGACATGGCCTCTACTTTCATCGTGATGCGCGATCCGGTGCTTTACCGCATCAAGTTCGCGGAACACCACCAGACGGGCAACAAGTGGTGCATCTATCCGATGTATGACTTTACCCACTGCATCTCCGATGCGCTGGAAGGCATTACACACTCGCTGTGTACGCTGGAGTTCCAGGACAACCGCCGTCTTTATGACTGGGTACTGGATAACATCACGATTCCGGTTCATCCGCGCCAGTACGAGTTCTCGCGTCTGAATCTGGAGTATGCGGTGATGTCAAAACGCAAACTCACTCAGCTGGTGACCGAGAAGCACGTTGAAGGCTGGGACGATCCGCGCATGCTGACCGTTTCAGGTCTGCGTCGTCGTGGTTATACCGCGGCTTCTATCCGCGAGTTCTGCCGTCGTATTGGCGTGACCAAACAGGATAACATTGTGGAGATGGCCTCGCTGGAGTCCTGTATCCGTGATGACCTGAATGAGAATGCGCCACGCGCCATGGCGGTGCTGGATCCGCTTAAAGTCGTGATCGAAAACCTGCCAGCCGGCCACAGCGAAATCATCACCATGCCAAATCATCCGGGCAAGCCTGAGATGGGCACGCGTGAAGTGCCGTTCAGCCGTGAAATCTGGATTGATCGTGCAGATTTCCGTGAAGAGGCGAATAAGCAGTATAAGCGTCTGGTACTGGGCAAAGAAGTTCGCCTGCGCAACGCCTATGTGATTCGCGCTGAGCGGGTCGCTAAAGATGAAGCGGGTAACATTACCTGTATCTATTGCACCAGCGATGTTGATACGCTCAGTAAAGATCCAGCGGATGGCCGCAAGGTCAAAGGGGTGATTCACTGGGTGTCTGCCGATCACGCGCAGCCTGCTGAGTTCCGTCTGTATGACCGTCTGTTCAGCGTGCCGAATCCGGGCGCGGCAGAGGACTTCCTGGCGGTGATCAACCCTGAGTCACTGGCGATCAAACAGGGTTTTGTTGAACCCGGCCTGCGCGATGTGGAACCGACTACACCGTTCCAGTTTGAGCGTGAAGGTTATTTCTGCGCTGACAGCGTTTACTCTAAACCGTCGCAGCTGGTGTTTAACCGCACCGTCGGTCTTCGTGATACCTGGACGAAAACCGGCGAATAATTTTTTGTGGCTGACCTCATAAAATGACTCAAGGGCGATTTATCGCCCTTTTTTATTGCCCCGATTTTTACCATTGCCGACGTTTGTTCTGCATTAACTGCAACTGGTTAAATGCCGCAGTGTGAGAGAAATCTGAGTTTAAAAAAATTAATCAATTTACAGATGTGAATTATCCGCTTTCAGGTAGGCTATTCGCTCTCAGAGGTTGCACAGCGGGTTACAGAAGGAAAAAAAATGACCGTTCTCGCCCAGGAAGCCAGAAACAGTGTTGTCGTTTTACATCAGCTCATTGAACGTATTTTTAATCAGCCTGCCGGATCTGACGACAGTTTTGAGCTGTTGATGTCCTATTTTCATCCTGACTTCCGCATGGTGACCCCGAAGGGCAAAGAGTACAATCTGAACGAAGTTGAAGATCTTTTCCGACAGTTGCAGGGGCAACGGGAAGGGATGCGCATTGCCACATGCGAACATGTGATCCTCTCTCATCATGATAAAGAGATCACCGTACAATATCGCGAAATGCAGATGATGAATGGCAATAACCATAGCCGCATCTCGCTGGCGATACTGGATTGCAGCAGCTCAATTCCGCGCTGGCGTTATTTGCAGGAGACGCTGGTTGCCTGATGCGTTACAGCAGAAATCAGACGAAAAAAAACCGGTGAATTCACCGGTTTTTTAATTTCAGGCCGCATTACTGATCGTGCAGGGTTTCGTTTTCCCGGCAATCGCCCAGTGTGCAGTGTCCATAAAGATAGAGGCTGTGGTTAGTCAGCTTGATGCCATGGCGGGTCGCGATTTCACGCTGACGCGTTTCGATCGACTCATCGCTGAACTCAATAACCTTGCCGCAATCCAGGCAGATCAGGTGATCGTGGTGATGCTGCTGCGTCAGTTCAAAGACCGATTTACCGCCTTCAAAATTGTGGCGGGTAACAATACCGGCGTCATCGAACTGATTCAGAACACGGTAAACGGTAGCCAGGCCAATCTCTTCGCCGATATCAATCAGGCGTTTGTACAAATCTTCCGCACTGACGTGATGGCACTCAGGTTCCTGAAGCACTTCCAGAATTTTCAGTCTGGGCAGTGTCACTTTCAGGCCAGCCTTCTTTAATGCGGTGTTGTTGTCAGTCATGCGGATTTTGTCCTGTTACTAATATTCACTTTTGTGGCTTGTCGCCTTGAATGTCGATCTTCACTCATTCTCATTTGCGTCTCATTATAGAACTGAAGCGATGAAATGAAAACCAGTGGGCGTGCCAGAATCATCATGGGCTATTGGGGATAAGTCACCGGGCCGGGGAGGATTGTGGCAGATGTCTGTTTGTACATCGCTTAGTCTTGCCGCTAAGAGAATAAGCGGAAGATCGATGCGGGTATTCTACAGATTAAACGGAGAAAGTTAAAAAAATGTGGCTATTATTTCTATAGGAATTTCCATTGCCTCAATGTGAGCTGGCGCTCACATTGAGGCAGACGGGATCAGGCTTCGATAATCTCTTTCAATTGCAGTTCATCAAAGATCTGCTTAACCCATTGTTCTACACGCTGGTTAGTCAGTTCAGGCTGACGATCTTCGTCAATGGCCAGACCCAGGAAATGAGTATCATCGGCTAGCCCTTTTGATGCCTCAAAGTGATATCCGTCTGTTGGCCAGTGTCCGACGATTACCGCGCCGTGTGGCTCAATGATGTCGCGAATAGTGCCCATCGCATCACAGAAATATTCTGCGTAATCTTCCTGATCGCCACAGCCAAAAAGCGCAACCAGCTTGCCGTTGAAATCGATCTCTTCCAGCGTCGGGAAAAAGTCATCCCAGTCGCACTGCGCTTCGCCGTAGTACCAGGTCGGAATGCCCAGCAGCAGGATATCAAACGCTTCCAGATCTTCTTTTGTGCTTTTCGCGATGTCATGCACTTCTGCAACGTCAGTACCCAGCTGTTTCTGGATCATTTTTGCAATATTTTCGGTATTGCCGGTATCGCTGCCAAAGAAGATGCCTACGAGTGCCATGAGTAAAATAACCTCTTAAATCCTGATGATGAGATGTGTGCCGCAGCACATTTCAGCGAATAATAGCAGACGAGAGAAAACCGGTGAACGGTTAAAGCCCCGACATTTGCTCCTGCGTGCGATTTGCGCACATCAATCCAGTTTGAGCTGCGCCAGCAGCATCTGTTCAATGAGTTCGCTGCGACTGAGATTACGCTGTTCTGCCAGCGTATTGAGTGCATCGACGGCTTCACTGTTCATTTTCAGTTCGACACGACGAAGTCCGCGTCCTTTGTCACGTTTAAGCTGATTGCGCTTGTTGATGCGCAGCTGTTCATCACGCGACAGCGGACTGGTTTTGGGTCGACCAGGGCGGCGCTCATCAGCAAAGAGATCGAGCGTCGTGCGGTCAGTCTGTTCTTTTGCCATGGCTTAGTAAAACTGAATGGGGGCGGGCGCCAGACACTCACCGCGCAGATTATAAATTAATGGCTATTGCCACAGCAAAACTGACTCGCGGCAAAATTTTAGCGCGCCATCATACTTCACGCGTACTCCTGACGCCAATCCTAAACTTTTGCCGCCATCTGATTGCTTTTAAAGCGCAAAAAAGCGACGAACAGTGCGCAAAACGGCATCGGGTTTCTCTGCGTGAACCCAGTGTCCCGCACCGCCGATCACATGGGCCTGAGCCGCCGGAAATTGCTGCAGCAACGCATCGCGATAGCGGTTATCCAGATAGCTGGAGTCGCCGCCGCGAATGAAGAGTGCAGGATGATTCCAGGCAGGCACCGTCTGCCAGCCAGAAATCGTAGTGTAGTTATCCCACAGCACCGGCACGTTGAATCGCCACTCGCCCTCCTGAAACGACTTCAACAGGAACTGAATTACGCCTTCTTCATCAATCACCGTGCGCATAATGCGGGCCGCCTCGCTGCGGGAAGAAACGCCCGCATCCGTCACGGCACGAATACCTGCAAATATCTGGTCATGGCGGCGGGTCTGGTAGTCCACCGGGGCGATATCAATCATCACCAGTCGCTCAATGCGGTCCGGTACAAGCGCGCTCATGGTCATGGCGATTTTACCGCCCATCGAGTGGCCGATCACCGCGACACGCTCAATGCCGTGTGCATCCAGCGTATCGACCATATCCTGCGCCATTACAGCGTAGTTCATCTCGTCAGAGCGGGGTGAGAGTCCGTGGTTGCGGACATCAACCTGCAGCAGAGGACCGGCATCTTTCAGGCCGCGTGCCAGCACGCCAAGGTTATCCAGACTGCCAAACAGGCCGTGAATTAACAGGATGGGCAGGGAATCCGCAGAGGATTGTTCAGTTTGCAGACGGGCGTTCAAAATCATAGCAAAGTTCTTAAGTTTGAGACCTGAGCTTAGGTTATCATGGTTTCACCTTTTCAGGCGCGCTGGTTCCGGCGGCATTAGGACATATTCTGACTTTTGCCCGTAAACCGTTTGATTGCTAACAACCCGCCTGAATTTAACTTTATAATCCTGATGTTAGAACCCACACATCCTTTGAATTGCCTGACTATACTCAGATCTTTTCAGGAAACAGGTGGTTCTGTCATGAGAAAGAACCGTACGGAATAAGATGAAAACGATCGAAGTTGACGAAGAGCTCTACCGTTATATTGCCAGCCACACGCAACACATTGGTGAAAGCGCATCCGACATTCTGCGTCGTATGCTGAAATTCACGGCCGGTCAGACTGCACCCGCTTCGCCTGTACAGCCAGCGTCAAAAGAGGCAGCGAAAGAGTCCCAGGTTTCTGTGGGTTCGCGCCCGCAGGACCGTGTCCGCGCGGTGCGTGAGTTGCTGCTCTCCGATGAATATGCGGAGCAGAAGCGGGCGGTGAATCGCTTTATGCTTATCTTGTCAACGCTCTATCGTCTTGATACCGCAGCCTTTGCTGAGGCTACTGCATCGCTGCAGGGCCGTACCCGCGTCTATTTTGCAGGTGATGAGCATACGCTGTTGCAAAATGGCACCCATACTAAGCCGAAGCATGTACCCGGCACCCCGTACTGGGTGATCACCAACACCAATACTGGTCGTAAATGCAGCATGGTCGAACACATCATGCTCTCGATGCAGTTCCCTGCGGAACTGACCGAGAAAGTTTGCGGCACCATTTAAAAACTTAAGCGTCAGGGAGCAGCGCCAATGGCCAATCACCCACGTGCCGGGCAACCCGCCCAGCAGAGCGATTTGATTAACGTTGCACAATTAACGTCACAATATTATGTCCTGCAGCCCGATGTGGCGAACCCGGAACATGCGGTGAAATTTGGCACCTCTGGCCATCGCGGCAGTGCAGGGCGTCAAAGCTTCAACGAGATGCACATTCTGGCGATCGCTCAGGCAATTGCCGAAGAGCGTAAAAAGAACGGCATCACCGGGCCGTGCTACGTCGGTAAAGACACTCATGCGCTGTCAGAGCCGGCTATCCTGTCGGTACTGGAAGTGCTTGCGGCGAACGGCGTTGATGTGATTGTGCAGCAGGACAATGGCTATACGCCGACCCCTGCGATCTCAAATGCTATTCTTGAGCACAACAAAGCGGGTGGCCCGCTGGCTGACGGCATCGTCATCACGCCATCGCACAACCCACCGGAAGATGGCGGCATCAAGTACAACCCACCTAA
Source organism: Candidatus Pantoea rara (assembly GCF_051136265.1). NCBI lineage: Bacteria > Pseudomonadati > Pseudomonadota > Gammaproteobacteria > Enterobacterales > Erwiniaceae > Pantoea > Candidatus Pantoea rara. The sequence continues at coordinate 2,877,693 of NZ_CP194942.1, read as the reverse complement.
CGGCGGGCCGGCTGATACCAATGTCACCAAAGTGGTGGAAGATCGCGCCAACCAGCTGATCAAAGATGGGCTGAAAGAGGTTAAGCGTCTGCCACTGGAACAGGCTATGGCCAGCGGTCACGTGGTCGAGAAAGATCTGATCCAGCCTTACGTTGAAGGTCTGGCAGAAATCATCGACTTCCCGGCAATTCAGAAAGCAGGCCTGAAGCTGGGTGTTGATCCCCTTGGCGGCTCTGGTATTGCTTACTGGCAGCGTATTGCTGAGCACTACAAGCTGGATCTGACGCTGGTGAATGACGCGGTCGATCAGACCTTCCGCTTTATGCATCTGGATAAAGATGGCGTGGTGCGTATGGACTGCTCATCTGAAAGTGCAATGGCAGGCCTGCTGGCCTACCGTGACAAGTTTGATCTGGCGTTCGGTAACGATCCCGATTATGACCGTCACGGCATTGTGACTCCAGCAGGTCTGATGAATCCGAACCACTATCTGGCGGTTGCAATCAACTATCTGTTCCAGCATCGTCCACAGTGGGGCCAGGATGTTGCCGTGGGTAAAACCCTGGTCTCCAGCGCCATGATTGACCGTGTGGTCAACGACATTGGTCGCAAGCTGGTGGAAGTGCCGGTTGGTTTCAAATGGTTTGTTGATGGTCTGTATGACGGCAGCTTCGGTTTCGGCGGCGAAGAGAGCGCGGGTGCTTCATTCCTGCGCTTCGACGGTACGCCGTGGTCAACGGACAAAGACGGCATCATCATGTGTCTGCTGGCGGCTGAAATTACTGCCGTAACCGGTAAAAATCCGCAGCAGCACTATGACGAGCTGGCCGCACGCTTTGGCGCACCAAGCTATAACCGTCTGCAGGCATCAGCCACTTCAGCGCAGAAAGCTGCGTTGTCGAAGCTGTCACCAGAGATGGTGAGCGCGGATACGCTGGCGGGTGATCCCATCACCGCGCGTCTGACGGCCGCGCCAGGTAACGGTGCTTCTATCGGCGGTCTGAAAGTAATGACGGAGAATGGCTGGTTTGCTGCCCGTCCTTCAGGCACCGAAGACGCCTACAAAATCTACTGTGAAAGCTTCCTGGGCGCAGAACACCGCGCGCAGATTGAGAAAGAAGCTGTAGAGATTGTCAGCGAAGTGCTGAAAAACGCCTGATAAGTCAGGATGAGAAAAGGCGCCTCTGGCGCCTTTTTTTATGGCATAAAACGGTAGCCGATACCGGTTTCGGTCAGCAGATGGGCCGGTTGGGTCGGATTCGCTTCCAGCTTCTGGCGCAGATGCCCCATATAAATCCGCAAATAGTGGCTGTGCTCCACCGCATTGGGCCCCCAGACCTGGCTCAGCAGCTGTCGCTGCGTCAGCACCTTTCCGGCATTGTTAAGCAGAATACTCAACAGACGAAACTCTATCGGGGTGAGATGAATCTCGCTGCCGCCGCGCTGTACGCGTCGTGCGGCGAAATCGACGCTGACGTCGGCAAAATGAATTCTGGCGTCAGGCTGCTGACCACTATGACGGCGCAGTGCCACCCGTACGCGCGCCAGCAGTTCGCCAATGCCAAAGGGTTTAGTGAGATAGTCATCGGCTCCAGCATCCAGCGCGGCAATCTTATCCTGCTCGTCGCTGCGCGCCGACAACACAATGACCGGGATAGCGCTCCACTGGCGCAGGTCACGGATAAAATCGGTCCCATCTCCATCCGGCAGACCAAGATCGAGGATCACTAAGTCGGGCTTGCGGGTCGCTGCTTCAATCAGTCCGCGCTGCAGTGTATCGGCATCAAACACCTTCAGATCTTCATTTTCCAGCGCCAGCCGGACAAAGCGGCGGATCTCTTTTTCATCTTCAACGATCAAAACCGTGGTCACGCAATACCTGCCTTGGAGGAGGGCCGAAATGCCATTTTATCAATATTACAGGTTGCCGTCCGCGTGCTTCACCTTTTAGATGCTCCAACCTTAGTGTAACCAGACGATAACTTATATGTAACTTAATTACAGGTTAATTCTTAAACAGTGTAAATAGCGGCAAAAGAGTGGTCAGATGAGTAGTAAAATTACACAACCTGGCGTAAAGTCAGACACAGATCACATTCGAACATTTTATCTTACCGGGAGGAGAAACCATGTATCAGGCTTATCCACGTTACAAAATTATCGCACGCCGTACGCTGGTGGTTCTTCTCGGCGTTCTGGCACTGCCTGTCATGTTGTTCCGACAGGATCGGGCGCGTTTCTACAGTTATCTGCACCGCGTCTGGTGTAAGACCAGCGCGAAGCCGGTCTGGCTGGCGCAGTCTGAAGCCGGTGGCGGCGCGTTCTGGTAATTTGCCCTGCTGCAAAACAGGCCTGGTCAACCGACCGGGCTTTTTTTTGCGATTTTTCTGAGAATAAGCTGATCGGAACCGCGTTTTAAACCTTTTTTCCTGACCATTTTGCGCTACACTTAAACCTCTACAAGATTTCGGAGGTTGTACAAGTATGAGCAAAAAAATCCCCGTTGGAATCAGTGCCTGCCTGCTCGGCGACCGCGTCAGATTTGATGGTGGGCATAAGCGTCTTACTTTTGCGACCGACGATCTTACCCCATTTGTCCACTTTGAGCCGATCTGCCCGGAAATGGCGATTGGTCTGCCCACACCACGCCCGGCTTTACGACTGGTAAAACAGGGTGATGACGAGCTGCATCTCTGCTTCAGTAAAGATGGCGGAGAGGAGGTCACCACGCAGATGCGTGACTGGTCCGGCGGGCGGGTAAAATCGCTCCATCATCTCTGTGGCTATATTCTGTGTGCCAAATCTCCCAGCTGCGGCATGGAGCGTGTGCGGGTCTACGAGCCGGACAACAACAATAACCGTAAAGTGGGCACCGGCATTTTTGCTGAATTTCTGCAGCGCGAAATGCCCTGGCTGCCACTGGAAGAAGACGGGCGCCTGCACGATCCTGCCCTGCGTGAGAACTTCATTGGCCGCATTTGTGCGCTGCATGAGTTTAATCAGATGTGGGAAAACGGCCTGACCCGTCAGGGGCTGATTGCTTTTCACAGCCGCTACAAACTGATGATGCTGGCGCACTCACAGGAAAAATACCGCGAACTGGGACCGTTTGTCGCCTCAATGAGCGAGTGGGCGTCGCTGGAGGCCTTTGCCTTTGAGTATCGCAATCGAATGATGGAACTGATGTCACGTCCCGCCTCACGTCGTAATCACACCAATGTGCTGATGCATGTGCAGGGCTACTTCCGTTCGCATCTGAGCTCACCACAGCGCCAGGAGCTGGCAACCCTGATTGACCGCTATCGTCAGGGTACACAACCCTTGCTGGTGCCGATCACCATTCTCAAGCACTACATGGCCGAATACCCGCATCCGTGGCTGGCACAGCAACGTTATTTTGATCCCTATCCCGAAGCCTTGTGCTTACGCTATGGACAGTAATTCAGGAGGCGTATGACCACCCATCTGGTCTGGCTGCGTAACGATTTACGCATTAACGACAATCTTGCGCTACACGCCGCCTGCCGCGACAGCGAGGCAAAAGTGATTGCACTCTACCTTGCGACGCCGCAACAGTGGCAGCGGCATGATATGTCCCCAAAGCAGGCGGCGTTTATCCACGCCAGTCTGTTGCAGGTGCAGAGTGCGCTGGCTGAGCGGGGTATCGGGCTGCACTACCAGACATGTCATGCCTTCAGCGACAGTGTTGATGCGCTGATGCAGTTCTGTGCAGAGCAGCAGGTCGATCAGCTTTTCTACAATTACCAGTATGAAGTTAACGAGCGCCAGCGCGATGCGGAGGCTGAAAAGCGCCTCAATGAAGCGGGCGTGATTTGCCAGGGCTTTGATGACAGCCTGTTACTGCCGCCCGGCAGCGTGCAGAGCGGCGATCGCTCGATGTACAAAGTGTTTACGCCTTTCAGCAAGGCTTTCGTGCGCCGCTTACAGCAGGGACTGCCGGAGTGCGTGCCAGCACCGAAACCGCGTAAAGGTGCGCCGGTGAAAACCACCCCGATTCCTGCTTTTGACTATCCAGCCGAAGACTTTGATCAGGATCTGTTCCCGGCAGGCGAAACGGCTGCGCTGAAGCGGTTGCGCCATTTCGCCACTCAACCCATTCTTGACTATCCCGCAAAGCGTGACCTTCCGGCGCTCGACGCTACCAGCCGTCTGTCGATCTATCTGGCGACCGGCGTGCTTTCGCCCCGTCAGTGTCTGCATCGCGTGTTGCATGAACATCCCGATGCGCTGGATAACAGTCGCGCATTTACGTGGCTGAACGAGTTGATCTGGCGTGAGTTCTACCGCCATTTGCTGGTGGCTTATCCGGCGATGTGTCGGCATCAGCCGTTTATCGGCTGGACCCGTAATGTGGAATGGCAGCGTAACGACGCGCATTTCGATGCCTGGAAAGCGGGTAAAACCGGCTACCCGATTGTCGATGCCGCGATGCGTCAGATGAATGCGCTGGGCTGGATGCACAACCGCCTGCGCATGATCACCGCCAGTTTCCTGGTGAAAGATCTGCTGATTGACTGGCGCGAAGGTGAACGTTACTTCATGCAGCAGCTGATTGATGGTGACCTGGCCGCAAACAACGGCGGCTGGCAGTGGGCGGCATCGACTGGCACGGACTCGGCTCCCTATTTTCGTATCTTCAACCCGACGACGCAGGGCGAGCGTTTCGATGAAAAGGGCGATTTTATCCGTCACTATCTGCCGGAACTCGCCGACGTCCCTGACAGCGATATTCACCAGCCCCATGTCTGGGCAGAGAAGCATCATAAGAAACTCGATTATCCGGCACCAATCGTGGATCATAAGGTAGCCCGTAAAAAGACATTAGACGCCTTTGAGCGCGCCAAAAGCGCCGCCTGAGGCCTCGAAGGAGCCTGAATGAACCATTACGAATTAGAGACGCTGATCAACCAGCAACTCGACAGCCACAGCTTCAGTGATTACGCCCCCAACGGTTTGCAGGTGGAGGGACGGAGCGAAGTCAAAACAATTATCACTGGCGTGACAGCCTGCCAGGCCCTGCTGGATGAAGCGGTAGCACGTCAGGCCGATGCGATTATTGTCCATCATGGCTATTTCTGGAAAAGTGAACCGGCTGTCATTAAAGGCATGAAGCGCCGCCGTCTGCGGACCCTGCTGGCTAACGATATTAATCTTTATGGCTGGCACCTGCCGCTCGATGCGCATCCCGAATCAGGCAATAACGCCCAGCTGGCGAAACTACTGGATATCGACGTGCGTGGCGAAGTGATGCCGCTGGTGTTCTGGGGCGAGCTGGCTGAGCCGATTTCCGGCGAAGAGCTGGCCCGCCGAATCAGCGATCGTTTGGGACGTGAACCGCTGCATTGCGGTGACAATGCGCCGGCATTGATTCGTCGCATTGCCTGGTGCAGTGGGGGTGGGCAAGGCTTCATCGACCAGGCTGCCGCTGCGGGCGTCGATGCCTATATCACGGGTGAAGTCTCTGAACAGACCATTCACAGCGCACGCGAGCAGGGGCTGCATTTCTTTGCTGCAGGCCATCACGCGACCGAGCGCGGCGGCGTAAAAGCCCTGGGTGAGTGGCTGGCGCAGCACCACGATCTGGATGTGACCTTCATCGATATTCCTAATCCTGCCTGATCCCCTTCACAGGTCCTGCGCGCCTGCGCAGGACCTAAATCTGTTGACACATCCCCGTCACTTTCGCATAACTATTTGCTTTATGTAGATAAGCCATCGGCTGAACCGGGCATCCGGTCAGACGCGATCTTAACCAGGCGGGAGGTAGCTGTTGCAACGAGCACGGTGTTATTTATTGGGTGAACGCGCTGTTGTGCTGGAGCTGGAACCGCCGGTCTCACTGGAGAGTCAGCACCGTATCTGGGGACTGAATCAGCGACTGCAGTCCTACGCGGACGTGCTGGAGGTCATTCCCGGCATGAACAATATTACCCTGCATCTGCGGGATCCCCAGCAGAGTCCGCTGGACGCGATAGAGCGGCTTCAGCGCTGGTGGGAAGAGAGTGAGGCGCAGTTGCCAGCGTCGCGTCTGGTAGAAATCCCGGTGATCTACGGCGGGGAGTCTGGCCCCGATCTGAACGTGGTGGCGGAACATGCCGCGCTGACGCCTCGTCAGGTAGTTGAGCTGCACAGCAGCAACGATTATGTGGTGTTTTTTATCGGCTTTCAGCCGGGCTTCCCCTATCTGGGCGGACTGGATCCGCGTCTGCACATTCCGCGTCGGGCTGAGCCCCGGGTCGCGGTACCCGCCGGATCGGTCGGCATCGGCGGTAGCCAGACCGGCGTCTATCCGCTGGCTTCGCCCGGCGGCTGGCAGTTAATCGGCCAGACACGCACCGCGCTGTTTGATCCTCTGCAGCAACCGCCCACGCTGCTCCGCCCCGGTGACAGGGTACGCTTTGTGCCACAACAGGAGGGCGTATGTTAAATATTCTGCGAGCCGGTCTGGCCGCTACTATTCAGGATGCGGGCCGCTACGGCTGGCGTCAGTATGGCATCAGCCCCGGTGGCGTGCTGGATCATCCCGCCATGTTTACCGCCAATGTGCTGGTGGGCAATGCCCCCGACAGCGCGGTACTGGAGATGGTGCTCGGCCAGTTCAAAGCGGAATTTACCCGTGATGGATGGTTTGCGCTGACGGGTGCAGGCTGCCATGCGGAGCTGGACGGTCAGCCGGTCTGGACGGGCTGGCGCACGCCGGTGAAACGCGGGCAGGTCCTGTCGCTGGCGATGCCGCAGCGCGGTATGCGCAGCTATCTGGCGGTGCAGGGCGGTTTTGACATCCCGGCGGTGCTTGGCTCTGTCAGCACCGACCTTAAAGCAAAATTTGGCGGATTTCAGGGGCGCGCCTTGCAGGATGGCGATCAGGTCCCGTTGGGTAAACCGACCCGTCAGTTCGACCGCAAAGTCGGTGTACGACAACTGCTGTGGGGTAACCGCATTCGCGCCTTGCCCGGTCCGGAGTATCACGAGTTCAGCCCCGAAGCGCAGCAGGCGTTCTGGCGCACCGCCTGGAAACTCAGCCCGCAAAGTAATCGGATGGGATACCGGCTGGAGGGACGTGAGCTTAAACGTGAGCGCCCGCGCGAGCTATTGTCACACGGCGTAATGCCGGGTGTGATTCAGGTGCCACCAAACGGACAGCCCATCGTGCTGATGGCCGATGCCCAGACTACCGGCGGCTATCCCCGCATCGCCTCGGTTATCGAAGCCGATCTCTATCACCTGGCGCAAATCCGTCTGGGTGAGCCGATTCACTTTATTCACTGCACACTGCCGGAAGCAATGCTGGCCCGTCAGCATCAGCAACGCGCACTGGACCAGATGACGTGGGGACTCAATGAACATTGATTTAAACGCCGACCTGGGCGAGGGCTGCGCCAGCGATCAGGCGCTCCTGCAACTGGTGAGTTCCGCCAACATCGCCTGTGGCTTTCACGCCGGTGATGCGCAGACCATGCTGCAGTCGGTGCGCTGGGCGCAGGCATCCGGTGTCGCTATCGGGGCACATCCTGCCTTTCCCGATCGCGAGAACTTTGGCCGCAGCGCCATGCAGCTGCCGCCGGAAACGGTTTATGCCCAGATGATCTATCAGATTGGCGCGCTGAAAAGCCTGGCGGAAAGCGAGGGGGCGCGGCTGGTTCACGTGAAACCACACGGCATGCTCTACAACCAGGCCGCAGCTGACCCGGTACTGGCGGACGCCATTGCCCGCGCCATCAGGGCGGTCGACAGTCAGCTGATTGTGGTCGGGCTGGCGAATAGCGAATCGATCCGTGCTGCGGCGCATTATGGCTTACGCACGCGGGAGGAGGTGTTTGCTGACCGTGGCTATCTCAACTCCGGTGCGCTGGTGCCGCGCAGCGAGCCGGGCGCGCTGATCGAAGATGAGCAGCAGGCTATCGATCAGACGCTGACGATGGTGCAGCAGGGCAAAGTTAAAAGTATCACTGGAGAATGGGTGACGGTGAATGCACAGACCGTCTGCTTACATGGTGATGGCGCGCACGCCCTGCAGTTTGCACAGCGGTTGCGTGATGCGTTTGCCGATCAGCAGATTCGTGTCACCAGCGCATAAAAACACATTTAGCCCGGCTCATGTCGGGTTTTTTTAACTCTGGGGGAATCCATGGAAAGTGCAGTGAATCTCTGGCCGCTATTGGGCATTGCCGCGATCGTCGTCGGCTTCGTATTACGTTTTAATCCGGTGCTGGTAGTCATTGTCGCCGGATTTGTGACCGGTCTGGCCGCAATGATGCCGCTGGCGGACATTCTGGAAAAGCTTGGCGCAGGGTTTCTGAATACCCGTAACCTGCCGCTGATTCTGCTGCTGCCGCTGGCGGTCATTGGCCTGCTGGAACGTCACGGGCTGAAGGAAAGGGCGCAGGCGTGGATTGCTCAGATCAAAACTGCCACCGCCGGACGTCTGCTGATCGTCTACCTGTTTGTGCGTGAAATCACTGCGGCACTGGGATTAACCAGTCTCGGCGGACATCCGCAGATGGTGCGTCCGTTGCTGGCACCGATGGCGGAAGGCGCCACGGAAAACCGCTATGGCGAGATCACACCTGAACTGCGCCATAAACTGCGCGCGATGTCTGCGGCGACGGATAACGTCGGCCTGTTCTTTGGTGAGGATATCTTCGTGGCATTTGGCGCGATTATCTTTATGCACAACTTTATGCAGGAGTCAGCCGGGATTCAGACCGAGCCGCTGCACATCGCCTTATGGGGCATTCCGACTGCCGTTGCTGCCTTCCTAATCCATTCCGCGCGTCTGGTGCGTCTGGATCGTCAGCTGGCACGTGAGCTGCAGCAGCTCAACAGCCAGGCGCTGAAAGCCAAAGGAGGTCAGTAATGTTCCAGCAACAATATCTGATGTGGCTGGCGGGCATTATCCTGCTGGTGGTGGCGATTCTCTCCTGGCGTGACAGTGCGAATCCGCGTCGCTTTACCACCGGGCTGTTCTGGGCTTTATATGGCCTGGTCTTTCTTGTCGGTGACTGGGCGACGCAGCTGATGAGCAGCCTGATGGGTTCTGATGCAGCGGGCACCCGTATGCTGCACATCATCATCGGGGGCATTGTCGTGGTCATGGCACTGATTGCTGGTTTGGGAGGCGTCCGGCTGGGTCGTTATCATCAGCGCAGTGATGAAGAGAAACAGGGCAGTGCGCTGCGTCTGCGCAATAAGCTGTTTCTGCCCGCGCTGGCGATTCCGATCGTGACCGTGGTCGGTGTGCTGGCGTTCAACAATATTCCCGGCCTGCAGGATACGGTGTTTGGTCCCGGCAATCACGCCACGCTGGTGACACTCTTTTCAATGACGGTCGGCTGTGTGATTGGCTGGCTGGTAGCATTAAAACTGACGCACGAAAAACCGGTGCAGTCGATGCAGGAGACCCGTCGCCTGCTGGATTCGATTGGCTGGGCCTTTATCCTGCCACAGATTCTCGCCACGCTGGGACTGCTGTTTACCAGCGCGGGCGTGGGCAGCGCTATTTCGCATCTGACAGAAACCTGGCTGGCGGTGGATAACCGCTTTATCGCCGTTACCGTCTATGCCGTTGGGATGGCGCTGTTAACGATGATTATGGGTAATGCGTTTGCGGCATTTCCGATTATCACCGCAGGCGTCGGCATTCCCATTCTGGTATTACAGCACGGCGGAAATCCAGCGGTAATGGCGGCGATTGGTATGTTCTCCGGTTACTGCGGCACGCTGATGACGCCGATGGCGGCCAACTTCAATATTGTCCCGGCGGCGCTGCTGGAGTTACCCGATCGTAATGCAGTGATCAAGGCTCAGATTCCGACCGGTGTGCTACTGTTAATCGTTAATATTTTCCTGCTCTATTTCCTGATGTTCCTGTGAGGCTGCATGAAAACTGTCCTGATGACCGCCTTTGAACCCTTTGGCGGTGAAACGATTAATCCCTCCTGGGAAGCGGTGCGCGCGCTGGAGGGCAAACAGATTGGCGGGGCGACCATCGTGGTTCGCCAGCTACCCGTGGTATTCAGCGAAGTACTCCTTGTGCTGAACCAGGCGCTGGAAGAGATCAAACCGGATGCGATTCTGTCAGTCGGGCAGGCGGGCGGCCGCAGCGACATCACCGTGGAACGTATCGGCATTAACGTCGATGACGCCCGTATCCCGGATAACGCCGGTCATCAGCCGGTGGATGAACCGATTGTGGCTGGCGGGCCAGCAGCCTATTTTTCACGTCTGCCCATCAAGGCGATTGTGGCGGCAGTGCGCGAAGCGGGCATCCCCGCATCGGTCTCACAGACCGCCGGTACCTTCACCTGTAACCGGGTGATGTATGGCCTGCTGCACTGGCTTGAGCAGCAAGAGAGTCCGGCGCGGGGTGGCTTTATTCATATTCCTTACCTGCCTGAACAGGCGGCCCAGCATCCTGGTGCGCCGAGCATGGCGGTCGCCACCATTGTTCAGGCGCTGGCGATTGCAGTGAAGGTGACGCTGGAGACCAGCGAAGATATTAAACAGGCTGGCGGTGCCACCCATTAAGAGGAAGAACGATGCCTGAAGGACCGGAAATTCGCCGCGTGGCGGATAAGCTTGAAGCCGCCATTGTGGGTAAGCCGTTAACGGAAGCATGGTTCGCCTTTCCTCAGCTCAAGACCTACGAACCCTCGCTGATTGGTGAGCAGGTGCAGGCGATTGAGACGCGGGGTAAAGCGCTGCTGACTCATTTCAGCAATGGTCTGACGCTTTACAGTCATAACCAGCTTTATGGTGTCTGGCGGATTGTGAAACCCGATACCGAACTGAATACCACGCGTCAGTTGCGCGTGAGGCTGGCGACGGCGGGTAAAGCGATTCTGCTTTACAGCGCGTCAGATATTGAACTGCTTAACGCTGATACGCTGGCGGCGCATCCGTTTCTGACCCGCATCGGACCAGATGTGCTGAACAGCCAGCTCAACGTGGATGAAGTAAAAGAGCGTCTGCTATCACCCCGTTTCAGGCGGCGACAGTTCAGTGGTCTGCTGCTGGATCAGGCTTTTCTGGCCGGGCTGGGAAATTACCTGCGCGCCGAGATTCTCTGGCTGGCACAGCTGCTGCCCCAGCATCGCGTCCAGGATCTCAGTGACGATCAGCTGACTGCTTTCAGCGACGCGCTGCTGTCAGTGCCGCGTCATGCTTATCGGATGCGTGGAACCATGAAGAAATATCATGAGGAAGCAGCGTTTCAGTTTGAGGTGTTTCATCGGCAGGGTAAGCAATGCCGGCGCTGTGGCACGGTAATTGAGAAGGGCACACTTTCATCACGGCCGTTTTACTGGTGTCCGGGGTGTCAGAGATAGACAGTAAAGTCAAAAGGGTAAAATGCTCTTACGGCTGACAGAGCCAGGCCTGTGTGAATCTTATAGCAATAAAATAGCTTAACGCGCAGGGAGCATGGTCAGAGGAGGAAAGCGTCCCGCGCCAGTGAAGGCGCGGGACGAGCGTGCCATGGACTGGCTTTTGCGTCTTTCCGATCTGACCATGTTCTCTGCGCAGGCGCGGTATTACAGCCAACCGCCCCCGGCTTTTAAGCAACATCAAGCGGAGAGCCGTCTCCGCTATCAACCGAATCTTACTTCTTCAGCTGTGAACTGAATTCGCGCTCGGTATAACCGGTGTAGAGCTGACGCGGACGGGCAATCTTCATGCCTTCGTCGTGCATCTCTTTCCAGTGTGCAATCCAGCCAACAGTACGGGCCATCGCGAAGATCACCGTAAACATGGAGGATGGAATACCCATCGCTTTCAGAATGATACCGGAGTAGAAGTCCACGTTTGGATAGAGTTTACGCTCGATGAAGTACGGGTCGTTCAGCGCAATGTGTTCCAGCTCCATCGCGACTTCCAGCAGGTCATCCTTCATACCCAGCTCATTCAGCACTTCATGGCAGGTATCGCGCATTACGGTCGCACGTGGATCGTAGTTTTTATACACGCGGTGACCAAAGCCCATCAGACGGAATGAATCATTCTTGTCTTTGGCGCGTTTAACAAATTCCGGGATGTGCTCAACGGTGCTGATCTCTTCCAGCATACGCAGGGTCGCTTCGTTGGCACCGCCGTGCGCGGGTCCCCACAGGGAGGCGATCCCGGCAGCGATACAGGCAAACGGGTTCGCGCCGCTTGAACCCGCGGTACGTACGGTCGACGTCGAGGCGTTCTGCTCATGGTCAGCATGCAGGATCAGGATACGGTCCATGGCGCGTTCCAGCACTGGATTCACTTTGTACTCTTCGCACGGCGTAGCAAACATCATATGCAGGAAGTTACCGGCATAAGAGAGGTCGTTGCGTGGATAAACAAACGGCTGGCCGATTGAATATTTGTAACACATTGCTGCCATCGTCGGCATTTTGGAAAGCAGACGGAATGCCGCGATTTCGCGGTGGCGCTCAATGTTTACATCCAGCGAATCGTGGTAAAACGCAGCCAGAGCACCGGTCACACCGCACATTACCGCCATTGGATGGGAGTCACGACGGAAACCGTGGAACAGGCGGGTAATCTGCTCATGAATCATGGTATGGCGGGTAACGGTGTTACAGAACTCATCAAACTGTTTCTGGTTTGGCGCTTCGCCGTTCAGCAGGATGTAGCAGACTTCCAGATAGTTAGAGTGGGTCGCCAGCTCAGAAATAGGGAAACCACGGTGCAGCAGAATGCCTTCGTCACCATCAATAAAGGTGATGGCAGATTCGCAGGACGCTGTAGACGTAAAACCGGGATCGAAGGTGAACAGGCCACTTGAACCCAGAGAGCGGACATCAACAACATCCTGGCCCAGCGTACCTTTCAGCACGTCCAGTTCAATAGATGTTCCATCTTGCAGGGTTAGCGTTACTTTTTTATCTGTCATTTTCGTCTCCATAGCGCCTTATGTAGGTAAGGATCTTTAGACACCTGAAACGCGTTCATGTTGCGGTTGGCAAAACTACACAGTATCACTCTGCGGAGGTAAAGCGGTGCAGGGTACAGAGTGAGCGGCGCGTTTCCAGTGGAAACCGGTGAGCCATGGACATGCTGCATATCGCGGTTGTTAAAGATCCGTTCAGGACATAACTTCTTGGTAACCAATAACCTGATGCTTTTTAAAGCTCATTATCGCAATGTTACATAACTTGCGCTTAGGGGAAAGTGTATCCCCATAACTTTTGTGCATCATAGGCTTTTATAGGTTTAGTTTGTAACTGAATTGTTGAACTATTGTCAAATCAGATAATTAAAATTGTATCAATTGTGAAAATCGTGAGTAGGATCACTGTTCCACCTAAAATATACCAAAGAGTTTGTAGGGGAATTGTAATCAGAATGTGATCCTCCTATACTCCTGGCAGGTCTCCGGAACACCCTGACACCAGGAGCCACCCAGCGTTTACTTCCGCGTCACTTAACACTGGATGTTGCTTTTTTGGTGACGGTTAAGTCTGCCACACGTTGTGATTAGACTCCGCCTCAGGTCCGGAGGAAGCAAAATAAAAAAGAGCTGTGTGGGCAAAACCGTGAAAAAACAAAGACCTGTCAACTTGGATCTCTCGACGATCCGGTTTCCCGTTACTGCAATATCGTCCATTCTTCACCGCGTCTCCGGCGTAATCACATTGGTTGCCATTGGCATCCTGCTGTGGCTGCTCGGTCTCTCTCTCTCTTCTCCTGAAGGTTTCCAGCACGCTGCGTCTATCATGGATGGCTTCTTCGCGAAGTTCATTATGTGGGGCATTTTAACGGCGCTGGCCTATCACGCGGTGAGCGGGATTCGTCATATGTTGATGGATTTTGGTTATCTGGCCGAAACGCTGGAAGTGGGTAAGCGTTCCGCCCATATGACTTTTGTGATCACTGTCGTGCTGGCAATTCTGGCGGGAGTCCTCGTATGGTAAGCAATGCATCCGCGTTGGGTCGCAACGGCATTCAGGACTGGCTGCTGCTGCGGGCAACAGCAATCCTCATTACGCTCTACATCGTCTACATCCTCGGTTTCGTGGTGATGACAGACACGCTGACTTATGACCTGTGGCGTGGCTTCTTCGCGTCCGCATTCACTAAAGTGTTCACGCTGCTGACACTGTTCTCCATTCTGGTCCACGGCTGGATCGGTATGTGGCAGGTGTTAACAGACTACGTCAAATCGCTGCCGGTTCGCCTGTTGTTGCAGTTTGTGATTGTCGTGGCGCTGTTGTGGTATGCGATTTATGGCTTTGTTGTGGTGTGGGGTGTGTAAATGAGTTTGCCAATCAGAGAGTTCGATGCCGTGGTAATCGGCGCAGGTGGCGCAGGAATGCGGGCCGCACTGCAAATCTCCCAGGGCGGCCAGACCTGCGCTCTGTTATCTAAAGTTTTCCCGACCCGTTCCCACACCGTATCTGCGCAGGGTGGTATTACCGTTGCGCTGGGTAATACCCATGAAGATAACTGGGAATGGCATATGTACGACACCGTCAAGGGTTCCGACTACATCGGTGACCAGGACGCGATTGAATATATGTGCAAAACCGGCCCGGAAGCGATTCTGGAACTGGAGCACATGGGCCTGCCTTTCTCGCGTCTGGAAGATGGTCGTGTTTATCAGCGTCCGTTTGGTGGTCAGTCGAAGAATTTCGGTGGCGAGCAGGCGGCACGTACCGCAGCTGCAGCTGACCGTACCGGTCACGCGTTGCTGCACACGCTTTATCAGCAGAACCTGAAAAACAAAACCACCATCTTCTCTGAGTGGTATGCACTGGATCTGGTGAAAAACGCTGATGGCGCAGTCGTGGGCTGTACCGCAATCTGCATCGAAACCGGTGAAACCGTTTATTTCAAAGCGAAAGCGACCATTCTGGCAACCGGCGGCGCAGGCCGTATCTACCAGTCCACCACCAATGCGCATATCAACACCGGTGACGGCGTCGGTATGGCACTGCGTGCGGGCGTACCGGTGCAGGATATGGAGATGTGGCAGTTCCATCCAACCGGCATCGCCGGTGCAGGCGTGCTGGTCACCGAGGGCTGTCGTGGTGAAGGCGGCTATCTGCTGAACAAACATGGCGAACGCTTCATGGAGCGTTATGCGCCGAACGCCAAAGATCTGGCGGGCCGCGACGTGGTTGCGCGCTCAATGATGATTGAAATCCGTGAAGGTCGCGGCTGTGATGGCCCGTGGGGTCCGCATCTGAAGCTGAAACTGGATCACCTGGGTAAAGAGGTGCTTGAGTCACGTCTGCCAGGTATCCTTGAGCTGTCCCGCACCTTTGCGCACGCCGATCCGATTAAAGAACCCATCCCGGTCATCCCGACCTGTCACTATATGATGGGCGGTATTCCGACCAAAGTGACCGGTCAGGCACTGCGCGTCAATGAGCAGGGCGAAGATGTGGTGATTCCAGGCCTGTTCGCCGTCGGCGAAATTGCCTGTGTATCCGTGCATGGTGCCAACCGTCTGGGCGGTAACTCACTGCTTGACCTGGTGGTCTTTGGCCGTGCAGCCGGTCTGCATCTGCTGGAAAGTATTAATGAGCAGGGCGACCTGCGTGATGCTTCTGAAGATGAGATCGCCGTAGCGATGGCGCGTTTCAACCGCTGGGAAAACAACACCACGGGTGAAGATCCGGTTGAGATTCGTAAAGCGCTGCAACGTTGCATGCAGAACAACTTCTCTGTATTCCGCGAAGGCGATGCGATGGCGCAGGGTCTGGAAGAGCTGAAAGAGATTCGTCAGCGTCTGAAGTCAGCGCGTCTGGATGACCGCTCACCGGATTTCAATACTCAACGTATTGAGTGTCTGGAGCTGGATAACCTGATGGAGACGGCCTTTGCCACGGCAGTAGCGGCTAACTATCGTACCGAGAGCCGCGGTGCGCACAGTCGCTTCGACTTCCCGGAGCGTGATGATGAAAACTGGTTGTGCCACAGTCTTTATGTCCCGGAAACCGAAAGTATGACTCGCCGTGAGGTGAACATGCAGCCGAAACTGCGCGCGGCCTTCCCGCCGAAAGTGCGTACCTACTAATTTCGGAGACGATCATGAGACTCGAGTTTTCAATTTATCGCTACAATCCAGACGTTGACGACAAACCGCGCATGCAGGATTACACCCTGGAGTCGGAAGACGGTCGCGACATGATGCTGCTGGATGCGCTGATTCGCCTGAAAGAGAAAGATCCTACTCTGGCGTTTCGTCGCTCCTGCCGTGAAGGCGTGTGTGGCTCTGATGGCCTCAACATGAACGGTAAAAATGGACTGGCCTGCATTACGCCCGTCTCGGCACTGGGTAACGGCAAACAGAAGATCGTTATCCGTCCCTTGCCGGGTTTACCGGTGGTGCGTGACCTGGTCGTAGACATGAGCCAGTTTTATGCACAGTATGAGAAAATTAAGCCTTTCCTGTTGAATAATGGGGAAAATCCGCCAGCGCGTGAACATCTGCAGATGCCGGAAGAGCGTGAGCACCTGGATGGCCTGTACGAGTGTATTCTCTGTGCCTGCTGCTCAACCTCATGCCCATCATTCTGGTGGAACCCTGAGAAGTTCATCGGTCCTGCTGGCCTGCTGGCGGCATACCGCTTCCTGATTGACAGTCGCGACACCGAAACGGAAGCGCGTCTTGATAATCTGAATGATGCTTTCAGCGTATTCCGCTGCCATAGCATCATGAACTGTGTGAGCGTATGCCCGAAAGGGCTGAACCCGACGCGTGCCATCGGCCATATTAAGTCGATGTTGCTGCAGCGCGGCGCATAAGTACTCTTCACCGGGAACCTCAGGTTCCCGGTGTTTTACGGAAGCCTCTGTAAGCGCGGTGATGACCACGTTTACAAAGGTTCCCTTACGGGCCACGCGCGCTGCGCAAAGTGCTCGTATCGCTGAACTCACTACGGCAAACCGCGAAAGCGGCAACAAATGAAACCTCAAAAAAGCATAGCAATGCTTAAGGGATCACAATGCAGAACAGCGCGATGAAGCCCTGGCTGGACTCTTCCTGGCTGGCCGGCGCGAATCAGTCTTACATAGAGCAGCTCTATGAGGATTTCCTGACCGATCCTGACTCTGTCGATGCAGTGTGGCGCTCGATGTTCCAGCAGTTACCGGGCACCGGAATGAAACCTGAGCAGTTTCACTCCACCACACGTGAGTACTTCCGTCGCCTGGCGAAAGATGCATCTCGTTACACCTCATCTGTCTCCGATCCGGAAACCAACTCCAAGCAAGTGAAAGTGCTGCAGCTGATCAACGCGTTTCGTTTCCGCGGCCATCAGCATGCCAATCTTGATCCGCTTGGCCTGTGGAAACAGGACCGTGTCACCGATCTCGAACCCGCTTTTCACGATCTGACCGAGGCTGATTTTCAGGAAAGCTTTAACGTAGGTTCTTTTGCCATTGGCAAAGACACCATGAAGCTGGCCGATCTCTTCGAGGCGCTGACGCAGACTTACTGCGGCTCGATTGGCGCAGAATATATGCACATCAACAACACCGATGAGAAACGCTGGATTCAGCAGCGTCTTGAGTCGGTCGCGGGCC
Source organism: Candidatus Pantoea rara (assembly GCF_051136265.1). Classification (NCBI taxonomy): domain Bacteria; kingdom Pseudomonadati; phylum Pseudomonadota; class Gammaproteobacteria; order Enterobacterales; family Erwiniaceae; genus Pantoea; species Candidatus Pantoea rara. Next base: position 2,860,149 of record NZ_CP194942.1, on the reverse strand, counting down.
GTGCAGCGTTCAGCAACGAAGAGAAAAAAGGTTTCCTGAAAGAGCTGACTGCGGCAGAAGGGCTGGAAAAATATCTTGGGGCGAAGTTCCCAGGGGCTAAACGCTTCTCGCTGGAAGGCGGCGATGCGCTGGTGCCGATGCTGCGCGAAATGATTCGTCACGCCGGTAAAAGCGGTACCCGTGAAGTCGTACTGGGTATGGCGCACCGTGGTCGTCTCAACGTGCTGATCAACGTGCTGGGTAAAAAGCCACAGGATCTGTTTGACGAGTTCGCCGGTAAGCACAAAGAGCATCTGGGCACCGGTGACGTGAAGTACCACATGGGCTTCTCCTCTGACGTGGAAACCGAAGGCGGCCTGGTTCACCTGGCGCTGGCATTTAACCCGTCACACCTGGAGATCGTCAGCCCGGTGGTCATGGGTTCTGTGCGTGCCCGTCTGGACCGTCTGGATGAGCCAGCCAGCAATAAAGTCTTACCGATCACCATTCACGGTGATGCGGCTGTGATTGGCCAGGGCGTGGTTCAGGAAACCCTGAACATGTCTCAGGCGCGCGGCTATGAAGTGGGCGGAACCGTTCGCATCGTCATCAACAACCAGGTTGGCTTTACCACTTCCAATCCGAAAGATGCGCGTTCTACCCCTTACTGCACCGACATCGGCAAAATGGTGCTGGCACCGATTTTCCACGTCAACGCAGATGACCCGGAAGCGGTTGCTTTTGTAACCCGTCTGGCGCTCGATTACCGCAACACCTTTAAACGTGATGTGTTTATCGATCTGGTCTGCTATCGCCGTCATGGTCACAACGAGGCGGATGAGCCAAGTGCGACCCAGCCGCTGATGTATCAGAAAATCAAAAAACACCCGACGCCGCGTAAAATCTACGCCGATCGTCTGGAAGGTGAAGCCGTTGCTACGCAGGAAGATGCGACCGAAATGGTCAATCTTTACCGTGACGCGCTGGATGCGGGCGAGTGTGTGGTGCCGGAATGGCGTCCAATGAGTCTGCACTCCTTTACCTGGTCCCCTTATCTGAATCACGAGTGGGATGAGCCATACCCGGCTCAGGTCGACATGAAACGTCTGAAGGAACTGGCGCTGCGTATCAGCCAGGTGCCTGAAGAGGTTGAAGTGCAGTCGCGTGTTGCCAAGATTTATAACGATCGTCGTCTGATGGCTGAAGGTGAGAAAGCCTTTGACTGGGGCGGCGCAGAAAACCTGGCCTACGCCACGCTGGTTGATGAAGGTATTCCGGTTCGCCTGTCGGGTGAAGATACCGGTCGCGGCACCTTCTTCCACCGCCACGCGGTTGTGCACAACCAGGCAAACGGCTCAACGTATACCCCTCTGCACCATGTGCACAGCGGACAGGGCCAGTTCAGAGTCTGGGACTCCGTGCTGTCTGAAGAGGCGGTACTGGCCTTTGAGTATGGCTACGCCACCGCAGAGCCGCGCATCCTGACCATCTGGGAAGCGCAGTTTGGTGACTTCGCCAACGGTGCACAGGTTGTTATCGACCAGTTCATCAGCTCCGGCGAGCAGAAATGGGGCCGTATGTGTGGCCTGGTGATGTTGCTGCCGCACGGTTATGAAGGCCAGGGGCCAGAGCACTCCTCTGCGCGACTGGAGCGTTATCTGCAACTTTGCGCTGAGCAGAACATGCAGGTCTGCGTGCCGTCTACCCCCGCACAGGTTTACCATATGCTGCGTCGTCAGGCGCTGCGCGGTATGCGCCGTCCGCTGATTGTGATGTCGCCGAAATCTCTGCTGCGTCATCCGCTGGCGATCTCTACGCTGGATGAACTGGCTAACGGCAGCTTCCAGCCTGCGATCGGCGAAGTTGACGATCTGGATCCGCAGGGCGTGAAACGCGTCGTGCTGTGCTCCGGTAAAGTTTATTACGACCTGCTTGAGCAGCGTCGTAAAAATGAGCAGACCGATGTGGCTATTGTGCGCATCGAGCAGCTCTATCCGTTCCCGCATCATGCGGTTCAGGAAGCAGTAAAAGCGTATTCTCACGTACAGGACTTTGTCTGGTGTCAGGAAGAGCCGCTGAATCAGGGCGCCTGGTACTGCAGCCAGCATCATTTCCGTGAAGTTGTGCCATTTGGTGCGACCTTACGTTATGCCGGCCGCCCGGCCTCCGCCTCACCGGCCGTGGGTTATATGTCCGTACACCAACAACAGCAGCAAGACCTGGTTAATGACGCGCTGAACGTTAATTAATTAAAAGGAAAGATAATGAGTAGCGTAGATATTCTCGTTCCCGACCTGCCTGAATCGGTTGCCGATGCCTCTGTGGCAACCTGGCACAAAAAACCAGGCGATGCAGTGACTCGCGATGAAGTGCTGGTCGAAATCGAAACCGACAAAGTTGTGCTGGAAGTGCCAGCCTCGGCTGACGGTATCCTGGAAGCGGTCCTGGAAGAAGAGGGCGCAACGGTCACTTCCCGCCAGATTCTGGGTCGTCTGAAAGAAGGCAACAGCGCCGGTAAAGAGAGCAGTGCGAAGTCTGAAAGCAAAGAGTCTACCCCGGCTCAGCGTCAGACTGCGTCTCTGGAAGAAGAGAGCAACGATGCGCTCAGCCCGGCTATCCGCCGCCTGATTGCAGAGCATAATCTTGATGCCTCGCAGATCAAAGGCAGCGGTGTTGGCGGACGTCTGACCCGTGAAGATGTTGAAAAACATCTGGCGGACAAGCCGCAGGCTGCTAAAGCCGCCGCGCCAGCCGCTGCTGCTGCACCACAGCAGCCAGTCGCTAACCGCAGCGAAAAACGCGTGCCGATGACGCGTCTGCGTAAGCGTGTTGCCGAGCGTCTGCTGGAAGCGAAGAACAGCACTGCAATGCTGACCACCTTCAATGAAATCAACATGAAACCCATCATGGATCTGCGTAAGCAGTATGGTGAGGCGTTCGAGAAGCGTCACGGTGTACGTCTGGGCTTTATGTCCTTCTACATCAAGGCGGTTGTTGAAGCGTTGAAACGCTATCCGGAAGTAAATGCGTCTATCGATGGGGAAGATGTGGTTTACCACAACTACTTCGACGTCAGCATTGCGGTCTCTACGCCACGTGGTCTGGTTACACCAGTCCTGCGTGACGTTGATGCGCTGAGCATGGCGGACATCGAGAAGAAAATCAAAGAGCTGGCAGTTAAAGGCCGTGATGGCAAGCTGACAGTGGAAGATCTGACCGGCGGTAACTTCACCATTACCAACGGCGGCGTCTTTGGTTCACTGATGTCTACCCCGATCATCAACCCACCGCAGAGCGCCATCCTGGGCATGCACGCCATCAAGGATCGTCCGATGGCGGTCAATGGTCAGGTCGTGGTGCTGCCAATGATGTATCTGGCGCTCTCCTACGACCACCGTCTGATCGATGGCCGTGAGTCAGTTGGTTATCTGGTTGCAGTGAAAGAGATGCTGGAAGATCCGGCGCGCCTGCTGCTGGATGTCTGATTTTCACCGGGCGCGCCTCGCGCGCCCAACCTCAATACTCTTTTCAGACCTGAATGGATAGAACATCATGAACTTACACGAATACCAGGCGAAACAACTGTTTGCACGGTATGGCATGCCGGCACCAACGGGTTACGCCTGTACTACACCACGTGAAGCGGAAGAAGCAGCCTCTAAAATTGGCGCAGGCCCGTGGGTAGTTAAATGTCAGGTTCATGCCGGTGGCCGCGGTAAAGCGGGCGGTGTGAAAGTGGTTAACAGCAAAGAAGAGATTCGTGCATTTGCTGAAAACTGGCTGGGCAAACGCCTGGTAACCTATCAGACAGATGCAAACGGCCAGCCGGTCAACCAGATTCTGGTTGAAGCGGCGACCGATATCGATCAGGAGCTCTATCTGGGCGCTGTGGTCGATCGCGCAACGCGTCGCGTGATTTTCATGGCCTCGACTGAAGGTGGCGTGGAAATTGAAAAAGTGGCGGAAGAGACCCCGCACCTGATTCACAAAATGGCGCTGGATCCTCTGACGGGTCCGCAGCCTTATCAGGGCCGTGAGCTGGCGTTCAAACTTGGCCTGACTGGCAAGCTGGTAGGACAGTTCACCAAGATCTTTATGGGTCTGGCGACGCTGTTCCTGGAGCGCGATCTGGCGATGGTTGAGATCAACCCGCTGGTGATCACTAAGCAGGGCGATCTGATCTGTCTGGATGGCAAACTGGGTGCCGATGGCAATGCCCTGTTCCGTCAGCCAGAGCTGCGCGAAATGCGCGATCCAAGCCAGGAAGATCCACGTGAAGCCCATGCGACACAGTGGGAACTGAACTACGTTGCGCTGGAAGGCAACATCGGTTGTATGGTTAACGGCGCAGGCCTGGCGATGGGCACCATGGACATCGTTAAGCACCACGGCGGTCAACCAGCCAACTTCCTTGATGTCGGCGGCGGCGCAACCAAAGAGCGCGTGACCGAAGCCTTCAAAATCATCCTGTCTGACGATGCGGTTAAAGCCGTGTTCGTTAACATCTTCGGCGGTATCGTACGCTGTGACCTGATTGCCGACGGCATCATCGGGGCAGTGGCTGAAGTGGGTGTGAACGTGCCAGTGGTGGTACGTCTGGAAGGTAACAACGCCGAGCTGGGCGCCCAGAAACTGGCGGACAGCGGTCTGAACATCATTGCAGCAACCAGCCTGACAGACGCCGCACAGCGTGTTGTTGCTGCCGCGGAGGGTAAATAATGTCCATTCTGATCGACAAAAACACCAAAGTCATTTGCCAGGGTTTCACCGGTGGCCAGGGGACGTTCCATTCTGAGCAGGCGCTGGCTTACGGCACCCAACTGGTTGGCGGCGTAACGCCAGGCAAAGGTGGCACGACTCACCTCGGTTTGCCGGTGTTCAACACCGTGCGCGAAGCCGTAGAAGCGACGGGCGCAACCGCCACCGTGATCTACGTGCCAGCACCTTTCTGTAAAGATGGCATCCTGGAAGCGATCGAAGCAGGCATCAAACTGATCATCACCATCACCGAAGGTATCCCGACGCTGGATATGCTGACCGTGAAAGTGAAGCTGGATGAAGCAGGCGTGCGAATGATCGGTCCAAACTGCCCGGGTGTTATCACCCCAGGCGAATGTAAGATCGGCATCATGCCAGGCCACATTCACCAGCCGGGCCGTGTTGGTATCGTCTCCCGTTCAGGCACTCTGACCTACGAAGCGGTTAAGCAGACCACTGACATCGGCTACGGCCAGTCAACCTGCGTCGGCATCGGCGGTGACCCGATCCCTGGCTCTAACTTCATCGACATCCTGAAAATGTTCCAGGATGACCCACAGACTGAAGTTATCGTGATGATCGGTGAGATCGGCGGTAGTGCAGAAGAAGAAGCCGCAGCCTTCATTAAAGAGCACGTGACTAAACCGGTTGTGGGCTACATTGCAGGCGTAACCGCGCCAAAAGGTAAGCGTATGGGCCATGCGGGCGCCATCATTGCCGGTGGTAAAGGCACAGCAGATGAGAAATTTGCTGCGCTGGAAGCGGCAGGCGTGAAGACCGTTCGCAGCCTGGCGGACATCGGTGACGCAGTTAAAGCTGTATTACCTATTAAATAAGTCAGTGTCATCTGAAACTAAGCCACCTCCGGGTGGCTTTTTTTATGCCGGTCACGCATGCGCATTACGCAGGCCGTTAAAAAGAGGAGGGCGCGGTTAAATTACCCGTTCGCGGTTTATCACGTTAATAAAAAGTGGCAAAGGTAAACTATTTCTTCACGCCTTATTTCATTAATGACATTTCATTAACAAGAAACCCACCTGACTCTATCTGGAAACTTATTGCGTTAATCCAGATCAATAAATCACGTTTTATATCCAACTATATCTCTGGCAAAGCGCGACGCTAAAGGCGTAAATTGCGCTGCATCAATCCAGCCTTTTACACACATTTTCAAACGTCTGCTCAACCCGGGATGACACCCACTTTCCTCCTGTTAAAGCACGCGTTAATGAAAGCGCTAATTGACAATTTTCAGAGCTGCCTCGTTCGCTACTCGCCTTTTCGGGCAGCTCAAAAACCTGTTCTGCTGGTAATAAAAAAACTGGAATCAATAAACAGTCGTTCCTGACTCTGATTACGTTCGATCTGAACGCGCGCGTGACGGAGACAAAGCGAGGAGCAAGGAGTCCTTATGTTAGATATCGTCGAGCTGTCGCGGTTACAGTTTGCCTTAACGGCGATGTACCATTTTCTGTTCGTCCCTTTAACGCTGGGTATGGCGTTTTTGCTGGCGATCATGGAAACGGTATATGTCCTGAGCGGTAAACAAATTTATAAAGATATGACGAAGTTCTGGGGCAAGTTATTTGGTATTAACTTTGCGCTGGGTGTCGCCACCGGCCTGACCATGGAATTTCAGTTCGGGACAAACTGGTCATATTACTCTCACTACGTCGGCGATATCTTCGGCGCGCCGCTCGCCATTGAAGGTCTGATGGCATTCTTCCTGGAATCGACCTTTGTCGGCCTGTTCTTTTTTGGCTGGGATCGACTCGGTAAAGTGCAGCACATGGCGGTGACCTGGCTGGTGGCGCTGGGCTCGAATATGTCTGCGCTGTGGATTCTGGTCGCTAACGGCTGGATGCAAAACCCTATCGCCTCTGAGTTCAACTTCGAAACCATGCGCATGGAGATGGTCAGCTTCTCTGAGCTGGTGCTCAACCCCGTAGCGCAGGTGAAATTCGTTCACACCGTCGCGGCCGGATACACAACTGGCGCGATGTTTATCATGGGCATCAGCGCCTGGTACATGCTGAAAGGCCGTGACTTCGCCTTTGCTAAACGCTCATTCGCTATCGCGGCCAGTTTTGGCATGGCGGCGGTGCTGTCAGTGATCGTGCTGGGTGATGAGTCTGGTTACGAAATGGGTGATGTGCAGAAAACCAAGCTGGCGGCTATCGAAGCCGAGTGGGAAACCCAGCCCGCGCCGGCGTCGTTTACCCTGTTTGGCCTGCCCGATCAGGCAACTCAGGAGAACCGGTATGCCATTCAGATCCCCTGGCTGCTGGGCCTGATCGCTACCCGATCAACCGATACACCGGTGACTGGCCTGAAAGAACTGATGGCGCAGCATGAAGTGCGCATCCGTAACGGCATGAAAGCCTATGCCCTGCTGAATGAACTGCGCGGTGGCAGCCAGGATCAGGCGGTACGTGACGCATTCAACAGTCACAAGCAGGATCTCGGCTACGGTCTGCTACTGAAACGCTATACCGATAACGTAGCGGATGCGACCGAAGCACAGATCATGAAGGCGACGCAGGACTCTATTCCGCGTGTCGCTCCACTTTATTTCGCCTTCCGCATCATGGTGCTGTGTGGTGTCCTGCTGCTGGGCATTATCGCGCTGGCGTTCTGGAGCGTATTACGTAACCGCATCGGCAAAAACCGCTGGTTACTGAAAGCGGCGCTGTTGGGTATTCCCCTGCCGTGGATCGCGATCGAATCAGGCTGGTTCGTGGCAGAGTATGGGCGTCAGCCCTGGGCTATCGGTGAAGTTCTGCCGACTGCGGTAGCGAACTCTTCTCTGACCGTTGGCGATCTGCTGTTTTCAATGATTCTGATCTGCGGACTCTACACACTGTTCCTGGTGGCTGAGATGTACCTGATGTTCAAATTCGCCCGCCTTGGGCCGAGCAGCCTGAAAACCGGGCGTTATCATCATGAGCAGATCACGGCAACCACGCAGCCGGTTCAGGGATAAGGAGAGCGACCATGTTTGATTATGAAGTTCTGCGCTTTGTCTGGTGGCTGTTGATTGGCGTGCTGCTAATCGGCTTTGCTGTCGCAGATGGATTTGATATGGGCGTCGGCATGCTGACGCGCATTCTGGGTCGTACCGATACTGAACGTCGCATTATGATTAACAGTATCGCCCCGCACTGGGACGGCAACCAGGTCTGGCTGATCACGGCCGGTGGCGCACTGTTTGCCGCCTGGCCGATGGTCTATGGGGCGGCCTTTTCAGGCTTCTACGTGGCCATGATTCTGGTGCTTGCATCGCTGTTCTTCCGTCCGGTCGGCTTCGATTACCGCTCGAAGATTGAAGACAGCCGCTGGCGCGGTGCCTGGGACTGGGGCATTTTCATCGGCAGCTTCGTGCCGCCGCTGGTGATTGGCGTAGCGTTTGGCAACCTGTTACAGGGTGTGCCATTCCATGCCGATGAGTATCTGCGCCTGTTCTATACCGGCAACTTCTTCCAGTTGCTGAATCCGTTTGGTCTGCTGGCGGGTATGGTCAGCGTGGCGATGATTCTGGCTCAGGGCGCAACCTATCTGCAGATGCGCACCACTGGCGAACTGCATCTGCGTTCTCGTACTGCCGCTCAACTTGCTGCCCTGGTGATGATGATCTGCTTCATCCTTGCGGGTGTCTGGGTGAAATATGGCATCGATGGTTATGTGGTGACCAGCACGATGGATCACTTCGCCGCCTCAAACCCACTGGGTAAAACGGTGGTGCGCGAAGCGGGTGCCTGGATGGTTAACTTCCAGAACCATCCTGTGCTGTGGCTGTTCCCGCTGCTGGGCGTAGTGCTGCCGCTGCTGACCATACTCTGCTCGCGGGTTGAGAAGGGCGCCTGGGCGTTCCTGTTCTCTTCACTGACACTGGCCTGTGTCATCATGACTGCCGGCATTGCGATGTTTCCGTTCATCATGCCATCCAGTACCGTGCCGGGTACCAGCCTGACGATGTGGGATGCAACGTCCAGCCTGCTGACGCTGCAAACGATGACCGTTGCCGCCGCTATCTTTGTCCCAATCATTCTGATTTACACCACCTGGTGCTACTGGAAGATGTTCGGCCGTATTACCAAAGAGCATATTGAAAGCAACAGTCACTCACTCTATTAATAAAGGAGATGTCGCATGTGGTATTTTGCCTGGATTCTCGGCACGTTGCTGGCCTGTGCCTTTGGTATCGTGACGGCGCTGGCGATTGAACACGTTGAAGCGCAGGATGAGCCTCACTGATGCGTACGCCAATTCGGATGCTGTATGATCTGATGGATAAGGGCCCGTTACGGGCCCTTTCACTGATATTCGCGCTGCTGACGGCAGGTGGTGTAATGTGGGATCCGACCCGCTTTGCCAATCACGCGGATCAGTTGCCAGCCCTGCAGGGGCTGGTGCTGATCTGGGCGGTCTGCAGTGGCGTAATCCACGGTGTCGGCTTCCGGCCACAGCAAACCCGATGGCAGGCGCTGTTTAGCCCGTTACCTGCCATGCTGGTGCTATTTGTTGCGCTTTACCGTTTTTACCTTTAACACCCCGCCTCACCGGCGCTGTCAGTGAATATTTGTCAGCGTCTGGTCAATAAATCTCCCTGAAATCGTTCCATTTGTTACGGCGCGATAATTATTTTCACCTGGCTCTGACGAGCCATTCCCAACCCCAATTCTCTTGCGTATAGTAGCAACGTTTAAAACGAGGCCGGGATGTAGAGTGAGTACAACGCTGTTTCGCTGGCCGGTTCGGGTCTACTACGAAGATACTGATGCCGGTGGCGTGGTTTATCACGCCAGCTATATCGCTTTTTATGAACGAGCACGTACCGAAATGTTGCGACAGCATCATTTCAATCAGCATACGCTGCTGGAACAGCAGATCGCTTTTGTGGTGCGGCGCATAACGGTGGACTATCTTGCGGCGGCGCGTCTTGATGACCTTCTGGAGATCCAGAGCGAGGTCACCTCAATGACTCGGGCTACCATGACGTTCACTCAGCGTATCGTGAATACCGAAGGCAAAGTGCTCAATGAGGCAGAAGTCCTGATTGCCTGCATTAACCCTCATCTAATGAAGCCGATTGCGCTTCCCAAGTCTATTGTCGCGGAGTTCAAGCAGTGACTGACATGAACATTCTTGATTTGTTCCTGAAGGCGAGCCTTCTGGTCAAACTTATCATGTTGATTTTGATCGGCTTTTCTATTGCCTCCTGGGCCATCATTATTCAGCGCACACGTATTCTGAATGCGGCGGGAAGAGAAGCTGAGGCATTTGAAGACAAATTCTGGTCCGGTATCGAACTCTCGCGTTTGTATCAGGAGAGCCAGGAACGCCGGGAAGAGCTGGGCGGTTCGGAGCAGATTTTCTACTCCGGCTTCAAAGAGTTCGCCCGTCTGCATCGCGCCAATAGTCATGCGCCTGAAGCGGTCATTGAAGGTGCCAGTCGTGCGATGCGTATCTCTATGAACCGTGAGCTGGAAGCGCTGGAAAACCACATTCCGTTCCTCGGCACCGTCGGTTCTATCAGTCCTTATATCGGACTGTTCGGTACCGTCTGGGGGATCATGCATGCCTTTATCGCGCTGGGTGCGGTAAAGCAGGCGACGCTGCAGATGGTCGCACCGGGTATTGCTGAAGCACTGATTGCCACTGCGATCGGTCTGTTTGCGGCGATTCCTGCGGTGATGGCGTACAACCGTCTGAACCAGCGCGTGAACAAACTGGAGCAGGGCTACGACAACTTCATGGAAGAGTTCACTGCCATTCTGCATCGCCAGGCTTTCTCCAGCGATAGCGCTAAGTAAATAGAGGTTAATGATGGCCAGAGTACGTGGTCGCAAACGCCGCGACCTGAAGTCGGAAATCAACATCGTTCCGCTACTGGACGTCCTGTTGGTGCTGCTGCTGATCTTCATGGCAACGGCGCCCATTATTACCCAGAGCGTGGAAGTGGATCTGCCTGATGCGACCGACTCTAAAACGGTTTCCAGCGATGATAATCCGCCGGTGATTGTTGAAGTTGCGGGTGTGGGGCAGTACAGCCTGGTCGTGGATCACGATCGTATGGATCAGCTCCCGCCAGAGCAGGTGATCAGCGAAGCGCAGCGTCGACTGGAAGCGAATCCTAAGACGGTCTTTTTGATCGGAGGCGCGAAAGAAGTGCCTTACGATGAAATTATTAAAGCGCTCAACCTGCTGCATCAGGCGGGTGTTAAATCTGTCGGTTTGATGACGCAGCCGATTTAAAATCGAACCGTTTTTTGGGAACCGAGTGTGTCGAAGGCAACCGAGCAAAACGAGAAGTTAAAGCGCGCGATAATCATTTCGGTGATTCTGCATATCGTGCTGATCGCGCTGCTGATTTGGAGCTCGTTTAATGAGCACGTTGACCCCAGCAGTGCGGGTGGCGGAGGCAGTGATATTGATGCAGTGATGGTCGATCCCGGTGCCGTCGTGAGTCAATATAATCGTCAGCAGAACCAGCAGAGCGACAGCCAGCGGGCTGAGCAACAGCGTAAAAAGCAGGCGCAGCAGCAGGCTGAAGAGCTACAACAGAAACAGGCTGCTGAACAGCAGCGTCTGAAAGCGCTGGAAAAAGAGCGTTTAGCCGCGCAGGAAACCGCGAAAGAAGAGGCTAAACAGCAGGCTGAGCAGCAGAAAGCGGCAGAAGACGCCGCTAAACAGGCGCAGGAACAGCAGAAAACCGCTGAAGCAGCGGCAGCGAAAGCCAAAGCGGATGCCAAAGCCCAGGCGGATGCCCAGGCTAAAGCGACCGCTGAGCAGGCGAAGCAGGCCGCGGCTGACGCAAAGAAGCAGGCTGATCAGCAGGCGAAAGCCGCTGCTGCTGCTGCAGCCAAAGAGAAAGCCGTTGCGGAAGCGAAGGCAAAATCTGAAGCGGATGCAAAAGCGGCGGCTGAGGCCAAAGTGAAAGCGGCTGCGGAAGCAAAAGCCAAAGCGGCCGAAGAAGCAAAAGAGAAAGCCGCAGAAGCCAAAGAAAAAGCAGCAGAGGCCGCGAAAGAAAAAGCTGAAGCGGCTAAAGAAGCCGCCAAAGAGAAGGCGGAAGCAGCGGCTAAAGCGAAAGCCGATGCAGCGGCCAAAGCGAAGGCAGATGCTGCCGCTAAGGCCAAAGCAGATGCTAAAGCCAAAGCTGCCGCCGATGCGGCCAATGACAGCGATGTCGATGATTTGCTGGGTGGACTCACTTCCGGTAAAAATGCACCGAAAAGTGGCACCTCTGGTGGCGCAGCAGGGCAGGGAAACCAGAAGAAAGCGGGTGCATCTGGCGCAGAAATCAACTCCTACATGGGGCAGGTCGTGAGTGCGATTCAGAGCCGATTCTACGATGCCGATCTGTATCGCGGAAAAACCTGTGATTTGCGGATTAAACTTGCGCCTGATGGCTTGTTGATTGATGTTAAGTCAGAGGGTGGTGATCCCGCGCTCTGTCAGGCCGCGATTGCTGCCGCCAAACAGGCACGTATTCCGAAGCCGCCTTCGCAGGCGGTCTACGAAGTGTTTAAAAACGCCCCGATGCGTTTTAAACCGCAATAATGCAGTCACGGTCGGCAAGTTGATCTATGTTTAGCTTGCCGTACTTATGTTGTACTCGTGGTTTCCAGGAACAGTGCCAATTATCGTGGACTGAGGTTCAGATAAGGGAGATAAAATGAAGCAAGCTCTTCGCGTTACGTTAGGCTTTTTTATCCTGCTGTGGGCAGCCATGCTGCATGCAGAAGTTCGAATTGAGATCACCCAGGGCGTTAACACCGCGCGCCCGATTGGCGTGGTGCCGTTTAAATGGGCCGGTTCTGGCGCAGCGCCGGAAGATGTCGGCGGCATCGTGGCGGCTGACCTGCGCAACAGTGGTAAATTTAATCCACTGGACCGCTCACGTCTGCCACAGCAGCCAACCAGCGCACAGGAAGTTCAGCCTGCCGCGTGGAGCGCACTCGGCATCGACGCCGTTGTCGTCGGTCAGGTCGCTTCTAACCCGGACGGCAGCTATCAGGTCTCTTACCAGCTGGTGGATACTGGCGGTGCGCCAGGTACTGTGCTGGCACAGAACTCTTATAAAGTCACGAAGCAGTGGCTGCGTTATGCTGCTCACACTGCCAGTGACGAAACCTTCCAGAAGCTGACAGGCATTAAGGGCGCTTTCCGCACCCGCATCGCCTATGTCGTGCAGACCAATGGCGGCCAGTTCCCGTATGAACTGCGTGTAGCTGACTACGATGGCTATAACCAGTTCGTCGTGCATCGCTCACCACAGCCACTGATGTCGCCAGCCTGGTCTCCGGATGGCAGCAAAGTTGCCTACGTGACCTTTGAAAGCGGCAAATCTGCGCTGGTGGTTCAGACGCTGTCTAACGGTGCAATCCGTCAGGTCGCCTCTTATCCGCGTCACAACGGTGCCCCGGCCTTCTCGCCAGATGGATCTAAGCTCGCTTTCGCGCTCTCTAAAACCGGTAGCCTGAACCTCTATGTGATGGATCTGGCTTCAGGTCAGACGCGTCAGGTGACGGATGGTCGTTATAACAGTACTGAACCGACCTGGTTCCCGGACAGCCAGACACTGGCTTATACCTCCGATCAGGCGGGTGCCCCACAGATTTATAAAGTCGGTCTGAATGGCGGCACGCCACAGCGTATTACCTGGGAAGGTGGTCAGAACCAGGATGCGGATGTGGCAACAGATGGTAAATCAATGGTGATGATTAGCACCAACGGTGGTGCTCAACACGTCGCCAAACAGGATCTGGAAACGGGAGCCGTTCAAACGTTAACGGACACGTTCCTGGATGAAACGCCGAGCCTGGCACCAAACGGTACAATGGTAATCTACAGCTCTACTCAGGGTATGGGTTCCGTGTTGCAGTTGGTTTCAACCGATGGCCGTTTCAAAGCGCGTCTTCCGGCAACTGATGGACAGGTAAAATTTCCTGCCTGGTCGCCGTATCTGTAATGTCTGACAATTCAGACATCGCAAACAATAAACAATAATGGGATTTTTGAAATGCAACTGAACAAAGTGCTGAAGGGTTTGATGCTGGCTCTGCCGGTTCTGGCAGTAGCGGCTTGTAGCTCACACAAAAACAACAACAATGACCAGACTGGCTCAGGCGCTGATGGCGCTTACGGTGCAAATTCTGGCATGAACGGCAACGGCGGCAACATGTCTTCTGACGAGCAGGCTCGTCTGCAGATGCAGCAGCTGCAGCAGAACAACATCGTGTACTTCGGCCTGGACAAGTATGACGTTCAGTCTGATTACGCACAGATGCTGGATCAGCACGCGACCTTCCTGCGCAGCAACCCATCCTATAAAGTGACCATCGAAGGTCATGCGGATGAGCGCGGTACGCCGGAATACAACATCGCTCTGGGCGAACGTCGTGCCAGCGCCGTTAAAATGTACCTGCAGGGCAAAGGCGTGTCGGCTGATCAGATGTCTATCGTTTCTTACGGTAAAGAGAAGCCAGCCGTTCTGGGTCATGACGAAGCAGCGTATTCTAAAAACCGTCGTGCCGTTCTGGTCTACTAAGAGAATCACATGGTTAGTAACTTCAGACGTCATCTGTTGAGTCTGTCGTTACTGATTGGCGTAGCGGCCTCCTGGGCCGCTAATGCCCAAGCGTCAATCAGTAGCGTTGGCTCCGGCTCGGTCGAAGACCGTGTCACCACTCTTGAACGAATCTCTAATGCCCAGGCTCAGCTGATGCAGCAATTGCAGCAGCAGATGAGCGATAACCAGCGTGATATCGATGCGCTGCGTGGGCAAATCCAGCAAAACACGTATCAGTTAAATCAGGTGGTTGAGCGGCAGAAGCAGCTTTACCAGCAGATTGACACGCTGAGCAGCGCCAGCAGCAGCGGCGGGCAACAGGCAGCCAGCAGCGATGCCACAGCGGATACAGGCGCAGCAGCATCCGCAGGCGCGGCAGCATCAACGGAGAGCGCACCTGCGCAGACCGGTGACGCTAACCGCGATTACAATGCGGCTGTGGCGCTGATTCTGGAGAAGAAACAGTATGACCAGGCGATCAGTGCGCTTCAGGCGTGGGTAAAACGTTACCCTGATTCGACCTATCAGCCGAATGCAAATTACTGGCTGGGTCAGCTGAACTACAACAAAGGCAAAAAGGACGACGCGGCTTATTATTACGCCACGGTAGTAAAAAACTATCCGAAGTCGCCGAAAGCTGCAGAAGCGTTGTTGAAAGTGGGTGTGATCATGCAGGAGAAAAAAGACACGGCGAAAGCCAAAGCGGTCTTCCAGCAGGTGATCAAACTTTATCCAGACACCGAATCTGCTAAACAAGCTCAGAAACGTCTGAGCGGTCTGTAATTTGTCCGGTTCAGACCAGATATCGTGTGATTTCTGGTCTTGCCGTATGAAAGGTAAGCAACTGAACCATTTGGCAGAAATAAGAGTTGCGCTACCCCGCTAAATCAGTAATATATGCCGCCGTTGCCGGGACACATTGAAAAGTGTCTGGTAAGCCTGAAGATGGGTCGTTAGCTCAGTTGGTAGAGCAGTTGACTTTTAATCAATTGGTCGCAGGTTCGAATCCTGCACGACCCACCATCTCCTTCAGACGCGCTTTTACCGCGCAGTTTTAAGAAGAACACTTCAGCATTGCTTCACAACTTAAGATGGGTCGTTAGCTCAGTTGGTAGAGCAGTTGACTTTTAATCAATTGGTCGCAGGTTCGAATCCTGCACGACCCACCATCTTATCTCAGCCGCCTGGCGCGCTGAACGGTTGTAAGCCCCCAGCGGGTCGTTAGCTCAGTTGGTAGAGCAGTTGACTTTTAATCAATTGGTCGCAGGTTCGAATCCTGCACGACCCACCAATTAAGAAAGAAGCGCCTTTAAGGCGCTTTTTTCGTTTCCGGGGTACGGATGTCACCGTGCAGGGTGAGAACCTGCAGCAGGTTCGACTGAATCGCCCGGCGATTCAGGCTGATGCGTCAGCATCACCCGCAGGGCGAGGCCCCGGATGGGCCGAGGCAATCCTGCACGACCCACCAATTAAGAAAAAAGCGCCCTTTGGGCGCTTTTTTCGTTTCCGGGGCACGGACATCACCGCAGGGTGAGGCCCGTGCCGTCCTCTTTTGACACTGTTCCCTGCGCGTCGGGTTTATTCGCGGCTGAGAAGAATGACTCTCAATTATCACCGTCACGCCTTTTTCTTTACCTTCGCCACTGCCAGGCTCTCCCAGATATGCATCACTGCATAGCTGCGCCAGGGACGCCAGGATTGCGAGCGCGCCTCTGCTTCTTTGGATGACATGCCGCCCAGATTATTACGGATGGCGATATCCTCTTTGGGAAAAGCATCTGGCCAGCGCAGGGCGCGCATCGCGATATAGTGCGC
Organism: Candidatus Pantoea rara; assembly: GCF_051136265.1. NCBI lineage: Bacteria > Pseudomonadati > Pseudomonadota > Gammaproteobacteria > Enterobacterales > Erwiniaceae > Pantoea > Candidatus Pantoea rara. Next base: position 2,844,026 of record NZ_CP194942.1, on the reverse strand, counting down.
GGTCCAGGGACCAATGCCGGGCAGGCTGACCAGCTTTTTTATCACCTCATCAGGCGGCTGCGCGGCACTGAGACGCAGATCGCCGCTGGCGCAGGCAGCGGCAAAAGCGAGGATGGCGCGGGATCGGGCGGCGCTGACAATTCCCATTGGCGCAACATCGTCTACCGTCAGTCCGGCGATGCGTTCAGGATGCGCGGTGTAGCGGGTCAAATCCGCAAACGGCGTTTCACACGGCTCGCCAAAGGCAGCGGCAAAACGGCTGCTGACCGTGGTGGCGGCTTTGACGGTCACCTGCTGGCCGATAATCGCGCGCACGCCCAGTTCAAAGGCATCGAAGGCGCCAGGCACACGCAGACCCGGATGTGCGATCAGGCTGGGTGCCAGAAGCGGATCCTGAGCCAGACAGGCGGCGATACGCTGCGGTTGTGCGTCGAGATCGAACAGATCGCGCAGGCGGCGCAGCAGCAGCGGCAGAACCGGCGTCAGTGAGGTTGAGAGCGTCACCTGCAGCGCGTTCTTCTGCGGCAGATGGGAAACACTGACCCAGCCCCGGCAGCGTCCCAGCGCCACGGTGCGTCGCCAGCAGCCATCTTCCACTGCCTCAACCTCTTTCATCAGATGTGTCTGCAAAAACCAGAGCATCGCCGCCCAATCGTAGGGAGGGCGATAAGCCAGCCGCAGCGTCACGCGGTCGCCAGGCTGCGCACGTTTCGTGCCTGTATCGTCACGGCGCAGCGCGCTCGGCGTCATACGGTAGCGCGCCTGGAAAACATCATTGAAACGGCGCAGGCTGTTGAAGCCGCTGGCGTAGGCGACTTCTGTGACCGGCAATTGCGTTTCTGTCAGCAGTTGCTTTGCCAGCAGCATTCGCCGCGTCTGCTTCAGCTCCAGTGGCGAGACGCCGAGTTCATGCTGCACAATACGGCGCAGCTGACGCAGGCTGAGACCGAATTCAGCGGCAATCGCCTCCAGTCCTTCGCGTTCCTCCAGCATCCCTTCTTCAATACGCTGAATCAGCTGCTCCGCCACGCGATGCGGCTGATCAACCGGCGCATTGCCGGGAGCCAGCTCAGGCCGACAGCGCAGGCAGGGTCTGAAGCGTGCTTTCTCCGCCGCCTCGGCGCTGCTGAAGAAAAGGCAGTTCTTCTGCATCGGCGCTTTGACCGGGCAGACCGGACGGCAATAGATGCCGGTTGAGGTCACGCCCACAAAGAAAACGCCGTCAAAGCGTGTATCACGAGAGGTCAGCGCCTGATAGGCAATGTCGGGATCGAGCATGTCATTTCTCCGGTAAATAAGCGCAGCCTACACCGGTGAATTCCGGCAGACTGGCTGTATTCGGACAGCACAACAGTTTATAACCATGACCGAAAACAGCCAGTCAGGCTGATGAAAAGTGCGATACTGGGTGTCGGAATCGTGACGGGAGAATCACCATGTACTACTTCAAACCGATAGTTACCCCGGTAGGCGAGCTGAAACTGGTCGCCAGCGATAGTGGCCTGGCGGGGATCTTGTGGGAAAACGACGATCCGAAACGCACCCGGTTTTTGCCGCAAACGCGCAATGACGATCATCCCATTCTGATCGAAACCGAGCGTCAGCTCACTGAGTACTTTACCGGCGCTCGTCGCTGTTTTGCGTTGCCGCTCGACATGGTCGGCACCGACTTTCAGAAAAAAGTCTGGCAGGCGCTGGTGGCGATCCCATTTGGTGAGACGCGCAGCTACAGCCAGATTGCACGGGAGATCGGTCATCCGCTGGCGGTGCGTGCGGTCGGCGCGGCCAACGGTCGTAATCCCCTCTCCATCGTCGCGCCGTGCCATCGCGTGATTGGTGCCAACGGCAAGCTGACCGGCTTTGCGGGCGGGCTGGATATCAAAGCCTTCCTGCTGGCACTGGAAGCGCCACAGAAACCGCGGGCGCTGGCGGAAGAAACGCAGCCGGGCAGGGCAGGTGCTGTAATGCAGGCCGAGTAAAAATCTCACGACACAGTGTGGCTTTTCCGCTATCTTGTTTAGCATATAAAACATTAAGGCGGGTTATTCGCCACGATTCGCCTTATCAGGCGATTTTCGTTAATTAGACAAAACGAGAGCTGTGTCATGAGTGTGATGTTCGATCCTGAAAGCGCCGTTTATCCTTTCCCGCCAAAACCAGCCCGCCTGAGTGACGATGAAAAGGCGTTTTACCGTGAGAAAATCAAAGCGCTTCTGAAGGCGCGAAACGCGGTAATGGTGGCGCACTATTACACCGATCCGGAAATTCAGGCACTGGCGGAAGAGACCGGTGGCTGCGTCTCCGACTCGCTGGAGATGGCGCGTTTCGGCAGCAATCATCCGGCGACCACGCTGCTGGTAGCGGGCGTGCGTTTTATGGGTGAAACCGCCAAAATCCTCAGTCCCGAAAAAACCGTGCTGATGCCGACTCTGCAGGCGGAGTGCTCACTGGATCTTGGCTGTCCGATCGAGGAGTTTAACGCTTTTTGTGATGCGCACCCTGATCGCACCGTTGTGGTCTATGCCAATACCTCGGCGGGCGTCAAAGCGCGGGCCGACTGGGTGGTCACATCCAGCATTGCGGTAGAGCTGATCGAGCATCTCGACAGTCTGGGTGAAAAGATCATTTGGGCACCGGATCGTCACCTTGGCCGCTACGTCACCCGGATGTCGGGCGCGGATGTGCTGTGCTGGCAGGGCGCCTGCATCGTGCATGACGAGTTCAAAACCCAGGCGCTGCAGCGCATGAAAGCGCTCTATCCCGATGCGGCGGTGCTGGTGCATCCTGAGTCACCGCAGGCAATCGTCGATCTGGCGGATGCGGTCGGCTCGACCAGCCAGCTGATTCAGGCGGCAAAGTCCCTGCCGCATCCGCAGATGATTGTCGCCACCGATCGCGGCATTTTCTACAAAATGCAGCAGGCGGTGCCAGACAAAGAGCTGCTGGAAGCGCCGACCGCCGGTGAAGGTGCAACCTGCCGCAGCTGTGCCCACTGTCCGTGGATGGCGATGAACGGCCTTAAAGCCATTGCAGAGGCGCTAGAGTCGGGTGGGGTGGAACATGAGATTCAGGTGGACGAGACGCTGCGAGAGGCGGCGTTACTGCCGCTTAATCGCATGCTATCCTTTGCAGCGGAACTTAAACTCAACGTGAAGGGCAACGCCTAAGCGTTCCCGGACAGGTGCTTTGCATGGATTTCTTCAGCACACATAATATTCTGGTTCATATTCCTCTGGGTGCCGGAGGCTACGATCTCTCATGGATTGAGGCCATCGGCACGCTCGCAGGCCTGCTCTGTATCTGGTTTGCCAGCCTGGAAAAGATCATCAACTATCCCTTCGGCCTGATTAACGTCACGCTGTTTGCGGTGATCTTCTTTCAGATCCAGCTCTACGCCAGCCTGCTGCTGCAGCTCTTCTTCTTTGCCGCCAATATCTACGGCTGGTACGCCTGGAGCCGTCAGACAGAAGATCACCAGGCAGCGCTGAAAATCCGCTGGCTGCCTCTGCCTAAAGCGCTGGCCTGGGCAGCTGGTTGTGTGATTGCGATTGCGCTGATGACCCTCTACATCGATCCGGTGTTTGCGCTGTTAACCCGCGCGGCAGTGACGCTAATGAACGGTCCTGGCCTGTCGGTGGCAATGCCCGTGTTGCAGCCGGATGCATTCCCGTTCTGGGATTCCTGCATGATGGTGTTGTCGATTGCCGCGATGGTGCTGATGACGCGCAAATATGTTGAGAACTGGCTGCTGTGGGTCATCATCAATGTGATTAGCGTAATGATTTTCGCCCGTCAGGGCGTTTATGCGATGTCGCTGGAGTATGTCATTCTGACGCTGATAGCGCTAAACGGATCACGCATGTGGATCCGCAGCGCGCGGCAACAGGGTTCCCGCGCGCTGTCGGCTCAGTGAGTATGCGCTTTGCCTTTAGCATGAGCATGAGCATGGTCATGATCAGGGTCGTGAGAATGACTGTGGTCATGACGGGTGGCAGGCGCGCTGCTTAAACCGAGTTCACACTCGGCGCCAGCACAGGGCTGATACTCCATCTGCACCGTTGCGTGCGCAATCTGATAGTTCTCGCGCAGATAGTCGTGAATGCGATGCAGCAGCGCATCATGATCGTAAGGCGGGATCACCTGAGCATGCAGCGTCAGCAGCGGCTTTTCGCCCACCTGCCATAGATGCACATGGTGAACATTGCGTACCTCGGCAATGTTCAGGGTGAGATCGCGTATCAGCTTGTTCACATCCACGGAATGCGGTGCCCCTTCCAGTAACTCCTGCAGACTCTCACGCAGCAGCGACCAGGCGCTGCGCAGCACCAGCAGTGACACCAGCAATGACAGAATCGGGTCGATTGGCGTCCAGCCGGTCAGCAGAATGATCACCGCCGCCACAATCGCGCCCACTGAACCAAGCAGGTCGCCCATCACGTGCAGCGCTGCCGCACGCACGTTAAGGTTCTTCTCTCCGCTGCCGTGATGCAGGAGCCAGAACGACAGAATATTGGCCAGCAGGCCACCTATCGCGATGCCCAGCATCAGTCCGCCGGTGACCGGTTGCGGGTCGGCAAAGCGGCGCACTGCCTCCCAGACGATCAGCGCAGTAATGCCGAGCAGCGCAATGGCGTTAACAAACGCCGCGACTGTGGTCAGACGCAGCAGGCCAAAGGTGTGCCGTGCATTGGGTTTACGGCGTGAGAAATGGACCGCCAGCAAGGCCATCAGCAGTGCGGCGGCATCGGTCAGCATATGTCCGGCGTCCGCCAGCAACGCCAGTGAACCAGAGAGCCAGCCGCCAATGACTTCAGCAACCATGAAGACGACGGTCACCCCGAAGGCGGCCGCCAGACGCGTGCGATTACTATCCTGCCCGCTATGAGTGTGGGTGTGTGCCATAAGTTTCCAGTTTTTTCAGTAACCTGTTTGCTAATAATATCAGTAATTGCCACGTCTCAGACGTGTCCTGATTCTGTTTTACCTGCTCCGTCAGTTGCTGGCTGATCTGCGCGCCATGCTCCAGCCCGACCAGTAACCAGCTTCCTTTCATCCGGTGTGCTGCCTCGGCGAACTGCGTCCAGTCCGCGCGATCGTGCGCCTCGTGCATCAACGCCAGATCCTGCGTCACGGTGCTGTGCAGCGTATGGCTCAGTCGGCGGAGGAATTTTTCATTCTGCTGTGCCAGTTGCCACAGATTGTCATCCAGCGACGCCAGAGGATCGTCCTGCCACTCCTGCTGCCAATCTGCCAGCAGCGCGCTGAGATCGGTTAACTGCACCGGTTTGATCAATACCCGCTCCCGCTCCTCCAGGGCGCGCGACAGCAGCTGCGCATCAGCCGAGCAGAGCACCCGTACCGCCTGCCGTCTCCGCTGGCGGTCACGCCGACGCAGTATCCGCAGCAGCAGCGTGCCGTCGGGACGCGGCATCATCTGGTCGATAAACAGCAGGTCATAAGGCTCATGTGCATCGGCCTGCAATAGCGCGCGCCCGTGTTCAAAGATGTCAGCCTGAATCGCAAAGCGCGCCAGCTGCTGCTGCATCACCAGCAGATTGGTCGGATGGTCATCAACAATCGCCACCCGAAGCTGCGGCAAGCCGGGCAGGGCCGTCTCGTTCACGTGGCTTGCTGGCGCGCAGGCCTCCAGCGGCAGCGACACGGTGACCTGGGTGCCGCGACCGGGTTCAGAGGCGAGCCGGATATCACCGCCCATCCGCAGCACCATTTCCCGGCAGATGAACAGTCCCAGGCCGCTGCCCTGCACCGAGACCGATTTTCCGGACGGTGCCTGATACCACGGGTCAAACAGCTTCTGCTGTTCCTCGGGCGGGATACCGCTGCCGCTGTCGCTCACGGTGAGAATCAGCTGTTGATCCTGGGCAGCCAGGGTCAGGCGAATCGCGCCGTGGCGGGTAAATTTCAGCGCATTAGTCATCAGGTTGTTCACCACCTGCTGCAAACGGTCGGTATCGATCAGCACCGTGTCAGGCAGCGGCGTCAGGGCTTCGACGATCAGACGCGGACCGTCACCCCGCATTAACGGATGATAAAAGTGCTGCTGCTGACTGAGCCACTGCGCCAGCGCCAGCGGACGGGGTGCCAGGGTAAAACTGTTGCTCTCGATGCGCGCATGATCCTGCAGGTCATTCAGCAGGGTCAGCAACGATTGTGCGCTGCTGTGCAACAACGTCAGGTTCTGGCTGCTGTGCTGCTGCTTCTCAAGCTCAAGCAGTCCGAGGATCGCCTGCATCGGCGTGCGAAGCTCGTGGCTGACGGTCGCCAGAAACTGGCTCTTCATCGCGTTAGCGTGCTCTGCCTGTTCGCGTTGCTGACGCTCCCGGCGCTGCTGCCAGTAACGGCGTGCCAGCAACAGTAACAGCAGCACAATCGCTGCACCGGCCACCGCCAGCACCATCATCGGCAGCGACCCCATGACCATCACACTGCCAGGCTGCGGCGGCGTTGACCAGCTGTCACGCATCTGGCTCTGGGTATCGGCTGGGATCTGCTGCAAAGCGCGGTCCAGCAGCGTGCGCAGCACCGCCTGGTCCGGTGTGACACCCAGCGCGATGGGCCAGGCGATATCGCTGGCGGCAAAGGCCAGGTGGATGCGCGCATCATCGCGGCTGGCGATACGCCAGCGGGCGGAGAGCACGTTATCAACCAGCACATCGATCTGCCCTTTTGCCAGCGCGTCATAGAGGCTATTACGATCGGCAAACTGCTGCGGCTGTAGCTCCGCAGGCAACAGACGCAGCGCCAGATCATCCTGTAATACGCCAATCCGTTTGCCGCGCAGGTCACGCCAGTTCGCCAGCGTGTCGGACTGGATGCTGTAGATGCCCCACAGTGCACGCCATACCGGCAGCGAGGTGCTCTGCATCGCATCACCATTAAGCGGTTGCATCAACTGGAGCATCGCCTGCTTTTGCTCAATCAGGGTGCTGGCCTGGCGGGGATTGCTGACCCACACCGGTTCAAACTGCAACCCGGTGCTCTGTGCTATCGCTTTCAGTAAATCCACGCCGTAGCCTCTGGCGGTCCCGCTGGCATCGCGGTAGCTCCAGGGGTAGTTGTCCGGTTCGGCGGTGTAGGTAATACGCGGATGCCCGGCGATCCAGGCGCGTTCATCAGGGCTGAGCATCAGGGTCTGCGTATCCTGATAGCGCGGCAGGTTACTGCTCCAGCGGGCCTGTAGCGTGTTCATCAGTTCCGCTGGCAACTGCCGCAGGCTCTGATTAATCCAGCTGATAAGCTGGGGATCACGCGCCACCGCGCGCAGATTGAGTTGTCCGGCTTCGATGTGGGAAGCGATCTGGTAAATCTGGCCCTGCTGAAGCTGGCTTAACAGAAAACCGGCGCTGGTCTCATCCGCCACCACATAGTCATTCTGCTGATTGAGCAGGGTATAGAGCGCCTGCAGATCGCTGCTGTAGCGTCTGAAACTGTGGCGGGCCGCCAGCGCGGGCGGCAGCTGAGCCAGCGTGCTGTTGCTGATCGCCAGCTGGGCATTCTGGCTGTTAAACATCACGGCACGCTGGTTTTGCTGATTGCGGTAGACCCGCAGCGGGCTGCTATACCAGTTATCGCTGCTCAGGGTGCCCGCTGGCAGGGGTGTGGCCCACATGCCCAGCGCAAAATCGATCTGGCCGCTGCTCAGTGCCTGCATCAGATGTTGCTGATCGCTGTAAAGATTGAGCGTGAACTGCGCACCAGTAAGCTGTCGCAGCGCAGAAAGATAGTCGGCATTAATGCCATAGAGGTCATTGCCGATGCGCATCGCCCAGGGTGCATGGTTTTCTTCCAGCAGGCCGACGCGCAGGATTTTGCCCTGCATCGTTTCTGCGTGCGTCACTGGCAGCATCATCGGCAGATTGACGCTGCTCACCGGACGCACCTCAGCCAGGACGGAGCCGCACAGCAACAGCAGCATCAGCAGAAAAACTCTCATAACTGCGCCTTCCACAGGTCAGCCAGCTCAACCACCGAACGGGCACCGGTTTTTTCCAGAATATTCTTTTTATGGGTGCTGACCGTTTTGTTGCTGATGTGCAGCTGCGCAGCGATTTGCAGATTAGACAGACCGCTGGCCAGGAGTGCCAGAATCTGCCGCTCTTTCTGGGTTAACGGGAGTTCAGGCTCATCATCCATCTCCGGGAAAGCCATCTGCCCGCCGAGCACGGCCAGGATGGCGCTGAGCAGTTGCGCCATGCGCTGACTCTTCACGACGTAACCAGCGGCACCCAACGCCTGGGCGCGGCGCACATAGTGGCGGGTCTGCTGCGCAGAGTAGATGAGGACCGGGCAATCGGGCCGATGGATCTTCAGGCGACGCAGGAGCTCCAGCCCATCACTATCCGGCAGGCCGATATCCAGCACGATAATGTCCAGTGGCTGCTGAAGCAGGGGACGGGCGGCTTTTTCACTGCTGGCAGAGAGGAGCTGAACCGGAATGGGTGACTGGCTCAGGGCGGCTTCAAGTGCCACTTCAACCAGCGGATGATCGTCAATCAGAAGCAAAACGGCCATGAAGGATTCCCTGTAAATTTCACAGGATTAGCATAGCGGAAGAGTGGGGCAGAGGGGAGAAAAACCCGGAAAGCCGAAGCAATCCGGGTTAAACAGAATTACTGAGTAGTACCGTCGGTTTTAGTATCTACGTCACCGCCGCCCACTTTAGTCTGAACTTTTTTATTGATGTTTGGACATTTGCCATCTTTACACTGGGCGTTCTGGTCCATTTCGTTAGCAGACATATTACCCTGGCTGGTGGTGCTGCCAGACGTTGCAGGATTAGTGTCATTACCAGTGTTATTAATTTTGTCGTTATCAACTTTATTTGGCGGCAGATTCTCTTTCGCTCCGCCCGCTGCTGCACCTGCACTGGCCGCCTGGTTAGCTGTACCGTTATTGCTGCTGCTGTCCGCGGCCAGTACCGCACCACTGCTCAGTGTCATTGCTGCTGTCAAAAAAACTAAGGCTAACTTTTTCATCATTATGCTCCCGTTAATAAATGAAGTTGCTTTAAGCCCAGAGGTGCAATTTCGGGTAATAAAATCCCTGACGAAATATAATTCGCCGGCTGGCTTAAACAGGGTGATTAAATTTGGTAAGCGGAATGTTCCTCAGTGCTTACTGTTAAAAAGTCTAGTCGCTAACCTGATTAATGCAAATATGACCCGCACATTTTACCCGCAGTGGGAATTTACACCCCTGGCGCTTCGGGCTACATTGGGCAGGTTGTGTCCGGCGGGCGCCGGGCCAGAAATAATATGGAATCAGTATGAATTACCAGAACGATGACTTACGCATCAAAGAGATTAAAGAGCTGTTACCTCCGGTTGCGCTGCTCGAAAAATTCCCGGCGACCGATCGTGCTGCACAGACCGTTTCACAGGCCCGTCAGGCGATTCATCAGATTCTGCAGGGCAAGGATGACCGCCTGCTGGTGGTGATTGGTCCCTGCTCCATTCATGACACAGAAGCGGCGAAAGAGTATGCCGACCGCCTGCTGGCGCTGCGTGATGAGCTAAAAGGCGAGCTGGAAGTGGTGATGCGGGTCTATTTTGAGAAGCCGCGCACTACGGTGGGCTGGAAAGGGCTGATTAACGATCCGTATATGGACAACAGTTATCAGCTCAACGACGGTCTGCGTCTGGCGCGTAAGCTGCTACTGGATATCAACGACAGTGGTTTACCGGCGGCGGGTGAGTTTCTGGATATGATTACCCCGCAATATATGGCAGACCTGATGAGCTGGGGCGCGATTGGTGCGCGTACCACGGAATCTCAGGTTCACCGCGAGCTGGCATCGGGTCTGTCCTGTCCGGTCGGTTTCAAAAACGGCACCGATGGCACCATTAAGGTCGCGATCGATGCGATTAACGCGGCGGGTTCGCCACACTGTTTCCTGTCAGTGACGAAGTATGGTCACTCCGCCATTGTGGAAACCAGTGGCAACGGTGATTGTCATATCATTCTGCGCGGCGGTAAAGCGCCAAACTACAGCGCGCAGCATGTGGCTGAGGTCAAAGAGGGTCTGGCAAAAGCGGGTCTGCCACAGCAGGTGATGATCGATTTCAGCCACGCCAACAGCAGCAAGCAGTTCCAGCGTCAGATGGTCGTGGCTGATGATGTTTCACAGCAACTGATAAACGGGGAGCAGGCGATTGTCGGTGTGATGATTGAGAGTCATCTGGTGGAAGGCAACCAGAGCCTGGAGAGCGGCGCGCCACTGGTCTATGGCAAAAGCGTCACCGACGCCTGTATCGGCTGGGAAGATACCGACAAAGTGCTGCGTCAGCTGGCGGCAGCGGTCAAACAGCGCCGCGGTTGATTCCTGACCTGACTTTGTCATTAATAAAAAAGGCCAGACTTTCGTCTGGCCTTTTTGCCTTTCAGCGAGGAATTACTTCGCTTTACCCTGATTCGCAACGGCTGCGGCTTTCGCGGCAATCTCGTCCTGGTCGCCCAGGTAGTAGCGTTTCAGCGGTTTGAAGTTTTCATCGAACTCATAGACCAGCGGTACGCCGGTAGGGATGTTCAGTTCGAGGATTTCATCTTCGCTCAGGTTATCCAGATATTTCACCAGCGCACGCAGTGAGTTGCCGTGTGCGGCAATGATCACTTTCTCACCGCTTTTAATGCGCGGCAGAATGGTGTCGTTCCAGTAAGGGATAACACGGTCGATGGTCAGCGCCAGGCTTTCGGTGGTTGGCAGCTGCTCTGGAGTCAGTTTCGCGTAACGCGGGTCATGGCCCGGGAAGCGCTCATCAGAACGATCCAGCTCTGGCGGGGTGACGGCAAAGCCGCGACGCCACTGCTTAACCTGCTCGTCGCCATATTTGGCGGCAGTTTCAGCTTTATCCAGACCCTGCAGCGCACCGTAGTGACGCTCGTTCAGACGCCAGGTTTTCTCAACCGGCAGCCAGGCCTGATCCAGCTCATCCAGTACATTCCACAGCGTGTGAATCGCACGCTTCAGTACAGAGGTGTAAGCGAAATCAAAAACAAAGCCCTCTTTCTTCAGCAACTGACCTGCTGATTTGGCTTCGCCACGACCTTTCTCAGAAAGGTCAACATCATACCAACCGGTAAAGCGGTTTTCGTTGTTCCACTGGCTTTCGCCGTGTCGCACCAGAACCAGCTTAGTTACAGCCATAGCTTAACTCCTTAATACTGTGATGTTTCTGTGAGATTGGAAACCTGCTGCTGCCCGCCTGATACACGAGCTGATTGCGCCATACCATAACGGAAAAGCGAGCAGCGCGTAAGCCTGTGTGTGACGCACTGCGCGTTTTTCAGCCGGAGGCTCAGCGTGGTGTAAAGCGATAACGCGTCACCGATTCCCAGCGATCTCCCGGCTGCAGCCAGCAATCAGGCTGAGGCCACTCAGCATGATTAGGCGAATCCGGTAAAAATTCACTCTCCAGCGCAATGCCCTGAAATGCAGTATAGCTCGCCTGCTCACGGGCACGAGTGCCCGCCAGATAGTTGCCGGAGTAGAACTGCAACGCCGGGGCTGACGTGGTCACGCTGAGCTGTAATTTGCCATCTTCCGACCAGAGTTCTGCCGCAGGCTGACTCTCGTCGCCAGCGCTGTTAAGCAGAAACGCATGGTCATAGCCCTTCACGGCGCGCTGGTCGTCATCTGCCAAAAAATCCTGCGCCACAACTTTGGCGTTGCGGAAATCAAAGCTGGTATCGGTGACCGCTTTCAGCGGCGCATTCGGAATGCCCTCGCTGTCGACCGGCAAATAATGGTCGGCGTGCAGTTGTAAGCGATGCTGGCGTGCGTCGCCATGATGCGCATCAAGATTAAAGTAGGCATGGTTGGTCAGATTGACCGGGCAGGGCTGATCGCAGCGCGCTTCATAGCTGATGCTCAGGCAGTTCTGGTCATCCAGCTGATAGCGCAGGTCGGCAATCAGATTGCCCGGATAGCCCTGGTCGCCATCCGGCGAATCGATGCGGTAGTGCACTTCGCTATCGGACTGACTGACAATCTGCCAGCGACGTTTATCAAAGCCTTCCGGTCCGCCATGCAGCTGATGTGCACCCTGGTTGGGTACCAGCTGGCGGTTCAGTTTATTGAGTTTTGCCCCGGCGATACGGTTGGCGTAACGGCCCACCGTGGCACCCAGATAGGCATCCTGATGCAGGTAGTCAGAAGGCGTGGCGCAACCGAGCAGCGCTTCACGCACCGTTCCATCCTGCATTGGCACGCGGGCGGAAAGCCAGGTCGCGCCCCAGTCCATAAAGGTTGCCAGCATGCCATTGGCATTGCGCAGCACCGTTATGCGCCACGGCTGACCGTCGGGCGCATGGGAGTTAACGTCATTCAGCATTGGCCAGCTCCTTCGGAGGCTTTACAGACGTAGAAGGTCTCTTTAATACCGGTCGCGGCTTCATACTGCTCCGCGACGGCAGCTTTAACCTGATCGACGAGGTCCAGTGGCATCAGTGCCACGATGCAGCCACCAAAGCCGCCGCCGGTCATACGGACGCCGCCGCGCTCACCAATCTGTGCTTTAACGATCTCAACCAGGGTGTCGATCGGCGGCACGGTGATTTCGAAATCGTCACGCATAGAGGCGTGAGATTCGGCCATCAGCTGGCCCATACGGGTCAGGTCGCCCTGAGTCAGCGCATCGGCGGCTTCCAGAGTACGGGCATTCTCGGTCAGCACGTGACGCACGCGTTTGGCCACCTGTGGGTCGAGCTGCGCCTGCGCCGCTTCAAACTCATTCAGCTCAACGTCACGCAGTGCCTTCTTATTGAAGAAACGTGCGCCCGCTTCACACTGCTCACGGCGGGTGTTGTATTCGCTGCCGACCAGCGTACGACGGAAGTTGGAGTTGATGATCACCACGGCGATATCTTCCGGCATCGACACCGGACGGGTGCCCAGTGTACGGCAGTCGAGCAGCATGGCGTGATCTTTCTGGCCCAGAGCGGAGATCAACTGGTCCATGATGCCGCAGTTACAGCCCACAAACTGGTTCTCCGCTTCCTGGCCATTAACGGCGATAGCTGCGCCATCCAGCGGCAGGTTATAGAGTTGCTGCACCACCGTGCCAACCGCGACTTCCAGCGAGGCAGATGAACTGAGGCCCGCGCCCTGTGGCACGTTGCCGCTGATCACCATATCGATGCCGCCGAAATCGGCATGACGTTTCTGCAGATGTTTTACCACGCCGCGCACATAGTTGGCCCACATCGGTTCCTTCACGCTGACGATCTCCTCATCCAGTGAGAAGGTATCCTGCGCATTCTCATAATCGGCAGCGACCACGCGGATCTGGCGATCGTTCCGACGGGCACAGGCGATGACCGTCTGGTAATCGATGGCGCACGGCAACACGAAACCGTCGTTATAGTCTGTGTGCTCGCCAATCAGGTTAACGCGGCCTGGGGCCTGAATGGTATGCGTAGCAGCGTAACCGAAAGTGTCAGAGAAAAGCTGCTGCGTGATGGTTTTTAAGCTCATTGTTGTGCCTCACGGAAGTGGACGTCGCTGACAGAACGCAGACGTTCCGCCGCCTGTTCCGCCGTTAAATCGCGTTGGGTTTCGGCCAGCATTTCATAGCCAACCATAAATTTACGCACCGTTGCTGAACGCAGCAGCGGTGGATAGAAGTGAGCATGCAGTTGCCAGTGGTCGTTGGCTTCGCCGTTAAACGGCGCGCCGTGCCAGCCCATCGAGTAGGGGAAGGAGCACTGGAACAGGTTGTCATAGCGGCTGGTCAGCAGCTTAATCGCTTTTGCCAGATCGGTACGCTGCGCCTCATTGAGGTCCGTCAGCTGTTTAACGTGTGTTTTCGGCAGCAGCAGGGTTTCAAACGGCCAGGCGGCCCACCACGGCACTACGGCCAGCCAGTGTTCGGTTTCCACCACGGTACGGCTGCCATCCTGAAGCTCGCGGGCCAGATAATCGACCAGCATCGGCGAGCCATGTTTAGCGAAATAGTCGCGCTGATGGTCATCTTCGCGCTGCGCTTCATTCGGCAGGAAGCTGTTGGCCCAGATCTGACCGTGCGGATGTGGGTTGGAGCAGCCCATCGCCGCACCTTTGTTCTCAAATACCTGCACCCACGGATAGTGCTGACCCAGATCGGCGGTCTGCGTCTGCCAGGTGCGTACCACTTCCTCCAGCGCGCTCAGTGACATCTCCGGCAGGGTTTTGCTGTGATCGGGCGAGAAGCAGATGACCCGACTGGTGCCGCGTGCGCTTTCACAGCGCATCAGGATATCGTCGCTCTCGGGCGCGTCAGGTGTGTCAGTCATCAGTGCGGCAAAGTCATTGGTAAAAACATACGTGCCAGCATAATCCGGGTTTTTGTCGCCGGTGATACGGGTGTTTCCGGCACACAGGAAACAGTCCGGATCATGCGCCGGTAAAGTATTCACCGCCGGAGTTTCCTGCGCGCCTTGCCACGGACGTTTGGCCCGATGAGGTGAAACTAAAATCCATTGATCAATCAGTGGATTGTAACGGCGATGCGGGTGATCGACCGGGTTGAATTTTTCCATGTGAGATCCTGGTAAGCGTCAAAAGCCAAAGAGGCATCGGTAAAAAGTAGCACAACAGCGCGCCCGAAAGCGTGATCAAGTCTGGATAAATGGTATCGTTTACACAAGCTGAATATTCTTATTTCATGGCATTGTGTGCGGTAATGCGGAGTCAAAGGCGGTGAGGAATGGTAGCGCTTACACCAAAGTGCTTTAAAACGCCGCGCTAGCGGCGTTGAAGGACGTGACGTAAAGGCTTTAGCGCAGCGTTTCCTGCTGAAAAACGTAGCCGCCATTATCGGCAACAAAACTCAGGCGATGGGTAATACAGGCGGGCGCATCTTCAGCATGATGTGAAACAAAGAGCAACTGAGTCCGTCCCTCGCCAATCAGCACATCCACAAAGCGCCGCACCAGCTGGCGGTTAATCGGGTCCAGTCCCTGCAGGGGCTCATCCAGAATCAGCAGCGTCGGATGCTTAACCAGCGCGCGGGCAATCAGCACCAGCCGCTGTTGTCCCCATGAGAGCGAGTGAAAAGGCGCATCGCCCAGCCGGTTATCCATCCCCAGCAGCGTCAGCCACTGCTGCGCCAGCCCTTTCTGCCGATCAGACGCCGCCTGATACAGCCCGATGGAGTCAAAGAAGCCCGACAGAATCACCGTCCGCACATTGGTGCTGACGCGGTAATCGAGATGCAGGCTGCTGCTGACATAGCCAATATGCTGTTTAATATCCCAGATGGTTTCGCCACTGCCGCGACGGCGGCCAAACAGGGTTAAATCATTGCTATAGCCCTGCGGATGATCGCCGGTCACGAGGCTTAACAGGGTCGATTTCCCGGCGCCGTTTGGTCCGATAATCTGCCAGTGCTCACCGGCGTTGACCTGCCAGTTCAGTCCCTGAATCACCGGCTGGTCGTTGTACGAGACGCTGCCGTTGCGCAGAATAACGCGCGGGGCATCATCCGCCAGTGAGGGCAACTGATCTGGCGCATCTGCCTCCGGTAACGCCATCCCTGTCAGCTGTTCACTGTGTGCCAGCTGCGCTACCAGCGCTTCTGTTAAAATAGCCTGGCGTAGCCCGCTGTGGGTGAGTGTGCACTCTGCCAGCACGCCAACCTGCTGAATGAAATCGGGAATGTCGTCAAAGCGATTGAGCACCAGCACCAGAGTAAACGCTGGATGCTGCAGGCTGCGCAGCGTGTCGGTCAGGCTGGCGCGTGACGCCACATCCAGTCCGTCAAACGGCTCATCCAGAATCAGCAGATCGGGCTCGTTCATCAGCGCCTGACAGAGCAGGGTTTTGCGGGTTTCGCCGGTGGAAAGATATTTGAAGCGGCGAGACAACAGCGGTTCGATGCCAAACTGCCGGGCAAGCTGTTTGCAGCGATCGGGCTGCTCCACCTCCGCCTGAATCACCTCTGCCACCGTCAGCCCGGTATCTTCTTCGCCTTCGCTGAGCATATCGGTGTTGTTGCGCTGCCATTCCTGCGCCACCAATGTCTGTAACTGCTCCAGCGACAGCCGGACCGGCCGTCTGAAATCGCTGCTGACGGAACCCGCCAGCGGCGGAAGTTCACCGGAGAGCGCGCGCGCCAGTGAGGATTTACCACTGCCGTTGGCACCAACAAAAGCCCAGCTTGCGCCGCGCTGCAGTTCCACCTGATTCAGGTTCAGTATCCGGGTATCGCTAAGACGAAACATGCCTTGCAAAATCTGCAATGAAGCCATGATCTGTTCCATTTTGTGCATCGTGTCACTGAGTTGTAACCATTGCCCGTAATGAAGTCAAATCAACCGCTAGAGCAGGGTAGCGACGATGGCATTTTCCGCCTTAAAACTGGCGATGACGTCGTCGCCCGGCTGCAGCTTCAGCTGCTGCAGCTGATCGTTGCTCAGAGTGGCGCACAGCGTTTCGCCACTGGCGAGCTGCATCAGCACTTCGCTCATCTGCTCGCCGGGTTCGATGGCACTGACCGTGACCGCCAGCTGGTTGTCTTCCTCAGCGGCGTCACGACTGATGCGGATCCACGGCGCTTTGATCAGCACCAGTACCTCTTTACCCGCCGCCAGCTGCAGACGATCGGCGCTGCGCTGCGTTAGCGCCACATTGAGCTGCGTGACGCCATCAGCCAGCTGTATCATCAGATGCTGCACCACCTGCTGCGCATCGTTACTGACCACGGTGCCAAACAGTTGATTGCGGGCGCTGGTCTGCAGAGAGAAGCGGGCGATGGCCGCCAGCAGACTGTCGAGCGGCAGCGTATCCTGCTGCAGGGCATCAAAGGCTTTTTGCTGGATCTGCTCCATCAGCTGAAACAGCTGTATCAGACGCTCACCGTACCGGGTCAGCGTTGCGCCACCGCCGCCTTTACCGCCCGTGGCCCGTGCCACCAGCGTTTCATCCGCCATCTGGTTCATCTCATTAATCGCATCCCAGGCACTTTTGTAGCTGATGCCGGCCAGTTTCGCCCCCTGACTGATCGACCCGGTCTGCTGCACGCGTTTCAGCAGTTCAATACGGCGGGGATCGGCAAACAGTTTCTGTTGTAAACGGATGTGAAGGGACAGTTCGGCTTCCATGACAGCTCCGGCAAAGGGTTAAGGCGAAGGCCGATGATAGCGGCGTTATGTGACCAAAGTAAAAGCACGAAAAGGGCTGCGCAAAATTTTCCTGACCCGTTACAATCACTTTTTTGTTAGCAGAGTGAGACTCTCCATGCTGGAATTACTGAAAAGCCTCGCCTTCGCCGTCCTGATGGTGCCTGTCGTGATGGCGCTGATGCTGGGTATGATTTATGGCCTGGGTGAAGTGTTTAACGTCATTTCTAAAATTGGTCATCGCGAAAAATCCTCAGCTCGTTCGCACAATTAATAGCTGCCACGCCTGCCATCCGTGCGGGCGTGGTCGTTTTACCCTCCCCGAATTTAACCTTTTGTCCCTCCTGCCGATAATTTACTGAACCTCACTGACATTGCGTTATATTATTCGCTACACAACGCATAGCCGGAGAACATCATGTCATTGAATTACACTCGCTGGGGCGTAGCGGGGCTGATCACCGTTTCGCTGGCCGGGCAGGCTGTGGCCGCCGACAATATAACTGTGTTTGCCGCGGCTTCACTGACCAACGCGATGCAGGAGATTGCCAGCCACTATAAAAAAGAGAAGGGGGTGACGGTGGTCTCTTCATTCGCCTCCTCGTCAACGCTGGCGCGCCAGCTTGAGCAGGGTGCCCCTGCCGACCTGTTTATCTCTGCCGATCAGCAATGGATGGATGATGCTGTGGCGAAAAAAAGCGTGATCACACGCACTCGCTACACTCTGCTGGGCAACGACCTGGTATTGATTGCGCCACGCAGTGCTGCAGCCAAAGCGGTGACGCTGGACGCGCAGACCGACTGGAAAACCCTGCTGCACGGTGAACGTCTGGCGGTCGGCGATCCGGACCATGTTCCGGCCGGTATCTACGCCAAAGAGGCGCTGCAAAAGCTGGGTGCCTGGGAAGGTGTTGAACCGTCGCTGGCGCCAGCCAATAATGTACGGGCGGCGCTGGCGCTGGTCGAGCGTAACGAAACGCCTTATGGCATTGTCTATGGGTCGGACGCCGTCGCCAGTGACAAAGTACAGGTAGTGGGCCGTTTTCCGGCAAACAGCCATAAACCGGTGGAATATCCCATGGCGATCGTGAACGATCACGACAATGCTGCTGTTAAAGCGTTTTATGATTATCTGAAAGGACCGCAGGCCGCGGCTATCTTCAAAAACTACGGATTCACACCGACGAAATGATACTCAGCGATCCTGAATGGCAGGCGGTACTGCTTAGCCTTAAAGTCTCTGGCATAGCCGTGCTGGGCAGTCTGCCATTTGGCATCCTGATGGCCTGGATTCTGGTGCGCTGCCGTTTTCCCGGCAAAGCGCTGCTCGACAGCCTGATTCACCTGCCGCTGGTGCTGCCGCCGGTGGTGGTGGGTTATCTGCTGCTGATTAGCCTGGGCCGGCGCGGCATCATTGGCGAAAAGCTTTTTGACTGGTTTGGTTTTAGCTTTGCTTTCAGCTGGCGCGGCGCGGCACTGGCGTCTGCCGTGATCGCCTTTCCGTTGATGGTGCGCGCCATCCGGCTGGCGCTGGAGGCGGTGGATAGCCGGCTGGAGCAGGCAGCGCGCACGCTGGGTGCCGGACGCTGGCGGGTCTTTTTCACCATCACGCTGCCGCTGACGCTGCCGGGCGTGATCGTCGGCACGGTTTTGGCGTTTGCCCGTTCGTTGGGCGAATTCGGTGCCACCATCACCTTCGTTTCTAATATTCCCGGCGAGACGCGTACGCTTCCGCTGGCGATGTTTACCCTGATCGAAACCCCCGGCGCGGAAGGCGCGGCGGCGCGCCTTTGCGTTATCGCTATCGTGCTGGCGCTGGCGTCACTGCTGGCGTCGGAATGGCTGGCTCGCGCAGGCCGTAAGCGTATGGGAAGCTGATGCTATCACTCAACTTTATGCAGCAGCAGGGGGATCACCAGCTTGCGATCGACCTGCAGATCCCGGCCAAAGGGATCACCGCCATTTTTGGTGTTTCCGGCGCCGGTAAGACTTCCCTGATTAACGCGATCAGCGGGCTGACCCAGCCGCAGCGGGGACGGATCCAGCTTAACGATCGTCTGCTGTTTGATGCGGAGCAGAAGATTGCGCTGCCGCCCGAAAAACGGCGCATCGGTTATGTGTTTCAGGATGCGCGACTGTTCCCGCACTATCGGGTCCGTGGCAATCTTCAATATGGCATGGCTCCGTCGATGAAAGCGCAGTTCGACAGCCTGGTGTCGCTGCTGGGTCTGGAGGCGCTGCTGCCGCGCTTTCCGCTATCGCTGTCGGGTGGAGAAAAGCAGCGGGTCGCGATTGGCCGTGCGCTGCTGACCGCACCGGATATGCTTCTGCTGGACGAGCCGCTGGCGTCGCTGGATCTGCCACGCAAACGTGAACTGATGCCCTATCTGCAAAAGCTGACGAAGCAGGTCGACATTCCGATGCTCTACGTTTCGCACAGTCTCGATGAGATCCTGCATCTGGCGGATAACGTGCTGGTGCTGGATGAGGGCAAGGTCAAGGCCTTTGGTCCGCTGGAGCGGGTCTGGAGCAGCAACGCGATGCGTCCCTGGCTGCCGGTGAGCGAACTGACCAGTGTGCTGCGGGTACTGGTGCTGGAGCAGCATCCCGATTATCCGATGACCGCGCTCTCGCTGGGCGACCAGCACATCTGGGTCAGCCGGGTGAATCAGCCTATTAAAACTGCGCTGCGTATTCGCATCGCCTCTTCTGATGTCTCGCTGGCGCTGCAACCCCCGCAGCACAGCTCTATCCGCAACATTTTACCGGCGCAGGTGGTAGAACTGCTGGAGGTCGGCGATCAGGTGGAGGTGAAGCTGCGCATCGGTATCAGCGAGCTCTGGGCGCGCATCACGCCATGGGCGCGTGATGAGCTGGGCATCCGGCCAGATCAGTGGCTCTATGCCCAGATCAAAAGCGTCTCAGTAACGCCCTGATTACAACACGTACTGACGGAGGGTATCGGCAATACCCGTTTCAAGATTGGTGCCGATTACCCTTTTCGCCCGCGCTTTGATCGCGTCGTCAGCATTGCCCATCGCCACACCCAGTCCGGCCGTTTCCAGCATGCTGAGATCGTTGTAGTTATCCCCGAAAGCAATCACATCGGACATATTCAGTCCCAGTGATTCAACCCACTGCGCCAGCCGCTTGCCTTTGCTGTTGCCACCTTTGGCGATATCCACCTGATCGTGCCATGACCATTCGCAGGCCAGACCCAGCTCCGCTTCGGCACGAGTAGCAAACTGCTGCAGCTCTTCGTGATTATCGTGCGACAGGGCAAACTTCCAGATCGAACCGGCGTCACGCGCAGCCTGAGCTAAATCGGGCACCTGGCGGAACACCGGACGCTGATGAGCAGGCAGCGATTCGGCCCACTTCAGGGTGCGCATTACGTGACCCGTCGGCGTCTGATAGAGCATCGCATCATCCACGTAGAGCAACCCATGAATCTGCTGCTGCTCCAGCCTTTCAATCACCTGTAACGCCAGTTGGGGATCCAGCGGATCAGACGCCAGCACCTTTTTCGCCGGGTAATCATACAGGTAGGTGCCATTACAGCAGATTGCGGGGGTATCCAGTTGTAACGCCTGATAAAAAGGGTGGATAGCGCAGTGATGCCGTCCGGTCACGATAGCAACATGAACGCCCGCCTGGCGGGCCTGGTTTAACACGTCGATTGACTGCGGCAGAATCGTTTTGGCTGGGGTCAGCAGTGTGCCGTCGAGGTCGAGGGCAATTACACGGTAGCTCATTAATCCTCACGTTTTTCCGGTTCTACAGGGCCTGAAGTCTACACCTGACTAAGGTCCGGAGACAAAAAACAGGGCACAAATGATTCCAGCGTAGGGCACTAAAACGCGCTACAGTGATTCAAAGATCATGACAAGGCAGCAAAAAAGGAGAATGCATGAAACAGGTTGTCTACACCGCCAGTCCCGAGAGCCAACAGATTCACGTCTGGCAGATGAATGATGAGGGTGCGCTGACGTTGCTTCAGGTGACGGATGTCGCCGGCCAGGTTCAGCCGATGGTGGTGAGTCCGAAACGCGATTTTCTCTATGTCGGCGTGCGTCCCAATTTTCGCGTGCTGGCCTTTAAGATTGCCGCTGATGGCACGCTGACCGAAGCCGGTCAGGCACCGTTGCCTGGCAGCCCGACCCACATTTCCACCGATCGCGAGGGCCGGTTTCTGTTCTGCGGCTCCTACAATGATGCCTGCGTGAGCGTTAGCCCGATTGGCGATGATGGCATTCCGCAGGCCCCGCTGCAGGTCATCAAGGGGCTGGATGGCTGCCATTCGGCCAATATCGATACGGACAACAGGACCCTCTATGTGCCAGCACTGAAGCAGGATCGTATCTGTCTGTTCGCGCTGGGTGCCGACGGTCAGCTGACGCCGCGTAAACAGGCGCAGGTCACGACAGTAGAAGGTGCAGGCCCACGCCATATGCAGTTCCATCCGGGCGGCCAGTTTGCTTACTGTGTGAACGAGCTCGACAGCACGGTTGAGGTCTGGGCATTAAATACGGGCGAAGGCGAAGCAGAAAGTGTGCAGACGCTGGATATGATGCCACCTGACTTCACCGGTACGCGCTGGGCAGCTGATATTCACCTGACGCCGGATGGCCGATTCCTTTACGCCTGCGATCGCACCAGCAGCACTCTGGCGGTGTTCAGCGTCAGCGAACTGGGCGATGAGCTGACTCTGGAAGGGTTCCAGCCGACCGAAACGCAGCCGCGCGGGTTCAATATCGATCACAGCGGACGCTATCTGGTGGCGGCGGGACAGAAATCGCATCACATCGAAGTCTATTCGATTACCGAACCGAAAGGGCTGTTACAGCCGTCAGGACGTTATGCAGTAGGGCAAGGCCCGATGTGGGTCGTGATTCACCCGCTTCAGGCGTAACGCACCACGAAAAATGCCTCTCCCGGACGGGAGAGGCGTACTGAATTACTGATAATTCACGGTCAGCGAGGCGCTCGCCAGTGCGTGGAAATGCACATTAAAGCCGACCATTGCGCCACTGGCGCCTTCATCCACCTCAATCGTCTCCACATCCAGTGCATGCACGGTGAAAATGTAGCGATGGGTTTCGCCCTGCGGCGGAGCCGCGCCACCGTAGCCCGCCTGACCGAAATCGGTACGGGTCTGAATTGCGCCAGCTGGCAGTGAGGCTTTGCCGGAACCGGCACCCTGCGGCAGTGACGTGGTGCTGGCCGGAAGATTCGCTACCACCCAGTGCCACCAGCCTGAACCGGTCGGCGCATCAGGATCGTAGCAGGTCACCACGAAACTTTTGGTGCCTTCCGGCGCCGCTTCCCAGGCAAGATGGGGAGAGATATTCTCGCCCTGATAACCCATGCCGTTGAAAACATGCTTTTCAGGCATCCTGTCGCCGTCATTAAAATCCTGACTAAAAACGCGCATCACATCTCCTCACTTGTCGATGAATAGCCTTTCATCATAACCAAAAGCGCCATCAGTGCCAGCAGTCAGCCCGCTTCAGGCGACAAAATGTTGTGAATGTTCCAGCGCTCCGCCTATCGCCTGCACCAGCTGACTCAGCGCCTGTGGCGTGATGATATAGGGTGGCATCAGGTAGATCAGACGACCAAATGGCCGGATCCAGACGCCCTGTTCAACAAAGAAGTGCTGCAGTGCCGCCATGTTGACCGCCTGATGGGTTTCCACCACGCCAATCGCGCCCAGCACGCGCACATCGGCCACCTGCGGTGAACTGCGCAGCGGCAGCAACTCAGCCCGCAGTTGCTGTTCAATTGCGGCCACCTGCTGCTGCCAGTGACCTTCCGTCAGCATGGTCAGGCTTTCTGCCGCGACCGCGCAGGCCAGCGGATTGCCCATAAAAGTCGGGCCATGCATAAAACAGCCCGCCGCGCTGCGGCTGATGGTGTCGGCAACGTCGCGGGTGGTCAGAGTCGCCGCCAGTGTCATCATGCCGCCAGTCAGCGCTTTGCCGACGCAAAGTATATCCGGGGTAATCCCCGCGTGTTCACAGGCAAAGAGTCTGCCGGTGCGGCCAAAGCCGGTGGCGATCTCATCCACAATCAGCAGCACGCCATAACGGTCGCAGGCTTCCCGCACCTGCTGCAGATAGCGCGGATGATAGAAACGCATCCCGCCCGCACCCTGCACAATTGGCTCCAGAATTACCGCCGCCAGTTGCCGGTGATGTTTTTCGATCCGCCGGGCGAAATCATCGAAATCACGCTCGTCCCATTCATCTTCAAAGCCGCAGGCCGGGGCTGCCGCAAAGTGGTGCTCCGGAAGATAGCCGCGCCACAGGCTGTGCATCGAGTTTTCAGGATCGCACACCGACATCGCCGCAAAGGTGTCGCCGTGATAGCCGCGCTTCAGCGTCAGGAACTGCTGGCGCGTTTCACCCCGTCCCAGCCAGTACTGCAGCGCCATCTTCATCGATACTTCCACCGCCACCGAGCCGGAATCGGCCAGGAAAACGCACTCCAGCGCGTCGGGTGTCATTGCCACTAACTGACGGCAGAGCGCCACCGCCGCGGGATGGGTAATCCCGCCAAACATGACGTGCGACATCTGCGTCACCTGTTCCGTCAGCGCCCGGTTCAGGCGCGGATGGTTATAGCCGTGGATCGCCGCCCACCACGATGACATCCCATCCACCAGCTCACGGCCATCGGCCATCTGCAGCTGAAAACCCTGCGCGGCCACCACCGGGTAACAGGGCAGCGGGTCCTGCATGGAGGTGTAGGGATGCCAGATATGCTGGCGGTCAAAACGGGCATCATCTGAGGAAAAAACAGGGGTAGTCATCGGAGTTGTAAACCAAAATAAAAAAATATAGTTTACAAGTATACCCCTGCTTTCTGTCGGGATGACACCCTTTTCTGGAGTAAGTAATGGCTCAACGCTGGACAATTGCACAGGCGCAAGCACTGTTTGATCACCCTTTTCTCGAACTGATGTTTCAGGCGCAGCAGGTGCATCGTCAGCACTTCGACCCGCGCCAGGTGCAGGTCAGTACCCTGTTGTCGATTAAAACCGGCGCCTGTCCGGAAGATTGCAAATATTGCCCGCAGAGCGCGCGCTACAAGACCGGTTTGGAGTCGGAACGTCTGATGGAAGTGGAGGAGGTGCTGACCTCAGCGCGTCAGGCCAAAGCCGCCGGTTCAACCCGTTTCTGCATGGGGGCCGCGTGGAAAAATCCGCACGAGCGCGATATGCCATACCTGGAAAAGATGGTCGAAGGCGTGAAGGCGATGGGGATGGAAACCTGCATGACGCTCGGCACCCTCAGCGATCAGCAGGCACAGCGACTGGCGGGCGCGGGCCTCGATTACTACAACCATAATCTCGACACCTCACCGGAATTCTACGGCTCCATTATTACTACCCGCAGCTATCAGGAACGTCTGGATACGTTGGGCAAAGTGCGTGACGCCGGGATCAAAGTCTGTTCGGGAGGCATCGTTGGTCTGGGCGAAACCGTGAACGACCGCGCCGGGTTGCTGGTGCAGTTAGCGAACCTGCCGACGCCGCCGGAGAGTGTGCCGATCAACATGCTGGTGAAGGTTAAAGGGACGCCGCTGGCGGATAACGATGATGTCGAACCGTTCGATTTTATCCGTACCATCGCGGTGGCGCGCATCATGATGCCGACCTCGCATGTACGTCTCTCTGCGGGCCGCGAACAGATGAGTGAGCAGACCCAGGCAATGTGCTTTATGGCCGGGGCGAACTCGATTTTCTACGGCTGCAAACTGCTGACCACGCCGAATCCGGAAGAGGATAACGATCGCGTGCTGTTCCGCAAACTGGGGCTGAACCCGGAGCATACCCACACCCAACACGGCGATCAGCAGCAGGAAGAACAACTCAGCGAGCAGCTGTTCCATGCCGACACTGAACAGTTCTACAACGCGGCGCTGTAATGAGCTGGCAGCAACGACTTCAGCAGGGGCTGGCGCAGCGTCGTGCGGTCGATGGCTGGCGGCAGCGTCGGATCATCGATCAGCAATCCACCCGCACGCTGCAGAGCGGCGGCCGCCGCTATCTCCACTTCTCCAGCAATGATTATCTCGGCTTAACCCGCCATCCTGCGGTGATTGCGGGCTGGCAGCAGGGCGCGGCGCTGGCGGGCGCGGGGGCGGGCGCTTCAGGGCATGTCACCGGTTATCACCGTCAGCACGCCGATCTTGAAGCGCAGCTGGCCAACTGGCTCGGCTATGACCGTGCGCTGCTCTTTATCTCCGGCTTTGCAGCTAATCAGGCGGTGATTCATCTGCTGGGCGAGAAAAACGATCGCATCCTGGCCGACAAACTCAGCCATGCCTCGCTGCTCGACGCCGCCAGCCACAGCCCGGCGCAGCTGCGCCGTTTCAGTCACAACGATCCGGAGAGCCTGGCGGCGAGACTCGACTCACCCTGCGAGGGGGAGACACTGGTGGTGACCGAGGGCATTTTCAGCATGGATGGCGACAGTGCGCCGCTGGCCGCACTGGCACAACAGACACAGCAGGCGCAGGGCTGGCTGCTGGTGGATGATGCGCACGGCATCGGCGTGGTGGGTGAGCAGGGGCGCGGCAGCTGCTGGCTGCAGGGCGTTAAACCGGAACTGCTGGTGGTCACCTTTGGGAAAGCGTTTGGCGTCAGCGGTGCCGCGCTGCTGTGCGATGCGGACACCGCCGACTATTTCCTGCAGTTCAGCCGGCATCTGATCTACTCCACCGCGATGCCCGCCGCGCAGGCTGTCGCGCTGCAGGCGGCGCTGCAGGTGATTCAGCAGGGCGATGCACTGCGCCAGCAACTGCAGCAGAACATCCAGCATTTCCGGCGGGGCGCGGCGTCGCTGCCCTGGCAACTGATGAACTCCACCAGCGCGATCCAGCCGCTGCGGGTGGGCGAAAATAGCGATGCGATGGCGCTCTCAACCCAGCTGGCAGAGGCGGGCTGCTGGGTCAGCGCGATCCGGCCACCGACCGTGCCGCCGGGAACGGCACGGCTACGCATTACCCTGACGGCGGCACATCGCGCTGAGGACATTGACAGGTTGCTGGAGGCGCTGCATGACGCTGCGGGTTGATAAGCAGGCGGTTGCGCGCGCCTTTGGCCGGGCGGCCAGCCATTACGACACCCATGCGGCGCTGCAACGTCTCAGCGGCGATGCGCTGCTGGCTCGCGCACCGGTTCACAGCGGGTTGCAACTGCTGGATGCCGGGTGTGGCACCGGCTGGTATAGCAGGCTGTGGCGCGAACGTGGCAAACAGGTGACGGCACTGGATCTCTCGCCGCAGATGTTGCAACAGGCGCGGGATAACGACGCGGCGCAGCACTATCTGGCGGGCGACATTGACGCGTTGCCGCTGGCAGATAACAGCATCGACCTGGTATGGAGCAACCTGGCGGTGCAGTGGAGTGAGGATCTGCCCGGCGCGCTGCGCCAGTTCCGGCGGGTGCTGCGGCCCGATGGCACGCTGCTGTTTTCCACGCTGGGCGACGGTTCGCTACAGGAGGTTCATGAGGCCTGGTCCCATCTGGATGCATTACCGCATGCCAATCGCTTTCTCAGCGAGCCGCAAATTGCGGCGGCCTGTCAGGCAGAGCAACTGTGTTGCAGCTCAGAGGTGGTGACCCTGCATTTTCCTGATGCGCTCAGCGCCATGCGATCCCTGAAGGGGATTGGTGCGACCCATCTGCATCAGGGCCGCGACGGGCAGATAGTCACCCGCCAGCGGCTTAACCAGTTAGAGGCGCACTGGCCGCGCGATCGGCACGGCTATCGCCTGAGTTACCATTTAATTTATGGAGTTACCCTTTCATGAAACGGTTTTTTATTACCGGCACTGACACTGAGGTCGGTAAAACTGTCGCCAGTGGCGCATTGTTGCAGGCGGCAGCCGCAGCAGGCTTTCGCTGTGCGGGCTATAAGCCGGTTGCGTCAGGATGTGAGATGACACCACACGGGATTCGCAACAGCGATGCGCTGGCGCTGCAGCGATTCAGCAGCGTGCCGTTAGCCTATCAGCAGGTCAATCCGCTGGCGTTTATGGAACCGACCTCGCCGCACATCGTCAGCGCTGAAGAGGGCCGGCCCATTACGCATCTGGCGCTGTCGGCGGGGCTGGCGGCGCTGGAACCCCTGGCGGACTGGATTCTGGTTGAGGGCGCGGGCGGCTGGTACACCCCGCTGTCAGAGACACACACTTATGCGGACTGGGTGGTCAGCGAAAAGCTGCCCGTCATTCTGGTGGTGGGGATTAAGCTCGGCTGCATCAACCACGCGATGCTCACCGCAGAGGCGGTGCGGGCGCGTGGCCTGCCGCTGGTGGGGTGGATCGCCAACACCGTCGAACCGCCTGGAAAACGCTATCCGGAGTATCTCACCAGCCTGAAAAACCGACTGCCTGCGCCCTGCCTGGGCACGATTCCGTATCTCACCGATGCGGCGCAGCAGGCGTCCAGTGGTCACTACCTGACACTCCCGGCGTGAGCCTCAGGCTACCGTCAGCCACTTATCCACAGTGTGATCATCGAGCTGTTCCATGCTGCCCTGCGCCACATTGCGGCCGCGGTGCAGCAGCAGGAAATAATCCGCCACGCGACGGATCAGCGACAGTCGCTGCTCCAGCAGCAGGATGGTCAGCCCGTAGTCAAGATTAAGGCGGCGGATCAGGTTGCCCATCTCCTCTTCCAGCCACGGCGACATTCCATCAGTCGGTTCATCCAGGATCAGCAGTTTGGGTTGCAGTACCAGTGCGCGCGCCAGGGCCAGCTGTTGCTGCTGATCGATTGGCAGATCGCCGCTGCGCTGCTGGCGCAGTGAATAGAGTGCCGGGAACAGATCGAACACCATTTCGGGAATGGCGCGATGGCGATCGCGCTGGCTGGCACCTGCCAGCAGGGCAATCAGCAGGTTATCTTCCACGCTCATCTGGGTAAAAATATGGCGGCCTTGCGGCACATAGCCAATCCCCATCTGCGCCCGCTGTTCAGCGGGTTGCAGCAGCAGATCTTCCGGCGGAGAGCCATTCTCTTTCCAGGATATGGAGCCGCTGTTAATGGGCAGTCTGCCCATGATGCAGTTCACCAGCGTGGTTTTACCCATGCCAGGGCGGCCCAGAACGCCGGTGCAGGTACCAGGCGACAGATCCAGGTCCACATCCCACAGAATATGGTTCTGACCATAAAATTGATTTACCGAACGTAGACTCAGCATCTGACACTCTCCTTCCCGATCATTAGCCTGATTGCTTCCGCTCTCTGTCGTCTGGCAAACAAGTCATCAACAATAGCAGCCTCGCCATTGCAGCACAGTGCGCGTAAAGCGCGGTGACGCCAGTAAGTCCTGCAATTCCCAGGCCAGATTTAAAAACGGTCCTGATGCCTGCCAGAATGCGGGGTTTATGGAATAAAAGGTGAGAAAAACTTATCAATTCCTCAGGGTGGTCACACCGCTGCACTTTTGCAGTGCCTCAGGGCACTGTTTCTGGTGCAGACGTGCTGTTAAGAGGCAATAAGTCTGATTAAGAATGTTAGTGGAATGGCTGGAATTTGCGTGCTGCATCAGGTGACAGATTAAAATGCAGAATAATCCGTGAGCAGCTGACGCGAAATTTAACGCAAAAAAAATTATTTTCACGGTGAGGGAGGGGCAGGGAAAAATTATACACAGCTGATGGCGGCGGGGCTGCCATCACTTATCCACCATTCCTGTGGATAACCTTGTGCATTAGGTAATGAAAACCAGTTGGAAGCGAGGAAATACGCGGCCTGGTAACATAATGACGAGAATCTGGCCTTATAGGCTTAACTCAATAAAATCAATTGTTTATTAAAAAACAAGCCTGCGAATTATCTGCCAGGTAACCGAACTGTAATTTTGTGACGCTCTATTGACAAATGTTAAATCAGATCCCGGTCTGGGGATAACATTGCGCAACGCATTTTTCGCTATCGCTATCACATCGGCTGTGGCGGAAGTCTCACAATGCAGGCTATAAGAGTGCATTAATACTGTTTTTATATCCAGTATTATTTTCTGGCAAAATCACCATAGCAGAGTAAAATAAGTGCCTGCCCGCCGACTTCTCCAGCAGGAACTGCATTCATGACCAAAGCTTTTAAACTGAATTCCGCCTTTAAACCTTCGGGCGACCAGCCTGAGGCGATTCGTCGCCTGGAAGAGGGGCTGGAGGATGGACTGGCCCATCAAACCTTATTAGGGGTAACCGGGTCCGGTAAAACTTTTACCGTCGCCAACGTCATTGCCGATCTCAACCGCCCGACGATGGTGCTGGCACCGAACAAGACACTGGCCGCTCAGCTCTACGGCGAGATGAAAGAGTTTTTCCCGGATAATGCCGTCGAGTTTTTCGTCTCTTACTACGACTACTATCAGCCAGAAGCCTATGTGCCGAGCTCCGACACCTTTATCGAAAAGGATGCGTCGGTGAACGAACATATCGAGCAGATGCGTCTGTCGGCCACCAAAGCACTGCTGGAGCGACGCGACGTTATCGTGGTGGCGTCGGTTTCGGCAATCTACGGTCTGGGCGATCCCGATCTCTATCTGAAAATGATGCTGCATCTGACACGTGGCATGATTATCGATCAGCGCAGTATTCTGCGCCGCCTCTCAGAACTGCAATACACCCGTAACGACCAGGCGTTCCAGCGCGGCACCTTCCGCGTGCGTGGTGAAGTGATCGATATCTTCCCGGCAGAGTCGGACGATATTGCGCTGCGCGTCGAGTTGTTTGACCAGGAGGTTGAACGTCTCTCACTCTTTGACCCGCTGACCGGCCAGATCGATTCGGTGGTGCCGCGCTTTACCATCTACCCCAAGACGCACTACGTGACGCCGCGTGAGCGCATTCTGCAGGCGATGGAAGATATCAAAGTGGAGCTGGCGGACCGTCGCCGGGTGCTGCTGGAGAACAATAAGCTGCTGGAAGAGCAGCGTATTACGCAGCGTACCCAGTTTGATCTTGAGATGATGAGTGAGCTGGGCTACTGCTCCGGCATCGAGAACTACTCACGTTACCTCTCCGCACGTGGACCGGGCGAAGCGCCGCCGACGCTGTTTGACTATCTGCCCGCCGATGGCCTGCTGGTGGTGGATGAGTCACACGTCACCATTCCGCAGATTGGCGGTATGTACAAAGGCGACCGTGCGCGCAAAGAGACGCTGGTGGAGTATGGTTTCCGCCTGCCGTCGGCGCTGGATAACCGTCCGATGAAGTTTGAAGAGTTTGAGGCGCTGGCACCACAGACCATCTATGTCTCGGCAACGCCGGGCAAATATGAGCTGGAAAAATCGGGCGACGAAGTGGTCGATCAGGTGGTGCGACCTACCGGCCTGCTGGATCCGATCATTGAAGTGCGTCCGGTCGGCACCCAGGTCGACGATCTGCTGTCGGAAATCCGTCAGCGCGTGGCGATCAATGAGCGTGTGCTGGTGACGGTGCTGACCAAACGCATGGCGGAAGATCTCACCGAGTATCTGGTTGAGCATGGCGAGAAGGTGCGTTATCTGCACTCCGACATCGATACGGTAGAGCGTATGGAGATTATCCGCGACTTACGTCTGGGTGAGTTTGATGTGCTGGTGGGCATTAACTTACTGCGTGAGGGACTGGATATGCCGGAAGTATCGCTGGTGGCGATTCTGGATGCGGATAAAGAGGGCTTCCTGCGTTCCGAACGATCGCTGATTCAGACCATCGGTCGTGCGGCGCGTAACATCAACGGTAAGGCGATTCTCTATGGCGATAAAATCACGCCGTCGATGGCGCGCGCCATTGAAGAGACCGAGCGCCGCCGCGAGAAGCAGCAGCTGCACAACGAACAGAATGGCATTGTGCCGCAGGGCCTGAATAAGAAGATCACCGATATTCTGGAACTGGGTAAAAACGTGGTGAAAACCCGTGGCAAAGCGAAACCGGCACGTCCTGGCGAAGCCCAGGCGCTGGCCGATTTCCAGCTTTTAACGCCGCAGGCTCTGCAGAAAAAGATCCACGAACTGGAAGGGCAGATGCAGCAGCACGCGCAGAATCTGGAGTTCGAACAGGCGGCCAATGTACGCGATCAGCTGCATGAGCTACGTACGCTGTTTATTGCGGCCTCGTAGCGCCGTTAAAGCCCTGAATGGCGTGTTCCAGCGCTACCCTTAACAGCTGGCGGTCGTGACGATATTTGATGTCGGCGGCTTCCAGCGGTTCACGGACAATGAGCCGGTTTTCAATCCCCCGTGTATCCACGGCCGGGCTGACGACCAGTGCATCGACGACACGCTTGCCGATGTAACGCTCCATCATGTGAAGCTTGTCAGCCACCGAGAGACTGGCGGCGGCGGGGCTGAGTTCGCGGCCCAGATTGCCGATAAAGACCATGGTGGCGGGCGTGCGACGCAGTGCCTGTGCCATCTCTTCCATCAGCAGAATCGGCATCAGGCTGGTATAAAAGCTGCCTGGCCCAATCAGAATCAGATCCGCTTCACCAATCGCCTGCAGTGCTTCCCGCGTGGGCTGCACGTTGGGGTGCAGCATCAGCTCCTGCGGCGGCTGTTTCATCTCATCAATCGCGGTTTCGCCGTAAACCATGTTGCCCTCGGCATCCATCGCCACCAGATCCACCGGCTGCTCTGACATCGGAATTAAAAAGGCATCCACTTTCAGAAGGTTACGGATAATGTTGATCGCTTCCAGCGGGCGGACGCTAAGATGATCCAGTGCCCGCAGCATCAGGTTACCGAGGTTATGTCCGGCCAGTTCACCGTTACCGGCAAAGCGATACTCGAACATCGCGGAGGCAACACTGGGTTCCGCAATTAGTTGATTAAGGCAGTTACGCATGTCGCCCCAGGCGATGCCGCCTTCGGAGCGACGAATACGGCCGGTTGATCCGCCGTTGTCGGTGGTGGTGACGATACCGGTGAGACGCGAGCCAAGCGGGGAAAGCGCAGACATGACGCGCCCCAGACCGTGCCCGCCTCCCAGTGCCACAACGCGATCAAGATCGGCCAGTGTGCGATTCATACTTCTCCTTAATACCCGTTCGCGTGGCGTGGCTCTAATCGCTAAGCCCGCGCGGATGACTTACGTCAAAATCTGGATTGTATTTTAACGTATCCTGTCGCGAAAATGCGGCGAAAGTTCGGTATGTATAAGAATATATAGCGAAAAGAGCAAATGGAAGAGTGACGAAATACACGCTACCATCATGTTTACCGCGCTGACCAACGGGTCAGCGTACACTCAAGCCTGAGTGCCTAAGTCTGCGGATAGGGGGGTCAGGCCGTAGCCATTGAGCTGCCAGGGTGCAGGAAGAAATGACTGCATCTCCCAATCTGGAAAGGTGTTCTGGTGTCACAATTTACTGATGCATACGCGCGTAAGTTCTATTACCTGCGCCTGTCGGTCACGGATGTCTGCAATTTCCGTTGTACCTATTGTTTGCCCGACGGCTACAAGCCGCAGGGAATTCGTAACAAAAGCTTTCTCTCACTGGATGAAATCCGCCGTGTCACGCGGGCCTTCGCCGCTGCCGGTACCGAAAAAGTACGGCTGACTGGCGGTGAGCCGTCGCTGCGCCGTGATTTCACCGACATCATTGCGGCGGTGCGTGAAAACGCTTCGATCCGCCAGATCGCCGTCACTACCAACGGCTACCGGCTGGCGCGTGACGTAAAGCAATGGCGAGATGCAGGTTTAACCGCACTTAACGTCAGCGTCGACAGCCTGGATGCCCGTCAGTTTCACGCTATCACCGGTCAGGATAAATTCCATCAGGTGATGAGCGGCATCGATGCCGCGCTCGACGCCGGTTTTCGTCAGGTCAAAGTCAATAGCGTACTGATGCGCGATCTCAACAGCCGTAATCTGGCCACCTTCCTCGACTGGATCCGTACCCGTCCGATTCAGCTGCGCTTTATCGAACTGATGGAGACCGGCGATGGCGGCACGCTGTTCCGCGATCAGCACGTTTCCGGCATGGTGATCCGCGATCAACTGATCGCTCAGGGCTGGCAGCGCCGCGAAAGCGGACGCAGCGACGGTCCGGCGCAGGTCTTTTACCATCCCGATTATGTCGGCGAGATTGGCCTGATCATGCCTTACGCCAAAGATTTCTGTGCCAGTTGCAACCGTCTGCGCGTCTCAGCGCACGGTAATCTGCACCTGTGCCTGTTTGGTGACGGCGGTGTGCCACTGCGTGATCTGCTGGCGTCAGATGAGCAGCAGGCCGAACTGCAGGCTCGCATTGCCAGCAGCCTGGGGCAGAAAAAGCAGACACACTTCCTGCATCAGGGCAACACCGGCATCACACAGAATCTCTCTTACATTGGCGGCTAATTTCAGGAGGAAGTATGGGTAAACCAGCCAGCGAATTTCAGGCTTTGCAGATGGCGGTGATGACGGTGTCAGATCGTCGTGATGCCAGCAACGATACCTCCGGCGACTATTTGCGCGAGGCGGCAGCGGAAGCGGGCCATGAAGTGGTTGATCACGCTATCGTGCCGGATAATCTCTACCGTATCCGTGCCACCGTGTCGCGCTGGATCGCCAGTGAAGATGTACAGGTGGTCATCATTAATGGCGGCACCGGCTTTAACCTGAAAAACAGCACGCCGGAAGCCCTGCTGCCGCTGTTCGATCGCGAGATTGACGGCTTTGGCGAACTGTTCCGGATGGTCTCCTATGAAGAGATTGGCGGTTCAACATTACAGTCGCGTGCCGTTGCCGGTCTGGCCAATGGTACGCTGATCCTGGCCGTGCCGGGATCGACAAGCGCCTGCCGTACCGCCTGGGAACGTATTATCGCTGACCAGCTTGATGCACGCACCGCGCCCTGTAATTTTGTCTCACATTTGAAGAAACGATAAGCATGTCTCAACTCACACACATTAACGCCGCGGGCGAAGCGCACATGGTGGATGTCTCCGCCAAAGCTGAAACCGTGCGCGAAGCGCGGGCAGAAGTGCTGGTGCTGATGCAGCCAGAAACGCTGCAGATGATTATGGAAGGCAGCCATCACAAAGGGGATGTCTTTGCCACTGCGCGCATCGCCGGGATCCAGGCAGCAAAACGTACCTGGGAGCTGATTCCGCTCTGTCATCCGTTGATGCTGAGTAAAGTGGAAGTGAATCTGGAAGCGGAATCGGACCATAACCGGGTTCGTATTACCACGCTCTGCCGTCTGACCGGCAAAACCGGTGTTGAGATGGAAGCGCTGACGGCCGCCTCGGTTGCCGCCCTCACCATCTACGACATGTGCAAAGCGGTACAGAAAGATATTGTCATCGATCAGCTGCGTTTAATCAGTAAGAGCGGCGGTAAAAGCGGCGATTTCCTGGCGGTCACGCATGATTAAGGTGCTGTTTTTTGCCCAGGTGCGTGAGTTGATCGGCACCGCATCGCTTGAGGTCAGTGCTGATTATCCGGATGTGGCCGCACTGCGCAGTGCGCTGGCCGAACGCGACGATCGCTGGGCGCTGGCGCTGGAGTCAGGCAAGTTGCTGGCGGCGGTAAATCAGACGCTGGTGCCGATGACGCATCCGCTGTGTGCGGGTGATGAAGTCGCCTTTTTCCCGCCCGTGACCGGAGGCTGAGATGGACACGCAGATTCGCGTCGGCCCCGCGCCGTTTGATATGGCGGAAGCGTATCGCTGGCTGGCGGCCTGTGATGAAGATGGCGCGGTAGTGACCTTTACCGGCAAAGTCCGTAACCACAATCTGGGTGATAACGTGGCGGCGCTGACGCTGGAGCACTATCCCGGCATGACCGAGAAAGCGCTACAGGAGATTATTGATGCGGCGCGTGAACGCTGGCCGCTGCAGCGCGTCACGGTGATTCACCGCGTCGGTGAGCTGTTTCCCGGCGATGAGATCGTGCTGGTGGGCGTTACCAGCGCCCATCGCGGCAGCGCCTTTTCTGCCGCCGAATTCATCATGGACTACCTGAAAACCCGCGCGCCGTTCTGGAAGCGCGAAGCGACAGAGCAGGGCGAACGCTGGGTGGATGCCCGCGACAGCGACCACCAGGCTGCTCAGCGCTGGGACTAAGACGGCGTTTTCAACTCAGCGGGCGGAGAGTTTCTGCCCGCTGAGTTTCCTCTGAACGTCTACACGCGATTACCTGTAAACGCGCGCATCACGTCGCTTAAGGCTGCCTGAGCTGCTCAGCCGGACCAAATCCAGTCTGACCGTGGCTGTGCTCACCGCCGCCCGTGGTGCGCTTAAGCTGAATAACCTGGCCCTTTTCCCACGCGTTGGCACCCGGTGCTGCCGGATGCGCCACGATATCCGCCCGTTCGGCACGGATCTTTTTGCTATCGACGTCAAAGCGGCGATCGCGGTCCGCCAGCAGTCGCGAATCCATCTGACCATCCTGTGTAAAGCCCATCATCAAGGCCGGAATCCCAATTGGCAGCGTTTTGTCGCGATCGGTGTGCCAGGTGTGCCAGGTTTTTCCGTAGGTGTTCACAATGCGATTCATCAGCGCATGGTCGGCGGCTTCCGGTAAGCCTGGCGCAATCAGCGTGCCTGATTTCACCTCATACTGATGGCTGTGCCACAGCTTCTTCTCTTCGGGCGGCAGGGTCTTAAACAGCCGTTCGCTGATAATGTACTCCACGCCCATCAGCCGCGCGTCGCGGGTATTGCCGTCGTAAATCACCGCCTGCATCACATCGTCATTCAGCACGGTGACATAGTGGTGTGCCTCCATCTGTCCGTTTTTATCACCATTATAAAAATGGAAGCCGTCAAGATAGGTGTTGATGGCATCGATGGGCGGACGTGACTGCATCACGCTGGCGCCGGTCTCCAGCACTTTAAGCGAGGAGGAGGTGGGCGCGCCCGGTGACTGCACCTGGGCAGGCGTATTATTGGCGCCGCAACCGGTTAATAACAGGCTGAATGCCGCAACAGGCCAGAGTTTAAACATCGTAAGTTCCTTTAACGGTAAAAAAGGTAACCTTAGTCCAGTTCTCTCCTGCCTGCGAAACGCTGGCGATGATAGAGTAGCGTTTTGGTTTATTTTAGGGACAGGCATGTCATCCACCCCAATTCTGCAACGTCTGACACTGGTCGCCGCACTGGTACTGGCAGGCTGTAGCAGCAAGAAAACCCCAGAGGCGCCGGTACGGCAGCCTGAAGATGTCAAAGCGCAGATTCAGCGGCTGCTGCCGTCGCACGTCAGCAATAAAACGGCGTGGAGCGACGATATCTACACCACCTTCCGCACGCAGCAGATTGATCCCAGCGCCAGTAACCTCTGCGCGGTGATCGCCGTGGCGGATCAGGAGAGCAACTTCAGCGCCGAGGCTGCGGTGCCAGGCCTGCCAAAAATCGCCTGGGGTGAGATCGATCGCCGTGCGGCAAAAGTGCACGTCCCGGCCTTCCTGGTGCGTACCGCGCTGCAGATAAAATCCCCCACAGGGGAAAGCTACGCGGCACGACTGGACAAAGTGCGCAGTGAAAAAGATCTCAGCGCTATTTTCGATGACCTGATCGACATGGTGCCGATGGGCCAGACCCTGTTTGGTAATCTCAACCCGATCCACACCGGCGGCCCGATGCAGGTCAGCATTGCGTTTGCCGAAGCGCACGCCAAAGGCTATCCGTGGCCGGTCGATGGCACAATCCGCCGCGAGGTATTTACCCGTCACGGCGGGATCTACTTCGGAACGATGCATCTGCTGGGCTACCCGGCTGACTACAGCCAGCCGCTGTATCGCTTTGCCGATTACAATGCGGGCTGGTATGCCAGTCGCAATGCGGCGTTCCAGGCGGCGGTGTCGCGCGCCACCGGTATGAAGCTGGCGCTGGATGGCGATCTGATTCTTTATGGATCGGATGCAGCGGGTGGCACCGAGCTGGCGGTGCGCACGCTGTCGAAGCAGATCGACATGAGCAACAGCGATATTCGCCGCGATCTGGAGAAAGGGGAGAAAGCGTCGTTCAGCGACAGCGAACTCTGGAAACAGGTCTTTACCCTGGCGGATAAAATGGCGGGTCGCAAATTACCGCGTGAAATGCTGCCGGGCATCAAGCTGGAAAGCCCGAAAATTACCCGTAACCTCACCACGGCGTGGTTTGCACAGCGCGTTGACAGCCGTTATCAGCAGTGCCTGTCGCGGCGTTAAGCGGCATGTTGTGGCGCAGTTGAGCTGACCTGTGCCACACTTAGTCTCTGGCATGGCTCCCTGTCGGGAGCGCATCTGTTCATCCGTCTAACAAGAGGTGCATCATGGACCGATATCCACGAAATGATTCCATCGTTCAACCCGCATCTCGCGGTTTACAAGCCTATATGGCACAAGTCTATGGCTGGATGACCTGTGGTCTGTTACTGACCGCGTTTGTCTCCTGGTACGCTGCGCGCACGCCTGCGGTGATGGAGCTGGTGTTTGCCAACCGGATTACCTTCTTCGGGCTGATTATCGCGCAGCTGGCGCTGGTGTTTATCCTGTCAGGTATGGTGCATCGCCTGAGCGGGACCGTAGCAACCGGGCTGTTTATGCTCTATTCGGCGCTCACCGGCATTACCATGGCGAGTATCTTCCTGGTCTACACCTACTCCTCTATTGCCAGCACCTTCTTTGTCACGGCCGGTATGTTTGGCGCGATGAGCTTCTACGGCTACACCACCAAACGGGATCTGAGTCGTTTTGGCAGCCTGCTGTTTATGGCGCTGATTGGTATAGTACTGGCGTCGCTGGTGAACTTCTGGCTGAAAAGCCCGGCGCTGATGTGGGCGATTACCTACATTGGGGTGGTGGTGTTTGTTGGCCTGACCGCGTATGACACGCAGAAGCTGAAAAACATCGGTGAGCAGATCGATGCCCGCGACAAGGAAAACCTGCGTCGCTACTCAATTATGGGTGCACTGACGCTCTATCTCGACTTCATCAACCTGTTCCTGATGCTGCTGCGGATTTTCGGCAACCGCCGCTGAGGCTGAGGAAAGAGTGGGGGAGGCGCACTGTCTGCGCCTCCCCCTTTTTTTATTTACGACTTCTGCAATTTCTGCTCATTCTTGTGACGCAGATGCTTCGCCCGACTCTCCAGCCCCAGATAGAGTACCAGCGCTAACAGCAGCGGCAGGATAAAGTAGAGCACGCGATAGGCCAGCAGCGCCGCAATGATGGTGCCATGCGAGACGTGCTGACCGCTGAGCAGCGCCAGGAAAACCGCTTCCAGTACGCCGATGCCCGCCGGAATATGAATGATCACCCCAGCGATACTGCTGATCAGCAGCACGCCCAGCACCATCGGATAACCGACGTCGCGCCCCAGCAGCAGCCAGATAATCGCTCCCATCACCATCCAGTTGGCACAGGACACCGCAAACTGCAGCAGCGCCATGCGCAATGAGGGAAGCTGCAGCGTCTGGCCTTTCACCGTCCAGCGCCGCTGCTTTGAGAAGGCGCAGGCCCAGAGATAAACCGCGACCAGCACCAGCAGAACCCCGCCAATCAGGCGCAGCGTGGTCTCACCGATAAACCAGCCGCTGGGGATCGAAACCATACCGGCACTGAACACCACGCCCGCCAGCAGAATATAACCCAGCCAGTTGGTGGCGATGCTCAGGGAGAAGATGCGGGTGATCGTGCCGCTGTCGAGGCCAAGCCTGGAGTAGAGCCGGTAGCGCATCGCCACGCCGCCCACCCAGGTGCTCAGCGTCAGGTTGAAGGCGTAACAGATAAACGACACCAGCATCACCTGCCGCTTCGCCAGCTTATGGCCGCAGTAGGCGCGACCAATCAGGTCATAGCAGCCATACACCAGGTAACTCAGCACCACCAGCCCGGCGGCAGTCAATACCACAAAGCGGTCGTAGTTAACGATGACGTCATAAACATCTTCCCAGTTCACTTTACGGGCATAAACCACCAGCAGAACCACGACCGCGATGAAAAACAGCACGGTGAGGATTTTTTTCGCCAGTTGCCAGCGTGGATGTTTTTTTGCCATCAGGATTTTGCTCCCGGGTTGTCAGTTTCAACGCGATCCTGCGTCTCCATTTCAGGCTGTACCGGCGCATCCACCTGGGCCAGTAGCGGTGTATGCGCCGGAAGCCAGCCAGCGATAGCCGGGAAATGGCGCAGGAAGTGGAATACCACCACGCTTTTACTCAGTTGCCACCAGTTGCGTGGCGGTAAGCGATCCTCCTGCACGCGCTGGCAATCATTAGCCAGGAGCACTTCCAGGTTATCACGCAACGTCTGGTTAAACGGCCGATCGTGGATAATCAGATTGGCTTCAAGATTCAGAGAGAGGCTCAGTGGATCGAGATTACTGGAACCGACGGTGGCCCAGTGATCGTCTTTTACGGCGATCTTGCCGTGCAGTGGACGACGGATATATTCGTAAACTTCGACGCCACCATCGACCAGATAGTTGTAGAGCAACTCCGCGCCCACTTTCACTATCGGCATATCCGGCTCGCCCTGAACGATCAAGCGCACCCGGACGCCACGCTGTGCGGCATTACGCATCTCACGCAGCAGCCGGTAGCCAGGAAAGAAGTAGGCGTTGGCAATGATCACATCCCGCTTTGCCTCGCGCAGCATCTCCAGGTAATGCACTTCAATGTCGTCGCGATGCTCGTCGTTATCGCGATAGACATAGAGCACCTGGGCATCACCAGGTTTAGCGTTCACCGCCGGACGATGAGAACGCGATCCCCACCAGCGGCGGGTATGCTGTTCGCTGCCAATCGCCTCTTGCAGATAGCGGGCAATATCTGCGACGACCGGGCCTTTGACCTGCACCGCGTAATCCTGTTTCGCCTCCGGGCCGTAGTCGGTGTTGTGCTCAGCCGAAAAGTTGATGCCGCCAACAAAGGCGACCACATCATCCACCACCACAGTTTTCCGATGCAGACGGCGGAACACGTTGGTGCGCATCCCCATTACCAGCGGACGCGGATCATAATAGATGAAGCGCACGCCCGCGCTGGTCAGGCTGTTCACAAACTTGTCAGAGAGTTCGGCCGATCCATAGCCATCGACCATGATTTCGACCCGCACGCCGCGCTGGGCTGCCGCCAGAAGCTCACGGTGCAGGGCGTTGCCGACGTCATCTTCAAACAGAATAAAGGTTTCGATTAATACCGTGCGTTCTGCCCGCTGGATAGCGCCAAAGACGCGGGGGAAAAACGCCTCACCATTTTCCAGCAACAGCAGCCGGTTGCCTTCCTGCCAGCTAAAATTCATAGGTGAATCTCCACGGCCAGCGGTGCATGGTCGGAAAGATGGGACCAGGGTTTACGCGGCAGCGCCCAGGGATGACTCACGGTGGCGTTACGCACGTAGATGCGATCGAGTCGCAGGATCGGGAAACGCGCCGGGAAAGTGCGCGCCGGGCGTCCGCTCTTCATGCTGAATACCTCTTTCAGGCCTGCGCCCTGTTTCAGGATGGGGTTGGCGCGTCCCTGCCAGTCGTTGAAATCGCCCGCCACCACGACCGGCGCGTCAGGCGGTAGCGAATTGACCATTTCACAGATTTTCTTCATCTGCGCGTGACGATGCGCCTCTTTCAACCCCAGATGCACACAGATGACATGCAGCGTGCCGTGCGGCTCAGGCAGGGCGATCTGGCAATGCAGCATCCCGCGGTTTTCACTGCCCGCCACCGAGATATCCCGGTTTTCATGTTCGGCGATTGGAAAGCGCGACAGCACCGCATTGCCGTGATGTCCCTCCGGATAGACCGCATTGCGCCCATAGGCGAAATCGTTCCATATGGTGTCGGCCAGAAACTCATAATGAGGAGACTCGGGCCACTCCTCATGGTTAAGGGAGTGGATGGCATGCGTGCCCATCACCTCCTGTAAAAAGACCACATCCGCCTCTGTTGCGCGAACAGCGTCGCGTAATTCGGGCAGGATGAAGCGGCGATTAAAAGGGGCGAAACCCTTGTGTGTATTGATCGTCAGGACTTTTATTGAAAATCCTTGCTTGTTTTGTGGCATACTCGCGACGCACTCCTTTTCATCATCAATAGAATCAAAGTGTAGTCTTTGTCACAAACGGGTGGTGAAAGAGGGCAATAATTAGGGCGTTATCCGAAAATTGTTTTACATTGAGGAAATCGTTTCCGGCTTGTGCCGGTAGCACTTGGGCGACCTGTTGGGTCTGCCAGGAGAACTGAATGAAATGGTCTAATCGTATTCAAATCATCACGGGTCAGACGTTAATGCATATCGCTATGCATCTGCTGGTGATCGCTGCGTTGATCTGGGGCTGGAAGCACAAAGCTCTGGTTGATGTCTGCAGCACGCTGGTGGCGATGTATGCACTGGTTTTTGTTGCCATGCTGGTAACACAGCGCATTCCCCGTTTACGCACTCTCGGCGATTATCTTGAAGAAGCGACCACCACTTACTACTTTGGCGCCGCCATGATGACACTGTTCCTGGTGTCACGGATTTACCACAACAACCTGCTGCTGGCGTGTCTCGGCGTAGTGATGTTGCTGGGTCCGGCGCTGGTCTCGCTGCTGGTAAAAGAGCCACCGCGGCGAATCGAAAACAAACGTAGTTAAGTTGAAGGCCACCGGAAGGTGGCCTTCCTGTTTTCAGGCGGTTAAGTTGTGTCACGAAATGTGAGCTATCTCGCACACTGCCTTTAAAGCTGATACACTCGCCCGCTTACGCATCGTAGTTTGTGCCCTTTTCACGCGTCAGCCCCAACTGGCGTCACTATCCCTCTGAAAACTACACCGTGATTCACGGCCAGAGCGGACCGGAGTAAAACACTTAATGTCTTTTGACTCTCTCGGCCTGAGTGCCGATATTTTGCGCGCTGTTGCCGAACAAGGCTACAGCGAACCTACACCTATCCAGCGCCAGGCGATTCCTG
Organism: Candidatus Pantoea rara; assembly: GCF_051136265.1. Taxonomy (NCBI): domain Bacteria; kingdom Pseudomonadati; phylum Pseudomonadota; class Gammaproteobacteria; order Enterobacterales; family Erwiniaceae; genus Pantoea; species Candidatus Pantoea rara. Next base: position 2,802,045 of record NZ_CP194942.1, on the reverse strand, counting down.
TTGTGCTGGCAGGCCGCGATCTGCTGGCGAGTGCCCAGACCGGCACCGGCAAAACGGCCGGCTTTACTTTACCGCTGCTACAGAAACTCTCTGCCACTGCCACGCCAATTCGCGGTCGTCGTCCGGTGCGCGCCCTGATCCTGACCCCAACCCGTGAACTCGCGGCGCAGGTCGGCGAAAACGTCAGCGACTACAGCAAATACCTCTCGCTGCGTTCGATGGTGGTGTTTGGTGGTGTCAGCATCAATCCACAGATGGTCAAGCTGCGTGGCGGCGTTGATATCCTGGTCGCAACACCTGGCCGCCTGCTGGATCTGGCGCAACAGAATGCCGTTGACCTGTCACAGGTCGAAATTCTGGTGCTGGATGAAGCGGACCGTATGCTGGATATGGGCTTTATCCATGACATCCGTCGCGTACTGGCGCGCCTGCCGGCGAAACGTCAGAATCTGCTGTTCTCTGCCACCTTCTCTGATGAGATCAAAGGTCTGGCTGAAAAACTGCTGACCAACCCGGAAATGATTGAAGTGGCTCGCCGCAACACCGCCTCCGAGCAGGTCGCGCAGCAGGTGGCTTTCGTTGATAAGAAGCGCAAGCGTGAACTGTTGTCGCAGCTGATTGGCGAAGGTAACTGGCAGCAGGTGCTGGTTTTCACCCGTACCAAACACGGCGCGAACCACCTTGCCGAGCAACTGGGCAAAGATGGCATCAGCGCCGCAGCCATTCATGGCAACAAGAGCCAGGGTGCACGTACCCGTGCGCTGGCCGACTTTAAGTCAGGCGGCATTCGCGTGCTGGTTGCGACCGATATCGCGGCCCGTGGCCTGGATATCGAAGAGCTGCCACATGTCGTGAACTACGAGCTGCCTAACGTCGCCGAAGATTATGTTCACCGTATTGGCCGTACCGGTCGTGCAGCGGCGACCGGTGTCGCACTGTCGCTGGTCTGCGTCGATGAGCATAAACTGCTGCGTGATATCGAGCGTCTGCTGAAGCGTGAAATCCCGCGTCTGGCCGTTGAGGGTTATGAACCCGATCCGAGCATCAAAGCGGAGCCGATCATCAACGGTCGTCAGCAGCAGTCTCGCGGCGGTGCAGGTGGTGGCGGCGGCCGTGGTCGCAGCCAGGGCGGTCAGGGTGCGGGCGCATCGCGCGCTTCTTCATCCGGCGAAAAGCGTCCTCAGGCGCGTCGTCAGAGCCAGGCCGCACCGCAGGGCGATAGGCCTGCAGCCCGTCCGCGTCGTCCGGCAGCAGCGAAGCGCACCGGAAACGTCTGAGTATGAGGGTTTTACTGGCACCGATGGAGGGCGTGCTGGATTCACTGGTACGCCAGCTGTTATCGGAAGTGAACGACTACGATCTCTGCATCACTGAGTTTTTGCGCGTGGTCGATCAACTGCTACCGGTAAAATCCTTCTACCGTCTCTGCCCCGAACTGCATAACGCCAGTCGCACGCCTTCAGGCACGCGGGTGCGTATGCAGCTGCTGGGGCAGCACCCCGAATGGTTAGCTGAGAACGCCGCACGCGCGGTGGAACTGGGCTCCTGGGGTGTTGATCTCAACTGTGGTTGTCCTTCTAAGCTGGTCAACGGCAGCGGAGGCGGCGCAACGCTTCTTAAAGATCCCGATCTGATTTATCGCGGCGCGAAAGCGATGCGTGAAGCCGTGCCTGCGGATTTGCCGGTGACGGTGAAAGTGCGACTCGGCTGGGATTCCAGCGCCCGCAGTCTGGAGATTGCCGATGCGGTTCAGCAGGCGGGTGCCAGCGAACTGACGGTGCATGGACGAACCAAAGAAGAGGGCTATCGTGCAGAGGCGATTAACTGGCAGGCGATTGGCGAGATTCGTCAGCGTCTGCGCATTCCGGTGATTGCTAACGGCGAGATATGGGACTGGCAAAGTGCGCAAAACTGTATGGCGGTCACCGGCTGCGATGCGGTGATGATTGGCCGTGGCGCACTGAACATCCCCAACCTGAGCCGGGTCGTGAAATATAACGAACCGCCAATGGCCTGGCCGGATGTGGTGCGGTTATTGCAGAAATACAGCCGGCTGGAAAAGCAGGGTGATACTGGCCTCTATCATGTGGCGCGTATCAAACAGTGGCTGGGTTATCTGCGCAAAGCTTATGGCGAAGCCGAGGGCTTATTCAGTGAAATCCGCGCGTTAAAAAACTCGGGTGACATCGCGCAGGCGATTGATCGTCACGCGATGGTTCATGGTTTGTGATAAAAAATCAGGCGACCCCTTAGCGACCTGACGGTATAGTGGGCAAAATTTCTCATACTCTTTGCGTGCTATGTCTGACACCGCTGTATTGAGCAACAGCCAGCTCAACAAACGAATCCTCTCAGTTGTCATCTTCACTTTCTTCTGCTATCTCTCCGTCGGCCTGCCGCTGGCCGTACTGCCGGGCTTCGTCAAAAATCATCTTGGCTTCAGCTCCTTCATCGCCGGGCTGATTATCAGCATTCAATATTTTGCGACACTGCTCAGTCGTCCGCAGTCGGGCCGTCTTGCCGATCGCTTTGGGCCAAAACGGGTGGTGATGCTGGGACTGCTCTGCTGCGGCATGAGCGGGGTGCTGACTATCGTGGCTGCATTGTTGAGCAGCTGGCCCTGGCTGAGTCTGGCGCTGCTGGCTATCGGGCGGCTGTTTCTTGGGGTCGGTGAGAGCTTCAGCAGCACCGGCTCCACGCTGTGGGGTATGAATATCGTCGGGCCGTTGCAGACCGCGCGCGTGATCTCCTGGAACGGTGTCGCCACCTATCTGGCGATGGCCGTCGGTGCGCCGCTGGGCGTGCTGCTCAACAGTGAATTTGGCATCAGCGGATTTGCCGGGCTGATTGCGCTGATGGGCGTGGCTGGCTATCTGATGGCCAGCCGCAAACCGGCGGTGACGGTCAGCGTGGGTGAGCGCATTCCGTTTCACCGCGTCTTCTCCCGCGTCTGGCTCTATGGCTTGGCGCTGGGCTTCGGCACGATCGGCTTTGGCGTTATCGCGACCTTTATCACTCTCTATTTTGCCAGCCGTGACTGGCAGGGCGCGGCCTATGCGCTGACGCTGTTCAGCCTGGGGTTTGTGCTGGTGCGGCTGGGGTTTGGTCGCTTCATTACCCGCTTTGGCGGATTGCGCGTATCACTCTTCTCTTTCCTGCTGGAGTGTCTGGGACTGCTGATTATATGGCAGGCGGACAGTGCCTGGCTGGTGGGCGTGGGCGCATTCCTGACCGGGAGCGGCTTTTCGCTGGTCTTTCCGGCACTGGGTGTTGAGGCAGTAAAAAGGGTTGAGCGTCAGGATCAGGGCTCGGCGCTGGGTACCTATTCCGCCTTTCTCGATCTGGGGCTGGGCTTAACCGGCCCGGTGGCGGGGCTGTTTATCGGACACTGGGGGATGCAGTCGGTCTATCTGGCTGCCGCGATAATGGTGCTGGGCGCGCTGCTGATCACGCTGCGACTCTATGGGCAGCAGCGGCTCACCCCTGAGAGAGGGTGAGCCGCTGAGTATCAGAAATGGGTAAACAGCCAGTAGAGCAGGGCGGAAAGCAGAATAGAGACTGGCAGCGTTAATATCCAGGCGACAGCCAGATTACGCAGGGTCGAAAACTGCAGGCCGGATCGGTTGGCCGCCATCGTGCCCGCTACGCCGGACGACAGCACATGGGTGGTCGACACCGGCAGGCCAAAGCCATCGGCCGCGCCAATGGTCATCATTGCCACCAGTTCGGCGCTGGCACCCTGCGCATAGCTCAGATGGGTTTTGCCGATCCGTTCTCCCACCGTCACCACAATCCTGCGCCAGCCCACCATCGTGCCAAGTCCCAGCGCAATCGCCACCACCACTTTCACCCACATCGGAATAAAGCGGGTGGCGCTGTCGAGTTCTGTTTTCACTGCTTTCAGGTTGCGTTCGGTCTCCTGCGGCAGGGTGACCTTTGCATTCTGAAGATGCTTGATCGACTCTGAAGCCAGATACATCTGGTTGCGGGTGTTGGTCACCGCCTGAGCAGGAATATTATCCATGGAGCCGTAACGGCGAATCTGATCGCCCACCTCGGTGAGCGTCCTCGCCAGCGCTGGTAACACATCGGCGTTCATGTTGTTGCTGCCGACAAAGCCGGTCAGCACGTCGCGAGCCGCCGGAGGATGCGCCGTTGCCGGTTGCAGTTGCAGCAGCTGATGTGCGGTGACTTCGGTCAGCGCGGCCACGCGTGGGATCTGATCGGCAGGCAGCGATCGATTCAGGGCGTAGGCGATCGGCATGGTGCCGACCAGGATCAGCATAATCAGCCCCATGCCTTTCTGCCCGTCGTTAGAGCCGTGCGCAAATGAGACGCCGGTACAGGTCAGGATCAGCAGGCCTCGAATCCAGACCGGTGGCGGCTGGTCACTCTTCGGTGCCTGATAAAGCTGGCGATTGCGGATAAAAATCTTCATTACCCACAGCAGCAGCCCGGCGCAGACAAAACCGACCACCGGTGACAGTAGCAGGGCATAACCCACCTTCAGTGCCTGATCCCAGTCTACGCCGCTCAGTCCGCTGCGCCCATGCAGCATGGCGTTAGCCACCCCGACGCCGATAATTGAACCAATCAGAGTATGTGACGACGACGACGGCAGGCCGAAATACCAGGTGCCGAGATTCCAGATAATGGCGGAGAAAAGCAACGCATAGACCATGGCGAAGCCGTTGCCGCTGCTGGCCTGCAGGATCAGCTCGACCGGCAGCAGTGAGATAATGCCAAATGCGACCACGCCGCTGGAGAGCAGCACACCCATAAAGTTACAGAAACCGGACCAGACCACCGCGACGCCGGGCGTCAGCGAATGGGTGTAGATCACCGTGGCGACCGCATTGGCGGTATCGTGGAAACCATTGACGAACTCAAAGCCGAGCGCAATAAGCAGCGCCAGTCCCAGCAGAAAGAACGGCAGATAGCTGGTGACCGGAGTATTGGTCTGTTCAACGTCATTGACCAGGTTGAGGCCGGCGAAGGCCAGACCGGCGGCCAGGAGAATGAAAAACAGCGGCTTACTGAAGCGACTGCCTTTGCCGTTGAAATCAGGGCGTCCCTGGGCTGATGAGGAAGAGAGACTGTTTTCGCTCATGGTGTACCTCACGTGGCTGATGCCGGATGCTGATTTGCATCGGGTTAACGCAGTGTGATACGCGCTTTATATGACAGATTAATGATCGTCATGCGGGGAAGGATGGCGGAAATGTTCGCTAATTTGCCTTAATGCAGGCAATAAAAAAGCCAGCGACAGGCGCTGGCTTCAGAGGGCAGGGCGACGGTTACGAGCTGGTGTTCGCCGCTGCTGCAGGCGCTGCGGGCGTTACCGGCGCTGCGGGTGCGGCTGGCTCAGTGGCCGGCTGCTGGGGCTGCGTGGCATCACTGCTTGCACCCTGTGGCGTGATCGGCGTCATTGGCTCTTCCTGAGGCGCAGCCTGTGAGTTTTCCGGCACCGGAACAGGCGCGGTCTGGATGTTATTCTCCACACCATTCACTTTTACGGGCATACCAGTACGGTTCTGAATCGCGGCGTTAACCTGATCCTGATTCACGCTGGCATCAACCACAATTTTGCTCACGGCCTGAGTCAGTGTAATCGGCACCAGCTCACGTGAATTGAACTGCTCTTCGGTGGTGGACAGTGGGTTATGCACTTCTACATAACGTGAACCGTCTGGCTCCACGGTCGCTTTCACGGGCTGATCAACGAACTGTACGCGCGTACCAACCGGCACGTTCTGATACAGCCATTTGATATCGTCAGCACGCAGGCGCACACAGCCATGACTCACGCGCAGGCCGATACCGAAGTTGGCGTTGGTGCCGTGAATCGCATAGAGACGACCAATGTAGAGCGCGTAGAGGCCCATCGGGTTATCCGGGCCTGCCGGGAACACCGCTGGCAGCGTCTCACCGCGTGCCGCGTAATCCGCATGCATGCCTTTGGTTGGCGTCCAGGTGGGGCCATCTTTTTTACGTTCTACCGCAGTAGTCCAGCTGATCGGGGTATCTTTACCCAGCTCACCGATACCAATCGGCAGAACCACGACGGTTTTGCTGCCTTTCGGGTAGTAGTAAAGACGCATCTCCGCGCTGTTAATCACAATGCCTTCACGCGGTGCGTCAGGGAGGATCAGCTGCTGTGGGATGATCATTTTGCTGCCAGCCTTAGGCAGATAAACGTCAACGCCCGGATTGGCTTCCAGCATATTGCTGAGGCCCATCTGGTACTGCGCCGCAAAAGCTTCCAGCGGCAGTTTGCTGTCTTCAGGAACAGTAATTTCGATATTTTCCCCGATCAGACGGCTGTTAGCCGGCGGTAACGGGTAAACCACAGCAAAGGCTGACTGGCTGAAGGCCGCCAGAGCCAGTGCGATTGAAGCGAAAGCGCGAATTATTTTCATATTTTACAATTCTTTATCGCCATATTTCAGGCTGTTCAGTGTGTCGAATTCATGCTGGCCAATGTGACCTGCTGCGCATTATATGTTCATTAAACTGACGTTGTGAATCGGGATTTTAACCTGCCTGCAATACTTTACGTAAATTCACCGCGGATGTTATCGCATTTCAGGAAAGCAGGAGCGTAAAAATGGGGCTTTCCGGGGTTGCCACTGACTAAGGCTGCCACTGCGTCTGTTCGCCGCTGAGTTTACGATTCAGGAAAAAGGCGGCACTGATCAACGCCAGATGCGTCAGCGCCTGCGGCGTATTGCCCAGCGCATGGCCGTGGCTGTCGAACTCCTCGGCATAGAGACCCAGCGGATTGGCGTAGCTCAGCAGCTTCTCAAATTCAAAATGCGCTTCCTGAATCCGGCCTGCGCGTGCCAGACACTCGACATACCAGAAGGAGCAGGCGCCAAAAGAGCCTTCCGATCCTTTCAGGCCATCGGCGGGTGTTTCATGTGTATTGTAGCGCCGCACCATACCGTCGCTGACGAGGTTGGTTTTAATCGCATCCAGCGTGGCAATCCAGTCCGGGTCGGTGGCGCCGACGAAGCGGACCAGCGGCATCAGCAGCATGGAGGCGTCGAGATGTTCGCCATGCCGTGTTGCAGAGAAGTGGCCGCGCTCGCTGTTCCAGAAGTTAGCCCAGATATCTTCGCGGATCTCGCGGCGCGCCCGATCCCAGCGCTCATAAGGCATTGGCAGAGATCGCTTCATGCCAAGACGCAGCGCGCGATCCATCGCCACCCAGCACATCAGACGCGAATGCAGAAAATGCTCCGGTTCGCCGCGCATCTCCCAGATACCCGCATCGGGCTGATCCCAGTTTTCACTCAGCCAGTCGATCATTTTGACCACATGTTCCCAGCCGCGCTGGGAGATGGCCTCGCCATATTTATTGGCCAGATAGACCGCATCCATCAGCTCGCCATAGATATCGAGCTGCGTCTGCTCCCAGGCGCCATTGCCGATACGTACCGGGCGGGAGTCAGCGTAGCCGGAGAGATTCAGCAGCTCCATTTCATGCAGCTCAGTGCCGCTGTCCAGCCGGTACATTACCTGCAGACGCATCTCTTCGTGATGGCTGTTTTCAACGCAGCGACCCACCCAGTGGGTAAAGTGTTTGGCTTCATCGATGTAGCCAAGCCGCATCAGAGCATACATGCTGAAAGAGGCGTCGCGTATCCAGGAGGCGCGATAGTCCCAGTTGCGCTCGCCGCCCAGCTCTTCAGGCAGGCCAAAGGTTGCCGCCGCCGCAATGGAGCCGTGCTGATGCGAGGTCAGCAGCTTCAGGACCAGCGCCGAACGCTGCACCATCTCGCGCCAGCGTCCCTGATAAGTACTGTGGGCGCTCCAGCGTCGCCAGTAGTTCACGGTCTCTTCAAAGCAGTGTTCGGTGGCCAGCGCTTCGATATGCGCATCATCCACGCTGCCAAATTCAAACTGCGCATGTTCGCCGGGCTGTAAGGTGAAGTGGGCGGTTGCGCTCTCCTCTTCCAGCGTCATGACCACGGAGGCGGCGAGGCGCAGTGATGGCTGGCCCTCAGCATGAAAATCGATACAACCTTTATTCACTTCGGCACGGGTCTGCGCGCGGGCATAGTCGTGGCGGGGTGAGCAACGCATCTGGAAGGTCGCGCTGCCGCGGACCATTTTGACCCGCCGGATCAGGCGCGGCTGTTTGTCTGTATCATCACAAATCGGCATGTAGTCGGTGATTTCCGCCACGCCTTCATCATCCAGCCAGCGCGTCTGCAGGATGTTGGTATCGGGCAGGTAGAGTTGCTGACGTCGCGCATTGGGCCAGTCTGGGGCCAGGGAGAAAAGTCCGGCTTCATCGCTGTCGAGCAGCGCGGCAAAAACCGACGGGCTGTCGAGTTCGGGCCAGCAGAGATAATCAATGGTGCCGTCATTGGCGATCAGCGCACAGGTACGCAAATCACCGATGACGCCGTGATCTTCAATCTTACGTTTTACCTTACTCATCCTCATCTCCCTGTCAGTGTCCATGCTAACTATAGCTGAGCTATTCGATGCGGCTTCGTTTGGGCACAGATGGTTAACGCGGGGTTTAATGAGAAAGGAAAGAGGAGGAGGGAGCGTGAGACGCACCGAATCGGCAGCAGAGTCGCCGGGCTCTGATCAGCACCCGGCGACCTGTGCGTCAACGGACGAATCCGCTGTTCATTTATTGCTGATCGGCACGTCGGTTGTGCCAGCGGCGGATCACCCAGCGTAGCACAAAGGCGAAAACTACCGCGCCGACCAGCCACAGAAGGTGCTTCAGATGCTGGTCAAGCTTGTGCAACCACGGTGCGATGATGCCGCCCGCGAAATAGCCCAGTGTCACAAAAATCACCGACCAGATAGCCGCGCCAATGACGTTAAGAATAAAAAACTTCATTGGGTTGAGGCGGCTGGAACCAATAATGATTGGACCAATCAGCCTAAAGCCATACATAAAGCGCACGCCGATTACAAACAGGCTGGGACGGCGTTTAATCAGGCGGTTCGCTTTCACCACTTTATCCTGATGCTTTTTAAAGCGGCGCAGGATACGCGTGCCCCAGCGGCGGCCGACCCAGTAGAGCAGCTGATCGCCGACAATACCGCCGCCCATCGCAGCCAGCACAACGCCAACGTAATGCAGCAGCCCCTCATGCGCGGCAACGCCGCCCAGTAACGTAAATGTCTCCCCCTCGGCAATACAGCCAATAAAAAGTGCAAGATAACCGTACTGCGTAATTAATGCGTTAATATCCAGATGCAAAATGACTCTCCCTGTTCGGTGATGGTTCCCCAAGTCTATACGCGATTTGGCTTCGCTTCCGCCCGCGCATCACGTCTGTTTATTTATGCTGTTTTTTTGTCCGGTCACCACGAAAATTTTACTGCCGCTTATACTTGAAGAGACGCTGCCCCAAAGACGTATGCAGCACCGGGCGGCCCATCGCATCAGAGGAGTGACTGTATGAACCATGTCTGGGGACTTCTGGCGCATCCGAATCAGGAAATGCGCCATATCAAGCAAGAGAATGAGAGCGTCTCGCACCATTACACCCACCATGTTCTGCTGATGGCGGCGATCCCGGTGATCTGCGCCTTTATCGGTACAACTCAGCTGGGCTGGAATCTGGGCGAGGGGCAATATGTGCAACTTAACCTGGCGACCGGGATCGGGCTGGGCATTCTGTTCTATATGATTATTCTGGGTGGCGTTGCAGTGATGGGACGCGTCATTCACTGGATGGCACGTGATTATCCGCAGCGTCCCGGCGTACAGCGCTGTACGGTATTTGCAGGCTATGTGGCCACGCCGCTGTTTCTCAGCGGGCTGGTAGCGCTTTATCCACTGGTCTGGCTCTGCGTGCTGGCAGGCGCGCTGGCGCTGCTCTATACCGGCTATTTGCTTTATATTGGCATTCCCCTGTTTCTGAATATTGACCGTGAAGAGAGCCTGCGCTTTTCCGGTTCTACGCTTGCCATCGGCGTGCTGGTATTTGAAGTGTTACTGGCACTCACCGTGGTGCTGTGGGGATATGGACCGCATCTGTTTTGATTGACCGCTGCCGCCGCTCTGGCGGCAGTTCTCTTTTTACGCCCGGAAACAATCTCACCAGGAAATCTCTTAACCTTACGGGTATGATACCGCTGCCAGCCCGCGCTCCGACGTCACTGAAGCGGGCGGCCTGTGTCGGTCTGACACAGTACACCTTCATAACCGGGTTTTTTCTACGATGCCTGCAAAAATTCGTTCCACCCTGCTTTCGCTGGCGCTGCTCGTTTCAGGGCAGATTGTTTCACTTCCGGCGCAGGCGACCACGTCACTGTCGCAACTTGCGCCGATTGCTCAGCCGCAGATCGCGTCTGGCAGTGCGATGATTGTCGATCTCACGACCAATAAAGTGCTCTTCTCCAGCCACCCGGATCGGGTCAGACCGATTGCGTCAATCACTAAGCTGATGACCGCGATGGTGGTGCTGGATGCGCATCAGCCGATGAACGAAATGATCAACGTCGATGTCAGCCAGACGCCGGAAATGCGTGGCGTTTTCTCGCGCGTGAAGCTCAATAGCCAGATCAGCCGCCGTAATATGATGCTGCTGGCGCTGATGTCCTCAGAAAACCGCGCTGCCGCCAGCCTGGCTCACGCCTATCCGGGGGGGTACAACGCGTTTATCCGGGCGATGAACGCCAAAGCACGTTCTCTGGGTATGAAACAGACCCGCTATGTCGAGCCAACCGGCCTGTCGACACAGAACGTCTCCAGCGCGCAGGACCTGATTAAGTTGCTTAAAGAGACGCGGGAATATCCGATACTTGGCGCGCTCAGCACCACGAAAGAAGAGACGGCGGTTTTTGCCCATCCGAGCTATGCGCTGCCGTTCCGCAACACTAACCATCTGGTCTATAAAAATGACTGGCACATCCAGCTGACCAAAACCGGTTACACCGACGAGGCAGGCCACTGCCTGGTGATGCGCACCATGATTAACAATCGTCCGGTGGCGCTGGTCGTTCTGGATGCGTTTGGCAAATATACTCACTTCGCCGACGCCAACCGTCTGCGCAGCTGGATTGAGACCGGCAAAGCGGCTCCGGTGCCTGCCGCCGCGCTGGCTTATAAGAAACAGAAGTCGGGTCAGGTCGCCAGTAATGGTGCCGGCAGTGCCGACGTCGAGTAGACATTAGCCAGTGTCGCGCGCTGCGTGCGCTGGCGTTACCTGCTGGCTGAGCAGGACTTCGGGAAGATAAGGTAAGAGGTATAAAAGCATCTTAATGCCTCTTACCGCCCGGAATCAGCCCGGAAAATGCCCGTTATTCCTATATTGCCCTCTCTTGCAAAGCCCTACACTACGCACGACTGGCGAGGGAAGATCGCCTGATTTAAGCTGCCGGAATCTTACTCATATGTTTATACGATCCTTTTATGCATTGTTTATGCTGGCGCTGGTGGCGTTTGCCCCGACGCTGGCACTGGCCGCGGATAATACGGCCACGCCTGCTCAGGAACAGGATGCACTACCGAAGCTGAATGCTACGGTGGAACTGCCGAAAATGCAGAAGATCCTCGATAAAATCAAAAGTCAGGTCTCCGTCGATGCGGGCGAAAACAAGCTGACACAGCTGAATGAAATGGCGCTGGAACTCTCTGGCAATGCCGATACGCTGGGTCAGGCGCTGGTACCCGATCGCCAGCAGGTCGATGCACAACTGGGTGTACTTGGCCCGGCCCCGAAAGCCGACAGCGGAGTGAAAGAAACCCCGGAAGTAACGCGCAAGCGTAACGCGCTTGAGAGCCAGAAAAGCAAACTCGACGACCAGATCAAACAGGCCGAAGGGATTAAAAATGGCGCCTTAACGCTGTCGTCGCAGATTGTTAACCTTCGTCGTGATCAGCTGAAAAGCCAGCTGGCGCTGAACTCCGGCAGCATCCTTGGTGCACGCTTCTGGTCACCGCTGCTCAACAGCCAGGATCTGGATGGTGAGAAGATTGGTGAGTTCCTGCAGGAGTTGCAGGATACCGCGGCACTCTCATGGGAGCCGGGCTGGCGCGTGGGCAGTGTTTTCTGGCTGCTGGCGGCATTGCTGGTGATGACGGTGGGTCGTCGCTACAGTGAAGAGTTTCTGGCCTGGGTCAGCATTAATAAACTGCCGGAAGGAAAACTGCGCCGCAGTTTCCTGGCGGCGGCGATAGCGATCACCACGCTGGTGGCAGTCGTCCTCACCTTTAACTTTATCGCCCTGGCCTTTACCCGCCGTGATGAGGTTTCTGAAAACGTTCAGGACTTTGTTGATCGGCTGGTGCAGCTCAGCGTCTTTTGTGGCCTGATTGCCGGACTGGGACGCGCGTTCCTCTCGACCCGGCGGCCAAGCTGGCGCTTACCGACGATCTCCAATGAAGTGGCGATGGCACTTAAGCCGTTTCCGCCGATTACCGCGGTGCTGGTGTTTATCTTCCAGACGGTCGAGGCGTTTAACTACAGCGTTGGCACCAGCCTGAATACCACCATTTTTGCCAACGGACTGACAGCGCTGCTGATTGGCTGTACCGCGCTGGCCATCAGCATGCGCACCAACCGCGTGCGTCGTCGCCTGACTCAGGCGGGTACGCCACCGGAAGCCCGCTCGACGCTGGTCGGGCTGATCCAGATGGGCCTGACGCTGACCGCGCTTGCTATTCTTGTGTCGCTGCTGATCGGTTACGTTACGCTGGCGCGCTTCCTGAGTTATGAGGTGATCTGGTGCGGCCTGTTGTTTGGCTCGTTCTACTTCCTCAGTCATCTGCTCAAAGATGGTTGTGAAAGTCTTTTCTCAACCAGTAACGCCACCGGTCGCCGTATTCAGAGTTCGCTCAACATTAATGAGCGTCACCTGCAGCAAACCGCTACGCTGCTGACGGCCATCGGTAAAACCTTCCTGGTACTGGTTGTGGCACTGGCGCTGATGAACGGCACCTTTGCCTCATCAACGCCGATTGAGCTGCTGCAAAAAGTCATTGAGTTCTGGGGCGGTAAAGGCCTTGAGTCCCTGAACATCGTGCCAGCGCACATGGTGAATGCGATCATCTGCCTGATTGTCGGTATCTATGTGCTGCGCTCGGTGCGCCGCTGGCTCGACACCGATTTCCTGCCAAAAACCACCATGGATGTGGGAATGCGGGTGTCGCTGGTGACGCTGTTCAGCAACATCGGCTATGTGCTGATTATCCTGCTGACGCTGTCGATTATGGGGCTGCAGTGGAACAAACTGGCCTGGATCGTGAGTGCGCTGTCGGTCGGTATCGGTTTCGGTTTACAGGAGATTGTTAAGAACTTTATTTCCGGTTTGATTCTGTTGACCGAGCGGCCAGTCAAAGTCGGTGATCTGGTGAGCATCAGCGGCATCGAAGGGGATATTCGCCGGATTAATGTGCGTGCTACAGAAATTCAACTGGGTGATAAATCCACGGTGATCGTGCCGAACTCACAGTTCATCTCGCAGAACGTGCGCAATGCGACAATGGGGAATGCGCAGGGCGTTGTCACCATTACGCTGACCTTCCCGCTCGATATCGATCCGGTGAAAGTGCGCGATATTCTGCTTGAGGTCTACAACGAAAACGAACGCATTCTGGAAACGCCGGAGCCGTCTGTTTCGTTTAAAGATCTGACCCAGCAGGGCATTATTCTGAGCGTCACCGGTAACGTAGCGGGCCAGCGTCAGATCTCAGGCGCGAAGAGCGACCTGCTGTTCGATATTCTGACGCGTCTGCGTAAAGAGGGCATCTTGCTCTCCACACCGCAAACCATGATTATCGAGCGCCGTCAGCAGATGGCAGGTGTAGAGCCGGTAGCAGAAGAGAAGCTGGTTTAAGAGAACCCGGTTTAGATAAACAAGGCCGACGTCTGTCGGCCTTTTTTATGTTCAAAACACTGGCTTCTTAGCCTGTTCTCTCACGTCCGCTTGCTACAACGTTTCCACACGGCTGGTGCGCTGGCCGTCACGGCTGACCGAGCGGATTGCTACAGCACCGCTGACCTGAGGCGGTCTGGTGACGTCATAGCGCTGCCAGTTAGCGCCCTTATCCAGACTGTACTCCAGCATCACGCCAGGCAAGGCCACGTTCATCGACAGGATGCCATCCACGATTTTTGCTCCCGGCACAGGCAGGCGATAATCGATACCCGACTTATCCAGTTTCGCCAGTTCCCGTTGTCCCAGCAGATTGGCAAATCGCTGCCAGTCATTCAGTCGTGCCTGCTGATCGACCAGATGCGTCTTGCCGCCTGCGTATTCCTGACCGGCCTGATAATCCCGCTCCCAGCTGGCGCGATGCCAGCTTCGTTCGGCGACCGCAAACAGGCGCGGATAGATCATGTGCTCCATCTGAGCGTCAGTGCGCACAGTTTCACTCCATAGCTGGGCTGAAATGCCATAAGCACCGCTCCACGGCTTCTCTGATTTGGCGCTGAAAAAGTTGCCGTCGCGATCCACCGAGGTTTCCGCATTCTGCGGCAGGTTGTCCGGTGCGAAGCCAAAGATTTTGCGCTCGTCGTTAAAGCGTGTGCCCCAGTAATAGCCACGTTCCAGCGGGTTAACTTCATACGGGAAGTCCAGATAGAGGTAATCAGGGCTGGATATCACGACGTCATAACCTTTCTGTGACCAGTCACTGGCACTGTCATAACCGCCCCAGTAGAGGGTGTCCCAGAAGTTGACCGCAACACGCGGGGTAGCGAAGGCCGTCGCATCTTTGGCATCTTTCAGGCCATCCTGCCACGCCTGCATTTTGCCAATGCCGTGCCGGTTAACTATCTCACTCACGGACAGGGCGAAATAGCTGGGCAGGTGCGCCAGATCTTCGACTTTGCCGCTTTTCACCAGCGCCTGACAAACCTGCGATTTTGCCCACGGCAGATCTTCTTTACGCCAGTCGCGCAGACCGGTTCCCGGTTTGGGGCTGTTTTTGTCTGAGTAGCCTGCGCCCAGCCGAATATTCTTCGCTTCGTCGCCGCCAAAATGCCAGACGCTGAGTGGCTGTCCTGCTTCCTGGTGCATCGCCTGAATCTCGCCGATCACTTTGTCGACAAAACGCTGCGAACCCGCAATGCAGGGATTGAGATAGCTGGTGCGGTCATAGAGTTGTACGGAGGTGGTATTGGAATCATCGGTAGGATCAATCAGGCGATACGCGCTGGCCTGTTCAGACTCTCCCTGCTTCATCAGCCGCTGATAGCGTGCTTCCATGGCGATGACGGCCGCACGGGCATGCGCTGGCATATCAATTTCCGGGATCACCTGGATGTGCCGGGCCTGTGCATATTTCACAATCTCAATGTAATCGGCGCGACTGAAATACCCGCTGCCGTTGTTATCACTGAACGGACCAGAACCGAGCTGCGGCAGCAGACAGTGCTGTTCGGTCAGGTCATGACAGCGTTTGGCCCCGACATCAGTGAGTTCCGGTAAGCCGGGAATCTCAATCCGCCAGCCTTCATCGTCAGTGAGGTGAAAGTGGAAGCGGTTCATCTTCCAGGCTGCCATCTGATCAAGCAGTCGCATCACCGCCTGCTTACTGTGAAAGTTACGGGCAACGTCAAGAAACGCACCGCGGTAGGCGAAGCGCGGCGCATCATGGGCTTCCAGCGAGGCGATACGCGGCGTGTCTTCAGCGGGTACCAGCGAAAGAATCGACATCAGACCATAAAACGCCCCGGCGGCATCGTAGCCCACTACGATGGCGCGACGAGGCGTGATATCCAGATCGTAAGCGCCCGATTTCGCGGTCTTGCCGGTGAAGTGCCCCGGTGCGATCTGCGTCGTGATGGCAAACCCATCAGGCGCTTCTTTCAGGCCAAGCTGGTTCAGATGCTGTTTTACCGCTTCACCAGTTTCACGGCTCAGTCCGGTCAGCGTCAGCCTGATGCCATGGCTGAGGTCAGCATCGTGCGGGCGGAGTTTGACCTCAAGCGGTGTGGGTGTGATTTGACCCCGCAGCGCAGAGGCGGACAGGGTGGCAACATCGCTATTTTTATCGAACCGGCTGGCGGGCTGCATCAGAACATTATGGTCATCGGCACTGCGACGCCAGTGATCACCCAGCGGCAACACAAACTGAGTGAGATCTTCGTGGTCGGTGCTGGCAATAATTTTGGGGGTTGCCTGCCCGGCCGTGACATACCAGCGCGGCATCACATCGGTAATAAACAACTGCCAGTATTCGTTAATGATGGGAATCTGCACCGATTCGCCTGCGCCAATTCCGGTGAACTTCTCTGTCGGCTCCAGCCGGGTTAAATCGCCAACCAGATGCGTCATTTTAAACTGGTCGTTTTCGACCCTTAGCGTCTGGTGAACATTACTCATGTAGATCGCCCAGTGCTTGTCGGTCAGTGCCGGGCCATTGTTGGTCAGGGTGATGGTGGCACGATTGCAGGCAGCATAGTCAGCACCCAGCGTGGCGCAGTCGATCCCATTCAGGGCCGCCTGATTATCATTCACCTGATACGTGACGCCGAACTGGCTGATTTGATTCACGACCTGCTGCTCTGACGAGCTGGCGTGGCCTGCGGCTGCAACGCCCAGCAGAGTGAGCGCGATAAGGCTTAACTTAAACATGTTGATTCATCCTTGCTGGTGAAAAAGTATCCGGGCGTTCGCAGGGCGTCAGAACAGGGTAAATGGCACGATAACCATAAATTTGATGTCCTTCTCGTCCTGGAAAATGTTGCCGTAACCGCCACTGTAACTGGGCAGATCGCTGTGATTGTCGTAGCGGGTATAGTGCAGTTTGAACAGAGTATCTTTGGCGCGGCCCTGCTGGATTTGATAGATCAGATCAAGGTTCCAGGCAGACTCTTTCAGCCGCTGACTCTGGTCAACGGTGGGCAGGGTGGCGGGTCTGGCGTCCCAGCCCCAGACGTACGATGCGCCCACTTTCCATCCCGCCAGCTGCCACGGCGTTAAGTCGAGCATCGCACCGGCAAAAACCGCTTTTTCGCCATTGGCATTCCAGTCGGAACGGGCATCCCACCAGATATCCAGTCGTCCATTGGAGCTGGCGTATCCGGGCGTCATGCGCTGCAGAAAGAAGCCCTGATTACCCTCCGCCTTAACCCAGCTGCCTTCAAGGCGCAAATCTACCGGGCCGACGTTATAGCCGACCGTGATCGCCTGTAACCAGGCCAGCCCATCGTAGACATCACGGGGATTAGCGGCACCACCTGAAACGTTGTCGTGCGCACCGTAAAACTGATAGCTGGTGGAGAGTGCATTGCCGTAAGGTGTGGCCGACCAGGAAGCTTTGGCAAAATATTGATCCATATAATTTGCTGCCTGGCCAAATGCACCTTCCAGCACCAGATTATTTTTGAAGTCATATTTCATGCCGAATGAATGCAGGTAGCTGATATGCGTTTTGCCATCAGCCTGCCGGAAATCATATAAATCACGATACCAGGGCGCTTTATATTTATCGCTCCACATCCAGGAGAGGGATAATGCGCCCGCCTCCTGAAAATCATACATCGCACCCACTTCGGCGCCGCGATAGGTACCGGGTAAGAAACTCCAGTGCGGCGCAAGAATCGTCTGGCCGGTTGGCTGAATATATCCGGCGCGTAACCAGTAATCGTTATATTTTAATTTTAGCGCGGCTTTATAAATTGATGCGCCGCCGCTGTCGCCATTCCACTTTTCATCCCAGCGGGTACGTGCCTTACTGAAGCCAATTTCATTGGGAGCAGCGGGGCCGCTGTCAGAGAGTTCGGCTGCACCAAAAATGGCGAGGTCCAGACCAATCCACTCCCCGGCATAGCCTGACTGAAAGTCGAGATTACTGTTGAGCGAGGTGTGATGTAAATTAGCCCGATATTGCCCCTGATATTCACTGGCGGGCTCGGTGTCTCTGCGATCGCGCTGACGCTGCCAGTAAAAAACATTCCCTTTAAGCGATGCGTCGTCAATAAACCCACTGGCATAAGCCGGCGAGGGGCTGACTGCTGATAACGCAATGGTCAAAATGGCTAATTCCAGTAACGCAAGCGCGTAATTAATTTTCCCCATCACTCATCCTCCCTGAATGAGATTCAATTTAATAAAGATATTGTTTTTGTGGCGATAATGTATTTTTCGTGGCGCGAATTATCAATTGGTAGTGTGACGATTTGTGAGACGTTGCGCATAACCCAACAACGGGGGAATTAATAAGGTGCAATCTGGGAAGGGGAATTAATTTTTTGAAAAGATGTTAGTAATAAAATGGGCCGCAGCCGGGAACGAACAGATCAATCAAAAATATGACGGTCAGCCTGCTCAGACAGGCAGGCTGACCGGTAATGCCATTAAACCTGTTTCACCGCCCAGCCTTTTTGCTTGCTGGTTTTGCCAATGCCCGGATTGAAGCTGTTAGTCGGATCGAGCCGGCGATAGAACGCCGCCAGTTGCGGTTTCGCCTGATAGAGATGCCCAACGTTATGTTCAGCGGGATATTCCGCGCCGCGCGCCTGAAGGATCTCCAGCATCTGCGCTTTCAGCGCGTACACATCGACCCCTTTTCTGACGATGTAATCCTGATGGAAGACATGACAGAAGAAGTGACCATAGTAGAGGCGATGGCTTAAAGATGCGCGAATCTCATCGGGCAGAGTTTCAAACCAGTCCGCATCGTTGCGACGCAGGGCGATATCCAGCGCCAGAATATCCTCGACCTCATCGGCATGCACCGCGTGGTAGCGCACGGCCGCACCTGCCGCCGCGAAGCGATGCAGAAAGGCGTGCGCACCTTCTTTGCCTTCACACTCAAAGAACTCGCCGCCGCCTTCGCGGAAGTAGTCACGCAGGAACTGACGCGCTTCTGCCACGCCGTCGCCCGACATCTTCAGCATCAGATGATGTTCATATTTATCGCGATACTGCTTCATGCGTTTGGGCAGATGCGCCGGAAACAGTTTACTCAGGCGCTGCAGCAGGCGATCGCTGAAGTGCGGTTTAACGAAGGAGAGCTTGTTCAGCCAGGCATCAATCCGCCCCTTCAGCGTGAAAAACAGCGGCATCTTATCGGTGCCCAGCTTGTCGATCATCAGGAAGGTGTCTTTGCCATAGACTTCCGCAATGTCATAGATGTCGCGGTGCATATATTCGCCCGCCACCGGCAAATGAGTAAAATGCGCCAGCATGTGACGGCGGATATCGTTGAGCACAGCGGGTTCGTTAGTGCCGATGTAAAACACCTGCTGCTGCGGTTCGGTGGGGAAGGTATCAAGTCGCACCGCGAAGACCGCCAGTTTCCCGGCACAGCCGGATGCTTCGAACAGGCGACGCGCATCAGCGTTGTAACGCGCTGGCGTATCGGCATCAACTTCACGCACCCGGTCTGCATATTCATGATCGGAAGCGTGACGGCCATCGTGCTGCACATCTTTAGGCTGCCAGCGATCGTCATCCAGTCGCCCCAGAATCTCTTCCGGCGAGGTCCCCAGATCGATACCCAGATGGTTAACCAGCTTCAGTCTTCCCTGTGCATCAATCTGAGCAAACAGGGCCATTTCGCTGTAGGCCGGGCCGCGCTTGATCAGCGATCCGCCGGAATTATTGCAGATGCCGCCCAGCACCGAGGCACCAATACAGGAGGAGCCGATCACAGAGTGAGGCTCGCGCCCCAGCGGCTTCAGCACTTTTTCCAGCTGATAGAGTGTACTGCCGGGGAACGCCAGCACCTGCTGGCCACTGTCAATCAGCTGAAGCTTATCGAGTCGCAGGGTACTGACGATCACCAGCGGGCGATCGTAATCGTCGCCATGCGGCGTTGACCCTTCGGTCAGGCCGGTATTGGCCGCCTGCATCAGGATGATGACATCCGCATTCACCAGCGTTTGCAGTACCCGCCAGAGCTCCAGCAGCGTACCAGGAAACGCCACGGCCAGCGCGTCACCTTCGCCGGAGCGAAAGCCTTTGCGATAGCGGGCGGTCTGTTCAGGTTCTGTCAGCAGATGAGAGGGGCCGACCAGGCGGCGCAGGTCAGAAAGCAGGGCAGAGGTTTGTGTCATGAGCAATTCCCTTGTCTTATCAGTGCGTCCTAACTGTAGCACGTCAACTGACCACAACGCAGTGTGACCCTGACCGCTACCTGCTATTCTCATCTTGTGGCACACTGCCGCCTGTTAATTCGATATTGCGCAGTTACTTAAGAGAACCCAACCTGATGAAATGGATTTGCTCTGTTAGTCTCGCTGTCTCCCTCGCGATGCAACCCGCTTTAGCTGAGACAGTGCAAGGTAACCACCCGATGACCGAACAGGCGCGGGATGCCTTCGTTAACCAACTGCTTAAAAAAATGACGCTGGACGAGAAAATCGGCCAGCTGCGTTTAATCAGCGTCGGACCTGATAATCCGAAAGAAGTGATTCGCGACATGATTCAGAAGAGTCAGGTTGGCGCGATCTTTAATACTGTGACCCGTCAGGATATCCGCGCGATGCAGGATCAGGCGATGCAGCTCAGCCGCCTGAAGATCCCGCTGTTTTTCGCCTACGACGTTATTCATGGTCAGCGCACCATTTTCCCGATTCCTTTAGCCCTGGCGTCGAGCTGGGATCTGGATGCGGTGAAAGAGGTGGGGCGCGTCTCCGCCTATGAAGCGGCCGACGATGGGCTGAATATGACATGGGCACCGATGGTGGATGTCAGCCGCGAACCGCGCTGGGGTCGTGGCTCCGAAGGTTTCGGTGAGGATACGTATCTCACCAGCGAAATGGGTCGCAGCATGGTGCAGTCGATGCAGGGAAAAAGCGCGGCCGATCGCTACAGCGTAATGACCAGCGTGAAGCATTTCGCACTCTATGGCGCGGTGGAAGGGGGACGCGACTACAACACCGTGGACATGAGTCCGCAGCGTATGTTCCAGGACTATCTGCCGCCCTACAAAGCCTCACTGGATGCGGGCAGCGGCGGCGTGATGGTGGCGCTCAACTCCATCAATGGCGTACCGGCCACGGCAGACAGCTGGCTGCTGAAAGATCTGCTGCGTGATAAGTGGAAATTCAAAGGCATCACCATCAGCGATCACGGTGCGATTAAAGAGCTGATCAAACATGGCGTTGCCAGCGATCCGCAGGAAGCGGTGCGCATCGCTCTGAAGTCGGGCGTCGATATGAGCATGAGCGACGAATATTACAGCAAGTATCTGCCTGCGCTGGTGAAGAGCGGCGACGTTACCATGGCTGAAATTGATGATGCGGCACGGCATGTGCTTAACGTCAAATATGACATGGGCCTGTTTAACGATCCCTACAGCCATTTAGGTCCGAAAGAGAGTGACCCGCAGGATACCAATGCGGAAAGCCGTCTGCACCGGGCTGAAGCACGCGACGTCGCGCGTAAAAGCATCGTGTTGCTGAAAAATCGTCTGGAAACACTGCCGCTGAAAAAATCGGGCACCATTGCCCTGATTGGTCCGCTGGCAGACAGTCAGCGCGACATTATGGGCAGCTGGTCTGCGGCGGGCGTGGCGAAGCAATCCGTTTCGCTGCTGCAGGGCATGCGCAATGCCACCGAAGGCAAAGCGACGCTGCTGTATGAGAAGGGCGCGAACGTCACCGACAACAAAGGGATTCAGGACTTCCTGAACCTCTATGAGCAGGCTGTTTCTGTTGATACGCGTTCACCGCAACAGATGATTGATGACGCGGTCGCTAAAGCGAAGCAGGCCGATGTGGTGGTCGCCGCCGTGGGTGAAGCGCAGGGTATGGCGCACGAAGCCTCCAGCCGCAGCGATCTGGTGATCCCGCCGAGCCAGCAGAAGCTGTTAGCCGCGCTCAAAGCCACCGGTAAGCCGCTGGTGATTGTACTGATGAACGGACGCCCGCTGTCGGTAGTGAATGAAGATCGCATGGCTGATGCGATGCTGGAAACCTGGTTCAGCGGCACTGAAGGCGGCAACGCCATCGCCGATGTGCTGTTCGGCGACTACAACCCGTCGGGCAAATTGCCGGTCTCCTTCCCGCGTTCAGTGGGTCAGATTCCGATCTACTACAACCATTTGCCAACCGGTCGTCCTTACAACTTTGCTAAGCCGAACAAGTACACGTCGCACTACTACGATGCAGCTAATGGTCCGCTCTATCCGTTTGGTTACGGCCTGAGCTACACGACTTTCACCGTGTCGCCGGTCAAAATGTCGTCGCCAGCCATGCCACGCGACGGCAGCATTGAAGCCAGTGTCACGGTGACCAACAGCGGTAAGCGCGATGGCGCGACGGTGGTGCAGATGTACCTGAACGATCCGGTCGCGTCCATCAGCCGTCCGGTGCAGGAGCTGCGTGGTTTCAAACGCATCATGCTGAAAGCGGGTGAGTCGCAAACCGTGACCTTTAAGATTGACGTCGATGCGCTGAAATTCTGGAACCAGCAGATGCAGCATGTTGCGGAGCCCGGCAAATTCAACGTGATGATTGGACTCGATTCCGTGCGTACTCAGGATGCGCAGTTCAACTATCAATAACCGTCAGCCTTTTCCCTGAATGCAGGGGAAGGTGATGCGGCGCGTCGTGAGCGTCCTGCTACCGCGCGCCGCATCATATCCACTATCAGAGCCGCTATGATTAATCTGCGTGACCGCATTCAGCAGCAGGTCTTCCGCCTTAATGGCCTGTCGATGAATGAATTTGACCTTTCTCAACCGCCTGGCGATCCCGGTCTGTTTGGCCCCGATAGCGTGATCTGGCGCGTCCACGGTGATTTCACCGCTATGATGTGCGGCGGGATCAGCGCGCTGCTGTTGCAGATGCTGCATCCGGCGGCGCTGGCGGGCGTCTGGGATCACTCCAATTTCCGCGAAGATATGATGGGCCGTCTGCGTCGCACCAGTCAGTTTATCGCCGTGACGACCTACGGTAATGCGCAGGATGCACAGACGCTGATCGAGCGCGTAAAACGCATTCACCTCAAAGTCAGCGGCGTCGACAGCGCGGGAAAACCCTATGCCGCCAGCGATCCGCATCTGCTGACCTGGGTGCATGTGGCGGAGACCAGCCGTTTTCTGGCCGCCCATCTGCGCTACAAAAATCCGCAGCTGAGCCGCGCCGAACAGGATCAGTATTATCAGGAAGCGGCGCAGATTGCCGAAGCGCTGGGCGCGGAGAAGGTGCCGAAAAGCGTCGTTGATGTGGCGGATTATCTGCAACAGATGCGTTCAGAGCTGCGCTTTGATGAGCGCACCGCCGAAGTGACGCGACTACTGATGAATGCCCCTGCACCCAGCTGGCAGGCGAAACCGGTGATGAAAATCATGCTTAAGTCAGGCTTCGGGCTGATGCCAGCCTGGGCGCAGGCAATGTCTGGCCGTGAAACCGGCCGCTTTGAGCAGGCGATCATTGACCAGAAGATTAATGCGATTGCGGTCGGGTTGAGATGGTCGATTCAGCGCGGTGCCTGGTATCGGGCAATGGTGAGAATGGGAAGGGATCCGGGTTGAGACGCTGGGTTATAACCAGCCTTACTGCCGCTTCGGTATCTGCCTGGCTTTGGAAAAGATCGTTTATCTCAGCGGCTATTTACAGGCAAAGGTCGCAGGTCTGTTTAGTCAGAGCTAAGACGCTGTTTTCATTTTATGGTCATTAGCGTTGAATTTCTTAAACTGGTATTATGCGAAAATGAAAAATTAAAAAAAGCCGTTATTGGAAATGAAAGTCGATTCATTCAAAGATATCATCAGGAAAGCAGCCTTGAACCTTTTCAAAGAGAAGGGCCTGAATAATGTTTCAACACGTGATTTAAATTCCCGCCTTAATATTTCCCGAAGCCATATGTATCATTATTACGGCAACTGGGAAGAGCTTAAGCTGGATGCAATAAAAAAAATGCTGGATGATGATGTCAATGACTATTTTATCAGGAAAAATGAGGAGAAACTAAAAGGCGCCCCTGAGGAGCTACTCTTTTTTTTAGATTACCTCCTGCCAGATGCCCCTTCTTCTTACTGGATCTTATATCTTGAAATATGGCCTCTTTCAGCAAGAGATCAGCGTTATACTGATCTCATCCACCGCAACTTAATGCAATGGAATGAAATTGTTGAAAATATCATCACGCGTGGAACTGAAGCCAGAGAATTTACCTCTACAAATAGAACTGTTGCAGCACGGCAAATTGCTGCCGTACTTGATGGTTATTCAAGCATGATCATACTTGATTATTCCGAGGAAAAACGTGCCCTTTTTCTTGCAGAGATTTTTAATTTTTCTCTTCAACTGTTGAAATAAAGATGCACTCAGGCGTTGAGGCTTTACCAAAGTTCAGTGATTAGTCACATCAAAATATTTCAGTAACTTTGTCATTTTGCGTTGCGCTGGTAAAAATCCTGGCTGGCTGGCATCGATCCAGCTTTCGTCTGCTTCAGGATGAGGTCCAGTGAGTACTACTTTGCCTTTTCCATAGGTATAGGCCGCCATGGCAACATCGCCGTTGCTGTAATAGGATATAGGGGTAAATCCTTTGCTGGTTGAACTGTTATTCAGATAGGGACCATCCTGATAATAAGCTGATTCTTTCTTTCCTCCCCACAGTATTGATAGCGTGTAATCGCCATCATCAGTGGCTTCTGCGCCCGGTCTTCCTGCTTCTGTATCAAGAGGCGCATCAATCAGACCTATCCAGTCTTTGTCAGCAAGATAAGCGCCCATACAAAGGCCCAGAAATCCCTTGCCGGAGCGAACAAAATTCCGGATAGCTTTAACTCCTTCATCGCCTAAAGCATTATAAGCCGCAGAAATATTCTGACCGCCCCCGGGCTGAATATAGAGATCAAATTTATCCAGATTCCTGCTGTTTAATTTTAACATTTCATTTTCGCCTATATAGCTGACAGACAGGTTTAATCCCGCGCTAATAAGCGATTTTAAAACCATTTCTGAGCAGCCTTCGCAGCCAGCTTCTCCTCTGTAAACGGCGATACTGACGGGCTTTGTTTCGTTAGAATAGGTTGCTGGCGCATATCCGATTGAGGATGCCATCACTAATGAGTTAAAGAAAAAACTGCACAGACGTTTTATGCCGCGGAATTTTTCAGCTTTCATTCTGTACCCCTTAATTTAAGATATGAAAAAATAAACATAAACTAAACAAATTTTTATTATAAAAGTTAAATTAGAGCGCTTGCCCTAATTTACAGTTTAACCTCTTTGTGTCAAGTTTAATTTATTTCTCACATTCAAATGATTTGCTTTGCAGAAAGTGCATGTTGTGCCGATTGGACAGGGTTTTTTTGGCGTAATAGCTTAAAAAACTGACATGAATCAGAAAGATTACTCATGTTTTTTAACGAGATAGTGGTTTTGTCATTCAATAACTATCATACCTGCGCGGATCATCAGCGTCAGTTATGGCGCGACGGCGCTGGTGGGCCTCTTGGATCACTCCAGTTTCCGTGAAGAGATGATGGGCCGTCTGCGGCGTACGAGCCAGTTTATTGGCGTGACCACCTACGGTCATTCAACAGGATGCACAGACGCTGATCGACCGCGTAAAACGCGTTCATCTGAAAGTCAGCGGCGTCGACAGCGCAGGTAAACCCTATGTCGCCAGCGATCCGCATCTGCTGACTTGGGTGCATGTGGCGGAGACCAGCCGTTTTCTGGCCGCTCATCTGCGCTACAAAAATCCGCAGCTCAGCCGCGCCGAACAGGATCAGTACTATCAGGAAGCAGCGTTGATTGCCCAAGCGCTGGGCGCAGGCAATTTCCGGACATGAGACTGACCGCTTTGAGCAGGCGATGATTGACCAGAAGATTACTGCGATTGCAGTAGGATTAAGGTGGTCGATTCAGCGGGGTGCGTGGTATCGGGCGATGGTATGAATGAGACGGGCGGTAAGGTGAGATGTTCACCAGAAAAAAGAGGGTTATTGCTGTTCATAAAGAAAACATCTAACCGCAGTAGTTAATAAGGGTTTTGGGTAAGGGCTTTTGTTCAGACAGTTAATTAAATGGTGTTAGTCACCCTGGAGTGATGGGGACAGATATTAATGTCCCATTTGTGCCAACGAAGGAAGTTGCCGCATGGGAGTCATGCACGTATCTAATCGCGGTAGAATGACTGCACGTTTTAAGGATAAAAGGTAACGCACCATGAAAGCTAATGAATCAGAGCTGTTGAAATCGGGCTTTACTGATGCTGATTTGAAAAAAATCAAAAATAATCCTGAAAGCTACGGTGGCACGCTGGAAGAGGCTGTAGTGGATTTGAAGAACAGATTTAGAGTGCTGTTATGGATCGTTTCAGCCTGCACGTTAGTATTTGTGTTTCTTCTCTGCTTCTCAACTATGCCTTACATTTTAGGCGGTGGCATGTCACTACTTATCGGGATAGTCATAGTGACGTTTATTCAACCGCCAGTGCTGGCCTGGAAGTCATGGCGCTACTGGCGGTTGAAAAAAGACCTAGCGTGATTGCTCGTTAACACTGAGTAGATTGAAGAGCACTTTAGCCTGAACTACTTTAGCTTTGCTTTCTCTCAAAAAGGCTCTGGAGACCAAAAAAGTTGATATTATCAAAATTCCCATCTCATCAGAGCCCTCACAACCCCCTCGGACTCCCACACTTTGAGACTATTACCCTTGTCTCAGATCGCCACAGCCAGGATCCTGCTCTATTCTCGGGGAAAATGGATTCCTCCAGGCTTTGTCGAGGCACTATGACGTACAAATTCCTGATTGCTGAAGTCCACAATCAGCAGCGCACCCTGACCGCGATTGTCGAACAGGATGAGCGCACTGCCTATTTTTACATCTGGCCAACCGACCTGTTCCGCAGTCAGTATGCGGTGCGCGGCTGCTGGCTAAGAAACCTGCTGCCTTCACCGGCTCAGGAAGATCGCGAGGCGATGGAGCAGGGCATAGCGCCGCTACTCAGCGCCGAACATTGCCGTAATCTGGAGGCGGAACCTGCGCTGGATCCGGCGGGTCTGCAGATTCTGTGGGAGCCTTCTGATGATGGGGCGGCGCTGTGGTACTACGGTCAGCTGCTGGCGGTGATACCCGGCTGGAGCCTCTATCAGGAAAAGCAGGTGAGCTTCTCTGCGGGCTGCATTAAAAAGAACCGGCTGACGGCCCCATTAGGGTCGGCATCGACCAATGACTACTATGCCCGTGCGGAGCATCAGCGTCAGTTCTGGCGTGAATGGCACGACGGCAGCGAGTGGGACAACGTGCAGCAGGATCTGATGGCCTGCTATCAGGCGCGCTTCGGTGAGTCAGTGAAATATTACGCCATTGATCAGGGTAGCTGGCCGCCGATGGCAATCTCCCAGCACTGGCATCAGGGCGTCTGGGTTTTCCTGACGCTCGGTATGAGTATCCGGCCCATGCCGCAGGTCGATTATCTGTTTGATGAGCTGGCACCGCAGTATCGCCGCATTGAACTGGGTATGGCGGTTGACGGTGAAATCATGACGGAAGGCAACGCGGTGCAGATGGCCAGCGCGCTGGCAGAGTTCGTGCATCTGCCGTGGGCACGCCTGACCTGGCTGGGTGAGGGCCATACGCTGGCATCAGAAGTGGCACCGGTCGGCTTTGACAGTTTCCTGCTGGCCAATGAGCTGGCAACCGAAAAGGCGCAGTTCACACTGCCAAAACGCGATGGCGATCGCCCGACATTGCTCTGGACCACGCCGATCACCGAAGCGGAGCGGCAGTTCGCGCAGGCCGATGAGCATGGTGGTCAGAAGTTACGGGAATTGTTAACAGCGGATGGTAACGATCACGTTTTTCGTCCCCGTCAGCAGGTCGTTGATTCAGCAGAGTAGCCCAGAAATGACGCGCCTTTTCACCTGTTCCCCGGCGCCCGCCGGGGACGTGATAGTCCCGTAGTGAAATTAAATTTTTACAAAAATCAAACATTTCTTAAATATGTGATCCCGCCCATCTCAAGTTCCCTTTAAGCGAGCCGTTAACCCGATCAGGCAATCGCGCCGCACCAGGTTCAGGGGAACAAAGATGTTCAAAACAACACAATCCCGCTTTACCGCAACAATGATTGCGTTCTTTGTTGCGCTCTTACTCGTTACTGTTTGGGTGATTAATCAGTTTGTCGCACCACAGCTCGTCGACAGCGAAAGCCGTCTGGTCCGCTATCAGGTCAATTCACTGGCCTCCGGTATCGTTGAACAGATGAACCGCGTGCAGGCTCAGCAGCGTGCGATTACCGAAGCGGCCTCCGTCATGGACAGCGCCACTATCGACACCCTGTTACCGACACTGGTAAACCAGTATCAGGACAGCAATGTGTTTGGTGGCGGTATCTGGCCACTGCCCAACCGTCGTGATCCGGCCAAAGAGAAAGACAGCAGCTTCTTTGCCCGTAATGCCAGCAACGAACTGCAGGTGAACACCTACTGGAACTCTGACGCAGCTGACAAATACTGGGAGCAACCCTGGTACAAAGATGGCATGGCCGCGCCGAAAGGGCAGTGTGCCTGGGCAAAAGCCTATCAGGATGCCGCCAGCCCACAGCCGCGCACCAACTGTGCTATGGCCATTTACAAAAACGGCACGGCCTGGGGTGTCGCCACCATCGACGTGACCCTGGGGTTCTTTAACCAGCTGGCGAAGCAGATGGGTGAAACCATTCAGGGCAACGTGCTGATCGTCGAAGCCGACGGTAAAGTCGTGGGCAATGGCGCGCTGGTAAATGCCGCTCCGAAGCTGGAAAACCTGGCTGACGTGCAGATGCCGATGGCCGCGCCGCTGAAAACGCTGCTGAACGGTGTGGGCAATCAGCCGCTGGAAACCACCTATGACAGCAGTGAAGGCGAGCAGACGCTGTTCCTGCAGGCCATTCCAGGCAGCCCGTGGTATCTCGCCAGCAGCCTGCCAACCAGCCTGCTGAAAGCGCAGTCGCACAACATGCTGACCCGTCTGGGCCTGGTGCAGATCCCACTGGCGGTGATCCTGCTGCTGGTGTCACTGGGCTTTGTTCGCGCCATGATGAAACGTCTTAACGTGCTGAACAGCAACATTGAAGCACTGTCGACCGGTGGTGCCGATCTGACCCAGCGTCTGCCAGCCAGCAACAGCCCGGAATTCAACGCCGTTGCACAGAGCTTTAACCAGTTCATCAGCTATCTGCAGGGCCTGCTCCAGCAGGTGGGTGACAGCGCGCTGGCGATCACCGCCGCATCGCGCGAAATCGCCAGCGGCAACGCCAATCTCTCTTCCCGTACTGAAGATCAGGCCAGTTCGATTGTGGAAACGGCTGCGTCAATGGAGCAGCTGACCGGCACCGTACGTCAGAATGCCGACAACGCGACGCACGCTAACCAGCTGGCGGCCGATGCCTCACAGGTGGCCGCACGCGGCACAGAAGTGGTCCGTCAGGTCGTCACCACCATGGGTGAGATTCATCACTCGTCACGTAAAGTGGTTGATATCATCAGCGTGATCGATAGCATCGCATTCCAGACCAATATTCTGGCGCTTAACGCGGCAGTAGAAGCCGCGCGTGCCGGTGAACAGGGCCGTGGTTTTGCGGTGGTGGCATCGGAAGTGCGCAACCTGGCACAGCGTTCAGCCAACTCGGCGCGAGAGATTAAGAAGTTAATCGAAGAGTCTGTGGCGAATATCGATACCGGCAGTGCGCTGGTTGAGCAGGCGGGTCAGACGATGGATGAGCTGATGAAGGGCGTGAGCAGTGTGACGACTCTGATGAGTGAAATCATGTCAGCCAGCCGCGAGCAGAGCCTGGGTATTGAACAGGTTAACGTGGCGATTACCCAGCTGGATGGCACTACACAGCAGAACGCCGTGCTGGTGGAGCAGGTTTCTGCGGCCGCACAGGCGATGGAATCGCAGAGCACCCAGCTTGAGCAGGTGGTTCAGAGCTTCCGGCTGTAATCCTCCTTCAGGCCAGCGTTGCTGGCCTGATTTTCTCTCTGCTTCATCCGCTTATCTCCACCCGACACGGGTAAAAAATCCTCGATGATCCGCCCAAACTGCGTATTCTGTGCCAGAATAGTTGGGAATAATCTCAAGGAAACGCCATGTCTGCTATTGAAGTTATCCTCGTTGACCACCTCGATCGTCCCACCGGCAAAATGGAAAAGCTGGAAGTGCATGAAAAAGGATTACTGCACCGCGCGGTGACGGTCTACGTCTTCAATTCCCGGCAGGAGCTGTTACTGCAGCGGCGTGCCAGTGATAAATATCACTGTGGTGGCTTGTGGAGTAATACCTGCTGTGGTCATCCTTATCCGCATGAGTCGACCCGCGACGCCGCTGAACGCCGTCTGCGTGAAGAGATGGGGATGGTAGTGACGCTGACGCCGGTATTTGAGCTGAGCTATAACCTGAAGCTGAGTAATGGCCTGACTGAGCATGAATATGGCCACGTCTTCTTCGCTGTCTGCGACACGCTGCCGCAGCTGAATCCGCAGGAAGCAG
Organism: Candidatus Pantoea rara; assembly: GCF_051136265.1. NCBI lineage: Bacteria > Pseudomonadati > Pseudomonadota > Gammaproteobacteria > Enterobacterales > Erwiniaceae > Pantoea > Candidatus Pantoea rara. The sequence continues at coordinate 2,771,671 of NZ_CP194942.1, read as the reverse complement.
ACGCCTTTGATTATCGCCCGATGGCGCTGATTGAGGAGCAGATGCAGCAGCAACCACAACAGTTCACGCCCTGGTTTTTGCACACGTTCCCGCGCATCCCGGATTATCTGGAGCAGTTTCCTTTCCCGGCCGTTACGGCATAAAAAAACCGCATTAAGGTGCGGTCAGATGGTTTGAATTCAACGCGATGGGAGCCAGCGTCCAAAGCTAAGCAGCGCGGGCCATGGCTGGCCCGCGCTGAGCATTGCCTTAGAGGGCGTCTTTTGCGTCTTTGCGAAGGACGTTTGTTCTCTGAGCCTGCGCGCGCTCAGCGCCCTGACCGCTGTTTAACGCGGCAGCTCAAAATCCTCTGCATCCACATCATAACCCGATGGTTCCCAGCGAATTGCCAGCAGCGCCAGCAGTCCGGCCAGCGGAGCCAGGAAGATGACCCAGAACACGCCGGTGCCCAGCGCCGCGACCAGTACCGGGAACAGGAATAGCGAAACGGTCGAACTGCCGCGCATCAGCGTCTGGTTAAGGCCCACGCCGACACCGCGCAGCGAAGTCGGGTAGCTTAATGAAGCAAACGTCATGGTGTGCGAACCCGGCCCAAATCCCTGACCAAACAGGAACAGCGCCAGCATACCGATCGCCAGCGCGGCTTCCTGACCACCTTCCGGGCGACCAATAAGCGCCAGCCCGAGCAGGGCCACACACTGACAGCCATAACCCGCTACCGACATCTTCCACGCCCCCAGACGTGGCACCAGCCGCACCGCCAGAATCCCGCCAACAAAGGCGAACAGCAGATTCAGCGCCAGCGACACCAGAATAGTGGTCAGCATCGACTGGGCAAAGAAGCTGGAGATAATCACCGGCAGACCAAATGCCACCGCGTTATAGGCAAACGACGAGGCGATAGCGGTAATGGTCGCCAGCAGCGTACGGCGGCGATAGACACCCTGCAGCAGCGCACCATAGTTTCGCCAGCTCGCCTTGCGCACCGGCGTGGCAGCGGTCAGCCCGGCATCGGGAGCCACCTGCGCATTGATATTCCACGCACTGCGCAAAATCGCCGCGGCGCCTTTCAGATCCCCCTGATTGGCTGCCCACACCGGGGATTCACTCATGTAACGGCTGCGGATAGCGATGATGACAATCGCCGGAACGGCACCAAATCCGAGAATCAGCCGCCATAGCCAGTCGGTGTGACTTTCGGGCAACACTGCATAGAGCAGCAGCACCAGCAGATAAGAGATGCTGATCGCCGCGTACCAGGTTGGACACCACATCGCCACGCTGGCCGCTTTATTCCCCTTGCCGCGCAGCTTTGAAAACTCTGCCAGAAAGGCCATCGCCACCGGCAGATCAATCCCGACACCCAGTCCCATCACAAAGCGCGCGCCAGCCAGCACATACTCATTCGGCGCAAACGCACAGGCGATAGCCGCCACCACGAAAAAGAACATATCGGCCATAAAGACCCGATAACGGCCAATTTTGTCAGTGAGGTAGCCGCCAATCAGCGCGCCAATAATCGCCCCGAAGGTAATGGCCGAGGCGACCATGCCGGTGCCGGCTGGGGTGAGAGTAAACTCGCGCGTGATGTCTTTGATGCCAAACGCCAGGGCACCCAGGTCGTAAGCGTCAAGGAACACGCCGCCCAGCGCAATCGCCACCACGATGCGGGCATTATTTCGGGCACTGTCGCCGCTGTTCACCAATCGGGAAACATCCGCTGCGCTGCGAATCCACTGTGTTTCGCCGCCGGGCGAACTCCCTGCTGTTGCTACATGGGCGGAAGAGGTCAGGTCAGACATGATGTTGTACGTCTTTTATGATAAAAACAGGTTTTCGAGGATAGCCGTTTAGACGCCCAGACGTAAATTCATTTCAGTTATAGATAATAATTTTCTCATCTCAAATTGTTATCAATTTGCGATAAAGTCAGCTGCATCGCCGCCGCGCCAGGCTACGCTTTTAAGGCAGATTATTTCCGCTGCCTCTTCTTCCCGCCTCTCTCAGGGGCAGGAGAGCAGCCTGAACGACACCACACGAACACGAACACATCACGCACTAACGAGATGCGATAAGGAAAAGGCCATGGTCAGAATTCGGGGTTGGATGGGAGTCAGCGCGTTGCTGCTCAGCATGGGGATGGCACAGGCGGCCGATCCGGTACGGGTCGGCTCAAAAATTGATACTGAAGGATCACTGCTGGGCAACGTAATCCTTCAGGTGCTGGAAAAGCATGGGGTAAAAACCGTCAATAAAATCCAGCTTGGCACGACGCAGGTGGTGCGCGGTGCTATCACGGCGGGTGAACTCGATATCTACCCGGAATACACCGGTAACGGCGCATTTTTCTTCAACGATGAGAAAGACAGCGCCTGGAAAAATGCTTCCGCAGGCTACGAAAAAGTGAAGAAACTGGATGCGGAGAAAAACCATCTGGTCTGGCTGACACCGGCGCCGGCCAACAACACCTGGACTATCGCCGTGCGTAAGGACCTGGCGGAGAAAAACCAGCTCACTTCGCTGGCCGATCTCAGCACCTTTCTGAAAAAAGGCGGCACCTTCAAACTGGCGGCCTCAGCGGAATTTATTGAACGCAGTGATGCTTTACCGGCCTTTGAAAAAGCGTATGGCTTCGATCTTAAGCAGGATCAGCTACTGTCGCTGGCGGGCGGCGATACCGCTGTCACCATCAGCGCGGCGGCACAGCAGACCTCCGGCGTAAACGCGGCGATGGCTTACGGCACCGACGGTCCGGTGGCGGCATTGGGTCTGCAGACGCTCAGCGATCCCAAAGGCGTTCAGCCGATTTATGCACCGACGCCGGTGATCCGCGAATCTGTGCTGAAGGCTTATCCGCAAATTGCCGACTGGCTGAAGCCGGTGTTCAGCGCGCTTGATGAGAAGACGCTGCAACAGCTCAACGCAAAAATCGCAGTCGACGGTCAGGATGCCAGCAGTGTAGCCACCGAGTGGCTGCAGCAGAAAAAGCTGCTGTAAACGATGCAGATATCGCGGGAAGCGATACGCCGTCCGGTTGATCAGCCAGTGGCATTGCTGCTGCTGACGCTGCTGAGTCTGGCGCTGGTGGCATTACCTTTTCTTAACTTCGCCCCGAACCGGCTGGTGGCGGGCGAACCGCTGATGAGCTGGCAAATCAGCCGTTTCGGGCTGCTGTTGCTGCCGCTGGCGACGCTGTGGCTGCTGCTGTGGCGTTCGCCTGGACGCAGCACGCTGATTGTGGCGTTGCTGGCCGCCGAACTGATGCTGGCCGCGATTGTCTGGCTCAGTGGTCATCAGGCCACTTTGCTCAGCCAGCAGGGCAGCCGTCTGGCGCGCACCAGCTTTGCCAGTGGTCTGTGGTGCAGCGGCGCGCTGATCCTGCTGTTGATCACCGATCAGGTGCGGCAACTGACTTCCCATCGGCTGGCACAACTGCTGCTCAATCTGCAGGTCTGGCTGCTGCCACTGTGGCTGCTGTTCAGCGGCCAGCTCAGCGATCTCTCCCTGCTGAAAGAGTATGCCAACCGCCACGCGGTGTTTGATGCGGCCTTGAGCCGTCATCTCACACTGCTCGCGGGCACGGTGCTGCCAGCGCTGATCATTGCGCTGCCGCTGGGTGTCACGCTGTTCCGGCGGCCTGGCTGGCAGGGCGGGGTGTTTGGCGTACTGAATGTGATTCAGACGGTACCGTCGGTCGCGCTGTTTGGTCTGCTGATTGCGCCACTGGCGGGTCTGGCTCAGCATTTTCCGTGGCTCGGTGACTGGGGTATCAGCGGCATTGGGATGGCGCCGGCGCTGATCGCGCTGGTGCTTTACGCCCTGTTACCGCTGGTGCGTGGCGTGGTGGTGGGCTTACAACAGGTACCGCAGGAAGTGCGCGAAAGTGCGCGCGGCACGGGCATGAGCGGCTGGCAGCAATTTATTGCGGTGGATGTGCCGCTGGCGCTGCCGGTCTGGCTGGCGGGCCTGCGGGTCGTCGTGGTACAGACGCTGGGCATGGCGGTGGTGGCGGCGCTGATTGGCGCGGGCGGTTTTGGTGCGATTATTTTCCAGGGGCTGTTAAGCAGTGCGCTTGATTTGGTGTTGCTGGGGGTGATCCCGGTGATTGCGCTGGCGGTCGTCATCGATGCGCTGTTCCGCCTGTTGATCTCACTGCTGGAGAGAAAAGATGATTGAATTTGATGGTGTTTCCCGCGCCTTTAACGGCAAAGCCGCAGTAAGAAATCTCTCTTTGCAGGTGGCAAAAGGTGAGTTTTGCGTGCTGCTCGGTACCTCCGGTTCCGGCAAATCGACCACCCTGAAGATGATTAACCGGCTGGTGGAGTTTGATAGCGGGGAAATCCGTTTTGCCGGCGAGTCGATTCGCCAGCTTGATGCCCGCACGCTGCGGCGGCGCATGGGCTATGCCATTCAGTCGATTGGCCTGTTCCCGCACTGGACGGTGCGGAAGAATATCGCCACGGTGCCTGTGCTGCTCGGCTGGCCCAGGGCACAGGTCGATGAGCGCATTGCCGCGCTGCTGGCGCTACTCAATCTTGACGAGCATCTATTGAGCCGTTATCCACATCAGCTCTCTGGCGGGCAGCAGCAGCGGGTTGGCGTGGCACGGGCGCTGGCGGCGGACCCGGAGGTGTTGCTGATGGATGAGCCATTCGGTGCGCTCGATCCGGTGACACGCGGGGTGCTGCAGCAGGAGATGCTGCGTATTCATCGCCTGTCGGGCCGCACCATCGTGCTGGTGACCCATGACATCGACGAAGCGCTGACGCTGGCGGACCGCATCGTACTGATGGATAACGGTGAGATTGTTCAGCAGGGCAGGCCGGTGGAGCTGCTGACCCAGCCGAAAAACGATTTTGTGCGCGACTTCTTTGGTCGCAGTGAAATGGGCGTGCGGCTGTTATCGCTGGCGCTGGTCGGTCATGCCGTGCGGCGCGGGGAGTGGCTGGCGGGCGAACCGATCGCCGCCGGCCTGACGCTGCGCGACGCTCTGTCGCAGTTTATCGCGCGGCGCACCGATAAACTGCCGGTCATGGACGATCAACAGCAGCCACTGGGTGTACTTCACTTTGGCGACCTGCTGCAACTGCGCGAGGCGTCAACATGCACAGGCTAAAGGATCCGCTGCTGTGGCTGGTGCTATTCTATGGCGCGCTGCTGACGCTGATGCCCTATAGCGGGCTGCTGTTTCACCGCTGGTTTCCGGACCTGGCGCGGCCACTCTATCAGCAGGAAAGTTTCTGGCAGCTGACGCTGGCGCATCTGTTTCTGGTGATCACCGCCAGCCTGCTGGCGATCGTCATTGGCATCGGCAGTGGCGTGCTGGTGACGCGGCGGGCAGGCAGTGCGTTCCGGCCGCTAATCGAAACGCTTGTGGCGGCGGGTCAGACGATTCCGCCGGTCGCGGTGCTGGCAATTGCGGTGCCGGTAATGGGCTTTGGTGCCTGGCCTGCGGTGGTGGCGCTGCTACTTTACGGGTTGCTGCCGATATTACAGGGTACGCTGGCGGGCATTGATAGCGTACCGGCCAGCAGCCGGGAGATCGCCATCGGGGTCGGTATGAGCAACTGGCAACGGTTATGGCAGATTGAGCTGGCGCTGGCTGCGCCGGTAATTATTGCCGGGATACGCACCTCGGTGGTTATCAACATCGGCACGGCGGCCATCGCCTCAACGGTCGGGGCAAAAAGTCTGGGATCGCCGGTGATTATCGGCTTAAGCGGCTTTAATACAGCCTATGTCATTCAGGGGGCACTAATGGTGGCGCTGCTGGCGATAGTGAGTGATCGCCTCTTTGAGCGCCTTCAGCGCGGGTTTAGCGTGAGTGAACGATGAGAGAGTATCCGACCAGCATCAGACCGCTGGTGCCGCCGGCCGCCATGATAAAAAACAGCGTGGCGAAAAAGGCTTTTTTGACATTCATGGTTAAAACCTGAGCTCGTTAACAGTGAGGCGGGGATAATAGCGCGCGCAAGGCAGAAGGCAAAGTGCCCGGCGTGCGTTTTTGTTATCAGGTGGGTTCGTGTAACCGTACGGCATAGCCCTGTTCCTGCCAGTGTGACAGCTGCTCCTGCTGGCGACGGGTCAGTTTTTTGCCGGTAAAGACAAACATATTCATGCCCGGGAAGAGTTCAGGACGCGGTAAATCCAGCGGTTCAGCCAGCACATCAATCCGCCAGCCATGCTGCGACAGACGCCAGCCCTCCAGCCAGATGCGGGTACGATCGTCGATACCCCAGCCAATAATCAGCGCATCTTTTCCCGATTTTTTGCGGCTGCCGGTCAGGCAAAAAGCCACATAGTCGATCAGCAGGCCATCAAGCAGACTGCACATCGTGCGGGCGGTGTTCTGGTCCAGACTCAGCTTCTGGCGTACCGGCATGAAAACGTGGTCGATCAATGCATCAATCGGATGTTCGCGACCAATCGCGGCAATTTTGTTACGAAGTTTAGCGGGCCTGACGTGACGCAGTACGCTGATCAGCTCATCCTGCAGTGTGGTCCAGCCGTCATGAGCATCAACATCGCCACCCTCCAGCAATGCTTTAACTTTACCGACCGGCACGCCGCTTTCAATCCAGCGCATAATCTCTTCAATACGATGAACATCTTCTTCATCGAACTGACGATGTCCGCCCTCGGTACGTTGCGGCTTCAGTAAGCCATAACGACGCTGCCAGGCGCGCAGGGTGACTGGGTTTATGCCACAGCGCTCGGCGACATCACCGATACTGTATAAGGTCATAAATTCCTCTTTCGATTTGTCTGAGTGCAATTACCATAACGAAGCAGACTAAGTTGTACAATACATTTCTCAATGTACAACTTGACTGATACGTCCTTTCTCAGCTATATCTCATTTAAGAGAATATTTCCCAAGTATGAGAAATCACAATGCCGGAGCTGAATACTGAGCAACGACTGGCGGTGAGGCTGGCAGAATTACGCCTGCAACGTGGCTGGTCGCTGGATGAACTTTCTGTCGCCACGGGTATCAGTCGCGCGTCATTATCGCGCATTGAGCGAAGCGAGACCAGTCCTACTGCTGCACTGCTTAATCGTCTGTGTGCGGCCTACGGATTAACCATGTCGCGCCTGCTCAGTGAAGTGGAGGAAGAGTCCAGTCTGCTGGTCACACAGGAGCAGCAGCCGGTATGGCAGGATAAGGCCAGCGGATTTATTCGCCGGAATATTTCACCACCCGCACTTCATTTTAGATGCGAACTGGTCGAGGGCAGGTTACGTCCTGGTGCGCGTATCGATTACGATGCGCCCCCCATCCAGGGGCTGGAGCAGCATATCTGGCTGCGTGACGGGGGACTCACCATTACGATGGGGTCTCAGGAGTGGACGTTGCAGCCAGGCGACTGCTTACGTTTTCATCTGACTGGAAAGTCGGCTTTTGAGGCGCACCTGACCGACGGCGCGCGCTATTTATTGGTGGTGGCGAAACCATGATCGAATACGCAAACCTTAGCGGCACACAGGCACAACGGTATCTGGCCGAACTGACCGATGTTTTACAGGGCTGTGTGGAAGACGGGGCCAGCGTCGGGTTCATTGATGCTCAGGAGATTCAGGTGATGACGCGATTCTGGCAGCAGCGGATCGCCAGCATCACAGACGGCGACAGCGAGTTAATCGTCGCGCGTCAGCATGGACGTATCGTGGCGACGGTTATGATGAGTTGCAGCGCCATGCCCAATGGTCGCCACCGGGCGGAAATCAGTAAATTGCTGGTGCATCCGCAGGCGCGCCGTCAGGGGATCGCCCGTGAGCTGATGCAGCATGCTGAGCAGCGCGCGCGTGCGCAGGGCAAAACCCTGCTGGTGCTGGATACGCGCAGCGGCGATGTTGCCAGCGAGCTTTACCGTTCTCTGGGCTGGCAGGTGGCGGGGTCGATCCCGTTTTATGCGGAATCCACGGCAGGCGTGCTGGATGCCACCACCTTTATGTACAAAGTCCTGGCGTAGAGCGCTGCCGCCAGGCAACCGCTGAAATTTACGACAGCGTTCGAAAAATTCGGCGCGAAAGCTGACGCCGCCGGGATACTGTGTAAAAATACAGGCCATATTTTCGGTGTGGTAAAGCAAATCATGGCCCTGACAGCCGCAGTAAAAAGCCAGATAGCGCAATGGTATAAAGCGCTTCAGGAGCAGGTGCCTGATTTCATCCCGCGTGCACCGCAGCGCCAGATGATTGCTGAAGTGGCAAAATGCCTGGCGGGCGACGATTCACGCCACCTGGCGGTCGAAGCGCCGACCGGCGTGGGTAAAACTCTCTCTTATCTGATTCCGGGCATCGCGGCCAGCCGCGCCCAGGAAAAGCAGCTGGTGATCAGCACCGCTAACGTGGCGCTGCAGGATCAAATTTTCACCAAAGATCTGCCGCTGCTGAAGAAAATCATCCCCGACCTCACCTTTACTGCTGCCTTTGGCCGCGGGCGCTATGTCTGTCCGCGCAATCTGGCGGCGATGGCAGCCGACGCCGATCAGCAGGGCGATCTGCTGCTCTATCTGGACGATGATGCGGTCAGCAGCACCAAAGAGGAACAGACGCAGTGTGGGCGCTTACAAAAATCCCTGGACCGCTATCAGTGGGATGGCCTGCGCGATCACAGCGAAGAGAACGTCAGCGACAGCCTGTGGCAGCGCCTCTCTACCGATAAGGCAAGCTGCCTGGGTGCGCACTGCCACTGGTATCGTGAATGCCCGTTCTTTGTGGCACGACGCGAGATCGAGCAGGTGGATGTGGTGGTGGCGAACCATGCGCTGGTGATGGCGGCGATGGAGAATGAGTCGGTGCTGCCACCGGCCAAAAACCTGATGCTGGTGCTGGATGAAGGGCATCACCTGCCCGAAGTGGCCCGCGATGCGCTGGAGATGAGCGCCGATATTACGCCGGGCTGGAGCAGCCTGCAGCTCGACCTGTTTATTAAGCTGGTTGAGAGCATCATGACGCAAATGCGGCCAAAATCGCCACCACCGTTGGCGAATCCCGAACGGCTTAAGGCGCACTGCGATGAGCTGCGCGAGCTGCTGAACATTACCGCGCAGGCGCTGAATCCGCTGCTGCCGCCACATAACCAGCCGGGCGAATTCCGCTTTGTGCTGGGCACGCTGCCGCAGGAATTGCTGGATCTCTGCGCCCGGCTGTTCAAACTCAGCGATGCACTGCGCGGCCTGAGCGAAGGCCTGATTAATGCGCTCAGCGAGCAGACCGGCAAAGTCGATCTGGTGCGTCTGCATCGCAATCTGCTGCAGCTTAATCGCCAGTTTGGCTGGTTCGAATCGGTCAGCAAGCTGTGGCGGCTGGCAGCAATGGAAAAAGCCTCTGGCGCACCGGTGTCCAAGTGGATCACCCGTGAGCTGCGCGAAGGTCAGGCGCACCTGCTGTTTCACTGTGCCGGGATCCGTGTCAGCGATCAGCTGGAGAAGATGCTGTGGCGTAAAATTCCGCATGTGGTGGTCACCTCCGCTACGCTGCGATCGCTCAATAGCTTCAATCGCCTGCAGGAGATGTCGGGACTCAGCGAGAAAGCAGGCGACCGGTTTGTGGCGCTCGACTCGCCGTTTAACCATGTGGAGCAGGGCAAGCTGGTGATCCCGCAAATGCGCTTTGAGCCGCTGATGACCCACGAAGCGGAGCACATCGCCGAGATGGCCGGTTTCTTCCGTCAGCAGATGGCGGAGAAAAAGCACAAAGGCGTGCTGGTACTGTTTGCCAGCAACCGGGCGATGCAGCAGTTTGTCGCCTGTCTGCCAGACCTGCGGCTTTCGATGCTGGTGCAGGGCGATCAGCCGCGCAGCCGCCTGGTGGACCTGCACCGTCAGCGCGTCACTAAAGGGGAAACCAGTGTTCTGATTGGCCTGCAGTCCTTTGCCGAGGGACTGGATCTGAAAGGCGATTTGCTGAGTCAGGTGCATATTCATAAAATCGCTTTTCCCCCGGTAGACAGTCCGGTAATTTTGACCGAAGGCGAGTGGCTGAAAAGCCTGAAGCGTTATCCGTTTGAGGTGCAGAGCTTACCCAGCGCCTCATTTACCCTGATTCAACAGGTCGGACGCCTGATTCGCAGCCATCAATGTTATGGCGAAATCGTGATTTATGATCGCCGTCTGCTGAGCAAATCTTACGGCAGCCGGTTATTAGCAGCGCTGCCGATCTTCCCGATTGAACAGCCGGAAACGCCAGAGCCGGAAGCGATACCGGCCACTGTGGTGCCCAAAAACACGGTGCGTAAACGACGTCCCACGCGGCGCTGAGCCGCGCACTTAACCGGAAGCGAGTGATGGAACTGAATAAAATCATTAAAGAGATTGGTCGCGGTAAAAATCATGCTCGTGACATCGATTTTGATACCGCAGTGGCGCTTTATGGCGCAATGCTGGCGGGCGAGGTGCCGGACCTGGAGCTGGGTGGCATCCTGATTGCGCTGCGTATCAAAGGCGAAGGTGAAGCGGAGATGCGCGGCTTTTATCAGGCGATGCAGGCGCAGATGATGCAACTGCGTGCGCCAGAAAACCGGCCGATGCCGGTGGTGATCCCCAGCTACAACGGCGCGCGTCGCCAGGGCAATCTGACGCCGCTGCTGGCGTTACTGCTGGTGAAACTCGGCTTCCCGGTGCTGGTGCATGGCGTCAGCGACGACGCGACGCGCATCACCAGTGAAACGGTGTTTGCCGCGCTGGGCATTACCCCTGTCACTACTGCTGAGGCGGCGCAGGCGAAACTCGATCAGGGCGAGCTGGCCTTTATCACTATCGATCACCTCTGCCCACCAATGGCGAAACAGCTGTCGCTGCGCTGGCGGATGGGGGTGCGTAACAGCGCGCATACGCTGGCGAAACTGGCGACCCCATTTGCAGAGCGAGCGGCGCTGCGGCTGTCGAGCGTGTCGCATCCGGAGTATGTGCCGCGCGTAGCAAAATTCTTCAGTGACATTGATGCGCCAGCCATACTGCTCAATGGCACCGAAGGGGAAGTCTATGCAAATCCGCAGCGCTGCCCGGCGATCAGTATGATTCAGGGTGCAGGCACGGAAGCGGAAGTGTGGGTGGAGCGTCAGCCTGAAGTGGCGATTGAACTGCCGGCAGATAAGTCGGCAGAGGTGACTGCGCGCTGGATTGAGGAGGTGCTGAATCAGCAGCGCCCGGTACCTGCGTCACTGCGACTGCAACTCGCCTGCTGCCTGCGCGCCAGCGGCCAGTGCGACTCGCTGGCGGCGGCAGAGCAGCAGATCCTCACCGCCGGTTATTGAGTCAGGATACTGGCAGCGTCTGTTCAACCAGGCTCTGCCAGAAACGAATGCCAATCGGCAGCAGCGCGTCGTTGAAATCATAGCGGGCGTTATGCAGTGGCGCGGATGGCGTCTCGCCGTCCGCACCCAGCCAGAAGTAAGCGCCGGGGCAGGCTTCCATCATGCAGGCAAAATCTTCTGACGCCATCGACGGATTGACCTGCCAGTGAACCCGGTCTGCTCCCAGCGTCGCCAGTGCCACGTCGCGTACCTGTTCAGCCGGTGCCGCATGGTTGGCGGTGACCGGATAGCCCGGCAGCCAGTCAATCTCACCGCTGACGCCAAACGGACGCGGCAGGGTCGCTACAAACTCATCAATCAGCCCTCGCACTTTTTCGCGCACGCAGGTCTGCAGACAGCGGACTGTGCCGCGCAGCACAATCTGTTCCGGGATGACGTTGATTGCTTCGCCACCGTGGATCTGGGTCACACTGACCACTGCTGAAGCCAGTGGAGAGAGGCGACGTGATGGAATGGTCTGTAGCGCCAGAATCAGCTCGGCCGCCACCACCATCGGATCCGCACCACTTTCCGGCATTGCTGCATGGCAGCTTTTGCCATGCAGCGTAATTTCAAACGAATCCAGCGACGCCATCATCGCACCGGGGTTAACCGCCAGCGAGCCCAGCGGCAGACCCGGCCAGTTGTGCATGGCGTAGATCGCATCCATCGGGAAGCGCTGAAACAGTCCCTCTTCCACCATTTTGCGCGCACCGCCCAGATTCTCTTCGGCAGGCTGAAAGATAAAATGCACCGTGCCGCTGAACTGACGCGTGGCGGCCAGTTGTCGGGCGGCGGCCAACAGAATGGCGCTGTGACCGTCGTGTCCGCAGGCGTGCATCACGCCAGGCGTCGAAGAGCGCCACTCGACGTCACCCTTTTCCGTGATCGGCAGCGCATCCATATCCGCACGCAGCCCGATAACCGGGCCGGGACCGTTTTCCAGCGTGCCAATGAGCCCGGTGCCCGCGAGACCACGAAAAACCTGCAATCCCGCCCGCGCTAACTCTTCCGCGATAAACTGGCTGGTTTGCTGTTCCTGGTAACCCAATTCAGGCTGGCGATGAAATTCACGGCGCCAGCGCAGGGCATCTTCAAGCAGGGCAGGGGAGAGAGTCATGCAGCGTCGTGCTCCTTACAGAATGAGAAGATTTCACTTTAGTGATCAGGTGGCGCGGCGTCTATCGCTGTCGGGACTAAATATGGCTATAGGCTAAATCAAAAAGGAATAAGTAATAAGGAAGTGATTTCAGGAAAGGGTATCAGGCTATAAACATGCAAACAAAATGGGGCAAGCCTTAGCTTGCCCCGTTCAAATAACTACTTCTGCATCGGGAGGTTCAGGCCATGATCTGCCGCGCAACTCTGCGCCAGCTCATAACCTGCATCGGCGTGACGCATCACACCTGTAGCCGGATCGTTCCATAGCACGCGGCTCAGGCGCGCATCGGCCTCTTTGCTGCCGTCGGCAACAATCACCACACCAGCGTGCTGCGAGAAGCCCATGCCAACACCGCCGCCATGATGCAGGCTGACCCAGGTCGCGCCGCCTGCAGTATTCAGCAGCGCGTTAAGCAGCGGCCAGTCAGAGACGGCATCAGAGCCATCTTTCATCGCTTCGGTCTCACGGTTTGGTGAGGCGACTGAACCGCAGTCGAGATGGTCGCGGCCAATTACCACCGGCGCTTTCAGCTCGCCGTTGCGCACCATTTCGTTGAATGCCAGACCGGCAAGATGCCGCTCACCCAGTCCCAGCCAGCAGATACGTGCCGGCAGGCCCTGGAAGGCGATGCGCTCCTGCGCCATATCCAGCCAGCGATGCAACGTTTTGTGGTGCGGGAACAGCTCTTTGAGTTTTGCGTCGGTCTTGTAGATATCCTCCGGGTCACCAGACAGCGCCACCCAGCGGAACGGGCCTTTGCCTTCACAAAACAGCGGGCGGATATAGGCGGGTACAAAGCCAGGGAAATCGAAGGCGTTGCTGACACCCTCATCCAGCGCCACCTGGCGGATGTTGTTGCCATAATCCACCGTCGGGATGCCCATATGACAGAAGTCGAGCATCGCCTGGACGTGAATTGCCATAGAGGCGCGCGCGGCTTTCTCAACCGCTTTCGGCTGTGAAATGCGCTCCTGTTGCCAGCGCGCCAGATCCCAGCCAATTGGCAGATAGCCATTAATCGGATCGTGCGCAGAGGTCTGATCGGTCACGATGTCCGGCTTCGGCCCGCCCGCCTGAGCGCGCTTCACCAGTTCCGGCAGGATCTCAGCAGCATTGCCCAGCAGGCCGACTGAAATCGCTTTTTTCGCTGCGGTGGCTTCACTGATGATGGCCAGCGCTTCGTCCAGCGTAGTGGCTTTATAGTCGACGTAGCGGGTACGCAGACGGAAATCGATGCGTGACTCCTGGCACTCAATCGCCAGCACACAGGCTCCGGCCAGGACGCCCGCCAGTGGTTGCGCGCCGCCCATGCCGCCCAGCCCGGCGGTGAGGATCCAGCGTCCGCTGAGGTCGTTGTTATAGTGCTGACGTCCCGCTTCGACGAAGGTTTCGTAGGTGCCCTGCACGATGCCCTGCGCGCCGATGTAGATCCAGGAACCGGCGGTCATCTGGCCGTACATCATCAGGCCTGCTTTATCCAGCTCATGGAAGTGATCCCAGGTCGCCCAGTGCGGCACCAGGTTGGAGTTCGCCAGCAGGACGCGCGGTGCATCCGCGTGGGTGCGGAAGATGCCGACCGGCTTGCCACTCTGGATCAGCAACGTTTCATCCGGCTGCAGCGCCCGCAGCGAACGCAGGATCTGCTCAAAACACGCCCAGTTTCGCGCTGCTTTGCCGATGCCGCCGTAAACCACCAGATCTTCCGGGCGCTCGGCCACATCGGGATCAAGGTTGTTCTGAATCATGCGGTAAGCCGCTTCAATCAGCCAGTTAGCGCAGTGCAGCGTGGTGCCATGCGGCGCACGAATCTCACGTGCTACCGCCTGAGAAAGAGTTTCGCTCATTACAGATTCCTTAATTCAGCTGAAGTTGGGCGCATGCTTGGCAGCAGCGCGGTCAATGCCTGAGGCCAGTCAGTGCGACTTGCCCACTGACGCATTGCCTCAATATCGGGCGCCAGCAGGCGATCCTCCTCAAGGAAGGCGACCTGCTCGCGAATGGTGTCGATGGCCTGCTCAATCAGCGAGGAGCTTCTCAGTGGCCGGTTGAATTCAATGCCCTGCGCGGCGGCCATCGCTTCGATACCGACCACGGCAGCGCTGTTAAAGCACATGCTGCCGAGACGGCGGGCGGCGTAGGTCGCCATCGAAACGTGATCCTCCTGGTTAGCGGAGGTCGGCAGACTGTCCACGCTGCCCGGATGGGCCAGCGATTTATTCTCAGAGGCCAGCGCAGCGGCGGTGACCTGGGCGATCATAAAGCCGGAGTTCACGCCGCCGTCGCGCACCAGGAAGGGCGGCAGACCGGACAGGCCGCTGTCCAGCAGCAACGCCATACGCCGCTCGGAGATGGCCCCGACTTCGGCAATGGCCAGCGCCAGGATGTCAGCGGCAAAGGCCACCGGTTCGGCGTGGAAGTTGCCGCCGGAGATCACATCGCCGCTGTCACTGAACACCAGCGGGTTATCCGAGGCTGCGTTCGCTTCGATTTCCAGAATGCGTGCCGCATGGCTGAAATTGTCCAGGCAGGCACCCATCACCTGCGGCACGCAGCGGATGGAGTAGGGGTCCTGTACACGGCCGCAATGCGTATGCGACTGCAGAATTTCACTGCCCTCAATCAGGGTGCTGACGGCGGCGGCGACCGCAATCTGGCCCTGCTGACCCCGCGCCTTGTGGATACGGGCGTCGAACGGTTTCAGCGAGCCTTTGATCGCTTCCAGCGACAGCGCACCCGCCATCAGACCGGCAGCAAACAGGTTTTCACCTTCAAACAGGCCGCGCAGCGCCAGCGCAGTCGACACCTGGGTGCCGTTAAGCAGCGCTAGTCCCTCTTTCGGGCCAAGCACAAACGGCGACAGGCCGACGCTTGCCAGTCCTTCTGTGGCAGGAATTAACCCGCCATTGAGCCGGACCTGACCTTCGCCCAGCAGCATCAGCGACATGTGCGCCAGCGGTGCGAGATCGCCGGAAGCCCCGACCGACCCTTTTTCCGGGATGCAGGGCATCACGCCCGCGTTGAACAGCGCCAGCAGCGCCTCAACCAGTTCGATACGTACGCCAGAGTGACCGCGCGCCAGGCTGATGATTTTGGTCGCGACTACCAGACGGGTGACATTGTCGGGCAACAGATCGCCCAGCCCGACGCTGTGTGACAGCACCAGATTACGCTGCAGATCCGCCAGCCGGCTGGCCGGGATTTGCGTCTGCGCCAGTTTGCCGAAGCCGGTATTAATGCCATACACCACGTTGCCAGAGGCGACAATCGCATCCACGGTCTGCTGGGCTGCCGCAATCGCCTGATGCGCACTCTCATCAAGGCTCAGCGTGACGTTACCCTGATAGATAGCGCGTAATGTGGCGAGGTCCACCTCGCCTGGCACCAGGCGCAAAGCCTGAAACGAACCTGACATAGTCTACTCCTGTCTATACAAGTGTGCTGGCGTGGCTAAGCTGCTTTTCTTGCCCTGACCAGCGGAATAATTCGAGTGAAACATAAGCGTTAACCCTTGTCTATGCTTGTCTATACAATCAAGTATTGAAAGCAAGCGTCGTGCCAGGCCGATCACAAAAATCGAATCTCTGCCCGCTGCGGGTTACGTCCTGAAAGCATTACAGAGGCTGCACCATGAGGATGCGCAGACTGCACCAGTAGGGCAGCGGGTGCTCTACTGGATGTATATACATTCACGTGGTGAGACAGTAAACTTAGGGGACTTTCAGCATAAGGAACAGCAAATGGTCGAGCATACAGCACTGGCACAACTGGCGGCGGCAATGAGCGATGAACCTGCCCCGATCTATCAGCGGGTGAAGCAGGCTATCGTCAGCCAGATTCGTGAAGGGTTGTGGAAAGCGAATCAGCGTGTGCCATCAGAAAGTGAACTGGTCAATGAACTGGGCGTCAGCCGCATGACCATTAACCGGGCGTTGCGCGAACTGACCAGCGAGGGCTTCCTGGTGCGGATGCAGGGCGTCGGAACCTTCGTGGCAGAGATGAAAGGCTACACCGCCATGCTGGAGGTGCATAACATTGCCGATGAGATTGCCCAGCGCGGCCATCAGCACAGCAGCAAAATTCTCGCCATCGGTCAGAACAAAGCCGATCCCGAGCAGGCTGCGGTACTGGGACTTACTACCGGGCAGACGCTCTTCCATTCGCTGATTGTGCATTACGAAAATGATCTGCCGGTGCAGCTGGAGGATCGTCTGGTCAACCCGCTGGTCGCGCCCGACTACCTGACGCAGGATTATGAGAAGATGACGCCGTACACCTATCTGATGCGGGTCGCGCCGCTGACGGCGGGCGAGCACATCGTTGAAGCGGTGCTGCCCGATGCGCGTCAGCGTAAACATCTGTCGCTGGACGAGCACGATCCCTGCCTGCTGATTCGTCGTCAGACCTGGAGCGACACGAAGATCGTGACGTATGCGCGGCTACTCTATCCCGGCTCGCGTTACAAACTACTGGGCCGCTTCAGAGGACACGGTTAAGTCGGGCAAACAGCAGCCGGGCATCCGTGTCACACGGGCTGAGTTGTGTCTCTTCATCGACCCACCACGCGCCCTGTTGCGCGCTCAGCTTTTCTCCGTCAGCCGTCTGCCATGCGCCACCCAGCACCCAGGCGACACCATGCAGCGCGCTGACCGCCGTGTTAACCACCTCTACCGTAGCCTGCCATTCACCACGTCGCGTCATGATATTGAAATCTTCGCTGATGCTGCCCTGCAGCTGCGCCGTTAAGGCGAGTTCTCCGGCAAACGCCCACGGCTTTTGCGGCGTCAACAGATGCTGCACATCAGACGCGGTTAATAACACCGGATCGCCATGCAGCAGGGTAATCACCCGATCGATGTCAGGAAAGTCGGAGAAGGGGCCATCCTGCGCCAGGGTGGCAATGCTGGCGCGCCAGCTGAAGCGATCCGAGCCGGGCGGGAAGCTGATGATTTCGCGGGTCTCGCCACCGCCGTTGCGCCAGCGGCTGACCGCCAGATCTGCGTACGCGAACCGGGCGATCATCGCAGCGCCGCCATCGCCTGAGCAAAGCGCGTGGCACACGCCGTCTGCTGCGGATGCACGCCATCTTCCACCACGGCCTTACCTGCGACATAAACGTCGCGAATCTGATCGCGCTGTCCGGCAAACAGCCAGCGGTTCAGCACGGCGTAGGACTCAACGCTGCCAAGCCACGCCTCATCGCGTAGCACCAGCCAGTCAGCACGTTGTCCCACCGCCAGCACGCCCTGCTGAATGCCGCACGCCTGGGCGCCACCCGCTGCCGCCTGTTGCCAGAGCAGGTCGCCCACCGACGGCTGGCCAGGCAGAGTCATCCGGTTGCGACGCTGGTCGCGCAGCCGCTGCGCATACTCCAGCCAGCGCAGCTCTTCCTGGGCGCTCAGCGAGACATGGCTGTCAGAGCCAATGCCCCAGCGTCCACCCTGTGCGATATACTCCACCGCCGGAAAGATGCCGTCACCGAGGTTAGCTTCGGTGGTCGGACAGAGGCCCGCGACCGCACCACTGCGGGCAAGGCGCGACAGCTCACTCTCATCCAGATGGGTGGCGTGGATCAGGCACCAGCGCGCATCCACCGCAAAGCGGTTCAGCAGCCAGGCGACCGGACGTTCGCCGCTCCAGGCCAGCGAGTCATTGACCTCTTTTTGCTGTTCAGCCACATGGATATGCACCGGCAGTGCCGGATCGCTGGCTGCCAGCACGTCGTGCATCTGGCTTTCACTAACCGCCCGTAGCGAATGGAAACAGAGGCCACGGTTCAGTAGTGGCCGCTGCTGCTGCCATGCATCCAGCCGTGCCTGCTGTTGCAGATAGCGATCGGTCTGCTGGATAAAACGTTTCTGACCGGCCGCCGCGGGCTGACTGCCGAAACCGCTGTAGCTGTAGAGCACCGGCAGCATGGTCTGACCGATACCGGCGATCTCCGCCGCTTCGATCAGCTGTTGCAGCATCGCGTCATCACCGTAGGGCGTGCCGCTGGGGTCGTGATGCAGATAGTGAAACTCCGCCACCTGGGTGTAGCCACCTTTCAGCATCTCGATGTAGAGCAGGGCGGCAATATCGCCCACCTGCTCAGGCGTCAGGCGCTGGACCATGCGGTACATCAGATCCCGCCAGGTCCAGAAGCTGTCCTGAGGATCGCCCGCCACCTCAGCCAGACCTGCCATGGCGCGCTGAAAGGCATGAGAGTGCAGGTTGGCGATCGCCGGGATCACCTCGCCGTTGAGCCTTATCGCCTCCTCAGCGTGGCTGTCCGGGGTAATGGAGTCGATAAAACCGGCCTGATTGACCGTGATACGTACCTGCTGCTGCCAGCCCTCCGCCAGCAGTGCGCGCGGGGCAAAAAACGTTGCCATGGTTGATCCTCATCGGATGTGGTTGTATATACATATACATACTTTGAGGCACAGTGTAAACGGCGGAGGCATGAGGTAGCGATGGCAGAAGAGATGCGCGTAGAAACGGTGTGGACGGGGGCCGACCTGGTCACCATGCGTGACGGAAAGTACCATCTGATACCTGAAGGCGCGCTGGTGGTGCAGGCGGGTAAGCTGGTGTGGGTCGGGCCGCAGGCGGAGATGCCCGCGTTCATTGCCGATCAGCATCATCAACTACCAGGCGGCATCGTGACGCCAGGACTGGTGGATTGCCATACCCATCTGGTGTTTGGCGGTGATCGCAGTCAGGAGTTTGAACAGCGCCTGAATGGCGTCAGCTACGCAGAGATTGCCGCGCAGGGCGGCGGCATTCTCTCCACCGTGCGCGCCACGCGCGCGGCCACCGAAGAGGAGCTGGTGGCATCGGCTCGCTGGCGGCTCAATCGTCTACTGGCCGAGGGCGTCACTACTGTTGAGATCAAATCCGGCTACGGTCTGGATGAAGAGAGCGAAATGCGGATGCTGCGGGCGATTCGCCAGTTGGGCGAGAGCGTGCCCGCCGATGTACGTGCCACCTGTCTGGCCGCCCATGCCTTTCCGCCGGAGTTTACGCACAATCCGGATGGCTGGGTCGATATCATCTGTGACCGTCTGCTGCCGCAGGTTAACGCGCTGGGGCTGGCGGATGCGGTGGATGCGTTCTGCGAGCATCTGGCCTTTTCCCCTGAGCAGGTGGCGCGGGTGTTCGACCGGGCCGTGGCGCTGGGCATGCCGGTGAAATTGCATGCGGAACAGCTCTCGGCGCTGGGGGGCGCAGCCCTGGCCGCGCGCTACGGCGCACTCTCTGCTGATCATCTTGAATACGCCACCGAAGAGGATGCCAGAGCGATGGCAGAGCATGGCACTGTGGCGGTGTTGCTGCCTGGTGCGTTTTACCTGTTACGTGAGACCCGGCGTCCGCCGGTGGAACTCTTCCGGCAACATGGCGTGCCGATGGCGCTGGCCAGTGATGCCAATCCCGGTACGTCGCCCGCGCTGTCGCTGCGCCTGATGCTCAATATGGGCTGCACCCTGTTTGGCATGACGCCGGAAGAGGCGCTGGCAGGCGTTACGCTGTGGGGGGCAAAAGCGCTGGGGCTGGCTGACAGTCACGGCTCGCTGGAGGCGGGAAAAGTGGCGAACTTCGTGCACTGGCCGCTGGCCCGTCCGGCGGAACTGGTTTACTGGCTGGGGGGCGAGTTGCCCTGTACCGTTATCTATCGTGGAGAACTGCAATGAACCCTTTCTATTTTTCCCAGGGCAGCCTGCCGCTGCTGGTCAGCATTCCCCATGCCGGTACGGAGTTGACGCCTGGCGTGGAAGCCGGACTGAGTGAGGCCGCGCGCGGCCTGCCTGACACCGACTGGCATATTCCGTTGCTGTATGATTTTGTGCGTGATCTCGGGGCCAGCGTGTTAATTGGCCGCTACTCACGTTTTGTGGTCGATCTCAATCGTCCGCCCGATAACCAGCCGCTCTATTCGACTGCCACCACCGGCTTGTTCCCGGAAACCCTGTTCGATGGCACGCCGACCTTTGCGCCAGGCAAAACGCCCGATGCCACGGAGCGTCAGGGCTACATCGATCAGATCTGGCAGCCTTATCATCAGCAGATTCAACAGGAACTGGCGCGGCTTAAAGCGCAGCACGGCTATGCGCTGCTGTTTGACGCGCATTCCATCGCCAGTGAAATTCCCCGCCTGTTTGAGGGGCGTCTGCCCGATATCAACGTCGGCACCAACGACGGTGCAAGTTGTACGCCTGCCATGAGCGCGGCGATTGAGGCGGTGTGCGCAGCACAGACCGACTACAGCTGGGTGATCAACGGGCGCTTTAAAGGTGGCTACATCACCCGCGCTTACGGTCAGCCGCAGCAGCAGATTGAGGCGGTCCAGCTGGAGCTGGCGCAGCGCAACTATATGGATGAAACCTCGCCCTATGCCTGGCAGCAGGCGCGCGCCGCACAATTACAGAAAGTACTGAAGGCAATGATCCACGCCATGCTGGCGCAGGCTAAACCGCACTAAAGCAGCGATGCGCCACCCCGGTGCAGCGCTGCGCCAATTGGGTGCAGGCAAAGGCGTTTTGCCTGCCTGCACTCATCCTCCCGCCCCTTCTTCCGTCTCTGCAGAGCTGGCATAACCTTTGCTAGGTTGTATGTACAAGTGCAGCAGTGCCACTCTCCACATCATAAATTCTATCTGGCTCACAAAATGATAAAGCCGGCAATGAACTGCGCTGCGTTAACTTGTATATACATGACATATCATCCTGTGAAATTTATGTTAAATCTCGTCAGGGCGATCACCAGGCCGCTACTTCAGGAGAACCGTATGACACACCCTCTGACTTTTCGTCGTTTATGTCTCACTACGCTGGTTTCCAGCCTGCTGCTCTGTGGCGTCAGTGCCCAGGCTAAAGAGTGGAAGTCAATCACCATTGCCACTGAAGGCAGTTATGAACCCTGGAACCTCACGCTGCCGGGCGGCAAGCTGGGCGGTTTCGAACCGGAACTGATGGCGGATCTCTGCCAGCGCATGGCGATCCAGTGCAAGCTGGTGGTGCAGAACTGGGATGGGATGATCGCCGGACTGAATGCCGGAAAATATGACGTCATTATGGATGCGATCGTGATTACGCCCGACCGCAAGAAAGTCGTGAATTTCACCGTACCCTACGCCTCAACGCCTGCCACCTTCATCACGGTAAAAGGGTCACTGCTGCCCGCTGACAGTAAGATCATCAAACTCACCGACGACGCCGGAACCGTGGAACCTGCCATTGCACCCCTGAAAGCAGCGCTGAAAGGCAAAACGATCGGTATCGCCTCCGGCACGGTTTATACGCCATTCATCGACAAATATTTCAAAGATGTGGCAGACATCCGCGAATACACCAGCTCAGCGGATGCGATCCTCGATTTGCAGGCGGGGCGGATTGACGCGGTATTTGACGACGTCACCTTTGCGCAGTCGATGCTGGCGCGGCCGGATAACCGTAACCTGAGTTTCAGCGGTCCACAGCTGGGCGGCCCAATCTGGGGTGAGGGTGAAGCGATGGGCGTGCGTATGGCAGACAACGATCTGAAAGCCCGACTGGATCAGGCGATCCAAGCCGCGCTGGCCGACGGCACAGTGAAAAAGCTGAGCGAGAAGTGGTTCAAAACTGACGTCACACCCTGAGTGAGGTAACTGATGATAAGCCTGCTGAGTTTTGGACCGGACGGCTGGGGACGGTTGATTCTGAGTGCCACGCTGACCACGTTGCTGCTGTCGCTTTGCGCACTGCTGGTCGGTGCGGTGGTGGGATCGGGCGTTGCCGCCGCAAAGTTATCTTCCCATCGCGCGGTACGCTGGCTGGGGGAAGGCTACTCGGTCATCTTTCGTGGCATCCCTGAGCTGCTGGTGATCTACCTGTTCTACTTTGGCGGTTCGGGACTGATCACGCAGATCGGACAACTGTTTGGCGCGGACGGCTTTATTGAAGCGCCGCCGTTTCTGATCGGGGCATTGGCGATCGGGCTTATCTCTGGCTCTTACCAGGCGGAAGTCTATCGTGCCGCACGACTGGCCCTGGCGAAAGGGGAGATCGAAGCCGCCGTCGCCATTGGTATGCCGCGCTGGCGCATCCGGCAACGCATTCTGCTGCCGCAGGTGGCGCGCTATGCGCTGCCCGGCCTGTCAAACGTCTGGCAGATGAGCCTGAAAGATTCGGCGCTGGTGTCAGTGACCGGCATTGTCGAGCTGATGCGGGCCAGCCAGATTGCGGCCGGTTCAACCCGGGACTATTTCTCCTTTTACCTGGTGGGCGGTGCCTGTTATCTGCTGCTGACGCTGCTGTCGAACCGCGCCTTTTTGCGGGCGGAAACCCGTCTGGGTCGCGCCTGGCAAAGCCGCACTGCTGCACAGCATTAAGGACATTTATGATCGATTTTGCGTTCCTTACTGAAACCTTTCTGAAACTCAGCGCGGCGCTGCCAGTCACGCTCGGCCTGTTTATCAGCGCCTTTCTCTGTGGGGGCGTGCTGGCGGTGGGCATTCTGGCACTGCGCATGAGCCGCTGGCGGCTGCTGAGTGCATTTGCCCGCGGCTACATTCTGGTGTTTCGCGGCTCGCCGCTGATGATCCAGCTGTTCCTGATCTACTACGGTCTGGGACAGTTTGGTGTGATTCGCCACAGCGTCTTCTGGCCGTTTCTGCGTGAGCCTTTTACCTGCGCGGTGCTGGCACTGTCGCTCTGTACTGCTGCCTACACGGCGGAGATCCTGCGTGGCGCACTGCTGGCGGTCCCGCCCGGTCAGGTGGAAGCGGGGATGGCGTGCGGTATGTCGCGTGGCCTGCTGCTGCGGCGCATTATCGCGCCGGTGATGCTGCGTTATGCGCTGCCTGCGTACTCCACCGAAGCGATTCTGCTGGTGAAATCGACCGCGCTGGCCAGTCTGGTAACGGTGTGGGATGTCACCGGGGTAGCCCAGCAGATTATCCAGCGTACTTACCGCACCATGGAGGTGTTCCTGTGTGCGGCGGCGATCTACCTGATCCTCAACTTCATCATTGTTCAATTGTATGCCCTGCTGGAGCGGCGTCTGACACCGGTTCATAAACCGGAAAAAAAACCGTTACCAGCCGCTAAGCCGATCCCCGGAGGAGAAAAAAATGTCTGAACTGCCACCCGTCACGCTGTCGGCCAGCGACATCCATAAATCCTTTGGCGCGATGGAGGTGCTGAAGGGCATCTCGCTGCAGGCGCACCAGGGCGATGTCATCTCTATTCTCGGTGCCAGCGGCTCGGGCAAAAGTACGCTGCTGCGCTGTATTAATTTGCTGGAGACGCCCGATTCTGGCGTGGTTAGCGTCGGCGGGGAAACCATTGAGATGAAGCGTCATGCGCGCGGGCACCAGCTGGCAGCTAACCCGCGTCAGATTGAGCGGCTGCGTTCCCGGCTGGGGATGGTGTTTCAGAGCTTTAATCTCTGGTCGCATCTCACCGTCCTGCAAAACGTCATTGAAGGGCCGCACTACGTCCTGAAGCGTGATAAAAAAGCCTGCATCGTCCAGGCGGAACAGCTGCTGGATCGGGTCGGTTTGCTGAATCGCAAAGATTTCTATCCTGCCCAGCTTTCAGGCGGCCAGCAGCAGCGGGTGGCGATCGCCCGTGCGCTGGCGATGGACCCGGAGGTGATGCTGTTTGATGAACCCACGTCAGCACTGGACCCGGAACTGGTGGGCGAGGTGCTGAAGGTGATGCGCAGTCTGGCGGAAGAGGGGCGTACTATGCTGGTGGTCACTCACGAGATGGGCTTTGCCCGCAACGTCTCAAACCGGGTGGTGTTTATGCATCAGGGCACGATTGATTGTCAGGGCACGCCAGAGGCGATGTTCGGCGAGGCGGGATCGGCGCGCTTTAAGCAGTTTATCTCCAGTCATCATCAGGTGGAGCCGGTGGTATGAGCGACGAGACGAATCAGACGCGGGTCTGGGGTGATGGCCCGCTAAAGTGGCAGGCGCTGGTGCAGGTCGCCCGGCACGGCGCGACCCTGACGCTGAGCGACAGCGCCTGGCAGCGCATCGCGCAGAGCCGTGAAATTGTCGGAAATATCGTGGCAGCGGGGCAGGTGGCCTACGGCATCAATACCGGATTAGGGGCGTTGTGCAACATCACTCTTTCGGAAGATGAACTGAACCAGCTGTCGCGCAATACCCTGCTGAGCCATGCCTGCGGTGTCGGGCCGGTGCTGAAAAAAGCGGAGGTGCGCGCCATTCTGTGTGCCGCGATTGCCAACTACAGCCACGGCAAATCGGGTGTGTCAGTGGCGCTGGTGCAGCAACTGCTGGCGCTGCTGAATCTGCAGATTACACCTCAGGTGCCATCGCAGGGATCGGTGGGCTATCTGACGCACATGGCGCATATCGGTCTGGCGCTGATCGGCATCGGTGAGGTTGAGTGGCAGGGCGAAATCATGCCTGCGCAGCAGGCGCTGGCCCAGGCGGGATTAGCGCCTTACCGGCCAGGTGCCAAAGAGGGACTGAGCCTGGTCAACGGCACGCCCTGCATGACCGGCTTAGCCTGCCTGGCGCTGGACGATGCCGAACGTCTGCTGGACTGGGCGGATGTGACAGGCGCAATGAGCTTTGAGGCGCTGCGCGGTCAACTGGTGGCGTTTGATCCCGAAGTGCTGGCGCTCAAGGCCAGCCCGGGAATTCAGCGGAGTGGTGAACGTCTGCGCCAGTTGCTGAGTGACAGCCCGCTGCTAACCGCGAGCGTCGGTATCCGGACTCAGGATGCACTGAGTCTGCGGTCGATGCCGCAGGTGCACGGTGCCTGCCGCGATCAGTTTGATCACGCCGCTCGCCAGGTGGAGACCGAACTCAACGCCTGTACTGACAATCCGCTGATTCTTGGAACGCCGCAGGAGTGGCGCGTGGTGTCTCAGTCACATCCGCATGGTGAGTCGGTGGCCATGGCCTGTGATCTGCTGGCGATTGCGCTGGCGGAGCTGGGGAGCATTGCTGAGCGACGACTTGATCGGCTGGTGAACCCGCTGGTCAGTGGCCTGCCGCCGTTTCTGGTGGCTGAGCCTGGCGTCAATTCCGGCATGATGATTGCGCAGTACGTGGCGGCCTCGCTCTGCGCGGAAAACCGTCAACTGGCGCAGCCTGCGGTGCTCGATAACTATGTCACATCAGGATTACAGGAAGATCATCTGAGTCTCGGCACCGGGTCGGCGCTGAAGCTGCTGAAGCTGGTCAGCAACGTCGATCACATCATCGCGATTGAGTATTTGCTGGCGGCACAGGCGCTGGAATTTCACGGTGAATCGCAGCTGGCAGCAGGCACACGGCGTGCCTGGCAGCATCTGCGTCAGGGTGTTGCGCGCTGGCAGCAGGATCGCTGGCTGGCACCCGACATCGCCCGCGCAGTGGCTCAGATAAAAGCGCACCGGGCTGATGCGCCTGTGGGGTGAGGATTACCTGCGGCGTGCGTCCGGACGGACTAAATCAAAGCGCTGCGCTTCACTGATACCGTAATAGGCGCTGGGGCCGCCTGCGCGCAGAATCGGTTCGGCTTTTGCAGTCTGATAAATGCCCTCTTCCAGCAGCGAGTCATCGATGTGGATCGCCACCGCTTCACCCATGACCAGCCAGCTGTCGAGCAGGTTGCCGCTGGCATCCTGCAGCTGAATCAGTTGCGTCAGGCGGCACTCGAAGTTGACCGGGCTTTCTGCCACCAGGTTCGCACTGACCTGAGATGCCGCCAGCGGCGTTAACCCGGCAAAGGCAAATTCATCCTGATCGGCCGGCAGTGAAGCGGAACTTTCGTTCATCGCTTCGGCCAGCGGGCGGGTTGCGAGGTTCCAGACAAACTCTTTTGTCTCCGCGATATTCCGGACGCTGTCTTTCCAGCCGCTGCTGGCAAAACCGATAATCGGCGGCTGATAGTTGAAGCAGTTAAAGAAGCTGTAAGGGGCCAGATTATGCTGGCCGCTGGCGCTGACAGAGCTAATCCAGCCAATTGGGCGCGGCCCGATAATCGCATTCAGCGGATCGTGCGGCAGACCGTGACCAGCACGGGGTTGATAGGAATAGCGTTTCCGGGTCATAACGTCTCCAGCAGGGAATTTTATTTATCTTAGCCCCACAGCATCGCCCGACGGAACCGGAATGAGGTAAGCGGATGGTGCGGGTTTATTTTCCGACGCCTACAGCGTATTGTACGCGCGCCGGAATAATTGAGAGAACGTATGAAAAAGTCAGCCAGCACGTCGCCCTTCCACGCCCGCAATCGCCATCAGGGCGAATACGATTTTGCCGCGTTAACCGCTGCCCATCCACCGCTGAAGGCCAAAGTCCGGCCCAACGGATATGGCGTGAAGTCCGTGGATTTTGCGGACCCGGAGGCGGTGATGCTGCTGAACCAGGCGCTGATCAAACTGTTTTACGACATCGACTGGCAACTGGCTCCCGGCTCACTCTGCCCGCCAGTACCGGGACGCGCCGATTATCTGCACTATCTTGCCGATTTGCTGGCGCTGGATAACAACGGCGTCATCCCGATGGCGGACGTACTCGATGTCGGCTGCGGTGCAAACTGCATCTATCCATTGATTGGTGCAGCAGAATATGGCTGGCGCTTTACCGGCACCGAGATTGATGAAGCCGCCATTAAAGCCGCTAACCGCATTGTCGCGGCCAACCCACGCCTGACGCGCCAGATCCGTTTGCGTCGTCAGAAAAACACCGATGCGGTGCTGGCGGGTGTGGTCAGCAAAACGGAATTTTTCAGCGCAGTAATGTGTAATCCGCCGTTCCACGCGTCGCCGGATGAGGCAGTGGCAGGTTCACAGCGTAAGGTCCGCAATCTCGGGCTGGATAAAAATGCACCGCTTAACTTTGGCGGACAGCACAATGAACTGTGGTATCCCGGTGGCGAGAAAGGCTTTATCGGCAAGATGATCGCCGAAAGCGTGGCGCTGGGTCGTCAGATCGGCTGGTTTACCTCGCTGGTGTCGCGCAAAGAGAACTTACCGGCGCTGGAAAAACAGCTGCAGGCGCTCGACGTCGCTGAGGTGCGGGTAGTGAATATGGCGCAGGGTCAGAAGCAGAGCCGCTTCCTGGCGTGGAGTTTTATGGCTGCCGCGCAGCGCAGCAAACTGCTGAGTCGCCTGGGTAACTAAGAGGTCTCTTTACGCAGGCAACGGGTTTATCTGCGGACGAAGAGGAAAAAAGAACGGGCCGCGATGCGGCCCGTTTCGATCAGGAGACGTGCTGCAGAAATTCGCGCAGACGATCGCTGGGGGGGTTGCTGATCAGGCTGTCGGGATCGCCATCTTCCGCAATCCGGCCTTTGTCGATAAAGATCAGGCGCGAAGCGACCTTCTGTGCGAAGCCGACTTCGTGCGTCACAATCACCATCGTCATGCCTTCTTCCGCCAGATCCTGCATCACTTTCAGCACTTCGTGACGCAGTTCCGGGTCCAGCGCTGAGGTGGGTTCATCAAATAGCATCATTTTTGGCTTAACCGCCAGCGCACGAGCAATCGCCACGCGCTGCTGCTGGCCACCGGAAAGCTCAGACGGGAAGTGATGAGCACGCTCGGCCAGGCCCACTTTGCCCAGCAGTTCACGCGCCAGCTGGCGTGCCGCCTCTTTGCTGGCACCGCGCACCCTAATGGGACCAAAGGCGACGTTGTCCAGCGCACTCATCTGTGGGAACAGATGAAACTGCTGAAACACCATGCCCGCTTCCTGACGAATCAGGCGGTCATCAACTTTCGGGTCATTCACGCGCAGGCCATCAACAATCAGCTCGCCACTGGTGATCTCTTCCAGCTTGTTAATGCAACGCAGCAGGGTCGACTTACCGGAACCAGAGGGACCGATAATGACCACCACTTCGCCCTGGTTAATTTTCAGATCAATATTGTGCAGCACCTGGGTCTGGCCAAAATGCTTGGAGACATCTTTAAATTCAATCACAGGATTTTCACCCTTTTCTCAATGCGGCGCAGCACAAAGCTCAACACCAGCGTAATCACCAGATAGATGATCGCGACGGCGCTCCAGATTTCCAGAGCGCGGAAGTTACCGGCAATAATTTCCTGACCCTGACGTGTCAGTTCAGCCACACCGATAACGATGAACAGTGAGGTATCTTTGATGCTGACAATCCACTGGTTGCCCAGCGGCGGCAGCATACGGCGCAGCGCCAGCGGCATAATCACGTAGCGCAGCGTCTCGCGGCTCGACAGGCCAAGCGCCAGTCCGGCTTCGCGGAAGCCCTTGTTGATCGACAGCACGGCACCACGGGTAATCTCGGCAATATACGCGCCAGAGTTAATCATGATGGTGACCACCGCCGCGCTGAAGGGATCAATGCGCAGGTCGGGGAAGGCCATCGGCAAAGCAAAATAGATAAACATCACCTGCACCACGATCGGGGTGCCACGGATGATTTCGATAAACACCAGTGCGATGTTATTGGTGATCCAGCCGCCGTAAGCGCGGGCAAAACCAGCTACCAGCCCGATGAACAGGCCGCCAACCAGTCCAATAATTGAGATTATTAAGGTCAGTTTAGCGCCTTCAAGCAGCGCTGGCATGGCGGGCCAGATGACGCTCCAGTCAAACTCCATGGTGTCACTCCAGATATGTTGCGATGGAAAAAAGCAGGGAAAAAGTTTCCCTGCTGAAATCAGATAACGGGCAAATTATTATTTAGGTTCGGTGCCAAACCATTTTTTATAGAGCGTGTTGTAGGTGCCGTTCTCTTTCAGGGTTTTCAGTGCGCCGTTAACTTTTTCACGTAAATCGTCGCTGCCTTTCGGGAAGGCAATACCATAC
Organism: Candidatus Pantoea rara; assembly: GCF_051136265.1. NCBI lineage: Bacteria > Pseudomonadati > Pseudomonadota > Gammaproteobacteria > Enterobacterales > Erwiniaceae > Pantoea > Candidatus Pantoea rara. The sequence goes on along the minus strand of NZ_CP194942.1, from coordinate 2,742,439 downwards.
TGCTGCGCTTCAATTGAGTCGCCTACCGCTTTAAAGCGGCCTTTACCCGCAGTGTGGATGAAGTAAAGGATGTTAGGCGTGTCATGCAGCACGGCGTCCGCACGGTTGGTGCCCAGCTCCATATAGGCGCTGTCGATGTTCGGGAACTGACGCAGGTCTTTAGATTTGATGTTAGCTTTTGCGTATTCCACAGAGCCGGTACCGCTTTTCACAGCAACCACTTTACCGTTCAGATCGCTGATGCCTTTGATGTCGTTTTCGTTGTTACGCACCATGACCTGCAAACCGCTTTTGTAATAGCCATCAGAAAACTCGATCGCTTTTTTACGTTCTTCAGTAATGGTGATACCCGCCAGTGCCAGATCGACATTGCGCGTTTGCAGTGCAGGGATAATGCCGCTGAAGTCCATTGGCTTCAGGGTGTAATCAAGCTTCAGCTCTTTTGCAATGGCATCCCACAGATCCACATCAAAGCCGACATATTTGTCGCCTTGTTTGAATTCAAACGGAACAAAGGCGGTATCAGTCGCGACGACCAGCTTCTTTTCGGCTGCAGTGGAGGAGAGGGAGAAGGCCAGCGCCAGCGCGGCCACAGAAACTTTTAACAGTGACTTCATTATTTTTCCTTTTTTTACTACCAGGCGGCAGGGCCTGCGTTTGCGGCTTGTCATATGAAAGAACTATGCCAACATTGCAAAATTCGAGAAATCAGAGAGTTAAATAACATAGCTGACACGATTTTGCAGTTAATTCTGCCTTTGCACCATTTTGGTGTTTAGTTTTGGTGCATGAGGCTATTTTGGTGCAAACGGTAGTGTGCCTCAGATGTTAAGGCTGTGAAGCGAAGGAAGGAAGAACTGTTAACAGGGTCATAAAAATGCGGTCACACAGACGTAAAAAAGGCGGGTTTCCCCGCCTGATTGACTGCAGTGAGTTTTATTCAATGTTGGCTTCGATGAACCACAGGAATTTATCCAGATCGCGTGATGCTGCAGTAAAGATGTCAGCAGTATCTTCGTCTTTCACTTCAGAAATGGCTTTACGGGTATCATTAGCAACAACGCTGTAGCGGTCTGCGAGCGCTTTCAGATGATCCTGGACGCTGTGGATGTTCAGCGGATAGCTTTTCAGCGGGGTCGTGTCGTTAACAACCTGCGTAGTACCCAGCGCCACGCCACCCAGTTGAACGACACGCTCAGCAATGGTGTCCTGATGATCGGTGATCGCAGTACGGAAGCCGTCCAGCATCTCATGCACACCGATGAAGTTCGCACCGCGCATGTTCCAGTGCGCCTGCTTAGTAATCAATGACAGGTCAATAAACTCGACTACCAGACGGTTCAACACCGCGATGGTGGCTTTCTTCTCGTCTTCGGCCACATCATTGCGGGTATAAATCAGGTCAGAAGATTTAGTTTTAACCAATTTAGCGGTACTCATCGTTTCAGTCCTCTCTTTGATGGTTGTCCTAATCAAGTACCGAATAAGTATAGCAGCGCTTTTGAGCTTTGCAGAAACGACTTTGTCGATGGATGAAATAGCGTAGGTCTTTTTTTAAATGCGAAGCATCGCCTGAAACGTTAATACCATGTTAAATTAAAAACAGCTAAACATATAAAATTAAATCAATAGCTTATATGAATTTGTAAATAACTGGTAAGCGACTATTTCAAAATAGTCAGCGCTTAAAAGAAAGATGATTAAGAATAGTTCTCATGATGAGCATGATTGTTATTTAGCCCGCCAGCAGAGCGGGCTGAAAGGGGTTATTTCTGACTATCGTCTGGTAATTCAACACTGTTTAACTGACTCTTTTTCGGCCGCATGGTCAGCGTGGACCCGGCCGAGGCGATGATGATAGCCAGCAACGCCAGCCACTGAAGCCCGGTCAGGGTTTCCCCCAGAAACAGCATGCCGGAAAAGGCGGCCATGGCGGGTTCAAGACTCATCAACGTACCGAAGATGCGTGCCGGTAAGCGGGTGAGGGCGATCATCTCGAGTGAGTAGGGAATGGCGCTGGAGAGTAGGGCAACCAGCAACGCGACAGGCATCACAGCCCATGTCCAGATGCCACTTTCTGCGAACGTCAGCCCCAGCGGCACAAAAATCACTGAGGCAATCAGGGAACCGATGGCCACTGTGGCCGGACCATGTTCTGCGCCTGCCCGCTGTCCTGCCAGAATATAGATTGCCCAGCAGGCACCCGCACTTACGGCCAGCGCTGCACCCAGCGGATCAATGGCTGTCATGCCGGTGCCAAAAGGCAGCAGGAACCACAGACCAATCACCGCCAGTAGCACCCAGACAAAATCGAGCGGCCGGCGCGATCCAAACAGTGCCAGTGCTAGCGGGCCGGTAAATTCCAGTCCCACCGCCACGCCCAGCGGCACGGTACGAATCGCCAGATAGAAGGTGAAATTCATGGTGCCCAAGGCCAGGCCGTACATCAGCAAAGGCAGACGCTGCTCCCGACTAAAACGTAAGCGCCAGGGTTTAAAGATGACACAGAGGATCAGCGTGCCGAATCCCAGGCGCAGCGCGGTGATACCGGTGGCACCCACGGCAGGAAACAGGCTTTTTGCCAGCGAAGCACCGCCCTGTAGCGACAGCATCGCAATCAGCAGTACGGCTATCGGCAACACTATTGGGGCAAGGGTTTTAGAAGCGGGAGAGGCAGACATCCTGTGTACTTTTCCTGGTCATCAGCATGTGAATGAACCAGTGTAAAGGAAATGGCGGGCAAAAAATCAGTGAAATAAGTTTTTAAATTTGCCTTAACTGAGCGAAATCTGGTCAAAATCAGTGCCATTTTGGTAAAGAAATGTCAGGTTTTTTTAGGATTTAACTTAAACAACGTAATAAGCACAAAATGATTATTGCAGGAAGATGACGGTTTTTATAAGAAAAATGAATGACATAGTCTGTTGCATTAACTTCCTGTTACACCAAACTTTCTGTTAGACAACAAAATCCGGGCAGAGTTTCTCGCTATTTTTTGTTATATTTTCAGCGTTGTCAGGAGAGAAGTATTTTCACATTTGAGGTGGTTATGAAAAAAATTGCATGTCTTTCAGCATTAGCCTGTGTACTGGCAGTATCTGCAGGTTCAGCAATGGCACAGAGCACCGTAACTGGTGGCTATGCTCAGAGCGATTATCAGGGCGTTGCTAACAAAGCTAACGGCTTCAACCTGAAATACCGCTACGAAGACGGTTCTAACCCACTGGGTTGGATCGGTTCATTCACCTACACTGAAAAAGATCGTACCGAAGATGGCGTTTACAATAAAGGCCAGTACTACGGTGTGACCGGTGGTCCAGCTTTCCGTCTGAACGACTGGGCTAGCATCTATGGTGTTGTAGGTATCGGCTACGGTAAATACCAGGGCAACGATACTTCATCACGTGATAAAACTGACACCAGCGACGTAGGTTTCTCTTACGGTGCAGGTCTTCAGTTTAACCCAATGCAGGACATCGCACTTGACGTTGGTTACGAGCAGAGCCGTATCCGTAGCGTTGACGTCGGTACCTGGATTGCTGGCGTAGGTTACAGCTTCTAAGTTTAGCTTAGCTGACCTGCCAAAAAACGGCCCCTTGTGGGCCGTTTTTTATTGCGCTGATTTTACCCGCCACTTTTCCGTTTCTGCACCTTTCCTGCCTCTTCTTTAAATCTAAAGCCGATCAACAGCCATGCGACGTTATGCCGCAGGGCATCATGTGCTTGTGGCAACGTTAGAAAAAAGAGATCAGAGGGGGGAAAGTGCGCCTCTCAGCCACTGGCTGAAAGGCACTGAATCAGGATTAGCCGCGCCAGATCAGATTCTGACAGCGACGATCGGCAGGCTTATGGCCCAGCAGTTTTTCAATCAACATCAGACGCAGTGTGAACGGGGAACGCGTCAGCAGGCACAGCCAGGATTTCATCTCCGTGGTTGTTTTCTTTTCAGCCTGGAAGCATTTGCTGCAATCTAAGCAACATTTCAGGGTGCTCATAGAATCACCTCCCAATCATAGTCGACGCAGTAGTCAGCAGCCTGCGGTGAGAAGCGTCATCATCACCGGAGCAACAGAGGATCAACAAGGATCACTCATTTGCTGCTTACATTATCAACAAATATAGCACTGGCTATATCGTTTAGCCAAGGCTAATGACGAAAAATTTGAGCTTCTTTGCGGCTGGTTTACAATGAGCGCAGCTAAATCCGTACAGCAGTGTCAGTACGGGCAATAATAATGAGGAAGCTGAATGAGTCGTCGTGCTAAAAGCGTGGTTTCTGCGCCAAAAGGACCACTGAAAGATATTGAAGAGCATGTCGAAGGTTTTCGGCAGGTGCGTGAAGCGCATCGTCGGGAATTAATTGATGACTACGTTGAGTTAATCTCTGATTTGATTGGTGAATTTGGCGAAGCACGTCAGGTCGATATGGCGGCCCGTCTGGGCGTTTCGCAACCCACCGTAGCTAAAATGCTGAAGCGGCTTGGCAGTGCCGGGCTGGTGGAGCAGGTGCCTTACCGCGGTGTCTTCCTGACCAGTGAAGGTGAGAAACTGGCAGAGGAGAGTCGCGCCCGTCATCATATTGTTGAAAGTTTTCTGCTGGCGTTAGGCATTAGTCCCGAAACGGCCCGACGCGATTCTGAAGGTATTGAACATCACGTCAGTGATGAAACCCTGGCTGTATTTAAGAAGTTCTCCGAAACCCGTTAACGCTAAGGCGTACCCTCACCATGCCTCAACTGCTTCGATCTTTTTTGCATGACTCAATTTTGCATTTATTAATCGTGATTGGTGTAGTTCTGGCATTCCTGGCAGATTTTCGCTGGGCCGATCTGCCGGGTGCCGTAGACTGGCATACGATTATCACCCTTACCGGATTGTTGATTCTGACCAAAGGTCTGGAAACCAGCGGCTACTTTGATGTGCTGGGGGGACGACTGATTGCCCGTTTCCGGCACGAGCGTGCGCTTGCGCTATTTATGGTGCTGGCTGCTGCCTTGCTCTCGACGTTTCTGACTAACGATGTGGCGCTGTTTATTCTGGTGCCACTGACGCTGACACTGCGAAAGTTCTCACATTTACCTATCTCGCGACTGATCATTTTTGAGGCGCTCGCGGTTAATGCCGGATCGCTGCTGACGCCGGTCGGCAACCCGCAAAACATCCTGCTGTGGAGTCACGGCAAGCTCAGCGTTATGGGATTTATTGTTCAGATGCTGCCGCTGGCTGCCTGGCTGCTGCTGAGCCTGGTGGTGTTGACCTGGTTTAGCTTCTCAAAGCGTTCGATTGATAAGCATGACAACCCGGAGCAGCCGGAGTGGCAAAAGCCGCTGTTTATCGTCAGCGTGGTGTTATACCTGCTGTTTATCGCCGGTCTGGAGCTGGAGATTACCGGCTGGATACTGCTGCTGATCCTTGCCACCTTCATGGCGATGGCGCGCCCGGTGTTGCAGCGTATCGACTGGAGCCTGCTGGCAGTGTTCATCGCCATGTTTGTTGACGTCTTCCTGCTGACGCGGTTGCCAGTCATGCAGGCTCATTTTGATGCGGTGGCGCATTTTGGTCAGGGGCAGCTCTATCTGCTGGCAATTGGTCTGTCACAGGTAATCAGTAACGTCCCGGCAACGATACTTTTGCTGCAAAAAGTCCCGCCGACCGATGTGCTCGCCTGGGCGGTCAATATAGGCGGATTCGGTCTGCTGCCGGGTTCCCTGGCTAACCTCATTGCTTTGCGTATGGCGAAAGATCGCGCCGTGTGGTGGCAATTCCATCTCTTTTCCCTTCCTCTGCTGGCCTGGTCAATGGCCAGCGGCTGGCTGCTTCTGCGGTTGCTCAATTAGGCACGACGCATCCTGCTACCTCTGAGAGGTGGCAGGATGTGCGCCATTTCTCAAGTTTCGTAAAGTTGCGCTGGATTTTGTCAGTTTCCGAGATAAGGTTAACAGGACCTTTATGCCCGGGAATTAGGGCTTTAGCCAGTGATGGGAACTATGAGCGAGAATAACCAACACGATCCACACCAGCAGGACGCAGATAATGTGACGGATAAAAGCCGTCAGTCAGAGGAAAATCAGGACAACGACCAGCAACCTGAGCGTAAACGCCCCGGTAAAAAGCCGCTGATTATTCTGGCGGTGGTGGTGGTGATTATGCTGATTGTCGGTCTCTGGTTCTGGTTATCTACCCGCAATATCGAAACCACCGACGACGCCTTTACTGAAGGCGATGCCGTTACTATTGCGCCTAAAGCCTCCGGCTATGTCGTGAAGTTGCTGGTGAACGATAACCAGCGGGTGAAGAAGGGCGATCTGCTGGTAGAGATCGATCCCAGCGACAACCGTGCCCAGCGTGAACAGGCTAATGCGCAGCTCGGTTTAGCCGTTGCACAATTGCATCAGGCGCAGGCCCAGCTGGCGCTGTCAAAAGTACAGTATCCGGCTCAGCGCGATCAGGCTCTGGCCGATCAGGCTAAAGCAGAAGCGAATATGCTGAATGCGCAGGCGGATTACCGTCGCCAGCGTGGCGTCGATCCACGTGCGACCAGCCAGCGTAATATCGACAGCGCGTCCGCGCAGCTACGTTCGGCGCAGGCGCAGTTACAGAGTGCGAAAGCCCAGGTTGAAGTCGCCTCACAGGTTGCCCTGCAGATTCGTCAGCAGGAGACGAATGTGGAAGCGCGTCAGCAACAGGTTGAGCAGGCGAAGGCGCAGTTAAGCACGGCCGATCTTAATCTCTCCTATACCCAGGTTCGCGCGCCTTATGACGGGTTCATTACCAAGCGTAACGTTCAGCTGGGCACACTGGTGCAGGCCGGTTCCTCTCTGTTCTCGCTGGTTTCGCCTGAAATCTGGGTTACTGCGAACTTCAAAGAGTCTCAGCTGCAACGCATGAATCCGGGCGATAAAGTTGAAATCAGCGTCGATGCCTGGCCGGACATGAAGCTGGAAGGACACGTCGACAGTATTCAGATGGGCTCCGGCTCACGCTTCTCGACCTTCCCGTCAGAAAACGCCACCGGTAACTATGTGAAAATCGTTCAGCGCGTGCCGGTGAAAATCGTCATCGACAAGGGCCTGGATCCAAACCATCCACTGCCGCTGGGTCTCTCGGTTGAACCGAAGGTAACGGTGGAATGAGTACGGCGCAGAGCTGGAAACCGGCCAGTAATCCGTGGTTAGTCGCAATCACGGTGACGCTGGCGGTGTTTATGGAGATCCTCGACACCACTATCGTTAACGTGGCGCTGCCGCACATCGCCGGTTCGCTCTCCTCCAGTTACGATGAGTCAACGTGGGTGCTGACCTCCTATCTGGTGGCGAACGGCATTGTGTTGCCTATCTCTGCGTTCTTCAGCCGTCTGTTTGGCCGTAAACAGTTTTTCCTGATCTGCATCGTGATGTTCACCATCTGTTCCTTCCTGTGCGGCATCGCAACGGAACTATGGCAGATCATTTTGTTCCGCGTGCTGCAGGGCTTTTTTGGCGGCGGATTGCAGCCGGTTCAGCAGTCCGTGCTGCTGGACTACTTCAAGCCGGAAGATCGCGGCAAGGCCTTTGGTCTCTCCTCCATCGCTATTATTGTCGCGCCGGTCATTGGCCCGACATTAGGGGGCTGGATCACCGACAACTACAGCTGGCGTTGGGTGTTTTTTATCAACATTCCGGTGGGCATCCTGACCGTGATGGCGATCTATCAGCTGCTGGAAGATCCACCGTGGGAGCGTAAATGGGCCAAAGGTAAGCTGAAGATCGATTATATCGGTATCAGCCTGATTACCTTAGGACTGGGTTGTCTGCAGGTGATGCTGGATCGTGGAGAAGATGAGGACTGGTTCGCTTCGCACTTTATCGTGCTGTTCGCCATTCTGGCGCTGATCGGCATCGTCGGGGCCATTTACTGGCTGATGTATGCCCGTAAACCGGTGGTCGATATTCTGGTGATGAAAGACCGCAACTTCTGGGTGGCCGGGCTGCTGATGGCGGGCATGGCGATGATTCTGTATGGCAGTTCTGTGGTGCTGCCACAGCTGGCGCAGCAGGATCTGGGTTATACCGCCACCTGGTCAGGGCTGGTGTTATCGCCCGGCGCGGTGTTGATTGTACTGACGATTCCGCTGGTGCTGAAACTGATGCCGATTGTGCAGACGCGATACATCATCGCCTTTGGTTTCAGCTGTCTGGCTATAGCATTTTTCTATTCCGCCACCCTGACGCCGAATGTCGATTTCAAAACACTGGTGATGATGCGTAGCGCGCAGTCAATCGGGCTGGGTTTCCTGTTTGTTCCGTTGACGACGATCGCCTTTGTCACCATCCCGCAGCGACTTAATGCGGACGCCTCGGCGCTGTTTACCATGTTCCGTAACGTGGCCGGATCGATTGGGATTTCGCTCTCTACTGCAGCCATCACCGAGCGCGCCCAGGCGCGGTCGGCGCATATGGTGCATAACATGACGCCGCTGAACGAGCCGTTCAACGTTACGCTTCAGCACTGGGCGCAGGCGATACGCGATTTTACCTCGGCGGTGGGCGATCCCGTCACGCTGGCAACCGGACAGCTTTATCAGGAGATGATTGCGCAGTCGCGTATTCTCGCTTACATCGATGTCTTCTCAGGCCTGAGTATTGTCGCCCTGATTTTGATTCCATTTTGTTGGCTGCTGTCGCCGATTAAGAGCGAAGGCAGTGCAGGAGCACACTAACATGAAGGTTTTTTACTCTCATCGCCTGAAACCCCTGAGTTTGCTGCTGGCCCTTGGGCTGGCAGGCTGTGCCGTCGGGCCTGACTATCAGGCACCGAAACCTGTCGTGCCGGGTGGCTATAACACCCTGGATTCGCAGGAGGCGTCGAAGCCGCAAAACGCCGCGATTAATTCCCGCTGGTGGCGCAGCTTTAACGATCCGCAGCTCGACAGCCTGATTGAGCGGGCGATAGCGGGCAACCTGAGCCTGCAGCAGACCGTGCTTCGCATTGCCGGTGCGCGTGAACAGCTGACGCAGGCGCAGGGCAGTCTGTTCCCCAGCCTGAGCGGTTCGGCCAAAGTGACGCGTCAGCAGCTCGGACTTAAAGGCTTGCTGGAATCCAATGGTGCCACCGATCAGCTCGACAGCAATGTGTCCAGCCAGCTTAACGGGCTGACCCAGCCGGTTAACCTCTATCAGGGCAGCTTTGACGCCAGTTGGGAGCTGGACCTGTGGGGCAAAGTGCGCCGTCAGGTTGAGGCCGCCAATGCCCAGCAGCAGGCCGCGATAGAACAACGCAATGATGCGCTGGTTTCGCTGGAAGCCGAAGTGGCGCGAGCCTGGCTGCAGCTGCGAGGCGCGCAGAGCACCATCCAAACGCTGCAACAGCAAATTGAGATTGCGCAGCAGACGGCCGAGCTGACCCAGAGCCAGCAGCGTAATGGTCTGGCTCCGCTGACTGATGTGGAAAACGCCCGAGCCCAGCTCAGTACGCTGCAGGCGCAACTGCCGCAGTATCAGGCACAGGAACGACAGGCAATGAATGGGTTAGCGGTGCTGCTCGGCAAGACGCCAGGCGCGCTGGATGCTGAACTCAGTACGCCTAAAGCGTTGCCGCCGCTGCCGCAGTTTGTTCAGGTGGGCATTCCTTCCACGCTGGCACGCCGCCGTCCTGATATTCGGCAGGCTGAAGCGACCCTGCATGCACAAACCGCTGAGATTGGCGTTTCTGTGGCCCAGCTTTTCCCGAGTCTGTCTCTGACCGGCCAGCTTGGCGTCCGCAACACCGACGCCAGCTATCTGGATAACTGGAGCAGCCATTTCTACAGTTATGGACCATCGTTATCGATCCCGATCTTCCAGGGCGGTCAGCTGGTGTCGAGCGTGAAGTTAGCACGCGCGCAGCAGGCGAGCGCCGCACTGGATTATCGCCAGACGGTGCTGACAGCGTTGCAGGATGTGGAGAATGCGCTGGTCAGCTATCGCGCCGATCAACAACGCGTCACCGCACTGGATGAGACGACCGGTGCCCTGCAGCGCGCCTTTAATCTTGCCAGCGACAGTTATCGTCAGGGGCTTTCGACCTTCCTGGAGGTGCTGGATGCACAGCGTCAGCTGGCGCAGGCGCAGGAGCAGGCCACTCAGGCGAGGATGCAGAGCGCACTCGATTTAGTGGCGCTCTATAAAGCGCTGGGCGGTGGCTGGGAAACGTATCAGAACGTTGATATGCCAGATTACCCGGTGTTTGGCCCGGCCACGCAGGCGAATTAACCCCTCGGCGGTCGCTGCCTCTGCGCAGCGACCGCCTTATCTCTTTTTTATCCGCGCTAAACAGAAGTTTCAGCCTCTCAATATCGTTCATATTGATCTAACCTGTTGAATAGCCAGGTATCTCAGCATCCTTCTGTTCGGATAAGGCAGCAGAAAATAAACCACAGGTAACGACAGGAATATTAACAGCGCTTCTGGCGAACCAATATGTTTATGTTGCTGGTCCATCCTGGATTTCGGTTTTTGAACTGCGTCACTTTTCCTGATTTATTTCTTTGGCGTTTTTTTTAAACCATCTCATGAGTGAGTAAGTGGAGAGCTGTGCAAGTATTCGGCAGGCTGACCCAGGCAGAGCTGTTATTGCGCAGCGGAGCTGTTCTGCGATTAATCTGACTCTGCGGTTAATCGCAGCGGTAAAATGGATCGATCCGCGACAGGGGGTGTAATTAAAAACACTGCAGAGCGGTAATTCTTTTGCGCTATTTAATGGTGCTGCGGGTGTCTTTTTAAGCTTAATCTGTAAGCTGGTGTGACAGGGATCGCAGTCGGGCCACCTTTTTAATCTGTTATTGCCGGTATCCTGATTGTAAATAATAATGCCAAGCAGCCCACTTTTAGCAAACAGCATTAACTGCCCGCTTGCGGTATAATCTGGCTGAAATCGTTTTCATTTGCTGAGTAAAAGTGCGATTTGTTGTTAATTCAGCGTTAATAGAAGGTCAGGCATTGCTGTTTTTAATAGTGGTATGTGGAGTGAATTAATACTTAAGAATTGTCTGTAGCGTAAAAATAATTTATTTTTTTATTTGAATTAGGTAGTCTTGGCGCTACAGTTTTATTAACCCCCCTTAATCAAGGACATTGTGATGAGTGACGCATTTAAGGTACTGAACAATATTCGCACATTACGTGCCCAGGCTCGTGAACTGCCACTGACCGATCTTGAAGAGATCCTGGAAAAATTAACGGTAGTCGTTACTGAACGCCGCGAAGAAGCAGAAGCGGAAGAGACGCAGAATCGCGAAAAAGAAGAAAAGCTGTCTAAATATCGCGAAATGCTGCTGGCCGACGGCATCGATCCTAATGAATTATTAGGTGCGCTGGAAAGCGGAAAAAAACGCACCAAGCGTGCGCCGCGTCCGGCTAAATATTCTTACACCGACGAAAACGGTGAGCAGAAATCCTGGACTGGCCAGGGCCGCACCCCGGCAGCGATTAAAAAAGCGCTGGATTCCGGTAAAAGCCTGGACAGTTTCCTGATCGATTGATCAGCACAATCCTTGTAAGTGGGAGCCGGGGGGCCGATATGGCCCTCCGGCTTTTTTATTTCTGCCGGGATATCAATCACCCCGCCAGGAATCCACGCCTGACGCTGGCGTGCGCTGCGTCACATCTGGCATAATAGCCGCCGTTTTTTCATCCATTCTCTTCACAAAGGTCAATGCCGTGTTAGTTAGCAGCAATATCACCATGCAGTTTGGCAGTAAGCCACTGTTCGAAAATATCTCCGTTAAATTTGGCGGCGGTAATCGTTACGGTTTAATCGGTGCGAACGGCAGCGGAAAATCCACCTTCATGAAGATTTTGGGTGGCGATCTGGTGCCTTCAGGCGGCAACGTCTCTTACGATCCTAATGAGCGCATTGGTAAGCTGCGTCAGGATCAGTTCGCCTTTGAACAATTCAGCGTGCTGGACACTGTGATCATGGGTCACCATGAATTATGGGAAGTAAAGCAGGAGCGCGACCGTATTTATTCTTTGCCAGAGATGAGCGAAGAAGAGGGGTATAAAGTCGGCGATCTTGAGGCGCTCTATGGTGAGATGGACGGCTATAGCGCCGAGTCCCGTGCCGGTGAGTTATTACTCGGCGTCGGCATTCCCGTTGAGCAGCATTATGGTCCGATGAGCGAAATTGCACCGGGCTTTAAATTGCGGGTGTTGCTGGCGCAGGCGCTGTTTTCAAATCCCGATATTTTGTTACTCGACGAACCGACGAACAACCTGGACATCGATACTATTCGCTGGCTGGAGCAGGTGCTGAACGAGCGTGACAGCACCATGATTATCATTTCGCATGACCGTCACTTCCTTAATATGGTCTGCACCCACATGGCCGATTTGGATTATGGCGAGCTGCGGGTTTATTCCGGTAATTATGACGAATATATGACCGCTGCAACCCAGGCACGTGAACGTCTGTTATCTGATAACGCCAAGAAGAAAGCGCAGATTGCTGACTTACAATCATTCGTCAGTCGTTTTAGCGCCAACGCCTCTAAATCGCGTCAGGCGACATCACGCGCTAAGCAGATGGATAAAATTAAACTGGATGAAGTGAAAGCGTCCAGCCGTCAGAACCCATTTATCCGCTTTGAGCAGGACAAGAAGTTGTTCCGTAATGCGCTGGAAGTGGAAGGTTTAACCAAAGGGTTTGATAACGGTCCGCTGTTTAAGAATTTAAATCTGCTGCTGGAAGTGGGTGAGAAGCTGGCGGTGATTGGTGCCAATGGTATTGGTAAGTCGACGCTGTTGAAATCACTGGTGGGTCAGCTTACGCCAGATAATGGCACCGTTAAATGGTCAGAGAATGCACGTATTGGTTATTACGCTCAGGATCACGCGGATGATTTTGCCAATGACCTGACCGTATTTGACTGGATGAGTCAGTGGAAACAGCCTGGCGATGATGAGCAGACCATTCGCGGTATTCTGGGTCGTCTGCTGTTTTCTCAGGATGATATTAAGAAGCCGGCGAAAGTGCTTTCGGGTGGTGAGAAGGGCCGTATGTTGTTCGGTAAGCTGATGATGGAAAAACCGAACATCCTGATTATGGATGAGCCGACCAACCATCTTGATATGGAGTCGATTGAATCACTCAATATGGCGCTGGAGATGTATGAAGGCACGCTGGTGTTTGTTTCACACGACCGTGAATTTGTCAGCTCGCTGGCAACCCGCGTCATTGAGTTGAAAGCAGACAAGGTGGTGGACTTCACCGGTAATTACGAAGATTACCTGCGGAGTCAGGGTATCGTCTGATAAAAACGGGGTGGCGCAGGCCACCCCGTTTTTTTTGTGCCGATGACTGGCTTATTATTTTTGAGGCGGGTGGTTCGGCTTGTTCTGTTGTTCAGCATAAGCTCAGGGAGCATACGCCTTTCACAAAAACGTAAACCCCGCCATCTCTGTCCCGTGATGCTTTGCTACAGGCGTATGCTTACTTCACTTTGAGTTTTGAGCTGTTTGCAAAATGATTCCCGCAGAGGGTTAAGCTCCACGACCACACACTTCACAATGCGCGTCCTGCGCGACTTTCATGCTGCGGAACTCCGCGCTCATCGCATCGTACATCAGCAACCGGCTGGTGGCGGGTGTGCCAAAGGCAGTCAGTACTTTAATCGCTTCCATCGCCTGCATCGCACCAATGACGCCGACCAGTGGGGCCATGACGCCAGCTTCCACGCAACTCAGCGTCTGTGCGCCAAACAGGCGGCTGATACAGCGATAGCAGGGTGTGCCAGATTGCCAGGTGAATACGCTGATCTGGCCTTCCATCCGAATTGCGGCGCCTGAGACCAGCGGCACGCGCTGCTGCCGACAGAGGCGGTTGAGCTGCTCACGCACCGAAACGTTGTCGGTGCAGTCCAGCACGACCTGCTGCCGGGCAATCAGCGCCAGCAGCGCTGTATCGTCCAGCTGTCCGTTGATCGGATGCAACTGGCAGCGCGGATTGATGGCGGCCAGGCTTTGTGCGGCGGAGTCCACTTTGGCGCGGCCAATATCCGCGTCATGGTGAAGAATCTGCCGTTGCAGGTTAGAGTGCGACACGGTATCGAAATCGAGCAGCGTCATGTTACCGACGCCGGCAGACGCCAGGTAGGGCGCAGCCGCGCAGCCGAGTCCGCCCAGTCCCACGACCAGCGCATGGCTCGCTTTGAGCCGCTCCTGACCGTCGAAATCAAAGCCGCGCAGGACAATCTGCCGGTTGTAGCGCAGCATCTCCTCATCGCTTAATTCAGGCAGCATTTATGCCTCCAGCAGGGTGTTGAACGGTTCTACCTCAACCCATTCGCCCGGCTCAACGTTACCGCGATCCCGCTCCAGTACAATGAAGCAGTTTGCCTGGGCAAAAGAGCTGAAGACGTGTGAACCCTGCATTCCGGTCGTCTCTACCTCAAGATCACCCTGGGCGTTCTGACGCAGGATGCCGCGCTGGAAGTCGAGACGCCCCGGCGATTTTTTCAGTCGCGAGGCGCAGCGCACTTTCTGACGGGGTGGCAAGGCGGATTTTTGCTGGCCAGTGAGGGTGGCAAGCAGAGGCTGAACAAGCTGATAGAAGGTGACGACGGCGGAGACCGGATTACCTGGCAGACCACAGAACCAGCTACTGTTGAGGCGGCCAAAAGCAAACGGCTTGCCGGGCTTCATCGCCAGCTTCCAGAAGCTGATGACGCCAAGCTCTTCCAGCATATTTTTGGTGAAGTCCGCTTCGCCCACCGAGACGCCGCCGGTGCTGATCACCACATCGGCCTGCCGATCGGCTTCCTCAAAGGCAGCGCGAAGAGCAGCAGGATCATCTTTGATGATGCCAAGGTCGATGACCTCACAGCCGAGCTTATGAAGCATCAGCGACACGGCAAAACGGTTGGTGTCGTAAATCTGGCCCTCTGCCAGCGGCTCACCGACCGGCTGGAGTTCATCACCGGTGGAGAAGATAGCGACCCGCAGTTTTCGCAGCACGCTGACCTGCGCGATACCCAGCGAAGCCAGCAGTGGCAGCTCGGCGGCACCCAGACGCGTTCCCGCTTCCAGCACCACATGACCCGGCTGAATATCGTCGCCGGTCAGGCGAATGTTTTGTCCGGGACGCACGGGCGCGGTAATCACAATTGCCTCGCCCTGAGACTCGGTCTGCTCCTGCATCACCACCGCTTCACAACCTGTGGGCACCGGCGCACCGGTCATGATGCGGATCACGCTGCCCTGCGGCCACTCACCGCTGAACGGCGCGCCCGCAAAGGCTTTGCCCGCCACGGGTAACGGCTGGCCGCTGCTGACATCGGCCAGCCTGACGGCGTAGCCATCCATCGCGGAGTTATCAAAGGGCGGCACCGCAATCGGCGAGGTCACTGCTTTTGCCGTGATGCGACCGACTGCATCGGCCAGCGGCACGCTCAGTGAATCGGTCACGGGCGTCAGCTGTGACAGCATTTTTTGTTGCGCCTCCTCAAGGGAGATCAAACCTGCAGTAAAACTTTCCATAAATAGTCCAGCCTGGTTAACTCAGATGCTGCCTATTATGGGTCGGATTAGCTGCTGAGTCACATCGGTGTCGGCATAGCGCGCCAGTTGCTATGGCAAAAAGGAAATAGAGTGGTAAGAAAAGGTTATAACCACAGGAACAGTTTCCGCTTTACAACACTTAGCAGGCTTTCTATAGTCAAAAATCACCCAAAATGGGTGAAAACCATTTTAAATCAGTGTTTTTCGTCCTGATGCAACCACAGGGTAGAGCGTTATGGTCAATGCAGTGATCGCCATTCACGGCGGCGCAGGTGCGATTTCGCGCGCAGCAATGAGCGCCGAAAAGGAACAATGCTATCGCCAGGCGCTACACGATATTCTCACTCAGGGTCAGCAGATACTGGCTCAGGGTGGCAGTGCACTGGATGCGGTGACCGAGGCCGTGCGACTGCTGGAGGAGTGTCCGCTGTTCAACGCCGGTAAAGGTGCAGTGTTCACCCATCAGGGCACCCATGAACTCGATGCCTGCATTATGGATGGCCGTACGCTGGATGTGGGTGCGGTCGCGGGCGTGACGCAGGTTCGCAATCCGGTGCTGGCGGCACGTGCCGTGCTGGAAAAGAGCGAACATGTGCTGTTTATCGGCGAGGGCGCAGAGCAGTTTGCCGTAGCGAACGGACTGGAAACGGTCGCGCCTGATTACTTCTCAACGCCGGAACGCTGGGAGCAGTTGCAGCGCGCGCTCAACAGCGATACAGCGGTTCTGGACCATGATGGCGCTGCGCATAGCGACGATCCACTGGACCCGGACCGTAAGTTCGGCACGGTAGGCGCTGTCGCGCTGGATCTGGCGGGCAACCTGGCTGCTGCCACCTCAACGGGCGGTATGACCAACAAGCAGGCCGGGCGTGTCGGCGACTCGCCGCTGCCGGGTGCGGGCTGCTACGCCAGTAACGACAGCGTGGCAGTCTCCTGCACCGGCACCGGGGAAGTCTTTATGCGCACGCTGGCGGCCTACGATGTGGCTGCGCAGATGCGCTACGCCGGACGTTCGCTGCAGCAGGCTACAGTTAACGTCATTCATGACAGCGTGCTGGAACTGGGCGGCAGCGGCGGGCTGATTGCGGTCGATCGCGCGGGCAACGTGGCGCTGCCGTTTAACAGCGAAGGTATGTACCGGGGCGTCGCGCGCGTCGGTGAGGCGGCGGAAGTCGCTATCTATCGCGAAAGTTAAGGAGCAGAGATGAGCGACAGGCAAACGTTACCACCTCTTGCCCCTGAGCAGGTACTGGCGGTGCGCGATCTCAATGTGCGTTTTCAGCACGAAGACACCGTCACCGACGCCGTGCGTCATTTGTCACTCGATCTGTTTCGCGGCGAAACGCTGGCGCTGGTGGGCGAGTCAGGTTCCGGGAAATCGGTCACCTCACTGGCACTGATGCGGCTGATTGAGCAGACGGGCGGAATCGTCAGCGGCGAGGTGCAGTTGCGCCGTCGCAATGGCGACGTGCTGGATCTGATGCGCGCTTCAAAAGGTCAGATGCGCCGGGTGCGCGGTGCGGATATGGCGATGATTTTTCAGGAGCCGATGACCTCGCTGAATCCGGTCTTCTCCGTCGGCGAGCAGATTGCCGAATCCATTCGTCTGCACCAGGGCCTGGGCCACGCCGGTGCGCTGGCCGAGGCACGCCGGATGCTGGACCTGGTGCGGATTCCCGATGCGCACAATGTCTTGTCCCGCTTTCCGCACCAGTTGTCGGGCGGGATGCGTCAGCGCGTGATGATCGCGATGGCGCTCTGCTGCAAACCGGCGTTACTGATTGCCGATGAGCCGACCACCGCGCTCGACGTCACTATTCAGGCACAGATTCTGCAGCTCATCCGCGTGCTGCAAAAAGAGATGCAGATGGGGGTGATTTTTATCACTCACGATATGGGCGTGGTCGCCGAAATGGCCGATCGGGTTCAGGTGATGTATCGCGGCGAAGTGGTGGAAAATGCCCCGGTCGCCGAACTGTTCAGCGCACCTCAGCAGCCCTATACCCAGGCGCTGCTGGCGGCGGTGCCAAAACTCGGCGCGATGCAGGGCCAGCCTTTACCCGCCAAATTTCCCTTGCTGCACAGTGATGCCGTTGATGATGTGCCGCAGGATACGGTACGCCGCCTGCAGCCGCCGATTCTTCAGGTGCGCGATCTGGTCACCCGCTTTGATATTCGCGGTGGTCTGCTGAATCGGGTTAAAAGCCGGGTTCATGCCGTCGAAAAAGTCAGTTTTGATCTCTATGCCGGTGAGACGCTGGCGCTGGTGGGCGAGTCTGGCTGTGGTAAATCGACCACCGGCCGCTCGCTGCTGAAGCTGGTGGCCAGTCAGGGCGGCACATTGACATTTGACGGCCAGCGAATAGACCACCTTTCGGGTGCCGCACTGGCCCATCTGCGCCGCGACATTCAGTTTATCTTCCAGGATCCCTATGCCTCGCTCGATCCCCGGCTGACGGTCGGCTTCTCTATTATGGAGCCGCTGCTGGTCCACAAGGCAATGCCGCGTCGCGAGGCAGAGCAGCGGGTTGCCTGGTTGCTGGATAAAGTGGGGCTGCTGCCGGAGCATGCTCAGCGTTATCCGCATGAGTTTTCTGGCGGGCAGCGTCAGCGTATCTGCATTGCCCGCGCGCTGGCGCTGAACCCTAAAGTGGTGATTGCCGATGAGTCCGTCTCGGCGCTGGATGTGTCGGTTCAGGCGCAGATTATCAATCTGATGCTCGACCTGCAGCGCGAGTTTGGCATCGCCTTTCTGTTTATTTCTCACGATATGGCGGTGGTGGAGCGTATCAGCCACCGCGTGGCAGTGATGTATCTCGGTCAGATTGTCGAGATGGGGCCGCGTCAGGCGGTGTTTGAACAGCCTCAACATCCCTATACCCGAAAACTCATGGCAGCAGTGCCGGTCGCCGATCCGGCTCACCGGCGTCGCGAACGCGCCTTACTGGTCGATGAGATCCCCAGCCCGATTCATGCGTTAGGGGATGAACCTGAAGTGGCGCCGCTGATGGAGGTGGCCCCGGGCCATTTCGTCGCCCGCCACGTGATCAGTGCGACCTGAACAGTGACAATGTCGCCCCGGCGACCACCCCGACAGGGATTACAGGAGAACAAGATGCAGATGACGATGCGTAAAGGGTTACTGGCAGCTGGCGTGTTAAGCAGCGCAATAACATTGCCCGCGTGGGCAGCACAGGATGCGGTGATTGCTGTCGCGTCCAACTTCACCACGCTCGATCCTTATGATGCCAATGACACGCTGTCTCAGGCGGTCGCAAAATCCTTCTATCAGGGCCTGTTTGGCTTCGATAAGGACATGAAACTCACCAACGTGCTGGCGGAGAGCTACCAGGCCAGCGCCGACGGCCTGACGTATACCATCAAGCTGCGTCCCGGGGTTAAATTTCAGGATGGCACAGACTTCAATGCGGAAGCGGTCAAGGTCAACCTCGATCGCGCCAGCAACCCGGATAACCATCTCAAGCGCTACAACCTGTTTAAACGCATCGCCAGCACCGAAGTGGTGGATCCAGCCACCGTGAAAGTGACGCTGAAAGAGCCGTTCTCGGCCTTTATCAACAATCTGGCCCATCCGGCGGCGGCGATGATTTCACCCACCGCGCTGAAAAAATATGGCAAAGAGATCGGTTTCCATCCGGTGGGAACGGGCCCGTTTGTGTTTGAAACCTGGAACCAGACTGATTTTGTGAAGGTGAAGAAGTGGGACGGCTACTGGAAGCCGGGTTATCCGAAGCTGGACAGCATCACCTGGCGCCCGGTGGTGGACAACAACACCCGAGCGGCGATGCTGCAGACCGGCGAAGCGAACTTTGCGTTCCCGGTGCCTTATGAGCAGGTAAAGTTGCTGGAAAAAAACAGCAAGCTGGACGTGGTGACCTCGCCTTCCATTATGCAGCGTTACATCAGCCTCAACGTCACGCAGAAGCCGTTCGACAACCCGAAGGTACGTGAGGCACTGGAATATGCCATCAACCGTCAGGCGCTGGCGAAAGTGGCCTTCTCCGGTTACGCCACGCCCGCTACCGGCATTGTGCCTTCCGCGGTCGACTTTGCGCAGACCTATCCGGCCATCAGCTACGATCCAGCCAAAGCCCGGGCGCTGCTGAAAGAGGCGGGTTACCCGAACGGATTTGAAACCACGCTCTGGTCGTCACATAACCACAGCACCGCGCAGAAAGTGTTGCAGTTCACTCAGCAGCAGCTGGCGCAGGTTGGCGTGAAGGTCAAAGTCACGGCAATGGATGCGGGCCAGCGTGCTGCAGAAGTAGAAGGCAAAGGCCAGAAGGAAAGCGGCGTACGGATGTTCTACACCGGCTG
Organism: Candidatus Pantoea rara; assembly: GCF_051136265.1. Classification (NCBI taxonomy): domain Bacteria; kingdom Pseudomonadati; phylum Pseudomonadota; class Gammaproteobacteria; order Enterobacterales; family Erwiniaceae; genus Pantoea; species Candidatus Pantoea rara. Next base: position 2,722,589 of record NZ_CP194942.1, on the reverse strand, counting down.
GTCCGCCTCAACGGGTGAAGCAGACTGGGCGCTGACGCCACTGTTTGCTACCGCAGCCTGGCCACCGGCGATCTTCAATACAGCGTTTTACAGCAACCCTAAGGTCGATAAAGATCTGGCCGATGCGCTGAAAACCACTGACCGTGCAGAGAAAGCGCGTCTCTATAAAGATGCACAGGACACCATCTGGCAGGACCATCCGTGGATCCCGCTGGTGGTTGAGCAGCTGGTTTCTGCCCATAGCAAAAACCTCAGCGGTTTTTATGTGATGCCCGATACCTCATTCAATTTTGATGAGGCCACTCTGAAGTAACGGAGCCGGCCAGCCCGCGTGGCTGGCCGCAGCTGCAGGATGTTGCATGTTTAACTATTTTCTCAAAAGACTCTTTGGGCTGATCCCGACGCTGCTGATAGTGGCGGTGCTGGTGTTCCTGTTTGTTCATATGCTGCCGGGCGATCCCGCACGCCTGATTGCCGGGCCGGAAGCCGATGCCTCCGTGGTGGCGCTGGTGCGTCAGGAACTGGGGCTGGATCAGCCGCTGCCGCAACAGTTCTGGCACTTTATGCTGAATGCGCTGCAGGGCGATTTTGGTCAGTCGATGGTCTCAAAGCGGCCGGTCGCGGATGAGATCGCCTCGCGCTTTATGCCGACCCTGTGGCTGACGCTGGTCAGCATGATCTGGGCGGTGATTTTTGGCATGACCATTGGCATTGTTTCGGCTGTCTGGCGCAACCGCTGGCCTGACAGGCTGGGGATGACGCTGGCGGTGTCGGGCATTTCGTTTCCCGCCTTTGCGCTGGGCATGCTGCTGATGCAGGTCTTCTCGGTAGAGCTGGGCTGGCTGCCAACCGTCGGTGCCGACAGCTGGAAACATTATATTCTGCCCTCGATCACGTTAGGTGCAGCAGTGGCGGCGGTAATGGCGCGCTTTACCCGGGCCTCGTTCGTGGAGGTGATGCAGGAAGATTACATGCGCACCGCCCGGGCCAAAGGCGTGCGCGAGTCGCTGGTGGTGGTGAAACATGGCCTGCGCAACGCGATGATCCCGGTGGTCACGATGATGGGGCTGCAGTTTGGCTTTCTGCTGGGGGGATCGATCGTCGTCGAGGTGGTGTTTAACTGGCCGGGACTGGGCCGTCTGCTGGTCGACTCGGTGGCGATGCGCGACTATCCGGTTATTCAGGCAGAAGTACTGCTGTTTTCACTGGAGTTTATTCTGATCAATCTGTTTGTCGACATGCTCTATGCGGTGATCAATCCCGCTATTCGCTTTAAGGAGTCGCGATGAAAAACTGGCGACGTGAGGCGGCACTGAAAACGATGCCGTTGATTACGGAGAATCGGGTTCGTACGCCTTGGCGAGAGTTCTGGCGGCGTTTCCGGCATCAGCCGGTGGCGTTGATGGCCGGGGCTTTTGTGCTGCTGCTGATTGTGCTGGCGGTGATTGCTCCGTGGATTGCGCCGTTCGACGCAGAGAACTACTTCGATTATGACCGGCTCAACGAAGGCCCCTCGCTGCTGCACTTCTTTGGCGTCGATTCGCTGGGGCGCGACATCTTCAGCCGGGTGCTGGTCGGCACGCGTATATCCCTGATTGCCGGTTTCTTCTCGGTGGTGATCGGCGCACTGATTGGTACTTTCTTTGGTCTGTTAGCGGGTTATTACGAAGGCTGGTGGGATCGCATCACGATGCGCATCTGTGACGTGCTGTTTGCCTTCCCTGGCATTCTGCTGGCGATTGCGGTCGTGGCGATCATGGGCAGCGGCATGAGCAACGTGATAGTGGCGGTGGCGATCTTCAGTATTCCGGCTTTTGCCCGCCTGGTGCGCGGTAATACGCTGGTGCTGAAGCATCAGACTTTTATAGAGTCGGCACGCAGTATCGGAGCCTCTGACTGGACGATCCTGATGCGGCATATCCTGCCGGGCACGGTCTCGCCGATTGTGGTCTATTTCACCATGCGGGTCGGTACCTCCATCATCACCGCCGCCAGCCTGTCGTTTCTGGGGCTGGGCGCACAGCCGCCTACACCGGAGTGGGGCGCGATGCTGAATGAGGCGCGGGCCGACATGGTGATTGCGCCTCACGTGGCCATTTTCCCCAGTCTGGCCATTTTTCTCACTGTTCTGGCATTTAATTTGCTCGGGGACGGGCTACGTGACGCGCTTGATCCTAAACTAAAGAGATGAAACCTTTCGATTATGATCAGGACTTCAGCACTATCAACTTCCGCCAGCATCCCGAGCTTTATCAGGTCGGGCGAGGCGAGCAGGGTGTGCTGATGGTCGAGCCGTATAAGAGCGAAATTCTGCCGCACTGGCGTTTTCGTACCGTTCCCATTGCCGAAGAGTCTGCTGAGAAAATCATGGCGCTGTTTGAGGATTACCGGCGTCAGGACGATTTTGTCGGCATGGATATGGCGCGCAAGTTTATCCAGATGGGATATACCCGCGCGCGCCGTTACAGCAACCACAAAGGTGGCCGCAAGTATGATGCTGACGGCAAAGAGTTTCCGCGCGGCGTCAACGAGGAAAAGGCCGCGGCGGCGGCCATCTTCAAGGGCTACTGGGACAAGCTGCGTGAAGATGAGGACTATCTGCGACGCAAAAAGGCGCATCAGCAGCAGTATGGTTAAAGATTAAATCCTTTTCGCCCGGCAGCAGATCAGTCTGCTGCCGTTAATACATCAATCAGCCTCTCCCGCCACACCACCCCTTCCATTCACAGACTGCAAAATCCGCATCGCTGATGGCCAGGCGGCGTAAAGTAGTGAAAAAACGCGTAAAAGCCGTTGTACGGCACCAGCGAAAAAACGCGCTATTTACAGCCTGCATTTTCCAGTAACTCACCGTCCTGTAAAAAGAAATGGTTTTTCCAGTAAGCGAGGGGCAGATAAGCGAAACGCTGACAGTGGCCCTTGTTTACAACATCCAATAAAACGCGGGTTGATATTCACTTGTTTTCATTAATAATAAACCAGCAAACCCCACTGAGGGGGCTATGCCCCTCAGGTAATGAAATGGATAATGTGAGAGCTAAATAATGAAAGAGATCATCAACGGATTTCTGAATTTCCAGCAGAATGTGTTTCCTGAAAGGAAGGATCTTTTCAAAAGCCTGGCGTCAAATCAAAATCCGAAAGCGCTGTTCATCTCCTGTTCAGACAGCCGTCTGGTGCCTGAACTGGTAACGCAGCAGGAGCCAGGAGAGCTGTTCGTTATCCGCAATGCGGGCAACATCGTTCCTTCATTCGGCCCCGAGCCAGGCGGTGTCTCAGCCACGATCGAATATGCGGTCGTTGCGCTGGGTGTCTCCGACATCATCATCTGTGGTCACTCCAACTGTGGTGCGATGAACGCCATCGCTTCCTGCGCCTGCATGGACACTATGCCTGCGGTTGAACACTGGCTGCGCTATGCCGATGCGGCAAAAGCAGTGGTCGAGCAGCGTGAGTATGACTCACCCGAGAAGAAGCTTAACGAGATGGTCAAAGAGAACGTCATCGCTCAGCTTAACAACATGAAGACTCATCCGTCTGTCTCCGTTGCCCTGCGTAATGGCAAGCTACGCCTGCACGGCTGGGTTTACGATATCGAAAGCGGCACCATCATGGCGCTGACCCAGGGTGGCAAGCAGTTTATTACCCTGTCGGATAATCCGGATACCTGCTTCGAGTAATACTTTTCACCCGCTGCGTCCTGCGGCGGGTTTTCCTGTTTAATCTTTTGTAAATCCTCAGGTTCACCCCGCGACGGATGACTACGCTTAAGGTCACGCTATCCCGTCAGGAGAACCCTATGTCCCGTTTATCGACTGCCTTACTGCTGAGCAGCGCGCTATTTTGTGCCTCGCCGCTGTTTGCCGCCGACGTAAAGGTCGAGGTGTTGCAGGATAAGTTACAACATCCATGGTCCATCGCCTTCCTGCCCGACAACAAAACGTTGCTGATTACCGAACGCAGCGGACAGCTGCGCAGCTGGAGCCCGGAGAGTGGTCTGTCGCAGCCAATCAAAGGGGTGCCGAAAGTCTGGGCAGAACGGCAGAGTGGCTTGCTGGACGTGGTGCTGGCACCCGATTTCGCGACCAGTCGTCGCGTCTGGCTCAGCTATACCGAGGCGAACAGCAGTGGCAAAGCGGGGGCAGTCGTGGGCGCTGGCACGCTGAGCCAGGATAACCGGCAGCTCAGCGATTTCCGCGAGGTGATTCAGCAGACGCCGATGCTCTCCAGTGGCAACAATATCGGCACCCGGCTGGCGTTTGATACCCAGGGTTATCTCTGGATTGCATTCGGCGATAATTTTGTCAGCAGCGCGGCGCAGGACCTCGATAAGCTGCAGGGCAAACTGCTGCGACTCAATGCTGATGGCAGCGTGCCGGACGATAATCCGTTTGTGAAAAAGCCCGGCGCCCGGCCAGAAATCTGGGCCTATGGTCTGCGTAACCCGCAGGGTCTGGCACTTAACCCCTGGACCGGCATGATATGGGAAAATGAGCATGGCCCGCGCGGCGGCGATGAAGTGAATATTATGGCCCGGGGCAGGAACTACGGCTGGCCGCTGGCGACGTACGGCATTGACTACAGCGGCGATAAAGTGCCGGAGTCAAAGGGCACCCATGTCGCGGGCACCGAACAACCGCTTTACCACTGGAAGGTTTCCCCGGCCATCAGCGGTATGGCGTTTTATAACAGCGCCCGTTTTCCCCAGTGGAAAAACTCGCTGTTTATCGGTGCACTGAAAGAAAAAAACCTGATTCGTCTGAGTATCAACGGCGAAAAAGTGGTGGAGGAGCAGCGCCTGCTGGGGGATCAGAATGCGCGGATTCGCGATGTCCGGCAGGGCCCGGATGGTTATCTCTATGTGCTGACCGATGAGGCTAATGGCAAGCTGCTGAAAGTGGGGTTAGCGCAGGACGCTGGTGCGTCCCGCGGCTAATAGCCTGTCCCATCAGCCTGTTTTATTCGTCAGTCCGGACCCGGGCAATGCTCACCCTCTTCAGGTAAGACGCGCACGTTCCGGTTGTTTCGCGCTGCCCCTGTCCAGGCTGCCTGTAATCATTACGCCTGATTGACCCGACTCTGAATCAGCGAGCCCAGTGATAAACCTGCCAGCCGCGGTTTAACGCTTCCTGGTGCAGTTGTTCATCCGGATTGATGACATGAGCATGATCGGCCTGTTCCAGCAGGGGCAGGTCGTTCATTGAGTCACTGTAGGCCCAGGTGCGGTCAAAGCTCTCCGCCTGCTGCAGCGCTTTCCAGTCGCCCAGTCGGGTCACTTTGCCCTCTTTGTAAGTCATGGTGCCGTAAGTGTTGCCGCTGTAGCGCTCGTCCACGATTTCAACGCCAATCGCCAGCGCGCCGCAGGCTCCCAGCTTCTCGGCAATCGGCACCACCAGATGCTCGCCGCTGGCAGAAATGATCATCACTCTGTCGCCACGCGCCCGATGCCACTCAATTCGCTCGCGGGCGGCCGGGTAGACGCGAGGCAGGATGTCGCGCTGGATGAAACGACGCACCCAGCCTTCAACGGTCAGTGTCGCCATACCCGCCAGTGGGGAGAGCGTTTTATTCATATATTCTTCAATCGACAGCGTACCGGCATAGTACTGATTCATTAATGCCTGTTCCTGATCAATCAGTTCACTGGGAGCGAATCCCTGGGATACCAGCCAGCGCAGCCACAGGCTGGTGCTGTCTTCACAAATGAGGGTTTCATCAAGATCAAAAAGGGCTAAGTCCATGGTCGGTCTCCTCGGCTGACTGGCTTTCAGGTTAACTGATATTTGTGACGGGCTTAACTCTTCTGCAAAAAATCGGAATTTAACTCGGTTTTTATCGCGACAGAATTCCGGAAAACCGGCACGCGCGCGGCGCTTATGCCAGGGTTACTCTACTAAAATCTAAAAATCTTTACGATTCGGCGGTTTTTTTCGCTGCCATCAACGGTTAGCGTTTGAGTGAGAATTTTCTGCCCCTGGAATTTCGATTTAACAAGGACAATCCGGCCAAGCCCATGACAAACACTCGCTTCTCATCTCACCTGCGGCACCTTGCTGCTACCTCATTACTGATTCTTGCCCCCATCAGCGTTTTTGCTGAGCAGGCTCCCGCCGCGCCCGGCATTGATGCTAAAGCGTGGATCCTGATCGACTACGCCAGCGGTAAAGTGCTAACCGAGTCCAGTGCCGATCAGCGTCTCGATCCTGCCAGTCTGACGAAAATGATGACCAGTTACGTGGTTGGCCAGGCGATCAAAGCGGGCAAAATAAAACCGGATGACCTGGTGACCGTCGGACAGGATGCCTGGGCGACCGGCAACCCTAAACTGCGCGGTTCTTCTCTGATGTTCCTCAAGCCGGGCGATCGCATTCCGGTGCATGAGCTGAACAAAGGTATCGTGATCCAGTCCGGTAATGACGCCTGTATCGCGCTGGCAGATTATGTGGCGGGCAGTCAGGACTCGTTTATTGGCCTGATGAACAACTACGTAAAAGCGCTGGGACTGCAGAACACCCACTTTATGACGGTGCATGGTCTGGATGCAGAAGGGCAGTACAGCACGGCGCGGGATATGGCCCTGATTGCTCAGGCGCTGATCCGCGATGTGCCAGAAGAGTACGCGCTGAATAAAGAGAAAGAGTTTACCTTTAACAATATTCGTCAGATCAACCGCAACCGTCTGCTGTGGAGCACCAACCTCAAGGTGGATGGCGTCAAAACCGGCCACACCTCCGGCGCGGGCAATAACCTGGTGGCTTCCGCGACCGAAGGCGATATGCGCCTGATCTCGGTGGTGCTTGGCACCGCCAGCGATGCGATTCGTTTCCGCGAAAGTGAAAAGCTGCTGACGTGGGGCTTCCGTTTCTATGAAACGGTAACGCCGATAAAAGCGGATGCACCGTTTGCGCAGCAGCGGGTCTGGTTTGGTGACAAGAGTCAGGTAAATCTGGGCGTGGCGAAAGATGCCGCGCTGACCATCCCGAAAGGGCAGATGAAGAACCTGAAGGCGAGTTTCAAGCTCACTGCACCGCAGCTGGAAGCCCCGCTGAAGAAGAATCAGGTGGTCGGCACCATTGATTTCCAGCTGGACGGCAAAATGATTGAGCAGCGTCCGCTGGTGGTGTTGCAGGATGTGCCGGAAGGCGGCTTCTTCAGCCGGATGATTGATTTTGTGATGATGAAGTTCAACGGCTGGTTCGGGAAATGGCTGTCGTAAGCGCCCAGGGCCGCTGAGACGTCTCTGAGACGAGTGCTGTTTCCCGATAATAATCTGGCAGCAATGCGTTCGCTCAGCACGCAGGGAACGGGGTCAACGGGGTCAGAAGAGGAAAGCCCCGCGCCTGGGACAAAAACGCCGGGAGCGTTTTAGAACAACGCAACGCGCTGGCCCGTCAACGGGTGCACCTCATGGAGGAGGTGCGTAATCGCGCGGGCCGGGCGTGCCGTGGATGGCGGTTTTTACGTCTTTCCGATCTGACTCTGTTCTCTGAGCAGGCTCGATCTCACCGCCAGATGAAGCACAATTCCGACAATCCAGGGCGCGCAATCGCGGCCCTTCCTTAATTCTGCGTCCAGCCCTTACGAATCGGTACGGCAAACAGCGCCCGATAGAGCGGATTGATCACCGCCAGCATCCGCTCACCATAGAACTGCCACGCCAGATGCGACGCCAGACAACTCAGCAGACCCACCAGGAACCCACCCAGCATATCCATCGGCCAGTGAACGCCCAGGTAAACCCGCGACCAGGCGATAGCGCAACCCGCCACCATCAGCACCACACCCGACCAGAGGCGATGCCAGAAGATAAAGGCCAGTGCAAAGGTGAATATCGTCGTGCCGTGATCGCTGGGATAGGAGTCATCGGCGGCGTGATGCAGGAACTGATAACCGTAACCAATGGCGAAAGGGCGGGGATGCGGTAACAGATGGCCCACACACCAGGAGATCGCCAGGGCATAAATCAGCGCCATGCCGGTTTTCAGTACCAGCGCCCGCTGTGAAGAAACCTGATCGCGCGGTCCCCAGAGCCACATCGCCACAATTAAAAGCGGCACGATGGCGATCAGATCTTTGGCAATAAAGGTCGCCATGTGCAGTAACCAGACGGGAGAAGCCGGTGTGGCATTGATGGCAGTAAACAGTAAATGGTTCAGCTCTTCCATTTCGGGATAAATTCCTCAGCAGACAACCCGGTTAACGGCAGCGGGCGACATTCTGCCAGCCCGGCCCGATAACAGCGGTAATAAACAGGGTTAGCGACAGCGCGCCCACCCAAATAGGTCAGCACAAATTGCTAACTTAACAGCCATCTATCCTGCTTTTAAGAGGACAATTCGTCTACGGAAAGGCTCTGAATTTGATAAGGAGTTGCACAACTGTTTAAGTTTTATGACCGTTTCAGGCGTGGTTCTGGCGGTGGGAGTGGGGCTGCGGGAAAAAAGGCATAAAAAAACCCGCCGGGAAAAAGACCAGCGGGCTCCACAATTTGGGGATTTCAAAGAAAAGCAGTGGCACTTATTATGACTGCCGCTTAACTATAAAGTTCTGGACGCAGGCAAAATAATTTTATAAGGGCAATATTGGCCAGATGATGACGATCAGCGTTCCCGCCAGCGTCAGCAAAACGTTAGCGATGGCATAGGTTCCGGCATAGCCCAGTGCAGGAATATTGCTGCGTGCGGTATCACTGATAATCTCCATGGCCGGTGCGCAGGTTCGCGCGCCCATGATGGCACCAAACAGCAGGGCGCGGTTCATCCGCAACACATAGGCCCCAAACAAATAGCAGATGATGACCGGAATCAGGCTCACCAGGAGGCCGCACAGTAGCATCATGGCACCGTCACTGCTCAGACCGTGATTGATGCCGCTACCCGCACTCAATCCCACGCCCGCCATAAATACCATCAGCCCAAACTCTTTCACCATGGTGAGCGCGCCCTGCGGAATATAACCAAAAGTTGGGTGGTTGGCGCGGAGGAAGCCGAGCATGATACCGGCGAACAGCAGACCCGCCGCGTTGCCGATACCAAAACTGAAATTGCTGAACTGAAAGGTGATCAGACCAATCATCAGACCCACGATAAAGAAGGCACAGAAGGCTAAGAGATCGGTCATCTGGCTGTGAATCGCGATAAAACCAATGCGATCCGCCACGCTTTTGACCCGTCGTGCTTCGCCGCTGACCTGCAGCACATCGCCTTTATTCAGCATGATGCTGTCGTCGATCGGCATCTCAATCTGGCTGCGTATTACCCGGTTCAGGAAGCAGCCGTGATCGGTGAGGTTTAACTTGCTCAGGCGTTTGTTCACCGCGTTGTGATTCTTCACCACAATTTCTTCAGTGACAATGCGCATATCCAGCAGATCGCGGTCAAACACCTCTTTGCCGTTGCGGAAGCTGGGATCAAGCCGGGCGTGTGCGTCGGGATAGCCCACCAGCGAGATATCATCACCGAGTTGCAGCACCGCATCCCCATCGGGACTGGCGAGGATACCGTTGCGGCGAATGCGTTCAATATAGCAACCGGTCTGACGATAGATGCCCAGTTCGCGCAGGTTTTTGCCGCCGCTCCATGCCACCAGTTCCGCACCCACGCGATAGGCGCGGATCACCGGCAGGAAGACTTTGCGCTGGCTGTCGGCATCAAGGCCGCGTTCACGGGCGATTTGCTGGGCGCAGGTGGGCAGATCCTGGTGTTGCAGACGGGGCAGGTAGCGTGCGCCAAAAATCAGGCTGACCAGGCCAATCAGATAGGTCACGGCATAACCGAGACTCAGCTGGTCCTGCATCAGTGCGAGCTGCTTTGGATCGGTGATGCTTTGCCGCAGGGTATCACCCGCACCGACCAGCACTGGCGTTGAAGTCATCGATCCAGCCAGCATGCCAGCGGTAAGACCAATATCCCAGCCAAAGAGTTTGCCCAGCCCCAGCGCCAGCAGTAGCGCGCTGACCACCATGACGATGGCGAGCATGAAATAGTTTTTACCGTCGCGAAAGAATATGGAAAAGAAGTTGGGACCCGCTTCGACACCGACACAAAAAATAAACAGCATAAAGCCCAGGCTCAATGCATCGGTATTGATGGTGAAATGTTGCTGGCCTAATAAGAGCGAAACAACTAATACGCCAATTGAATTTCCCAGCTGAACTGAGCCAAGACGCAACTTACCCAGACAGAGGCCGAGCGCTAAAACAACAAATAATAACAAAATGTCATTTGCGCTTAACAATCCTGCGACGTTAATATTCAATGTTTAACTTCTTGTTTACATGTAAGCTATTGAAGAGTGGCCTGTTTTTCGCTATCGTGAGCAAGCCGTTGAGGATCTGTTGTATCAACACTGCAAATAGAACCTTTACCGCGGCGCTATTCTAATCAGAAAATTCTTTCACAGCCATTGGCTGTTTTCATTCGTTGCCACAGCGAACTGTTTCTTTTTATTTCCACCTGGACGCATCAGGGATATCAGCAGGTTATTGTCGGGGTTACTTTTAATCAGTGGGGTGGTATGCCGCAGCGTTCTTATCTCTGGACGACCCGCCTGTGCGGCGTGGTGTTGTATAGTCTGGTGTTTGTTTTTACCTGTCATTTCTGGCAGGTCGGTCCCGGCCCGCTTCGTGGTCAGCCTGAATTACTGCTCTTTATGTTGCCCGGTGTTGTGATGGCATTAATGCAGGTGGAAAGCCCGTTAAAAAGTACGCTGCTAATGGGGCTCTGGGGAACGTTACTGGCAGCACTGCTGTTAAATAACAGCCTGTTTATCCACAGCAATGGATTCTTTTTAGTCGCCTGGAGTCTCAGTGCGCTGTTCTGGGCAGGCTGTGGAGCATTGCTGGTGCGTTTGATGCAGATTGTGATGGCATCAATTCATTAAATGGTGTCGGATAACTGTCGTCAGGCAGAGAGCAAAAAGGCGAGGCAGGGAATCCTGTCTCGCCTTTTTCATTCCGGCTATCCGCGCTTACGCAACAAATCCCAGATTCTCTTTAGTCCAGGCAGCAAACTCGGTGTAGCCACCGATATGTTTTTCGTCCACGAAAATCTGTGGCACGGTGCTGACAGGTTTACCGGCGCTTGCTTCCAGATCGGCTTTAGTAATGCCTTCTGCATTAATATCGACATACTGGTAGCTAAAATCATCGCGCTCAGTGGTCAGTTTGTCGGCCAGCTCATGGGCACGGACACAGTAGGGACAGCCCGGACGACCAAAAATTACAGCAATCATTGAGAACTCCTTGCAGCGACTATTGTGTGATGTATATCACACAATGAAACAGAGAATGGCAACCATGATGCCCGCTCGTATCGCTTAAGGAAAGCAGGATTTGCCTGTTAGTCTGATGCACGCACGCTATTGCTGCCCATTCAGGAAGCGTCTGAAATAAGGGCTTTTTCGCGACAGCGGCTCATGTATCCCGCGCAATTTTGGGGTTGTTGACCATAATTGACGCTCAGTAAGCTGCTAAGGCAGGAGGATGTGATGCAGAGTGTGGCCAGATTACCCCGGTTTGTGGTGGTGCTGGAGGCGGCGGGTGGCCTGTTGATTTTAGGCGCGCTGCTGCTGATCAACCACTGGCTTCCGCTGCCAGGCCTGGCTGACGTGAAAACGCTGGCCACTGTGCTGTTCATCGCTGGCGTGGTGCTGATGCTGCCTGCTGCCTGGCTATTAATGTGGCGCACCGCGAAAGCGATCGCGCCACAGCTCTTCAATCAGATTGATAAAAAAAGATAATGTTGCTGGAGACTTTATGACACCGACCATTGATTTACTGTGCAGCCACCGTTCGATCCGCGCCTTTACTGACCAGCCGGTCAGCGAAGCCCAGCGTGAAGCGATTATTAATGCGGCCCAATCGGCGTCCACATCCAGCTTTTTACAGTGTTCTTCTATTATCCGTATCACCGACAAGGCGCTGCGTGACAAGCTGGTGACGCTGACAGGTGGACAGACGTGGGTCGCGGATGCGCCTGAGTTCTGGGTTTTCTGCGCTGACTTTAATCGCCACCTGCAGATTTGCCCGGATGCGCAACTGGGCCGTGCCGAGCAGTTGCTGCTGGGTTGCGTCGACACCGCGCTAATGGGACAGAATGCTATGGTCGCAGCGGAATCGCTGGATCTGGGCGGCGTCTTTATTGGCGGGATTCGTAACAGCATTGCGGAAGTGACTGAACTGCTGGGCCTGCCGAAATTTGTTCTGCCCCTGTTTGGCTTCTGCCTGGGCCATCCGGAGTCAAAGCCAGACGTCAAACCGCGTATGCCACATGCGATGCTGGTGCATGAGAATCGCTATCAGCCGCTGGATCCTGCGGTATTGGCAGAATACGATAGCCGCACGGAACTCTATTATCAGCACCGTGACAGCAACCAGCGTAGCGAAAACTGGAGCGACCTGATTCAGCGGCTGATTATTAAAGAGACGCGTCCGTTTATGCTTGACTATCTGCATCAGCAGGGCTGGTCCACGCGTTAATTTCAGTAAGCGAGAGCAGCGATGAAGATAGCTATCCTGTCACGTGATGAGACGCTTTACTCCAGCCGACGATTGCGTGACGAGGCTGCCGCACGCGGCCATGTGATACAAATCATCGATCCGCTCTCCTGCTATATGAACATCAATTCCGCTTCACCGGCGGTTCACTATTGTGGTGAACCGCTGGGCCATTTCGATGCTGTTATTCCCCGCATCGGCAACGCCATAACCTTCTATGGCACGGCAGTGCTGCGGCAGTTTGAGATGTGCGGCAGCTATCCCCTGAATGAATCGGCCGCCATTACCCGCACGCGGGACAAATTGCGCTCGCTGCAACTGCTGGCACGTGAGGGCATTGACATGCCGGTCACCGGTTTTGCCTCCTCGCCCGATGACACCGATGATCTGATCGCGATGGTGGGCGGCGCGCCGCTGGTGGTTAAGCTGGTAGAAGGCACTCAGGGTATTGGTGTGGTGCTGGCGGAAACGCGGCAGGCGGCGGAAAGCGTCATCGATGCCTTTCGCGGGCTGAATGCCCATATTCTGGTGCAGGAATTTATTAAAGAAGCGCAGGGGCGTGATATTCGCTGTCTGGTAATCGGTAATCAGGTGGTGGCCGCAATTGAGCGGGTAGCGAAAGAGGGCGATTTCCGCTCCAACCTGCATCGCGGCGGCAAAGCTTATCCGGTAGAGATCACGCCACAGGAGCGGCAGATCGCCGTGAAAGCAGCCGCGACTCTGGGGCTGGAAGTGGCGGGTGTCGATATTTTGCGCGCCCATCGCGGTCCACTGGTAATGGAAGTAAACGCCTCACCCGGCCTGGAAGGCATCGAAACCATTAGTGACCTTAACATCGCCGCGCTTATGATTGAGCGGATTGAGCAGCAGGCCATCCCCGGGCTCCGTCCTAAAACCGCTGGCTGACACGCGCTTTTCAGCGGTTTTCATGGCATCGTCGCCCATTTTTCCGTAAGCTAAGTCGCCTGTTTATCACCCTACTGGGATTTTACGATGGATTCTCTTGTCGTTCCGGATATCGACCTGCTGCGTCGCTGGCTGGATCAGCAAAATATCACCTGGTTCGAATGCGATGCCTGTCAGGCACTTCATCTGCCGCACATGCAAAACTTCGATGGGGTGTTTGACGCCAAAATCGATCTGGTCGACAACGTCATTCTGTTTTCGGCGCTGGCTGAAGTGAAGCCAACGGCGCTGATTCCACTGGTTGGCGATTTGTCGCAAATCAATGCCAGTTCACTGACGGTGAAAGCATTTATCGACATTCAGGATGATAATCTGCCGAAGCTTATTGTCTGTCAGTCACTGATCACGACCGCCGGATTAACCTTTGGTCAGTTCTCACACTTTATGAAACAGAGTGAAGAGCAGATCTCCATGGTGATCCTGGAAGCCTTTGCTAACAATCTGCTGATTGTGGGCGAAGAAGAAGAGCACGTTCCGGTGACCAGCGTCCATTCTGTGCTGCACTAAGCCCGACATGGTCGCCCACTAAGCCGTCCCCGCGACGGCTTTTTTATGCCCGCCATCCACAGCCGCGATAATTTTTTATTCTGCACTTTGCCCTTTAACGCCAGATATTTGTCGTGGTTTATGCCATCAAAGCCGAACCTCATAGCTTAAACATGCATAAAATATCGGTTTCAGGCGTTTTTTACGCTGGGGTCTGGTGCAGCCTGACCAGGGGGGCTATGCTTGCGGAGCTGTAACAGGCGCGTAACTGTGCTTCAGCTATAGGTTTTTACTATTAAACTCCCGCTGAATAATGATTCATTGTGTCACGGACGTTTTGTCCGGAACGCAATGCAGGGATCTCTGGTTTGCAGCGTTGTAATGACCCGCTCATGAGGATGGAAAAATATGTTCAACTCACGTCAGAAATGGCTGTCAGCTGTGGTAGCTGCTGCGCTGATGGCCGCGTCGGCCAGCAGCATGGCGGAAGATAAAACGCTGCACGTCTACAACTGGTCCGATTATATTTCGCCAGATACCGTGCCGAACTTTGAAAAGCAGTCCGGCATCAAAGTGGTCTACGATGTGTTTGACTCCAACGAAGTACTGGAAGGCAAATTGATGGCGGGCAGCACTGGCTACGATGTCGTGGTGCCATCCTCCAGCTTCCTGGCGCGTCAGCTGCAGTCGGGTGTCTTCCAGCCGCTGGATAAAAGCAAACTGCCAAACTACAAAAACCTCGATCCGGCGCTGATGGAAAAAGTGGCGCAGCACGATCCGGGTAACAAATATGCCATTCCTTATCTGTGGGGCACCACCGGTATTGGCTACAACATCGACAAAGTCAAAGCCGCACTGGGCGCCGATGCACCGGTTAACAGCTGGGATCTGGTGCTGAAACCAGAAAACCTGGAGAAGCTGAAAAGCTGTGGCGTCTCCTTCCTGGATGCACCGGAAGAGATTTTCGCGACGGTCCTCAACTATCTGGGCAAAGATCCGAATACCTCTGATGCCAAAGAGTATTCCGGCGCGGCCACTGACCTGCTGCTGAAACTGCGTCCGAATATCCGTTACTTCCATTCGTCGCAGTACATCAACGATCTGGCCAACGGCAACATTTGCGTCGCCATCGGCTGGTCAGGCGATATTCTGCAGGCGAAAAACCGTGCTGATGCCGCGAAAAACGGCGTGCATCTGGGCTACAGCGTACCGAAAGAGGGCGCACTGGCCTTCTTCGATATGATGGCGATCCCGAAAGATGCGAAAAACCTCGACGGTGCTTACGCCTGGCTGAACTACATCATGGATCCGAAAGTGATCGCCGATGTCTCCAACAAAATGAACTACGCCAACGGCAACAAAGCGTCGCTGCCGCTGATCAATGCCGACGTTCGCAACAACCCGGGTATCTTCCCGACGCCAGAAGCGATGTCGAAATTGTTCGTGCTGAAAGTCCAGGATCCGAAACTGGATCGTGTGCGTACGCGCGCATGGACTAAAGTAAAAAGTGGTAAGTAGTTCGTCCTTAACGGATTGACCTGTCACGCATCAGCAACAGAGGCGCAATCCCGGCCTCTGTTGTGCCATTTTTAGCGGCAAATTTTGTCGCCATGTTCCGCCTGGCTCCGGAGAGAACCCTTTGTGAACGATGCTATTCCCCGTCCTCAAAATAAAACCGCAAAGGCATTAACGCCGCTGCTGGAAATTCGCAATCTGACCAAATCCTTTGACGGCCAGCACGCCGTGGATGATGTCAGTCTGACTATTTATAAAGGTGAAATCTTTGCCCTGCTGGGTGCCTCGGGCTGTGGAAAGTCCACGCTGCTGCGCATGCTGGCCGGTTTTGAGCCGCCCACCAGCGGCCAGATTGTGCTGGACGGACAGGATCTGTCGCACGTTGCTCCCTATCAGCGCCCGATTAACATGATGTTCCAGTCCTACGCGCTGTTTCCGCACATGACGGTGGAGCAGAATATCGCCTTTGGTCTGAAGCAGGACCGGCTGCCAAAAGGGGAGATCAACAGTCGGGTCGCCGAAATGCTGGCGCTGGTGCACATGCAGGAGTTCGCGAAACGTAAACCGCATCAGCTCTCCGGTGGTCAGCGTCAGCGCGTGGCGCTGGCTCGCAGCCTGGCGAAACGGCCAAAACTGCTGCTGCTTGATGAGCCGATGGGCGCTCTGGACAAGAAACTGCGCGACAGGATGCAGCTGGAAGTGGTCGATATTCTGGAGCGCGTTGGCGCGACCTGCGTGATGGTGACGCACGACCAGGAAGAGGCGATGACCATGGCGGGCCGCATTGCGATTATGAATCGCGGCAAGTTCGTGCAGATTGGCGAGCCGGAGGAGATCTACGAGCATCCGACCAGCCGCTACAGCGCGGAGTTTATCGGATCGGTTAACGTCTTCGAAGGCTTACTGCGTGAACGTCAGGCAGATGGCCTGGTGATCGACAGTCCTGGCCTGATGCATCCGCTTAAAGTCGATTCCGATGTCTCGGTTGTCGATAACGTGCCGGTACATGTTGCGCTGCGCCCGGAAAAAGTGATGCTGTGTGATGACGTGCCCGTCGACGGCTATAACTTTGCGGTGGGTGAAGTGGTTCACATCGCCTACCTCGGCGACCTCTCTATCTTCCATGTCCGTCTGCACAGCGGACAGATGATCAGCGCACAGTTGCAAAACGCGCATCGCTACCGCAAAGGGTTGCCGACCTGGGGTGATGAAGTTCGCCTCTGCTGGGAAAGCGACAGCTGCGTGGTGTTGACGGTTTAAGGAGCGGCTATGAGCCAGATTTTCCAACGCGCCAAAGCGCCCGCCCGACTGGTCGGCACGCCGCTGCAACGCTGGGCCACGCGGATAAAAATGCAGCATGGCCGCAAGCTGGTCATCGCACTGCCTTATGTCTGGCTGGTGCTGTTATTCCTGCTGCCGTTTCTGACGGTGCTGAAGATAAGCTTCGCGGACATTGCGCGGGCGATTCCCCCTTACACCGAGCTGGTAAGCTGGGCGGATGACCAGTTCAGTATTGTGCTCAATTTCGGCAACTACCTGACGCTGACCGACGATCCGCTTTATATCGACGCCTATCTGCAGTCGCTGAAAGTGGCGGCGATCTCGACAGTAATCTGTCTGCTGATTGGCTATCCGCTCGCCTGGGCCGTGGCGCACAGCAAGCCGTCGATGCGCACCATTCTGCTGCTGCTGGTGATCCTGCCGTCGTGGACCTCGTTCCTGGTGCGCGTCTACGCCTGGATGGGATTGCTGAACAACAACGGCATTCTGAACCGCTTTCTGCTGTGGCTGGGTGTGATCGATCATCCGCTGGTGATTCTCTACACCAACACCGCCGTGTATATCGGTATCGTCTACTGTTATCTGCCGTTTATGGTGCTGCCGATCTACACCGCGCTGACCCGAATCGACTACTCGCTGGTGGAAGCCTCACTGGATCTGGGTGCGCGTCCGCTGAAGACCTTTTTCAGTGTGATTGTGCCGCTTACTAAAGGCGGCATTATCGCCGGTTCAATGCTGGTGTTTATCCCGGCGGTAGGGGAGTACGTGATTCCTGAACTGCTGGGTGGCCCGGACAGCATTATGATTGGCCGTATCCTGTGGCAGGAGTTCTTCAACAACCGCGACTGGCCAGTGGCCTCCGCGCTGGCGGTGATTATTCTGCTGATTCTGATTCTGCCGATCATCTGGTTCCATAAGCATCAAAACCGTGAAATGGGAGAGAAGGCATGAATAATTTGCCAACCATCCGCTCGCCCTGGCGTACCGGCATTCTGGTCTGCTGCTTCCTGTTTCTCTATGCGCCGATGCTGCTGCTGGTGGTTTACTCCTTCAACCGCTCCCCGCTGGTGACGGTGTGGGAGAGCTTCTCGTTCCACTGGTACAAGGTGCTATTCAAGGACAGCGCGATGATCGACGCGGTGCTGCTGAGTCTGAGCATTGCCGGGCTGTCGGCCACCATGGCGGTGGTGCTGGGCACGCTGGCGGCGGTGATCGTTGTGCGCTTTGGTCGCTTCCGCGGACACAACGGTTTTGCTTTTATGCTGACCGCGCCGCTGGTGATGCCCGATGTCATCACCGGGCTGTCGCTGCTGCTGCTGTTCGTCGCGATGGGCAACGCCTTTGGCTGGCCGAGCGAACGCGGCATGCTGACCATCTGGCTGGCACACGTCACCTTCTGTACCGCCTATGTGGCGGTGGTGATTAACTCGCGTCTGCGCGAGCTGGACCGCTCAATCGAAGAGGCCGCAATGGACTTAGGCGCTACGCCGCTGAAGGTCTTTTTCGTGATTACCGTGCCAATGATTGCGCCGGCTATTATCACCGGCTGGCTGCTGGCGTTTACCCTGTCACTCGACGATCTGGTGATCGCCA
Organism: Candidatus Pantoea rara; assembly: GCF_051136265.1. Taxonomy (NCBI): domain Bacteria; kingdom Pseudomonadati; phylum Pseudomonadota; class Gammaproteobacteria; order Enterobacterales; family Erwiniaceae; genus Pantoea; species Candidatus Pantoea rara. The sequence goes on along the minus strand of NZ_CP194942.1, from coordinate 2,704,252 downwards.
GCTTTGTGACCGGGCCTGGGGCCACCACGTTGCCGATGGCGATCTTCGCCACCGTGCGACGGGGTGTTAACCCGGAAATCAATGCGCTGGCTTCGTTGATCCTGTTTGTGGTCGGTATCGTCGGTTTTATCGCCTGGCGATTCATGGCGCACGAAGAAAAACAGCGTTTAAGCGATATTCAGAAAGCTAAACGTGGCTGAAATCCCTAACCTTTGCCACTATATGAGCGGGCCGGTTTAACCGGCCCGTTTTTCGATCAGGTGGAGTCACGGACTATGTCAGAAATCTTCAAAAGCAGCGCTACGCTCTCAGGCGCACCGGTTCCGGTGACGGTTTCGGGCATTGCTATTATCGCCACCCGCTGCCTGAGCGTTCTGATGCTGGCAAACGAACTGGGTTACAGTGAACTCGCCAACTTTGTTCATCGCAGCGCCCAGTCCTGGGACGCGACACTCATCTTTATCGCCAGCCAGCTGATCTTTCTGTTCGAACTACGCTGCGCCTTTACCCTGATGCGCGGCAGTAACCGTGGACGCTGGGGCTATGTGGCGACGCAGGGGGTTGTGCTGATCTATATGCTGTTCGCCTCGCTGGGCGGGATCTACCCGGAAATTTTCAGCATTGATGGCGACAATAACGTCCAGATTATCCACCATACGCTGTCGCAGAAAATCCCCGATCTGCTGGTGCTGATGCTGCTGTTTCTGCCTGCCAGCAGCCGCGCTTTTTTCAGAAAGCGATGATACAATCGCGCTCCGCCCGACCCGATCGTTAAGGCTTTACCATGCACTGCGCGCTTTATGACGCTAACCGTTGCCGCTCCTGTCAGTGGCTGGAAAAACCCTATCCCACTCAGCTGAGCGACAAACAGTCGATGCTGGAACAGTTACTGTCTGAGCAGCCGGTTGCGTCCTGGTTGCCGCCGGTTACCTCACCCCAGCAGGCATTCCGGAACAAAGCCAAAATGGTAGTCAGCGGCAGTGTGGAGCGTCCGGTGCTGGGGTTAATTCATCGTGATGGCGAGGCTGTCGATCTGTGCGACTGCCCGCTCTATCCCGCCAGCTTCCAGCCGGTGTTTACGGCGCTTAAGCCCTTTATCGCCCGTGCCGGGTTGACCCCCTATAACGTGGCACGCAAACGCGGTGAGCTTAAATTCCTGCTGATCACCGAAAGTCAGCAGGGCGGCATTATGCTCCGTTTTGTCCTGCGCTCAACTGCCAAGCTGGAACAGCTGCGTGCCGCATTGCCGTGGCTGCAACAACAGCTGCCGCAGCTGGCGGTCATCTCTGCCAATATTCAGCCGGTGCATATGGCGATTCTGGAGGGGGAAGAGGAGATTGCGCTGACGCCCGCGCAGTCGCTGGCAGAGAACTTCAACGGCGTGCCGCTGTGGATCCGCCCGCAGAGCTTCTTCCAGACCAACCCGCAGGTTGCCAGCGCGCTCTATGCTACCGCGCGCGACTGGGTACGTGCGCTGCCGGTGAACAGCATGTGGGATCTCTTCTGTGGCGTGGGCGGTTTTGGCCTGCACTGCGCGACACCGGAGATGGAACTGACGGGTATTGAGATTAGCGCCGAGGCGATTAAATGCGCCCGACGTTCTGCTGAGATGCTGGGGCTGGAAAAAGTGCAGTTTGCGGCGCTGGATTCCACGGCATTTGCGTCCGGGCGCGACGCGGTGCCACAGCTGGTGCTGGTGAATCCGCCGCGTCGGGGGATAGGTGAAGCGTTGTGTGATTATCTCAGCCAGATGGCCCCGGATTATCTGCTCTATTCAAGCTGTAATCCGCAGACCATGGCGCAGGATATTGCCCGACTGAGCGCGTATGAGGTCACGAAGGTACAGCTGTTCGATATGTTCCCGCACACCGCCCATTTTGAAGTGCTGACGCTGTTAACCCGCCGTCACCACTGAGCCCGGTGACGTGACCGGAATTATTCCGGGAACCATTTCTGATTAAGCTGCTGCCAGCTGCCGTTGGCTTTCAGTTCGGTCAGCGCCTGATTGAACCGATCGCGCAGCGCGGTATTGCCTTTTCGCACCGCAATGCCCAGGCCGGTGCCAAAGTAGTCTGTATCTGTCACATGTTCACCGACCGTGGCGAGATCCGGATTGGTCTTCAGCCACTGATTTACCACTGCGCTGTCGCCGAACACGCCATCCAGCCGGCCATTCTTCATATCCAGAATCGCATTCTGATAGCTGTCATACGCCACCGCTTTCACTTCCGGATGCTTATCCTGAAGGTACTTCTGGTGAGTGGTGCCGTTTTCAACACCGATGCGTTTGTCTTTCAAATCACTGACGCTGCTGAACTTGCCTTTCTGCGCGATGACAATGGCGGAGTTAGCGTAATAGGGCTGGGTAAAGTCGACCTGCTTGCTACGTTCAGCGGTGATATCCATGCCGGAAATGACCGCGTCATAGCGGCGGAATTTCAGTGACGGAATCAGGCTGTCGAAAGCATTGTTGGTAAAGGTGCATTCCGCTTTCATCTGCTGACACAGCGCTTTGGCCAGGTCGATATCAAACCCCACCAGATTATTTTCCCGATCCAGCGTTTCAAACGGCGGATAGGTCGCTGAGGCGGCGAAGCGAATCTTTTCTGCTGCCTGGGCTGTCATCGTGAGTGACGCCAGCGCAGCGGCAATAATCCATTTTTTCATTTTATAATTCCTGTGATGTGGTCAGTCAGAGAAGGCAATACCCTGCCATAAAATGAATTTTTATGCAATTTTTGTGGTTTTTCAGGCGAAAAGGGCGAGGAGTCTCGCCCTGAATTCAGTTACGTCGTTCAAAGGCCAGAGCGCGTTTTTCGATCAGTCGCATCATCAGCGTCAGTAAACCATTAACGCAGAGATAAATCAGACCTGCCGCGGCATAGACCGTAATGTCGTAGGTGCGTCCATAGAGCAACTGGCCGTGACCCATGACTTCCATCAGAGTGATGGTGTAGGCCAGCGAGGTGCCTTTGAACACCAGCACCACTTCATTCGAGTAGGAGGAGAGGGCGCGTTTAAATGCATACGGCAGCAGAATACGCAGGGTGTCTTTACGGCTCATGCCAAGCGCCGCGCACGATTGCCACTGTCCGGAAGGAATCGCCCGGACCGCACCGTAAAACAGCTGCGTGGTATAAGCCGCGCTGTTCAGCGACAGTGCCAGCATCGCGCATAACCACGGCTGCGACAGGAGATGCCACAGCCAGGGGATCTGCTGGATCGACGGAAACTGTCCCGGACCGTAGTAGATCAGAAAGATCTGCACCAGCAGCGGCGTACCGGTAAACAGCGTAATAAAACCTTTCACCAGCGGATTAAACACCGGTGTTTTCAGCGACAGTACCACGGTGAAGAGCAGCGCAAGCAGTAGCGCCACCACCAGCGAGGCCGCCGTCAGCGTCAGACTGGTGTGCAGCCCTTTCAGGAGTTCAGGCAGATAGGCCAGCATTAGCTGTTCCCCCGTTCAAAGCGGGTCGTGCGCAGTTCGATGCGGCGTAACACCGCCTGGCTGAACAGCGTAATCACTAAGTAGATCGCGGCCGCCACCAGGAACCAGGTAAACGGCTCCTGCGTTCGGGTGGCAATACTTTTGGTTTGCAGCATCAGATCGTTAACGCTGATCAGCGAGACCAGCGCGGTATCTTTCAGGAGCACCAGCCACTGATTGCCCAGACCGGGCAGGGCGTGACGCCACATCTGCGGCATAATCAGCCGGAGAAAAATAGCCGACTTTTTCATGCCCAGCGCCTGTCCCGATTCCCACTGACCGACAGGCACCGCTTTGAGCGCGCCGCGCAGCGTCTGTGAGGCGTAGGCGGCATAGAGCATCGCCAGCGCAATGACGCCACACAGGAAAGGACTGACATCAAAGTTCTCAATCTGCATCTGAACCGGCAGCGTAAACAGCCCGAAGTTCAGCGTGAAACCATCAGAGAGGGTGAGCAGCAGCTGTGAGGCACCAAAATAGATAAACAGCACCACCAGAATTTCCGGCAGGCCACGGATCAGCGTCACCATGCCGGTGCCAATCCACGCCAGCGGTCTCAGACGCAGTGACTCCCAGCCAGCGAAAATCATCGCCAGCACCAGGCCAGCGATGAGAGCACAAACAGCAAGGCCGACGGTCATACCGGCGGCGCTTGCGAGGGTCATCATTTCATTCATCAGAGATTACTGCTGGAACCATTTGCTGTAGATGGTTTTATAGGTGCCATCCGCTTTGATCTTATCCAGCGCGCCATTGAATCTGGTCTGCAGATCGGTGTTACCGGTACGTACCGCAATGCCCAGGCCAGTACCAAAGTAGGCTTTGTCCGTGACTTTGTCGCCGACGGCAGCCAGTGCAGCATTCTGCTTCAGCCACTCGTTGACCACGGCGGTGTCACCAAATACGGCATCAATACGGCCATTTTTCAGGTCCAGCACTGCGTTCTGATAGCTGTCGTAAGGAACGATGGTGATGTCGCTGTGTTTATCTGTCAGGTATTTCTGATGAGTGGTGCCGTTCTGGACACCAACACGCTTGCCTTTCAGCGCGTCAACGCTGGCAACTTTGCCTTTCTGGGCTACAAACAGCGCCGAGTTATCGTAGTAAGGTTTGGTGAACAGGACCTGTTTTTCACGATCCGGCGTGATATCCATGCCCGCCATCACCGCATCAAAGCGACGGAATTTCAGGCTCGGGATCAGGCTGTCGAACGCCTGATTGGTGAAAGTGCAGGTCGCGTCAATCTCTTTACACAGCGCGTTAGCCAGATCGACGTCAAAGCCCTGAATTTTGTTGTCCGCATCCACAAACTCAAAAGGAGGATAAGAGGCTTCGGTCGCAAAACGAATTGTCTGTGCCGCAGTAGCGCTCAGGCTAAAACCGGCAAGCAGTGCAGCAAGTACCATTTTTTTCATTTTTAGCATCCTGACTTAGTGCGAAAGATAGTGAGCAAACGCCTCGGTTTGCGGCTGTGTAAAGCGGCTGGCATCGCCCTGTTCCACAATGCGACCGTTCTCCATGTACACAACGCGGCTGGCTGTTTTACGTGCCACTTCCACTTCATGGGTCACAATCACCTGGGTAATGCGGGTCTGCGCCAGTTCGCGAATAATACTGACAATCTGTGCGGTAATTTCAGGGTCCAGCGCGGCCGTCGGCTCATCGAACAGTAACACCTGCGGTTCCATCATCAGTGCGCGGGCAATCGCCACACGCTGCTGCTGACCACCGGAGAGGTGCAGCGGGAAGCGATCGCTGTAAGGCGTGAGGCGCAGCCGGTCAAGCAACTTATCGGCACGGGCACGTGCATCGCTTTTGCTGAGGCCCAGAACCCGGCAGGGCGCTTCAATCAGATTCTGCAGCACGGTCAGATGCGGCCAGAGATTATATTGCTGGAACACCATACCGACGTTCTGACGCAGTTCGCGAATCGCGGTATCAGACGGTTTCTGAGTGAAGTCGAACTGATTGCCGGCAATCTGCAACTGACCTGAACGAGGCTGCTCCAGCAGGTTAAGCACCCGCAGCAGTGAACTCTTGCCTGCACCGCTGGGACCCAGCAGTACCAGGGTCTCGCCTTGCGGACACTCAAGGTTGATGTCGAACAGCGCCTGATGAGCACCGTAGAAGCAGTTTATTGCGTTTAGTTGAATACTCATGCGCCAGATTTGAATAGCTATTAGTGTCGCGGATTTTAACGTCACCAGAATAGTTATGCAAATAAGGTGGGTTAAAATTTGTAAAACAACAGGTAAACGGCCAAAGCTTAGCAGAATATCATGCAGTGTCTGGCGTCATTCGCAAGCCGTGGGCATGCTGCAGCAATAAAAAAAGCGCAGTCACCTGAGGTGGCTGCGCTTCTCATAACCGTTAAAATATCAGGTTATTTTTTTGACTTTTCAAGCATCTGGCTCAGGCTTCCACCCTCGGCATGCATCGGGTTAGCCATGTAGCGCACGTCGTCGACGACCCAGCAGGTGCCCTGATGAATCATCAGCACTTCATCCTGCCATTGCTTACCGTCACGGCTGAGTTCGACCCGCAGCGGGATATTGCGTGCATCACGGTTTGGAATCGAGGAGGCATCGGCCACGCTGGCGGCCGTTGGGCCCTGTGAGAGGCTGGAGAAGAGATCGCCGTTGCGCCACTGTGCACCGGCATTGCTGCCGCTGGCCGCCAGCAGTGAGTGGTAAAGCGCATCACTCAGGTAAGGGCGATATTTTGCCAGTGTGTTGCTGTCAGGCAGACCCTGCGTGGGCTTTTCGACACGCAGGTCGTAAAACTTCTGGGCTACCTGGTCAGGACCGCCTTCGATGCACGGGGCAGTACGCGGGCCATTATCCTTAATAACGGGCTCAACGGTGGTACAGGCGCTGAGCAGCAGGGCCGCCGGGATCATTAGCGCAAACGCGTTGTTTCTCATCTCGATTTCCTTATGGTTCTCTGGCAAGGTGCCCTTTTTAGCATAGAGTATAGCCGTGCTTTTTAGTCGAAAGAGCCTTAGTCCGGTTTTCACCAGGGAGAATGCAATGAAATTTTCAACAACCCCAACGCTGGAAGGTCACAGCATCAGCAACTATTGCGGCGTCGTCACCGGTGAGGCGATTCTGGGTGCCAACATCTTCCGTGATTTTTTCGCGGGCATTCGTGATGTGGTCGGTGGCCGTTCCGGCGCGTATGAGAAAGAGCTGCGCAAAGCGCGTGAGATCGCGTTTGAAGAGCTGGAAGAGCAGGCAAAAGCGCTGGGTGCCAATGCGGTGGTCGGTATCGACATTGATTATGAAACGGTCGGTAAAGATGGCAGCATGCTGATGGTCAGCGTCAGCGGCACGGCGGTGATCATTCGTTGAAACGCGGGCTGCTGATGCTGATGGCGCTGCTGCTGGCGGGTTGCCACTCTGGAATGGAATCCCGTGACGGCTACTGGGCCGATTTACGGCATCCGGCGCAGGGTGCGCGACCGCGGGTTAAAGTGATTGTGATTCACTACACCGCCGAAGATTTTTCTTCGTCGCTGGCAACACTCACCGATCGGGAGGTCAGCGCCCACTACCTGATCCCCCGCCAGCCGCCAGAGCGCGCCGGTAAAGGCGTTATCTGGCAGCTGGTGCCGGAGCAGCAGCTCACCTGGCATGCCGGACCCAGTTTCTGGCGTGGAGCCAGCCGCATCAATGACACCTCGATTGGCATCGAGCTGGTGAACCGGGGTTACCGGCGCACCCAGAACGGTCTTGAATGGCAGCCCTTTACCGCCGCGCAGATCATTACGCTGGAGGCACTGGTGCGGGATATTGCCCGGCGTTACGGCATTCCACCCGAAAATATTGTCGGTCACAGCGATATCGCACCGCAGCGCAAGCAGGATCCGGGGCCGCTATTTCCGTGGCAACAGCTGGCGCAGCACGGACTCGGTGCATGGCCTGATGCCGGACGGGTGCAGTTTTATTTAGCGGGTCAGGATCCATACGCACGGGTGCCCGAGCAGCCACTCATGGAAAGTCTGCAACGCTTCGGCTATGCGGTAACTGCGGGGATGAGTGCGCGTGAGCAGCAGAAAGTGATTGCCGCGTTTCAGATGCATTTCCGGCCTGCGGATTATCGCGGTCAGCCCGATGCCGAAACTGCCGCGATAGCTGCCGCGCTACTGGAGAAGTATGGCGCGGCGGAATAGCGGATTACTGCTGCAGAAACGCTTTCCAGTGGGCGACAACCTGCTCCAGTGCCGCACGATCAGCATCCAGATGGGTGACCAGTCGGGTACGCGTCCCCACGCTGATTAATACGTCGCGCGCTTTCATCCATTCACCTAATGGTTTGACCTGAGCGTCCGGCACCGCCACAAAGAGCATGTTGGTCTGTTGATCGATAACGCTGACGCCCAGCTCATGCAGCTGCTGTCCGAGCCAGGCCGCATTGTCATGATCCTCCTGCAGTCGCGCCACGTTGTGTTCTAGCGCATAGAGACCTGCCGCCGCCAGAATACCGGCCTGACGCATGCCGCCACCGGTCATTTTACGCCAGCGACGGGCACGCTCAATCAGCGCGGCATCGCCACACAGCAGCGAACCAACAGGTGTTCCAAGCCCCTTAGAAAGACAAATGGTCAGGGTGTCGCAGTAGCGGGCAATCGCCGCCAGCGTGGTCTTCTGCGCCACCACCGCATTGAAAATACGAGCGCCATCGATGTGCAGCGCCAGCTTATGCTCACGGGTAAAAGTCCACGCCTGTTCCAGATAGCCTGTCGGCAGCACCTTGCCGTGATGGGTATTCTCCAGACTCAGCAAACGAGTGCGGGCAAAGTGAATGTCTTCCGGCTTGATGGCGGCGGCTACCACATCCAGCGGCAGGGTGCCATCGTCGGCGGCCAGTACCGGCTGCGGCTGAATACTGCCCAGCACCGCCGCGCCACCCGCCTCATACTTGTAGTTGTGCGCCTGCTGACCGACGATATATTCATCGCCGCGTTCGCAGTGGCTGAGCAACGCCACCAGGTTCGCCTGGGTGCCGGTAGGGAAAAACAGGGCAGCTGCTTTGCCGCTCAGTCGTGCCGCTTCCGCCTCCAGTGCATTCACGGTGGGATCGTCACGGTAGACATCATCACCGGTTTCGGCAGACATCATCGCGTTTAACATGGCGGCGCTGGGTCGGGTCACGGTATCACTGCGTAAATCGATCACCTTATGCTCCTGAACGTGGCGGAAGAGAAAAAAAAGGCGGGCATCGCGCCCGCCTGGATGGAACCTCTGTTTTACCGCAGCCAGTTGGTTTTCGCCAGTTCTACTACCTCATCACCCCGACCATTCATGATGGCGCGCAGCATGTAGAGACTGAAGCCCTTGGCCTGCTCCATTTTGATCTGCGGCGGCATTGCCAGCTCCTCTTTGGCAGTAATGACATCCACCAGTACCGGACCATCATGGGCAAACGCCTGCTCCAGCGCGCCATTAAGGTCCGATGCCTTTTCCACCCGGATGCCACGAATGCCGCAGGCCAGGGCGATAGCGGCAAAGTCAGGGTTCTCCAGCTCGGTGCCATCGGTAAGATAGCCACCCGCTTTCATCTCCATCGCCACAAAGCCGAGTACGCTGTTATTGAAGATCACCAGTTTCACCGGCATTTTCAGCTGCGCCAGCGAGATAAAATCACCCATCAGCATGCTGAAGCCGCCGTCGCCGCACAGCGCGACAACCTGACGATTGCGATCGATCGACTGCGCGCCCAGCGCCTGTGGCATCGCGTTCGCCATCGAGCCATGGTTAAACGAACCCAGCAGGCGACGTCGGCCGTTCATCTTCAGATAGCGCGCGGCCCACACGGTCGGGGTTCCGACATCGCAGGTGAAAATAGCGTCATCACTGGCGTAGTGGCTGATCTGCTGTGCCAGATATTGCGGATGAATCGGCTGCCTGTCATTGGGCTGCGCCAGTTCGTCGAGACTTTTACGCGCCTCGCCATAGTGTTTAACCGCACTGTCGAGATGCCGGCGATCGCTTTTGGGCGTCAGTTGCGGCAACAGCGCCTGCAGCGTGCTTTTCACATCGCCGACATAGGCCTGATCGACGTGGCAGTGTGAGCCGAGGCTGCCCGGATTGATGTCGATCTGAATGATCTTAGCGTTTTCCGGATAGAAGGCGCGATAGGGGAACTGGGTGCCAAGTAACACCAGCGTCCCGGCATTCATCATGGCGTGGAAACCGGATGAGAACCCAATCAGGCCGGTCATGCCGACGTCATAAGGGTTGTCATATTCGATATGTTCTTTGCCGCGCAGCGCATGAACGATAGGCGCTTTCAGCGCTTCTGCCAGCGCCACCACTTCCTGATGCGCACCTGCACAGCCACTGCCGCACAACAGTGTAATGTCAGTGGCTTCGTTCAGCGTCTGTGCCAGCCGGGCCAGTTCGTCGGGCTGTGGCACGACCTGCGGTAACTGCGGCGGATACCACTCCGCGCTGGCGCTTTCTGGCGCCAGTTGCAGCGCGACATCTCCCGGCAGTACCACTACTGAGACGCCACGATTCAGAATCGCTTTGCGCATTGCGATGCCCAGCACCTGCGGTAACTGCTCAGGATTCGAGACCAGCTCACAGTAGTGACTGCATTCGCGGAACAGCTCCTGCGGATGGGTTTCCTGGAAATATCCGCTGCCGATTTCACTGGAGGGAATATGCGCTGCAATCGCCAGAACCGGGACGCGGTTGCGATGGCAATCGAACAAACCGTTGATGAGATGTAAATTGCCTGGTCCGCAGGAGCCGGCGCAGACCGCCAGTTCGCCGCTAATATGGGCTTCAGCACCCGCCGCAAAGGCGGCGACTTCTTCGTGGCGCGTTGGCATCCATTCGATAGTGCCCATGCGATTAAGGCTATCGCTCAGGCCATTAAGGGAATCCCCGGTGACGCCCCAGATGCGTTTAACGCCCGCGCTTTCCAGCGTTTTGGCGACCAGCGCCGCCACGGTTTGTTTCATGCTCTTCTCCTATGTCGGCCCGCCCTGAAGAGTGACGTGACCAGAACCGAAAAAAGAAGCGTAGACGAAACGGCAGAAAAGCAGGCGTGAAAAAATGCGCTGGCAGAGCTCAGCGCATCTCAGACCGGATTCAGGCAGAGAAGAGGGCAATCAGAATCGGGGCCAGCAGGCTCATGACAAAGCCATGCACAATAGCGGCCGGGACAATCTCGTTGCCGCCCGCCCGCTGCAGCACCGGCAGGGTGAAGTCCATTGAGGTGGCACCGCACAGCCCCAGAGCGCTGGAGCGATGGCGGCCAATCAGCGCCGGGATCAGCATGATTGCGACCAGTTCACGCACCAGATCGTTGAAGAAGGCGGCGCTGCCGATGACCGGACCAAAAGCTTCGGTCATCAGAATGCCGGAGAGCGAGTACCAGCCAAAGCCACTTGCCAGCGCCAGACCGGTTTTCAGCGGTACGCCCAGCAGTAACGCCGCTATCATGCCGCCGATCAGCGCGCTGACCAGCACGACGCTGGCGACCAGCATGCCGCGTCGGTTCAGGATAATCTGCCGCAGCGTCATGCCACTGCCGCGCAGCTGAATGCCCACCAGAAACAGCAGAAAGATCAGCGCATATTCGCTGGCCGTTGAAGCGTGGTGCAGCAGGGGCCACTGAGTCAGGCCAAGCACAAAACCGATGACAACCACGCCACACAGCTTCAGGGAGTCCAGCGCCATATGCAGCCGCGACGGCAGTTTCTCCTGTCGATGCGCATGCTGCCAGGGTGCATATTTTTCCAGCCCGCGCAGCGCCAGCAGGTTGCACAGCAGAATGCAGAACGCCGCCACCAGCGCGGTGTGAAAGACCGCCAGTAGATTGCTGCTCAGATTGTCGAGAAACGCCAGGCTGATGCCCATAAAGAACAGAATGACGTAAACCATCCAGCCCAGCAGCTGATTCACGCGTCGCAGAGTGGCACTTTTACGGAACGGTAACAGCCAGCCAGCAATCAGCGGCAGCAAAATAATCAGGAGTCCGGAGTACATGTCATTGCCATCCATGGGATAAAGAGGCCACACGCTAGCGAAAAAGCGTAACGGAGTAAACCCTGAGAAAGCGGCTTGACCGGCTGGCTGGCGGCAACCATGCTGTTTATAAACTGAGGATGGACGCCTATGATTCTGGAACATATCGACATTCGCGGTTTCCGCGGCATCAATAAGCTCTCACTGCCTTTAACCCAGACCAATCTGCTGATTGGTGAAAATGCCTGGGGCAAATCCAGCTTGCTGGATGCCCTGAGCCTGCTGCTTTCGCCCTGTGAGCCGGTCTATGTTTTTAACCAGGCTGATTTCCATTTCACACCGGGCGATGTGACCGATTCAATGCGGCGTCTTTCGGTGGTGTTCCACTTTCGTGATGACGGCAGCGACCCGGATGCGGTGCTCTCCACCTTCTGGCAGCGTGATGCGCAGGGCCAGCGTCGGCTCTATTACAGTGTCAGTGCCACCTGGCGTGACAGCGGTATCGAAACCCGTCGCCGTTTTATTGACGTGAATGCTCAACTGTTACCTGAGCAGAACTGTGTGGCGGCAATAGACCTGTTGCTGAAACGCTATCCGGTATTGCGGTTGCGCGATGCGCGTTTTAGTAAACGGACGCGGAACAGCGTGCCGGTGGCACCCCCGCATCCTGAACTGCTGGTTAGTATGGAGACGCTGGCACGCGATCTGGAGCGACATCCGCAGCAGCTCAGCGATGAGGTACTGCGACAGGGGCTGAAAACTATGCAGCAACTGATGCAGCACTACTTTCTGGTGCAGCCGCCCGGCGCGGGTGGCGAGGCCCGGTCGCGGGATCCGCAGACGCGCGATGGGGGGCAGGGATGGCGGGCGCTGGATCACCTGAATCAATTGATTGCCGGAACCGACTCACGCAGCCGTCAGCTTATCCTGCTGCAGATGTTTACTCTGCTGATTGAGGCACGAGGCGAGGTTCCGCTGGCCGCGGGTGCCCGGCCACTGCTGCTGATTGAAGATCCGGAAACCCGCCTGCATCCGATTATGCTGTCAGTGGCCTGGAACCTGCTGAAGCTGTTGCCGCTGCAAAAAATCGCCACCACAAACTCTTCTGAGCTGCTGTCGCAGGTGCCGGTGGAAAACGTCTGTCGGCTGGTGCGGGAACCCTCGCGTGTGGCGGCCTGGCGCATCGGTCCGGAGGGGCTGAGTGCCGAAGAGAGTCGTCGCATTGGCTTCCATATTCGCGTCAACCGGCCTGCGGCCCTGTTCGCCCGTTGCTGGCTGCTGGTGGAGGGAGAAACCGAAGTCTGGATTATGAGTGAGCTGGCGCAGCAGTGCGGTTATAACTTCGCGGCGGAAGGGGTGAAGGTGATTGAATTTGCGCAATCGGGTTTAAAGCCGCTGTTGAAGTTTGCCCGACGCATGGGCATCGCCTGGCACGTGCTGACTGACGGCGATCAGGCGGGGAATAAATATGCCAGCACGGCACGTACACAGTTACAGCCGGGTGATCCTGAGCCGCGTTTTCTGACGCAGTTACCGGCGCTGGATATGGAGAATTTTCTCTATCAGCACGGTTTTCAGGATGTCTATCATCAGATGGCGCACCTGCCGTTAAACGTTCCGATGAGTTCCAGGCGTATTATTACCAAAGCGATTCACCAGAGCTCTAAGCCAGAACTGGCGATCGCAGTGGCTACGTCAGCGGCGGAACGCGGGCCGGAGGCTATTCCGCCGTTAATGCGGCAGATGTTCGCGCGGGTGATTGGACTGGCACAGGGCCAGGCGGACTAAGGTCTGTTGGATAGGAAAATGCCAGCGGCACTGGCTGGCATTTTTGGGTCACTGTTCAGAGGTGGGTTCCGTGTCAGGCTACAGCCTGCACCTCAACCGGTACGATGAGGCTGGCATGGTTGCCTTTCGGACCTTCATGCACATCGAACTGAACCTGCTGGCCTGCCTTCAGCGTTCGGTAGCCTTCCATCTGAATAGTGGAGTAATGTGCAAAAATATCTTCGCCACCGCCAACCGGACAGATAAAGCCAAAGCCTTTGGAATTATTGAACCATTTTACTGTGCCCGTCTCCATGCTTTTACTTCCCTCGCAAGACATTTTATAAGTAGGTGAGGTCTTTTAAGCTGTGAGTCGGATTTGATTAAAACTCAATCAGCCTGTGCAGGTAGAATGTAGAGAAAGCGCCGCTGGCGTCAAGCAAACCACCGGGTCAGATGGGGAAAAAATCATCAAAATTTGAAGCAGTTAACGCTATTGCAAATTTTGTGATACAGGTCGCGCAAGGAAATTGTTGAATAAATTTTCAGCAGCGGCCAGCAGCTTGACAGGCATGTTAAACTCTCAACATGTAGCCACCAAAAGGCTAAAAGCAAAATCTCAACGGAACACTATGGCAAACACAAACGACTGGCTTAACTTTGAACATCTGGCCGAAGATAAAGTACGTGAAGGGTTAAAGCCGCCTTCTATGTATAAAGTCATTCTGAATAATGACGATTATACACCTATGGAATTTGTTATTGACGTTGTACAAAAGTTCTTTTCTTATGATGTTGAACGTGCAACGCAGCTGATGTTGAAAGTTCACTATCACGGCAAGGCGATCTGTGGTGTATTTACTGCAGAAGTCGCCGAAACGAAAGCGGCCCAGGTGAACAATTATGCGCGGGAAAACCATCATCCGTTGCTGTGTACGCTGGAAAAAGCCTGAACCCGTCTCCATATAGGAAACAGGTCAGGGCGATAATTGGGGGAGGTGCCTAATGCTCAATCAAGAACTGGAACTCAGTTTAAATATGGCTTTCGCCAGAGCGCGTGAGCACCGTCATGAGTTTATGACCGTCGAGCATCTGTTACTGGCGTTGCTCAGTAACCCGTCGGCCAGAGAGGCACTGGAAGCCTGTACGGTGGACATGGTGGCTTTACGGCAGGAACTCGAAGCCTTCATCGAACAAACCACGCCGGTGCTGCCCGCCAGCGAAGAGGAGCGTGATACACAACCGACGCTCAGCTTCCAGCGCGTCCTGCAGCGTGCGGTTTTCCATGTCCAGTCATCCGGTCGCAGTGAAGTCACCGGCGCGAATGTGCTGGTCGCCATCTTCAGCGAGCAGGAGTCTCAGGCGGCTTATCTGTTACGCAAACATGAAGTCAGCCGCCTTGATGTGGTGAATTTCATCTCTCACGGTACGCGCAAAGACGAGCCGGGCCAGGCGCCAGGCGCTGAAAATCCGGTTAACGAAGAGCAAGCAGGCGGGGAGGAGCGTATGGAAAACTTCACCACCAATCTAAATCAGCTTGCTCGCGTCGGTGGTATCGATCCACTGATTGGTCGCGATAAAGAGCTGGAACGAACCATACAGGTATTGTGCCGACGCCGTAAAAACAACCCGCTGCTGGTGGGTGAATCGGGTGTGGGTAAAACCGCTATTGCTGAAGGTCTCGCCTGGCGTATCGAGCAGGGTGACGTACCGGAAGTGATGAAAGATTGCACGATTTACTCACTGGATATCGGTTCCCTGCTGGCGGGCACCAAATACCGTGGTGACTTTGAAAAACGTTTCAAAGCGCTGCTGAAGCAGCTGGAGTCAGACGAACACAGCATTCTGTTTATCGATGAAATCCATACCATCATCGGTGCGGGTGCTGCGTCGGGTGGCCAGGTTGATGCGGCTAACCTGATTAAACCCCTGCTCTCTGGTGGCAGGATCCGCGTCATGGGTTCAACGACCTATCAGGAATTCAGCAACATCTTCGAGAAAGATCGTGCTCTGGCGCGTCGCTTCCAGAAGATCGATATCACGGAGCCTTCTGTTGAAGAGACCGTGCAGATCCTGGCTGGCCTGAAAACCAAGTACGAAGCGCATCACGATGTGCGTTATACCGCGAAGGCGGTGCGCGCAGCCGTGGAACTGGCGGTGAAATATATCAACGACCGTCATCTGCCTGACAAGGCGATTGATGTGATTGACGAAGCGGGTGCGCGTGCGCGCCTGATGCCAGCCAGTAAGCGCAAGAAAACCATCAATGTCTCTGACATTGAAACCGTCGTGGCCCGCATTGCCCGTATTCCTGAGCAAAGCGTGTCAGCAACCGACCGCGATACGTTGCGAAATCTCGGCGATCGTCTGAAGATGCTGGTATTTGGGCAGGATAAGGCCATTGAGGTGCTGACTGAGGCGATCAAAATGAGCCGCGCCGGTCTGGGCCAGGATCGCAAGCCGGTAGGTTCCTTCCTGTTTGCGGGACCAACGGGTGTCGGTAAAACAGAAGTGACTGTGCAGCTGGCGAAAGCCCTGGGAATTGAGCTGCTGCGCTTTGATATGTCCGAGTATATGGAGCGTCATACGGTCAGTCGTCTGATTGGTGCGCCTCCAGGTTACGTCGGCTTTGATCAGGGCGGCCTGCTGACGGATGCGGTGATTAAGCATCCTCATGCGGTGGTGTTGCTGGATGAGATTGAGAAAGCGCACCCGGATGTCTTTAACCTGCTGCTGCAGGTGATGGACAATGGCATGCTGACTGACAACAACGGTCGTAAAGCGGACTTCCGCAACGTGGTGCTGGTGATGACCACCAACGCCGGTGTGCGCGAGACGGAACGTAAATCGATTGGTCTGATTCATCAGGACAACAGCACCGATGCGATGGAAGAGATCAAAAAGATCTTTACGCCAGAGTTTCGTAACCGTCTCGACAACATCATCTGGTTCAGTCACCTGTCACCAGAGGTGATTCATCAGGTGGTCGACAAGTTTATTGTCGAGTTGCAGGCGCAGCTGGATGCTAAAGGTGTATCACTGGAAGTCAGTGATGAAGCGCGCGACTGGCTGGCTGAGAAGGGCTATGACAAAGCGATGGGTGCTCGTCCGATGGCGCGCACCGTGCAGGACAGCCTGAAGAAACCGTTAGCCAATGAACTGCTGTTTGGTTCGCTGGTGGATGGCGGTTCGGTGTCAGTAGCGCTGGATCGTGAAAAAGGTGAACTGACCTATCACTTCCTGAGTGCCGAAAAACGCAAAACTGAAGGCACTGTGCATTAACAGCTCGTTGCAGATGTGAAAAAGGCCGGATATAAATATCCGGCCTTTTTTTTCGCTTTAAAATGCAGAGCGATAAGATTACTGCAAATTAGCGACTACGGAAGACAATGCGGCCTTTGCTCAGGTCGTACGGGGTCAACTCAACGGTCACTTTGTCACCCGTCAGGATGCGGATGTAGTTTTTGCGCATTTTACCGGAGATGTGAGCAGTAACCACGTGTCCGTTCTCAAGTTCTACGCGGAACATGGTGTTAGGTAACGTATCCAGTACGGTACCTTGCATTTCAATATTGTCTTCTTTGGCCATCGAATCCTCTGGGTGTACTACCTTTCAGTTGAACCGGCAAGATAATGCCCAATTCAACGATTTATGTAAAGAACCGTCGGCGATTTTGCCAACGCTTTGCCGGGGTGCACGTCACTCGCGCGCATCCGGTAAAATTAGGGTGGTTAGGGTGGCGTCTGCGGGGGATTAGCGGGCTAAGAATCTGTATCAACCGGTTACACGCGCACGATTGAAAACAGTTCCGAGAGTGCGTTGAGATTCCCAGCCTGGCAATTCCGGCTCGTTATTGCGAAGCGCGGACGACATACCAAACTCGACTATTATACCACTTATACGCCTTTATGTGTGCAAAACATCTTTGTACCGCTAAAAAAGCGTTTGTGTCTGCCAGCAGCCATCGCTGACTGGCTGGCTCGCAAGGCTTTGTACATATTGCAGATAGTCCGTGCGCGGGATCTCCTGCGCGCCTAAAGACGCTGTATGGGGGTTAAGTACCTGACAATCTAGCAGACGGCCCTGATGTCGGATGAAATGCTGACAAAATACCCAAAGTGCGGTTTTGGAGGCATTCTGCTGACGGCTGAACATTGATTCACCGCAAAAGATTTGCCCCATCGCCAGCCCATACATGCCACCCACCAGCTGATGCTCGTCCCACACCTCAATGGAGTGAGCGTGGCCCAGCTCATACAAACGCAACCAGGCACGTTTCATCTCAAAAGTGATCCAGGTGCCTTCCTCGCGACCTGTGGCACAGCCCTCAATCACCTCATCAAACGATTCATTCATCGTTACCCGATAGGGCGAACGGCTGTGGAAACGTTTCATGCTGCGGCTGAGGTGAAACTGCTCGGGCAACAGAACTGCACGGGGATCGGGCGACCACCAGAGAATCGGATCGCCAGGTGAAAACCACGGAAAGATGCCGCGCTGATAGGCGTTAAGCAGCCGGGCAGGGGAGAGATCCCCACCCATGGCCAGCAGGCCGTTTGGCTCACGCAGCGCCATCTCAGGTGGGGGAAATTGCAGAGATTCCCGTGACAGTTGTACCAGTCTCATCGCGTTAAGTTACTCATCAGCATTTCGCTAAGACTATAACGCAATACGTTGCCGGAAACGCCAGTAGCGACCCGCTTTTGAGATTAATTCCGCATGGCTACCCTGTTCAACAATGGCACCATTATCCATCACGCAGATGCGATCCATCTGTTCCAGGCCGCTGAGGCGATGAGTGACCATGATGACGGTCTTTCCGGCGATCAGCCGCTGCAGCAGGGCAAGGATATGTTGCTCGGTGGTGGCATCCAGCCCTTCGGTAGGTTCATCCAGCAGCCAGAGATCGCCGTTATGCAGTAACGCACGCGCCAGCGCCAGACGACGCAGTTCGCCACCCGATAACGGGCGACCCCCTTCTCCCATCCAGGCGTTTAAACCTTCCTGGTTTTCAAGCAGGCGCTGCAGGCCGACGTCGTTCAGCACGCGGCATAACTGCTCATCGCTGGCACCGGGGCAAGCCAGCAGTAAGTTATCGCGCAGACTCTGACTGAAGAGGTGAACCCGCTGAGTCACTACGCTGATGCGCTGGCGCAATGCGGGCTCTGACCATGTGATGACTGGCAGAGCATTCAGGCTGATAACGCCGCGCTGGCTCTCCCAGCCACGCGTTAACAGCGCCAGCAGTGTTGATTTCCCGCAGCCGGTCGGTCCCAGCAGCGCAATGTGTTCACCGGCCGCCACCTTAAGCGTACAGCCGTTCAGCACCTTATCCGAACGGTCGGGATAGCTGAAGTCGAGCTGTTCGATATCGACCGAGAGAGGTCCTGGCCGGGCATCTGACTGTGCCGGGAAAGCGATCGCGGGAGACTGATCGATAATGTCATTGACCCGCTGAGCGGCGTTTATCACCTGTGACATGGGCAGGAAGGCTCCTGCTACCGGTGCCAGTGCCTCGAAGGCGGCCAGGGCGCAAAACACCACCAGGGCAATCAGTGAACCGGGCAACTGCTGTTCACTAATGGTTGCGGCACTGAGCCAGAGCAGAAGTGTGACCGTTGCACCGCTGACCAACAGTAGCAGGCTTTGTGCCGTGGCCTGCAAACGCTGTTGCTGATTCTGTGCCTGTTGCCAGCGCTGTTCATCTTCATCAAGTTGCTGACGCCAGCCCTGTGAGGCACCGTATAAAGTCAGTTCAGCCTGAGCCGCCAGCCACTGCATCAGCTGTAAGCGCCAGCGGGCGCGACTCTGAGCAATAGCGACGCCTGCCGGTGACCCGAGACGATAAAAAAGGGCGGGCATCAGGACCAGTGTACACAGCATGATGCCGCCCAGCGTCAGTGCCAGCTGGAGATCAATAAAACTCATCCCGATGGTGACCACGATAATCACGACTAATGCGCCCAGCAGCGGCGAGATAACGCGCAGATAGAGATGATCCAGCGTATCGACATCAGCCACGAAGCGGTTGAGCAGGTCCGCCTGTCGGAACCGCGAAAGCTGGCCCGGTGAAAGAGCCATCAGGCGGCTGAACGTGTGGACCCGCAGATGCTGAAGCACCCTGAACGTCGCATCGTGGCTGACCAGCCGTTCAGCATAGCGTGCGGCGGTGCGGATAATGGCTGCACCCCGAACGCCTGCCGCAGGCAACATGTAGTTAAAGGTATAGAGACCAGCAACACCTGCCACTGACGAGGCGGCCAGAAACCAGCCAGACAGCGTCAGCAGGCCGATGCTGGCCAGCAGGGTAACAATCGCCAGCACGATGCCCAGCGCCAGGCGAAAAGGGTGGCACAGCCAGAGACGAAGAAAAGGACGCAAGGCGGACATCAGCGGATCTCCTGTTGACGATGCTTCAGCATCTCACTAAAGGCACCTGGCTGTTGTGACAGCTGCTGCCAGTTACCCTGTTGCACCAGCTTACCCGCTTCCATCACCCAAAGGGTCTGCCAGCGACTCAGCGTATCGATCTGATGAGTAATCATCAGCGTGGTCTGCCGCGCTGCCGCCCCGTTCAGCGCCAGCATCACATGACGTTCGCTGAGTGCATCCAGGCTGGCTGCCGGTTCATCGAGCAGCAAAAAATGTGAGGGTTTATAGAGGGCACGTGCGACCGCGACCCGCTGCGCCTGGCCCACCGACAGCTGATTACCGCCATCGCCAGGCTGGGTCTCAATGCCCTGAGGCAGACGCGGCAGGAACTCGTTGATGCCACAGGTTTCCAGCAGCGCGGCAAAGCGATCGCCATCCCAGGCGGCATTCATCACGATGTTGTCGCGCAATGTATCGGCCGGTAACTGAGGATTCTGTCCTACCCAGCTCAGTTGCTGATGCCAGTCACTCCGGTGTATATCGCGCAGTTCAACGCCATTGGCTTTCAGCGAGCCCTGATAAGGCAGAAACCCGAGCAGAGCATTCATCAGGGCCGTTTTACCCGCCCCGCTTTGACCGACCAGTGCAATCTGCTCACCCGCGGCAACGGTAAAAGTGAGCGGGCCACACAGCACCTGGCCATCGGGTGCGCAGACACACAGATCATCAGCGATTAGCGCGATTGCGCGATCCGTAGTGAAAGGGCGCTGGCCTTTCTGCGGTGCAGCGTCGGGCGTTGCCTGCATAAAGGCTTCAAGCGCATCGGCACCGCCCACCGCCTGAGCTTTGGCGTGATAAAACGCACCGAGATCGCGCAGTGGCTGGAAAAATTCCGGGGCGAGGACCAGCACCAGGAAGCCGGCAAACAGCGTTACGCCCCGGCCATAATCGCCGAAATGCAATTCGCCCAGATAGGAGAAGCCAAAATAGACTGCCACCACGGCGATCGCTAACGAGGCAAAAAACTCAAGTACGGCGGAGGAGAGAAAGGCTAAGCGCAGCACTTCCATGGTGCGCTGGCGAAAATCGGTGGTGGCAGCGGCAACGGCCTGCTGCTCTGCTTCACCACGATGAAACAGCCTCAACGTCTCTCTGCCGCGCAGACGGTCAAGAAAGTTACCGCTCAGACGAGCCAGCACCAGGAAGTTTCTGCGGTTGGCCTCGGCCGCACCCATTCCGACGAGCGCCATAAACAGCGGAATTAACGGTGCGGTGGCAAAGAGGATCAGACCTGCCGTCCAGTTCAGCGGAAAAATAGTCAGCAGAATGCAGCAGGGGATCAGTACCGCCAGCGTCATCTGTGGCAGATAGCGGGCGTAATACTCCTGCATCTCTTCAATCTGCTCCAGCAGCAGGGTTGCCCAGCTACCGGCTGGCTTTCCCTGAATCCACGCCGGGCCCAGATCAGATAAACGGTCCAGAACTCGCTGACGTAAAGCCTGGCGAATCGCCTGCCCGGCTCGATAGCCGGTGAGTTCCCGGGCGTAGTTAATCAGGGCACGGAACACAAAACAGAGCAGTAATAGCAGAATGCTGATCGTCAGGGTTTCACGTGGTTGCTGCTCAATAATCAGCGCCTGGAGCAGCGAGGCCAGTAAACCGGCCTGGGCAATGATCAGCAGTGCACTCGCCATGCCCAGCAGCGTGTTGAGTCGCAACCAGCGACCGGCGAAATGACGTTGCTGACGAAGCCAGCGGGTAAGATGCTGCTGCCGCGATTTGTCCATGCGAGACCATGATAAATGTCGATGATGGGGGAAAATGGAAAGACATTTCCATCTCTTCAGGCGCAAGAATCTAGCATGACAGCAATAAAAAAGGCGACGGAAAAACCGTCGCCTGGAACATTTAAGATCAGAGGGTTAACAACTTACTGATCGTTTTTAACTAACCCGTCAAGAAAACGCTCAGCATCTAACGCGGCCATGCAACCGGTGCCCGCAGAGGTGATCGCCTGACGATAGATATGGTCCATCACATCACCCGCTGCAAAGACGCCAGGGATGCTGGTCTGCGTTGCGTTGCCATGCAAGCCGGACTGAACTTTGATGTACCCGTTCTCCAGCGCCAGCTGACCTTCAAAGATGGCCGTGTTCGGGCTATGTCCGATAGCAACAAACAATCCCGCCACTTCCAGCGCTTCTGTCTCATCACTGTTCTGTGTAGAACGCAGCGTCAGACCGGTCACGCCCATCTGATCGCCCACCACTTCTTCCAGCGTGCGATGGGTGTGAAGCACGATATTGCCGTTACGCACTTTTTCCATCAGGCGGTCGATCAGGATTTTTTCAGCGCGGAAGCTGTCACGACGGTGAATCAGATGCACTTCAGCCGCAATGTTGGCCAGATAGAGCGCTTCTTCAACGGCCGTGTTGCCACCGCCAATCACCGCGACTTTCTGATTACGATAGAAGAAGCCGTCACAGGTTGCGCAGGCAGAGACGCCTTTACCTTTAAATGCCTCTTCAGAAGGCAGGCCCAGGTAACGCGCTGATGCACCTGTAGCAATGATCAGCGCATCCGCAGTGTATTCGCCGCTGTCGCCAGTGAGGCGGAACGGACGGTTCTGCAGATCGACGGTGTGAATATGGTCGAAAATGATCTCAGTATTAAATTTTTCGGCATGCTCATGCATGCGCTCCATCAGCGATGGACCTGTCAGATCATGCGGGTCGCCCGGCCAGTTCTCTACTTCAGTAGTGGTGGTCAGCTGTCCGCCTTTTTCCAGACCGGTGATTAGCACCGGGTTCAGGTTGGCGCGTGCAGCATAAACGGCTGCGGTATAACCCGCTGGGCCGGAGCCCAGAATGAGTAACTTACTGTGTTTGCCCGTACTCATGCGTTCCTCAGTTTCATTCGGCTGACATAACCTGCGATTGTAGGGAATATCCGGCGACAATGACAAGGCTTAGCCAATTTTGTTAACGATAGCTGCAAACGGCGTAGACGATGAGCGGCGGTTTTGCCTGGTCAATGCGCCAAAAGGGGGCAAAACTCGGGTTGAAGCAGTGCAATAGTGGAAAAATACTCATTTAAAAACAGATACCCAGCGGTCTGTCTGGCATCTTGTCCTGAATTTGGTGATTTTACTTTGACAATCGCCTGCGCTTTTGCGAAAACATTATCAGAAGCGAATAACATTTATCGGAACAAAACAGATTTTCCTCGCCTGTTTTGCACTTAACGCCGAATAAAAGCAGCCTGATATGGATAATGACGCATGATGTGGACAGACACCATACGTCATATCGATAGGTGTCAGATCACAGGCTCTGTTAGCTCACTTCAGAAATGCCCCGAACAATGAGCGTTTTCAGGGCGTGGCAGGTAAAGGGAAGGAATTAAGAGAGACAATAATAATGGTAGACAATAAGAAACGCCCCGGGAAAGACCTAGACAGAATTGACAGGAACATTCTGAATGAACTTCAGAAAGATGGTCGCATTTCAAACGTAGAGCTTTCCAAACGCGTAGGCTTATCGCCTACGCCATGTCTTGAGCGCGTGCGTCGTCTCGAACGTCAGGGATTTATTCTTGGCTATACCGCGCAGTTGAACCCGCACTATCTGGATGCGTCTCTGCTGGTATTTGTTGAGATTACTCTGAATCGTGGTGCGCCGGATGTGTTTGAGCAATTTAACGCCGCTGTGCAAAAACTTGAGGAAACTCAAGAGTGTCACCTCGTTTCCGGCGATTTCGACTACCTGCTGAAAACGCGCGTACCTGATATGTCTGCCTATCGTAAGCTGCTGGGTGAAACCCTGTTGCGCCTGCCGGGCGTAAACGACACGCGAACTTATGTGGTGATGGAAGAGGTCAAACAGAGCAATCGACTGGTGATCAAAACTCGCTGATGCGGGGCAGGTGCAAAACCTGTGAGATTTCGGTACACTCCTGTGAATTCATACAGGATCAGCGTCGGGCTTGCCCGACGCTGTTGCTTCTTACTTTACAGGCACCTGGAGAGTCCTCTTGAGCCAGGAATATACAGAAGATAAAGACGTTTCGTTACAATCGCTGAGCAGTGGACGTCGTCTGCTTGAAGCGTTGCTTATTCTGGTGGCGCTGTTTGCCATCTACCTGATGGTTTCACTGGTCAGTTTTAACCCTTCCGACCCAAGCTGGTCGCAAACGGCCTGGCATGAACCTATCCATAATATCGGCGGCAGCGTTGGTGCCTGGCTGGCTGACACCTTACTCTTCATCTTTGGTGTGATGGCGTACGCCATTCCTCCCGTCATCCTGGGTCTGTGCTGGATTGCTTTCCGTCAGCGCGACAGCCAGGACTACTTTGACTACTTTGCCGTTGGGCTACGCTTAATTGGCGTCCTTGCGCTGGTGGTGACGACCTGTGGTATGGCGGCGCTGAACGCCGATGATATCTGGTACTTCGCGTCGGGTGGCGTGATTGGCAGCCTGGTGAGTAATGCAATTGCCCCCTGGTTCAGTCCGGCTGGCGGCACGCTGATGCTGCTTTGCGTCTGGGCGGCGGGCATTACCCTTTACACGGGCTGGTCATGGCTCACCATCGCAGAAAGAATTGGTGGCGTGGTGATGGGTGTGCTGACGTTTGCCAGCAACCGCTCACGTCACGATGAACCCTGGCAGGAAGAGGATGATGAGCAGGACGCACGTGAATACGCGGATGTCCCTGAGCTGCATGCGGCCGATCACGATGATGATGTGCTGCTTTCAGCCCCACGTGCAGCCCCTGAGTCTGCGCCGTCACAGCCCGATCCGTTACTGGCTAAAGCGGCAGCTGCAACCAGTGCGGCGGTAGCGGCAACTGCGGAAGCCGCAGAGGTGACTCTCGCTCCGGTAACACCTGCGCCTGCCGCTGTTGCAGCGTCTGCTGTTCCTGCGTTTACGGCATCTGCTCCTGCAGCAATGCCTGCATCGCCGACGGCACAACCTGCAACTGCGGCCGAACAGAGCGCGCCCGCATCCTATGGTGCAGCGACTGTTCCGACTCCGGCTCAGAGTGCTTCTGCCCCTGTGACCTCATCACCGCGTTATCACTTTGAAATGCCGGACGACGCGCCGGTTGCGCCGTCGTTTAGTGCTTATGACGAGGACGAACCTAAAATGGGGAACTGGCGTGACACGCCAGCCGTCCCTGCGGCTCCTGCAGCTGCGGCAGCCGTTGCTGCAACGGCAGCTCAGGCGACAACGCGTACAGCACCCGTGTTCGATTTAGCGCCTGAAACTTCTCTCAACCCGCAGGTTAAACAGGGTATCGGTCCGGCGCTGCCGCGTCCGAATCCGGTAAAATTGCCTACACGACGTGAGCTGGCCTCTTATGGCATTAAGTTGCCTTCTCAGCGCATGGCTGAAGAGAAAGCCAAAACGGAAGGAAGTGAAACGGTTCCGGCTGGATCGGTTTCCACTGCACCTGATACTGAAGACGCGCTGCAGCAGGCTGAACTGCGTCAGGCTTTCCAGTCTGAACAGCAGCAGCGCTATGGCACCAGCTGGCAGCAGGACGAGGAAGATGAGCAGGATGCGCAGCAGCAGGATGCCCTGGCGCGTCAGTTCGCCGATCAGCAGCAGCAGCGCTATGAGCCGGAAGTCAGAAAAGAGCCAGTATTTAATATTGATACCGCCTCCGCATTTGATTTTTCACCGATGAAAGATCTGGTGGATGACGGTCCGTCTGAACCGCTGTTTACCATTGCTGCGACGCCAGAGCCGGAAGCCCCTGCGGTTTCACACGAACCGTGGCAGCAGGTAAGTGAGGTTTCACAACCGCAGGCACCTGCTCAGGTGCCTGCGCCTGCCAGTTTTGCGCCGGCAGAGCCTGCCTACAGTGCACCTTCAGCACCAGCCGAACCGGTTTATGCTGCGCCTGCAGCGCCCGCTTATGGCTCGCCAGCCGCAGCACCGGTTCAGCCGGTGGAAGAAGCGAAACCTTCACTGCACGACAGCCTGATTCATCCGTTCCTGATGCGTCATGAGCAGCCGCTGGAGATGCCCTCCACGCCACTGCCTTCGCTGGATCTGTTGACCGCGCCTCCTGTCGAGGAAGAGCCGGTTGATATGTTCTCGCTGGAGCAGACAGCCCGTCTGGTTGAATCGCGTCTGGGCGATTATCGTGTCAAAGCTGAGGTGGTTGGCATCTCGCCTGGCCCGGTTATCACCCGTTTTGAACTCGATCTGGCGCCAGGTGTGAAAGCAGCGCGCATCTCCAACCTGTCGCGCGATTTAGCGCGTTCACTGTCCACGGTCGCGGTGCGTGTGGTAGAAGTCATTCCCGGCAAGCCTTACGTGGGTCTGGAACTGCCTAATAAACATCGTCAGACTGTCTATCTGCGTGAAGTGCTGGACTGTCCTAAATTCCGCGACAATCCATCACCGCTGGCTGTGGTGCTGGGTAAAGACATTGCGGGTCAGCCGGTGGTGGCCGATCTGGCGAAAATGCCACACTTACTGGTTGCCGGTACCACCGGTTCCGGTAAATCCGTGGGCGTGAACGCCATGATTATCAGCATGCTCTATAAGGCGACGCCGGAAGAAGTCCGCTTTATCATGATCGACCCGAAAATGCTGGAGCTGTCGGTCTATGAAGGCATTCCGCACCTGCTGACTGAAGTCGTCACAGACATGAAAGATGCGGCCAATGCGCTGCGCTGGAGCGTCGGTGAAATGGAACGTCGCTATAAGCTGATGTCGGCGCTGGGCGTGCGTAATCTGGCCGGTTACAACGAAAAAGTGGAACAGGCTGAAGCGATGGGGCGTCCTATTCCGGATCCATTCTGGAAGCCGGGCGACAGCATGGATATGACGCCGCCGTTCCTGGAAAAACTGCCTTATATCGTCGTGATGGTCGATGAGTTTGCCGACCTGATCATGGCAGTAGGTAAAAAGGTGGAAGAGCTGATTGCGCGTCTGGCACAGAAAGCCCGTGCCGCGGGTATCCATCTGGTGCTGGCCACACAGCGTCCATCGGTAGACGTGATCACCGGCCTGATCAAAGCAAACATCCCGACGCGTA
This sequence comes from Candidatus Pantoea rara, assembly GCF_051136265.1. Taxonomy (NCBI): domain Bacteria; kingdom Pseudomonadati; phylum Pseudomonadota; class Gammaproteobacteria; order Enterobacterales; family Erwiniaceae; genus Pantoea; species Candidatus Pantoea rara. The sequence goes on along the minus strand of NZ_CP194942.1, from coordinate 2,677,592 downwards.
TTGCTTTTACCGTTTCGAGCAAGATTGACTCCCGTACTATTCTCGATCAGGGCGGCGCGGAGTCACTGTTGGGTATGGGTGACATGCTCTACATGCCGCCAAACTCCTCATTGCCGATTCGTGTTCACGGCGCGTTTGTTCGTGACCAGGAAGTCCATGCCGTGGTTCAGGACTGGAAGGCGCGTGGTCGTCCGCAATATATCGACAGCATTACGGCGGGCGAAGAGAGCGAAAATGCCGGTGGCATTGACAGTGATGAAGAGCTTGATCCGCTATTCGATCAGGCAGTCGGCTTTGTGGTTGATAAACGTCGTGCGTCAATTTCAGGCGTTCAGCGTCAGTTCCGCATCGGTTATAACCGTGCGGCACGTATCATTGAGCAGATGGAAGCGCAGGGTATCGTTTCTGCACCAGGCCACAATGGTAACCGTGAAGTGCTGTCGCCGCCGCCACACGATATGTAGCGGTTAAATGTTTTGAAACATTACTCACTGAGCCAGTTCCGACTGGCTCATTGTTTTTATACGGTTAAGCCCCATATCTGAATCAGCTTTCGGTTTTTTCCTCTGTTCTGATGGCGGAGCGGCGACCAGGCTTAATGCAGTTATCCATGGGAACGTTTAAATAAGGAATTGAAGCAGATGAAATTACGCATAATCGCTCTGGGCCTGTTGGCCACCTTTTCTTCAGCCAGCGTATTGGCTGATGCTTCCAGTGATCTGCAACAGCGCCTGAACAAGGTCAGCAGCTTCCACGCCAGCTTCACCCAAAAAGTGACCGACAGCAGCGGCGCGAATGTACAGGACGGCGAAGGTGAATTGTGGGTAAAACGTCCCAGCCTGTTTAACTGGCATATGACCGCGCCGGACGAAAGCATTATCATTTCCGACGGTAAATCGCTGTGGTTCTACAATCCGTTTGTTGAGCAGGCGACAGTAAGCCTTTTGCAGAATGCGACCAGCAACACGCCGTTTATGCTGATTGCCCGTAACCAGTCAAACGACTGGAAGCAGTACAACATCAAACAGCAGGGTGACAATTTCGAACTGACACCGAAAAACAGTGACGGCAACCTGAAACAGTTCACTATCCAGGTGACGTCCAGCGGAACCATTAATCGCTTCAGTGCTATCGAGCAGGATGGTCAGCGCAGCGATTACCAGCTGAAAAGCCAGCAGAATGGCGCTATCAGTCCGGATAAATTCACGTTCACACCGCCAAAAGGCGTGACGGTGGACGACCAACGTCAGTGAGGTCACGGTGAGTAACCTGTCCCTGGATTTTTCCACCGAGAATTTCAAACCTCTGGCCGCGCGTATGCGGCCAGAAACATTGAAACAGTATATTGGTCAGCAGCATTTGCTGGGCGCGGGCAAACCTCTGCCACGCGCGATTGAAGCAGGGCACCTGCATTCAATGATCCTGTGGGGACCGCCTGGGACTGGCAAGACTACGCTGGCTGAGATCATCGCGCATTACGGTAATGCCGATGTCGAGCGTATCTCAGCTGTTACCTCAGGCGTCAAAGAGATCCGTGAGGCGATTGAGCGCGCCAGACAGAATAAAAACGCCGGGCGGCGCACGATCCTGTTTGTGGATGAGGTCCATCGGTTTAACAAGAGCCAGCAGGATGCTTTTCTTCCCCATATTGAAGATGGCACCATTACTTTTATTGGTGCGACCACTGAAAACCCCTCTTTTGAACTTAACTCCGCCTTGCTGTCTCGTGCCCGCGTTTACCTGCTGAAGTCACTCACGCTCGAAGATATAGAGCAGGTGCTGGATCAGGCGATGCAGGATAACGCGCGGGGCTATGGCGACAGTGGCATTGTGCTGCCAGATAACACCCGCAGGATGATTGCTGAACTGGTTAATGGTGATGCACGCCGGGCACTGAATACGCTGGAAATGATGGCGGATATGGCCGAAATCACCGACTCGGGTCAGCGTGAACTGACGCCGCAGTTACTTAACGAAGTCTCGGGTGAGCGATCCGCGCGTTTTGATAATAAAGGCGATCGTTTTTACGATCTGATTTCGGCTTTGCACAAATCAGTACGTGGCTCCGCGCCCGATGCGGCGCTCTACTGGTATGCGCGCATCATCACCGCGGGCGGCGATCCGCTCTATGTGGCACGCCGGTTGCTGGCTATCGCCTCGGAAGATGTCGGCAATGCCGATCCGCGCGGTATGCAGGTGGCGATTGCAGCCTGGGATTGCTTCACGCGCGTCGGTCCGGCAGAAGGGGAACGCGCCATCGCACAGGCCATTGTTTATCTGGCCTGTGCGCCGAAAAGTAATGCGGTCTACAACGCGTTTAAAGCCGCGATGCGTGATGCACGCGACCATCCCGATTACGATGTGCCGGAACATCTGCGTAACGCGCCGACTAAGCTGATGAAAGAGATGGGGCTGGGCAAAGAGTATCGTTATGCTCATGACGAAACCAATGCCTATGCCGCCGGTGAAGTCTATTTTCCCAGGGAACTGGCCAGCACGCGCTATTACATGCCAACCCAACGCGGGCTTGAGGGTAAGATTGGTGAAAAGCTAAGCTGGCTGGCTGAGCAGGATCAAAATAGCCCGACAAAACGCTACCGCTGAAACAGACCTTACGGTAATGTGGGCAATGTTTTCAACGCATTCCGCAGGAATGCGTCCCTTCTTTCAACCAACTTTTTATACACAGGATAAGCATGCTCGATCCCAATCTGCTGCGTAACGAGCCAGACGCAGTCGCAGAAAAACTGGCACGCCGGGGATACAAACTGGATGTGGAAACGCTGCGTTCGCTTGAAGAGCGTCGCAAAGTATTGCAGGTAGAAACAGAAAATCTGCAGGCAGAGCGTAACTCCCGATCCAAATCCATCGGTCAGGCCAAAGCACGTGGGGAAGACATCGAGCCGCTGCGTCAGGAAGTGAATGCGCTGGGCGAACGCCTGGATGCCGCAAAAGCAGAACTGGATGAACTGCAGAATCGAATCCGTGATTTCGCGCTGGCACTGCCGAACATTCCGGCAGACGAAGTGCCGCTGGGCAAAGATGACAGCGAAAACCAGGAAGTGAGCCGCTGGGGTACTCCACGCGAGTTCAGTTTCCAGGTTAAAGATCACGTTGAGCTGGGTGAAGCGGCGAAAGGCCTGGATTTTGCGGCTGCCGTGAAGCTAACCGGTTCGCGCTTTGTGGTCATGCAGGGGCAAATTGCGCGTCTGCACCGTGCACTGAGTCAGTTTATGATTGACCTGCACACTGAGCAGCATGGCTACCTTGAAACCTACGTGCCTTACCTGGTTAACCACGAAACGCTTTACGGTACCGGACAGTTGCCTAAGTTTGGCGAAGACCTGTTCCACACCCGTCCGCTGGAAGAAGAGTCAGACAGCAGTAACTATGCACTGATTCCTACCGCGGAAGTACCGCTGACCAACCTGGTGCGCGACGAGATCCTCGAAGAGGATACCCTACCGGTTAAACTGACCGCGCATACACCGTGCTTCCGTTCTGAGGCGGGGTCTTATGGTCGTGACACACGCGGCCTGATCCGTATGCACCAGTTCGACAAAGTTGAAATGGTGCAGATAGTGACCCCGGAACAGTCAATGGAAGCGCTGGAAGAGCTGACCGGTCACGCTGAAAAAGTTCTGCAACTGCTGAACCTGCCATACCGCAAGGTTTTACTCTGTACCGGCGATATGGGCTTCGGATCGACTAAAACTTACGATCTGGAAGTCTGGTTACCGGCGCAGAACACCTACCGCGAGATCTCATCCTGTTCCAACATGGGTGATTTCCAGGCGCGTCGTATGCAGGCGCGTTGCCGTAACAAACAGGATAAGAAGCCGCGTCTGGTTCATACCCTGAATGGCTCAGGTCTGGCCGTCGGCCGTACCCTGGTGGCGGTGCTGGAAAACTATCAACAGGAAGATGGTCGCATCGCTGTACCGGAAGTTTTACGTCCATACATGAATGGTGTCGACGTTATCGGCTAAGTGATTCTGCTTCTCTGAACCCGGCCAAGGCCGGGTTTTTTTATGCCTTCTGTCTGCAAAAATTGATGCATTACGTCCCGATTTAATCACAAATAAACGTTATCGATATCAGATGTGCTGGAATGCTTAAAAACCTATTTTTTCATAGAGATAGCATTTGGTGGCCTGCCGCTTAACACGATTGTAACCCACTGAAGATTAGTAAATTAAATTGTCGGACAGCAAAATGTGCTGCCGTCAAATTGCCCCCATTGACTTTAAAAAAGCTAATGGCAAACTGCGCGCAATTTCCTTCATTTTGCTCTGGTTTCTATCCCCTATGTCAATCTGGTCACGCCCTGTGATATTGCTGCTTTGCGGCCTGATGTTAATGACTGTCGCAATTGCCGTGCTGAATACGCTCGTTCCACTGTGGCTGACGCATGACTTACTGACCACCTGGCAGGTGGGCATTGTAAGTTCCTCCTATTACACCGGTAATCTGGCAGGAACCCTGCTGGCTGGCTGGTTAATCCGGCAGTACGGCTTTAACCGTAGCTACTACCTGGCGACCGTGATGTTTGCCGTCGCAACTCTGGGTCTGGCGATGATGTCGGGTTTCTGGGCATGGAGTTCAATGCGTTTCATCGCCGGTGTCGGCTGTGCGCTGATGTGGGTGGTGGTTGAGAGCGCACTTCTGTGCAGCGGTACAGTACGTAATCGGGGACAGTTGCTCGCGGCCTATATGGTTGTTTATTACATCGGCACCGTGACCGGCCAGTTATTGGTCAGCAAGATGTCTACGGAATTACTCAGCGTGATTCCGTGGGTAACGTCACTGGTCTTCTGCGCCGTGCTGCCACTGGTCTTTACTCGCGTCTCCGCCAGTGGTGAAGCGACAGAAGCCGCTCCGGCCCGCATCTGGCCGATGCTGCGTCGTCGTAGTTCGCGCCTGGGCATCAATGGCTGCATCATCTCTGGCATCCTTCTGGGCTCGCTTTATGGCCTGATGCCGCTTTACCTGTCACATCAGGGAATGAGTGATGCCAATGTCGGTTACTGGATGGCGTTGCTGGTCAGCGCAGGCATTGTGGGCCAGTGGCCCATTGGCCGTCTGGCCGACCGTTTTGGTCGCATGCTGGTGCTGCGGGTCCAGGTCTTTGTGGTTATCCTGGGTGCGATGGCCATGTTAACCAATGCCGCTATGGCTCCGGCGCTGTTTGTGCTGGGACTGGCGGGCTTCACACTCTATCCGGTGGCAATGTCCTGGGCTTGTGAGACGGTCGCACACCATGAACTGGTGGCGATGAATCAGGCGCTGCTGATGAGCTATACCTTGGGCAGTCTGGCTGGACCGGCAATGACCTCTGTGCTGATGCAGAATTATTCTGACCAGCTTTTGTTCGTGATGATCGCGGCTGTGGCGCTGGTTTATCTGGTTATGCTGCTGCGCAAAGCGAATCATCAGGCTACGCCAGTGGCACATGCCTGATCGCTGAACAGCAAAAAGGGAGCGCTAAGCTCCCTTTTTTGTGGCCGGTTATCTAGTACATCACTTCGTGGCCGTAGCTGGCGAGAATGTTTTTCACGCGCTCCATCGTCTCTTTACTCGGCGGTTTAACCCCATCCAGCTTGTACTCTTCACCCATTGCAATCCATTTATGCTTACCCAGTTCGTGATAAGGCAGCAACTCAATCTTCTCTACGTTCTCCATGTCACGCGTGAATTCACCCAGGCGATGCGCGGTGTCATCATCGTCGGAATAGCCCGGTACGACGACGAAACGGATCCACGTTCTCTTGCCTTTTTTCTGCAGATAGCGGGCAAAGTCCAGGGTACGGTGATTAGAGACCCCCACCAGAATCTGATGCACATCGTCATTCATCTGTTTCAGGTCAAGCATCACTAAGTCAGTAACGTCGAGCAGTTCATCGATCACCGGATCATAGCGACGTACGAAGCCGTTGGTGTCGAGACAGGTATGAATGCCTTCCGCCTTGCAGGCGCGGAACCAGTCGCGCACAAACTCAGCCTGAAGAATTGCTTCACCGCCTGAGGCAGTGACACCGCCGCCAGAAGCATTCATAAAATGGCGATAGGAAAGCACATCTGCCATCAGCGCTTCGACGGTGATCTCTTTGCCACCATGGGTATCCCAGGTGTCGCGGTTGTGACAGTAGAGGCAGCGCATCAGGCAGCCCTGGAAGAAGGTGATGAAACGGATGCCGGGACCATCAACGGTGCCGCAGGATTCAAATGAGTGGATACGACCATTAACTGACATTGCGATGTTTTCTCCAGTGAGTCTGCCGGGACAGACGGCGCAATCTCTGTTGCGCTCAGGGCAGGAAATCGATTCTGGTGGGAACCTTGATGGAGATAACCACCAGAATAGACTCTTGAGAAAAAGGCTCCGCGAGGAGCCTTTTTATAGTGGTTCTGGCCGTGATTACAGTGACTGTGTGAAGGTACGGGTAATCACATCCTGCTGCTGCTCTTTAGTCAGTGAGTTAAAGCGCACAGCATAACCGGAAACACGAATGGTCAGCTGCGGATACTTCTCTGGATGCTCCATCGCGTCCAGCAGCATTTCGCGGTTCATGACGTTGACATTAAGGTGCTGGCCGCCTTCGATGCTGGCCTCATGATGGAAGTAACCATCCATCAGACCGGCAAGGTTGGTTTTACGCACGTTATCATCTTTACCCAGCGCGTTTGGCACGATTGAGAAGGTATAGGAGATACCATCTTTCGCATAGGCAAACGGCAGTTTCGCGACGGAAGTCAGGGAGGCAACAGCACCTTTCTGGTCACGACCATGCATTGGGTTAGCGCCTGGTCCAAACGGTGCACCAGCGCGACGGCCATCCGGTGTATTACCCGTTTTCTTACCATATACCACGTTTGAGGTGATGGTCAGAACAGACTGAGTCGGCACGGCATTGCGATAGGTGGTCAGCTGCTGAATTTTCTTCATGAAGCGTTCAACCAGATCGCAGGCCAGGTCATCAACGCGGGAGTCGTTGTTACCGAACTGTGGGTATTCGCCTTCAATGTCGAAGTCGATCGCCAGACCATCTTCGTCACGAATCGGTTTCACTTTGGCATATTTAATCGCAGACAGTGAATCCGCAGCAACGGAGAGCCCGGCGATACCACACGCCATGGTGCGATAGACATCACGATCATGCAGGGCCATCAGCGCTGCTTCGTAGCTGTACTTATCATGCATGTAGTGAATGATGTTCAGTGAAGTCACATACTGTTTTGCCAGCCAGTCCATGAAGTGATCCATACGCTCCATGACGGTGTCGAAGTCCAGCACGGCGTCACTGATTTTGTCGCCTTTCGGTCCAACCTGCATTTTCAGTTTTTCATCCACGCCGCCGTTGATTGCGTAGAGCAGGGTTTTCGCCAGGTTGGCACGTGCACCAAAGAACTGCATTTGTTTGCCGACAATCATCGGGCTCACGCAGCAGGCGATGGCATAGTCATCATTGTCGAAATCAGGACGCATCAGGTCATCGTTCTCATACTGCAGAGATGAGGTATCGATAGAGACTTTAGCGGCGTATTTTTTGAAATTAATCGGCAATTTTTCTGACCACAGAATGGTCATGTTCGGCTCAGGTGAAGGACCCATGGTGTACAGGGTATTCAGGAAGCGGAAGGTACTTTTTGAAACCAGAGTACGGCCATCAACGCCCATACCGGCCAGTGATTCGGTTGCCCAGATTGGGTCACCTGAGAACAACTCATCATATTCAGGGGTACGCAGGAAGCGAACCATACGCAGTTTCATGACCAGATGGTCAATCAGTTCCTGTGCCTGCTCTTCAGTCAGTTTACCGGCTTTAAGATCACGCTCGATGTAAACGTCAAGGAAGGTTGAGACGCGGCCAAAGGACATGGCAGCACCGTTTTGTGATTTAACGGCAGCAAGATAGCCATAGTAAGTCCACTGCACGGCTTCAACAGCATTGGTTGCCGGGCCTGAAATGTCGTGGCCATATTTTGCGGCCATCTCTTTAATCTGCGCCAGCGCACGATGCTGATCTGAGATCTCTTCACGCAGACGAATAGTCGCTTCCAGATTCACGCCATTCTCTAAATCGTTCTGCAGAGACGCGAACTGAGAGAATTTATCCGCCATCAGGAAATCAATGCCGTAAAGAGCCACGCGACGATAGTCACCGATGATGCGGCCACGGCCATAGGCATCTGGCAAACCGGTCAGGATACCTGATTTACGGCAGCGCATGATGTCCGGGGTGTAAACGTCGAACACTCCCTGGTTATGTGTTTTACGGTATTCGGTAAAGATTTTTTTCAGTGAAGGATCGAGTTCACGGCCATAAACTTTGCATGAACCTTCAACCATTTTGATGCCGCCAAAAGGAATCAGCGCGCGTTTTAATGGGGCCTCCGTCTGCAGGCCAACAATTTTTTCAAGTGGCTTGATGATGTAGCCCGCATCATGCGAGGTAATGGTTGAGGCAAGATCGGTGTCGAAGTCAACTGGCGCGTGGGTGCGGTTTTCAATTTTGATGCCTTCCAGCACGCTTTCCCACAGTTTAGTGGTCGCTTCAGTTGCGCCCGCCAGGAATGACTCATCACCTTCATAAGGGGTGTAGTTTTTCTGAATGAAGTCGCGCACATTGACGCTATTCTGCCATTCGCCTTCAGCAAATCCTTCCCATGCTGAAGCCAGTTTTGCATTAAGTTCGGTCATAATATACCTGCCTTATATGAAGAGACTTTACGGTCGGGCACAGTCAACGTCCTGTGCCGTCAAAAATGTGTTTAATGAACCTGGTCACCTTTACGGAGATAGATAACCCAGTAGGTCAACCCAACCAGAATACCGCCGCCAATGATGTTGCCGATGGTCACAGGAATCAGATTATCGAGAATAAAGTTACTGACGGTAAGCGAGTGAAACTGTGCAGCCGTGGTGCCTGCAGCCTGCCAGAATTCAGGTGCCGCGAAGTCGCGGATGACAATGGCATAAGGAATCAGGAACATATTGGCGATGCTGTGCTCGAAACCGCTGGCGACAAACATCCCAACAGGCAGAATCATCACTACCAGCTTATCGGTCAGGGTACGGCCGGAGTAACTCATCCAGACGGCGAGGCAGACCAGCAGATTTGCCAGCGTACCCAGACAAACCGCTTCGATGAAGGTGTGATGCATCTTGTGATCGGCGGTTTCCAGGACATTCAGTCCCCAGGCACTATTCGCGACCATATGTTGCCCGGCAAACCACATCAGAGCGACAAAGAAAAGGGCGCCTGCAAGGTTACCGGCGTAGACGTTAATCCAGTTGCGTGCCAGTTGTCCCCAGCTGATGCGACCACTGGCTTTGGCAACGACGATTAATACCGTAGAGGTAAAGAGGTCAGCGCCACACACCACGACCAGCATTAAGCCAAGTGAGAAACAAATACCGCCAATCAGTTTGGCTATGCCATAGGGCATCGCGCCGCTACCGGTAGTCGCTGTAATATAAAAAACAAATGCGATGGAGATAAATACGCCAGCGTTTATTGCCAGAAAGAAAGTGGTGAAGGGATGTTTGGTGGCTTTATAGATACCGGCATCTTCGGCGACTTTCGCCATTGCGGCGGGCAATAAAAGATTAAAAGGGTTGTCAGTTTTCACACTAACTTACTCCAGAAGTTGTCTGAAAAAATACTAACAAAGGAGTATAGGTCAGTAATTGATGTGGATCATGTTTGCCGAGAGGGCAGCAATCCTGTCGAAGGAAAATAAGGGATTAATGAATTAAAGTTATGAATTTAAAAGTTTAAATAAATTTTAAAAATACAAAAATTTTTTAATTTAAAGCAGGGCGCAATTTTTATAATCTTTATTTTGTTATTAACTAATGGCTTAAATGTTAATTAAATTGATGCAATGTAAAGGGGGTGGGATTAAATGCCGCTAATGTTTCATGGGAAAAGTGTAGAAAAATGGCACCCGATCAACATGGTGCCATTTTTAACCCTCTTTTTCTGGACTGACGCGTTATAACTTACGCATTTTTCCAGTAGAGGCGTTTAGCCGTTTGCAGTTTTTCGTAAGCAGCAAGCAGGGACTGGTGGGCCGGAAATGCCTGCAGCTCATCATCAATAGTCTGAAGTCCGTTAAACGGATGTTCACCACTGATGGCAGCTGAAGCCGCTTCCATCGCGCGCTCACCATACATACGCAGGAAAGCATGGTGATACTGCAGCGGATCGCGTTCATCTTCCATGGCCAGTAACAGCAGAGTCTGCAGGCAACGGTAGTAATTAGCCCGCTCTGGCGTAAAGATTGAGCTGTTGAACTCCATTGTCCACTCTGTCCAGATCAGAGCCTGATCCAGATCGCCGCCGGCCAGCGCCAGCATCGCTTTTAATTCGCCAACACGCAGTGTGTACCAGCCGTTATCTTTACCGGTCGCCAGACCCAGCAGTTCACGAACGCGCGTGAAGTCATCAAAGCCTTCATCATCAAGCTGGCCAATCAGGTCCAGATACTCTTCCGGATTCCAGTTGCTGTCAGGCAGGGCCAGCAGAGTTTCACGAATGCCCGCGCCCATGCTGTTATTCGCCAGGAAGAGATCTTCCGCCGGATAGATATCAGACATGCCAGGAACAATGATGCGGCAGGCATAGACACCCAGATGCTCGTAGTCAGCAATGTAAACTTCCTGATCTTCCTGGGCGAAAATGGCCATCAGCGTGGCAAATTCCTGTTCGGTGCTGCCCGCGAATGACCAGTCGACAAAGGAATAATCCGCCGTCTCTTTAAACAGATCCCAGGAGATCAGACCGCTTGAATCAATGAAGTGTGTTTCAAGGTTGGCATGCTCAGCTACTTCTTCGTCATCAAAGGTCGGTGGGGTAAAGACGTCCAGATCTTTGAGGCTTCGGCCCTGCAGTAACTCGGTGACGGTACGCTCCAGCGCCACACCGAAATCAGGGTGCGCACCAAAGGAGGCAAAACAGGTTCCGTTGGTCGGGTTAATCAGCACCACACAGATAACCGGATATTTGCCGCCCAGCGAGGCGTCATAAGCGAAAATCGGGAAGCCTTCCGCCTCAAGGCGAGCAATTGCCTCAATCACTTCAGGATAACGCTGCATCACCTCTTCAGGAATTGCTGGAAGGCTGATCGCTTCAGCAATGATGCGGTTCTTAATGCAGCGCTCAAACACTTCGGACAGTCCCTGAACACGCGCTTCATTCGCAGTGTTACCTGCGGACATGCCATTTGAGACATAGAGGTTGCCGATAATGTTCATCGGGATATAAACAGTTTGCTGATCGGACTGACGGGTAAATGGCAGGGCGCAGATGCCGCGCTCAGCGTTGCCAGACTGCAGATCAATCAGGCCGGAAGCCGTCAGGGCATTATCGGGATCGTAAAACGCGTTCAGGCGCGCATCCAGAATGCCTTCAGGTAAGGAATCATCCTCAGGTAATGCAAACCATTTTTCATTGGGATAGTGAACAAAGTCGCCGTTTGCAATCTTTTTACCCAGCCAGAAGTCAGCAAAAAAGTAATTAGTTGAGAGACGCTCAAAATACTCACCCAGCGCAGAGGCCAGCGCCGCTTTCTTACTGGCGCCCTTGCCGTTGGTGAAACAGAGCGGGCAATCGCGGTCGCGGATGTGTACTGACCAGACATGGGGAACAGGATTCAGCCAGGAAGCTTCTTCGATATTAAAGCCAAGGTCCTGCAACCTGGTCTGGAAACGCGCAATGGAGTCTTCCAGTGCGGCATCTTTGCCCGGGATAAATGTTTGCGTCATAGTGCCGCTCTCTCAGTTGTCATAGGGTGCGTAAAGCGCGCAATGATACGGATTTTGGTAACAGACCGCTATCAGGGCGGGACATTTTTACCCGCTTAGTTTTCATCAATTCCACTTTAAGGCCAAACGCGGATTAATGGTGCTGGATTAAGCCTCACAAAATTCCGTAATGGTTTGCATTGGTAACATAACCTCCGGCGGGCCTGATTCAGAAAATGTGACCGCGGCCCGATTTGTGATTGCAGCTATCAGAATGCAGTGATAAAACCGGATGATTATTCATAACCGTTCGATATGACAGTGGTGAGGGGAAATGACGCAAGTTTATAATTTTAGCTCTGGCCCGGCGATGTTACCGGTTGAAGTGCTTCGTCGTGCAGAACAGGAGCTGACGAACTGGCGCGGTCTGGGTACCTCTGTAATGGAGATCAGTCACCGCAGTAAAGAGTTTATTCAGGTGGCTGAAGAAGCGGAGCAGGACTTCCGTGATCTGCTAAAAATACCGGCCAATTACAAAGTTTTATTCTGTCATGGCGGGGCGCGCGCGCAGTTCGCTGCTGTGCCGGGTAATCTGCTGGGTCAGGCGACCAGTGCCGATTATGTCGATGGCGGCTACTGGGCACAGAGTGCAATCAAAGAAGCAGAAAAGTATTGTTCTCCCCGGACGCTGGATGTCAAAACCACACGCGACGGTAAACGAGCCATCCTCCCGATGAGCGAATGGCAGGTGAGTGAAGCGTCCGCTTACCTGCACTTCTGCCCGAATGAAACCATTGATGGTATCGCTATTGATGAACAGCCTGACTTCGGCAACAAAACCGTTGTTGCTGATTTCTCATCGACCATCCTGTCACGCCCGATCGATGTCAGTCGCTATGGTGTAATTTATGCGGGTGCGCAGAAAAATGTCGGCCCGGCCGGATTAACACTGGTTGTCGTTCGCGAAGATCTGCTGGGTCAGGCGCATGCTTCTGTGCCTTCCATACTCGATTACAAAGTGCTGGCTGATAACGATTCGATGTTTAACACTCCGCCGACGTTTGCGTGGTATCTCTCAGGGCTGGTGTTTAAATGGCTGAAAGAGAAGGGCGGCGTTGCTGAAATTGATCGTATCAATCAGGCAAAATCTGACCTGCTTTATGGCGTCATCGATCACAGTGGCTTCTATCGCAATGATGTGGCGACCGAAAACCGCTCACGCATGAATATTCCTTTCCAGCTGGCAGATGCGTCACTGGATGCGCTGTTCCTGGAAGAGTCATTTAAGGCGGGATTACATGCGCTTAAAGGACATCGTGTTGTAGGCGGGATGCGCGCTTCAATTTATAATGCGATGCCGCTGGAAGGTGTGAAGACTCTGACCGATTTCATGGTCGATTTTGAACGCCGTCACGGCTGATTGCTAAAATATCAGCATTGATGCTGATGCCAGACCTCGTCATACGGCGAGGTCGCTGTATTTTTTGAGGATTTCGTTTCACATGCAGGACTCCCTGACTCTCCAACCGATTGCGCGCGTCGATGGCACCGTAAATCTGCCTGGCTCAAAGAGCGTTTCTAATCGCGCATTGCTGCTGGCTGCTCTGGCTAAAGGCACTACCCGTCTCACTAACCTACTCGACAGCGATGATGTGAAACACATGCTGAATGCGCTGACCGCGCTGGGCGTAAGTTATACGCTTTCCAGCAATCGTACCGTGTGTGAAGTGACGGGAAATGCCGGGCCATTGCACACATCTCAACCGCTGTCACTGTTTTTGGGCAATGCCGGAACCGCAATGCGTCCGCTGGCAGCAGCACTTTGTCTGGGCGAGCACGATATCGAACTGACTGGCGAACCCCGCATGAAAGAGCGTCCAATCGGTCATCTGGTTGACGCGCTTCGTCAGGGTGGAGCAACCATTGAGTACCTGGAAAACGAAAATTACCCACCGCTGCGTTTACGCGGGGGTTTTACTGGCGGTGAAGTCAGTGTGGATGGCAGTGTCTCCAGCCAGTTCCTGACGGCACTGCTGATGACCGCGCCGCTGGCACAGCACAATACCTGCATCACTATCAAAGGTGATTTGGTTTCCAAACCTTATATTGATATCACCCTGAATCTGATGCGGTGCTTTGGCGTCGAAGTTGAAAATCAGAACTATCAGCGCTTCCTGATCAAGGGACAACAACAGTATCAGTCACCAAGCGACTACCTGGTTGAAGGGGATGCTTCTTCCGCTTCTTATTTCCTGGCTGCTGCTGCCATTAAAGGTGGAACGGTTCGGGTCACCGGTATCGGACGTCAGAGCGTGCAGGGTGACATCCGTTTCGCTGACGTGCTGGAAAAGATGGGCGCGTCGATTGAGTGGGGCGATGATTATATTGCCTGCACGGCCGGAAAACTGCAGGCCATCGATATGGATATGAACCATATTCCGGATGCCGCAATGACCATCGCAACCACCGCCTTGTTTGCTGAAGGCACTACCCAGTTACGCAATATTTATAACTGGCGGGTAAAAGAGACCGATCGTCTGAGCGCAATGGCTACAGAACTGCGTAAAGTGGGTGCGGAAGTCGAAGAAGGTCATGACTACATTCGTATTACACCGCCAGCGACGCTGATTCATGCAGACATCGGTACCTACAATGACCATCGCATGGCGATGTGTTTTTCGTTAGTTGCCCTGTCCGATACACCAGTGACCATTCTTGATCCCGGCTGTACGGCAAAAACCTTCCCGGACTATTTCGTTCAACTGGCTAAAATCAGCCAGAGTGCGTGATATCGCCCTTTCCGGTGCAATTCTGCACCGGATCTCCCCCTGATTTAATCTGGCTGTAACAGCCCAGAGATCCTCTGAATTAACTGATATTACGAAACCGGTTAGTGCGAAAGGGTAACCAAGCCGCGCTATGCAGCGTATAATGCTAGTCATTAATGGTGACCGAAAGGTCAGGAAGCACGCAGCAACAGGAGGGAATAATGACGGTAACTGCCCCGGTCATAACTATTGATGGGCCAAGTGGAGCGGGAAAAGGAACCCTGTGCAAAGCGATGGCAGAATCGCTGCAGTGGCATCTGCTGGACTCCGGTGCTATTTATCGCGTGCTGGCGTTAGCCGCGTTGCATCATCAGGTCGACATTGAATCTGAAGAGGCACTGGTGCCGATTGCTGCACACCTCGATGTGCGCTTTGTGTCACAAAACGGTGAAATGCAGGTCATACTTGAAGGTGAAGATGTCACTGGTGAAATCCGTACTCAGGAGGTCAGCAACACCGCATCACGTGTTGCCGCATTTCCCCGTGTACGTGAAGCGCTATTGCGCCGCCAGCGCGGTTTCCGCGAGATGCCGGGTCTGATTGCTGATGGACGTGATATGGGCACCGTAGTTTTTCCGGATGCACCTGTGAAAATTTTCCTTGATGCCAGTCCTGAAGAGCGTGCCCAGCGCCGTATGCTACAGTTGCAGGACAGTGGCTTTAATGTTAACTTTGACCGCCTTTTAGCCGAGATAAAAGAACGCGACGACCGCGATCGTAACCGCGCAATCGCACCTTTAGTAGCCGCTGGCGATGCATTGGTTCTGGACTCTACTGAGATGTCTATCGATCAAGTCATTGAAAAAGCGCTACACTATGCCCGCGAGAAGCTGGGCATTCCGGCTTAACTGAATTTATCACCCTGTACCATGGATCAGGTGCCGGGCATGTGAAACAACCCCATCCGACATGAAGTCAGATGGACGTTAAATTGAAGAATCCTGAAGATTATCAATATGACTGAATCTTTTGCTCAACTATTTGAAGAATCCTTAAAAACAATCGAAACCCGCCCGGGTTCTATCGTTCGTGGCATCGTCGTTTCTATCGACAAAGATGTCGTTCTGGTTGATGCGGGTCTGAAATCTGAATCTGCAATCCCTGCAGAGCAGTTCAAGAACGCAGCCGGCGAACTGGAAATCCAGGTAGGCGACGAAGTTGATGTTGCTCTGGATGCAGTGGAAGACGGCTTCGGTGAAACCCTGCTGTCACGTGAGAAAGCTAAGCGCCATGAAGCATGGATCACGCTGGAGAAAGCTTACGAAGACGCTGAAACTGTTACCGGTGTTATCAACGGCAAAGTTAAAGGCGGCTTCACAGTTGAGCTGAACGGTATCCGTGCGTTCCTGCCAGGTTCACTGGTAGATGTGCGTCCGGTGCGCGATACGCTGCACCTGGAAGGCAAAGAGCTTGAATTCAAAGTGATCAAGCTGGATCAGAAACGCAATAACGTCGTGGTTTCACGTCGTGCGGTTATCGAATCCGAAAACAGCGCAGAGCGCGATCAGCTGCTGGAAAACCTGCAGGAAGGCATGGAAGTTAAAGGTATCGTTAAGAACCTTACTGACTACGGTGCATTCGTTGATCTGGGCGGCGTTGATGGCCTGCTGCACATCACTGACATGGCGTGGAAGCGTGTTAAGCATCCAAGCGAAATCGTCAATGTGGGCGATGAAATCAACGTTAAAGTGCTGAAGTTCGACCGCGAGCGTACCCGTGTTTCTCTGGGTCTGAAGCAGCTGGGCGAAGATCCATGGGTTGCTATCGCTAAGCGCTATCCGGAAGGCACTCGCCTGACCGGTCGTGTTACCAACCTGACTGATTACGGCTGCTTCGTGGAAATCGAAGAAGGCGTTGAAGGTCTGGTACACGTGTCTGAAATGGACTGGACTAACAAAAACATCCACCCGTCTAAAGTTGTTAACGTAGGCGATGTGGTTGAAGTTATGGTTCTGGACATTGACGAAGAGCGTCGTCGTATCTCCCTGGGTCTGAAGCAGTGTAAATCTAACCCATGGCAGCTGTTCGCTGAGACGCACAACAAAGGCGATCGTGTTGAAGGTAAAATTAAGTCAATCACTGACTTCGGTATCTTCATCGGCCTGGACGGCGGCATCGACGGTCTGGTTCACCTGTCTGACATCTCCTGGAACGCGACTGGCGAAGAAGCCGTTCGTGAGTACAAAAAAGGCGACGAAATCGCTGCCGTTGTACTGCAGGTTGATGCAGAGCGCGAGCGTATCTCTCTGGGCGTTAAACAGCTGGCAGAAGATCCGTTCAACAACTACATCACTTTGAATAAGAAAGGTGCCATCGTCACCGGTAAAGTGACTGCAGTTGATGCTAAAGGTGCTACAGTTGAATTAGCAGACGGCGTTGAGGGTTACCTGCGCGCTTCTGAAGCTTCACTGGACCGCATTGAAGATGCAACTCTGGTTCTGAACGTTGGCGACGACGTTGAAGCTAAGTTCACCGGCGTTGATCGTAAAAACCGTGTCGTAAGCCTGTCTGTTCGTGCGAAAGACCAGGCTGATGAGAAAGAAGCTATCAATACTGTTAATACCAAACAGGAAGAAGGCAATTTCTCTAGCGCTATGGCTGAAGCGTTCAAAGCGGCTAAAGGCGAGTAATCGACCTGAAGCACCGGGTGGGCAACCACCCGGTTTCGGTAAAAGCTGTCATACATTCCTATAGGGATAAACCGGAGGTTACATGACCAAGTCAGAACTGATCGAAAGACTGGCGGGACAGCATACTCATATACCGGCGAAAGTCGTTGAGGATGCAGTAAAAGAGATGCTGGAGCACATGGCCACTACGCTGGCACAGGGCGAACGCATCGAAATCCGGGGATTCGGCAGCTTTTCTTTGCATTATCGCGCTCCGCGTACTGGACGTAACCCTAAAACGGGTGACAAAGTGGATCTGGAAGGTAAATACGTTCCCCACTTTAAGCCAGGCAAAGAGCTTCGTGATCGCGCAAATATCTACGGCTGAGCCGATACCGAACCAGATAAACGACATCTCCGGATGTCGTTTTTTTTTGCCTGCTATTCAGGTTGAGATCGGATATCCAGATTGCAGTGATCAACACTGCAATGCCGCGCTCTCATTGTGAGACTGCTCCAGCTTCGCTCATCGTCCGCTGTTACTTTCTTCCCAATTACCCAGAATAATCGAACTATATCAATGGATACGATTATGCTGACATGGACTGTACTGGCGCGACTGGCGATCGTTGCAACATTACCGCTACTGCTAATGGCGCGGCTGCCATCAGGAGAGGCGATTTTGCTCCTGGTCTTCGTGGGTCTGGCTCTGCTGCATTGCGCTTATCCGCCTCTTCGTCTGACTGGTATCACTCTGCTGTTTCTGGCATGGGCTTGTAACGACGCGCGTCTGATGGTGCGGGATATCGAACAGCTCTCCGCACAGCCCGCCACCTTTACTCTTCAGATTGATGAACTGCGAAAAGAGCAGAAGCAAATCCGGGTTCGTCTGCTGGAAGAGCGGGGCCGAATGATATTTCCGCCTCGCTTTGCCTGGATCTGGTTCGACACTGACCCGGATATTTACTGCCCAGGACAGCGCTGGACCATGCAGCTTCGTCTGCGGCCCGTACATGCCCGCCTTAATGAGGGCGACTTCGATGCGCAGCGTTTTGCACTGGCTACTAACACGCCGCTTCAGGGCAGAATCCTTAAACAGAATGCCGTCAGCGATCGCTGCGATGGCCGCTGGCGATTTATTTTATGGCACCGCGACAGAACCCGTGAAATGCCTTCTCGTGCCACACTGGAGGCACTGGCTTTTGGCATCAGGGATGAGATGAGCCAGCAGACACGTCAGTTACTGCGGGATACCGGCACCGCACATCTTATGGCGATATCGGGGATGCATATCGCCCTGGCCGCCAGCACCGGCTGGATGATGGCGCGAGGAGTACAATTTATCCTGCCAGCCCGCTATATCGGCTATCTTTTTCCCCTCATCGTAAGCTGGCTGTTTGCTGCAGTTTATACCTGGCTCTCCGGGGCCCAGCCTCCCGCAGCCCGTTCACTGCTGGCCCTGACGCTATGGGCAATAACCCGGTTTGCGGGTGTTCAGTTAAATAGCTGGCAGGTCTGGACGTTCTGTATTGCGTTGCTGTTGGTGACGGATCCGCTGACTGTGCTCTCTGACAGTTTCTGGCTCTCGGTTCTGGCTGTCGGGATGCTACTGGTCTGGTACCACTGGTTTCCGCTGCCTGCACGGTTCCGTCAACAACGGCGCTGGATTCCGATACAACTACTGCATTTGCAGGCGGGCATGATGATTTTGATGGTGCCGATGCAGGTGGCGATATTCAATGGGATCAGCCTGACCGCGCTGGTGGCCAATATTGTTGCTATCCCGATCGTCTCGTTTATCACTATGCCGTTAGTGACACTCGCCATGCTGCTACCAGTGGCCCATATATCCGGCTTCTTCTGGGGCGCGGCCGATCTCACGTTACGTACTCTGTTTCACTGTCTGAGGTTATTGCCGCCGGGCTGGTGGCCATTGAGTGGCACAACCTGGTTTACGGTAATTGTATGGGGCGGTCTGATTCTCTGGCGTGCGCAGCTCTTTTTCTCTCTGCCATTAAGCAGCTGCGCGCTGGCGCTGGCGATGATACTGAGCCGCCAGCCAGAACAGGACCAGGGCTGGCGCATTGATATGCTGGATATCGGGCATGGACTGAGCCTGGTGATCAGTCAGGACAATGAGGCAGTGATGTATGACACAGGACCGCGCTGGCAGAACGACAATGCGGGTAGTCGGGTGATCATTCCATGGCTGGAGCGCAGGCACCTGCGGCTAAAACAGGTCATCCTCAGTCATAAACATCTTGATCATACTGGCGGGCTGGAGGCGGTCACGCAACGCTGGCCAGCGGCTGAAATCAGAAGCGCGCAGGCAGATAAGGCGCATTTACCCTGTGTCCGTGGCACGCAGTGGCGCTGGCGGCGGCTCCACTTTCGGGTTGTCTGGCCGCTGACGGCACCTTTACCGGGGGGTAATAATGACTCCTGTGTGGTGATTGTTGATGATGGACAGGTCCGGCTGATGTTAACCGGTGATATTGAGGCAAAAGCGGAGCGCCAACTGGTAGCACTCGAGAAGCAGGGCCTGAAGGTCGATATTCTGCAGGTACCGCACCACGGCAGCCGGACTTCATCGACCTCCCTGCTGCTGCGAAAAACAGAAGGGCACACCGCCATCGCCTCTCTGGCACGCTACAATGCCTGGCGAATGCCCGCGAAAAATGTGCTGGAAAACTATCGAACAGCCGGATTTCAGTGGCTGGATACGGGCCAGTCAGGACAAATCAGTATCAGAATAGAGCAGGGTAAAGTACAGATTTCTACCCTGCGGGAACAATTAATGCCCCGTTGGTACCATCAGTGGTTTGGCGTCAAAGGCGAATCCAGGTAGAATGGCCGGCTATTTCCAACAGCGTGAATAAATAATGCATCAAGATAAAGATCTCTCTACGTGGCAGACGTTTCGCCGACTCTGGCCGATGATCGCGCCTAATAAAGCGGGATTAATTGCGGCCTCAGTTGCCCTGATTATTAATGCTGCGGGCGACGCCTTAATGCTCTCACTGTTGAAACCGTTACTGGATGATGGTTTTGGTAAAGCTGACAGATCGGTGATGCTGTGGCTGCCGTTAGTGGTTATTGGCCTGATGCTGGTACGCGGCGTCACCAGTTATATCTCCAGCTACTGCATCTCGTGGGTCTCTGGCAACGTCGTAATGAATATCCGCCGTCGTCTGTTCAGCCATATGATGGGTATGCCGGTTTCGTTTTTCGATCAGCAGTCAACCGGCACCCTGTTGTCACGCATTACTTACGATTCTGAGCAGGTCGCCTCTTCTTCTTCGGGCGCGCTGGTCACCGTAGTACGTGAAGGGGCTTCCATTATTGGCCTGTTTATCATGATGTTCTACTACAGCTGGCAGCTGTCGCTGATACTGATTGTACTGGCTCCTATCGTCTCATTTGCGATTCGCACCGTCTCCAAGCGTTTCCGCACCATCAGCAAAAGTATGCAGAACACTATGGGGCAGGTGACAACCAGCGCCGAGCAGATGCTGAAAGGGCACAAAGAAGTGCTGATTTTTGGTGGACAGGACATTGAATCAGAGCGCTTTTCCCGCGTCAGTAATCGGATGCGTCAGCAGGGAATGAAACTGGTTTCTGCGTCTTCCATTTCCGATCCCATTATTCAGCTGATCGCGTCGCTGGCCCTGGCTTTTGTGCTCTATGCCGCCAGCTTCCCCAGCGTCATGGATACCCTGACAGCCGGTACCATCACCGTCGTCTTCTCCTCAATGATTGCCCTGATGCGCCCGCTTAAGTCTCTGACTAACGTCAATGCCCAGTTCCAGCGTGGCATGGCAGCCTGTCAGACACTGTTCTCTATTCTGGATAGTGAGCAGGAAGTGGATAACGGTACACGCGAAATCACCCGTGCTAAAGGGGACATTCAATTCCGTGATGTGACCTTTACCTACCCCGGTCGTGAAATTCCCGCACTGCGTAATATCAATCTGTCACTGCCCGCAGGAAAAACGGTGGCGCTGGTGGGCCGTTCCGGTTCAGGTAAGTCTACGATGGCAAGCCTGCTGACCCGCTTTTATGACATCCAGCAGGGCGAAATCCTGCTGGACGGTCATGATCTGCGTGAATACAGCCTGCGCTCGCTGCGTAATCAGGTGGCGCTGGTCTCACAGAATGTGCATCTTTTCAACGACACCATTGCCAATAACATCGCTTATGCTCGCAGTGAGCAATATAGCCGTGCAGAGATCGAGCAGGCGGCCACCATGGCGCATGCCATGGACTTTATCAATAAAATGGATAAAGGCCTGGATACGGTAATTGGCGAGAATGGCGTGCTGTTATCTGGCGGCCAGCGTCAGCGTATCGCCATTGCCCGTGCGTTATTGCGCGATTGCCCGATTCTGATCCTCGATGAAGCGACCTCTGCGCTGGATACTGAGTCAGAACGCGCCATTCAGTCAGCACTGGATGAGTTGCAGAAGAACCGTACCTCTCTGGTGATTGCGCACCGCCTTTCTACCATTGAGAAAGCGGATGAGATCGTCGTGATTGAAGATGGTCAGATTGTTGAACGTGGTACGCACCAGGTGTTGTTAGCAGAACGCGGCGCCTATGCACAGCTGCACAAGATGCAATTCGGCCAATGATTGAACGTATCTGGAGTGGTCGCTCACTGTTATGGCTACTGCTGTGGCCTTTCAGCCTGCTGTATGGTGCGATCACGGCCCTGATACGTTTCAGTTACAGGCGCGGCTGGCATAAAAGCTGGCGTGCGCCTCTGCCGGTCGTGGTGGTCGGTAACCTGACTGCCGGTGGCAATGGAAAGACGCCGGTTGTCATCTGGCTGGTTGAGGCGTTGCAGCAGCGCGGCCTGCGCGCTGGCGTTGTCTCCAGAGGGTATGGCGGCAAGGCCGACCATTATCCCTTACTGGTTACGGCGCAGACCAGCACGGAACAGGCTGGTGATGAGCCGGTTCTGATCGCCCAGCGGACCGGTGCTCCGGTTGCGGTCGCGCCTGAACGGCGACGGGCGATTGAGGCGTTACTGCAACAGGGTACGCTGGATGTGATCATCACTGATGATGGCCTGCAACATTACGCCCTGCAGCGCGATCGCGAGATCGTGGTGGTTGATGGCGTGCGTCGTTTTGGTAATGGCTGGTGGTTGCCTGCAGGTCCGATGCGCGAACGGGCCAGTCGACTGACGCAGGTCGATGCCGTCATCATCAACGGCGGCGAAGCGCAATCCGACGAGATTGCCATGCAGCTTCAGCCTGGGCTGGCCACTCATCTCCTGACCGGGGAAACCTGTTCAGCTGATAAGCTGGGTGCGGTAGTAGCCATGGCCGGTATTGGTCATCCTCCTCGTTTTTTCACCACGCTGAAACAGCAGGGCATTACGCCGGTCGCAGAGATCGCTTTTGCCGATCATCACGCCTACAGCAAGGATGAGCTGACCCGATTAGTTCAGCCGGGGCAGCAATTGCTGATGACCGAAAAAGACGCGGTGAAATGCCGTCATTTTGCTCAGCCTGACTGGTGGTATCTGCCGGTCGATGCCCATTTAACCGGTAAAGCCGTAACGCCATTACTGGCCGATATAGAACAACTCTGCCGCCGCACTCTCTGATACCCGCAGCCATTCAGGTAAAACCTGATAAGGAAGAGGATGAACAGCCTGCATTCACTTTCGTTACAGCAAGCCCGTCACCTTCATCTCGCCGCGCAGGGCCTGCTGCGTGCTCCAGCAAAGCGCGCGGTTTATCAGGATCTGATTAGCAGCATCTCCCGCATGTCGCTGCTGCAAATTGATACCATTCATGTTGTGGCCCGCAGTCCCTATCTGGTGCTGTTCAGTCGCCTGGGAAACTATCCTCAGGCATGGCTGGAACAGGCGCTGGCCCAGGGTGAACTTTTTGAGTACTGGGCGCACGAAGCCTGCTTTATTCCCCGCGCCGATTACAGACTTCTTCGTCATCGCATGCTGTCGCCGGAACGTCTGGGCTGGAAATACAACGCGCAATGGGTTGCTGATCACCAGCAGGCGATTGCCGAATTACTGCAGCAGATTCGGGAAAATGGCCCGGTGCGCGCCGCCGATTTTACGCATGCCGATAACCCTAAATCAGGCTGGTGGGCATGGAAACCGCACAAACGTCATCTGGAAAATCTGTTCAGCGCCGGTGAGCTGATGGTAACAGAACGCCGCAATTTTCAGCGCGTCTATGACCTGCGCAGTCGTGTCATGCCTCACTGGCAGGATGAGGTACATGGCATCAGCGAAGCGGAGGCAATCCGTCAGATGCTGATGAACAGCGCCCGCAGCTTAGGGATTTTCCGCGCGGCCTGGTTGCCGGATTACTATCGTCTGAAGCGGGCACCTGTCAACGATTTTATCGCTGATGCACAGGCTGCGGGTGATCTTGTCGCCGTCGATACAGAGGGGCTGGGTGAGATGTGGCTGCATCGTGACTACCTGCCATTACTGGAGACCCCGCTGCAGGCAACGCACAGTGCACTCCTGTCCCCGTTTGATCCGGTGGTCTGGGATCGCAAACGTGCACTTGAGCTGTTCAACTTTGACTATCGTATCGAGTGCTACACCCCCGAGGAGAAGCGCAAATTTGGCTATTTTGTTTTGCCTATCCTCCATCGCGGTCAGATAAAAGGGCGGCTTGATGCCCGCATGTTGCGTCAGGCAAAACAGCTGGAAATTAAAAAACTCTGGCTGGAAGAGCAGACTCGCGTCACGGCGCGCTTTATCGTGGATGTCCGGCGTGCGATTGAGCGCTTTGCAGCCTGGCAGGGAGCAGAAAGCGTCGCCATCCTTCAGGTACCTGATGCACTCAAAGATCACTGGCCAGCCCTGTGGACGCTGGATTAATCAATTTTGTGGCAGCCGCTGCGGGATGGCGTTTTACTCCATCCCGCATGCGCCGCGCTATGGTATGCTTGAATCCTTAAGCATTCGGTCCCTGATGGAGGACATATGGATCATCGTTTACTCGAAATCGTTGCCTGCCCGGTGTGCAATGGCAAACTTTACTTCAATAATGCGCAGCAGGAGCTAATCTGCAAACCTGATGGCCTGGCCTTCCCTGTTCGTGATGGCATTCCGGTGCTGCTGGAAACGGAAGCCCGCACGCTGTCAGTTGAAGAGATTCATCCATGAGTTTCACTGCCATCATTCCTGCGCGCTATGCGTCAACCCGCTTACCCGGCAAGCCGCTGCTCGATATTCACGGTAAACCGATGGTCGTGCATGTGATGGAGCGCGCCCGTGAGTCGGGTGCCAGTCGGGTTATTGTTGCCACCGATCATCCCGACGTGGCGCAGGCGGTGGAAGCGGCAGGCGGTGAAGTCTGCATGACGCGCGCCGATCACCAGTCCGGCACCGAACGGCTGGCGGAAGTGATCGAAAAATATCAGTTTGCTGATGACGAAATTATCGTCAACGTGCAGGGCGATGAGCCGATGATTCCGGCAGAGATTGTGCGTCAGGTGGCGACCAATCTGGCGGGTTCTGCGGCCGGCATGGCGACGCTGGCGGTGCCAATTACCGATGCGGAAGAAGCATTCAATCCGAATGCGGTCAAAGTCGTCATGGATGTGAATGGCTACGCGCTCTATTTCTCACGGGCCACCATTCCGTGGGATCGTGAACGCTATGCCGCCTCGCGCGAGCAGATCGGTGACACGCTGCTGCGCCACATTGGCATCTACGCCTATCGTGCGGGGTTCATTCGCCGCTATGTTGCCTGGGCGCCTTGCCCTCTGGAACAGATTGAGCTGCTGGAGCAACTGCGCGTTTTATGGTACGGCGAAAAAATTCATGTCGCCGTGGCGAAAACCATCCCCAGTGTGGGTGTGGATACGCCAGACGACTTGCAACGTGTTCGTCTTGCCATGCAGGCCTGACAATTGGGGAGCCCGTCTCCCCGTTTCAGCACAACGTTATTGATCCGCCGCTAAACTTATCTCCAACACTTCCTTCAGGATATTGTGATACTCATCTGAGGAGGATGCCGCATGGAACAGCTTAAATCAGAACTCGCGCTGGCGCTGGGTGAAACCATCAGCCGCCTCGAAATGATCAGTGAACATCCACCCACCCGTCTTTATGCGTTATACGATCGGGAGGGTCTTCCTATGCCGGTGGTGGCCAAATATTTTCGTCATCAGGGCCGGGCGGCAATGGAAGCCAGAAAGCTGGCATTGCTGGGGCAGGCCGGACTGGTCGCCGTGCCAGCGGTCTATGGTCTGGTGTTGAGCCAGCAGCCGCCAGCGCATGAAATGCTCTTACTGGCGCGACTGAATGGCGTGACGGCGGAAGCCCCTGCGCGGGATGCTCAGCGCTGGCAACAGTTTTGCGAACAGGTGGTCGAGGGACTGCTGTCCTGGCATCGGCTCGACAGTCACGGTCTGGTCGGAACGGTAGACAGCACGCAGCAAAACCGCTGGCCCGCCTGGTATACCCAACGGGTTGAGGTGCTGTGGGCGACCCTGAGCTATCTGCGTCCGCCCGCCTTTACGCTGGAAGATCGCCAGATTCTGTTCCGCTGCCGCGCGCGACTGGCGCATTTGTTCCGCGGCTTCGATGATCCCTGTGTGATGGTTCACGGTAACGTGCGGCTGCAGAGCATGCTGAAAAACAGCCGCAATGATCAGTTAATCGCGATGACGCAGCCGGGTACGATTCTCTGGGCACCCCGTGAATATGACCTGATCCATCTGGATGCGTCGCCCGCAGAAACGGCGCTGCTGCACCATTACCTGCAACGGGCGCCGGTTTCAGAGGGTTTTATCTGGCGTCGGTGGGCTTATCAACTGTGGGACTGCATCGAAAATCTGATTCAGACCGGCACGTTTAATCGTGTGCGTTTTGACCATGCACGCGCGCAATTACTTCCCTGGCTCGGCTGAGTCTTCCTCGCCTTTCAGCCGCTGCAATACCGTGCCCAGCGTCTCATATACTGCCCGTTCACTGTGACTCAGCCAGATCGATGAAGGTATCGCCCGTTCCCAGCCATTCAATGGTGAGGTAATCGCCAGCTGATTGGCTGGCGCGGCAATCGGCTCCAACCCAGCCGCGTGGAAAAATCGAATTGCCCGTGGCATATGATTCGCTGAGGTGACCAGCAGCAACGGATGCTCGCCCACCACGGTTTTTACCGCCTGCGCTTCATCCGCCGTGTCACGTGGCTGGTCGAGAATCTGAATATATTCACGCGGCACGCCGAGACTCTCTGCTACCTGTGCCGCCACCCAGGCACTGCTCTTCGGATTGGTACCGCCTGCTGCGCCGGTAAAAATCAACGTCGACTGCGGATTTCGCTGCCACTGACGAACACCTTCTGCCACGCGTGGCAAACTATTATTCAGCAGGTTCGAGCTGGGTGCCCATGCCGGATTAAAGGTGTAGCCTCCGCCCAGCACAACAATGTAGTCCACTTTTTCTGAGCCGTTCCAGGTTGGATAGCGGCTTTCCAGCGGCAAAAGCAGACGATCGGCCAGGGGTTGCAGGCTCAGTAGTAGCAATAACAGCCAGCTGACGGAGATCACGGTTTTGCCGCTTTTCTGCCAGCCAGTAAACCAAACCAGTAAAATGCCAAGCGCCATCAGCAAAAGCAGAAACGGCAGGGGTAAAAGCAGTCCGCCAATGACTTTTTTCAGGGTAAATAACATCAAAAAAGAGTCCTGTTGTCCGAAAAGAGAGCACCCGGAAGGGAAGATGGGGATGAAAGGTTCATTCTTCTGGTGCCTGTGACAAAATAGCATAAGTCTCACCGCAGCATACCGGAGCGCATGCCATGCAGGATCGTAACTTTGACGATCTCGCGGATAAATTTTCGCAAAATATTTACGGCACCACCAAAGGGAAGATACGCCAGGCCATCCTCTGGGATGAGCTGGAGAAGATACTGCCCGGACTACCGTCACATCCGTTGTCAGTGCTGGACGCTGGCGGCGGTGTCGGCCAGATCTCCAGCGGGCTTGCTGCGCAGGGCCATCAGGTTCTGCTGTGCGATCTCTCTGGTGAGATGCTGCGTCGTGCCGGGGAGAATGCGGCGGCGCAGGGTGTGAGCCACAACATGCAATTCAGACAAATCAGCGCTCAGCAGGTGGGCGAACATTTGGATAAGCCGGTGGATCTGGTATTGTTCCACGCGGTGCTTGAGTGGGTCGCTGAACCGGAGAAGGTGCTCAAAGCGCTGTTCGATCTGCTGCGTCCAGGGGGCGTCATGTCGCTGATGTTTTACAATCTGCACGGCCTGACATTGCGCACCTTGACGCTGGGTAACTTCGGCTATCTGCGTACCAACCTGACCAAACGCAAAAAGCGAACGTTGTCGCCTGACTATCCACGCGATCCCGAGCAGGTTTATCGCTGGCTGGAAGAGTGTGGCTTTGTAATTGAGCAGCGTGCCGGGATCCGGGTATTCAGTGACTACATGAAGCCCAGGGACGAGCCTAAGAGCGACGACGAAATTATTGAGATGGAGCGGCGTTACTGCCGTCAGGAACCCTTTTTGAGCTTAGGGCGTTACATCCACGTGACCGCGCGTAAACCCGGGCAGAAGGACGAATTATGAGTGAATTTTCCCAGACGGTACCTGAACTGGTATCCTGGGCGCGCAAAAATGACTTTTCCCTTGCGCTGCCGGTGGAACGTCTGGCTTTTTTGCTGGCAATCGCCACCCTTAACGGTGAGCGGATGGATGGCGAAATGAGCGAAGGCGATCTGATTGATGCTTTCCGTCACGTCAGTAAAGCTTTCGAACAAACCCATGAAACCGTGCTGGTTCGTGCCAACAACGCCATCAACGATATGGTGCGACAGCGGCTGCTTAATCGCTTTACCAGCGAACTCACCGAAGGCAACGCCATCTATCGCCTGACACCGCTGGCGATCGGCATCACCGACTATTACATCCGTCAGCGTGAGTTTTCGACGCTGCGTCTGTCGATGCAGCTGTCGATTGTGGCCAATGAGCTGAAGCGGGCAGCCGATGCCGCGCAGGAAAACGGCGATGAGTTCCACTGGCACCGCAATGTTTTTGCGCCGCTGAAATACTCGGTAGCGGAGATCTTCGACAGTATCGACATGACTCAACGCCTGATGGATGAACAGCAGCAGGCGGTCAAAAACGACATCGCCGAACTGCTGAACAAAGACTGGCGCGCGGCTATCTCCAGCTGTGAAATGCTGCTTTCCGAAACGTCAGGAACGCTGCGTGAACTGCAGGATACGCTTGAAGCTGCAGGCGACAAGCTTCAGGAAAACCTGCTTCGGATTCAGGACGCCACGCTGGACAGCCCGGATCTGGGTTTCGTCGATAAGCTGGTGTTTGATCTGCAAAGCAAACTCGACCGTATTACCAGCTGGGGCCAGCAGGCGATTGACCTGTGGATCGGCTATGACCGCCATGTTCATAAATTTATTCGTACCGCCATCGATATGGATAAGAACCGTGTCTTTGCGCAGCGCCTGCGGGTATCGGTACAGAATTACTTCGACGCGCCCTGGGCGCTGACCTACGCCAACGCCGACCGCCTGTATGACATGCGCGATGAAGCGCTGACGCTGCGAAATGACGAAGTGATGGGCGAACTGCCGCCGGAGATGGAATACGAAGAGATCAACGAAATCCGCGAACAGCTGGCAGCGATGATTGAAGAAGCGCTGCAGGTCTACAAATCGCAACAAAAACCGCTCAACCTCGCGTCAGTGATGCGCGACTACCTGGCCCAGTATCCACGCGCCCGCCATTTCGACCTGGCGCGCATTGTGGTGGATCAGGCGGTGCGTCTTGGCGTGGCGGAAGCTGATTTAGCCGGTTTGCCTGTGGAATGGCAAGCCATCAATGATTACGGAGCCAAGGTGCAGGCACATGTCATCGACAAATATTGAACAAGTGATGCCGGTTAAGCTGGCACAGGCACTGGCCAACCCGATTTTTCCCGCGCTGGACAGCCAGTTACGCGCCGGACGCCATATCGGTATCGAAGAGCTGGATAATCACGCTTTTCTGATGGATTACCAGTCGTTTCTCGAAGAGTTCTACAGCCGCTATAACGTTGAGTTAATTCGTGCGCCGGAAGGCTTTTTCTATCTGCGTCCGCGTTCAACCACGCTGATCCCGCGTTCCGTGCTCTCTGAGCTGGACATGATGGTCGGGAAGATCCTCTGCTATCTCTATCTCAGCCCGGAACGGCTGGCTAATGAAGGGATCTTCACCCAACAGGAGCTGTATGACGAGCTGCTGTCGCTGGCCGACGAGAACCGTCTGCTTAAGCTGGTCAACCAGCGTTCAACTGGCTCAGATCTGGATCGCACCAAACTGCAGGAGAAAGTGCGCGCCTCCCTGAGCCGCCTGCGCCGTCTTGGCATGGTGTGGTTTTACGGCAATGACAGCAGCAAATTCCGCATTACGGAGTCAGTTTTCCGCTTTGGTGCTGACGTGCGCAGCGGTGATGATGCCCGTGAAGCGCAGCTTCGCCTGATTCGTGATGGCGAAGCCATGCTACTGGAAAACGCGACAGCACCGGTCGACACCGATGACGGTGAAGGACAGGAAGGCGACGCGAGTGAGAACGCAGAGGAAGAACAGGCATGATTGAGCGCGGAAAGTTTCGTTCGCTTACGCTGATCAACTGGAACGGCTTTTTTGCCCGTACCTTTGATCTTGATGAATTAGTGACCACGCTGTCAGGCGGTAACGGTGCGGGTAAGTCCACCACCATGGCGGCATTTGTCACCGCGCTGATCCCCGATTTAACGCTGCTGCACTTCCGTAACACCACCGAAGCGGGCGCGACGTCGGGATCACGTGACAAAGGTCTGCACGGTAAACTGCGTGCGGGCGTCTGCTACTCCATGCTGGATGTGGTGAATTCACGCCATCAGCGTGTGGTGGTCGGTGTGCGTCTGCAACAGGTCGCCGGACGCGATAAAAAGGTCGATATCAAGCCTTTCAGTATCCATGGCCTGCCAACTGACACCAACCCGACTGATATGCTGACGGAAGTGCTTAACAGCCGTCAGGCACGCGTCCTGCCGCTTAACGAGGTGAAAGAGCGGGTTGAGGCCCAGGAAGGCGTGCAGTTCCGCGCCTATAACTCGGTTATCGATTATCACGCCATGATGTTTGATCTCGGTGTGGTGCCGCGTCGT
Organism: Candidatus Pantoea rara; assembly: GCF_051136265.1. NCBI lineage: Bacteria > Pseudomonadati > Pseudomonadota > Gammaproteobacteria > Enterobacterales > Erwiniaceae > Pantoea > Candidatus Pantoea rara. The sequence goes on along the minus strand of NZ_CP194942.1, from coordinate 2,647,247 downwards.
CTGCGCTCTGCCAGCGATCGCAGCAAGTTTTATCGCCTGATTGAAGCCTCGCTCTATGGGGGGATCTCCAGTGCTATCACCCGATCGCTGCGTGATTACCTGCTGCCTGAAAACAGTGGCGTGCGCAAAGCGTTCCAGGATATGGAAGCCGCGCTGCGCGAGAACCGCATGACACTGGAGGCGATCCGCGTAACTCAGTCTGACCGCGATCTCTTTAAGCATCTGATCTCAGAGGCGACCAGCTACGTATCGGCTGACTATATGCGTCACGCCAACGAGCGTCGGGGACACCTCGACAGCGCCTTACAGCTACGCAGCGAGCTGTTCAGCAGCCGTAAGCAGCTCGCCACCGAGCAGTATCGTCATGTGGAGATGGCGCGCGAACTGGCTGAGCACAGTGGCGCAGAGAACGATCTTGAAGTGGATTATCAGGCTGCCAGCGACCACCTGAACCTGGTGCAGACGGCGATGCGTCAGCAGGAGAAGATTGAGCGCTACGACGCAGATATAGAAGATCTGACGCTGCGTCTGGAAGAGCAGACCGAAGTGGTCGCCGAAGCACGTGAAATTCAGGAAGAGAATGAAGCGCGTGCCGAAGCGGCTGAGCTGGAAGTCGATGAGCTGAAAAGTCAGCTGGCCGATTTCCAGCAGGCGCTGGACGTGCAGCAAACCCGCGCCATCCAGTATCAGCAGGCCTTGCAGGCGCTGGAACGCGCCCGCACGCTTTGCCAGCTGCCCGATCTGAGTATCGACAATGCCGCTGACTGGCAGGAAAGCTTCCAGGCAAAAGAGGAAGAGGCGACAGAACGCCTGCTGCGTCTTGAACAGAAGCTGAGCGTGGCGGAAGCGGCACACAGTCAGTTCGAACAGGCGCTGGCGCTGGTGACCAGCATTGCCGGTGACGTGACCCGTCAGGATGCCTGGCAAACCGGCCGCGAGTTGCTGCGTGATGCCAGTAATCAGCGGCATCATGCCGAACAGCTCTCCTCGCTGCGTCTGCGTCTCAACGAGCTGGAGCAGCGCCTGCGCGAGCAGCATGAGGCGGAGCGTCTGCTGGCCGATTTCTGCAAGCGTCAGGGGCAGCATTACGAAGCGGATGCGCTGGCGGGCTTGCAGCAGGAGCTTGAAGCACAGATTGAACAGCTGAACAGCAGTGTTTCGGACGCCGGTGAGCAGCGCATGATGATGCGTCAGGAGCTGGAACAGCTGCGTGAACGTATCACCAGCCTGACCGCCCGCGCGCCACACTGGCTGGCGGCGCAGGAGATTCTGACGCAGCTCAGCGAACAGACTGGCCAGGCGCTGAACAGCAGCCAGGACGTTACTGAATATATGCAGCAACTGCTGGAGCGTGAGCGTGAAACCACCGTCGAACGCGACGAAGTGGCCGCACAAAAACGTGATATTGAGCGGCAGATTGAACGTCTCAGCCAGCCAGGCGGTGCGGAAGATGCGCGCCTGACCCAGCTGGCGGAACGTTTTGGCGGCGTATTACTCTCTGAAATTTATGATGATGTGACGCTGGATGATGCGCCGTATTTCTCTGCGCTTTACGGTCCATCGCGCCATGCCATTGTGGTGCCGGATCTTTCGCGCGTTCGTGAATTGCTGGATGGCCTGGAAGATTGTCCGGAAGATCTCTACCTGATCGAGGGTGATCCGCAGTCGTTCGATGACAGCGTCTTTGCCGTGGATGAGCTGCAGAATGCGGTGGTAGTGAAGGTGGCTGAGCGTCAGTGGCGCTACTCCCGCTTCCCGAAAATCCCGCTGTTTGGTCGTGCGGCACGTGAGAATCAGCTGGAGCAACTGCACCTTGAGCGTGACAGGCTGGCCGAACGTTATGCCACACTGTCGTTCGACGTGCAGAAAACTCAGCGTCTGCATCAGTCATTCAGCCGTTTTATCGGCACTCATCTTGCCGTGGCCTTTGACGCCGACCCGGAAGCGCAGATCCGTCAGCTGGGCGCGCGCCGGGGTGAACTGGAGCGGGCACTCAATCAGCACGAAAGCAATAACCAGCAGCAACGTCAGCAGTATGAGCTGGCGAAAGAGGGCGTATCACAGCTAAACCGACTGCTGCCACGCGTTAACCTGCTGCTGGACGATACGCTGGGCGATCGCTGCGAAGAGATCCGTGAGCAGGTTGATGCAGCACAGGAGGCGGCGCGCTTCCTGCATCAGCATGGCGCTAAGCTGGCGAAACTGGAACCGATCATCGCAGTATTGCAGAGCGATCCGGAACAGCACGAGCAGTTACAGGCCGATTATCAGCAGGCGCAGCAGCAGCAGCGCAACGCGCGTCAACAGGCCTTTGCGCTGACAGAAGTGGTACAGCGTCGCGCCCACTTCAGCTATGAAGACTCGGCCAGCATGCTCAACGGCAATAACGATCTGAGCGATAAGCTGCGTCAGCGTCTGGAGCAGGCTGAAGGTGAACGTAGCCGCAGTCGGGATCGCCTGCGTGAACATCAGGCACAGCTCACGCAATATTCGCAGGTGCTGGCTTCACTGAAAAGCGCCTGGGACGCTAAGCGTGACATGCTGAAAGAGCTGCAGCAGGAGATGCAGGACATTGGCGTCCAGGCTGACAGCAACGCAGAAGCCCGTGCGCGCGTTCGCCGTGACGAGCTTTACACCGCATTGAGCCACAACCGCGCCCGCCGCAATCAGCTGGAAAAACAGCTCACCTTCTGCGAAGCGGAGATGGATAACCTGCAAAAGCGCCTGCGTCAGCTGGAGCGTAACTATCATCAGGTGCGTGAGCAGGTGGTCAGCGCCAAAGCGGGCTGGTGTACCGTCCTGCGCCTGGTGAAAGAGAATGGCGTCGAGCGTCGTCTGCATCGTCGTGAACTGGCCTATCTGAGCGGCGACGAACTGCGTTCTATGTCGGATAAAGCGCTGGGTGCGCTGCGTCTGGCGGTGGCGGACAATGAACATCTGCGCGACGTGCTGCGGTTGTCGGAAGATCCAAAACGTCCGGAACGTAAAATTCAGTTCTTTATTGCGGTCTATCAGCATCTTCGCGAGCGTATTCGTCAGGATATTATTCGTACTGACGATCCGGTCGAAGCGATAGAGCAGATGGAAATCGAACTGAATCGTCTGACAGAAGAGCTGACGGCGCGTGAGCAGATGCTGGCGATCAGTTCCCGCAGTGCAGCGAACATTATCCGTAAAACTATTCAGCGTGAACAGAACCGCATCCGCCAGCTCAACCAGGGTCTGCAGACCGTTAGCTTTGGTCAGGTGCGCAGCGTGCGGCTCAACGTCAACGTGCGTGAAACCCATGCTATGCTGCTGGATACGCTGTCGGAAGAGCATGAGCAGCATCAGGATCTGTTTAACAGCAATCGCCTGACCTTCTCGGAGGCGCTGGCGAAACTTTATCAGCGTCTTAATCCGCACATCGATATGGGTCAGCGTACGCCGCAGACTATCGGCGAGGAGCTGCTGGACTACCGCAACTATCTGGAGATGGAAGTGGAAGTTAACCGGGGTTCCGATGGCTGGCTGCGTGCAGAGAGTGGCGCACTGTCAACCGGTGAAGCGATCGGTACCGGTATGTCCATTCTGGTGATGGTGGTGCAGAGCTGGGAAGAGGAATCCCGTCGTCTGCGTGGCAAAGATATTTCGCCATGCCGACTGCTGTTCCTTGATGAAGCGGCCCGTCTGGATGCCCGCTCCATCGCCACCCTGTTTGAACTGTGCGAGCGACTGGAGATGCAGCTGGTGATTGCCGCACCGGAGAACATCAGTCCGGAAAAAGGCACGACCTACAAACTGGTGCGTAAGGTGTTCAATAACACTGAGCATGTGCATGTGGTTGGCCTGCGTGGTTTTGCTGCCGATCCTTCGCCGGTGAGAGCAGGAAGCGAAGCGGATGCGCTACCCGATTTAACCGCTGAAAAATCGCAGGCGGAAACGTAGTCAAAAACTGAACCATTCGTTAATCTGATAACGGCATTTGTCGCATGAGGCAAATGCCGTTTTTGTTTGTATACTCACACTATGAGTCACGGCGCGATCGCAGCGGATACAGGGAACGCTGCGAAGTTGAAAAACAAGGGGGCAGGGATGTTGCGGTTAAAAAAATTAAATCATCATCGCGTTGTATCATTGTTAGCGCTGGCGCTAACCGTTGTTCCATTTACGCTACCGCAGGCCGCTGTCATCGCCGCTTTGCCTGGAACAACGCAGGCGGCCATCTCCGTATCCGAAAGTCAGCAACGCATCCGGCAGGCTTTTTCCAGTGCCGATCAGCCTTTCTATCTGGGGCCGCTGGCGACACTTTACGCCTCCCGTCATATGCAGCCGCTCTGGCAGGATGCTCAGGCGGTACAGAAGTTTCAGCAGCAGCTGGCTGAGGTGGCGCTTTCTGGCGTCCAGCCACAGTTCACGCGCTGGATAGAGCGTCTGACCAATCCGGCCATTACCGGCTTTGCCAGGGATGTGGCGCTGTCCGATGCGATGCTGGGCTATCTGCAATTTGTGTCGAATGTGCCGACCCAGGGTGAAACCTGGCTCTACAGCAATGTTCCCTACCGGCTGACACAGCCGTCGGTGGCGGTAGTGAATCAGTGGCAGAACGCGGTGAATGCGGGATCGGATGACACCTTTATTGCGTCATTGCAGCCGCAGCACCCGCAGTATCAGCCGATGCACACCGCGTTGAAAACCCTGTTGAGCGATAAGCAGCCCTGGCCGCAGTTGAAAAGCAGTGAAACACTGCGTCCGGGACAGGTCAGTGATGATGTTCCGGCGTTGCGTGAAATTCTGCAGCGCAGCGGCATGCTCACCGCGCAGGTTAACGCGCCTGCCCCGGATGACGATGCGGTGCCGGTGGCGCCCTCGCCGGTGACTCACAGCGATCAGCCGGTCGTGGTCAGTCCTTCTGCCGCGCCAACAGGCGATCTGCCCGCGCCTCCGCTGCAGTCACCGGGTAACGTCCAGAGTCAGACGCTGGACGGGAATAGCGCCAATGTCTATGACGAGACGCTGGTGGCGGGGGTGAAGCGCTTCCAGCAGTGGCAGGGACTGGATGGCGACGGGGCTATTGGTGCCCGGACACGCCAGTGGCTTAACGTCTCGCCACAGATGCGCGCTTCGCTACTGGCGCTGAACATTCAGCGACTGCGCCTGCTGCCGGACGATATGCACAATGGCATTATGGTGAACATCGCCAACTACTCGCTGATTTACTACAACAACGGCAACAAGATCCTCTCATCCAGGGTCATCGTCGGTCGTCCTGACCGTAAAACGCCGTTGATGCGCAGCGCGCTGAACAATGTGGTGCTGAACCCGCCGTGGAATGTGCCAACGACGCTGGTGCGCAAAGATATCATTCCCAAAGTGAAGCAGGACCCGACCTACCTCTACAAGCATGGCTATACCCTGCTGTCGGGCTGGAGTGCTGACGCTGAAGTGATTGATCCTAGCATGATCGACTGGCGCATGATTACCGCCTCATCATTCCCTTATCGCCTGATTCAGGCTCCAGGGGTGGCGAATGCGCTGGGCCGCTATAAATTTAATATGCCAAGCTCCGATGCAATCTACCTGCATGACACGCCAAACCATAACCTGTTCCAGCGTGATATCCGCGCGCTCAGCTCAGGCTGTGTGCGCGTCAATAAAGCGTCTGAACTGGCGGGTCTGTTACTGCAGGATGCGGGCTGGAATGACTCCCGTATTTCCAGCACGCTGAAAGAGGGTGACACCCGTTATGTGCCGATTCGTCATCGTATTCCGGTCAATCTCTATTACCTGACGGCATGGGTCGCAGATGATGGCAAACCGCAGTTCCGTACAGATATTTACAATTATGATGACACCGCGCGTTCGGGGAGTCAGGCACTCAGTCGTGCTGAGCAATTGCTGCTCTAGTGATTGATTTTAAATCGTTAGCGGCATGTCGTTAATTAACAAAAATCTTATCAAATGGCGATTCCTGCGGGGATCGCCTCGCAAACTACGGGCAGATGGGTTGACGCTTCTTTGAGAGAAAGTTATGGTTCGGCCTGTGCGCTTTTTGCACATTTCTATGGCTTCACTCTCAGGTAAATCGTTACATGTCTACTATTGATTCTTTTCGTCGCAAACTACTGCTGTGCGGTAGCGCCGCCGCCGGACTGGCATTATTGCCAGCTTCTGCAAGGGCCTCGCTCTCAACGTCTCGTCCGCGTGTATTGATGCTCAACAATCTTCACACCGGTGAAACCCTTAAAACTGAGTTTTTTAATGGTAAGAGTTACGACAAGGATGAGTTGTCACGATTAAATCACTTTTTCCGCGACTACCGCGCCAATAAAGTGAAAAGCATCGATCCGCACCTGTTTGACCAAATCTTCCGCCTGCAGGCGCTGTTGGGCATGCGTAAACCGATCCAGCTGGTTTCCGGCTACCGTTCACTGGCAACCAACAACATGTTACGTGAGAGCGGTCCCGGTGTGGCAAAGCACAGCTATCACACCAAAGGCCAGGCGATGGATTTTCATATCGAAGGCATTTCATTAGCCAATGTACGCAAAGCGGCGTTATCTCTGCGTGCAGGTGGTGTAGGATATTATCCCCGCAGTAACTTTGTACATATTGATACCGGGCCGATCAGGCACTGGTAACGACACCGGCAACGCTGCGTGAGCCGGTCATGGAGCGTTATGAATTACCACATTATTCCTGTTACCGCGTTTGCCCAGAACTGCTCGGTTATCTGGTGCGAGTCCACTCGTGAAGCCGCGCTGGTCGATCCTGGCGGCGATGCCGATCTGATTAAACAAACGCTGGAACAGCTCAGACTTAAACCTGCTCAGATTCTGCTGACACATGGACATCTTGATCACGTCGGAGCGGCCATCGAACTGGCTAGGTTCTATCAGATTCCGATTGTCGGCCCGCAAAAGCGTGATGCTTTCTGGCTGGAAGCGCTGCCTACCCAGAGCCGGATGTTTGGCCTCGAAGAGTGCGCACCTTTTACTCCCGATCGCTGGCTGGAAGAGGGCGAGAGTGTGCAGGTAGGATTGACCACGCTCGAAGTGCTGCATTGCCCAGGACATTCACCTGGCCATGTGGTTTTCTTTGATCGTCCAGGACGATTACTAATCTCAGGTGACGTGATTTTTAATGGTGGGGTGGGACGTACTGATTTCCCACAGGGCGATCATCAGCAGTTAATGGATGCTATCCGGACGAAATTACTGCCGCTGGGCGATGATGTGACGTTTCTTCCTGGTCACGGCCCGATCTCAACGCTGGGACAGGAACGCATCAGTAACCCTTTCCTGCAATAAACAGTCAGCAATTTTCTGCAATAAAAAATGGGCCCTCAGGCCCATTTTTGTTTTATCGTCTGCGTCACAGCACGGCGACAATCGCTTCGCACAGCGCCGACATATTGTCTGGCGTCATGCCTGCCACATTCACGCGGCCTGAGTTGACGGCATAGACGCCGAACTCTTCACGCAGGCGAATCACCTGGTCTTTGGTTAAGCCACTAAACGAGAACATGCCGTTCTGCTTAATAATAAAGCTGAAGTCACGCTGTGCGCCTTTCTCTGCCAGGGTGTTCACAAACAGCTGACGCATGCGCTGAATGCGCTGACGCATGTCCGACAACTCCTGCTCCCAGATCGTACGTAGCGTCTCGTTGCCCAGAATGGTGGCGACGATGGCCGCACCATGGGCAGGCGGATTGGAGTAGTTCGCGCGAATGGTGTACTTCACCTGGCTGAACGCGGTATCTGCCACGCTGGCTTCCGCCGCCACCACGGTGATTGCACCCACACGCTCGTTATACAGACCAAAGTTCTTGGAGTAAGAGCTGGCGACGATCAGTTCCTGATGCGAGGCGGCAAAAATGCGCAGGCCTTCTGCATCTTCCTCCAGACCGCGTGCAAAGCCCTGGTAGGCGAAGTCAAACAACGGCAGCCAGCCATTGGCCTGTGACAACTGCGCCAGCTGTTGCCACTGCTCAGCGGTTGGGTCGATACCGGTCGGGTTATGGCAGCAGCCATGGAACAGCACCACGTCACCAGGCTGAACCTGCTGCAGTGACGCCAGCATCCCTTCAAAATCGAGCGTATGGTTTGCCGCGTCATAATAGTGGTATTCACAGACTTCAAGACCGGCAGCATTGAACACGTTGTTGTGATTCGGCCAGCTCGGATTGCTGATCCAGACCCGCTTGACAGAGGTTTGTGTGGCGAGGAAATCTGCTGCTACACGTAACGCGCCGGTGCCACCAGGCGTCTGAGCGGTACGGGCGCGGCCTGCCGTGATCAGCGGGCTTTGATTGCCGAACAGCAGCGCCTGTGTGCAACGGGCGAAATCCGCCAGACCATCAATGCTGAGATAGTTTTTCGTGGTTTCGTTTTCCAGCAGGTATTGCTCAGCTTTTTTAACACTGGTCAGTACCGGGGTCTTGCCGGTTTCGTCTTTATAGACGCCGATACCCAGATTGATTTTTTCAGGGCGGTCATCAGCACGAAACAGATCGGCCAGCCCAAGAATAGGATCGGCGGGTGCAGCAGAGATCGATTCAAACATGTGTCAGGTCCATTAGCGTGAACTTAAGCGGAAAGAGCTGTCAGGTTAACGTCCGGCCAGGGAAATGCCAACCGTTTGCGAGACAAATTCATACATTTTGCGGTGGTGATTGCGAGACGAAGGATTGCAGAGGTTAAAGCGGGGTAACAGGGCGGGAAGAAACGCAGTTAATGGGAATAACAGCCATAAAAAAACGGGGCCGAGGCCCCGTTTTTCAACATGTTTTAAGCGGAATCAGAACTGGTAAGTCAGGCCAACACCAACCACGTCGTCTGTGTTCAGAGCCAGTGGGTTGTTGTCATCCAGCTGGTTGATTTTGTAATCAACATAGGTAGACATGTTTTTGTTGAAGTAGTAAGTCGCGCCAACGTCGATGTATTTGTACAGGTCAGCATCGCCGATACCTTCGATATCTTTGCCTTTCTGCTGCACGTATGCAACGGATGGACGCAGACCGAAGTCAAACTGGTACTGAGCAACTAACTCAATAGTCTGGCTCTTGTTTGCATAAGCAGTCGCTGTGTTGGTAGTGTTAGCTACAGGGATGCCGATAACGGTAGAGTTACGGCCTTCACCGTACAGCGCTGCCAGGTAAACGTTGTTCGCATCATATTTCAGCGCGGTTGCCCAGTTCTCAGCACGTTTGCCCTCACCGACTACGTTACCATTAACAGCAACACCCGCTGACTGCAGATCAGTACGATCGCTGTTGCTGTACGCACCAACGATGCCTACACCAATTGGTGAGGTGTATGAAGTTGAGAACGCGTAGCCGTCACCGTTTGAACGACGCACACCATCGGTGTTACCGTCGCGATCGTTTTTGCCCTGATACTGAGCAGCAAAGTCCCAGCCATCAACCAGGCCGAAGAAGTTGGTGTTGCGGTAGGTCAGAACGCCGCCGCTACGACCAGTCAGGAAGTTATCTGAGTTGCCTGAGTCGCCACCAAATACTGGCAGCATATCGGTCCAGCCAATTGCATCGTAAACCAGACCGTAGTTACGGCCGTAGTCGATTGAGCCAGCGTCGCCAAATTTCAGACCGGCAAAGCCCAGACGGGTCTTGTTGTCGTCCTGTGCGTCTGAACCTTCAGAGTTGTTCGCCTGAATGTTGTATTCCCACTGGCCGTAACCGGTCAGCTGGTCATTAATCTGGGTTTCGCCTTTAAAGCCGAAGCGAACATAAGACTCATCGCCATCGCTGCCATCGTTATCAGAGAACTGGTGACGTGCATCGACTTTACCGTACAGGTCCAGTTTGTTGCCGTCTTTATTATAGATTTCTGCAGCGTTTGCTGCGCCAGCTACTAACAGAGCAGGGATAACCACTGCAAGAATATTGCGCTTCATCATTATTCATTACCCTCATTGGAGTTATTTGTACACCTGCCACTGCCGTCAGGAAATCTTTACGGGAACCCTGAACGAAGTTTGGTGTCTTCCTGTGTCTGCACGCATCTTTCCATCCCACCCGCCGTAATTCTAGCGCTTAAATGCTACTAAACTCGTAATCTTGTTTCAGCAGGAAAATTTGTATTACAAAATGTAAAAAATACGGAACTTTGTGAGACAACTCAAAATTTACAAAAATAAAAAAAGGCCGGCAGTGCCGACCTCGTTATATATATGAATTTCTTATATTTAATGTCGAAATCAGAAACTCGCGTTGCGTGGGGTGCGTGGGAAGGGGATAACATCTCTTACATTTTGTACGCCAGTGACATAGGCGATTAAACGTTCAAAGCCCAAACCAAATCCAGAATGTGGCACGGTACCGTAGCGACGCAGATCACGATACCACCAGTAATCTTCTTTATTCAGACCCATCTCTTCGAGTCGTGCATCCAGCACATCCAGACGCTCTTCACGCTGTGAACCACCGATGATCTCACCAATACCAGGCGCCAGAACATCCATCGCTGCTACGGTTTTACCATCGTCGTTCAGGCGCATATAGAACGCTTTGATGTCTTTCGGATAGTTTTTCACCACAACCGGCGCTTTGAAGTGTTTCTCTGCCAGGTAGCGTTCATGCTCAGAGGAGAGGTCAATACCCCACGAGACCGGGTTCTCGAAGGTCTGACCGCAATTCATCAGGATTTCAACCGCGTCGGTGTAGTCGACCTGGGCAAAATCAGTCGTGATGAAACGCTGCAGGCGCTCTACGGCCTCTTTATCCACACGCTCAGCAAAGAAGGCCATATCATCGGCACGCTCTTCCAGCACTGCGTTGAACACATACTTCAGCATCGCTTCTGCCAGTGCGGCGGCATCATCCAGTGACGCAAACGCAATTTCTGGTTCCAGCATCCAGAATTCCGCCAGATGGCGACTGGTGTTGGAGTTCTCTGCGCGGAACGTCGGACCAAAGGTGTAAATCTTCGACAGGGCGCTGGCATAGGTTTCGCCGTTCAGCTGTCCGGAAACGGTCAGGAAGGCCTCTTTACCAAAGAAATCTTCACTGAAGTCAACTTTGCCCTGGTCGTTACGCGGCAGGTTTTCCAGATCCAGCGTCGAGACACGGAACATTTCGCCAGCACCTTCGGTATCGGAGGCGGTAATCAGCGGGGTGGAAACCCAGAAATAGCCATTTTCATGGAAGAAGCGATGCAGCGCCTGCGCCAGGGTATGGCGAACGCGGGCAACCGCGCCGATCAGGTTGGTGCGTGGACGCAGGTGAGCCACTTCACGCAGATACTCAATACTGTGGCGTTTCGCCGCCATCGGGTAGCTGTCGGGATCTTCGACCCAGCCCACGACTTCCAGACTGGTCGCCTGAATCTCAAACGCCTGGCCCTGACCCGGCGATGCTACCACTTTACCAGTGACAATAACGGAACAGCCCGTGGTCAGACGAAGCACTTCATCCTGATAATTATTCAGAGAATTATTGACGACAGCCTGAACGGGATTAAAGCAGGAGCCGTCATAGACAGCGATGAAGGAAAGACCGGCTTTGGAATCTCTTCGGGTACGCACCCAACCTCGTACGGTGACTTCACTGTCAACCGCGACGCGACCGTGCAGTACGTCCGCTACAGGCACTACGCTCATAAATATCTCTCTATATAGAAGAAGTGAGTTAAAAGTTGCCCCATCCGGGGTTTTGCTATGTTACTTGCGAGTCTTCAGGAAACAAGCAAAATTCAGGGGGAAGGCAGATTTATTACAGCAGAGGCGGGGCGCATCAACGCCCCGATAAGAAGAGGATTAACTCGCTTTTTTCACCAGCGGCAAATCAAAGGCTTTCCGCAGGGCTCTGACAAAGGCTTTATCCTGGCAGATAGTTTTGCCGGGGCTATCCGAGAGTTTTGCCACCGGCTTGCCATTACACTGCACCAGCTTGATCACGATGTTCAGTGGCGTCACGCCCGGAATGTCGCAGGTCAGACGGGTACCAATGCCGAACACGACATTCGTCCTCTGGCCAAAGTGGCGATAGAGCGCCAGGGCTTTGTCAAGATTCAGGTTGTCAGAAAAGACCAGGTGTTTGCTTTGTGGATCGATATCCAGCTTCTGATAGTGAGCCAGCGCTTTCTCGCCCCACTCAACCGGATCGCCCGAGTCGTGGCGCAGTCCCTGGTAGCGGCGGGCAAACACCGGACCGAAATCGCGCAGGAACGCATCCATGGCGATGCAATCGGTCAGCGCGATGCCGAGCTGATCGTCATACTCGTCCAGCCAGGCCTGCAGCGCAGCGCGCTGGCTGTTGGCGAGGACCGGACTGATCTGCTGGAAGGCCTGGAACCACTCATGCGCCTGGGTACCCACCGGCGTCAGAGACAGACGTCGCGCCAGATCATAGTTACTGGTACCAATCAGCCATGGGAAATCCTGTTTCAGCGTTGAGACGATCGACTGCTGCACATCCTGTGAATAGCGACGGCGGGTGCCGAAATCCATCAGGCGGAAGCGTGACATATCAAGGTCAGCCACCTGCGTTTTAAAGTCGCCAAGTTTCTGATGTAAATGGTCAACAGCCTGCTGGGTGGTGACCTGCGGCGTACGATGACGATGGACAATCTCGCTAATCAGCGCCAGCAGCGGCACCTCCCACATGATGACTTCACGCCACGGCCCCTGAATACGGATATCCAGCTTGCCGTGGTGATTGCGCACCTCAACCTGATCCGGATTATAGCGGAACTGGCGTAACCAGCTGAGGTAATCCTGCTGGAAGAAGGGAAGGTGAGACAGCCAGGTCGCTTCATCATCAGTCAGCGCCAGGTGTTGCATTGCGGTTATCGCGTCACGAATTTCGTCAGCGTAGAGACCCAGCAGTTCGTCGCCGCGGCAGCGAAACTCCGCCGCCACCGTTATGTCATGATAACGGTGGAAAACGGCCTGCTGCATATGGAGCTTATAGGCATCCGTATCCAGCAGCGAGGTCAGTATCGGGGAAGCATGTCCTGTCATGGCGCGTTTCAGCATCCTGTTCGGTGGCGCAGAGCCCGGTGTTGTACACAGTCATAAAGACGCGAAAGTATAATTCACTATCTGAACCCGATCACAGCATATTTCAGTCGGGTGGGTCGAGGCCAATCTGTGCCTTTGTTAACAAACTGTAGCCATTTCACCCTTTAGGTGCATTGTGCGTGGCAAGCTTGTTGTAACAAGCTTAGACTTTGCCGGTAAACTTATAACAACGCGAGACGCAATATGACGCAACAGCCCCAAATCAAGTATCGCCACGACTACCGTGCCCCCGATTACACCATCACCGATATCGATTTAACCTTTGAACTGGATGCGTCGACCACCCGTGTCACGGCTATCAGTCAGGTTAAACGGCTGGGCGACAGCCAGGCTGAGCTGCGACTGGACGGCGAAGCGTTAACGCTGATTACGCTGGAGGTCGACGGGCAACCCTGGACGGCCTACCGTGAAGAAGAAGGCGCACTGGTGATCAGCCAGCTTCCGGACAGCTTCACCCTGAAAATCATTAATGATATTCACCCGGATCAGAACACTGCGCTGGAAGGGCTGTACAAATCGGGCGAGGCGCTCTGCACCCAATGTGAGGCTGAAGGCTTCCGTCATATTACCTGGTACCTCGATCGCCCGGACGTCCTGGCGCGTTTTACCACGACCATTTATGCCGACGGTGAGCGCTATCCGTTCCTGCTCTCCAACGGTAACCGCATTGACAGCGGCCGGGATGAGCAGGGTCGCAGTTGGGTGAAGTGGGAAGATCCGTTCCCAAAACCCTGCTATCTGTTTGCGCTGGTGGCGGGCGATTTCGACGTGCTGCGCGACAGCTTCACCACCCGTTCAGGCCGTGCTGTGGCGCTGGAGATCTTCGTCGATCGCGGAAACCTCGACCGTGCCGACTGGGCGATGACCTCGCTGAAAAACAGCATGAAGTGGGATGAAGAGCGTTTCGGCCTGGAATATGACCTCGACATCTTTATGATCGTGGCGGTGGACTTCTTCAACATGGGCGCGATGGAGAACAAAGGCCTTAATGTCTTCAACGCCAAATATGTGCTGGCGAAAGCGGAAACGGCGACCGACAAAGATTACCTCGGCATTGAAGCCGTCATCGGCCACGAATATTTCCACAACTGGACCGGTAACCGCGTGACCTGTCGCGACTGGTTCCAGCTCAGCCTGAAAGAGGGACTGACGGTGTTCCGCGATCAGGAGTTCAGCTCCGATCTGGGTTCACGTGCGGTGAACCGCATTGATAATGTGCGCATCGTGCGCGGTGCGCAGTTCGCCGAAGATGCCAGTCCGATGGCACACCCGATCCGTCCGGATCAGGTCATCGAGATGAACAACTTCTACACTCTGACCGTGTATGAAAAAGGATCAGAAGTGATCCGTATGATGCACACCCTGCTGGGTGAAGAGAATTTCCAGAAGGGCATGAAGCTCTACTTTGATCGCCACGACGGCAGCGCCGCGACCTGTGACGATTTTGTGCAGGCAATGGAAGATGCCTCAAATGTCGATCTGTCGCAGTTCCGCCGCTGGTACAGCCAGTCCGGTACGCCGGTACTGACGGTTCGCGACGATTACAATCCGGAGCTGGAGCAGTACACGCTGCACGTCACGCAACACACACCAGCCACGGCCGATCAGAAAGAGAAGCTGCCACTGCATATCCCTCTGGATATTGAGCTCTATGACGGCGAAGGCAAGGTGATCCCGCTCCAGAACAACGGCCATCCGGTGCATCATGTGCTGAATGTCACCGAGGAGTTCCAGACCTTTATCTTCGATAATGTCTACTTCCAGCCGGTGCCGTCGCTGCTGCGTGAATTTTCTGCCCCGGTGAAGCTCGACTACAAATGGAGTGACGCGCAGCTTACCTTCCTGATGCGGCATGCACGCAACGATTTCTCCCGCTGGGATGCAGCTCAGAGCCTGCTGGCGACATACATCCGTCTGAACGTCGCACGCTATCAGCAGGGCCAGCATCTGTCGCTGCCACTGCATGTCGCCGACGCCTTCCGCGCGGTGCTGCTTGACACCGACTGCGATCCGGCTCTGACTGCGCTGATTCTGACGCTGCCGTCAGAAAATGAGATTGCCGAGCTGTTTGATGTTATTGATCCGCAGGCGATTGCACTGGTACGCGACGCACTGCAACGCACGCTGGCACGCGAACTGGCTGATGAGTTTTTTGCAATCTATAACGCCAATCAGCAGCGTGAATATCGCGTGGAGCATGATGCGATTGGTCAGCGCAGCCTGAAAAATATCTGCCTGACCTATCTCGCCTTCAGCGATGCACAGCTGGCGGACAAACTGGTACAGACGCAGTATCACCAGGCAACCAATATGACGGATGCGCTGGCAGCACTTTCCGCTGCTGTCGCGGCACAGTTACCGTGCCGTGATGCGCTGCTGGCGGCCTACGATGAGCGCTGGCATCAGGATGGTCTGGTGATGGACAAATGGTTTGTGCTGCAGGCCACCAGTCCGGCTGCCAACGTGATGCGCAATGTACGTCGGCTTCTGACTCATCGCTCCTTCACCATGAGTAACCCAAACCGCGTGCGCTCGCTGGTGGGGGCTTTTGCCTCGGCTAACCCGGCTGCGTTCCATGCTCAGGATGGTAGTGGTTACAAGTTCCTGGTGGAGATGCTCACTGACCTCAATACCCGGAATCCGCAGGTTGCGGCAAGAATGGTAGAGCCGCTGATTCGTCTGAAACGTTACGACGAAGGCCGTCAGGCGATGATGCGCCAGGCGCTGGAACAACTGCTGGAGCTGGATAAGCTCTCAGGCGATCTCTACGAGAAAATCACTAAGGCGCTGAGCGCCTGATAAGCATAAGGCGGAGCGTCTGAGACGGCCTCCGCCTTTTTTCAGCGCTGCTGCGCGTAACGAACCGGCTGCGGTCGTTCCGTGCGCTGCATCACCCGATCCAGGACTTCCGCTTCCAGCTCTGCCAGCCGCGCCGATCCCCGACGCCGTGGACGCGGCAAATCCACCAGCAGATCCAGGCCGATCTCACCCTCCTCGATCAACAACACGCGATCCGCCATAGCCACCGCTTCACTGACATCATGCGTGACCAGCAACACGGTAAAGTGATGCTGCTGCCACAGTGACTCAATCAATCCCTGCATTTCAATGCGGGTCAGGGCATCCAGCGCCCCCAGCGGTTCATCCAGCAACAGTAAACCGGGCCGATGGATCAGCGCCCTGGCCAGCGCCACGCGCTGTTTCTGGCCGCCAGAGAGTGCGGCCGGCCACTCATTGGCCCGATCGGCCAGTCCTACCGCCGCCAGGGCATCCATTGCCGCACTGCGCCATTCGCGCCCACGCAGGCCCAGACCGACGTTATCGATCACTTTTTTCCACGGCAGCAGTCGCGCATCCTGAAACATCAGCCGGGTATCTTCGCGCGCCGACTGCAGTGGGGCATTGCCTGCCAGCAGTTCACCGCTGGTACTCTGTTCAAGTCCGGCAAGCAGACGCAGCAGGGTGCTTTTGCCACAACCGCTGCGACCCACTACCGCCACAAACTGACCGGAAGGAATATGCAGGTCGATCTTATTGAGAATGGTGCGACTGCCGTACTGTTTACTGACGCCGTTAACGCCAACCGGGGTGCCGGTGTTAAGGCGGGCCGGTGAGAAAGTCTGGCTCATGCGTTCTCCTCCTTCAGTTGATAAGCGGGATGCCAGCGCAGCCAGACACGTTCCAGTAATAACGCGGCGACATCCGCCAGTTTGCCGAGCAGGGCGTAAAGAATGATGGCGACGACGACCACATCGGTCTGCAGAAATTCACGCGCATTCATCGCCAGATAACCAATGCCAGAACTGGCGGAGATGGTCTCGGCGACAATCAGCGTCAGCCACATCAGACCCAGCGCAAAACGCACGCCGACCATGATATTGGGCAGCGCACCGGGCAGGATCACCTGGATAAACAGACTCCAGCCGGAGAGGCCATAACTGCGCGCCATCTCAACCAGCCCGCGATCAATGTTGCGAATGCCGTGATAGGTGTTCAGGTAGATCGGGAACAGCGTGCCCAGCGCCACCAGAAAGATTTTGGCTGACTCATCAATGCCGAACCAGAGGATCACCAGCGGGATCAGCGCCAGATGCGGTACATTACGCAGCATCTGAAGCGAGGTATCCAGCAACCGCTCACCGGTTTTTGAGGTGCCAGTGATTAAGCCCAGTAACAGGCCGATCGAACCGCCGATACTGAAGCCAGTCAGCGCCCGCCAGCTGCTGATCGCAAGGTGCTGCCAGAGTTCACCACTGGCGGTCAGCTGCCAGAAGGTGGTCACAATTTTCTCCGGCGCGGGCAGAATGCGGTTCGATAACCAGCCGGTCTGCGAGGCAATCTGCCACACCACGACAAGCAGCGCCGGCAGCAGCCATGGCAGCAACGTATCAGCAAGGTGTTTTCGGGTTCTGGCCATCTTGCTCTCCTCAGCCCCGGGCGACTTTTTTCTCAGGGGTGAAATCATTGGCGACCGCTTCACCATGCGCCTGAACCACGCGCGGCTGTGGCACCAGGGGAACCTGCAGATCCAGATGCGGGAACAGCAGTTCGCCGACGCGATACGCCTCTTCCAGATGCGGATAACCCGACAGGATAAAGGTCTCGATGCCCAGCGCTTCATACTCTCTGATACGTGCGGCGACAGTCGGACCATCGCCGACCAGCGCTGTACCGGCTCCGCTACGCACCAGGCCCACGCCTGCCCACAGGTTCGGGCTGATTTCGAGCTTGTCGCGGCGACCACCGTGAAGTGCGGCCATACGGCGCTGGCCCACAGAATCTGCCCGCTGGAACGCTGCCTGCGCTTTCGCGATAGTGGCGTCATCGACATTGGCAATCAGCCGGTCGGCGGCCTGCCATGCCTCTTCATTCGTTTCACGCACAATGACGTGCAGACGGATGCCGAAGCGCACGGTGCGTCCCTGAGCGGCGGCTTTCGCGCGCACCTGCTCAATTTTCTCTTTGACCTGTTCAGGCGGCTCACCCCAGGTGAGATAAACGTCGACCTGTTCGGCCGCCAGCTCCTGAGCCGGTTCAGAAGAGCCACCGAACCAGAGTGGAGGACGAGGCTGCTGCACCGGTTTAAACATCAGACGCGCGCCGCGAACCTTCACGTGCTTGCCTTCATAATCGACGGTTTCGCCTTCCAGCACCCGACGCCAGATGCGGGTGAACTCGGCAGATTCTGCGTAACGTTCACGGTGATCCAGGAACACACCGTCGCCCGCCAGCTCTTCCGGATCGCCGCCGGTCACCAGATTGAACAGCGCGCGACCATTGGAAAGGCGATCCAGCGTGGCCGCCTGACGTGCCGCCTGAGTCGGTGAAATCACGCCGGGACGCAGCGCTACCAGGAAGCGCAGGCGTTGAGTCACCGGAATCAGCGAGGCGGCAACCAGCCAGGCATCTTCGCAGGAGCGTCCGGTGGGGATCAGTACGCCACCGAAGCCGAGACGGTCAGCGGCCTGTGCAACCTGTTGCAGATAGGCGTGATCAACCGGTCGCGCCCCTTCGGCTGTACCAAGATAGTGGCCGTCGCCATGCGTCGGCAGGAACCAGAAAATGGATACGCTCATTGCTACTCCTTATTGCGTTACGGTATGAGGTTGCCAGATGCGATCCTGAATGGTCACTTTGACTGGCAGCAGATGATTGGCATAGAACAGGTCAGCAGTGCGCTGCTGAGCAGCTGCCGTTTCGGCACTGACCGGCGAAATTCGGGTTGGTGGTCGATGGCTGAGATAGCTGGCGATAACCGGCTCAGGCAGGCCCATCGCCTGCGCCAGAAGCGTAATGCTCTGCTGACGCTGGCTGATAGTCAGCGCGTCGGCTGTGCTGAAAGTGTCGAGCACCTGCTGGATAAACGTGCCATGGGCTTCGGCATAGCTGCGGGTCGCTAAATAGAACGAGCCGGTCAGATTCAGTGCGCTGCCATCAATCAGCAGGCGCGAATTACCCTGAAGCAGTACCGAGGAATAGTAGGGGTCCCAGATTGCCCATGCATCAACGTCACCCTGCTGGAAGGCGGCACGCGCATCCGCGGGCGTCAGATAGACCGGCGTGATGTCTTTAAAAGTCAGACCCGCCTGCTGTAAGGCCCGCAGCAGTAAGTTGTGAGAGCTGGAGCCTTTCTGGAAAGCGACTTTCTTGCCTTTCAGATCCGCTACCTTTTTCAGAGGGCTGCTTTTCGGCACCAGAATCACCTCTGCTTCGGGTTTAGGCGGCTCCGAGCCGACATAAAGCAGATCCGCGCCAGCGGCCTGAGCAAACAGCGGCGGAAGGTCACCGGTACTGCCCAGGTCGATACTGTGTATATTCAGCGCCTCCAGCATTTGCGGGCCAGCCGGGAACTCGATCCACTTAATCTGAGTATGGGGAAAACGCTTCTCCAGTAACTGATGTGACTTTGCCAGCACCATGCTCACGGAACCCTTCTGATAGCCGATACGGATCTCGGGCGGATCCGATTCGGCGGCCTGAACCTGAAGACCAACCAGTAAAAGTCCTGCCACCAGCCACTTTCCAAATATTTGCTTCATCGAACTCTTCCTTATACCGCTTGTGCAACGGGGTGATGGTGACGGGTCAGTGCCAGCCAGAAAGCAGCGACGGCTTCGTCCAGACGCTGTGACAGGGAATCCTGTAAGAGAGGCTGACGGTCGTAATGAGTAATCTGGCTGTCTTCGGCATAAACGCCATGCAGGATCTCCTGCGCTTTCAGGGCGTTAAGAACTGGCTTCAGGGCGTAGTCCAATGCCAGCATGTGACCGGCGCTGCCGCCGCTGGCCAGTGGCAGCACGACTTTGTGCTCAAGAGCGCGCTCTGGCAGCAGATCGAGCAGGGTCTTCAGCGCGCCTGAAAACGACGCTTTATAAATAGGTGTCGCCACGATAAGGCCATCAGCCGAGGCCAGGTCTTCACGCAGGGCCAGGAGTGCAGGCGCATCAAAACGCGCATTGATCAGGTCGTCAGGTTGAAAGTTGTGAATATTCCAGGGAATGACTTCAATGCCTCGTGCCTCCAGCTTGTGCTGACATAGCGTCAGCAATGAGGTGGAGCGGGAGGGAAATCGTGGGCTGCCTGCCAGCGTAATAACTCGCATCATCACTCCTTATAACTAAAAGTTATTGATTATCTAATCTTGAGAACTAATTCCTTCATACTGTCAGAGCAGGGGAGTGGGCTTAAATGATTTATCCGGCAAAGTAAGGGTGAAAACTGCAAATAGAAGCCGCAGCGGAAGAAGGGAACCTGGCTGCTTCCGAAAATTCTTAAATTAGGGTTTCGCAGCAGAACAATTCATTAAGGGCTGTAATACGAGATCGTCAGATTTGGGGGAGCGGGGAGAACAATTTCCATTCGTCTTATTGCTTAATCAATCTTCCTGAGAATGGCGCAGCCTTAAAGCGAAACGGCTGACGTAGCAGCGCGTCAAAGCGCCATAGAATCAGCTTGTCTGCGGCGGAATCTGCCAGTAATTAGGATTAATTGCAGAAGGCAAACTGTAATAAAAATGAAGTAATAGTGACGTTGTTCACCGTTACAGATGTTTTCTTACACATTCCGGAATCTGGTTACGTCTCCTTAGCCGGGCTAATTTAAATCGATCATCAACGGTTTTAACATTAACGCGGTCTATAGATGCACTTTGATTAACAGTGATTCTCAAATGAAACGTTAAGATAATTTTTACGACTGGTCTTTTTTCGCATTACCGGTTTAAGATAATCAGGCTAAATGAAAGCCATCATAATATTAGCGCTTCACTCTTTTCGACGCTTCGCCTCTGGTCAGGACCTGCATCTGGCGGGTGACTCGTATTGTCTTTTTTTCTAATAGCAGAGAATTGTCTATGTCTGACACTTTATTATCAGTGATTATTCCAACTTACAATGTTGAAAAATATATTGTGGAGTGCGTCGATTCATTATTACGTCAGGTTAAATCGCCCAATGAAATACTCATTGTGAATGATGGTTCCACCGATGGAACATTAGCCTTACTTGAACAGAATTATGCGCATCTTTCTCAGGTGAAAATAATTACCACTGAAAATGGTGGTGCCGGTCATGCACGAGATGTGGGTATTGCGCAGGCGCAGGGCCAGTTTCTCTTTTTCTGTGACCCGGACGACGTCGTAGTTGATGGGCTGGTGGCTGAACTGGCCATGGTGGCGGAAAAGTACCCTGAAACGGACCTGTTCTGTTTTAAATCATGTGTTTACCGCGATGGTCAGATTGACATCACATCGCCAAAAGTCAGACATGAACTCTTTGGCCAGCAAAAATCACAGGAAGTCTGGTTAGGCCTGCTGCGCAACGGCAGCTATACGTCGGCGGCCTGGAGCTATGTCGTCAGCAAACGCGTTATTGAGCAGCATAAATTACGCTTTGTTAAACGCGTTCATGAAGACCATAATTTTACGCTTTCCTGTTTTATGAAAAGTCAGCAGGCCTGGGTCAGTCGTCAGATCTATTATAAACAGCGTATTCGCAACGGCTCACTGACAAACAGTACCAAAAGTAATGAGTTTTTCCATCAGCGCTATGATGCTTTTATGCACGCCTACAATACATTAACCGGTTCTATGGTTAAATCAGCATGGCGCGACACACTGGAAAAAGCCTACTTAGTCCACTCTTTTCGTCTGATGATCTATTTATCACTCTATAACCGTACCGCTGTGCCGGAATATGTGCTTAATGCTATTCGCTTTATGGGGCGTAATGTAAAAAAAGAAAGCTTTAAAGAATGGTTATTATTTAATCGCCCTGAACTGTTTATTGCGCTGCAGCATTACAAGGTTAAAAAAGAGCTGAAAAACGCGGCCTGATTCTGAAAAACAGCCTGATTCTGAAAAATGTGTAGTGATATTGTTTATGCCTTAGCGAAATGAGAAGGTGAGACATGCAATGTGTATAAGGTTGTTGCGTCATGGCAAAAGTTCTTGATAAAAGTCTGATTATTAATATTTTCTCGCTGCTGGCATACCGCGGCGCATCGTTTTTGTTCCCGCTGGCTACGTTGCCCTACCTTGCCCGAGTGCTGGGCGTAGAGCAGATGGGTACGCTGGCGCTGGCGATCGCCTGTGTGCTCTATTGCAGTACCATCTCCGACTGGGGATTCAATGTTTTTACCACCAAAGATATTGCTCACCATCGTGATGACAAAGAGCGCGTCAGTCAGCTGTTCTGGTCAACATTTAACGCCAAGCTGATGCTGCTGGTGGTGACCAGCGGCACACTGCTGACAGCGACCTGGTTCAATCCCGCCTGGCATCCGTTGTTCTTTATTATCCTGGCGAACTGCACCACGCTGATAGGCTCGTTGTTTTCATTCGGCTGGCTGATGCAGGGCTTTGAGAAGTTGGGTAAGACGGCGATGATTGCCACGTTCGGAAACTTCTGTGCGATTCCACTGACCTTTTTGCTGGTGAAATCCCCGCAGGATACCTGGCTGGCGGCGCTGATCCCGGGTACTGTCTCCATCATCAGCGCGGCGATTACGCTGAAGTTCGTGCTGGAGATGAAGGTCATTGGCCGCTACCGTTTTGAACCGCGTGAAATCAAACAGCGCATTACCGACAGCATGGATGTGTTTATCGCCATCGCGGGTGCCAATCTATTTAACAGCGTTAACGTCGTGATCCTTGCCTCCTTTACTTCCACCTATATGGTCGGGATCTATAATGGTGCGGATCGTCTGCGTAAAGCGGCTAACTCAGTGCCAGAACAGATTGGCAGTGCCTTCTTCCCACGCGTCAGTCACCTGTTTGGTCGGGATAAACGTGCTGCGATTGCGGCGACGCGTAAAAGCCTGCTGCTGTCGTTTTCCCTGAGTCTGTCAATTGTAATCTTCACGTGGTTCTTTGCTGACCTGGTGGTTTCAATCCTGCTGGGTAAAGACTTTATTCCGTCGGCGGATGTGCTGCGTGTGTTTGTACTCTGTTTCCTGTTTGGCAACATTGCCTATCCGGCTGGATTGCAGATTCTGATCCCACATGGTTTAGCGCGTCAGCGTATGTGGGTGATGATGGCCGCGGGTGTGATTAACGTACCGCTGTGCTGTTTCCTGGCGTGGAAGTTTGGCGCAATCGGTGCCGCATGGTCGATGGTTGGTGCTGAAGCGTTTGTTTGCATTGGTATTTTTGGCATCATGCAGCGTCACGGCATCCTGCGTGATTACCTGTTTCCATCCCGGGTAGAAAATCATCCCGTAAACGATTCCGCAGCGTAAGATCAAAGCATTTTCAGTTAACTTTACGCATCCCCGCAGTTCGATTTACTTTTGCGCCAGAGCACTTTACCATTCTGGCGCACATTTTCCCGTGCACCGACTTCCACGATCGCTTCCGTCCTTCAGGAGAGTGCATGTTTTATCCTATCGTCCGACCGGCGCTGTTTAAACTCGACCCCGAACGCGCACACGAACTCACCTTTCAGCAACTGCGTTTTATGAATGGCACCCCACTGGAGATGTTTTATCGCCAGAATCTGCCGTCGCGTCCGGTCACCTGTATGGGACTGACCTTTAAGAATGCCCTTGGCCTGGCTGCGGGTCTGGATAAGAACGCAGAGTGCATTGATGCGTTTGCGGCGATGGGCTTTGGTTTTGTTGAAGTCGGCACCGTCACGCCGCGCGCTCAGTCAGGAAACGATAAGCCGCGCATGTTTCGTCTGGTGGAAGCGGGCGGAATTATCAATCGGATGGGATTTAATAATCTGGGTGTTGATCACCTGGTTGAGAACGTGAAGAAAGCGCGTTTTAACGGCGTGCTCGGGATCAATATCGGAAAAAATAAAGATACACCAGTCGAGCAGGGCAAAGATGATTATCTGATCTGCATGGAGAAGGTCTATGCCCACGCCGGTTATATTGCCATCAATATTTCTTCACCTAATACCCCCGGTTTGCGTTCGCTGCAATATGGTGAGGCGCTGGATGATCTGCTCTCTTCGATCAAACTGAAACAAAAAGAGCTGGAACAGCGTCATCTTAAATATGTTCCGCTGGCCGTAAAAATTGCGCCCGATCTCTCTGAAGAAGAGTTAATTCAGGTCGCAGATAGTTTAATTCGCCATCAAATTGATGGCGTCATTGCCAGTAATACTACGCTTGATCGTTCGCTGGTGAGCGGTCTTAAGCATGCTGAAGAAGTGGGTGGATTAAGTGGCCGGCCAGTGCAGTCTCGCAGCACGGCGGTTATCCAGCGCCTTTCTCAGGAACTGCAGGGGCGCCTGCCCATTATTGGCGTTGGCGGCATCGATTCTCTGACGGCAGCGCGTGAAAAAATCGCCGCAGGGGCAACACTGGTTCAGATTTATTCAGGCTTTATTTATCAGGGACCAGGATTAATTAAAGATATCGTCACGCATCTCTAAGACAATTCTCACAATGATTGGCCGGGGGGTTTATTTATCCCCTCGGCTCGTTTATATTTTGTCCTGTTACACGCTTTTTCAGCTTTTCCTTATGTTTCTTTTTTCGCTGAATTCTGCGTGATTTTTGGCGAGGTGGTAAATACAGGGCACACGATGAACATTAAACCCGATGATAACTGGCGTTGGTATTTTGACAGCAGCCACGACCGAATGATGCTCGACCTGGCAGACGGTATGCTTTTTCGTTCCCGTTATAATCGCAAAATGCTCACGCCGGATGCTTTTACTGAATCGGGTTTTTGTGTCGACGATGCGGCCCTTTATTACACCTTTGAAGAGACCTGCCGTCATTGCAAACTCAGTGGCAGCCAGCGTGCTGAACTGGTGTTAAACGCGCTGATTGCTGCCCGCTTCCTCAAGCCCCTGATGCCGAAAAGCTGGCATTTCACCTCGTATGCCCCGTCGATGCAGCCCCGTCCTGGCGAAATGGTACAGGTGACGCTGGCCGAAGAGGGAACGCTGGCACGTCTGCTGGTGGTTGAGAGTGGTGATAATGCGGCGCTCTGCCTGCTGGCGCAGCCAGGATTAACGCTGGCCGGAAAAAACATGGTGCTCGGCGATGCCATCAAGGTGATGAACGATCGCCTGCAGCCCTGGCATCAGGACGTCGCGCCGCGTTACGCCCGCGCCGTCTGATCACGTCAGTTCAGCTCGATATCGCCTGCCGGAATACAGCTACAGCTTAGCAGTGTGCCGTCCTGACGCAGGGCACTCTGTTTCAGTGCCTTCACTTCACCCGCAACCAGATTAAGCTTGCAGCTGCCACACAGACCTGCCCGACAGGAGTAAGGAATGCGGAAGCCCTGCATCTCCAGCTGATCCAGTAACACCTGCTGATTATCTCCGGTAAACGTCTCACCCTGAAACGTGATGTTCACAGCGTCAGGGGTCTGCTGCACGGGTTTCAACGTTTCGACCACTGCACCAGCACCATAGTGGCGCGGTGCATGACGTTTCAGGACAACCATTTCATCCCCGGTTCTCACCACGCCACTGTTACGCGCCACCAGGTTAAGACCGAAATCGATATCACCACTGCCATCCTGGGCGGTGCGGAAAGTCTGCAGCGTCGCCAGCGGATGACCGGTGGGATGCTTAATGCCGGTCTCAGTGCTGACCGTAGTGAGCACGCAGCGACTGCATGGCTTAGGCACCTCAAATATCACGTCGCCAATCTGAATCTCCGCCCAGCTATCTTCATCCCATGCTGGAGCACCACTGACGACCAGATTCGGACGAAACTGTTCGGCCCGGACGCTGGACGGGCAGCGCTGTTGCAGATCATGCAGCGATGCGTTGTTGATCAGCAAAAATGGAAAGCCATCGGCGAAGCTCAGCGGAATATGATCAAACTTTTTGACGCGGCGGCTGGGTTGCGGCCCGACCCAGCGCAGCTGAACGTCACGCGGGAAGAACTGGCTCAGCCATTGATTAATCGCAAGCGGCGCTATACGCGCGGTAAAATGATTGCCCCAGACTTCAGTAGGGTGATCCTGCTCATCGAAATCGCTGAAGCGGATCAGTGACTGACTGCCATCCGGGGCCGCCAGCAGCAGGCCATCCGGCAGAATAGCAGGCGTGAAGCGCACCATCTCCGGGTATTGCCGGGCGGTAATAAAGGTGCCATCAGGTTCGGTCACCATGAAAAGACGATCAAACGCCAGTCCGCTGTCAGTGGCCAGCGCGTGTGACAAGGCTAATCCCCGCATCGACTTCACAGGATGAATAAATAAGCGGGAAAGCGTGATCATGGTGTTCTCCTTGAACCCGACGCGCGACACAAAAGAAGCTAACTTTATGACATAGGTCTCCGATTCGCTATAATGCGCGACAATTTTCTCAAGAGTTAAAAAGTGACGATATGAATTCTCTGTTTGCCAGCACGGCGCGTGGGCTCGAAGAGCTGTTAAAAAGTGAGCTGGACGCGCTGGGCGCGCAGGATTTACAAGTGGTGCAGGGAGGCGTTCACTACCAGGCCGACGATCGCGCCATGTACCAAAGCCTGATGTGGAGTCGTTTAGCATCACGCATCCTGTTGCCGCTGGGAGAGTTTGGCGTCTACAGCGATCTCGATCTCTATCTGGGTGTGCAGAGCGTGGACTGGCCGTCGATGTTCGGCAGCGACAAAACCTTTGTCGTGCATTTCAGCGGTACCAACGATTCGATTCGTAATAGCCAGTTTGGCGCGCTGAAAGTGAAAGATGCCATCGTGGACAGCTTTACCCGTCAGAACCTCGAACGGCCAAATGTCGATCGCGAGCAGGCGGATATTCGTGTCAACGTCTGGTTGAATGACGATCGCGCCAGCATTGCGCTGGATCTCAGCGGCACCTCGCTGCATCAGCGCGGTTATCGCCAGCAGACCGGTCAGGCACCGCTAAAAGAGACGCTGGCAGCGGCGATTGTGCTGCGTTCAGGCTGGGAGCCGAGCACGCCGCTGATCGACCCGATGTGTGGTTCCGGTACGCTGCTGATTGAAGCTGCGCTGATCGCCTGCGATCGCGCACCAGGTCTGCTGCGTAAACACTGGGGCTTCACCGCCTGGAGCCAGTTTAATGCTGCGCTGTGGCAGGATGTGAAAGCCGAGGCGCAGGACCGTGCCCGTGCCGGTACGGCCGCCACCCAGGCGCGCTTCTTTGGCTATGACAACAACGGTCGGGTGCTGGAGTGGGCACAGGCGAATGCCCGTCGCGCGGGTGTCTTTGAACTCTTTACCTTTGCTCAGCAGGATCTGCTGAAGCTGACAAATCCGGTTGATCCGGCGGTTCACGGCACGGTGCTGAGCAATCCTCCTTACGGTGAACGTCTGGAGAGCGAACCGGCGCTGATTGCGCTGCACAGCCAGCTTGGACGTCTGATGAAGCAGCATTTTGGCGGCTGGAACCTGTCGCTGTTCAGCGCCTCTCCAGAGCTGCTGAGCTGCCTGCAACTGCGTGCCGATCGCCAGTTCAAAGCGAAGAACGGTCCGCTGGATTGCGTGCAAAAAAACTATCAGCTGGCGGTTAATAGCCATGAAAGCGCCGGACAGATCGCGGAAGATTACGCGAACCGTCTGCGTAAAAACGTGAAGAAACTGGAGAAGTGGGCGAGACATGAAGGCATTGAATGCTACCGCATTTATGACGCTGATCTGCCAGACTACAACGTCGCTGTCGATCGCTATGGCGACTGGGTGATTATCCAGGAGTACGCGCCACCGAAAACTATCGATCCGAACAAAGCGCGTCAGCGTCTGTTCGATGTGATCAGCGCGACCCTGAGCGTACTGGAACTGCCTGCCGACCGTCTGATTATGAAAACGCGCGAGCGCCAGAAAGGCAAAGCGCAGTATCAGAAGCTCAGCGAAAAGGGCGACTATTTCGAAGTTAAAGAGTTTAATGCGCATTTTTGGGTAAATCTGACCGACTATCTCGATACCGGCCTGTTCCTGGATCACCGCATTGCCCGTAAAATGCTCGGCCAGATGAGTCAGGGCAAAGATTTCCTGAATCTGTTTGCTTATACCGGCACCGCCAGTGTGCATGCCGGTCTGGGTGGGGCGCGTTCAACCACCACGGTAGATATGTCGCGTACCTATCTGGAGTGGGCGGAGCGTAACCTGCGTCTTAACGGACTCACCGGGCGTCAGCACCGTCTGATGCAGGCGGACTGCCTGAGCTGGCTGAATGAGAGTGACGAGAACTTTGACCTGATCTTTATCGATCCGCCAACCTTCTCCAACTCAAAACGTATGGAAGAGAGCTTTGACGTTCAGCGCGATCATATGATGCTGATGCGTAACCTGAAGCGCCTGCTGCGTCGCGGCGGCACCATCATGTTCTCCAATAACAAACGCGGTTTCAAAATGGACATGGATGGCCTGAAAGCACTGGGCCTGCAGGCGCAGGATATTACCCAGAAAACGCAGTCGCAGGACTTCGCGCGTAACCGTCAAATTCACAACTGCTGGCTGATCACTCACGCCGGTAAGGAATAAGATTACATGTCATTAATCAGTATCCACGGCGCTTATCTCTCTTTCAGCGATGCGCCGCTGTTAGACAATACCGAACTGCACATCGAAGAGAACGAACGCGTCTGTCTGGTGGGCCGTAACGGTGCAGGTAAATCCACGTTGATGAAAATCATCAATGGCGAACAGCCGCTGGATGATGGCCGCATTATCTATGAAACCGATCTGGTCGTGGCGCGTCTGCAACAGGATCCACCGCGCAATATCACCGGTTCGGTTTATGACTTCGTGGCCGAGGGCGTTGAAGAGCAGGCAGAACATCTGAAAGCCTATCACGCTATTTCCCATGTGGTGATGGACGATCCCAGCGATAAAAACCTCAATGAGATGGCGCGTCTGCAGACCATTCTCGACCATCAGAACCTGTGGCAGCTGGAAAGCCGCATCCATGATGTGCTGGAGCAGATTGGTCTGCAGCCCGATACCGAGCTGTCGTCACTCTCTGGCGGCTGGCTGCGTAAAGCGGCGCTGGGCCGTGCGCTGGTGAGTAACCCGCGCGTCCTGATGCTGGATGAGCCAACTAACCACCTTGATATCGAAACGATCGACTGGCTGGAAACGTTCCTGAAGAACTTCACTGGCAGCATCATCTTTATTTCCCATGACCGTTCGTTTATCCGCAACATGGCGACGCGCATTGTCGATCTGGACCGGGGCAAGCTGGTCTCCTGGCCGGGTAACTACGATCTTTATCTGGAAGGCAAAGAAGAAGCGTTGCGCGTTGAAGAGATGCAGAATGCTGAATTCGACCGCAAGCTGGCGCAGGAAGAGGTGTGGATCCGTCAGGGCATTAAAGCCCGTCGTACCCGTAACGAAGGCCGTGTGCGAGCACTGAAAGCGCTGCGTCGCGAACATTCAGAGCGTCGCGAAGTGATGGGCAAAGCCAACATGCAGGTGGGCGAAGCCTCCCGTTCCGGCAAGATTGTGTTTGAGCTGGAAAATGTCGACTACGCGGTCGATGGCAAAGTGCTGGTGAAAGATTTTTCTACCCAGGTTCAGCGTGGCGACAAAATTGCGCTGATCGGGCCGAACGGCTGCGGTAAAACCACCTTACTGCGGCTGATGCTGCAGCAGCTTAAAGCCGATCATGGCCGCGTGCATTCCGGCACCAAGCTGGAAGTGGCCTACTTTGACCAGCATCGCGCTGAACTTGATCCGGATCGCACCGTGATGGACAACCTTGCCGAAGGCAAGCAGGAAGTGCTGGTTAACGGCAAACCGCGCCACGTGCTGGGTTATCTGCAGGACTTCCTGTTCCATCCAAAACGTGCGATGACGCCGGTGCGTGCCCTTTCCGGTGGTGAACGTAACCGCCTGCTGCTGGCGCGCCTGTTCCTGCGTCCCAGCAACCTGATGATTCTGGATGAACCGACCAACGACCTCGACGTCGAAACGCTTGAACTGCTGGAAGAGCTGATTGATGGTTATCAGGGCACCGTCTTACTGGTGAGCCACGATCGTCAGTTCGTCGACAATACCGTCACTGAGTGCTGGATTTTTGAAGGTAACGGCGAGATCGGTACTTTTGTGGGGGGTTATCACGATGCTCAGCAGCAACGCGCCGCCTACCGGCAGCACAGAGCTGCGGCCCCCGCCAAAGTGACCGGTAACACCGCTAAGCCAGTTGCAGAGAAGGGTGATGCGAAGCGTAACGTCAATAAGCTCAGCTACAATCTGGCGCGTGAGCTGGAACAACTGCCGCAAAAACTGGAGCAGCTGGAAGCACGCATCGGTGAACTGCAGGCGAAGATGAGTCACCCGGACTTCTTCAGTCAGGCACACGATCAGACGCAACCGGTGCTGGATAATCTGGCGCAGGCTGAGCAGGAGCTGGAAACGGCTTTTGCGCGCTGGGAAGAGCTTGAGTCACTGAAAAACGGCGCGTAGGGCAGGACTAACGGATGTGTTCAGCAGTGAAAAGTAACGCGTGGATGCTTTGTCCACAATGCGATTTAATGATTAAGCTGCCGGACATTCCCGTGGGCAGCCGTGCGTCATGCCCGCGCTGCCACACCTCCCTGACGGCCAACTGGCACGAACCGCGTAAACGGCCGACGGGCTATGCGCTGGCAGCACTGTTTATGCTGCTGCTGGCGAATCTGTTTCCTTTTGTCTCAATGAAGGTTGCGGGGCTGACAAGCCAGATTACGCTGGCGCAGATCCCTCAGGTCATGGTGACAGAAGATTACAGCAGTCTGGCGACGCTGTTCCTGCTGTTTGTGCAGGCGGTTCCAGCCTTCTGCATGATTACCATTATCCTGCTGATCAATCCGGTTCCTTTACCCACCCACCTCAAAGTCGTTCTGGCACGCATCCTGTTTCAACTGCGTAACTGGGGCATGGCAGAAATTTTTATGGCTGGCGTGCTGGTCAGCTTCGTCAAGCTGATGGCCTATGGCGAGATCGGCCTTGAGACCAGCTTCTGGCCGTGGGTGCTGTTCTGCCTGCTGCAGTTGCGGGCCTTTCAGTGCGTTGACCGGCGTGGCTTGTGGGACAGCCTGTTACCCCGACCCGCGATGCCCCATCCGCCCGAAGTGGGTATCAGTGGTTTAGAGCAGGGCCTGCGATCCTGTCCCTGCTGTACCGCTATTCTTCCTGAAGCTGAGCATACCTGTCCGCGCTGCGGCGTCACGGCGCAGGCACGGCGTAAGCACAGCCTGCAGTGGACGCTGGCGCTGTTGTTCACCTCGATACTGCTTTATATCCCGGCCAACCTGTTGCCGATCATGGTAACAGAAACCCTCGGTACAGCTTATCCCTCCAATATTATGGCGGGGGTGATTGTGCTGTGGGCGGATGGTTCTTATCCGGTGGCACTGGTGATTTTTATCGCCAGCATAATGGTGCCGACATTGAAAATGCTGGCGATTGGCTGGCTCTGCTGGGATGCCAGCGGACGCGGAAAGCGTGACAGCCACAGGATGCACAAACTTTATGAAGTGGTCGAATTTGTTGGCCGCTGGTCAATGATCGATGTGTTTGTGATTGCCGTGCTCTCTGCGCTGGTGCGCATGGGGCAATTGATGAATGTTTATCCCGCGTGGGGGGCAGTACTGTTTGCGATGGTGGTGATTATCACCATGATCGCTGCCATGGCCTTCGACCCGCGATTAACCTGGGATCGTGCACGCGAAAACAATATGAAGGAGTCGCGCCTTGACGGAAACTAACCACGGCCATGCAAAGGTGGAACAGATTAAGCGCTGGTCGCCGGTCTGGATTGTCCCCATCGTTACGCTGTTAATTGGCGGATGGATCCTCTTCTATCACTTCAGCCATCAGGGGCCGGAAGTTACCCTCATCACCGAAAACGCCGAAGGCATTGTTGCGGGTAAAACCACGATTAAAAGCCGCAGTGTGGATGTCGGTGTGGTGGAAAGCGCGGTATTAAGCGACGATCTTCACCATGTGGAAATCAAAGCGCGCCTCAATTCAGGCATGGAAAAACTGCTGCACAGCGACAGCGTTTTCTGGGTTGTGAAACCGCAGATTGGTCGTGAAGGGGTCAGTGGTCTTGGCACGCTGTTGTCAGGTGCCTATATCGAATTGCAGCCGGGCACTAAAAAACAGCCACCCGAGCAGTTTCAGCTGCTGGATGCTCCGCCATTAGCGCCGCCCGATGCCAAAGGTATTCGCATCGTGCTGGACAGCAAGAAAGCGGGTCAGCTTAATCCAGGTGATCCGGTGCTGTTCCGTGGCTATCGCGTCGGTACAGTCGAGACCAGTGTGTTTGATACTGACAAACGTATGATGACCTATCAGCTATTTGTCGCTGCGCCTTACGATCGTCTGGTGACCACTAACGTGCGTTTCTGGAAGGACAGCGGCATCGCCGTGGATATGTCCGCCTCTGGCATGCGGGTGGAGATGGGCTCGCTGACCACGCTGTTCAGTGGCGGCGTCAGTTTTGACGTACCTGATGGCTGGGATCTGGGTCAGCCTGCGCAGAACAAGTCTGATTATCATCTGTTTGACGATCAGCGCAGTATTCAGGATTCACTCTATACCAACCATATTGATTACCTGATGTTCTTCTCAGACTCGATTCGTGGTCTGCAGGCGGGCGCGCCGGTTGAGTTCCGTGGCATTCGTCTGGGAACCGTATCAGAAGCACCATTGATGAAAGCCGGTCTGGTTCAGGCACTGAATAATGATTACCGCGTGCCAGTGCTGATTCGCATTGAGCCGGATCGCTTTACCAGCCGACTGGGTGAGAAATTCGACCTTGAGCAGCATCTTCAGGATGGTAAAAAGCGTGGCCTGCGTGCAACGCTGAAAACCGGTAGCCTGTTGTCGGGGGCGCTCTATGTCGATCTCGACTTCTATGACAATGCGCCGACATACAAAGGCCCGCAGAAAGTCGCTGGCTATGAAGTTATCCCAACGGTCAGCGGTGGCCTGAGTCAGATTCAGCAGAAGCTGATGGCGGCGCTGGATAAGATCAACAGTCTGCCATTGAATGGTATGGTCAATGAAGCGACAGGTACGCTGAAAGAGAGCCAGAAAACGATGCGTGATCTGCAGCGCACTATCGACAACATCAATAAAGTCACCGGCAGTCCGGCTATGAAAACTCTGCCGGACGACTTGCAGCAGACATTGCGCGAGCTGAATCGCAGTATGAAAGGCCTGCAGCCAGGTTCGCCAGCCTACACCAAAGTGGTAGGTGATATGCAGCGACTGGATCAGGTGCTGCGTGAACTCCAGCCGGTGCTGAGAACGCTGAACAACAAAAGTAATGCGCTGGTATTTGAGGCGAAACCGGGACAGGATCCCCAGCCGAAGAGGGCGAAACAGTGAAAAAAGGATTGATACTTAGTGCCGCGCTGGTCTTGAGTGCGTGCAGCAGCAGCGTTGACAATACCTGGTATCAGCTGCCCTCAGGGGCGGCTTCCATGCAGGTCAGCAGCGGCCAGCTGAATGAAGCGCAACCGATGTTGTGGGTGCAGCAGGTGACGGTTCCGGACTATCTGGCAGGTAATGGGCTGGTTTACCAGACCAGCGATGTCAAATATGTCATCGCCGCGAATAATCTCTGGGCCAGCCCGCTGGACCAGCAGCTGCAGCAGACGCTGATTACCAATCTGAGCAAGGCGCTGCCGGGTCGGCTGGTGGCAGGATCGCCTTTAGGCGCACAGCATGACACGCTGAACGTGACCGTCACAGGCTTCCAGGGACGGTATGATGGCAAAGCGGTCGTTAGTGGCGAATGGACACTGGAACATCAGGGCCGGCTGACCAAACAGGCGTTTAACCTGGTACTGCCGCAGACCGAAGATGGCTACGATGCGATGGTCAGAACGCTGTCGGCGGGCTGGCAGCAGACAGCGCAGAAGATTGCCAATAGTGTGGTTGCGTTAAATTAAGATTGATGTGAATAAATAAGCTAAGCCCCTGACTGAATGTTGTGTTTTTCCGACATGGGTCAGGGGCTTTTTTTATTAGCTTAATCAGAAAGATAGTGATGTTGCATGCATCACAAAACGTCGTGTTTTTTACCGATTAAGGTCACATTTATGACACTGGCATGAAGATTGGGCATTGATCTTTGGGTAAGCAGGAGGTAGAACATAAGGGTGGTTGAACATTAATTCACCACTTTTCTTTCCACCAGATTCCACAGACCTTACATGAGGGACACGGAGTATGAAGAGACAGAAACGAGACCGCCTCGAGCGCGCCCATTCACGTGGTTATCAGGCAGGTATTACTGGACGCTCAAAAGAGATGTGTCCGTATCAGTTGATTGACGCTAAGTCTCACTGGTTGGGAGGTTGGCGACAAGCCATGGAGGACAGGTCGGTAGCTGCATAGCCGGATGTCACTCAAAAGGGAATATAACCTCCGCCATGCGCGGAGGTTTTTGTTTCCGGGGGAAACGCTTAGAAAACGGCAGTATCTTTAAACAGACCGACTTTCAAATCGCTGGCGGTATAGATCAGATTACCGTCAACCAGCACTTCACCATCTGCTACGCCCATTACCAGCTTACGGTTGATCACGCGTTTGAAGTGAATGCGGTAAGTGACTTTCTTCGCTTCTGGCAGGACCTGACCGGTGAATTTCACTTCACCCACGCCCAGCGCACGGCCTTTACCTTCGCCGCCCAGCCAGCCCAGATAGAAACCGACGAGCTGCCACATGGCATCCAGGCCCAGACAGCCAGGCATCACTGGATCGCCAATAAAGTGGCAACCGAAGAACCAGAGATCGGGATTGATATCCAGCTCCGCTTCAACAAAGCCTTTGTCATATTTGCCGCCGTCTTCGGTCATTTTGACCACGCGGTCCATCATCAGCATGTTGCCAGATGGAAGCGGCGGACCATTTTCGCCAAACAGTTCACCACGACCTGACAGAATCAGATCTTCTTTGGTATAGGATTCGCGTTTATCTACCATGTTTTCAATAAGCCTTGTTTTAGTGAATCACGAATATTAGCGAACAGTTGTACGCTGAGCAAATCGGATTAACGGTGGTTGAACCAGTTAAGCCAGCGCAGCGCCCAGGGACGTTGCGGACCGTCCGGCTGGTTGAACAGGCTAATGCGTTCCTGGATGATATTCAGCAGGCAATCGCCCAGACCATCCTCGGTACTCCAGATTTTTCCAGTCAGCAGCGGCAGCGCTTCCTCGGCCTGCTCAATGGCCCAGATGTGGAAGCGACCTTGCTCAACCGCAGTGACAACAGCCTGGTTGAGACTGAGATGACGCACATTACAGGCAGGAATAATCACACCCTGCTGGCCTGTCAATTCACGCTGATGACAGATATCAAAGAATCCTTCGATCTTCTCATTCAGTCCGCCTACCGGTTGTACGTTGCCGAACTGATCGACCGAGCCGGTCACCGCAATCTGCTGATTGATAGGCTGATTAGCCAGTGCGCTGATTAAGGCACAAAGTTCAGCCAGTGAAGCGCTGTCACCATCAACCTCGGAATATGATTGCTCAAACACCATTGAGGCCGAGAAGGGCAGTTGCTGATCAAGTTCCAGCTCGGCAGTCAGGTAAGCTTGCATAATCATCATGCCTTTGGCATGGATATTACCGCCCAGCTCTGCTTTACGCTCAATGTCCATGAACTCACCATCGCCGGGATGGACCACGCAGCTAATGCGCGAAGGATCACCCCAGACGCGGGGATGGCCAGGGTATTCCACCACCGAGAGACCATTAATCTGACCAACCACTTCACCTTCGGTTTCAATCAGAATCTGTCGCAGCAGAATCTCGTCACGCATCCGCTCATTGAGATAATTCTCGCGCCACAGTCGGGCTTCCAGTGCATCACGTAGCGCTTCAGCATTTAGTTCATCGCCCATCAGAGCTGATTCGCGCATCTGACGCTGCAGCCAGCGAGGACAGAGTGGCAGGGTATCCTGATCGCCGCTGTAGCGGACACCTTCTTTAATCAGCTCCGGCCAGAAGTCCTCTTCCGGGAGAGGCAGACCTGCCTGTTGCGCCAGTTCAGCATTCCAGCGACACCAGGCGAGCATGTCATCTTCATCAAGAATCTGAATGTTCTCTTCAAATTCAGTATAGATGGCCATTTCGTGAGCTTCAGGGTCGAACTCCTGAAAATCTGCCAGCGCTTCCCGGTCGCCACACAGGACCAGGTTAATGCTGAGTGGCAGTGGAGGAATTGAGACAGGCAGAGGCCGGCGTTCATCCTGAGATGTCCAGTCAACATAGCCTTGCTCAATACACTTTTTCAGGCGTAACCAGAGAATCGGCTGTGTCATCAGGCTACGCAGAGACAGCATCAGCGTGCCGCCATTAGCGCGATGGATCAGGCCCGGCTCGAGATGGATGCGATCCTTATACTGGCGCACACAGCCAAATAACTGCTCCATCTCAGTCCATTCAGTAAAGTGAATACCGCCCTGACTGGTAAACGGACGTTGAGGATCGGAGGGGGGCTGCAGCGTGACATTGTCAGCCATGATATGGTAATCACCGCCGAACAGAGTGGTACTGTCTGTCATCACCCGTTGAGCGGCCTGGGCAATGAATGTCAGATAGTCGCGATTCTCCTGGCTACGAACCAGCAGTAACGGGAAACCTTGCGTCTGGTGGTGTAAATGCGCCAGTGCATTCAGCAACCGGGGCTGTACCGTTGCCAGAGCATCAGTTTCTTCATCAGCAATTCGGGAGAAAACGGATTGGTATTGCGCGCTATCCGGCTGTAAGGTCTGCCACGTAAGTTGGGTGCTGGTCAAAATAATCGCATTTGTCTGTATTAAGAAAAGCGAGATTATACAGGATTCACCCTTGTTAAGCACTGCCGACTTCCTGTGGGAGATGTGACGATGACAGCATGTTTTTCGTTGCTGCATCCGGGAAAAAAGCTGTTATTCTTAGTTCGTTACGTGATCACGATGAGATTCCGATGAAATATCAGCAACTCGAAAATCTTGAATGTGGATGGAAGTGGAAATACCTGGTGAAAAAACATCGGGAAGGTGAACTGATCACGCGTCACCTTGAATTAAGCGCGGCGCAGGCGGCAGTCGATAAGCTGCTGGCGATGGAAAATAATCCGGTGACGGTAAATGAATGGATTGCAGAGCATATTCATTCTGATCTGGATAACCGACTAAAGCAGACTATCCGTGCCCGGCGGAAACGCCATTTCAATGCTGAACATCAGCATACCCGAAAAAAATCTATCGACCTGGAATATCTGGTCTGGCAGCGACTGGCAGGTTTGGCACAGCGGCGCGGCTGCACGCTCTCTGAAACGATTGTTCAGCTGATAGAAGATGCAGAACGCAAAGAAAAATATGCCACGCAGATGTCGAGTCTGAAGCAGGATTTGCAGGCCATTCTGGGTAAGTCGGGTTCAGAAAGCGAATAAAAAGGCAGAGTAATAATAGACTCTATGCTTAAGTCCGGTTTTATGACCGGCATAAAAAAACCCCGCCTTAGCGGGGTTTTTTATCACGTGTAAACTTAAGCCTGTGGCTGAGTTACAACGTCTTTGATGCCTTTAACATCGATTTCTACGCGACGGTCCGGAGACAGGCAGTCGATCAGGGCGTTACGGCCTTTCACGCTGTCACAGGTGTTGCCGGTAACTGGGTTAGATTTACCCATGCCACGTGCAGAGATCTTGTTAGAAGGGATACCTTTAGAAACCAGGTAATCTACGACTGACTGAGCACGTTTCTCAGACAGTTTCTGGTTGTACTGCTCTGAACCGATGCGATCGGTGAAGCCCAGTACGACAACGGAACCATCTTTAGGATCCATTGAGCTCAGCTGGCTGTACAGCTGATCCAGAGCCTGCTGGCCTTCTGGCTTCAGGGTAGATTTGTTAAAGGTGAACAGAACGTCAGACTTCAGAGTGAAACGCTTGGTTTCAACAACTGGCGCTGGTGCTGGAGCCGGAGCTGGAGCTGGAGCAGCGACATCATCCTGACCGAAGCGGTATGAAACGCCTACGCTCAGCATGCCGTTGTCTGGACGAGTACCAACGGTCTGTGCATCACCGATGTTGTTAACCCACTGGTAATCCAGGCGGGTAGCCCAGTTTTTGGTCAGCGCATATTCAACACCAACTGCAGCCAGCGGAGAAACGCCGGTGTCGTGGTCGCTGATGCGGCCAGTAGTTGGGTTAGTCTGCGTTGCATCTGCACGCCATACCATGCCGCCCAGACGAGTATACACGTCCAGGTCGTCATAGATTGGGTAGCTCAGTTTAGCAGCCAGCTGAACGCCCTGTGCTTTGAATGCGCCGTTAGTCACATTGCCTTTATTAGGCATGCGGCCCAGCCAGTCATAGCCCATCTCGAAGCCCAGGTATGGGTTTGCCTGATAACCAACGAACGCACCTGCGCCCAGCTGGCTTTCATGAGTTGGACCGTCATTGTTCTCGTAACCGTTACCGTAGTAACCAGTGTCGTGATACTGAGACCAGCCCAGTTTAGCACCGGTATACCAGGTGTTATCTTTCGGAGCGGCCTGCGCTACGGTAGCGAAGCCAGCCAGTGCCACTGCAATTGCGATAGCTGTCTTTTTCATTTTGCGCCTCGTTATCATCCAAATAGGCAATGAGCAAAAAGGTTGCTCTTGGTTTAAATCCTTCGCCGGGTCAAAACGCTCGCTTATGACTCTACCGCAAAAAACGGAGGTTATTGAGCACCCTGGCGAGCTAAAGTCTACAACGAGATTGGAAACTTACAAGTATGATATGAGGCGCTTCTGTAAAGAAACAGCGATTTATACATAATTTCTAACAATTAGAGTGGCCGTAATGTTGTGGCAATAAGGCCTAAAAACCTGCTAAACCATTGTCACAGCTCGAACTAACAGAATCAGTGGTTTAGCGGCAACAGATAAGAAAAATAGCTTGGGAAACTTCTGATTTTTACTTAATGAAACAAATCCGACTGAATTTTTATCGCACTTTGCGGTCTGAGAGGCGCTTCCGATGTCCCGCTTGCCCGCAAAATCAAACCCAACGCTTCTCCCTCAGCTGCCGCATTTTCGAGTTGACGTCTTTCATCTTCATCTAATTCGTACGGAATCCACGCCAGAACCACACTGTAATTTCCTGTACGCAACGCCTTGACCATCGCTTCAACAGCGTTCAGACGTTCAGAATCGGCGATATGCATACTTTTATCCAGTGGTAATCCCGATTCCTGCAGCCAGGCGCGATTCAGTTTATGCGCTGGGGTTAACCACAATTGCCAGCGAGACTGCTGACTAAGCTGCTGCAATAACGGCAACAGCATCATCTGCATCATACCGGGCTGCTCGCTGTAACGTAACTCAGTAATTCCACCACCCTGAGAGGCCGGAACGGAAGAGGACGCATAATGATGAGCATAGCGTGCATTATTAGGATGTTGTGTTCGCATAAGTTAATCACCAGCAGTGGACTGTATGAATATACAGTACTGTCATCCTGGATAAAGATCAACCCAAATTTCTGAAAACGTCTCGCAAAAACGCGACAAGATTAGTAGAAGCACTATTTATTCATTGAACCCACAGACACTTTTTTCTATCTTCTAATTACCTGATACCCAAGGTAATTTACGAGATATTTCTTACATGGAGGTGGTGCAATGAAAAAGGTGAATCCGGTCGTAGAGCGCTCAAGAGCGCACCTGGCCCCGTTGGGAACCATAGAGTCCCGCACCCAGTTTGGGGGATATGCGCTGGCTGTTGAAAGTGTGGTTTTTGCCTTAATAAATAAAGATGAACTCTACCTGCGCGCCAGTGAACCTTTGCGGGAATACATTACCGATCGTCCACTACAACCCCTGATTTTTCGCAAGAGAGGTAAACTGGTGAGCCTCAACTATTATCGGGTCGATGAGGCATTATGGTGCGATTCTGATCATCTGCTGGCGCTCTCAGCCGCCTCTTTAGAAACGGCGCAACTGGAGTTACAGGACAGACAATCCTCTCCGCGGTTGAAAGATCTGCCAAATCTCAGCGTACGAATGGAGATGATGCTGTACGAGGCTGGCGTCATGAGCGTCAATCATCTCTATCAAATGGGGGCTAAACAGTGCTGGCTGAAGCTGAAAGCAATCAACCAGCACGTTGGGTTTCAGACATTACTTGCGCTGCAGGGAGCGATTACGGGCCATCATGCCGCCGCGCTACCGCTGGCCACCCGGGCTGAGCTGAATGCGTGGTTCCAGCGCACGCTTTTATCTAACCCAGACCCGAGAGGCGGCGAAGGTTAATCAGTAATGAGCGTGCGGCGCAGGCGAGCCACATCCGGCATTAAGGCCACCAGCAGACCGAGTTGCTGTAGCACCAGCGGCGCACGCGTATCCGCATCAGCTGCCAGCTGGCTGATGCGCTGGGCCAGCAGCTGGCGCATTGTCTCTACATGTTCATCGCTGACCACGTCAGTCTGGAGCACATCCTCA
Source organism: Candidatus Pantoea rara (assembly GCF_051136265.1). Taxonomy (NCBI): domain Bacteria; kingdom Pseudomonadati; phylum Pseudomonadota; class Gammaproteobacteria; order Enterobacterales; family Erwiniaceae; genus Pantoea; species Candidatus Pantoea rara. Next base: position 2,606,878 of record NZ_CP194942.1, on the reverse strand, counting down.
ACGTAGCAAACCGTATCATCCAGCAAGGCCAGCAGTTCCGGCGCGGTAATTTTATCGCGGTGCGCACCCAGCGCAGAAATGTAACTCAGGAAAGAGTGGTTAGAGCAAAGTAGTTGAAAAGCCGACTCACGTAGCTGCTGGCTGGTACGACTTTCACTGCTCATATTTGAAACCACCGAAGCCAGCTCAGCATCTGCATTGTGCGCATCACGGCGGGCAATACGATAGGCGAGCCTGTTGTCCTTGCCCTGATGATATTGCTCCATGATCGCATCCAGATAGCGGCAGTTCGCTTTCAGGGTGCGTTCTGCCACCGCCGGTAACTGACGAAAGCGCCAGTCAGGCCAGATGAACGCGACAGCCAGCCAGGCCAGACCACAGCCGAGTAAGGTATCGACTACTCGCGGTAAGGCGACTTCAAAGCCTTCCCCTAACAGGTTAAAGCAGAGCAGCACCAGCAGGGTGATAAATAACGTGGCCTGCGCATACTGTACCTGCCTGAAAGCGAAGAACAGCACGCCAGTAATCACAATCAGGATTAACTGACCTTCTATGGAGGGCACCAGCCATAACACCGGCAGACCAATCGCTATCCCTGCCAGCGTTCCGCCGATGCGCAAGGCCAGTCGTCGTTGCGTTGCGTTGTAGTTAGGCTGGCAGACAAACAGGCTTGTCAGCAGAATCCAGTATCCCCGCTGCAGCCCGGTGAGCTGAATGAAACCATAGCCCACACAGAGCACCACCGACATGCGGACCGCATGCCTGAACAGTGCCGAAGAGGGAGAGAGATGACGACTGAAGCGCAACCGGATATCACTCCAGCCACTTAATCCTTCGCGTGACAGTAGATTATCACTGTGCTGAGGATCTTCACCGGCCAGCGTCTGTTCGGATTCAATAGAGGCGAGCTGAGCGTCAATGGCACGCAGATTACGCAGCAGCCAGAATAGCGCACGGGTATGCGTCGCCTCAGGTTCATGCTGATCCAGACGTTCTATCGCTTTCTGTAATCGTTCGAATGCGCGCTCAAAGCGGCTGTCATGGACCCATCTTTCACGCATCAGAATGCAGTGTGCCAGCTGACGACAGGCCTGCGCCTGCATATTCAACAGGCGTTGGAAGCGAAACAGAATTTCGTTATAGCGCCAGTCGCCGCGCAGCAGATGATATTGCAAATGGGAAGAGCTGGCCCGTTCGTGAATATCCTGCGCCACAAAGTAGTAGTGCAGGCTGCGGCGGGTACCGCGCGAACCCCGATCGCCACGCAGTCGACTTTGCAGTGTGGTCTTGGTCAGGTTGAGCTGCGCCACTAACTGGCTGTTGACCATCGCCGCATCGATAAACGCGGCGTCATCCTGCTCACCTGCATCCGGATCGAAGAGATTCGCTTTGGCATCAAGGTAACGCGCCAGCTGTGAAAAACTGCCAGCCAGCTGTTCCTGCACCGGCCGGACCGGAAACATCAGATGACCCAGCAGTGTCAGCAGGTTGTACCACAGTGCGCCGACCAGCAGCAGCATCGGCTGCATGTACCACTGGCTAAACAGCCCGATGCCCAGCATGGTGTAGACCGCAATCAGCAGCGCACCAAAGGCGATGGTAGCGTAGCGCTGGCCAAGGGCACCCAACAGAATAAATCCCCAGGTCGAGATCGCCAGCCCGATAATAAAGGCGAACGGATAAGGAAACAGTAACTCCACGGAAACCGAGGCGATACAAAAGCAAAGCAGAGTAATCAGCAGATTCTTCAGACGACCAGCCAGGCGATCATCGAGATCGGCCAGCGCAGCCGCGACTACTCCCAGCGTTAAGGGAATGGTCCACTCAATCTGATGCAGCCACCAGGGGATGGCAGCGCAGCCACTCATCGCAAACAAAATCCGCAGCAGGTAACGCCACGTACTATTAAACAGATATTTTCGCCAGCCTGGCACTGCATCCGACATCATATTAATAGCGGCGGGCATTAGCTTCGCGCGCGGCACGCGCCTCTTCCACTGACACCACCCGGCGTCCAACCGGCCAGAGTGCAATCGCGGCGATCTTGAAATTCGCAACCCCTACCGGAATACCGATGATGCTGATGCACTGCACGATACCCACGGAGATATGGGAAAGGCAGAGCCACCAGCCAAAGAAAATCAGCCAGAAGATGTTCAGAAAGGTTCCGCCGGTATTCAGAATATGGCTCTTACTTTCAGGACGAAGCACATCAACATGCACTGCCTCGTTGCCAAACGGCAGCAGCGAGAGTTTAGTAATTTCCCAGCAGGAGCGCGTCAGCGGCAGGGTAAAAATCAGCACGACGCTGATTAACGTGGCAAACAGCCAGCTCAGGGTGGTGAAAAAGCCGCCCAGAACAAAATTCAGAATATTTAAAACGGTGCGCATAATCTTCTTTTCCTTTTGCATTCCGCAAGATGTGACACCAAGTTTAGCCTGTTTTAAGGCTGGAGCGCCAAGGGTCTGACAGGTAAACTCCCCATAATCCTGTTATCTGACGTTGGTGTCGGCGTGGAACTGAAAGCAACCTCGATGGGCAAACGGCTTGCCCAGCATCCTTATAATCGTGTCCGCCTTATGGCGGCGGGCGTCGAAGTCAGTGGCGATAAGCATGAATATCTGATCCCTTTCAACCAGCTACTGGATATTGCCTGCAAACGCGGGCTTGTCTGGGGTGAGCTGGAATTTTTGCTGGACGATGAAAAAGTGGTCCGGCTGCACGGAACGGAATGGCAGGAGACGCAGCGTTTTCACCACTATCTGATGCAGGCCTGGCAGAACTGGAGTCTTGAGATGAGCACGGTCTGCCGCGATGTGCTCCAGTCGCTACGTGATGAAATTGAGGCGTTTGGCGCACAGGATCGCTGGCTCAACCGCCACGAGTTACAGGCGCTGAAAACAAAAATTCTCAAACAGTTCGATGCGTTGCCGATGCCGCTCATCCGCTTAAAAGATTTTCCTGACTGTCGCGAAAACCGGGCGTTTTGTCAGCGCTGGCTGGATCAGGGTGAAGTAGCCTTGCGGCAGCGAAACCGCGACTGGACTGCCGCTATGTTGACCCGCTATCAGGCGTTCTTCGCCAGCGTTGAGAGCACGCCGCTCAATCAGTCACAGTGTGAGGCGGTGGTCAATGGCGAGGATTCTCTGCTGGTTCTGGCCGGCGCGGGCAGTGGTAAAACCTCGGTGCTGGTGGCCCGTGCAGGCTGGTTGATGCAGCGCAAGCTGGCCAGCGCCGATCAAATCCTGTTGCTGGCATTTGGCCGCCAGGCTGCTGAAGAGATGAACGATCGTATCCAGTCACGCCTCTCCACCGGTGATATTCAGGCACGGACCTTCCATTCTCTGGCGCTGCATATTATCCGCGAAGGCAGTAACAAGCAGCCGGTTATCAGCAAACTGGAGAGCGATGCTGATGCGCGTCGCACTTTACTGATCCAGACGTGGCGGCAGCAATGCCATGAGAAAAAGGCGATGGCAAATGGCTGGCGTCAGTGGCTGCGTGACGAACTGGAGTGGGAGCTACCGGAAGGACCATTCTGGGAGGACGACAGGCTGGCAAATCGGCTGGCGTCACGACTGGAGCGCTGGATCGGCCTGATGCGCATGCATGGCGGCGCGCAGGCGGCCATGATCGCGGATGTGCCGGAAGAGAGTCGGGATCTCTTCAGTAAACGCATTAAATTGATGGCACCGTTACTGAAAGCCTGGAAGAGCGCGATGAAAGAGGAGGGCGCGGTCGACTTTTCGGGTCTGATTCACCAGGCCATCGCCATTCTGGAAAAAGGGCGCTTTATCAGCCCATGGAAACACATACTGGTAGATGAGTTCCAGGATATCTCGCCTCAGCGTGCCGCGTTGCTCAGCGCACTACGGCAGCAGAATAAGCGCACCGCGTTGTTTGCCGTGGGCGATGACTGGCAGGCTATCTATCGCTTCAGCGGTGCAGAGATGACGCTGACTACTGCATTTCATCACTATTTCGGTGAGGGTGACCGTTGCGTGCTCGACACCACCTATCGCTTTAACGATCGCATCGGCGATATTGCCAACCGGTTTATCCAGCAGAATCCGCAGCAGCTGGCAAAACCACTGAACAGCGTCACTAAAGGTAATAAAAAGTCGATTGCGTTGCTGGCGGAGGATCAGCTGGAGGGCCTGCTGAATAAACTCAGCGGTTACGCCAAACCTGATGAGCGAATTCTGCTGCTGGCGCGCTATCACTTTCTGCGACCGGATTTACTGGATAAAGCCCGAACCCGCTGGCCGAAGCTCAACCTGGAATTTATGACGATCCATGCCAGCAAAGGTCAGCAGGCAGATTATGTCATTTTGCTGGGATTGCAGCAGGGGAAAGAGGGCTTCCCGGCCGACGTCCGTGAGTCGGTTATTGAACAGGGCCTGTTACCGCAACCGGAAGCGTTCCCGGATGCAGAAGAGCGCCGTCTGGCTTATGTGGCGCTGACGCGCGCGCGCCAGCAGGTCTTTCTGATGTTTGATAAGGCATCGCCATCTCCGTTTGTCGATCACTTCCGCCAACTGGGTGTGCCGGTACTGCGTAAAGCCTGAGTTACTTCAGACGATCGGCCAGATAGCGCTGATAGTCGGGGATCATAATCTCCACGCTTTGTGCAAAAAGGGGCGACTGAATAATAAAATCCGCTGTGGAGCGGTTCGTGGCGACCGGGATATTCCAGACGGTCGCCAGACGCAGTAGCGCTTTGACATCCGGATCGTGTGGCACGGCGTTAAGCGGATCCCAGAAAAAAATCAGTGCATCAATTTTCCCTTCCGAAATTAGCGCACCGACCTGCTGATCGCCGCCCATCGGGCCACTCAGCATGGCTGTCACATTCAGACCCGTATCGCGATTAATCAGATTCCCGGTGGTCCCGGTTGCGTAGAGGATATGAGATTCCAGCGCGGGCTGGTTCTGTTTCACCCAGTCAAGCAGGGCGGCTTTGCAATGGTCATGGGCGACCAGCGCGATATGCTTTATTGTGCCAAGGGTACGAACAGTCTGTTCCATAAAGGCGTCCTGATAAGGCTCGTGCGCAAAAGAGATAGCACGAGTTTACCTCTGGCCTTTCGATTCTATCAACTCGTACGTAGCATTTTGACCAGGGTCAGAAATTGCTGGCGCGTGGCTTCATCGAAGCGGTGAAACCAGCGATGCAGCGAGGGCAGTTCGGCTTGGCTGGTCCAGTCAAGATCGGCGGTCAGTTGCACGGAAGAGGGGGGTGCAGAAGCCAGATTTGCAAACCGGGGCACAGAGGCGACCTGACGAGTGCGGTTATAATTCAGCATCGCTTTTTCCATATCTGCGGTTTGGGTGGCTGGCAGGTGGTCGCGCACGCTGGTTATCTCCGTGCCTTTTTCATCCACCAGCTGAAAGTTCAGGCTGCGATCAAAATGATAACGCTCGCGTTTTGTCTCCAGCGCAGGTAACCGGATGGTGATGGTTTTAGTGACTGCCGTGAAGGTGACAATCATCGGCAGCGACTGATAAGAGATGACTTTCTCCTTCAGACCGCTGTGCTGCTGCTCTACCCGAAACAGAAACTGATGCTGGCCACGGTCCAGCTCTAAGCTGTCGGCTCCTTTGAGGAGCGAGCCTGAAATTTTTCGACCATCCAGCACCAGCAGATCGATCTGTGGATCGAGCTTCAATGTGATGGCAGAACAGGACGCCGAAACGAGGAGAGTCAATAACCCCGTTACAGCCAGCGACAACTTCATTTCTACTCCGGTAACTGATGACACAAAGGATGATGTGTAGCAAATTCTTACATTATGGCAGCTTATTTACATTTAAACACATTTATTCGTGCGCGGGCTCAATTAATTGCAATCAGGACTCATCCGCTAAAGTGCGCACCAATCTACACTCAACACTGGCCTGAAAGGAGGTAAACATGAACGACCAGACAATTCGTGACGTGCTGACGCGAACTCAACGTATCGCCTTAGTCGGGGCAAGTGATCGGCCCGAACGGCCGAGTTACGGTGTAATGAAGTATCTGCTTGATCAGGGCTATGAAGTCATCCCGGTTAGCCCAAAACTGGCCGGTAAAACGCTGCTGGGACAACAGGGTTATGCCAGCCTGGCGGATGTACCGGGTGAGATTGATATGGTGGATGTCTTCCGCAATTCTGAAGCGGCATGGGGCGTGGCACAGGAAGCAATCGCCGTGGGGGCAAAAACACTCTGGCTGCAACTGGGTGTGATTAATGAGCAGGCGGCGGTGCTGGCTCAGGATGCGGGAATGACGGTGATTATGGATCGCTGCCCGAAGATTGAAATTCCGCGTCTTGGGATAACGCGGTAAAAAATTAGCGTGGCGGCAGAGCGTGCCGCCACAGATTAATGTCGCAGATGCGGCGCCTGTAATTGCTGGCGTACTGATGCCGCCAGTTCATCCATTGAAGGCTGCTCAGGGTGTTCAATGCTGGTTTCACCGGAAAGCTGGATCTCTGCGACATAGGTGTGAACCTGATCGCCTTCCTCATCTTCCATCACCACATGATACCAGGGCGCGGTACGCATTTTCTCTTCCGCACCAACATCTTCAATTGCAGGCTCATCTAACGAGTATTCAGGATCGACATCGACGATCACGCCCAGTACGCCGGACAGACGATGACGAACCTGCTGACCAATACCAAATTTACTGGCAATCATTTTACTGACAATCATAATGACCTCCGAAAAAAAGCTCTTCTGTCAATATGGGGGCAGGAGCCGTTTTTTCAAGTCACATCACGCGGCAGGCGAAACCTTTCAGGTAGAGACCTTCCGGATAGCTGGCGATGACTGGATGATCGGCTGCCTGACGGAACTGCTCAATAAACTGCACTTCGCGGCCCGCATCCAGCGCGGCATCGGCGATGATCTTCTGAAACAGATCGGTGGCCATCAGACCTGAGCAGGAGTAAGTCATTAAGACGCCACCCGGATTCAATAATTGAATAGCGAGCATATTAATGTCTTTATAACCACGACAGGCGCCCATCAACTGGCTTTTGTTTTCGACGAACTTCGGCGGATCCATGATGATCAGATCAAATTTCTCACCACTGTCACGATAACGGCGCAGCAGTTTGAAAACATCATCACGCTCAAAGCGCGCACGGGAGAGATCCAGCTCATTCAGTTCAACGTTCTGACGGGCAACGTCCAGCGCTTCCTGTGAGGTATCGACGCTGATCACTTCTTTACAGCCGCCCATCAGTGCAGAAACTGCGAACCCGCCGGTATAAGAGAAGCAGTTAAGGACGCGTGCATCCTGAGCGTAGCGACGCGTAGCGAGACGGCTGTCACGCTGATCAAGGTAATAGCCGGTTTTGTGGCCGCCCTGAATATCAACCAGTAACTTCATGCCATGTTCTGTAATCGGCAACAGCGGCGGTGGCAGTTCACCGGTGACGATGCCTTGTGTCAGCTCCAGACCTTCTTTCTTACGAACGGCGACGTCAGAACGGTCATAGATGGCGCAGCCGGGGAAACACTGTTGCAGGGCAGTGATAATCGCCGCGCGCTGATATTCCGCGCCAGCCGAGAGCAACTGCATCACTAAAAAGTTGCCAAAACGATCAATGGTGACGCCCGGCAAATTATCAGATTCACCGGCGATCAGGCGATAACTGTCCAGACCATCACGGGCCGCCAGCCATTTGCGCCACTGCTGCGCCTGTTCAAAACGGCGGACAAAGAAGGCGATATCGATGGATTCATCGGCCTGCCAGCTCCAGACACGGGCGCGAATCTGCGACTCAGGTGAATAAGCGGCGCGAGCCAGCCATTTACCGTTGCTGTCACAAACGTCAATGGTTTCACCCAGTTGCGCTTTACCTTCCAGCCGCGCAACGGCACCTGAAAAGACCCATGGATGACGACGGAGCAGGGACTTTTCACGTCCCTTTGCGAGAATCAATCTGACTGTCATAGTTTGCTATGCTTACCTGAAAAAATGAGGCGCCATTGTCCGGTGGATAACGGGAAATTGCAACGAACAGCAGCAGGAGAGAATAATGTCAGCAGCCTGTTTTAAAGCATGGGTTCATGGCCACGTCCAGGGCGTCGGGTTTCGTTACAGCACGCAGGCAGAAGCCAGGGCGCTTAGCGTGCTGGGTTACGCGAAAAATCTGGATGACGGCAGTGTCGAGGTGTTGGCCTGGGGAGAGGCTGAGCAGGTCGAGGCGCTAATCGCCTGGCTTAAAGCAGGCGGGCCACGCAGTGCGCGCGTTGATAAGGTGCTGGTGGAGCCGCACCAGCCCGCAGAACCGCCCCGTGATTTCAGAACGGGCTAATTACAGACATTTCGCCGGTTTAGGCAGACCGGCGATTTTCGTCGCCTGTTTAGCCGGCCCTTCAGGAAAAAGGCGGAACAGGTAGCGGCTGTTACCTTTCTCTTCCCCATACTTTTGCGCCATCGCCTTTACCAGCATCCGCACGGCGGGGGAGGTGTTAAATTCCAGATAAAATGCGCGCACAAAATGGACCACTTCCCAGTGTGCCTCAGTCAGGGTGAGGCCCTCCAGTCCGGCAATATGTGCCGCCAGCGCTTCACTCCAGTCGTCGATACTCTTCAGATAGCCTTCGGCATCGACGGCGATTTCGTTACCGTTAAAATTCACGTGACGTCCCCTTTATTAATGACGGGCAGTTTAGCAAACATGGCGGGCAGTAAAAGCAAAAACCCCGCCGAAGCGGGGTTTTACAGACCGACAGTCACTGCCAGTTAGTTACTGCGGGCAAAACCCAGCAGGCTCAGCAGGCTGACGAAGATGTTGTACAACGAAACATAGAGGCTGACCGTCGCCCGGATGTAGTTGGTTTCGCCACCGTGAATGATGTTGCTGGTTTCCCACAAAATCGCACCGGCTGAAAACAAAATGAAGAGGGCGCTGATGGCCAGATGCAATGCAGGCAGCTGCAGGAAGATGTTGGCGACCACAGCAACCAGCAACACGACGAAACCTGCCATCATCATGCCGCCGAGGAAGGACATATCACGACGGGTGGTCAGCACGTAAGCTGAACAGCAGAAGAACACCAGCGCTGTGCCGCCCAGCGCCAGCGCTATCACGTCACCCATGCCTGCGGTTAAGAAGGAACTCAGGATAGGCCCCAGGCAATATCCCAGAAAGCCGGTAAAAGCAAAAGCAGCCAGGATGCCCATCGGGCTGTTAGCCAGACGGTAGGTTAAAAACATCAGGCCATAGAAGCCGACCAGCATCAGGATTAACCCCGGCGCAGGCAGGGCCAGCAGGGTGCTGGCTGTCGCCGTAACGGCTGAGAAAGCCAGGGTCAGTCCAAGAAGAAAATAGGTATTGCGCAGAACTCTGTGCGTTGACAGCAATGAGGACTGCGATGAGGTGACAATTCTTTCCATGTTGCGCTCCTTTAAGCAGAACACCAAATATGTGCCGAGAATACGCAGGCCATTAAAGAGGGAAAAGGCGTTTTACCCTTCTTTACGCGTTAATCTGCTAATTGTTTGAGCAGAGTGGCGATTTTGACATCAAAAAATCACAATCTGGCTGTTTTTCAGGCGAATAGACAGATAGGTGCTTTACATCCCTAAACGGGGTGTTTATAGTGCGCGTCATTGCGGAGGGGTGGCCGAGCGGCTTAAGGCAGCGGTCTTGAAAACCGCCGATGGGAAACCATCCGAGAGTTCGAATCTCTCCTCCTCCGCCACTTTATTTGCCATGAGCAATAAAGCGGTAGAAATCAATAATTTTGCCGATGCAGTACAGTTTCAAAACGGAGGGGTGGCCGAGCGGCTTAAGGCAGCGGTCTTGAAAACCGCCGATGGGAAACCATCCGAGAGTTCGAATCTCTCCTCCTCCGCCACATTTTACAGGCCAGCACTCAGTGCTGGCCTGTTTCGTTTCTGCCCTCTCTGTTTCTTCTTCCTGTCCGAAAAAAGCGTGCCTCTCTCTGTGACGTGTGGCTGCGCATTCATCTCTCCGGTGCATCTCTGCTATAGTCCACTCACTGTTTTTGCAAACATCTGGCGCATTTCTGAGGCGAGCTGAGTTACACTGTTGATTACATCGCTCTGAGGCGAGCTAATCGGTTGATAGCCAGAGTGTTTCTTTACTGAATGAATGGAATAGGCACAATGATCAAGAAACTGAGTCTTTGCGCATTGTCAGTGCTCGCTGCATTGCCGGTCGGAACGGTAGCATTTGCTGCTGAGGGTGATATGCAGCTGCAACAGGTGCTGATGTTAAGTCGTCACAATCTGCGTGCGCCGCTGGCTGATAATGGCAGCGTGCTGGCGCAGTCGACCAAAAAGAGCTGGCCGCAGTGGGATGTTCCCGGCGGACAGCTGACCACCAAAGGTGGTGTGCTGGAAGTCTACATGGGTAACTACACCCGTCAGTGGCTGGCACAGCAGGGCCTGGTGAAGAACGGCAGCTGTCCTGACAGCAATAACGTCTTTGTATACGCGAACAGCCTGCAGCGCACTGTGGCCACCGCCCAGTTTTTTGTCAATGGCGCCTTCCCTGGCTGTGACGTCGCGGTCACTCATCAGGATGAAATGGGCTCCATGGATCCTATCTTCAATCCGGTTATCACAGACGGCACCGATGCATTCAATAAGAAAGCACTGGCCGCGATGGCTGCCGCGAATGAAAAACTGTCGCTGAAGCCTGCCTTCCAGCGCCTGGAAAAGATTGTTGACTACAAAGCATCGCCTGCCTGCAACAACAAAAAGCAGTGTGACCTCAGTAGTGGCCAGAACACCTTCAGCGCTGAAAACGGTAAAGAGCCGACTGTCAGTGGCCCGCTGAAAGTGGGTAACTCTCTGATGGATGCCTTCACCCTGCAATATTACGAAGGTTTCCCGCTGGATCAGGTTGCGTGGGGACAGATCAAAACGCCTGAACAGTGGAAAGAGCTGTCTGCGATCAAAAATGGTTATCAGGATGCGCTGTTCACCAGCCCGGACGTTTCACGTGAAGTGGCGGCTCCACTGGTGGATTATATCCGCAGTCAGTTAGTGGATCAGGACAAAGCCAACGCGCCAAAAATTACGCTGATGGTCGGCCATGACTCGAACATCGCCTCACTGCTGAGCGCGCTGCAGGTCAAGCCTTATGAACTGCCTGATACTTACGAAAAAACGCCGATTGGCGGTCAGGTGGTTTTCGAACGCTGGCATGATGCGAAAAATGATAAAGACGTGCTCAAAGTTGAGTATGTCTATCAGACCGCCGATCAGCTGCGCAACGCGGACGTGCTAAGCCTGAAGAACCCACCGAAGCGCGTGACGCTGCAACTGGCAGGGTGTGAGACCGATGCCAACGGCTATTGCAGCTGGGATCAGTTCTCTCAGGCGCTGAATGCTGCGCTGCAGGGTACGCCAATGCAGCCTGCGGCGGCACCACAACCGGCAGCACAGTCTGACGACGACAGCGCAAAAGCCGCAGCGACGAATGACGCTGCTGCTGATAAAGCTGAAGCGGATAAAGCGACCGCAGCCAAAGCGAAAGCTGAAGCCGACAAAGCTGCCGCTGAGAAGTCTGAAGCGGATAAAGCCGCCGCTGCTGAGAAAGCAAAAGCGGATAAAGCCGCTGCTGAAAAGGCAAAGGCGGATAAAGCGGCAGCCGATAAAGACGCTGCTGAGAAAGAGAAGGAAGACAAAGCAGCCTCAGCCAGTGATGCGAAAACTGACCAGGCTAACGCTGCGAACAAGCCTGTTGCTGCGCACAATGACGAATCAAAGTCAGCGGCTGCAGCAACGCAGTAATCGCGCTATCTGGCCGATAATAAAAAACCCCGTCGAGACGGGGTTTTTTTTATGGCTGAAGGGCGATTAACCCGCGACAACCACCAGTTTCTGGTTAGCAAACTCTTTGATACCCAGATCAGAAAGCTCACGACCATAGCCTGAACGTTTCACACCACCAAAAGGCAGTTCCGCTGAGGTGTCGCTCTGCGAGTTGATAAATACCATGCCGGTTTCAATGGAGGACGCCAGTTTACGACCGCGCGCCGTATCCCGCGTCCAGACTGAGCCACCCAGACCGTAGTGCGAGTCGTTTGCCAGTGCCACAGCCGCGTTATCATCACCCACGACATAAACCTGCGCTACAGGGCCGAAGAACTCCTGATAATAAGCAGGGTTGTCCGGGGTAATGCCAGTAAGAATGGTGGGCTGATAGAAGCAACCTGCGCCTTCAACCGCTTTACCGCCTGTCACCAGTTTTGCGCCATTTGCCACGGCTTCGTCGACCTGTTTCACCAGACGGTCACGCGCGTCAGCGGAAGAGAGCGGGCCAAGGCTGGTCTTCTCATCCAGGGGATCGCCCAGTGTGGCAGAACTCAGCGCAGCGCTGAACTGGCTGATAAAGCGATCGGCAATCTTCTCATGAAGGATGAAACGTTTTGCGGCGGTACAGACCTGACCGCAGTTGCTGAGGCGCGCCTGCACGCCCTGACGGACGGCTTCGTCGAGATCGGCGTCATCCAGCACCACAAACACGTCATTGCCGCCCAGTTCCAGTGTCGATTTCTTCAGATGCTTACCGGCCTGCTCAGCCACGGCACTGCCTGCGCGCTCGGAACCGGTCAGGGCGACACCCTGCACCCGATCATCAGCAATCAGATCGGCGACCTGATCGGTGGAGATGAACAGGTTAGTCCAGGCACCTTCAGGCGCACCTGCTTCACGAACCAGCTTTTCAAAGACATCGGCACAGTGCGGCACAATGTTGGCATGTTTCGCCAGCACCGGGTTACCCAGTGCAAGGTTCGGCGCCAGCACGCGCATCAGCTGATAATAAGGGAAGTTCCACGGCTCGACAGCGACTAACACACCAATCGGGTGATACTCGACCCAGGCTTCGCCCAGCTCGCTGGGATAGGACTGCGGCTGCAGAATACGTTCCGCATTTTCAGCGTAGTAGCGGGCAATCTGCGAACAGATTTTCACTTCGCCACGGCTTTGACCAATCAGTTTACCCATCTCTTTACTGGCGATGGTGGCCAGCTCTTCCGCGCGGCTATCAATCAGGTCAGCCAGTTTTTTCAACACCTGCAGACGCGGCTGAATATCACCTTTGCTCCATGAAGAATGGAAAAGGCGATCGGCCACTTCGAGGGCATGGCTGACGGCGGCTTCATCGTGTGACGGCCAGCTTTTCAGCAACTGGTTGTTTGCGGGATTAATGCTTTGATAGGAAGACATAGGTACTCCTTGGTGATCTAAAAAATTGAGGGCGGGAAAGTCCCGCCCCTGAATCAGACGTTCTTGCGTTCTACGGGCTTGTCATCCCAGGTCAGGAGATCTTTATCGGTTTTTTCAAAGGCACGAATCAGCACGTCATCGCTGCCTTGTTGACGCCAGATCTCTTCTGCCAGTCTCTCATCGTAATTCGCCACTTCGAAAATGGCCTCGGCAATTTCAGGGGAGGTATGACGCAGACTTGCCCATTCGCCAACGTGATGTGCTTTCGATTGTTCAGTAGACATACTTTTCTCCTTTGATTAAATCAGTCCTGCAGTTTGACGGTGAGTCCGGCAACATGTTCACCCTGGAAACGGGCAATGTTGAGTTCCGCTTCTGTCGGCTGACGCGAACCGTCTCCGCCCGCCAGCGTGGTCGCACCATAAGGTGTGCCACCGCGAACCTGTGAGATATCGAACAGCTCTTTGGTTCCATACCCGATAGGGACAATCACCATGCCGTGATGCGCCAGGGTGGTCCAGACTGACGTAATAGTCTGTTCCTGACCGCCGCCAGTGCCGGTTGAAGTAAAGACGCTGGCGACTTTGCCAAACAGTGCGCCTGATGCCCAGAGACCGCCTGTGCGATCCCAGAATGTCCGCATTTGTCCGGCCATGTTGCCAAAGCGGGTCGGAGTGCCAACGATAATCGCGTCATAGTGCGGCAGCACGTTAGGCGTGGCTTCTGCCGCCTGCTGATCAGTTTTGCCGCCCACCTGTGCAAAGCGATCGGCCTCCATCGTTTCTGGTACCCGCAGAATATCCACTTCCGCGCCGGGAACCCGACGAGCGCCTTCTGCAACCGCGTTCGCCATTGTTTCAATATGTCCGTACATCGAATAGTAGAGCACCAGAATCTTAGCCATAGATCTCTCCAGGTGGTTTTGACGTCCAGAAAAAGTATAGAAGAGCTTTCGTTTTACGCAGGTGATGCTGAAGCCGCAGTGAAGATGTCGGGCAATAAATCTGCAGCTAATCGGTTGTATGCCGACTAAATGTTCGTTCTTTAATCAAATTGCTGGTGATAACTCTGTTGCGAAATGTGACTGGCGGAGGAGTCAAAGCAGAATCTGGCTATTATTTAATCAAGGGCTGAGTTCACGCTTCGGACCCTGAATCCTTTTTTTGATTCTTATTTATCGCACTACGCGACAGGAGCAAATCATGACAACGCATCGTGGAGGTTCAGGCAATTTTGCTGAAAATCGTGAGCGTGCCGCAGAAGCGGGACGTAAAGGCGGAAAAAACAGCGGCGGTAATTTCAAAAATGACCCGCAGCGTGCCGCGCGTGCCGGTGAAAAGGGCGGACGCAGCAGTCCTAAAAAAGCGGACGCATAACTCCGTATTGCCGCCGGTTCAGACCGGCGGTGAACGTCATTGCTTTTCTACTTCGCTCTCCCCACAATATCGTCCGAATCCATCATCAGGTGAATTATGTCGGACACACTCCGCGGTATAACCCTGCGCCTGACGCGGCAGGAACTGGTATTACTTTTTATCACTATGATCTGGGGCGGCACCTTTCTGGTCGTGCATCGTGCGATGCAGTACTCCGGTCCGTTCTTCTTTGTCGGCCTGCGTTTTGCCACCGCCGCGCTGCTGCTGGCACTGTTTTTCCGCCGTTATCTGGCTGGAATGACCTGGCTGGAGGTGAAAGCAGGCGTGCTGATTGGCCTGTCGATCGCCGGAGGTTATGGGCTTCAGACCTGGGGAATGCAGACCATCTCCAGCAGTCAGTCCGCTTTTCTCACTGCCCTCTATGTTCCGGTGGTGCCGTTGCTGCAGTGGCTATTTTTACGCCGTCCGCCGGGAGTCATGTCATGGCTGGGGATTGTGCTGGCGTTTACCGGCTTGCTACTGGTGGCCGGCCCGCAGGATGGCCGCATCAGGCTTAATGCCGGTGAAATAGCGACGCTTCTTAGCACGCTGGCGATTGCCGCCGAGATCATCTTAATCAGCCGCTATGCCGGTCAGGTCGATGTACGCCGCGTGACGTTGATCCAGCTGGCAGTGGCGTCGCTGTGTGCCTTTGGGCTGATGATCCCTGATGGGGAGACGGTGCCTGCGATCTCAACGCCGTTGCTACTCAGCGCGCTGGGATTGGGCGCGGCCAGTGCGCTGATTCAGGTCACCATGAACTGGGCGCAACGCAGCGTTTCGCCAACCCGTGCCACGGTAATTTATGCCGGAGAGCCAGTATGGGCTGGGGTAGTAGGACGTATTGCGGGTGAGCGTCTGCCTGCGCTGGCGTTGCTGGGTGGAGCGCTGATCGTCTGCGGGGTTATCGTCAGTGAGCTGCGGCTGAAACGAAAAAAAACGGTGCAGCCTGCTGCCACACCGCTGGAGTAGTTAACCCTGCTGCCGCGCCAGCGGCTTATCCTGCTGCGCCGCGCTGCGTCGGCGCAGAATGGCATTAAGGATAATCGCGCCAAAGGTAGCTGTACCGATCCCGCCCAGCGTGAAAGAGCCGATTTTCAGCGCGAAATCCCCTGCACCGAGAACCAGTGTGGTAGCAACCATAATCAGGTTGCTGTTCTGACCTAAATCGACATGGTTCTGCACCCAGATGCGTGCGCCTGCCACTGCAATCAGTCCGAACACCACAATGGATGCGCCGCCAATAACCGGGGCCGGAATGGTGTGGATTAGTGCACCAAACTTCGGCGAAAAACCGGCGAGGATAGCGATGATGGCCGCGGCAACAAACGCCAGGGTGGAATAGACTTTCGTTACAGCCATCACGCCAATATTCTCGGCATAGGTCGTCACGCCACTGCCGCCGATCGAGCCAGAAAGGATGGTGGCCAGGCCATCGCCGACAAAAGCCCGTCCCATGTAAGGATCGAGGTTCCGGCCCGTCATGCCCGCTACCGCTTTCAGATGTCCGAGGTTTTCAGCCACCAGAATGATCGCGACCGGTGCGATCAGCACCATTGCCTGCAGATCAAAGGTCGGTGCGGTGGTGTGCGGCAGACCAAACCAGGCAGCCTGTGACAGCATCGTAAAATCGACCGGCTTGCCCAATCCGAGACCGTTGGTCAGAATCGCATAGATTGCCCACGCCAGAATCAGACCGACCAGTATCAGCAGACGCTGAATCATTCCGTGGGTAAACACCGCCACCAGACCGATACAGAGCACGGTCATCACCGCGACCCAGCTGTCGAATGAAGAGGCGGAGACGCTGTGAACCGCGATTGGAGCCAGATTCAGCCCGATCGCCATCACCACCGCGCCAGTCACCACCGGCGGCATCAGGTTTTCGATCCAGCGCGTCCCTGACTTCATCACCACCAGCCCAATCAGCATGTAAAGAACGCCACAGGCGATGACGCCGCCCAGTGCCACGCTGAGATTGGGATTCAGTCCCTGACCACTGAAGCCGGTTACCGCAATCACCACCCCCACAAAGGCGGCGCTCGACCCAAGATAGCTGGGCACACGTCCGCCGGTAATAAAGAAGAACAGCAGCGTGCCAATACCCGAAACCAGAATGGCCAGATTGGGATCCAGCCCCATCAGCAGCGGCATCAGCACCGTTGCGCCAAACATCGCCACCGCATGCTGTAAACCCAGCACCAGCGTTTGCCCCAGAGGCAGTGTCTCATCCGGGGCGATAATACCGTTTTCTGTTAGTGCCGACTTCTTCTGCCATTGCGGAAACCAGGATCGTGCCATCGTCTACTCCAGAGCGCTATGAATGCCGGTGAGTTACAGGGAAGTGTTAACAGGCATCCTGCCGCATCAGGGGATGGTATCCCCGGTCAAACCAGGCCAGGCCGTGGGTGTCGTCATTGCGCACTAAGCCCACAACCTCACAGAACAGCGTGTCATGCGTGCCGACACTGACAATCTGCGTAATGCGACAGTCAAAAGAGGCGACTGCGCCGCTCAGCACCGGCGAGCCGGTCATGGCCGTCGACCACTCAGCGGCAATAAAACGGTCAGCCATGGGTGTTTTTCCGCCAAAAAGATTGGAGAGCGTTTCGTGTCCTGCCGCCAGCGTATTGACGCAGAGCTGCATGTTTTCGCGGAACACCGGGTACACCGATGCAGCGCGGTTCAGGCAGACCAGCAGCGTCGGCGGCGAATCGGTGACGCTACACACCGCAGAGGCGGTAAAGCCTGCGCGTCCGGCCGGTCCTTCTGTAGTGATGATGTTGACCGCAGCACCCAGCCGCGACATCGCATTACGAAACTCAGTTTTCTCAACGACTGGGGTAAGGGTTTCCAGGCTCATCGTGTTCTCCGCGAAAGGGTTAGCCGGCGACGCGCTGCAGCAGCTGCACGTCATCAGTCTGATCCAGCCACTGCAGTAGCAGGGCATTAAAGTTTTCAGGGTCGGTGACGCTCATGGCGTGGCCGCCCCAGGCCATCATCTGTTCAGTGGCGTTCGGCAGCGCCGCGGCCAGCCCGGTTGAGCAGCTCCATGGCACCAGCAGATCGTCCTGACTGGCAATCACCAGCACCGGTTGCGGAATGGCAGACGCCCGTGCGCTGAAGTCGGCGCTCATCAGGGCATGCAGCCGTCGCATCAGGTTTTCCATCCCCTGAAAATGCGTGACGTGATGGCTATCTTCCTGCTCCAGACGTGTCTGATGCTCGGCCATCCACTCAGCAGGATAGAGAAACAGCGGCTGAGCGCGGACGAAAGCTTCGACGCCGACATTGAGCAGCAGATCCTGCCGCACCTGAAAGCAGCGGCGGGTATGCGGATGCAGCGTCAGCCAGCCGTTGATCACCACAATCCGTTCGATCCGATCCGGATAATCCAGCGCCAGCTGCATTCCCACCAGACCGCCCAGCGCGTGGCCAATCAGGCTGAAGCGCAGGATGCCGTGTTGCGCCAGCGCGTTGGCCAGCTCAGCCGCCATCATCGCCATGTTGTAGCCTTCCGGTAAGCTGTCCGCGCTGCGACCGGTGCCGCGCTGGTCATAGAGCACGACCCGATAGCGTGCCGTCAGGGCCGCCAGCTGCGGCTGCCAGAAACCCGCCACGCCGCCCAGACCGGAAGAGAGTACCAGTGTCGGTGCCTCGGGATTTTGCAGGCCCAGAATATCCAGCTGCATCAGACCTCCGGCTTGCCGATGTGCGCCACGCTGGCGATCTCAATCAGCGCGTCAGGCTTGACCAGCCCGCACTGGATGCAGAAACGGGCAGGCTTTTCACCCGGGAAATATTCGGCGTAAACCTGATTCACCGCGGCGTAGTTCGACCAGTCGGTGATGAAGATCGAGTTAAATGTCACATCGGTCATGCTGCCACCGGCGGTCTCAATCACCTTTTTAATGGTTTCCAGTACGTGGCGGGTCTGCGCGGCGGCATCACCCACATGCACCACATTATTGTCACCATCAAATGGCAGCGTACCCGAGACATAGACCACCCCATCCGCCAGCGTGCCGGGGACAAACGGGGCGATGGGTGTGGTGGTACCTGGCGGAACAATGATGCTTTTCGGCATAATGACCTCCTTTTAGTGGATTATCGGGCGTTCAGGCTTTCGCAGAAGGTATCAACATCCGAGACCCAGCCAAAAAAGGTTTCGATGTTGAACAGCGCCGCCTGCTGAGCAAAGGGCGGACCAGCCTGATACGTGGCGTCTTCCAGTACGACCCCGAAGTACTCCAGGAAGAAGCCGTCGCGCAAGGTCGATTCCACACAGACGTTGGTGGCGATGCCGGTAAAAATCAGATGACGGATCCCGCGACTGCGCAGCATGCTGTCGAGCGGGGTGTTATAGAAGCCGCTGTAACGTGATTTTGGCAGCACAATGTCACCCGCTTGTGGCACCAGTTCATCGACCAGCGCATAATCCCAGCCGCCTTTCGACAGCAGCGAGCCCTGCAGTTCAGGCCGCTTGCGCATGGTTTTCAGCGCATTCGACTTGTGGAAGTTGGGGGAACCCGCGTCACCGGCTTCAACATAGTCACTGTCCCAGCCGTTCTGAAACCAGATGATCTGAACACCTGCCGCACGGGCCGCCGTCACCGCCTGATGGATCTTCTCAATCACCGGTTTCGTAGCGGAAACATCGAAGCCCGCCAGATCGAGGTAGCCGCCTTCAGTGGCATAGGCATTCTGCATATCGACAACAATCAGCGCCGTCTGGCCGGGTGGAAAGGCGATGGGCTCTGGCCGTGCAGGCAGTTCAACCTGCAGAGCATCCGGGGTGTGGGCACAATAAACGGTACTCATTATGCCACCTCCTGCTGTGCGTCGGGCAGGGCGCTGCGACAGGCCATCAGCGGCTGAATGTGCTGACCGAAGTTCTCAATACCTTGCAGGAAATCATCAAAGGTCAGCAGCACGCCGTGAGTGCCTTCAACCTGCGCCACTTCATCCAGCATCCGCGCTACGTTTGCGTACGACCCTACCAGCGTGCCCATATTGATGTTGACGGCCGAGGTCGGATCCGCCATCTGGCGCACATTGGTGTCACTGCCTGATTTGGTGTCCTGCTGACTCTGGGTGGTGAGCCAGGAGAGCGCCTCTTCATCCGCACCGGCTTTGTAGTGTTCCCACTTAGCCCGCGCTTCTTCATCTGTTTCAGCGGCAATGATCATAAACAGCACATAGGAGCCGACATCACGGCCCGCTTTTTCAGCGGCCTGCTTCATGCGAATTGAGGTCGGGCTGAACGCAGAAGGCGTGTTTACCCCTTTGCCGAAGCAGAAGTTGTAATCGGCGTGCTGGGCGGAGAAGGCCATACCGGCATCACTCTGTCCGGCGCAAATCACTTTCATCGGGCGCTGTGGTTGCGGACTGACGCGGCAGTCATTCATGGTGAAGAACTCACCTTTGAAGTCCGATTTTCCGGTGCCCCACAGGTCACGCAGCACGGTAACGTATTCGGTCAGATAAGCGTAACGGCTGCCGAAGTACTCATCACCTGGCCACATCCCCATCTGTTCATATTCTGGTTTCTGCCAGCCAGTCACCAGGTTAACGCCGAAGCGACCACCTGAAATGGAATCGATAGTGGATGCCATGCGCGCCACAATTGCCGGTGGCAGTGTCAGAGTGGCCGCGGTGGCATAAATCTCAATACGTGATGTGACGGCAGCCAGTCCCGCCATCAGGGTGAATGACTCCAGGTTATGATCCCAGAATTCTGTTTTTCCGCCGAAGCCGCGCAGTTTGATCATCGAGAGCGCAAAGTCGAAGTGGTAATGCTCTGCTTTCAGCACGATGGCTTTGTTCAGTTCAAAGGTTGGCATGTACTGCGGCGCATTGGACGAAATCAGCCAGCCATTGTTACCAATCGGAATAAAGACGCCTATCTTCATGTGAAACCTCGTTGCGATGGGGGAAAGGTGTTTCACGCGCTGCACTGCATCCTGCTACGTCCCTGTAGGCTGCGCTCAGTCACAATTCTGCAATCTGTGTGCCACATTTTTTATTCTTTTAAATAACAATGAGTTAAATTTAACCCAAAAGAGGTAAGTGGAGTAACGGGTCCATTTCGGACCATCTGGTCAAAATTCGCTGCACGTTTTGCATGCAGGGTGAGCAAAAAAGGTGCAGGACGCGGATTGGGCAGCGATGAATCCCTTTGCTATGATGCGCTGACACCAGATGGATGAGGTAAATGTGTGAATACCGATGAAAAAAAGCCAACGCGTCGTTCGCGTGCGGTCGCAGCGAAGCGGGCCGCCATACTGGATGCGGCATTAACCTTCTTCTCACAGTATGGCATTCACGGTACCAGCCTCGATAAGGTGGCTGAGCTGGCCGATGTCTCTAAAACCAATCTGCTCTACTATTTCCCCTCTAAAGAAGTGCTCTATGTGGCGGTGCTCAAACAGATCCTGGACGTCTGGCTGGCTCCGTTGCGCGCGCTGGCGCACGATCAGGATCCGCTGGTCGCGATCCGACGTTACATCCGGCTGAAACTGGAGGTGTCGCGCGATCATCCTCAGGCTTCCCGACTGTTCTGTCTGGAGATGTTGCAGGGGGCGCCGTTGCTGAAAGGAGAGCTGGCGGGCGATCTCAAGCAACTGGTGGATGACAAGGCGGCAATTATTGAACGCTGGATTGATGAAGGACAACTGGCCGGCGTACAGCCACAGCATCTGATCTTTATGCTCTGGGCCACCACGCAGCACTACGCCGATTTTGCTACTCAGGTTGAGGCCGTCACCGGCCAGACACTCAGCGATCCGGCGTTTTTCGACCAGGCCGTTGATAACGTTCAGCGCATGATCATAGAAGGGATTCGCGTACGCTAAATCAGGCCACATTCACCGTTCGGTGACGGAGTTAATCAATGGATTCTGTTTCGCAGTTCGTTCTGGGTGCTTCGGTCAGTGTCGCCGTGATGGGACGTCGGGTACCGGTCTGGCAGGCCGCGCTGGTGGGCGGTATCTGCGGCACTTTACCCGATCTCGATGTGTTTATTGACCATGGCGATGCGATACGCAACATGACGCTGCATCGCACGGAAACGCATGCGCTGCTCTGGCTCACGCTGGCATCGCCACTGATTGCCTGGCTTGTCGCGGGATGGTTTCGTCAGCGGGTGAAGTGGCCGCACTGGTGGCCCGCGATCTGGCTGGCGCTGATTACCCATCCGCTGCTCGATTTGATGACGGTGTATGGCACGCAGCTTGGTCTGCCGATCACTGATCATCCCTATGCCATTGGCAGTATTTATATCGTCGATCCCCTCTATACGCTGCCGCTGCTTATAGGGTTGTGCGTCGCGCTCTGGCGTCGTGGTGGTAAAGGGCTGCGCGGAAACCGACTCGGACTGATGCTGAGTACATTGTATCTCGTCTGGAGCGTGATGATTCAGGGCATCGCAGGCTGGCAGATTCGTGATTCGCTGACACAGCAGGGGATTGCTGCAAATAAAGTGCTGGTGACGCCAACTGCCTTTAACACGCTGGTCTGGCGCAGCGTAATTATGACGCAGGATCGCTACGGCGAAGCTTACTGGTCGCTGTTATCACCCTCGCATCCGTTGCAGGTCACGTGGTATCCGCGACATCCCGAACTGTTCGACGCCTTCCGGGGTAGCTGGTCCGCAGAACGTGTTGCCTGGTTCAGCCACGGCTTTTATGCCCTGCGTGAGCAGGATGGGCAGACGACGATTGCCGATCTGCGCATGGGCGAAGGCGATAATTATACGTTCACCTTTGGTCTGGGCACGCCTCTGCAGCCTGATCCACGGCCAGAGCGCTTACCTTATGAACGCCCCTCGTTTTCGGCTATTTTCTCTGCGTTGGGCGAGCGTCTGTAAAAAAGCCCGGTCAACTGACCGGGCTTTTTTCCTGCTGTTACCGATTAGCGGCCGCGACGATTACGCAGCATCCAGCCCACACCCAGCAGGGCAAACCAGAGAGGCGTCACCATCAGCGCCTGGCGCGTATCCTCCTGCAGCGTCAGCAGCACCAGCACAAAGGCAAAGAAGGCCATACAGACCCAGCACATGAACTTGCCCAGCGGCATCTTAAATGCTGATTCAGCATGGCGCTGTGGATGCTTTTTACGATACGCCAGATAACTGCACAGAATGATGGTCCAGACGAACATAAACAGAATGGCCGAAACGGTGGTCACCAGCGTAAAGACCTTCATCACATCCGGAATCAGGTAGATTAACGCTACGCCAATCAGCAGACACAGGCAGGAGAAGAACAGGCCAGTGGTTGGGACCGCACGCGCAGAGAGCCGGCCAAAGGCGCGACTGGCCACACCCTGCTGCGACAGGCCATAGAGCATACGGCTGGTGGAAAAGATGCCGCTGTTGGCTGAGGAGGCGGCAGAGGTCAGCACCACAAAGTTAACAATACTCGCGGCAGCAGGCAGACCAATCAGTACGAACATCTCAACAAACGGACTGCGATCGGCCATCACCTGGGTCCACGGCGTTACCGCCATAATCACCATCAGTGCCAGCACGTAGAACATAATCACACGTAGCGGAATCGCGTTGATCGCGCGCGGTAAGACTTTATGCGGATTATGGGTTTCAGCGGCTGCCGTACCCACCAGTTCAATACCGACAAAGGCAAACACCGCGATCTGGAACCCGGCAAAGAAGCCGCTCAGACCTTTAGGGAACATCCCGCCATGATCCCAGATGTTGCTGAGTGCTGCCGTGCCGCCCCCGGGTGAAGGATAGTGAATCGACACCAGCACAATGCCGGTCACGATCAGCGCCACAATAGCGACGATTTTAATAATCGCGAACCAGAACTCCATCTCGCCAAACAGCTTGACGGTGGCAATGTTGAGCGCCAGAAAAACGACCACGCAGAGCAGGGCGCTCATCCATATCGAGAAGCCTGGGAACCAGAGCTGGAAATAGGCGCTGATGGCCACTACGTCGGCGATGCCGGTTACCACCCAGCAGAACCAGTAAGTCCATCCGGTAAAGTACCCAGCCCAGGGGCCAAGCAGATCGGCGGCAAAATCGCTGAAGGATTTGTACTCAAGGTTAGAGAGCAGCAACTCCCCCATCGCACGCATCACAAAGAACAGCATAAAGCCGATGATCATATAGACGAAGATGATCGAGGGGCCAGCCAGGCTGATGGTTTTACCGGAGCCCATAAACAGACCGGTGCCGATAGCACCGCCAATGGCGATGAGCTGGATGTGGCGATTATGCAGATTGCGCTGGAGCTTATCGGGCGCGTCGGGGGCATGTGCGGTTTCTTTAGATTGATCAACCATAGAATTGTCTTTCCTGTCTTGATGTTGTGTCAGCTCTGCTGGCTGTTAGTAAAGGCATCTGCCCAAGGGCAAGTCGGATAAGATAGAGGAAGTCACCCCAAAGCCGGTAACAGTTTTTTACCTGATGTGACCCGGATCCTGCGCAGACGTGACAGCGGCAGGTTATTCTGGTCAATCCTCCGTCAAACTGAGTAATGATTCATCACGTTGTGTCAGGCCAACGGCGTGAAGGGCAATGAGCTTCTACACTTTTCGTTTGCTAATCATCATGCTGCAAAGGGGACTATGCGCACGCTTATCCTGTTTCTGCTGTTAATCGCGCTGGGATGGGTCAGCTTACCCTGGCTGAAGCAACATCTGCCGCCGCAGTTCAATCCTTTTACACCGCTCTCTGTCACCGATCCGCCGGGCTGGATCACGCAGATCAAGATGAAAAGGTTAAGCGATCCCCAGGCGTGTCTGGCGGTGATGCGCCGTGCTCAACAGGCAGGCTGGGTCAGTTTCAGCGAGCGTCCCGCCGTTACGGGGAACTGTCCGCTCAATCATCCGCTTCGGATTCATAAATTTGGGCCGGTCAGCCTCAGCAGCAGCTTTCTTGCCAGCTGTCCGATGGCAGTCGCCAGCACCATGTATGCGCTACGCAGTCGCGAACAGACTGCCAGAGATATGCACAGCCCACTGGTACGAATTACCCATGTCGGCAGCTATGCCTGTCGTAACATTTATCACCGCACACAGGGGCGGCTTAGTGAACATGCTACTGCTGATGCCTGGGATGTAACAGGCTTTCAGTTGGCTGATGGACAGCGGCTTGAAGTCAGTCGTCACTGGCAAAAGCCGGAAGAAAAAGCGGCCATGCTTCATACGCTGTGGCGCGGCGGCTGTGACGTATTCGGTAATGCACTGGGTCCGAATTACAATGCCGCGCACGCCTCACATTTTCATCTGGGTATGCGAGGAGCAGGCTATTGCCGATAAATCATCGGGCAGGATTAATACCGTGTTTGGTTAAGAGATTTTCAGAGGGTGACAGCAAATTCATTCCAGCGATCCTCGCTGAACCGGATCCATCGCTGCAAGAGTCTGTCAGCGCATGAGCACACTGATAAAGGACCTTAATTTAGTGCCAGGTATTTTAATAAAATAACGCCAGCGGAATAAACCACGTGTGCAAATTCTCAGCATTACCTGCGCCAGTTCGGCAGGCTTTATAGTGAAATTCCTTCACGATCTCTCTGGAAGAGATAAGCCAAATTAATCGTATAAATAATGAAGGAACCGTTAAGAAAAAGAAGCGGGCTACACCATCATTTATTTCTCAGGTAATTTAGTTGCGTGACTATCGGTGAGGTGATTTAACTGGCTATAATAGAGTCAGCATTCATCATGCTTTCACTATATATAGCCTTTTCCGCCATGCCTTGCGCTAAGGCAGACGAGGTCAGTGTCATAGTTGTGCTGTGCTTGCACCGGATTAGCCTTAATCAGATAAGTGGATATATCCCTGCAATCAGCGAATGGTTTAGCATCGTAACCTCATAGCGTGACTTAGCAGAATGCCTTTATTCAACAGGGCATCTTCACGCTTCCATGACACCCCGTAGTAACAGAGGCTGAACTGACGCAGGAGTGGCAGAACGTGGGGTGTGAGCCGGTGATTTGTTACGAGAAGGGGCACCACGATTTCGGTGTCGGCTGGCCATACCTGGACTTATGGCGACAATAACAAAGCGACTCTTATTTCCTGATAAAAATTATGTCAGCTAAAAAGAGCTGCTGCCTCACTTACCCGTTCACAATTAATGCCTTGTTTACTCGTTATTTACTCAACAGGAAACAGCGCTTTTGAATATTTTCAGCAGAAATTCCGTACATAAAATAAAATCATACCTAAGGGCGGGGATTGAAATTCTATCAGAAAAATCTTATTCTATCGGGGTGATTGAAAATGCTGGGATCGGCCTCACATTGAACAGGCAGAGACACTTTTTCACTCCGCTCCAACGGTGAAAGGTTAAATACGCTGCACCTTTACGAAAGATTCAGGCCCTGCGATGAATTAAGTTTCTTCTGTTAATTTATTTATCCGATGAATCCGAATGAATAATACCGTAAGAGCGAGTGAAATTAATACTGAGGCAATATGAGTACTGAAAATTATTTCGCCTGGCGAAGTGAGGTGAAAGAACAATTTCAGGCATTAACGGCTGCTTCTGAATTGAAGCCGTTACTGCAGCAATTTACTGAATCGTTTGGTTTCGATTATTTTGCCTTTTTGATTCAGCATCCGGTGCCTTTTAATCGACCACGTATTCATTTACATAGCACCTATCCCAAATTATGGGTTAAACGTTATGAGAAGCAGAATTATTACGCTGTCGATCCGGTGCTCATCGTGTGTCAGCGACCGGGCAAGGGGGTAGCGTGGACGGATGATCTGTTCGCAAACGCCAGCAATTTTTGGCGTGAGGCGAGAGAATATGGGCTACAGAGCGGATTTTCTTGCTCTGCAATGGCACCAAATCGCGTCCTTGGTATATTATCTATATCGTCGCAACAGCCCACTTCTGCCCGGCTCTGCCTTTCTGAGCTGGAGGTAAAACTACAGCTTTTAGCGGAACTAAGTCTGGATACGCTGGAACGCTTTAGCGATGATGCAATGATGGTACTAAAAAAAGAGTTTAGTCAGCGCGAGCTGGAAATTCTGAAATGGACAGCTGAGGGGAAAACAGCAGCCGAAATTTCACTAATTTTATCTATCTCTGAACATACCGTTAACTTTCACCAAAAGAATATACAAAAGCGTTTCAATGTTTCCAATAAAACGCAGATTGCCTGCTACGCAGCCGCAATCGGACTGATTTGAACATAAACAACTGCTACATATGGCAGTTCCTTTGTAAGGGTCTGTTGTCTACCCTGCGCCGGGACTTTGCCAGGCTGGCGCAAAGAAATCATTGCAAACATGGGGATGTCAGAGGCGCATGATGAAAATAGTGCAAACGCAATTAAAGGATATGCCATCCTCTTTGCTTGCCGAACTCGGCAGCTACCGTTACAGCGTTTTTGCGCGCGGTGAAGGGTGGTCAATACCGCCACGCCTGAGCACGCCGGGCCAGGAATATGATCGCTACGATCGTTCAGATGTTACCTGGCTTATTGCATGGAATGCGCGTGAGGGTATCAGTGGTTGCGCGCGTCTGATGCCCTGGTTCGGTCCTGAGCAGAGCGAAGGCATCGTGTTGCCGTTCAGCCATGAGAAAGTGTGGGAAATGTCGCGCTTCTCGGCCCGGCTTGAGGTCGATGCTGAACTGCCACTTAATATTCTCTGGCATGCTGTGCAACTGGCAGAACTGAACGGCATTGAGTACATCATCAGTTCGGCAACGCCAATGCTGGAGAAGATGTTCGAACAACATGGGGTGGTCTATGAACCCCTGACGCCGGGACTTATTCTGTCAGAAGATAATCTGTTTGCGATCCGCATTCCGGTCGTTCAGCCGGCGCTGGCAGAGAAGTATCGGGGAACACGGCGCTTTAGTCCTGAAGAGGTGCTGCCAACGCTGGGCGTTTCGGTTAACTGGCAGGCACACAGTTAGCGGATTTGCCCCCGCAGCTGGGGGCAAAAAAAACTTACTGACGGTAGGCTGTTTTAATCTGTTTGATGGTGTTGCTGAATACTTCCGCCTGAGGCTTGTCGCCAAGCGTCTGTACATAGCGTTCCATATTGATAATCACTTTGCCGGCATCAGCCTGGCCCATACCTTTCAGGATCAGGGTAATCATCATCTTCAGACCCGCGATTTCATCCGCTAATTTCCGGGCTTCCTGCGAAGTTGCAAAATCTTCGTCGCTCATGCATTTCTCCTTGGTGAATGACAACGTGTCGGCAATCTGTCCGAACAGCAGTGCGTGAGTATATCACAGGGTCGATAAGTTGCTGAGTAGCCGGTTCGCTTCCTCAGTAATAGCGGGTTTATCCAGCACAACTAATCAATCGCTGAAAGTAATCACAGCGTTTACTGGACCCGGGAACCCATCAGCCTGCAGCGGCGCATATCCAAAGATCAGGATGTTAATGCCATGAAATAGTGAGAGTTTAATTATTATTAAACGGCGCTGTTCGTTATCAGAAATGTCTGTTATTGCTGGCTGGGTAAGGCTAAAAGCTATGATGTAAAGGCTGGACAGTTTTGCTTTGTTGATGTGCTTTTAAAGTAAAAACGGGTATGATTACCGCTTGCAATCGTTAATTGCTTCCTCTTTTTTTAGCCTCTGGAGTTTCCCCGTTGATCAGTGTGCTTCTTGTTGATGACCATGAACTTGTCCGTGCCGGAATCCGTCGCATCCTTGAGGATGTCAAAGGTCTGGCCGTGGTCGGAGAGGTCAACTGTGGCGAAGATGCGGCTAAGTGGTGTCGTGCCAACCAGGTTGATGTAATCCTTATGGATATGAATATGCCTGGGATCGGCGGACTGGAAGCGACGCGCAAAATCGTGCGTTACAACCCCGATATCAAAATCATCATGCTAACCATTCACACGGAAAATCCGCTGCCTGCTAAAGTGATGCAGGCGGGTGCAGCAGGCTACCTCAGTAAAGGCGCTGCGCCACAGGAGGTGATCAATGCGATTCGCTCGGTCAATGCTGGTCAGCGCTACATCGCATCCGATATCGCTCAGCAGATGGCACTGAGCCAGATTGAGCCGCAAAAAGCGGAATCTCCCTTTAGCTGTTTGTCGGAAAGGGAATTGCAGATTATGCTGATGATAACCCGGGGACAAAAGGTGACGGAAATTTCCGAGCAGTTAAATCTCAGTCCCAAAACCGTTAACAGTTATCGCTACCGGATGTTCAGCAAGCTGAATATCAGTGGCGACGTAGAGTTAACGCATCTGGCCATTCGACATGGCCTCTATAATGCGGAGCCGTTAATCAGTAGTGAATGACGTTTTTGATTCTAAAGCCTTTCTGAGTACGGTAACCAGCAAACCCGGTGTTTACCGCATGTATGACGCCTCAGGCACCGTCATCTATGTGGGCAAAGCCAAAGACCTGAAGAAGCGTCTGACCAGCTACTTCCGCGTTCAGGTCGGCAGCCGCAAAACCGAAGCGCTGGTCAGCAATATCCAGCACATCGATGTCACCGTTACCCATACCGAAACCGAAGCGCTGCTGCTTGAGCATAACTACATCAAGCTCTATCAGCCGCGTTACAACGTACTGTTGCGCGACGATAAATCGTACCCCTATATATTTCTCAGCAGCGATACTCATCCTCGGCTGGCGATGCACCGTGGTGCAAAGCATGCTAAAGGCGAATACTTTGGTCCGTTCCCGAACGGCTATGCGGTGCGTGAAACGTTAGGGCTGCTGCAAAAAGTCTTTCCTATCCGCCAGTGCGAAAACAGCGTCTACCGCAATCGCTCACGTCCCTGTCTGCAATATCAGATTGGCCGCTGTCTGGGACCCTGTGTGTCGGGGCTGGTCAGTGAGGAGGAGTATGCCCAGCAGACCGACTACGTGCGCCTGTTCCTGGCCGGTAAAGACGATCAGGTCCTCAACCAGCTGGTGAAACGCATGGAAGAGGCGAGCACTGGCCTGCGTTTCGAAGAGGCGGCACGCCTGCGCGATCAGATTCAGGCCGTGCGACGCATCACGGAAAAACAGTTTGTCTCGAATCAGGGCGATGACCTTGATGTGATGGGTGTCGCTTATGAAGCGGGTATGGCCTGTCTACACGTGCTTTTTATCCGTCAGGGCAAAGTGCTTGGCAGCCGCAGTTACTTCCCGAAAGTGCCGGTGGATACCGATCTGGCTGAGGTCGTGCAGACCTTCGTCGGGCAGTTCTACCTGCAGGGCAGTGAGGCACGCACGTTGCCAGGCGACATCCTGCTGGACTTTACCCTGCCGGAGCGCGAACTGCTGGCGGAGTCGCTCAGCGAGCTGGCGGGACGCCGGGTGACGATTCAGAGCAAGCCGCGCGGCGATCGTGCCCGTTATCTCAAGCTGGCACGTACCAACGCCGCCACAGCGTTAACCACGCGTCTGGCACAGCACTCCACGATTCATCAGCGACTGATGGCGCTGGCGGAGTTTCTTGATCTCGACAAGATTAAACGCATGGAGTGCTTCGATATCAGCCATACCATGGGTGAGCAGACCATCGCCTCCTGCGTAGTGTTTGACCAGAATGGTCCGCTGCGTGCCGATTATCGCCGCTACAACATCACTGGCATTACACCGGGTGATGACTACGCCGCCATGAACCAGGTGTTGCGCCGTCGGTATGGTAAAGCGATTGAAGAAGATAAGATTCCGGATGTGATTCTGATCGATGGTGGTAAAGGCCAGCTCTCGCAGGCCATACAGGTCTTCGCAGAGCTGGATGTGCCGTGGGATAAAAACCAGCCCATCTTACTCGGCGTCGCCAAAGGCAGCGATCGTAAAGCCGGGCTGGAAACGCTGTTCTTTGAAGCGGAAGGCGAGGGCGTTTCACTGCCGTCTGATGCGCCTGCGCTGCATGTCATTCAGCACATTCGTGATGATGCTCACAATCATGCCATTTCGGGTCACCGAAAAAAACGCGCCAAAGTAAAGAACACCAGTGCGCTGGAAAGCATCGAAGGTGTGGGGCCGAAACGGCGTCAGCAACTGCTTAAGTACATGGGGGGCCTGCAACCGCTGATGAATGCGTCGGTGGAGGAGATCGCCAATGTACCCGGTATCTCACATGCTCTGGCAGAAAAAATATACTACTCGTTGAAACACTAGCATTGAAACAGGGGGGGCAATGTAGGAACATAGGCTAAATTCTACCTATATCCAGACAGTTACCGGCATATGCAATTAAACATCCCGACGTGTCTCACCCTGTTTCGAGTCGTGCTCATCCCGTTCTTTGTGCTGGCTTTCTATCTGCCGTTCACCTGGGCGCCGCTGGCCACCGCACTGATTTTCATCTTTGCTGCTGTAACAGACTGGTTTGATGGCTTTCTGGCGCGCCGCTGGAAGCAGACGACGCGCTTTGGGGCGTTTCTCGACCCGGTTGCCGATAAAGTGCTGGTCGCGATCGCGCTGGTGCTTGTGGCAGAACATTTCCACGCCTGGTGGATTACGCTGCCTGCGGCGACCATGATTGCCCGCGAGATCATTATCTCTGCGTTGCGTGAATGGATGGCGGAAATCGGCAAGCGCAGTAGCGTATCTGTTTCATGGATTGGTAAAGTGAAAACGACGGCACAAATGCTGTCTCTTTTTGCACTGTTATGGCGTCCGGATGCTACCGTCGTAGCGATTGGCGTGGTGGCATTGTACATTGCAGCCGTACTGACTTTCTGGTCGATGTTTCAGTATTTAAGCGCCGCACGCGGCGATCTGCTCGAACCGTGATCGATACGATTTAAAAAGCAGCAAACGGACGTCCTGTGAGGATAATTTTATTGACTCATTGCGTCATCTAAGTAGAATGCATCGCATCGAACGGCGGCCAGGCTGCCAGAAGATAAGTAAAATCAGCAGGTTCGATAAATTTGCTGAAAATTGCGGGAATAGCTCAGTTGGTAGAGCACGACCTTGCCAAGGTCGGGGTCGCGAGTTCGAGTCTCGTTTCCCGCTCCAGATTAGCAGGTCAGGTTATCCTGGCGGCACATCAGTTAAGGCGCGTTGGCAGAGTGGCTATGCAGCGGATTGCAAATCCGTGTACCTCGGTTCGACTCCGGGACGCGCCTCCAGTTACACCCTGCCCGGGTGGTGAAATCGGTAGACACAAGGGATTTAAAATCCCTCGGCTGTAAGGCTGTGCGGGTTCAAGTCCCGCCCCGGGCACCATATCGAATTACCAATAAAATCAATGATAAGCAGTGTCGTATGACCGCCCCTCAGAGGCGGTTTTTTTGTGCCTGAATTCAGCTTCCTAATACCTCTTCCTAATATCCAATGCTCTTAGTTGTGCCTGATAAAGCTACAATTTCATTTACTGGACTAAATGTTGGCGAACTAAAAACTATCTTTAAGGCAAACGTTATGGGAGCAAGGTTGTCTGAACACAAGTAGGTATCGAAGTTTCAAAATTTATTGATACGTTCGCGAAGAAATGTTGAATCTTGTAGCTTTAACTCCATACTTACTCAAAGGATAAGATCCGATAAAAAGTTGCAAAATTTTATCGTATGGATATTCTTACGCATGACAGCTTTGAAGCTGTAAGGAGAGTACTATGTCATTCGCTAATAGGATTAGAAAAGCTTTTGCAAAGCACGGCAATCCCGTTTTGGCTAGAGCTAGGGTTCGAGTTGGCGGTCGCGGTGAGGTCTTCATACCTTCAGAAGAAATCGCAACACTTCCTGAAGTTCAGGAGATGCAGCGTAAGGCTCTTGCTATCGTGAACAGAACTGCTTCTATACGGCAACAAAACCGTGAGGAAGCTATGGTCGGGACGCCTCAACCAAGGAAGGCCTAGTTGTTCGCACTTCTTCTCATTCCTATACTGGTTAGCGGTTACATTTTAGTTGTCGCTAACCTTTATCACTTTTACCAACTTCATAAATACGATGGTCAGCTTCTTTATCTTAAAGTTGCAGCTTTTGGATCGTTTAATGTCATAGTAGTTATGACCATCGCAGCTTTGCTAAAGTTTTTCTTTCCAGAATTTCACCTTATTGAACAGGTGTCTACGTCATTAAGAATAAAAAAAATTGTCGACGCTAACAAAGCAGAAGTTTGGCTTGTCATAATATCATTATGTAGTGTGCTTTCTTCGATAGTCTGGGTTAGCTTGGTAAAAATCAAAGACTTTTTTATGGGGATATTTTATAAAAAAGATACTCACGAAAGCATCAATCATGCGTCAAGACTACGGGTGTTAAGGAAAACACTTTCTACAGGAAGTCTAGATATGATGCTTATCGACTGCATAGAAGCTCAAAAAAAAGAACCTATATTGATTACGCTTCAATCAAGAAAAGTCTATGTTGGAATTGTTAACGGCATACTTGAGCCTACAGAAGATGAGGGTGCCAATAGCGCATTATCGATTTTCCCCATCATGTCAGGCTACAGAAACAAAAACGATTTAACTATCGAATTCACAAATGCTTACCCTGGCTATGTTATGACTGTATCTGCTGCTACATCTAACTCCGTAAAACCTGTTAGGTTAAACAGTAAAATGGACATAATATTTTCTGCCGATGAGATATCGCATGTTTCATGGTTCGATTTTGAGTTGTTCGATCAGGTTAATAATTCGTTAAAACAACCTCAACCAATTGTTATTCCTGCTACACCAACAAGTGATGATGAGGATTGACCTCTCTTATCTGCTCGTTGTCTGTCCTCCAACTACTGGCACTACAGTAATTTTTCTATCATAAGCCGCAGTCTGCTCCACATTTTTATGCCCCGTAATGGCTCTCTTCTCGTACAAGTCCCCCTCCAGATCAGACACGCCCTTTGCCTTCAAATCGTGAAAAGTGAAATCAAACAGTAGTTCTGGAAATTTGATCTTTGCCGCTTCACGTGCAGCACTCCAGCGGCTATTAAACCCGTCTCGGGTGTAGCCAGAACCATTAGGCTGGTGGATGATGAAAATACTGCTCATCCCTGGTTTGAGCGGCAACTCCGCTGCCATTTTGATTGCTGCTGCAAACCGTGGCGACCACGCCTTGATCTGAGCAACACCGGTTTTACTCTGTTTGATCAATATGCCCTCATCCATGATCTGGCTCTTTTTCATTGCGAGAATATCACCCTGACGCGAGCAGGTGAGGTAGGCTAATTCCATAGCGATTTTCACCACATCAGGCGCGCATGAATAGAGAGCTTGGTACTCCGCATCGGTCACATACCGATCCCTGGACACCTCCTTGAACTTCTTAACTCCTTTCGTTGGGTTACCCTTAACCATGCCACGCTCATAGCCCCAGCGGTACATGCGGGACATAAACGCTTTTTCCCTGTTGGCCTGCACCCGGCTTTTTAATCCGCGTTTGTCCATGTACTTTCTGACGTGCTCAGGCCGGATTGCATCAGAGGGCATGGCACCAAAAACAGCTAAAACATTTTTTGAATATTTCAGGTAGTCCCGTTGTGTTTCACGTGCCAGTTCGAAAAAATCAGCCGATTTGAAAAAGCGGTCAGCTAGTGACGCCAGCAGCCTGTCATCAGGTATCTCATTTATCAACGCCTCATATGCAGCCCATACTGAGGACTGAGCTGCATCCAGCGCGCATAGGCGGATAGCGCCGCCGTTTTTTGGATGGAACTCATAGGCTGATCTCCCGCGATAAACGCGTGGCGGCATCCAGGCATCTGCAGCGTTTTTGCGAACGCGCGCCATTAATCCAGTGCTCCAAAGTTGGGTTCAGGAAAGCTGGCTTCAGGGGCTTTCCGTGACGATATTGGATCATTGAAATGCTGCCATGTTGTTCTCGGACGACCATCACGGCGAACCACGAAAAATATACCCGCCTGTTTCAGGCACTGGCATTGTTTTGAGGGGATTTTATAGCCGGTTATTTTTTCGATATCGGCATCAGAAATTATCACGTTATCAATATCAGACATCTCGTTCTCTCCACACATCCCCGCTGCAACAGGTCTGCTGAGCCGTGACATATCACGGCGTATCAATATTTAATTTCAGTTTCTGCCATCCGCTGGTGGTCCAGCATGCGGCTTCACCCTTGCAAGGGCATGACTGCACCGGCAACTGCTCTTTGCATTTCCCGCACTGCTGGTGGGCCATTGCCTCAAGTTGCTGCGCCAGCTCAGCGGAGTCTTTCCGGATTAACAGCGCGATATACTCGTTCAGCTCATACGGTTCACGACCAGGGCGGCGTGCGGCGCAGTTCTGCGCCAGCATCTCCAGTTCCTGACTATCCAGCGCCAGCTCCAGCTTTTTACCACCGGCAGCGGCCTGGCGAGCACGCTGTGCTGCTTTGCGTTCGGCGGGGGATTTAGGCATTGGACAAGCCCCCATTTTGAGATTCATACAGTTTTAGGCGATAAGCATCCGTCCGGTACTGTTTGATATCTTCCCTCAGCTTGTTCACTTCCGCAGCTACCCGGCGGTATTCCCGGTTAGCACTGCGCACCATCTCCTTGGCCTCTTCAGGATCGCCAAACCTGACCAGTGAGTGAGCCATCATGTCCAACTCAAAGCGTAAATCAGCCGGATGCTGCCAGAACAGCGCCATATCACGCGCTGGACCATAACCGCCGACCTTGTGACAACAGACATGTCCTGCCTTCAGTTTGACGTGACCGCGCTGATTTACCCACAAAAGCCCCCATCCGTGGGGCAGGTCAGGGATATCAATCAGCCCTTCCGGGCAAATGTAATAGCGGTAGGTTCCCATGCCAGGGCTGGTGCCGTTTCTGTGAGGTTTGGCACGGTCAGCAAGGAAGTCAGAGCGGCTTACTTTGCTCTCAACAACAACTGAGCCGCCGTCATATCCCCAGCGGTAGCCGAAAGCATCTGCGCGTTCGCCTTCGAATAGCCCACCAACCTCAGTCAGTGCAACCTGGCAGCCTGGTCCGTTATTGCTCAGTGGGCGTTTCAGCCATTTTGCCGCTATCGAATTAAGTTCTCCGTGAGTCAGCGCCATCACTCGCCTCCTTCAAAAAGATAATCCAGTGCGTTTTATCTCCCTTGCCAGTGCGTTGCCAGATGGTTGGCTTCTGTTCGGTAAGGGCGATCACCTGGCTCACCGGTATCTGAGTCTCATTCCATTTAAAAATCAGAGTGCCGTGTGGCCGCAAAACCCGAAACGCCTCATTGAAACCAGCTCGGATATCATCACACCAGCTCTGCTTATCCAGCGCACCGTACTTTTTCCGCATCCAGCCGTTCTCTCCAGCGCGGTCCAGGTGGGGTGGATCAAACACCACCTGTGCGAAGCTGCAGTCAGCAAAGGGTAAAGAACGGAAGTCTGCGATGATATCCGGGTTAATATGCAAAGCTCGGTAATCACACAGCACGTGTGACTCTTTGCGGATGTCTGCGAATATCGCGCGGCTGTCTTTCTTGTCGAGCCAGAACATCCGAGAGCCACAGCACATATCGAGGATCGGCTGTTCCATCACTCACCATCCTTACCGGCGCGGAGCTGGGTAACAAATTTGGCTGCTTTGCTTTTTGAAACCTCAATAGCTCTGTTAAAGCCGGTTTCGTAGTCTCGACCCTCATCATCGCCATATGGACTACCCAATTCTTTCGCAAACATCTCCACACCCTCAGCCCGCACAGAGTTGAGGTAGGCGTCGGTGGCTGACTGTTTCAGCACCTGCATTGCGTCGTATAGCAATGACTGTGCTGGATTAAGTGAATTCTGCACGGCGTGATAACCCGCTGCACTGTATTGACCAATCAGGCGCTCGATGATTTCGCCCCGCGCCGCACCCTCAGCCGCCAGGGAGTCACGCTCTGCTTTGAGGGCGGCCAGCTGCTTTCTTAGTCCATAGCCGCATTCATGCGAACCACTTTTCCCGGTGCGCCATGAGAAACCACAGTCGCAGTTATGAATTTCTCCAACTTGAGTTACGTTCATCTCGATCCCCTTAACCCATACATTCCATGTAAATCCCGCTGGCAATCAATCGGGCACGTCGTTTGGCTGCAGCACGGTGGCGCTTAATAGCCTCTTCGGACCGGTCATTGCTCTGGTTAATGACCATCGGCGGCAGTGCCTGCGGAGCAACCCGGCGTGGACGTCTGATCAGCGTGTAGGTGCGGTCGATAGAGTTGCCACCGAGACAGACCGGATTGGAAGCCTCAACCTGCAGCGTTTTGCCGCCATGCCGCATCGTATTAATGATTAGGCGATTGAACTCACGCAGGCTCATGCCAAACCGTTCCGCCAGCTCGCGGCCTGTCGCCGGGCCTTTTGATAATTGCCAGGCGAGTTTTTCGCTGAAACCTGCGTTCGGGCCGTTGCTGCGGCGATATTGGGCGAGTTTTTTCATAACTGCGCCTCCTGCTGAGCAAGACTGGAACCTGCCGGGGAGCGGGTAGGAGATGGGTTGATGCGTGCGGTGCGTCTTAGGTTGAGCTGCGAAACCAGCCTCGGTGTGTAATCGCCAGGAGTGTTACAGATGAGGCGTGGTTGGGGGTATTCGTCGAAAATTTCAGTAATCAGGTCGTCGATGTCCTGGATCATAATCATTTCCTCGATTATGGCTGGTGGGCTACTGCAATAGCCCACTGCCGTTTCTCCACATTTGAAAATAAGCCTGCTTTTAACCACATCAGGCGAGGTGGTATTCTGGTTGCTCTCATACATCCAGAAAGGGATATTTATGCGCGGAGTCCTCGGACATCATGAACACCGCAATGGTTACATCGTTATTCGTGACCAAATTGGGGAATTCACGGTCGCAGAGCTTCTCGGTGGCTATGACGTCGAGAAGGGACATGCCATATCCGGTGAACTCCATAACCTCGGTGGCGAAACCTTCATGAACGAGAGTAAGGAAGAAGAAATTGAAGTTTTTGTTCAGGGTTACGGCATGACTGAACAACAATCTATCCTCATGCTCCAAAAAACTCGCTAATCCATTTACGAAACAAATCACAGTTTTGGATCGTTGCGTTGCAGTGCTCAACAGAGATCATATGGCCTTGCATTAAGTGAGGCTTGACCTCTTCAATGAGCTGCAAGCCCCTTCTGGCTGCCAGTTCAAGGCGTGCGACATTTTCTAACAGTGCTTCAACATCCTTCTCCACCGCCCTTTCTCCTAAGTAATATTTTTATGAGCGTCAACTACCGAACTCTTTAAAGCTGGTTGCGTTTACATGATGAGTTTGAGTTTACTCATCAAAACATTCAAGTCAATAGAAATAGTTTTGATTGCAAAACTTAAGAGTGCAGGGGAGGACAAAAGGCCCGATGTAGCGGGCGTTTGGTTTGCTGAGGGGAGTTTATGATTTGGATTTAGGGCAGTTTGGTCTGAACGGAAACACCTGTAGCAATAATATGATCAAGCGATTCCAGCTCAATCGTTTTATAGCTGGGTTTTATAGGTACTAAGTAAGCACTGGGTCCATCAATAACCAATTTCTTAATTACTGTTGATTCACCAACCCTTGCTAAAACTATCTTGCCCGATTGCGGTTTAACATCTGGGTCAAAAATAATTATGGAGCCTTCAGGGATGCTGATGGGGCCATCTCCAGTCATGGAGTCATTATCCATTTTTACTGAAAAAGCATGGGGGGACACATCATCTGTAACATTAGTCCAATTAGGAAAATCATTATCAAGGCTCATGAGTTTTCTCCAGTCCCCGGCCTGCGCCAGCGAGATTAGAGGGATTTTATGTAGTGGCCTTTGATCTACCTCATTTGGCTTATCTCTTTGTGAACGACTTCCGCCATTTATTAACCAACTCTCCGTGACGTTTAAAATTTTGGCTAGTTTGGGAATATGTGTTGCAGAAGGGTTGTTGTTACCGTTAACCCATTGGCTAACAGTCCCCTTTGATACGCCGGTTGCTGAAACTAAATCCTTACTTCGCAGGTTCAAATCTTGCATTCGCTTATTTATGCGGTCACTTACTGATTCAATCATATGTTTGGTTTCTTAAACTGGAAAGTTTTTTATTATTGACGCTTTTGAGTTTTGTTGTTTAAACTGAATTGGTTTAAGGAGGAGCTATGCGTAAAAGTACAGTGATAGAACATTTCAGGGGGACAGTAGCGACAGCTACTGCTCTAAACATATCAAAATCAACGGTAAGTTTGTGGGGCGATGTAATCCCTTGGAAATACGCATTACTGATCGCGGCAGCTACGGCAGGTTCCCTGCCTTTTAACTGGAGGGATTATCCAGAGCTTTCGCCTGTATTCAAACCACTGCAGAAGGCTTCAAAGCGTGGGTAACGAACCGGAATGGAAAGTTGAAAGGCAACCTGCGTGGCTGGTGAAGGCAGTCCGCAAAACTATTGCAGGGCTGGCTGGTGGATATAGCGAAGCTGCTGAAATTCTGGATGTAACTGAGGACGCCATTCATAACCGGTTGCGCTCAGGTGGTGATCAGATATTCCCGTTCGGCTGGTCAATGCTGTTACAGCGCGCCAGTGGTAATCACGACGTAGCGAACGCGGTTGCGAAAGAGTCCGGCGGGGTGTTTGTGCCGTTGCCTGATGTTGAGCTGGTGGATTACGGCGATATCAATCAGCGACTGCTGGAGGCTATTGAGCAGATCACTCGTTATTCACAGCAGGTCAGGGCAGCTATTGAGGATGGAGTGGTTGAACCGCATGAGCGCGAAGTTATTGACGAGGAACTACACCGTGCCATTACGAAATTACAGGAGCATACAACCCTGGTTTACAAAGTTTTCTGTGCTTCAGAAAAGTGAAAGCGCCGGGTTGCAGCCCAGCGCCTTCGGCGACTACATCAATTTGTGTGGAGAAATAATCGCGTGAACAATTTAAACAGATCCCGAATCTATCCGCAATTCCGCTGCCTGCCCATGACTGGCGGGCGCAGTCAGCAGCCATTCCGTTATGCGCTCAATTTACCTGATGGTCATCACGCAGTTAACCACAGTTTCGTCGAGTGGGCTGTGGGCGACCACCTTCAGAAATTAAGCAAATCAGGGGGCTAAATGCCCCAGCAGACAAACGAAATTATTCAGCCGTGGGTTGCGCGCTATGCCGACCCACGCGGTGTGATTGTTGAAACCATTGGCGTTGATGTAGCGAATAACAGGGTGCTGTTCAGGCGTCCAGGCTATCCGCATGTCTGCGTCCAGCCCCGCAACCTGTGGGGTCAGAAGTTCAGGAGAGTTGGATGAGCGTGAAATTGTCTGCATACGTCTGGGACGGTTGCGCGGCGTCAGGCATGAAAATCACCAGCGTGGCCATCATGGCGCGCCTGGCTGATTTCTCAAGTGATGAGGGGGTTTGCTGGCCGTCAATTGCCACAATCGCCCGGCAAATTGGGGCTGGTCCCAGCACTGTACGCACCTCAATACGTAAGCTGGAGGCTGATGGCTGGCTGAACAGTACGCCACGGCGTAAGGGCAACCGCAACACCTCGAACATGTATCAGCTAAACGTCAGGAAACTGCGCGAAGCCGCTGCTCTTCACCAGCCAGAATCTGATGCGTCAGAATCGGACACATCAAAATCTGACACGTCAAAATCTGATGCACCAAATTTTGATGCGTCAAATTTTCACCTGTCAAAATCCGGCCAGAAAACGGGTTTTCACCCCCCAGAATCTGGCGACGATCCGTCAGTAAATTCAAAACATGATCCATTAGATAAAAACCTCTCTTGTCCGGACGCTTCGCGACCAGACGACACGCCTGTGGATAATCCCGACCAATTCCTGGCTCGCTTTCCCGACGCGGTGGTTTACAGCGAGAAAAAACGCCTGTGGGGTAGCCATGAGGACTTGAAGTGCGCGGAATGGATATGGGGGCAGATCACTCAACTCTACGAGAAGGCGGCAGAAGCTGACAGCGAACTGGCAAGGCCCAAAGAGCCGAACTGGGCTGCGTGGGCGAATGACGTGCGCCTGATGTGCTCGCAGGACCAGCGCACACACTTCCAGATTTGCAAGATGTTCAAACGCGTTCAGAGCGATCCGTTCTGGTGCCGGAACATCCTCAGCCCTGCAAAACTCCGCGAAAAATGGGATGAGTTGGTGGTCAGGCTCGGTCCGGTTCAGCGGTCAGTCACAGACATTTCACCAGTCGATTACGCCATCCCGGAAGGGTTTCGCGGTTATTAAGGGATTTCAAAAATGACTACTTTATCCAAGCTTTACGACAAGAAAACCAAAAAAGATACAGATTTTACAACCCGCAAAACCTACCTGATGAGCGTCGACAGGCTATATGTCGAGCCAGGGTATAACGTCAGGGAAATCGATCAGGCCCACGTAGAAGAATTCCGTGATGCATACATGGCTGGTGAGCAGGTGCCTGCGCTGGCTGTGCAGGTAACGGAACAGGGAATAAAAATCATCGATGGCCATCACCGTTACTACGGCGCGAAACTGGCGCAGGAAGCCGGTTATGACATCCGTCTGGAATGCAAAGATTTCGTGGGCAGTGAGGCTGACCGCATCGCGTTCATGGTCACATCCAGTCAGGGGCGCGCACTTGAACCACTGGAACGAGCAGCTGCATATCAACGCCTGATTAATCAGGGCTGGGAAC
Source organism: Candidatus Pantoea rara (assembly GCF_051136265.1). Classification (NCBI taxonomy): domain Bacteria; kingdom Pseudomonadati; phylum Pseudomonadota; class Gammaproteobacteria; order Enterobacterales; family Erwiniaceae; genus Pantoea; species Candidatus Pantoea rara. The sequence goes on along the minus strand of NZ_CP194942.1, from coordinate 2,565,778 downwards.
CGACTCAGATTGCCAAAAAAGTTAAGCGCTCAATTACTGACGTTGAAAACCACCTGTCGCTGCTGACGTCTGGCGATGAGTTGATCGCACTGGTTAAAAACAAAGAGGTTGCTGCCACTACAGCCGTCGCGCTGGTTCGTGAGCATGGTGCGTCAGCGGGTAGGGTGGCAAAAACAGAATTGGAAAAGGTCAAAGCAGCGGGCAAGAAAAAGCTCACCAAAGCCGCCGCCATGACGCAATTCAGTGCCAAACAGTCTCGCCAGCTTGTAGAGCTGTTAGCCAAACATTGCCAGGCAGAGCAGGATGAGGAGGGCGCACGCGTTACTCTGACGCTTGAGACTGACCTGCAGGTGGCTGAGTTGATGGATATTATTCAGGCCGCCAGAGAGCATTACGGCGTCACAGCGTCCGTCAGTGAACAACCGGCACCGGCTGAGCCAGAGAACGACGAGGGTGATGACCTGCCGTTGCTGAAACATGAAATTCTTGAGCAGAGCGGCGTCGAGGTCTGGGCCTGTATACAGGCGGCTTTCAAAATCAAATCCCAATACACCTACGCTCAGTCCAAATATGCACACACATGGGCGGCAGACTCAGTTGAGCACCCTGAGCACGTAGTTGTCCCAGAGGAAAGCATCCAGTCAGCCCTGCGATTCATCCAACAGCACCAGGACGATCAGGCGATCAAGCAGTGGTTATCTGAGCAGCATGATGATCCAGAGGTAGTGGAAGAGCAGTTGCAGCGGTTTTCCAGCGTTCTGATTGGTTTGCGGCAGGACCAGCCATGCACGGTTCAGGAGTTTATCGAGCTGGTGGAACAGACTAATCGCGATTGCTGGTCAAATTATCGCATGCTGCGTCAGGCCGTGCGCGAGGTCGCAGGTCAACTGACTATCCCGGACATGGGAGAGTCGCAGTGAAAAATGACCTTTTAGCGGTGCTGGTGATATGCGCTTTAGCCTGGGTGCTGAGTGGATGCCTCAGTTGGCTGGCAATCAGTTGCCCAGCATACAGATACGCATGCGCAATTCTGATATCGCTGGCAGCTGCGTTGGTTGCGACGCACCACCTGCTCAAACGTCTGATAGGGAGGGCGGCATGAGAGCGCTGCTCACTCCCGAGGTTGCACCACGCACAGGGATTGTGCTGTTTAAGCCGGGGCCGGACCTACTAAAACTTTTTAAGGGGCGTGTAGTGATCAGCACGCCAACAATGGACCTGACAGACAAACCGTCAGGGCTACTAAACGACAGTACGCAGCCGTTACTGGATGAACCCTCACTGGCAGCTTTCTTCGGTCATGAGCGTGTTATTACGGCTGCTGGTGGGCTTAATGCGCTTGCGTCATATGTTCAGTCGCTGGGTTACTGTCAGTGGGAACAACGGGGAACCTGGCACTATCACGAATTCACGATGGCAGAGACTGAAAGTGGCCCGGTATCGATATGCTGCAGCCACGATACTGAGTTCATGAAAAACGGCATGCCGGGCCGTATGGATGCCATTGCGAAACGGAACACTGCACTGTGGATCATCAGAGTCGCCTGCAGACAGATGGCACTACATGGCGATCATCTACTCACACTGCCAGAACTGTGCTGGTGGGCGTCACTGAATGACGTTGTTGATCTGATTCCAGAGGCACCGGCACGGCGCGTTCTGCGTATGCCTAAAGACACCATCCCGCAGGGTGAGCTGAAAGAGTCGCTGATCGCACCAGTGAGGCAGGCCACCGAAATTATTCAGGAGGCCGCGCAGGAGGTGAAGAGAGTTATCACCCTGCAAGCCGCTCCTGAATCACCAGAGTCATTCATGCTGCGGCCAAAGCGCCGCCGCTGGGAGAGCACCAAATACACGCGATGGGTGAAGTCACAGCCGTGCGCGTGCTGCAATCAGCAGGCAGACGACCCGCATCACATCATTGGATATGGACAGGGGGGAATGGGCACTAAATCTCACGATCTCTTTGTGATACCGCTTTGCAGAGCGCATCACGATGAGTTGCACCGGGATGTAAGGGCATTTGAGGAAAAATATGGAAGCCAGATTGTGCTGCTGTTTCGGTTCCTTGATTACGCAATAGCGGTCGGTGTCATTGGTTCATCAAATAATTAAATGTGTGGAGAAATTATGCGTGACATGTCACAAGTTTTGGATTTATGGGGTGCTTGGGCAGCCAGCGATAATAGTGGTGTTGACTGGCAGCCTATCGCTGCTGGATTTAAAGGACTTATACCCCATGGTAAAAAATCTAGGTTGCAGTGTTGCGATGATGAGGGGATTAAGATAGATGCGTGCGTGGCTCGTCTAAAGAAATATAAACCTGATGAGTGTGATTTATTAATAGCCCATTTTGTTATTGGTGTATCGTTAAGATCAATAGCCAAAAAAAGGAAGTGTTCAGATGGCACAATTAGAAAAGAGTTACAAGCTGCCATGGGTTTTGTTGATGGATTGTTATGTATGATATCCGAAGGAGAGGGTTATATCTTAAGGTAAAAAATAATTAGACCAATAAACACTGGTAGCCAGCTAAGGAAATAAAAGCCTACCAAGATGCGAGAGGTGAATCTTTCGTTATTAGTTAGGCTTTCTATTGCCAGTTCTATTTCTGATCTTAATATTTGTGGATACCTTGTTATTTTTTTCTCAAAAGGAGAAAACACGAGTTTTCTCGCATGAGAGATCCTTTTCAACTGTTTTCTTTGACTCATGATGAGAATGTGGAGCATTAAAGAAGTTAAAACAAGGCCGATAAAAACAAGAGATTGATCGCTAAATTCCTTTAATTTCCACATGCCGAGGGATGCAATAACGGATACAGGTATAGCTAAAACTTTCGACGTCAAGTCAGAAAGTGATTTAGAGACCTTTTCTGAAAATTCAATTTCAGCCGATGCAACATCCTTTCGTGCTTTATGGAAGTGGAAGCCGCTAAGATAGACCGATAAATTACTATCGTAAGCTGAATGAAATGTATTCCATTTCTTTATTAAGTCTGGGAATTCATATGAGTTTTCGTTAAAAAATTCGACTAATGTGTTTCGGAATATGCCTCTCCGCTCATCAATATGAACAATGTCAGACTGCAAGGCACCATCCTGCAGTAAGTCAGCAATAGAGTAATCATTGCCTTCGCAATCAAGGATTTCAAGGCTAATAGAAGGTGTTATTATTGCTGTGGAAGATTTTCCTTCAAGGCTTTGTATGAAAACAAGCCGTGAAGAACCGTCAATTGACTTGCGGTCATGATATTGAGCAAGCTTAGAAAGAGAGCTTATTAAATTACATATTTTTTCTAATTTTTCAATGAGTAGAGGACGATACTGATCCTTCGAATAATAATCAATATCTATGATGTAGAAGTCGCATGGAAACACACCCTCAGATAAAGAATTGTATTTAATTAACTGTTCAATGCTGTCGTGAAACCTTGAAATACCATCATTAGGAAGAGCTAAACTTATGTGCAGTTTATTCCATGAGACTGGTAGTTTAGATTCCTCATACTCTTCATCATCAATTTCAAGTTCTCTTATCTGCTTGGAAAAAATAGAGTTAGCCAATAAAAAATTGATAAGGTTTGTGGCCGTTTCAGAGTGGCAAATTTTTAATTCAATATCTATTGGACGCAATGGAAGAGCTGGCCTGCCAGCCAACCGATATAGCTCAACGATTGTTTCTAAAAATGACTTATTAGCCATCTGAAGGTTGCTCATTTTTTTCCTTAATTGCCGCCTCAATCAACTCCTTAGCGGAATCTGACAAGCGACTAAAAGTCAGAGATCCACTTTCAGTATTGTAGCATATATCAGCATCCATGCTGGTTCCCAATAAGGATTTTTCAAAATCAAAATTAAAGCCATTTCCTTTGACCCTTACATTCATGATGGCTTTTAATCCAGAAGCACTAACGGAAAATTCATTAGGAATTCTGATGTTTTCGCTGTTTAGATATGAAATAAGGTCTTCACTTAAATTATTCCTCGTCTCTTCATCTAGATCCAACATATATTTCAATGACATCAATTTTATATCAGAAAGAAGAGCAGGTTTTTGACTGTCTGCTTGGCGGCTTAAATAAGATATTACATCTTCACGGAATTTTTTTGCGTGAACTTTGATTTCTTGATGCCTGTTGAAAAAGTTTTTTATTTCTTTTGGTAAATCTTTAGTGGCTTTATTCGATGATACTCCTTTATCACAACCTAGCGCAGAAACAAAATATCCAGAGGCGTTGCTCGACGAGTTCCCACCAATAAAACTTAAGTAGCTCAAATCATTTTTTTCAATGTCAGATGAATTCTGGAAGTGAAAAAATCTTTCGAAATTTATCCTGGCCGCTTGGTTGATTTTTGATAGTTCTAACTGTTCTAATAGCTCAGGCTCCATTTTGGCACTCAGCCTTATACCTTCTTTTGATTTGATCATCGTTACCAAGAAAAAGTGAACTCCGTCTCTTAAATAATCTGCAAATACAATCACGCCTCCAGAAGAAAGTCTTTGCTTTTCCGCTTCTTTTCCTAGCTTATGCATTATCTCAACACTAAGATCTATAAACTGCTGAGTAGAGCGAGTGGTATTACCAATATACTCTATGATGGCATCAGGTACAGGGCCTCTTTCTGTTTCCTCTTCTTTAAAAACACCATATTGAGCTGAGTTACCATTTTTACCGTAAAGAGAATTAATCTCACCAATCATTTTTTGAACAGTACTATTGTTACAGTCAAGAGCTGTGTCCCTAAAACGGAATCTGTCTTCTTCAATGGGACTAATGGGCTCTTTTGCTACCTTTACAAGCTCATGAATAATAACGTTATTTAAAGTTATCGCTGTCATTTTATCGTCGTCCTTGGATGTTTGAGATCAAAGATTACAAAAATGCTAACGCGTACGCAAAGATTATTATAATGTGATAAGAGTAGTTTCTACGCGGCATTACTTATCATCGTCACTTTAGTTTCAGATATGTATGTCTAAACGTCTTAAGTCTTATCAGCCTTGAGGCTTTTTTGTTTTTGGCTTTAGTACTGAGCGACTTGTGTGTGAAAAGTGTAAAAACCATGCCCGGCATTGATTTATACAATGCCGATTGTTTGCGCGTGCTGAAAACCATGCCAGACGATTCAGTTGACCTGATTGTTACTGACCCTCCGTATTTCAAAGTAAAGCCGCTAGGTTGGGATAATCAGTGGAAAGGGGATGAAGATTATTTACGGTGGCTGGATTGCTGCCTGGCGGAGTTCTGGCGAGTGCTGAAACCCAATGGCAGCATCTACCTGTTCTCAGGTCATCGACTCGCGTCTGATATTGAAATCATGATGCGTGACCGCTTCAACATTCTTAACCACATCATATGGGCTAAGCCTGATGGACGCTGGAAGGGCTGCAACAAAGAAAGTCTGAGATCGTACTTTCCCTCAACCGAACGGATACTATTTGCAGAGCATTATCAGGGGCCGTACAAACCAGACGCCTACGCGCAAAAATGCTATGAGCTGAAACAGCAGGTACTAACACCTCTGATTGATTATTTCCGTAGTGCCCGCTCAGAACTTGGTGTAACAGCTGCCCAAATTGTTGCGGCAACCGGTAAGAAGAACATGGTCTCGCACTGGTTCGGCACCAGTCAGTGGCAACCACCCAGCGAGGCTGACTACCTGAAGTTGCAGGCGCTGTTTACTGAGATAGCCATTGCGCGCCATCAATCAGGAACGTTAGCAACACCGCACCACCAGCTGGTGGACACGTATCACTCACTGAACCGCAAATATCTGGAGCTGCAAGAGGAGTACAAATCACTCCGCAGATATTTCGGCGTCTCAGTTGCGGTTCCCTATACAGACGTATGGACACATAGGTCGGTTCAGTTTTACCCCGGCAAACACCCATGCGAAAAACCTGCCGACATGCTGGAACAGATTATCAATGCCAGCAGCAGGCCGGGCGATGTAGTTGCTGACTTCTTCATGGGGTCAGGTTCAACGATAAAGGCAGCCATAAAGCTTGGTCGCTCTGCAATTGGTGTAGAGCTGGAAGAGGAACGTTTCCGGCAGACGGTTAGCGAACTGAATAAGCTAATCGAGTAAATCAGAATTTATTAATCATTAAGAGGGACCGCTAATGGCTGAGCCATTAAGCACCGGCGCTACGGCAACCGTAGCTGGGTGGGGCATTGTCACGTCTGCGCTGGTGGGATTTATCACTTCTGTAGATTACTCAATCGCGTTTGGAGCGTTTGCCGGTTCGATGTGTTTTATCGTCACCGCCAGCAACCTAACGCGACGACAGATATTTGGTTATTTCCTGTTTGGCTATGCAGCTGGCGTATTTGGAGCCGGATTTGTTGCGGACAAAGTAGAGGACTATCTCAACTACCGCGAAAAGCCTTTGGACGCACTGGCGGCGGTGATCATCTCAGCGGCGGCTGTGCAGGGCTATTTCTGGCTGAAAAACGGCGGCGTTTCAAAACTGCCATTCGTAAAAAGGTGGCTGGGGGATAAATCATGATTATCAGTAAAGATCTGCTGTCGGTAATTGATGTCGCCATATGTGCGGCAATTGCACTGCGTCTGATGTTGTTCAGTAAATCGGGTCGAACGCATAAACGCGGCATCTCATGGATTGCAGCAGGCCTGATTCTGTTTTACGTCAATTTTGTTTTGCTCTGGCTGTATGGGCATTACCACGCCAGCGGCTGGCCTGTCGTGATTGCAAACGCGCTGATTTGCACTGTGGTATTTGCCGCACGGGGAAATCTGGCACGCATTATTAATTATCCGTCACGGAGTAAAGGCGATGAGTAGAATCATTGAAATCCTCAATTTTGAGGAGGGTTATAAAGAGGTTCCCTACTGGGACACACGCAATTTTCCAACTGTTGCTGGTGGTATCAGAATCGGTCCTCAAAACGCGCCAATCAAACAGTATCAATTTACTGTTCCCCGTCCTGTTGGCGATCTATGGAAGAAATGTCTGGTAGATGCGAAAACCGCTGATATGAATTGCTATCCCGTAATTGTTGCCGCGCTGGCGCAGTGCAACGACGCACGTCGGGACATCCTCTACAGCATGGCTTATCAGATGGGGGTGGCTGGTCTGGCTGATTTCACTAATACGCTGGGCATGATTACAAGTGGTGATTTTGCCGGTGCAGCTGGTGGAATGCTGAATAGCCTTTGGGCGCGCCAGACGCCTGACCGTGCTCTCCGCCACGCTGAGGTTATGCGCACCGGCACTTATGACGCCTACAGAGGTTTGATCTGATGCAAACACTATTAACCGTGCTGGCCGTCATTGCCGGTCTGGTAGTGGCCGCGTTCGGACTGGGTCGTAGCAGAGGCAAAAAAGCAGCTGAAACCACAGCATCAGCTGAGCGGGCGTCTGTTCAGGCTGAGGAATCAGAAAAACACGTTGAGGTGCTGAAAAATGCTGTCGAGGTTCAGCAGAATATTAACGGCCAGCCTGATGCTGCTGTCTCTGAGCGGCTGCGGGAACGGTGGCGGCGTGAGGGTGATTGACACTGGTTGTGATTGGGTTCGCCCGATCTACGTCAGTAACCACGATATCGACATTATGAGCGCTCCAACACAGCGGGCGATTCTGGCGCACAACGAAACGTGGGAAAAAAATTGTTTTGAGCAAAAGAATTAACAGGTCCGCGCAGGCGGTTATTTCACAGCAAAAGGAAAGTGTCATGGGATTTAAGCATGAGTTAGGTCAGGTGGTTCAGGTCGCTGTCAGTGGAGAAGAAGGCCATGTGAAGGGACGCGCCGAATATGCTAATAGCTGCAACCAATACTTAATCCATTATTGCGCCGCTGATGGTCGTGCGGTGGATGCGTGGTTTGAAGAGGGTGAGATTATACCCGCAGATTCTTTAGAAGAGTGATTATCACAAGGCGCATTTTCGAGTGCGCCTGATGATAGTTCGAACTAATCAAATAAGATTCCCTCAAGCTAAACTTAGCGCTAATGTGAGTTCTCACAAAACAATCGTCGAGGCTTTGATGCGATATCTTATTCAGACTTTCCTTGCTGACTCAGCAAATGGTGAGCAGCTCAAGTACGAGATTTATTTAAAAACTATGAAATTAGATGCCTTTAACAAGGTGCCTGAAGGTTCGTGCCGAATAATGGCTTATAAATTAGAAGGTGGACTATCTCACCTTATAGATGACAATGTTGACGTGCAGCCGTTGTTTGATGCAAATCAACCAGAACCTAATGCTTGGTACTCTGACGGACCACACCGAGTAGACATCAATATGCTTATAGAATACTTAATTAAAAAACTTTAACCGCCTACGGGCGGTTTTTTATTGGACCAACCAATGATTGATATAACCGAAGCCACTGTCATTGGTGGCATCAGCATGCATGGAATATCAGAACCAGACGCTATCGTTATTGGCGGCCAGAATGAACCGCCAGCTGACACGATATTCATCCAGAACGATAGCAACAAAACACCCACGTCGCCGTGGTTCGTAACGCAGATAGATAGCACGCATTACACGATGCTGAACGCAACCGCTCCTAAAGGTTGGCAATATCTGGGGGCATTCCTCGTCAGCGGTCAAACTGGCGCTCAAATCGGGCGCGCAGATGGTGCTGTCTGGACGATATCAAACCCCAGCATGGTGCAGCATATAAGCACATCCGCTGGTGGTCAGGCTGCCGTGAGCATACTCACAGCTGGAACCTGCACGCTGACGGTGATGCTGCGTGACATGGTTTCAACGCTAGTCATAACTGCTAAATAACTATCGGGAGCAATAGTGAAGACTATTAACCTGGATTTAACCGAGGAGTGGCAGCTCGTTGCCGATACCGACCAAACTTATGATGTTCAGGTGGAGTTTGGGTCGGCATTATTTTGTCTTTCTCAGGATGCGCCAGACGCGTCTCAGACAGGCCAAACCGTCAGGCCGGGACGATGGCTGAAATTCACTGATCTAAGGGTGTGGTTTAAAACCACGCTGGCTGGGTCATATATTTCCGTCTCGTCGTACGCCACCCCGAAAACTTAATCAATTGAAAATGATTCTCATTTGAAAAGGTACTCCCAGCGAGAACGACTACCGAGGGGGCGGCGACACGCGGAAAACGGCTAGTTTTTTGCATTTCATCGACATCATCATCATCCCCTTAACCTTCTGATATTTCAGTCGTGAAATTTTTCACGATGTCGAAATGATTAAATTTTGTTCATCATCATGGATAAAGAATTTAAAAACCTCCGACTCAATATTAATCAGCTGGCTGCGCTTACAGATATGCATCGACAGACGGTCTCCAGCAAGTTGAGCGGACTTCTGCCTGCACCTGGAAGCAACCCAAAATTAAAACTGTTTTCAGTGGTGGATATCCTCAAAGAACTCCTGAGCCGCACAACATCTGAAGAGCTGGTGAACGTCGATAAAATGCTGCCGCCTGATCGCAAAGCGTGGTTTCAATCCGAACGCGAGCGACTCAAGTTTCAGCAGGAAACCGGGGAATTGATCCCAGCATCAGAGGTAGTACGGGAATTTTCATCAATGGCTAAAGCGGTGGTTCAGGTGCTCGAAACTTTGCCAGACATTCTGGAGCGTGACTGCGCTATGACACCTGTAGCAGTAGTTCGTGTTCAAAAAGTTATAGATGACCTGCGCGATCAGATAGCCCTGAAAGTTGAAATGGCTGACGCACCGCCAGAGGAGGAATTGCCAGACGAGGAGTAACCATGCATCAGGCCACGGCGGCAGAGATCAGAAAAAACACTGCCTCGATCATCCGTGCGCCACGCAGGTTGCCGGTAGCGGAGGCAGTGCATAGATACATGCGCGTCCCCGTGGGTGTAGGAAACTCAGTGGAATGGGACCCCGATTTAGCACCCTATATTATCGAGCCGATGAACTGTCTGGCATCGCGTGAGTATGATGCCGTGGTGTTTGTTGGCCCTGCTAGAACAGGCAAGACAATCGGCCTGATAGATGGATGGGTGGTCTATAACGTGGTCTGCGATCCGTCCGACATGCTGATCGTTCAGATGACGGAGGAGAAGGCGAGGGAGCACTCCAAGAAACGTTTGGCGCGTACGTTCCGTGTCAGCCCTGAAGTGGCTAAACGCCTCAGCCCGCTGCGCAATGATAACAATGTTCACGACAAAACATTTTTGGCTGGTAACTATCTAAAAATAGGCTGGCCATCCATCAACATCATGTCTTCATCCGATTTTAAATATGTTGCGCTGACCGACTATGACCGGTTTCCGGAGAACATAGACGGAGAAGGTGATGGATTTTCTCTGGCCTCAAAACGAACCACGACTTTCATGTCGGCGGGTATGACGCTGGTGGAGGGTTCACCAGGCAGAGAGATAACCAATACCAAATGGCGTCGACAGTCACCTCACGAAGCACCGCCAACAACCGGCTCTCTTTCCCTCTATAACCGTGGAGACAGACGCCGCTGGTACTGGCAATGTCCACATTGTGAAGAGTATTTCCAGCCAGAGATGGAGGTGATGACTGGTTATCGGGACGACACCGACCCGGTTAAAGCGAGTGAGGCCGCTCATATCTGCTGCCCTCACTGCAACAACGTCATTACGGCTGACCTGAAACGCGAACTGAATAAATCCGGTGTCTGGCTGCGTGAGGGTGAAAAAATTGATGTAGCCGGGAATCGTTCAGGTGAACCACGCCGCTCTCGCATCGCTTCGTTCTGGATGGAGGGACCAGCTGCGGCTTATCAGACGTGGGCGCAGCTGGTTTACAAATTACTGACCGCTGAGCAGGAGTATGAGGCAACGCAGAGTGAAGAGGCGCTAAGGGCGGTTATTAACACCGACTGGGGGCGTCCGTATCTGCCGCGTGCATCTGTCGAACAGCGCCAGTCAGATGTCCTGATGAAACGAGCCGAAGATTATGGCAAACGGCTGGTGCCGCCTAAAGTGCGGTTCCTGCTGGCAGCTGTGGATGTTCAGGGCGGTAAACGGCGGCGGTTTGTGGTGCAGATCATCGGCTACGGAGAAAACGGTGAGCGCTGGCTAATCGACCGCTACAACATCCGTCATTCGCTTCGACACGATGAAAACGGCGAGGCTATGCCAATTCGGCCTGATGCCTATCCGGAGGACTGGCAACTGCTGGTTTCTGACGTGCTGGATAAAACTTACCGGCTGCAGAGCAACGAGGAGCAGCGGATGACGGTTCTGGCGATGGCGGTGGACAGCGGCGGCGAGGAGGGCGTGACCGGTAATGCTTATAAATTCTGGCGGCAGTGTCGTCGGGACGGGCTGGCCAGACGCGTTTATCTCATCAAGGGCGACAGCACAAAACGCCAGAAAACAATTACCAAAACATTTCCGGATAACAGCGGCAGGGCAGATCGGCGTGCTGAGGTTCGAGGGGAAATCCCTGTTTATCTGTTACAGACCGATATGCTCAAAGACCAGCTGAGTAATAACCTGTCACGCGAAACGCCCGGCGCAGGCTACATCCATTTTCCGGACTGGCTGGGCGAATGGTTTTACGACGAATTGACCTATGAGGAACGTGGCGCTGATGGCAAATGGCGCAAACCGGGAAAAAGCGATAACGAAGCGTTTGACCTGTTCTGTTATGCGCAGGCTGTTGCCGTTCTGCGCGGATACGAAAAAATCCGTGACTGGGAAACCCCGCCGGCATGGGCGCGGGAGCAGGACGCTAACCCTGGCATTGTGACGGGCGATCAGCCCCGACAGAAAACTGAATCAAAACCCAAACCCAGACAACAAAACACGCCCAGACCTGCTCCGCAAAAAAGCCTCGCGGCAGAAGGCTGGTCAGGATCGTCAGGCAATGGAGGGTGGCTTTAGTGACGAGAAATGAGATTTACCAGATGCTCCTTACGGTGCGTCAGGCGTACGCCGATTCGCTGGATGGAAAATCGGTATCGTTTACCGGCGTAAACGGTCGGGCCATTACCAACCATGATCCGGTGGCATTACGTACCGAGCTGGATTACTGGGAAAGACGCTGGCGCGCTGCACGCGGTCGCGGCGGTTCTTACAAACTCGCCAGATTTAATTAAGGGCCAATATGGGATTTATTGAAAAAACACTCGGCGTTATTTCGCCAGGGTGGGCCGCTGCACGTGCGCAAAACCGCCTCCGGCTGCAGGCGTATGAGGCCGCTCACCCGTCCCGGTTGCATAAAAGTAAACGCGAATCCCGATCAGCTGACACCGCTGTGTTTGCAGCAGGAACCTCTCTGCGTGAGCAAGCGCGCTGGCTGGATGAAAACCACGATCTGGTCATCGGTCTGTTCGACAAAATGGAGGACCGGGTAATCGGAGCGCATGGCATCCACGTTGAACCACAGCCGCTCGACCTTGATGGCAATCTGCACGGCGATTTTGCCAGCCAGCTATCAGCATTATGGGCTGAATGGTCAGTGCGCCCGGAAGTGACCGGGATGCTTACCCGCCCCGAGGCAGAACGGCTGCTGTTGCGTTCGGCACTGCGTGACGGTGAGGTCTTCACTCAGCTGGTGCGCGGCAATGTAGCCGGGTTACAGCATGCCACATCAGTGCCGTTCTCGCTGGAAATGCTGGAGGCTGATTTCGTTCCCTACACCCTGAACAGCACGACAGGGCAGCAAATAAGGCAGGGCATCGTCGTTAACGCATGGGGGAGACCCACTGCTTACAAGGTCTATAAAAACCATCCGGCCTCATTTACCGGCTTTAACACTGAATTCAAAACTGTTTCCGCAGGCAGCATGCTGCATCTGGCGCAGCGCAAACGACTGCATCAGCTGCGGGGAATCAGCCTGATACATGGCGTTATCACTCGCCTGTCGGATATCAAAGACTACGAAGAATCAGAACGGGTCGCGGCGCGTATCGCTGCAGCGCTGGGGTTCTACATCCGGCGCGGTGATGCGCAGTCCCTGGATGACAGCGGGGAATTTTCGGAGCCTGGCGGGGAGCGGTTCTACAACATCGCGCCCGGCATGATTTATGACGAATTAAAGCCGGGTGAAGACCTGGGCATGGTGGAATCAAACCGCCCCAACGTTCACCTATACGAGTTCAGGAACGGGCAGATGCGGGCCGTTGCTGCCGGTACACGCGGCAGCTATTCCAGCATTGCACGCGACTACAACGGTACATACAGCTCACAACGTCAGGAGCTGGTGGAAAGTTTCGAGGGATATAACGTTCTCCAGCAGTGGTTTGTGGGACAGCACAGTCGTCCCGTTTACCGTGCATGGCTGGCAATGGCACTCCTGAGCGGTATCGAAATCCCTCCCGATGTAGACCGAAAATCTCTTTATAACGCGCTCTATCTTGGGCCGGTGATGCCGTGGATTGACCCGGTTAAAGAGGCGCAGGCGTGGAAAGCCAACGTGCGTGGCGGTGCCAGTACTGAGGCGGAGTGGGCGCGTGCGCGTGGCAAAAATCCGCAGGAGGTTAAGCGCCAGCGCCTGCGTGAAACCGAATTCAACCGGGAACATGGGCTGGTGTTCGATTCCGACGCCGCCAACGATAAAGGAGTGGTGTTAGATGCAACATCAAAAGAGTCAGACGACTCAAAAACTGATTAATCCTCAAGCCTCGCTGGCCGGTGTCGATGCGGCAAACGGTCAGTGCTGGTATGAGATTCGTGCGCAGGCAGCCGGGCGGGTAGAGATTTATCTCTACGACGTGATCGGCGGCTGGGGCATCACAGCCCAGCAGTTTGTGAATGAGTGCCGAGAGGCTGGCGTGTTTGAGGCCAGCGCCATCGACCTGCATATTCACAGCCCCGGTGGTGATGTGATGCAGGGCTTTGCCATTTACAACACGCTGTCACGCCTTAAAGCCACGATGGATATCTGGGTAGACGGCGTGGCCGCCAGTATGGCGTCCATGATTGTCTGCCTGCCGGGTGCCAACGTGCATATGCCGGAAAACGCTTGGATCATGATTCATAAACCGTGGGGCGGCATTGCTGGCGATTCCGATGAGATGCGCGATTACGCTGATTTCCTAGATCGTAATGAGGCGCTGATGCTCAACGCCTACATGAATAAAACCGGTCTGGGGCGCGAAGAGCTTGAGGCAATGCTGAAAGCCGAAACCTGGCTGAGTGGTGCGGAAGCCGTTGAAAAAGGTTTTGCCGATACCCTGGAACCTGAACTGCAGGCAGCAGCCTGTATGAATGAAAACAAACTGAAGGATTACACCAACATGCCTCAACAACTCCAATCACTGTTTACGCCACGCGCGGAAGGAAACACAAACACTCAGACGCCAGCGCCGCAGGTTCCTGCCCCGCAGGCAGCAGTCACGCCGCCCGCGCCGGTTCAGGCAGGCAACATCGATATCAGTGCACTGGCTGTTCAGTTGCAGCAGCAGATGCAGACGGCGAACGCTGAGCGCGTTAATGCTGTTAGCGCAGTGTTTGAGTCATTTCCGGCATTTGCCTCTCTGCGCACCGAATGTATCAGTGATATGTCATGCTCAGCGGAAGTTGCGCGCGGCAAACTGCTCACCGCGCTGGCTGCCGGTACAACGCCGCTCGCCGGTCCGGGTGCCATTCATCTGCATGCGGGTAACGGCAATCTGGTGGGCGACTCAGTTCGCGCTGCAATCATGTCACGCGTGGGCTATGCGGAAGCAGAAAAAGATAATGCGTATGCAGGCTATACGCTGCGTGAGCTGGCACGTGCTTCTCTGGTTGATCGCGGGATCGGTATTGCCGGTCATCAGACTCCGATGGCAATGGTGGGTCTGGCATTCACCCACAGTAACAGTGATTTTGGCAATATCCTGATGGACGTGGCTAATAAAGCGGCGCTGATGGGCTGGAATGAGGCCGAAGAAATTTTTGATAAATGGACGCGGAAAGGGATTCTGACTGATTTCAAAACGGCGCATCGCGTTGGCCTTGAGACGTTCCCGACACTGAGCAAGGTGCGTCCGGGCGCTGAATATAAATATGTCACGTTGAAAGATCGTGGCGAGCCGATTGCGCTGGCAACCTACGGCAACCTGTTCAGTATTGACCGTCAGGCCATCATCAATGACGATCTGTCCATGCTGACCGGGATTCCGCAGGCGATGGGAAGCGCAGCCCGAGCAACAGTAGGCGATCTAGTCTGGGCCGTCCTGACCAGCAACCCGAAAATGTCAGACGGTAAGCCGCTGTTCCATGCCGACCACGGCAACCTGATTAAAGCCGGTCTGAGCATTGAAGGTCTGGACACGGCACGCAAGGCGATGAAGTTGCAGAAATCAGGTGAGCGTAACCTGAATATTCGCCCTGCGTTTATGCTGGCACCCGTCGCTATCGAGTCACGCGCCAACCAGCTGATCAAATCTGCCAGCGTGCCGGGTGCTGATGTTAACAGTGGCATCAATAACCCGATTCAGAACTTCGTGGAGGTCATGTCGGAGGCGCGTCTGGATGACAGCAGCGCGACTGATTATTACCTGGCTGCAGCGCAGGGCCGCGACACTATCGAGGTCGCCTATCTGGACGGCATTGATACCCCGTATCTGGAGCAGCAGCAGGGGTTCACCATTGATGGTGCGGCGTTCAAGGTTCGCATTGATGCAGGTGTTGCCCCTCTGGATCATCGGGGCCTGGTTAAAGTCACCAACAAATAAGCCGCCTCCGGGCGGCTTTCTTATATCCGGGCGGCGCAGGCCGCCTTTTTCATTGGAGAGTAACGATGGCAACGAATTATCAGCAGGACGGCAGAACGATTGATTATCTGAACACCGGCGCTACTGAAATTGCCTCCGGCGAGGCAGTGGTTGTGGGGGCGCTGGTGGGTGTAGCGCATGACGATATTCTGGCGGGTTTATGGGGTGTGCTTCATACGGCTGGGGTGTTTGTACTGCCAAAAGCGGCAGAGTCTGTCGGGACGGGCCAGAAACTCTATCTTGCAGACGGCAAGGTGACGGCGGAAGCAGGTGAAGATGCTACGCCAAATCCTCTTGCCGGTACTGCCTGGGCGGATGCTGAAGCCGGTGACGAGTCTGTTGCCGTGCGGCTGGGCTTCTGATGAACCGCTTCCGTTCGCGGCTGGCAAAGGCGGATGCCCGGATTAACCGGGCGTTTGCTGAGGAATCTCCGGCCACCCTGCTAATGGGAGGTGAGGCGCGCCCGGTGGTGGTGATATTTGAATCGCCCGATTCACCTGTGAGTGTGCCTGGCGGCGGTGAGTTGCAGGACTACTCGCCAGCATTCAGCGCCATGACGGCTGATATTGCCGATCTTTCCAAGGGTGACGGCGCGGTGGTGAATGGCGTCAATTATCGCGTCACTCATGTGGGAACCGATGAACAAGGCCGCACCCGCGTTTCGCTGGCGTTCGGTGAGCCGGGAAAACCCCAGCCTGAGATAAATAACTGGAGTAAATGAAATGGCACGTGAATCGCGGCTAAGGCGGGATTTACCCGTGGATATTGACGTTACCGCTATCTGGCGGATAGCGGAAAAAATCGGAGCCACACAAAAACAGTTTCGTGCCGCGTATTCACGGGCATTACAGCGAACAGGGGCAACGCTGAGAAAGCGGGCAATGGCCGATCTTAAAGATGGCCTGGCACCGCGCAGCATGAATATGGTGCGCCGTCGCCTCCTGTCGTTTCGTGTTCAGCCAGCCTCTAATTCCACGCTGGATAATTTCCGACTGTGGTTTGGCCTGAACGCGATAAAGGTGAAAGACCTGAAAGGGAAAATCTCTGGCCGCGTGCGGCCACATCATGATCGGCGCGATAAAAATACGGGCCGGTTTATTAAATCGCGGCGACGGGCCAGTACCGTGGGATTTACCCCTAAAGGAAACCTGCTATCAGCCCGCACGTTTGAGAATGGGGAGGTGGCACGTAGTCGCCGCGACAACCGACGCACGATAGTGATCCGTGACCCGGAAACGCGCCGCACCCGTGATGCTGAAATTGATATCTATGAACCGATGCTGAACTACGTTGAGGACAACGCGTTTGCAGAGGTCATGGATATTTTCATGCACCATTTCGAGAGTGATCTGCGTGGCCGGGTTAAGGCCAGAATTTCTGTGTGAGGTTTGTAATGGCTGAACCGTTAATGATGGGGCAGTACCATGACGCCGTGATTTCGGCGCTGAAAAATATAGCGTGGGTGCAGGATGCTGATGCCTATCCCGAAAAAAACATTCCCCGATTCACTGGATTAACCACGCCCGCAGTGTATTTCACAATTAACAGCTGGGAGCAGGGTGGCGGTAATGAGGGCCAGCTGCAGGTCTCGCTCAGCTGTGATCTGTTTGTCGTGGTGGATTCTGAGGGAGCCAGCGCCAGTAAACCTGAAATTTTTTTGCGAACTGCAGCAGCAGATATCACTCAGTGGATTGATGGTCAGCAATTTGGTATCAGCCACATAGAGCCAGCTGAATTCATATCGGCTGAACGTGATGAGTTTGATCCCCGTATGGATGATTACCTGGTCTGGCGGGTTTCATACACGCAATCAGCCGCATTTGGTGCTGATCCGTTTGCGCCATCAGGGGTGCCGTTGCGTAAGGTGTGGCTGGGTAAATCACCCGATGTAGGGCGTGCGCATGTCGATGACTATCGGCTGATCTGGGAGTCAAAAGCCGATGAGTGATATCAGTGGAGACCTGCAGCGGCGGCTGGCTAATCTCATCCGCCGTGGCGTGATTCACTCAGTCCGCCATGATAAGCAGCCAAAATGCCGTGTCGATCTCGGGGATATCGTCACCACCTGGCTGCCACTTTGTCAGGGTTTTTCTGGGGCTAACCGTTCCGACTCAAACCCCTGCGCAGTGGGTGATGCTGTAACCGTGCTGTCAGAGGCCGGAGAGCTGAACAATGGCCGTGTGTTTCCGGGCTGGAATACGGGAGCAATGCCTGTTCCGGAGGGTAGCGATAGCGAGCACATCACCCGCTATAGCGATGGTACCGAAATCAGGTATGACCGGGAGGCCCATGCACTGACAATCAAAATCGCGGCAGGGGGATCATACAAAATTGTTGGAATCGGCACGCTGGATGGTCCTGTTGAAATCACTGAAACGCTAACGGTGCAGGGGAAAACGCAGGTTAACAGCGACATTGAAGCGACCGGCGATATCAGTGACGGCACCGGCACTATGAGTAAAATCCGGGAGGTGCATAACGACCACGACCACCCCGGAGACAGTGGTGGAATAACCGGTAAACCTAATCAGAAAATGTAACCTGCTTCGGCAGGTTTTTTTATGCCTGGAGAAAACAGATGGGTGATTTACATGGTGTTGAAACGATAGAGTTAACCTCTGGCACCGTTGCAGTAACAACGATTCAGACGGCAATTATTGGGCTGGTGGGAACCGCTCCTGATGCATCAGCCGGTACGCCAGCCAGTGCTACGACCGGAACCCCGATACTCGATAACGTGCTGAACTTCAAAACAACCATCATCGGCAGAGCGGGAAATGTTATCAGCGTGGAGGCTGTTGCAGGTGTACCCGACTCGACTGTAAAGGCAGCTGTTCCCACATCAGCATCATGGGATGCCGCCGCACTCAAACTCAGCATCACGCTGGGCTGCGATGAGGATGGGGTGCTGAATGCAACTCCCGCTGATGTTGTTGCCGTCGTACCTGCACAGGATGGCGCGAAAATACTGGTTTCAGGCAGTGGAGCGGGCTTTGTCACGCCATTTACGCTTCAGCTGACTGGTGGAGAGGATGAACCGTTCCCGCTCAATACGCCCGTGGCGATTGTTGGCACAACGATGATGTCCCGCCTGGGTGACACCGGAACGCTTAAGCAGGCCATTGCTGACATTAATGACCAGCGCAACGCTCTGACCGTAATTGTGCGCGTCAGTGAGGAAACAACTAAAGAGAAGCAGCGTGCCGCCGTTCTTGCTGGTATCGGTAAACTTTCATCTGCTAAATCCGCGACCACCTATCAACCGCGCATTGTTATTGCACCCGGTTTCAGTGAGGACGACGCGGTAGGCAAAGCACTGGAGACGGTTGCCGGTAAATTGCGAGCTGTGGCTTATGTTGACTGTGCGTCAGGCGCAACACTGCAGGAGGTGGTCCAGCGCCGCCAGTCATATGGCGCACGTACCGAGCTTTTGCGTCCGCGTGTTCAGACGAGCAACAGTGACGGCCAGTTGGTATACCGGGCCTATTCCGCGTTTGCTGCCGGGCTGCGTGCCCGGATCGATTTCGAAAAGGGATGGTGGTGGAGCAAATCCAATCAGGACATCAACAATATCCTCGGCGTTGAACAGATTGATGAATTTATCCTCGGTGAAAGAAATTGCGATGCCAACCTGCTGAATATGCAGAACGTCTCAACCATCGTGCGTCGTTCGGGATTTAAACACTGGGGAAACCGTCTGTGCGCAGACGAGCCGCAGTGGCATTTTGAATCGGTGCGCCGAACGGCGGACGTCATTGAGGACAGCATTCAGGAGGCCATGCTGCCGTACGTGGACCGTCCTCTGGACTGGGAAAATGCTGATGACATCATTGGCACCATTAACTCATATATGCGGAAACTGGTCAGGCTGAAAGCCATTTTCGGTGGCGAAGCCTGGCTGGATAAGGAGCTGAACACAAAAGAAACGCTGGCAGCGGGTGAACTTTATATCAATTACGATTTTGGTCCTAAGTCACCAACCGAGCTGATCAGCCTGCGTGTCCGGGTTAATAACAACTATGCGCTTGAGGAGATGCTGGCGGCATGAGTGATAAAAATACATTACGCGTCTGGACGTTTTTCAGGCAGGGGGTGCGCATTCAGGGCGCGCACGAATTCACGCCGCCGACACTGGCGATCGTCAAAACCGATTTGCGTACCGGCGCGCAGGACGCACCGACACCCGTTGATGACGGCATGGAGGCAATGACCTGTCAGATTAAATTTTACGGCATCGATACCGACATGCTGACGGCGTTCGGTTTCGTCAGTGGCAGTCGCCCACGCTTCACTGCCTATCAGGGTTATCTGGCTAACGGCACCGCCCTGGGAACGGTTGAGGAGATTGAGGGTTTTGTTCATACGGTCACTCCCGATGCGCGGGGTAAAGACGCTCTTTCAGAGAACGCCATCACGGTTGACATTGCGGTCAGCTATTACAAACAGACTAAAGACGGTCAGGAGCTGTTTGAGATCGACACAGAGCGATTTGCCCGGCGCGTTAACGGCGTTGACGTGCTGGCCGGGCTGGCATCAAAAGTTCGTCTGTAATCTGTCTCCCTTAATCCTTCACTCATAACGGCCTCCGGGCCGTTTTTTATTTCAGGTGCTAATTATGAGTTTTCCCGCTTCAACACGAACCATCAAACTTTTTACCCCCGTCACGCTGGAGGGTGGCGCAGAGTTAAACGTTGTGCATATGCGCGAACCGCTGGTGCGCGACCGCATCGCGCATGCAAAAGATCGCGGTAATGAAGAGGAGAAGGAAGCGCGGATGATTGCGCAGCTATGTAACCTCAGCGAACAGGATATCTGGCAGCTGACAGCAGCGGATTATGCGCAGCTGACGGATGCCTTCAACGTTTTTATGCTCCCGCCCGGAGAGCGACCGAAGGAGAGTTGATCCGGGCTATACGCTTTCTGGGCAGGCGGCTGCATTTCCCCATGGGGGACTATCTGAATATGCCATTCAGCACGTTTTCCGATTTTCTGTTTGACGAAATGGAGGCATTAAACCGTGGCCGGAATAAGTCAAAACCTTAAAGCCACCATAACGTTTGGCGGCAATATCGACAGTTCATGGAAACGCTCATCGACCGACCTGCAAAAGAACCTGAAAGCGGTGGGAAAAGAATCCGAGCGTCTTACTAAGGACCAGACAAAACTCGCCACCGAGATCAAAAAAGCCAAGTTGGCTGGAAACAGCATCAGCGATTTGAAACGTCAGTACAGTTCGGTGACGCGTGAGATACGCAAAACCGAGGCCGAACAGCAAAAATTGAACCGCCAGATTCAGCGTGGTGAGCGGATTAATGCCTTTATAGGCAAGGCGGGTGGGCTTTTCAGGCGCGGCTTAAACGTCGGTGGCCACCTCGGGGGCATGGTGGCACCTGGTCTTGGGATTGGCGGCGGCGGTGTGGTTGCCACCGCGCTGGCGTCACTCATTGCGCCAGCTGCCACCAATGCCGAAACAGCGCGGCAGACGGGTGTAGCGCGCAGCTATGGCGTTGATGTGGAGACCTACAATGCGTGGGACTCGCTGGCAAAACAGTACGACATGACCGGCGAGAATTTTGGCGATCTCTTTGAGGAGTACTTGCACAAGTCCGGGGAGTATAAGCAGAACGGCAAGCAGGGTGCGCTGCAGGACGCCTTTGAAACGCTGGGGTTCAAAGCGGGTGACATGGCTGGCCTGAGCGACATGGCGCAGTTCAGTAAAATCATTGAGCGTGCGCTGAGCCTGAAAGATGAGTCAAAAGCCTCGTTCGCTCTGGATTCTCTTTTCGGCGGCGAAGCCAGCAAGCTGCTGATGCTGGTGAAACAGTCTGGCAGGAGCTATCGCGACTTAATGGATGAGCAGCATCGCTATAACCTCGTCACCAAAGCGGGTGCTGACGGCGCGGTGGAGGGCAATAAAGCGGTTGAGAACCTTAAAACCGTTCTCTTCAGCGCGGGTGCGGAGATATCGGGACAACTGGGCAATCAGCTTGCTCCCCGCATCAGGGAACTGACTGATGATTTGGCTGAGTGGTTTAAAGGCGGCGGCATCAGCAGGGTAGTAAAATTTCTGCGCGATGATCTTTATCCCGGCGTACTGACGTTCGGCCAGGGCGTGGTGTATGTCGGGAAAATTATTTATGCCCTGGCTAAAAAACTCTCCTGGCTGCTACCAGATGAGCGGGGGGATCAAAAAAATGTTTTGAAATCGCTGGCAATGACGGGATCGGTCGATATCGCCAGACTGACGGCAAAACGCAACGGTCAGGAAGAGTGGTTTGATCAGCAGTTGAAGCAGCACCCGGAATTGCCGGAACAGGTTAAAAAATCTTTTACCGCTACCCGTGGGTTTTTCAACGATGACGATGAGACGTTTGATAAATCGCTCGATCCTTTTCTGACTGCGAAGAAAGAGGGATTGCCGGATTTCACGGATGCCCTGAAAAACAATTCTGCAACGTCGGATACTCAGTCAGGCAGGAGGTGGGATGACTTAAACAGTGGTCTTGCTGCAGCTGACAGTCAGCAGAAAGCGTATCAGATGACCGATAACCGGAAATTTGAATACCGGTTCGAAATCAACGGTGCACAGGGACAGAGCGAGCGTGGGATTGCCGACGAGCTGGAGTCCATTACCAAAACCAACCCGGCATTCACGGGAGATAACAGCATGCTGGATGGAGGTGCTATCTGGTGAGTGAAATAATCCCTTTAATTGAGGCATCCGGACAGGCACAGCAGTCCGCCATTCGTGGTAGTCAGGCTGACCGCGTCATGATGATGCTGGGCGATTTTGCCTTCTCCATTGATACCACAGCGTTTAAATCACTTTCACGTGAGGCTAGCTGGAACTGGAGTGAACAGGAGAGGATAGGCAAACAGAGTCTGCTGCAGTACACAGGAAAACCCGGGCGGACGGTGCGGCTTGATGGCGAGGCACATGCGTTCTTTCGTAACGGCGTGGATGCGGTTAATGACCTTTACGACCTGGCTGATTTGGCTCAGCCCCAGTTGCTGGTGAGTGGTGAGGGCGATGTGCTGGGCTGGTGGGCGGTAACTCAATTCAGCGATACAACTGATCGGTTCCTGCCGGGAGGCGGACACCGTAATAAAAACTGGACGATGACGTTAAAACATTATGCCGACGATATATCAAACCCGTGATGGCGATGTGCTGGACGCTATTTGCGCAGATCATTATGGCACTGCAAATCTCTCATCCAACGTTTCAGCGGTACTGGAGGCAAATCGGGGGCTGGCAGACAGGGATGCCATTCTTACTGCAGGAGTCGCTATTACGCTCCCGGACCTGACCACGCCGGTTACTGATTCGGCATTTAGTTTATGGGATTAACATGGCTGAACAGATTGTAAATCCAGAGTATGCGCCAGCATTCAGTGTAAGCGCAGAGGGCAAGGACATTACCCGCGCTCTGCAGGAGTGTCTGAGCGAACTCACCCTGACGGATAATGGCGGGGCAACAGCCAAAGCGGATGAACTTAAAATCACGCTGCTTTCTCAAACTCTGCCACTGCCATCTAAGGGAGCACGTTTGAGGGTGGCGATGGGCTTTAATGATCAGCTGGTCGATAAGGGGTGGTTTGTTGTTTCGGGGGTGGGTAGTAGTGGGCCACCTCGCCGCGTTGAAATCTATGCCACTGCCGCACCAATGAACGCCCAGAAACATCCCGGTAACGTGCTGAACCACAAAACGCGTAGTTGGGATGATATCCGGCTGGCCGATCTCGTTAAAACCGTTGCCACAGACAACGGACTAAAACCGAAAGTGGCCGCAGAACTCGCAGAAATTCATATCGATCACATCGACCAGGTTGCAGAGTCAGACGCCAATCTGATGTCGCGGCTGGCGAGAACCTACAATGCCATCAGTAAACCCGCTGGTGGGTACTGGCTGTTTCTGGTGCAGGGGGCGATGAAAACTGCTGTCGGTAAGGAGACAGGAGGTATCACCATCACCCCCGATGAACTATCCAGCTGGACTTATAATGAGGGCCAGCGCGGTAGCACAACTGGTAAGGCTACAGGCAGTGATGGCAAAGCAAGTGGTAAAGTTGGGGTGCGCTATTACGATGAAGCTGATGGCAGGACGAAAACCACCACAGTTGATCATGATGGACCGTCAATCACCAATCCCTATACCCAATCTGGAAAATCCATTGCAGACCAGCAGGCCAAAGCCCGCAAAACGCAGGCACAGCGTAACGAGCAAAAAATGACGCTCACTGGCCCATGCCGTCCCAGACACATTGCTTTAACGGCTGAGTCTGGTGTTACGACGTCCGGATTTGGTTCCAGCGAGGATCGCTCCTGGCTGGTGGAATCGCTTGTTTTCTCACTGACCTCATCAGGCCTGAGTTTCACTTATAACCTGGTGGTTAACATCAACGCTAAAGGCAAGAAAGGCAAAAAGGGCAGCACGGATAAAACCGGGCCGGCCTATTTCGGTTAACCCTCCAGACAGCCTCTTTCAACGGATAACTCTCATGAACGGTGTAAATATCCGGACGGGCAAACGCCTGTCGGGTTCGGCGCATCTGCGCCAGTCGTGCAGCGACATTCTGACCACGCCGATAGGCAGCAGGGTTTTAGTTCGCGATTACGGTAGTGAGCTGCCGGATTTGGCAGATGCGCCTCGTGACGATCTGACCCGGTTACGGATTATTGCGTCCACTGCAAAAGCCCTGGCGCGCTGGGAACCGCGACTGCAGGTGACGCGGGTTGTTGTTTCACTTCCCGACGATGAATCCACGTTCATTGTGGATGTTGAGGGAATCAATAAAGAAAGCGGCACCCCAACAACTACCGGAGACATAGCTATCAATGGCAATTAGTTCTGATGTTATTAATCTGTCTGAGCTGGAGGTTCCGAACGCCATTATCGTGCCTGACGCGTCAAACATTTTTGCCCGGTGGCTGGCGCGTCTGCGCGAACTGGACCCGGAGTTTGATGCGCTGGTGGAGTCGGACCCGGCCTATAAACAGGGCGAGGTAAATGCGTATCAGCTGACGCTGGCATTTCAGCGCGTCAATGACGCCGTGCGTGCCGTATTTCTGGCAAGCGCCAGAGGTGCAGACCTGGATCAGATTGGTGCAAATTTCAATGTTAAACGCTATGTCATTACTCCTGCTGACCCTGATGCTGTTCCGCCTGTGGATGCGGAACTGGAGGACGATGATGCCTACCGGGAGCGTATCCAGCTGTCATGGGCGCAGCTTAATACCGCAGGAGCGCGTAACGCATATCGCTTTCATGCGCGGTCGGCTGATGCTGACGTGCTGGATGCAGATGCATACGGGCCAGAGGATCACAGTCGTCCGGGAGAGGTCGACGTATACGTGCTGTCGAGAACGGGTGACGGCACAGCCCCTCAGACACTTCTGGATAAAACGGCAGCCAATCTGAGCGCTGATGAGGTTCGCCCGCTGACGGATTTCGTGAGCGTTAAAAGCGCGATCATACAGCGATACAGCATCACGGCAGAGCTGGAAATCCCCGATGGGCCGGATGCGCAGACGGTGCTGGATAATGCGATCAGCGTTGCAACGAGTTACGCAGCACTCTCTCACCGAATTAATACGGTCATACCTTTGTCCGCCATCTATGCCGCTCTGCAACAGCCTGGTGTGGTCAGGGTGAGGCTGGCAAGCCCTGCAGCAGATATTGAGGCTGATATGGGGAAAGCGCCGTGGTGTCAGGCAATCAGCGTCACGATAAGAGGGTCTGGGAATGGCTGATAAATTTCGCTCGCTGTTACCACAGAACGCTCTTCATCAGGAGCGAGCGCTGGAGCAGGCATCACGGGAACAGATTCTCGCCATCAAAACCGGCATGGTCAGAAGCGTTAAAAGTGCAGATGACTGCCCTTACCATCTGCTGCCCTGGCTGGCATGGGAGCTATCGGTCGATTTCTGGGATGAAAGCTGGACTGAGGAAGATAAGCGCCAGGTCTGCCGCGATGCTGCCTATGTGCATCAGCATCGTGGCACTGCAGGCGCTGTTAGGCGTGCGCTGGGGGCGGTGAGCCTGCCCACTACAGTTATTGAGTGGTGGCAGGAAAACCCGCGCAGAGCGCCGTACACGTTTCGGATTGAGGTCTACAGCCTGCAGGGCATAGATGACAGCCTGTATAGCCGCATACGGCGTCAGGTGAATAAGGCTAAAAATTTACGCAGCTATCTCAGCAGCATTGATGTGATCGCTGACGTTGGCGCAGCAGGAAATTATTACACAGGCGGTGCGGTAACTGCGTACATCGACGCTGTGATTCAGACTGGAGAATAATCGTGGCAGAGCAATATTACAGCATCCTCACGAACCGGGGAAAAGAGCTGGAGGCGGCGTCGTCTGCAAACGGCACGCCGGTCGTTATCAAAGATTTTGTAATCGGTGATGGTAACGGGAAGGCCGCAACGCCAAATCCGTCGCAAACTGCACTGATTCGTGAAGTATACCGCCATGCTATATCCGGGCTGGACGTATCTCAGGAGCAATCTAACCAGTGGGTAGCTCATCTCGTTGTTCCGGCTGATGTGGGCGGGTTCACTATTCGTGAAGTGGGACTGTTAACTGATACCGGAGAACTCTATGCAGTGGCGAATTGCGCTGCCATTGAAAAGCCGGTCAGCGGTATCAACGTCAGCCTGCAGTTTCGTCTGGCCGTAAATGAAACCGCCAGCATTGAACTTAAGGTGGCCACAGGCGATGGCTTGTTTTTGAGGCAGGACGCAAATCTTAGTGACCTGAATAATATTGCTAAAGCACTGGAAAATTTAGGGCTGAATCTCGTCGGTAACTGGCAAGCCGTGCAGGCTAACGGCGGTAAACATTCGTCCGGCAAACACCGTATTTACATGGATTGGAATGATGGTGACCGCAAATTATATATAACCGTTGATGAAACGGACGTCGGCGAGTTGTTCTCAACGCAAAATCCTCCCACAGCAGCGCAAACAGGCGCATATCCCCGCACGGGTGGGAATCTGGATGAAGAAGCAAGTATTTCGCTGATTTCTAACTCGAAAAATCCCACTACAGGCACTGTGATTTATTCGCCCATGTACCGTGTTGCAATAAAGGGGCGCGGAGGCGATCAGGATTTTAAAGACGGCGCATCGGGATTCATGCGGATCGTCGAGGAAGTCGGGACTCGGGCCTATTTGCAACTCCAATGGGATGGGTTCGGCACCATACATGAGTTCAGGTTTGATCAGAACGGCAACACGCAAATTTATGGTAAAGCTTACACCGGCAGCGGAGCCAGTTTTCTGGCTGAGGACGGCAATGTTTATGGCCCCGCATGGGGCGGCTACCTAAGTACTTGGGTGGATGCACAAATCGGCGGACAGATAAGCAACAACAACAATTGGGTTAACAATAACTTTCAGCCTAGAAATACCGGCAATCCAGGGGGAGGCTGGTGGAGAGACAGCGCAACTGGTTTGATTATTCAGGCTGGTACGGTAGCTGTTCCTGTATCGGGCAGCGCTGGTAGCGCCTCATTCTCGTTTCCACTGGCATTTCCCAACGGCGTGGTATCGATTGTTGGCAGCACTGCGGATCA
Organism: Candidatus Pantoea rara; assembly: GCF_051136265.1. NCBI lineage: Bacteria > Pseudomonadati > Pseudomonadota > Gammaproteobacteria > Enterobacterales > Erwiniaceae > Pantoea > Candidatus Pantoea rara. The sequence continues at coordinate 2,538,535 of NZ_CP194942.1, read as the reverse complement.
AGCGTCATCAGCTGGGTATGTAGCCTGCGCTGCATTTCTTAACCTGAGCACTACTGGGGCATACGTTATGGTTGATACTAACGCCTCGCGAAATATGGACCGAACTCAATACGTTCGATATATAGCCTATGGAGTTTAATTAATGGAAAGCGATAAATATTACTATAGCGCCAAGACAGGTGGTTTTTATCGGGAGTCCGATAGGGAGTTATATGAAAACACCAATTCCGGCTGGCCTGAAGACGCGGTAGTTATAACAGATGATGAATATAAATCTCTGTTTGAGGGGCAAGCGGTTGGGAAAATAATTACAGCTGACAGTAAGGGTAAGCCGACTCTCACAAATCCCATTATTGAATGGAATAAAATAGCAGAAACGCAGCGGCAGAGCCTGCTTAGTGAAGCAAACACGACTATTGCTGATTGGCGTACAGAGCTTCAATTAGATGTTATAAGTGATGATGATAAGGCTATTCTTGTTAAATGGATGGCCTACATTAAAGCTCTTAAGGAATTAGATCTAAGCACTATCCACGACGAGTCAGGGTTAAGCTTGGTCACATGGCCCAGCAAACCATGAATTAAAAAAAATGCCGCCGTCTCAGGCGGCTAGATTTTAGCTAACTGCAATAACTGGCTTGTGGAGTTTATTTAACAGTTTCCTTCTCAAATGATTACTTAGTCCAACCTCGAATGACTTATAAAAAGCCATCGAGAATAACGCAGTAAAAATTAATGCCATTAGTGTTGTTGTTACTCCCGTAAATGAACCGTGGTAATGCCGGGAGATGAGCTTCCGAGCCAGAGATAGACCATGTGGATGCATTAAATAAATAGAAAATGATATTGTGCCAATAGATGTTAAAAATTTAGGAGCGTTTATTCCATATTGATATTCATAACATGAAAGCGAAAGTAAGAGAAAAAATGAAGCTGCCGCAAAATCATAATTACCGTTCCCCGGCGCGTTGCCGAATCCCAACAGAATATAGATATAATATGTAGTGGATAAAAATATAACCACCCAGCCCGCACACCTAGAGTGATATAACCTCTTGTTAATTGCAATGTGGCCGATGAATATACCTGCCAAAAACTCTAACATCATGGCGTTGGTCATTAGGGCTAAATAACCGCGATATCCGTAATTAATGTTAGGTAGTGGGATGTCATAATTATTGGCTAGGCGTGGTAGTGCGACGAAAGAGGATATAATAACAGTTATTATAATGTGTTTATGCTTTCGAAAAAGAAGAGCGAATCCACAGATAGTATAAAAAACGAATTCATAATTTAGGGACCAACCTACAAACAGTCTTGGATAGCCGAAGTAAGGAGCGGCCTGAGTAATATCAGCCGGAAGGAACGAAAAAGAGCGCAAAGTTGAAGACCATTTATCCCATGAATTTCCGGCTATGAAAAGTGTGGCTATAAAGTATGGCGGAAAAATACGGCATACTCTTTTTATTAAAAAGGCCTCTGAAGATTTTATTCCGTTTTTTTCATTTAATGTAACATAGTAAACAATAAATCCGCTTATCATAAAAAATAGGTCAACCCCGATTGCACCCTGAGCAAATAACCAGTTAGCTACAGGAAAATCCGTGGCGAGGTCGGTTCGAAAATGAAACATCACAACCAACATCGCAGCAAGACCCCGCAGAGATTGGATTGAATTTAACTTTTTCTGATTGCACTGCATTCTGAATAAAATCCCTTTAGAAATCACAATGAGGTCTTTGATCATATCTTCCAGATATTCTCGAGAATTGAGTTAGATCATTGCGACAAGGAAATAATCTCACTAAAGAGCAATTCTTTACCAACTACCCAGCCGTTAAACCTCTGGAACACGTCTCGCAAATATCCAATGTCCGCATGCAGCTAATTAATAATAAAGCTATCCTGAAGCCTCACTTAATCAGGAGGCTCTATGGAAAAGGGATTCGAGGCGCAGGCACACGACGCAGCATGTATGGCTATGGGTGAGGCTGTCTGGGAGCTGGTTGCTGGTGGGGGAGCCAGTGACGCCGGAGAACATTGCCAGCAGAATTCTGGCTCTTTCAGAGCATCGTGATGATCTGGCGACCAGCATTGCATTGTCGGTGCTTTTACAGGCGTAAAAAGGAGGCGGGGCAGGCAATACTGATTCAATCTTGAAAGCCATCAATGTCCGCTTTGTGCCAGAAGCGGACATTGTTTACACCCATCAATACAACGAAAATCCGTACTTATGGGGAAGACTAGAATATCCTTACGATGTTCAATGAAAGCAGCTAAGAGCGCGTATCACCCCAAAAATCTTTGCAGGTGTGACCGTATGAACTGAGGATATTAAAACCTTGCTGTCCAAATTCTCGTTTCTACTGGACTGAAGCTTTATTAATTAAATCAAATTATTAGCGAACATCTCTGTAGCTGGTCGGGTTTCCAGACATATCTGCCTTTTCATTTTGTTCAGCGCACGCACCATTGCCTCCCCAAATTGGCTATCGTAATCACTCAGCGTCAGTAAACCACATTACGATTGTTCTACCATATACATCAATAATGCCAAGTTATACAACGTAAAATTGATAAAAATCAGGCTGTTGGAAAATTTGCAATGCGAATATTCTTAAATTCCTTGACTGTCAATAATGATTAGATTTATAAATGTATCTTCGAATTTAAAAGGATAAACTGAAATGAGTGAAAGGAAAAAAATCGAAGATCAGGCTCTTCTCTATCATTTAACATGTATGGATAATCTGCCTAATATTTTAGATACAGGATTGAGATCTCGTGCGTCAGTAAAAGGCAAGTTTATTGATGTTGCCGACGGAGAGATAATAACAGGTCGCGAAGCTTTAAATTTGCAAACAATGGTTCCTTTCCATTTTTTTACTAAAAATCCTTTTGATGGCAGAGTCCTGAAAGACCATGATAAAAAATCATTTTGTATTATTGCAGTTAGAAGAACGTTTGCCAATAAAAATGGTTGGAAAGTGATTCCTAAACACCCATTGTCCTCCAGTTCTGTTGTAAGCCTTTTAGATTATGACCAAGGAATTGCACAAATTAACTGGGAGCTTATGAATACAAGGGATTATAAAAATCCAGAATGCAAATCCGTATGTATGGCTGAATGTTTATCAAGTGTAACTGTTGAACCGGAGAATTTTTGCTGCATCTATGTCAAAAATGACGACGAAAAAAAACACGTTGAAGACTTGATAAAAAAACAAGGATTAAGTATATTTGTAACAGCCAATTCTTATATGTTTTAAATCTATGATTAAATATGCAAGCGGAAATCTTCTAACTTCTACATCGCAGGCTCTTGTAAATGCTGTAAACTGCCAAGGAGTTATGGGAAAGGGTATTGCTTTAGCTTTCAAAGAAAGTTTTCCTAATAATTTCAAAGTTTATAAAAAAGCTTGTGGCACTGGTGCAATGAAAATTGGACAGGTTTTACTTGTTGAGGAAAAGGGAAAGATAATCGTCAACTTTCCCACTAAGGATAGCTGGAGAAAAAAAGCGACATATGATTTTATCTCGCGAGGTCTTGAATCTTTAGCAAAATGCATAGTCGAAAAAAAAATCACATCAATATCAATACCACCTTTAGGATGTGGTAACGGGGGTCTCGATTGGAATAAAGTTGAGGCTCTTATTTTAAAAACTTTTCAAACTCTAGAAGATGTTGAGGTGGTAATTTATCCGCCCGCTTCTAATAATCAACTTTCAAAAAATAAAAATATTATTAATGCTAAACATCTTCTGGTGCACTATGCCTATGAGAAATTAAAAGTTAAGCAAAAATTCTCTCTTTATACAGTATTTTATATTTGTGAGTGTATTGAGAAGGCAAATCTTTTCTTATTCGAATTTAAACATGGGCGGCCATATTCTTCTGAGTTAGAAAATGTTATGAAGGATATTGCAAACCTTAAAGTGGAGTTGCAGGGCGATTTTGATTCTTTTATTGAAGATTATATTAATACTCATCAATCCAAAGAGTTACAAATAGAATTTGGTAAGCTAATCTCAACTCTAAATCCAAGTATTATTTTGCTCAATGATCTTGAAAATAAGATCGATTATACAGATACCGTAGATGTGATTACGAGAATTGCCAAAGTAAAAGATCATGGTTTATATATTGATGATTTCAAAGAACATAAAAATATTTTACAAATTTTAATTAAAAATGGCTTTATAATTGAAGATATCTTTAACGAATTGAAAATAAAGGGGGGGGCGTAGTACTACTCTGTATTTTTTTGCTAAAATAGCATGGTAATTCCCTCACGTATTATAGTTTCGGCTTAAATCCCTTCAGGAGTATTGTTTGATTAATCAAGCTTTCTCTGAATTGAAGGATCAGATCACGCATGCTCCAGACAACGCAGGTACTCCCTTAGCTAATCAGAATTCAGAGTGCCAGCTGGCACTCTTACAACTATTCTCTTATCAGTTCCGACTCCATAACTTTCTGGCTGGACGACAAGAAAATTCACGTTCCATAAGCGCCATTATGCTAGCTGAAGACCTATTTACCGTCTGTTATTGCACAAGGCAACCCTAAATCTGGTGCAACAAATTATCAGGTGCGGCTTTTATAAACGGTATCATGCTGAATTACTGGATTTGACCTGCTCTACGTTCCTTAATACACCGCGATGTTAATGATGCCTTCTTTAACTACGTGAGGACTTTCTCATAAAGAAGCATTTTTCCGACTAAGAGATTATCAGCTTCCTTCGCTAGGCCAACACCTGAATTTGTGACTAGTAACTCTGCCGCAAACACTCTATCTTTGACGCTACTTTCTTCATCTGGCACAAGAAGTTTGGCGGCATGTAATTCTATGAAGTGAAGCGGCTCAAGTTATAAGAATCCCAGAAAATCTCGCCAGTAACATTTTAACCCCCCTTGTAATTTAATTAAGTCAAATTCCGCTCCTCGCTCTTAGCGGACCTGTGCAGCATTGTAAAAAAAGCCCCGGCGACGGGGCAGATTTTTAAACTGCGCCGATCTGTGCAGGCTGCGGGTATGATTTGAGATTAGTCACCTCTGCCTGACCACACCAACTAAAAATCCCAGCCTCATCAATTTCTTTACAAATTTGTCACCCGCCTCGCCTTGATTAAACCCCCTGTCTGATATTACTGTTTATCCATACAGTATTTGCCGGGGGAGGATTTATTATGCCGCGCGACTATGAAATCAAACACGCATTCATGAACGCTATTAAGAGAGACCCGTCACTGGGAGTCATCGTCACTACTCAGGAGTTTGTCCAACAGTTGGAGAAGCTTAACTGGCATTTCAGCCTGCGGGAGGCTAACCAGTGGATAAAGACAAACACGGTGACGTTCTGCGATGCATCGACGCAGGAGGGTGAGGCTAAGACATACCGGCAGTTCAACCCGAACGGGGGAATATGACATGGGATTTCCATCACCGGCAAATGACTACGTTGAGGGCCGCATTGACCTGAACAAAATCCTGATGCCTCACCCGACTCATATGCTGATGATTGAGACGCCGGTTGGCTTCGCTATCATCGACAGGACAATTCAGGGGCAGACAGGCGACAAAGTGGCATTCCAGCTCGGAGATTATTCACAACTGGGGAAATTGTTCAGAACGGGCATAATCACCCAGGACGGTGAAACAATCGACGGGGATGGTATGGAAGGGATCATCGTGCTGGGTAAAGTCACGGCGGAAATAGTATCCGTGTATGAGCCTGTCAGACCGATAATTTAAGTAAATTTTTTCATAATATGGTCCCATGTCTGCCTCTAACTTGTTGAATCTATTGAGGCCATTTTTGGGACTATATTATGAAAAATCATCTTATGTGATTGATTTATATGATTGTAGCGCCTGATTTAAAATCCCTCGGCTGTAAGGCTGTGCGGGTTCAAGTCCCGCCCCGGGCACCATATTTCTGCCGTAAACAAAAAATAAAAAGTAATATGCAGTGATGTCGTAACCGCCCCTAGGCGGTTTTTTTGTGCCTGCTATCCGGCATGACCTGCACTGGATCTCCCTTCAATCATTTTACCTTCATCACGCTACAGAGCTGAACACCAGTTCATCATCTGTGTCACTGACCAGAACCATTCGCTGCGCCTCTCCACTGGAGGAGACAAACGTTACTTCATGTCCGATGTTGATAGCTTCAAAGGCGTCGGTGGGCTGTGACTGCTTCCGAATCTCCAGTAGCATCCTTGATGAATAGGGTTTGTCACTGACCGTATCAATATGATAATTGGCGGTAAAATTTAGTTCGGGTTGATCAACCACGTAAAATTGTCCTGAAGGCATAGTCTTGACCTCTGCGTAATGTTGGCCATAAGTCCCGGCCAAAACAGGCTACCTGAAATTTAAGGTTAGCTGAATAATCAATGTCGACAGGCGAAGGCACCTCTTTTTTGGTTTTATACGACGGTTGCTAAAAATAGCTGCCGCTTGCGCTTGCCTGATTAGAGTGTGGGACTACTCTTGTTCACACTGCGTGACTTTTCCAGGCACGCTATTCGGGCATGGTATAAAGGTATTACTGCGACTCTTTATGGGTTGACGATGCGGGTTCAAATCCTGCTGCCCGGTCCATCTTCTGTCTCCTGTCCTGTTAATGCCTGTTTCATCCCTGCAGTTCTGCCACTACAAGCCCAGTTACATCTGATTTCACTCATTTTTGCGGCCTGTGTCGAACACTGTAACCTGTTGAAACACGGCGGTTTACCGTAAAGTGGTGGGCATTATTTGTCGTCGCAGAGAATTTCGCACCCATGCTCACACCTTCTACGCCTGACTTAACGCCATCGGCTCTTCCTCCGGTTATCGGCGTTGTCGCCAGCCAGTTGCTCAATCCCTATCAGCAGAAAGTGCTGGACGAGGTCACGCGCCAGCTTAACGCGCACGGTGTTATCACTGTTCTGCTGAATGCAGAAGCGGATACGGCGCTGACAGCACTCCTCCGGCAGGCATCCCCGCTAGCGCTACGTGGTTTACTGCTCTTACCCGGTAACAGGGTAACGGATGCCTGTGATCTGCCGGTACTTGATATTAAGGCAGAGCCTGCACTGCAGGCAGATGCGCTGCGAGCGGGTGAGGTGACAGCAGAGTTACTGATCGCGCAGGGGCACCAGACGTTTGGCTTTATGCAAAGTCAGCCCGGTGAAAGCGCGCAAAAGCAGGGTTACAGCACCACGTTACAGGCGGCGGGCAAGGCGTTGAATGTCGAGCTGACTGCAGAGGGGGACGATCGTGACGGCGCCTATCAGGTGATGATGCACTATCTGAAAAAGACCCGAGCCGCGGAGCGTATTCAGGCACTTTTCTGTGAAAGCGATTTGCTGGCCTTTGGCGCGATGCAGGCGATGCGTGATTTTGGTCAGGGTGCCCATCTGGCGGTGGCAGGATTTGGAGACAGTGAAGAGGCGCGTAGCTCTACCTGGCATCTTACCAGCTGGTCATCTGATATCAGTCAGATTCTGAGCAATGCGATAAATCGCTGGCTGGGGCAACCGGCAGAAATCAGCAGAGGGCAGGGGCAGTTGCAGCGGCGTCACTCCCATTTTGGTAAAATTCGTCCCGGTGAGATGTCAGCCTGCGGCTGCGCCTTTCGGCATTAGCCAGTCTGCCACGCAGACTGGCTGAATAAGGTTACGCTTGTGGTTGTCCTGCCGGACCCATCCCGCCCGGTGCGCCAACCGGTTGCTGCCCACTCGGTGGCGGCGGAGCGGCTTTGCCTGGATGAGGCGGCGGTGGGGCGTCTCTTTCTGGTGGTGGTGGTGCACAGGCGGTAAGTGTGGCAAGGACAGCCAGCGTTGATAACAGGTAAGCAATACGTTTCATCGTAATTCCCTGATCAGTTAAGCGGAAGGTTGAGTATAGAGAATCACCACAAAATCGCCCGGATAAGGCTAAACACCCGGTGAGAATAATAAATGAGTGGTGATTATATGAGACGCCTCGCAACTCGCGCATGCTGGCAATGCGTTTAGGGCAGGAGCAGGCTAAAGTAGCGCTTCATTTAAGAGGAGTCGTTATGAATGGCATTATGAAGTTCGTCCGCGGATGGCTGGTGTTCTCTGTACTGTGGGGCGTATTCATGTGGTTTATGTCATGGCATCAGCAGGGCAAAGAGCCTGGTCTGGCGATTCTGACAAGTCTCTACGCCGGTTTAATCTATCAGGCGTTGATTACTATGGTTGGCCGCTATCGGGCGCGGCGGCAACAGGCTGAGTAAAGTCTGCTGCCGGAGAGGCAGCAGAACGGCGTTGTTTAGCCGAAATTACCGGTCAGGCGCTGATGGAAGTCAGTGCTGCGCGGATCCAGCCCCTCAATCGTTACTTCTGTACCATAACGCTGATAGCGATATTCAATACCATCCAGCGCTGCGACGCTGGATGCATCCCAGATCTGCGCGTGCGTTAAGTCGATAGTCACTTTTTTCGGATCGTGAGCATAATCAAAATGCTCAAACAGATCGTTGCTGCTGGCAAAGAACAGCGGACCGCGTACCTCATAGCGTACCGACTCACCATCTTCACTCAGCTGACGTTCCGCATGTATCACGTGCGCAATACGGCGGGCAAACAGCAGCATCGCCAGGATCACCCCAGCGAGCACGCCCAGTGCCAGATTTCCTGTCCAGACCGTCACTGCCACCGTCAGCACCATAATCAGCGTCTCTGACCACGGCATACGTTTCAGTGTCGCAGGCTGCAGGCTATGCCAGTTAACGGTTTTAACCGCCACCACCATCATGATCCCGGCCAGCACCACCATCGGGATTTGCGCCATAATCCGGCTCAGTCCGGTCACCAGTAACAGCAGTACCAGACCGGCGGCCACGGTTGAAACGCGGCTGCGTGCCCGGCCCAGCTCAACATTCACGATGGTCTGACCGATCATCGCGCACCCGGCGATACCACCATAAAATCCCGCCAGAATATTTGCTACGCCTAAGCCCCAGGATTCACGACGCTTACTGGAAGGGGTATCGGTCAGATCATCGACCAGTTTGGCGGTCAGCAGCGACTCCATCAGCCCGACAAAGGCGATACTCAGCGCGGTGGGCCAGATAATCTGCAGAGTCTGCAGATTAAGCGGCACCAGCAGACTGTTAAAACCGGGCAGGCCGGGACTCATCGGCCCCTCATCGCCCACGTTCGGCATGCGATAGCCCATTAACAGCGCGACGCCTGTCACCACCACAATGGCAACCAGCGGGGAAGGAACACTTTTTAACAGACGTGGTAACAGCAGCACGATTGCCAGGGTCACGGCAAAGAAAATCCACACCAGTGATGACTGGCCCCAGACGTGCGGCACCTGAGCAAAGAAAATCAGCACGCCCAGCGCATTCACAAATCCCAGCATTACCGAGCGCGGGATGTAGCGCATCATGCGAGCCAGACCGGCCACGCCAAACAGAATCTGAATCACCCCGCCCATTACTACCGCGGGCAGAATGTATTCCACGCCGTGCAGATGAACCATTGGCCCGATTACCAGTGCCACGGAACCCGCCGCCGCCGTCACCATCGCCGGACGACCGCCCAGTATCGACAGGGTCAGGCAGAGCACCACCGAGGCGACGAGACTGACTTTAGGGTCGACACCGGCAATAACGGAAAAGGAGATCACTTCAGGGATTAATGCCAGTGCGGTAATTACTCCGGCCAGGCATTCGCGGGTCAATAGCGCAGGTGAACGCAGAACGCGCCCCACACTGATATCGCCCGCCACAACGTCGGTTGCGGCAACATCATTGGTTTGGGTCATAAAGGTTTGCAGGCTCTTTGATTGTTTTGCTCCCGCGCGAGGGGCGGGTAGATTTTGATAATGGTGAGGGGCAGATAGTACCGGGCGACAGGCGAAGATGCCAGAAAAAGGGGGACTCCCTCCATGGAGTCCGACTTACAGTGAGAAATCGTCCGGGGTTTTATGGACCACCAGTTCGAGCAGCTGTCGGTAGTTATCAAGCATCTCCCTGTCACTTTCCAGTTCCAGACGATGAATAAGTTTAGAAATAATGGCTTTATTATTGACTGGCATGCCTGACTGCAGGATTTCTGCAACAAGGATACCCAGCATTTCCATCTCGCTGGCTGGCTTATTGGCCGCAGGGTTAAAATAATCAGCAATTTCCTGATTGGTCCGGGGAAGAATATATTGCATGTGTAAGCCCTTCAGAACAGCCCGATTCCGGTTCGGATGTCAGGACAAAAGCGATCAAAAAAACCACCGCATGGACAGATGCGATGGTACCAGTGTCACAAATTGAGCAAACAAAAAATAACCTCTGAAGGTGGAAATCCACTGACACCTTCAGAGGCGACGCAAGTGCATCATTCGTTACAGAGTCGCATTACAACTCGTGGCAGTAAACTTATACAATGAAAGCCTATCTGTACAATCAGAATCATTGGCAAATTGTGCTATTTTACACTTATCAGCAGGTTATAAGGATTATTCCGAGGCAAAAATTGTACAAATAACCTGTACAAGCTGCGCGGGGGGCGATCTGAGTGGAGAAGGCCGGGAAGCCGTGGTCAGCTTCCAGCAAACAAATCAGCTGAATAACGCCAGTTTTGCCGTCAGCTTACGCAGGGCTTTTTTATCACCGACGATGGCGATTCCCAGCAGGCGCCACTGCTGACGCGGCTGTTGCCGTAGCATGGCGCTAAGCGCCTGATAATCAGTGGTAGACTGCCCCTCTTCCGGAAACAGCACCAGATCATATTCAGCCTGTTCACACTGTTCCCGCAATGCACTGAGCTGTTCGTCGGTTGCGGATAGCACCGGAATACCGGTGGTGATCAAACCGGGACAAGGGCGGCTCTCTGCATCCTCCAGGTTGTCGCCAACCAGCGCGGGATGACGTTGTCCCAGGGTTAAGGCCATCACGGCGGCGGCATTAGTGGCTTTGCCTGGCGGCAGCGTGGCATTCAGTATCATCACACATCGTGGGTCTTGCATTGCGCTTCTCCTGACTTGAAAAGCGCATTGTGACAAGTGGCTTAATCCGGGTCTGGAAGATTTGTGCAGGCGTGCTGATAACGTGCGGGAGAGAGCTGGCAGGCGCGTTTAAACCAGCGGCCAAGGTGACTCTGATCGGCGAAGCCCAGCGCGGCAGCGACATCGGCGACGGGCTGGCCCTGCGCCAGCTGACGACGTGCCTGGCTCAGCCGCCATTGCACCAGCCAGGCGTGGGGCGGTAAACCCCAGTGCGTCTGGAACAGGCGTGATAACCGGAAGCGATCCACCTGCAGCTGCTGCGCCATCTGCACCAGGCCGGGATTGTCGGCATGATGGGCAATCAGCCAGTCACGCGCCTGCAAAGCCAGCCGGACATCTTTATCCATAGGCTGCTCGGGCAGTGACCATTGCTGGTGCGGATTAAGCTGACCGAACATCCGGTCCATCGCCGCCTCTTTGATGATTGCAGGATGGTTGTGCCACAGCGCATCAAACGCGTGCCAGACGGCATACGCCAGCGGGCGGTCGTCGCGCAGCGTGTCGGCAAAGCGTAACTCGTGTGGTATGGGTCCATTCGCCTGTTCTGGGGCAAGGTGCTGCGCAATCTGCTGCGGTGAAAGATAGAGCATCCGGTAGGTGAAACCGCTGTCGTTGACAGCATCACCATCATGTAGCTCCTCCGGCTCCAGCATAAAAACTGTGCCGGGACGGCTCTGATGCTGTTTGCGCCGCGAATGAAACTGCTGTACACCTTGCTCGGTTACGCCAATCAGATAACTGTCGTGCCAGTGGGGATCATAAGCATGGCCGGTAAAGTGGGCGCGCAGGGCCTCGATACCGCTGACGGCATCACGGCGCAGATCAACCCAGTTTGTTGCTGCCTGTTTCATGTTCTCTGGCTCCCGGTTGCGGCCTCTGGACATTCTGCCGCGATCCACTAATTTTTAACAGGCCGGACGCTTTTCATTCGTGTTTCGCTTTGCGTATAATAACGCTTCCAATCCATTAGAACTCTTACTATTAGGCTGCTAACATTTGTCTGAGCATACGCGTACCTTTACCCACTTACTGCACCTGACGGCACATGCCTGGCGCCTGGCGGTAGATCGCCACCTTAAAGATAGCGGCTTAAGCATGAGCAGCTGGATGGCCATCGGGCTGATTGCCAGTGAACCGCAACGCATGACGCAGACGGAGCTGGCGCAGCTGCTGGGGCTGGAAGATGCCAGCATGGTGCCGCTGGTGGATCGGCTGGTGAAACAGTCACTGCTTACGCGGGTACAGCCGCCTGAAGATCGGCGTAAACGTCACCTGGTATTGACTGATAAAGGCAACGAAGCGTTCGCCAAAGTAAAAACCGAGGCTGATGCACTTCGTACTGAAATGCTGGCCGATATTGATCCTCAGGATCTGGCCGTAACTGAGCGCGTACTGCAACAACTGCTGAGCCGCATGGGAAGTATGTAGCAGTGGCAAAGCGAAATCCCTACGCTGCACGCGAGTGGTTGCCGCACGAAAAACCGATGATGCCGGGCTCGCCTTCGACACCGCTGCATTCGATGCCGAAACGCGTGGCCTTTGGTCTGATCGGTTTACTTATTTCGCTAACCGGTGCGCTAAGTAACGCACTGGTCACCGCGAATTTGGTTAACCTGCAGGGCACCTTTGGGGCCTGGTCGAATGAAATTGCGTGGCTGCCTGCGGTCTACGTGATGGGAAACATCTCTATTAACCTGCTGCTGGTGAAGTTTCGGCAGCAGTTTGGCCTGCGTGTCTTTACCGAGGCCTTTCTGGTGCTCTATGTACTGGTGGCGTTCTTTCATCTGTTCGCCAACGACCTCAGTTCGGCGATCATTGTGCGCACCGCTCACGGAATGGTGGCTGCGGCACTCAGCTCCCTGGGTATCTTCTATCAGGTTCAGGCCTGGCCTGCGAAACATCGCCTGAAAGCGCTGGTAATTGGCCTGACAGTGTCGCAACTGGCTATTCCACTGGCGCGCTTATTCTCGTCAGAATTGTTGCAGCTCAACGAGTGGCGTGGCCTCTATCTGTTTGAACTTGGTCTGGCGCTGATTGCACTCGGTGGGGTGCTGATGCTGAAACTCCCGCCTGGCGACCGCTTCAAAGCCTTTGAAAAAATGGATTTTCTTACCTTTATCCTGCTGGCACCCGGCATGGCATTGCTGTGCGCCGTGCTGACGCTTGGCCGTATTGAGTGGTGGTTCACCACGCCGTGGTTGGGTATTTGTACCGCGATTGCTCTGACGCTGATTGTCGCGGCGATCGTCATCGAACATAACCGGCGCAATCCGCTGATCAACACTCGCTGGCTGAGCAGCGGCATGATGCTGCGGCTTGGCATTGTGATGATCATGATCCGTATCGTACTGGCGGAACAGAATACCGGTGCAATTGGCTTTCTGCAGCAGATTGGCCTGCAGAACGATCAAATGCGCGGCCTGGCGCTGGCGATCATGGCTGGGGTTATCGCAGGCATCGCCGCCAGTGCACTGACCATCAAGCCTAATCACCTTAACTGGCCGATTGTCGCCTCGCTGGTCGTGATGATTATCGCCTCGCTGATGGATGCGCAATCCAGTCCGCTGACCCGCGGCCCCGAGATGTATTTCAGTCAGTTTTTGCTGGGCTTCAGCAGTGCCTTTTTCATGGCACCTGCAATGTTAATGGGCATTGGCAGCGTGGTGACTCAGCCGAAAAACCTGGTGAGCTTTGTGGTGCTATTTGGCATGAGTCAGAACCTGGGCGGGCTGATCGGCTCGGCGATTCTTGGCACGTTTCAGGTCTGGCGGGAAAAATATCACTCCAGTCTGCTGGGCGATCAACTCTCCCTGCTCGATCCCAACGTCACCGAACGGCTCAGCCAGTACAATGCGCTGTTTAATTCGCTGGTCGGTGACGACGTTCTGCGCGGCGCGCAGAGCACCAGCCAGTTACAGACGGTCGCCACGCTGCAGGCCAACGTGCTCGCCTATAACGACACCTATCTGTTAACCGCCGCGCTGGCACTGGTCACATTGATGTGGGTGATGTGGCGTTTAACCCGGCGTCGTTACCTGGACTGGCGTCAGGCACAATTTAACCTGCGTGAGCAGCAACAGCTGGCCGCGTTACAGGAATCAACGGAGAAACAATGAGTCAGCAGGATGAGCTTCAGGCGGCAGAACGCGAACGCGCAAATCGCCGCCGTATTCTTTCTATCGCCGCAGGCAGCGGCATTGTGGTGATTGGCGTACTGGTCATCCTCTATGCCTGGCAACTCTGGCCGTTTACCAGTGCAATACAAAGTACCGAAAATGCCTATGTGCGCGGCCAGGTGACCTTTATCAGCCCGCAGGTCAATGGCTATCTCACCTCGGTAGAGGTGATCGATCTGCAGCCGGTGAAAAAAGGGCAGCTGCTGATGACGATTGACGACCGTATCTATCGCCAGCGGGTCCATCAGGCGCAGGCGCAGCTGGCCATGAAGCAGGCGGCACTGAACAATAACCTGCAGCAGCGGCGCAGCGCACAGGCAACCATCGAGAGCAATAAAGCGGCGCTGGAGAATGCCAAAGCCCAGGCGCTGAAAGGTGGCTTCGATCTGAAACGCGTTGAAAATCTCACCGCGGACGGATCGCTGTCTGTGCGCGAGCGTGATGCCGCCCGTGCCGCCAACGCACAGGCGCAGGCGCAGGTGCGTCAGGCTGCCGCACAAATCGCCGTCGCCGAGCAGAATCTGCAGACTGTCATCGTTAACCGTGACGCGCTGGAGGGCGATGTTGAGAGCGCCCGCGCCGCGCTGGAGCTGGCGGAGATCGATCTGGCTAATACCCGGATCACTGCGCCTGACGATGGTCAGCTCGGTCAGCTGTCGGTTCGAACCGGAGCCTATGTCACGGCCGGTACGCGCCTGACCTCGGTAGTACCGAATCACAAATGGATCATCGCGAACCTGAAAGAGACCCAACTGGCCCACATCCGTCCCGGCCTGCCGGTGACGATTCGGGTTGATGCGCTGGATGGCAAACGCTTTAACGGTCAGGTGGAATTTATCTCTCCGGCTGCAGGCTCGGAGTTCAGCGCCATCTCTCCCGACAACGCGACCGGAAACTTCGTTAAAATTGCACAGCGCATTCCTGTTCGCATCCGCATCGACGATCAGGATATGCATCAGCTGCGTCCAGGTATGTCGGTTGAAGTCAATATCGACACCGCCGCCCAGCCGGATGGTGAGGATGGGCGATGATGCGGCGCGGCTTACTGGTAAGCGCGCTCACGCTGGCACTGACCGGCTGCGCCACGCAGGTTGAAAAGGCACCGGCCTCTCTGCCGATCCCCGAGGCCTGGCGCACGAGTGTCGGGCCAACAGCTGCGCCGGAAGCGGAGTGGTGGCGCGCGTTTCATGATGAATATCTCAATCGGCTGGTAACACAGGCGCTGCGTAATAATCCCGATATCCTCACTGCGCGATCCCGGGTTGAGCAGTATCGCGCCCAGCTGCGCGCCGCACAGGGCGATAACTTTCCAGCGCTGAGCGCTGGCGTTGCCGCGACCCGTGAACGTACGCTCTCGTCAGTGACCGGGCAGCCGTATGAAACCGATGTTTTCCAGGGCTTATTAAAGGCGAACTATGAGGTTGATCTCTGGGGCGCGCGCAGCAGCAGCATCTCGGCATCGCAGGCGAGCTTAGCGGCACAGCAGGCCGCCGCGTCTGCCGCTGAGCTGACCATCGCCAGTTCAGTAGCATCGGGTTATCTCAATTTGTGCGCACTGGATGAGCAACTGCGGGTGACGGAAGCGACGCTGGCGACCCGCAACAACTCTCTGAAGCTGGCACAGCGTCAGTTCGAAACGGGCTACACCTCGAGGCTGGAGTGGATGCAGGCCGCCTCGGAATATCAATCGGCTAAAGCGCAGATGCCGCAGTTGCAGCATCAGATCACTCAGCAGGAAAATGCGCTGAGCATTCTGGTGGGCATGAACCCGCGTAGCATTGCCCGTCGTCAGCAGTTCGATCAGATTTTACCGCAGCAGATGCCGTCGCTGTTGCCATCAGAACTGCTTAATCGCCGTCCGGATATTATGCAGGCTCAGCGTCAATTACTGGCTGCAGATGCCAGCCTGGCCTCATCGCGGGCTAAGCTGCTGCCGGGGCTGAACCTCACCGCCACCGGCACCCTGCAGAGTTCGGTGCTGCACCAGTTAGCGGACGATCCGTTCCGGCTCTGGAGCGTGGGTGGCAGCATCCTGGCGCCGCTGCTGAACCGTGAAGCGCTGACGGCGCAGGTTGATGTCTCAATGGCAACGCGCAATCAGGCGCTGTACGGTTATGAAAAAGTGGTTCGCAACGCTTTCTCGGAAGTTAACGATGCAATAGACGCCATCCGGCAGCGTGAGGCACAGCTTCAGGAGCTGCAAAAGCAGGAAGATTATGTGAAAGAAGCGCTGCGCATTGCCCGCAATCGCTATCAGAACGGCTACGCCTCCTATCTGGATGAACTGGATGCGCAGCGAACCCTGTTTTCAACCCAGCTGAACCGGGTGACTGTCAAAAATAACCTGCTACTGGCACAGATCGATCTCTACCGCGCGCTAGGCGGTGGCTGGACATCAGCTTCCGCACCCTGATTGCCCGGGCCGATCCAGCCGCAACCAGAGTTTCTGCGGCCGGGATCGGCCTCTGCGCTGTCGCTTCGACTGCGCATATTGCCCCGCTTTAATTCCCCAAATAACCCCTCAAAACCCATTCATACTTCTGCTTACCTGTCTTTACATTCGATGGTATCATGCGCGGGTTTTAAACCAGTCAGACGGAAAAGCGCACATAAAGTTAAAAAATTGCCAGGCGAGTTATCCGCTTAATCCACTGATATAAATCATAAAAGAAGGGATTCATCATGAATAAAAAGACCATTTTCACGCTGGCCATCGTTGCGGCGTTATTAACCGGCTGTGCGCGCACTGCGCCGATTCACAACGTGAATCAGACCCTCACCCAGCGCTACACCGACAACCAGATGAAACTGGCAATCATTGAAGCAGGTATCAGCCGTAAATGGGTAATGACTCCCGTTTCACCTGGTGTAATCAATGGCCGTCTTGCGCAGCGTGATTTCGTGGCGAATATCCGCATCACCTATACCAGCCAGAATTACCGCATCGATTATGTCAGCAGTGAAAACCTGAAAGCGGAAGAGGGTGAGATTCATAATAACTACAACCGCTGGATCACCAATCTCGACCAGGATATTCAGTTACGACTGTCGGCCCTTGCCGCTCAGTAATGCGTGTGCTGTCGCAATGATTTGCCGACAGACGATCTGAGCATAAAGATCTGCGGCATCCGGCCGACAAATCAGATGAGCTGCTATTGCTGAATCACTGAAGAAACCACTACCGTGAACGCCCGATACGGATCGGCAGAGGTTTCCCGGTACGCACTTTTTTTGCAGAGGGCAGGGGTGACGATCTGATGAACGCCGGCTCCACACGTATGACGAAAAGAGTGTTGAGATGAAACTCGCTTACTCACTGGTCGACTGGCAGGCTCTGGCTCCGGGATTACACGGCGGCGAGGCCTGGCAGGACTGGGCGCAAAAGGGCTTTGCCATCGACCCCACAGAGGCGATGGCAAAGCCGCAATTTTTACCGATGATGACGGCGCGTCGTCTGAGCGGCGGCAGTCGTGCGGCGGTTGAGTGCGGGCTGGCGCTGCTGGCGCGGCAACAGGCAGACGCTATTGTCTTTACCAGCCGTCACGGTGAGCTGGAGCGTAATCTGCGAATTCTCCATACGCTGGCGGATCACCAGTCGATGTCACCCACAGATTTTGCCATGTCGGTTCACAATTCGGCGGTTGGCAGCCTGACGATTGCGGCCAAAGCACCGCTGGTCTCCACGTCAATTGCGGCAGGCATTGATTCTTTTCAGCAGGGATTAATTGAAGTCAGCGCCCTGCATCAGGCGGGCTATCAGCAGGTGCTGCTGGTCGATTTTGACGGCATCGTGCCTGACTATTATTTACCGTGGCTGGCGGAACAGCGCGTGAATTTCTCCTATGCGGTGGCGCTGCTGCTGCGTGCGGGTGAACAGCTCCACTGCACTGGCCGCACTGGCGGAGAGGAGAAGGCTGAAACACGTCTGCCTCAGAGCTTGCGCTTTCTGCAGCAGTGGCTGGCGGCGTCCTCCACCTTCAGCCTGGCAGGCGAACGCCTGACATGGCACTGGGAGAGAAATCATGGCTGATTGTTCGCAACCAGCGCAGTTCGCGGGGCGCCGCGTTAACTATTGCTGGCGGCTGGTGATGACGGCGGTGAGTTTTACGCTGTTTGGCCTTGGCGGGCTGCTGTTATCACTGGTTGGTTTCAACATGCTGCTGCTGGTACAGCGCGATTCGCTGCGTCGCCGCCTGCTGGCCCGACGTGCCATTGCCTTTAGTTTCCGCTGCTTCCTGCGTTTCTGCCGGATGTTCGGCGTCTATGACTACCGTATTGAAGGCGCTGAGCTGCTGCAACAGGATCGCGGATGCCTGATTGTCGCCAATCATCCATCCCTGATCGACTACGTGATGATCGCCTCGGTACTGCCGGAGATGGATTGCCTGGTGAAAGCCGATCTGCAGAAGAACCCTTTTATACGTGGAGTGATCCGCGCCGCCGACTATCTGATCAACAGTGAAGCGGAGACGCTGCTGCCGGACAGTCAGCAGCGACTGGCGCGCGGCGACAATATATTGATCTTTCCGGAAGGCACCCGTACCCGCTACGGTCAGCCGCTGACTTTGCAGCGTGGAGCCGCCAATATTGCGGTGCGCGCCGGATGCGATCTGCGCGTGGTTCACATCACCTGCACTCAGCGTATGCTCGATAAACAGAGTCGCTGGTATGAGATTCCGCCGGTTAAACCGCTATTTACCGTGCGAGTACAAGCGCGAATCGACAGTCAGTCGTTTTGTGAAAGCAATCCCGATGCGCAGCCGCTGGCCGCGCGTCGCCTGACTCGCCATTTAGAGCAGGCGCTGGTCCCCCAGAACAGGTAAGACGAAAACAGGTATGGATTCATTAATTAACGATATCAAACACATGATTATCGACACGCTGAACCTTGAAGATCTTAGCCCCGATGATATTGAAACCGACGCTGCGCTGTTTGGCGACGGGCTGGGGCTGGACTCAATTGATGCACTGGAACTGGGCCTGGCAGTGAAAAATCGCTACGGCGTCGCGCTCTCTGCGGAGAGTGAAACCCTGCGAGCGCACTTCTTTTCTGTTGCGACGCTGGCCGCGTTCGTCAACCAACAGCGCAGCTGAAAGCGGAGACAACCTTATGATGAACAAAGAAGAGATTTATCAGGAAGTGGCTTCGCTGCTCACCAGCCTGTTTGAAATTGCGCCTGAGGATATCCATCCCGAGGCACGTCTGTACGAAGATCTCGAGCTCGACAGCATTGATGCCGTTGATATGGTGGTTCATCTGCAAAAGCGTACCGGCCGTAAAATTAAGCCGGAAACTTTCCGCGCGGTGCGTACCGTGCAGGATGTGGTGGATGCCGTGGAACAACTGATGCGCGAAGACGCCTGATCTGTCGTGCCTGCTGCCACTCTTCGCCTGCTCAATCTGCTGACACTGCTGGTCTGGCCGCTGCTGGTCTGGCTGGCACTCACCCAGCCGCACTGGCAGGGACTCTTCTGGCTGCTGGCGCTGCTATTTGGCCTGCGCTGGCTGCAACTGCGTCGTCAGAAAAATGCCATGGGTGCGGTCATGGGCTGGCTGGCGCTGCTCGGCGCGCTGCTTTGTATCAGCAGCCAGCTGCTTCGCGCTCAGCATCTGCTGCTCTGGTATCCGGTGGCGGTCAATCTGGCGATGCTGCTGGTGTTTGGTGCCTCACTCTGGAGCGCGATGCCGCTGGTGGAACGTATCGCCCGACTACGTGAGCCGGAACTCCCTGCCGCCGCTGTGCCTTACACCCGACGCGTCACCCAGATCTGGTGCCTGTTTTTTATCGGCAACGGCAGCATGGCGCTCTATACCTGTCTGCATGGCGATCTGCGGCTCTGGACGCTATGGAACGGCGGCATCAGCTACCTGCTCATCGGCGTGCTGATGGGGGCAGAATGGTTGGTGCGCCAGCGCGTGAGGCGAAAAGCATGAGGGTCGCTGACTGGCTGGCGGGAGACGATCGCGAGGTCGCCTGGCGAGGCGATCAACCACTGATGCTCAGCGGGATGCATCGTCAGGTGCTGGCGCTCACGCATCGCTTAACCGCGCAGCCTGGCACACACTGGGCGCTCTGTTTTGATGACAGCTACCGTTTCTGTGTGGCGCTGCTGGCGTGCTGGTATGCCGGTAAAACGCCGGTGATGCCGGGTCACAGCCGCGCAGCTCTGCTGGATGAGATGCAGGAGCAACTGGATGGCGTGCTGTGCGACATGCCGCTGGGGGTCAGTCTGCCGCTGCTGATGTGTGACGACGCAGAAGCGCAGGGGCAGTTACCGCCGCTGCCGGAGAGTGCAGCGCTGGTGCTCTTTACCTCGGGATCGACGGGCGTGCCGCGTCAGGTGGTAAAGCCGCTGGCGGTGATGGAGCAGGAGACCCGCTGGCTCAGCACTCTGTGGGGTGAGTCGCTGCGGGGATGCCGGGTCATCGCCTCGGTCAGCCATCAGCATCTTTATGGTTTATCGTTTCGACTTTTCCTGCCGATGACGCTCGGGTTGCCGTTTTCCGCCCAGCCACTGTTTTACGGTGAACAACTGGCTCAGCTTCCGCGTGACTGTCACTATGCTTTTATCAGCAGCCCGGCCTTTTTATCGCGGCTGGACAGCACGCTTGATGCGCCCGCCTGTGAACTGATTGTCTCTGCCGGTGGCACACTGCGCGTGTCAGATGCAGAACAGGTCAGGCAGCGCTTTGGCTGTCAGGTCAGTGAAATTTATGGCAGTACCGAAACCGGCATTCTGGCCTGGCGTCGGTGCGATCGTCCCGACGCGCCGTGGCGCAGCTTCCCGGAAGTCAGGCTGGAGCAGGTGACGCCCGATCGCTGGCAGGTCTGGTCACCGCTGATTGGGGATAACAATGGCCTGACGCTGGACGATCGGCTGAATATGCAACCGGACGGCGGATTTCAGCTGGCAGGACGTCACGACCGCATCGTGAAAATCGGTGATAAGCGCATCTCATTAAGTGAGATTGAACGCCGTCTGACCGATCTGCCAGAAATTGAAGATGCCGTGGCGCTGATAGTCACGCGTCATGATCGTCAGGCGATTGGCGTCGTGCTATCACTGAACAGCACACTGGATGAGGCTGCTCTGCATCAGCGCAGGCAGCAGTGGAAACGCCAGCTACAGCGCTGGCTCGAACCGCTGGCGATGCCGCGCTACTGGCGGATTGTCGCCACTATTCCGGTCACCACTCAAAGTAAACGCGCCTGGCCGCTAATAGAGGAACTTTTTCATGTTGCCGATTGAACACAGCCGGGAACGGCAGGCTGACAGCGTGACGCTGATCCTGCAGGTTGAGGCCGGACTGTTCTGGTTCCAGGGGCACTTTCCGGCGCTGCCGATTCTGCCCGGAGTGGCGCAGCTCGACTGGGTGATGCACTACGGAGTGTCACTGCTCGCGCCCGGTAAACAGTTTGTCGCCATTGAAAACATCAAATTTCAGCAGCCGGTGTTACCCGACTCACTAATACAATTACATATTGACTGGGACGCTGAAAAATCGCGTCTGAATTTCCGCTATAGCCTGCTGAGTGACGACGGCGAGCAGAATGCCAGCAGCGGGAAGATCACGCTGTGTTAAATGCTGCGTTCTCACCCTGCGTGGTGATCCCCTGCTACAACCACGGCGCGATGATGGCGTCGGTGCTGGCGCGGCTGGCACCCTTTAACCTGCCAGTGATCGTGGTGGATGACGGCAGTGATGCGGCGACTCAGCTTCAGCTGGCGACGTTACATGCCCCGCAGCTCAGCCTGCTGCGTCTCGACAGTAATCAGGGTAAAGGTGCGGCGGTGATCCACGGTTTGCGGGCCGCTGCGGCACGCGGCTTTACCCATGCGGTGCAGCTCGACGCGGACGGCCAGCATCAGGCAGAGGATCTGCCGCTGATGCTGGCGGAAGCGGAGCGCTATCCCGATGCGCTGATCTCCGGCCAGCCGCTGTATGACGACTCAATCCCCAAATCACGTCTTTATGGTCGCTACATCACCCACTTCTGGGTCTGGATCGAAACGCTGTCGCTGTCGATCCGCGACAGCATGTGTGGTTTCCGCGTCTATCCGCTGGCTGCGACGCTGGCACTATGCGATCGCCGGGCTATCGGCCAGCGCATGGATTTCGACACTGAAATTATGGTGCGGCTTTACTGGCAGGGAATGCGCAGTCGCTTTATCCCGACCCGTGTCACCTATCCGGCCAGCGGGTTGTCGCACTTTGATGCGCTCTACGACAACCTGCGCATCTCCTGGATGCATACCCGGCTGTTCTTCGGCATGCTGCCGCGCATCCCGCGTCTGCTGGCAATGCGTAAATCGCCAGCGCACTGGTCTGTGGAATCGGAGCGGCGCGGACAGTGGGGATTACGTTTTATGCTGGCAGTCTATCGCTATGGCGGGCGGCTGCCCTTTACACTGCTGCTCTGGCCGGTCGTCGCGGTCTACTGGCTGAGCGGTCAGCGCGCGCGAAGCGCTTCCCGGCAATGGCTGGCGCAGGTCACCGCTGCCGCAAAGCAGCGGCAGGTTGTGTTACCGCCACGGCTTAACAGCTACCGCCATTTTCTGCGCTTCGCCGGGGCGATGCTGGATAAAGTCGCCAGCTGGCGCGGGGATTTGCAGTGGGGGCGGGATATTGATTTCGCGCCGGGCGCAGAAGCGATCATCCGCGCACCCACACCCCAGGGCAAGCTGATCCTCGCTTCCCATCTGGGTGACATTGAAGCCTGTCGCGCAATGGCACAGCAGGTCAGCGGACTGGTGATTAACGCGCTGGTGTTTACCGACAACGCCCGACGTTTTCGGACAGTACTGGAAACCATCGCCCCGCAGGCGGGAGTGAATCTGATGCCGGTCAGCGATATCGGGCCGGAGACGGCGATCCTGCTGCAACAGAAGCTGGATGCGGGGGAATGGGTGGCGATTGTCGGGGATCGTACCGCGGTGAATCCACAACGCGGCGGCGAGCGTCGGGTTATCTGGAGCGATTTTCTGGGCCGGGCCGCACCGTTTCCGCAGGGGCCATTTGTGCTGGCGGCCGCGTTGCGCTGTCCGGTGCTGCTGATGTTCGCGCTGCAGCAACGGGGTAAACTGCGTATCCACTGTGAGCCGTTTGCCGATCCGCTGCTACTGCCACGGGCGCAACGTCAGCAGGCGCTGCAACAGGCGGTCGATCACTATGCGGAGCGGCTGGCCCACTACGCACTGCTGGCTCCGCTGGACTGGTTCAACTTTTTCGATTTCTGGACGCTGCCTGATCAACAGGCGCACCACAAGGAGTCTGACCATGACTGAACATCATGCTGAGGTCGTGCTGACCGTCTCATTCCACGACTGCGATCCCATGGGCGTAGTCTGGCACGGTAATTATTTCCGCTTTTTCGAAGTCGCGCGTGAAGCCCTGCTGCGCAGCATTAACTACAGTTATGCCGAGATGGCCGCCAGCGGCTACGTCTGGCCGGTGGTCGACACCCGGGTCAAATACCGTCAGCCACTGCGCTGCGAAGAGACGATCCGCGTCAGCGCACGGATTACTGAATATGAGAACCGCCTGCGCATCGACTATGAAGTACGAAATGCGGCTGATCAGATCACCACCAAAGCGCATACGCTGCAGGTGGCCGTTGAGCAGGAGAGTCAGGCACTGTGCTTTGTTTCGCCCGACATTTTACTGGAACGCTTAGGAGTGAAAGGATGCTGAAAATAGTGCTTACCGGCCTGCTGCTGTGGGCGAGTGCCGCCAGCGCGGTCACGCTGGATCAGTTGCAGCAGCGTTTTGCCAGCCAGCCTGTGATCCGGGCAGACTTTACTCAGACGCGCACCATTTCTGGTATGCATCAGCCGCTGGTGTCGCACGGGCAGATGCTGATCGCCCGCGAGCAGGGGTTATGGTGGCATCAGCAGACGCCATTTGTGATGACGCTATTGCTGGATGATAAGCGCATGGTGCAGAGCCTCAACGGGCAGAAGCCTCAGGTGATCACCGCCGACAGCAATCCGCAGATGTTCCAGTTCAACCACTTGTTGCGGGCGCTGTTCCAGGCCGATCAGAAAGTATTGAACGAAAACTTTAGCGTGGCCTTCAGCGATCGCGGCAACGGCGCCTGGACGCTGGATCTGACGCCCAAAGCCGCGCCGCTCAACAAAATTTTCAACCGTATCTCGCTGGCGGGTAGCGCCTTTCTGGATAGCATCAACCTGGACGATAAGCAGGGCGATAAGACCCAGATTCAGCTCAGCAACACCCGTACTGAACCGCCGCAGTTAAGCGATGAGGAGCAGGCGCGTTTTGCCGGGCCGTAACGATCGGCTGCTGGCTATTCTGTGGCTGGCCCTCTGTCTGTTGCTGGCGGCAGCGCTCGCCTTTCTACTGCCGCGCAGCCAGCTTAACAGCAGCGTGCTGGCACTGCTGCCGCAGCAGAATCTGGGCGCGGCGCCGCCTGCGCTGCAGCAGGGCTTCATGCAGCGGCTGGATCGCCAGATGGTGTGGCTGGTTTCACCCGGTGAGCAGGACGATCCGCAGGTCGCGGCCTGGTGGCTGGCTCAACTGCGCGCGCTGCCGGAACTGAAACAGGTGCAGGGCGCTCTTGATGCGCAACAGCAGCAACAGTGGGGCCGCTTTGCCTGGCAACATCGTAACGGCCTGATTGATGACGCGACGCGCAGCCGGTTGCAGAATGGCGGTGGGGCGCAGGCCGACTGGCTGCTGGCACAGCTCTTTTCAGCCTTCTCGGGCGTCAGCAGCAAAGAGTTGCAGGGCGATCCTTTGATGCTGGTGCGCGGTTCACAGCTGGCGCTGGCCCAGAACGCCGGGCGCATGACGCTGCATGATGGCTGGCTGACGGTAAAAGATGAGCAGGGTAAACAGTGGTATTTTCTGCATGGCGAACTGGCGAATAACGCCTTTAGTATGCAGCAAAGTCATGCACTGGTGACCCGGCTCGGTGCGCTGGAACAACAGCTTAAAGGCCACTGGCCACAGGCGAAACTCCTGACGCGAGGCACAGTCCTGTTCAGCGACAACGCCAGCCAGCGCGCGCAGCATGATGTTAAAACGCTGGGCAGTATGACGCTGGGGGGCGTCGTCCTGCTGGTACTTCTGGTCTTTCGTTCACTGCGTCCGCTCTTGCTGACGGTGACCTCTGTGGCAATCGGCGCGATGGCGGGCACGGTGATGACGCTGCTTTGCTTCGGCGAATTGCATCTGATGACGCTGGTGATGAGCCTGAGTATTGTTGGCATCTCGGCGGATTACACGCTCTATTACCTCACCGAGCGTATGGTTCACGGCGATCAGCAAACCCCGTGGCAGAGCCTGCGAAAAGTTCGTGGCACGCTGCTGCTGGCGCTCGCGACCACGGCCATTGCCTGGCTGCTGATGCTGCTGGCGCCGTTTCCGGGGCTGCGTCAGCTGGCGGTGTTTGCCGCCAGCGGCTTAACCGCCTCCTGCCTGACGGTGATTCTGATCACGCCGTGGCTGGTACGCGGATTACCGGTGCGACCGGTGCCGCTGATGGTGCCACTGGCGCGCTGGCTTGCTGCCTGGCGCCGTCAGCGCGCGCTGCGCGTTGGATTACCCATCGCGATGGCGATTTTTGCCCTGACCGGTATTGCCCAGCTGAAGATAGATGATGATATCGCGCATCTGCAAAGTGCGCCTGCGCAGCTGCTGGAACAGGATCGCCAGCTCGCGACGCTGACCGGCCAGCGTGCCGATCAGACCTGGTTTGTTGTCTGGGGCGATGACGCGCAGCAGACACTGCAGCGGCTGGAAAAACTGGCACCGGATCTGCACCATGCGCAACAGCAGGGCTGGCTGCAGCGCTATCGTCTGTTGCCTCTTCAGTCGCTGGCTCAGCAACAGCAGGATCTCCAGCTGTTGAAGCAGGCTGCCCCGACGATTAGGGCGCGACTGCAGCAGGCGGGAATTGCGCTTGCCGCGCCGGATCTGACCCCGATGCCGGTGACGCCGGATGACTGGCTGGCGAGTCCGCTGAGTGAAGGCTGGCGTCTGCTGTGGCTGACGCTGCCGGATGGGCAGAGCGGCGTTTTGATCCCCACCAGCGGCGTAAAAGACAGTGCCGCGCTCGCGGCGCTGGCTAAGCAGCATCCGGGCGTCAGCTGGATTGACCGTAAATCCCGTTACGATTCGCTGTTCAGTTTCTGGCGCACCCTTCTCGGCGGTTTACTGACACTGGCGCTGCTGCTGATTACCCTGAGTTTTGTGCTGCGGCTGGGGTTAAAGGCGGGTTTACGCAGCGCGCTGCCGTCAGTTCTGTCGCTGGCGATGGCGCTGGCAACGCTGGGCTGGATCGGCGCGTCTCTGAACCTGTTTGCGCTGCTGGCGCTGATTCTGGTGCTGGGCATCGGCATCAACTACACGCTATTTTTCAGCAACCCACAGGGTACGCCATTGACCTCGTTGCTGGCGGTCTCGCTGGCGATGATCACCACCTTACTGACGCTGGGGATGCTGGTATTTAGCAGCACCAGCGCGATTGCCAGTTTTGGCACCGTATTATGCAGCGGCATCTTCAGCGCTTTCCTGCTGTCACCGCTGGCGATGCGACCCACCCGATCAAGGAGTAAACGATGATCCGCGCTGCCTTAATTCTGCTCACAGCTCTGCTGCTCAGCGCCTGTGCCGGTCATGCACCTGACAGCAGCCATCCTGCTGCCTGGCTGAAACCGGGCGTGAAGGTGACGCTGCCGCCACCTGGCATTCGTCCCGCCTTCCAGCAGCAGCAGTTGCTGACCGGGCAGGTAAAAGGCCAGAGTCAGTCACTGCTGGTGCTGCTCAGTGCCGATGAACAGCAGATTGATCTGGCGGGGCTCTCCTCGGTGGGTATCCGCCTGTTCAGCCTGCGCTACGATGCCCGCGGGATTCACACCCAGCAGTTGATGCCACTGCCGCAGATGCCCCCCGCCAGTCAGGTGCTGGCGGACATCATGCTCAGCTACTGGCCGCTGGATGTGTGGCAAAAGCAGCTACCGCCGGGCTGGACGCTGCAGGATCAGGGGTTAAAGCGACGGCTACTTGATGCCGATAAGCAGCTGGTGACCGAAATTGATTATCTGCAACGTGGTAATCAGCGACAGCCGATCAGCATTCAGCAGCATGCCTTTGGCTATCAGATCCGCATTCAACATCTGGACGCCTCATGATTTACATCTCTGCCATCGGCATGCTGAATGCCCTGGGTAATAACAGTCAGCAGATTGCAGACAGCCTGAAAAAGGGTGAGGCACCCGGTATGCAGCTGCGCCATGGCTGGCTGAGCGGTGATCGCGCCTGCTGGCTGGGCAGGGTTGAGGCTGAACTGCCGGCGATTCCTGCTGCGCTGAGCGCGCACAATACCCGCAATAACCAACTGCTGCTGGCCGCGCTGGTGCAGATTCGTCCGGCACTTGATGCGGCGATTGCCCGTTATGGTGCCAGCAGAGTGGCGATTGTGCTGGGCACCAGTACCTCGGGCGTGGATGAGGGCGATCAGCAGATTTGTGGCAATCAGCCCGATTATCACTACCAGATGCAGGAGTTGGGCGATCCATCACGTTTCCTGGCTCACTATCTGCAGCTGGATGGTCCGGCCTATACCATTTCTACCGCCTGCTCCTCCAGCGCCCGCGCCATAATCAGCGGTGAGCGACTGATTGCGGCGGGGCTGGCGGATGTCGCACTGGTGGGCGGTGCGGACTCCCTGAGCCGGATGCCCATTAACGGCTTCGACAGCCTGGAATCGCTTTCTGAACGTCGCTGCGCCCCGTTTAGCCGCGATCGTGACGGTATCTCAATTGGTGAAGGCGCGGCGCTGATGGTGCTTACGCGCGAACCGCAGCCGCTGGCGCTGCTGGGCGCAGGCGAATCATCTGATGCCTGGCACATGTCAGCTCCCCATCCGCAGGGTGAGGGCGCTGAACGTGCGATGCGCATGGCGCTGCAGCAGGCGAATCTGTTGCCGCAGCAGGTCGGATATATCAATCTCCACGGCACAGCGACGCCGCTGAACGACCAGATGGAAGCCGCTGTCATTGAGCGCCTGTTTGACAATGCGGTTCCGTGCAGCTCGACCAAACACCTGACCGGCCATACGCTCGGCGCGGCAGGGGTGTGCGAGGCCGCGCTCAGCGCGCTAATCCTGCTACACAATCTGCCGCTGCCCGCGCAGGATTTCAGTGAGACGGAGCAGGATGGCACGCTGCCGGATTGCGGATTGCTGTTACAGCCGCAGGCGCTGCAGCGGCCGGTCATCGCCTCGAATTCATTCGCCTTTGGCGGCAATAACACCTGTCTGATTCTGGGACGCCTTGATGGACATTAATTCTCCCGCGGCACACTGGCTGCCGCACGCTGCGCCGATGCTGCTGCTTGATCAGTTGATCGCCGTTGATGAAGACCAGGTTCACTGTCAGGTGTCGACCTGTGCCGGTGGCGTACTGGCTCCGTTTCTTACATCACAGGGCGAAGTGCCTGCCTGGTTTGGCGTCGAGATGATGGCGCAGACCGTGGGCGTCTGGTCGGGCTGGCATGCAAAGCAGGGCGGCGCCACCCTAATCCCGCCCGGTATGCTGCTGGGCGGACGCGGCTGGCGAGCTGAGCGGCCGTGCTTTCCGGCCAATGTCACACTGGATATCCGGATGACGCTGCTGATGCGGGATGACCGCATGGGCAGCTTTGAGGGCGACATTCGTTATGGCACACAACGGCTTGCCAGCGGTCGTCTGAACACGTATCAACCCAATGAAGCAGAGTTACAGCAATTAATGTCACAAGGAAATCAGCCATGACAGATTCGGTATTAGTGACGGGCGCCAGCAAAGGCATCGGCCGCGCGATTGCGCTGCGTCTCGCCCAGGATGGCTATCAGGTTATCGTTCATTTTAACCGCGACCGTGCAGGCGCTGAGCAGTGCCTGCAGCAGATCGAATCCGCAGGCGGCACGGGCCGTGTGCTGGGATTTGATGTAGCTGACCGGGTGGCAACCCGCGCCGCGCTGGAAGCGGACATTGAGCAACACGGCGCCTATTATGGCCTGGTGAGTAATGCCGGTATCACCCGTGATGCGGCGTTTCCCGCCCTGACGGATGAGGAGTGGGACAGCGTGATCCACACCAATCTCGACAGCTTTTACAATGTGATCCAGCCCTGCGTGATGCCGATGATCGGCCTGCGGCGCGGTGGCCGTATTATTACGCTCTCATCGGTTTCCGGAATAATGGGTAATCGCGGTCAGGTCAACTACAGCGCGGCGAAAGCGGGCATTATCGGGGCCACGAAAGCACTGGCGATTGAACTGGCTAAACGCAAAATCACCGTTAACTGCATCGCGCCGGGTCTGATCGATACCGGCATGGAGGGAATGGAACCTCAGGTGATTGAGGAAGCAATGAAGATCGTGCCGATGAAGCGCATGGGCGCGGCTGAAGAAGTTGCCGGGCTGGCGAGCTATCTGATGTCCGATATCGCCGGTTACGTGACGCGTCAGGTGATTTCGATTAATGGAGGCATGCTGTGATCCAGCGGGTAGTCGTAACCGGTATGGGCGGTGTCACCGCTTTTGGTGAGTCCTGGGCGGAGGTGTCGGCGCGGATCCGTGCAGGCCGCAATGCAGTGCGTTTTATGCCCGAATGGCAGATCTACGACGGGCTGCATACCCTGCTCGGCGCACCCGTGGATAACTTTGAACTGCCTGCGCACTATACACGCAAGCGTATCCGCGCCATGGGCCGCGTTTCGCTGCTGGCGACGCGTGCAACCGAGCTGGCGCTGACCCAGGCGGGCCTGATTGACCATCCGGTGCTGACCAGCGGGGAAACGGGCATCGCCTACGGTTCGTCGACCGGCAGCACCGGGCCGGTCAGCGAGTTCGCCACCATGCTGACGGAAAAGCACACTAACAATATTACTGGCACCACTTACGTGCAGATGATGCCGCATACGACGGCCGTCAATGCCGGGCTGTTTTTCGGCCTGCGCGGCCGGGTGATCCCGACCTCCAGCGCCTGTACGTCCGGCAGCCAGGCGATTGGCTATGCCTGGGAAGCGATTCGTCACGGTTATCAGACGGTGATGGTTGCTGGTGGTGCGGAGGAGCTTTGTCCGTCGGAAGCGGCAGTGTTCGACACCCTGTTTGCCACCAGCCAGCGTAATGACGCACCGCACACCACGCCTGCACCCTTTGATCAGCAGCGCGATGGCCTGGTGATTGGCGAAGGCGCCGGCACGTTGATCCTGGAGTCGCTGGACCATGCCCTGGCGCGCGGCGCCACGATTTACGCGGAGCTCACCGGTTTCCATACCAACTGCGATGCCGCGCATATCACGCAGCCGCAGCGGGAAACCATGCAGATCTGCATCGAGCGGGCGTTGCTAAGCGCGGGTATTACGGCCGCAGACGTTGGTTATGTGAATGCGCACGGCACCGCCACGGAACGGGGTGACATGGCCGAAAGTCTGGCAACGGCGGCGGTGTTTGGCGAAACAACGCCGATCTCCTCGCTGAAGTCCTATTTTGGCCATACGCTGGGGGCCTGTGGAGCACTGGAAGCCTGGATGAGTATTGAGATGATGCGGGAAGGGTGGTTTGCGCCAACCCTTAACCTGACACAACCCGCCGACGACGGTGGTCAGCTGGATTACATCATGGGTGAGCCGCGAAAGCTGGAGACCGACTATATCCAGAGCAACAACTTTGCCTTCGGTGGGATAAACACCTCACTGATCTTCAGGCGCTGGCGCGGCGTCTGACATCATGCCCGTGCTGCGCAGGCATGGGCCAGTTTATTTTTCGGACGAAAGAACCGGACGATAAACAGCCTTTCATTTACACTGTCATTCACCGCATCACACCCGGCGGCCCCTATTTTTTACAGGATAGTTATGTCTTTGCCCTCGCCACCCGACGATCACGATGAGCCGATTCGCCAGTCACTTGACGATGCGCACTTTGCGATAGTGGTACTTGTGGTGACCTCAGTAACGCTTATAATCTTTGTCCTGATGATTACGCTCTGGATGAGCTGACACGCACAGGGATTCAACGGATTGAATAAGGAGAAGGCGATGGACTCCGGAGATGACAAGTTAATCGCAATTATCGGTTTGCTGGCCGCCTGTCTGATCGGGGTCACCTTCCTGTTTACCATGGTGTGGCTGACCGATGTTCGTCATCCTGCCGAGCCTTCTCTCGACGTTCGCTCCTGTTACCCGAAAAAGCCCCCCTCTCAACACGTCTGATCACGCGTTGCGTGTGGCGAACTTAATCTGCTGACTGCGCAACACCAGCGCCAGTGACTCATGCAGGTTACGGTTGCCATTGGGGTCGGCCAATCCCAGTAGCGGACCCGGTGAACGCCTGTCATCCGCCCAGGCGGGATACTCCACCACCGGATAGAGCGAAATGCCCTCTATCGCAATACCCTGATCCAGCGCCACTGCCACGTTTTCACCGATCTCCTGCAGCCAGGGCGCGCGCGCGTCGCCCTCTGCGCCGGTTTCGGCAATCAGCATCGGCCGCTGGTAGCGCTGCCAGCACTGCGCCAGCAAAATGTGCAGCGGAACGCGCGCCGGATCGTCAAGGGACATCGGTTGATCGGGGAAAAACCAGTGGTTGTCGGGATAGTAGTTCAGGCCGAGGATATCCAGGCAATCTTCACTGCCGCCTAACTCTTTATCGACACGACCGGCAAGCATATCCCAGGCCTCGAACTGCGCCTGATGCTGCGCATCGGCATAGGGTTTGCTGTCCGGGTTATCGGGATGATGCGCAATCTGTACCAGCGGGTCGGTCAGGACAAAGCGCGCCTCCGGATAAACGTCACGAATGGCATGAATCGCCGCCAGCGAGGCACGGACCAGCTGGCGCTTCAGCTCTTTACCGCGATTCGCAGCGTGGGGATTGAACCAGGCGACATCCGCGCCGGCCCATGACCAGAAAGAGATTTGATTCACCGGCGTGAAGAAGGGGCGTTCAATGCCCTCATCGCGCATCAGTTGTGCCATAGCACGGGCGAAACGACTAAAATGTTCAACAAATTCGGCTTTCCAGATATTAAGATGATCAGGATAACCAAAGTGCGCCAGCTCCCAGATGATCTCAATCTCCTGACGTCGCGCGGCTTCTACCATCGGCAGAAAGCTTTGCCAGTCATACTGGCCGGGGATCTTTTCAATCAGATGCCAGCGGGCACCGTCGCGGGCGGTAAGCAGGTGCTGCTCAGCCAGCGCGGCATAATCTTTTTCCAGTAGCATGTCGTGTCCACTGCTGAAGACCATATCGAGCCGTTTACCCGGTGTACGGCAGGCGGTGGAGCAGGGGAAACTGCCCTGGAAAAAGCTGCGAAACAGGCTGGGATGGTAGCGCTGGCGGGTATCTGTAGGGGGTTGATGAGACATATTCCTCTCCTGCCGGGCTAATGCCGGTCACAGATCGTCCGGTTAAGTCTAGACTAAAAAACGCCCGTGACCGTTCACTCAATCGGAACAGTGGTATGGCGCCTGAGGTCGGGCCGGGGAATAATAAAAATAACTGCATTTTACAGGGAATTGTCATGACCGAAGCGTTTGAGCTCTCCCCGTCACTGGAACGGTCCAGCTGGCTGGAAACCCAGCTGGAGCCAGAGTGTCTGCATCATCCCGGGCTGAGCGGTGTTCATCAGCTAAGCGACGGGCTGGATGCCTTTGCTGCCCGCTATCTGCTGATACAAAAAGCAGAGCGTTCACTCGATATTCAGTACTACATCTGGCAAAACGATCTCTCTGGCCGGTTGCTGTTTAGCGCCGTACTGGAGGCGGCCCGTCGCGGCGTGAAGGTGCGGTTGCTGCTGGATGACAATAATACACCGGGTCTGGACGATACGCTGGCCCAGCTCAACCGCCATCCCAACATCGAGGTACGGCTGTTTAATCCGTTTTCGTTTCGCACTCTGCGCGCGTTGGGGTATCTCACCGATTTTGCCCGTCTGAACCGTCGCATGCATAACAAGAGCTTTACGGTGGATGGTGTCACAACCGTGGTAGGGGGACGCAATATCGGCGACGAATATTTCGGAACCGGCAATGAACCGCTGTTTGCCGATCTCGACGTAATGGCGGTTGGTCCGGTGGTGAAAGAGGTCGCAGAGGATTTTGAGCGCTACTGGCGGAGCAAGCCAGTATCAAAGCTGCAGCAGGTACTGGATGAAGATGAACCAGAAGAGGATAGCGTGAGTCTGCCGCCTGAATGGCGTCACAGTGAGCCGGTGCAGCGTTACCTTCAGCGGCTGGAAAATTCCTCACTGCTGCAGGAGCTGGAAGAGGGCACGCTGGACCTGACCTGGGCAAAAGCGCGGCTGCTGAGCGACGATCCGCGTAAAGGGCTGGGTAAAGCGCGTGCCAAAAGCCTGCTGCCACAACGGATGCTGGAAGTGATTGGCACCCCGCAGGAGCAGTTCGATATTATCTCTGCCTACTTTGTGCCGACGCGTGCAGGCGTGGCTCAATTGCTTGCGCTGAAGCGCAAAGGGGTAAAAATTGCCATTCTGACCAACTCGCTGGCGGCCAACGATGTGTCGATCGTGCATGCCGGTTACGCCAAGTGGCGCAAAAAACTGCTACGTCATGGCATCGCCCTCTATGAACTGAAACCGCAGACAGGCGTGCCTGATGCCCCGCACGACCGGGGATTAACCGGTAACTCCGGCTCCAGCCTGCATGCCAAAACCTTCTCGGTGGATCAACAGACGCTGTTTATCGGCTCATTTAACTTCGATCCCCGTTCAGCGGTGCTGAATACCGAGATGGGGCTGGTCATTGAGAGTGCGGCACTTGCCGCAGAGACGCATCAGCGCTTCAGCCAGTCAATGCGTGATCG
Organism: Candidatus Pantoea rara; assembly: GCF_051136265.1. NCBI lineage: Bacteria > Pseudomonadati > Pseudomonadota > Gammaproteobacteria > Enterobacterales > Erwiniaceae > Pantoea > Candidatus Pantoea rara. The sequence goes on along the minus strand of NZ_CP194942.1, from coordinate 2,504,487 downwards.
GGCCTGGACGTTACGGCTGGATAAGTGGGGAAGGGTAAACTGGCTGGAATATCCGGATGAGCCGCAGCAGATTGTGCATAAACACGAGCCGGGCTGCTCCTGGTGGCAGCGCCTGCAGGTAAGGCTGGTGTGGCGACTGCCGATTGAGTGGCTGCTGTAAGCTGGGCTGTTCAACGTAGTGGGCTCCAAAACCACAGATTGCTTATCACAGACAATTTCTGGACGTAAAGCGAAGGGTACCTGCTCCCTGAGCCTGCTCGCTGTACGCAAGGCGATGAGAGTTTGCTCCCATCGCCTTGTGTTTATTCGCTGTCTTCAGGCAATACCATCAATGCCCTTTTCCGGCCTGCCTGCGCTCAAACTTACCCGAGAACAGGAACCGCAGCAGCGGAATGCGCAGGTGAATCTCGTAAAGCAGAAACGCGATGCCAAACACCATCAGCAGGCCGACGAAGAAACCCAGCGTATTGTTTTCAATCCGTGGCGTGACATAAATGCCATACAGCAGCGTCAGCGGATGGTGCACCAGATAGATAAACAGTGACGCATTGACCAGATACATGATGCGCGGCGAATGCGCGTTCAGCAGTTTGTGACCAAAGCAGAAGCAAACGTTCAGCATGCAGAGGCCCATCAGCGTCGTGATGATCGCATCCAGCTCATACAACCAGCCATCGCCACTGCTCAGACGCTGATTAGTACAGTAGGCGACAAACATCACTACCGCGCCGATCCACATCACCGGATTAAACCGCACAAACAGCAGTTTCAGCGGCTGATGCTTCCACGCCAGGGCGCCCAGCATGAAGAACGGCAGATAAAAGAGCGTCTGCATTACAACGATGTTGAACAAGCCATCCATCAGCCAGTCAGGCTGGAAAATAAACACCAGACGGCGGAACACACACCACACCAGCGCCCACGCCAGCACGCCAGCAGCCAGTGCACTCCAGCCAACCCGCGTGTAATCAATGGTGCGATGCTGATCGCGCAACCAGCGGAATGTCACCATGCCCAGCGTGGTCAGCATCACCAGCACCACCAGGAACCACAGGTGCGAAATCAGCTCCCACATCAGATTATTAAACTTCTGATAGGGCGTGAAGCGGGGCCAGTCAGCCAGCTTATCTGTCCACTCTTTCAGCATGAAAAATTGCGGCAGCGTGAGCAGGGGAATGGCGGTGAGTAAGGGGATCCCCACGCGCTCCAGACGCACTTTCAGAAAGCGGCGTGGCTGATAGCGCAGATACAGCATGTAGGAGAAGTATCCGGAGATGACAAAAAACACCTGCATACGAAACGCATGAATAAAATCATTCAGCAGCGTCAGCCATAACGACGCCTCGTGACTATTGACAGCCCATTTCTGCGCGGAGTAGATGAGGGAAACGTGAAACGGCACCCCCAGTAACATCAGATACGCGCGGATGGAATCGAGGAAGTATTCACGTTCAGGTTTTACAGTACTCATAAAGTTCCAGTTCGTTAGTACGTTTGACCGGTTTCACCCTGAAACCGGATTATGCTCTGTGAAAATTCTACCTGGGATAAACCAGGTATACTATCAGTGGAATCCGTAGTGTCTAATTGTCCTAAAAGTAGCGTAAGGCCAGACGAAATGCGGGAACAATGTTGCGCATAAGCTGTCGGAAAACCGAATAATCCTTTAAGATAAACGGGTTTGATTTAAGCACACGAAAGGGGGGGATGTGCCGACTAAAGAAAAAAATAAAGCCGGACTGCTGAAGGTACGCTGGATTGGTACTGCAGTTCTGCTGGCGTTGTACGCCAATAACAGTTGGGCGTTTAACATCGATGATGTAGCCAAACAAGCCAAAGCGTTGGCAGGGAAAAGCTTCGAAGCGCCTAAAAGCAATTTACCCTCTCAATTTCGTGAAATGAAATTTGCTGATTATCAGCAGATCCAGTTTAACCACGATAAAGCGTATTGGGGCAAACTGCGCACGCCATTCAAGCTGGAGTTCTATCATCAGGGCATGTATTTCGATACCCCGGTGCAGATCAACGAAGTGACTGGCAGTGCAGTACGCGAGATTAAATACAACCCCGATTATTTTAATTTCGGTAATGTAAAACATGACGCGGAAGCGGTTAAAAACCTCGGATTTGCGGGTTTCAAAGTGCTTTACCCACTTAACAACAAGGGTAAAAACGATGAGATCGCCAGTTTCCTGGGCGCAAGCTATTTCCGTGTAATCGGTGGCGGTCAGGTTTATGGCCTGTCAGCGCGTGGACTGGCCATTGATACTGCTTTGCCGTCCGGTGAAGAGTTCCCGCGCTTCAAAGAGTTCTGGATTCAGCGTCCTAAACCTCAGGACAAACAGCTGGTGATCTACGCACTGCTTGATTCGCCGCGTGCGGCGGGTGCATATCGCTTCGTGCTGCATCCAGGTGAAGCGTCGACAGTTGATGTGCAGTCTAAAGTTTACCTGCGTGATAACGTCGGCAAACTGGGTATTGCACCGCTGACCAGTATGTTCCTGTTTGGTCAGAACCAGCCCTCGACGGTAAATAACTTCCGTCCGGCACTGCACGACTCTGACGGTCTCTCTATCCACAATGGTAACGGGGAGTGGATTTGGCGTCCGCTGAATAACCCGCGTCATCTGGCAGTGAGCACCTTTACCATTGAGAATCCAAAAGGTTTTGGTCTGCTGCAGCGTGGGCGTGACTTTGACAACTATCAGGATCTTGACGACCGCTACGATCTGCGTCCAAGCGGCTGGGTTGAACCCATTGGCGACTGGGGTAAAGGCCGGGTTGAACTGGTTGAAATCCCGACGGCAGATGAAACCAACGACAACATCGTTGCGTTCTGGACGCCAGAGACGCTGCCAGAGCCTGGCAAAGAGATGAACTTCAAATATCGTCTGCACTTCTCGCGTGACGAAAATCAGCTGCACTCCGATGATACCGCCTGGGTCAAAAATACCCTGCGTTCAGCGGGTGACGTGAAGCAGTCTAATCTGGTGCGTCAGCCGGATGGCACCGTGGCTTTCACCATCGACTTCGTGGGTAAAGACATGAGCAAGATGGCGGAAAACAGTCAGGTGGCACCTCAGGTCAGCGTGGGTAAAAATGCTGATGTGGTTGAGCAGAGCGTACGTTATAACCCGGTCACCAAAGGCTGGCGTCTGGTGTTGCGTCTGCGTGTGAAAGATGCCAAGCAGTCCACTGAAATGCGTGCGGCCTTGGTTAGCGGCGACAAGACATTGACGGAAACCTGGAGCTATCAGTTACCTGCCAATGAATAAATCGACTTTTACACCTCAACGTTATGTGGAATCTCTGCCGCTGGATGCGGCAGGGAAGGCACGCCTGAGCACCTCATTGCAGAATGCCGGCGAGTTCCACTTCATCCATGATGCGCTGGGCAGGGATGTCGCAGCCAGTGATCGTCCCGATGATGCGCCGTTAAAATCGGTCTCATCGCGGGTTGAAATGGCCTGGCCCGATTCGCTGGCCGACGGTCAGCAGTTGGGTAAAGATTATCTTGACCGCACCACGCTGAAAGCGATGCCGAAGGTCAAACGCTCACTGATGTTCCCGGAAGCGTGGCGTACCAACCCGGTTGCCCGTGCCTGGGACTCACTGCGTGGACACAAAACGATTCCGCGTTATACCAACGCGGAAGAGCGGCGTGCCGAGGAGAAGTGGCGTCATGTCGGTTCAATTCGCCGCTACATTCTGCTGATCCTGACCATTTTCCAGACTGTGGTCGCTACCTGGTACATGAAGAGCATTCTGCCTTATCAGGGCTGGACGCTTCTGGACCCGATGGAGATGATCAATCAGAACTGGCAGCAGTCGGTGATGCAGATTCTGCCTTATCTGTTGCAGACGGGTATTCTGTTCCTGTTCGCCATACTCTTCTGCTGGGTCTCTGCCGGCTTCTGGACGGCCCTGATGGGCTTCCTGCAACTGCTGATTGGACGTGACAAATACAGTATCTCTTACTCAACCGTGGGAGATGAGCCGCTTAACCCGGCACATCGTACTGCGCTGATTATGCCGATCTGTAATGAAGACGTTGAGCGTGTTTACGCCGGTCTGCGTGCGACATGGGAATCCGTGGTTCGCACAGGTAACGCTGAACACTTTGACGTTTACATCCTCAGCGACAGTTACGATGCGGATATCGCCATTGCCGAGCAGAAAGCCTGGATGGAACTGGTGCGGGATGTCGGTGGGGCAGGCAAGATTTTCTATCGCCGTCGTCGCCGTCGTGTGAAGCGTAAAAGCGGCAACATCGATGACTTCTGTCGTCGCTGGGGCAGCAACTATAGCTACATGGTCGTGCTGGATGCCGATAGCGTCATGAGCGGGGAGTGTCTCACCGGTCTGGTGCGCATGATGGATGCTAACCCGAATGCCGGGATCATCCAGTCGTCGCCGAAAGCATCGGGTATGGATACGCTCTATGCGCGCTGTCAGCAATTTGCGACCCGCGTCTACGGCCCGCTGTTTACAGCCGGCCTGCACTTCTGGCAGTTGGGCGAGTCTCACTACTGGGGACATAACGCGATTATCCGTGTGAAACCCTTTATCGAGCACTGTGCGCTGGCACCGTTACCGGGCGAAGGCTCCTTTGCCGGTTCAATCATGTCGCATGACTTCGTAGAAGCTGCGTTGATGCGTCGTGCTGGCTGGGGCGTCTGGATTGCTTATGACCTGCCGGGTTCCTATGAAGAGCTGCCACCAAACCTGCTGGATGAGCTGAAGCGTGACCGTCGCTGGTGTCACGGTAACCTGATGAACTTCCGCCTGTTCCTGGTAAAAGGAATGCATCCGGTTCACCGTGCGGTGTTCCTGACTGGTGTTATGTCTTATCTGTCGGCTCCACTGTGGTTTATGTTCCTGGCCCTTTCCACTGCCTTACAGGTGGTGCATACGCTAATGGAACCGACCTACTTCCTGCAACCAAGGCAGCTGTTCCCGGTCTGGCCGCAGTGGCGTCCGGAGCTGGCGATCGCGCTGTTCTCGACCACCATGGTGCTGCTGTTCCTGCCGAAGATGCTGAGTGTCGTGTTGATCTGGTTTAAAGGATCGAAGGCTTACGGGGGTCCTTTGCGCCTGCTGGCCTCACTGGTTCTGGAAACGCTGTTCTCGGTGCTGCTGGCACCGGTGCGTATGCTGTTCCATACGGTGTTCGTCGTCAGCGCCTTCCTCGGATGGGAAGTGGTGTGGAACTCACCGCAGCGTGATGACGATGCCACTCCGTGGGGCGAGGCGTTTAAACGTCACGGTTCGCAGATGGCATTAGGTCTGGTGTGGGCGACAGGAATGGGACTGCTGGATCTTAACTTCCTGTGGTGGCTGGCTCCGATCGTCTTCTCACTGATCCTGTCGCCGTTCGTTTCGGTGATGTCGAGCCGCTCAACACTGGGTATTAAGAGCAAGAAAGCCAAACTGTTCCTGATCCCGGAAGAGTACTCGCCGCCGCAGGAGCTGGTGGATACCGATCGCTATGTGCTGCTGAACCGTGAACGTGCGCTGGAAAATGGCTTTATGCATGCCCTGTTCCATCCTGCCTTTAACGCGCTTGCAACCGCACTGGCGACATCGCGTCACAGGCAAAGTCAGCTACTGGACTATGCACGTGACCGCCGCGTGGACCAGGCGCTGAGTGATTCGCCGGATAAACTGGGCCGCGAACAGCGTCTGCAGTTGATCAGCGATCCGGTGGTGCTGGCCCGTGTTCATACCCGACTCTGGGCAAATGCGGACAAGTATCATCAGTGGGTAGAGAGTTATCAGAAACTTAACCTCAACCCCAACGCGCTGGCAAAAAACGCGTAATCTGAAAAAGCGGCAGCGATGCCGCTTTTTTTATGGGATTAAAACAGCGATTCGCTGATAAATTGTTAGCTGGCAGTCACCGCGGGCAGCGCGTGACGTTCTTAACGGCTGTTCATGGCGGGTATCAGTGGTGAAAGCGTTTTTAAAGGCGGGTGTTGTCACAACAGCAGTGCTCTGTTTAAGCGGATGCGGCAGTATCATCAGTCGGACCTTCCCCGGGCAGGGGCACGGTAACCAGTATTACCCGGGCGTACAGTGGGATGTACGCGACAGCGGGTGGCGGGTCTTAACGATCCTCGATTTGCCGCTGTCGCTGGTGGTTGACACCCTGTTATTACCGGTGGATGCCAGTCACGGTCCTTACGAGTAACTGCGATCGGAGTCGCTGTTATCATCTTCCCACTCTTGCGCTGCGGCCTCACCTTCTTCGGTGTCCAGCGGCGGCTCAAGCTGGAACTCGCCGTCATCCCACTCATGCAGAGTGTTTTCCGCTAACCACTCCTGACGCAGTTCAACTTCGTCGAAATCAGCATCAAAAATGGCCTGTGCGGCTTCACCGCTGCGGAACGGCAGACACTCGCCCGCTTCACCTTCATCGGCCATGAACTCAGCCTGCCACATAATATCGCCATCCTGCATCACATACTTCTGCAGGCCAAACTGGCTGATCGATGCTTCGTCTTCATCTACCTCAGGGTGATTAGCCAGATACTCTTCACGTGCAGCATCAATCGCTTCCTCTAACGTACTGTACATGCTCATCGATCTTCTCCTTACCGGGTTCATTAACTGCAAATTCATTGGATTTCAGTGAAGGATAGACGAAATTCAGGGGAGGGGAAGGGCGTGCCAGTGTAACTGGCGGGAAATAAACCATTTCCCGCCAGTCAGGGTCAGATCATCTTTTGCGGGAAGTGCAGCACGGGTTGCACAGAGTCATGAATCACGGGGGCTGAGTAGCGGATACAGCATTTTATACAGGGTTTAACTTTCTTAAAATTAATTCTGGCGATAGAGAGAGCCTGACTCAGGTTATATAAAGTGCCGATGAATATGACCTCTTCTTTGTCAGGCATACGTTTGCACCCCTTACGATGAAGAAAATGATAATTGTCCTGATCGGTACCAATAGTGACGTAATAGTAGAGACCTTTGTTCATATTAATTGTCCCATTAGAGGTTTGCTGTGTTGTCTTTTTATAATTTTGGTCGGAGCCGTTAGACGTCTGACTGTCATGGGAGAAATTACCGATAAGCGTAAATGACTTCAAATGCCATAACGGTCTATTGGGTTGTTAAAAAGATGTAAATTGGAATATAAGCCAAATCCGCAAGGCAATAGCTTGTAATCTAAGTTAATTTTAATCGATTCATAAGCGGTAAGACACCATTAAGACTGGCTAAATAGGATTAGGCCTGGCTTAAAGAATAATCAGCGCCATCACTTATTTAAGAGAACACACTGCACTATTAATTAATAAAAACAGAAACAGGCTGAATAGCGCTTTGTGACCTTTAAATTGATTAGCGGAGTTAATTTTAAATAGAGAGGCGTTATATTATTATTTCAGGAGTTCATTAATTACTGGACCTGCGGTTTTGCTTAAAGGATAACGTAGCGATGAGCGACGTATTTATTTAGCAGGAAATGCCGTAAAACGCACTAAATGCCTGACCGACATTTAGCGCGAACACATTAGTAGCGGGACGGTTCGCCCTCGGGGCGGGTTTTGAAGCGGCGGTGAAGCCACATGTACTGTTCAGGTGCCAGCAGCACACCCTCTTCAACCACCTGATTCATTCTGGCTGCGGTGGCGACATCACTTTCCAGCGTAAATTCGCCGCTGATGTCGGGCAGTATCATCAGTTCATAACCCCGACCGCCAGGCAGACGACGCGGCACGAAAGGAATGACAGCCGGTTTACCGGTGCGGATCAGCAGATGAGTTCCCACCGTAGTTGCTGCTTTTTGCATGGCAAAGAAGGGCACAAAGACGCTGCTGCGCGGACCATAATCGTGATCGGGTGCATACCAGATAATGTCACCCTGCTTCAGCGCCCGGATCATGCCTTTAAGATCTTTACGGTCCAGCATGCTTTTGTTGGATCGCATCCGGCCTTTAACCTGCAGCCAGTCGATCAGTTTATTGTCATTAGGACGATAGACACCAATGCCTGGGTTATGGATACCAAACATGCGCGCACCAATTTCCAGTGTCAGGAAGTGCATGCCGATGAGCAGCACGCCACGCTGACTGTCCCGCGCCTGCTGAATATGTTCCAGCCCGGAAGGCTTATGCCATTTATTGATGCGCCAGTCAGGCCAGAACCACGCCATACCGGTCTCAATCAATCCCATGCCAACCGATTCGAAATTGTGTTTAACCATCGCTTCGCGTTCATTTACTGGCATATCCGGGAAACTTAATTCCAGATTACGCCGCGCAACACTGACGCGGTGCTTCATAAAGCGCATCCCAATTCGACCAATATTGCAGCCGAGAACATAGAGCAGGGGGTAGGGAAGTAGCACCAAAAGATAAAGAAAAGCGACACCCAGCCAGGTCAGCCAATAGCGCGGGTGAAGCAGTTCTCGTGAAAACTGAGGCAACTGGGTCATGTGAAAGTAATTTTTCCTGCGTCGCGCACCGTGCGGTGCTGATATCTCATTGTATTGCCCCATTGTGCCAGTTTTTACCGTACGTATAAATATTACTAACAGAGCATGCTGCTGTTAACGCAACAGATAGCGCCGGAAAAAACAGCAGTTAATGTTCAATTCTGACACTGGTCTTTGCATCCCGGTGAAATCAGGTATCATGTGCCCGCTAAATTTCTCCTATTGATAACAGGAAAGAACACCATGCCAGTGTTACATAACCTCGTTTCCAATAAAGAGCTGAAGGCGCGCATGCTGGCTGAAACTGAGCCGCGCACCACTGTCTCTTTTTATAAATATTTCCAGATTGCCGATCCCAAAGCATTCCGTGACGCGCTTTACCTTGGCCTGACGGCACTTAAGGTGTTTGGCCGCGTCTATGTGGCGCACGAAGGTATCAATGCGCAGATTAGCGTGCCAGCCAGCCAGTATGAAACGATGAAAGCGTGGCTGTATGGCTTTGATTCGGCGCTGAACAACCTGCGAATGAATATTGCGCTGGATGATGATGGAAAATCGTTCTGGGTATTGCGTCTGAAAGTGCGCGACCGCATTGTGGCGGACGGCATTGAAGACAACAGTTTTGATGCCAGCGATGTAGGCCAGTATCTGAAAGCGGCAGAAGTTAACGCCATGCTGGACGATCCTGATGCCCTGTTTGTGGATATGCGCAACCACTATGAATATGAAGTGGGTCGCTTTGATAATGCGCTGGAAGTGCCTGCTGACACCTTCCGTGATCAACTGCCAATGGCGGTTGATATGCTGCAGGACAAGAAAGATAAAAAGATCGTGATGTACTGCACCGGCGGGATTCGCTGTGAAAAAGCCAGCGCCTGGATGCGGCATAATGGCTTTGAGGATGTCTATCACATCGAAGGCGGCATCATCGAATATGCCCGACGCGCGCGTGAGCAGGGATTACCGGTACGCTTTAAAGGCAAAAACTTTGTGTTTGATGAGCGGATGGGTGAAAGGATTTCTGACGACGTACTGTCGAACTGTCATCAGTGCGGTGAACCCTGTGATACCCACGTCAATTGCGTCAATGACGGCTGCCATTTGCTGTTTATTCAGTGCAAAAGCTGCGCAGAGAAGTTTGAAAACTGCTGCAGCCCGATTTGTCAGGAAGAGGCAAAACTCTCTCCGGAAGAGCAACGTGCTCGCCGGGTGGGACGTGAGAATGGCAACAAGATCTTTAACAAGTCGCGTGGCCTGTTAAACATGACCATTCCCTCGCCAGTCAGGAAATAAGCGTGGCCGCCTGAAGTCAGCTTCAGGCGGCGTGTTTTTTACTGACGCACACCTTCAACCGAGATCATCAGCTGCACCTTCTGCGAAGCGGGCCCCAGATCTTTAGTGATGTTGAAGTCTTTCAGTGCAATTTCCCCTTCGGCTTCAAAGCCAGCGCGGTAGCCGCCCCACGGATCTTTACCTTCACCCAGCATTTTCGCCTCCAGCGTCACCGGTCTGGTCACGCCATTCAGCGTAAGGTCGCCAGTAATCTTCAGCTCATTACCCTCTTTTTTTACCTCTTTGGATTTGAACGTGGCCTGCGGGTTTTTGCTGGTATTCAGGAAATCAGCGCTGCGCAGGTGCTTGTCACGTTCCGCGTGATTGGTATCGACGCTACTGGTGTTAATGGTGACGTCGACTTTATCTGCCGCAGGGTTCTTCTCATCAAAGGTGAAGCTGCCATCGAAATCTTTAAAGGTGCCGTAAAGCCAGCTGTAACCCAGATGCTGAATACGGAACTGAATAAAGGCATGCTGGCCCTCTTTATCGATTTTGTAGTCTGCAGCATTGGCGGTCATCGAACCGAGCAGCAGGCTGGCAGCGCTCATCGCCAGCAGCGTCTTCTTAAACATATTATTTATCCTTTTCAGAGGGAGAAGAGATGCGTAAACCTGACATCCGTTTTAGGGTGCTATCACGATCGATAAAATGATGTTTTACCGCAGCCAGACCATGCAGCACTGACAGGACCACAACCGTCCAGGCCAGCCAGAGGTGAATGTTGCCTGCAAGGTCAGCCTGCTCGCCTGCGCCGCTAAACAGCGCGGGCAGGGTAAACCAGTTAAATACCGGGATTGGTTTGCCATCGGCGGTGGAGATTAAATAGCCACTGATCAGAATGGCCAGCAGCAGGGTGTACAGCAGCAGGTGGGCCATTACTGAACTGATGCGTACCAGTGGGGAATAACTGCTGAGCGATTTGGGTGGCGGTGAAATAACACGCCACACCAGACGAACAATCAGCGTCAGCAGCAGAATCACGCCTATGCTTTTATGAATCTCCGGCGCGTCGTGATACCAGCTATCGTAGTAGCTCAGTCCCACCATCCATAATCCCAGCGCAAACATGGCATAGATTGCCAGCGCCATTGACCAGTGCAGCAACACGGCAACCAGTCCAAACTGATAAGGTGAATTGCGTAATAACATAATGGGTTTTTCATTAAGAAATAATCTGAAATAAGCATCCACATTATGAAATATAAAAGCAATCGTCCTTACGCTTCTATAAATTTCTGTTACTGATGTGAAAAGGTTGAATAAAAATGACCAGAGATACGCAATATTATTGAATAAGTTTTTTTGACGGGAGGATGGTCAACGCAAAAAGGCGGGAATTAACGATAAGGGCGAAATAACGCAGGACTGTTATGTCAGCAATCTTCAGTTTCCGTCAATTAGTGTCATTCGGGTGGCAGCAGCCTGATGCCACCCGTTTTCAGAATCAGAAGCGTGAAAGGCTGAAAGGCGCCAGATCAAATGAGAACGGTTTTTGCTGGGCAAACTCTGCAGCCAGTTCGCCTAATACGCTGGCAAATTTAAACCCGTGCCCGCTGAGGCCGGTAATTAATAAGCGATCAGGTTCACCCGGCAGCGTATCAATAATAAAGTCTTCATCCGGGCTGAAATCGTAGCTGCAGGCTTCGCCATGCAGACAGACACCCACGCCAGGTAAAAACTGACGGAGGAAACCAAAGTCTTCACTGCCATCGGCGGCTACCGCGCCAAAAGGTTTACGATCCTCAGGCTGCTGCATCAGTTGACCGCCATCATGACGCCCCACTTTCAGTGCGTTGTTATCCGCCGGGAAGCCATAAAACTGGCTGCCATCCGCCATTTCCACGGTAAAGCCGGGAAATTTATTGTTTTCGCTGTAGCGGCCATCGGCCTGATACCAGGCAAACACTTTGCGGGTCGGTGCTACAGGCAGACCAGGCACTAATTTGCCAACCCAGGTTCCGGCACTGACCAGCATTTTGCGGCCCCGGTAGATACCATCCAGGGTGGTGACCTGCTGCAGATCGCCATCACGACCCAGTTCAGAGACCGGGCAGTTAAACAGCTGCGCACAGCCCGCCTGTTCCGCCAGCTGGATCCAGCTGCGAACGGCCTGCTCACACTTCAGATAGCCGGAATCAGGCTCAAAGACGCCCAGATAGCCGTCAGGCACGTTGATTTGCGGCCAGCGCTTGCGCACTTCATCGGGCTGCATTATCTCAACGTTGAGCTGCCAGCGGGAGGCGCTGTCGATTACGTTCTGGATAAAGGACGACTGAACAGGCGCAAGGTTAAGTACGCCACTGCGATGCATGATGCGCTCACCGGCACGCTGTTCCAGCTCATCCCACAGCGTCTGCGCCCGCAGGACCAGGGGAACATAGCGTTCGCCTTCACCGTAGGCGTGACGAATCAGACGGCTCTCGCCATGATGCGTGCCCTGATTGTGGGGAGGATGGGCGCTGTCAATCATAAGGACTGATAAACCAGCCTGGGTGGCATAGTAGCCTGCCGCCGCGCCCACTGAGCCGCTGCCGACAACGATAAGATCATAAATCATGGTAACTACGCTCTAAAGGGACAGATAATCAAAAGCATACCAGAAACAGAAACGAAAAAGGCACCCCTGAGGGCGCCTCTTGAATGCGGCAGAAATTAATGCTTTTTGAGGAGTCGTTCTATCTGCTCGGCTGATTCTATCTTGGCGATACCCGCTTCGAGAATCGAGATAAATTGCCTTGCCACATCCGTTGTCAGCCAGTAAGTCGGGCCAACATCCGCTTCTTCTTCTTTTTGATCCTGCGACGATAGCGAGTGCAGGCGGATCATCATGGCGTCATAGCTATCAACGGTACTGATATCCCAGCCCACCAGCGGATGAGTCTGAATAACGTCTTTTCTTCTGTCCATTATAACCTCCTTATTACTCGTTAAACGAAGTGCATGGTGAGGTTCAATGCGGCTTTTTTATTCCAATAGCAAAACTATTATAACAGTAAACCAGGGAATCATTGCTTTAAAAAGGCCGTGAGTCAGCTTCTCACAGAATATTTACGTTTGAAAGGCGGGGAGGAAAAAATAAAATGCCTGGCGGGCAGGCATTTTAATCACTATTCAATGGGCAGGCAAATAGCGGGTTAAGCCGCGTGAGCATGCTTACAATGTCGGGGTTTCAGGTACGATACCGCCGCCGCGTTTCTGCAGGGTTTCTGCAAGACGGGCAAAGTGCTGCTGAAGCTGTTCATCATGGTTTTGATTTTGGGCTTCCAGCGACAGATTGTGCACCAGCAGCTGACTGGCACGATCGTCAAGACAGAAAATCAGACTGGAAAAAGCATTTTCCAGCACCGTCAAACGACGCTGTTGATCACCAATCAGTGCTAACAACTCACCAAAGGTCATCGCCTCTTCCGGTTTATCAGTAGTCATGGTGCGCACCTCCTGTTATGCGTGACGAGCGCAAGGATAGGGCATTGATCATTAAGAGTCTAGATGCAGCGAGAGGGAAGTGCGAGAGGGGAGAAAAGATAAAAAAACCGGGTGGCGACACCCGGAAAAAAAGCACAGTGGCGGTTAATCAGTAATGAACCAGTCATCAGCACTTTCCCACGTCTGTTGCAGGATTTCGCTGATCTGGTCGCGCGTCTCTTTTCCACCGCCCAGCACGCTGAGATTATTGGCACTGGCATAACGAACCTTGACGTGATTGGTCGAGTCAGGGAACTGTTCATCAATGCGGCGCGATAATTCATCGCTTAACGCTTCAATCGCGCCAGCAGGAAGAGGTCGGGTATTGGATACGGTAATTTCAACGCGCATAATAGCCTCCGGTTAAGATGCTGTATATATTTACAGTGTTGGCGCGCCGGAGGCAAGTAAAATTATGCGATGCGCCAGTTGAGTGTTTCACCCGCCAGGAACGGCACCAGGGCGTGGCTGCCGAGCGCGATTGATTCAGGCACCTGCCAGGGCTCACGGACCAGCGTAATTGTCCCTTCATTCAGCGGCAGGCCGTAAAAACGCGGGCCATTCTCAGAACAGAACGCTTCGAAATGTTCCAGTGCGTTCAGCTCTTCAAAAACGGTGGCGTAGGCGGGCAACGATGTCGGCGCATTAAAAACGCCCGCACAGCCGCAGCTGGCTTCTTTGAGATGACGCAGATGCGGCGCGGTGTCGGTGCCGAGGAAGAAGCGTGGATTACCGCCTGCTACCACTTTGCGCAGCGCCTCCTGATGCACGTTGCGCTTAAGGATAGGCAGGCAGTAGAGGTGCGGACGAATACCGCCCACCAGCATGTGGTTACGGTTAAACATCAGATGCTGCGGTGTAATCGTTGCGCCCAGCGTCTCATCGGCATCAGCGACATAGTCAGCGGCGTCCTGAGTGGTGATATGCTCCATCACCACCTTCAGTGCCGGAAACTGGCTGCGCAGAGGCACCATGACGGTTTCAATAAACCGCGCTTCGCGGTCAAAGATGTCGATATGTGCATCGGTGACTTCGCCGTGGATCAGCAACGGCATACCGAGTTTTTGCATCCGCTCCAGCACGCGGGCAATCGACGCGATATTGGTTACGCCATGGCTGGAGTTAGTGGTGGCGTGCGCTGGGTAGAGTTTAGCCGCGGTGAACAGACCCGTGGTGAAACCGCGCTCAAGCTCATCAGGATCCAGCGAGTCAGTCAGATAGCAGGTCATCAGCGGCGTAAAGGCGTGATCGGCGGGCAGCGCCGCCAGGATGCGGTCGCGGTACGCTTCACCTGCCGTCACGCTGGTCACCGGTGGCACCAGGTTAGGCATCACAATGGCACGACCATTCACCGCGCTGGTATAGGGCAGGACCGTGTTGAGCATCTCATCGTCACGCAGATGAATATGCCAGTCGTCAGGGCGACGCAGGGTTAGTTTCTGAGGTTGTGCTGTCATCAGTGAAGCTCCGGCAGAAGGGAAACAAAAGGCATGTTTTGGCCGGGGTCTAAGCATAAGGATTCAGGCAACCGTTTGCACCTGCTTTTTATGCTGACAAAGAAAATCCGCGCCAGGTGGCGCGGAGATCGGGGGTTACTGCGTAAAGGGGATGACGAGTTCGCCGGGTTTCACTTCCAGCCCTTTGGCAAACTTCTTCGCCAGCGACTCGCCTTTACTGCGGTCAGCACTCAGGACGTATGCCGGAGTCTGATCGAAATAGCCTTTCAGCGACTGATTCAGGTAAGGCGTCAGCGTCTTCATGATTGAGGCCATTTTTTCCGGGGCAACCTGCGCATCAATAATCTCCAGATCGCGCAGATAGATGGCGCCCTGCTGCTGATCATAGACCGGCTGAGCACGCATTTTCAGTTGCATATCCGCCTGCTGAGGACCAAACAGTGAAGTCACGTTGATTTTAGCGCTGCCGGAGAGCGTTACTTTACCCGGATCTTCACGGCCAATCTGACTGGTCAGGTTGTTCAGCACGATGTGTGCGTTAACCAGTCCGGAGACGCCAATATCTTTCTCGTAGTTGTTATGCTTCTGCAGGGCCTGATTCACTTCCTGTTCGCTGATCGTGTACTGCGTCAGTTGATTACAGCCACTCACCAACAGCACGACCAACAGGGCCGTCAGCCCGAAAAATGCCTTTTTCATCGTTTTTATCCTGAATATCAGAGCCAGTAAACAGGCCATAGCCTGCCTGAATGCGTGGCGGGTGTCATCAGGAAAGAGATGAGAAACGCCGCAGCGTCTCTCATCGCGGCAGGGTTAGTGGGCCATCGAGGAGAGCAGATTCACCTGCGTTTGTTTGGCCATATTATCGCGGTAGTCAGCAACCCGTGCAGGCCAGTCGATACCGGCCACCAGCGTCAGTGAACGTAGCAGGGGAAAGAGATTAAAATCATCTTCTGACAGCTCGCCGTTCACCGCATTGGGCTGTTCGATTAAATTGTCCAGCTTACGCAGGTCCTGGCTGACATTTTTAATCAGCCCGGCCGAGTGACTTTTCAGCGCGTCAAAATCACCGATGCTTGCCTGCTTTTTGGTACGGAAATAGTTACGCGCATCCGGGGTGGCGAATTCGGCAAACGCGGCATCTGCAATACGCGGCAGCAGCAGCTTATTAACGTAGCTGTTCATGTGACGCAGCCAGTCGCCAATCGCCGGGTTCAGCGCGCCGGTGATCAGCGGTTCACGATCCTGCTGATCGATATAATGCACAATCTCCATGCTTTCAGGCATCGCGCTGCCATCCTGCTTCTGCAGAATCGGTGCCATTTTCTGACCAATCAGTCTTTTCGGCGTCTCTTCATCGTCGTTGAGCATTACCACCAGCTCAACCGGCTTGTTTTTCAGGCCAAAAATCATTCGCGCTTTAACACAGAAAGGGCAGTGGTCATAGATATAGAGCTTCATCCTGATCTCCCGGGTTTAGAGGTTTACTGTTTAACAGAGTGAATAAATTCGTCCTGTTTTCGGGCTCATAAAAAGTATGGAAGAGATTACCCCACAGGGCAAACCGGCTTGCCTGATGCGTGACAGGATGGGTGGCTGAAGCAGACAGCTCCTTTTGTTAAGCGCTGTGATAACAGAACAAAATCAATCTCTTTATGGCGAAACCGCTGTAACGTTTTACCGCAGCCCAGGCGGCGGTTATAGTGAAAGCCGGGTAATGACGGCTCAGCTCTATCAGCCATTGATTTCAGGAGTCAGGATGTTTGGCTATCGTTCTGCCGCGCCCAGGGTGCGACTCACCACCGATCGTCTGGTGGTCCGTCTGGTTCACGAACGTGATGCCTGGCGAATGGCAGATTACTATTCGGAAAACCGCCTGTTTTTAAAACCCTGGGAACCGGTGCGCGATGACAGCCACTGCTACCCGTCGGGCTGGCAGGCACGGCTCGGGCTGATTTCCGACATGCATAAACAGGGAACGGCCTTCTATTTCATTCTCATGGACAGCGATGAAACCGAAGTGCGGGGCGTGGCGAACTTCAGCAACGTGCTGCGTGGATCGTTTCACGCCTGTTACCTCGGCTATTCACTGGGTGAAAAGTGGCAGGGACAGGGTCTGATGTTTGAAGCGTTGCAGGCGGCTATCCGCTATATGCAGCGCCAGCAGCATATTCACCGCATCATGGCGAACTACATGCCGCATAACCAGCGCAGCGGCGATCTGCTGGCGCGACTCGGGTTTGAGAAAGAGGGTTACGCCAAAGACTATCTGCTCATCGACGGGCGCTGGCAGGATCACGTGCTGACAGCCTTAACCCTGCGGGAATGGACGCCTGATCGGCGTGGATAAAAATGAGGATGCGAGCATGAAGAGGGTTTTATCGGCGCAGGCAATGCGCGTGCTGGGCTGCCTGCTGGAGAAGCAGGTGACGACGCCGGAACAGTATCCGCTGTCACTAAACGGTGTCGTGGTAGCCTGTAACCAGAAATCGAACCGCGAGCCGGTGATGGAACTGAGTGAAAGCGAGGTACAGAATCAGCTCGACCTGCTGGAAAAACGGCATCTCATCACCGCCAGCAGCGCCGCCGGACAGCGGGTGGTGAAATATGAGCAGCGTTTCTGTAACTCCGCGTTTGGCACGCTACAGCTCAACAGCGCAGAATTTGCCGTGCTGACCCTGCTGCTATTGCGCGGCCCCCAGACGCCGGGCGAGTTACGCACCCGCAGCGGTCGTCTGCACGAGTTCAGTGACGTCAGCGAAGTTGAGCAGACACTGGAAGGCCTGATGCAGCGCGACGACAGCGCTCAGGTGATCCGTCTGGCGCGTGAGCCTGGCAAGCGTGAAAGCCGCTTTATACATCTGCTGGGTGATGAAAGTGATCAGCCGCAGGCCGCTGACGCGCCGGAAGAGCAGGGCGATCTGGCGGCACGCGTTGCCACCCTGGAGCAGCAGGTCACCGAGCTTCAGGCCCAACTCACCCAACTACTGCAATCGGAGAGCTGAGATGACAATACGTATTGGCGTGGTGGGATTAGGGGGGATCGCCCAGAAAGCCTGGCTGCCGGTGCTGTCGGCGGCGACAGACTGGACGCTGGTGGGCGCATTTTCTCCGAACCAGACCAAAGCGCGTCCGATCTGTGACCACTATCGCATGCAATGTTTTAGTTCGCTGAATGATCTGGCGGCTGCCTGTGACGCGATTTTTGTGCATAGCAGCACCGCCACGCACTATGAAGTGGTCAGGGCGCTGCTGCTGGCAGGAAAAGATGTCTGCGTCGATAAGCCGCTGGCCGAAACCCTGGAGCAGGCTGAAGCGCTGGTGGCGCTGGCGGAAAAACGGCAGCGTAAACTGATGGTGGCCTTTAACCGCCGGTTCGCCCCACGCTATCAGCAGCTGCGGGTGGAGATGGCTGACGCCGCCTCTCTGCGGATTGAAAAGCACCGTAGCGACAGCGTCGGCCCCCAGGATCTCCGTTTTACCCTGCTCGACGACTATCTGCATGTGGTGGACACCGCACTCTGGCTGGGCGGTAAGCCGTTGCGCCAGGTTCAGGGACGCATCGACACCAACGAACAGGGCCAGATGCTTTATGCCGAGCACCATTTCAGCATTGAAGGATTAACGATCACCACCAGCATGCATCGGCGCGCAGGTAGTCAGCGCGAGAGGATCAGCGCGGTGTGCAATGGTAAGTGCATTGACATCAGTGAGATGCGCGACTGGCAGGAAGAAAGCAGCGGTGGCCTGCTGATCACGCCACCACCCGCCTGGCAGAGCCATCTGACCCAGCGAGGTTTCACTGGTGCAGTCCGCCATTTTATCGACTGTGTACAAAATCAGACGAAGCCTGAAACCAGCGGTGAGCAGGCACTGATGGCGCAGCGTGTGGTGGAAAAACTGTGGCGTGAGGCGACCCGCGAATAACGCCTTGTAACACTCCGTGCTGGTCATTTCCCTCCGTGGCAGTAGACTGTCGCCGGGCATCCTCAGGAGCCCGCGCTAATTCTCCTTTTTTGCCGATTCTTTTCAGGATGCGCCGTCAATTATGAATTTGTTGAAATCGCTGGCAGCGGTCAGTTCAATGACCCTGTTTTCCCGCGTACTGGGCTTTGCCCGTGATGCCATCGTGGCGCGGGTGTTTGGCGCCGGAATGGCGACCGATGCGTTCTTTGTTGCGTTTAAACTTCCCAATCTGCTGCGGCGTATTTTTGCTGAGGGCGCATTTTCTCAGGCCTTCGTGCCGATTCTGGCTGAATACAAAAGTAAGCAGGGCGAAGAGGCGACCAGACTCTTCCTGGCTTACGTCTCGGGCCTGCTGACGCTGGCGCTGGCGCTGGTCACTGTGGCGGGCATGATCGCTGCGCCCTGGGTCATCATGGTTACGGCTCCCGGCTTTGCCGACAGTCCCGATAAGTTCGCGCTGACCAGCTCGCTGCTGCGGGTGACCTTCCCCTACATTATGCTGATTTCGCTGGCGTCGCTGGCGGGTGCAGTGCTGAACACCTGGAATCGCTTCTCGGTGCCAGCCTTTGCGCCGACCCTGCTGAACGTCAGCATGATTGGCTTTGCGCTGTTTGCCGCGCCACACTTCCATCCACCGGTTATGGCGCTGGCCTGGGCTGTGGTGGCGGGTGGTGTGTTGCAACTCGGCTATCAGCTGCCACACCTGAAGAAACTCGGGATGCTGGTGCTGCCGCGTCTGAATCTGCGTGACGCGGGCGTCTGGCGGGTTATGCGTCAGATGGGCCCCGCCATTCTGGGTGTCTCGGTCAGCCAGATCTCGCTAATCATCAACACCATCTTCGCCTCGTTCCTGGTTTCAGGTTCAGTTTCCTGGATGTACTACGCCGACCGCCTGATGGAGTTCCCTTCCGGCGTGCTGGGCGTGGCACTGGGCACCATTCTCCTGCCGTCGCTGGCCAAAAGCTTCGCCAGCGGCAACCATGATGAATATTCACGACTGATGGACTGGGGTCTGCGCCTTTGCTTCCTGCTGGCGCTGCCAAGTGCTGTTGCGCTGGGGATGCTCTCCGGCCCGCTGACTGTAGCGCTGTTCCAGTACGGTAAATTCAATGCTTTTGATGCCCTGATGACGCAGCGCGCCCTGATTGCCTACTCCGTCGGACTGATGGGGCTGATCGTGGTCAAGGTGCTGGCACCGGGCTTCTATTCCCGCCAGGACATCAAAACCCCGGTTAAGATCGCGATTATCACGCTGATCATGACGCAGTTAATGAACCTGGCGTTCATTGGCCCGCTAAAACATGCCGGTCTGTCACTGTCGATTGGCCTGGCGGCCTGCCTGAATGCGGGGCTACTCTACTGGCAACTGCGTAAGCAGAAGATCTTTATGCCACAGCCGGGCTGGAGTAGCTTCCTGATCCGCCTGCTGATCGCGGTGGTGGTGATGGCCGGCGCGCTGTTTGCGATGCTGCAGTGGATGCCCGCATGGGAGCAGGGAACGATGCTGTGGCGACTGCTGCGTCTGGCGGCGGTCTGTGCCGTGGGCGGCGGGGCTTATTTCCTGGCGCTGGGGCTGCTGGGCTTCCGGCTGCGCGACTATGCACGGCGCACGACTGTGTAAGTCAGGGCCTTAAATCAGACAAAAAAATCCCGCACAAGGCGGGATTTTTTTACGCGACTTTCTGGCTCAGGCTTTACGGCTTAACGTTGCCTGACCTTTACCCATGCCATCCGGGCCATAAAAGGCCTGGGTCTGATGTGGCTTCAGTACTTCAAGCGCATTTTCGGTGTAGCGAATCTGATGTTGCAGCAGCATGCCATTATGGACATTGGCATCCTGCAGGCGACGGGAGTGCTGCTGGATACTTTCCCAGCGGCGCGCCATGTCGTTCTGCCCACGATAAGGTGCCGATGTCGCATGACTCTGTTCAGCGGTGCGGCGCATCTCATCCAGATAGTTCAGCGTGCTGAGCAGCGCGCTTTTGTCCTCGGTGATACGCTGCAGCAGGTTACTGTTAATGTTTCCGGCAGCCAGTTGCTGCTGCTCTTCTTCCAGCACGGCTGACAGCGACGCCAGCACGTCCTGCATCTTATCTAATGTGGTCTGCAAATTACTCATGGGAATTAATTACCCTCTAAATACGCCTTGGTGTCGGCAATCAGCGCATCGGCGATTTTGCCGGTATCCATCTTCAGTTCGCCATTACGAATGGCGGTTTTCAATTGTTCAACGCGCTCGACGTTAATATCTTTGCTGCTCGGCTGCATCAGCTGCGACTGCGCGCTGCTCAGGCTCACCTGGGCTGCTGCAGGGGTCGTGGCTGCTGCCACCGGACTGGCGCTCTGGCGCACTTTGCTGTTACCGGACTCACTGCTATCGCGGCTCTGTACGGTGCTGGCGGGTTTCAGAGGTTGCGTTCTGTCAATGCTCATGTTCAAGCTCCTGTACGGTCAGGGGGAAGTCTGCCACCTGAATCAGAATAGCGTTATCGCTTCGTTGATTCTTCTATCGGCAGCACTAAGGGCATCTTTAACACTTTACAGCGTTATAAGAATATTCCCATCTTCTCGTACTTTACCGCTGACAACCTGGCCATTTCCCATCCTGACCCGGACCGACTGAGATCGGGCGGCGTTATTCAGCGCTTTGCCCTCACCGCTGGCGTCAAATCCATCGCCACTGGCAATCACCATCACATTCTGTCCCGCCTTGACCCGCCATGGCTGACGCAGCGTAGACGGATTAATTGGCTGTCCGGGCTGGATATCGCGCAGTACCACCGCATCTGCGACCGAGTCAGCATTCAGCAGGGCGCGGGCGGGAAGGGTATCCAGGCGGCCGGTCTGCAGAGTGAAATCACTCTCGCTGACGCTACTGCCCTGGCTCAGCAACCGGTTCGCCACCAGATAAGAACCGGTGACCTGAACCTGAACCTGGATATAACGGCGATTCTCATCGCAGTTTGCCGCCACGCTCATATTGCCCCACAACCGGCTGTTGCCGGGCAGAGTGAACGTTGGCGTTTCACAGACTGGCCACTGCTCTTTTGGCGTGCGAACCACTACGACCATGCCACCAGCATGCTGGGCGTCACGCGCTTTAAAAAATTGATTAAGTTGTGCATTGAGATCCCCGGCAGAAGCGGGCAGGGCGATCACGACCAGCAGACTGGTCAACAGGGTCAGATATCGACGCATTGTGCATTTCCTCACTGATGATGGCGACGAGTGTACCCCTTAAGAAAAATCCTTAATTGTCAAAATAGCGGTCATTTGAGGCCCTATTCAGACGATGACGCCTTGCTTTTTCAAATTAAGCTGAGAACTCAAAATTCTCATACGCGGAGGAAACATGCTCGACAAACTGGATGCGGCGCTGAAATTTGGTACGGAGGCCCTCAACCTGCGTGCTCAACGTCAGGAGATCCTGGCGTCAAATATTGCCAACGCCGATACCCCTGGTTATCAGGCCCGGGATATCGACTTTGCAAGCGAGCTGAGTCGGGTGATGTCCAATGGCCGTGCGGAAGGCAGCAGCATGGCGTTAAAAGTCACGTCAGCTCGCCACATTGAAGCACAGACAAACGGCGCGCCATCAATGGATATGCTTTATCGCATTCCCGATCAGCCTTCTGCCGACGGCAATACCGTAGATATGGACCGTGAGCGTACGCAGTTCGCGGATAACAGCCTGAAATATCAAACCGACCTCACCCTCATCAGTAGCCAGATCAAAGGCATGATGAGCGTGTTACAAGGGCAATAATTATGGCCTTGCTGAATATTTTTGACATTGCCGGCTCAGCGATGACCGCGCAATCACAGCGATTAAACGTCAGTGCCAGTAACCTGGCGAACGCCGACAGCGTCACCGGCCCCGATGGTAAGCCTTATGTGGCCAAGCAGGTGGTCTTCCAGACCGATGCAGCGCCAGGCTCCGCCACCGGTGGCGTGAAAGTGGCAAGAGTCGTGGATGACCCCACGCCAGCGAAGCTGGTCTATGACCCAGGTAATCCGATGGCAGATGCCAAAGGCTACGTGAAGATGCCGAACGTGGATGTGGTTTCTGAAAGCGTCAACACCATGTCGGCGTCACGCAGTTACCAGGCCAACGTCGAAGTGCTCAACACCGTGAAGTCGATGATGATGAAAACCCTGACCCTCGGGCAATAACGGAGAAAATTTATGGCTATCGCGGTAGGCGTTAACGAAAGGCTGGACCCCACGGTCCTCAGCTCTTCCAACACCAGTGGCACCGGCAACAATGCGCAGGATCTGCAGAACCAGTTCCTGACCATGCTGGTGACGCAGTTAAAGAACCAGGATCCAACCAATCCAATGGATAACAGCCAGCTCACCACGCAGCTGGCACAGATCAATACCCTGAGCGGCATTGAAAAACTGAACACCACGCTGGGATCGATCTCCGGCCAGATCACCACCAGCCAGTCGCTGCAGAGCTCCACGCTGATTGGGCATGGCGTGATGGTCAATGGCGGACAGATTCTGGTCGGCAAGGGCACCACAACGCCATTTGGCGTTGAGCTTGCCTCTGCCTCAACCGGCGCATCGGCCACCATTACAGATGCCAATGGCTCGGTAATCAACACCGTCGATCTGGGCGCGCTCAGCGCTGGCGTGCACACCTTCTCGTGGGACGGCAAGCTGACTGATGGCTCTGTCGCGCCGGATGGTAAATACAGCGTTGCGATTGCTGCAAGCAATGGCAACACACAGCTGGTGGCACAACCGCTTAACTACGCCTACGTCAATGGGGTGAGTACAGCGAACAACACCACAAAACTGGATCTCGGCACTATGGGCTCCGCCACCCTTGACGACGTACGTCAGATTCTCTGATTAACCTGTAGACAGGAAACAAATAAATGTCATTTTCCCAAGCGGTCAGCGGCCTTGGTGCTGCTTCAAGTAACCTTGATGTCATCGGTAACAACATTGCTAACTCCGCAACAGCGGGCTTTAAATCCAGCACCATCGCGTTTGCCGATATGTTTGCCGGTTCTAACGTCGGCCTCGGCACCAAAGTGGCTGCGGTAATCCAGAACTTTAACGACGGTGCAACCACTACCACCAGCCGTGGCCTGGACGTTGCGCTGAGCGGTAACGGTTTCTTCCGTATGACCGACAGCAGCGGCGGCGTTTTCTATTCACGTAATGGTCAGTTAACGCTGGATGCCAACCGTAACCTGGTCAACACCCAGGGTCTGAACGTGACCGGCTATCCGGCCAGCGGTTCACCGGCCACTATCCAGTCCGGTGCTAACCCGGTAGCGCTGCGTATTCCTACCGAGCAGATGTCAGCCCGTGCTACCACCACCGCTGGTCTGGTTGCCAACCTGAACTCAACGGCTCCAACGCCAACTGTGGCCACCTTCTCGACGGCAAACGCAGACAGCTACAACAAGAAAACCACGGTAACCGTGTTCGACTCGCAGGGTAATGACCATGCGCTCGACATGTATTTCGCAAAAGACACCACCAGCAACAGCTGGACCGTGCGGTCCATTGATGGCGCTACCGGCACCTCCGCAGGTGACTTCCGAATGGCGTTTGACACCAGCGGTAAGCTGACCAGCGTCTCTAAACTGGATGCCAGCGGCGCGGTTGTCAGCAGCACGACGGATGGTACCGTCGGCCTGACGCTGAACGTGGGTGGCGCCAATGGCGCGGTTGCGAATCAGCCTATCAACCTGAGCATGCTGGGCAGCCTGCAGCAGAACACCGGCGCCATCACCTTTGACAGTGCAACGCAGGATGGCTATGCACCAGGCGATCTGACCAGCTACACAATCAATAATGACGGCACCATCACTGGCAGCTACTCAAACCAGAAAACCCAGTTGCTGGGTCAGATTGTCCTGGCGAGCTTCTCTAACCCGGAAGGTCTGCAGTCACAGGGTGACAACGTCTGGCAGGCGTCAAGCGCATCCGGTCAGGCAGCAGTCGGTCTGGCTAACACCGGCACCTTTGGTTCACTGACGGCCGGCGCACTGGAATCTTCCAACGTCGACATGAGTAAAGAGCTGGTAAACATGATCGTGGCGCAGCGTAACTATCAGGCGAATGCGCAGACCATCAAAACTCAGGACCAGATTCTCAACACGCTGGTTAACTTACGTTAATTCGCTAACAGGATTGCCATATGGATCACGCGATATATACCGCGATGGGCGCGGCCAGCCAGACGCTGGATCAGCAGGCGGTTACCGCCAGCAACCTCGCCAACGCCTCTACACCGGGTTTTCGTGCGCAGCTGAATGCGCTGCGTGCGGTGCCGGTGAGTGGCTGGTCACTGCCGACCCGCACGCTGGTCGCCGCCTCTACACCGGGCGCCGATATGAGTCAGGGCGCGATGGATTACACCGAGCGTCCGCTCGATGTGGCGGTGCAGCAGGATGGCTGGCTGGCAGTACGTACCGCTGACGGCAGCGAAGCCTATACCCGTAACGGCAATATGCAAATCAGTCCGACCGGTACGCTGACGGTTCAGGGCAATCCTGTGATGGGCGATGGCGGTCCGATTGTGATCCCGCAGGGCACGGAAATCACCATTGCTGCGGACGGCTCGATCACCGGGCTGAATGCCGGTGATTCACCGAACGCTACGGTTCAGCTGGGCAAGCTGAAGCTGGTCAGGGCCACCGGGCAGGAACTGCAGCGCAGTGATGACGGCATGTTCCGTCCTACTGCGTCGACGCAGGCGACCCGCGGTGCCGCGCTGCAGGCCGATGCCACCATGCAGGTGATGCCTGGCGTGCTGGAAGGCAGCAACGTCAAACCGGTAGAAACCATGGTCGATATGATCGCCAACGCCCGACGTTTTGAGATGCAGATGAAAGTCATCACCAACGTCGACGAAAATGAACAAAAAGCCAACCAGCTCCTGAGCATGAGCTAAGGCACGAGGATAACAACATGATTCGTTCTTTATGGATCGCTAAGACCGGTCTTGATGCGCAGCAGATGAACATGGACGTCATTGCCAACAACCTGGCAAACGTCAGCACCAACGGCTTTAAGCGTTCACGTGCTGTGTTCGAAGACCTGATGTACCAGACCATGCGCCAGCCGGGCACCCAGTCATCAGAACAGACGACGCTGCCATCCGGTTTGCAGATCGGTACCGGTGTTCGTCCGGTGACGACTGAGCGTCTGCATACTCAGGGCAACCTGTCGCAGACCAGCAACTCAAAAGATATCGCCATTAACGGCCAGGGTTATTTCCAGATTCAGATGCCGGATGGCACCTCTGGCTATACCCGTGACGGCGCGTTTCAGGTTGATCAGAACGGCCAGCTGGTAACCAACTCCGGTTTCCCGGTGCAGCCAGGCATTACTATTCCGGCCAACGCCACCAGCATTACGGTGTCGCGTGATGGTGTGGTCAGCGTGACGCAGCAGGGTCAGGCTCAGGCCTCGCAGGTAGGTCAGTTAACCCTGAGCACCTTTATGAATGACGCCGGTCTCGATAGCGTGGGTGAAAACCTCTACAAGGAAACGCAGGCATCGGGCGCACCCACGGACAGCACTCCAGGCCAGAACGGCGCGGGTCTGCTCTATCAGGGTTATACCGAAACCTCGAACGTGAACGTGGCGGAAGAGCTGGTCTCCATGATCCAGACGCAGCGCGCCTACGAAATCAACAGCAAGGCGATCAGTACCTCTGATCAGATGCTGGCGAAATTAACGCAGCTTTAATCCCGAACAGGGCCAGCGCTTGCTGGTCTGAAACAAAGACATTAATAAGGTCGTGACGCCGTGGCGAAGCAACAGATTCTCAAGCCTGGACATTGGTTAGTTGCCTCGTTGCTGCTAACTCTTAACGGATGTGCCCTGGTCCCGCGTACCCCGCTGGTCGAAGGTGCAACTACAGCGCAACCTATGCCGTCCGCGCCACCGGTGGTCAACGGCTCTATATTCCAGGGCGTCGCGCCGCTTAACTACGGCTATCAGCCGCTGTTCGAAGATCGTCGTCCACGCAACATTGGCGATACCCTGACTATCACGCTGCAGGAAAACGTCAGTGCCAGCAAAAGCTCCTCAGCTAATGCCAGCCGTGATGGCAGCAACAGCCTGGGGATAAGCGGGGTGCCGACCGGTCTGGCAGGCCTGGTAGGTGCAGGTGGCGAAAAAGCCAATCTCAGCGCCGAAGGCAAAAACGATTTCGCAGGTAAAGGCGGCGCATCCGCCAATAACACCTTTACCGGCACCATTACCGTCACCGTGGACCAGGTATTGTCAAATGGCAACCTGCACGTGGTGGGTGAAAAACAGATTGCCATTAATCAGGGCACGGAGTTCATTCGCTTCTCGGGCGTGGTCAACCCACGCACCATCAGCGCCAGCAACGCCGTGTTATCTACCGCTGTCGCCGATGCACGTATTGAGTACGTCGGAAATGGTTACATCAATGAGGCGCAGACCATGGGTTGGTTCCAGCGTTTCTTCCTGAACATCTCCCCGATGTAAGAGGTTTGAATGAAAAAGTTAACGCTGTTACGCGCCGGGCTGGCGCTGCTGCTGGGCTTCAGCCTGCTGGCAAAAGCCGATTTGATTCGTGATTTAACCACGGTACAGGGCGTACGTGATAACCAGCTGCTGGGTTACGGCCTGGTCGTGGGGCTGGATGGTACGGGTGACCAGACCACTCAGACGCCATTTACTACCCAGACAGTGAGCAACATGCTGTCACAGCTTGGTATCACGGTTCCCACCGGAACCAACATGCAGCTGAAAAACGTGGCGGCCGTCATGGTCACCGCAAAACTGCCGTCGTTTGCCCGCCAGGGTCAGACCCTGGACGTGGTGGTCTCATCGCTGGGTAACGCCAAAAGTCTGCGCGGCGGTACGCTGTTAATGACGCCGATGAAAGGCGTCGATAACCAGGTCTATGCGCTGGCACAGGGTAATATCCTGGTCGGTGGTGCGGGTGCCTCAGCGGGTGGCAGCAGTGTCCAGGTTAACCAGCTGAACGGTGGCCGCATTACCAGCGGTGCAACCGTTGAACGTGAACTGCAGAGCAACTTTGGTTCGCAGAACACCATTAACCTGCAGCTTAACAGCGAAGATTTCTCGATGGCACAGCGTATTGCGGATGCAATCAACGCCCGAGGCGGTTACGGCGCAGCACAGCCGCTGGATGCCCGTACCGTACAGATCCGCGTGTCACCCAATAATGGTGCGCAGGTACGTCTGCTGGCTGAGATCCAGAACATTGATGTCTCGATCCCGGTTGAAGATGCCAAAGTGATCATTAACTCCCGAACCGGTTCGGTCGTTATGAACCGTGAAGTGACGCTGAATCAGTGTGCTGTAGCGCAGGGCAACCTGTCGGTGACAGTTAACCAGCAGCAGAACGTCAGTCAGCCTGACACACCACTGGCCGGTGGTCAGACGGTGGCAACGACACAGACACAGATCGATCTGCGTCAGACCGGCGGTGCGCTGCAGCGCGTCAATGCCAGCGCTAACCTGAACAACGTGGTTCGTGCGCTGAATGCGCTAGGTGCGTCACCTATCGAACTGATGTCGATTCTGCAGTCGATGCAGAGTGCCGGCTGTCTGCGTGCCAAACTGGAAATTATCTGATGGCTGATATGCAATCTCTGACAAGTTCGGCGTTTGATAGCCGCTCTCTGAATGAACTGAAACGCCAGGCCAGCAGCGATCCGAAAGGACAGGCGTTGCAGGTCGCGCGTCAGGTCGAAGGGATGTTTGTACAGATGATGCTAAAGAGTATGCGCGAGGCGTTGCCGCAGGACGGCATTATGGGCAACGAACAGACCAAACTCTTTACGTCTATGTATGACCAGCAGATTGCACAGGAGATGGGTAAGCGCGGTCTCGGCCTGGCGGAAACCATCGTCAAACAGATGCAGCCCGCCACCGCGCCGGACGAAAAAGCCGGTACGGTGCCGATGAAGCTGGATAACAGTTTTATTCTCAGCACCAGCGGAGCAAAACCCATGGCCGCGGAGCAGCTGGAGCAGATTGTGCGTAAGGCGATGCCGCGTCTGCCGCCGGTCGCATCACCAACGGGCCTGCCCAGCGACAGCCGCGAATTTATCGCGCAGCTGACGCAACCGGCGCAGGCTGCCAGTCAGCAAAGTGGTATTCCTCATCATCTGATTCTGGCGCAGGCTGCGCTGGAATCGGGCTGGGGCCAGCGTCAGATCCTGACCCGCGACGGCAAACCGAGCTACAACGTGTTCGGGATTAAAGCCAGCGGCGACTGGAAAGGTGATACCACCGATATCATGACCACGGAATATGAGCAGGGCGAGGCGAAGAAAGTCCATGCCAGCTTCCGCGTCTATAACTCCTATTTCGAGGCGCTGACTGACTACGTCAAACTCCTTACCAAAAACCCACGCTATGCGGCGGTTACCAACGCCACATCCGCAGAGCAGGGTGCGCAGGCATTGCAGGCGGCAGGTTACGCGACCGACCCGAAATATGCGCAAAAGCTGGTGGGAATGATTCAGCAGTTTAAAAGTATGGGCGACAAAGTCGTCAAAGCGTACAGCCAGGATATGGGCGACCTGTTCTGATCTTTGCGCCTCAAGTTTCACTTAAGCAAGCCGATAACATCCCTATAGCCAGAAGCGTTTTCGCCTGCTGGCGCCCACTTTGATGTCTGCCAGCCCGGTTGACGGGGAACGTAAGGAACCGAGATGTCCAGCATAATTAACTCCGCGATGAGCGGATTGAGTGCCGCGCAGGCCGCTCTGAGCACCACCAGTAACAACATTTCCAATTACACCGTGGCGGGCTATTCACGTCAGACCACGGTACTGGCGCAGGCGAGCAGTACCCTGCAGGGCAATAGCTATTATGGTAACGGCGTGAATATCACCGGTGTACAACGTGAATATGATGCATTTATTGCCACGCAGTTACGCGGTTCAAGCGCGAACTACAGCGCGGTAAACACTCAGCACAGTCAGATTTCAAACATTGATGATCTGTTGTCGACGTCGACGACCAGCCTGTCGACCTCGCTGCAAGGGTTCTTTACCAACCTGCAGAACGTGGTCAGCAACGCCAACGATCCGTCAGCGCGTCAGTCAATGCTCAGTAATGCCCAGGGTCTGGTCAGTCAGTTCCAGACATCGGCGCAATATCTGAACAATATGCAGAACAGCGTCAATGCTGACGTCGGTTCCAGCGTCAAGCAGGTCAACACCATTACCAGCCAGATTGCCGATCTTAACAAGCAGATTGGCAAACTGAGTACCGCCAACGGTGCCGCACCTAACGATCTGCTCGATAAGCGCGATCAGCTGGTGAATACCCTGAATAACGTGGTTGGCGTGACGGTCTCGCAGCAGGATGGCGGCTACACGGTCTCGATGGCGAATGGCCTGACGCTGGTAAACGGCGACAAATCTCACGATCTGGTGGCGATGCCTTCCAGCAGCGATCCGACACGTACCACTATCGGCTATGTCGATAAGCAGGCGGGCAACGTCGAGATCCCGGAAAAGCTGATCACCACCGGTTCACTGGGCGGTCTGCTGGCATTCCGTACTCAGGATCTGGATCTTGCGCAGAACCAGCTGGGTCAGTTAGCAGCTGCGTTTACCACCAGCTTTAACGATGTTCATAAGCAGGGTTTTGACAGCAAGGGCAATCAGGGCGTCGATTTCTTCAATATCGGCAGCCCGCTGGTCGTGAGCAACAACAAAAACAGCACCGCCGCCTCCGTCACTGCAGAGTGGACCGACACCAGCGCGCTGAAAGCCACCAACTATAACGTCAGCTTTGACGGCACTAACTGGAGCGCCACGCGTGCCTCAGACAGCACTGCCGTGACCATCACGCAGGGTACCGATACCAGCGGCAACACTACGCTGAGCTTTGATGGTCTGAAGCTGACTGTCGCCGGCACGCCTGCCCCCGCCGCCAAAGACAGTTTCCTGGTGAAGCCGGTGCAGAACGTGGTTAACGATATGTCTGTCGCGATCACCAGTGAATCTCAGGTGGCTGCAGCAGGTGCCGTTGGCGGTGAGAGTGATAACCGCAATGCGCAAAAACTGCTGGGCCTGCAGGATGCGAAGCTGGTCGGCGGCAACGCCACGCTGTCACAGGCTTACGCTACCCTCGTCAGTAGCGTGGGTAACAAAACCAGTTCACTGGCAACCACCAGCGATACACAGAAAAGCGTGGTCAGTCAGCTGACTGACCGCCAGCAATCGGTCTCAGGCGTAAACCTCGATGAGGAGTACGCTAACCTGACTAAATATCAGCAATATTACATGGCCAATGCGCAGGTGCTGCAGACTGCCAGCACTGTGTTTAATGCATTGATCAATATTCGCTAAGGGCAGGAGATAACATGCGAATCAGTACAAATATGATTTTTGAGCAGCAGGTGCGTGGCATCACTGACTCACAGGCCTCCTGGCTGAAATCAGGCGAGGAGCTCTCCAGCGGCCGCCGTGTGAATAATCCTTCGGACGATCCGATTGCGGCGTCCCGTGCTGTGGTGTTGTCACAAACCCAGCAGCAGGGCAAACAGTATGAGCTGGCGCGTACCTTTGCCGAGCAGGGCCTGTCACTGGAAGAAAATACGCTGAAAGGCGTCACTACAGCCATCACTGCGGCGCAGACGCTGATCGTCAACGGTTCAACCGGTACGCTGAGCGATAATGACCGCGGCTCGATTGCCACTCAGCTGGAAGGTATTCGTGCCCAGTTGCTGAACCAGGCAAACAGTCAGGATGCCAATGGCCGCTACATTTTTGCTGGTTATAAAACTGACAGCGCGCCATTTGTTGATACGGCAGGCACCGGCGTAAGTTACGCAGGCGGCGCCGAGGCGATCACCCAGAAGGTTGATAGCAGCCGTACGATGACCGTGGCGCATACCGGCGACGACATCTTTATGTCCATTACGAGTAATGCCAAAAAAGAGCCGGATGGCAGCGCCAGTGAAGCCAATATGTTTACGATGCTGGATAGCGCCATTGCTGCACTGAAAGTGCCGCAGGATAATGCGGACGCGGCAACCAAAAAGACCTTCCAGGATGCGATGGATAAAACCAACCGCGGGCTGAGTAACTCGCTGGATAATGTCTCAAAAGTGCGTTCTGAAATTGGTATCCAGCTTGATGAAATCGGAACGCTGAATGCCCAGGGCGATGACCGCAGTGTCATTTACAACTCGCAGATGAGTGACCTGGTTAACGTGGATTTAACTGAAGCGGCGTCCAGCTATACCATGAAGCAGACAGCACTTCAGGCGTCTTACAAGACCTTTACTGATATGTCCAAGATGTCACTTTTCAAGATGAATTCGTAGTCTGACCTGAAATTTTAGGCGTACTTTAACCGGATGCGCTTACTTTTTCCCACCCTCCCGATAAAGGAGGGTGGGATTTTTTTGCCTGCGATTCAGCTGCCAGCGGGAACAGCAGGTATTCAAAGCGGGTTAATTTAACGCGGCTGACGGGCAGAATTGCAGCCATAAAAAACCCCGGCTCAGAGGCCGGGGTTCAGTTCACAACAGCTTATGCGTTACGGCTTGGTCGCCGGGGCAGTGGCCTGATGGGTAGCGCTATGACCACCCGCAGAGCCGCGACCATCAAACTCATACGGTGCACGCACCCATTCACTCTGCGGAGCAGGCTCTGACTGCCAGACTGGCGCAGGTGCTTTAGTCATCGGCGCAGACGCAAAGTGCTTCCAGCGTGTACCGTCATTTGGCACCGCTGCAGCAGGGACTGATGCTACAGGCTGGGCCACCGTCACCGGTGCTGCAGGCGCGATATCACGTGCGGCAACCGGAGCATGAGGTTCACGCACTGGCGCGGTTTCAGCTTCTGCTGCAACCGGTGCTTTCAGTACTTCTTCAACTTCTGCTGCGATCTCTTCGCTGACATCGGTGGCTGACTGCTCAGCAACCTCTGCAGGCTGTGTAGTCTCAACAGCAGGCTGTACAACTTCAGGCTGTGCAACGTCTGCAGGCTGAACAGTCTCAACCGCAGGGATCACAGCGGGTGCTTCAGCGACGGGCTCAGCAGGCACGGCTTCAGCAGCCACAGCTTCTGCTTTCGCTTCATCGGCAGCCGGAACAACAGAAGGCTGCTCGTCAACCGGGGCGTCGATAGCGCGGGTGTCATCAGTATTAACAACTGGCACTGGCGTTTCTGCCTGTGGCTCAGCCTGCTGCACCGGTGCTTCCTGAGCAACAGATTCAACGGCGGCTGCAACCGGCAGCGCACGGGTGGCCTCTGTTGTCTCTTCTGCGTTGTACGCAGGTGTCTCATGCGTCACATTCTGAACCTGCTCTTCGCTGGCCTGGCTTACCGGATAGCGAATCCAGACTTTACCGGATGCCATCTCTGGTGAGGCAGCGGCAGCCGCCAGAGGCATCGCTGACTGAGTCGGGTAACGCTCATCACGGTAACGACGACGACGCTGGCCGCTGACGCGCAGATGACGCGGCGAACGACGTGAGCGACGCGGCATATTGGCATTATCACGGTTGTCGTTGTCATCCTGCTCGTCACTCTGCGAAGCCTGGAACTCAGGCTGAGGCTGTGCAACGTCAACAGGCTGTGACTGATGCACTTCAGCAGGCTGGGCAAAGTCACTGGCTTCGGCTGGCATAGGTGGACGGTTATCATCAACACGCACCTTCTGGTTCAGCTGGCGCGGCTTACGACGCGGCATAACCTGCACGCGCTCATCATCCTGCACCTCGGCCACGTCCAGAACTTCAGCAACCACTTCCGGCTGCTCAGCCACTTTGGCCGCTTCTTCACTGGCACGTTTCTCTTCCTGACGACGACGCTGACGCTCAGCACGCTGTTCACGGCGCTGTTGCTGCTGCTCATCACGCTGCTGGCGCGCTTCTTCGCTCAGTGCCGGGCGCTCTTCGCGAACGTCACCTGGCTGAGAATCACGCTTGTTACGACGGTTGTTATTGCCCTCGCGCGGCTCGCGATTTTCACGTGGCTCGCGGCTTTCACGCGGTTCACGGCTTTCGCGCGGCTCACGACTTTCGCGTGGTTCACGGCCTTCACGCGACTGCGCGTTTTCACCATTACGCGGTGTACGTTCACGACGATTGTTGTTACGACGGTTGTTATTGTTGCTGCGGCGCTCGCCACGGCCGTTGTTGCTTTCCTGCTCGCTTTCAGCCGCTTTCTGGGGTTCAGCAACCTCAGCGGCCACTGGCGCGGCAGCAGGCGCTTCATCGCCTGCGAACATTTTTTTCAGTCCGCCAAGCAAACGTCCGAAGAAACCGGTGCTGACGGTAGCAGGCGCAGCCACTGCTTTTGCCGCTGGCTGGGCTTCAGCGCGCTGTGCTTCTGGCTCAACTTCAACCGGTGCCGGAGGCGCATCAGGCATGACAAACGCGGCCAGAGCAGGCTGCTCAGGGCGACGGCGTTCAGCATGTTCTTCTTCTGATGGCATGGCCATTTCGGCTTCATGCAGCTTCGGCAGATGATAGCTCAGGGTCTGCGTCTCTTCGCCAGTGCGCACGCGCAGCACGGAATAGTGCGGGGTCTGCATCTTGTCATCAGGCACAATGATTGCCCGCACGCCGCCCTGGCGTTTTTCAATCGCATTGACCGCCTCACGCTTCTCATTCAGCAGGTAAGAAGCAACCTGAACCGGAACAATGGCGTGAACCTCTTTAGTGTTGTCTTTCAGCGCTTCTTCTTCAATCAGACGCAGAATTGACAGCGCCAGCGACTCGTTATCACGTATGGTACCGGTGCCGCTACAGCGTGGGCAGACGTGATGACTGGATTCACCTAATGACGGGCTCAGGCGCTGACGGGACATTTCCAGCAGGCCGAAACGTGAAATGTGGCTGATTTGAATGCGGGCGCGGTCCTGACGGACAGCTTCGCGCAGACGGTTCTCAACCGCACGCTGATGGCGTACCGGCGTCATATCAATGTAATCGATAACGATCAGGCCGCCCAGGTCACGCAGGCGCAGCTGACGAGCAATCTCATCGGCTGCTTCAAGGTTAGTGTTGAAGGCTGTCTCTTCGATGTCACCGCCGCGCGTTGCGCGTGCTGAGTTGATATCGATAGCGGTCAGCGCTTCGGTACTGTCGATCACAATTGAGCCACCAGATGGCAGGCGGACTTCACGCTGGAAAGCGGATTCAATTTGCGATTCGATCTGATAGTGGCTGAACAGCGGGATTTCACCGGTGTAGAGCTTAATTTTGCTGCTGAAATCAGGACGGCCCAGCGCCGCGATATGCTGACGCGCCAGTTCCAGAACTTTCGGGTTATCGATAAGGATTTCACCGATGTCCTGGCGCAGATAGTCGCGGAAGGCACGCACAATGACGTTACTTTCCTGATGGATCAGGAATGGGGCAGGGCGGTTCTCAGCGGCTTTCTTGATCGCTTCCCAGTGCTTAAGACGGAAGCTTAGATCCCACTGCAGCGATTCGGCGGATTTACCGACGCCCGCGGTGCGGACAATCAGTCCCATGCCTTCTGGCAAATCCAGCGCCGACAGCGCTTCTTTCAGTTCGGTACGATCGTCACCTTCGATGCGGCGAGAAATACCGCCTGCACGTGGGTTATTCGGCATCAGCACAAGATAGCTGCCCGCCAGAGAGATAAAGGTAGTGAGCGCAGCGCCTTTGTTGCCGCGTTCTTCTTTATCAATCTGAACAATAACTTCCTGACCTTCACGCAACACTTCTTTGATATTCGGACGACCATGCGCGTTGTAGCTGGAAGGGAAGTATTCGCGGGAGATTTCTTTTAAAGGGAGGAAACCGTGACGCTCTGCGCCGTAATCGACAAACGCAGCTTCAAGGCTGGGTTCAATGCGAGTGATTTTTCCTTTGTAGATGTTGGCTTTCTTCTGTTCGTGTCCAGGACTTTCAATATCCAGATCGTACAGACGTTGACCGTCAACCAGGGCAACGCGCAACTCTTCCTGCTGAGTTGCGTTTATTAACATTCTTTTCATCGTGACTTACTCGTTATTCTTTCATGAGTGATTACAGCTGCGGGCATAGTTACCCTGGACGAGTATCAACCGATGGCCCCGTGACTTAGTGCAATGTCGTCAGCCTCACGGTTGTCGACCGCGCGAGGGGCGCAAATAGCGTCGGTGGCCTGTTTTTCATAAGGGAAAACAGCACCAGATAGCGGAAATGCCTGAGAGAATAAAGAAAACCCGTGCATTCCAGCATGTTGTCCAGGCCGCAACCCGCAGCCCGCTAAGTGCCTGATTTCGCATTACGTCTTACGCCATTGCTGCGTGTCTGCTCAATCCGGCAAAATGACAATTTCGCTCGTTTTCTGCCCTGAAATGCTTCAGGTAAGAAACTCAAACATTATTCCATTGCTAACCTTCA
This sequence comes from Candidatus Pantoea rara, assembly GCF_051136265.1. NCBI lineage: Bacteria > Pseudomonadati > Pseudomonadota > Gammaproteobacteria > Enterobacterales > Erwiniaceae > Pantoea > Candidatus Pantoea rara. The sequence goes on along the minus strand of NZ_CP194942.1, from coordinate 2,468,456 downwards.
TATAGCAAGGCGACTTTAGCCAGCATGTGAAGTTTCCTTACATTTAAATCGCTAATATGTCGGACAAAGCAGCACTTTGCTGGAAAAGCCAGCAGAGAGGCGACCTGCCATCACATCAACTCCTGAGTTAAGCACAGAAAAAGGGGTGGCGCTATCAGGGGACACTATTTAGAATCGCCGCCATGAAAACAGAGAATCCCGGCGTACATTTTGTCGCCATCACGGCTGAAAATGCCGGACAACGCATTGATAACTTTTTGCGCACCCAACTCAAGGGTGTGCCGAAGAGCATGATTTATCGCATCGTACGCAAAGGCGAGGTGCGGGTTAATAAGAAACGTGTTAAGCCAGAGTACAAGCTGGAAGAGGGCGATGAGGTGCGCATTCCGCCGGTTCGGGTAGCGGAACGCGATGAAGATGCGGTTTCCCCCAAACTGGCAAAAGTCGCTTCACTGGCTGATGCCATCCTCTTTGAGGATGAGTCGCTGCTCGTCATGAACAAGCCTTCCGGTACTGCTGTACATGGCGGTAGCGGACTTAGCTTCGGTGTCATTGAAGGATTACGTGCCCTGCGACCTGAAGCGCGCTTTCTGGAGCTGGTACATCGCCTGGATCGTGACACTTCCGGCATTCTGCTGGTCGCTAAAAAACGCTCGGCGCTGCGTTCCCTGCATGAGCAACTGCGTGAAAAGGGGATGCAAAAAGATTATCTGGCCCTCGTGCGCGGCAACTGGCCGTCGCATCTGAAAGTGGTTCAGGCGCCACTGCTGAAAAATATCCTGCAGAGCGGCGAGCGAATAGTGCGTGTCAGCAGCGAAGGCAAAGCGTCTGAAACCCGCTTTAAAGTGGAAGAGCGGTTCGAGTTTGCCACGCTGGTGAAAGCGAGTCCGGTCACTGGACGCACCCACCAGATTCGCGTGCATACGCTGCATGCCGGGCATCCCATCGCTTTCGACGATCGTTATGGTGCGCGTGACTTTGACAGTCAACTGGCGTCAACCGGCTTAAGACGTCTGTTCCTGCACGCAGCGGCGCTGACCTTTACCCATCCCGGCACCGGCGAAATGATGCGGGTCGAAGCGCCACTGGATGATGGCCTGAAGCAGTGTCTGAATAAACTGCGTCAGATGAAAGCGTAATCGTTCTCCGGCATCACTTTGTCAAAGGATTGATGCCGGCCTGCTGCAACATTTCATTCAGCGCAATCAGCGGCAGTCCGACCAGCGTATTAGGATCGCGACCTTCCAGCCGATCAAACAAACAAATCCCCAGGCCTTCACTTTTAAAACTTCCCGCACACTGTAATGGCTGCTCCTTTTCGACATACCCGGCAATTTCAGCGTCCGTTAGCATGCGGAAATGAACCACAAAGGGCTCACAGCATTGCAGCAGTTGGTTATTGTCCGGATGGAAAAGGGCCAGGCCAGTATAAAAGGTAATGGCCTTACCGCTGGCGGCACGCAGTTGTGCCCGTGCATTCTCAGCGGTATGAGGTTTACCGGTGATCTGGTCGTCCAGCACACAGACCTGATCAGAGCCGATTATCCAGTGCCCGGGATACATTTTTGCCAGTGCCTGCGCTTTTGCTACGGCAAGGCGGGTTACCAGCGCTTCGGCTGTTTCACCCTGCTGCGGTGTCTCATCCACCTCAGGCGCAGCGGTAATAAATGGCAGGCCCAGCTTATGCAGTAATGCCTGCCGGAAAGGCGAAGTTGAAGCTAAAAGAATTGATGGTGTCATTTTTTTTCAATAGTGATAGCGAATTGGTGACAGTCATTTTAAACTGTGCGCCGCACTGGATGCGAATAGTGGTTGAAAGATGCTGTTTAACGGCCTTTTTCTTTGACTCTATGACATTACAAAGTTAATATGCGCGCCCTATGCAAAAGGTAAAATTACCCCTAACGCTGGACCCTGTCCGCACCGCTCAGAAGCGCCTTGATTATCAGGGTGTCTACACATCTGTTCAGGTGGAGCGTGTGGCCGAGTCGGTCGTTAGTGTGGACAGTGATGTGGATTGTGCCATGTCGTTTGCGGTTGATAATCAACGTCTGGCGGTACTGACGGGTTCTGCTGAAGTACACGTGACGTTGCGTTGCCAGCGCTGCAACCAGACCTTTCCCCATCACGTAAAAGTAAGTTACTGCTTCAGCCCTGTCTCTTCTGAAGAGCAGGCCGAGGCATTACCGGAAGCGTACGAGCCGGTCGATGTCAACGAGTTTGGTGAGATCGATTTGCTGGCAGTTGTAGAGGATGAACTGATTCTCGCACTGCCGGTCGTTCCGGTGCACGATTCTGAACACTGTGAAGTGTCCGAGGCGGACATGGTCTTTGGCAAACTGCCTCCTGAGGCGGAGAAACCAAATCCATTTGCCGTATTAGCCAGTTTAAAGCGTAAGTAATAGGAGTAAGGTCCATGGCCGTACAACAGAATAAACCCACCCGTTCTAAGCGTGGTATGCGTCGTTCGCACGATGCGCTGACCACTGCTGCTCTGTCAGTAGATAAAGTTTCTGGCGAAACGCATCTGCGTCACCATATCACTGCGGACGGTTACTACCGCGGTCGCAAGGTTATCGTTAAGTAAGTTTCTTGCTTAGCAAGGCGATACCTTGACACGTTTGACCCTGGCGATTGATGCCATGGGCGGGGACTTCGGTCCCTGCGTGACAGTGCCTGCAGCATTGCAGGCACTGGCCTCTCATTCGGAATTATTCCTTCTTCTGGTCGGACATCCCGACACTCTCATGCCATTGCTTGCCAAAGCGGATTCCTCCCTGACGGGGCGTTTGCAGGTGATCCCTGCCGAATCGGTTATTGCAAGTGATGCGCGGCCCGCTCAGGCCATCCGGAACAGTCGCGGCAGCTCAATGCGAGTGGCGCTGGAGATGGTTAAAGAGGGACGTGCTCAGGCCTGCATCAGCGCCGGAAATACCGGTGCGCTAATGGGGCTGTCGACACTCTTATTAAAACCGCTGGATGGGATTAAACGTCCGGCGCTAATGTCCGTTTTACCGCATCAGCAGCAGGGTAAAACCGTGGTGCTGGATCTGGGCGCGAATGTTGACTCAGACAGTGCGATGCTGGTGCAGTTTGCTGTGATGGGGTCGGTGATGGCTGAGCATGTGCTTGGTATTCCACGACCCCGTGTCGCGTTGCTCAATATTGGTCATGAAGAGACCAAAGGGCTGGAAACCATCCGCGATGCCGCGGTAGTGCTGCGAGAATCATCGCAAATCAACTATATTGGTTACCTCGAAGGTAACGAGTTGCTCACCGGTAAAACGGATGTAATGGTCTGTGACGGTTTTGTCGGAAACGTCACGCTGAAGACCATGGAAGGCGTGGTAAGAATGTTTCTTTCTCTGCTTAAGTCATCAGGGGAAGGTAAAAAAAGGTCATGGTGGCTTCAGTTGCTGGGACGCTTAATCCAGAAACGTCTGGCGAAGCGCTTCGGGCAACTCAACCCTGACCAATACAATGGCGCTTGTCTGTTAGGATTGCGCGGAACAGTGATCAAGAGTCACGGCGCAGCAAATCAACACGCCTTCGCCGTGGCCATAGAACAGGCAGAGCAGGCGGTGAGGCAGCAAATTCCCGAGCGAATTGCTGCGCGCCTTGATGCTGTATTAGCCAGGAGTGACAAAGCCTAGATGTATACCAAAATTATCGGTACGGGCAGTTATCTGCCCAGCCAGGTTCGCACCAATGCCGATCTGGAAAAAATGGTGGAGACGTCGGACGAGTGGATTGTTACCCGTACCGGCATCCGTGAGCGCCGCATTGCAGCGCCAGACGAAACCGTTGCCACTATGGGATTCAGCGCAGCACAACGCGCCCTTGAAATGGCTGGCATTGACGCGAACGAGATTGGGCTGATTATCGTCGCCACAACCTCTTCCAGCCATGCCTTCCCAAGCTCCGCCTGCATGATCCAGCAAATGCTGGAGATCAGAGACTGCGCGGCGTTTGACCTCGCTGCCGCCTGTGCAGGTTTCACCTATGCCCTGAGCGTGGCCGATCAATACATCAAAAATGGCGCGGTTAAGCATGCTCTGGTGATTGGCGCTGATGTCCTGGCGCGCGCACTGGATCCGGAAGATCGCGGCACTATTATCCTGTTTGGTGATGGCGCTGGTGCGGTTGTACTGGGTCAGAGCGAAGAGCAGGGGATTATCTCTACCCATCTTCATGCTGACGGTCGCTACGCCCAGTTGCTGACGCTGCCTTATCAGGATCGTGCCCATCAGGATCAGCCTGCCTATGTCACCATGGCTGGCAACGAAGTCTTCAAGGTCGCCGTTACCGAGCTGGCTCACATCGTTGATGAAACGCTGCAGGCCAATAATCTCGATCGCGAAATGCTGGATTGGCTGGTGCCGCATCAGGCTAACCTGCGCATCATCAGCGCCACCGCGAAAAAACTCGGCATGACCATGGATAAAGTGGTCGTCACGCTGGATCGTCATGGCAATACTTCTGCCGCATCGGTGCCAAGCGCACTGGATGAAGCGGTTCGTGATGGCCGCATCAAACCCGGACACCTTATTTTGCTGGAAGCCTTTGGTGGCGGGTTCACCTGGGGTTCTGCGCTGGTTCGCTTTTGATTGACAGGAACGAAAGATGACGCAAATTGCATTTGTTTTTCCAGGTCAGGGTTCACAGACTGTGGGCATGCTGACTGAATTAGCAGCGACTTATCCGCTGGTTGAAGAGACCTTCCGTGAAGCCTCTGATGCGCTGGGGTATGATCTGTGGCAGTTAGTGAGCCAGGGTCCGGCTGAAGAGCTGAACAAAACCTGGCAGACTCAGCCTGCGCTGTTAGCTGCTTCAGTCGCTATCTACCGTGTCTGGCAGCAGCAGGGCGGCGAAAAGCCTGTCCTGATGGCCGGTCACAGTCTGGGTGAATATTCAGCGCTGGTTTGTGCAGGTGTGCTTAACTTTGCTGATGCAGTAAAGCTGGTAGAACTGCGTGGCAAACTGATGCAGGAAGCCGTGCCAGAAGGTACCGGCGCGATGCAGGCGATTATTGGCCTGGACGACGCGGCTATTCGCAAAGCCTGTGAAGAGAGCGCGCAGGGCCAGGTAGTGTCACCGGTTAACTTCAACTCGCCGGGCCAGGTGGTCATTGCGGGTAACAAAGAAGCCGTTGAGCGTGCAGGTGCTGCCTGTAAAGCCGCGGGCGCTAAGCGTGCTCTGCCACTGCCGGTCAGCGTGCCCTCTCACTGCGCGCTGATGAAGCCTGCTGCCGATAAACTGGCGGTTGCGCTGGAAAACATTACGTTTAATGCACCTGCGGTGCCTGTGATTAACAACGTCGATGTGAAAGCTGAGACCGACGCTGTGGCTATCCGCCATGCGCTGGTTCGTCAGCTCTACAGCCCGGTTCGCTGGACCGAGAGCGTGGAAGCGATGGCCGCACAGGGCGTGACGCAGCTCCTGGAGATGGGGCCAGGCAAAGTCCTGACCGGACTGACGAAACGTATTGTCGATAGCCTCACTGCGGCTGCCGTTAACGATACGGCATCCCTGACGGCTGCACTCGGTAAGGAATAAGAGGAAAATGATGAGCTTTGAAGGTAAAGTTGCGCTGGTTACCGGCGCGAGTCGCGGCATTGGTCGTGCGATTGCAGAAACCCTGGCGGCACGGGGTGCCAAAGTGGTCGGAACTGCAACCAGCCAGAGTGGCGCCGACGCCATCAGTGCTTACCTTGGCGACAAGGGCAAAGGCCTGTTACTGAACGTGACTGACGCTGACTCAATCAGCAGCGTTTTAGAGAATATTCGCGCTGAATTTGGCGAAGTGGATATTTTAGTCAATAATGCAGGCATTACGCGTGATAATCTTCTCATGCGCATGAAGGACGATGAGTGGGCGGATATCCTGGATACCAACCTCACATCGGTATTCCGCCTTTCTAAGGCGGTCCTGCGTGCCATGATGAAAAAGCGCGTGGGCCGTATCATCACCATTGGTTCCGTTGTTGGAACCATGGGTAATGCGGGCCAGGCAAACTACGCGGCAGCAAAAGCGGGTTTGATTGGTTTTAGCAAATCACTGGCGCGCGAAATCGCGTCACGTGGCATTACCGTCAACGTCGTGGCTCCAGGCTTTATCGAGACTGACATGACGCGGGCACTGAACGAAGATCAACGTTCCGGTATTTTGGCGGAAGTGCCTGCGGGTCGCTTAGGCGATGCTCAGGAAATCGCCAATGCTGTTGCATTTTTAGCCTCTGACGAAGCAGCCTACATCACGGGTGAAACGCTGCACGTCAATGGCGGAATGTACATGGTTTGATAAATCACGAAATCATTTGCTTTATTTGCGGTTAAAACCGCAAAATAACGCAAAATCGTGGTTCGACCAGCCGGGATTTTGTTGCATCTTTTTCACCATTTTATACACTACGAAAACCATCGCGAAAGCGAGTTTTGATAGGAAATTAAATAGTATGAGCGATATCGAACAACGCGTTAAGAAAATCATCAGTGAGCAGCTGGGTGTGAAAGAGGAAGAAGTCACCAACTCTGCATCTTTCGTAGAAGACCTGGGTGCCGATTCTCTTGATACCGTTGAGCTGGTGATGGCTCTGGAAGAAGAGTTTGATACTGAGATTCCAGACGAAGAAGCTGAGAAAATCACTACCGTTCAGGCAGCGATCGACTATATCAATAGCCATAAAGGCTAATGAATATCTTCAGGCGGTCGCTCGACCGCCTGATTTTTTTGTTTGTCCCACATAGTTCCCTATTTCCCCTCCCTGGAGGACGAACGTGTCTAAGCGTCGTGTAGTTGTGACTGGTCTTGGCATGTTGTCTCCTGTCGGCAATACCGTAGAGTCTACCTGGAGTGCTCTCCTTGCCGGTCAGAGCGGCATTACCCTGATCGACCATTTTGATACCAGTGCTTATGCAACACGTTTTGCAGGTCTGGTAAGAGATTTTAATTGTGATGACTACATCTCGCGTAAAGATCAGCGCAAGATGGATGCCTTCATCCAATACGGCATTGTGGCCGGTATGCAGGCCATGCAGGACAGTGGTCTGGTTATTACTGACGAAAATGCAGGCCGTATGGGCGCAGCAATTGGCTCCGGCATCGGTGGTTTAGGTCTGATTGAAGAGAATCATACTTCACTGGTCAACGGTGGCCCGCGCAAAATCAGCCCGTTCTTTGTGCCTTCAACCATCGTAAACATGGTGGCGGGTCATCTCAGCATCATGTATGGCCTGAAAGGTCCAAGCATCTCTATCGCGACAGCCTGTACCTCTGGTGTGCATAACATCGGTCACGCCGCACGTATCATCGCTTATAACGATGCTGACGTGATGCTGGCAGGCGGCACAGAGAAAGCCAGTACGCCATTAGGCGTCGGTGGTTTTGGTGCAGCACGCGCTCTCTCAACCCGCAACGAAAATCCGCAAGCGGCCAGCCGCCCATGGGATAAAGATCGTGACGGTTTTGTGCTGGGTGACGGCGCGGGCATTGTCGTACTTGAAGAGTACGAACATGCGAAGAAACGTGGTGCGAAAATCTACGCTGAAATTGTAGGTTTTGGTATGAGCAGTGATGCTTACCACATGACTTCACCACCAGAAGATGGTTCAGGTGCGGCGGCTGCAATGATCAATGCGCTGCGTGATGCTCAGCTTACGCCAGAGCAGATCGGCTATGTCAACGCGCACGGTACCTCCACGCCAGCCGGTGATAAAGCGGAAGCGCAGGCGGTGAAATCGGTCTTTGGGGCAGCAGCCAGCAGCGTAATGGTCAGCTCAACCAAATCAATGACCGGACACTTACTGGGTGCCGCAGGCGCTGTTGAATCGATTTACTCGATTCTGGCGCTGCGCGACCAGGCCGTTCCACCGACCATCAACCTGGACAATCCGGATGAGGGCTGCGATCTCGACTTTGTGCCTCACACTGCGCGTCAGGTTCCTGGACTGGAGTATACGCTGTGTAACTCCTTTGGTTTCGGCGGAACCAACGGTTCGTTGATCTTCCGTAAAGTGTAATCGTTGTAGATTGCTAAAAAGGCCCGCAATGCGGGCCTTTTTTTATCCTGTAAAATGCGCTGAAATCACGTGTCCTGCTCAGGAGAGAACGATGTGGATTAACGGGTTAAAACAATCGACGCTGACCGCCAGCGACCGGGGTCTGCAGTTCGGGGATGGCTGTTTTACTACCGCCGCCGTGCGTCAGGGTAAAATTATGATGCTGGAAAGCCACATTCAGCGCCTTAAAGAGGGCTGTGAGCGGTTATGGATCAGTGGTGTCGACTGGCATCAGCTTGAGGCAGAGATGAAACAGGCTGCGTATGAACAAAACCAGGCGGTGCTGAAAGTCATCATCAGCGCGGGCAGCGGCGGACGAGGTTACAGCCGACGCGGCTGTGGTGAACCTGCGCGCATCGTCTCGCTGGCACCCTGGCCACTGCACTATGCCGATTTACAGCAGCAGGGTGTTTCACTCCGGCTCAGCCCCATCCGGCTGGCGCGGAACGCACAGTTTGCCGGTATCAAGCACCTTAACCGCCTGGAGCAGGTGATGATTCGGGCTCATCTTGACCAGACAGACGCCGACGAGGCGCTGGTGCTTGACACTGAAGGTTGGGTGGTGGAATGCTGTGCGGCCAATTTATTCTGGCGTAAAGGGACGCAGATTTTCACGCCTGATCTCTCGGTATCGGGTGTGGATGGCATTATGCGGCGGAGTCTTATGGCGCAACTTGTTGCCGCTGGTCAGGCTTGCCAGGTAGTGAAAAGCGAACCGGCGAAGCTGATGAACGCCGATGAAGTGGTGATATGTAACGCGCTGATGCCGGTTCTGCCGGTCCGACAGATAGAAGCGGTGAAGTTTACTGAGCGCTCGCTATTTAATCAGTTGCTGGCAAGCTGTGAAAAGATAATGGATGCATCATGATTCGAAGCAAAAAAATTCTCGTCAGCCTGCTGGCGATCGTGGGTCTTGCGGCTGTGCTGAGTTACTGGCAGGTTAAGAAGTTTGCGGCGACCCCGTTAGCCATTAAGCAGGAAACCATCTACACGCTGCCCGCCGGAACGGGCCGGGTCGCGCTTGAAGCGCAGCTGGAAGAGAAAAAGATTATTCCGCGCAGCCTCTGGTTTGGTGCATTGCTGCGTCTGGAGCCGGAACTGGCGACCTTTAAGGCGGGCACTTATCGCCTTGAGCCGACCATGACCGTACGCTCGCTGCTACAGCTGCTGGCAAGCGGAAAAGAGGCGCAGTTCCCGGTGCGGTTTGTGGAAGGTCAGCGGCTGAAAGAGTGGCTGAGTGAGCTGCGTAACGCGCCCTATATCCGGCACACCCTGAAAGACGATCAGTTCGTCACACTTGCCAGCGCACTGAAAGTGGAACCAGAACAGCTGGAGGGCAACTTCTTCCCGGACACCTATCTCTACACGGCGAATACCACGGATTTGGAGCTGCTGCAGCGTGCCCATGAGCGCATGAAAAAGACCATTGATGAGGTGTGGCAAGGACGGGCGGATAATCTGCCTTATAAAACGCCACAGGATCTGGTGACGATGGCTTCGATCATTGAGAAAGAGACCGGCGTCAGTGAAGAGCGCGCGCGTGTAGCCTCGGTGTTTATTAATCGCCTGCGAACCGGCATGCGCTTACAGACCGATCCCACTGTTATCTATGGCATGGGCGACAGCTATCACGGCACGCTGACCCGCAAAGATCTTGAGACCGCCAGCGCGTATAATACGTATATCATCAACGGCCTGCCGCCTGGCCCGATCGCCATGCCGGGCAAAGCCTCATTGCAGGCTGCGGCGCATCCCGAGAAAACTAACTATCTCTACTTTGTTGCAGACGGCAAGGGCGGGCATACGTTTACTACTAATCTTGCCAGCCATAACAAAGCGGTGCAGGTCTACCGGCAGACGCTGAAGGAAAAAAATGAACAGTAAGTTTATCGTCATTGAAGGCCTGGAAGGCGCCGGAAAGACCACTGCACGTGACGCCATCGTCGCCACGTTGCGCGCCCGTGGTATCACCGACCTGGTCTTTACCCGTGAGCCAGGCGGTACGCCGCTGGCAGAACAGCTGCGGGTCCTGGTCAAGCAGGGGATTGAGGGTGAGCAGGTCACGGATAAAGCTGAACTGCTGATGCTCTATGCGGCGCGGGTTCAGCTGGTGGAGACGGTGATCAAACCGGCGCTGGCTCGCGGAGCCTGGGTGATTGGCGATCGTCACGATCTCTCCTCCCAGGCTTATCAGGGCGGCGGCCGGGGACTCGACAGCGAACTGATGAAGACGCTGCGTGATGCTGTTTTAGGCGATTTCCGTCCCGATCTGACGCTCTATCTTGATGTGACTCCTGACATTGGTCTGCAGCGTGCCCGTGCGCGTGGTGAGCTGGATCGCATTGAGCAGGAGTCATTGCGCTTTTTTGAACGCACCCGCGCGCGCTATCTGGCGCTGGCCGCAGAAGAGTCCACTATCCTCACCATTGATGCGACTCAATCTCTCACGGAAGTGACAGCGTCACTTCAGCTGACGCTGGATAGCTGGCTGTCGGAGCAGATGTGATGAACTGGTATCCGTGGCTGAATCAGCCTTACCGTCAGGTGATTAGCCAGCACCAGGAGAATCGCGCGCATCATGCGCTGATGATCCAGGCAATGGCAGGCATGGGCGATGAGGCGCTGGTCTGGGGAATGAGCCGCTGGCTGATGTGCCAGCAGCGAGATGGCCTGAAGAGTTGCGGAGAGTGCCACGGTTGCCAGCTGATGCAGGCCAGCACTCATCCTGACTGGTATCGCCTTGAAGCTGAGAAGGGCAAAAATATCCTGGGCATTGATGCGGTGCGTCAGGTAACAGAAAAAATGTATCACTTTGGTCAGCAGGGCGGCGCAAAAGTCGTCTGGCTGCCGGATGCCGCACAGCTTTCGGAAGCGGCAGCCAATGCACTGCTGAAAACACTGGAAGAGCCGCCAGCCAACAGCTGGTTCTTCCTCAGCAGCCGTGATCCCTCACGTCTGCTGGCCACGCTACGCAGCCGCTGCATGACGCTGCATCTGACGCCACCAGACGAAGGACAAAGTCTGCTCTGGCTGAAGAAGCAGTCTTCGCACAATGAGCAGATGCTGCTGGCGGCGTTGCGCCTGAGTGCGGGCGCACCCGGAGCGGCACTGAGCCTGCTGGAAACCGGGCCGTGGCAGGCTCGTCAGAAACTCTGTGATGCGCTGCCCGCTGCGTTACAGCAGGACATCCTGCAACTGCTGCCTGCGCTGAACGCGGACGATGCAGCCACGCGTATCGGCTGGCTGCTCTCTTTACTGCTGGACGCGATGAAATGGCAGCAAAACGCAGGTCAGTGGCTGAGTAATATCGATCGTCAGGATGTGGTGCAGTTGCTGGCCGGATACTTTTCAGCCAGCGCCCTCAACAGCAGTACCCAGGAATGGATGCGCTGTCGTGAGCAGTTACTGCATGTGGCGTCTGTGAATCGCGAACTATTGCTGACCGATCAGCTTTTGAACTGGGCGGACAAAAAGAAGCCTGCGCTGGTCGGCTAAACCTATCTGAGAGTAATTATGTTTATTGTGGATTCCCATTGCCATCTCGATGGCCTGGATTATGAAAAGAATCATCGTGACCTTGATGATGTTATCGCCAAAGCGGCGGCACGTGATGTGAAGTTTATGCTGGCTATCGCCACCACGCTGCCGGGTTTTCACACGCTGAAAAGCCTGGTTGGCGATCGAAAAAATATTGCGCTCTCCTGCGGTGTGCATCCTCTGAATCAGGAGGAGGCCTATGACGTAGAAGAGTTTCGTCGGCTCTCTGCGGATCCACAGGTAGTGGCACTGGGTGAAACCGGACTGGATTATCACTATCAGCCAGAGACCAAAGATCAGCAGCAGCGCTCGTTTCGGGAACATATCCGCACCGGTATCGCGCTGAACAAACCGATCATTGTTCACACGCGTGATGCACGTGAAGATACGCTGGCGATCCTGCGTGAAGAGCAGGTTGAGCGTTGCGGCGGCGTGCTGCACTGCTTCACTGAAGATCAGCCCACAGCAGCGAAACTGCTGGATATGGGCTTCTACATCTCTTTTTCCGGTATCGTGACCTTCCGCAATGCCGAACAGTTACGCGAAGCCGCACGTTATGTGCCGCTGGACAGGATGCTGGTGGAGACAGATTCCCCTTATCTGGCGCCAGTGCCGTATCGTGGTAAAGAGAATCAGCCCGCTTATACCCGCGATGTGGCCGAATATCTGGCCGTATTGAAAGGTGTGGATATGGAAACCCTGGCCGCCACCACTACGCAAAACTTCTCTACGCTGTTTCATATCCCTATGAGCAAACTGGGCGTCTGATTGGCTTTTATTTTAGCCCTTGTAATTAATCTGTAACCTGCCGATATGACCCTGTTTTTTCAGGCAGGGTCAGCTTTTTATCGCTGATTAATCGTGCGTGTCAGTGAGAAATTTCGTAAAGTGCGCGGCTGTGATTGCCGAAACGTGATAGCCGTCAAAGTAACAAACCGGGATTTATTTTACCCTTCGTAATAAATCAAAAGGCGGTCACCGCCAGCCCGGCAAAGAATCCTCCCTCTTTGCCACGCGCACTGCGCAAATATGCACTCATACTCAGGAGCTTCACGCTATGTTCAAAAATGCTTTTGCCAACCTTCAAAAGGTCGGTAAATCGCTGATGCTGCCGGTATCGGTTCTGCCGATTGCCGGTATTTTGTTAGGGGTCGGTTCAGCCAATTTCAGCTGGTTACCTGCAGTGGTTTCGCATGTGATGGCAGAAGCGGGTGGATCGGTGTTCGCCAACATGCCGCTGATTTTCGCTATCGGTGTGGCGCTGGGCTTTACCAATAACGATGGCGTTTCGGCGCTGGCAGCGGTTGTTGCCTATGGCATTATGGTGAAAACCATGGCGGTCGTTGCACCACTGGTGCTGCATCTGCCTGCGGCGGAAATCGAGGCGAAACACCTTGCCGACACCGGAGTTCTGGGCGGTATTATCGCCGGTTCCATCGCCGCTTACATGTTCAACCGCTTCTACCGCATCAAGCTGCCAGAATATCTGGGCTTCTTTGCCGGTAAACGCTTTGTCCCGATTATCTCTGGCCTGGCGGCGATTGTACTGGGCGTGCTGCTCTCCTTTATCTGGCCACCTGTCGGTGCCGCGATTCAGGAGTTCTCACAGTGGGCTGCCTATCAGAACCCGGTGGTTGCCTTTGGTATCTATGGCGTCGTTGAACGCTCGCTGGTGCCATTTGGTCTGCATCACATCTGGAACGTTCCTTTCCAGATGCAGATTGGTGAATACACTAATGCGGCGGGTCAGGTGTTCCACGGCGACATCCCGCGCTACATGGCAGGTGACCCGACCGCAGGTAAACTTTCTGGCGGCTTCCTGTTCAAAATGTACGGCCTTCCAGCGGCAGCGATTGCTATCTGGCATTCAGCTAAACCTGAAAACCGTGCCAAAGTTGGCGGCATCATGATCTCTGCTGCGCTGACCTCATTCCTGACCGGTATCACCGAACCGATTGAATTCTCATTCATGTTCGTCGCGCCGATCCTGTATGTGATCCATGCGCTGCTGGCGGGTCTGGCATTCCCAATCTGTATCCTGCTCGGCATGCGTGATGGCACCAGCTTCTCACACGGTCTGATCGACTTTATCGTACTGAGTGGTAACAGCAGCAAAATCTGGCTGTTCCCGATTATCGGTATCATTTACGGTCTGATCTACTACACCGTATTCCGCGTACTGATCGCTAAACTGGATCTGAAAACGCCTGGCCGTGAAGAGAGCAGCAGCAGCGAGCAATCTACTGCGACCGGAACTGAGATGGCGGGCAAACTGGTTGCCGCGTTTGGTGGTAAAGAGAACATCACTAACCTGGATGCCTGCATTACCCGTTTACGTGTCAGCGTCGCCGATGTGGCGAAAGTGGATCAGTCTGAACTCAAAAACCTCGGCGCCCGTGGCGTGGTGGTTGCCGGTTCCGGTGTGCAGGCCATCTTCGGAACCAAATCCGATAACCTGAAAACCGATATGGATGATTACATCCGCAGCATGTAATGATGTACTGAGATGAAAAAGCCCCGCTAAGCGGGGCTTTTTTTTGGCCAGGATTCAGAGGTAAACACGCAGATACTCGGTCAGGCAGAGCAGGGCCATTGCCTGACCGTAGGGCATAGAGGTCAGGGGAACCGTGCGGTAATAGTCCAGGTCACTGCCCATTGCAGTACCAAAGGAGACCTGTTTCAACTCGCCATCTTCATCAATGTTGGCAATCACGCCACGCAGCGCTTTTTCAGCCACCTCACGATACTCAGCGGGCAGATAACGCTTGCGCACGCCTTTAAGAATGCCATAAGCAAACCCGGCAGTGGCCGAGGCTTCCGGGTAACTCTGCGGATCATCGAGCAGGGTGTGCCACAATCCGCTGCTGTGCTGGCAGGCCTTCAGCGCTTTGACCTGGCTCTCCAGCACCTGCTGCAGGAAACGGCGCGTAGCATGATGTTCTGGCCAGTTCATCATTTCAAGGAAGTCGGGAATGACAATCGTCACCCAGCTGTTACCGCGCGCCCAACGCGCATCAGCAAAGTTATGGCGGCCGTCGAAGTTCCAGCCGTGGAACCACAAGCCAGTCTTACGATCCATCAGATATTGGGTATGCAGCAGGAACTGGTAGCTCGCTTCCTCAATCCACTCATCACGTTTCAGCAACTGGCCAATTTTAGCCAGCGCCATTACGCTCATCATCAGCGTATCGTCCCAGAGCTGCTGGGTGTTCTCATTGTTATAAACAATGTGCTGCAGGCCGCCCTGTTCGGTCCGTGGCATCTCATACATGACCCATTCTGCCCAGCGCTCCAGCACCGGCACCCAGGCCGGATTTCTGGTCTCTTCGTAACGATAAGCCAGCGTCAGGAAAGGACACACCGTATTCACATTTTTGGTCGGCGAGCCTTCCGCCAGACGCTGAGTGAACCACTCATCAATGATCGCCAGCGTCTGCTGGTCACCGGTTTGCTGATAGTAGTGCAGCATGCCATACAGACCGATGCCGTGTGTCCACTCCCAACCCGCCCAGCCTTTAGTATCAATCACCCGGCCATCGTCCAGCCGCAATAAAAATTCGCCTGTCTCGTCGGTGATGTTAACCAGATTTTGTGTCAGCTTTTGAATCAGCTGTACCAGTTCGCTGCGTGGCAGCAGATGCTCAGGTTGGCACAATAATTTGCTGTGTTTAACGGGAAATACAGTCATGGTTTATTCCTGTCGTTTTAAGGTCGGGTTTAAAGAAGGTGTTACAGCCGGATGCGCGGTGAGTTTTGCTGGCGCTGGCTTATTGCGGTTAAGGAAGCCAATGTTGTTGTTGCCCCACAGATTCTCGTAAGGCATGCCTGCCAGTGTTTCAACAATGTCACGCGCTTCCGGAGTGATGTTTTCAGGCACAATGCGGCCTGCTTCGCGCATCCTGAGCGTCTCCTGACGCAGCACGGTGTGAGTCTGCAGATTCAGCTTAAAGCGCAATGACACGATAAAGCCGCAAGCCAGCACGACCACGGTACCGACGCTCAGAATCGCCAGAATAGTGTGGCTGACGCCAGGAACCTGAGTGGCCTGGCCAGAGACAAACCCGGAGAGCTGCAGCACGATGCCGACCAGCATGACTGCGCCAGCCTGCGACGCCTTACGCGTCAGCGTCATGATGCCAGCAAAAATCCCTTCACGGCGCTGACCGGTGATCACCTCATCCACATCGGCGATATAGGTGTAGGTGTTCCATGGCACATAGTTGATGCCGCCACGTCCCAGTCCTGCGACGGCAGAGATCACCAGCAGCAGTGACATATTGTCGTTCATACCGGCATACCACAATCCAGCATAGGAGAGTGCCGCAAAGCCGAACAGGATGGCGACCAGGCGGTAGGCGGGTGCAGGTCCCATGCGGATGCACAGAGGAATCATCGCCATCACAGCAATAAACTGTAACACCGCCATCGTGCCCATCAGGCTGGAGGCGACCTGCGCGCTCTGCATCAGCACAAACACCACATACCAGGTGAAGACGGCGTTAAACACATCCTGAGCGATGTAGCCGCCGAGATACATGCCAAGATGCTGGCGGAAGATACGGATGCGTAAGGTGGAGGCCAGTTCGACATAAAGTCGTTTAAGATTCTGCATCAGCGTAAGCTGCTGCTTCTCCTGCTCAGCGCGGCGTGATTCGGCAGAAAAATCATCGGGATGACGCTCCCAGGTAAAGCACCACACCAGCGTCAGCACCAGCGCGCAGATCACCGAGAAGACCAGGCTGGCGTAGAAAAAGGAGAGGGGATTATCTTTGCCCAGCATACCCAGCAGAATACCGGGCAGAAACGCCGCCAGAATGGCCGACAGCTGTGCCAGACCAATACGCGCCCCCGAGAAGCGGGTCTTCTGTTTGAAATCGTCGGTCATTTCCGGCACCAGCGTCTCATAAGGCACCAGAATCATGGTGTAGACGATATCAAACAGCAGATAAGTGCAGAGATACCACCAGAAACTCATATCGCTGACCCACATCAGGCTATAACTGAATACACAGGGTATGCCGAGCAGGATAAAAAATTTGCGGCGGCCAAAACGTTTGCCCAGCCAGGTTGAACCGAAGTTATCGGTGAGAAAGCCCATCAGCGGACTGACCACGGCATCCAGCACGCGGGCAGCGGCGAAAATCAGCGTGGCCTGAATCGGGGTTAATCCACAAAAGGTGGTGTAAAAATAGAGCAACCAGGCGGCAGTCAACGCCGTGGTGCCTGCTCCAAGAAAATCTCCGGATCCATAGGCCAGATAGTGGCCAAGTCCAATTTTACGTGAGCGCATGTCTGATGCTCCTTGATGTTATATGGCGGTTTATCCCTGGTGATGCCGGACATCTCACCCGGACTGATTAGCAAAGTAGAGCTGACGCGGCGGCTAAACCTTCGCAATCTGGCAAGCGCTCGCGCTGAAGTGGCAATCAGACAAAGAAAAGGGTGGCAGAATTCTAATTTATAAAACAGCGTTTCATTTTTCTGTGATGGCAGCTGCTTTACTGGCATTCAGGCTGGCGTTTCAGGCAGGGGAATGAGGGGCTGCTGCAAAGGCAGGCGAACAATGCAAGAAAAGTGGTCCTGAGGTTGAAAGAAAACAAATTTCTCCCGCATACTGATTGATTACGACACAGGCTAAAGGAATTGCACCATGGCTGAAGAAACCATTTTTAGTAAAATTATCCGCCGCGAAATCCCCGCTGATGTGGTTTATCAGGACGAGCTTGTCACGGCTTTCCGCGACATTTCGCCAAAAGCGCCGACTCATATTTTAATTGTGCCGAATGTCCTGATCCCAACGGTTAACGAAGCGGAAGCGGCGCATGAGCACGCGCTGGGGCGCATGTTTACTACTGCGGCGAAAATCGCCCGTCAGGAAGGTATTGATCAAAATGGTTATCGTCTGATTGTGAACTGCAATCAACATGGTGGTCAGGAGGTTTATCACATTCATATGCATCTGCTGGGCGGTGAACCGCTGGGTCCGATGCTCTCTAACTGATAACGGAAACGTCCTATGCGATCCTGGCTGACTGGCCTGCCGATCCTGCTCTGCCTGACGGCTTGTAGCAGTGATAAACCAATGATCAATACCTCACAGTCACTGGTGATGGAGTCCTCTGTGCTGTCGGCAGGGATCATTACCGATGAGCCGACGCTGGGTGAGAATGATGGGCTGAAGCGTGCGACCAGCGTGCTCTATAATCAGCGCGAAACCCCGGTTGTTGTGCATTATCGCTACTACTGGTATGACGACAAAGGGCTGGAAATCTCTCCGCAGGAACCGGCCCAGACTGTCACCGTTCCGGCGCAGGGCAGTATTATCGCCGCCTCGCAAATGGGTAACCTGACTGCCAGCAAGGTTCGTCTTTATCTCTATCTTTAAGGATTTTCATCGTGATACGCAGTATTAATCGTACCGGAACGCTCCTGATGGCGCTCATCCTGACTGGCTGTGTCGTGAAACAGCAGCAGCAGCCTGCACCCGTTGAGCCGACCCAGCCTGCAGAGCCCACTCAGCCTGTTCCTCAACCTGAACCCGTGCCGCAACCGCAGCCTGTGCCGCAGCCACCGAAGCTGGTCACTATAAACTGGGATGCCAGCGTTCAGCCGCTGGTGGCGCAGATGTTACAGGCTGCTAGCGCCGAGCCGGGCAGTGTGTTGCTGGTGGATCGAATCAAAAACAGCACCAATGGCTCGCTGCAAAGCGACAAAGCCACGGCCGCTATCCAGAATGCCCTGGATAACAACGGTAAATTCACCCTGGTCTCTGCCGATCAACTGGCGCAGGCTAAACAGGCACTGGGATTATCGCCGGATGACAGCCTGAATTCGCGCAGTAAAGCGATCGGCCTGGCGCGCAACGTTAACGCCCAGTATGTGCTCTACAGCAATGCGCGTGGTGATGTTAAAGCACCGACCCTGCAGATGCAGCTGATGCTGGTTCAGACCGGCGAGATCATCTGGTCCGGCAACGGCGTTGCACAGAATTAATCCGGCTTTCCAGCGGTTAATTCAGCAGGTCACTGGCGAACCATCAAGGGCATCCATAATACCGCTGGCCGGTCTGACCGGGCACAGCCAGAAGATTGTCAGCCCGCGCGGTACCTTTATCGCGCGGGCGGCTCCGCAACCGGCCATTCCGTTCGTGGATCGGCAGCGTGAATTCCGTCTGTTACAGAAATTGCGCAACAGCGGACTGGCTCCGCAGCCCGTGGCGGTCCATCGTCAGGGGATCATCCTAAGCTGGTGTGCTGGCGATACGCTGGATGAATCCCGCTTCAGCCAGCAGCGTCCGCAGATCGTGGCGCTGCTGCAGCAGCTTCATCAGCAGCCGCTGACCGGCTATCGACTGGCGGTGTTGCCGCTGTTATGGCGTTACTGGCAGCTTGCGCCACAACGACATCATCGCTGGCTGCGGGCGCTCCGGCGTCTGACGCAGCAGGGTGAACCCCGGCCGCTGAGGCTGGCACCGCTGCACATGGATCTGCATGCCGGGAATGTTATACAAAGTCCGGCCGGTCTGCGTCTTATCGACTGGGAATATGCCGCCGATGGCGACGTCGCGCTGGAACTGGCAGCCGTCTGTGCCAGCGATCCGCAGCACGAGGCCGACTGGCTGGCAGAGTATGCCGCAGCAATGCAGCTGCCGCTTCCCGCGCTTGGGAAGCAGGTCAGACGCTGGCAGTCCTGGCTGCGCTTGCTGATGGCCAGCTGGTATCAGCTGCGCGCCAGTCAGAGTCAGGATGAAACATTACACCAGCTGGCCCGACAGAGCTGGGAACAGATTTAATCGCGTTATGCAGTTGCTTAACGCTACAGGATTCAGGTTATGAGATCATATTTACCCGGCCCTCTGATGCTTGACGTTGAGGGCTATGAACTGGATGGCGAAGAGCGCGACATCCTGAAGCACCCGCTGGTGGGCGGCTTAATTCTATTTGCCCGAAATTATCACGACCCGGCTCAGCTGGCCGAGCTGGTGCGGCAGATCCGTGCCGCTTCTCATGCCCGACTGGTGGTTGCGGTGGATCAGGAAGGCGGTCGCGTGCAGCGTTTCCGTGATGGCTTCACTCAACTGCCTGCCATGCAATCCTTTGCCGCGCTTCACGATGCCGAAACCGCAGGTGAAATGGCACAGCAGGCAGGCTGGCAGATGGCGGCCGAGATGATCGCGATGGATATTGATATCAGCTTTGCGCCGGTACTCGACATTGGTCATATCAGCGCCGCAATTGGCGACCGCTCTTTCCATGCCGATCCGGCCATCGCCCTTGCCGTTGCGCGCCGTTTTATTGCAGGGATGCATGAGGCGGGCATGAAGACCACCGGCAAACACTTCCCGGGGCATGGTGCGGTCAGCGCCGATTCACATAAAGAGACGCCACGCGATCCGCGCGACGAAAAAACGCTGCGTGAGCATGACATGGCGATCTTCAGCAAGCTGATTACCGAACAGGCGCTGGATGCGATTATGCCTGCACACGTCATTTACACCGACGTTGATCCGCTGCCTGCCAGTGGTTCGCCCTACTGGCTGAAAACCGTACTACGTGATCAGCTGAAATTTGACGGCGTGATTTTCTCCGACGATCTGTCGATGGAGGGCGCTGCCGTGATGGGAAGTTATCCTGAGCGGGCGCAGCAGTCCCTTTCTGCCGGTTGTGACATGATTCTGGTCTGCAATCAGCGTCAGGGTGCCATCAGTGTGCTCGATAACCTGATCCCGGTCGGGTCAGAGAAGGTGACGCAGTTGTATCATCAGGGCAGGTTTACCCGCGATGAACTTCAGGCTACGCATCGCTGGAAAAATAATGCCCAGCAACTGAGTGCGCTTCAGGAACGCTGGCTAGCTCACAAGGCGACGTGGTAAGCAGTCACTGCCCGGCGCTATCTCAACCCTGAGGATTATCATGATCATCTATCTGCACGGTTTTGATTCCAACAGTCCGGGCAATCACGAAAAGGTGCTGCAACTGCAGTTTATCGATCCTGATGTCAGGTTGATCAGTTACAGCACCCGTCATCCTAAACATGACATGCAGTTTCTGCTGAAAGAGACCGACAAGATGCTGACGCTATCTGACGACGACCGCCCGCTGATTTGCGGCGTCGGACTGGGTGGCTTCTGGTCAGAGCGCATCGGGTTTTTATGCGGCATCCGGCAGGCCATCTTTAACCCTAACCTCTTTCCGCAGGAGAATATGGAAGGGAAGATCGATCGGCCGGAGGAGTATCATGACATCGCCACCAAATGCGTCAGCGATTTTCGCGAACGCAATCGCGACCGCTGTCTGACCTTTCTCTCCCGTCATGATGAGGCGCTGGACAGCCAGCATATCGCCGCTCAGCTCCATCCGTTTTATGAAATCGTCTGGGATGAGAAAGAAGGGCACAAATTCAAAAATATATCCCCACATCTTCAGCGGATAAAAGCTTTTAAAACATTAAGTTAAACCCGACAGGCACCGCAAGGTGCCTGTTTTCGTTACGTAATTATCTGAGTTTTATTTCTCCGCTTTGATGTATATCAATATTCTTATGTTCTCCTCTTCCCGCCATGCTATTCTGCCCGCAGATTGCGATTTTAACTTCGCCAACCCTATGTTTCTTAAGGTTTAATTTAACCTTTGGTTAACTTTTGGTTCACAATTTGAGGGGGTCTTTGTTGACTACGTCTGTTAAGAGAATTGTTATTGTCGGAGGGGGAGCGGGCGGCCTGGAAATGGCAACGCAGCTGGGCCATAAACTGGGTCGTAAAAAGAAGGCCGAGATTATCCTGGTTGATCGTAACCACAGTCATTTGTGGAAGCCGCTGCTGCACGAAGTGGCCACGGGTTCAATGGATGAAGGTATTGATGCGCTGAGCTATCTGGCTCATGCCCGCAACCACGGTTTCGAGTTTCAGCTTGGTTCACTGACCGATATCGATCGTAGCCGCAAAGTCATTCGCCTGGCCGAAGTGCTGAACGCACAGGGCGAAGTGCTGGTGCCACAGCGTGAAGTGGCCTACGACCAGCTGGTCATGGCGCTGGGCAGTACCTCAAACGATTTCGGCACGCCAGGTATTAAAGATCACTGTATTTTCCTGGATAATCCGCAACAGGCGCGTCGTTTCCACAACGAAATGCTTAACCTGTTCCTGAAATTCTCCGCCAGCGAAGGCAAAGTCGAGAAAGTTAACATTGCCATCGTCGGCGGCGGTGCAACCGGCGTTGAGCTGTCAGCGGAGCTGCACAACGCGGTGAAACAGCTGCACAGCTATGGATTCAAAGGCCTGGGACGCGAAGCGCTGAACGTGACGCTGGTAGAAGCCGGTGAACGTATTCTGCCTGCACTGCCACCGCGTATCTCTGCTGCGGCGCATCAGGAGCTGACCAAACTGGGTGTGCGTGTTCTGACACAAACCATGGTGACCAGCGCTGAGCCGAAGGGCCTGCATACCAAAGGTGGCGAGTTTATCGAAGCCGATCTGATGGTCTGGGCCGCAGGCATTAAAGCCCCTGACTTCCTGAAAGAGATTGGCGGACTGGAAACCAACCGCATCAATCAGCTGGTGGTAAAAGAGACACTGCAGACCACGCTGGACGATGACATCTACGCGATTGGCGACTGTGCCTCCTGCGCCCTGCCTGGCGGTGGCTTTGTTCCGCCACGCGCCCAGTCGGCACACCAGATGGCCTCACGCGCCATGGATAACATCCTGGCGCAGCGTCACGGTAAACCGCTGAAAGCCTATGTCTATAAAGATCATGGCTCGCTGGTGTCGCTCTCCCGCTTCAGTACCGTCGGCAGCCTGATGGGTAACCTGATGCGCGGCTCGATGATGGTGGAAGGACGCATTGCACGCGTTGTCTACATCTCACTCTATCGTATGCACCAGGTCGCACTCCACGGCTACTTTAAAACCGGCCTGATGATGCTGGTCGGTAGCATCAACCGGGTTCTTCGCCCGCGGCTTAAGCTGCACTAAGTAACCGCGATAAACCTGGTTAAGGCTAAGCCTCCTCGATTCTGAGGGGGCTTTTTTTATGCCGCACGTTAATACTGACAGGCTGTCGGGTGACAAGCCTGTTTCTTGCGATCGATTGTTCCTGTAAATCGGGTCATTTCGCTGGTTATGACATCGCTTCCTTATAAAGGTAATCCGGGCGCACAACGTCAGTCTGTATTTTCCAATAATTCACTGATTTATAATGATTTAAATTAAAAAATCGAGGTCGGTTACTGCAAGCTATTCCCACCTCAGAACTCTCCTAAAAACTGGTCCTGATAGCAAAGTAACCAATTTCCTCCATTTATCTGATGTTGCATTTTCGGTCCATCTGTAAAACTTCATCTCAACAAACACGGCGCGTCGCGCACGCCGGTTATACCTCAGTTAACGAGGATGCTTTAACAGCAGGATTGCGCGGTAACACTTTTCAGGAGGAACTTCCTGTGAATAAATCAATGTTAGCGGGTATCGGTATTGGTGTGGCAGCAGCACTGGGTGTTGCAGCCGTAGCAGGCATGAACGTGTTTGATCGCGGTCCTCAATATGCACAGGTACTGTCAGCAACGCCAATCAAAGAGAGCATTAAACAGCCACGTCAGGAGTGCCGTAATGTCACTCTGACTCACCGTCGGGCCGTACAGGATGAAAACCGTCTTGCTGGCTCTGTTTTAGGTGCAGTGGCAGGTGGCGTGCTGGGTCACCAGTTTGGTGGCGGTCGCGGCAGGGATGTGGCGACAGTAGCCGGTGCGGTAGCGGGTGGTTATGCCGGTAATCAGGTCCAGGGCGGACTGCAGGATCGGGATACCTACACCACAACTGAACAGCGCTGCAAAACAGTTTATGACAAACAAGAGAAAAAACTGGGATATGACGTGACCTATAAAATAGGCGATCAGCAGGGTAAAATCCGTATGGAAAATGACCCCGGCACGCGTATTCCACTGGACCGCAATGGTCAGCTGGTTCTCAACGGCGACCAGGCGTAATTGGGCAAAGCTTTGCCGCACTCGCGGCCACACAGCACAACGTACTACTGAAGTAATGAAAAAGGCGCATCTTATGGATGCGCCTTTTTTTATCGCCACTTCCCGCGCTTAACCGATTAGCTCAGCAGTGCGCGGGCAGGGACGTTACGCCTGATGCTCAGCCAGTTGTGAAACAAAGCCCTGCACCCACTCCATCCGCACCTTTCTTTCCGACAGTTCACGGGTAAAACGCAAGCGTGTCGGGCCATCCAGCTTCCACTGCTGAGGCTCTTTCTGCAGCAGACCTATCAGCCATGCTGGATCCACCTTGTTCTTCGGCGCGAAATCGAAATAACCGCCTTTGTCACTGGCTTCGATCTTACGCAGGCCGACAGCACGGGCCTTAAGACGGATAATCGCCACATCCAGCAGGTTACGCGCCGGATCGGGCAGCAGACCGAAGCGGTCAATCATCTCAACCTTCAGCTCCTGCAACTCCTCTTCAGCCTCGGCGCTGGCGATGCGTTTGTAGAGAGAAAGACGGGTGCTGACATCCGGGATAAAGGTCTCGGGCAGCAGGGCGGGCATCCGCAGTTCAACTTCAGTCTGGTTGCTGGTGAGATCTTCCAGGGACGGCTCGCGACCTTCTTTCAGCGCATCGACCGCATTCTCCAGCAGCTCCATATAGAGTGTGAAGCCCAGTGTCTCCATCTGTCCGCTCTGCTCATCACCCAGCAGTTCGCCAGCACCGCGAATCTCCAGGTCGTGCGTAGCCAGCGCAAAACCGGCTCCCAGATCTTCCAGTGAGGCGATCGCCTCCAGACGTTTATGTGCATCGGCGGTCATCGATTTTGGATGCGGCGTTAACAGCCAGGCATAAGCCTGATGATGCGAACGGCCAACGCGACCACGCAGCTGATGCAGCTGTGCCAGACCAAAGTGATCGGCCCGCTCAATGATGATGGTGTTGGCGGTCGGAATGTCGATCCCGGTTTCGATAATGGTGGTACAGACCAGCACGTTAAAACGCTGATGATGGAAATCGTTCATCACCCGTTCCAGATCGCGCTCACGCATCTGGCCATGACCAATCGCCACCCGCGCTTCCGGCACCAGTTCGCTAAGACGCTGCGCCGCTTTCTCAATATTTTCAACGTCGTTGTAGAGGTAATAGACCTGGCCGCCACGCAGAACCTCACGCAGGATCGCTTCGCGGATCACCAGATCGTCAAATTCACGCACAAAGGTTTTCACCGCTAAGCGGCGGGCAGGTGGTGTGGCGATAATCGAAAGATCGCGCATGCCGCTCATGGCCATATTCAGGGTACGCGGAATCGGCGTGGCGGTCAGGGTCAGAATGTCCACATCGGCACGCATCGCCTTAATGCGCTCTTTGTGACGTACCCCGAAGCGGTGCTCTTCATCAACAATCAGCAGGCCGAGATCGTGCCATTTGAGGTCGCTCATCAGCAGCTTATGGGTACCGATTAAAATGTCGATCTTGCCGTCGCTGGCCTGTTCCAATACCTGAGTCTGTTCTTTGGCGGTACGGAAACGGGACAGCATCTCAATGCGAACCGGCCAGTTAGCGAAGCGATCGCGGAAGTTATCGTAGTGCTGCTGTGCCAGCAGCGTGGTCGGCACCAGCACGGCCACCTGTTTATGGTTCTCAATCGCCAGAAACGCCGCGCGCATCGCCACTTCTGTTTTACCGAAGCCGACGTCGCCGCATACCAGACGGTCCATTGCCAGCGGCTGGCACATATCACTCAGCACCGCATTGATCGCCTGCGCCTGGTCCGGTGTGGTTTCAAACGGGAAGCTTTCACAGAAGAGCTGATACTGCTCGCGATTATGCTTAAAGGCAAAGCCGGTTTTGGCGGCGCGCTGGGCGTAGATATCCAGTAGTTCAGCCGCCACATCACGCACTTTCTCCGCCGCTTTCTGCCGTGCGCGTGACCAGGCATCGCTGCCCAGTTTGTGTAGCGGGGCGTTATCGTCCGCGCCACCCGCATAGCGGCTGATCAGATGCAGCGATGAAACCGGCACATAGAGTTTTGCGTCATTGGCGTAGGAGAGCATCAGGTATTCCGCCTCAATGCCGCCTGCTTCCAGCGTAGTCAGGCCGATATAGCGACCGACACCGTGCTCCAGATGCACTACCGGCTGGCCGGGACTCAGTTCCGCCAGGTTACGGATCAGGATGTCCGGATTGATGGTACGGCGGGTATCCTGACGGCGACGGCTGACGCGTTCGCCCAGCAGATCGCTTTCGCAAATCAGCGCCCGGTTGCCCAGGGTATCAATGAAGCCGCGCTCGCTGGCACCAATCATCAGACTAAAACGATCGTCGACGGTTTCATCAAGTCGATGCACAGGCTGAGGACGCAGTTTAATGCGGGCCAGCAACTCCTGCAGGGTCTCGCGGCGACCTTCACTTTCTACTGAAAACACCACCGCACCGCTGAAGGTCTCAATAAACTGACGCAGATGATCGAGCGGCGCCTTTGCCTGCGCCTGTACGGCCAGATCGGGCAGCGGGGTATATCCGAGGTTGGTATTTGCTGCTTTGGCGGGCAGCACCTCATTGGTCATCTGAATGCGCGGCCAGGCTTTGAGTTCACCCATTAACGCATCAGGACGCAGCCACAGCGTGACCGGCTCCAGCAGCGGACGCATCGGGTCAACGCGGCGGTTCTCATAGCGCGCTTCAGCATCCTGCCAGAACCGACTGGCGCTGCCTTCCAGATCGCCGCAGTTCACAATCAGGGTATTATCCGGCAGATAGCTGAACAGGCTGGGTAACGGCTGTTCAAAAAAAAGCGGCTGCCAGTATTCGATGCCCGCAGGCAGCGTGCCTTTACTGACCTGCTGATAGACATGCTCCGACTCGCGGCGCACATCAAAAATTTCGCGCCAGTGGCTGCGGAACAGCTCGATGGCGGCTTTGTCGCTGGGGAACTCATGCGCAGGCAGCAGGTTAATTTCCGGTACCGCTTCCAGCGTGCGCTGACTGTCGACGTCGAACAGGCGCAGGCTGTCGATCTCATCATCGAAAAAGTCGATGCGGTAGGGCTGATCGCTGCCCATCGGGAACAGGTCGAGCAGGGCGCCGCGCGTAGCGTATTCACCGTGCTCCATCACCTGATCGACATGGCGATAACCAGCCTGCTCAAGCTGATCACGCAGGCGGTCGCGTGACAGTTTTTGCCCCTGCTTCATCACCAGTGCATGGCCGTGCAGGAAACTGTGCGGGCAGACGCGCTGCATCAGGGTATTGACCGGCATGATCAGCATACCGCGCTGCATGACCGGCAGCTGGTAGAGCGTCGACAGGCGTGCAGAGATAATATCCTGATGCGGCGAGAAGCTGTCGTAAGGCAGCGTTTCCCAGTCGGCGAGGTGTGCCACCGGCAGATCGGTAAACTGGCGAATCTCATCCAGCAGGCGCAGGGCGGTTTGCGTATCGGGGGTAATCATCAATACCGGACCAGCATGGCGTTCGGTTATGCTGGCACACTCCACCGCGTGCGCAGCGCCGATTAACTGGCCGAGCTGACGGTGATCGCCGGATTTAACGGGCAGGGTATAACGAGTCTGTTCGGGCATGGGATCTCGGGGTTGCTCCATTTTTCCAGGACGTAATCATTCCATATTATGTCAGGGGGATCACCTTTGCGGCACAATTTTCCTGCCGCGCCGCGCTGAACCGAAGGATCGGTCAGCCATTACCCGGCGTCTGGGGTAATGCAGCGGATAGAGAGAGGATAGACGGAGTCTGAGGAGGGATCAGAAAAAACCGCCGTCGCCATGCAGCGACGGGGTTAAACGGGCATTTTATTTTATGGATTGCTGTGTGTAATGCATACGTGGGCGGTCGATATTTGCCCAGGATAACTCCTGTTCAGGATGGTAGCTGAGGTTGCCGTCGTCCCACTTCACGTAGTAGCCGGCTGGTGCGTCTCCCTGCTCAAAGACGTTAATGATTTCGCCTCTGATCTCCCCGGATTTATGTTTAACAATGCTGCCCTTGGGAAATTTCAACATGGTCGCACCCTCTACTGCACGGTGAACAATTACCCTTTACTCTCTTACTGATTATAGTCTACCCACTCTGGCGCTGGATAATCAGCCAATAAGCGGCGCCTTTATCGGCTATTCCGCAGCTTTGGCGTTGAAGGTGACGCATCCGGATGCAACTTTGCTGCCGACTCAGAGGGTTAGAGGTTTCATAAAGCCAGCCGGTCCTTTATCATCCCACTACCTATTTTCAGGCAACGGCTTACTGGATTCCATGTATCAACCTGTCGCGCTATTTATCGGTCTGCGTTACATGCGCGGACGAGCATCGGATCGCTTCGGTCGCTTTGTCTCCTGGCTCTCAACGATTGGCATTACGCTCGGCGTGCTGGCGATGGTCACTGTGTTATCAGTGATGAACGGTTTTGAGCGTGAACTCGAAGGCAATATTCTTGGCCTGATGCCTCAGGCGCTGATTACCAGCGACAAAGGCAGTCTCAATCCGCAACAGCAACCCGCCGCCTCGCTGAATTTGCAGGGCGTTCACCGCATCGCACCGTTGACCACCGCCAATGTGGTGCTACAAAGCCCGCGCAGCGTCTCCGTTGGCGTGATGCTGGGCATTAATCCGGATGAAAAAGATCCGCTGACGCCATTCCTGGTCAATACCCAGCAGAGCGTGCTGCAGGCCGGGCAGTACAATGTGATCCTTGGCGAACAGCTGGCGTCACAGCTTGGTGTAAAACGTGGCGATCAGCTGCGCCTGATGGTGCCGTCTGTCAGTCAGTTCACACCAATGGGACGTGTGCCGAGCCAGCGTCTGTTTACCGTGGCGGGCACCTATGCCGCCAACAGCGAAGTCGATGGTTATCAGATTCTGGTCAATCTGCAGGATGCGTCGCGCGTCATGCGCTATCCGGCCGGAAATATTACTGGCTGGCGACTGTGGCTGGACAAACCGCTGTCGGTTGACAGTCTGAGCCAGCAGGCACTGCCCGCAGGCCTGGTCTGGAAAGACTGGCGTGAGCGCAAAGGCGATCTCTTCCAGGCCGTGCGCATGGAGAAGAATATGATGGGCCTGCTGTTGAGCCTGATCATCGCCGTGGCCGCTTTTAACATCATCACTTCGTTAGGCCTGCTCATCATGGAGAAACAGGGCGAAGTGGCGATCCTGCAAACCCAGGGCCTGACGCGGCGGCAAATAGTGGCGGTGTTTATGGTGCAGGGTGCCAGTGCCGGGATTATAGGCACGCTGCTCGGCACGCTGCTCGGTGTTTTGCTCGCCAGCCAGCTCAATAACTTAATGCCGGTCATTGGCCTGTTCCTTGATGGTGCCGCATTACCGGTTGATATTAATGTATGGCAGGTGGTCACCATCGCACTCAGCGCAATGATTGTGGCGCTGTTGTCTACGCTCTATCCTTCTTGGCGCGCTGCCGCCGTTCAACCTGCTGAGGCTTTACGTTATGAGTAACACTCCTTTGTTGCAGTGCCGCGACCTGTGCAAACGCTATCAGGAAGGCAGCGTGCAGACCGATGTGCTCCGCAATGTGGCTTTCAGCCTCCAGCCCGGTGAACTGACAGCGATTGTCGGCAGCTCCGGCTCCGGTAAAAGTACGCTGCTGCATCTGCTGGGCGGCCTGGATGCGCCGACGTCAGGCGACGTGGTGTTTGATGGTCAGTCACTGAATGCGATGTCCTCATCGGCTAAAGCCGAGCTGCGTAACCGCGAGCTGGGCTTTATCTATCAGTTCCACCATCTGCTGCCGGACTTCAGCGCGCTGGAGAATGTGGCGATGCCGTTGCTGATTGGTAAAACCGCCAAAGCAGAAGCGCAGGAGCGCGCCCGTGAGATGCTGGCTGCGGTCGGGCTGGACCATCGTGCCGCACACCGGCCTTCAGAACTGTCAGGCGGTGAACGCCAGCGCGTGGCGATCGCCCGTGCGCTGGTGAACCGTCCACGTCTGGTGATGGCGGATGAGCCAACCGGTAACCTGGATGCCCGCAACGCCGACGCCATTTTTGAATTACTGGGCGAACTGAATGTTCGTCAGGGCACCGCGTTTCTGGTGGTGACTCACGATCTGATGCTGGCAAAACGCATGACCCGCCAGATGGAGATGCGTGATGGTCAGTTAAGCGATCAGCTCACGATGGCAGGAGCGCTGTAATGGGTTCGTCGTTATCCCTGTTGCTGGGCCTGCGCTTTAGCCGTGGTCGCCGTCGTGGCGGCATGGTGTCGCTGATTTCGGTGATCTCCACCATTGGGATTGCGCTGGGCGTGGCGGTGCTGATTATCGGTCTGAGCGCCATGAACGGTTTTGAGCGTGAGCTGAACAACCGCATTCTGGCGGTGGTGCCGCACGGTGAGATCGAGGCGGTCAATCAGCCGTTCCAGCACTGGCAGTCGATGATTGCCCCGATTGAAAAGGTGCCCGGCATTGCGGCGGCAGCACCGTACGTCAATTTCACCGGCCTGATTGAGAGTGGCGCCCGACTGGAAGCGTTACAAGTGAAAGGCGTTGATCCGGCACAGGAGCCGCGCCTTAGCGCACTGCCACAGTTTGTGGCCGATAACGCCTGGTCCTCTTTTGCCGCCGGTAAGCAGCAGATCATTCTGGGCGGTGGCATTGCAAAATCGCTCAACGTGAAGCAGGGCGACTGGATCACCATCATGATCCCTAACAATGAGGGTGATAACAAACTGTTGCAGCCAAAACGTATCCGGCTGCAGGTCAGCGGTATCCTGCAACTGAGCGGCATGCTCGATCACAGTCTGGCGCTGGTGCCGCTGGCCGATGCACAGCACTATCTGGAGATGGGAGACAGCGTCTCCGGCATCGCCCTGAAGATGACCGACCCGTTCCAGGCGGTAAAACTGGTGCGTGATGCCGGTGAAGCGACCCGTTCTTACGTCTACATCAAGAGCTGGATCGGCACCTACGGCTACATGTACCGGGACATTCAGATGATCCGCGCCATCATGTATCTGGCGATGGTACTGGTGATTGGCGTCGCCTGCTTTAACATCGTCTCTACGCTGGTCATGGCGGTAAAAGATAAGAGCAGCGACATTGCGGTGCTGCGGACCCTCGGCGCGAAAGACCGGCTGATCCGCGCCATTTTTATCTGGTACGGTTTACTGGCCGGACTGCTGGGCAGCGTTAGCGGTGTGGTCGTGGGCGTGCTGGTGGCGCTGAATCTGACCTCACTGGTGCGCGGACTGGAGTCGATTACCGGCCATCATCTGCTGTCGGGCGATATCTACTTTATTGATTTCCTGCCATCGGAACTGCACTGGATTGATGTGTTCTCTGTACTGATTACCGCGATTCTGCTGAGTCTGCTGGCGAGCTGGTATCCCGCCAGACGTGCCAGCCGCATTGACCCGGCTCGGGTATTAAGCGGTCAGTGATAAAATGCGGCGCGAATCCTTTTCGCGCCGCATCTGTTTAGGACCTTTGCTGTTGGGCGCAGCCCTCAGCAACCGTTACTATCGGGTGATTGTTAACCCGGAATCTGTTAAGAGCGGCTCGCCGCAGCTGCTACGCCAGGAGATTTTATGCGTACACCACGTCGCCGCATACGACTTGCCCGCCTGAAGAAAACCCGGAGAAAAGTGCATCAGCGCTTTCGCCAGCGCATTTTTGAGCGCGATCGTCAGGCCGAACTGGCCGCCCATCCTCAGCCGCATGTTGTGGTACTGACCGGTGCAGGTATTTCAGCGGAGTCCGGCATCCGGACTTTCCGCGCAGCAGACGGCCTGTGGGAAGAGCACCATGTGGAAGATGTTGCGACACCGGAAGGCTTTCAGCGCGATCCCGCGCTGGTGCAGCGTTTCTACAATGCGCGACGGCAGCAACTGCAGGAGGCCGAGATTCAGCCCAATGCCGCCCATCTGGCGCTGGCTGAGCTGGAGCAGGTGTTAGGTGACAACTTTTTGCTGGTCACGCAAAACATCGACAATCTGCATGAGCGTGCCGGCAACAGCCGGGTGCTGCATATGCACGGTGAGCTGTTAAAAGTGCGTTGTGTCACCAGCGGTCAGGTGATTGAGTGGACCGGCGATATCACGCCGGACGATCGCTGCACCTGCTGCCAGTTCCCCTCTGCGCTGCGGCCGCACGTGGTGTGGTTTGGTGAGATGCCGCTGGGCATGGAGCAGATTTATCAGGCGCTGGAACAGGCCGATTACTTTATCGCGATTGGTACCTCAGGCCATGTCTATCCGGCCGCAGGTTTTGTTCATGAAGCCAAACTGCAGGGCGCACACACCGTTGAGCTGAACCTGGAGCCGAGCCAGGTGGGCAACGAATTTGCCGAGCGGCATTACGGCCTCGCGAGCGAAGTGGTGCCGGAGTTCGTGCATAAGCTGCTGCGCAGTCTTTATAAGTAAGCAGGGGCGGCTATTGCCGCCCCTGTTTTTTTGGCCGCCATGTTGGGAAGGTCATCAACATGGCGGGATTTGCCGCTACAATCTCGTCATCAGGCGTTTTTTTCGGGCTTATTGCTTTCCCAAAGGTCATCGACAGCGCTAACCTGTCTGCGAATGATTTTACGCAACGTTGTGACCGTCGGGTCTGTGAATAATACCGGACGGCACTTATAAAGGATGGGCTATGGAACAGTTACTTGAGCGCTTTTTGAGTTATGTGGCAGTTGAGACACAGGCTAAGCCGCAGGCGCGCCAGGTGCCCAGCAGTGAAGGGCAGTGGACGCTGGCGCGTCAGCTGCAGGAAGAGCTGCTGGCACTGGGTTTTGTCGATGTCACCTTAAGCGATCACTGCTGCGTCATGGGCACGCTGCCCGCCAATGTTGACTGGCCGACGCCGGTCATCGGTTTTATCTCCCACATGGATACGTCGCCTGACTTTACGGCGAAGCATGTCAATCCACAGATCATCGAAAATTATCGCGGCGGAGACATTGCGCTGGGTAACGGCAATGAAATTCTTTCACCGGTGATGTTCCCGGTGCTGCACAAGCTGATCGGTCATACGCTGATTACCACCGATGGCAAAACCCTGCTGGGCGCAGATGACAAAGCGGGTATTGCCGAGATCATGACGGCGATGGCGCAACTCGCACACAGCGATACGCCGCACGGTGCAATCCGTGTCGCCTTTACGCCGGATGAAGAGATCGGTCGCGGTACCTCACACTTCGATGTGGAAGCGTTCGCCGCTGACTGGGCTTACACTATTGATGGCAGCGATCTGGGCGAGTTCGAGTATGAGAACTTTAATGCCGCCTCGGCCACTGTCAAAATTGTCGGTAACAATGTGCACCCAGGCTCCGCGAAAGGCGTTATGGTTAACGCGCTGGAGCTGGCCAATCAGTTCCATGCCGCTGTTCCGGCTGGCGAAAAACCGCAGTACACCGACGGCCATCAGGGCTTTTACCATCTGCATCAGATTAAGGGCAGCGTAGAACACGCCGAGATGCTCTATATCATTCGTGACTTCGAAACAGCGAGTTTTGAACAGCGTAAACAGACGCTACTGCAGATTGCGGCGGAAATTAACAAAACTCTGCACCCTGACTGCTCGGTCACCGTTGAGATCACTAACAGCTATCGCAACATGCGTGAAAAGGTTGAGCCGTTCCCTCACATCATTGACCTGGCTTTACAGGCGATGCGTGACTGTGACATTGAACCGGTGGTGAAACCGATTCGCGGTGGCACAGATGGCTCGTCGCTGTCGTGGAAAGGATTACCTTGCCCGAACATCTTCACCGGTGGCTATAACTATCACGGCAAGCATGAATTCGCGTCGCTGAATATCATGGCGAAGTCGGTGGACGTCATTGTGCGTCTGTCAGAGCTGGCGGCGCAGAAGAAGAGTTAAATAAAAAGGCTCTCTGCCACAAGGGTCAGAGAGCCTGATTCAGCAGCAGCGCAGGATTGCGCTCTGCCCGTTATTCGTCGTCGCCGAAGAACCAGTAACCGGCATTCACCAGACCGGCGATCTGAGCCAGTACGGCCGGATCATCCAGCGCATCACCCAGATCCTCCAGCGTGATGCGATAGTGATTCGCCAGAACCGCCATCACATCAGGGCGTGAGCACTCAACACGCTCGCCGTTGATGTAGACTGCATCGCCAATTGTCAGGACACGCAGGCCACCCAACCGGCTCAGGACATCACCCTGTTGCAGCGCATCATAAATTTCATCCGGCTGATAAGGCGGTTCCGGCGGCGCAACGTCGAGTTCGTGACGTGACTGTGAAATAAATTCGCCAAACCATTGCTCAAATTGCGCCGGCTGATTGACGACGTCCAGCATCAGCTGACGCACGCCTTCAATTTCCTGCGGCAGAATCTGCGACGGGCAATCACGTGAAGGTACATCCGGATCGCTGAAGCGCAGGCTGCCCAGCTCATTGGCCAGAGCGTAATCCGCAAAACCGCTGATTAACTCGCGACCGCTTGGGGCTCGGAAACCGACAGAATAGTTCAGGGCATTTTCCAGCGAATAACCTTCATGCGGGAATCCTGGCGGGATGTAGAGAATATCACCCGGCTCCAGCTCTTCATCGATGATGGCGTCGAAGGGTTCAACCTGCAGCAGGTCCGGATGCGGGCAGTGCTGCTTCAGCGGCACTTTCTCACCGACGCGCCAGCGACGACGACCAGTACCCTGAATGATAAAGACATCATACTGATCAAAATGGGGACCAACGCCGCCGCCAGGTACGGCAAACGACACCATCAGATCATCGACACGCCAGTCAGGCAGGAAACGGAAAGGGCGCATCAGCGCGGCAGAGGGTTCATGCCAGTGATTGACCGCCTGGACCAGTAGCGACCAGTTGTTCTCTCCCAGATGATCATAGCTCTCGAACGGGCCGTGGCTGACCTGCCATTTGCCATCCTGATGACTGACCAGGCGGCTATCCACCTCGTTCTCCATCGCCAGTCCGGCGAGTTCATCGGGTGAAAGTGGGTCGACAAAGTTTTTAAAACCACGCTTCAGCACCACCGGGCGTTTCTGCCAGTAACGCTGAATAAAATCGGGCCAGTTAATATCGAGCTGATAGTCCATAAAAGGGTTCCGCTTAGGGCTGTAAATGCCAGCAAGTATAACAGCCCTGAGGGTTTTCTACTCGCGGTGATGTTCGGGTTCCTGACGCTGGAAGACCACTTCCATACGTGTTCCGCCCAGCGTGCTGCTGGAGGCGATCACGTTGCCCTCATATTGCTCAAGAATATCGCGCACCACCGCCAGGCCCAGTCCCTGACCGGGACGCAGGGTGTCGGCGCGCTGACCCCGGACAAACACTAAATCGCGCTTGCTCTCAGGAATACCTGGACCATCGTCGTCGATATAGAGATGAAGTGCATTTTCACTCTGAAAAGCGCTGATTTCGATAAACTCCAGACAGTACTTGCAGGCGTTATCCAGCACGTTGCCCAGCACTTCCATAAAGTCATTCTGGTCGCCAATAAAGGATAACTCCGGTGAGATATCCAGCGTAATCGCCACGCCTTTGCGCTGATAGACTTTATTCAGTGCCGAACAGAGCTTGTCGAGCAGACCGGAAACGGAATGGACATCGCGCTGCAGTGGATTGTGATCGGCCTGCATACTGGCACGATGGAGATAATAACCGACCTGCTGCGAGATACGGCTTATCTGCTCCAGCATGACCGGCTCAGCCTGTTCCACCGTCAGCTCTTTGCCGTTACGCAGCGAGCGGAGGGTGCTCTGCAGCACGGCCAGCGGCGTTTTCAGACTGTGGGTCAGGTCAGAAAGGGTGGTGCGATAGCGGGTATAACGCTGCCGCTCATTGGTCAGCAACAGATTGAGGTTGCGCACCAGACTGCGCAGCTCCTGTGGCGGATTATCCGCCAGATTCTCGCGCTGGCTCGTCTCCAGTTCGCGCACCTGCTGTGTCAGCGCGCCTATTGGCCGCAGACTCCAGTGCGCCGCCAGCCACAGCAATGGAATGATGAGTATCAGGTTGGCCGCCAGCACGTAGCTGAACCATGACCAGACCACATCAGAATGCTGCAACTCCTGCGGGATCGAGTCGACCACCACAATGGTGAGTGCAGGCAGGTTGGTGGTGGCATCGTAGCGGTTAACGGCAACCGAGTGGGTAAAGGTGTCGTTGCTGTCCGTGTCCCAGTCGTTGAGCCGCTGCTTAGCATTCACGTTATTGCCCATCGCCACCATACTGGTGCGGTTGCTGGTATCAATCTCGTAGAAGTCGGGCTTCAGTAGCCACTCGCGGCGGATTTTTTTGCGGATATCCGGGACGTCGCGTTGCTGCCACAACAGCTTGCCGTGCTCATCGTAAATGAATACCAGCGTCGGGAAGTTAAGCGTCATTCGTTCTGGCTGGGCGATGGTGAGCGTGTTGTCATGCCATTGCGCCAGCGTAAAGAACAGATTGCTCTCGCCGCGCATCACGCGGTAGGTGTTTTTATCGAAACTCACCACATAGCCAATCACCGCGACCATGCCGTAAGAGAGTGAGAGGAACAGAACTATCGCTGCGGAGGCCAGCAGAAAGCGGGCGCGCAGCGAAATCGGGCGATAACGATTAAACCAGGACATGATCAGAGATCAAAGCGGTAACCCTGGCCACGCACGGTGGCGATCACATCGGTAGGGTGCAACGCCAGAATCTTTTTGCGCAGACGGCCCATCAGAACGTCGATGGTGTGGCTTTCACGCAGTTCAGCGTCAGGATAGAGCTGCAGCATCAGCGAGTCTTTACTTACTACTTTACCCGCGTTACGAATCAGCGTCTCGACAATGGTGTACTCAAAGGCGGTCAGCTTCACCGGCTCTTCATTGACCGTCAGTTCACGGCGGGAGAGATCCACCTGAAACGGTGCCATATCGATGATTTGCGACGCATGACCACTGTTACGGCGCATCAGCGCCTGCAGGCGTGCCGCAACCTCTTCAATGTGAAACGGCTTGGTGACATAGTCATCTGCACCGGCTTCCAGCGCTTCCACTTTCGCCTGCCAGCCTTCACGGGCGGTCAGTACCAGAATCGGCTGACGT
This sequence comes from Candidatus Pantoea rara, assembly GCF_051136265.1. Taxonomy (NCBI): domain Bacteria; kingdom Pseudomonadati; phylum Pseudomonadota; class Gammaproteobacteria; order Enterobacterales; family Erwiniaceae; genus Pantoea; species Candidatus Pantoea rara. The sequence goes on along the minus strand of NZ_CP194942.1, from coordinate 2,431,856 downwards.
ACGGCATCACTGCGCCAGCGGCGAATCAGCGACATGCCATCTTCATCCGGCAGACCGAGATCCACCAGCGCGATATCGGGCAGATGTTCGCGAAGAAAATAGTCGGCTTCTTTGGCGTCTTCGGCGGCATCGACCTGATGGCCCATGTCACGTAACTGGACGGCGAGATGATGGCGCAGCAGGGCATTGTCTTCAACAACCAGAACACGCATAGAAATTCCTTACACTCTGTTTGAGTCAACCTGCAGAAAGTATACGCGAAATGAATTAAACAAGATGTTAACGCAGACCGGACGGAACCGGTCTGCGGCGGGCATTATTTCAGATCGTCAACCATCTGGATAGCGCGACCAATATAGTTTGCAGGCGTCATCTGTTTCAGACGCATTTTTTCCTCTTCCGGCAGCGCCAGGCTGTCGATAAAGACCTGCATACCGGCAGCGTCCACGCGTTTGCCGCGCGTCAGCTCTTTCAGCTTCTCATATGGCTTCTCAATGCCATAACGGCGCATTACCGTCTGGATCGGTTCCGCCAGCACTTCCCAGTTGTGATCCAGCTCATCCAGCAGACGATCGCGGTTCACTTCCAGCTTGGAGATGCCTTTCAGCGTCGCCTGATAGGCGATCAGCGCATAACCGACGCCGACGCCGAGGTTACGCAGCACGGTTGAATCGGTCAGGTCACGCTGCCAGCGTGAGACCGGCAGCTTGCTGGCCAGATGCTGCATCACCGCATTCGCCAGACCCAGATTACCTTCCGAGTTTTCGAAGTCGATCGGGTTCACCTTGTGCGGCATGGTGGATGAGCCGATTTCGCCCGCAATGGTTTTCTGTTTGAAATGGTTCAGCGCCACATAGCCCCAGATATCACGATCGAAATCGATCAGGATGGTGTTAAAGCGGGCGATACAGTCGAACATCTCAGCGATGTAGTCGTGCGGCTCAATCTGCGTGGTGTACGGGTTCCAGGTGATCCCCAGCGAAGTGACAAAGTTCTCGCTCAGCGCGTGCCAGTCCACTTCGGGATAGGCGGCAATGTGGGCATTGTAGTTACCGACCGCGCCATTGATTTTACCCAGCACCTCAATCTGTTTCAGCTGACGTAACTGACGCTCCAGACGATAAGCCACGTTGGCCATCTCTTTACCCATCGTCGATGGCGTTGCCGGCTGGCCATGGGTGCGGGAGAGCAGCGGAATATCACGGTATTCGCTGGCAAGACCTTTAACAGCGCTGATCAGTTGCGCCCAGTAAGGCAGGATCACGTCACGGCGGGCCGTTTCCAGCATCAGGGCGTGCGAAAGGTTGTTGATATCTTCAGAGGTACAGGCGAAGTGGATAAATTCAGAAACAGCATGAAGGGCAGGAAGATCGGCGACTTTCTCTTTCAGGAAATACTCAACCGCTTTGACATCGTGGTTGGTGGTGCGCTCAATGGTTTTGATGCGTGCTGCATCTTCTTCTGAAAAACCGGCGACGATTGCATCAAGGAAAGCGTTTGCGTCGGCATCAAATGCAGGAACTTCCTTGATCTCTGCGGTCGCGGCCAGTTTTTGTAACCAGCGAACTTCAACCTCAACACGGAATTTCAGCAAACCGAATTCGCTGAAAATCGCACGCAGCGGGCTGACTTTATCGCCGTAACGACCATCGACAGGTGAGACGGCGGTCAGAGAGGATAATTCCATCAGTGCAACTCCTGATTCATTTAGCAGTGTTTTGCCGCACCGACTTAGTAAGTCAGTGGCAGCCGGGATAAGAGGGTTTTCGCTTCACGCAGCAAACGCTGACGCGAGAACATCAGTTGCAATCGGCCACCGCCGACCTGCTGCCACAATACGGCAGCACGGATACCGGCTAACAGGGTGGCGCGCACTTTACTCTGAACCTGCGTATTCTGCAGCACCGCAGGTGAACCGGTAACCTGAATACGCGGGCCAAGCGGGCTGATCACATCCACATAGATGGCGGCCATCGCACTGAGAATGGTGTCTGACTCCAGCTCATAATGTGCCAGCTGGCGATCCAGCTGAGAGATGCGCTGTGCCAGTGTCGCCATAGCGGATTTACTGGCGCTGAGCTTGCGCTCCAGCACCATCATGCTCAGGGTATAACGCGTCAGTTCAGCGCCTGCGCCCTGGCGACTGCTGCTGTTCAGCACGGCCATCAGGGTTTCAAGTCCGAGGCGCAGGTTGGCTTCATTGTTGCCAAATACCGCCAGCGTGGAGCCAGGATTGAGGTCCAGTACGCTGCGCAGCGACACGGTCAGCGCTTCTGGCTGGCAGTGACCCTGCTGAGCCAGCTGCTGCACCAGATGGGCGGACTGACAAATGCCCGCCAGCGCCAGCGTGATTTCCTGATAATTTTTCGCCACGGTTACTCCTGTTTACGCGTCATCAACGCGGGCTAAGCCCGCTTACTCTGCCATTAACGGCAGGCGCTGTTCGATAATACCGCCACCCAGGCAGACGTCGCCAAGGTAAAATACCGCAGACTGACCCGGCGTAACCGCAGCGACGGGTTTGTCGAAGCGCACTTCAATCCGATCGTCGCCGTGTGGAATAATCTCACAGGGAATATCGGTCTGACGATAGCGGGTTTTCACGGTGCAGCGAAGCGGCGCGGCAACAGGGGTGCGATCAACCCAGTGCAGCTGCTGCGCAATCAGGCCAACAGACATCAGACGCGGATGATCGCCGCCCTGGGCGACAATCAGGCGGTTCCGTGCCACATCTTTATCAACCACATACCAGGGATCATCTTTGCTCTCTTTCAGGCCGCCAATACCCAGGCCTTTACGCTGTCCCAGAGTATGGTACATCAGCCCCTGATGTTCACCGACGATCTGGCCTTCCGTGGTTTCAATCTCGCCCGGCTGGGCCGGAAGATAGCGCGCCAGGAAGTCGCGGAATTTGCGTTCGCCGATAAAGCAGATGCCGGTCGAATCTTTCTTCTTCGCGGTGATCAGGTCCAGCTGTTCGGCAATGCGGCGCACTTCCGGTTTTTCCAGCTCGCCGACCGGAAACAGACTTTGGGCAATCTGCTGGTGGCTGAGGGTATAGAGGAAGTAGCTCTGGTCTTTGTTGCCATCCAGACCGCGTAATAGCTGGCTCTGGCCGTCCACGTCATGACGACGCACGTAGTGGCCTGTGGCGATGAAATCTGCGCCCAGGTCCTCTGCGGCGAACTCCAGGAACGCTTTGAATTTGATCTCTTTGTTGCAGAGGATGTCGGGGTTAGGCGTGCGGCCTGCTTTATACTCTTCGAGGAAATGCTCAAAGACGTTATCCCAGTATTCAGCTGCAAAGTTAACTTTGTGCAGCTTCATACCCAGCTTGTCGCACACCGCTTGCGCATCCGCCAGATCGTCCGCGGCGGTACAATACTCCTCGCCATCGTCCTCCTCCCAGTTCTTCATGAACAGGCCTTCAACCTGGTAACCCTGCTGCTGCAGTAACCAGGCGGAAACGGAAGAATCGACGCCGCCGGACATACCGACGATCACTTTTTTCTGGCTGTTGTCAGACATGACACGCTCGCATTACGATAAAAAAACAGGCGGCGCATTCTATCATGCAGAAGGCAGGCGCGCACCCTCGTGAAACGGCCACTGGAACGGGCTGACCAGATGTAAGGGGTAGCGCGTGCCCTGTTGCCACAGCCGTACGCTTTCCGCAACCAGCGGCGAACGCAGGTTAGACGCAGTGAGAATCTGCGCTGGCGGTAGCCACCAGCAACAATCGATGTCGCTGTCCTGCGGCTGAGTGGGCGCTTTTTCCGCCAGATCCACGCCAAACAGAAAACGCACAAAAGGCGTACTGTCGGGCGCGATCCACTGGTTTATGCCGATGAAATAGTGCATCGAAGCCGCAATACCGGTCTCTTCATAGAGTTCGCGTTCAGCAGCTTCCAGCAGTGTTTCATCCGCTTCGAGATGTCCGGCAGGCTGGTTCCAGGTGGCTCGACCGTTGATCGTCTCTTCCACCACCAGCAATTCACCTTCGGCCTGAACCAGGCAGGCGACAGTAACATGAGGTTTAAACATCTCTTCTCCGCAATTGTTAACCTGAGGTTATAAAAAACACGTTCTCAGGGAATGCTATCACTGACGTCGCGCCACACACCGGAAGCCAGATCGTCGAGCGTATAGCGTCCCATGGCGTAGCGGATTAATCGTAAAGTAGGGAAGCCGATATGAGCGGTCATCCGGCGCACCTGACGATTACGTCCTTCATACAGCGTCACTTTCAGCCACTGCGTCGGGATATTTTTACGCTCGCGGATCGGCGGCTGACGGGGCCAAAGCCACTGAGGCTCAGCCACTTTCTCTACGCCTGCGGGCAGGGTCATGCCATCTTTCAGATTAACCCCATCCCGCAGAGGCTGCAGATCCGCCTCCTGTGGTTCACCTTCCACCTGCACATAATAGATCTTGCCGGTGCGTTTGCCGGGCTGAGTCAGCGCGGCCTGCAGGGCGCCGTCGTTGGTCAGCACCATCAATCCTTCGCTGTCGCGATCAAGGCGACCGGCTGCATAGACTTCTGCGACGCTGACAAAATCCTTCAGGGTACGGCGACCGGCTTCGTCGGTGAACTGTGGCAGAACGTCGAAGGGTTTGTTAAACAAAATCACACGGCGCGGAGTCGCAGGGCGGTCAGGGGCACGCCGTGCATCACGCGTCGGGCGGCTGAATCGTTTATCCTGGTGAATTCGTTGAGTTGTTTTTCGCATGGGCTTTGCAGTAAGAGACATTCGGCGCATTATAACGTGAAATTGCAGTGATTGGCGTGGCGGAAATATTCAAGTAGTATTGACGCGCATCTTACAAATCATTAACAAACGCCCAGGAGAGGTTAATGGAAAGCAAAGTAGTTGTTCCGGCGGAAGGTCAGAAAATCACCCTGAATCAGGGCAAGCTTACAGTGCCAAATAACCCAGTCATTCCTTACATTGAGGGTGACGGTATCGGTGTTGATGTTTCCCCGGTCATGCTGAAAGTCGTCGACGCGGCGGTGAAGAAAGCCTACAACGGCGAGCGTAAGATCTCCTGGATGGAGATTTACACCGGTGAGAAGTCAGTTGAACTCTACGGCCAGGATGTCTGGCTGCCACAGGAAACGCTCGACTTAATCAAAGAATATCGCGTGGCCATCAAAGGCCCACTGACCACCCCGGTCGGCGGCGGTATTCGTTCCCTGAACGTTGCCCTGCGTCAGGAGCTTGACCTCTACGTCTGCCTGCGTCCGGTACGTTACTACAAAGGCACGCCAAGCCCGGTTAAACGCCCTGAAGAGACCGACATGGTGATCTTCCGTGAAAACTCCGAAGATATCTATGCGGGTATCGAGTGGAAAGCGGGTTCTGCTGAAGCGGACAAAGTGATCAAGTTCTTGCGCGAAGAGATGGGCGTGAAGAAAATTCGCTTCCCTGAGCAGTGCGGTATCGGCGTTAAGCCGTGTTCAGAAGCGGGTACCAAACGTCTGGTGCGCGCGGCAGTGGAATACACCATCACTAACGATCGTGATTCACTGACCCTGGTTCACAAAGGCAACATCATGAAGTTCACCGAAGGCTCTTTCAAAGACTGGGGATACCAGTTAGTGAAAGAAGAGTTCGGCGGCGAACTGATCGACGGCGGCCCGTGGATGAAGTTCAAAAACCCGAACACCGGCAAAGAGATCATCGTTAAAGATGTGATTGCAGATGCATTCCTGCAACAGATCCTGCTGCGTCCGGCAGAATATGACGTTATCGCCTGTATGAACCTGAACGGTGACTACATCTCTGACGCCCTGGCGGCGCAGGTTGGCGGTATCGGTATCGCCCCAGGCGCTAACATCGGTGACGAATGTGCACTGTTCGAAGCGACTCACGGTACAGCACCTAAGTATGCCGGTCAGGATAAAGTGAACCCAGGTTCAGTCATCCTGTCTGCAGAAATGATGCTGCGTCACATGGAGTGGTTCGAAGCGGCTGACCTGATTGTTAAAGGTGTTGAAGGCGCTATCGCTAACAAGACCGTGACTTACGATTTCGAACGCCTGATGGATGGCGCTAAGCTGCTGAAATGTTCAGAGTTTGGTGACGCGATCATCGAAAATATGTAATGTCTGTTTAAGCCCGCATCGCGTTAAACGCGATGCGGGCTTTTTTATGTCTGCTGTTCACGCGTTTGCGTTCCCTTTGCGCCGACTCCTCACTCACTGCGTATTCAGCAGATGTATTCCCTGTAATTGCAGAAAATAATGCCTACTTAGTGTATTCACACCGCATTGCAAAAGTCCTTTCCTGAACAGCATGCTAATAAATTAATTTCCGCTGCATCACATTTTAATATTTCTGTAATTTGCATTAGCCGATGCCACTGTATAAAAAGAGAGAGACAGCAGATCTGTCATTCGTTCGTGTCTGAATATCGCTACTGTAATAGCTCACTCATAAGGAGTCGTTATGGACGCTAAATATACGAAAGACGCGATTTATATCTGCCGCCTGATGTTTGGTCAGGCAGCGCTGGAATTATTAGCCGATAATCAACCGGTTACTAACCGCGCACTTGAAGAAAAAATCATGGCAATGTTACCCGATGCCCAGCCTGCGCTGATTTACAACGTTGCACTTGATTTATTAAACGACACACTCTGTTAATAACCTTTGTAACAGGTGAACGCCCGGCATGGAAAGTGTTGGCCGGGCTATCTGCTTTTTACAGATGATTCATTTTTGTAACCTGTGCCGCAAAAAGAACAGGCGGGCATGATCCTGTTGCCGCAGATGTGTACTCTTCTGCCAATAAACAGGGAGGATATTATGGATGATGACGCGCTAAATGATGCCATTGCAGCATGTCGACTGCTATTTGGGCAGGCTGTGATAGAAATTGTGACTGAAGATAAACCCATAACCCGTGAAGCCATTTCTGAAAAAATTCATCAAATGTTTATCGGCATGAACCCGGAACCGGAATCCGTTATGACATTAGCTATTTCCCTGCTGACGAAGCGTGCTGGCTGAGAGAGGCCGAAACAGGCAGGGCGACAGCCTCAGGCCCTCCCCGGTGGCTTTTTCTCCGCCTTTACGCTGACCAGACAGCGCCCCTTTTTTAAATCAATAGACCCGCTAATCATTCAGACAGGTTGCGGGTCATTTGTGCGGGCACCGCATTTTAACATTACCGCTACCATTGAACCAATCTGACACCAGGTTGACTAATTTGCTGACTATACCGTTACGTTATCGTTTTCAGAACGGTAACCGGGCGAGTCTCACTTTTATTCAGCCAGTACGGCCTAGCCTGTGCGCAGAGGATGTCAGACATGCAGGTTTTAATTATTTGTCGGGATAATATTGGCGATACCTTACTGACCACGCCGCTGATTAGTGCGCTGGCGCAGTCGGGCCAGCACCAGGTCGATGTGCTGACCAACAATTACGCTGCGCCCGTATTGCAGCATAATCCCGATATCCGACAGCTCTTCTTTTACACCAAGTTGCATCACCGTGAGTCAGGGCAGGGCCGTCTGGCGTGTGTCCTCCAGCGAGTGAAGCTGATGCTGACCCTGAAAAAACAACGTTATGATGCAGTGATTCTGGCAAAAAGCCGCTGGGATCAGCACGGTCTGAAGTGGGTGAAAATTGTGCGCCCCGCCAGAGTCATTGCCCTGGGTGAACAGTCGCATCCGCTGATTACCGATCTGTTACCGCCGCCCGATCAGTCTCCGTGCCATATCAGCGAAACTCTGTTCAGTCTGGGACGGCCTTTCAAGCTCAGCGCCGCCGTGCCAGGAAAACTGACGCTGCGGCCGGATACGGCCATTGCGGCCAGCCTGCGTGACACCTACTCAATCGATTCCGCCATGCCAGTCTATGCATTACAAATCAGCGCCCGTAAGCCGAGCCAGCAGTGGGAAACCACCCGATTTGCGGGGCTGATTGAAAAAATCGCGGCCCATCATGCCTGCCAGATTATGCTGCTGTGGTCACCGGGCAGCCGTGATAATCCGCGTCATCCGGGTGATGATGAAAAGGCGCGTGAAATTATGGCGCTCTGCCCGCATCTGCCTGTCAAGGCGGTAGCAACCACCAGCCTGCCGCAACTGATTGCGGCCATGTCGTTGTGTCAGGGGCTGGTGAGCAGTGATGGCGGGGCAATGCATATTGGTGCCGCGCTCGGATTACCGGTGGTGGCACTGTTTGGCGACAGCGATCCGGCGTGCTGGCATCCCTGGCAGGTTAACTATCAGGTACTGCAACCGGCGTCACGTGAGGTCAACGCGCTGAGTAGTCGCGAGGTTTATGACGCCTTCGTCCACACCTTTATTCAGTGATCCTCTTCAGGCCAGCGTCCAAGGCTGGCCGCTTCACACAGCATCGCTACCGTTAGTGGGCAATATGCGCCTGCGTTAAACCATCCGGCGGGTATGAAACGCCGCGTGTGCGACGCCGGGAAATAGCGATTTTCATCATAATGCTCAGAGCAGACACCGAAGCTGCTAAAAAAATCGCTCATCAGAATGGCAAATTCCACCTCACTCAACGGTAACTGCTGCAGATGAAAGCCTGCCCGATCCACTTTGCGGAACCAGCCCGGTAAGGTTGGCTGATTGTGGTATTCAATCAGCGCAATAATGGCCTGAGAAAGATCGTTCATTACCCCACCAGCTTAACCACAGCCTGCTCAACCTCATCGGCTTTGATAGTTGCCATTGGATGCTGTGACGAGGTTTTATCCGGACGGTGAATAATGATGTGGCGATCGCTGTCCTGGCAGGGGCCGGTATAGCGCGGATTGGCGGTGGAGAACAGGCTGACCGTCGGCGTCTGCGCGGCCACGGCGATGTGCAGCGGACCGGTATCACCGGTGACCAGCACATCCAGCGTCTGGATCAGGCTAATCAGGCCGCTGAGATTCGTTTTTCCTGCCATCGGCGTCACGCGCGCACGGCAGTGCAGTGGCAGGCTTTCGATAAATTGTTTCTCAAGAGGCTGCTCAGCGGCTGTGCCGGTAACGATAATCTCAGTATCAGGCCAGCGCTCAAGCAACGCTGTCGCCAGCTGGCTGAACGAGGCCAGCGGCCAGCGGCGAATATCTTTTGATGCCCCTAACTGAAAACCGATACGGCGATGGTCAGCCTTTTCAGTCGGTGCGTTTTTCAGCTCTGGCAGGTGCATCCGGGTCTGCTCATTTTCTGCGCCCAGGGCTTCAATCAGTTTCAGCTTACGCTTGATGGTATGGTCGTCGAAATAGCCTGAGTAGTGATCGAGATATTTATTTAACAGAGGTGATTCGCTGCCGTAATGGTCGCGTACAATCGTCTTACTGCCGGTCAGTACTGAGCTCATAATATCGTACGGGAAATGGGCGTGTAATATCACTGACAAGTCAGGCTTATGGCGGCGCAGTTTGAAAAACAATGGCAGAAAATTCGCAATTTTGTTATCCCAGATATAAATCTTATCGAACCAGTTATAACGGCTGACCAGGTCTTTATTTTTCTTGCTGGAGACCAGAACGAATTTACTGGTGGGAAAGCGGTTTTTCAGGCTCCAGATAGCTGGCGTATTCATCAGAAAGTCGCCCAGTGCCGTGGTGGAGTAAATCACCACCGTCGCGGGTGCCAGTGTCTGCAAGGCCTGCGGTGTTGTTCTGCTGGAAAATCGAGAATAAAGCGTTAAAAGTCGGTCTATCAGATAAATCTTTTTTTTCTTCACGTCTGAATTCTCTTGAACGTATTAATAATATTTAACAAAGGGTGTTGTGAGTTATTAGAGAATATTATTACGGCTAAAGTTCATTATGGAGAATTGTTTTTTTATATCCGTAGAATATTTGTTTAAATTGTTTCCACAATTTTAATGTTGTTTATTCGGCGTATATATACAGAATTTTGTAAAGGGAGTAGGGACTTATTGAAAAGAGATGGGATGATTCTTATAAGAATAAAAAAGGGTAATTTATTTAATTGCTGAGAATATTAATAGGGTGGTAATTATTAGCGGTTTTATTTTATGTGTTCTATGTAGTAAGAAAAGAGGGTTATAAACACACCCCGGCACGCATGCCGGGGCAGGGGATTACGACTGAGGCTGACCCACCGGGCCGGAACCCAGCGTACCGCCTGGTGAAGACTGACCGCTTGGCGCATGCGGGCGGCCATCCTCTTTAATCGCGTCGCTCTTCTGCGAGCAGCCCGCCAGTGTAGTGAAAGTTGCTGCAACCAGCAGCAGAGCAGAAATCGTTTTCATAAGGTCACCTTGATGTTGTCAGAAAGAGAACGTAACTAAGCATAGAATCTCACCGCGAGCTGACCTGATAAGGCTTATCTTTCAGATGTTTCTCAGCGGACGAGGCGCATCGGGCGAAAAAAAAACGGAAGCCATTGGCTCCCGTTCTGTTGACGTTCAGCGCTATTACTTGCGGCCCAGCAGGAAGCCGATAAATACGCCAACGCCTGCAGCAACGGCCAGACCTGCAACAGGATTGGATTGAACCTGATCCTTGATACAGTCAGCAGCATCGCGGGCAGCATAGCTTGCCTGGTTGGTGTAACGGCGTGCTGCGCCTTTAGCCTGATGCTCAGATGAACCGGTTGCTGCACCCCATTGTTCCTGAACTGCGCCAGCGGCTTCTTTTACTTTATCTTCGATTTTTCCTGACATTTATTGCTCCTTGGTTTTGAGTGAGACCCTCAAAGCGTAGCAAAGATAGTGAATTCTGCTCTTCCAGAGAGGAATATCGGGCTAAAAAATCATTTCTGGCTGTTAATGGCGCGATGATTGCGGCCCCGCCATTTCCTGTCTAGCCTTTGAAATGGCGGCACAGGCAACCAAAGCCGGAGGAGAAGCGATGAAACGTGATGCACTGAGTGATGACGACTATGACGAAGTCTGTCGGGTGATTGGCGATGCAGTGATTGTGCTAATGGAACGCGGCCATGACACCCGACGTGGCGAAATCTACGACCTGCTCAAACGTACCCGACAGCAGCGTGCCCACAGTGAGCGGGATGAGCAGCGGATGCTGGATCATGCCATCCGGCTGGTCAAACACGAGGTATAGAGGAAAGAGGGCCGCGCTACTGCAGCAGCACGCCCTGAATCAGGCTGGCCTCAACAATCGTGACCTCATTGATTTTCAGCGCCTGCATATAGCCTTCCACCAGCAACAGGTTGCTGACGTCGGTGGTACGGTAGTCGCCAGACAGCTCGCTGTCGCCTTTCCAGACCTGCTGCTGCGACAGCTTGCTTAATGCCGCCAGCGTATAGCGGCTGGGTTTGCCCGGTAGCTGATTGCGAACAGAAAAACCGTGCACGCCCCCGATGCCAATCACCCGCCGGCTCGCCACATCCTGTTTAATCTGCGGGCTGACCTCATTAGCTGCGTAAAACTGCACAAAGCGCAGCACCGACTGTCGCCACGAGCCAATCGGATTGGGAGAACTGGCCTCCGGGGTGTTCTTCAGCACCGTCAGAATAAAATTTTTCAGTGTCACCGAGGCCAGTTTGCCCTGATAGATATCGGCCACCGGCTTGCCCGCTTGCTGTCGCCAGGTGGTCATCTGCATTGACCCGCCGCCAATATCCCAGACCAGCAACTGCTCATCACGAATCGACGGATCGTTCAGCGCAGCTTTAGCAGAAAGAAAACCGAGTTTCGCCTCCTGCTGCTGCGAAATAATGCTGATGTGCGCACCGCTCTGGCGCTGCAACGCGTCAATGACGGCCTGACCGTTGCTGGCGTTGCGGAACACCGCCGTGGCTACGCCGCTGATTCGCTGGGGATGAAAGCGCTGTGCGTGCTCAACTAACTGCTTGAGAGCGGCAGCGCCTTCCTGAGTGATCGCCGGATTGAGCTGGTTATCCGCAGAATGAGCCAAAGCGTCATTCCAGGCTATGGCGCGCTGATCCTGATACAGCACTTTTTCGATGCGTAGCTGACAGACGTTGACGCGGGCCACCGCTATTTTGGTCGTGCCGGAACCGATGTCCAGACCGGCGCGAATTTGCTGGCAGTGATCGGCCTCGGCCGCAGTGGTAAAAAGCAGGGAGCAGAACAGCGTGAAAACAGACAGCGCAGCAGAACGCATAGCGACTCCGGGAGCAGAGGGAATTCAGAGTGAACGGGCAGCGACGCAGGCCGGATAAACGCTCACCAGGAAATGACGCAGATGATCAAAACACCATTCGGCGTCATCCGCCTGCGGACAATAGAACTGTATGGTGATCTTTTCATAATTGCGCTGACGCTGACGCAGCGGCGACCAGCTCCAGTCCAGAACCGAACGGGCATAATTGACCAGCGTCTCCGCAGGCATCTGATGTTGCTTCTCCTGCCCGCTAAGGTAGCGGTAAAAACTCGCTTCCAGCTGCAGTGCCTCCTCGTGCCCGTGTTGCGGCAGATCGGGACGAAAAGCCACATCAACAAAGCCACAGACCGCATCGGTCTGCTGCCGCCAGTCGCAGGCCAGCGTCATAAATAGCCCCTCCTGCAAATTGATCTCCTCAACCAGCCGCCGCAGATTCGCTGAGCGGTTCAGCACCGCGATCTCTTCAAGGCGACCGGTTTCCAGCGTCAGATCAAAGCCACATGGATTTACAGAGCCATCCGCATTGCGGGTGGCAGGGAAGGGGAAGTCGATATAACCGTTGTTATCCAGACGCTTTTCCATCGGGGAGACCTGCTGCTTGACGTTTCCTGACAATAAACCATCTGGCAGCAGGATTCATCCCTTATGGACAGGTCCAGGTGATTTGGGTGTTCTGGTAAGGATTAATCAGGCGGAACTGCTTATCTGACAAGCGCTGTGCATAGAAGCCTTCAGGTGTCACCGCAGACGGGACATATTTAAACCGATCCAGCGACTGCAGCGGACCACTCTTCACGCTGACATTATCCCGGGTTACGGTGAAGCTGTTAACCAGATCAAAAATCACGCCCTGGGTTTGCCCCATCGACTGGCCATAAATTGTCGAGACCTCACCTGGACATTCCACCCCTTTCGGGCCAGATGAACATCCAGTCAGCATCGCGATAAGGATAAAAATGCTGAATCGCATCATGATTTTTTACCTGCTTCAATCCCTGGGAGTTTTCTGGCGCAGAGTCTATCCTGCCACGCCCTCAATCCCCTAATCATAGCAGTTTCGGCTACGCTTCCGGTTTGTGATTTGTTTAAAGGTTAAGCAACAGGAATGTAAAGGGGTGACTTTGCTTATCATTAAACGTTATTCTTTGCTCCTTTGCGCACCACTTAGGCAAATTCAGGGATAAATGATGAAAGAAGAAGAAGCAGGTCTAATGATTATTCGGCATGCGATTGACCAGTTAGAAGCCGAAAAGAAGCAACAGGTGATCGCGTGTTCCGCGGATATTCGTGCAGCGATGCAGGCTTATGATACCGAGAATGCCGGGCTGGCGCTGATGTTAGTGGCCGCTGAGGTGGCCGCTGAATAATCACTATCCGGCCAGCAGGGCAGTCTGTCAGGCTGGCCGGATTACTTTATATTTTCTCAACTTTCAGCTTTTTTCGCACGGCAATTCCATCTTTTAATGGTCTTAGTTTCATTTCCCTGACGCCACGCCTCTGCATTTCATGTGTTAAGCTCAAAATCCCTAATAAAATCAGCGGAGACACAGCATGAAGGCAGCGTTAATTGCCCTGGGCCTGCTGGCCTGTCACATCGCACCCGCCTGGAGCGAAACCGAATTTCAGCTTAACTGTCCAGGCCGGGCGACCATGACCGTATCACGTGCCGAATATGGTTTAACGACGCTGATGTGGCCTGACAACCACTTCCAGATTGCCGCAGGTCAGCAGCGTACCCGCCTGGAGGCGGGCGATCAGGTCGCGATTACCCGCTTTCGCAATGGCGATCAGCTGATTGTGAACCAGCGCACCCAGGCGACCTTCTTTGTCTACCGTGATAGCGATAAACTGCTGCCCTGCAGCCGCACCGAAAAACGCGATGTGGATGCATTGAGCCTGGAGCACTACGACGATCGTCAGCGTTCCGACAGTTAACCCCGGGAGCCACTATGCAACCTGAGATTACCGACAATGTTACCGCGCAGGATCTGGATGAGGTCCGTCTTGGCCTGAATGCGTATAACAGCAAATTTTTTGATGTGGATGTGATCAGGTCGATTGGGGTGTTTATTCGTGATGAGCAGGGCAGAAAGCTGGCCGGACTGACCGGCTCAACCACCGGCAGCTGGCTGCGCATTGATATGCTGTGGGTGAGTGAGGCGCTACGCGGGCAGGGTGCAGGCAGCAAACTGATGCAGGCCGCCGAGCAGGAGGCGCGGGATCGCGGCTGCCGCTATGCACAGGTCGATACCACCAGTTTTCAGGCGCGGCCGTTTTATGAAAAACGCGGCTACACCCTGCGGCTCACGCTGGCGGACTACGTGGATCATCATCAGCGGCACTATCTGACTAAACATTTGTAATCAGAATATCGGCTTCTCACGCAAATCCAGCGGATGCTGTTCTGCTTCATCAATCGCCGCCAGCCAGCTTTGCAGCGTGACTTTTTTCCAGGAGAGATGCCCGCGCGTGGTACTCATCAGCACCACGTCGGGACGCAGCGATCGATAAAACTCCAGCGTCTGGCTTAGCTCAGCCGGATTACTGTCCGGCACCAGCACCGAGATCCAGTTGTCATGTGAACGCGTCACGGCATCGCCAACAAACAGATAGGTCAGCCCCAGCGGCGAGCTATAGAGATAGCTGCAGCTGCCAGGCGTATGTCCAGGTGTTGGCAGCAGATGGAAATCTCCGAAGTGCGTTTCCTGGTGCGTAAAGGTGTCATCTGGCTCAGCAAAACGGCTGATAGGGCCCAGCGATCGGCTATGGCAATACAGCGCGCTGCTGAAGCGCTGCTGGATCACTGCCGCACCGGGTGCGGATTCGTGCCAGTGAGTCAGATAGTGGCGAATGGCACCACCGGACTCGGCAATCACTTCATGATCAAGTGGGTTTTCTATGCGGCCAATCAGCAGATTGCCGCGAGGATGACGCAGCATAAAGCCATGCATCATCAGGTCATTAACGGCATCTTCCACCGGAAATTCCGGGGTTGAGATCCACAAATCGTCATACAACGGCTTCAATGTCGATCTCCTGAAACGCTCTCTATTCCCGCAGGGCGGGATGCCCGGTCGCCTGCAAATGGGCGTTGCCCTGGCTGACCGCTAATCGTGCACTGGCGCCCAGCGGCAGTGTGACGGTGTCGGCGGCATGACCAAAATCTAATCCACTGATTACCGGCAAACCGGTGATATCCCGCACGTGCTGCCAGACGGTATTGAAGTCAAATCCATTGTCATACTCAGTCAGGGCCGTGCTGGTGAAGCTGCCGGTAACGATCGCCCGCTGGCGCGCCAGAATGCCGCTCTGCTGCAGTTGTATCAGCATGCGTTCAATGCGGAACGGATGCTCATTCACATCCTCGATCACCAGAATGCCGTTCTCGATCTGCGGCATCCACGGCGTGCCAATCAGAGAGCAGATCATCGCCAGATTTCCGCCCCACAACGTGCCCCGCCATTCGCCCTGATCTGGCGTTTCGCTCTGCCATTTCACCTCTACTGTAGGTGATGTCAGTGCCTGCCAGAAGTGGTGAAGGGTAAATTCAGATAAGGTCGCGGCACCGAAGTTACCTGCCAGCATCGGCGCGCTAAAGGTAATCAGGCCGACCTGCGCCAGTAACGCCAGCTGAATCACGGTGAAATCGCTGTGGCCGCACAGCGCTACCGGCTGATTCAGCAGACGGCGCTGCAGGCCGATGTAGTCGATGGATTCCAGTAACCGGCTGGCTCCGTAGCCGCCACGTACCGCCAGCACCACGTCGGGCAGGGTGCTGAGGCTGGCAAGCTGGTTGATATCCGCCAGGCGCTCTGCGTCTGTGCCTGCGAAACGCTGAAAACGGCGGGTGATCACCTGCGCGTTCTCTACCTGATGGCCCGCCGCGCGCAGTCGCGCAATACCCTGCAGTGCCGCAGGCTGGTTGTGACAGTAACCGGAGGGGGAGATAAGACGAATTGAACGTGAAATCATCATACTTTCCTGCTGTGAGCGTCTGACTTACGGCGATGATGGCGAAAAGCCCCGCTGAAGTCACGGTACGCGCCGCATTTTCGTGCATTTAGGATAAACGGTAATTTTGCTCTCAGGCTGCATGGGTATGATAGCATTCGCTACCACAGCCACGAGATGAAAAATTGCTGAAAATCCGACACCTTATACTCACGGCGTTACTCCTGACCGGCTGTGCCAGCGAGCCACCGCACCAGGCCGTCAAGCAACGCAACACGCCGCTAACGCAGGCACCGCCGTCCAGCGTGAATGGTACCTGGGCAATGTTTACCGAAGATGCCGCCAGTCATTATGGCGTTGATGAGAAGTTAATCAGCGCCATTATCAGTGTCGAGTCGGGTGGAAATCCGGGCGTAGTGAGCCGTTCCAATGCGGTGGGACTGATGCAGATTAAAGCGTCGACTGCCGGACGCGAAGTCTATCGCACGCTGGGACGTCGTGGCCAGCCGTCGAATTCGGAGTTGCGCGATCCGGCCAAAAACATCGATATCGGCACCGCCTATATTCGTATTCTGCAGAATTCCGCGTTGTCGGGCATTCGTGATCCGCTGACGCTGCGCTACGCCACCATCGTCTCTTACGCCAACGGCGCAGGCGCGTTGCTGCGTACCTTCTCTGGCGATCGCGATCGGGCCATTGCGATGATCAACGCCATGTCACCGGATGAGTTCTATCAGCATGTTCAGAACAAGCATCCGGCGGCGCAGGCACCACGCTATCTGTGGAAAGTCACCACGGCTTACCGCAACATCTGATCGATGATTAATCCTGCGGCGTGAGCAGCAGCCGCGCCGTGGGATAGTCGATGATTAACACCTTGATGTAGCCACCCAGCAGCGCACCGCGAATCGCCTGCGCTTTCTCCCGTCCACCTGCCAGACCCACAACCTGCGGACACTGTTTCACCTGCGCCAGCTCCATTCCAATGACCGGATCTTCTTCGGCTTTCAGCACCGGCTGCCCGCAGGCGTCGAAATAGTGCAGGCAGATATCGCCAACCGCGCCGCGCGCCGCCAGCGTCTGCAGCATTTTGCCATCGTAGTAGTTGCCTGAATTGCGCAGCAGTGCCGACGGCTCCAGATCGCCGATGCCGACAATCGCCAGATCGACCTGTTCAAATTTACTCAGCACCTCGGCCACCTCTGCGTTGGCCGACAGGCGCTGGCGGTCGCTGACCGAATGCTCAATCGACTGCGACGGCAGAAGCCAGGCGGGGCAGTTCAGGAGCGCCGCCAGGTTCTGCGTCAGAATTGTCGCCTGCACGTTGCCGTTGGCCCCGACGCCGCCCAGCAGCTGAATCACCCCTTTGCACGCGCTGTTAAGCGGATGCAGTGCATCCACCATCGCCCGGATAGTCCCGCTCCACGACGAAATGCCAATCAGCTCATCATTACGCAGCCGGGTTTCCAGATAGTGAGCGGCCGCCGATCCAATCGCCTGCTTAATCTGCAGCGATGACGCCTGATCCGGCACATCCACCACTATCGCCTGCGGCAGGTTATAAGTCTGCTCAATCGCCTTTTCCAGCTCCGGATAGACGTTAGCCGGTGGCACCACACTGATCTTGACCACACCCTCTTTCACGCTGCGATTAAGAATGCGTGAGACAAACGACTGCGATAGGGTCAGCGACTGCGCAATCTCTGACTGCTTCAACCCTTCGACATAGTAAAGGGTGGCAATCTTCACCATCAGTCGCTGTTCATCCTGTTTTGCCATCGGTTTTTCCTTCTCTGAATCTGCCCGGTATTGTTAACCAGGAAGATCAAAATCACAACGCGGGCGAATTTGTGATCGTTTTCGCTTTTTGACGATCGCGCATTGGACGGCGCGTCAGCGCAGGCGCATAGTCATTATGCATATAAAATCGCATGTGAATATATATTCAAGCGGAGAATAATAATGACTCGTCCTCTGATTAAACTGACCCTGCTGGCTTCAATGATCGCTTTTTCTGCAACGGCGCTGGCGGCGGAGCAAGGCCTGCTGGCGATTATCACCCCATCCCATGACAACCCTTTCTTTAAAGCCGAGGCAGAAGGCGCCCTGGCCAAAGCCAAAGAGCTGGGTTACGCCACGCTGGTGGCGTCGCACGACGATGATGTTAACAAACAAAATCAGCTGATTGAGACCGCAATTGGTCGCAAAGCTAAAGCCATCATTCTGGATAACGCCGGTGCGGACGCCACCGTCGGACCGGTGCAGAAAGCCAAAGATGCCGGTATTCCTGTTTTCCTGATTGACCGGGAGATCAACAAAACCGGCATCGCCGTGGCACAGATCGTCTCCAATAATTACCAGGGCGCGCAGCTGGGCGCAGAGAAATTTGCCAAATTGCTGGGCGGCAAAGGGGACTACGTTGAACTGCTGGGCAAGGAGTCTGACACCAACGCGGGCGTGCGTTCGCAGGGCTATCACGATGTGCTGGATGACTACACCGACATGAAGATGGTGGCGCAGCAGAGCGCCAACTGGAGCCAGACTGAAGCCTTCAGCCGCATGGAAACCCTGCTGCAGAAACACCCCAACATCGTGGGTGTGATCTCCGGCAACGACACCATGGCGTTGGGCGCGGAGGCCGCGCTGAAAGCCGCCGGAAAAACATCGGTGATCGTGGTGGGCTTTGACGGCAGCGACTACACCCGCGATTCCATCCTCAACAAAGGCAACATCAAAGCGACGGTACTGCAGCCGGGCTGGGATCAGGCGCAGATGGCGGTCACGCAGGCGGATTACTACCTGAAGAACGGCAAAGCGCAGAAGCAGGAGAAGCAACTGATGGACTGCGTGCTGATTGATGAAAGCAACGCCGCGAAGCTGAAAAACTTCAATCTGGCGAAATAACCATGAAACGGATACTGGCGGTATTGACCGGTATGGCGTTACTCAGCGCCTGCACCGTGGTGGATCTGGATGCGGACGGTAACCCGATCATGCCAAAGGATCCGCACGCGAAACCCAGCTATGTCACCCAGACGCCGCAGCAGATTGCGGAGGAGACCTGGCAGCCGCGCGTGATGACCAGCGCAAACAGCCACGCGCTGAGCTGGGCTGACATGGAGGCAAAAAGTCAGACGGTTAAACCCGGCGGGCGGGAAAGCGTCTTTGTACGGGCCAGCGGCACGGCCAGCGCCTTTGATGAAAGTAACCCGCGTGAACGCACGCTGACGCTGATGATCAACGGCAAGCCGGTGGCGGTCAGCGTCGGCCCGGTGCTGCGCAGTAATGCTATCCGGGATGCCGCCGGTTTCCGTTTTGAAGAGTTCACTAATCAGGTGCAATACGCTCAGCTGACCCGTGCGCTGAACCGTCATGCAGTAAAGCAGTTGCCGCCGCTGGATGCCAGCTGGGTCAATCAGCCAGTGCAGGCGCTGCT
Organism: Candidatus Pantoea rara; assembly: GCF_051136265.1. Taxonomy (NCBI): domain Bacteria; kingdom Pseudomonadati; phylum Pseudomonadota; class Gammaproteobacteria; order Enterobacterales; family Erwiniaceae; genus Pantoea; species Candidatus Pantoea rara. The sequence continues at coordinate 2,412,384 of NZ_CP194942.1, read as the reverse complement.
GGCCGTGAGTATCGGACAGAACAGCATTGAAGAAGTGGTAGCGGTTGAGCTGAAGCGGGGGACGCCATGATGGAGGATGAGATCATTCTGCGGGCCGAACAGATCTCAATGCTGTTTCCCGGCACGCTGGCCCTTGATCGTGTCGACTACCGGGTCTGGCGCGGCAAAGTTAACGTCATCATCGGTGAAAACGGCGCGGGCAAATCGACCCTGATGAAGATTCTGGCGGGCGTGCAGCAGCCTACCGCCGGCTCGCTGTTCCTGAATGGCGAGCCGCTGACGCTGAGCAGCACCCGCGACGCCGCCCGGCACGGCATCGGCATGGTGCATCAGGAGCTGAATCTGTTCGAAAACCTTACCGTGGCGGAGAACCTCTTTCTGGGCCGGGAGATCCAGCGTGGCCTGGCGCCGATCAATGAGGCGGAGCAGGCACGGCGCACCGCTGCACTGATGGCGCGTCTCGACCAGCCAATTTCGCCCGGTGAGCGGGTCGGCAATCTCAAAGTGGGTCAGCAGCAGCTGGTGGAGATCGCTAAAGCACTGGCAGAAGATGCAGACATCCTGATCCTTGACGAGCCGACCTCGGCGCTGAGTAAAACCGAAGTGGAGATCCTGTTCCGGGTGATCCGCGACCTGACGCAGCAGGGCGTCACCCTTATCTATATCTCCCACCGGCTGGAAGAGCTGATGGCGATTGGCGACGTAATTACCATTCTGCGCGACGGACGCTTTCAGGCGGAAGCGGCGGTCAGCACCATCGATGTGCCGTGGATCGTTCGCGAGATGCTCGGCAGTGAGCCGATCACCACCTTCCTGCCGGATAAGCGTGAGTCTGGCGCGCCGGTTCTTGAGGCGCAGCACATCACCTGCGTCAGCCCCAACGGCAATACCCTGGTCGATGACGTCAGTTTTCAGGTGCGGGCCGGGGAAATTGTCGGCATTTACGGGCTGATGGGGGCGGGCCGCACCGAGCTGTTTGAGTGTCTGCTAGGCACGCAGCGTCACTATCTGGGTAAGCTGTGGCTCGACAGTAAACCGCTGCCCACCCGCCTGCCCACCGCCGATCGCATCCGCATGGGCATGAGTCTGGTGCCCGAAGATCGTAAACGCGCCGGCATTTTTCCGGTCTCGTCGGTTGCCAGTAACCTCACTATCGCCAGCCTGTGGCGGCGACTGTCGCACCGCTTTGCCATTGCGCATCAGGCGGAGCAGCAGGCGGTAAACCAGACGGTGGGCAACCTGGCGATCAAAATCTCCTCACCGGACGTCGCCATCAGCGCGCTGAGTGGCGGCAACCAGCAGAAAGTGGTGATTGGCCGCGCGCTGCTCACCAATCCGCGTCTGCTGCTGCTGGATGAGCCCAGTCGAGGCATTGATGTCGGGGCTAAAGCCGAGGTGTTTCGCATGATGGTGGCGCTGTCGCAGCAGGGAATTGCGGTGCTGTTCTCCACCTCCGACCTCAAAGAGATTATGGCGGTAGCCGATCGCATCCTGGTGATGTCGGGCGGCAAACTTACGGCTGACCTTCCCCGCGACCAGGCGGAAGAGGCAGCGCTGGTGAAAGCAAGTGCGCAGGGGTTCTGAGCATGAAAAGCAATAACAGCGTCGCGCTGAATACACTTCCGGCGAAAGCGTTCAGTTCACGCGAAAGCATTCTGCTGCTGCTTCTGAAGCTGCGCACTTTTATTGCGCTGATTCTGATCGTCGGCTTCTTTGCCATCACGGTGCCAGACTTTCTCGCCACCGGTAGTCTGGTGATCATGGTGAAACACATCGCCATCAACGCCTTTCTGGCACTGGGCATCACCTTTGTCATTATCACCGCCGGCATTGACCTGTCGATTGGGGCGACGCTGGGGCTGTGCGGCATGATTGCCGGCTGGCTGATCACCAAAGGGATTGTGCTGCCGATGTTTGGCATCGCCATCTTCCCCAGCGTCTGGGTGATTGTGCCGGTGGTGCTGTTAATCGGGGCGCTGATTGGCGCGGGCAATGGCTGGATTATTACCCGCTACAACGTCGCCCCCTTTATCTGCACTCTGGGCACCATGTATATCCTGCGCGGCGCGGCGATGCTCACGTCGGGCGGCGAGACCTTTCCCGGTTTGCAGGGCAATCCGCTGCTGGGCAATACCGGCTTTGATCGGATTGGTGCCGGGACTTTTCTCGGGCTGCCTTACGCCATCTGGATGATGGTGGTGCTGGCGCTGGTGATCGCCTACATCGCCCGACGTCTGCCGTTTGGCCGTCAGGTTTATGCCATCGGCGACAACGAACGCGCCGCTGAACTGTCGGGCGTGAAAACCCGGCAGGTGAAGATTCTGGTCTACACCCTGTCGGGCTTCTGCGCGGCGATTGCCGGCATCGTGGTCTCCTCGCAGCTGGTCGCCAGCCATCCGGCGAACGGCACCGCGTTTGAAATGAATGCGATTGCTGCCGTGGTGCTGGGCGGCACCTCGCTGGCGGGCGGACGCGGCACGATTGTCGGCACGCTGATTGGCGCGTTCGTCATCGGCTTCCTGGCGGATGGCCTGATCATGATGGGCGTAAGTGAATTCTGGCAGATGGTCATCAAAGGCATCGTCATCATCATCGCGGTCATCATCGACCAGACCCAGAGCCGGATGCAGCAGAAGGCGGCGGTCGTGGCTCAGAAAGCATTAATTGAGGAGGGGGCGCCGGCTAAATCCTGAACGCGCTGAACCGGGCGGTTCGGACTGCTGAGCAGAGAACCGTCTGCCCGGTTTAACGGGGACGTTTCGCAAACAAATTTTTTTAACCGATGTGAATATATATTCATAACCGATTTAAAATTCAGAGGTAGCGTATGAATCCTTTCAATCTTCCGGTCAATGACCTTGAGCGCCGGGCGCGGGCTATCCGCCGCCGCATCATCCAGCTTAACGCGGGCAGTCCGGCAGGCGGTCATACCGGCGCTGATCTGTCACAGGTGGAGATCCTTACCGCGCTCTACTTTCGCATTCTGAACTGCGCGCCGGATCGCACGGATGACAATCAGCGTGACATCTACATCCAGTCGAAAGGGCACGCAGTGGGCGGCTATTACTGCGTGCTGGCAGAAGCGGGCTACTTCCCGACCGACTGGCTGGCAACCTATCAGCATGCCGACTCGCCTCTGCCCGGCCATCCGGTTCGGCAGAAAACGCCGGGCGTCGAGCTGAACACCGGCGCACTGGGTCACGGGCTGCCGGTGGCGGTGGGCATCGCTATCGCGGCGAAAAAAGATAACAGTTCACGCCGCATCTTTGTGGTGACCGGCGATGGTGAGCTGGCGGAAGGCAGTAACTGGGAAGCGGCACTGGTCGCGGCGCATTACGGCCTCGACAATCTGATTATCATCAATGACAAGAACAAGCTGCAACTGGCGGGCGCGACCCGCGACATCATGAACACCGATCCGTTGCCGGAAAAATGGCGCGCTTTTGGACTAGAGGTCACCGAATGCAACGGCAATGCGATGGCGGACGTGGTCAGCACCATTGAAAACCTGCCGAAGAACGGTAAACCGCAGGTCATTGTCGCGCACACCGAAAAGGGATTTGGCGTCTCCTTTATCCAGAGCAAGGCGGAATGGCATCACCGGGTGCCGAAAGGCGAAGAGATCGCACAGGCACTGGAGGAACTGAAAGATGAGTAATGCACAACATTTAGCAAACGTTATGGTGACGGCTTTCATCGACGCGGTGAATCGCGGCGTGGATCTGGTGCCGGTGGTGGCCGACTCAACCTCAACCGCCAAAATTGCGCCCTTTATCAAGGCGTTCCCTGACCGGCTGATTAATGTTGGTATTGCTGAGCAGACGCTGGTGGGTACGGCGGCCGGTCTGGCGCTGGGCGGCAAAGTCGCCGTAACCTGTAACGCCGCGCCGTTTCTGGTGTCACGCGCCAACGAGCAGGTCAAAGTCGATGTCTGCTACAACAACACCAACGTCAAACTGTTCGGGCTGAATTCCGGGGCCAGCTATGGCCCGTTAGCCAGCACCCACCACAGCATTGATGACATCGCGGTGATGCGCGGTTTCGGCAATATCGAGATCTATGCGCCTTCCTGCCCGCTGGAGTGCCGCCAGATCATCGACTACGCCCTTGAGCATGTCGGGCCGGTCTATATCCGTCTGGATGGTAAAGATCTGCCGCAACTGCACGATGAACGTTATCAGTTCAGACCGGGTGCGATCGATGTGCTGCGGGAAGGCAGTGATATCGCGCTGGTGGCGATGGGCTCAACGGTTCACGAGGTGGTTCACGCCGCAGAGCAACTGGCTGAACAGGGCATTTCAGCCGGTGTGATCGCGGTTCCATCGATTCGACCCTGTGATACCCAACAGCTGCGCAACCTGCTAAATCACTACCCAGCGGTGATTACCGTAGAAGAGCACAACATCAATGGCGGTGTCGGCAGCCTGGTGGCCGAAGTGCTGGCGGAAGGCGGCTGCGGTATCCCGCTGTTACGGCTCGGCATCCCGGATGGGGAATATGCGATTGCAGGCGATCGCGCCTCGACCCGGGCCCATCATGGCATCGATGCACGCAGCGTGGTTAACCGTGCAGCGCGCATCTGCGCAGGAGCATAAAAATGGTGGGACCTCTGATTCTGGCTATCGACGAAGGCACTACCAACGCTAAAGCGATTGCGGTTGATCGCGACGGCTGTGTGGTGGCGCGCGGCAGCCAGAGTTTAACCCTGCAACATCCGCAGCCCGGACTGGCCGAGCAGGACCCTATGGCGATCTGGCAGGCAGTAAAACAGGCGATCACCCACTGCCTGGCGGAGTGCGGCGGTGCACCTGTGGCGGCGGTGGCCATCAGTAACCAGCGCGAGTCGGTGCTGATCTGGCAGCGGCGTGATGGTCAGCCGCTGACGCCGCTGGTGAGCTGGCAGGATAGGCGCTCTGAGTCATTCTGTCGCGATCTGCGGCAGGCGGGTAAAGCGCCACGCATCACCGGTTTGACTGGCCTGGCCGTTGACCCGATGTTTCCGGCGGCGAAGCTGACCGGCATGCTGGCCGCCATTCCGGACGGCGCGGCGCGGGCGGCGACCGGGGAATTGTGTATCGGAACGGTCGACAGCTGGATTAGCTGGCAGCTCAGCGCGGGCGACGTCTTTATTACCGATCATGCCAACGCCTCCCGCACGCAGCTTTACAGCCTGCACCTCAACGACTGGGATGACGAGCTGCTGGCGCTGTTTCAGCTGCCCCGCGCCGCACTGCCGCGCATCACCTCTTCAGCCAGTGAACAGGGCGTGGTCGCGGTGAGTGACATTCCCGGCTTAGCGCCAGGCACGCCGATTCTGGCGCGCATCGGCGATTCCCATGCCGCCTTGCAGGCGCAGCGGCGCGGCGAATCTGAAGTGGTGAAAGCCACCTATGGCACCGGATCTTCCCTGATGATGTCCATGGCGACGCCGCTGCTGACGGAAAATGGCCTCAGCACCACGGTAGCGTGGCACGACGGCACGCTGCGCTATGCGTTTGAAGGCAACATCACCCACACCGGGTCCGGCGCCGCGTGGCTGGGCAAACTGCTTGGCGTGCAGGATCCGCGCGAGCTGACCGCGATGGCACAGCGCTGTGATGACAATCAGGGCATCTATTTTGTTCCGGCGCTCTCTGGCCTGGGCGCACCCTGGTGGGATCTGCAGGCGCGCGGCATGGTATGCGGACTGACGGATGCCGCCACGCCCGACGTGCTGGCGCGGGTGGCGCTGGAGTCAATCGTCTGGCAAATCGCCGACGTCTTTTTTGCCATGGAGCAGGCCAGTGGTCAGCAGCTTCCGGCGCTCTGTGTGGATGGCAGCGCCACCGAAAATAGCTGGCTGATGCAGTTACAGGCGGATGTGTTACAGCGGCCGCTGCAACGGGTGCCTACCGCCGAGGTTTCCGCGCTGGGTGCGGCACTGCTGGCAGGCAAAGTGCTGGGATGGTGGCAGCAGGGCAGTGATATGCAGGCGCTGCAGGGCGGCAGCGTCATCATGCCGCGTGAAGAGAACGCGCAGCGTATGCAGGAAAACTATAAAGGCTGGGTCGACGCCGTTACACGCTGTCGTTATCAGCCACATTAATCCCTATCCGGAGCAGAGCCATGACAACACTTCCTCAGCAGTTAACCTTCGGTGTCATTATTGGCAACCGGGGTTTTTTCCCCAGCTATCTGGTGGGCGAGGCGCGACAGCAGGCGGTTGCGCTGTTTGAAAAGATGAACATCAATACGGTGATGCTCGATGAAACCCAGACCAATCTGGGTGGCGTCGAGACGCGGCAGGAAGCCAAGACCTGCGCCGCGCTGTTTCGTCAGCATCGCGAGAAGATCCACGGCATTGTGGTGCTGTTGCCTAACTTTGGCGATGAAAAGGCGATTGCGGAAGCGCTGCGTCTGGCCGGGCTGAATGTCCCGGTGCTGGTGCAGGCGGAAGAGGACAACCTCGATAAAATGGGGCTGGCAACCCGGCGTGATAGCTTCTGCGGCAAAATCTCACTCTGTAACAACCTCCGGCAATATGGCATCCCGTTTACACTGACCCGCCAGCACGTCTGCGCCCTGAGCGGCGACGTCTTTATGCAGGATCTGCAGCGGTTCAGCCAGCTCTGTCGGGTGGTGAATGCGATGCGGCGGGTGCGCGTCGGCGCGATTGGTGCGCGGCCCGCCGGATTCAACACCGTGCGCTACAGCGAAAAGCTGCTGGAGAAGATGGGCATCGCGGTGGAAACCCTCGACTTGTCTGAGATCTTTACCCGCACCAACCGGCTGCGCGATGACGATATCCGCGTAGCAGAGAAGCGTGAGATTCTGGAGGCCAACGCCGATGCCCGCGGCATTCCTGGCGACAAACTGGTGACCATGGCCAGGCTGTTTGTCGTCATCAGCGAGTGGATCAGCGACAACGATATTGATACCACGGCCATTCAGTGCTGGACCTCGCTGCAGGAGAATCTGGGGATTAACGTCTGCTCAATTATGAGCGTGATGTCGGGCCAGCTGATGCCCAGCGCCTGCGAAGTGGACGTGATGGGCGCGCTGTCGATGTATGCGCTCGCCAGCTGTTCGCTGAGTCCCGCCTCGCTGGCGGACTGGAACAACAACTTTGGCGACGAACGGGATAAATGTGTGCTGTTTCACTGCGGGAATTTTGCCAGCGCCAGTCTGGAGTCACCGACAATGGGCACAGCGGATATCATCGGCACGACCGTAGGCAAAGAGAACACCTGCGGCGCGGTGCACGGCCGGATGAAGCAGGGCGATCTGACCTATTTTCGCCTCTCAACGGACGACTTTAGCGGCGAAATCAAAGCCTATGTGGGTGAGGGGATGTCGGTTACGGATCCGCTGGACACGGTGGGCTGTCGTGCGGTGATTCAGGTACCACAACTGGAAACGCTGCTGGCGTGGATCTGCCGGAATGGCTTCGAGCATCATGTAGCGATGAACCACTCTGCCACGGCGGGTGTGTTGCAGGAGGCGTTCAGTGAGTATCTCGGCGTGAGCTGCTATCGGCATCAGTAGGTGGTAAGACTGAATGCCCGCCCTCCCTTGAACAGGAAGGCGGGCAGAAACTTAGCGCGCCATTCTGCGCACCTCGTCCTCTTCATTCGGCACTGCTACCAGATCGACCGGTGGCAGATTACCGCCGCTGAACTCAACCTGACGAATCGGGAAGGCAAAGCGGATATTCCGTTCTTCCAGTGCCGCCATCAGCTGCAGGTTAATCTCCTGCTGAATATCCATGTACTTATTGTAATCCGCGTCCAGCACAAAATAGACCACTTCAAAGGTCAGTTTTGAGTCCTCAAAGGCCAGGAAATGGGCGCGGTCAAAACGGGTGGTTTCAACGCCCTGAATAATCTCTTTCACCAGTGGGCTGATCTCCCGGACCTGCTCAGAGGGTGTGGCGTAGCTGATACCAAACTTAAACACGATGCGGCGCTGCTGCATGCGCTTGTAGTTGTGGATCGTCTGTTGCAACAGAATGGTATTTGAGCAGACAATCTGCTCGCCACTCAGGCTGCGCAGTCGGGTCGTTTTCAGACCGATATGTTCGATGGATCCGGCAATGTCACCAAAGACAATAAAATCGCCATGTTCAAACGGCTTATCAAAGCCTATCGCCAGCGACGCAAACACATCGCTCAGCACGGTCTGAATCGCCAGCGCTATCGCGATACCGCCGACGCCCAGGCTGGCGACCAGTGCGGTAATGTTGATGCCCATGTTCGACAGAATGGCCAGGAACATCATGATCCAGACCACCACCCGCAGCAGAATCCCGAGGATCACTGTGGTGACCGGATTACGCACATGCAGCGGGTCGCGCAGCAGACTTTTCAGCCATAGCCGGATGCCGCAGTCGATCCACAGCGCCAGCTGCACAATCAGCGCCAGGAACCAGCCGTGCGCGATGGTTACGCTCCAGGACGCGGGCAGATCGACAAACTTCAGGGCAATCAGCAGCGAAAAGATCAGCAACAGGGTCTGGCTGGTACTGCGCAGTATCTCCACCAGAATCGCGGTGGCGCGGACATGGCGATGCTCGCTATAAAGGGCAATCCGGTTGGAGATAAAGCGAATCAGAGTACGTAATACCCAGTAAATGACCAGGGTGGAAACCACTACGATAGCGCTGTTAAGCCAGAGTTCCTGATTAAAAAAGAGGGATTGAAAACGACGTGAAGAGAGCCAGTTTTCCATTGGGGAGGGTCTCCTTGCTGGGTTCCGGTTTAAAAGAAAACAAGCAAGAAGCATAGCCTGGATGCAACCCATCTGTGTGGCGCATCCGTAAAGCCGTTACTGAAAACGGGTCGATTTATCGCGTGCCAGCCGCTCCAGGGCAAAAATAATCTGCTGAAGCTGCCGCTCCTGCGCCGGGTTCAGCGTGGCAAACCGGAAGCTCAGGCGGGGTGTGATCAGGGTTTCATTTTTGCGGGTCACGACACAGCGCTCGCCAATATTCAGTAGCTTCACCGGCACTTCAAAAATGCCATATTCGCCCAGCTCGACCCGGAACGAGTTGAAGCTGTCACCGTTCTGCAATCCTTCGGGTAACGGTTCATCCACCAGCACGCCAAGACCGCCCAGGGAGAGATCCTGTAACCGCAGGCGCGTTTTACGGCCATCCGGCCACGCGGTGTGACACCAGAACTGCGGCTCCAGCGGGGCGCAGACCCGGAAAAACTCCCGACGCTGAATCTGCCACAGCAGGTCCGGCAGCGGCGCGCTGAAAGCGGGTAAGCCTTCAAAATCTATGCGTTCCAGTGAGGTCAGGCTGAATTCCACCTTTGCACCGAAAGTTTCAGCGGTGATGCTGAGATCGTCGCTGGTCAGGGCATAGTCGTTATCCAGGTTATTACTGCCAAGATCAAACACCAGACGATCTTTATCGGCCGTCAGCATCCTGCTGATGAACTGCCCACGTGGAAACCGTACCAGCAACGGCGTCTGATGCCGCAGCAGATCTTTCATAACGCCCAGAACCGCCAGCGTGCCACGTTTTAGATATTGTTCCTGGTCGGCTTCTTTCACGTCCTGCTCCACAAGGGGGTTACTTTGTTTATGCTGTTTTTTTGTCTCGTTTCGGTTATCGGCGCGGCTAAAAAAAGCTTTAATCTGCGGCTCATAAATAATAACCGTGAGCAGGCAAGCAATTTTCAAAAAGATGACTATACTTATCGCGGTAAACCGCTTGATAAATCAGGCGTTCACGATTTAATCATAAAAAGGAAGGAGCAACAGATGGGTATTATTTCCTGGATCGTCTTTGGCTTAATCGCAGGTATTCTGGCGAAGTGGATTATGCCGGGTAAAGACGGTGGCGGTTTCATTCTGACTATCGTGCTGGGTATTATCGGTGCCGTAGTGGGTGGCTGGATCAGTACGCTGTTTGGCTTCGGCCGCGTCGATGGCTTTAACTTCGGCAGTTTTGTGGTCGCAGTGATCGGTGCCATCGTGGTGCTGTTCGTTTACCGCAAAGTACGCAGTTAACCGTAACAGTTTCAACAGAAAAGGGGACGAAGCGATTCGTCCCCTTTTTTTATCGTTTACTCTGCCATCAGAAGTCGTAACCGACTGTCGCCATCACGCTGCGCTCTGCGCCCCAGTAGCAATAGCCCGTGTCGTAACAGCCCGCCACATAGGTGCGGTCAGTCAGGTTATTGGCGTTGACCTGCACCCATGCGCCTTTCAGACTGCTGTTCCAGACGCCGAGATCGGCCCGCACTGAGGCATCAAATAGCGTCACAGACGGCACGCGTGTGGTGTTTTCATTGTCCGCCCACTGTTTGCCGATGTAACGCACGCCCGCGCCCGCACTCAGACCGTAATCAAACTGATAGTGACCCCAGAGTGCCGCCATGCTGTTGGGAGTAACATACGGCGTATGGCCGCTGTTGCCATCCACCGAATCTTTAAAGCGCAGATGATTGAGCGTGTAGCTTGCTACGGTGCTCAGACGCGGGGTTAACTGATTACGCGCTTCAAGCTCGATACCCTGTGAATGAACTTTGCCCGATGGCGTAAAGTACGGCGTCGGTGCTTCCCGGTTCGCCACATCTTTCTGCGTCAGGTCATAGACCGCCACGCTGTAGAGATCGCGGGTGCCGACCGGCTGATATTTCACGCCGGCTTCATACTGCTCGGCGGTGGTCGGCTTCAGCAGGTTATTGTTGGAATCGGTAAGCGCGGCCGGGGTAATTGCCTGGCTCCAGCTCACATAAGGCGAGATGCCGTTGTCAAAGGCATAGAGCAGGGCTGCGCGTCCGCTAATGTGATCATCCTGACGACGCTCGCTACCGCTGTTATTGGCGACGATGCGGTCATAACGGCCGGAGAGATCAAGATGCCAGCGATCCAGCTTCATCTCATCCTGCAGATAGAGGCCGGTCTGGTAGTAGCGGCGGGTACTATCTGCCCAGGCGTGGTCAGGCATCTCACCCACCTGCTCGCCGGTCACGGCATTAAGCTGGTTAGCTGAACCGCTGGCCTCACTAATCTCATTTTTGTAACGATGATACTCGGCACCCAGCGTCACGCGGTGCTCCAGTTCGCCCGTGTTGAACTCTGCCGTTAAACGGTTATCGGTGGACCATGCAGAGAGCGACGAGCGTTCGCCAGAGTAGTAGCGGTTCAGCAGATCGGGATTATTTTCATCCCAGCCAATCTGATAGACCTGATCGAGATCGACATTTGAGTGGCTGTAGCTGCCGGTCGAGGAGAACGTCCAGACGTCGTTAAAACGATGGGCGAAATCGAAGCTGTAGATCTGTTCGTGCCGCTTGAACTGATCGAGATCGCTGTTGCCCTCATAAAAGCCGTTGCTCAGCTTGTAGCCGTTGTGTTCGGTGAGGCTGCCGTCTCCCGGTACAGAACCATGATAGCCGCCTGAGGGATCTTTCTGCAGATAGGCTTTCAGGATCAGATGAGTATCTTCATCCGGCTGCCACATCAGCTGCGGCATCAGCGCATATTTCTCTTCGCGGGTGTGATCGTACTGGGTATCGCTGTTGCGGGTTACGCCGGTCAGGCGAAACGCCCACTGATCGTTGATCGCATTGGTATAGTCAAACATCGTGCCGGTGGTGGCGTTGCTGCCTGCCTGCAGCTGGATGTGACCCTCTTCCGCGAACTGAGGACGCTTGGTCACCATGTTCACCAGCCCACCCGGCACCGTCTGGCCATAAAGCGCAGAAGAGGGGCCTTTGATGACGTCGATGCGCTCAAGGAAGGCGTTATCTACCTGCAATGCGTTGAAACTGCCGCCGTCGCTCATTACCCGCATACCGTCGAGGAAAGTGTTATCGACATCGCCGCCGTGGAAGCCACGCAGAGCAATAGTGTCATAACGGGTCGCCGCACCGCCGAAGTTGGTGAAGACACCGGAGCTGTAGCCCAGCGCCTGGTTCAGGGTCAGCGCGCCCTGATCCTGCATCTGCTGGCGGGTGACCACGGATATCGATTGCGGTGTGGTAATCAGCGGACGATCGCTTTTAGTTGCGCCCTGGCTGGTGGTCGCCAGATAACCCTGGGTCGGCGAGGTCGAATCTTCCTGCGGCTGGGCAGTGACCACCATATCGGCAGCATAACTCAAAGCAGGCGCGGTCAGCGCCAGGATGCAGAGGCGAATATGGCCTTTCAGCGACAATGACAGTTTCATCAAAATTCCTTTCTTGGCAAAGGTTCAGGCAGGTGAATAAAATTATTGATAGGCAATCTCATTATCATAATGAGAACTATTACCTTTTGTAAATTGGCTGCAATTTTGCCTGTTGATGTAAGAAGGTCAAGTAAAATTCGCTGAAATGAGGTGCGGATACCTCCGGCGGGGCCGGAGGTATCCAGAGTGGATCAGTTTTGCGAGGCAGACGCCTGAGGAATATCGTGGGCGCTGTTACAGGTTTTATCTTTCGGGCAATACTTATCCAGCAGTTTCAGCGTGACGCCGTTGGTCCAGCCAAAGCCATCCTGCAGCGGATACTCACCGCCGCCACCGCCGCCGAGATTTTTGCCGTCAACGACATATTTCTCCACCAGCTTATGCTCACGGTCATAGGTGTTCTGGACGTTTTGCAGGAAGCGTAAGCCGACCTCTTTCGCCAGTTTAGGCTGGTTGTAGTGTTCCAGACCTTCTACGGCAACCCACTGCAGCGGTGCCCAGCCATTCGGCGCGTCCCACTGCTGACCGTTGTTCACGGTGGTGGTCACCAGACCGCCGGGTTTCAGCAGCTGTTTTTCTACTGCGCTGGCGGTGCTTTCAGCCTGTTTGTCACTGGCGACCCGCAGATAGAGCGGGAACAGGGCCGCAGCCGTCAGCTGCGGATGGACCTGTTTTTTCTGCCAGTCATAATCGGCATACCAGTTCTGTTTGCTGTCCCACAGATAGCGGTTGATTGCGGCCTGGCGCTTCTCCGCGCGATCGGCAAACTGCTTCGCCAGATCGCTCTGCTTGTTCATCTGGTAGCCTTTTGACAGTGTCTGCTCCAGATGGAACATCAGGCTGTTAAGGTCAACCGGGGCCAGCTGTGTGGTGCGAATTGTCGACAGGTTGTGCGCATCGGTAAACCAGCGCGAACTGAAGTCCCAGCCTGATGCCGCACCGGAACGCAGCTCGCGATAGAGTTCCGCTTTATTGCGCTGCGGCGCTTTCTGCGCGGTAGCTATGTCATCCATCCAGGATTCGGTGCGTGGCACGTCGCGCGCATCCCAGTAGCGGTTGAGCAGGGTGCCATCCGTCAGCTTTATGACCCGCTTACTGGCCGCGTCTGACACCACTTTATCGCTATCCGCCATCCAGTAGTCATACTCTTTCTGCAGCTGCGGCAGGTAGCGGACATAGGCTTTGCCGTCATCGTGTGTCGCCAGCAGATCAACCATCAGGCTGAAGAACGGTGGCTGTGAACGACTCAGGTAGTAGCTGCGGTTGCCGTTAGGGATGTGGCCATAACGGTCGAGGAGTGAGGCGAAGTTATCCGTCATATCCTGCACTTTGTCCCAGTGTCCGCTCTCGGCCAGCCCCAGCATGGTGAAGTAGCTGTCCCAGTAATAGACTTCGCGGAAACGCCCGCCCGGCACCACGTAGGGCTTAGGCAACGGCAGCAGGGAATCATACTGACCGGCGCTGCTGGTGGTGCGCGTCAGTACCGGCCACAGGCCATCAATGTGTTCACGCAGGTTTTGGCCGGCAGGCGGCACATATTTATCACCGGCAGTGGGCAGGGTGAAGTTGGTATCAACAAAATGCTTCAGATCGAAGTTGCGCTGTTTCTTCTGCATCTGCCAGTCGGCAAGAATCGACGCGGGATCGAATTTCGGCACCGCATCCGCAAAGGTCTTTTGATCGGGATAGAACTTCGCCTGTTGCACGGCGTTAAATAGCGGTCCTAAACGCACATCCGGCGGCTGCGGCTGATTATTCAGCATGCGGCTGTTGTCGTCGGCATGGGTGGTGAAAGCGGGAACGCTCAGCAGCAACGTGAGCAGAAAGGGCGCATAACGCTGACGCCGTGAGTCGGCGCTTACCTCAATTTTTGTCATCGGTTTTTCTCCTTGTCCGAAATGCGGCCGCGCGTAACGCATTGACCACAGGTCCAACTTTAGACCTTATCTGACCACTTCACCCTGAAGCGAGCCGGAAATGTGAAGCCACGGGAATTATTTTTAGGGAAAAAACCGCATTATCACGCCGGTTTTTTCTTGCTCTCACCCCGCTTTTCCCCGACGCTGAAAGAAAAAAGGAGAGCAGGATGGAGATCATCTGGTATCACCCGTCGCAGTCTGCAGCGGCCTGGATTAACGGTTTACAACAGCGTCTGCCCCAGGCGCGGGTTCGGGCCTGGCAGCCAGGCGATAAGGGGCCGGCTGATTACGCGCTGGTCCGCTCACCGCCCACAGAGATGCTGCAGGGACGCGCCACACTGCGCGGCGTCTTTGCGCTGGGCGCAGGCGTTGACGAGATTCTGAAACAGCTGCAGCAGCATCCGGAGATGCTGCCCGACACCGTGCCGCTTTACCGGCTGGAAGATACCGGGATGGCGCGGCAGATGCAGGAGTATGCGGTGCATAGCGTGCTGAGCTGGTTCCGTCGTTTTGACGACTACCGTCTCCAGCAGCAGCAACAGTGCTGGCAGCCACTGCCAGGTTACACGCGCGAAAACTTCACCATCGGCATTCTGGGCGCGGGCGTGCTGGGACAGAGCGTAGCGGAGAGCCTGAAACCCTGGGGATTCCCGCTGCGCGTCTGGAGCCGCTCACCGAAAGCGATCGACGGCGTGACCAGCTTTGCCGGTCGCGATGCCTTGCCTGCCTTTCTGCAGGAGACGCGCGTGGTGATCAACCTGCTGCCGAGTACACCCGAGACCATAAATCTTATCGATCACGACTTTTTACAGCAGCTGCCCCACGGCGCGTTCTTCCTCAACATCGCGCGTGGCGCGCAGGTGGTGGAAGACGATCTGCTGGCCGCGCTTAATAGCGGTCAGCTGAAAGCGGCGGCGCTGGATGTCTTTCAGGTTGAACCGCTGCCGGAGGCGCATCCACTCTGGTCACATCCGCGTGTCATGATCACCCCCCATAATGCGGCGGTAACGTTGATCGACGAAGCTATCGACTACATCGCCCGCGCCATCAATCAGGATCAGGCAGGCGAGCCGCCGCAGGGCAGGGTGGATCGTCAGCGCGGCTATTAATGAACCGGCCCTGTCAGGGGCACTCAGCAGGAGAAGAGGATGTATCCGGTAGATCTGCATATGCACACCATCGCCAGCACGCATGCTTACAGCACGTTGCACGATTACGTGACTCAGGCGAAGCAAACCGGCCTGAAACTGTTCGCCATTACCGATCACGGCCCCGACATGGCCGATGCGCCGCACTACTGGCACTTTATTAATATGCGCGTCTGGCCGCGTGTGATCGATGGCGTAGGGATTCTGCGCGGTATCGAAGCCAATATTAAAAACCAGCAGGGCGAGATCGACTGTTCAGGTCCGATGCTTGATGCGCTGGATTTAATCGTCGCCGGTTTTCACGAGCCGGTTTATGCGCCGCGCGACAGAAAGCATCACACTGACGCGATGATCGCCGCCATGGCGGGTGGGCTGGTCCATATCATCAGCCATCCGGGCAACCCGAAATTCCCGGTCGATATTCCGGCGATCGCTGAGGCCGCCGCCCACTACAATGTGGCGCTGGAGCTGAACAACTCCTCCTTTACCCACTCGCGTCCGGGCAGTGAACCGAACTGCCGGGCTATCGCCGCCGCCGTTCGCGATGCCGGAGGACGACTGGCGTTTGGTTCCGATTCCCACACGGCATTTACGCTCGGCCATTTCGAACACTGCCTGCGGATTGCCCGCGAGGTGGATTTTCCCGAAGATCGGGTGTTAAATGTCACGCCGCGTCGCCTGCTCGACTTTCTGGAAATGCGTAGCGGCAAACATATTGCTGAACTGGCTGACTTTTAATTTATTTTGCCTCAAGGAAATCTGACTCATGAATGAGTTTTCCATTCTGTGCCGTGTAATCGGCTCACTGTTTAATCGTCAGCCGCAGGACCCGCTGCTGGTGCCGCTTTTCACGCTGCTGCGTGAAGGTAAACTGCAGTCGCAGTGGCCGCTGGAACAGGATGAACTGCTGACGCGTCTGCAGCAGAACAGCGACCCGCAGGCGCTGGCCGCCGATTACAACGCGCTGTTTGTTGGCAGCGATTGTAATGTGCCGCCTTACGCTTCACAGTGGCCGGAAGGAAAAACTGAAGCTGAAGTGCGTGCCTTCTTAACGTCGCGCGGCATGCCGCTGAGCGATGCGCCTGCTGACCATTTTGGTGTGCTGCTGCTGGCCGCATCATGGCTGGAAGATCAGTCTGCGGAAGATGAGAGCGCAGCGCAGATGGCGCTGTTTGAAGAGTACCTGCTACCGTGGTGCGGAACGTTCCTGGGCAAAGTGGAAGCGCATGCGACCACCGCGTTTTATCGCACCCTGGCGATGCTGAGCCGTGAAGCCATTCAGGCGATGTACAACGAACTGCTGGACAGCAGCGAAGAAACGCCCGACGCCTGATTTACCATGTTGCCGGGTGTGTACCCGGCTTACAGCCTGGCGTCGCAAAAATTTGCGGGGTGCCGGGCAGCCAGGACGCCGCCTTGAGCCTTACGCCAAATCCCCACGGCGTTAACTCGTAGCAGGGCTGGTTATCTTTAACCTGCGGGACAATGCCCGAACCCGCGAGCTGACCCGCGGGGTGCTGCTGCAACAGCCACGCGGTGCGTGCCAGCGACAGCCGGACCTGGCAACCGTGGCCCTCAGTAATGCGTCGCCGCAAGCCCTCGAGTACCGCCGCCGCCAGCAGATAGCCGCTGGCATGATCCAGCGCCTGGACCGGCAGCGGAACCGGCTTATCGCTCTGCTGCCACTGCATGCCCCGCTCAGCAATCCCGCATCCCATCTGCACCAGACTGTCGAATCCCCGACGGTTGCGCCACGGTCCCTGCCAGCCCCAGGCACTCAGACCAGCATCGACCAGGCCAGGTGAGAGTGCCTGAAGGGTCTCTGCGTCAAACCCAAGCCGTTCCAGCGCATCTGCCCGATAGCCGTGCACCAGTACGTCCGCTTCGCGCAGCAGGCCGATAAACTGCTCGCGATCGGCAGTCCGGGTCAGGTCGAGCACCGCACGGTGCTTGCCGCAGCTCATCTCCTCATCCAGCGTCGGTTCCTGCAATCCCGGAGGATCGATGCGCAGCACGCTGGCCCCCAGGCTGGCAAGAAATCGGGTAGCGACCGGCCCGGCAATAATCCGCGTCAGATCCAGCACTTTTATACCCATTAACGGACGCGCCTCGGCCAGCGGCCAGTCTGGCGCAGCTAAGGGCTGGGTAGTCTGCCAGCTAAACAGGGGTTCGCGCTGCAGGGCCTGACCCTGTGGATGCTGCTGCCAGGCGGCGGTGCTGCGCATTTCTGCGGCGCAGCCACCGGCATCAATAATTGCCTGCTCCAGTTCTCTGGCCTGCCATTGCTGCACCTGCTGCGCCAGCGCCGCGCGGTCGGCGTGCGCACCCAGCACCTGCTCCATCGCCAGCCGGTGATGCGCAGCATTGGTGTGCAGACGGATCCAGCCATCGCGACTGCGATAGTCACCGGCAAACGCATCCCACATCGCGGGCGCCGCGCGGTTCAGCGGGTGAAAGCTTTGCTGAAACCAGCGCGATGCCAGACGCACATTGACGATGATGGGGTGAGAGGGACATTCAGGTCGGGATGTGGCAATGAGTGCAGCGGCAGCCTGCGTCGCCAGACCGAGGCTGGTGGCCGCCAGTTCACTGACGGCAAAAGCAGAAGAGAAGGTGGCACGATCAACGAAGGTGGGAAGAGGCAAGGCGTCATCGCGCCCCCGCAATCCCTGCTGCATCTGCTGCCACAAAGAGGCGGCAAGCTTTGAGTCCATGTTGTGCTCCCTGAAAAAGGTCATTTCTCAAGCATAGCACGCGGAATTAACGCCGCCGCAGGCGCGGGAAGCGGGCATGCATCCGTAGGTTACGCAGGTTGATCACCGCGATAGCCGTGCCGAAGATCACCAGGGATGCGCCGATAATCTTGAAGCTGTTGAGGCTGTCACCCAGCACCATAATCCCCATCAGCACCGATAAAACCGGCGTCAGCAGCGAGTAGGGCATGATCAGGTTGACGTTATATTTCTTCAGCAGCATGTACCACAGCGTATAAGCCACAATCGACGAGGCGATGGCGCTGTAGAGAATCGCAAACCAGCCGTGCCAGCCCGCATGTTGCAGGGCATAGAGCTGGTTCGACTCCATCACAAAGCTGGACGCGCCTGTGATCGGAATCGCCAGAAACGCAATCCATCCGGTCATGGTCAGCGGCTTAATCGGCGGCGACTTCTTTACAATCAGGTTACTGACGGCCCACCCGGTGGCGCTGCACAGCAGCAGGCAGAGCACCCACCATGACGGAATCGTCGGGCTGCCAGAAAGCACCACCACGCCGCTCAGCGAGATCATAATGCCCACCAGCTGCACCAGCTTCAGCTTCTCTTTCAGCACCACCATCGCCAGCAGCATGGCAATCGGCGTTCCCAGCTGCACGACAATGGCACCGGTGCCGGCATCGGTGTAGCGCAGGCCGACAAACAGCAGCGAGAAGTGCATAAAGCCGAATGTAAACGCCAGCAGTAGCAGCCAGGGCAACTGTTGACGGTTAATCCGGCAAAACGGCACCAGCACGATGGCCACGATCACAAAACGCATAAACGTCAGAAACAGGGGCGGCAGCTCCAGCAGGCCCCATTTCACCGCCACGTTGTTGAAGGCCCAGATGGAAACCACCATCAGAATCAGAAAAAAATGCCGCACAGCCACGATAATATCCTTTCGATGATTTTTGCTTAGCCCGCTAATGATGGCACGAACTGCGGCATTCCAGCCAATCGCAGCGACAAATTTTCTGCCATTGCGGCGCAGCCCGATGAGACTTTCGCGCGCGATGCTGGCAGACTGATTTGAAACGACTTCTTAAAGGAACCGATTCGGTATGACCCAGACGTCCGCCTTACCCCTTGCGTTGATTCAGCTTGAAGTCCCACCCGCAAACGTCGTCTCAGAGATTGGTGAACAGCCGCGCTGGTTCATTGACGCGTTAAACCTGCAACCTGATGAGTATCTGATTGTCCGGCCCCATCTGGGCGAGGCATTACCCGATTTCGATCAGATTTCCGGAGCGATCCTCAGCGGTTCCTGGGCGATGGTCACCGATCACGCTGAGTGGAGCGAACGCAGCGCCGCATGGATTCGGGCAGCGATTGATACTGATCTGCCGCTGCTGGGTGTCTGCTATGGTCATCAGCTGATGGCCTATGCGCTGGGCGGGGAAGTGGCCGATAACCCCAATGGCTGGGAGCGCGGTCTGTTGCCGATCCGCTGTTCAGGCCAGGCGCAGCGCGATCCCCTGCTGCAGAAATTGCCACAGGATTTTAGCGTCTGGCTGTCACATCGCCAGTCGGTGATCAGTGCGCCGCCGCAGGCACAGGTGCTGGCTGCTTCTGCACGCGATGGCTGTCAGATTGTACGCTATACGCCGCAGGCACTCTCCGTGCAGTTTCATCCTGAATTTACACGGCACATCATGACCGTCTGTACGCCGCAGGGCTGCACAGAGGAAGGGGCCAACGAGATAGAAGGGAAAGACTGGGCGCGTGAGTTGCTGGCGACGTTCTGGCAACAGACGCGCCCGTTAGTCGGGCGTGCTCAGGGCGCGTAATGACGTGTGCAGCGATAGACCCAGGCGGGTGGCACGTTTTTCAGCACCCGCTGGCGTTCCCAGGTGAAGTAGCGCGACAGATCAGGCTGGGTCAGCGAGGTGTACTGAAACTGCACAAACACGCCATTCGGGCCGAGGGCGTTATAGACCGCACGCAGGATTGCCTCTCGCAATTCAGGGGGTAAAGACAGCAACGGCAGGCCAGAGAAAATGACGTCATACTTCCCACTCAGGTACTCCGCAGAGCAGGTGCGCACGGTCATGCGTGGATCGTCCAGCGCGTTGAGCTTGTCTGCCAGCGTGCTGCTGATCTCAAAAGCATCCAGCGTTGCGTCGGGTGCCATCTGCGCCAGTATCTGCCGTGTCAGCACCCCATCACCTGCGCCGAGTTCGGCAATTCGTAACGTTTCAGGCCATTCCACCGACGCAATCATGGCGCGGCACAGTGCCTCTGATGAGGGTGTAATGCTGCCCATCTTGCGAGGGTTGCGGATAAACTGATGCACGAAATTGGCTTTAGCGCGCATCAGGGTAATAGCTGAAGCCAGCATGCTCATCTCCAGAATGAATTCATCCTCACGTTGACACCCTTTGTGCCGCACAAGTTTCTCCCTGACCAGTCTTTTAGGTAAAAGTCGGAATTTTCTATAAGCGCAGCGGAAGCACCTATTCCTTCGGGGCGGTCACAGTTTCTGGTTAACAGACCTGACAGGCTCTCAATGATCCTTCATGTTAATAATAAGTTTCATCATTGTTGCATTAGTCACCTGTCAGGAGAATGACCATGCGTTACGCCGCCCCCGGAGAACAGGGTTCTCTGATTACGCTACAAAAAAATTATGGCAACTTCATTAATGGTGAATTCGTCGCGCCGGTGAACGGCAACTACTTCACCAATACCTCACCGGTGAATGGTTCTGCCGCCGGTGAGTTTCCACGCTCAGACGCTGCCGATGTTGACAACGCGGTGGCCGCTGCGGCAGCGGCAGCTGATGCCTGGGGCAAGACCTCACCCCAGCAACGCTCGCTGCTGCTATTGAAAATTGCCGATCGGCTGGAAGAGCATCTGGAGACCATGGCGGTTTATGAAACCTGGGATAACGGCAAACCCGTGCGTGAAACCCTGGCGGCCGATCTGCCGCTGGCCGTCGATCACTTCCGCTACTTTGCCGGTTGTGTCCGCGCGCAGGAGGGCAGTGCAGCAGAGATTGATGAGTTCACGGCCGCCTACCATTTCCACGAGCCGCTGGGTGTGGTGGCACAGATAATCCCCTGGAACTTCCCGCTGTTAATGGCGTCCTGGAAACTGGCACCGGCGCTGGGCGCGGGTAACTGCGTCGTGTTGAAACCGGCTGAACAGACGCCGCTGTCGATCACCCTCTTTGTCGATCTGATAAAAGATCTGCTCCCGCCGGGCGTGCTGAATGTGGTGCATGGGTTCGGTAAAGAGGCCGGTGAAGCGCTGGCCTCTCATCCCGGCATCGCCAAAGTCGCCTTTACCGGCTCTACTGCCACCGGCGGTCATATTCTGGAGCTGGCAGCGAAAAGCCTGATCCCGTCGACAGTTGAGCTGGGCGGCAAATCACCGAACATCTTCTTTGAAGACATCATGCAGGCGGAAGAGAGCTTTATTGAGAAAGCCGCCGAAGGCGTGGTGCTGGGCTTCCTGAATCAGGGTGAAATCTGTACCTGTCCGTCGCGTGCACTGGTGCAGGAGTCAATCTACGAGCCGTTCATGGCGGCTGTCATGAAGCGGGTAAAAACCATTAAACGGGGCGATCCGCTGGATACCGAGACCATGGTCGGCGCTCAGGCGTCGCAACAGCAATTCGATAAAATTCTCTCTTATCTTGAGGTTGCACGAAAAGAGGGTGCTGAAGTGCTGGTGGGCGGCGGCGTCGAAAAGCTGGATGACTCACTTAACAGCGGTTACTACATCCAGCCAACCCTGCTGAAAGGCAACAACAGCATGCGGGTGTTCCAGGAAGAGATCTTTGGCCCGGTCATTGGTATTACAACCTTTAAAGATGAGGCGGAAGCGGTCAGCATCGCTAACGATTCTATCTATGGCCTGGGTGCAGGCGTCTGGACCCGCGATATCAACCGTGCCTATCGCGTGGGCAGGGCGATTAAAGCGGGACGCGTCTGGACGAACTGCTATCACCTCTATCCGGCGCATGCCGCATTTGGCGGCTATAAAAAATCGGGCATCGGCCGTGAGACCCACAAAATGATGCTGGATCACTATCAGCAGACCAAGAATCTGCTGGTCAGCTACAGCATCGAGCCCCTGGGCTTTTTCTAATCCTGACAAGCCGCTTACCCGGCGCGCCAGCTCAAACCACGCTCAGGCGTGGTTTTTTTGTGATCCTCTGTTGTAACCTTCTGACACAATTACACTTATTAGTAATCACGCTTTCTAAAGAACAATTAATCAGTCCTGTCTGAACGGGCAATTCACCGATAATCGCTTCGCTTACCTCCATTCTGCTCTCTTCCATGTTCACTCACTGAAATCCCGTACATTAAATAGTTAACTAATTGATAAGTATATTTTTATTTCGTGGTTTTGTGAGCGTGTAATGCATCACTGCCAGCGGCCTGACGCTTACACATCCTGAGTGCAAAAAATCAGAACCACTTTTAACATGAGTATTTTTAATGAAGGGGTGTTGTAAAATTAATCAATGTGTAAAAATACTTCATATTTTTGCAAGTTGTTGGGATTTGTCCTAACAGAGTACCTAAAAGGGTGACATATTTGGATTAACTTAATTAGTTAAGTATTTCTAAAGTAAAATCTTGTGAAAGTGGGTCTTTGAAATTTTGTCAATCTTATGTAAACTCGCAGATTATATTTACACATGGATTGTAATTTCAGACCGGCGGGCAGGGAATACCTGACTCGTGCGGTAGCTATGAAATCTTATATTGATGTAACTTGTTGAATTGGATCGCTTTAATAAGGTGTCTGGCAGATGTGTTAAGCCATTTTATTTCGTTAGCGAATAACACTGTTATTTTAAATCTGAGTCAATAAGTCTGTTTTTCGACCAGGGATGGCATTAGTAAAGCTTGGGTTTTGCCTGCCTTCTTAAATTTGCCGGGAAAATATTGATCAGGTTTTTGATCGTTTATTACCAGGTCAGATTCCTCCCGTCTCCCGCAGTCGTCTCCATTTATAAATTTTTATACTTAACCTTTTTTGATCGTTTGCCATGCCAGCATGCGACGGTTTAGCGCGGTTCGTTTAAGAATTGTTTTTTAGCATGGCACTAACTCAAATTTTTTGAAGACCTGCTCCCGATTTTCAACACTGACAACCGGCCTCTGGCCACTCTCCAGGATATGAATGGAACACAACATGAAAAAAATGGTGAAGCTCCGTATTGCGTTAGGCCTGATGTTTGTTTTCTCAGTCGCCGGTTGTAAAACACCGCCAAAAATGACCGATGACACGCTGGTCACCAGCACGGTTGACGGCGTGGCGATCAGCCACCGTTACGCCGTTAAACCGCCGGCGCAGTTCAGCCCGGTCAACGAAACTTACCGCGCGCTCTATCCCGGTTCGGTCATGAGCCAGCCAGGTTACGGCGGCAAAGTGGTGGATACCCTGAAAACCGGCGAAAGCTACACCGTGATTGGTCAGGTAGAGAACAACTGGCTGGCGTTGGGTGAACCCGCGCAGGCCGCAGCAGAAGGTAAACCGGACAACGCCACCGCTGCCGTGAAAGATGCTCAGCCCGCCGCGCCGCAGGCAACCGTCCAACTGACGGGCTATGTGCCGTTCCGCGCCGTGGTGAAAAGCGAACTTTACGACCAGACCGTTAAAGCCGATCAGCCAAAACGTCGCGTGCGCAGCAGCAAGAAGAAAACCTGCGTCGCGGTCAACGGTGACAGCACCGCCTGTCAGAACAGCAGTAACGGAACCTGGATCATTAACTAATCGCACAGAGCAGGGAGGGCTTGATGATGAGAACAACACAACTGCGTCGTGGGGTGATCGTGCTGCTGGTGTGGCTGCTTGCCGCTTGCAGCAGTAACAGTACGCCGCCGGTGGCTTACTACAACCTGGACGTGCAGGGACAGAATCAGCTCAATGGCGGTGCGCCGCTGAAGGTCCGTGTGGTGTTACTGAGCTCCGATGCGGAGTTCATGTCGGCGGACTTTTACTCCCTGCAAAACCAGTCGGGAACCGTGCTGGGCAGCGCCCAGCTCAACACCCAACAGTTCTTCCTGACGCCAGGACAGCGTAGCAAAACACTGCGCATCCGGAGTCTGCCGGAGGCACGCTTTATCGGCATCATGGCGGAATATCAGTCGCTGGATGGCAAGGTCTGGCGACTGTCACTGCCGGTTCCCGAAGGCGATTCGCCGTCATTCTGGGCGTTCTGGAAACGTAACGATAGCGAGCTGAATGCCCGCATCGTGGCAGGGATTAATGGCCTTCGCGTGGAAAAACAGTGATGTCTATGAACAGAGCCGAAAAGGTAGTCTGGACCGAGGGGATGTTTCTGCGTCCTCACCATTTCCAGCAGTCAGAAAATTATCTTCTCAGCACCCTGCGTGAGTGGGGCCAGTCACAGCGCGCCTACACATGGGGCTTTTACGATCTGGAGTTCGATGAAGCGCTGCTGCGTCAGGGAAAACTGGCGCTAAGCGCGGCCAGCGGCTGTCTGCCAGACGGCACGTTTTTCTCCTTCAGCCAGCCGCAGCATGGCCCGGCGCCGCTGGATCTGCCGGCTTCTGTTGACCGGAGCAAAGTGGTGCTGGCGATACCGGCCCGGCGCAATGGCCGCGAAGCGGTCGCCTTCAAAGAGTCGCAGGATTCTCTGGCGCGCTATCTCGCCTGGGAAGCGGACGTGGAAGATGACAACGCCCAGGCCGTAGGCAGCGCCACGGTGCAGTTCGGCAAGCTGCGCCTGCGGCTGATGCTGGAACAGGATCTGACCGCTGAGTGGACCGCGATGGGCGTGGCGCAGGTGATTGAAAAACGCAGCGACAACCACATCCGGCTCGACAGCGACTATATCCCGCCGATGCTGACCCTGAACAGCAGCCGTCCGCTGCAGAACATGTTTAACGATCTGCACGGGCTGATCCAGCAACGCAGCCAGCAGCTGAGTCAGCGCGCGCCTGGCACCGGTCGTTTCAACAGCGCCGATATGGTCGATTTTATGCTGCTGGCACTGCTCAATCGTCAGCTTGGCCTGCACAGCCATCTGCAACATTTGCCTCTGCTCCATCCTGAAACGCTCTACAGCCACTGGCTGCAACTGGCGGCGGAGCTCAGCACCTGGACACCCGCCCGCGCACCGGATTTACTGCCGCTCTACGATCATGACGATCTGCACAGCTGCTTCAGCCGCCTGTCGCTGCTACTGCGCCAGGGACTGTCGCAGGTGATGGAAGAGAGCGCGATTCAGCTACCGCTGATTCAGCGTTCCCACGGCCTGAATGTTGCCACCGTGCCGGAGAGCAGCATGGTGCATGAGTTTGGCTTTGTGCTGGCGGTAAAGGCCAGTGTGCCGGCTGACACGCTCAAAACCCATTTCCCTGCGCAGATGAAAGTCGCGCCGGTCAGCAAAATCCGCGATCTGGTGCAGCTGCAGCTGCCGGGTCTGGCACTTCGGGCGATGCCCGGCGCGCCGCCGCAGATACCGTGGCATGCCGGATACAGCTATTTCGAACTGGATAAGAACAGCGAGCTATGGAAAGAGATGGAGCGCTCGGGCGCTTTTGCGCTGCATCTTGCCGGTGAGTTTCCTGGCCTGAACATGGAGTTCTGGGCCATCCGCAGTCAGTCAGAATAATAAACTGAGCACGCAGCATGATGCAGGAACAACAAAAATCACACAGCGATCTTGCGCCCGATGCCAGCCACCAGAATGTGCTGGTCGCGGCGGCTAACCCCCTGATTAACGCGATTCCACAGATCCGCCATTCGGTGTCGCACGAAGACCCGGCGCAACTGCGCCAGCAACTGATCGACCAGATTCGCCGCTTCGAGCTGAGCTGCCAGCAGTCAGGTCTCGGCTACGAAGTGATCATCGGCGCGCGTTACTGCCTTTGTACCGCGCTGGATGAGGCGGCGGCGCTGACGCCGTGGGGCAGTCGCGGCGTCTGGACCAGCAACGGCTTGCTGGTGACTTTTCACAACGAAACCTGGGGTGGCGAGAAGTTTTTCCAGCTACTGGCCAAGCTGTCGCAGAACCCAAGGCGTCACATTCTGATGCTGGAGCTGATCTACTTCTGTCTGCTGCTGGGGTTCGAAGGCCGCTATCGGGTGCTGGACAATGGCCGCTCGCAGCTGGAGACCATCAAACAGCGTCTGCTGCAGATGATCAGAAGCGTGCGAGGCAGTTACGCGGCGGCGCTGTCACCGCATCCTACCGATCAGCCGGTATTGCGCAAGCTGTGGCGACCGATGATCCCGCTGTGGGCCTGCGCCGCAGTCGCCGGGCTGGCAGCCTGCCTGTTCTATATCGTGCTCAACTGGCGTCTGGGCGATTACACCTCGCCGGTGCTGGCCCGCATCTATCAGACGGCGCTGCCGGAAGTGAAGATTGGTAACCCTGCGCCGCCACCGCCCGCTACGCTCAACCTGCGCGCCTTCCTGAAACCGGAAATCGATGCCGGGCTGGTGGCCGTGCGTGACGAAGCGGATCGCAGCGTGGTGACACTGAAAGGGGATGGGCTATTTGCCTCGGCGGCTACCGAGGTGCGCGGACGCTATGTTGACGTGATCCAGCGCATCGCCGCCGCCATGAACAACGTCAGCGGCCAGATTCAGGTGATTGGTTACAGCGATAACGTACCGATCCGCAGCGCACGCTTCGCCTCCAACTTTGAACTCTCACTGGCACGCGCGCGGTCGGTGCAATCCCTGCTGCAACAGCAACTGGCAGATCCGTCACGGGTAAAAGCGGAAGGGCGCGGCGAAAGCAATCCGCTGGTGCCGAACAACAGCGCAGAAAATCGCGCACGTAACCGTCGCGTTGAAATCACACTGCTGGTGGCGCCGGATGCGACGCATGCCGAACTCAACGGCCTGGCGAGAGGGAACTGATCCATGCTGAATATTCTGTTTGCGGTGCTGACCAGTCGCCTGGCGTGGGGCTTTGTCGGCATCACCGCGCTCTCATTTATTATCTGGGTGATTGGCCCGGTCTTCTCTATCGTTGATTCGCGTCCGCTTGAGCCAGAGCAGAACCGGATGATCAGTATCGCGCTGCTCTATCTGGTCTGGGGCCTGGGTCAGGCGATCCCGCGGATCTACAATTTCTGGCTCAACCGCAAGCTGATGTCGAGCCTGGAAACCGGCAAAAGCGATGCGCCGGAAGCCGATCGTCAGCGTCTGACCAGCGAGGAGCAGGTGCTGGCAGGGCGTTTCTCGGAAGCCACGGAGATGCTGAAAAAGGCGCATTTCCAGCGCCACAGCAGCAAGGGCACGCCGTTCTGGGCGCAGCGCTTTGGCCGCCAGTATCTCTATCAGCTGCCTTGGTACATGATCATCGGCGCACCCGGTGCCGGTAAAACCACGGCACTGGTCAACTCCGGCCTGCAGTTTCCGCTGGCGGACAAGTTCGGCAAGTCGGCGCTGCGCGGTATTGGCGGCACCCGCAACTGCGACTGGTGGTTCACCAATGACGCGGTGCTGCTCGATACCGCCGGGCGCTACAGCACCCAGGAGAGTCAGCAGGATCGCGATGCCAGCGAATGGCATCATTTCCTCGACCTGCTGCGTAAATATCGCGGACGTCAGCCGATTAACGGTGTCATCGTCACCCTGAGTGTCTCCGATCTGCTGAGCCAGTCGCCCGAGGCACTGCGCAACCAGGCGCTGGCGCTGCGTCAGCGTCTGATGGAGCTGCACGATCGTCTCGGCATCCGTTTCCCGGTCTATGTGCTGGTCACCAAAGCTGACCTGCTCAAAGGCTTCCGCAGCTACTTCGCCTCGCTGGACAAAGCTCAGCGCGAACAAATCTGGGGGTTCACCTTTCCATGGGCGAAGGCATCCGCCGCCGATTTCGAGCTGAACAGCCAGTTCCAGCAGGAGTATTCACTGCTGCAACAGCGACTCGATGCCGGACTGGCCGATCGTCTGCTGACGGAGAGTGATGCCCAGGCTCGGGCCGAATGTTATCTCTTCCCGCAGGAGTTTGCGGCGTTACGTCCGTTACTGGCAGACGCGCTCGATACGCTGTTTGCCCGCTCCGATTTTGAAACCCAGTTCGCACCACGCGGCATCTACTTTGCCAGTGGCACCCAGGAAGGGCTGCCGTTTGACCGGGTGATGGGCGAGCTGAACCGCGCACTGAATCTGCCGGGTCAGCAGGCGGGCGAGTCGGGAGGCTGGGATCAGGTCAATAAAGAGTCACCGATTCCGCAGAACAAAGGCCAGAGCTTCTTCCTGAAAGGGGTGCTGGAAAATGTGATTTTCCAGGAGTCAGGTCTGGCAGGCAGCAATCGCTGGTGGGAGCTGCGCAACCGCGCCGGATTATGGTCGGGGTATCTGGCGCTGCTGGTGCTGTTACTGGTGGCAGGCGGACTGTGGCTTACCAGCTACAGCAAGAACAAAGCCTATCTTCAGGAGATGGCCGCTAAAGGGCCGCAGGTTGAGCAACTCGGCGATCAGCTTCAGCAGCAGGTCAATGGCGATCTCTTTGCGCTGGTGCCGTATCTCAACACCCTGCTGCATCTGCCGGAAAGCGCCGACTTCTCGCTGGACTCTCCACCGCTGACGCGCCGTATGGGGCTATATCGTGGTACTGAGGTCAGCGATGCGACCCGTGCACTCTATGACAAAGCACTGAAACAGCTGCTGTTGCCGCAGGTGGCGCAGAACATCACCCGCTGGCTACGCAATGACACGGGCAGCGACGCTGACTACAGCTATGAAGCGCTTAAGGCGTATCAGATGCTCTATCAGCCGAAGCACTACGATGGCAAATTCCTGCAGGCCTGGCTGATGCTGAATCTCTCGCGTGAGCTGCCGCAGAACGTTACACAGCAACAGGTGAAACAGCTGGCGTGGCATCTGCAACAGTTGCTGGAGACGCAGATTCACTCCTCGCCGTATGCGAAGGATGACGCGCTGGTAAAGCGCGAGCAGGCGCTGATTAATCAGATGCCGCTGTCACAGCGGGTCTATGGGCGGCTGAAGCGCCTGCTTTCACGCAGCGACAGCCTGCAGCCGGTGACGCTGGCGGCGCTGGGCGGCCCTCAGAGCGAGCTGGTGTTTTCCCGCAAAAGCGGTAAATCGGTGAATGACGGGGTGTCCGGTCTCTATACCCCGGATGGCTACTGGCAGCATGTGGATAAGCAGATTGCCCCGGTGACGCAGGCACTTTATCAGGATGATCTCTGGGTACTTGGCGGTGTTGCGCCGCAACAGAAAAGTGAGCAGACCGATCTCGCGGTGCGCCAGCTCTATGTGCAGGACTATATCGGCCAGTGGGAGCAGTTTCTGAGCGATATCCAGCTCAACAGCAGCGCTGATCTTTCCCAACGTATCAACACCGCGCGTCTGCTGTCGGGCAACCACTCGCCGCTGCGCCAGCTGGTGATTAATCTCAGCAACCTGCTGACACTGAACCGGGCACAGCCCGACGAGAAAACCGCGCAGGCGGCAAAACCGTCGGATAACAGCGCCACCCGCACCCTTGAAGCGCTGTTTACCTCGCCCGACGCGGCGGCGGCGCGTGGACAGGCGGCAGCGCAGGTGTCTCCGGAACAGGCGGTTGCCGTGCATTTTGCGCCCGTGCTTGAGCTGGCGCAGCCGTTGCAGCAGGGCAGCAAGGTGCTGGCGGTGGATGATTTCCTGCACCAGATTGACGATCTCTATCGCTACCTCACGGCGGTGCAGGATGCCGCCAACAGCGGGATGCCGCCACCGGCCAGCGATGCGATCAGTCGCCTTCAGGCCAGCGCCGGACGTCTGCCCGGTTCGCTGCAGAATATGGTTTCCAGCATGGCGGTCGGGGCCAGCAGCGATGCACAGCGACGCGATATGGATAACGTCCGTAAACGCATCACGATGGAAGTGGGCAGCTTCTGTCGTCAGGCGATCGCCGGTCGTTATCCGCTGGTTCGCTCCGCGCGCAGTGAAGTCACCCCAGACGATCTGGCCCGGATGTTTGCGCCCGGCAGCGGCATGATGGACAGCTTCTTCCGCGACAACCTGGCCAGCAAAGTCGATACCACCAACACGGCATGGCGCTTTACGCCGGGTATTGACGGTAAAACGCTGCCGGGTGGCGAAGCGCTGCTTCGTCCTTTCCAGCAGGCACAGTCGATTCGCGATGCGTTCTTTGCCAACGGCGCAACCACGCCAGGCTTCCGCGTCACGCTGCGCACCGTAAAAATGGACAACGACATCCTTAATCTGACGCTGGATGTGGATGGACAGCAATTACGTTACAGCCACGGGCCGCAGGCAGTGCAGATGGTCAGCTGGCCTGGCCCTGGCGGTACCAGCCAGGTGCGGATGCAGCTGGGCCTGACCAACGGCACTACGTCGACGCTGGTCACCAGCGGCCCCTGGGCGCTCAATCGCTTCTTTGACCGCGCCCGGGTTACCGCTGCAGGCGGCCTGACCCGCGAAGCTACGTTCAGCGTGGAAGGTCATCAGGTCACGCTGTCGTTTACCCCAGGCAGCATTCGTAACCCGTTCCAGCTTCCCGGCTTTAGCTGCCCCTGAAACAGGACCCGACAATGACTCATTACGCTGCACCCTGCTGGTACGGCAAATTGCCCAGCGCAGGTGACTTTGTGAAGCGCCGCTTTCCTGACGTGCTCTATCGCCAATGGTCCAGCTGGTTTCAGGTGGGCCTGCATCACTGGCAGAGCAGCCAGGAGAGTGAAAACGCCCCGTCGCGCCCGTTCCTCAACGCGCCGGTCTGGAATTTTGTGGTACCGCCGATGCTGGGCAGTCAGCTGATTCAGATGGGCTGCCTGATCGCCGCACGGGACAGCGTAGGGCGTAACTATCCGCTCTGCGCGCTGCGCCACTTTACCCCCGCCGAGTGGTCGCCCGCGCTGCTGGCCCGCTCCGGCGAGTGGTATCAGCAGGTGGGTAATACGCTGCTGCGGGTAGTGCAGGGCGGTGGGTCACCGGAGCAGCTGGATCAGGCGCTGATCAGCATTCCGCAGCCGCAACCGCCACAGGAAGCGGGTGACGCGTCGGATATTCTCAACGTCATCGGGCATGGCGACACGCCCTCGACGCTGAACTGGGCGTTACCGGGCGAGAACTTCGACCCGCAGTTCTACACCAGTTTCTGGTGGACTAATCAAAGCGACGGTTTCCCGCTTTATACCCAGGTCCACAGCGGTAACTTCACCGCGCAGCTCTTTTCATTGCTGTTTGATCCGGCCGGTGGGGCAAAGCCGGGACGAAACGGACTTTATCCCCCGATGTTTGAATCCTGAGGCGAGACGCATGACGATGAACACTGAGGCTTTGCTGGCTCCGGTCAGTGAGGAAAATCCCGGCGGCGATAACCTGGAGTACGACGCCGATTTTCAGGCAATGGAGCAGGCCAGCGCCGGTAAAGCGGAACAGCAGTTCGGCGACACCATTATTCCTGCCGAACCCGCCGACTGGAACAAAGTCGAAAAGCTGGCGATAGCTTTGCTGGTCCGCAGCAAAGATTTACGCGTGATGCTGGCGCTGACGCATGCCTGGACGGAGCTGAAAGGGCTGCCGGGCTATGCTCAGGGACTGAAGCTGATTGAACAGGCGCTGCTGCTCTACTGGGAGCCGCTGTGGCCCCGCCTGGAAGAGTATGGCGAGCAGGATCCCTTCTACCGTATCAATGCTCTGGCGTTGCTGGGTGACAAGACTGATCTCAGCGGCGCGGTGCGTCAGTGCTGGCTGCTGCGCTATCCCTCTGACGGTATCTCGCTGCGCGATGCCGCCGCCCTGTGCGACGGCAGCAAAACCGAAGTAGCAGATTACCCAGGCGGCCTGCCGCGTCTGATCGACGAACTGGCGCGCGGCGACCAGCCCGGCATTGAGGCCGTGCTGCAGATTCATGAGCGGCTGCAGACCATCTGCGAAACTGTGGCCGAACGGCTGGGCGACGCTGCGGTGCCGGAACTGGCACTGCTGCGCAGGCAGATTGCGCTGATCGCCGAACGCTGCCAGGCCACCGACATCAGCCAGCTGATTCCCACCGCAGTGGCGGAACAGCCCGCAGAAGCCGCTGCACCGGCGGCGACCGCAGCGACGCCGCGCGCGGCGGCGGACTGGCGCACGGTGCAGATTACTTCCCGCGCCGACGCGCAGCTGATGCTGGAAAAAGTGAAGCTCTACTTCACCCAGCATGAGCCGAGTCATCCGGCCCCGCTGATGATTGACCGGGTGCAGCGCTTAATCGAGCGCGACTTCCTGGAGATCATCCGCGAACTGGCACCCGATGGCGTTCATCAGCTGGAAACTATTTTCGGACGTCGCGACTAAGCAGGCGTGACCCACTCACACAGCGGGACCTGCGCGCCTGCTGTGACACATTATCCGCGCATCATTGATGGAGAAAACCATGGCAACAAGCAAATCCAGTGGGCAGAAGTTCATTGCCCGCAATCGCGCGCCTCGCGTTCAGATTGAATATGACGTGGAAATTTATGGCGCGGAACGCAAAATCCAGCTGCCGTTTGTGATGGGCGTGCTGGCCGATCTGGTGGGTAAACCGCTGGAGCCTCAGCCAGGCATCGACGAACGCAAATTCCTTGAGATCGACATCGACAACTTCGATGAGCGCATGAAAGCGCTGAAGCCGCGCGCCGCGTTCCAGGTGGATAACACCCTGAATGGCGAAGGCAAGTTAAACATCGATCTCACTTTTGACAGCATGGATGACTTCTCGCCGGATGCGGTGGCCCGCAACGTTGAGCCGCTGAGCAAGCTGCTGGAAGCGCGTACCCAGCTGGCGAACCTGCTGACCTACATGGACGGCAAAAACGGTGCGGAAGAGCTGATTGGTAAGGTGCTGCAGGATCCGACACTGCTGCAGGCCCTGACCCATCTGCCAAAGCAGGATGAGGCCACTGAAGGTAAGGAGCCACAGGCATGACGCAGACTTCACAACAACCGCAGTCGCAGGGCGCAGCCAGTTTCAGTCAGGATGAGTTCAGCGCGCTGCTGAATAAAGAGTTCCGGCCAAAAAGCGATCAGGCACGCGCGGCGGTTGAAAGCGCAGTGAAAACCCTGGCGCAGCAGGCGCTGGAGAACACCGTCACCGTCTCCAGCGATGCCTATCGCACCATTCAGGCGCTGATTGCTGAGATCGACGAAAAGCTGTCACAGCAGGTGAACCAGATCATTCACCATCCGGAGTTTCAGTCGCTGGAAAGCGCCTGGCGCGGCCTGAGCTATCTGGTGAACAACACCGAAACTGACGAGATGCTGAAAATCCGCTTTATGAGCATCTCCAAGCAGGAGCTGGGCCGTACTCTGAAGCGTTACAAGGGTGCCGGCTGGGATCAAAGCCCGCTGTTCAAAAAGATTTATGAGCAGGAGTATGGTCAGTTCGGCGGCGAGCCGTTTGGCTGCCTGGTGGGCGACTACTACTTCGACCACAGTCCGCAGGATGTTGAGCTGCTGGGTGAGATGGCGCGTATCGGTTCAGCTGCGCACTGTCCGTTTATTACCGGCACCGCGCCGGAAGTGATGCAGATGGAGTCCTGGCAGGAGCTGGCGAATCCACGCGATCTGACCAAGATTTTCCAGAACACCGAATATGCAGCCTGGCGCAGCCTGCGTGAATCGGAAGATGCGCGCTATCTGGGTCTGGTGATGCCGCGTTTCCTGGCGCGTCTGCCTTATGGCATCCGTACCAACCCGGTCGACAGCTTCGATTTCGAAGAGCAGACCGACGGTTCCGATCACGGTAACTACACGTGGAGTAATGCCGCCTACGCGATGGCCGCCAACATCAACCGCTCCTTTAAAGAGTATGGCTGGTGCACGGCGATCCGCGGCGTGGAGTCGGGCGGAGCCGTTGAAAATCTGCCGTGCCACACTTTCCCGAGTGACGACGGCGGCGTGGACATGAAGTGTCCGACCGAAATCGCCATCAGCGATCGTCGCGAAGCCGAACTGGCGAAAAACGGCTTTATGCCGCTGGTGCATCGCAAAAACTCCGACTTCGCCGCCTTTATTGGTGCGCAGTCACTGCAGAAGCCGATGGAGTATCACGACGCCGATGCCACCGCCAATGCTCGTCTGGCCGCGCGTCTTCCCTACCTGTTCGCCTGCTGCCGCTTCGCGCATTACCTGAAATGCATCGTGCGTGACAAGATCGGCTCTTTCCGTGAGCGCGATGAGATGGAACGCTGGCTGAACGACTGGGTGATGAACTACGTCGATGGCGATCCGGCTAACTCTTCGCAGGAGACCAAGTCCCGCAAGCCGCTGGCCGCTGCCGAGGTGAATGTGGAAGAGCAGGAAGACAACCCAGGCTATTACGCTGCGAAATTCTTCCTGCGTCCGCACTACCAGCTGGAAGGTCTGACCGTTTCGCTGCGTCTGGTTTCTAAGCTGCCCTCACTGAAGAATGACAATGCGTAAGGGCTGAGTCGCAAGGTTTTCAGGCGCGAGAGGGTTTTGCGCCTGATGCCTGACAGAAAGGTTGCTGAGATAAATGTCAGGGAGCATGACGGCATGGTTAAAAAGTTTGTCCTGTATTTATTCCATTACCTGCTGATTTTTATTTCTTCCCTGATTTTATTTAGCTGTGCAGGTTATTACCTTTTCTTCTGTGACTGGAATGTCACGATGATGCAGAAAATAACTAACGGCGTCCTGATTATTATATCAGTGACTGCATCGTTAGGTTTTTACTGGGCGGCGAAAAAGCTAAGAGACATCTATTGAGTGTTTGCTTCATTTTCTCCTGGATGTCTTGGCAGTAACCTGCTTTTCGATATGAAAACTGAATGTATAAATTGCCCGGCTTAATGCCGGGTAATTCGGTATCTGAAATGTCGTTTATGACGATATTTCAGAAGCAAGGCAAAGGTAAAATATGGACTGTTTTATTCAGCCCCATGCTTTTCTTTTTGCCATATCCTTGCTTTTTTTGAAAGCAATAATCTCAACCAATAAAGAGTGAAAGATAATGGCTATTGATATGTATCTGAAGGTAGATGGCATTACGGGTGAATCTAAAGATTCAAACCACACGGGTTGGATCGATATTGATTCCTTTTCCTGGGGTGCCAGCCAGCCAGGCAATATGAGCGTGGGTGGTGGTGGTGGTGCAGGTAAAGTTAATTTCAACGACCTGCACATCAACGCTAAAATCGATAAGGCTGTCACCGCGCTGCTCAAGAACTGCGCCAGCGGTAAGCACGTTTCGAAAGTCGAAGTGTCCGTTTGCAAAGCGGGTGGAACACAAATCGAATACACCCGCATCACGCTGGAGGATGTGCTGGTAACTAACGTTCAGTTTGTGGGTTCCGAGCACGACGATACCCTGGGCGTAACCTATGCCTTCCAGGCCTCTAAAGTAAAACAGCAGTACTGGGAGCAGAGCTCTTCCGGTGGTAAAGGCGCAGAAACCAGCGCTGGCTGGGATATTAAAGGCAACAAAGAAGCGTAAGAAGCGATACGCCTCCGGACAGGAGGCGTATCTTTCCTGGCCAGAGAAGTCAGCGTCTTCATGCGCCTTCTCCAGCCGGTTTACAAGGACTCTCTGAATCAACAATATTGTACGGAGATAGTAAATGAGTATTTCTGGCTCGGTTGGTGTCGGTGGACGTAATCAATACGGTGACGTGAAGACAGTACAGCAGTTGTTACAGCGCAATGGATATCCACAACTTCGTGCCGATGGCCGCATGGGACCGAAAACCATTGAGGCGATTAAGCAGTTCCAATCCCGTTTTATGTCTCGCCCGGATGGTGTTGTCGATATCCATGGCAAGACGTGGAGCAGCCTGATGCGCGGAAACGTGCCAGGTAATGCGCCACCAAGGCCAGCAGCGCCTCCAGTTAATAACCCGTCAACCGGGCCGCTGGTGGTGAGTGCCGGACAGGTGACCTTTGATGCTGAAGGGGATGACTCTCCGACCAGCCGCTATTTTAGCCGTCATATTCACTGGCCAGAAAAAATGGAATCAGGTGTCACGTTGGGTCGCGGTTACGATCTGGGATCGCGTTCTGAGGCAAGTATCTCTGCACAACTGCAGGCCGCTGGCGTTCCGGTAAGTCAGGCCACCATGATCGCCAAAGGTGCGGGTCTTAAAGGCGATCAGGCTCGTCAGTTTGTCCGTAACAACCAGACCGCAATCGGTACAATCAGCCATCAGCAGCAAATCAATTTATTTGAAGCGATTTATCCGGGCTACGTCGAACGTGCACGGAAGAACTACGACAATTATACTAATAATCAGTCGGGTAAAGTGGCATGGGAAAACCTCCATCCTGCTATCAGAGACATCATGGTGGACTTTGTTTATCAGGGCTGGACGAAAGGCCCACGTCCCATGATGGCGGGCATGACCAATGACTTTGATACACTGATTCATTATATTGAAAATACGCCGGCTATCAGAGAAGGTGAGACTGGCAGGCGCCGTGCAAATTATCTTCGTAAAAATCGTTAACAGGAGTGAGTATGAAGTTAGTACATGGATTGGCTTTAGCGGTTTTCTCTTTTGGCATTAGCGCTTCAGCATTCGCTGAAGATACTTGTGCAAAACAGCCTTCAGATGGTGCGCTGTATCAGTGTACTGTTCAGCAGAAGAAGATGGCAGAAGATGAGTTGAACAAAGAGTATCAGGCGGCTAAAAAGCGAATTGTACAGATGTACGGCACGCAGAAAAAACTGGCTGATGACTATGTCGCAACGTTGGTAGATACCCAGCGTAACTGGTTGAAATATCGTGATGGTCAGTGCAAGCTGGAAGCCTTTGCCGCTGAAGAAGGCAGCAATGCGAATGCGGTCGCAACTAACCTCTGCGTGACCCGTATTGACAAGGAACGTACTGATATTCTGAAGCAATTGCCCTATTAATTACGTCGTCGTGCTCAGGTTCTAAAAGGCTGGGCACGACATTCTCTATAAGATGAATCGTCAACGCACTGTTATTTCTATTTTTCAATTCCATAATTCTGCTGATGCCAATGAAATGTCTGCGGGCACTAACTTATATTTATGATATAAATGTTTGTCGATGCTTTGTAGTTTACCTGTCAACCAGTTTACTCCAGTCGAGTCTATTGCAAGTCAACCAGATGATGAATATAAAAATTTTTTTTATTATGGTAGCACTAGTGATTTTACCTTCATTAGCGTTGGCGAAATCAGTTTCACATTTTGAAGGCAAAAAGTTTAAAGCGGAAATTATATATGGCTGTGAAGAAGGTAATCTGACCTGTGATAAAGTTTCGCTTAAGTCGAGAAGTCTGAAAGATAATTCATCTATATCTCTTAAGGGTGAGACGATTAATAAAAACTGCCCTGACGTTTGCGACTTCGAGGGGTATAACTTCACTAACGGGAAGTATAATTATTCGTTTTATCCCAGTCTTAAAGGCGAGAGTCTCTGGGATTATATTATTACATTTAAGGGTAAAGTTATTGCTCAGGATGCTGGCGTGATGAAATAGAGCTGTATATAAAAACGGGGCATATTGATGCCTCCCGTTTTACTCAGGAGAAGGGACATTATTACAGGGAAATATTTTAATGAAATCTTATTTTTTTATGCTGCTGTGTGTCACCGTTGTTTATGTTTCTCCCGTCTATGCGATGAATGCTTGTTCAATGGGCAATAACGGTCAGGAAGTTTATTCATGTGCACAAAAAAACAGAAATGAAACTGAGGTTGATTTAAATAAAGAATACAAGCTTGCTAAAAACAGAATTGAAACGCTTTTCAAAGGTGACAATAAAGAGTTAAGCCAGTATATGGATACGTTGACTGAAGCTCAACGAGCCTGGCTGAAGTACCGTGAGAATGATTGTAAACTGGCTTCTTATGCTGCAGATAAAGGAAGTGATTTAAGTCATTCGTATATTAATATGTGTGCTTCTGAACTTAACGAACAAAGAATTAAAAAGATGAGATTAATACCTTATCATTGATGGTAAAAAAAGATTTTATCAGAGTTGAAACTTTGATTTTTTGAAAAATAAAATTTGCATTATATGATTTATTAATCACTCCCTTTTGTTAAATAAATTAAATTCACAGACAGCTATTTAATAAACCCATCCCCCAAATTAAAACTTCCCGCTCTCTATACCCCGCGTCTTTCCCCGAGAGGTGCGCGGTATAGATGCCGAACCGCTAACCGCAGGAATCCGTTATGCGCTTTACGATAATAACGACTAAACCGGGCCAACAGCCGCCTCAGACTCATTGTGATTTCTTCCCGCCCGGCGGCACCATTGGTCGCGGCGTGGATAACAATCTGGTACTGCCGGATGACGATCGCACACTCTCACGCCTGCAGGCGATTGTGCACATCACGGCTAACGGCGAATGTCGCCTGACCAACCGTGGCAATGTGACGCGCGTGCTGCTCAACGATATCCCGCTGGAACGGGGTCGGCAGGTTGAGCTGCAGGACGGGGACATTCTCGGCATTGATGATTATCAGCTGCTGGTCAGCGACCTCAACAGCGATCATCAGCCGCAGATGGAAAGGGCTGTTCCGCGTCCAGAACCGGTTCTGCCCGTCGAACCCGTTCGCGAACCTGCCGCCGAAAAAGCCAGCACCGCCGCCATTCCCAGCGAAATCTGGGACAGCCTGGCGAAAGAGTTTTCGATTTCAGACGATCTTTCTAAACGCAAAGCAGTGCCGGAGATGCCGG
The DNA here is from genome assembly GCF_051136265.1 of Candidatus Pantoea rara. NCBI lineage: Bacteria > Pseudomonadati > Pseudomonadota > Gammaproteobacteria > Enterobacterales > Erwiniaceae > Pantoea > Candidatus Pantoea rara. The sequence continues at coordinate 2,373,781 of NZ_CP194942.1, read as the reverse complement.
ATTCCCATCCGCTGACCGCGCCTGCTTTGCCAGACCGAAATCCGGAAGATCCCCTGTCACAGCTGATTAATGATGCGCCGCTGGACTATGGCCAGCAGCCGAAAAGCCGCAGCCTGTTTGACGACGGCGATGCGCTGTTCGCGCAGCAGAGTATTTTTGACGATCGGACGCCGAGCACGCTTTCCGCTCAGCAGAACACTGCGCCGAAGCAGGCTGAAGCGCCCGCAGCTGAACTGGATCCGCTGAGTCTGTTTGACGGCGAAAGCAATGCGGATGTGCGCAATCATGACGATCCGTTAGGACTGATGATGGGCAATGCAGTGCCACTGGCACAGCCGGAGCCAGCGAAACCCGCGACCTTGCATGTACCGCCTAAGCAAGAGGCAAAGCCTGAGTCGGCTGCTCCACCTGCACACGAGCAGGTCTCCGTCAGTCTGAACGAAATGGAAAACTCACCGCTGTTCAGCGGCATCGACTTACCTGTTGATGACCAGCCTCACAGCGAAGCCCAACGGCATGCGCCGCAGGCTGATGAAGCGGAGTCCGGCCAGCCTGACGCGGTGAATCCGCAGAACGACTACGGCGGAATTACGCTGCCCACGCCGCAGGCGGTGCAGCGCACCCCATCGCCGACGCCAAAAGGGCGGCTGCGCATTGATCCGGTTGCTTCCGGTCGCCACCATGCCGCCGCTGCGCACGCGACTGCAGCTAGCGAGAGCAGTAGCGACGCCCTGAAAGGCGAACTGCTGGATGCGCTGCTGGAAGGCATGGGCCTGCGTGATTTGCAGCCGACGCCTCAGTTTGACCGCGAGCAGATGCTGCAATTTGGTCAGATGCTCAGCATGTTCTCGCAGGGCACGGTGGCACTGCTGTCGTCGCGTTCGATCCTCAAGCGCGGCGTCAAGGCTGACATGACGGTGATCCTCGATGACGCCAACAACCCGTTCAAGCTGCTGCCGTCGGGTAAAACCGTCCTGATGCAGATGTTCGGCAGCCGGATGCCGGGCTTTATGCCGCCGCGTCAGGCGGTGCGTGATGCGCTGATCGATTTGCAGGCGCACCAGCTGGGCATGATCGCCGGTATCCGCGCCATCATCGCCTCAATGCTGCAATCCTTTAACCCGGAGCAGCTGGAAGAAGAGGCGCGTCAGGCAGGATCCGTTTCACGTATCGGTCTGCCGGGCAGCCGCAAAGCGGCGCTGTGGGAGCATTTTGTTGAGCGCTACGGCGAGACAGCAGGCGAGATCGAAGACGATTTCCACACCCTGTTTGGCGAAGCGTTTCTGCACGCCTACGACCTGGAAGTCAATCAGTACAAAGACTCACAAACCCACACGGATGACGCATGAATATCACTATTGCCTCGACGTCCAATCAGGGCGATCGCGCCAGTAATCAGGATCAGATCGGTGATGTCATCGGTAAGCGTTCAGCCTGCTTTGTCGTCTGTGACGGTGTGGCTGGGTTTCCTGGTGGTGATAAGGCGGCCGCCATCGCCCGCAGCAGCCTGCTGCAGGCATTTGATGGCGACGCGCACCTCAATGCGCAGTCGATTCGTAACTACGTTAATCACGCGAATCACGCCATCCGGCAGCAGCAAAAAACCAGCAGTGAACACAGCCGGATGGGCACCACGCTGGTCAGCCTGTTCATTGACCGCGACTACCATCTGGCCTGCTGGGCCCATGCCGGTGACAGCCGCCTCTATCTGTTTCGTCGCGGCTATCTCTATCTCGTCACCACCGACCACAGCCTGGTGCAGCAGATGAAAGATGCCGGACATCGCACCGAAGGCATCAACAGCAATCTGCTCTATTTTGCGCTGGGAATGGGCGATGAGCAGCGCGACGCCAGCTACAGCGATGTGGTCGGGATTGAAGATGGCGATGCCTTTTTACTCTGCACCGATGGTTTCTGGCACGGTGTGACGCTGGAACAGATGCAGCAGTCACTGCACATGGTGAACACACCGGAAGAGTGGCTGACGCTGATGCAGCAAATCATCAAAAACGATCAGTCGGATCAGGGACAGCAGGATAATTTCAGTGCGCTGGCCGTCTGGATTGGATCGCCTCAGGACACCACCTTGCTGCACTCGCTCTCTGAAGCGGCGCAGTTCTTCCCTCTGCGAGATTGAGAACGCCAACATGAAATATGGATTACTGGGTCTGGCTGCGATGCTGCTTAGCATGCAGGCTTATGCTGAAAACTATCGCATCGTACAGTCCCCGGCACAGAAACTGGATGTCTGGATTGATGACGTCAAAAACAATCAGCTGTCGAGCTGGTGTAACAGCACTGTTAACCTGCGCATCGTCACGCTGGGTGAGAAAAACCCCACGGTCTTAAAAGAGTTCTTGCCCCGGGTGGCCGGATTAATGGCAACGCAGTGTAAACCGCTGCAGCAGTTGCACTGGCAACTGACCGATCCAGAGGGCAGTGCAATCGCCACCGGCAGCGCCGCCCGCGCGCAGCAGTGGAAAACCGTGGTGACACCACCCGCACCGCAGCAACAGCAACAACAGCAACAGCAACAGCAACAGCCAGCCACGGCGGCCATACCCATTGACGCACTGCGCAATGCCGCCCAGGCGGATACCTCGCCCTGGCTGCAATTCAGTCTGCTCGATGGCTGCCATTTCCGGACCTGGTGGCAGCATCCGGCACAGGGCAGCGCGCTGTTTGTTCCGGCAAAACAGGGGCTGGTCTGCGGTTCTGACGGCTGGCTCAGCGGACAAAGCCGCCTGACGCAGCAGGGTAACGGCGCGCCGGCAGCCGTCGGCGTGACTTTCCTGCAGGGCTTCCCGGTAATGGGACTGAGCAGTCAGTCATCCACGGCCGAACTCCACATCACCACGGTCAATAGCGAGCGCATGGTGCTGAGCAACGAAAAATCCCCGGACAGCTGGCTGGTTCTGCCGTTCAGCAACCGCTTTAACGGCTGGCAGGCAATGCGTCAGGTGGTAGTACAGATGCCCGCCAGCGAAGCGGCCGACCAGAGTGCACTGCAGGCACGTCTGCAGGAAGTGCGCAAAGTCTGGTCACCGTGGGTAAGCGGCGATGCCACGCTGAGCGTGCAACTGGTGGAAAAACTGCACCCTGAACTGAAAGATCCCGCCGCCGCGGCCTATCGCACCCTTAACTGACGCAAAAGGAGTTTGCATGGAATCCTTACAACACCTTCTGGCTAACGCCACGCTCAGCGAGACGCTGGCTGATGTCACCCGTCAGATTCAGGCGAATCCGGCGAACGCCGACCTGCGGGCTGCCTTTGTGCAACTGCTCTGCCTGTCAGGCAACTGGACGCGCGCGCAGACACAGCTGCAATCCTGGCTGGCGTTAAGTCCGCAGGCGCAACCGACCGTCACTCTGTTGCAGCAGGCGATTGCGGGTGAACTGCAGCGTGATGCAGTACTGCGTGGCGAGGCCGACCCGGTGCTGCCGGGCAGTGCCTGGCACTGGTGCGACACGCTGCTGGCCGCCTTACAGGTCGAAACGGCAGGCGATGTCGCGCGCGGCAGCGCACTGCGGGCAGAGGCACTCAACCTCGCCGCCGCCAATCCTGGCACCGCGACCCAGCAGGATCAGCCGACCGCATTCAGCTGGCTGATGGATGGCGACAGCCGTTTCGGGCCGGTGTGTGAAGTGATCAATCAGGGTCGTTATTACTGGATCCCGTTTGCCGCTATTCGTGAGATGCAGTTCCAGGCGCCGGCCAGCGTCACTGATCTGGTGTGGCGTCATACGCGGGTGCAGCTGGTGGATGGCAGCGAGCAGGTGGGTCAGATCCCGGCGCGCTATCCGCTGCGGGCAGAATCAGACGAGCGTTTTCTGCGCGCCAGCGTCACCGAATGGCAGCCGCTGGGCGACGACCCGGATCAGTTTATCGGCCAGGGGCAAAAAATGTGGATCAGCGACAGCGCGGAATTCTCGCTGCTGAGCCTGCAGCAGGTCACGTTCGACAACACCGAGTCTGCCGATGAGTCATGATTCAGGCGCGCACAATGATGGCTATGCCCAGCTGCATGGCGGCTTTCACGCGCGCAAAAAGCGCGATGCGTTAACCGCCCGCGACAAGCTGCAATCTTCATTGCTGGATCGCCTGACCGACAACGCGCCGGACAAGCAGCAGGAGGCGGAGAACAGCATGCTGATCAGCCACAGCACGCTGCGCCGCCACGTCCTGCGCGATCTGCAGTGGCTCTTCAACACCATTAATAACGAAGCGCAGCAGGATCTGGACGGTTTCGATCAGGTGCAGCGCTCGGTCTGGAATTTCGGCGTTGCGCCGCTGGCCGGGCAGAACGTCTCCGATATCGAATGGCAGGATATGCAGCGCAAAATGACCAACGCCATTCTGCACTTCGAGCCGCGCATTCTGCCGCAGGGGCTGCAGGTGCGCTGCGTCAGCGATCTCGGCTCGCTCAGCCTGCACAACGTACTGTCGATTGAGATCAAAGGGCGGCTCTGGTGCGTACCTTATCCGCTGGCGTTTCTGTTCCGCACTCAGGTTGATCTGGAGAGCGGCCATTTCGAACTTCAGGATGCAGGGTAATCATGGACAGCAATCTGCTCGACTACTACAACCGTGAACTGGCCTACCTGCGCGAGATGGGGGCAGAGTTCGCGACGCGCTACCCGAAAGTGGCGGGACGTCTCGGCATGCATGGCATCGACGTGGCAGATCCTTATGTAGAACGGCTGATGGAGGGATTCGCCTTCCTGACGTCGCGCGTGCAGCTGAAGATGGATGCGGAGTTTCCGCGCTTCTCACAGCGTTTGCTGGAGATGATTGCGCCATCCTATCTTTCGCCAACGCCGTCAATGGCCATCGCACAGCTGACGCCGGACAGCCGCAAGGGTGACATGACTCAGGGCTTCCGCGTGCCGCGTGGCACCATGATGGAGAGCCAGAATCTGAAAAAAACCGGGGTGACCTGTAGCTACTCCACCGCACATGATGTGGTGCTGCATCCGCTGCGGATCAGCGAAGCCAGCCTCGGCGGCGTGCCGGGTGATCTGCCCTCTGGTGAGCTGAAACTCACGGGCCTGGGCGCGGCGAGTGCGCTGCGCATCCGCATCACGTGTGAAGGGATCTCGTCCCTGAGTCAGCTCAACGTGGACGACCTGATGCTGTTCCTCAGTGGCCCGGATATTCAGGCACTGAAGCTGCTGGAGCTGCTGATGCAGCACCGGGTAGGTATCGTCCTGCAGTCGGTAGAGAAACGGCCGCTGCGTCAGGTGCTGACAGATGACGCGCTGCAGCAGGAGGGTTTTGCGCCGGAGCAGGCATTGTTGCCGGACGATCTGCGTAACTTCGACGGGTATCGTCTGTTGCAGGAATATTTCGCCTTTCCGGCACGTTTCCAGTTTATCAGCCTGAACCAGCTCGGCCCGTTTCTGCGCCGCTGCGACAACGCCACGGCATTCGACATTATCATCCTGCTCGACAAAGCGGACAGCGCGCTGGAAAGCGTGGTCGATCACAGCCATCTGGCGCTGCACTGCACGCCGGTCATCAACCTGTTTCCGAAAACCGCTGAGCGTCTGAAGGTCAGCGACAGCCAGCATGAATATCATCTGGTGGTGGATAACATCCGGCCACTGGATTATGAAGTGCATTCGGTTCAGCGGTTGTTCGCCACCGTAGAGGGGAAGCGGGAAGAGCAGGTCTTCCGCCCGTTCTGGAGCACCTTCAGCGGCGACCAGGGTGACTATGGCGCCTACTTCTCCCTGCGCCGTGAACAGCGCACCCTGTCAGAGCAGGCCCAGCGTTACGGCACGCGCACCGGTTACATCGGTTCCGAAGTTTTTCTGTCGCTGGTGGATGAGCATCACGCGCTGTGGCGCGATGAGGTGCGCTATCTCTCTGCTGAGGTGATGTGTACCAGTCGCGATCTGCCGCTGATGCTGCAGCAGGATCAGGGCAACTTCGTGATGCCGGACTCCATTCCGGTATCGGAGCTGAAACTGTGCAAAGGACCGACACCGCCGCGCCCGGCGCTGGCGGAAGGCCTTTCAGCGTGGCGGCTGATCAGCCATCTGCAGATGAACTACCTCAGCCTGATGGACAGCAGCGACGGAGAAGGTGCGGCCGCGCTGCGCCAGTTGCTGAGCCTCTACGCTAACCTCGCTGAAGCGCCGGTTGCCCGCCAGATTGACGGCATCCGTCACTGTACGCTCAGCGCGGTCAACCGCCGCGTGCCGGAGCCAGGCCCGGTGGTGTTTGCGCGCGGCGTCAGCATTACGCTGGAGGTGGATGAGCAGGCGTTTTCGGGTGCCAGCCCGTGGCTGTTCGGTAGCGTGCTGGAGCGGGTCTGTGGCCGACTGGTGGCGCTGAACAGCTTCACGGAGTTCACCCTGAACAGTCAGCAGCGCGGGGAAGTCGGCTACTGGCCGCCGCGCATGGGCCGGAAAGCGCTGATATGAGTGGCGAAAAGGTGATTACGCTGCCACGGCTCACCCGACTGCCGGATGATTTCTGGCAAAAAGTGATGGCCGCGCCGTGGCGCTACGATCTGTTCCAGCTGCTGCGGCGGCTGGATGCGCAGGGTGGCCAGCGCTATCCACTGGGCCGTGCGCCGCTGCCTAAGTTTGAATCGGTACGCATTGGTCAGACGCCGTCACTGGCGTTTGCCCCTGCCACCGTCGCCAGCGTCACGCCACGTGACGAGGCGGGAAGGCATGAGCTGTCGATCTTCAGCTTTGGTTTGTTTGGCCCTAATGGCCCACTGCCCACTCATCTGACCGAATATGTGCACGAACGCATCGTGCATCATCAGGATCATAGCCTGTCCGCATTTGCTGACCTGTTTCACCACCGCGCCACGCTGCTGTTTTACCGCGCCTGGGCGGATGCGCAGCCGACCGTGTCGCTGGATCGCCCCGACGACAGTCGCTTCCTGAACTATCTCGCCTGTCTGGCCGGCATCGGTTTACCCGCCCAGCAGCAGGCCAGCTCGCTGAGTCTTCATGCCCGGCTGATGCTGGTGGGCCATCTCAGCCGTCACGGTCACGATGCCGAAGGGCTGGTGCGCATCCTGCGCCACTACTTTGGCGTACCGGTCCGGCTGACGCAGAACCTGCCGCACTGGCTGACGCTGGACAGCCGCGATCAGGCCCGGCTGGGCGCGGGACGCCACATGCCCCGGCTGGGCGCCTCTGCGTTTCTCGGCGTGGCGGTACGCGATGTGCAGCACCGTTTTCGCCTGCACCTGGGCCCGCTCAGCGCTGCGCAGTATGCCCGTTTTCTGCCGGATGCCCCTGGCGCGCAGGAAGTGCGCGACTGGGTACGCCACTACCTGGGCATCGAAATGCAGTGGGATCTCAGCCTGATCCTCGCTGCTGACGAGGTGCAGGGTGTGGCGCTGGGCGGCAGTGCCCGACTCGGCTACACCAGCTGGCTGGGGCAGATGCCGCAGCCGCACGATCGTGAAGATTTTATGTTTGAGGTTGAGGCAGCTTCACGCTAGCCCAGCCGCTTTCCCTGTTACACAGCCTGCGTCTTTCATTGAAGAGAGCCCCCTATGTCAGAAATCAGCCGTGCCGTGCTATTCGGCAAACTGGATACGCTGTTATTTACCTCGCTGGAAAGCGCCACCGCCTTTTGCAAACTGCGCGGCAATCCCTATGTTGAGCTGGTGCACTGGCTGCATCAGCTGATGCAGCAGCAGGATGGCGACTTACAGCAGGTCATCACACATTTTTCACTGGATGAAAAGGCCCTGACTCAGGACATCGTTGCCGCGCTGGATCGCCTGCCGCGCGGTGCCAGTGCGGTCTCCGACCTCTCCGAGCATATCGACAGCGCCGTTGAGCGGGCGTGGGTCTACGCCTCGCTGAAATATGGCGCGACCCGCATTCGCGGCGGCCATCTGCTGATCGGCATGCTGAAAACCTTCAACCTGGCCAGCGTACTGAAAGGCATCTCCGGCCAGTTCAGCCGCGTCAACGCCGATGCGCTGCTGGCTGAGTTCGACACGCTACTCAGTAACAGCAAAGAAGCGCAGCAGGCGATGAGCGCACCGGCGGACGCGGCGGGCGCACCGCCTGCGGCCGGTGGCACAACGCTGGAACAGTATGGGCAGGACCTGACCGCGCGCGCTCGTGAAGGCCGCATCGATCCGGTGACCGGGCGTGACGATGAGATCCGCCAGATGGTCGATATCCTGATGCGTCGTCGTCAGAATAACCCGCTGCTGACCGGTGAAGCGGGCGTCGGAAAAACCGCGGTGGTCGAAGGCCTCGCACTGCGTATTGCCGCGGGTGATGTCCCTGCGCCGCTGCGCGATGTGCAACTCTGGCTGCTGGATATCGGCCTGCTTCAGGCCGGTGCCGGAATGAAAGGGGAGTTCGAAGCGCGGCTGCAGGCGCTGATCAATGAAGTGCAGTCCAGCCCGACGCCGATTGTGCTGTTCGTCGACGAGATCCACACCCTGGTTGGTGCTGGCGGTCAGCAGGGCACCGGCGATGCCGCTAACCTGCTGAAACCGGCACTGGCGCGCGGCCAGCTTCGCACCATTGGCGCGACCACCTGGGCCGAATACAAAAAGTACATCGAGAAAGATCCGGCGCTGACCCGCCGCTTCCAGACGGTGCAGGTGCAGGAGCCGGATGAAGCCAAAGCGATTCTGATGCTGCGCAGCACCGTCAGCGCGCTGGAGAAACATCATCGGGTGCTGCTGCTGGATGATGCAGTCACTGCGGCGGTGAAACTATCCCATCGCTACATTCCGGCGCGTCAGCTGCCCGATAAAGCGGTGGCGCTGCTGGATACCGCCTGCGCCCGCGTGGCGGTCAGTCAGGGCGCACAGCCTGCGGCGCTGGAAGATTGCCTGCACCGTCTGGCCGCGCTGGAGATTGAAGCGGAAATCATTGAGCGTGAAATCCGCGTCGGTCTTGGCGATGTGACGCGTCAGCAGGCGATTGCCGCAGAGCGCACTGCGCTGGAAGCTGAACGCGATGCGCTGCAACAGCGCTGGCTGCAGGAACGCGAACTGGTCGAGACGCTGATCACGCTGCGCGCCCGCTGTGTGACTGAAGAAGATGCTGCGCTGCGTGAACAGCGCGATGCGACGCAGCAGCAACTCACGGCGCTGCAGGGCGACTCGCCGCTGCTGTTTGCCGCCGTCGATGCGGGCGTGGTGGCTGCCGTGGTTTCGGACTGGACCGGCATTCCGCTGGGCCGGATGGTGAAGAATGAGATCGACGCTGTTCTGAATCTGGCTGACACACTTAACCAGCGCGTCATCGGCCAGCGTCACGGTCTGGAGCTGATCGCGAAGCGGGTTCGCACTACGCGCGCGCGTCTGGATAACCCTAACAAGCCCGCAGGCGTCTTTATGCTGTGCGGCCCGTCCGGTGTCGGTAAAACCGAGACCGCGCTGGCGCTGGCCGAGTCGCTTTATGGCGGCGAGCAGAACATCATCACCATCAACATGAGTGAGTTCCAGGAGGCGCACACCGTCTCGACGCTGAAAGGCGCACCGCCGGGCTACGTCGGTTACGGCGAAGGCGGCGTGCTGACCGAAGCCGTTCGCCGTCGTCCCTACAGCGTGGTGCTGCTGGATGAGATTGAGAAAGCTCATCCGGATGTGCATGAGCTGTTCTTCCAGGTATTTGATAAAGGCTGGATGGAGGATGGCGAAGGCCGCCACATCGACTTCCGCAACACCATCATCATTCTGACCTCAAATGTCGGCACGCAGCTTATCAGCGCGATGTGTGCCGATCCTGAGCTGATGCCCGATCCCGACGCCCTGAGTACTGCGCTGCGTAAGCCGCTGCTGGAGGTGTTCCCGCCTGCGCTGCTGGGCCGTCTGCTGGTGGTGCCGTATTACCCGCTCAGCGACGCGATGCTGGCAGAGATTGTGCGGCTGCAGCTGGCGCGCATTGTGCGCCGTCTGGCCGACAACCACGGCATTGAAGCGCAGATCGACGAGTCGGTGGTCAGCCAGATCGTTCAGCGCTGCACCGAGGTGGAGTCGGGCGGTCGCATGGTAGATGCCATCCTCACCAACACGCTGTTGCCGCAGATGAGCCAGATATTGCTGAGTGCCCACGCCCGCGATGAACGCTATCGCCGCGTTGAAGTGCGTTGTGAGCAGGGCGAATTTGTCTGCCAGTTCACAGTTTAATCCTGGCTATCAGAGAGCTTTTGAATATGTCGGAACATGATCAACCCCTGAATGTCCCCAACGCCCTGCCGCTGGGTTACCGCTTCAATGAATTTGAAATCAAAGAGGTCATCGGCGGTGGCGGCTTTGGTATCGTCTATCGCGCCTGGGATCACCAGCTGGAGCGTGATATCGCCATCAAAGAGTTCATGCCCGCCTCGCTGGCGGTGCGCAGCGATGACCTCAATCTGGTGCTGCGCAGTGAGCGGTTCAGCAAAACCTTTCACGCCGGACTGAACAGCTTTATTCAGGAGGCGCGTCTGCTGGCGCGCTTTAATCATCCGAACCTGCTGCACGTGCTGCGTTTCTGGGTGCAGAACGACACCGCTTATATGGGCACGGTGTTCTACAGCGGCACCACGCTCTCGAACTTCAGCGAACGGAATCCGCAGTCGGTGAATGAGGCCTGGATTCGTCGCATGCTGCCGCCGCTGCTGGGCGCGATCAAAACTATCCATGAAGCGGGTTACCTGCACCGTGATATCTCGCTGGATAACATCCAGATTCAGAGCAGCGGCGAGCCGATTCTGCTGGACTTCGGGTCGGCGCGTAAAACCATCGGCAACCTGTCGGATGAGAGCGAGACCATGCTGCGTCCCGGCTATGCGCCGATTGAGCAGTACAGCGATAACGACGAGAGCGAGCAGGGCGCGTGGACCGATATTTACGCGCTGGGCGCGGTGCTGCATACGCTGATTACCGGTGCACCGCCACCGGTCAGCGTGGTGCGCAGCATCGAAGATAACTACCAGCCGCTGATGCAGCGTCGTCAGGCGGGCTACTCGACGGCGCTGCTCAGCGCCATCGATCGCGCGCTGGCGCTGAAACCGGAAGATCGTCCACAGAGCATTGATGATTTTGCTGTGCTGATGGCGCTGCCGGAACGTGAACCGGAACCGCTGCTCAGTGCAAAAATGAGTGGGCCAGGCACGATGCTGGTGCCGATCGAAGAAGAAGAGGAGGTCGTCAAACCCGCCTCGCCGCTGAAAGCGCTGCTGGGACATCGCTTTGCACTGCCGGGCCTGGTGGCTGCGGGCGTGCTGGTCGGGCTGTGCGCCGGTCTGCTGATGTCACGCGGTAATGAGCAGACACCACCGGATGAGACCGCGCAGAACAGCGCGCCTGCCGTCACCGTCGCGCCGGTTAACCAACCAGTTGCTGCGCCACCGACCCAGGCTGAGATCCCGGCAGAGAAGGTTGTCAGCGCCCCAGCTCAGACTGCTGAGCCTGCGCAGACCGACGCACGTGAACCCGATCCTCAGCCGGCACCGCCACCCGCGCCGGTCGCTCAGGTTTATATCCGTCTGCAGCAGGGTGAACGCGTTCAGGTTAACGGTCAGCCGCAGGCGCTGGTCCCGGCGGTGAATGGCTTCGCGACGCTGCAGCTGGCCCCAGGTAATTACACCTTTGCCATCAGCGGCCAGAGTGGCACCCGCCAGCAGACGCTGAACATCAGCGAAGAAGGCGTCTGGTTGCTCGATCCACACAGTTAATAGTCAGGGATTACTTATGTTCTCACGCATTACTGCACAGCTGCCGGCGGACGGCCTGCTGTTCCATACGCTCACCGGCACCGAGACGCTGTCCCGTCCGTTTGTGCTCACCGCCGAACTGCTGGCCACCGACGCGCGCATCGACCGTCACGCCCTGCTGGGCAAGCCGGTGACCTTTACGCTGCCGACCGACGGCCTGATGAACGCGCTGAGCCCGCGCTACCTCAACGGCAAAATTACCCGGGTGGCGGTGCGCAGCCAGGAGCTGAGCGGCACCCGCTACGCGGTCTACCAGCTGACGGTGGAGCCGGACCTGTGGCCGATGCGGCGCGACCGCAACCTGCGCATCTTCCAGAGCCAGACGGTGCCGCAGATTGTGCAGACGCTGCTGAAGGAGTACGGGGTCAGCGTGGAGACGCGCCTGGCGGGCAGCTACCGGGTGTGGGAGTACTGCGTGCAGTATCAGGAGAGCAGCCTGGACTTTATCAGCCGCCTGATGGAGCTGGAGGGGATTTACTACTTCTTCCGCCACGAAGCGGACAGGCACACGCTGGTGCTGTGCGACGCGCCGGACCAGCATCAGGCGTTTCCGGGCTATGAGACCATCGCCTATCACGTCACCCCGTCGGGCGGCGTGGTGACGGAAGAGGGCATCAGCCAGTGGTCGCTGGCGGAGAGCGTGACGCCGGGCATCTACAGCACCGACGACTACGACTTCCGCAAGCCGAACGCGTGGATGCTGCAGGCGCGGCAGAACCCGGCGTCGCCGGTGCCGGGCTCGGTGGACGTCTACGACTGGCCGGGCCACTTTGTCGACCACAGCCACGGCGAGTCCTACGCGCGCATCCGTCAGGAGGTGTGGCAGGCCGAGCACCACAGCGTCAGCGGGTCGGGCACCGCCACCGGCATCGCGCCGGGCTTTACCTTCGCCATCATCAACGCGCCGCACTTCAGCGACAACGGCGAATACCTGGTCACTTCGGCAACCTATGACTTCGCCGAGAACAGCTACGCCAGCGGCGACACCGGCGACAGCCGTCACAACATCAGCTTCACGGTGCTGCCGTCGTCGGTGACGTACCGCACGCCGCCGGAAACGCCGTGGCCGAAAACGCACGGCCCGCAGACGGCGAAGGTGGTGGGGCCGAAAGGCGAGTCCATCTGGACCGACCGCTACGGCCGGGTGAAGGTGAAGTTTCACTGGGACCGTCTGGCGAAGGGCGACGACACCAGCTCCTGCTGGGTGCGCGTCTCCAGCGCCTGGGCCGGCCAGGGGTTCGGCGGCGTGCAGATCCCGCGTGTCAACGACGAAGTGGTGGTGGACTTCATCAACGGCGATCCGGACCGTCCGCTGATTATCGGCCGGGTGTATAACGAGGCGAGCATGCCGCCGTGGGCGCTGCCGGCAGCGGCGACGCAGATGGGTTTTCTGAGCCGGTCAAAGGATGGTAACAGCGATACTGCTAATGCGTTGCGTTTTGAAGACAAAGCAGGACATGAGCAGATTTGGATCCACGCCGAAAAAAATATGGATACGGAAGTGGAAAGCTGTGAGACGCACCATGTCGGTGTGGATCGGCAGAAAACCATAGGCCGTGACGAAAAGGTCACGATAAAGCGCAATCGTCAGGCCGACGTGGGTGAACATGCGGTGAGCAATACGGGCATCCAGCACGTTATTAATGTTGGCGAAGGCGAAACGGTGCTGACCATGGATAAAGAGGGCAATGCGCTGCTTGAAGCCAATACCAGCATCAAATTAAAGGTGAAAGAGAATTACATCCTGATCACCCCTGACGCTATTCAAATCCAGGTGAAAACAGGAAGTATCCATGCTGAGAGCGAGTTGCAGGCACTGTTTAAGGGCAATGAGTTGACCACTTTAGGTACCGGTAAAAATGCTGAATTAAAGGCGAATGACAAGGTAAGCATTACCGGCACGAACATCACCGACATCAAAGGCGCGGTCGTCAATATTAACAGTTAATCGCTTATTGGAAGGAACATCAGTATGGGTATGCCTGCGGCCAGAGCTTCTGTGGATAAAGCGGCTCACGATGGCCCCATTCAATGCGGCAGTCCTGACGTTATCATTGGCGGATTTCCCGCTGCGCGAAAAGGTGATGAATTTTCGTGTAAGCAACACGGTAGCGGTATTATCGTCAGCGGCTCCGGCAGCGTATTCGTTAACGGTATGGCGCTGGCCCGTCAGGGTGATAAGACGCAGTGTCATGCAGGTGGGGCGTCGACTCCCGCGAAATGTAAACCTGCACCGCCTCAATACTGGGGAGGCTCGCTGGCGAAGAAGGCTGGTGATGATGGGATGTTGCATGGCGAGCACTACGATGCGCGAATTTTAGGGGCGTATGCCAGCCTGAAAGACAGCACCAATGATGGCAGTTATGACACTGTGTCGGCAGGGTTTTCGCTTGAAAACCTCACATTAGCGAATATGAAAAGTGACGCACTTTTGAAAGGTGAGTTGCGGAATAAAATAGCGGATGCCAATGCAACTGGCTCACTTTACACCGGTGATAGCGGAATCTATGGCATTAATGGCAAAGCCGCAGCGGCGGGTATGCAATATGGCGCGACCGGCTCAATAGGAACAGAGAACACATTGTATGCCATCGCTACCGGCGATGTGACGCTTGGCACTGCTGATGCAAAAGCGGTTGTAGAAGTATATACCGGCAATAAAGGAAGATATGGGTTCAGCGTTGAGGGGGGCGCAGGTGCAGCGGCAGTGAAAGAGAGCGTTACGGGGAAAGTTAGCCTGTACGGTATTGTAGTAGCTGATGCTAAAGGCGGAGTACATTTAGGCGCAGTGGGTGCAGCAGGAGGTTTAACTGCCTATGCGGATGAAACCGATTACTCAGCTACAGTAAAGCTCTCAGGTAGGTTAGCTTTTATACTGGGGATAACAGGTGATATTAATGTAAAAATTGCATTAAAACCCCTCCGCGACCTGTTTTTTGGTGAAAGGGATAGTACAGAAAAATCTGGAAGCAATGGTGGTGCAGATGGTGCTATCATCAACGGTTGCGCAACGGTTTTAGTTGGCGGTTAAATAAAGATAGGGTTGATTCTAACATGAAATTTATAGCGTTTTTATTTTTCTGGATTGTAACGGTTTATTATGTCTGGAACGGAAAGGATTTTTATAATAAAAAAGAATGGGCAGGATTTGGTAAGAAGTTTGTAGGTGTGCTGGTTGGTATTGTAGTACTTGCCTTTGCGCTCAAAGGATTAGTGTTAGCTATTCCCGGGTTTAGTAATGATCTTGCTGGAGATTTAATGGAAGAAATAGGCATTTCTTTTATATTTATCCTTGGCATAAAGTTTATGATTATCATGATTTGCACTTTATTTAGTGGGATTGTGGGTTTTCAAAAAAAATATAATGCTGATAATTATGCCCGAATTTCACCTACTGCCAGTAAGTTAGTGCCTGGCATGCTCATCTTTGCAAAATGCGTGGTTTCTCTTGGCTCTATAGTGATTTATTACGGCATCTGGCTAGCGAATTAAATTAAGAAGGGAAACAGGCTATGAATTTTGAAACGGATTATACTTTTCCCCTTACGCCGGGTTTCTCTAAAGAAGAAATCGAACAACGCTTCTGGAAATGCCTTTATACATCGGCCAGAGAAGAAATGCTGCATTACTGGGTTGTGCTTCCTAAAAGCCTCAAACCTGCGGAACTGGAGCCGGTTGCGTTCCCTGATGTCGGTTTAACCAATATCGGTCGCTACTTAACCACGGATGACTCACCTTATCTGGAAGTTTGGGCCGCGTATGAACGTTGCCAGTGGGAGATGAATGCGTCTGACTGGCTGTTTAAAAAACTCGCCATGATGGGCGAAAAAATTCTGCACCGCCGTCTTGTCGGTAAGGCCTCGGAAAACGGTATTTTTGCAGATGTATTGACCCTAAAAACGCACGCTTCCGGTGACGAAGTGATCTCACGATACACTGTTCAAAAAGATTACAATCGAGAGAGCGGCGGTGGAAACTACCTCTTATTAAAAGCGTCCTGTGCAGCACGCGACTATCCTTCGCTTGCCAATGAAATCTATTTCACAGTGGTTAACTGGAATCTGCTGCATCGCAGTAACTTGGCCATGGCGGAGTTGCTGACCTCGGTTAACCTGGATGGGGAAAACGCTTTTAAAATACCGGTGTCCTGGCATGCCAGTGTTATTGCTGCGAACAGACTTATCGTCGATCACACTATAGATGGTGTGAATTACGGGGTCATTAATTTTTGCTTTTATTCCGGTACCGTATGCCATTCCGCAGAGGATGCTTTTGAAAAGTCGACGCAACGTTTCCGGGAGCATGAGCATTCGGTCACGCTGGTGGCAAACGAGTTGGAACCCATTCCTAATGATATCAATGCTGCGCTGGGATCATTATCGACCTGTACAGGTGAGCTCTACAGCGACGAAGAGAAAATGCGCGCCTTTTATCAGAGTTACATATTCAATTGTTCAGGCTTGTGGTGCTACGTTGAATTGGTAGGGCAGCACAGAAATGATAAAAGTTATCACTTCGAAGCGAATAAACGCTGCGTAGAAATTATTCTGGCGACCCTGAATATCAACGTGAAATAATAGTAATCCTGCCAGTTAGACATCTTTAGCTGGCATTCCGTCTCGTAGCAATGAGTATTAAGGCACCTGTTTTTAACTCGTCATGTGATCCGCTGCAATAATAAAAGACGCTTGTCTGACCCTCTGGTATTGCCTGACCTCGGGCAATACCCGGGTTAATTCACCGATTACCATCTGTCCGGGAAATCACTATGTTTGATCGTATCACCGTCCTTCTGCCGGCGGACGGCCTGCTGTTCCACACGCTCACGGGCACCGAGACGCTGTCCCGTCCGTTTGTGCTCACCGCCGAACTGCTGGCCACCGACGCGCGCATCGACCGTCACGCCCTGCTGGGCAAGCCGGTGACCTTTACGCTGCAGACCGACGGCCTGATGAACGCGCTGAGCCCGCGCTACCTCAACGGCAAAATCACCCGCGTGGCGGTGCGCAGCCAGGAGCTGAGCGGCACCCGCTACGCGGTCTACCAGCTGACGGTGGAGCCGGACCTGTGGCCGATGCGGCGCGACCGCAACCTGCGCATCTTCCAGAGCCAGACGGTGCCGCAGATAGTGCAGACGCTGCTGAAGGAGTACGGGGTTAACGTGGAGACGCGCCTGGCGGGCAGCTACCGGGTGTGGGAGTACTGCGTGCAGTATCAGGAGAGCAGCCTGGACTTTATCAGCCGCCTGATGGAGCTGGAGGGGATTTACTACTTCTTCCGCCACGAAGCGGACAGGCACACGCTGGTGCTGTGCGACGCGCCGGACCAGCATCAGGCGTTTCCGGGCTATGAGACCATCGCCTATCACGTCACCCCGTCGGGCGGCGTGGTGACGGAAGAGGGCATCAGCCAGTGGTCGCTGGCGGAGAGCGTGACGCCGGGCATCTACAGCACCGACGACTACGACTTCCGCAAGCCGAACGCGTGGATGCTGCAGGCGCGGCAGAACCCGGCGTCGCCGGTGCCGGGGTCGGTGGACGTCTACGACTGGCCGGGCCACTTTGTCGACCACAGCCACGGCGAGTCCTACGCGCGCATCCGTCAGGAGGTGTGGCAGGCCGAGCACCACAGCGTCAGCGGGTCGGGCACCGCCACCGGCATCGCGCCGGGCTTCACCTTCTCCATCATCAACGCGCCGCACTTCAGCGACAACGGCGAGTATCTGGTGACCTCGGCCACCTATGACTTCGCCGAGAACAGCTACGCCAGTGGCGACACCGGCGACAGCCGGCACAACATCAGCTTCACGGTGCTGCCGTCGTCGGTGACGTACCGCACGCCGCCGGAGACGCCGTGGCCGAAAACGCACGGCCCGCAGACCGCGAAGGTGGTGGGGCCGAAAGGCGAGTCGATCTGGACCGACCGCTACGGCCGGGTAAAGGTGAAGTTTCACTGGGACCGTCTGGCGAAGGGCGACGACACGAGTTCGTGCTGGGTGCGCGTCTCCAGCGCGTGGGCCGGTCAGGGATTCGGCGGGGTGCAGATCCCGCGTGTTAACGATGAGGTGGTGGTGGACTTCATCAACGGCGATCCGGACCGTCCGCTGATCATCGGCCGGGTGTATAACGAGGCGAGCATGCCGCCGTGGGCGCTGCCGGCGGCGGCGACGCAGATGGGCTTTCTGAGCCGGTCAAAGGATGGCACGGCGGACACGGCGAACGCGCTGAGGTTTGAGGATAAGGCGGGTGAGGAACACCTGTGGATCCAGGCGCAGAAGAACATGGATACCCATGTTAAAAATGACGCCAGCCATTCCGTCGCCAACAATCATAGCCATTATGCGGGCGGCAATGAGCTCTACCGTATCGAAACCAATCGCGTCCACGGTGTAAAAGGGGGGGAAGAGAGGCTGACCGGTAAGGGCAAACTCGATGCTGTGGTCGATACCTATGTAGTAGGTTCAGGGACTAAACTCCGCCTGGAATGTGGCGAGAGTGCAATCGAACTTAATGCGAATGGCCAGATTAATATTGTGGGTAAAGGCTTCAATATTTTCGTGCAGGGCGATGGTCATATCACCACCTCTGGCGGCAAATTGAACCTGAACACAGATGGCGCAAAACCGGGCACTAGCGCACCGGGCTCCAGTCATAAACAGAACATCAGTCAGGCGGTGGAGAACCTTTTCCCGCCGAAGCAAAAAGGCCAGGCCGCGCCCGCTGCACCAAAGGCTGCGGCGGCAACGGCGAAAGGGGCGGTTGCGCCGTTGGCAAACAACCAGGTAAGAAAAGTACGCCCTTTACCCCCCGAAAAACAAGCATTCTTCGATAAAGTGTATGCTGCTGCTCAGGAAGATGAAAAGAAAACTGGTGTCCCCGCTAAAATCACCACGGCTCAGGCAATTCTTGAATCTAACTGGGGCAAAAAAATGCCCACTGATGTTAACACTGACAAAGTGAGCAACAACATTTTTGGGGTCAAGGCACATGGCTCGCCAAACTTTGTGGAAGACTGGACTCATGAGAATATCAACGGAAAACGTGTTGCTGTACTGGATAAATTTGCCAGTTATGATTCAATTGACGAGAGTATTGAGCAGCACTCCCAGTTTTTGATTAAAAATCAGAGGTATAGCAGTTTGTTCAACTCATCCGATCCGGTAGAATGGGCTAAAGGCTTACAGGCTAAAGGGTATGCAACCGATCCTGACTATGCCAACAGTTTGATTTCCGTAATGAAAGGGAGAGGATTACTATGATTAAACTTTTATGCGCATTAGCGTTTTCATTACCACTAATGGCTACCGCCAATGATTTCTGCCAGAATTTGAGTAGTGAGGCTAATAACAAAGGCGTGAATTTCGACAATACAGATAATGTATACAAAGTCGGTGGCAAAGGAAGATTATATTTCTATTCTGCTCCAGACGAAAAATGCATAAAAAAAGAGGTTTTTGTTGTCCCCGGTAATGAATTATATGCTTATGTTGAGTACAAAAACTATTACAGTGTGATGTATGTAACTAACGATGGAAACCAGGTCGATGGGTGGGTTCAAAAAGACAGGCTGGTTGAAACGCACACTGGTATAGCACCAGATTATGATTCGAAAAAATAGTTTGTGTGTTTTTTTGATGTGATTATTTGACTTACTGACAGATAGATGAAGTTTCGTAGTGGCATTAATTTATTTTATTAATGTCACCTTTCATTTTTTGCTCATGATAAAGTTGCTGGATATTAGATTTGAAATGTCTTTTTTTAATAAAGTTAATTTTTGCCTGCTTCATCTTATAATATTTACTTTATCTACCTTCTCCCATCTCGCGGTGGCGGAGTTTTCAGGTGCTGAATTAAAATCAACTGATTTTACTGTGAATATAAATAATCATCTTTTTTCCTTAGGGGATAAGTGGAACGATGAAACTCAGAAGCAGGTGGGCGCGCAGATAAGTGAAAACTTCGTTGGCGATGTGCCTGCTGGTGACACCAGTTATAAATACTACCAGCACAAATATGATGGTTTTGAAATCTACACTGCGAACCTGTTCTGGCAAAAAGAACAGCGTGATATCGACAGCTATCTCATCGCACAGATCACTATCAATACCCCTGCGATCAAAACAGCCAGAGGCGTAGGGACCGGTGACAGTCAGGATATGCTGGTCAGTAAATATGGTCAGGGCACAGTGGATGATAGTGATAATCAGCACTGGTTATATTATGACGCTGATAACAAACGCATGTCATTTCAGCTAGAGCATAAAAAAATCAGTCATATTATGATGGCGATTAATACTGATGAATAACAACAACCCTGCGTGATACGTCACGCAGGGTTAAATTAATTTTCAATCTTATTTTCCAATTGAAGAGTTTAAAATTAGCTGAATAGTTTTAAATTCTCACCCTAAAAGTAAGTGAGTAAAGAAAATCAATACCGCATTCACTCAAGACTTGGTTTATTGTATACAACAGAATGCCATCTGGCGAGTTTAATGATTAATTAAAAAAATAAACTAATCAGTACGGTAAAATAGCGAAAATTAGTACACTCCTCAGGTAAAACTATGAAGTTATGTGTTAACATGATGCTCTTGATAATAATTATAGTTTGCCCGGTAGGTGTTGCGACAGCTTCAGGCGAGCAGGTGGTTTTGTCTAAGTACAATAGCTTAGACAATGTTCCAAACATCTTTAGTGACCAGAATGTTGTCTCCAGTTTAAAGTCTGTTTTAGGCAGCGAGTACAGTGAGTTCAGCCAGAACTTTGATGTTTTTGGCGAACCCCATAAAACAGATAACGGCGGTATATTCGTTGAGGGCTGGTTAAAAGATCTTTATCTTGAGCAGGCTTCTGCATTTGTTATACAGCCTGACGGTAAAGTCTATGCTGCATGGATGCTGCCTGAAGAAAATAAAATATATTATGTAAGCAATGATCGTGCAAATAATAAAATGCAGGAAGATATTGCGAGTTGGACAAAGCATTTTGATAAAGAGCAGTCAGTTACTCCCGTTAAAAACCAAAAAGAAAAGCAAAGTAATGGTGAGAAATTTTTCGAGACGGAAAAATTCAAAATAAGAATAACGTCACTCTGCGCTGTGGGTTCGGAATGTAATGACGTTAGCTATGAGGGTGTAAGAAAATCAGATGGGGCAGTTGTAAAATTAAAAGGTAAAGCCATGAAAAGTAATTGTGGTCAGGCATCCTGCCCTGTGCTGAGTTATAAATTCCGTAATAATGATGCAACATATATCATCAACAATGTAATAAGTAACCTTACGGTTGTCGTTAATAATAAAATCGTGCTGTCTGAAGATGGAAAGTGGATGGATATTTACGATTAATAAAATTCTTGCGTGATGGTGTGTCATGTATGCACACTATTACACAGGATGTTTGCACATCACATATAAATGTCATATCATTAAAAGTAATAATTATTTGATTGATTTTGCTGCTTTCAGTTGTTGTTATTAATTAGCTTTATATCAATATCTGGAATAACAGGGTTAATTAGCATCTGAAATTTCAAGGTTAATTAAATGAACAAATTTGGATTTAGCATTGTGTTTTTGTTGTCATTCTCTTCATTATCCTTGTTTGCTTCTGATGATTTTACCGGCCAGTGGAGTGGACAGGAAAAAAATGATAGTGGGTCATTATACTCAACGTTAACATTAAAATTAAAACAGAATAATAATAACATAACGGGTAGTTATTGTTATGTTACCAGAGGCGGGAACAAAATAGATTGCCCTGAGGGTGATGGCAGTAATCTCAAAGGCACTGCAAATGGAAAAAAAGCATTGATTGAATTTGATTCTGCTTTTGGTGGGGTAAAAGTTAAAGCAAGTTTAGAACTTAAGGATAATAAAGTTTTATGGAAGTTAATCAAAGATGCTGAGAATGGCGAGTTTTATGCACCAAAAGCTTATGCGCTCGATAAAGAAGTAAATCAGGGGGATCTGAAATCTGATATGAAAGTTTTTTCGACATCTGATTTCACCATTACCTTAGTGAATGGTTGCGGAGTTTTTTATACTGTATGTGATAAAGTTAAATACTTTGGCCTCAGAAATAAAGATGGAAAAGAAATCACTCTTGAAGGTAAAACCACGCAGCCTGCCAACTCAAATAAAGCTGACGGAATGACCTTCAATAATAGCGATGTAGATTATATTGTGAGATTTAACCCACTTGAGTTGAATGTGATACAGGGAAATAAAACACTTGTAAAGCAAGATGGTAAGTGGGAGTAATGATTTTTCCAAAGAGACAGTTTTCCTTCGCCTTGAAGGATAAGCATAAAGTTAATTGATGTTGTGGTGTTTTATCTCGTTCCCCACGTACAATTCAATTGTGACTTTTTAATTGATATTGAGTGAGTTTAATTGCGCTGCATTATTGAATAAATAAAAATTATCTCTTATTTTTATTACTAACCCTGATAAAATTCAATGATTATAAATCGTTTTTTCGCCCGTCTTATTTTTGTGTCTGTCCTCATGTTTTTATCCTGCATTGCCAGGGCCGAATCCAGCACTGAATCGTCTGTTCCTGCTCTTAACGAGGGCGATTTTTCCGTTCTGCTGAACGATTATGCTTTCACTCCAGGTGACACCTGGAGCAACGGAAGTTTCGTACGTGCAGGCAAGGCCCTGAGTTCAGTTCTGGCCGGCGAAGTGGTCATCAACAACCAGCAATACAACTATTTTCAGCATAGCTATGACGGCTATGAGTTGTTCAGCGCGACGGCGGCTGGAGATGCCAGCCACACGGTTCTGGCAGAGATCCTTCTGGGAAGTGCCAGCGTGCCAACGGCCCGAAATATCGTGGTAGGTGATAGTCCGGAACAGGTTCAGCAAGCCTATGGACCTGGAAAAGAGGATGACAGTGATAATCAGCACTGGCTTGTCTACCCGTTGGGCGGGAAACAGTTAATGTTCCAGATTGACCAGGGAAAGGTCAGCTCCATCATGTTGAAAACAGACCTGGGGGCAGAGCAAAGCGAAATCAGCGCTGATCAGGCTATCAGTGCTGCAACGGAAGCGATTCATACCTGGCACCTGACCAGCCTCGGTGATAACTGCCTGCGGTACGATCTCGACGACAGCAGTGATAAACGTTTCTTTGTCATCACGGTTCGCGAAGATCATCACGATAGCAGTTGTGGTGGCGATCCTGATATTACGCATCGACTTTTTGATATTAAAGTTTCGCGTGATAATACACAGCTACTCACTAATGCCAATAACGTTGATGGCGAATTCCATAGCCTGATCCCACCTGCCACAAACAATTAATAAAACGGACCTCCAATATGAATTACCAATTCAATGAGGGCGCCTTTGCGCTTTTTCCTGCTGCCTGGCAGGACACCACCATGAATATTCTCCGTGACGAAGCCAGTGGCCTGGCTTTGGTTGTAAGCCGTGGTGTTATTTCTGAGGGCAGTGATGCGGAAAAAGAATTCCAGCGTCAGTGGGACACGTTGCGGAGTCAGATGGGTCACATCCAGCAGAGTGAGTTTGTACGCGTGATGGAGGGTTTAGATAACACCCTACACGCCATTGAAGTTGAAACTATGTTTGACCGTAACGGGCAAGCTGTGTGGCAGAAACAGCTGGCTACGCAGGTGCCTGACTCGAACACCTTAATGATTTTTACGCTCTCCGCAATGCGCCCGTTCAATGAAGAAGACGGACAGCGCTGGAGTGCTTTTAAACAAAGCCTGACTCTGAACACGCCACGGAAAGCATAACCTATGGATAACCCTGCGGCCCGCGTGGGCGACGAGATCATTCACTCCAGCATTTTTGCTGATATCACCAGCATTGTGGCGGAAGGTGCGGCGTATGCCGTCATTGGTGCTGCGGTTGGTGCTGCTATCGTCTCGGCAGCGCCCCTGCTGGGTACAGGGGCGGCAGCGGCGAGTGTAGCTGCCGTGGGTAACAGTTGCCTGCTCAGCGGTATTCTTGGCGGTATACTTGCCAATGCCGTGGGTCTGTCACAGGAGATCAGCAAAGCGGCGGATGGGCTGGGAAACATGATATTCCCGCCGTCACCCGCCGGTGTGATCGCCAGCGGATCAGATAATGTGCACATTAATGGTCTTTTAGCCGTGCGCGCGGCCGGGATGCTCACGCCCGGTGAGACACCGCCCCCAGAACCGCAATCACCGAAGAGCTTCGCGGATTATGGCGGCATGCTGCTCTCTGCGGTGGGTCAGTTTGGCAGTGCAATGTGGCAACCTACGGTCGCCTCCGCCGATGCGAGTACCTCTCCGCTGGAGCAGGACAAAGTGGCCTGTGAAAAACACAGTGCACCGCAATATCTGGCGCAGGGATCGAAAAGCGTCTTTATCAATGGCCAGCCTGCGGTGCGCGCAAAGGATAAAACCACCTGTGATGCCACCGTGAGTGACGACGTCTCCCCCAATGTCATCATTGGTGGTGAAACCGTCACGGTCAGAGAGATCAAAAGTGGCAAGGTCCCAGGCCTGGCCGTGATGATGATCGGCCTTTCCCTCCTTCGTGGTCGCCCTGGTCAGATCCTCAAAAACATGCCCTGCGCGCTGGCCGGTGCCGTAGGCGGTATGGCAGCGGACATGGCCATCAACGCGGCTTTCTCGTCGCTGTTCCCGGTTCATGCGGCGACCGGCGTCAAAGTCCTGAATGATGACGCCGAGCGCGATTTTTCCCTTCCCGGACGTTTCCCGCTTAGTTTTCAGCGCAGCTATAACAGCCTGACTCAGCGCGCTGGCCTGTTTGGTCAGGGCTGGGCCACGGTGTTTGACAGTTACCTGACGCTGGAAGGGAATCGGGCGACCTGGTTCGATGACAACGGACGCGAACTGAGCTTTGACGTGCCCGGTGAAAAAGAGGTGCTCTACAGCATCAGCGAAGGGTTGATGGTGCGGCGCAACGAGTCTGGCGATATCGCCATTGCCGATGACGACGGTGCGGTCTGGCGTCTGTACCGACGCACGGCTGCTGATCCGCAGGTGCTGCGTCTGGCTTCACTCAGCGACGAGTACGGTAATGCGCTGGAGATGGGCTGGGATGAACAGGCTCGTCTGGTGCGTATTCATGACGCGCCGCTGGCGATTGACGTTACGCTGCACTACGACGACAAACATCACGCGCGGCGCCCGACATCAGCCAGCCATTTTGATGGTGATCAGCACTGGCCTCTGACGCGCTGGACATACACTGAACAGGGCCAGCTTGCCAGCGTTACTGATGCCGCTGGCGTTGTGTCGCGGCGCTTCCGGTACAACGACGACGGGTTAATGGTCTGGCATCAGCTGCCCGGCGGGCTCGAAAGCGAATATCGCTGGCAGAAGCTGGATCACTGGCGCGTAGTTGAGAACCGCACCAATACCGGTGACGGCTGCCACATGCATTACGATCTCGAGGCGGGCATCACGCGGGTTTCAACCTATGACGGTCAGCAGCGTGAACATCACTGGAATGCTGCGGGCCTCATCACCTGTTTTATCGACGAGCGGGGCGAGAAGTGGCGTTATGAGTGGGATGAAAACGAACTCCTGACGCGCCGCATCGATCCGCTGGGCAACGCGGTGAGCTTCACCTATGACGATCTGGGTAACCGCATTGAAGAGAAAGATGCTGACGGCGGTGTGCAGGCGGTGCAATGGCTGTCCCACCGTTCACTGCCCACGGTGGTTGCCGGAGCTGACGGTTCCACCACGAAGTACTATTACGATCCCCATCACGGTCTTGAGCGCGTTGTTGATGCGCTCGGGCAAAGCACGATCTATAAGCGGGACGAATCTGGGCTGGTTGTCGAGGAGATCGACGCAGCGGGTAACAGCTACCGCCGGGAGTTTAACGACGCCGGCCAGGTTATCCGTGAAACCGACTGCTCAGGGCTGACCACGCGCTACCGTTATCATCCGCTGGGCTGGCTCAGCTCAGTCATCGCGCCGGATGGTGAAGAAACCCGTTATCACTATGATGCCGCAGGCCGTCCTCTTCAGCTGGAACGCGCAGAGGGATGGGAAGAGCGGTTGCACTGGAGTGAAAACGGACTGCCGCTGGCCTATGAATCGGCTGATGGCAAGCGCAGTGAATTCCGCTACGACAACGTTGGGCGACTGATCGCCAGCCGCAATGCGCAGGGTGAGACGGTTCAGCGACGCTGGGACAGCCGTGGCCGGTTGACGGCGCTGCAAAACGAGAACGGTGAGCAGTACCAGTTCGAGTGGGGCGCAGATTCTCTGTTGCTGGCTCAGGTCGGGCTGGATGGCGTTGCCACGCGATATGATTATGACGCAGCGGGCCGCACGGTATCACGTACCTTTGCCGCCGGGCATGCTCAGTCCATTATCCATCGCTACCACTGGAGCCGTGCAGGCCAACTGCGGGCGCGGACCACGCCGGAAGGCCAGACGCGCTATCACTACAGTGGTGGCGGCCAGCTGGGTAAAGTGTCGCAGCATCTGCCACTGTCTGACACCGAGTGGAGCCAGCAGGCCGAGCAGGAGATTACCTTTAAGTACGATGCGCTGGGCCGCATCGTTGCTGAACAGGGAGAGCAGGGTGAACTGGCATGGGAGTATGACGCGCTGGGTAACTGCACAGCCTTAACCCTGCCGGATGGTCGCAACCTGAAGCAGCTTTATTACGGCAGCGGCCATTTACTGAGTATCGCATTAGACAACCTGCCGGTCACCGAGTTTACCCGTGACACGCTGCACCGGGAACTGAGCCGGACGCAGGGCGGCCTGACCACGCGCAGTGAGTATGATCGGTTAGGCAGGCTGCGCCGCCGTGACGTGTTCAGGGGAGACGCGCAGCGTCCTGCGCCGCGCGTCTGGTCCCGTCGCCGCGACTTCGATTACGGCAACAACCTGATCCGCGAAGAGCGCGACGATAATCCGTTCAGCCAGACATTATGGAACTACGATAACGCCGGCCGGCTGTTGTCACAGGACGGCGCACAGCCGGGCAATGAGCAGTGGCGCTGGGATGGCGCAGGCAACCCGCTGGATCGCCATAGTGCCGCGCACGTGATGCATAACCGTGTCACAGAACTGAACGGTATCCGCTGGCAATATGATATTCATGGCCGTACCACTGAGAAAGATGACGGGCATACCCGCTGGCGATATCGCTACGATGGTGAGCATCGCCTGACGGACGTCATCAGTGAGCCGCGGGACCGTAATAAGCCGCGCACTAAGGTGAGTTTCCGCTACGATCCGCTTGGGCGCCGCATCAGTAAAACCAGCCAGCCGCTGTTACAGGGAAGATCGTCGGGCAACGCCGTCACGACGCGCTTTGTGTGGGAAGGTTACCGCCTGCTGCAGGAAATCCACGACGGTATTCCGCTGACCTACGTTTACAGCGACAGCCAGAGCTATGAACCGCTGGCCCGTATTGATGGCGTGGAAAGTCCGGAGATTTACTGGTTCCATAATGCGGCCAACGGGATGCCGGAGCTGCTGACCGACAGGGAAGGGCAAAAGGCCTGGGAAGGGATTAACAGCCCGTGGGGCAAGCTGCTGCGCGAGTCCAGCGAACGAGTTCCGGTGGTGAAGCAGAATCTGCGTATGCAGGGCCAGTACCTGGATCGGGAAACCGGACTGCACTACAATCTGTTTCGTTATTATGACCCGGACAGCGGACGGTTTACCCAGCAGGATCCGATAGGGCTGGCGGGCGGGATCAACCTTTACCAGTATGCGCCGAATGCGTTAGGGTGGGTGGATCCTTGGGGATTGAGTAGGTGTTCTCTTGGAAAAGAGACTGGCACCTACTCCGCAATAAAACCAGGACCTTTGGATAAAGAGTTGGCTGAAACATTTTCTGGTGGTAGATATAGAGAAGTGATTCTTTCTAAGGATACAAGTTTTTATCGGGCGGGAGTATCAACAAATCCATTTGGGCGTTTCTTCAGTTTGGATAAACCACAAAGTATTATTCAGACGCGAGTTGATAAAGCAGTTTTACCAAAATGGCCTAATGGTTCTGCTTCAGTACTTGACAGTGCATATGAAATAAAAATACCAGCGGGCACTAAAGTGTATGTAGGCGAGGTGGGTTATCAGAATGGATTTTATATCGGTGGAACAGAGCAAATAGTGATATTAGAACCATGGAAAGTGGGAACAGTAATAGGAAAATGGCCGCTGCTATGATGAATGAAGTTAAAAGAGTATTAATAGAAGTAATAAATCTACTATTAGAAAATGGTGAACTTCCTTGGGCAAGATACTTTGATAAGTGCCTGAGGCAATTAGATGATGATTATCATGAAGGTATTTACAATATAAGGACGGCCTATGGTGGGATGGGATCATTTAACGACTTAGTTTTGCACAGTAATGGAAAACCTTTAATGAAAGAAAATCAACGGTTAGAACAGTTGCGAAAAGAACTTTATAAAGTAACAAGTTAGTTATCTATAAATTCCCGGCAGAAATTACCATAGCTAATGACTGCCTCTGAACAGGAAAAACTCAGGGGAGGCCTCAACATGTCGGCGGAGTAAATGGCGACGCGAGTCCAGCCAGCGGATGCCGGTCGTTCACCCGACTCCACCTTATAGCAGGGCCACTACCTTGACGGGGACTAATTTGCTTAAGCAAATTTGTACATCGCTTCAGCGATGGCCCCACACGGTGAGGCACCGTAGGGGCCGAATCAACCGGACTGCACTACAATCTGTTTCGTTATTATGACCCGGACAGCGGACGGTTCACCCAGCAGGACCCGATAGGGCTGACGGATGGGATTAACCTCTACCTGTATGCGCCGAATGCACTGGGTTGGGTGGATCCTTTGGAGTTGAGTAGGTGTAGTGTTAATCAGGCTCGTAAACGCCAGCATAATATGCTAAAAAATTCTAATGAAGGTTACAATATAAGTCCTACATCTTGGGATGCTTATCCTGATATAGGTAGAGACGGAATTTTCATTAGCGACAAACAAGGTGTAATGAAATATTTTCCTTATGTCGGAAATTTCCAAGGAATTACAATAACAAGAGCTAAAGCTAGAGTAATTGAGAAGGAAATAGGGCTTTATAAAGACTCGTTATTAGTCGGTTCTAAAGTCATAAAAATAAGTGGTATTCGAGAAATTGAACCACGTAGCCCTCTAGGCGGGAATGATTACTTTAAATGGCCAGGGCAGCATTTACCAGGCGGTGCACCTGAAATGGTGATAAATCCCCAGTCTACTATTATAACCTCGTAGTAAATACAATCTTAAAAGTTAATGTAGTAAAGAGGTGAAGTGTTAAACTGCATACGAGTAACAATTTTAGAACCTAAAAGAATTGTAGTTCAATTCAAAGGGGTAGTTAATGAAGAGTCTAAGTTGAAAGAAATTGGTTTTTCTAAAAAGGGAGATTCTTACCATGTTAATTTTGAAGAGGAAAAAGAACAGTTCTTTTTGATCGAGAAGTTGGCAGAGATAGGGGCGTTATTTTCATATGGACAGGGTTGGGCACCCTCTCAGGTTATGGATTATTTAAAATAGCAAGGTAAAATTAAATTCTCATATAAGGAAATTATGTGGCGCTCACCCGATAATTACGAAATCATAGAGCATAAATAAAAGTCAGTAAGCAATTAAATTATTTTATTGAGTATAAGCTTTGATGATGTTGATATTTTGCCAGAGGAATTAATGGATCACCATTCATACAATGAAGTGCTTGACTATCTCAAGAGATTTTTCGAAACCAGAGTTGAATCTTCTCTTTACCTTGAGGAGTTAAAAAACTAATTGAAGGCTCTCGCTCTGAAAAGACTGTAACCATTAGGGCTATATATGAAAAGTATATGCAATACATAAAAGAAAATAGAGCTTTCATTAAGGTGATTCCTGGTGAGAAAGAAATGTGGATAGAGTTGCTGGATCACTGGCAGTAATTTTTTTTATAAAATCATTGTAGCTTATCCCGGATGTAACTATATTTTAGGGAAAAAATTTTTTCTCTGTGGGTTTGTTAACTATAGACAGTGAGAATTTATTCACTGGATAAACCTATTTTAAATATTGTGGCAAAACTGATATTTTATAAAGGAGTGTGTTTTATTTAAATTTGTGAAATTCGCCAGTAAGAATTGACATATTGAAGCCCATTGGGCTTAAGATACCATCCGGAAGAGAGACAGAAGCTAATGGCCATTGCATGCCTGGAGGAAAAAATTCGGGGGAGTGATTGAAACGGTAATTGACCAAGCACCCCTGAGTGATGCAAACATTTACACCGTTTTAAATAAACTTCTGAGAGGTTTATTATGAGTAAGTTGATATTTACCGGTTATGGTGTCGATATAGTAAAGAAAAACGATGGTTACTATATTCGATATGACGATGGTACCGTGGCTATGTTTGAAAAAGAGTCAAAAATAACCTTCGATGACGCAATGAAGGATCAAAAAAGTGAAGCTGATGCTTATGAGGTTATTATTGCCACCCAATTCAGAGAAAGACGGAGACGGCCTCAACTTTGATTGTCAAAAGTTTAAAACACTTAATTATTATTCCTTCTGTAAACATACGGGTAAGTTGCAATGGTAAGTAATGTATTTTAGTTCTCTATATAAATCATGAAGTCATGCCGGCCTTAGAGATGAATTTGATATATTGCCAATTTAGGAAACGGCATTAAGCAAGTGCGTCATCCTCAAGTGTTTGGTGATAAAAACGTAACCCTTCTTGAATTATTTAGCAAAGCGCACCAAGAATATATCGCTGGAAAAATCCAATAGATGAATGTTGATTAAAAGTAAGTGGAATTCGATAATGTCGATGTTTTACCGGAGCGAGAATGATAGATTTATTTTCCTACAATGAAGTTTTAGATTTTCTTGAGACTTTCTTCCAAAAAATGATTAAAAATGAAGTGTATCTTGAGGAGATGAAAGCTATCATTGATGGAAGCCGTAAGAATAAAACAGTTTCAATACGGGCCATAGATGTTTGTTTCATGAATTATCGTAAGGTTACGGGTGACTATAGTCTTCCTACAGATGATGAGATGGAAATCTGGAAGCAGTTATTTAATGTTTGGCAGTGATGCTTGTATTAATTCAAAAATTTTGTGTTATGCTTTGCTTCACTTCACAGTGGCAATCTTACTGCCGTATTTAGAAAGTGATTGTTTTTAAAATTTTTTCAGGTGACATGCAAAGCCTATATTAGGTCTGTTGAGTCAAGAAGCGAGGGGTGGGGTAGCTATTTTTTGTGCAATCAAAAAACGGTAAGCTTATAATTTTGCCTGCATATTTACATAAAGTTTTGGTGCAGTAATAATGGTTTTTCCATTTCGAATTTCAATATCTAAAAAACTCTCTTTTTATCCTGTTGAGCCTATTAGGAGATAAAATGAACCTGCCAGGAATGAATCCCGAAAATAACTTACCGGGTTATGACATCGCGAGACTAACCGGTTATGGGGCACCCGATTTTGATTTCAAGGCGCTGGGTGCAGCAATGGATTGTACCCGGGAGTTTTATCAGGCTGGCATCATCTATGCAGATGGCGCGCAGCGTTATCTTGTTCGGCCTGGTCAGCGTCATCCTAATGGCCAAAGTGGTATCGTCACACATCTTATTGTGACCAAAACGCCTAAGCAAGCAACCGCGTCTGATACGGGCAAGTCACTGAGTGAAGCCGTAAGCGCGACCTCAATGGGCACGGAGATTGCCTCGACCGTGCTTTCCTGTGGTGCAATGATTATCACCGCTGGCGTGGCGGTTATCGGTGCTTCAGCAACGCCGATAACGGCTGGCAGTAGCGGCGTGCTTGTTGCTATTGGTTATGCTGGCGCTGCCGCAACTGGCGTGCAGTGTATTAACGGTATTTACCGGGTTTATGATCTCGTCGAAAACGCGGGTGAAAACGTCGCGTGGCTGGACTCTCAGGAGTGGTACGTTGCCACTTCAACGTCTCTTGACCTTATTTCACTTGCCAGTGTGGGCGGTGCATTAAAAGAAGCTCTGGCAACATGGCGAGCAATGAAATCGGTCTCTTCTTTAAAAGCCACGGAGTGGCTCAGGAACTATCCAAGGCAGGACCGGGCGCGCCTTACTGAATTAATCATTAAGGCGCAAAACCCGGGTATAACTAATAAAGAGCTTAAAGCCGCCATCCGTGCAGGACTCTATCCAAAACGTTTTCCTGTAGAACCGGTGCAAAAAGAACTTGTTAAGCAACTCGCACAGGTCGTCACGAGCGCAGCGGCTGTGGCTGGCAGTGCTGTCAGTGGTATCATTGCTGCTCCAGGTAACGTGCCGCGCACCGGACGCTACATCGTGGGAACAATCCAGTCACTGGCGGTAATTTAATGCAATTTTTATCATGGCTTGTAGGGCGAAATATCACTGAACTCCTGCAACAGGGGCGCGAATTAGATCAGGCAATCGCACGGCAGGATGATTCCATACTTGCCCGTTCCACTTCAGAGCTTGAACGCTATTTTAAACAGCCTTCTGAGTCGCTTCCCCGGCAAAACGGCTTCCCGGTTGCAATCGTGCTGATGCTGCTGCTGGTTGCATTTGCATTTAATCTGCTGACATTTCTGCACGCGTTACCTCCTCTGAGTCCACAGATACATGCGTTGAGTTTTTTTGTTCCCTCAATTGTTGTTATTGGCGCGATGCTTACGGCCAGTTACCTGCTTGCGCGGGGCCATACAGCGGGCGTGGCGGGACTGGCATACGTCTGTGCAATGTTGCTTATATCGACTGTTTTACTCCTGAGCTACAGAGTTGTTACGGCTAGCCACTCGGGCCTGTGGCTGATTCTGGCACTCGCTGCTTTGGTGGGGGCTCGCTGGGTACTGAATGGGAAGGGTTTTGTCCTCTTTGCCATTTACTGCCGGACACAACGCCTTGCCAGCGTCGCCCGGCAGCGTCGCATGAAATAACCCCTACGGATCTGTAGTGCTGTTATCGCGGAATACCCATTCCGCGACTCTCTTCTATTTTTCTCTCAACACAATCTTTTTCCTATGACCCACCCCTTGCTTGAACCCATTCCCTGTCCCAAACCCCCTGAAAAACCTACCCATCATCACTATTCCCTCTGGCTATAACCTGCCGTTATACCCTCCTGCTAAACAAGCATTCGTCACCTTTCAGAACGCATGAAATAGTGGTTTCAGAACCTGATCTTTTGGCTGAAACGAGAGACAACATGCTAATCCCACAACCCTATTTACTTTTTCTTGGCGATGTTACCGATCCCCTCGCGGCAAAAACGGCGCGCGGCGTTCATATCTGGCGGCCGGAGCAGTGCGTTGGCGAAATTAAACTGCCGGGCTGCACGGTCAGTCTGGGTCTGGATGAACTGGATATTCCCGGCGCTATAGCGCGCGGCGCGAAAACGCTGGTGCTGGGTACGGCCAATGCCGGCGGCTATCTGCCAGCGCACTGGCTGGAAACGATTAAAAGTGCCATTAAAGCAGGCATGAATGTTGCCAGTGGTCTGCACCATCGGCTGGTGGATGAGCCGGAACTGGTGACGCTTGCGCAGGCTTCTGGCGTTGAGCTGTTTGACCTGCGTCATATGCGTCCAGCGCTTAATGTTGGCAGCGGTAAGAAGCGTTCAGGTAAGCGGATACTGACGGTGGGTACGGACTGCTCAGTGGGCAAGATGTACACCTCACTGGCGCTGGAAGCGGCGATGCGCGCGCGCGGTATGAAAGCCGATTTCCGTGCCACGGGGCAGACCGGCATTCTGGTCGCGGGGGAGGGCATCGCTGTGGATGCGGTTATCGCTGACTTTATTGCCGGTGCCGCAGAAGCGCTGTCACCGGCAAATGACGAGGACCACTGGGATATCGTTGAAGGGCAGGGCTCTCTGTTCCATCCCTCCTATGCGGGCGTGAGTATGGGGCTGATGCAAGGTGCCCAACCGCACTGGCTGGTGATGTGTCACGAAATGGGACGTCCTCATATGCGTCATTTGCCACACCAGCCCATGGTCAGCCTGCAGGCGTGCGTTGAAGCCAATCTGCGTGCCGCGCAGGTGACCAGTGAGTCCGTTCAGCTCGCTGGCTTTGCAATCAATACCTCCAATTACAGTGAAGAAGAGGCGCTCGCTTATTGCGCCGACATCAGCGCTGAGTTCGGCTTACCGGCCACGGATCCGGTGCGTTTTGGTATTGATGGGATCGCCGCACTGCTTCAGGAGCGTGGCTGAAATGCGACAGTTGCAGATTGAGGTGGTGGAGCTGCCGCTGGCCCGCCCCTTTGCTATTGCACGCGGTACCCGAACCGCCGTGACGGTCATCCGGGTCACGCTGGAGCAGGAAGGGTTCATCGGGCAGGGCGAATGTACCCCGACGGCGCGTTACGATGAGACGCTGGAGAGCGTTCAGACTATGCTCGAAGCCGTACGTAATGAGGTAGAGTCGGGCCTGAGCCGTCATGATCTGCAACAGTGGTTACCCGCCGGTTCAGCGCGCAATGTGCTGGACTGTGCGCTGTGGCGACTTGATGCCGCCCGGGCGAATCAGACGCTGTGGCAAATGAGTTCGTGCTCTCAGCCTGAGTCAGTCATTACGGCAGAAACCCTTAGCCTGGATACGCAGGAAAATATGGCTCTCGCAGCGGCGGATGCCGTGTCACGGGGCGCCATCCTGCTCAAAATTAAGCTCGACCGCAGTGAGATTCTGGAAAAAGTGGCGGCGATTCGTGCAGCGGCACCACATGCCACGCTCATTATCGACGCCAATGAAGCCTGGTCGGGGCTGGAACTGGAAAGCCTGCTGGTGGCACTGAAGGCCTTCAATATTGCGATGGTTGAGCAACCCCTTCCCGCCAGACAGGATCATGACCTGCAACGTTTTAAGCATCCCATACCGGTCTGTGCCGATGAAAGCTGCCATACGCGGGCGGATATTGCCGGATTACGCGATCGTTACGACATGATCAACATCAAGCTGGATAAGTGCGGTGGCCTGACGGAAGCGCTGGCGATGGCGGATGAAGCCCGGGCGCTGAATATGCGCATCATGGTCGGTTGCATGCTGGGCTCGTCACTGGCCATGGAAGCGGCATTGCCCGTCGCGGTTAACGCAGAGTTCGTCGATCTGGATGGCCCCATCTGGCTTGCCGCCGACAGTTCTCCTTTTTTGAGCTACTCCGAAGGCCGTATCTGGCTATAACTCTGTGAGGCGACGATGACGGACACAGAACGTACTTCCCCTGCAACCCGAGCTGCCTTGCCATCCCCCGTGCTGGCGATTCAGGATCTTAGCGTCTCATTCCATGGGCGCAGCGGTGAAAATCAGGCACTCAAAGGCATCAGTTTTGCCATTCATCCGGGTGAAATTGTCGCTGTCGTGGGCGAAAGCGGCTCCGGTAAATCGGTCACGTCGCTGGCTGTGATGGGCCTGCTGGCAAATAACGGCCGTGTTGATCGCGGCAGTATGCAGTTTTGCGACCGGAGCGGAAACGTGCATGCGTTAGAAACGCTGGATGACGCTCAGCGCCGCACACTGCGTGGCCGTGAAATGGCGATGATCTTTCAGGAGCCCATGACGTCGCTGAATCCGGTGCTGCGCGTTGATGATCAGCTTACGGAGGCATTACGCGATCACCATCTGTGCGACAGAAAGCAGGCCCATGCGCGTGTGCGTGAACTGCTACGACAGGTGCGGATCGCCGATGTGGATCGCGTCATGAAAAGCTATCCGCACTCGCTGTCAGGCGGCATGCGGCAGCGTGTGATGATTGCGCAGGCCCTTGCCTGTGATCCGCAACTCCTGATTGCTGATGAGCCGACCACGGCGCTGGATGTCACCGTGCAGGCGCGCATTCTCCATATTCTTCGTGACCTGCAGCGTGAGAAACAGATGGCGGTGCTGTTTATCACCCATGATATGGGCGTGGTGGCGGAAATCGCCGATCGCGTGGTGGTCATGCTGCGTGGCGAAGTGGTCGAGCAGGGAACCGTGTCTGAGATTTTTGCCGGCCCAAAGCACGCTTATACCCAGGCGTTACTGGCGGCAGTGCCAAAACTCGGTGATATGCGGGAACACGCGTGGCCGCAACGCTTTCCCCTGCCGGGTGCCCGCGAGGCTGAGCAAAGCGAACAGCAAACCGCTCGCTATGACGTTGCGCCGCTACTGGATGTGCGTGGGTTGAAAGTCTATTACCCGATTCGCAGCGGCATCTTATCGGGCCTTACGCATCATGTGCATGCGGTGGAGCAGATTGATTTCAGTCTGTGGCCGGGTGAAACCCTGGCCATCGTGGGTGAAAGCGGCTGCGGCAAATCGACCACCGGACGGGCGCTGATGCGCCTCATCAACAGTGAGGCTGAAAGCATTCACTTTGAAGGAAAGGAAATTTCTGACCTGAAAGAGGCCGCGTTCCAGCCGCTGCGCCGTGAAATCCAGATGGTGTTTCAGGATCCCTATGCCTCACTGAATCCCCGCCTGACCGTGGGGTTCACCATTGCCGAGCCGTTACTGCTACATGGCATGGTCTCTTCACTGGAACAGGCTTCCCCACAGATTGATGCGCTGCTGAAGAGCGTCGGTCTCCTGCCAGAGCACGCGCGTCGTTATCCGCACGAATTTTCAGGCGGTCAGCGTCAGCGTATTGCCATTGCCCGCGCCATGGCGCTGAAACCGAAAGTGATTATTGCGGATGAAGCGGTATCTGCCCTGGATGTCTCGATTCAGGCGCAGGTGGTGAACCTGATGATGGACCTGCAGCAGCAAACGGGCGTGGCATGGATTTTCATCTCTCACGATATGGCGGTCGTCGAGCGTATTGCGAATCGCGTCGCGGTGATGTACCTCGGCCAGATTGTGGAGTTGGGTCCGCGCCAGTCGGTCTTTAATCAGCCGCAACATCCTTATACCCAGCGTCTGCTGGCCTCCGTGCCGGTCGCTGATCCCGAGAACCGTCAGCCCCGTCTTTTCGATGACAGCGAAATTCCCTCGCCGTTGCGTAAGGTGGGCGAAACGGTCACTAAACCCCGTTATCGCCAGGTTGCGCCCCATCACTGGGTCGCTGACGGCATTGCATTGTAATTATCCTCAACGACCAGGAGAATCTATGAAAACGCTGTTTCGCCGTACTTCGCTAGCCCTCACATTGACGACGACGCTGGTCATGACTGCGCAGGCACAGGATCTGCGCATTTCAATGTATGCCGATATCACGGGGCTGGATCCACATGACACCTCGGATAATGTCAGCTACTCGGTGCAGAGCGGCATCTTTGAACGCCTGTTCCAGTTTGATCCTCAGATGAAGCTGCAGTCCTGGCTGGCGACAGGGTATACCGCCAATGACAGTGCCACCGAATTTACGCTTACGCTGCGCAAAGGTGTTACTTTCCAGGACGGTACGCCTTTTGATGCCGAAGCCGTCAAAGCGAACCTTGATCGTCTGGCAGATCAGAAAAAAGGGCTGAAACGTAATAGCCTCTACAAAATGATCGATAAGGTCACGGTGCTGGCACCCGACCAGGTAAAAATCGATCTGAATCAGTCGTTCGGAGCCTTTATCAACACGCTGGCGCATCCTTCGGCGGTGATGTGGAGTCCATCCATTCTTAAGCAATACCCGGACGAAGCGCAGTTGCGACTGCATCCGGTCGGCACCGGTCCGTTTAAATTTGTTAACTGGACACCGGGCAAGGCGGTCACGCTGGCGAAATATGACGGTTACTGGCAGCAGGGATGGCCTAAAGTCGACCATGTGATCTTCTCGCCGAGTCCGGAAGATGCGACACGCGTCGCCGCATTGAAATCGGGGCAGGTGGATGCCATCTGGCCGTTACCTTCAGACCTGATAGCCGCCGTGAAACAGGACAGCCATCTCTCCATTCAGCGCGATCCGAGCATTTATCTCTATTACATGGCGATCAACACGCAGCACAAGCCGCTGGACGATGTTCGGGTGCGTCAGGCCATCAACTATGCGATTGACCGTAATCTGTGGCTGAAAGTGGCGTTTGCCGGTCTGGGTAAACCGGCCACATCCGCTATACCGGAAGGCGTACAGTTCTATCAGAAACAGGGCGATCCTGAGTACAGTTATGCGCCGGACAAGGCCAAAGCGTTGCTGAAAGCGGCGGGCTATCCGAATGGTCTGGATCTTAAGCTCTGGGTGACCAATGCCACGGCCAGCGTCCGTGCCGCTCAGGTGCTGAAAGCGCAACTGGCCACGGCAGGCATTCGGGCCACGGTGACGCCGATGGATTCCGGCACGCGCAACGCTAAGTTGTGGGGTGTACAGGACCCGAAAAAGGCGGAGTTTGACCTCTATTATGGCGGCTGGTCGACCTCAACAGGCGATGCCGACTGGGCGCTGCGTCCGCTGTTTGCCACCGAATCCTGGGTGCCGACCTCCTATAACGTCTCCTACTTCAGCAACCCTGACGCAGACAAAGCGATCGCAGCCGGGCTGGCGACGGCCGATCCGGCAAAGCGCGGCATTGCCTATGCACAGGCGCAAAAAGTGTTATGGAAAGAAGCACCGGTGGCGTTCCTTGGCACGCCAGACAATCTGGTGGGCAAGCGCAACACCCTGAGCGGCGTTTCGATGCTGCCTGATGGCAATTTCCTGTTCACTCAGGCGTCCTTTAAATAAGACGGTTTCTTCTCTCGTCACCACTCCTGAACGGGTCGGGGACGTGAGGAGGCCAGTCACACCTCATTTGAGGGAATGGCATGTTTGCATACATCATTCGCCGATTACTGGAGATGATCCCGGTTTTGCTGGTGGTCTCGTTGCTGGTATTCGGTTTTATCAAGCTCATGCCGGGCGACCCGGCGCGCGCTTATGCCGGACCGGATGCGCCCATCGAGGCCATCGAGGCGGCGCGTCAGCATCTCGGGCTTAACGATCCGCTGCCGCAGCAGTACCTCCACTGGATCGGCAGCCTGTTGCAGGGCGATCTGGGCATCACCTATCGCACTCAGCAACCGGTGCGGGAGGTGATCCGACAGGGCTGTATGCCGACGCTGTGGCTGGCCTTAGCAGGTTTTACCTGGTCCGTTATTCTCGGGTTATTATTCGGGGTGATGGCGGCCCTGAAACGGGGACGATGGCAGGACTGGACGCTGATGAGCGTGGCGGTGGGCGGTATTTCGATGCCCGCCTTCTGGCTGGGGCTGCTACTCATCCAGTTCGTCGCGATGCCATTTGGGCTGTTTTCGGTCAGCGGCTTTAACCAGGCCAGCGATATTGTCCTGCCCGCCATTACGCTGGGTTCGTCAGTGGCGGCGGTCATGGCGCGCTTTACCCGTTCGGCTTTCCTGGAGGTGGCGCAGGAAGATTACGTGCGCACCGCCAAAGCCAAAGGGCTGCGTAACCGGCTGGTGACGTGGAAACATGTGATGCGCAATGCGCTCATTCCGGTGATTACCATGCTGGGTCTGCAGTTCGGTTTTCTGCTGGGCGGATCCATCGTGGTGGAGAGTGTTTTCAACTGGCCAGGGTTAGGCTGGTTATTGATAGAGTCGATCAAAGCGCAGGATCAGCCGGTAATTCAGGCGCTGGTGATGCTGTTCGTGTTTGAATTTATTGTGATTAATCTGCTGGTCGATCTGCTTTACGCGGTGGTCAATCCGGCCATTCGTCTGCGACAGGAGCCGAAATGAGTAGTCAATCGCTGACTGACAACCCGCCTCAGATTATTCGTTCGCCGTGGCGTGATTTCCTGCATGCCTTTGTGCGTAACCCGCTGGCACTGGTCTCAGGTGGCTTTGTGCTGTTATTGATTGTGGTGGCGGTCTTTGCGCCCTGGCTGGCGCCCTGGGATCCTATGGCGCCGGACTGGATGGCGTTATCGTCACCGCCAACGGCGGCACACTGGATGGGGACCGACGAACTGGGGCGCGACCTGCTCAGTCGCATTATCTATGGCGCGCGTATCTCGCTCTATATCGGCGTGCTGTCGGTGACGATCGGTATGCTGGTCGGAGTCATGCTCGGATTACTGGCGGGCTATTACGGCGGTTGGGTTGATATGTTGATCATGCGCGGTGCCGACGTCTTATTCGCGTTTCCCGGCATGTTGCTGGCCATTGCGGTGGTGGCGCTGCTGGGGGCGGGCCTGAACAATGTCATTATCGCGGTCGCGGTATTCAGTGTGCCGGTATTTGCCCGCATCGTGCGGGCGTCGACGCTCTCTCTGAAGCAGGCGGCCTATGTTGAAGCCGTTCGCTGTGCCGGTGCGCCAGACCGCGTGATTATTCTGCGGCATATTCTGCCCGGCACGCTCTCCAGCGTGATTGTCTACTTCACCATGCGCATTGGTACCAGTATTCTGACCGCGGCGGGCCTGAGTTTTATCGGACTGGGTCCGGAACCGGACGTGCCGGAATGGGGCAATATTCTGGCGATGAGTCGCAGCATGATGATGGCCGGATCCTGGCATATGAGCGTATTTCCTGGGCTGGCGATCTTTATCACCGTGCTGGCATTCAATCTGCTTGGCGACGCGTTGCGCGACACGCTCGATCCCAAACTCAAGGGCTGACGATGGATTACCAACAATTGCAGCGTGACCTGCTGCTGGATCGCTGGCGTGACAGGCGTCAGCTTGGGCAGCCGCGAAGCGCCTGCGGACCCACTAATCGCATCAGCGATGTTGCGGGCGTGCTTGTCGGACATTACACGCTTAATGAAGGCGAAAAGCAGACTGGCGTCACCGCCGTCGTACCGCCGGGCGACAATCTGTTTCTCACGCCGCTGCCGTGTGGGGCTGAAGTGCTGAACGGCTTTGCGAAACCCGTCGGACTGGTTCAGATAGAGGAACTTGGCGTGCTTCAGACGCCGATTCTGCTCAGTAACACGCTGGCGGTTGGCACGCTGTTTACCGCGCTGGTGCGGGATGCCATCCGTCGTAACCCGGAACTGGGCCGAACGTTGCCCACGGTGAACCCACTGGTGCTGGAGTGCAACGATGGCTGGCTGAATGATATCCAGGCGCTGGCCATCAGTGAGGAGATGGCTAAGGCGGCGCTGCAGACGGCCTCCGCTGAATTCGCGCGCGGCAGCGTCGGCGCGGGACGCGGGATGAGCTGTTTCAGCATGAAAGGGGGCATCGGAACCGCCTCACGGGTTATTCCTTCACTCAACGCCACGCTTGGCGTGCTGGTACTGGCCAATTTCGGCGCGCTGGAGGCATTAACGCTCGATGGCGTCCGGGCCGGCGGGATGATTGCGCCGCTGCTTGCCGGAGATGCGCCGCAGCGTGATGCCGGCTCTGTCATCATCATCATGGCAACGGATGCCCCGCTGGACGCACGTCAGCTAAAGCGCATCGCGAAGCGAGCCGGTGCCGGTCTGGGACGACTGGGCAGTTACTGGGGCCACGGCTCGGGCGATATTGCGGTGGCGTTTTCAACGCAACCGCAACCGCTGCCGCCACCGGACGACACGCTGGAGCCGCTGCTTGCGGCGGCGGCAGATGCAACCGAACAGGCTGTACTGGATGCCTTGCTGAGCGCAGAGGCTGTTACCGGCTTTCGCGGTCACCATCGCCCTTCACTGACTCAGATTCTGGATAGATTAACCTCATGAAAATTTTTATTTCGGCCGACATTGAAGGTATCGCGGGGGTTATGCGCCCGGAACAATGTTCACCTGGTCACCCGGAACATCAGCTGGCCCGTGGTCTGATGGAGCAGGAGGTGAATGCCGCGATTGAAGGCGCTTTCGCCGGCGGGGCAACGGAAGTGGTGGTTGCAGACAGCCACGCTCAGATGACCAATTTACGTGCGGAAAATATCGATCCCCGCGCCCGACTGGTGCAGGGCAAACCCCGCGTTCTGTCGATGGTGGAGGGGATAGAACAGCAGACGTTCGACGGGCTGTTTCTGGTGGGATTTCACAGCGCAGCAGGTGAGCCTGGCGTACTAGCGCATACCATTAACGGTCGGGCATTCTGGCGTATCCATATCAATGGTCTGGTGATGGGCGAAACCGATATTTATGCGGCCGCCGCGGCTGAACACGGCACGCCATTGCTGCTGGTCACCGGCGACGATCAGTTACAGAACTGGATAGCGGAACATTACTCAGCGGTCGATTACGTCTGTGTAAAACGCGCCATTTCGCATACCTGCGCGGAATCGATCAGCCCTGAAGCGGCACAGCGTGCGATCGCAGCCGCGGCAAGCGCCGCACTGCAGCATCGCCCTCAGGTGAGCACAACCCGGCTGACAGCCCCTTACGCTATGCAGCTTCAGGCCACGAAACCGGTGCTGGCCGATCTGTTCAGTTTGATCCCCGGCGTCACGCGCCTGGATGCCGTTACCGTGGCGTATCAGGCGGAGAAGATGGAGACGTTAATCAGCTTACTCAGTGCATTCTCCTATCTGGCGAGTACGCAGTCGTAGCGACATTATTCCGGAGCTGCACCGGTTTGCGGTACAGTTTTTGCAGCAGGATAATGATTGTTCTCCCTCCGCCGGTGCAGCCTGTCGGAGAGGCTTCCGTGTTCGCCATTCCATCCAGGGTAAATCATCATGCGGCTCCGCCATATAGAGGTCTTTCAGGCCATCGTACAGACCGGCAGCATCAGCGCAGCGGCGCGCCTGCTGAATGTGTCGCAGCCGAATATCAGCCGTGTGCTGAATCACGCTGAACAGCAGCTGGGATTTGCGCTGTTTGAGCGACGGCTACAGGGAATGAGTGTAACGGCAGAAGGGCGACGTCTGCTGCCTGAAATAGAGGATCTCTGCCAGCGCCTGCAATCCATTACCCAGCTCACCGAACAGCTGCGGCGTGGCGAAGGGCAATTAGTTCGCGTTGGAGCAGCTCACGCTTTTGGTCAGATGGTATTGGCTCCCGCCCTGGTTACCTGGCGGCAACAGATGGCCTCCGTCAGTGTGGAACTGGTTACCGAGCACTTCAGTACCTTATGCCAGATGATTCTGGATAATCAGCTCGATTTCGCGCTGGTCTTTGGTCAGCAGGTCGATGCGGATCTGCTGGCTGAGCCTCTGTTCCAGTCCTCCATGGTGGCGCTGCTACCCCTCACTCATCCCCGGCATGAACCCGTTACGCTGGCGTGGTTGTGCAACAATAATTTACTGATGATGCAGGCTCAGGATCCGCTTGGACGCGTACTTCACCGTGCGCTGCGCGATAAGAAACTCAATCCCGCCGTGTCGTTGTCGATTAAAACCTATTCGGTCATTGCGGATATGGTGCTGGCAGGTGGCGGCATGGGCATTGTGGATCTCTTCACCGCCTGCCGCTATGCCGAACAGTTAAAATTGCTGCCCATAGCGCAGCCCCTGCCGTTTGAAGTGATGCTGATCAGCCGCCGTGACCAGCCCCAGTCGCAGTCCACTCTGCAACTTAAGCAGGTCATCCGTAACAGGCTGTGGGAGATTGCCCGGCAGTGTGAAGCGCAGTTTATCCGTTGCTGAACAGGTGCCGTTTCAGGTCATGATTGCGGCATGGGTGAAATGTGCCGACAGACACTCTTGGTACGGCGTTAAAATGAAAAATCCACGCAATGGCGTGGATTTTTGGGGAGTCTGCCAGATTTCATGGGCTTAATGAAACCGCATGAGACAACCAGCAAATCAGACGTTGAACAGGAAGTTCATCACATCGCCATCTTTCACGATGTACTCTTTACCTTCTGAACGCATCTTGCCGGCTTCTTTCGCACCTTGCTCGCCCTTATAGGCAATAAAGTCATCAAACGCGATGGTCTGGGCGCGGATAAAACCTTTCTCGAAGTCGGTATGGATTTTACCGGCTGCCTGTGGGGCTGTCGCGCCAACAGGAATAGTCCATGCACGCACTTCTTTCACGCCAGCGGTGAAGTAGGTCTGCAGGTTCAGCAGCGAGTAACCGGCGCGGATCACGCGGTTCAGGCCCGGCTCTTCCAGCCCCAGTTCGGCCATGAACTCGTCACGGTCTTCATCTTCCAGCTCGGCGATATCCGACTCAACGGCGGCGCAGACGGGCACCACGACTGAACCTTCTGCTTCAGCAATAGCACGCACCTGATCCAGGTAAGGGTTGTTCTCGAAACCATCTTCATTGACGTTAGCAATGTACATCGTTGGTTTCAGGGTCAGGAAGCTCAGATAGCGGATGGCCGCTTTGTCGTCTGCATCCAGATCCAGTGAACGCAGCATGCCCGCTTCAGAGAGATGCGGCAGGCACTTCTCCAGTGCAGCCAGCTCGGCTTTGGCATCTTTGTCGCCGCCTTTGGCTTTTTTTTGCACACGCTGAATCGCACGTTCACAGGTTTCAAGATCGGACAGCGCCAGCTCGGTGTTGATCACATCAATATCTTCAGCCGGGTTCACTTTACCCGCCACGTGGATGATGTTGTCGTTTTCAAAGCAGCGCACCACGTGGCC
Organism: Candidatus Pantoea rara; assembly: GCF_051136265.1. Lineage (NCBI taxonomy): Bacteria > Pseudomonadati > Pseudomonadota > Gammaproteobacteria > Enterobacterales > Erwiniaceae > Pantoea > Candidatus Pantoea rara. The sequence continues at coordinate 2,329,722 of NZ_CP194942.1, read as the reverse complement.
GATGGCTTCGGTTTCGCGGATGTTAGTCAGGAACTGGTTGCCCAGACCTTCACCTTTAGACGCGCCTTTGACCAGACCCGCGATATCGACGAATTCCATGGTAGTCGGCACCACGCGCTGCGGCTTAACAATCTCAGAAAGCTGGTCGAGACGCAGGTCAGGCATCGGCACCACGCCGGTGTTTGGCTCAATGGTGCAGAAGGGGAAGTTAGCCGCTTCGATACCCGCTTTAGTCAGCGCGTTAAACAGAGTGGATTTACCGACGTTCGGCAGGCCCACGATACCGCATTTGAATCCCATGGTTTGATACCCTTTATAACTGGATGGACAGTGAGCCAGAAGGCGGACTGTCGGAGACGGATTGAAAAATTTCGCGCATTATACACGGAATCACGACGATTCGGGCGTTTAAGCAGGCTTGAAGGCGTGCAGCCGGTTCATCGCCTTGATGCGATCCTCTTTGAGCCACAGTTCAGTACAGCGCGCCGCTTCATCAATGGCATCATCAATCAGCTTCTGCTCACTGGCGGGCGGCTTGCCCAGCACAAATCCCGTCACCTTGTTGCGGTCGCCGGGGTGACCGATACCGATGCGCAGCCGATGGAAATTGTTGTTGTTGCCGAGTTTGCTGATGATGTCTTTCAGCCCGTTATGGCCGCCATGGCCGCCGCCTTGCTTGAACTTCGCCACGCCGGGGGGAAGATCAAGTTCATCGTGCGCCACCAGAATTTCTTCCGGCGTAATGCGATAAAAGGTCGCCATCGCCGCCACCGCTTTACCGCTCAGGTTCATAAAGGTGGTCGGGACCAGCAGGCGCACATCCTCTCCGGCTATCGCCAGGCGGGCAGTGTAGCCATAGAATTTGCCTTCCTCTTTCAGTGACTGATTGTGGCGCTCAGCCAGTAAATCCAGATACCAGGCACCCGCATTGTGGCGCGTGGCGGCATATTCAGCGCCCGGATTGGCAAGGCCCACAATCAGTTTAATGCTGCTCACAATGATTATCCTGCTGTTATCGCGAAAGGGCGTTAGTTTACTTCGCCACACTCAGGATGACAAAGCCGAAGCATTGAAATGGTTCAGAACCGTGATTAATCATTTTCTATCTGAATCAACAGACTGCAATCAGGACCAGCGGATTCTTTATGACTGATGTGTGATCCAGTCCGCAACGTTGCCTCTATCCATTGCCTAAACTTATGGCACTTAACATTGTGTGCGGTTATTGACTCATAAGGATGGAGGTGCAGCATGAAACATCATCACTGCCGCGTAGCGGGTAACAGCTTGATGGTACTGGGATTAGTCACAATGGTACTGGGCGTCGGTTTTTCAATTATTAATCAGCTTCCCTCCCTCCACATGCCGCAGCTTCTGGCGCAGGGTGCGATGCTAGGCATCTTTATCGGTGCGCTGCTGTGGCTGGTGGGGGCGGGTCTCAGTGGGCGTGAAAAAGTGGAAGATCGTTATTACTGGCATCGTCGCTATGACAATCGCTGCCGGCGGACGCCCAATTCACACCATTAACTGAGTACGGCAGTGACCGGATGCTGCGCTGTGCGGTTCCGGCCGCTGGCCTTAGCGTGGTAGAGCGCCGCATCCGCCAGTGCCAGTAAATCTTCAAAGTCCTGCTGGTGGTGGGTCACAGTCGCAAACCCGATGCTGACTGAATAGGTAATCGCATTGGGTTGTGACGCGCAGACCGCCAGTCGGATCGCTTCACACCAGGCTCTCGTTTCCTTTGCGCCTGCCGGAATTATCGCCGCAAACTCTTCTCCACCCAGTCGCGCAAAGCGCCCCTCCGCCGGTATCAGTACTCTGACAATGCTGCAAAAGTGAATTAAAATCTGGTCTCCCTGATGATGACCATACCGATCATTAATGCTTTTAAAATGATCAAGATCGAAGAGTATCGCGCTGTAGGGCCGGTTCTGACGGCGGCAACGCGCCGCAATTTTCCCGGCTTCGTTAAACAGGGCACGACGATTCCAGACGCTAGTCAACGGATCGTGCAGGGAGGCATGTTTTAAGCTGACCTGCATCCGTTCATTCACCATGGCCAGAATAGTAAACGTCAGTCCGATGACAAACAGAATTGATTCGAGAATGACGTAAACCGAGAAGCTGGAGCCGCCAATCGCACCGGGCTGCGCACTGGGAATCGCCGGGTCCAGAAACAGGCGTGCCAGATGAAACAACAGATGGATCCACAACAGTAACTGCGCAGGCCAGAAAGTGGCTTTCAGCATGTCACGTGCCAGCCAGACCAGTTGGATCAGCGCAGCGGTATAGACGACACAGGCGATGCACAGCACCAGTACCCGTTTGGGTAAGCTGTAATAGAACACCGGAAAGCAACAGAGGAGTGCCCAGAGCAGAGCGCCCAACAGCCAGTGAATGCCGATGGGTTTGCCGCACAAGCGTCGGAACGCATTTAACAATCCACCATACGCCAGCATCACCAGCACATTACCCACCGCAACAGGCAGAAAATGCAGACCACTGCTGCGCAGGCTGCTCAAGAATACGGAAATCAGGGTAAAAACCAGTGACAGGCATGTAAAACCCAGAACCCGGTCATACTGCGATCCAATCCAGGCAAAAACCATAATGATGCTCAGAAACCCCAGCACATAAAGCTCGCAAATAAATAAGGTATAAATATCGAGGTTCATGAGGGCCGGGTTCTGATGAAAATTGCGTTGCAAATTACCACTTAATGGCACCGGGCAGAAGCGGGGAACGCAGCGTTTTAGCAAAAGAGTAAGTGGCGTTGAAAATAGGGGATTGCAGGGGAATTTATCGCGGAAATCTCAGAAAAAGAAGCGCGTTAATCGGGCGACTGGCAGACATAAAAAAACCGGGCACAGGGCCCGGTTCCGCGAAGATTAATGCTCGAACATCGCCGAGATCGATTCTTCGTTACTGATGCGGCGAATTGCTTCGGCCAGCATGCCAGATAAGGTCAGCGTGCGCACATTCGGCAGTGACTTAATCTCGTCAGAGAGTGGGATGGTATCGCAGACAATCACCTGGTCGAGGACGGATTTACGCAGGTTTTCAACCGCATTGCCGGAGAAGATCGGGTGCGTCGCGTAAGCGAACACGCGCTTGGCACCGCGTTCTTTCAGCGCTTCAGCCGCTTTGCACAGCGTGCCGCCGGTGTCGATCATGTCGTCGACCAGCACGCAGTCGCGGCCAGCAACGTCACCAATGATATGCATCACCTGAGAAACGTTCGCGCGAGGGCGGCGTTTATCGATGATGGCCATATCGGTGTCGTTCAGCAGTTTAGCGATAGCACGGGCACGTACTACGCCACCAATATCGGGAGAAACAACAATCGGGTTTTCCAGACCGATCTGCATCATATCTTCCAGCAGGATCGGACTGCCAAATACGTTATCAACCGGGACGTCGAAGAAGCCCTGGATCTGCTCGGCGTGCAGGTCAACCGTAAGAACACGGTCAACTCCGACGCTGGAAAGGAAGTCTGCCACTACTTTAGCGGTAATAGGCACACGCGCGGAACGCACGCGGCGATCCTGACGGGCATAACCAAAGTAGGGAATGACTGCGGTAATACGACCAGCAGAAGCACGACGCAGCGCGTCGACCATCACAACCAGTTCCATCAGATTATCATTGGTGGGAGCACAGGTGGACTGGATGATGAAAATATCACCACCGCGTACATTTTCGTTAATCTGTACGCTCACTTCACCATCACTGAAACGGCCTACTGCGGCGTCTCCCAGGCTGGTGTAAAGGCGGTTGGCAATACGTTGTGCTAGTTCCGGGGTGGCGTTACCAGCAAATAGCTTCATATCAGGCACGAGAAGAACCTCAGGCTTTGCGTCCAGAGAATGAACGGCATGACGGTAACCGGCGCGTACGGTCATGTTCGTTCACACGGGTGTGTTGATGCAAAAGGTGCAGTGTCTGGAACGGGGTGACACTGTCACACATTTGCTAATCGCCTCGCAGGGCACGCTGTAGCGGCGAAACATTTACGCCCCGCGCTACAAATCCGCGCACCCCATTCGGGGCAAGCTCCAGCACCTGACGGGCAGCAGACTCGGTGTCGAATTCAGCAAACACACAAGCGCCCGTGCCAGTCAGGCGTGACGGCGCGTATTCTAGCAGCCAGGAAACAAGCTCATCAACCTCACGAAAACGTTTTCTTACCACTGCTTCACAATCATTGGTGAAGGGTGCAGCTAAAAGCGTCGATAAACTGCGCGATGGGGTATCACGCGTCAGTTCGGGGTCGTTGAATACCACTGGTGTACTGATGTTCACGCCGGGATGAGCGACAAGATACCACTTTTCTTCGGGCTCTGCGGGCTGAAGTTGTTCACCGACTCCCTGCGCAAAGGCCGCGAAGCCCTGAACGAACACCGGTACGTCTGCACCCAGCTTCACGCCAATCGCCGCCAGCGCATCCGGTGTGAAGCCGGTTTGCCACAGGTGATTCAGCGCCACCAGCACGGTGGCGGCATCAGAGGAGCCGCCGCCGAGACCGCCGCCCATAGGCAGGCGTTTCTCGATGGCAATCTGCGCGCCTGCGCGAGCAGGCAGGCATTTTTTCTCCTGTGCCGCCTGCTTCAGCATGGTCGCGGCACGCACAATCAGGTTGTCCGCATCGGCAACGCCTGCCACCGGCGTCAACAGCTGAATCGAATCGCTGTCATCAACGGTAATCTGCAACTGGTCACCGTAATCCAGAAACTGAAACAGCGTCTGCAGGTTGTGATAGCCGTCGGGACGACGGCCGGTGATGTAGAGAAAAAGATTCAGTTTTGCCGGGGCAGGCCAGTGGGTGATCATTGAACGGTCCAGCCGTCCATACGCAGTTTAATCCGCTGATCACCCTCTTTCAGCTCCAGGCTGGAGGGCAGCGGCGGGGTGACCTTGCTGTCGTAGCCCGCGATAGAAACCTGCCAGTTCTGGCCGTCGCGGCTGTAGTTCAGGCTGCTCAGCTGATAGCTATCGTTAAGCTGATAATCTGTGGCATCGCCAGGCAGCCCCATCATCCACTGACGCAGGTTGGCCAGCGGAATGTTCATGCCAGTCAGCTGTGAAATCATCTTCTGCGCATCGTTGCTGACGTAGCGCTTGCCTTTGTTATCGACAATCTGCACCACAGAGCCCTGCGCATCGAGCTGCAGTTCGGTGCTGCCCAGCGGGTTAGTCAGCAACAGGCGATAGCGATCCGGCGCGGTCTGCTGCCAGTTAAAGCGGGCATAGACTTTCTGTTTGTCAGAAAGGTAGGCAAAGGCGCCGCGGGTCTGATAGTGCGTGACCTTTGAGACCGCCTGCTGATGCTGTTGCCACTGTGGCGCGGTAACGCTGGGGCCCGGGCCTTGCGGTTTGTTGACGCTACAGGCCGCCAGCAGGACGCTGGCAAGGGGCAAAAGGCGCAACAGATTGCGTGGTGAATTAAGCATCAAGTGGTCATCTCCTCGGACACATTTATTATTCGTAACGGATAACGCTAACCGTCACGGTTTTAACCGTCAATGCTGTTATGCAGCAAATTGAGCACGATCGGGTTAATCTTATTACAGTCATAGCCTTTGTATGGCTTTTCTTGATCTGCCGCATCTTGTAGAATGCGCCTCACAAAACCCTGACATTATTGGGACATCCCAACCAAAACCGCCATGACGCTGCTCGCTCTCGGAATCAATCACAAGACAGCCCCCATTGCTCTGCGCGAACGCGTCTCGTTCGGGCCGGAGACGCTTGAGCAGGCGCTAAACAGCCTGTTATCACAGCCAATGGTGCAGAGCGGCGTGGTGTTGTCCACCTGTAACCGGACTGAACTCTACCTGAGTGTAGAGCAGCAGGCCGACCTACAGGCGCGTCTGGTGAGCTGGTTATGCAATTATCATCAGCTGGATGAAGAGGATGTACGCAACAGCCTGTACTGGCATCAGGATAACGAGGCGGTCAGCCACCTGATGCGCGTCGCCAGCGGACTCGATTCACTGGTGCTGGGCGAACCGCAGATCCTCGGTCAGGTGAAAAAAGCGTTTGCTGATTCCTCACGTGGTCATGCGCTGAGCAGTGAACTGGAACGCATGTTCCAGAAAACCTTCTCTGTTGCCAAGCGCGTGCGCACGGAAACCGATATCGGGGCCAACGCGGTTTCGGTGGCGTTTGCCGCCTGTACGCTGGCCCGTCAAATCTTCGAATCTCTCTCCTCAGTCAATGTGCTACTGGTTGGCGCAGGTGAAACCATTGAGCTGGTCGCGCGTCATCTGCGTGAACATCAGGTCAAAAATCTGATCATCGCTAACCGAACCCGCGAGCGCGCCGAAACGCTGGCGGCGGAAGTGGGTGCCGAAGTGATTACGCTGGCGGAGATTGATGCCCGTCTGGCAGAAGCCGACATTATTATCTCGTCAACCTCCAGTCCGCTGCCGATTATCGGCAAGGGGATGATGGAGCGCGCCCTGAAAGCGCGCCGCAACAAACCTATGTTGCTGGTGGATATTGCCGTACCGCGTGACGTAGAGCCGGAAGTGGGCGACCTGCCTAACGCCTATCTCTACAGCGTGGATGACCTGCAGGCGATCATCGAGCAGAACCTGGCGCAGCGCAAAGCGGCCGCGGTTCAGGCCGAAAGCATTGTGGTGCAGGAAAGCAGTGAATTCATGGCGTGGCTGCGCTCGCAGGGTGCGGTGAATACGATCCGTGAATATCGTTCTCAGGCGGAAGAGATCCGCGCTGAGCTGGAAGGCCGTGCGCTGCAGGCGCTGCAACAGGGTGCCGACCCGCAGAAAGTCATGCAGGAACTGGCGCACAAGCTGACCAACCGTTTAATACACGCTCCAACCAAATCACTTCAGCAGGCCGCCCGCGATGGCGATAATGAACGCCTGCAGATTTTACGCGACAGCCTGGGTCTCGATTAGGCACACCGCTGTCGCCACCTGTTACGGGAATCCCACATTTAAATGAAAACCTCTATAGTTGCCAAACTGGAAGCCCTGCAGGAGCGCCACGAAGAAGTGGAAGCGATGCTGGGCGATGCTGGCGTCATCGCCGATCAGGAGCGTTTCCGTGCGCTGTCACGCGAATATGCGCAACTGACCGACGTGACCCGTTGCTTCCGCGACTGGCAGCAGGTGCAGGAAGATATCGAAACGGCGCAGCAGATGCTCGACGATCCTGAAATGCGTGATATGGCACAGGAAGAGTTGCAGGAAGCGCGTGAGAAGAGTGAGGTACTGGAGCAGCAGTTGCAGGTTCTGTTACTGCCGAAAGATCCCGATGATGAGCGCGCCTGCTTTATCGAAGTGCGCGCCGGAACCGGCGGCGATGAAGCCGCGATCTTCGCCGGCGATCTGTTCCGCATGTACAGCCGCTATGCCGAAGCGCGTCGCTGGCGCGTGGAGATTATCAGCGCCAACGAAGGCGAGCATGGCGGTTACAAAGAAGTCATTGCCCGCGTAACCGGCGAAGGTGCCTATGGACGCCTGAAGTTTGAGTCAGGCGGCCACCGCGTTCAGCGTGTACCAGAGACCGAATCGCAGGGTCGTATTCATACCTCAGCCTGTACCGTAGCCGTGATGCCGGAAATCCCGGAAGCGGAACTGCCAGAAATCAACGCAGGTGACCTGAAGATTGATACCTTCCGCTCATCCGGGGCAGGCGGTCAGCACGTCAACACCACCGACTCCGCGATTCGTATTACTCACCTGCCAACCGGCATCGTGGTGGAGTGTCAGGACGAGCGTTCACAGCATAAAAACAAAGCCAAAGCACTGGCGGTGCTAGGTTCGCGTATTCACGCGGCAGAGATGGCCCGCCGTCACGCCGCTGAAGCCAGTACCCGTCGCAATCTGCTGGGCAGTGGCGATCGTTCTGACCGTAACCGTACCTATAACTTTCCGCAGGGCCGCGTGACCGACCACCGTATCAACCTGACAATCTACCGTCTGGATGAAGTGATGGAAGGTAAAATCGACAGCCTGATCGAGCCGATTGTGCAGGAGTACCAGGCGGATCAGCTGGCGGCGCTGGCTGGTCAGGATTAATGGATATTCGTCACTGGCTGAAACAGGCGGTCGCTACGCTGTGCGGTGGTGACAGTCCGAAGCGTGACGCAGAGATCCTGTTAGGTTTCGTGACCGGCAAATCGCGCAGCTGGTTGATTGCCTTTGATGAAACGGTGCTCAGCGATGCGCAGCTCGAACAGCTTGATAGCCTGCTGGCGCGCCGGGCCCGGGGTGAGCCGGTGGCCCATCTGGTGGGTGAACGTGAGTTCTGGTCGCTGCCTTTGCGCGTCAGTGATGCCACGCTGATCCCGCGGCCCGATACCGAATTGCTGGTCGAACAGGCGCTGGCGCACCTTCCCGCGGCACCCTCGACCATTCTGGATATGGGCACCGGCACCGGGGCGATTGCGCTGGCGCTGGCCAGCGAGCGGCCCGACTGTCATGTGACCGGCGTGGACCGCATCGAGGCCGCCGTTGAGCTGGCGAGCAGCAATGCCCAGCAGCTCAGTCTCACCAACACTACCTTTCTGCTCAGTCACTGGTTCCAGTCACTCACGCCGCAGCGCTTTACCCTCATCGTCAGCAACCCACCCTATATTGATGCCAGCGACAGTCACTTGGCGCAGGGTGACGTGCGTTTCGAGCCCCGTAGCGCGCTGGTGGCCGATGAAGCGGGACTGGCGGATCTGCGCACGCTGATTGAGCAGGCGCCCGCATGGCTACTGCCGGAAGGCTGGCTGCTGCTTGAGCATGGCTGGCAGCAGGGTGAGGCGGTGGCCGATTTGTTGCGGCAAAATGGCTATCACGCCGTCGAAACGGTCAATGATTACGGCGGCAATCCGCGTGTGACCTTAGGTCAGTTCCCCTCATAAAAGCGCTTTAAAAAGGATTGATGATGTTCGTCTTTTATCCCCTGATTAAAAATCTGCACATCTTAACGGTCGTGCTGACCGTAACACTGTTCCTGCTGCGCTTTTACTGGCTGCGCTGTGGATCGGCGATGATGACGAAACGCTGGGTCCGCATTCTGCCGCACGTTAATGACACGCTGTTACTGGTGACCGGCGTCTCGCTGGTGATGATTACTCACTTCTATCCCTTCACGCCGCAAGGAAGCTGGCTGACGGAGAAGCTTTTAGCGGTTATCATCTACATCGCCTTAGGATTTGTGGCATTGAGTCGCCGTCCACGCACTGATCGCACCCGCTGGATCGCTTTTCTGGTGGCGTTAATCGCCCTGGTGACCATCATTAAGCTGGCGCTGACCAAAATGCCGTTATGGGGATAGTATGACCTCGACCGAACAATTAGATTTCAGCCAGACACCGCTGTGTGAAGCGGTGATTGGTGCCACACTTGCCATCCGCGCTGATTTCCCGGCGTTGTCGGTGGAAACGCAACTTGCGGCGTTAGTCGCCGAAGCGCGTGACTATGTGAGTCACTCTGAAGATGCTGACATGCAGCTGGAAAAGCTGCTGGAGCTGTTTTATCGCCAGTGGGGATTTTGCGGCGCCAGCGGCGTCTATAAACTTTCTGATGCGCTGTGGATCGACAATGTCCTGAAGACACGTCAGGGCACGGCCGTGTCACTGGGCATTATCCTGCTGCACATCGCCGCCGAGCTGGAACTGCCGCTGATGCCGGTGATCTTTCCGACGCAGCTGATTCTGCGTGCCGACTGGATTGATGGCGATAAGTGGATGATCAACCCGTTCAACGGAGAAACCCTTGATCGGCACACACTGGAAGTGTGGCTCAAAGGCAACATCAGCCCGACCGCGCGTCTGTATGATGATGACCTGGACGAAGCGAAAACCGTCACCGTGATGCGCAAGATGCTCGATACGCTGAAAGCGGCGTTGATGGAAGAGCAGAAAATGGAACTGGCGCTGAACGTCAGTCAGGTGCTGTTGCGTATCGATCCTGATGATCCCTATGAAATTCGCGATCGCGGTTTGATCTACGCGCAGCTGGAGTGCGAACATATCGCCCTGAATGATTTAACTTACTTCGTTGAGCAGTGTCCTGAAGACCCGGTCAGCGAAATGATCAAAGTTCAGATTCACGCAATCGAACAAAAACAGGTCACGCTGCACTAAGCGGACCCACTGAAAAGGAAAGGGCATGACACAGAAAGTCGTGAGTATTGGCGATATCAACGTCGCAAACGATCTGCCATTTGTGCTGTTTGGCGGGATGAACGTGCTGGAGTCACGTGACCTGGCAATGCGCATCTGCGAACACTACGTCACCGTCACCACTAAACTCGGTATTCCTTACGTGTTTAAGGCGTCGTTTGATAAAGCGAACCGTTCCTCGATTCACTCCTATCGTGGCCCTGGCCTGGAAGAGGGGATGAAGATTTTCCAGGAGCTGAAGCAGGCTTTCGGCGTGAAGATCATTACCGATGTTCATGAAGCATCACAGGCTCAGCCGGTTTCTGAAGTGGTTGATGTGATCCAGCTGCCGGCCTTCCTGGCGCGACAGACTGACCTGGTGGAAGCGATGGCTAAAACCGGCGCGGTTATCAACGTTAAGAAGCCACAGTTCGTCAGCCCGGGTCAGATGGGCAACATTGTTGATAAGTTCGCTGAAGGCGGCAATGAGCAGGTTATCCTGTGCGATCGCGGCAGCAACTTTGGCTATGACAATCTGGTTGTCGATATGCTCGGCTTTAACGTGATGAAGAAAGTCACCAAAAATAGCCCGGTGATTTTCGATGTGACCCATGCGCTGCAGACGCGCGATCCGTTTGGCGCAGCATCAGGCGGTCGTCGTGCGCAGGTGGCTGAGCTGGCACGAGCCGGTATGGCCGTCGGCATTGCCGGTCTGTTTATCGAAGCGCACCCGGATCCGGAACACGCCCTGTGTGACGGCCCATCCGCGTTGCCACTGGATAAACTGGAGCCGTTCCTGGCGCAGATGAAGGCGATTGACGATCTGGTGAAAAGCTTCCCGGAACTCGATACCAGCAAATAAGTTTGCTGCAAAAAAAGAGCGATTAATCGCTCTTTTTTTTCGCCTGAAATCCGGTGACGTTACAGCATGATGGTCATCAGATACCCGATAAACAACGCCAGATGGGCGGCACCGTTGAGTACATTGGTGCGTCCGGTCGAGAAGGAGAGCTGACAGAGAATCAGTGACGCCATCATAATCACCATCTGTGGCGGCTCCAGACCGAATATCAGCTCCTGTCCGGTCAGGGTGGCGATAATGGTTACCGCCGGTACCGTCAGGGAGATGGTCGCCAGCACCGAACCAAAAAACAGGTTCATGGCGCGCTGAACCTGGTTCATCAGCACGGCTCGAATCGCGCCCAGGCCTTCCGGTGAGAGAATCAGCAGAGCGACCAGGAAGCCGGTGAACTGTGCCGGTGCATTCAGGTCCGTCAACAGACTTTCCAGCGTATTGGCGTTCATTTTGGTCACGGCAATGACCGCAATCAGATGCACGATCAGCCAGATAGAGTGCCAGATGCTGCTGTGCGCCGAAGGTTTGCCATGATGCGGATCCCCGTCGTCACTCTCATCTTCATGCTCATAAACAAACAGGCTCTGGTGCGTTTTGGTCTGGATCAGCAGGAAAACGCCATACATTGCGGCTGAAATCGCTGCAATAAGCAGTGCCTGGGTGACAGAGAAATTACCGCCCGGTAACGCGTTGGGAAACACCAGCACCAGAATCGCGAGGGGAAAGATAGCGATCAGATATTGCTTCACGCCCGCCAGATTAACGTACTGCGTCGCAAATTTATTACCGCCCAGCAGCAGCGCAAAGCCGACCAGCCCGCCGGTCACAATCATGACAATCGAATAAAGCGTATCGCGCATCAGGCCGGGTGCGGCATCGCCGGTCGCCATCAGTGCCGAAATCAGGCTCACTTCCAGAATGACGACGGACAGGCTAAGAATCAGGGAGCCATAGGGTTCGCCCAGCCGGTGGGCCAGCACGTCTGCATGCCGGACAACGCTAAAGGCACTGCTAAGAATGGCAACCAGCGCCACTAAGTTGATACCGACGACTATCGGAAATGAGGTATTTGCACCAAAAAAATAGAGTATCCCCAGCGTGACAAGGGGAAGTATCAGCGAGAATTCCTTGTGACGTGTTTTTTCATGTGAAGGCATTCACCATCCTCTCTGGTTAATGATTATCCGGACACAGCGAGTGCTGCTGTTAGAAATATAATCAGTTTTAGGGCAGGGCGCAGTTTATCTTTTCACCGGCCTGAACGGGAAAAATTTACTGGGTTTTACTTAATTTCTATAAAGTATCGAAATGCAATTAACCTTGTGTTATCTGAAATATTTCAATATTAATCAGCCGATAACAAATGTGTATTATCCATCTAAATCTGCATTTATCGTCAAAAAAATGAATCCACATTATAATTTATATGACCTGGTTTATTTTTTTAATCTGAATGGTCTTTAAATCACTGTTTGTGTTTTTTCTGTGCTGCGCCAGGCTTAACAGGTGTCCCTGAACTGAGGAGTAGTTATGCCTTACGCTAAACGAACCGACTTACCCGATAATGTAAAACACGTGTTGCCCGCGCATGCGCAGGATATCTATCAGCAGGCATTTAACAGTGCGTGGGATCAGTATAAAAAGGCCGAAGATCGCCGTGGCGATGAGTCGCGTGAAGAGGTGGCGCACAAAGTCGCCTGGTCAGCCGTGAAAAAAGAGTATGAAAAAGGCGATGATGATAAATGGCATCCTAAAAAATAATGTCACTGCTAGCCTGTTCATGACAAAGGGCCAGGATTATCTGGCCCTTTTTTTCGTCTTCGCTATAGGGTTTATCTGGTTTTTTTTAAGCTGGGACCAGAATCACGCTTGTCACCCCGCGCATAAATAGATTAATGTCATTTTAATGAACGAAACGCAGTGCCGTTTTGGAGATCATGTTACTGGAGCCATTCTGCAGGACGCTGTTGACGTTGAGGAGGTCGCATTGCTTACCCGGGAATTTCTATTAAAAGCGGATTGTAAAACGTCGTTCGGGGATATCGATGAGACGCTACTCTGGAGTTGCGAGCAGCGCGCGGCCTCACTGGCAGCCACCCTGGCCTGCCGTCCCGATCACAGCCCGGTATGGATCTTTGGATATGGCTCGCTGATGTGGAACCCGATTTTTGAGGCGGATGAAGTTGCATCCGGTTCGCTGGAGGGCTGGCACCGTGCTTTCTGCCTGCGGCTGATTGCCGGACGTGGTACCGCCACGCATCCCGGCCGCATGCTGGCGCTGAAGCAGGGTGGCCGCACCACCGGACTGGCGTTTCGCCTGCCGGAAGAGCGTTTGCATGACGAGCTGGCACTGCTCTGGAAGCGTGAGATGATCACCGGCTGTTATTTACCGACATGGTGTGAGTTACAACTGGAGGATGGCCGCAGCGTGACTGCACTGACCTTTATTATGGACCCGCGTCATCCGCTCTATGAATCGGACTCCTGCCCGGAGGCGATTGCACCCCTTATCGCCGCGGCCAGTGGCCCGCTGGGTTCGAATGCGCAGTATCTGTTTGCGCTGGAAGAGGAACTGACCCGACGCGGCATGGAGGAGGAGAGTCTGAGCAGGCTGGCGCATCAGGTGCGCACCCTACAGCAATCCTTTCTGAAGCAGGCCTGAGGCGGGTCAGCCGCTTAAAAGCAGCATAGAAAAGGGCGCGACACTGTCGCGCCCTTTTATGATCCCGTGATTATTTACCCGGATTAATCAGCCAGGTGCCGGGCTTATCAATGGTCAGGGATTGGGTGTGCGTCTCGCTGCCATTCTTCACGTCGATTTTGTATTGTCCTGCTGCCAGATTGAGTGCGGCAAATCCGCTGCTGCCCGGTTTCACTTCGACCGGCTGTCCGTTAAGCAACACGCTTTCACCGCTTTCCAGCTTAAGATAAACCGTCGCCAGCGCAGCCGGAACGGCGGCGGCTGATGGAGTCGACGCGGGCGCAGGCGTCATGGCTGAGCGATTACTTACCACCTCCGGCGTCGTACTGTGGCGATTAGCCAGCCAGACCGTGACGATGACCGCCAGGATAGCCACTGCTGCCAGGCCCACCAGGCCAGGAGACAGCCGGCGCACGGTGCGTGGCGTGACCGGCTCAGCAGACGCGGCGACATGATTCATGGCCATCACGACCGGTGGAGCCGTCTCGGGCCCCTCTTCTATTGGCAGAGCAGGCGGTTCGCCCGGCACCGGGAAGCTGTTCACTACCGCTTCCACATCACTGACCGGCAGATCGATCAGCGCTGCAAAGGCGTCAATCGTTTGCGGACGATCGCCTGGTTTCATCGCCAGCGCGCAGTCAATAGCATGCAGCAGCGGCAGCGAATAACCTTCAGGCTGGCGTTCCACCAGCGGCTGATAATTATCTTCAATGCAGCGCACCACGCTCACTGGCGGGGGATTACCGGTAATCAGGCTATGCAGCACCGCGCCAAGGGCGTAGATATCGGTCCAGGGTCCCTGTTCAACTTCACCTTCTTCACTGTACTGCTCAATCGGCGCAAAGCCCGGTTTCAGCATGATTTCCGTTTCGTCAGAAAGGTTGCCGATCTCCTTTCGCGCCGAGCCGAAGTCCAGCAGCACCGGCAGCTGATTCTCCTGAAGCTGAATGTTGTCGAGAGAGATATCGCGATGCAGATAGCCAGCCTGATGAATGGTGCTGATGGCGCCCAGCAGCGGCGGCAACAGGCGGCGTATCCAGGCTTCACAGATCGACGCCGGGCTGGTGACCTGCCACTCTTTCAGCGTCATGCCGCTGTAGTAGAGCGTGCCCATGTAGGCCGTGCCGTTCTGCTCCCAGAAGCGCAGCACGTGCAGCAATCCCGGGTGGTTAAAGCGGGCCAGCAGACGCGCTTCCTGAATAAAGCTGTTCAGTCCGGCATTGAAGAGCTTCTGGAAACGCTCCCCGCGCAGTTCCAGCGTCAAATCCGGGGCACGAACAGCCAGCGATACGGGCATATACTCTTTGATAGCGATAGTGCGTTCTAACTGGTGATCCCACGCACGATAGACGATGCCGAAGCCGCCGCCCCCGATCACTTCCTTGATCTCAAACTCATTGAAACGGTAGCCGTCTGGCAGGGCATTGGGAACAGTTTTCGGATTATCATTTGCCGACATAGTGAACTCTCTGTACACGGCCTGATCGTCAGGCTGCGCGGTAATTAATTGATGTTACGCCAGGCACCAATGGCAGGATCAGCCAAATCCGCGTGCAGGGTGTCGATGAGTAACACATTCACTTTTTGCTGTGGCATGAAATAGGGCGCCCACTGGCTGCGCAAGGTATCGACTCGCGATTTCACAGCGTCAGCATCCTGCTGCGCCGCATTCTTATCCATCTTAATCAACAGGGCACCATTGAAGCGCCAGACATGTTGCCGGGCATCAAAGGGCAACACCAGCCAGCTCTCTGGCGTATCCGGGCGTGTCACAATCATGCGCTGATTATTCGCGGCGATGACTTCCAGCTTGCTGTCCGGGATCGCCAGATTGGCGATGGGATAGCCCTGATAGAACGTGACCGCGACGGGCGTGGAATGTTCTGGCGTCGCCAGTGTCAGTTCACTCCTGCCTTCTGCCCAGCCGTCAGGCGAGCAGTGCTGCTTGCTGACATCCGGGATAAAAAGGGTCTGGGCATTCTCATCCCAGGCGGTGCGGAAATGACAGCCGCTGGGGAGATCAAAATGTTGCAGCGGCGTGCTGTTGGCGGGCCGTGACAGGTCAAGCGGTGCGGCATTGCTGTCACTGGCGCTGGCTGTGGCATCGGCCATCACGATAGGGCGCCAGTTCTGCAACTTGCTGGCGCTGCCGCTGGCCAGTACGCCACCCTCTTTGTTGGTCATCTGCCAGGGCAGTTCGTCCAGTAATCCGCACTGATTAGCAAGCAGGGTGCCGACGCGGGGTAAAAAGGTGGTCAGCACCGACGAATCCTTACTTTTACCGGAGACGATGCGCAACGGCAGCGTCTCTTTACACCAGTCATCAGGCGCTTTGCTCACCACATTATCGATATAGACCTCCAGCGCCAGGCTGGGGGAATAGACCACCCGATAATTTTCAGCCTGGGCGTTAAAGGCAATCAGCAGAGTGATGATGCCGGGCAACCACAGTTTCATAAGGATCCTTGGAATCAAAAACGAGGCGGCAGAAAGCGCGCCGAATCAGCCAGTGAATAGAGCAATGTTGCCTCTTCCGGTTCACCAATCCAGATCGCCAGTGCGCTGAGATTATCTTTCTTCACGTTGCGGCTTACCGCCTGTTCCATCAGAGCCAGCCACTCTTCGCAGGCATTCACCATACGCAGCGCCTGTTCCATTTCATCACTGGTCAGATTCAGCCAGAAGCCATCGGTGCAGACCAGAAATGCGTCGCCATCTTCCAGCCCAATCTCCTGCGAAAAGCTCACCAGACGAGACGGTTCAGCGCCGAGCGCATTATAGAGTAAATTACTGTTAATGCCGGTATTTTCATAGCCCGCATCTTTCAGTTGCTGGGCCAGACTGTGATCCCGGGTCACCTCATGAAGCACGCCACGGCGGAAGTGGTAAACCCGGCTGTCACCAGCATGCGCCCACCATGCACGCTGTTTCTGACGGTCAATAAACAGCGCCGCCAGGGTCGTGCTCATGCGTGAATATTTCGGATTTTTACCCTGTGCCGCCTGCAACGCTAAGCGGCACTGTTCGATGGCCTGACGCGTCATTTCTGGCGTAAAATCGTCGTGCGCCTGAATCTGGCTCAGCAGGGTATCCCGCACCAGCTGTGCTGCCATCTCGCCGCCAGGCAAACCGGCCACGCCATCGCAGACCACAAAACAGGCTTTACGCTCATCCAGCTCAGCGCCGGTGCGATCCTGATTCTCATCGCGTAGCCCCTGCTGGCAGCGGCTGGCAAAAACGATTTTCATGCTTCATCTACCCGCGTCTGAGAGTCTTTATACTGATTCACTTCCATGTCATACGCGTGCAGAAAGGCCTCGCCAAACAGCGTGTGGAAATCGTCTTCGATCTCTCCGGCGGTACGCTGGTAATTACGCATGAAGTAGTCCCACAGTGCCGCTTTCTTCGCGGTGGAAAAGGGCAGCTTTGATACCAGACCATCGGCGCGCGCCTGCTCTTCCAGCCGCTGCGGATTAAAAGATTGCAGCATCGCCGCGATAATGGCGCGAATACCGGCAATCATGCCCAGCTGGTGGGCCTGCAGATCGACCAGCGCATCGCGTACCGCCTGTTCCGGCGGCATAAAACCGGGCATCTGGCTCTGGTACATTTGCATCAGCACGGTTTTGCCGGAGGGCAGTATCTTGAACGGGTTATTGGCCTCGTTCAGGATCATCGTCATGTCCGCTTTTACGCCACGCTTGAGAATGGACCGCGACGAGAGCAGCGCCACGGTGCCCTGAGAAAAGAGGCTCAGCATTCGGCCGGTAATACGCATCTGCTCTTCATCAACCGGGGTGGCGTGGCCGTTGCTCAGTCCCATACCGTCCATCAGGGCGGCGATCAGCCGATCCTGATCCATCGGCTGTGACACCTGCGCCCGACGCGGCGCACTGTCCTGCGGGTCGATCGCCAGCCGCGCATCGTTGTGGCGCTCGTGGCGGGTGGGGGTAACCTCATTGACCAGCAGTCGCTCATCAATCTCATGATGTTCGTGAATGCCCAGTGGATTCGCAGGCTCGACGCTGTCGCCAGCGAACAGGGCCAGGGGATCGGTCCGGGCGTTATTGCAGGTGGGGTCACGCACTTCCAGCGCATAGTCGCCGATGCGCAACGCATCGCCATGCTTCAGTAGCACCTGCATGCCGCGACCCAGGGAAATGCCGTTATGTTCTACCGGCGTCACGCTGCCCTGATTGGTCAGACGGCACTCTCCGTCATGCGACAGGTGAACCAGTGCCTGCAGACGCGAAATGGCACGCGTCTCATCTGGCAACACCAGGTCGTTGTCCTGACTGCGGCCAATCGTGCCGCCAGGCGGTTGAAACGCCACGCTTTTGACCGGAACATCCGTAGTGCTTTGCACAATGGTAAATTGCATGAGTTATCCCAGATTAAACGGCAAACGCATCCGGCCTCATTCGAACATCGGAGGATAGAGGCCATTACGTCCCGGCTGTGAACCTGCCGCCGGGTTAAACAGTAACGAAAACAGCTGCGCGGTAAGGTTGCCGCTGTGCTTGTGGGTCGCATGGACAAACCCATCGCTGCGGTTACTCCACCAGTAGCTCATATGCTGCTGAGGATCGAAACGTTCAGCCACTTCATGCCAGCTCAGCGTGCAGGGAAGATCCTGAAAGCCGAGCACATCCATAATGGCAGAGGGCCTCCGGGCGGGCACCAGCAGCGGAGGTAATGCCTGAATCTGCTGTTCTAACTGCTCGCCGTTGAGCGGGTTCTGAACGGCCCGTAACAGTGTTGCGCCCAGATCCTGAAACCAGTCGCCGGAGATGGTCAGCTGGGCCGGATGCCACTGCCTAAGCGGAAAGCTGTGCAGTGCCAGCAGCGGCCAGGCGCGTCCGACGCGGTCGCAGGAGGGCAGTAAACAGCCCATCTGTATCTGTGGCCGGGTGGCGGTTACCGGCAGGACAAAATTCCACACCGGCGCGTGAAGAAAGTTCGCGCTATAGGACCAGGCCTGCTGATGCCAGTGCATTAATCCCTGCTGGAACCAGTGGTTCCACGGGCTAATCTGTTGCTCGCTTAGTCGATGGTGCAGAAAATCACCGGTCGACGGCAGCTTGCCATACCAGCCGGGGGCCGTGTAAGCAGCCATGTTCACCTCACCATTACTCGCTATGTGAGTTTGACCGCGGGGCCGGATGCACAGGCGTTACCGCCAGTACGCCACTCGCCTCGCCCGCAATGTTCAGATTATCCGCCAGCTTGCGCATCATCAGTGCATTATCCCGTGCATAAGGCGACGACTGAATCTGCTGATCCAGCAACTGGCTCAGGTGCCAGTCAAGCTGCTGCAAATCGCGGGCACTGACCGTATCAGGCAGTGAGCGCTGTAAATTTTGCAGCAGCCAGGCCCGTAAAAACTCGCCGTCATAATTACGCGGTTGATAGAGCATCTGATAGGCACGCAGCGCATTGCGGCTGTAGGCGTTATCATCACCCGGATCGTTGCGCAGAATGTTGGTGATCTGCTGCGCCACGCGCGGCAGCAACAAAGACTTAAGCGCATTTTGATAAAGCACCCAGGCGGCATCGCTGACCTGGCTGCCGCGGTATAAGCCAGCCCGCATAGTAAGCGGCGGATTATCGAGAGAAAAACGTTCCGAGAGCGGCAGCTTCACAAGGTTATTCAGAAAGGGTAGCAGATCAAAAATATTATCAGCAGGCTGATGAATCACCTGCAGACTTTGCTCACGAATCGCGGGTACCCGCGCAGCAACCTGTTGCAGATAATGTTGATTCTGGTAGTAGCTCAGTCCCCACAGGCTGGAGGCGATCAGCAGCGCACCGGCCAGCACACCATAGCCAATCCAGTGGAACAGCTGATTACGGTACTCCCAGCGGCGATTACTGCCCGCCAGACCGCTCTCTTTGAAGATCAGGTCGCTGAGCAGGTCGCGAATAAAGAAGCTCTGGCCTTTGTTGCCGGGAATCGGACTATTGCGGTTAACGCTGTCCCAGGCCGCGATCGAGTGATCGCCCGCCTGACGTAACTGCAGTTTGCGGCTCAGTTCACCCATCACGCGATCAAACGGCAGACCTTCCTGAGTACCACTGGTGAAAAACAGGCCGCGCGGGCTCCAGGCGACCGCATCCTGATGCTCGGAAAAGACGATATCCAGATATTCGTTCAGCAACGGGCGCAGCGAGGCGAACTCCTGCGGGAAGAGGAAACATTCCGCGCGTTCGTTCAGGTCGCGTTCCAGGGTCATCTGTGCGGCCAGGTGCTGCTGGAGATCCTCTTCCAGCCGCTGAAATTGCTGGCCAAAATGGTGGTGCCAGTCGTCTTTGTGCGGCTTGCCCAAATCCCAGTTAAAGGTGAAGCCCCAGATGGCATCACGCCGTGCTTTATCCATGGAGCCGAAGTAGCTCATAAAGCCTTTCAGCAGATCGGTTTTAGTCACCATCACATAGACCGGAAAGTGAATGCCGGTTTGCTGATGCAGTTCCGCCATACGCTCACGGAGCGCGCTGGCCTGAGCGAAACGCGCCTCGGCCGAATCACTCAGCAGATCAGCGACGCTGATCGTCATGATCACGCCGTTAATCGGCTGGCGGGTGCGATAGCGTTTCAGCAGATTAATAAAGCTGTGCCACTCAGCAGCATCGCGCACACGCTGGCTTTCCTGCAGCGCATAACGCCCGGCGGTATCGATCAGCACCGCGCTGTCAGTGAACCACCAGTCGCAGTTACGGGTGCCGCCGACGCCACGAATGGCCTGTTTGCCCAGCGTATCGGTCAGAGGAAACTCAAGGCCCGCATTAAACAGCGCGGTGGTTTTACCGGCCCCGGGCGCACCCATCACCAGATACCAGGGCAGTTGATAGAGGTAATTGGCGTTAAAGCGTGACAGCAGACTGCCGTTGTGACGACGACCAAACTGCGTGCGTTTCAGCTGCATTGCGGCTTCGCTGAAGCGCTGGTTGAGCCGTTCTTCGGTCACCTGACGTTCCGCCGAATCGTCGCTGCCCGCCAGCTCGAGCTGGGTCAGTAAGCGGCTGTTAAACCAGGCACGATAAAGAGACGGGATCAGCTGGAACAGAATCCAGAGAAAATAGAGGGCGCTGACGGTGAGCTGGCGAGGCAGAACCGGTTCCAGCGGACGTGACTCGCCCCATGACCAGAACGGGCCCAGCATCCAGACCAGACAGCTCAGCGCCGTAACGCCGATAAAACTCCACAGCAGGCGGTGCGTTAGCAGCAGACGAAGGGAGGCGCGCATCATTGTGCTCCTTGATGATTACTGAGCGTTTCAGGTGCGGCAAACAGCGTGATTTCTACGCGGCGGTTGCGGGTCCGGTTTTCGCTGCTGTCGTTGGGCAGCAGCGGGTCGCTGTCGCCACGGCCTTCAGAGCGAACCGTGTGACCGCCATTCAGCTGAATCTGTAACAGCTGGGTGATTGCGCGGGCGCGGGCAAAGGAGAACTCATAGCTCGAGGCAAATCGGCTGTTATCCACCGGGTGATCGTCGGTGAACACCGAAACCAGAATAGTGCCTTTAACATCTTTCATGGCGGTTGAGACGCGAGCCAGCAGCGCGCGGCCCACCGGATTGATCACTGTGCCTTGCTCAGCAAACAGTTTGTCCGCCGGAATAATCACTTTACTGCCAAAGGCGCCATCGCTGACTTCGAGTTGTCCGGCGGCGATGACATCATTCAGGCGCTGACGGAGATCGAGCAGCGCCTGCGGCGAAGAGGGGCGGCGGCCCGCAGTAATCTGCGGCAGCGGCGTCTGATAGAGGGCGCGCAGCAGCGGCTCGGCAGCATTGCCAAGCCGCCAGTTCAGGCTGCTGTAGATCAGGCAGCCGATCAACGCGACCAGCATGGCACAGGCCCAGAGCGGCACCATCGGACGGGCGAGGGTGCTCACCAGCGGATGCACCTCCACCAGAGGAGGTTGTGGTGTCTGGCGCTGAGCGCGCGTTTCGTCAATCAGAGTTTTCAGGCGTTTACGGATACCGTCGCACTGGGCGCGGCCGTTTTCACTGCCGCGATAGCGGCCTTCATAACCCAGCAGCAGGCAGTATTGCACCACCTCCAGTAGCCAGAGGTGCTGTTGCGGGCTTTGTGAAATGCGCGACAGCAGCTGAAAGAATTTTTCGCCGCCCCAGCTTTCATTGTGGAAGGTGACCAGCATGCCGTTACCAGACCAGACTCCGCGCGTGCCCCAGGGGGTTTGCGCTGCCGCTTCATCCAGCGCGCTGCAGATGCAGTAACGCGCCCCGATAATCATCTCAAACGGCAGCCCTGCCTGTTTACAGCGTTGTTCAAACTGGCGAATTTCATCGATAAGAGACTGGCGCAGACCCGCAGGGTCATCGTGGGTGGCTGCCTGACGAATTTGCACCACCGCGTTCAGCAGTGGCGCCGCAGCCTGAAGTAATAGATTCTCATTGCCTGAGGGGGTCGCCTCACGCGCAGGGGATTCCACAGTCATTAATTAGTGATCTTCCAGCCAATGGCTAATCCCTGTACCCGCAGCCCGGGACGGTGCTGCGGGCAATATGCGCCGGATTTCATATTCAGTCTAAGATCCAGGTCGCGGTATCGTTAGTCCGACAGGCTTTGCTGGCACCGCCGACGGCCACGCAGACCTGTTTGGTTTTGCGGGGACGGGGACGATCGCTCTGCACCGTCGCATCGTAACGATCGCTCGCTACACCCGCTTTTAACGGCACATAACCGATCAGCGGGCCGTCAGCCTGGTCAGCAATCGCCAGCCAGCTGTGTTCCACATTACCTAATACTTCAAACGGTTTACCCGTTTCGAGATAGCGAACCACTTTGCCGCCGTAGTCAGGCGAGGTCATGACGGAGGCGCCATAGAGCGCGCGCCAGGTCTGATTGACCGGCTCAAATTCTGTCGGTGCCGCGACAGCGTGTCGATGGACCAGTTTGACGCCGTTAATTTCGCTGGTGACCAGCGTATCGTCAGTGACGGGCGGCGGCGGGGCCTTACAGCCTGCCAGGGTAAGAACCGCCAGCAGTGTTAACGCAAGACTCTTTTTCACCATGTTCCTCGTGATCTCATCAAAGTATCTGCATGTTGCCGGGCCCGATGTCTGGAGGCGCGGTTTGTCGCGCTACATCGTGCCGAAATTCTGTTTTTCAAAAAAAGGTCAGTTTACATCAGGATAGTAACGTATTCAGTCTACCTAAGACTTTTGAGAATTCAAACCATTGCACCTGCTGCCAATGCGTGATAGCGGGCGCTTTACGGGCGGGTTTCGGTGTCAGAAAAGCGCCAGCGAATGTGATAGTTAAAGCGAACTGAATTATCGCAGAGACAAACTGATTGAGAACAGTGCCGCGCATTCTGCCACGCAATGAATCCGATTGGAAACTATTAAGATTTCCTTATAACTTGTTGCCAAAAAAAATTATCAGTTTGCGTTAAGAATCTTATCAAAATTCAGAATTTACGCCGGGTTCTGACCCTCATTTTTCCGGAAAGCGGCACGCCTTTTGCTACTAAAAAGTTTTAACTCCACGGAGGTGAGCAATGAGTGATGCCCTGACCTGGCTACAGGCATCGCGTGACAGCGATATTGCCAGCCTGCAACGGCTGCTTAAGACGGGCGAGCTGATGGCTGCCATCAGTGAACTGGTTCATCGGCTGCAGCGTGAACGTGGTGCAAACAACCTCTGGATCTGCTCGGGCGGCGCACTGTTCAGTGCTGAGCGTCTCGCCCGACAGCAGGAGGTCTGTGACGGCCTGAAGCACTTTTATCAGGCGCTCCCGCCCGCCGTGGCACAGCCTGGCTATAGCCGCTTCTGTAACCTGATTGCTGCCACTCTGCAGTCGCTGGCGGGGCTGCCCGCACTGCGTCAGCAAATCAGCCAGCGTGAGTTGGATCAGGCTGCGGCGATGGCCGCCTTCAATCAGGTGATCCGCACCTTACTCAATCTGGTGTTTGAGGCGGCCGACACTGCCAGCTATCCCGGCATTTCCCGCGCACTTATCGCCCTGTTCAGCTTTATGCAGGGCAAAGAACTGGCTGGTCAGGAGCGGGCTATCGGCTCCGCTGGCTTTGCGGCGGGGCAGTTCACATCTGACCAGCGCAGCCAGATGGTGGCCCTGATCGCGGCCCAGGAGCAGAGCTTTACCACCTTCCGGGAGTTTGCTGACAGCGCCGCCTGTGAATGCTGGCGGCCGCTGGCTCAGCCCGGTCGGGACATTGAACGTCTGCGGCGCATCGCCTGCACTGGCGGACGGTATGATGAGACCGGCGCGCTGCACTGGTTTTCCCTGCTCTCTGAGCGGCTGGACCAGATGAAAACGCTGGAGGATGCCCTGACGGCCACGCTGATGCAGCGCTGCCGTGAGGCGATAGATCAGGCGCAGCGGCATGCCGCACGCCCGGTCATCCAGGGCGACAGCAACTTCTCGCTCTACGTCTCCGGGGCTGACTGGCTGCCCGGCGCCGCTGCACTCAACAGTGACGGCCTGGCCCCGCAGCTCGGGCGTTCGGTACTGTCACTGATTGGTGAGCAGTCACAGCGTCTGCAACAGCAGGCGGATGAACTGGCGTCAATGCGGGCCTCACTTGACGAGCGGCGGGTGGTTGATCAGGCCAAGCACTGGCTGATGCAGCAGCAGGGGTTCAGCGAAGAAGCCGCCTGGCAGGCGCTGCGCAAAAGCGCGATGAATCAGAATAAGCGGGTACTGGAAATCGCGCAGGCGGTGCTGGCGGTGGCGAAAACGCTGAGCAACTAACCCGGATGAGGTATCTGCACAGACTTTGTGCGTGATCTGCGTCAAAAACGTGCAAATTTGTTTAAATTTTAACTCGCATACTGCTGTCAGCCGGCATTCGCGCGGTGTCGGCGATCTGGCACACCCTTTGCTTTAACCCTACAGAGAGTACGCATTGCTCCCGCCAATGGCGGTGGGGTCAGTGCTTTGGATAAAGGCGTCCATCCGCAGGCTTCGGCTTGTCGGAGGACGCCTTTTTTTATTTCTGTTCAGGGGCAACATGATGAGCAAAACGCCATTTTCACTGACACGACGTCAGGCGCTGATCTCCGGTGCTGCGCTGGGTGCGGCCTGGATCGTTCCGGGATTACGAAATGCAGTCTGGGCCGCAGGTTCTGATGCGCCAGAAAAGGCGCAGGTGCGGGTGGGCTTTATTCCGCTTACCGACTGCGCGCCCGTGGTCATGGCGTCGGTAAAAGGCTTCGATAAGAAGTATGGTCTGACGCTTGCGGTCAGCAAAGAGGCGAGCTGGGCAGCAGTGCGTGACAAGCTGACCTCCGGCGAACTGGATGCGGCGCATGTGCTCTACGGCATGATCTACGCGCTGCAGCTGGGCGTGGCGGGACCGCAGCACGACATGGCGAACCTGATGACGCTCAACCACAACGGCCAGGCGATCACCCTGTCGAACCAGCTGAAAGCCAGTGGCGTCACCGATGCGGCCAGCCTGAAAAAAGCCGTTGATGGCAGCCCCAAAGGCAGCCTGACTTTCGCGCATACCTTTCCCACCAGTACGCACGCTATATGGCTCTATTACTGGCTGGCCAATGCCGGCATTCATCCGTTTAACGATGTGCGCACCGTGGTCGTGCCGCCGCCGCAGATGGTGATGAACATGAAGATTGGCAACATGAGCGGCTTCTGCGTCGGTGAGCCCTGGAACCAGCGCGCCATCAGCGACAACATCGGCTTTACCGCTGCCACCAGCCAGCAGATCTGGCCAGAACATCCGGAAAAAGTGCTCGGTACCCGCGCGCAGTGGGTGAAAGAGAATCCCAACACAGCCCGCGCGCTGACCGCCGCCGTGCTGGAGGCCGCGCGCTGGATAGACGCCTCAGACGATAACCGCCGTGAAACCGCGCAGGTGTTAGCCGGGCGCGCCTGGATCAATACCAGAGTGGAGACGCTACAGGGGCGAATGCTCGGTCAGTATCAGAACGGGCTGGGGCAGTCATGGCAGGACGCGCATCCGATGCGCTTCTTCGACAACGGCAACGTCAGTTTTCCCTGGCTCTCAGATGGCATGTGGTTCCTGACGCAGATGAAACGCTGGGGGCTGCTCGCCAGCGATCCCGATTACCTCGCCGTGGCCCGCCAGATCAACCGCATTGATATCTATAAACAGGCCGCCAGCGCAGTCGGGCAGATTGCACTGCCCGCCAGCGAGATGCGCAGCAGTACCCTGATCGACGGCAAAGTCTGGGATGGCAACAATCCTGCCGCCTACGCCGCCAGTTTCGCTATCAAACGTTAAGAGAGGTTGTTATGAGAACTGACGCGCGCGCGCTGGCTCAGCCAGAGCAAACCCCCGGCAGTGCCACCGTGATTCCGTTACAGGTCACCCCGAAAGCCGCCATTCGTCCGGCACGGCTGCGTCCGTTTTTGCAGCGCTGCATTCCGGCTGCGGGTGGCCTGCTGCTGATGTTGCTGGTGTGGCAGATCGCCGCCTTGTCCGAACCCTCGTTTCCTTCGCCTTACGCGACCTGGCAGGCCGCACAGATTCTGTTCGCTGACCCGTTCTACAGCAATGGCCCCAACGATCAGGGCATCGGCTGGAATGTGATGGCCTCGCTGCAGCGCGTCGCCATCGGCTTCGGCCTCGCCGCGCTGGTGGGCATTCCGGCGGGTTTTCTGCTGGGGCGCTTCGCCTTTATGGCGCGGATGTTCAATCCGATTATTGCCCTGCTGCGCCCGGTCAGCCCACTGGCCTGGCTGCCGATTGGACTGTTGCTGTTTCAGCGCGCCGAGCCGGCCGCCAGCTGGACCATTTTTATCTGTTCCATCTGGCCGATGATCATCAATACCGCCGAAGGGGTGCAGCGCATTCCACAGGATTATCTCAACGTCGCGCGGGTGTTACAGCTCTCCGAATGGACGGTGATGCGCCGGATTTTGCTGCCTGCCGTGCTGCCTGCGATGCTTACCGGGGTACGTCTCTCTATCGGGATCGCGTGGCTGGTGATTGTTGCCGCCGAAATGCTGACCGGCGGGCTGGGGATCGGCTTCTGGATCTGGAATGAGTGGAACAACCTCAATGTGGCAAACATTCTGATCGCCATTCTGATTATCGGTGTGGTCGGGCTGCTGCTGGAGCAGGGCCTGATGCTGCTGGTGCGTCGTTTCAGCTGGGAAAAATAAGGAGAACATCATGCAGCAACACATTATTCGCGTTCAGCAGGTGAGCCAGCGTTTCAACACTGCCAGCGGCGAGTTCCTGGCACTGGACAGCGTCAGCTTTGATATTCACGAAGGGGAAACCCTGAGCCTGATTGGCCATTCCGGCTGCGGCAAATCGACGCTGCTGAACCTGATTGCCGGATTAACCCGTCCCAGCAGCGGCGTGCTGCTGTGTGATAACCGTGAGATTACCGGGCCGGGCCCGGAGCGCGCGGTGGTGTTTCAGAACCATTCACTGCTGCCGTGGCTGACGGCATTTCAGAACGTCGAACTGGCGGTTCAGCAGGTATTTAAAGGACGCTTCAGCAAAGCGGAAATGCGCGACTGGATCGAGCACAACCTTAATCGGGTGCAGATGAGCCACGCCATGCACAAGCGGCCTGGCGAAATCTCTGGTGGCATGAAGCAGCGCGTCGGCATTGCGCGTGCCCTGGCGATGAAGCCGCGTGTGCTGCTGCTGGATGAGCCATTTGGCGCGCTGGATGCGTTAACCCGCGCCCATCTGCAGGACAGCGTAATGCGCATTCAGCAGGAGCTGAACACCACCATTGTCCTGATCACCCATGACGTGGATGAAGCGGTGCTGCTGTCCGACCGGGTGCTGATGATGACCAACGGCCCGGCAGCGCAGGTCGGCGAAATCCTCACGGTCGATCTGCCGCGTCCGCGCTCGCGGGTCGCGCTGGCAGATGAGCCGCGCTACCACCAGCTGCGCCAGAAAGTGCTGCATTTTCTCTATGAAAAACAGACCACGGCGGCATAAGGAGCAGACCATGAGGCAACGGTTGCTGGTGATAGGCAATGGCATGGCGGGGATGCAGATGGTGGAGAGCCTGCTGCAACGTGCGCCGCTGCGTTACGCCATCACGGTCATTGGCTGCGAGCCCCACGGCAACTACAACCGCGTGCTGCTGTCGCCGGTGCTGGCGGGTGAAAAGTCCTTCAGTGACACCCTGATCCACGATCGCGACTGGTATCAGCGGCACGGCGTCACGCTGCTGACTGGCGAAACCGTACTGCAGGTCGATCTGGCTGCGCGGACGGTGCAGACCGATCGGCGCCAGCTCGGCTGGGATCGGCTGGTGTTTGCCACCGGTTCACAACCCCGTCTGCCCGCAATTCCTGGTATTGATGCGGAAAGCGTACTGGGCTTTCGCAGCATCGCTGATGTCCGGCGACTGCTGGCGGGCCAGGGTCCGGTGGTGATACTGGGCGGGGGGTTTCTCGGCATTGAAGCGGCAGCAGCACTCCGCGCCCGTGGCCGTGAAGTGACACTGGTCCACCACAAACCCTGGCTGCTGGATCGCCAGCTGGATGCAAAAGCGGGCGAGCTATTGCTGACGGCATTAGCACAGCGCGGCATCCGCTGTGAACTGAACAGCGGACTCACGGCGATTGATGAGGAGGGCGTGGTGCTGATTTGCGGGCGTCACTGCACCGCTGCGCAGGTGGTGATCGCCATCGGGGTGCAGCCGGAGGTAGCGCTGGCGCAGGCCGCGGGGCTGCCGTGTCAGCGCGGCATTCTGGTGGATGGTCAGCTGCGCAGCGTCATTCCCGATGTTTATGCGGTGGGTGAGTGCTGTGAAATCGCGGGCGAAACCTTTGGTCTGGTCGCGCCCTGCCTGGCGCAGGCTCAGATTCTGGCGGCGCAACTGGCTGGATCGCCACTGGCGGATTTTATCAGCCAGCCGCTGGCGACGCGCCTTAAGGTCAGCGGCATTTCGCTGTTCAGTGCCGGTGATGTCAGTGAGGCGCCGTCCATCAGCAGTTTTGATCCTCTTTCCGGCGACTACCGCCGCCTTTTTCTCCGTCAGGGCCGCCTCTGTGGCGTGCTGCTCTCTGGTGACACCCGGCAGGGCACTGCACTGCTGGAACGCCTGCAGCGCGCTGAACCTGTCACGCTTGATGCCCTGTTCGATCACGATCAACCTGAACCGCAGCCACAGGCTGCAGAGAGTCCTGAGATGAGTAAACCGGTATTAGCCGTGATTGGTCACGGCATGGTCAGTCACCACTTTCTTGAACAGCTGGTTGCCCGCGAAATGCATCAGCACTATCACATTGTGGTTTACGGTGAGGAGCGCCAGCAGGCTTATGATCGGGTGCATCTGTCGGACTATTTCAACGGCAAAACGGCTGACGATCTGTCGATGGTCAGCGCGGACTTCTTTGCGCTGCACGGTATCGAACTGCGCAGCGGCTGTCGTGTCGTGTCGATCGACCGCCAGCAGCGCAGCCTGCGTGACAACGCGGGCAATGAGCTGGCGTGGGATAAGCTGGTGCTGGCGACCGGCTCACGTGCTTTTGTGCCGCCAGTGCCGGGCCACGACGGCGAACACTGCTTTGTCTATCGCACACTGGATGATCTCGATGCCATTTCCGCCTGCGCCCGCCTTAGCCAGCGCGGCATCGTCATTGGCGGCGGTCTGCTGGGTCTGGAGGCGGCGAATGCGCTGCGGCAGCTTGGACTGGAGACGCATGTGGTGGAGTTCGCGCCGCGTCTGATGGCGGTGCAGCTCGATGAGGGCGGGGCGCTGATGCTGCGTCAGAAGATCGACGCGCTGGGCGTGACAGTTCACACCTCAAAACAGACCGAACGAATCGAACGTCAGCCCGATGGCAGCGTAGTGCTGTGTTTTGCTGACGGCAGCCGTTTACCCGGCGATCTGGTGCTGTTCTCTGCCGGTATCCGGCCGCGCGATGAGCTGGCGCGTGAGGCGGGCTTGACGCTGGGACCGCGCGGCGGCATCGAAATTAACGATCGCTGCCAGACCAGCGATGACGACGTGTTTGCCATTGGGGAATGCGCACTGTGGAACGGCCAGATCTTTGGTCTGGTCGCGCCGGGGTATCAGATGGCGCGGGTACTGGCCGGCCATCTGGCGGCTGAACCCGCCGCCTTCAGCGGCGCGGACATGAGCACCAAACTGAAACTGCTGGGCGTGGAGGTCGCCTCCTTTGGTGACGCGCATGGCCGCACGCCGGGCAGCCAGCACTATCACTGGACCGACGGGCCAAAAGGCATCTACAAGAAAATCGTGGTCTCTGCGGAGGGCACCCGGCTGCTGGGCGGCGTGCTGGTCGGCGACAGCAATGATTACGCCACGCTGCTGCAGATGATGCTCAACGACCTGCCGCTGCCTGCTGCGCCCGAAAGCCTGATCCTGCCTGCGCTGGCGGGTGCGCCGAAAGCACCGGGCGTCGCGGCATTGCCGGACAGCGCCCAGGTCTGTTCCTGCCACAACGTCAGCAAGGGTGATATCTGTGAGGCGGTGAAAGGCGGATGCAGTGAGATGAGCAGCATTAAGAGCTGCACCAAAGCGGCGACCGGCTGCGGCGGCTGCGCGGCGCTGGTGAAGCAGGTGATGGAGTTTCAGCTGGAAAATCTCGGCGTTGAGGTGAAAAAAGATGTCTGCGACCACTTCAGTTATTCGCGGCAGGAGCTGTATCACCTGGTCCGGGCTGGCGAGTTCAGGACTTTTGAGGCGCTGCTGGCAGCGCACGGACGGGGGCAGGGCTGCGAGATCTGCAAGCCGCTGGTGGCGTCACTGCTCGCCTCCTGCTGGAATGATTATTTGCTGAAACCGGCGCATCTGCCGCTGCAGGACACCAACGACCGCTACTTTGCCAACATCCAGAAAGATGGCACCTATTCGGTCGTGCCGCGCGTCCCGGCGGGTGAAATCACGCCGCAGGGGCTGATCGCCATTGGCGAGGTGGCCGCGCGTTACGATCTCTACACCAAAATCACCGGCGGTCAGCGTATCGACCTGTTTGGCGCGCGGCTCGATCAGCTGCCCGATATCTGGCAGACGCTGCTCGCTGCCGGTTTCGAAACCGGTCATGCCTACGGGAAGTCACTGCGCACGGTGAAATCCTGTGTGGGATCAACCTGGTGTCGCTACGGCGTGCAGGATTCCACCGCTTTCGCCATCGCGCTGGAGAACCGTTACAAGGGGCTGCGCGCGCCGCATAAGATCAAGATGGCCGTTTCGGGCTGTACCCGCGAATGTGCGGAGGCGCAGAGCAAAGATATCGGCGTGATCGCCACCGAAAAGGGCTGGAACCTCTACGTCTGCGGCAATGGCGGCATGAAGCCGCGCCACGCCGACCTGTTCGCCAGCGATCTCGATGACGCTACGCTGCTGCGTTATGTCGATCGCCTGCTGATGTTCTATATCCGCACCGCCGATCGCCTGCAGCGAACCAGCGTCTGGATGAACAACCTGGAAGGCGGTCTGGATTACCTGCGGCAGGTGGTGATTGAGGATAGCCTCGGGCTGGGTGCGACGCTGGAGCAGGAGATGCAGCGGGTGGTGGAGGCATACCAGTGTGAGTGGCAGACCACGCTGGCGGACCCGTCGCGGCTTGCGCTGTTTACGCCGACGGTCAACAGCGACCAGGCTGATGAATCGCTGTACTACAGCCGGGTACGCGGTCAGCGCCAGCCTGAGTCTGTGGCCGCGCGTCCGCTGCTGCAGCTGCCCGCCGAGCCGTGGAGTGCGATCTGCACCCTGGACGCGATTCCGCCGGAAGCCGGGATTGGGGCGCGACTCGGCAGTGAGCGTGTTGCGCTGTTTCGCTTTGGTGATGCGCTCTTTGCGCTGGAAGATCGCGAACCCGGCAGCGACGCCAGCGTGCTGTCGCGCGGGATTCTGGGCGATGTCGGCGGCGAGCCAGTGGTGATCTCTCCGCTCTACAAGCAGCGGATACGGCTGCGTGACGGGCAGAGCCTGGATAACCCGCAGCATCAGCTGCGCTGCTGGCCGGTGAAGCTGGAAGCGGGGCAGATCTGGCTGGCAAACCGTCCGCTTAACCAGCTGGCGCAGGCATCATGAACAGCACCTGTCCCTATTGCGGCGTCGGCTGTGGCGTCTGCGTCACGCCGCAGGGACCTCATCAGGCAATCGTCGTCGGCGATCCGCAGCATCCTGCCAATGCGGGCCGGTTGTGCGTTAAGGGTGCGGCGCTGGGTGAGACGCTGACCCCGCAGGGGCGTCTGCTGACCGCCGAAGTTAACGGCCAGCAGGTCAGCCTTGACGACGCGCTGGATGCGGCGGCGGCGGGATTGCGTGCGGTGATCGATCAATATGGTCCGCAGGCGGTGGCATTTTATGGCTCCGGGCAGCTGCTAACTGAGGATTACTACGTCGCCAATAAGCTGATGAAGGGTTACATTGGCGCTGCCAATATCGATACCAATTCCCGGCTCTGCATGGCGTCGGCGGTGGTTGGCTATAAGCGCGCGCTGGGAGCTGACGCGGTGCCCTGCTGTTATGAGGATCTGGAGCAGGCCGATCTGGTGTTGCTGGTGGGCTCTAACGCCGCCTGGGCGCATCCGGTGGTCTGGCAGCGACTGATGCAGGCGAAGCTGCAACGGCCAGCGATGCGCATTGTGGTGATTGATCCGCGCCGCACGGCGAGCTGCGATCAGGCCGATCTGCATCTGCCGCTGCGTCCCGGCAGCGATGCGGCGTTGTTTTCCGGCCTGCTGCACTGGCTGGCGCAGCAGGATAGCCTTGATAGCAGCATGTTGCCGCATCTGAATGGCGTGAGTGAAACGCTGGCTGCGGCTGCGCAGTGGGATGTGGCGCGCGTAGCAGAGTCCTGTGATTTGACTGAGCAGCAGGTGACGCACTTTTTCCAGCTGTTCAGCCAGCACGATCGGGTGCTGACGTTGTGGTGCATGGGGATTAATCAGTCCGCCACAGGCAGCGACAATAACCAGGCGATGCTTAATCTGCATCTGCTGACGGGTAAAATTGGCCGCGCGGGTTGCGGGCCTTTTTCGCTGACCGGACAGCCGAATGCCATGGGCGGTCGCGAGGTGGGTGGTCTGGCGAATCAGCTGGCGGCGCACATGGGTTTTACGGAAGCGGATTGCGATCGGGTGCAGCGTTTCTGGCGCAGCCCGTCGATAGCCCGCGAGCCAGGGCTGACCGCGGTCGATCTCTTCAGAGCCATTGCCGAGGGCGAGGTGAAAGCCGTGTGGATTATGGGCACCAATCCAGCGGTGTCGATGCCGGAGGGCAACCACGTGGCGCAGGCGCTGGCGGCCTGTCCGCTGGTCATTGTGTCGGATGTGATGGCGCAGACCGATACCAGTGCCTTTGCCGATATTCTGCTGCCTGCTCAGGGATGGGGCGAGAAGAATGGCACCGTAACGAATTCAGAGCGGCGTATTTCGCGCCAGCGCGCCTTTGCTGCCGCGCCCGGTGATGCCAGGCCTGACTGGTGGCTACTGGCGCAGGTGGCGCAGCGATTAGGGTTCAGCGAGGGGTTCAACTGGCAACATCCATCGGACGTTTTCCGCGAGCATGCGGCGCTGTCGGGCTTTGAGAATCGGGGAGAGCGGGCGTTTGATATCAGTGGGCTGGCGCAGCTGAGCCAGGCCGAATGGGATGCACTGCGTCCGGTTCAGTGGCCAGTGAACCGTCATTTTCCGCAGGGCTGTGCCCGGTTGTTTGGCGATCGCCGCTTCTTTCATCCGGACGGTAAAGCCCGCCTGCTTGTCCCGGCCACGCCTCTCTTAGCGCGGCGAGATTCTGCTTATCCGCTGCTGATGAATAGCGGTCGGGTGCGGGATCAGTGGCATACCATGACGCGCACCGGGCTGGTGCCGCGTCTGATGCAGCATTGCGATGAGCCCTTTGTGGCGCTGCATCCTGCTGACGCCGCGCAGTATGGCGTGACGGCGGGCAGTCTGGTGCGGGTGCAGTCGGTACTGGGCTGGATCAGCGTCCGGGTGCGTATAGATTCGGGGATACGGCGCGGCGAGCTGTTTGTGCCGATGCACTGGAACCGGCAGTTCAGTCAGCAGAGTCACGTCGGCATGCTGGTCGCCGCCCGGGCCTGTCCGTTTTCGGGTCAGCCTGCGCTGAAGCAGACGCCGGTAAGGATTCTGCCGCTGGCAGTGAGCTGGCAGGGCTGGCTCTGGCAGCGTGGGATTACCCAGCCCGCGGGATTGCGTTACTGGTCGCGCGCGCCCTTTCCGGCAGTGCAGCGGTATGCGCTGGCAGGCGTGGGATCGCCACAAGCGTGGTTGACCGGGCAGGTTGATTTGTCAGGCTGTGACGTGCAGGTCGCCACCGGCAGTGGCCCCGATTACCGGTTGCTGGCCTGGCGTGACGGTGCGTTGCAGGTGGCGTTTTATGCCGGTAGCACGTTGCCGTCGCTGGATAGTGCGTTTGTCGCGGCGGCGTTTACGGATGCGCCGCAGGAGGCTGCCGGGCGGCATAGTGTGCTGGCGGGTCAGGCGGCGCAGCACAGCGCGGCGGGCCGGATTATCTGTAGCTGTATGTCGGTGGGTGAGCAGACGATTTTGCAGGCGATGGCGCAGGGGTGTCGGAGCACTCAGGCGTTGGGTGAGAAGCTGAAATGCGGCACGCAGTGCGGCTCCTGTATTCCGGAGCTGAAGCAGTTGTTGCTGTCCGATGTGGTTGTGGAGGAATGATGACGCGAGCAATTGATTCTCTGGATAAGTTACTGGCTCCGGTCGATCCGGCAAAGCCGCAGGGTGCAGTATGGCTGGTGGGTGCAGGCCCTGGTGATGTTGAGTTGCTGACGGTGAAGGCATTGCGATTACTGCAACGGGCTGAGGTGGTGGTGTATGACCGGCTGGTAAGTGAAGCGGTGATGGCGGAGGTGCCGGAGAGTGCGTTATGCATTGATGTGGGTAAGCAGCCAGGGCAGCACGGGCTGAAGCAGGCGCAGATTAATCAGTTACTGGTGGATCTGGCACGCAGCGGGCGCGATGTAATCCGCCTGAAGGGAGGCGATCCCTTTATTTTTGGTCGCGGTGGGGAGGAGATGGTAAGCCTGCAGGCGGCCGGGATTCGCTGTGAAGTGGTGCCGGGGATTACGGCGGCGGTAGGCTGTGCGGCCGCCAGCGGGATTCCGTTGACGCATCGGGATTGTGCACAGTCGTTGCGGTTGATTACCGGGCATGGCCGGAGGGGTGAGCCACAGCTGGATGCAGCCGCGCTGTCGGCGGTGAATCAGACGCTGGTTTTTTATATGGGGTTGAGCTGGAGTGCGTCCATCAGTGCCCAGTTGCAGGCGCAGGGACGCGATCCGGAGACGCCGGTGGCGATTATCGAGAAGGGCACCCGGCCGGATCAGCGGGTGTTGATTACCACACTGGGCGGGCTGGCGGAGACGGTCGCGCGGGATCAGCCGGTGTCGCCGTCGCTGCTGGTGGTGGGTGAGGTGGTGCGGTTTTATCGGGCGGATTTGCAGGTGCGGGGTGGGAAACCGGTGAGCCAGTGCGCCGTGCAGGAAAGGTCTGCCTGATCGCAAAGGAACCTCGCATCCTGCGAATTGGGCTCGCCATCCCTGGCTCGCACACGTTGCTCTTCAGGCAGGCCATTCCTGCACGGTTGGTAATGGTGCGGCTTTTGCAGGAGCAGGCCCGGCAGTTTACTTTAATCCTGTGGCTGTCTGATGACGGCGTGTAGCTGAAGCGATGGTGTTGCGATGGGCATTACATCGCCCGCTTCAGCGGCAGCGGGGCCACCAGCACTTTCACGCCTAAGGCTTCAAAGGCGTTGACCTGCGCAGGGCTGATGCCGCTGTCGGTGATCAGGTAGTGGATGTTGCTCCAGTCACAGGGCAGCGCGAACATGGAAACCTTGTCGATTTTGCTGGAGTCCGCCACCACGTAAACCGTGCTGGCGGATTTGATCATCGCCAGTTTTACTTTGATGTCAGTTTCGCTGGGGAAACTCAGACCCAGACGCGGCGAGATGCAGGCGGTCGCCAGGAAGAGTTTTTCGGCCAGCACATTTTCGAAAAAGCCGGCCGCTTTCTCGCCAGAGGTAGAAAGTGTCGGAAATTTAAAGGTGCCGCCGGTCAGCAGGATGTTGATCCCCGGTTCGCCGCCCAGTTTCAGGGCGATATTGACGGCCGTGGTCACCACTGACAGACGTCGGATATGGCTGATGGCATCGGTAATCGCGGTGGTCGTGGTGCCGGAATCGAAAATCACCGTGTCGCCATTTTCGATATGCTGCGCCGCCAGCCGGCCAATTGCCTCTTTCTCTTCCAGATGAGTCTGCCGCTCCAGCAGCATTGCGCCGGTATTCTGCTTTCCCGTCATCAGCGTCGCACCACCGTGGTAGCGCTGTACAAAACCCTGTTTTTGCAGCATGCGCAGGTCGCTGCGTAATGTGGCTTCGGTCAGTCCAAAAGTCTCTGTCAGCGCTTTGACTGTGACCGTGCCATCCTCACGGATCATCTCCAGAATTTTTTCGCGGCGTTGCTGCATGTCAGCGAACTGCTCACTTTTGCTTTTCAATCGAAATGCTCCCTTTTCCAATAACCTGAGAGGTCGGCCAAACAAGGTCTCTGTGGCTGAGTTTAACGCGCCATTTTTATGAATGCGAGATGGGTTGTTGTGCCTTTGGTTTTCGAACGAAAATAAATAATCCGCAGGTTATTGAATCTATCAGGCTTTCCCTGTAACAGCAGAGCGGCTTTATTTAGGGTCTGGAAGCCAGATCACGTCTTTTCAATCAGATAAGCCGCTTAAGGCGGCAGATGGTCGAAATTTGATCTGCCCCACACATCGTTTCTTTTCGATAGCTTATATTTTTGTTCGAAAATGAGTGAATCATTCGTAGCAGCAAAAATTCAGGGGGAGAGTGGGATGAGTGGTGAATATGACGTAAACCTGCGCTACGGCGTGGATACGGCAATGAGTCTGGCCGATAAAGTGGCGGTGGTGACCGGTGGACTGGGCGGCATCGCCATGGCAACCAATGGCATGTTGCTGGAGAAGGACGCGCGTCTGGCACTGCTCTATCCGCCGTTTGAAGCGGACAAGGTCGCCAGCCTTCAGGCAGACTTCGCGGCCGATCGGGTGCAGTTTGTCTGCTGTGACGTCACCGATCCCGCGTCGGTGGAAGAGGCGTTCGACGCAGTGGTTTCCCACTATGGCCGCATCGATATCCTGGTGAACTGCGCGGGCTACGTGATGCTGCAACCCGTGATTGAAACCGATTTTGCCGAGTGGCAGAAGCAGATTGCGGTGAATCTCACCGGACCTTTCCTTTGCTCGCAGGCGGCTGCAAAGCTGATGATTCGTGCCGGTGCGGGCGGCAAGATTATTAATATCGCCTCACAGGCGGCGTCCATCGCTATCGACAACCATGTCGCCTATACCTCTGCCAAAGCGGGTCTGCTTGGCATGACCAAAGTCATGGCCAAAGAGTTTGCTCCGCATCGCATCAACGTGAACACCCTGTCGCCCACCGTGGTGCTGACGCCGATGGGCGAGAAAGCCTGGCGCGGCGAGAAGGGTGAGCAGATGAAAAAACTGATACCGCTGGGCCGCTTTGCCTATACCGATGAGATCGCCGCCGCTGTGCTGTTCTTCGCCAGCAACGGCAGCGACATGATCACCGGCGCAGATTTAATGATCGATGGTGGCTTCACCATCTGGTAAGGCCAGCCCAACACCCGGGACTTCATACCCTGCCATAACGATAAGAGAGAACATCATGAAAAACCGTACCCTGCTGTGTACTGCCGTGGCTGCCTGTCTGGTTTCGCAGGCGGCATTTGCCGCCGAGAAGGGCACCATTATGATTCTGGTTAACTCGCTTGATAATCCCTACTACGCCTCCGAAGCCAAAGGCGCCAATCTCAAAGCACAGGAACTGGGTTACAAAACCACGGTACTGTCGCACGGCGAAGATGTGAAGAAGCAGAGCGAACTGATTGACGCCGCAATCGGTAAGAAAGTGCAGGGTATCGTGCTGGATAACGCCGACTCGACCGCCAGCGTGGCGGCGATAAAAAAAGCCAAAGATGCCGGGATCCCGGTGGTGCTGATCAACCGCGAAATCCCGGTGGATGACGTGGCGCTGGCACAGATTACCCACAATAACTTCCAGGCGGGTTCAGACGTCGCCAACGTCTTTGTCGAGAAGATGGGCGAAAAGGGCAAATATGCCGAACTCGCCTGTAACCTGGCCGACAACAACTGCGTGACTCGCTCTAAATCGTTCCATCAGGTGCTGGATCAATATCCCGATATGCAGAGCGTGGCGCGTCAGGATGCCAAAGGCACCCTGATCGACGGTAAGCGCATTATGGACAGCATCCTTCAGGCGCATCCTGATGTGAAAGGGGTGATCTGCGGTAACGGCCCGGTCGCGCTGGGCGCGATTGCAGCGCTGAAGGCGGCGGGTCGCAACGATGTGATTGTGGTGGGCATTGATGGCAGCAACGACGAACGCGATGCGGTGAAAGCGGGCACGCTGAAAGCTACGGTGATGCTGCAGGCGCAGGCGATTGCCGCCGAAGGGGTAACCGATCTCGATAACTTCATCCAGAAAGGCGTCAAACCGGCAAAACAGCGCGTGATGTTCCGCGGCATTCTGATTACCCCGGAAAACGCCAAAGGCGTACAGGACTTTAACTACAAGTCGTAATTAACCGCTTTCGCGCCTGCGCAAGCGGGCGCCAGGGAGAAGAAGATGTCCCGAAGAGTCTGGCTGATGCTGGTGGTCATGCTGTCAGGTGGCTGCAAAATCGTGTCGCAGCAGGAGCTGGCTGCCCTTAAAAACCCCCCTAATCCGAAGATGGCGAACCTCGACCAGGTGTGGCAGCAGAAGCTGGTGCCGCAGGTCCAGGCAGAGGCTAAACCGCTGGTGACGTTAATGAAGTCGCTGCAGTCTGCCAAAGACTTTGACAGCGCCTGTCAGACGTATGGTTATCGCAGTCAGGCTGAGAATCCCTGTGTCTTCAGCGTCTCTGTTCGCGGCGAGGTGACCGCCGTGAATACCACATCACGCAGCGGAAAGATGACTGTAAGGGATGAATCAGGTGACAGTGTCACAATTCAGGTCGGGCCAATTATTCGCGGCACCGCGCTGCGTGATGCTTACAAGGGGGCGAGCTATCAGGACTTCAATGATCAGGTGATGTTTGGTGATTACGGCAAAGCGATCAACCAGCACGCCGCCACCCTGATGCAGCAGTTCGCGCCGAAGGTGGGTGACAAAGTGAGGGTCAGCGGCGTGTTCAGCAGCTGGGATATTCCGCAGCAGTTGCCGGATATCACTCCGGCTGCGATTACCCGGCAATAAGGAGCGGCAGATGCAAAACCCTCAACCGCAAGCGCCCGGCGACGTGATTATCGAAACGCGCAACGTGTCGCGCCTCTATCCCGGTGTGACCGCGCTCGATCAGGTCAGCTATCGGGTTTACCGCAACAAAGTGAATGTCCTGATCGGGGAGAACGGTGCCGGTAAGTCCACCATGATGAAGATGCTGGCGGGGGTGGAAACACCGTCGTCGGGCGAGATTCTGCTGGATGGCAAGGTGGTGTCGCTGAACTCCACGCATCAGGCAGAGAAGCAGGGGATCAGTATCATTTTTCAGGAGCTGAATCTGTTTCCCAATATGAACGTGATGGACAACATTTTTATCGCTAACGAGTTTTTCCAGCGCGGTGTGATCAACGAAAAGTATCAGTATGCGCTGGCGAAGTCGCTGCTGGATCGTCTGCAGCTGGATGTCGATCCCTATGCACCGCTGGGCGAGTTGGGCATTGGTCATCAGCAACTGGTGGAGATCGCCCGTGCGCTGTCGAAAGATACCCGGGTGTTGATCATGGATGAGCCGACCAGCGCCCTGAGCCAGTCGGAAGTCAAAGTGCTGTTCAGTGTCATTGATCAGCTGAAGCGGCGAGGCGTCACCATCATCTACATCTCTCACCGGCTGGAAGAGCTGATGGAGATTGGTGATCACATCACCATTTTTCGCGATGGCCGTTTTATCAGTGAACGCGAGGTGCGCGACGCCAGCGTGCCGTGGATTATCGCCCAGATGGTGGGCGATAAGAAAAAACAGTTCGACTATCAGCCTGCGTCACAAGGGGAAACGGTGCTGGAGGTTGAGGGCCTGACCGCGCTGCATCAGAACGGGGGTTACAAGCTCAATGAGGTCAGTTTTACCCTGCGTAAAGGCGAAGTGATCGGCATTTATGGGCTGCTGGGTGCCGGACGCACCGAGCTGTTCAAGGGACTGATTGGCCTGATGCCCTGTCAATCTGGCCGCGTACGGCTGGCCGGTAAGGATCTGGCGAAACGCAGCTTCCAGCAGCGGCTGAAAAGTGGCATCGCGCTGGTGCCTGAAGATCGCAAAGGCGAAGGGGTGATTGAACTGATGTCGGTGACGGCCAATATGACGCTCTCTGACTTCAGCCTGCGCGGTTTTCGTCGTGCGCTGGGGCTGCTGAATCCGGGCCGGGAACGGCAGCGGGTGAATGAGATGATTGGCCATCTGGCAATCAAAGTCAGCGATCCCGATCTGCCGGTGACGGCGCTGAGCGGCGGTAATCAGCAGAAGGTGGTGCTGGGTAAAGCGCTGATGACCGGACCACAGGTCGTGTTGCTGGATGAGCCAACACGCGGTATCGACGTGGGGGCTAAAACCGACGTCTATCACCTGATTGGTAATCTGGCGCAGCAGGGGCTGGCAGTGATGTTCTCCTCCTCCGAACTGGATGAGGTCATGGCGCTGGCGGACCGCATTTTAGTGATGGCCGATGGCCGGATTACGGCCGATCTGCCGCGTGCAGCGGCGACGCGAGAACAACTGATCGCGGCATCAACCCCACAGGATTAAGCGTCTGGCCCCCTGGGCTACTTTATTTGTCAGTCTGAACCCTGGGCAGTGCTCGCCATCCTCACGTACTGCATGTACGCCGGGTTGTTCCGCGCTGTCCATGTCCGGATTGCCTGCAACAATTACGCCTGCTGGTCCAGGCGCTAAGCTGGCCGGAGAATGTCATGAACCAAAAATATCTGCTCTATATGTATCTGCTCAAGGCGCGCACTTTTATTGCGTTGCTGATTGTGGTCGGCTTTTTCAGCGTGATGGTGCCGAACTTTCTGACGCCCTCTAACCTGCTAATCATGACGCAGCACGTGGCGATTACCGGGCTGCTGGCGATTGGTATGACGCTGGTGATCCTCACCGGCGGAATCGATCTTTCGGTAGGCGCGGTCGCCGGAATTTGCGGCATGGTCGCGGGCGCGCTGCTGACCAATGGCATCCCGTTATGGGGCGGCAATACGCTATTTCTCAACGTACCCGAAGTGATTCTGGTGGTGGCCATTTTTGGCGTACTGGTGGGGCTGATTAATGGCACGGTGATCACCCGACTCGGCGTGGCCCCCTTTATCTGCACTCTGGGGATGATGTATGTGGCGCGCGGTGCGGCGCTGCTGTTCAACGACGGCGGCACCTACGCTAACCTGGTGGGTGTGCCCGCGCTCGGCAACACCGGTTTTGCCCTGCTTGGCTCGGGCACCGTGCTGGGCGTTTATCTGCCTATCTGGCTGATGCTCGGCTTTTTACTGCTGGGCCTCTACCTGACGCGCAAAACCCCGCTGGGACGTTATATCTATGCCATCGGCGGCAATGAGTCCGCTGCGCGTCTGGCGGGCGTGCCGATTATCAAAGTGAAAATCTTCGTCTACGCCTTTTCTGGCCTTTGCGCCGGTCTGGTCGGGCTGGTGGTCGCCTCGCAGTTACAGACTGCACATCCGATGACCGGCAACATGTTTGAGATGGACGCCATTGGTGCCACGGTGCTGGGCGGCACGGCGCTGGCAGGCGGACGTGGGCGCGTTTCCGGCTCGATTATTGGCGCTTTCGTTATCGTCTTCCTGGCCGATGGCATGGTGATGATGGGGGTCAGCGATTTCTGGCAGATGGTCATTAAAGGGCTGGTGATTGTCACTGCGGTGGTGATCGACCAGTTCCAGCAACGTCTGCAAAGCAAAGTGGTGCTGCTGCGTCGCCATGAAAAAAAGCAGCAGGCAGCACCTCTCACTGATGTTCGTCACAGTTAACAGGAGCAATTATGAGCCGCGAACAACGTGGAAAAACAGTGGTGATTACCGGTGCCTGTCGGGGCATTGGTGCCGGGATTGCGGCGCGCTTCGCACGCGACGGCGCCAGACTGGTGATGGTGTCGACTGCTGACCGGGTCTTCACGACGGCCGACCAGCTGCAGCAGCAGTACGGCAGTGAGATCCTGGCGCTGCAGGTCGATGTCACGGATGAAGCCGCAGTGCAGCAGCTCTATCAGCAGGCTTTTGAGCGCTTTGGTCAGATTGACGTCTCGATACAGAATGCGGGTGTGATCACCATCGACCGTTTTGACACGATGCCGAAGAGCGACTTTGAGCGGATTCT
The DNA here is from genome assembly GCF_051136265.1 of Candidatus Pantoea rara. Taxonomy (NCBI): domain Bacteria; kingdom Pseudomonadati; phylum Pseudomonadota; class Gammaproteobacteria; order Enterobacterales; family Erwiniaceae; genus Pantoea; species Candidatus Pantoea rara. Next base: position 2,287,649 of record NZ_CP194942.1, on the reverse strand, counting down.
GGCGGTTAATACGACCGGCGTCTGGCTCTGCTGCCGTGAAGCGGCAAAATATATGGTGAAGCAGCACAGCGGCAGCCTGATCAACACGTCATCGGGGCAGGGACGGCAGGGCTTTATCTACACGCCGCACTATGCCGCCAGCAAAATGGGCGTGATTGGCATTACGCAGAGTCTGGCGCTGGAGCTGGCACCGTGGAACATCACGGTCAACGCTTTCTGTCCCGGCATCATCGAAAGTGAGATGTGGGATTACAACGATCGCGTCTGGGGTGAGATCCTCAGTAACGAGGAGAAAACCTACGGCAAAGGTGAGCTGATGGCAGAGTGGGTGCAAAACATTCCACTGAAGCGTGCGGGTCGGCCGGAGGATGTCGCCGGACTTGTGGCGTTTCTGGCCTCAGACGATGCGCGCTACATCACCGGGCAGACTATCAATGTGGATGGCGGGTTGATCTTCTCCTGACAGAAGCCTTTTTGCGTCGGGCCTGCTGTTATAGCAGGCCTTTTTCTGGCCCGGATTTTTCTGGGATATGCACAATTTGCCGCTGCTGTCCTGCATCGCCGTCACAATATGTTAAGGTAAGTGCTGATGATTTGTCTTTAATCGCAGCAACGAACTAATCAACATACCGGGTGACATGATACGGAAAACAGGGGTTCTCTCTTTAATTGCGCTGTCGCTGACTGCCACGCAGAGCGCCCGCGCCTTCCAGACCGAAACGGCGGTGTCTGAGACGCCATTCGACGATCCGGCGCGCTACAGTGAATCGCTGCCGACGCTCGGCGGTGTCAGCGATCAGGATGAAGAGTGGAGCAAAAAGCTGGCAGCCGTAGCCAAAAGTATTGGTGAGGCCAGTAACAACAGCGACAGCAATGTGACGTTTGGCCAGCAGGCAGGCGTCTGGGCCTTCAATCATCTGCGTGATGAAGTGGCCGGTCGGGTTGAGAGTGAAGGGCAGTCACTGCTGTCGCCTTATGGCAACGCGGAGCTGGACCTGAAAGTCGATATGAACGGAAACTTTGCGGGCACGGGTGGCGATCTCTTCAGCGCCCTGGCCGATGAAAACAGCCTGCTCACCTTCAGTCAGCTTGGCCTGCACGATACCGATGATGGTCTGGTTGGCAATGCGGGACTGGGACAACGCTGGGACGCGGGTAACTGGCTGCTGGGCTATAACGGTTTTATCGACCGCACATTCAGCAGCGGCCTGCAGCGCGCCTCTGTAGGTACGGAGGCGTGGAGCGATTCGTTGCGTTTTTCTGCCAACTATTATCAGCCGCTTTCCGACTGGAAAAATCTGAATGACTCCCAGCAGCAGCGCATGGCGCGCGGCTATGACATCACCAGCCAGAGCTATCTGCCTTTTTATCGTCAGCTTGGCGTCTCGGTGAGCTATCAGCAATATCTGGGTGAGAATGTCGATCTGTTTAACAGTGGCAACCGTTATCACAACCCCTCCGCGATGTCGTTTGGCCTCTCCTACACGCCGGTGCCGCTGGTCACCTTATCCGCCACGCACAAAACCAGTAGCGCCGGTGAAAGCCAGGATCAGCTGGGGCTGAAACTCAGTTATCGCTTCGGCGTGGCGCTGAGCCGTCAGCTTGATGCCGGTAATGTTGCTGAGGCGCACTCCCTGCGCGGCAGCCGTTATGATACCGTGACCCGCAGTGATACGCCGGTGCTCTCATTCCGTCAGCGTAAAACGCTCTCCGTATTTCTGGCGACCCCGCCCTGGCAGCTGAGCAGTGGCGAGAGTCTGCCGCTGAAGCTGCAGGTGCGCGCCAGCAATGACATCAAAGCGGTGAGCTGGCAGGGCGATACGCAGGCGCTGAGCCTGACGCCCCCGGCCAATAATGCCGATCCGCAGGGCTGGAGTGTGATCTTACCGCAGTGGGATCCGGCACCGGAGGCCAGCAACGAATATCGCCTCTCTGTGACTCTGGAGGACAGCAGGCAGCAGCGTGTCACCTCTAACTGGATCACCCTGAAAGTAGAGCCGCCGATGGCGATGGACGCGACCCCGCAGAACGATCGCTATGATCTGATGGCACCTGCTGGCACGGCGCTCTAGCGGGCAAATCTGTCGTGATAATGGGCAAACGTGGGGGAGTGTTACAGCGGTAATATTGTGTTGCAATCATCAACCGTAACTATCACAGCGATGCATAATGGCCGACGCATCAAAGCCGATAACTACAGCAATTCCTACTCCTTCTGGTTTTGCTGATGCGCATGAATTTACTGAAATATCTCCTCCCTTCTTTTCTTATTCAGCGTGGCCTGCATTATGCCGCGTCGTTCCGTTCGCTGGCACGCACTATGGCCGTTATTGAATTCACGCCTGCCGGCATAATTAAGGAAGCCAGCCCGCTATTTCTGTCGACCATCGGATACCGGTCAGACGAAATCGTGGGTCAGCATCACAGCATGTTCTGCCCAGCCGCGCTGGTGAATTCGCCAGAATATCAACGCTTCTGGCAGCGTCTGGCGGCAGGCGAAAGTTTCAGTGATAAATTTCTTCGGCTGGCGAAAGGTATGCGGCCAGTCTGGCTGGAGGCAAGCTATATTCCGGTCACTGACCGACGCGGCAGAGTCTACAAAATTATTAAAATCGCCGCTGATATTACGGAGCGGATGCACGCATCCCTGGAGCAGGCGTCGATCATTAATGCGATCAGCCGCTCTATGGCGATGATCGCCTTTAGCCCTGACGGGCAGGTGCTGGAGGCAAATGAAAACTTTCTTCAGGCTACAGGCTATCAGGCTGCTGAGGTTATAGGGCAGCATCACCGGCTTTTCTGTTCAGAAGCGCTCTCTCAGAGCGAGGAGTACCGTCAGTTCTGGGCACGGCTGAATCAGGGCGAATTCTTCTCGGGTCAGTTTCCGCGCCTTAACCGGCGTGGCGAACCTCTCTGGCTCAGGGCAACTTACAATCCTGTCTTTAACAGTGACGGTCAGCTTACCAAAATCGTTAAATTTGCCACTGATGTGACGGAACAGGTGCTGCGTAATCAACAGGAATATGATGCGGCGTTAAAGGCCTGGAACATGGCCGTTCAGACGCGGGGAAGCGCACAGGCAGGCGCGGATGTTATCGACAACAGTATTCAGATGATCAACCGGATTGCTGAAGAGATGAACGGCGTTTCGACGGTTGTCACACGCCTTAACAGCCAGTCTGACAGCATTGACGGCATGGTTGAAACCATCAGGCGTTTTGCCATGCAGACACGGCTTATTGCACTGAATGCTGCCATTGAGGCCGCACGGGCAGGCACGTCAGGCCGGAGTTTTGCGGTCGTGGCGGCAGAAGTCCGTAGCCTGGCCGCCAGCGTCAGTAGTGCGACTGAGGAGATCGAACAGGTGGTCGCAGGAAATAATCAGCTGGCCAGAGAGGTGCTCCGCGGCATTGAAAGCTCGCTGGCGAATACGGGCCAGGGGGTGATGCTGATGCGTGAAGCCGGAGAAGTAATTGCCAGCATTCAGAAAGATTCAGAGCGGGTAGAAACCGCCGTCAGAGAGGTTGCCCGGGCGGCACATGCCGAATAAGAATAGCCGTTAAACTGTCCAGATAAACAGGGCCGCTGGATGCGTAGCCCTGACAGATAAGAATGAGAGGCCAGAAAGGCCGCTCATTGAGCATAGGCTAACCCGCTCTGAATACGCGGCAGCGGGCAGGGCGACCCGAAGCCTTAGTGCTGCACGCGATGAAACCGTCAGTTAATCATGTTCGTCACAATGCGAACGGCCCTGGCGTAGACCTCTCTCTGACCGTTGACCGACCGCGCCTGCTGATGCTGAAGAAAAGTGATTATTTCCTGTATGCCTGCCGTCTTGCCTGACTTCAGCAGACTGGATACAGCATGGCCTACCACGGCATGGACGTCATCCATATCCGCCGGTTTATCGGTACTCAAAAGAAACTCCAGCGGTGACAGTCTGGCTGAACAGCGCATGAAGGAACTCGCTGACTATTCAGCCTGTCCACACGTTTATCTACAACCCGTTTCATGGCAGGGCCCTAAGCAGTTTTTCACGCAGCGTGGCTACCTGAGCCGTCAGTTCGCCCAGCTCATTACAGTCGGTATCCATCACCGAGACCATATCAGCCGGGACGCCCGCCGCCGCGATTTTAAGCGCGTGACCCTGTTCCGTCAGAGAGATGAACACCCGGCGCTCATCATTTCCGGTGTCACGCTGACGGCAGATAATGCCTGCGCTCTCCAGTCGCTTCAGAAGCTGGCTGAGCGTGCCGGAATCGAGCCGGACACGTGCACCAATATCAGAGACGGTCAGGTAATCTTTTTCCCACAGCACCAGCAGCACCAGATACTGCGGATAGGTCAGTCCCAGCGGTTTCAGCCGTGATTGATAGAGCTTTGTCATGGCAAGTGAGGCGGAATAAAGCGCAAAACAGAGAAACTGGTCGATGGTTTCAGGCGCTGCACTGGCGGGAGGCGTATCAGAGATCCCCGCAGTTTCATCATTCATATTGTTAACTCATTCTGAGTCCGGGGGGACAGCCAGACTACAGGTGGTTTGCCAGCCGTGAAGTCTCGCTAAGTGTCTCGGGGAGATGGCCATTGCGGCAGCATCTCTTTTCTGGTGTCAGACACCAGACCTTTAAGCGCTATCGCGGCCGCGTGAAAAGCCCTGATCTGCGCCTCCGATTGCAAGGTGACACAGTATTGAGTCAAACTAAATTGAAGTCAATATAACCGGCCGCAACCCTTGCGTGCAGCGTGCACAAGCGTGCAACACAGACTGCAAAATTTCAGCGTTTAACCCAGGCTGGTTTCATCACACCACACCCGTTATCGACCTGTGATGACAGCCGTCCCCGCGGTGCGGTGTGCCCCCGGAAAGGCCTACACCGTAAAGGTCTCAACCATGCCGCGCAGGTCGCGCGCCTGGCCCAGCAGTGACTGTGATGCAGAAGAGGACTCCTCTACCAGCGCGGCGTTGTTTTGGGTGACGCCATCCATCTGGCTCACCGCAATGCTGACCTGGGAGATGCCCTGCATCTGTTCACCGGAAGAGAGGGCGAGGTTGTCCATGGCATCGGCCAGTTCACCCACGCGACTGACAATCTTCAGGATGCGCTCACCCGTTCCGGATGCCACCGTCACACCCTCCTCGACCTGGGTTACGGCCTGCTCAATCAGCTGCTTGATATCGCGCGCTGCGGTGGCACTGCGCTGGGCCAGCGATCGGACTTCCCCCGCGACCACGGCAAAGCCGCGGCCATCTTCACCGGCGCGCGCCGCTTCGACGGCGGCGTTGAGCGCCAGAATATTGGTCTGGAAAGCGATGCCTTCAATCACCGACGTGATATCGCGCACCTTAACGGCACTCAGAGAAATGTCATGCATCGTTTCCGACAGGCGGTGAACATCTGTTTCACCTGCATGGGCCAGCGTGGCGGCTTCGCGCGCTGAGCCCGCCGTCTGCTGCGCGCCTGCTGCGTTGCTTTTCACCGTGGCGGTGAGCTGTTCCATGCTGGCGGCGGTTTCCTGCAGCGCAGCAGCCTGCTGCTCAGTCCGGGATGACAGCTCGGTGTTGCCCTGCGAAATCTCATCGGCCGCCAGCGCGACGGAGGCAGAGGCGTCCTTGATTTGCGTCACAAGCCCGCGCAGGTTGGTCTGCATACCGCTTAACGAGGCAAGCAGGCTGGTGCTGTCACCCCGACGCAGCGTGACCGGCGACGTCAGATCGCCCGCGGCAATCGCCGCAGCCAGTGTCTGAGCCTGGCCTGGTTCCCCACCCAGCTGACGCATCAGAATCCGCGCAATCAATACACAGGTGATGACCGCAGCCAGCATGGAGAGCGCCGCCAGAATAATCAGTATCCAGGTGGTGCGAGTGATCGCACTGGCGTTGTCTGTAACGGCATTCCGATTGTTACGCATCTCAAGCTCGGTCAGATCGTTGATTGCCTTTAGCAGACTCTGCTGAGCGGGGCGTGCGACGGTTAACAGATAGCCAGTGACCTCCTGCTGACGATTTTCCAGCCCCAGTTTCCCTGCGGTCATCAGGGTGGAGAGGGCGGCCTCTTCAGTGGACATGATTCGGCTCATCGCCTCCTGTCCATCCTCACCGCCATCCGCCTGCATCATGCGCGAAAGTTCTTCGCGGTTGCGGATATAAAGTGCCCGCTGTTTTTGCAGACGTTCCCACTCTGGCTTCATCGCGATCGGATCGGTCATCAGGGCAAGGTTACGCACCGCAATGGCCATATCCCGCACGCCGCCTCGCATATCCAGTACAATCTGGTACTTATTCAGCCGGACATTGACCACCTCGTCCATACTGTTGCGGGCGCTATTCAGCGCATGAATCGCAGTACCCACACAGATAACAAACAGGAGAATAAGCAAGCCAAAACCTGCGCCAAGGCGCGTTGAAATTTTCATCGTTCTTTCCGGGAAAGTCTATTGAGTACCACGATATCGGCAGGCGAAAAGGATTCTGGAGGGTTACATTTAACTTAATAGTGCACGATTTAATTTTGCATAATAAAAATCACACTCATTTTCATCGTTTTTGGTCAGTAAAGGGTGGGCGATGGTGGGGCTGGAATTCCCTTCAATAGACTGATTATCCGACTTTTATCGTCTGGAGATCGTGACCCTTTTGGCGCTTCACTGAGCCAGCCAGAACAGCTGAAATGCACAAAATTAACTGGACGGGCCTGTTAATTTTGCCCGCGCTGCCGATAGAACACTTAGCGGAATGATGATGGAACCGACATAAGCGCGGCTCCGCCAGTCGTTAGCCTTGCTGCCGAAAGGCGGCTGAGAACGCGCGAATGCTATGAGTAGAAATACCACGGGGTGATTATTGTCGGCAGCTTTGCTGACAGGCTATAAGCAGTACACCCCGGTTTTTACTGACAATTAAAACAACAGTCTGACCTTGCCATCACCGGGAACTAACGCATGCGCCTGAAACTTTTCTGGCTCGCAATGCTGAATATTGCGACCATCATTTTACTTTCCACGCTGTGGGAATGCGGGCTGGAGGCGCAGATCTCCAGCCTGCTGGGTCTGAGCTACGATACTAATTTTGAAACCAGCGAGCGGCTGAGGTTTATCCTGACATCCTCCTCATTTGCTGGACTGGCCATGATTATTCCGGCGCTGCTTATTGCGGGCCTGATCCGTAAAATCCTGGCCGCGGAAAAAAATGCGCTCAGGTTAGCCGGAACCGATGCCCTGACGGGCGTCATGAACCGTCGCGCGTTTAGTGCACACATTGCTGCGCTTGATGCCAGCGGTACGCCCTTTACCCTGACGCTGCTCGATATCAATGACTTTAAAAGTATCAATGACCTGAATGGTCATCGTCAGGGTGATACCACGCTGGTCGCACTGGCCGATCTGCTGACCGCCACGGCGGGCAGCGGGAGTCAGGTATTTCGGATCGGCGGGGATGAATTTGCCATTGTTGCCGACACTTCACAGGCTGAACAGGCGCTGGCCGCCGCCGAAATTTTCTGCCAGCATGCGGCATCTATCCGGACGGGGCCACACACCTTCCTGAGTCTTTCTGCTGGCATTGCCAGCTCAGCCTGCACCGGCCAGGCTGATGTCGTGCGGGCGGCAGACCTGGCGTTGTACGAGGCGAAGCAGGATAAGTGCTCTTATCTGGCCCGATTCTCACCGGACATGGAGCTGCGCTTTCGCCAGCGGGAAAGACTGGAGCAGGAGGTCGTTGCCGCGGTAAGCGGTCATGCCATCGTTCCCTTTCTGCAGCCACTGGTATCACTGCGCACCGGGAATATTACCGGCTTTGAGATACTGGCGCGCTGGATCACGGCGTCGGGCCAGACAGTCTCACCCGCTGAATTTCTGCCGGTAGTAGAGCGGCTGGGGTTGATGGACAGCATGACCGTGGCGCTGCTGCAGGATGCCGTCAGTGCCACCCGGGCATGGCCAGCCGGGCTCTGCCTGTCGCTGAACATTACCCCAGAGCAGCTGCTGAGACCGGCGCTGACCACCTGTTTATCCGGGATTATGCAGCAAGCCGGGCCGGTCATGCTGGAACTTGAAATCACCGAACAGAACGTCATGGCGATTTCTGATGACGCCCGCGAGGCGATTCGTCTGCTGAAAGCGTCAGGCATCGGGGTGGTGCTGGATGATTTCGGAACGGGCTATTCAAACCTGTCGGCATTGCTGGGGTTGGGTATTACTAAAATCAAGATTGATCAGTCGTTTATCGCCGGGATCGTAACCGGAGTGGAGCAGCGAAAAGTGGTGGAAACGCTGCTGGCGCTCTGTCAGGGACTGAATGTGGTGATTACGGCAGAGGGCATAGAAGATGTCGCCACGCTAAGGTGGCTGAGAAAGCGCGGCTGTGATTACGGACAGGGCTATCTCTTTAGCCGTCCGATACCTGCCGGGCAGGCTACGACGCTGCTGGCATCCGCCAATGTAGAAGAGTTGATGCAGGAAGAGGCGGTGGCCGTCAGCTTAGTCAGGGCGCTCGGCTAAAAGCCGCGTGGCATTGTCTGTGGCCTGGCATGAGGCAATAAGCGGGCCAGGCGAAAAGTGCCGGGCCCGCTGTCTCATCAGAACTGATAAATCAGACCCAGCGCGGTAATATCGTCGGTCGCCAGACCGAGCGGATTGTTGTCTTTCAACAGGTTGATACGGTATTCACCGTACACCGACATGTTCTTATTGAAGTAGTAGGTGGCACCCACGGCGGTGTATTTAATGATGTCGGCATCGCCGATATTTTCAATCTCTTTGCCCTTCGATGAGACGTAACCCACGGACGGTCGGAAGCCGTTCAGGAACTGATACTGTGCCACGGCTTCAACGTTCTGCGCTTTGTTAGCGAAACCGCCCACAATCGGCGTGGCGTTCAGGGTTTCTCCGTACATCGCGGCCAGATAAACCTGGTTCGCATCATATTTGACCGACGTCGCCCAGTGCTGGGCTTTCTCGCCTTCACCGCGAGCGGCCGCATTTTGCGCCGTGGTGCGATCCAGGCTGGCAAACGCGCCAGCGAAGCTCAGGCCGAAGTCGAAGTCATAAGAGGCGGAGAGGGCGAAACCATCGCCATTGCCGCGACGCACACCGTCGATATTACTGCTGCGATCGTTTTTGCCCTGATACTGCGCGGCAAGGTTTAATCCATCGACCAGGCCAAAGAAATTGCTGTTTCGCCAGGTCAGCACGCCGGTTGAGCGACCTGAGAGGAAGGCGTCGGTATAACCGGAGTCACCGCCAAAGAACGGCAGCATATCGGTGTAGCTCAGTGCGTCATACACCAGGCCATAGTTACGGCCATAATCCAGCGAACCCGCCTTACCAAATTTCAGGCCGGCATAGCCCAGACGGGTACGGTTAGTGGCCTGTGCGTCACTCCCTTCGGAGTTGTGAAGGCTGTACTGATACTGCCAGAAACCGTAGCCGGTGAGCTGGTCAGTAATCTTAGTCTCGCCTTTGAAACCAAAGCGGGCATAAGAAGAGGTGTCACCATTGTTTTTTTCGTCGTCAGAAAAGAGGTGTGACACGTTAATCTTGCCGACCAGATCCAGCTTATTGCCATCCTTGTTATAAACTTCTGCGGCCTGCGTCGAGGAGAGGCCAATCAGTAACGGCATCACAGCCGCCAGTAAAGTGCGCTTCATCATTTAATTATTACCCTGTATTCATTAATTATTATTCCCCTGTTTTCGGGGTGAAAAGAAAATGACACAAAAAGATAAATTTACAAAGTGGAATATAAGTAACAAATTGTGATTTTTATATTCAGATGGCTGATAAGCATCAAAAAAGCAGATTGAATAACGGCGTAATAAGATTTTATTCTGGTTTTTAAATGTAAAATATTTCTATTTTTTATATAATTATCAATGCTTTTAAATAAACTCAGGCGATAAGAAAAATTTTTCACTGTACGATTTCAAATCAATCTACTCACGGATTTAATTATGGCTTATCGGCTGTAAATCGTAAAAAATAATGTTTTTTCTCTAACCATTAGCATGCATATTAATATTTGTTCATTTTTTCATGAATAATATTATCGGTTCAAATAATCACGTCTGAAATAACCCAGTCCGGCATGGTTAAATAATGATCTTTTAGGCGAAAATTTAACCGCAGTAAGACGTGCGGAGTCGTACGACTGCCGCCAGACAGAAAGGTAAAGCGTGTTAACGCTTGTTAGCCAGTTTTCCTTTTTTCAGCTGACTCACCGATCAGGCACTGCACCAGCGTGAGGCAAACTGCGCGAAAACAGGGCGTCAGACGGGCTTTCCTGGAGAGATAGTTTATCAGCGATCACAAAAGCGATATTTCATCCCGCGAATGCATAATTCCGCTATTTAAAACCCCGCTTTGCCGGTGCAATCAGACAATTATTCACTATGTATGCAAATAAAGTGAATATTGTCAGCGTGTAACCTATTGATATTTCGTTATGAAGATCATTTTATGCATTAATTCTCTGGCTGGCACGTTAACTGCAATCTACAGTAGGGCTGCATTACAACATCCTTTAACAATTTTAAAACATAAGCTTTACCTGGCCGGTAAAGTAAAGCAGGAGAGTGGGTTATGGCACTGCACGTTTCACGTCACGATTTCGATCAATGGATGATGCCGGTTTATGCACCTGCGACCTTTGTACCGGTTCGCGCGGAAGGCTCTACTGTATGGGATCAAAGCGGCAAAGATTATATCGACTTTGCTGGTGGCATTGCCGTCAATGCGTTAGGGCATGCGCATCCGGCGTTACAACAGGCGTTGCAGGACCAGGCCGCACGTTTATGGCACACCGGTAATGGCTACACCAATGAACCCATCCTGCGACTGGCAAAGCAGTTGATTGACGCGACCTTTGCTGACCGGGTGTTCTTCTGTAACTCTGGTGCAGAAGCGAACGAAGCGGCACTGAAACTGGCGCGTAAAGTCGCGCATGACCGTGTCGGCCCACATAAAAGTGGCATTGTGGCGTTTAAGAATGCATTTCACGGCCGCACCCTGTTTACCGTATCAGCCGGTGGTCAGCCCGCTTACTCAAAAGATTTTGCACCGCTGCCGCCCGACATCCAGCATGCGCCATTTAACGATCTGGCTGCGGCGGCTGAACTGATTAATGACCACACCTGCGCGGTTATTGTTGAACCGATTCAGGGTGAGGGCGGCGTGCTGCCTGCCGATCCGGCGTTTCTGCGCGGACTGCGTGAACTCTGTGATAAGCATCAGGCCGTGCTGATTTTTGATGAAGTGCAGAGCGGCGTTGGCCGCACCGGCTCGCTTTACGCCTATATGCATTATGGTGTCACGCCGGATGTCCTCACCAGCGCCAAAGCGCTGGGCGGCGGTTTCCCCATTGGTGCAATGCTGACCCGCGAAGATCTGGCGATGGTAATGGGCGTGGGTACTCACGGCACGACTTATGGCGGCAATCCGCTGGCGGGTGCGGTGGCCGGTAAAGTGATGGAACTGATCAATCAGCCTGAAATGATGACCGGTGTTACGCAGCGTCACGAGTGGATTGTTGCGGCACTGGATGAGATCAACCAGCGTCTGCATCTGTTTAAAGAAGTGCGCGGTCTGGGCCTGCTGATTGGTGCAGTACTGAGCGACAACTTTGCCGGTAAAGCCAAAGAGATTAACCTGGCCGCCGCGGAGATGGGTGTGATGGTGCTGATTGCCGGTGCCAATGTCGTGCGTTTTGCCCCGGCACTGAATATCAGTGAGCAGGAAGTCAGGCTGGGTATGGCACGCTTTGCTGAGGTGTGTGAACATCTGGTACGAGGGTCTGCATCATGATGGTCATCCGTCCGGTTGAACGCGATGACTTAAGCCAGCTGATGGCTCTGGCCGGCAAAACCGGAGGCGGGCTGACCTCGCTGCCCGTTGATAGCGCCACGTTACAGGCGCGTATCGATCGATCGCTGCAGACCTGGGAGGATGCGCTGCCCCGCGCTGAACAGGGCTATGTCTTTGTGCTGGCAGACAGTGAAGATAACCGTGCTGTCGGCATCTGCGCCATTGAGGTGGCAGTCGGCCTGCAGGATCCCTGGTACAATTTCCGCGTCGGTACACAGGTGCACGCCTCGAAAGAGCTGAATGTCTACGCCGCGCTGCCAACCCTGTCGCTAAGTAATGATCACACCGGCAGCAGTGAGCTCTGCACGCTGTTTCTCGATCCCGACTACCGTGACGGCAAAAATGGCTATCTGCTTTCGAAGTCCCGCTTCCTGTTTATGGCTAATTTCCGCGAGCGCTTCACCGACCGGGTGGTGGCTGAGATGCGTGGCATCAGCGATGAGCATGGGCATTCGCCATTCTGGGAGAGCGTGGGCAGTCGCTTCTTCTCAATGGAATTCAGCAAAGCCGATTTTCTTAGCGGCACTGGCCAGAAATCCTTTATTGCTGAACTGATGCCGAAGCATCCGCTCTATATCGACTACCTGACGCCAGAGGCGCAGGCGGTCATCGGACAGGTGCACCCACAAACGGCTCCTGCCCGTGCTGTGCTGGAAGCCGAAGGCTTCCGTTACCTCAACTATGTTGACATTTTTGATGGCGGCCCGACGCTGGAGTGCGATATCAACCACATCCGCGCCATACGTAAAAGCCGTCTGCGCAGCGCAGAAAGGGGTCAAAATCCGGCGGATGCGCCGCTTTGCCTGGTTGCCAATAACAATTACCGCCAGTTCCGTGTGGTGCTGATCCCGGCCAATGCCGACAGCGACAGCGTGCAACTTACGGATGAACAGATGCGGGCGCTCCACTGTCAGCCGGGCGACAGCCTGCGCGTAGTGACGCTCTGCAAAGAGGAGAAAACAGCATGACGCACCTGATAAAGGGAGAATGGCTGGAAGGTGACGCAGAGGTCCTGACTAAAGCGGATCCGGTCAGCGGTGAAACGTTATGGCAGGGCCAGGCGGCATCAGTAGCACAGGTCACGGCCGCTTGTGACGCAGCGCGCGCGGCCTTTCCGGGCTGGGCCAGACGCCCGCTGGCGGAGCGGCAGGTCATCATTGAAAAATTTGCGGCCGGACTTGAGGCCCACAAGACGGAACTGGCAGAAACTATTGCCCGTGAAACCGGCAAGCCACGCTGGGAAGCCCTGACCGAAGTCGGTGCGATGATCAATAAAATTGGCTTTTCGGTGAAGGCGTACCATAGCCGCACCGGTGAGCAGCATGAGGGCGAAAGCTCGCTGCGCCATCGCCCGCATGGCGTGCTGGCGGTATTTGGTCCCTATAATTTCCCCGGCCATCTGCCAAACGGCCATATCGTTCCGGCGCTGCTGGCGGGCAACTGCGTGGTCTTTAAACCCAGTGAACTGACGCCGCTAACCGCCGAGAAAACGGTTGAAATCTGGCTGGCTGCGGGCCTGCCTGCTGGTGTGCTGGCGCTGTTACAGGGCGGACGTGAAACCGGCCAGGCGCTGGCTAATTGTAGCCAGATCGATGGCCTGCTGTTTACCGGCAGTGCCCATACCGGCTATCAGTTGCATCGCCAGTTTGCCGGTCAGCCTGAGAAGATGCTGGCGCTGGAAATGGGCGGTAACAACGCTCTGATTGTGGAAGATCCGGCTGACCTGGATGCGGCCGTTAACATTACATTGCAGTCAGCCTTTATTACCGCCGGTCAGCGCTGCACCTGCGCCCGGCGTCTGCTGGTCAAACGTGGAGGGGTGGGCGATGCATTTCTGCAGCGGCTGGCAGAGGTCGCTGGACGACTGCAACCGGCCGCCTGGAATGCTGAGCCTCAACCCTTTATGGGTAGCGTGATTTCTACGGGCGCGGCAGAGAAGATCATGAGTGAGTGGCAACAGCGGGTTGATGCGGGTGGCGAAGTGCTGCTGGCGATGCGCTGGCCGGATCGTCACAGTGCCATTCTTACACCGGGCATTATCGATTTAACCGGTGTGCCGGGTATCCCGGATGAAGAGGTCTTTGGCCCGCTACTCGGCGTAATCCGCTATGACACCTTTGACGAGGCGATTGCGCTGGCGAACCAGACCCGTTACGGCCTGTCGTGCGGTTTAATCTCGCCTTCACGTCAGCAGTTCGATCAGCTGCTGCTTGAAGCCCGTGCCGGTATCGTCAACTGGAACAAACCGCTGACCGGTGCGGCCAGTACCGCGCCGTTTGGTGGCATCGGGGCTTCGGGCAACCATCGTGCCAGCGCCTGGTATGCGGCGGATTACTGTGCCTGGCCGATGGCCTCACTGGAGACGCCGGACCTGACGCTGCCCGCCACGTTGTCGCCGGGACTTGATTTCTCCGCGTCGGAGAAGAGCGCATGAAGGCAACTGAAGCCAACTTTGATGGGCTGGTGGGATTAACGCACCACTATGCCGGGCTGTCTTTTGGAAACGAAGCCTCGACACGCAACCAGCTGCAGCCGTCGAATCCCCGTCTGGCGGCAAAGCAGGGGTTGCTGAAGATGAAAGCGCTGTCCGATATGGGCTACGTACAGGGAGTGATCCCGCCGCACGAGCGGCCGAATATTGCGGCGCTGCGTCAGCTCGGCTTCAGCGGCAGCGATGAGCAGGTGCTGGCGGCGGCGGGGAAAACCGCACCGGGATTACTCTCCGCCGCCAGCTCTGCGTCGGCGATGTGGGTTGCCAATGCCGCGACGGTTTCGCCGTCCGCAGACAGTCTGGATGGCCGTGTTCACCTGACGGTGGCAAACCTGAACAACAAATTCCACCGGGCGATGGAAGCGCCAGAAACCGCGTGGCTGCTGCGTTCCATCTTCCGCGACGATCGCCATTTTGCCGTGCACGATGCGCTGCCGCAGGTGGCGATGTTTGGTGATGAAGGGGCGGCTAACCATAACCGTCTCGGCGGTGACTATGGCGAGCGCGGCGTGCAGCTGTTTGTCTATGGTCGCGACAACAGCCATGAGGGCAAAGCGCCGCAGCGTTATCCGGCGCGTCAGACCCGCGAGGCCAGCGAGGCGGTAGCCCGTCTGCATCAGCTCTCACCCGAAAGCATACTGTTCGCTCAGCAGAATCCTGCGGTGATCGATCAGGGCGTGTTTCATAACGATGTGATTGCGGTCAGCAACCAGCAGATGCTGTTCTGCCATCAGCACGCCTTTGTTGATCAGCCTGAACTGCTCGCGCAGCTTCGGGCGCGCGTCCCCGGTTTTGTCGCACTGGAAGTGCCGGCAGACCGGGTCTCAGTGAAAGATGCGGTAGAGACTTATCTGTTTAACAGCCAGCTGCTGAGCCGTCCTGACGGCACGATGATGCTGGTGCTGCCGGAGGAGTCACGCCAGCATCCGGGAGTCTGGCGTTTCCTGTGTGAACAGGTCGAGGCTGATACACCACTAAAAGCCCTGAAGGTGTTTGATCTGCGCGAAAGCATGTATAACGGAGGGGGTCCAGCCTGCCTGCGTTTGCGGGTAGTGCTGACGCCAGAGGAGCAGCAGGCAGTGAATCCGGCGGTGCTGATGAACGAAAAGCTCTTCAGCACACTGAATAACTGGGTTGACCGTCATTACCGCGATCGCCTGACGCAGGCCGATCTGGTCGACCCACAGTTGCTGCGTGAGGGACGCGACGCGCTGGATGAACTGACGAAGCTGCTAGACTTAGGAAATGTATACGCATTTCAGCAGTGAAGCAGGGGGACAGCACAGTCTGCCATCTGCTCAGGGCGCAAAGGAGGAATGATGCAGGACTTTTTACAGCAAACGCTTTCCGGCGAGGTGCCGCGTAAGCGTAGTGGTGAAACGGCGCATCTTCGCTGGCAGTGGTTGTATCACGGCATACTGTTGATGGAGCCGACGGTGCCGGTTAAACAGGCGCTGGTGCTTTCTGCCGGGATCCACGGCAATGAAACGGCCCCGGTAGAGATTGTGAACCAGCTGATTAATCCGCTGTTACGGGGTGAGAAGCCGTTACAGCAGCGCATGCTGGTGATTCTGGGTAATCCCTCAGCGCTGCGTGCCGGTAAGCGCTATGTACGTTATGACATTAACCGGCTTTTTGGCGGACGCTGGCAGCAGATTGATGATGGTGATGAGGCCCGCCGCGTGCTGCGGCTGGAGCAGGCGCTGGAAACCTTCTGGCAGCTGGGCGAGTGCGATGAGACGCGCTGGCATCTCGACATGCATACCGCCATTCGCGGTTCGTATCATCCTCAGTTCGGCGTGATGCCGCAGAACGAGCGCCCCTGGCCGCCTGCGTTTCTGGAGTGGCTGGCCGCTGCGGGGCTGGAAGCACTGGTGTTTCATCGCTCGCCGGGCGGCACCTTCACGCATTTCAGCTGCGAGCACTTCGGTGCGGCCAGCTGTACCCTTGAACTGGGCAAAGCGCTGCCATTTGGCGAGAACGATCTCAGTCAGTTCAGCGCAGCACAGCAGGCGCTGGCGTCATTACTCTATGGCGAAACGATGCCTGCCGCGACGGTGAAACCGCGCCACTATCGGGTTGTGCAGCAGATCACCCGACTGAGTGAGCACTTTACGCTCCATATGTCGCCGGAAACGCTGAACTTTACCGCGTTCCCGCAGGGAACGTTGCTGGCGGAGGATGGCGATACGCGTTATTACGTGCAGCAGGCGCGGGAATATGTGCTGTTCCCCAACCCCAACGTGGCCGCCGGGCTGCGTGCCGGACTGATGCTGATTGAAGAGGGTGAACAGACCCAGGCGCTTCCGGTCTGATGCCTGCATATACGGGCGCAGGCCATCGGCGCTAAAAAATCGACAGGAAAAGCGGGAGATCGCCTTCCGCTTTCCTGCCGTAACCCTTACAATCCTCCATGATTTCTGCCAGATTCGCTTTAAATTCATAAACTTTTTCAATTCCTCACGCCTTTCTTCTTATTCTCTTCATGATTGCCCGTTTTTTATCTTTTATGCTTTCACGGCTTTACTCAGGCTCTGAGTAGTTGACGTTCAGCGTCGTATGCTTGTTTCCGAAGACGCGACAGAGTGCTGTCGTCATTATCATGAATTATAAGGACACTATTATGCGCAAACTGACTTCCCTTTTACTGGCTTCTTCGCTGGCGTTTGGTGCAGCCAGCGCCGTCCATGCAGCAGCAGATAACCTGACCCCACCGCCAGCGGGCAGCGAAAAGGCGATGCACAAACCGCCAATGCGCCACGGCATGGATATGATGTTTAAAGGTCTGAACCTGACCGAAGCGCAGAAAACCCAGATGCGCGACATCATGAAAGAGAGCCATAAAGATATGAAACGTCCGTCACTGGACGAGCGCCGTGCGGCTCACAGCATTATTGCGTCTGATAGCTTTGACCAGAGCAAAGCCGAGGCGCAGGCAGAGAAGATGTCCGCCAATGCGAAAGAGCATGCGCTGAAGATGCTGGAAACCCAGAACAAGCTTTATAACGTGCTGACGCCGGAGCAGAAGAAACAGTACAACGCGAACTTTGAAAAGCGTCTGACTGAGAAAGGCCCGCACGAGGGTAAGATGGCACCGCCAGCAGAACCCGCTGAATAACATTCGTTAAGCGAACGGTCTGAGACCGCCGACGCTGTCCACTGAAAGTGAGTGGGCAGCGTCGGCGGTTTTTTTATAGGGGGAGAATAGGGTAGACACCCGACAGAATCGGGCGGCAGAGGATTTTGTAGCCGTCGTGATCAAAACCCCCTTTGGGCCGCTGCAATTTTCTGGCCTCATCCATGCTGCTGACCGAACCGAGATAGAACCAGTGGTCGATGACATGGATTTGCGTCATCTCTTTGCCTTCCTCCACCAGACCTACGGCACCCTGCCACGGCCAGCAGAAAACCCGCACATTTTCCAGCGCTTCCAGCAGTCGATCCTGATGATCGCTGACCGGCTCTTTACCGCAGCAGGCTCCGGCACAGCGGCGCAGAGCCGAACGGAAGCAGCCGCGTCCCGCACTCAGCGCTTCCAGACCCAGTAGCCCATGACAGAGCTGATACTCATCCGCCAGTTGCTTGAGCCGTTCCAGCGCTGCAAAGCGACTGCGATAGAGCCCAAAGAGGTTGGGTGACTGGCTGAAATCGAGATCTTTTGCGTAAACCACCGTCGGTTTGCCGTCGGTAATCTGTAGCGAACAGAGCTGGCGGTTTTTGCGCAGTCGCTTGTTGAACAGCGGCTGCTGGGTTTTGATCATCTGCGCTTCCAGCAGCAGCGCACCGAGATCGCCTGCGGTAGGGATCCAGCTGACGCGCCGTGACTGGCGCAGCATTTTCGCCTCGTCCGGGGTGCGGAAATGGGACATCACCCGCGAACGCAGATTGACACTTTTACCGATGTAAAGCGGCAGTGACTCACTTTCGCCATGAAAGGTATAGACGCCAGGATGATTCGGCAGGCCTTCCAGCCATTCACGCAGGTGTTCGGGATATTGATAAATTGTATTCGCGTCGGGTTCGGGGCGAAGAATGGCAGCACGTCTGGCCAAAATGGACTCCACTTACTGGTTGTCCATACAGCATAACAGGCAGGTGAAATGATCGCCAGCCGTCTGATTACAGTCGTCGTGTCGCCAGCCAGCAGATCAGCGACCCCAGGGTGATCATCGCCACACCCTGCCAGAAGGCAAGCGGTGGTGTCAGGCCGAGCCACAGCGATCCCAGCAGGGCCGACAGCACTGGCGTGAAATAGGAAGCGGTGACCAGC
The DNA here is from genome assembly GCF_051136265.1 of Candidatus Pantoea rara. Taxonomy (NCBI): domain Bacteria; kingdom Pseudomonadati; phylum Pseudomonadota; class Gammaproteobacteria; order Enterobacterales; family Erwiniaceae; genus Pantoea; species Candidatus Pantoea rara. The sequence goes on along the minus strand of NZ_CP194942.1, from coordinate 2,269,032 downwards.
AGCGTCAGATTGCCCTGCTGAATCCCATGATTCCAGGCGGAATAGGCGATAGCAGTTGAGAGGCCGACAAACAGTACCTCCATCATCGGCACCAGATCGAACGTTAGCGGCACAGAACGATCGCCGAAGGCATATTTCAGCCACAGCGCCAGCGCGGTCAGGATAAAAAACAGCGTAACGCCGTTCGAACCCCGGGCAAAACGGCGGGTAAGGTTGTTGTAGACCGCCCAGGTCAGGGCGGCAATAAAGGCGAGTGCATAGGCAACAGGGTTGCGCAGCATATTCTGCCACAGCAGCGCGGGCGAGCTGCTGCTGCCTTTCATCACCCAGATGATCCCCAGGAGCGACAGCAGCAGCCCGGGCCAGAGCCAGATGCGGAAGCGCTGCTGATTAAACGGAATGGCCAGGACGATGGTCAGGCAGGGCCAGAGATAGTTAATCATCCCCAGCTCCAGCGACTGGCTGCGATCGCTGGCCAGCCCGATAGCCAGCGCCAGACAGATTTCATAACCGACAAAAAGCGCACCGCCCAGCCACAGGTAGAGGGCGGGCAGCGCGCCAGGTCTGGGCAGCCCTCGGGTCAGGCAAAGCAGGATCGCCGTGGTGGTGTAGATCAGCGCCGCGCCGCCGGTGGCGCCAAAGGCTTCACTGACGCTGCGCAGCAGACCCACAGTGGTGCTCCAGAGCAGAATGGCGATAAGCCCGATGAGGGTGGCGCGCGAAACGGTGGCAGGCATGCAGCGATCAACAAAATGAATGAGTGAAGCCTCCCTTGCCAGGGCAAAGGAGGCGCAGGATTACTTCCAGAAGTCGTCGAATACCGTGATCGGCGGGCGACGTTTGTGCTCAGTTTTCAGGTACCAGCCTTCGATGATGCGGGCGCTGTCAGGATTGATGCTTTTGCCTTCCAGGTAGTCATCAATCATCTCGTAGGTGACGCCCAGCGCCACTTCATCCTGCAGGCCTGGACGATCATCTTCCAGATCGGCAGTCGGTTTCTTCAGATAGAGATGTTCCGGGCAGCCAAGATGCTTCAGCAGCTGTTTACCCTGACGCTTGTTCAGGCGGAAAAGGGGGTTAATGTCAGTACCGCCATCGCCATATTTGGTGAAGAATCCGGTGACCGCTTCAGCGGCGTGGTCGGTGCCGACTACCACCCCTTTGGTCATACCGGCGATGCTGTATTGCGCTTTCATGCGCTCGCGCGCTTTTTCATTGCCGCGCACGAAATCGGACAGGGTAATACCCGCCTCCTGCAGCGCGCGTTCACTGGCCAGCACGGACTCTTTAATGTTCACCGCCAGGGAACGGTCGGGTTTGATAAAGGCCAGTGCATCCTGACAATCCTGCTCATCTGCCTGCACACCATATGGCAGACGTACAGCAATAAAGGTGTAGTCGTTATCGCCGCTCTCCTGACGCAGTTCGCTGATCGCCGTTTGCGCCAGCTTGCCCGCCAGGGTTGAATCCTGACCGCCGCTAATCCCCAGCACCAGCGTTTTCAGTCCGCTGTGACGTTTCAGATAGGCTTTAAGAAAATCGACGCTGACGCGCACTTCCTGATCGGCGTCGATAGCGGGCTTGACACCCAGTGCTTCAATAATTTCCTGCTGCAGTGACATGAACTTCTCCTCAGGTCAGTGGCCAGTCGGCTCAATGCGAACGTGTTAGTAAAGCTAACGTGCCTTCGTGAAAACAACAAGCTTAAGCGGCAACTGATTGCGGCTAAAGGTTGCGAAATCAGTGAGTTTATAACTGCGGTAGCGGTTTTTTCGCCAGCACGTTAAACATCATAATCGCCATCATAAAGCAGCCAAAAATGGTGGCACACATGCTGAGTACCGAGGTGCCGCCAATGCCGGTGACTGGCACAGTAATCGCACCCAGCGTGAACATGGTGACGCCAATGATCGCCGAGGCGCTGCCTGCGCGATGGCCCTGACTCTGCATCGCCAGCGATGAGGCGGTGGTAGCGATGACCCCATTGCTGGCGATGGTAAAGAACAACGCCACCAGCAGCAGCGCTAACGGTGCGTGAAGCAGCGCGGCCAGCAGCAGCAGGCTGGAGGCAACAAACGCCAGCGTCAATCCGCCTTTCAGCACCCGATATTCGCCCCACAACGGACAGAGGCGGGCGCTGGTCTGCGAAGCAATGATCAGGCCAAACCCGTTGGCCGCAAAGCAGAAGCTAAAGGCCTGGGGCGACAGGCCATAGAGTTGTTGCAGCACGAACGGCGAGGCGCCGATATAGGCGAACATGCCGGACATCATAAAGCCCTGGGTCAGACAGAAGCCCATAAAGGGGCGATGGGTAACCACCTGGCCAAGGGCCGCGTAAGCGGAAAACAGGGATCCCTTGCTGCGGCGTTCTTCGGGCAGGGTTTCATGCAGCTTCCAGCGCGCCAGCAGGATCAGCAGAATAGCAATGCCGCCCAGCACCATGAAGATGCCGCGCCAGTCGACTATCGTCATCAGCACGCCGCCCAGTACCGGCGCGCCAATCGGTGCCAGACCGTTGACCAGCATCAGCAGTGCGAAGAAACGTGTCAGCTCATGGCCGCTGTACATATCGCGTGCAATCGCCCGTGACAGTACTGCGCCGCCCGCACCGGCTAACCCTTCAAACAGCCTTGCCACCAGCAGCTGGTGGATATCCTGCGCCAGCGCACAACCCATCGACGCGATAAACAGTAACACCAGTGACAGAGTCAGCGGGCGCAGTCGGCCAGACTTATCGCTCATCGGGCCAAACAGCAGCTGGCCAAAGCCCAGACCCAGCAGACCGGCGGTCAGACTCAGCTGCGCGGTCGCGGTTTCGGTGTGTAGATCCTGCGCCATCTGCGGCAGAGCAGGCAGATAGAGGTCGATGCAGAGCGGGCCAAGTGCGGCCAGCAGGCCCAGCGTAATGGCATAAACCAGGCGGTTGGAGTGAGCAGGGGTCATTGTTCCTCGGGATAGTCAGCGATGGGATGAACAGAAAGCGGGCAAGAGAACAGGGGCAGGCAACGTGACCGCCACACTTATCTGCACCTGTGCCGATAGAGTGGAGATAGCTGAAATCGTCTCGCTTTCGTAGCCTGCTTCGGCAGGAAGTATACGGCGGCGCTGACAGTAAAACAGCCATCTTTACGAAATGCTGACATTTGCCTTGCCACTAATTGTTCCTCATAAACTTGATAAATCAGCATTTATGTTCCAGGCTTGTTTCCACATGGACAATCAATGAGGAACAACAAGATGAATAAAGTGATGGGATGTATCGCTGCGGCGCTGACGCTGGCTGCACTGTCTGGTTGTACGACTTATGATCGTGCGGAAAGCTACGTGACTAAGCCAGTGGTAAAGGATGTTAAAAAGGGTATGACCCGTGATCAGGTTCGTCAGATCGCCGGTACGCCTTCTACTGAAATCACTATGGTTCACGCGCGCGGCACCTGCCAGACTTATGTTCTGGGTCAGCGCGATGGTAAAGCTCAGACTTACTTCGTGAGCTACAACGACACCGGCCGTGTGATGAACTACGGCTTCCAGAGCTGTGCGGAATATGACACCGATCCGCAGGTTCAGCAGCAGTAATCGCCACCCTGAATAGCAAACGGCCCGTCATGATGACGGGCCGTTTTTCGTTGTGGCGCTGACTACAATCCTGCCGGGCGTGGCACCTCAACATAATTGCCGTCTATCTGCCGCTGGTAGAAGTGACCCGCCTGCACATAGAAGCGTTTGCCGTTAAAGTCGAGTACCCGCATTTCACTGCTGACCCGCGACTCTGCAGGCGGCTCTACCATGACATACTCCTCACCGTGCCGCTGATAATAACTGCCGTTTAGCAGGTAGTAAGTCAGGCCGCCTATCAGTACCGCAGTAGCGGCCTCAGGCAAAAAGCGCATCGGCCCAGGCCGGTCCCAGTGAGGGCCGGGTCCGCCATGTCGGCCCCATCCCGGGCCCCAGTCGCCAGGATGGGCGAAAGCCAGAGCAGGTGTCAGAAGTGTCAGGGTCAGAAGCGAGGCGATTATCTTTTTCATCCGGTGTTCTCCTCCTAAGACTGGGTGCAGAATTCGCCTTTTATTGGGCAAAGACAAGCACTAAAGCGCGGATTTTTCCTCTGTTTACCATGCTTAACGCTTTCTTAACGGCATCGCCATCAATGGGGGAGATTGTGGAGAAGAGAGACAGAAAAAAACCTGGCGCGGGCGCGCCAGGTTTAAGGCAGATTAACGGTGCGCCAGCTCGGCGTTGTCGTCACTTTCCAGTACGCGTTTATCGGTCATTCCTAACCAGCGGCTGGTCAGGGAACCTGCAGTCATTGAACCATTGACGTTCAGTGCGGTACGCCCCATATCAATCAGCGGCTCAATCGAGATCAGCAGCGCCACCAGGGTCACCGGCAAGCCCATCGCAGGCAGGACAATCAGTGCAGCAAAGGTGGCACCACCGCCGACACCGGCAACGCCTGCTGAGCTCAGCGTGACTATCCCGACCAGTGTCGCAATCCACAACGGGTCAAATGGGTTGATCCCAACCGTTGGCGCAACCATCACGGCCAGCATGGTCGGGTAGAGACCGGCACAGCCGTTCTGACCGATTGTGGCACCAAAGGATGCCGCGAAGCTGGCAATCGACTCAGGCACGCCAAGACGTCGGGTCTGGGTCTCAACGCTCAGTGGGATGCTGGCTGCGCTTGAGCGACTGGTGAAGGCGAAAGTGATTACCGGCCACACTTTGCGGAAGAAGCGCATCGGGTTGATACCATTGACCGACAGCAGCAGGGCATGAACACCAAACATGATGGCAAGGCCAAGGTAAGAGGCGACCACAAAGCTGCCCAGCTTGATAATGTCCTGCAGGTTAGAACCGGCAACCACTTTGGTCATCAGCGCCAGCACACCATATGGCGTGAGCTTCATGACTAAACGCACCAGCTTCATCACCCAGGACTGCAGCGTGTCGATCGCTACCAGCACGCGCTGGCCTTTAACTTCATCATCTTTCAGCAACTGCAGCGCAGCCACACCCAGGAAAGCGGCAAAGATGACGACGCTGATGATCGAGGTCGGACTGGCTCCGGTCAGATCGGCAAACGGATTTTTCGGGATAAAGGAGAGCACCAGCTGCGGCACAGTCAGGTCAGCGACTTTGCCGACGTAGTTGCTCTGGATCGCACTAAGACGTGCGGTCTCCTGCACGCCCTGCACCAGACCTTCCGCGCTCAGACCAAACAGGCCGGTGACGAAGACGCCGACCAGCGCCGAGATCGCGGTGGTAAACAGCAGAACACCGATAGTCAGTACGCTGATTTTTCCCAGCGACGAGGCGTTATGCAGACGGGCGACCGCACTCAGAATGGAAACGAACACCAGCGGCATGACTACCATCTGCAGCAATTGAACATAGCCATTACCGACGATGTTAAACCAGCTGATCGACTCTTTAACCACTGCGCTGTTTTCGCCATAGATCAACTGCAATGCCAGGCCGAACAGTACGCCGATCACCAGACCGGTCAGCACTTTTTTCGACAGGCTCCAGTTCTGACGGCTGAAGCGGGAGAGTAATACCAGCAGCACCACAAAGGCTACGATATTAAGCGTAAGAGGAAGGTCCATGCTGAAACTCCAGAGTAATGCGGCCTTCCGTCACGGGAAGGCCGCATAATGTTAATCACGAATTAAGACAGCATGAATGGTAACAGCAGGCGCAGAGGGTGCCTTATATCCAAATGGCATGGTTTATAACTTAATGGCTTTTTTCGCGCTTTTATTGCGCAGTATGACTGGAAATCAATCGCCCAACGCCATTTTGTAGCGTATCGAACAGCTGGGATGGCCAGCCGTTTGCACCAAAAGATGGCATCCCCACCGGAAACCACAGCGCATAGCCCACCAGTCCCAGACACAATGCCCGCTCCAGCTGATTGCCCTTCTGGCTGCGCAGAATCGGCAGGCGGAAGCGCCAGCGGCAGGGCCACAGCAGTGGAACCCCGGCGGGCGTCAGCATATCGGCCACTATATGGCTAAGGTACCCCAGCGTCAGCCCCTGAAGAACATCGGCCGGTATCGGTGACGACTGAGGCAGGTTAATCTGAAAAAGCCACAATCCGGCGGCAATCGCCAGCAAACTGTGGGTAAATCCCCGGTGGCCGAACGCGCGTGCAATAGGATGAGAGAGCCAGCTGAGTCGCTGTCCCAGCAGAGATTTAGGGTGATCGATATCGGGTAGCAGACAAGTCAGCAGTGCTGAGGGAACAAGATGCCACCAGTCGGCCTGAGCCAGCACAGGTGTCAGCTCAGCACGCTTGGAAAAAATAGCGCTGGCAATGGCAAAAATGATGTGGCCTTCGCCCGTCATGATAGAACCTGGTTACAAAGAAACTGTCGATGCATCCAGTATAGGGATTTATCCAGTAAATGAGAACATGTGACGCTGTAACGAAGCATGAATATTATTAATAAGGCGGACAGCGATGAAACACTGTCCGCCCGAAAGACTAACGCGCCAGCCACCCACCATCGACTGCCAGCGTGTAACCATTAACGTAATCAGAAGCAGCAGAGGCAAGGAAGACCACCGGGCCCATCATGTCATCAGGCACGCCCCAGCGTCCGGCCGGAATGCGGCACAGGATTTCTTCGCTGCGGGACTCATCATTTCTCAGCTGCTCGGTATTGTTGGTCGCCATGTAGCCGGGTGCGATGGCATTGACGTTAATGCCATGCTTTGCCCACTCGTTCGCCATGAGACGGGTCAGTCCCATTACGGCACTTTTTGAAGCGGTATAAGAGGGCACCCGGATTCCACCCTGGAAAGAGAGCATGGAGGCGATATTGATAATCTTGCCGCCGCGACCCTGCGCGATAAACTGACGGGCAACCTGCTGCGAAAGGAAAAACAGGCTCTTGCTGTTGATGTTCATCACATCATCCCAGTCCTGCTCGCTGAAATTCAGTGCGTCTTCACGCCGGATAATGCCGGCATTGTTGACCAGAATGTCAATTTTGCCTGCCACCGCCACCGCCTGTTCAACCACAGAGGCCACCACACTGGTCTGCATCAGGTCGGCCTGCACCGGCCAGAAGCGGCGACCCAGCGCCTCGACTTTGCCCTGGGTATCATCCGGGCCATCACGGTTAACGCCGACGATATCACAGCCCGCCTGCGCCAGACCCAGCGCCATACCTTGCCCCAGACCGGTGTTACAGCCGGTCACCAGCGCCACTTTACCTTCCAGGTTAAACGTGTTCAGTACCATGGTATTTCTCCTCTGTTCAGCGAAGCTCGCTGATTTTGACGTGGTCCATGTCATCAAAGACCTGATTTTCACCCACCATGCCCCAGATAAAGGTGTAACGCTGGGTGCCAACACCGGCATGAATAGACCAGCTGGGCGATATCACCGCCTGCTCGTTGTGTACCAGCAGATGGCGGGTTTGCTGCGGTTGCCCCATCATGTGGAAGACGGCGCTCTCTTCGCTCATATCGAAGTAGAAGTAGACTTCCATGCGACGTTCGTGGGTGTGGCAGGGCATGGTGTTCCACAGGCTGCCTTCATCCAGTTTGGTTAAGCCCATGGTGAGCTGGCAGGTCGGCAGCACGTCCGGCACGATGAATTTGTTAATGGTGCGGCGGTTGGAGGTCGCGGCATCACCCAGCGTTGCGGTGGCAGCCTCCTGCAGCGTAATTTTCTTGTCCGGGAAGGTGCTGTGTGCGGGCGCACTGTTGTAATAAAATTTGGCGGGCTGAGACGGATTCAGGCTGCGGAACAGCAGGTTGCGCGCACCTTTGCCAATGTAGAGTGCCTCTTCCTGGCCGATTTCCCACGCTTTCCCATCAACTTCTACCAGCCCCGGGCCGCCAATATTGATCATGCCCAGCTCACGTCGTTCAAGGAAATAGCTGACGCCCAGCTGTTTTCCCATCTCATCACCGATTGTGACCGGCTTGTTCACCGGCATGACGCCGCCAATGATGATGCGGTCGATATGGCTGTAGGTCAGGGTGTAATCGTCGGCAGTGAAAATCTTCTCAATCAGAAACTCGCGACGCAGTGCGTCAGTGTCGAGTTGTTTTGCATGATCGCTGTGAATACTTTGGCGAATGTCCATCTCAGGCCTCTCTGCAGGTCAGGTTATTCATGCCCCGAAAGGGGACGGTTTGGGCATCTTAGGCAGAGCGGCATGGGAATTCAATAAAAATGAAACGTTGTTTTATTTTATTGCGAGTGGGATCAACTGAGAGGGGTAAAGGGCAAAAAAAAGCCCGCGCCAGGCGGGCTGTTGATTATCCCTGCAGATGCTGCAGACGGAGCTGTATAAGATTGTCCAGCCGGACATCTGCCAGCGCCCAGCGCGGATCGTCACGGTGCTCAGCGGCGGGCACCACGATCGATCGCATACGCGCGGCTTTGGTGGCGATCATGCCGTTAAACGAATCTTCCAGCGTGATGCAGTTGAGCGCATCAATCGCAAGGCTTTCGGCAGCGTTGAGATAGACCTGCGGATGGGGTTTGCTGTAGGGCAGCGCTTCTGCAGAAGACAGAACATCGAAATAGTGGCGCAGATTGAAGATCTCCAGTACCTGTTCCAGCATCCGTAGAGGCGATGCCGAGGCAAGGCCAATTTTCAGTCCCTGATCCCGGCACAATTGCAGTGCCGTTTCGACGCCCGGCAACAGGGGCCGTGTCTGATCCACCAGCGTCATGGCACGCGCGATGATACGCTCGGTGACCTCCTGTTGAGAGGGGCCTTGCCACGGCAGTATTTCGTACCACATCCGCACCGTCTGGTCGATGCGCAGACCCAGGGTATCGGGCATTTCACTGCGACGTGACAGGTCAACATCCAGCGTTGAAAAGATATCCAGCTCAGCCTGATCCCACAGCGGCTCAGAATCGATCAGTAAGCCATCCATATCAAACAGGGCGGCGAGGACAGGGCGGTGATAGGGCATCAGAAGTCTCCTTTTAAAGTCGGCTTTACCTTAGCATCATTCTCTGCGGGCGCACTCTCTGCCCGATCGGCCACGCTTTATTTGGGAAATTTCACCTTTGGCAGGTAGACTGACGGCAAATTGGATTCCGGGTTCAGGAGATATTATGACCTATCAACAGGCTGGCCGTATCGCCATCCTTAAGCGAGTGGCGGGCTGGGTGCTCTTTTTAGTGGCGCTGATGTCGACCATTATTTCTGTTCTGAGCTTTATGTTTAAGCACAGCGAAAAGCAGCCAGGCATTGACGCCGTTATGCTCGATTTCGTCCATGTCATCGTTGATATGCTGCGTTTTAACACGCCGTTCCTGAATGTCTTCTGGCATAACTCGCCGGTACCGGAATTTAACGGTCAGATGAACCTGGGCTTCTGGCTGATCTATATTCTGATTTTTGTCGGCCTGGCGCTGGAGTCATCAGGCGCGCGGATGGGACGTCAGGCGCGTCATGTCAAAGAGGGCATCGAGGATCAGATGATTCTTGAGCAGGCAAAAGGCCCTGAAGGGCGCACGCGTCAGCAACTGGAAGAGAAGGTGCGCGTTCCTCGCCACACCATTTTCCTGCAGATCTTCCCACTCTATGTGCTGCCGGTAGTGATTGCGATAGCCGGTTATTTCGCGCTGTCGCTGTTGGGCTTTATCTGACACACCCTCCCGGTCAGTCAGTCAGGCCGGTCTGGCCTGACTGTTGCCCAATGCATCTTCATCCAGCAACTGGCCAATGGCGAACTGTGCATCGCCAGGCCAGTGGCCGCCAAACACGTTAGCGCGGTTTAGCAAATAGTAGAGCTGGTAGACAGGCAGGCGCTGCGAAAACCCATCCGGCAAGGGCCACACCGACTGATAGCCGTCGTAAATCTGACGAGGCAGGTCGGGGTACCAACTCAGCATCGCTAAATCACACTCGCGGTCGCCCCAGTAGCAGGCAGGATCGAACAGCCACGGGCCACTGTCACTGCTTGCGCAGTTAGCTGGCCAGAGATCGCCATGCAGCAGCGACGGTTGCGGATGATGGGACGCGAGCACCCGCTGCACGGAGGCAATAATCAGTTCAGTATCACCATACTGAATGCCTTTTTCCGCCGCCAGCTGCAATTGCCAGCCAATACGCTGTTCGGCAAAAAACACCGACCAGCGTCGCAGCCAGCTGTTGGGCTGGGGCGTAGTAGTGATGTTGTTGTCGAAATCAAGGCCAAACTGCGTCTGCTCGCTCCACTGGTGGAGGTGCGCCAGCTGTTGACCCAGCTGATACGCGCTCTGCTCATCAAGCGGCTGTGGCCGGATGTACTCCAGCAGCAGAAAGCTCTCTTCACGATGATGACCCACACCATAGACTCTGGGCACCCGAACTGTGCCGGTGCGCGCCAGCAACGCTAACTGATCCGCTTCCCAGGTAAAGAGCGAGAGCATTTCACGGCTATTACTTTTGACGAAGACGTCGTGGTCACCGTAGCGGATATGCCAGGTAGGGTGGATATCACCCCCTGCAAGGGCGTGACGTTGAGTGATTTCGGCGTTGCCTAACTGCTCGCTTAACAGACGACTAATGGCTGACCACATAGGGCTATCCTCGTTATTCGCTGCGTAAGTCAGATTGTGATGCCTAAATATTCACCAAAACCCGCGCGATTGCACCTCTTATTCTGGCGCGGAGGTCGCGGGGCGATGATTGGCGACGTCGCGCAGATACTCCTCAAAGGTCGTAACCATCACCTCAGGTTTCTGACCCAGTGCGCTTTCACCGGCCGCAGTGACCTGCTGTCGCAGATTTTCCGCATCCAGCGTGCTGACAATGCCATAGCTGTTCGTACCCAGTTCATGAGGATGGCCCTCGTCATCCGTCAGCGTGGTACTCAAACCGGCGGCGGTCATCGCGCTGGTCAGCTCCAGGATGTCACTTAATCCCGACTCCTGATAATGAAAGGTCACAATATAGCGGGTTAAATCATTGCTGCTCATGCGGTACCTCCGGGGGAAAGGAAACTGAACTGAGCGTAGACCATGGTGAAAAATCAGGCGAATTATGAAGGAGATGCTGTGTTTATGACGTGACGCATAGCGTAAATCTCTGTAAGGAGCCAGCAGCATGTCTTAAAAATCTTCTGCCGTTGCGTCTGGCTTTTCAGGCAGGCAGCACTATAATGCGCGACGTTAATAAGATGAGTCCCAATTAACAGGGGTTGTCAGGGCAATTCCAGGCATTTTGTGTAAGTTAATAATTTTTTACAAAACTTACCGTAAATTGCATTGAATGCCCGGCAAAACGCTTCAGACTCTCCGTTTTTTAAACAGTCGCACGGATCACATTTAATGAAAGCCTATAACAAGCTGTCTGCTGTTCTTTTGCTCTCCGCCGGAGCTTTTTGTCACCAGGCACTGGCCGATAACGCCGTATTTACATCAATGGATGATCCTTCTACCGCTAAAAAGCCATTTGAAGGTTCTGCTGCTGCGGGATACCTGGCGCAAACCGGTAACACCACCAGTTCATCAATGACGGCTCAGACCAATATGACCTGGTATCAGTCATCTATGGCATACAGCTTGTGGGGTAACGCAGCTAACACCTCATCTAACGATGAGCGCTCGTCAGAGACGTACAACATCGGTGGTCGTTCACGTTATAACCTGAATTCGTATGACTACCTGTTTGGACAGGCGAGCTGGTTAAGCGATCGATTCAACGGTTACGATTCACGCGATGTCCTGACTGCCGGTTATGGTCGTCAGATTCTGAATGGCCCGGTACACTCGCTGCGTGCGGAAGTAGGTCCGGGTGTACGTTATGACGATTATCACGCTGGCGGCCATCAGACCAAGGCGCTGGGCTATGGCGCAGTCAGCTATCAGTGGCAGCTGACCGATACCACCAAATTCATTCAGGGCGTCTCTGTGCTGAGCAGCTTCGGAGAAGACACCACAGTGAACTCCGAAACCGGTCTGCAGGTGGCGATCAACAGCCATTTCGCGCTGAAGCTGGCTTACAACGTCAGCTGGAACAACCATCCGGCAGAATCTGCGCCGGATCGTACCGATACCAAAACCTCAATCATGCTCTCTTACGCGATGTAAGCGCATTTTTGCCTGCAGTCTTGAGAGCGGCCTGACAACTGTGTCAGGCCGCTTTTTTTTGTTCTCTCCATGGCTTAGCGAAAAGGGCATGGGTTTTTCTCGCTGCGGAAAACTGCTATCATCTGCTCCGCACTGCAATCCTGGTGACATTCCGACAATGTGGGTCTGATATCACGCCAGGTCACTAATTTTACATTACGTTGCATGTAAGCTTTCGTGTGGCTTACCACTGCAAATAAGGATATGAAATGCCTGTAATTACGCTTCCTGATGGCAGCCAGCGCGTGTTTGACCGCCCTGTCAGTGTCATGGATATTGCACTCGACATCGGCCCGGGTCTGGCGAAAGCCTGTATCGCTGGCCGCGTCAACGGTGAACTGGTTGATGCTGTTGATCCCATTACTGAAGATGCCGCCGTCGCGATTATTACCGCTAAAGATGAAGCGGGTCTGGAAATCATCCGTCACTCCTGTGCGCACCTGTTAGGGCATGCGATTAAACAGCTGTGGCCGGATACCAAAATGGCGATTGGCCCGGTCATTGATAATGGCTTCTATTATGATGTCGACATTGATCGTACCCTGACCCAGGAAGATATCGACCTGCTGGAAAAACGCATGCATCAGTTGGCTGAAACCAACTACGATGTGGTGAAGAAGAAGGTCAGCTGGCAGGAAGCCCGCGACGTATTTGCGGCGCGTGGCGAGATTTACAAAACCACCATTCTTGATGAAAACATCAGCCATGATGATAAGCCTGGCCTGTATCATCACGAAGAATATGTCGACATGTGCCGCGGTCCGCACGTGCCGAACATGCGGTTCTGCCATCATTTTAAACTGCAGAAAATCTCCGGTGCTTACTGGCGCGGCGACAGCAACAATAAAATGCTGCAGCGTATTTATGGCACCGCATGGGCAGACAAAAAGCAGCTGGCAGCCTATCTGCAACGTCTGGAAGAGGCGGCGAAGCGTGACCATCGTAAGATCGGTAAGCAGCTGGATCTCTACCACATGCAGGAAGAAGCACCAGGCATGGTCTTCTGGCATAATGATGGCTGGACCATCTTCCGCGAGCTGGAAGTGTTTGTCCGCAGCAAATTAAAAGAGTACCAGTACCAGGAAGTTAAGGGTCCATTTATGATGGATCGCGTCCTGTGGGAAAAAACCGGGCACTGGGAAAACTATAAAGAAGCCATGTTCACCACCTCATCTGAGAACCGTGAATATTGCATCAAACCAATGAACTGTCCTGGGCATGTTCAGATCTTTAATCAGGGTCTGAAATCTTATCGTGACCTGCCGCTGCGTATGGCAGAGTTTGGTAGTTGTCACCGTAATGAGCCATCAGGTGCGCTACACGGTCTGATGCGCGTACGTGGCTTTACCCAGGATGATGCACACGTCTTCTGCACAGAAGAGCAGGTACGTGACGAAGTGAACAGCTGTATCCGCATGGTTTATGACATGTACAGCACCTTCGGCTTCGAAAAGATTGTGGTGAAGTTATCCACCCGTCCTGAGAAGCGCATTGGGACAGACGAGATGTGGGATCGTGCCGAGGAAGATCTGGCTGCCGCGCTGAACGAAAACAATATTGAGTTTGAGTTCCAGCCAGGCGAAGGCGCGTTCTACGGTCCTAAAATTGAGTTCACCTTGTACGATTGTCTTGATCGCGCCTGGCAGTGCGGAACAGTTCAGCTAGACTTCTCCCTGCCAAAACGCCTTGAAGCAACCTACGTGGGTGAAAACAATGATCGTCAGACGCCAGTGATGATTCACCGTGCGATTCTGGGATCAATGGAGCGTTTCATCGGTATTCTTACCGAAGAATTTGCCGGTTTCTTCCCAACCTGGCTGGCACCGCTGCAAGTCGTGGTAATGAATATTACCGATGGACAAGCAGAATATGTTGAGTCTTTGACGCGTAAGCTGCAGAATGCTGGCATTCGTGTGAAGGCAGACTTGAGAAATGAGAAGATAGGCTTTAAAATCCGCGAGCACACATTACGTCGCGTCCCTTATATGTTGGTCTGCGGTGATAAAGAGGTGGAAGCTGGCAAAGTGGCCGTTCGCACCCGCCGTGGTAAAGACCTTGGGTCGATGGATGTCGATGTGTTTGTTGAGAAACTTCAGCAAGAGATTCGCAGCCGAAATCTTCAACAATTGGAGGAATAAAGTATTAAAGGCGGAAAACGAGTACTACCTACGCGTCCGAACAAAATTAACAGTGAAATCCGTGCTACCGAAGTGCGCTTAACAGGCATGGATGGCGAGCCGATTGGCATTGTCACATTACGCGAAGCTTTGGAAAAAGCCGAGGAAGCGGGCGGCGACTTAGTCGAAATCAGCCCGAATGCCGAACCGCCGGTCTGCCGCATCATGGATTACGGCAAGTTCCTCTATGAAAAAAGCAAATCTTCTAAGGAACAGAAGAAGAAGCAAAAAGTTATTCAGGTTAAGGAAATCAAATTCCGTCCTGGAACCGATGATGGCGACTATCAGGTCAAACTACGCAACCTGATTCGCTTTCTGGAAGAAGGCGATAAAGCCAAAATCACGCTCCGCTTCCGCGGTCGTGAAATGGCGCACCAGCAGATCGGTATGGAAGTGCTTAACCGCGTTCGTAAAGACCTGTGTGAAGATCTGGATTTGGCCATTGTCGAATCCTTCCCTTCGAAGATCGAAGGCCGCCAGATGATCATGGTGCTCGCTCCTAAGAAGAAACAGTAGGCTTTCAAGTAGCATTTACCGCGCAGCGTTCGCGCTGTGCGGTTAACTGTTCGCCTGTCTGGGTCATGTTATTAACAATGCGAAGTGGATATTTTTAAAATGCCAAAGATTAAAACTGTACGTGGCGCGGCCAAGCGCTTCCGGAAGACCGCTTCTGGCGGCTTCAAGCGTAAACACGCAAACCTGCGTCATATTCTGACTAAAAAATCTACTAAGCGTAAACGTCACCTGCGTCCGAAAGGCATGGTGTCTAAAGGCGATCTGGGTCTGGTAATTGCCTGCCTGCCGTACGCATAAGTAAATTTTTTTCATTAATTCAGAATATTAAACAGGAGAGCTAAATGGCTCGTGTAAAACGTGGTGTAGTTGCTCGCGCACGTCACAAAAAAATCTTAAAACAAGCTAAAGGCTATTACGGTGCACGTTCACGTGTTTACCGTGTTGCCTTCCAGGCTGTTATCAAAGCTGGTCAGTATGCTTACCGTGACCGTCGTCAACGTAAGCGTCAGTTCCGTCAGCTGTGGATCGCGCGTATCAACGCAGCGGCTCGTCAGAACGGCATGTCTTACAGCCGTTTCATCAATGGTCTGAAAAAAGCAGCCATTGAGATTGACCGTAAGATCCTGGCCGACATCGCAGTATTCGACAAAGTGACATTCTCTGCACTGGTCGAAAAAGCGAAATCAGCCCTGGCGTAAGTCAGATGGAAAAGGGAGCTTGCTCCCTTTTTTATTGCCTGTAACTTACGCAAAAGATTGACTTTTTCGTCGCTGAGCATTTCAATAGTACCCCCTGTATAGCATGACAAGGTAACCGCAAGCATGAATGCTGCTATTTTCCGTTTCTTTTTTTACTTTAGCGCCTGACATTCGGGGGCTTTTGCGCATAAGAGAAGAAACGAAAAATCGCGCTGAAAGCCTCCCTCGTGGAGGCTTTTTTGTTTCTGGCGTAAGTATATTGGACCGGCAGGTCCCAACGAGAACTGACCAGCCTGACTGGAAAAAGAGGAAACTATGTCCCAACTCGCAGAACTGGTGGCCAGCGCCACAGCGGCTATCGACGGGGCGACGGATATCGCCGCCCTTGACGCGGTGCGCGTCGAATACCTGGGAAAGAAAGGACATCTGACACTGCAGATGACGACGTTGCGCGAGCTGCCAGCAGAAGAACGTCCTGCAGCGGGTGCGATAATCAACGAAGCTAAACAGCAGGTCACCGAGCGCCTGAATGCGCGTAAAGATGCTCTGGAATCCGCAGTGCTGAATGCCCGTCTGGCGGAGGAGACCATCGATGTTTCGCTGCCGGGCCGTCGCATTGAGAATGGGGGGCTGCATCCGGTGACCCGCACTATGCATCGCATTGAGACCTTCTTTGGTGAGTTAGGCTTTGGCGTCGTCACCGGACCAGAAATTGAAGATGATTATCATAACTTCGATGCGCTGAACATTCCTGCCCATCACCCGGCGCGTGCCGATCATGACACCTTCTGGTTCGATGCTACGCGTTTACTGCGAACGCAGACCTCGGGCGTACAGATCCGTACCATGAAGGCTCAACAGCCGCCCATCCGCATTATTGCGCCCGGCCGCGTTTACCGTAACGATTACGATCAGACTCACACCCCAATGTTCCATCAGATGGAAGGGCTGATTGTTGATAAAAACATCAGCTTTACCAATCTGAAAGGCACGCTGCACGATTTCCTGAACAACTTCTTCGAAGAAGATTTGCAGATTCGTTTCCGTCCTTCTTACTTCCCGTTCACTGAGCCATCCGCAGAGGTGGACGTCATGGGTAAAAACGGCAAGTGGCTGGAAGTGCTGGGTTGCGGCATGGTCCACCCTAATGTGCTGCGCAATGTCGGCATCGACCCGGAAGTTTACTCCGGCTTCGCCTTTGGTATGGGCATGGAGCGTCTGACCATGTTGCGCTACGGCGTGACCGATCTGCGTGCTTTCTTCGAAAATGATTTACGTTTCCTCAAACAATTTAAGTAAGGGCAGGATATCCAATGAAATTCAGTGAACTCTGGTTACGCGAATGGGTAAATCCAGCCCTGGACAGCGCCGCGTTGTCTGAACAAATCACCATGGCCGGTCTGGAAGTTGACGGCGTTGATCCGGTTGCCGGCGCATTCCACGGCGTCGTAGTCGGTGAAGTGGTGGAGTGCGGCCAGCACCCGAATGCCGACAAGCTACGCGTGACCAAAATCAACGTGGGCGGCGATCGCTTGCTGGATATCGTCTGTGGCGCGCCGAACTGCCGTCAGGGGCTGAAAGTCGCCGTCGCGACTGTGGGCGCCGTGCTGCCAGGTGATTTCAAAATCAAAGCGGCCAAACTGCGTGGCGAGCCATCTGAAGGCATGCTCTGCTCGTTCTCCGAGCTGGGTATTTCCGACGACCACAACGGCATCATTGAACTGCCCGCCGATGCGCCGGTGGGTACTGACATCCGCACTTACCTGCAACTTGACGACAACACTATTGAAATCAGCGTCACGCCTAACCGTGCCGACTGCCTGGGTCTGATCGGTATCGCCCGTGATGTCGCCGTGCTGAACGGTTTACCGCTGAACGTGCCAGAGATACAACCTGTCGCGGCTACGCTGAATGAAACATTCCCGATTCAGGTTGATGCAACTGAAGCCTGTCCGCGCTATCTGGGCCGTGTAGTGAAGGGGATTAACGTCGCGGCGGCTACGCCACTGTGGATGAAAGAGAAGCTGCGTCGCTGTGGCATTCGCTCAATCGATCCGGTGGTGGATATCACCAACTACGTCCTGCTGGAACTGGGCCAGCCGATGCACGCCTTCGACCTCGACCGCATTGACGGCGGTATCGTGGTTCGCTTGGCGAAAGAGGGCGAAAAGCTGACGCTGCTGGATGGCACTGAAGCCAGCCTGCAGAGTGACACCTTAGTCATCGCCGATCATCAGAAAGCGCTGGCCATGGCCGGTATCTTTGGTGGCGAACATTCGGGCGTGAACGGCGAAACGCAGAACATCCTTTTCGAGTGCGCTTACTTCGATCCGCTCTCTATCACTGGCCGCGCCCGTCGTCACGGTCTGCATACCGATGCGTCACATCGCTACGAGCGTGGCGTTGATCCGGCGCTGCAACATACCGCGCTGGAGCGTGCTACCCAGCTGCTGCTGTCAATCTGTGGCGGTGAAGCGGGCCCGATCATCGATCAGACCCATCAGGCTGCCCTGCCGGTACCGGCGACCATTATGCTGCGTCGTGAAAAGCTGGACCGTCTGATTGGTCACGTGATTGCGGATGAGCAGGTCACTGATATTCTGACCCGTCTCGGCTGCGAAGTGACTGTGGGTGAAGGGCAGTGGCAGGCTGTCGCTCCGGCCTGGCGCTTCGATATGGCGATTGAAGAAGATCTGGTTGAAGAAGTGGCCCGTATCTACGGCTATAACAATATTCCGGATGTGCCGGTGCAGGCTGGTCTGGTTATGACTCAGCATCGCGAAGCAAATCTGTCGCTGAAACGCGCTAAAAACCTGCTGGTGGACAAAGGTTATCAGGAAGCGATTACCTATAGCTTCGTCGATCCGAAAATCCAGCAGTTACTGCATCCAGGTGAAGAGGCGCTGCTACTGCCAAGCCCGATTTCCAGCGATATGTCGACGATGCGTCTGTCACTCTGGACGGGTTTGCTCAGCGCGGTGGTCTACAACCAGAACCGTCAGCAGAGTCGCGTGCGTCTGTTTGAGAGCGGCTTACGCTTTGTGCCGGATACGCAGGCAGATTTAGGCATCCGTCAGGATCTTATGCTGGCTGGCGTCATCAGCGGTAACCGCGTTGAAGAGCACTGGGATCTGGCGCGTCAGACAGTTGACTTCTATGATTTGAAAGGCGATTTAGAGTCGCTGCTCGATTTAACCGGCAAACTGGATGACATCAGCTTCCGGGCTGAAGTGAATCCGGCGTTGCATCCAGGACAGAGCGCGGCGATTTATTTGCATGATGAACATATCGGATTTATCGGCGTGGTTCATCCTGAGCTGGAACGTAAGCTTGATCTCAATGGCCGCACCTTAGTCTTTGAACTGCTTTGGAATAAGGTCGCAGACCGCGTCCTGCCTGACGCGCGCGAGATTTCTCGCTTCCCGGCGAACCGTCGTGACATTGCCGTTGTGGTGGCTGAAAACGTGCCTGCAGCAGATATCATCGCGGAGTGTAAGAAAGTTGGCGTAAATCAGGTAGTTGGCGTAAACTTGTTTGACGTGTACCGCGGTAAGGGCGTTTCTGAGGGCTACAAGAGCCTCGCAATCAGCCTGATTTTGCAGGATACCAGCCGGACACTCGAAGAAGAGGAGATTGCCGCGACCGTTGGCAAATGCGTTGCGGCATTAAAAGAGCGATTCCAGGCAACCTTGAGGGATTGAACCTATGGCGCTTACAAAAGCTGAGATGTCAGAGTACCTGTTTGAGAAACTCGGGCTGAGCAAACGCGATGCCAAAGAGTTAGTAGAGCTGTTTTTCGAAGAGGTACGTCGCGCTTTGGAGAATGGAGAACAGGTAAAACTGTCTGGGTTTGGTAATTTTGACCTGCGTGACAAAAACCAGCGTCCTGGCAGAAACCCGAAAACGGGTGAAGATATTCCGATTACTGCGCGTCGCGTAGTAACGTTCCGCCCAGGACAGAAGCTGAAAAGCCGCGTAGAGAACGCTACACCCAAAGAGACTGACTGAATTTCAGCGTTTCAAAAAGGCCGCGAAAGCGGCCTTTTTTCATGGTTTCGGCATGCATCATCTCAGCTCCCCGCGCCCGTTGATGTCCACGTCAGCCCGGCGCAACCCGCTTTATCCGCCTTTCTTTTTTCTGCAATCCCTCTACAATCAAATCACTGTTTTCTCAGCTAATCCTGCTTATGTCTCTGCTCGACACGTTCGCGCGCCAGTCCGATCGGCGCGGCCAGAAATGGCTGATTGCGCTGGCTCTTATGCTTGCTGTACTGCTCTGTGTCAGCCTTTGTGCCGGAGACAGCTGGATTGCGCCTTCAGCATGGTTCACCGAGAGCGGCAGACTCTTCGTCTGGCAGTTGCGGCTGCCCCGCAGCCTGGCGGTGGTGCTGGTGGGCGCCTCTCTGGCGGTATGCGGTGTTGTGATGCAGGCGCTGTTCACCAATCCGCTGGCGGAGCCGGGCCTGCTTGGTGTCTCGAACGGAGCCGGTATCGGCCTGGTGCTTGGCGTGCTGCTGGGCAGTGGCTCACTGTGGAGCCTGGGACTGGCGGCGATGGCAGGTGCGCTGATTATTACACTGATTCTGCTGCATTTTGCGCATCGTCAGCTCTCGGTCGCCCGGCTGTTGCTGACCGGCGTGGCACTGGGGATTATCTGCAGCGCCATCATGACCTGGGCGGTCTACTTCAGCACCAGTCTCGATCTGCGTCAGCTGATGTACTGGATGATGGGGGGATTCAGCGGGATTGACTGGCGCTACGGCTGGATGCTGCTGGCCCTGCTGCCTGTGATGCTGGCGCTGGGGGCGACCGGACCGATTCTCAATCTGCTGGCCCTGGGCGAGACCTCTGCCCGTCAGCTCGGGCTGTCACTCTTCTACTGGCGGAACCTCCTGGTGCTGGCGATGGGCTGGCTGGTAGGCATCAGCGTCGCGATGGCCGGTGCCATTGGCTTTGTCGGACTGGTGATCCCGCATCTCCTGCGCCTGAGTGGCATCAGCGACCACCGTTATCTGCTGCCGGCCTCGGCGCTGGCGGGCGCGGCTGTGCTTTTGGCCGCCGATATCGTGGCACGTCTGGCGCTGACCTCGGCAGAATTGCCGATAGGTGTCGTCACAGCGACACTGGGCGCGCCACTGTTTATTATTTTACTGGTGAAATCTTCGCGCTAGCTTCGGCTGGTTATTCTGGATCCACAACAGCATCCACAAAGGAAATAGCATGAACATTTATGAGACTGAACTGGTTACGCTCGACGGAGAAAAAACTACGCTGTCACAGTGGCAGGGTCAGGTCCTGCTGGTGGTCAATGTTGCCTCGAAATGTGGCCTGACGGCGCAATATGAAGAGCTGGAGAACCTGCAGAAAGCCTGGCAGGATCAGGGCTTCAGCGTACTCGGTTTCCCCTGCAATCAGTTTCTGGAGCAGGAGCCGGGCAGCAGTGAAGAGATCAAAACCTTCTGCAGCACGACCTATGGCGTCACGTTCCCGATGTTTGCCAAAACCGAGGTCAATGGCGAAGGTCGTCATCCGCTCTATGCTCAGATGATTGCGGCCCGGCCCGAAGCCGTGCGTCCGGAAGGAAGCGGTTTTTACGAGCGTATGGAGAGTAAAGGGCGCGCCCCGAAAGCGCAGGGCGACATTCTGTGGAATTTCGAAAAATTCCTGATTGGCCGTGACGGCAGCGTGATTCAGCGTTTTGCACCTGACATGACGCCGGAAGATCCGATCATTCTGGAAACCATTAAGCAGGCGCTGGCAAAATAGATGCTGTTGCGCCTGCAACAGGCAGCCGTTGCCGGACGGCTGCTACCACTGACCGGTGAGCTTGCCGCCGGTCAGCTGTTGCACGTGGCAGGGCCGAACGGGGCAGGCAAAAGCACCTTACTTAGCGTACTTGCCGGACTGCAACCCGCCTCCGGCACAGTAATGCTGGATGAAAAGCCACTGAGTGACTGGAACGGCGCGGCATTGTCCAGGATTCGCGGCTGGTTGCCACAACAGCAGGCGCCGCTGAGTCAGATGCCGGTCTGGCACTATTTGCGTCTGCATCTTAAACAGGCGGGCTCGCAGTCCGATGCCCGACTCACCACGCTGCTGGAACGGCTTCAGCTGCAGGATAAATTATCCCGTTCGCTGACCCGACTCTCCGGTGGTGAATGGCAGCGCGTCAGGCTGGCGGCAGTCTGTGCGCAAATTGATCCCCTCATCAATCCTCACGGGCGGCTACTGATCCTCGATGAGCCGCTGACGGCGCTGGATATCGGCCAGCAGAAAGCGGTCGACGATCTGATTGCGGAGCTGTGCGCGGCAGGTATCAGCGTAATCGCCAGTAGTCACGACCTTAACCACAGCCTGCAACAGGCCGATCGGGTCTGGCTGATGAACAGGGGCCAGGTGGTTGCGCAGGGCGAACCGGCTAAAGTCCTGACGCCGCAGCGCCTGACTCCGCTCTACCAGATAGCATTCCGGCAGATTCAACTCGAAGGACGCACGCTATTAACTGTGCTGCCCTGACACTTGCTACCTGGCGGGCTTTACCGCTACATTAAGCCGGTTGCAACTTCTGATAAGGACATTTGGCAATGCGCCTGGGTTTGCTGATTTTAGTTCTGCTGCTGACGGGATGCAGTCATCGCGCTCCGCCGATAAATGGCCGTCTTTCCGATTCGATCACCGTGATAGCGGAACTGAACGATCAGCTCGGCCACTGGCGTGGCACGCCTTATCGCTATGGCGGCATGAGTCGTAACGGTGTTGACTGCTCTGGCTTTGTCTATCTGACCTTCCGTGACAAATTTGCGTTGCAACTGCCACGCACCACCTCAGCCCAAAGCGATATTGGCACGCAAATCAGCAAAGATGACCTGCTGCCCGGCGATCTGGTGTTCTTCAAAACCGGTCGCGGCGAGAATGGCCTGCATGTGGGCATTTATGACACCGATAACGCCTTTATCCACGCTTCAACCAGCCAGGGGGTGATCCGCTCTTCGCTCGACAATGTCTACTGGCGAAAAGTGTTCTGGCAGGCGCGCCGTATTTAAACGCAGCCAGCCAAATCTGACTTAAGTCCAATTTTAAATAGAGTTAAAACAGAGAATAAAAGTATTATTTTAAATGACTGTTATTGAGCATGGATTTTAATAAACATAATTAATGCTTATTTAATTCCACTAATAACCGCTATTTTAGCGCGACTATTTGGCTTAAGCGTGATCGACGGTTGTCAAACGGCAGTGGAAGGGTAAAGAAGTTCGTCTCTTCAATGATTTGGCGCTCTTGCCTGCGCCTGACCATTACTATACGATATCTCCATCGCCGCTTATTCTGGCATTAAAATGAAAATTCATCTCTCGGCCGACTATCAGTCGGAAATCTGGTTTTATCCTGTCTGTGATGTTCACGGACGGTTGACCGCTGTCGAGCTGGTAACGCAATTTGTGCATGAAAATGCCCCCATCACTCTGCCGCAGGATCTGTTGCTGCCGCAGCTTGAGGAGTCGCAGCAGTTGCGCCTGCTGCAAAGTCAGATTGGACTGCTGGAGCAGAATCGTGCGTTATTTGAAGCGCATTCGGTGTCAGCATTTATCCGTATTGATGAAGGTATGGCCCGGACGCTCCTGGCGAGTGAATTAGTCATGCGCAAAATAAAGCAGCTGCCGTTCATTCTGTTGAATATCACTGAAACGTTTCCGCAACTGAAGCTGGGCAAAAATAATCCCCTGCTGGCTGACCTGCATGCTGAGTTTAATTTAGCAATTTCCCATTTCGGGGCGGGCAAGACTCCCTCGAATGCGGTCTACGATAATTTATTCAGCTGCATCTGCCTGGACAAAGAATTTATTCATTCGCTGGCAAAACGCGCTTCATTCGTGCCATTTATCCAGAGCATTATTGATAATTTCCGCGCTCACTGTGACCGCCTCATTATTTGTGGCGTTGACGATGAAATGCTGTTCGATAAAGTCAGCCAGCTTGACGGTGCCGACTTCCAGGGGGCACTTTTCTCCGTGGTTAAATCTGATGCACTGCGTTCGTTGCTCTGCGCCGACGATCGTATGCCATCCTCTCAGCATCCCGGCTGATACTTCCTGTTAATCCCCGCTATCAGCGTTACACTAGAGAACTAATCTACGTATCGCTGAGCAGCGCATGGGAGAAACAATGTCCTCAGACAAAGCCTCTTTTGACAACACCTGGTTCCGTGAACTGACAGGGTGTTACACCGCGCTTACCCCTACACCGCTGACAGGCGGACGCCTGCTGTATCACAACGCACCGCTTGCCACTTCAATGGGACTGGATAGCGCGCTCTTTGACGGTCGCGGTCATGATGTCTGGCACGGCGCGGCCCTGCTGCCCGGCATGCAGCCACTGGCGCAGGTGTACAGCGGCCATCAGTTTGGTGTCTGGGCAGGCCAGCTGGGCGACGGGCGCGGCATTTTGCTGGGTGAACAGCGTCTGGAGAATGGCAGTAAGCTGGACTGGCATCTCAAGGGCGCAGGTCTGACACCTTATTCACGCATGGGTGATGGTCGTGCCGTAATCCGTTCCAGCGTGCGGGAGTTTCTTGCTTCGGAAGCGCTGCACCATCTGGGCATTCCCACCACGCGCGCATTGACTCTGTCGATAGGCGATGAGCCGGTCTACCGCGAAACTCCCGAGCGCGGTGCGATGCTGATGCGCATTTCACCGAGCCATCTGCGGTTCGGCCATTTCGAGCATTTCTTTTACAGCCAGCAGCAGGAGAAAGTGCAGCAGCTGGCCGACTACGCCATCCGTCATCACTGGCCGCACCTGGCAGAGGAAGCGGACCGCTATCAACAGTGGTTCACCGACATTGTGTTACGCACCGCGCGGCTGATTGCGCTGTGGCAAAGTGTGGGTTTTGCACATGGGGTGATGAACACCGACAACATGTCGATTCTTGGCCTGACCATTGACTATGGCCCCTTCGGGTTTCTTGATGATTATCAGCCTGACTTCATTTGCAATCACAGTGATTATCAGGGGCGCTACAGCTTTGAAAATCAGCCGATGATTGGCATGTGGAATCTCAACCGGCTGGCACATGCGTTATCGGGTCTGCTGACCACCGAGCAGCTGCGGACGGCGTTGAGCGCTTATGAACCTGAATTAATGCGGGTCTGGGGTGAAAGGATGCGGGCGAAGCTCGGCCTGCTGACCCAGCAGAGCAGCGACAATCAGATTCTGACGGATCTGCTGGCACTGATGACGCAGGAGCACAGCGATTATACCCTGACATTCCGGCTGCTGAGTGAGACTCAACAGGCTGAAAGCCGCTCACCGCTGCGCGATGAATTTATCGATCGTGAGGCATTTGATGGCTGGTATCTGCGCTATCGCAACCGTCTCATGGAGGAGCAGGTGAGCGATGAAGAGCGTCAGGCAGTCATGAAGGCCGCCAATCCGGCGGTGATTCTGCGCAACTATCTGGCACAGCAGGCAATTGAAGAGGCGGAGCGGGGCGAGCAGGGTGCGCTGGCACATTTGCATCAGGCGTTACAGCAACCCTTTAGTGATGAGACAGCCGCTGAGTATCGTCAGCGGCCGCCAGACTGGGGCAAGACTTTAGAGGTGAGCTGCTCCAGCTAATCCATACTCAGAGGCGGTGAGAAACCGCCTCTGCCAGCAGGGAGAGCACCTGTTCGCTCTCCTGCCAGCCCAGACAGGGATCGGTTATCGACTTACCATAAACCAGCGGTTCGCCGCTCACCACTTTCTGATTGCCTTCTTCCAGGAAGCTTTCAATCATCACACCGGCAACGGCCCGCGATCCCGATTTAATCTGCTCTGCCACCTCTGCCGCGACATCCATCTGGCGACGATGCTGCTTCAGGCAGTTCGCGTGACTGAAGTCGATCACCAGCTGCTGAGGCAGATTAAACGCCGACAGACTTTCTGCGGCGGCGGCGACATCACTGGCATGATAGTTAGGCTGCTTGCCGCCACGCAGGATCACATGCCCATGCGGATTGCCGCTGGTTTGATAGATGGTCATCTGGCCCAGCTTATCCGGCGACAGGAACATGTGGCTGGCGCGCGCAGCACGGATCGCATCCACGGCAATCTGTACGTTACCATCGGTACCGTTTTTAAAGCCGACCGGGCAGGAAAGTGCCGACGCCATTTCGCGGTGGATCTGGCTTTCCGTGGTGCGGGCGCCAATTGCGCCCCAACTGATGAGGTCGGCAATAAACTGGCCGATCACCATATCCAGAAATTCGGTAGCGGTAGGCAGACCCAGCGCGTTGATATCAATCAGCAGCTTGCGGGCGATGCCGATACCCCGGTTTACATCATAGCTGCCATCCAGATCCGGATCGGAGATTAAGCCTTTCCAGCCCACTACCGTGCGCGGCTTCTCGAAGTAGGCTCGCATCACAATCTCCAGCCGGTCTTCATAGCGGCTGCGTAACGCGTTCAGACGCTCAGCATAGTCCAGGGCCGCTTTTGGGTCGTGCAGCGAGCAGGGACCGATCACCACCAGCAGGCGGGGATCTTCACCGGTCAGAATACGGGCAATACGTTTACGGGCAGCAGTGACATTGTCAGCAATTGCCGCAGAGACAGGATGTTCGGCCGCCAGGCTGGCGGGGGTAATCAGACTACCAATGCGTGCGGTACGCAGTTCGTCGGTTTTATTCATGAGATTCTCGAAAACGGTTCTTCGCAGCGGTGAAATACCGGGAAGTGATGATGGTCACAATAAACCATTAGCCTGCGAATTCAACCCGGGATTTGATAATGAAATCAAAAGCGACGGCAGCGCCGCTTTACAACGCCGACCCGAATAGCGTTCTAGTACATGCGGCGCGTCAGGCCCATGATGTCGAGAATTTTGGTGGCTATCTCCTCTACCGAGTAGTTGGTGCTGTTGAGATAGCGGATCTGATGGGTGCGGAACAGCGCTTCGACTTCGCCCACTTCCAGTCGGCACTGACGCATTGAGGCGTAACGGGTATTTTCCGCCCGCTCCTGACGTATTGCCGCCAGGCGTTCCGGATCGATGGTCAGCCCGAACAGCTTATTCTGGTGTGCACGCAGCGCTGGCGGCAGTTTGAGGTTATCCATATCGTCAGCAATGAAAGGATAGTTGGCGGCGCGAACACCAAACTGCATCGCCAGATAGAGGCTGGTGGGCGTTTTGCCACAGCGCGAGACCCCCAACAGGATCACCTGTGCATCCTCCAGCCCGCGCAGCGAGATGCCGTCATCATGCGCGAGGGCATAATCGATCGCTGCAATGCGCGCATCATATTTACCCAGATTACTGGCATCCAGTCCGTGGGTACGGTGAGCGACCGGTGCAGGCGCTAAACCTAACTCCTGCTGTAGCGGGGCGACCAGTGCCTGCACGATATCCTGACAAAAGCCCTCGCTCTGCACGATGATGTCGCGCACTTCCGGGGTTACGATGGAAAAAAACACCAGCGGCCGGACACCGCTCTGCTGATAGAGCGCGTTAATCTGGGCTTTAACCGCCAGCGCCCGCTGGACGTTTTCTACAAACGGCAGCGTCAGACTGGTGATATTAACCGGAAATTGCGACAGCACCGCATGACCCAGTACTTCAGCCGTAATAGCCGTACCATCGGAGATATAAAAAACGCTTCTGTCAGTTGTCATAACGAAATCAGCCTCAGACAAGAGTGAGCAATCAGCATGAGCCATGCGATTAAATAAATCATCTCTGATTTTAATTTCTGGAAGGTCTGTCCGGATTATTTACCTGCTTTTTCATCACGATAATACAAAATGAAAAGGTGTTTCGCTTTGCCGGAATACTTTCTATCTGATATTACGCCGCAAATAGCCACGCAACTGTTGCGCAACAAAACAGAATGGTTAAGTGGCTGAAAATGTGCCATTTCCAGTTGCATCAAGTGGTTAGCGGAAAATAGCCTCTTTGCGCAACAACAAAATAATCCGCTCACAATTCCGAAACTGTTGCTGAAATTCTGCTTTAACGATTCAACACATCGTTATTGAAGGAGGAATATGCCAGGCTGAAGATAGATAACTCCCTGTGTCTATTCATTAATAATTGATAAAGGATAAGCTCAATGTCCACGAAAGGCGAACAGCCACTTGTGCTCTGGTATAACCAGCTTGGTATGCATGATGTTGACCGGGTAGGAGGCAAGAATGCCTCTCTGGGTGAAATGATTACTAATCTGTCGTCGCTGGGCGTTTCCGTGCCCAATGGTTTCGCGACCACCTCCTGGGCCTTTAACCTGTTCCTGGACCAGAGCGGGCTGAACCAGCGAATTTATGCGCTGCTGGATGAGACCGATATTGATGATGTGGATGCGCTGGCAAAAGCGGGTAAGCAGATTCGTCAGTGGGTGGTGGAAACGCCGTTCCTGCCGGAGCTGGAGTCCGCCATTCTGGATGCCTATAAGCAACTTTCGGCCGATGACGATGCTGCGTCGTTCGCCGTCCGCTCCTCTGCCACCGCAGAAGATATGCCCGATGCCTCCTTTGCCGGCCAGCAGGAAACCTTCCTGAATGTGCAGGGAATCGACGCAGTGATGGTCGCAGTGAAGCATGTCTTTGCCTCGCTGTTTAATGACCGTGCTATCTCTTATCGCGTGCATCAGGGTTACGATCACCGCGGCGTTGCACTCTCGGCGGGCATTCAGCGCATGGTGCGCTCTGACCTGGCCTCTTCTGGGGTGATGTTCACCATTGATACTGAGTCCGGCTTTGATCAGGTGGTCTTTATCACCGCCGCGCTGGGACTGGGTGAAATGGTGGTGCAGGGTGCCGTTAACCCGGATGAGTTCTATGTCCACAAGCCAACCCTGGCAGCCGATCGTCCCGCGATCGTGCGCCGCAACATGGGCTCGAAAAAGGTTCGCATGGTCTACGCCGATTCCCAGGCGCATGGCGAGCAGGTGCAAATTGAAGATGTGCCGGAAGCTGAACGAGACCGTTTCTGCCTGAGCGATGAAGAAGTGCAGGCGCTGGCAAAGCAGGCCGTGCTGATTGAACAGCACTATCAGCGCCCGATGGATATTGAGTGGGCTAAAGATGGTCACACTGGCAAGCTGTTTATTGTTCAGGCGCGTCCAGAAACCGTGCGTTCTAATGGACAGGTAATGGAACGTTACACGCTACAGGGTCAGGGCAGCGTCGTGGTTGAAGGCCGTGCTATCGGTCATCGTATTGGTGCCGGCGTGGTGAAGGTCATTCACGATATCAGCGAAATGAACCGTATTGAAAAAGGCGACGTGCTGGTGACTGACATGACCGACCCTGACTGGGAACCGATCATGAAAAAGGCATCAGCAATTGTCACAAACCGTGGCGGACGAACCTGTCATGCGGCAATCATCGCTCGTGAGCTGGGCATTCCGGCAGTCGTCGGCTGTGGCGATGCCACCGATCGGCTGAAAGAGGGCCATCAGGTTACCGTCTCCTGCGCCGAGGGCGACACCGGCTACGTCTATGATCAGCTGCTTGATTTCGATGTCACCAGTTCGCAGGTCGATTCACTGCCTGAACTGCCACTGAAAATCATGATGAACGTCGGCAACCCCGATCGTGCCTTTGATTTCGCCTGTCTGCCTAATGAAGGTGTCGGTCTTGCGCGTCTGGAATTTATTATTAACCGCATGATTGGCGTCCATCCTAAAGCGCTTCTGGAATTCGATCAGCAGACGCCGGAACTGCAACAGCAGATCCGTAAAATGATGAAAGGATTTGATAATCCGGTCGAGTTTTACATTGCTCGCCTGACTGAAGGAATTTCCACACTTGGCGCGGCATTTGCGCCGAAACGCGTAATTGTCCGACTTTCGGACTTTAAAACGAATGAATATGCCAACCTGGTGGGCGGCGAACGCTACGAACCAGAAGAGGAAAACCCGATGCTGGGATTCCGTGGGGCAGGTCGTTATGTGGCCGACAGCTTCCGGGATTGCTTTGCGCTGGAGTGTGAAGCAGTGAAACGTGTTCGCAACGAAATGGGCCTCACCAACGTCGAGATCATGGTTCCGTTTGTGCGCACCGTGGATCAGGCGCAGGCCGTGGTA
This sequence comes from Candidatus Pantoea rara, assembly GCF_051136265.1. Taxonomy (NCBI): domain Bacteria; kingdom Pseudomonadati; phylum Pseudomonadota; class Gammaproteobacteria; order Enterobacterales; family Erwiniaceae; genus Pantoea; species Candidatus Pantoea rara. Next base: position 2,239,487 of record NZ_CP194942.1, on the reverse strand, counting down.
GAAGAGCTGGCGCGTCAGGGTTTGAAGCGCGGCGAGAACGGACTGAAGATCATTATGATGTGTGAGATCCCGTCCAATGCCCTGCTGGCAGAACAGTTCCTGCAATATTTCGACGGCTTCTCTATTGGTTCCAACGACATGACTCAGCTGACGCTGGGGCTGGACCGCGACTCCGGCGTTGTCTCTGCGCTGTTTGACGAGCGTAACGAAGCCGTGAAAGCGTTGCTCTCCATGGCGATCAAAGCGGCGAAGAAGCAGGGGAAATATGTCGGAATTTGTGGACAGGGCCCCTCCGACCATCAGGATTTTGCCGCATGGCTGATGGAAGAAGGTATCGACAGTCTGTCACTGAACCCGGACACCGTGGTGGAAACGTGGGTGAGTCTGGCGCAGCTAAATAAAACCGCCTGACACCTGTTGTAGCAATCTTCTCAGGCCCGCATTGCGGGCCTTTTCTATTCATCGCTGGCCTGATTCAGGCAAAAAAAAAGCCCATCACAGGGGATGGGCAAAGACTACACACAGCAATTCTTTACGCTACTCAGGGGAATTAGTTTGTCTGGAAATCATCGGTTTGACTTCGAACATAGGAAACATGTTATTCATACGGCTGGCTGGCGTCTTTAAGAATCCTCTTATTAGTTTAAAGCCGATAATCTTTTGTCACCTTTACTTTGCCATTTGGCTTAAGAAACAGTGCAGAAAGTAATCTTTTTTAGCCCTGAAAGGTCACTTTTCGGCCAAAGATGGCTTTTTTCTTAAAAATCGCTAATGAAAAACAGAATTTATCTGATAGGTGAGAGTAGGTGCGGTTAATCATCATTAACCGCACTAATCAATGCTCAAAAGGGGGATTAACGCGGCGCGTTACCGCAGCGCATCAGACGACAGGTGGGGTACTCTCGTGATCGGCCAGGGCATCAGCCGAGGCCATCGGGTCATTATCCGGGGCTGGCGCTTCATGAACCCAGACGGAAACCAGACGGTAGGAAACCGCCAGAACCACCGGGCCGATAAACAGACCAATCATGCCGAACGCGAACAGGCCACCAATCACGCCTGAGAGGATCAGAATCATCGGCAGGTCTGCGCCCATACGGATTAACATCGGGCGCAGAACGTTATCCATCGTGCCGACCACACAACTCCAGACCAGCAGCACGGTTCCCCAGGTGGTATCGCCGCTCCAGTAGAGATAAATGATGGCAGGAACCAGCACCAGCAGTGGACCGAGCTGTACCAGACAGCAGAGGATCATCAGCACCGTCAACAGCGTGGCATAAGGAATACCGGAGATCGCCAGTCCGATACCGCCCAGCACACCCTGCACCAGCGCCGTCACCACCACGCCAAGTGCTACGGCACGGATTGACTGGGCTGCCAGCTGTACGGCGGCATCACCGCGTCGCCCTGCCATGCGAAACGCGAAGTGACGGATGCCCTGGGCAGCCTGTTCGCCACGCCAGTAAAGCAGCACGCTGAACAGTAACATCACGCCCAGATGGATCATAAAGCGCCCGAAATGACCGGCCTGAGCCACAAAAAAGCCTGTGGTGCGGCCGATGTAAGGCTGTATTTTCGCCATCACGCCGGCACCACCGCTTGCCACGAGCGTGTCATAACTGACATACACCTTTTTGCCAACCATCGGGATTTCTTTGAGCCACGTCAGTTTCGGCATCGTGTGGCCTTGGGTAACCCAGGCAATCACAGGCGCACTGTTATCGATCAGGCTGCTGACCAGCAGGGCGATAGGAATAATAAACAACAATAGCAGCAGCAGTGTCATGACGATCACCGCCAGTGAACGGCGTCCCCATAACAGTCGCTGGAATTTCAGCATCAATGGCCAGGTGGCAATCACCACCATGCTGGCCCAGGCAAAGCCCAGAATAAACGGCTGCACCACCCATAAGCAGGCGACGATCAACAGCAGAATGAACATCAGGGTGAAGAGTATTTGTGGTAAATCCATATCCCGATACTGGCTTTTCATCATTGACTCATAACCTCGTCTTAATCCTTCATCTTCGGGTATTCGGATGCCCGTTTTTATCATGATCTATTTACCAGGGATTAAACAGCGTCGTGGTGAAAGGTTTTTGCCTTTTCTGAAAAAAGGGCAGACGCAGGAAAAATATGATAAAACGAGAAATCGCTCACGCATAAACGCAAACGTTTACAACACCTTCGGTCAGACAATCATGATCCCACAGATTTCGCAGGCGCCGGGCCTCGTTCAACTGGTGCTGACGTTCCTTGAATCACTGAAAGAGCAGGGGTTTACGGGTGACATGGCGACCAGCTATGCCGATCGCCTCTCACTTTCCACTGATAACAGTATCTATCAGCTGCTGCCCGACGCGGCGCTCTTTCCGCGCTCAACGGCGGATGTTGCACTGCTCGCCCGCGTGGCCGGAGAAGCGCGTTTCGCCAGTCTGGTGTTTACCCCGCGTGGCGGCGGCACTGGCACCAACGGGCAGTCGCTGAATCAGGGGATTGTGGTGGATATGTCGCGCTACATGAACCGCATTCTGGAGATCAATACGGATGAGGGCTGGGTGCGGGTCGAAGCGGGAGTCATCAAAGATCAACTGAATGCGTGGCTGAAGCCTTTCGGTTTTTTCTTCTCGCCAGAGCTTTCCACCAGTAACCGCGCAACGCTGGGCGGGATGATCAATACGGATGCGTCGGGTCAGGGTTCGCTGGTATATGGCAAAACTTCGGACCATGTGCTGGGTCTGCGCGCCGTGCTGCTGGGCGGCGATATCCTTGATACGCGACCCATGGCAACCGCGCTGGCTGAAACCCTGGCTCAGACAGCCACACCTGAAGGGCGGCTCTATCAGCAGGTCCTCACGCGTTGCCGAGAGCATCGTGCGCTGATTCTGGAAAAGTTTCCTAAGCTGAATCGGTTTCTGACCGGATATGACCTGCGACATGTGTTCAGCGACGATATGCAAACCTTCGACCTGACGCGCCTGCTGTGTGGCGCAGAAGGTACGCTGGCTTTCGTCACAGAAGCGCGGCTCGATATCACCCCGCTGCCGAAAGTGCGGCGACTGGTGAACATCAAATATGACTCTTTTGATTCTGCCCTGCGCAATGCGCCCTTAATGGTAGAAGCGCAGGCGCTTTCCGTTGAAACCGTTGACTCTAAGGTGCTCAATCTGGCGCGGGAAGATATCGTCTGGCACTCGGTGCGTGAATTGATTGCTGACGTACCCGACAAAGAGATGCAGGGTCTGAATATTGTTGAATTCGCCGGTGACAACGCAGTGCTGATCGATCAGCAGATTGAACAGCTCTGCACCCGCCTTGACGCGCTGATGGCGCAGCAGCAGGGCGGCGTAATTGGCTATCAGTTCTATAACGATCTGGATGGCATTGAGCGCATCTATAACATGCGGAAAAAAGCGGTGGGTCTGTTGGGGAATGCCAAAGGCCGCGCTAAACCGATCCCATTTGTGGAAGATACCGCCGTCCCGCCGGAAAAACTGGCGGACTACATTGTTGAGTTTCGCGCGTTGCTGGACAGCCACGGTCTTAGCTACGGCATGTTTGGTCATGTCGATGCAGGCGTCCTGCACGTGCGCCCGGCGCTGGATATGTGCGATCCGCAGCAGGTGATGATGATGAAACAGATCTCCGACGAAGTGGTAGCGCTGACCGCGCGCTACGGTGGCCTGCTGTGGGGCGAACATGGCAAAGGTTTCCGCGCCCAGTACAGTCCGGCATTCTTTGGCGAGACGCTGTTTAACGAACTGCGCCGCATCAAAGCGGCCTTTGATCCCCTTAACCGACTCAATCCCGGCAAGATCTGTACGCCTTTTAACAGCAACGACGAGATGATGCAGGTTGATGCAGTGAAGCGCGGAACCTTCGATCGACAGATTCCGGTCACGGTCCGGGATGAATGGCGTGGGGCGATGGAGTGCAACGGCAACGGGTTGTGTTTTAACTTTGATGCCCGCAGCCCGATGTGTCCCTCCATGAAGATCACGCGCAACCGCATTCACTCACCCAAAGGGCGGGCGACGCTGACGCGGGAGTGGCTACGGCTGCTGGCCGAACAGGGCGTCGATCCCCTGGCACTGGAAAAGCAGCTACCGGAAAACAGCCTGTCACTGCGCGGGATGATTGCCCGTACCCGCAACAGCTGGCACGCCAGTAAAGGGGAGTATGACTTCTCTCACGAGGTGAAAGAGGCGATGTCAGGCTGTCTGGCCTGCAAAGCCTGCTCAACCCAGTGTCCGATTAAAATTGACGTGCCCGCGTTTCGTTCGCGCTTCCTGCAGCTCTATCACACCCGTTATCTGCGTCCGGTGAGCGATCATCTGGTGGCGGCGGTTGAAGGCTATGCGCCCCTGATGGCGAAAGCCCCGAACGTGTTCAACTTTTTCCTGCGCCAGCCGTGGGTGAAAGAGTTGAGCAAGACGCATATCGGCATGGTCGATCTGCCTCTGCTCTCAGCGCCTAATCTGAAACAGCAGCTCAGCGGTCATCCCGCCATGAATATGACGCTGGAGCAGCTCGAAGGGCTGTCAGCCACTGAGCGCGCCAACTGCGTGCTGGTGGTACAGGATCCTTTCACCAGCTTCTATGAGGCACAGCTGGTTAACGATTTTGTCAGGCTGATTGAGAAGCTGGGCTATCGTCCGGTGCTGCTGCCGTTCTCGCCCAATGGCAAAGCACAGCATGTGAAAGGCTTTCTGCAACGTTTCGCCCGCACCGCAGCCCGCACTGCCGATTTTCTTAACCGGGTAGCAAAACTGGAACTGCCTATGGTGGGTGTGGATCCCGCTACCGTGCTGTGTTATCGCGATGAGTATCGTCAGACGCTGGGTGAATCACGTGGCGACTTTAGCGTATTGCTGGTGCATGAATGGCTAGAGCGTGCGCTGGCAGAGCGTGACGTGCAGGCCACGGGCGGGGAGTCATGGTATCTCTTTGCGCACTGTACAGAGGTAACCGCGCTGCCTTCCACACCGAATCAGTGGCAGGGGATCTTTGCCCGGTTTGGTGCGAAGCTGGAAAACATCAATGTGGGGTGCTGCGGCATGGCGGGCACCTACGGCCACGAAAGTAAAAATCTCGAAAACTCGCTGGGGATCTACGCGCTCTCCTGGCATCCTCAGCTCCAGCGATTGCCGCGCCAGCGTTGCCTTGCCACCGGCTATTCATGCCGCAGTCAGGTCAAACGTGTGGAAGGCAACGGCATGCGCCATCCGCTTCAGGCATTGTTAGAGATAATGTAAAAAAATTGTGCGCGACGTCACGCCGTGGCTGGATTAGAATATCCAGCCTGCGTGACGTACAAAGTCACTTTGCAGCACGGTGGCTTTGTTCCATTCTCCGACCATGGCCAGTTGATGGCAGAGTCGGGTCAGGGACAGTCGCGCCAGTTGATAAGCCTGAAGGCGAAACAGGCGATCGCGATCGTTGTTTCCCATCTCCTGCACCAGTCGGTGATGCAGTTTACCCAAGGCATGCAGGTAACTCTGATCGTCACCGTTCATCTGGCAGACTTCTGCCATATCCTGACAGGCATCATTAAACTGACGTAGTTGATGGATCGTGCAGTCGGTCCGGTCAAGCTTTGCCTGCGCCATATAAAAGTCGACGGTAATGTCACGGACGGAAAAGTGGTATTCGTCAATTTTGTGCTGCAACCAGGCTGAAACAGAGAGGGTCATTGCGTCGCCCTGAATGTGAATGATAATAATTATCATATTCATCCATTCTGGGATTGCAATTGCCGGGCAGAAAAATTTATCGATTTATCCTGCCTGTCGGTATAATCGGAAATAACAATCTGTTTACATCGAAGAAAGGCGTAACCTATCAATAAGCACTTTTTTCAAAAATGGCTATTTTAAAAAGAGTGATTTATTAATAGGTTATCACTGGCTTATTGATGCTGATTTTCCCACCGCAGGGTGAGCTGAAGCAGCTATGCTTAATAAATAAGCAGGTAAAATAGCACTAGATGATTATCCCTGCAAAACAAGAGGTTGAAGTGATTGGTCAGATCACTACCATAGGGGGATAACCTGAAAAGGTCCGGACTCAAGAGGTATCAACATGGCATCTGTTAATACAGACTCTTTCTCACCCGACGATTTTGTCTGGAAAGGGCTGACGCTGACTGAAACCGCAGCGCAACAAATACTCAATCTGGCTGCTCAGGACCCTGATGTCAAGGGTCTGCGCCTTGGCGTGAAACAATCTGGCTGCGCCGGGTTTGGCTACGTCATGGATATGGTTAAAGAGCCCGCCGAAGACGATCTGCAGTTCTCATTCCACGGTGCAACGTTGTTTGTGCCGCTTCAGGCGATGCCATTCGTTGATGGCACCGAGCTGGATTACGTTCGCGAAGGCCTGAATCAGATTTTTAAATTCAATAACCCTAAAGCTCAGCACGCCTGCGGGTGCGGTGAGAGCTTTGGCGTCGAGTAAGTGAAATATGTCACGACACAGCGAAACATCTGACGATGTACAAATCTGGGAAGGCAAGCTCAACTACAAAGAGGGCTTCTTTACCCAACTGCAGACCGAAGAATTTGCCAACGGCATTAATGAAGATGTGGTGCGGGCGATCTCGGCCAAGCGTAACGAGCCAGAGTGGATGCTGGAGTTTCGTCTTAAAGCTTTTCGTGCCTGGCTTGAAATGGAAGAGCCACACTGGCTGAAAGCCCACTACGAAAAACTCGACTACCAGGATTACAGCTACTACTCTGCGCCGTCCTGCGGCAACTGTGATGACAGCTGTGCTTCCGAACCGGGCGCCTTGCAGGCTTCAGGCAGCGCGCCAGCCAGCGACTATCTGACGCAGGAAGTGGAAAACGCGTTTAATCAGCTCGGTGTGCCGGTACGTGAAGGTCGCGAAGTGGCGGTTGACGCCATTTTTGACTCCGTTTCGGTAGCAACCACTTATCGCGGCAAGCTGGCGGAGCAGGGGATTATCTTCTGTTCATTCGGCGAAGCGATTCAGGAGCATCCTGAACTGGTGAAGCAGTATCTCGGGACGGTGGTTCCGGCTAACGATAACTTCTTTGCCGCGCTGAACTCGGCGGTTGCCTCTGACGGCACCTTCGTTTACATCCCGAAAGGGGTGCGTTGCCCGATGGAGCTGTCGACCTATTTCCGCATCAATGCGGCAAAAACGGGTCAGTTTGAACGCACCATCCTGATCGCCGATGAAGACAGTTATGTCAGCTACATCGAAGGTTGTTCTGCGCCAGTGCGTGATACTTATCAGCTGCACGCGGCCGTCGTGGAAGTGATCATCCACAAAAATGCCGAAGTAAAATATTCGACTGTTCAGAACTGGTTCCCAGGTGGCGAAGGTGAGGGCGGTATCCTGAATTTTGTTACTAAGCGCGCGCTGTGTGAAGGTGACCATAGCAAGATGTCCTGGACGCAGTCGGAAACCGGTTCGGCTATCACCTGGAAATACCCGAGTTGCATTCTGCGCGGGGACTATTCAGTAGGCGAATTCTATTCAGTAGCACTGACCAGTGGGCGTCAGCAGGCCGATACCGGCACCAAGATGATCCACATTGGTAAAAATACCAAATCGACCATTATCTCCAAGGGGATCTCGGCCGGTAAAAGTCAGAACACCTATCGCGGGCTGGTGAAGATCATGCCAACCGCCACCAATGCCCGTAACTTTACCCAGTGTGACTCGATGCTGATCGGTCCGGATTGCGGCGCACATACTTTCCCGTATGTTGAGACCCGCAACAACACCGCTCAGCTGGAGCATGAAGCCACGACCTCACGTATCGGCGAAGATCAGATGTTCTACTGTCTGCAACGCGGTATCAGTGAAGAAGATGCGATCTCCATGATCGTGAACGGCTTCTGTAAAGACGTATTCTCGGAGCTGCCACTGGAATTTGCCGTGGAAGCCCAGAAACTGTTAGCCATCAGCCTTGAGCACAGTGTGGGCTGATGCCGTCACACGCCTTGCCGGAAGCAATGTGAAGGAATAAGAATGTTAAGCATTAAAGATTTGCAGGTCAGTGTTGAAGATAAAGCCATTCTGCGTGGTCTGAATCTCGAAATTAAACCGGGCGAAGTGCATGCCATCATGGGCCCGAACGGCTCAGGTAAAAGTACGCTGTCAGCGACGCTTGCAGGCCGTGAAGATTACCAGGTGACTGGCGGTTCGGTCAGCTTTAAAGGTAAAGACCTGCTGGAACTGGCACCTGAAGAGCGTGCCGGTGAAGGCATCTTTATGGCGTTCCAGTATCCGGTAGAGATTCCCGGCGTCAGTAACCAGTTTTTCCTGCAAACCTCGGTTAACGCGGTGCGCAAATATCGTCAGCAGGAAGAGCTGGATCGCTTCGATTTCCAGGACTTTATTGAAGAGAAAATTCAGCTGCTGAAGATGCCGGAAGATCTGCTGACCCGATCAGTCAACGTTGGCTTTTCCGGTGGTGAGAAGAAGCGTAACGACATTTTGCAGATGGCGGCGCTGGAACCGGAGCTCTGCATCCTGGATGAGACCGACTCCGGTCTGGATATCGATGCGCTGAAAATCGTTGCTAATGGCGTAAACAGCCTGCGTGACGAGAAGCGTGCCTTTATCATCGTGACTCACTACCAACGTATTCTGGATTACATCAAGCCAGACTTCGTTCATGTTCTGTATCAGGGCAAAATCGTGAAATCTGGCGACTTCTCGCTGGTGAAACAGCTGGAGGAGCAAGGTTATGGCTGGCTTACCGACGAAGAGTGATTCTGCGCTGCAACAGTGGCATCACCTGTTTGAGTCGCGTGGCGACGTGCGTTCTCTGCAGGCACAGCAGCACTGGCAGCAATTGATGCGTGTTGGCCTGCCAACCCGCAAGCATGAAAACTGGAAGTACACGCCGCTGGATACGCTGCTTTCCCAGCAGTTTGTGCTGCCCGATGCGCCACAGACTCTGAGCGCTGAACAGGTTGATGCCCTGGCGCTGCCGCTGGATGCGATCCGTCTGGTTTATGTCGACGGTCAGTTCCAGCCTGCCTTTAGCAGCCGCGACGTCGAGCTGTTTGAGGTTCAGCACAGCGTAGCCGCCGAGCGCCGTCCGCTGCCCGCAGCGGTCCAGCCGGAAGTCTTCCTGCACCTGACAGAAAGTCTGGCGGAAGAGGTTACGACCCTGCGTCTGCCTCGTGGTAAATCCGCTGCGCGTCCGATCTACCTGCTGCATATCACCAGCGGCCAACAGACGGGCATGAATACGGTTCATTATCGTCATCATCTGCAGCTGGAAGAGAGTGCTGAAGCGGAAGTTATTGAGCACTACGTCTCACTGGATGAGCGCGCCCATTTCACCGGCACGCGCTTTACCTTTGCCGTCGGCGACAACGCAAAGCTGACCCACACTAAGCTGTCCTTTGAAAGCAGTGCCAGCTATCACTTCGCTCATAACGATCTGGTGATTGGCAATGATGGCCAGGTCAGCAGCACCAGTTTCCTGCTGGGTGCCGGATTGTCGCGTCATAACACCAGTACTCAGCTGAACGGCGAAAATACCACGCTGGCGATTAACAGCCTGGTGTTGCCAGTGAAACAGGAAGTGGCCGATACACGCACTTACCTGGAGCACAACAAAGGTCACTGTATGAGTCGCCAGATGCATAAAACCATCGTGCGTGACAAAGGCCGGGCGGTGTTTAACGGCCATATTAAAGTGGCACAGCATGCGCTGAAGACTGACGGACAGATGACCAACAACAACCTGTTGCTGGGCAAACTCTCTGAAGTGGACACTAAACCGCAGCTGGAAATTTACGCAGATGACGTGAAGTGCAGCCACGGTGCCACCATCGGTCGTATCGATGATGAGCAGATGTTCTATCTGCGTTCGCGCGGTATTGAAGAGGATGCGGCGCAGACCATGATTATTCATGCGTTTGCCGCAGAGCTGACCGAAACACTGGAAAACAGCGTGATGCGTCAGGCTGTGCTGCAGCGCATTGCTGAACGTTTTCCCGGAGGCGACATATGATGAACTTCGATCTCGAACGCATCAGGGCTGATTTTCCTATCCTGAAGCGTGAGGTCAACGGTCATCCGCTGGCCTATCTTGACAGTGCGGCCAGTGCACAGCGTCCACTCTCGGTAATTAATGCCGAGAGTCATTTCTATCAGCACGGCTATGCGGCCGTGCACCGTGGTATCCATACGCTGAGCCAGCAGGCGACCAGCGACATGGAGAATGTGCGCGATCAGGCTGCCCGTTTTATCAATGCGCAGTCACAGGAAGAGATTGTCTTCGTCAAAGGCACTACCGAGGGCATCAATCTGGTAGCGAACACCTGGGGCAGCAGTAACCTCCAGGCTGGCGACAACCTGATCATCACTGAGATGGAGCATCACGCCAATATCGTTCCCTGGCAGATGCTGGCCCAGCGCACCGGCGCAGAAGTGCGCGTCCTGCCATTGAATGACAGCGGTGAACTGGCGCTGGAGCAACTGGCGGGGCTGATCGACAGCCGTACGCGGTTGCTGGCGGTCACGCACGTTTCAAACGTGCTCGGCACCGTTAACCCGGTTAAGGCGATTGTGGCACAGGCCAAAGCCGCTGGCGTGGTAACACTGGTGGATGGCGCGCAGGCGGTTATGCATGACAAAGTCGACGTGCAGGATATCGGCTGCGACTTCTACGTCTTCTCCAGTCATAAACTCTATGGTCCAAACGGCGTAGGTATTCTTTACGGCCGCAAAGCGCTGCTGGATGAGATGCCACCGTGGGAAGGCGGCGGTTCGATGATTGACCGCGTCATGCTGCCCACCGGTACCACCTGGAACAGCGCGCCGTGGCGTTTTGAAGCGGGTACGCCGAACACCGGCGGCATTATCGGTTTTGGTGCGGCACTGGCCTATGTGCAGGCGCTGGGACTGGATACGATTCATCAGCGCGAAACGGCTTTGATGAATTATGCGCTCGATAAGCTGGGCACCGTTCCGGACATTCAGATTTATGGCCCGCAGTCACGTGCTGGTGTGATCGCCTTCAACCTGGGCAAGCACCATGCTTATGACGTTGGCAGCTTCCTGGATCAATATGGTATTGCCATCCGCACAGGACATCATTGCGCGATGCCGCTGATGCAGCACTACAACGTCCCGGCGATGTGCCGCGCCTCCTTCACTTTCTATAACAGTGAAGAGGAAGTGGATCGTCTGGCTGCTGGTCTGACGCGCATTCATCGTCTGCTGGGCGGCTGAACAGTTTTAACGGAGTAAGTGATGGCGACTTTGCCTGAAAAAGAGAAACTGGTCCGCAACTTCAATCGTTGCGCCAACTGGGAAGAGAAGTATCTCTACATCATCGAGCTGGGTTCAAAGCTTCCGGAATCTTCTGAAACCTTACACCAGCCAGAAAACGTGATTTCGGGTTGTCAGAGTCAGGTGTGGATCAGAATGACTCCGCAGGAAGATGGTTCGATTTCGTTTGAAGGCGACAGCGATGCTGCTATCGTTAAAGGGCTGATTGCTATCGTATTTAGTCTTTATCAGAATCTGCAACCCGCCGAAATCCTGGCGCTGGATGTGCGCCACTGGTTTGGCGAACTGGCCCTGATGCAGCACCTCACGCCCACACGGTCGCAGGGGCTTGAGGCGATGATTCGGTCTATTCGCCATACCGCTCAGAACCTCAGCTAAGGTACACTCGACAGACGCCATCCGGCGTCTGTTTTTTTATCTGACGAGAAAAAATTGCATGAAACCTGCTTTACGTTTAGCCGGTGCATTGCTGCTGACCTGCTTTGGGCTCTCTGCACCCGCGTTCGCCACCGAATATCCGCTGCCACCGCCTGACAGTCGCCTGATTGGCGAAAACGTCCTGACTCAGGTTCCTGATGATAAACAACCACTCGAATCAATTGCGTCACGCTATCAGGTCGGCCTGCTGGGCATACTGGAAGCGAATCCCGGTACCGATCCCTGGCTGCCCAAAGCAGGTACTCAGCTGACGGTACCCCTTCAGATGATCCTGCCCGATACGCCGCGCGAAGGGATTGTGGTGAATCTCGCCGAGCTTCGCCTCTACTACTATCCCAAAGGGGAAGATAAAGTCATCGTCTATCCCATCGGCATTGGCCAGCTGGGTGCGGCAACGCCAGTCATGGTGACGCAGATCAGCCAGAAAATCCCGAATCCCACCTGGACGCCCACCCCGAATATCCGCAAACGTTACGCTAAAGAGGGCATTACGCTACCTGGCGTGGTCCCAGCCGGACCGGACAACCCGATGGGGCTGTTTGCCATGCGTCTGGCACGCGGCACTGGCCAGTACCTGATCCACGGCACCAATGCGAAGTTTGGCATTGGCATGCGTGTCAGTTCAGGTTGCATCCGCCTGCGTTCAGAGGATATCGAAGCGCTGTTTAGTGCTGCACCTAAGGGCACGCGTGTTCAGATCATTAATCAGCCGGTGAAGTATGCCGTGGAGCCGGATGGGAAACGTTACGTGGAAGTGCATCAGCCACTGTCGCGTAACGACAAAGATGATCCGCAGACCATGCCAATTGCGATCACCAGTGACCTGAAGAAGTTCATGAAAAATGAGAAGAGTGATAGTGCGCTGATTAAAGCCAGCTTGACGCGTCGCTCAGGCATGCCTGTGCTGGTCAGTAATGGAGAGCCAGTACAGAGTGAAACCGTGCCGCCTGCGGGGCTGGAGAGTGCGTCTGTGGGTGCAGAAAGCCCTGTTATACAAAATGAAGGTAAAGCGGTTCAACCCTGAAACAATGCGTGCCTGAGAAGGGCACTGAATTCAGGCAAAAAAAATGGCGCCATAAAGGCGCCATTTTTAAACCAGAACTCTTACTTACGGTAAGAGTGAGCCTGGTTGTCCAGACGCTGGTTAGCGCGAGCTGCGTCATCTTTAGCAGCCTGAACGTCTGAACGCACTGCGTTCACGTCGTTGCTCAGCTGGTCAACTTTAGCGTTCAGAGTCTGAACGTCTGAAGACAGCTGGTCGATTTTAGCGTTGCTTGAGCAACCAGCCAGCATAGTTGAAGCCAGAACTACCGCGCCCAGTACCAGTTTAGTACGATTCATTATTTATACCCTCTAGATTGAGTTAATCTCCATGTAGCGTTACAAGTATTACACAAAGCTTTTTAAGTTGAGAATAAATTTTTGATGAGAACATGCTTAAATTTGATCGTTCGCTCAAAGAAGCAGCGAATCACAGAACATGATAGAAAAATTTAGCTAAAACAGAGGGATTTAATCGGATTAACCTTCATATAAAGTGTAATCGGATTGTTATTTTCGATTGGATTTATCTGGCACTTGCGTTAAGTACAAATAAAAAAAGCGCCTGACTCAGGCGCTTTAAAATAACAGATAAAGAAAGTTTTACAGGACGTGTACGGATGCGGTATTGGTAGTTCCGCTTGGTACTAATGCACCTGACACCAGCACCACGACATCGCCTTTCTGACCATAGCCACTTTCCAGCGCTGCTTCTTTACCCAGACGATAAAAATCATCGGTTGAAGCGATCTCAGTTACCAGACGCGTCTCAATGCCTTTGCTCAGGATCAGCTGACGGGCAGTGGTCGGATTGGTGGTCAGCGCCAGGATAGTCGCGTTCGGGAAGTATTTACGTACGGCTTTAGCCGACTTACCGCCTTCTGTAGCTACCACAATCAATGGTGCTTCCAGCTTCTCAGCTGTTTCAACAGCACCACGGCAGACCGCTTCGGTGATACGCATTTTGCGGTTATCACTCTGGCTGTCGATGCGGGACTTCATTACGCGGTCGGTACGCTCACAGATGGTCGCCATGATGGTGACCGACTCCAGCGGATAACGGCCTTTGGCGCTCTCACCAGACAGCATAACGGCATCGGTTCCGTCGAGGATGGCGTTGGCGACGTCACCGGCTTCTGCGCGGGTAGGGCGCGGGTTCTTGATCATGGAATCCAGCATCTGGGTGGCAGTGATAACCACTTTGCGTGCTTTATTACATTTTTTGATCATCATCTTCTGCGCGAAGATCACTTCTTCAACCGGGATCTCAACACCCAGGTCGCCACGCGCAACCATGATGCCGTCTGAGGCTTCGAGGATTTCGTCGAAGTTGTTCAGGCCTTCCTGGTTTTCGATTTTGGAGATGATCTGGATGTGCTCACCGCCGTTCTGTTTCAGGTGCTCACGAATTTCCAGCACGTCAGAACGTTTACGGATGAAAGAGGCGGCGACAAAGTCCACACCCTGCTCACAACCAAAGATCAGGTCGCGCTTATCTTTTTCAGCCAGTGCTGGCAGCTGAATGGAAACGCCCGGCAGGTTAACGCCTTTGTTCTCACCCAGGTCGCCGTTGTTCAGGACTTTACATACCACTGTGTTTTCAGTGACTTCGGTTACTTCCATGCCGATTAGGCCATCATCAACCAGCACAGTGTTGCCAATTTTCAGGTCAGCTGTGAAGCCCGGGTAGGTGACCGCAACGCGCTCGCTGTTGCCAATCACACTCTGGTCGGTCGTAAAGGTGAAGGTCTGACCCGCTTTCAGAGCAGCGTCGTTGCCGCCTTCCAGTTTCATGGTGCGGATTTCAGGGCCTTTGGTATCCAGCAGGATGGCGGCCTGACGGCCGGTTTTTTGCATTACGGCACGCATATTGGTGATGCGCTGGCCATGCTCAGCATAGTCGCCGTGAGAAAAGTTAAGACGCATAACATTCATGCCAGCTTCAAGGAGCTGAGTCAGCATCTCTTCGGATTCGGTTTTCGGGCCAATTGTACAAACGATTTTAGTCTTTTTCATGACGGATTTTCTGTAAGTTGTGATGGATGAATAAGGGCGGAATTCGATGGCAGCGCATCGAAGTGAAATTTCTGATTGAGACTGAAATGGGCAGTACTGAGTAAGAATAGGTGACGAAGGCCAGGCGTGCAGGGAAGTTGTGCGGTTACGGTTGGTAACCACCACGCTGTTGTTGCGCAAATCATTTGAGTTATCGCAGTATGCACGTGATCGCTGAAACCTTTCAAGTAAGCAACGCGGGACAGTATAGACGCTAAGTATGCGAAAACCAATCAAAAAGCAGAGGAGGTAAGCGATGCAGATCAATAAAAGGGGTGTTGCGCAAACTGCGGAAATTCTGAAAGTGGTGCGCTCTAATGGACTCGAACCATCGACCCCCACCATGTCAAGGTGGTGCTCTAACCAACTGAGCTAAGAGCGCATTTTGAATCTTTTGAATAGTGGTGCGTCCGAGTGGACTCGAACCACCGACCCCCACCATGTCAAGGTGGTGCTCTAACCAACTGAGCTACGGACGCACTTGGTGCGCTCTAATGGACTCGAACCATCGACCCCCACCATGTCAAGGTGGTGCTCTAACCAACTGAGCTAAGAGCGCAACATGCTGTCAGGGCGACAGCGGGGACGAATATTAACGGCAGCGTGTAAGGCTGGCAAGGGGAAAATAGTTTTTTCGCCGTGACTGCGCAGCAACTGTGCTAACCGTCGTTTTTTTCATCATTGCGGGCCACGCATGACCCGCCTGTTTAGCTATCGCGCCGCGCGCTTAAGAATGATTTCAGCAGGGAATTGCTGTAACCGTCTGATGCGCCAGAGCATCATGATGGCCGCTGAGGTCAGGCCGATGATAAAGCCGCACCAGAAGCCCGCCGGTCCCATCCGGGGCACAATCCAGTCGGTCAGCGCCAGCAGATAGCCAGCCGGCAGCCCCAGTAGCCAGTAAGCGATAAAGGTAATAAAGAATATTGACCGCGTATCTTTATAGCCGCGCAGGATCCCGCTGCCAATCACCTGAATCGAGTCTGAGAACTGATAAATCGCCGCCAGCATCATCAGCTGTGCCGCCAGCGTTACCACGTCGGGATTGTCGTTGTAGAGCAGGGCAATCTGATGACGAAACGTCACGGTAAAAATCGCGGTCAGTGCCGCCATGCTGATCCCAACACCCTGGGCGGTCCAGGCCGCGACGCGGGCGTGCTCGGTGGAGCCCTGACCCAGGCGATACCCGACGCGGATAGTGGTCGCGACACCCAGCGACAGCGGCAACACGAACATCAGTGAACTGAAATTCAGCGCAATCTGGTGACCGGCCACATTAACGATGCCCAGTGGTGAGACCAGCAGAGCCACAACGGCGAACAGCGTGACCTCAAAGAAGAGCGCCAGCGCCACCGGCAACCCCAGCGTCATCAGGCGGCTCAGAATCGGACGCGAAGGAGGTGACCAGCGGCTCTCCATCCGGATATCGCGCATGCTACCCATCCGGCGTACCCAGAAGCGCATACAGATAAACATCACCCAGTAAACAGAGGCGGTCGCTACGCCACAGCCGACACCCCCCAGGGCAGGCATGCCGAAGTGACCATAAATGAAGATATAGTTAAGCGGGATGTTGAACATCAGCCCCAGAAAGCCCAGCACCATGGCGGGTTTCGTCTTCGACAGCCCCTCGCACTGATTGCGCAGCACCTGGAAGAAGAGATAGCCAGGCGCGCCGAATAGCAGGGCATGCAGATAGCCTTCTGCTTTGAGCGCCAGCGCCGGATCAATGTCATGCATCGCCCGGATGAGATAACCGGCATGCCACAGCAGCACCATAATCAGCAGGGAGACGAAGAAGGCGAGCCAGTATCCCTGGCGGATCTGTTCGCCGATGCGTTCGCGGCGACCTGAACCGTTGAGTTGCGCAACGGTGGGCGTCAATGCAAGCAGAAGACCATGACCAAAAAGGATGGCCGGAAGCCAGACAGAGGTGCCGACAGCAACGGCGGCCATATCCGTGGCGCTGACAGCGCCGGCCATAATGGTATCCACAAATCCCATTGCGGTTTGAGCCACCTGAGCAAGGATGACCGGAATCGCAAGGGCCAGCAATTGACGCGCTTCTGTTAAATACTTCTGCACGTTAACACCTGACTTGTTGAATGAATTAAAAGGGCAGAAAAGCCCAGGAAATTGCGCGAGCTAGTGTAACTGGCGTAACACTATTCGCCAATCTTTGTCACACAATGCGGTTTGCCACAGATTAAAGAGGCGGCACGGGCTGAATTCTAACAGCTGACCTGAGCTGTGATAAACTAACGCAAACTTCGCAGAGGCAAAGACTATGTTTACCGGTATTGTGCAGGGCACCGCAGAAATCGTGTCCATTGAAGAGAAAGAACTGTTTCGTACCCACACTGTCCGACTGCCGGAAGAACTGTTACCGGGTCTGGCGCTGGGCGCATCTGTCGCTCATAACGGTTGCTGCTTAACCGTGACGGCAATTGACGGCGACCGCGTTAGTTTTGATTTAATTAAAGAGACATTGCGGGTGACCAATCTTGGCGATTTACATCAGGGCGATGTCGTCAATATTGAGCGTGCAGCCAAATTCAGCGATGAAATAGGCGGCCATCTGATGTCAGGTCATATTATGACCACCGCTGAAATCTGCAAGATTATCCAGTCAGAACATAATCGCGAAGTCTGGTTTAAAATCCAGGATCCGATGCAGATGAAATATATTCTGCATAAAGGTTATGTCGGCATCGACGGTATCAGCCTGACGGTAGGTGATGTGACTAAGACCAAATTCTGCGTCTATCTGATCCCCGAAACGCTGGAGCGCACGACTCTGGGCGCGAAGACGTTTGGCGATCGGGTCAATATTGAGGTCGACCCGCACACGCAGGCGATCGTAGAGACCGTTGAGCGGGTATTAGCACAGCGCGATGCCGCGGCGGCGATGAGCATGCTGACCGGCCAGCCTGACGCCGAGAGCTAATAAGCGGCAAAGATTGCTGGAGAGCCAATCCGGGTGAATCTGGCAGCGATATAATAGCCTGAAGCACAGGGAACACAGTCAGAAGAGGAAAGCGTCCCCCGCCACGGATAACGGGTTTTGTGTCTTTTCAAATCTTTCGGTGTTCCTGCGCCGCTCCACGCTCAGAACTTAACAGGCCATTATTTTAAAGCCTTTAGCGCAGCAGCATCTTCTTAACATCACCCTACCGCGCCACCCGTAGTCCCCCCTCAACGCCGCGACTAAACACAATCTGCCACAGCTGAATATCGCGCGCCCGGAAGGCACCGGCACAGGCATTCAGATAATAGGAGAACATCCGCTTAAAGCGTTCGCCATATTTATCGGCCAGCTCTGGCCAGGCCTGTAAAAAGCGTTCATGCCAGGCCATCAGTGTTTTATCGTAATCGGCACCAAAGTTATGCCAGTCTTCCAGAATAAAGTGGGGCTCGCTGGCATCCGCCACATGGCGAACTGAAGGCAGGCAGCCGTTTGGGAAGATATATTTATCAATCCACGGATCGACGCTCATATCGGTTTTAATCGCGCCAATGGTGTGAAGCAGGAAAATACCCTCAGGCTTTAAATTACGATCGACCACATCAAAATAGGTGGCGTAATTTTTCGGCCCCACATGTTCAAACATCCCCACCGAAACGATGCGATCAAACTGCTCATTCAGGTCGCGATAATCCTGCAACAAAATCGTGACGTCTAATCCGCTACAGCGCTGCTGCGCCAGTTTCTGTTGTTCAGCGGAAATTGTCACGCCATGCACTTTGACGCCGTAATGACGTGCGGCAAATTCCGCGAGCCCGCCCCAGCCACAGCCAATATCCAGCAGCGACATCCCGGGTTCCAGCGCTAATTTACGGCAGATCATATCCAGCTTGGCTTCCTGCGCCGTTGCCAGTGTCGTGGCATCTTTCCAGTAGCCACAGGAATATTGCATATACGGGTCGAGCATCAGTGAAAAGAGATCGTTACCGAGATCGTAATGCTCTTTACCAACAATCCACGCCCGTTTTTTTGACTGGAGATTGGTTAAGCGTGCAGCGGCAATGCGTAGTGTATCTTTGAAATGATGAGGAAGCTGCTGATCGAGTTTATGTTTGAGCACCTGGTGGAAGAAGATATCCAGCCGGTCGCACTCCCACCATCCATCCATGTAGCTCTCACCGAGCCCAAGCGATCCCTCCTGCAGAACACGTTTAAAAAAACCGGGATGAGTAATATGAATATCCCAGGGACGTGAACCATTGATTTCGATATCCGCTTTTTCCAGCAGTTCGTGAACGATGCGATACCAATGGTTCTCTTCTGGGCTCACTGCGTCTGCATACGATGAACTCATAGCTTTTCCACCACCTGTCCAATCTGAACCTGAACAAAGAGTAGCCAATTTCGTCAGGCATTGAGAAACGTTACGGATGACTCCGCACACCGGTTATTGTGTGATACAGAGGACTGGAATAGCCTGCAGCAGGTCGGTAGGGTGAGAATAACGCGCGCGAATACCGTCCCGGCAACAGGGTGCCAATCAGATTATTACGTTATTATATTGTTGATTTATTACAGATTTGTTGACCCGGATGAGTATATTCTCACGCGGGTCAATATTCAATAACTTATTGTTAGGATGCTAACTAAAAAAGTCACTGTGTTAATGATTATCCTGGCAGGCAGGTTGCGCAGAGGCAACAACAGTTTGTGCGCTTGCGGCACGCTGCATGGCGTAACCGATCAGCGCGAGCACAATAGTCGCCGTCATGATGAGTGTGGTGGTAAACAGCGCCTGAGTTAATCCGGCCGATACCGCCAGGCTGGCGGCGAAACAAAGTCCTAACTGAAGAGTATTTTGCAGCGCAGCCGCTTTGCCGGTGGCATCCGGAAAGGGCATCAGCGCACTGGAAACCACAATCGGATAGATCGCACCGTTAGCCAGCGCCATGCCGCAGAACGGAACCATCAGGCTCACCAGCGTGCTGTTGCCTGCAAGTGCAACAGCAAACAGCGCCAGAATGCTCAGGCTGTAGATGCTCAGCAGCCAGGGCAGCAACTGTGCGCCGTTAAAGCGGTTGAGCAGGGCGCGACAGCCGAAGCCGCCAATCAGGAAGGCGAGTGTCTGTGGCACATAGCTCAGGCCGATATCGGCGGGCGAAAGACCCAGCTCCGCCAGAATAAATGGCGAGCCAGTCAGCCAGGCAAAGAAGCTAGCGGAACAGGCGGAGTAGATCAGCACGTTGCCGCTGTAGATCCGGGATTTCAGCAGTGTGAAAAAGCCGGGTTGCGCCCTTTTTTCACCTGCGGCTTTGCGAACGGTAGGCAGACGCAGCGTGGTCAGAATCAGCGCTACCGCAATCAGGGTCAGCACCAGGAAAATCGAACGCCAGTGGAAATGGCCGATCAGCCAGGCGCCCAGCAACGGGGCCAGCGCCGGAGAGAGCGCAACCAGCGGCATAATGGTGGCGAAGACTTTGTTGGCGCGCGCGGCAGGGTAGCGATCCACCACCAGCGCCTGCCAGCTCACAGCCGCAGAACAGACGCCAATCGCCTGCACAAAGCGCAGCGCCAGCATCAGATAAATATCATTTACCCACAGCATGCCCGCACAGCCGACGCCAAACATAGCCAGTCCGGCCAGCAGCACAGGTTTACGGCCAATGCGATCGGAGAGCGGTCCCCAGAAAAGCTGACCGACGGCGAAACCTCCCAGAAAGAGACTCATACTGGCGCTGATCAGGCCGGGTGAGGTGTTAAAGGTTTGCTGCATCGCACCAAAGGCGGGCAGGTACATATCCGTGGCTAAAAAGCCGAGCATGCTCAGCAGGGCAAGGTAAGGCATAAATCCTTTATTCGACAACATCTCATTCTCATTTTTGCAGGATAAACGCGGCAGAGTGTAAAAGGTGCGTTTGCTGCTGTGAAACGGTAATATTTGCCGATTGCTGTTAAAATTTTTGAAGGCAGATTATGTGGTCAGAATATGCATTGGAAGTGGTTGACGCGGTTGCGCGTGGAGGGAGCTTCAGCGCCGCCGCGCAGGAGCTCCATCGGGTACCCTCTGCCATCAGCTATACGGTGCGCCAGCTGGAAAACTGGCTGGCAGTACCGCTGTTTGAACGTCAGCATCGCGAAGTGGTCCTGACCCCGGCGGGCGAGCATTTTGTCCGGGAAGGGCGAAGCGTCATCAAAAAAATGCTTGCCACACGGCGACAGTGTCAGCAGCTGGCCAACGGCTGGCGCGGGCACCTCAGCATTGCCGTTGACCGTATCGCCAAACCTCAGCGAACCCGGCAACTTGTCAAAGATTTCTATCGCCATTTTCCCGATATGGAGCTGATCATTCATTATGAAGTCTTTAACGGCGTCTGGGATGCGCTCGCCGATGGACGGGTAGAAGTGGCCATTGGGGCCACCCAGGCGATTCCGGTGGGCGGACGTTTTGCGTTTCGTGATATGGGCACCCTCAACTGGCGCTGCGTAGTTGCACCCGATCACCCACTGACACAGGCGAGCCAGATTGATGACGATACGCTGCGTAGCTGGCCTTCGCTGGTGCTGGAAGATACCTCGCGTGCGCTGCCGCGCCGTATGACGTGGACGTTAGATAATCAGCGCAGACTGGTGGTGCCGGAATGGCAAACCGGGCTGGAGTGCGTGCAGGCGGGATTGTGTGTGGCGATGGTGCCGGGACATCTTGCAAGGCCACTGCTCGACTGCGGCGATCTGGTTGAACTGACCTTGCCGGTGGCGTTTCCGGACAGCCCCTGCTGTGTTAGCTGGGCCGAGGATCGCGCATCACCGGCGACAGGCTGGCTACTCAGCTATCTGGGTGATGCGCAAACGCTTAATCAGGAGTGGTTAAGCGAGGATTAACGGCGATAGTCACGGAACGGACCATCGGCCACGGAACGGCGCTCTATCAGCGTAGGGTGGACTTCAATCGTTTGTGACACTTCACGCTTACTGGTGATGCGGTCCAGCAGCATATCCAGCGCTTTCTCACCCAGCTGGGCTTTAGGCTGATGCACGGTGGTCAGAGCCGGCGCGAAGTAGCGGGCGTTGCGCACATTGTCGTAGCCGATTACCGAAATATCCTGAGGCACACGCAAACCCATCTCGTCGGCAGCGCAAATCGCGCCCATCGCCATGATGTCACCACCGCAGAACACCGCCGTCGGACGCTGTTTCTGTGACAGGATCTGCTGCATCGCCTGATAGCCCGACTCCGGCTCAAAATCACCCTGCACAATCCACTCGGCGCGCGGCAGA
This sequence comes from Candidatus Pantoea rara, assembly GCF_051136265.1. Classification (NCBI taxonomy): domain Bacteria; kingdom Pseudomonadati; phylum Pseudomonadota; class Gammaproteobacteria; order Enterobacterales; family Erwiniaceae; genus Pantoea; species Candidatus Pantoea rara. Next base: position 2,217,426 of record NZ_CP194942.1, on the reverse strand, counting down.
ATACCCGCTTCTTCCAGTGCCTTCAGGAAACCGGCATGACGTCCACCTCCGGTGTTACGCTCCATCTGACCGGGAATAGCACCAATATCCCGGTGTCCACGTTCAATCAGATAGCGTCCCGCCAGATAGCCGCCCTGAAAAGCATTATCGAGTACCGTGTCGGTGAAGTCGGCGCGCGACTCGCCCCAGTCCATCACCACCATCGGAATATTGCGGTTCTCTTCCAGCATCTGCAGCAGATCATCCGGATATTCAGAGCACATCACCAGCAGACCATCGACGCGTTTCTGCGCCATCATGCTGAGGTAGGCGCGCTGTTTTTGCAGATCGTTATGCGCATTACCCAGAATCAACGTATAGCCTTTGTCAAAACAGTGATTTTCAACCGCTTCAATAATTTCAGCGAAATAGGGCGCTTCGCTGGAGGTGGCAAGCAGGCCCAGCGTCCTGGTATGGTTCACTTTCAGGCTGCGTGCAACGGCGCTCGGCGAGTAGTGCAGTTCTTTGATCGCCTGCCAGACCGCGTTACGCGTTTCTTCAGCGACAAAGCGGGTTTTATTGATGACGTGCGAAACGGTGGTCGTTGAGACGCCGGCGCGTTTCGCCACATCTTTAATTGTTGCCATGAAAATCGGACTCCAGTGCTTATCTAACTCTATGATAAGCGTAGTGTTAAACGTTTGCGTCTGCTCAGGGGTTTTTTACGCAAAAATGCAGCTTTCCGGCTCGTAAACTGGCCTGGGGCGATGAATAAACGCTGTAAAAGATGCGCAAACGGAATCAGAGTTGCGCGCGTTGCGCAACAAAGGCGGGATTCTAACAAGGCTGGACGGATAAAACGAGATTTTTACCGGGCTGTGTGGGAAAATGCCATATCCCTACACATTGTGTGACTAAGGAGCAAGCAATGAGTACCGATCTTAAACTGGCGTTAATGACCACCGTGGGCTGTCTGCTGATGATTGTGGCCTTTAGTTTTACCGCCATTCTGCACTAATAAAAAAGCCGGGAATATCCCGGCTTTTTTCTGCCTGTAATGCTGCTCAGCGTATGGTTTTTGGCGTCATCACCCGACGAGCGCCGATGTAGTGGCGCTGCCAGTAATCTTCACCTAATGCGCTGATCTGAATATCTTTGCCGGTACGTGGCGACTGGATAAATTTGCCATCGCCCAGGTAAACGCCAACATGATCCGCAGTACCGCGCCCATTAATACGGAAGAAGACCAGATCACCTTTCTCCAGCGACTCACGCTTGATTGGCGCAGCGTCACGCAGGTGATACATCTCGTTAGCGGTACGGGGGATCTTAAACTTGACCAGATCTTTATAGGCGTACCAGACCAGACCACTGCAATCGAAACCGGTATGCGGTGACGTGCCACCCCACTGATACGGTTTACCCAACTGACCCATCAGCTTGGTCATCGCCGTTTCGCGCGCCTTCTGGTAGCGCTGACGGTGAGATTTGCTCATCTTAATTGTACCAGGCTCGCTGGCGGTGACCTCAGCCGTTTTCAGCAGACGCTCATGACCATAGCGTTTCTTCTCTTTATTTTTTTCTTTGGTTTTGCTGATACGGGCAGTTTTGAGCGAGGTCTTCTTAGCAGGCGTCTGTTTAGCGGTGAGTTCAACTTTTTTCTGTTTTTTAGTTTTGAGTTTTTGAACAGGGCTGAGGCGAGTCTTTTTCGTCACCGTTTTCACCTGGCGACGCTTGCGGCGCTCATCGTCGCGCGCACTCTTTTTTTCTGCTTTATGCGTACTGACGTTCACCGGCGCGTGCGGTGAAGCAGCAGCGACGTTGAAAAACAGTTGCGCAAAGGCCAGCATGAAAAGCGTAATGATTAAACGCATAGTCCGTTGATTAGTTAAGTTGTCAGGGCCACTACGCACCGCGACAAAGTTGAGATTAATCTGATCCAGGATCAGCGCCCAGGCCATTCTAGTCCAGTTCGTTTAAAAACTGTAATGCCTTTTAATATTAATCTTTGCAACCCACGTAATCGCGCTGAAAATGAACATTTTCAGCGTCTTATATCAACGAAATTATTACGAATTATTAAACTGTTACCAGCTGTTAATAATCATGAATTAAAGCGTCCCGAAGCAGGACTTAACAATGATGGCGATTTAATCGGGCAGCGGTCAAAATCTCGTTTTCAGTCAGGCTGCGAAGTCGCTACAATAAACAAACACGAAGTGACGAATTAAGGAAGGCAATAATGAGTACTGTAGAAAAAATTCAGCGCCAGATCGCAGAAAACCCGATCCTGCTGTACATGAAAGGTTCCCCGAAACTGCCTAGCTGTGGTTTCTCTGCTCAGGCGGTCCAGGCGCTGTCAGCCTGTGGTGAGCGTTTTGCTTACGTGGATATTCTGCAGAACCCGGATATTCGTGCCGAGATGCCGAAATTCGCTAACTGGCCAACCTTCCCGCAGCTGTGGGTCGATGGCGAGCTGGTCGGTGGATGCGACATCATCGTTGAGATGTTACAACGTGGTGAACTGCAGACGCTGATTAAAGAGACTGCAGAGAAGTTTAAAGAAGCAGAATAAAAAAAGGCCGACATCACGTCGGCCTTTCTCATTGCGGCATCCCTTATGCGGATGTCGTGGCTTCTGTATCACCTTCCGCAAAGGGCAGTGGCCAGCCACCTAACCGTTTCCAGCGGTTCACCAGCTCGCAGAACAGCGTCGCCGTCTGCTGCGTGTCATAGAGCGCCGAATGCGCCTGCGTACTGTCAAACTCCATTCCTGCCGCAATACAGGCTTTCGCCAGCACCGTCTGACCCAGCACCAGTCCGCTCAGAGCCGCGGTATCAAAAGTGGCAAACGGGTGAAACGGATTACGCTTCAGGCTGGCACGTTCTGCTGCCGCTGACATAAAGTTCAGGTCGAAGGTGGCATTATGCGCCACCATAATGGCGCGATTGCAGCCGCTGTCTTTAATGCCTTTACGCACCATTTTGAAAATGGCGTGCAGCGCTTCATATTCACTCACTGCACCGCGCAGCGGATTACTCGGGTCGATACCGGTAAAAGCCAGCGCTTCCGGATGCAGCAGCGATCCAACAAAAGGTTCAACGTTGAAGTGCAGCGTCTGGTCAATCTGAATCCATCCCTCTTCATCCATTTTCAGCGTGATAGCGGCAATCTCCAGTAACGCATCGGTTTGCGCGTTGAAACCGGCGGTTTCGACGTCGATCACCACCGGATAGAAGCCACGGAAACGTTGATTGAGTGCATTGGGGGAATTCGATTCAGACATCAGGATCTCGTTGCAGAAAAAGGGCAGCGCGTATTATGGCAAAAAACGGGGCCGGGTGCAGCAGATGAAGCGAAGAGAAGGGGATTCAGCCCACCCGGACGGGCAGGCTGAGGAGCAGGTTTAGTTGCCCAGGCCGTTGCCGGCATCTTTATTTTCGATCAGCTCGATTTTGTAGCCATCGGGATCTTCAACAAAGGCAATAATGGTGGAGCCGCCTTTAACCGGGCCGGCTTCACGCGTCACGTTGCCGCCATCTTTGCGGATACGTTCGCAGGCCGCTGCTGCGTCATCAACGCCCAGCGCAATATGACCATAAGCATTACCGAGGTCATACTTATCGACGCCCCAGTTGTAGGTCAGCTCGATCACTGCACCTTCGCTCTCGTCGGTGTAGCCCACAAAGGCCAGGGTATATTTATATTCGGTGTTTTCGCTCTGACGCAGCACGCGCATGCCCAGCACACGGGTATAGAAGTCGATAGAACGTTGCAGATCGCCAACGCGCAGCATGGTATGAAGTAAACGCATAACATCCTCTTTAAAATAAAACGCCATCGCCGGATGACCCAGGCGATAAGTATAGCGATGAAAATCGCCGTTGAATAATGGCTGCCGCCATCGTCCCGTACGGCAGCCCAAAACGGTTACAGCGTCGGGTAGTCGATATAACCTTCAGCGCCGCCGCCGTAGAAGCTTTCCGGACGCTGTGGATTGAGTGGGGCATCCTGCTGCAGGCGCTCAACCAGATCCGGGTTAGCGATGTAATCACGACCAAACGCAACCGCATCGATCAGACCGCGACCGATCAGATCGTCCGCTTTCTCAACTGTGTAGGCACCGGCACCAATGATGGCACCCGGGAAGAGATCACGCACTTTCTGACGGAAGGCGTCGGTGTAAGGCTGACCACCGGCCCAGTCTGGCTCTGAAAGGTGCAAATAGGCAATGTTGCGTTTCGCCAGCTCTGCGATGTACCACAGCGCCGCTTCTTCTTCATCCGGGCCGTTGTCCAGATTCTGGAAGCTGCCGATTGGCGAGACGCGAATACCAATACGATCGGCTGACCAGTTAGCGATGACCGCATCAACCACTTCCAGCGCAAAGCGACCGCGTTTTTCGATGCTGCCGCCATATTCATCGGTACGCTGGTTTGAATCTGGCGCCAGGAACTGATGAATCAGGTAGCCGTGCGCGGAGTGCAGCTCAAGCAGGTCAAAGTCGGCTTCACGCGCGTTAGCCGCAGCCTGACCAAAATCTGCCACGATCTGCTGAATCTCGGGCACAGTCAGTTCACGTGGCGTCGAAGTATCTTCGCGATAAACGCTGCCATCTTCAGCACGCAGTGAAGTACGGGTGCCTGCGGCAATCGCCGATGGAGCGACGGGGGCTTTGCCTTCCGGCTGCACGCTGTTGTGAGAGATACGACCGGTATGCCATAACTGTACTGCGGTGTGACCGCCAGCCTGATGCACACCTTCGTTAATCGCTTTCCATGCCGCAATCTGTGGCTGTGTATGTAAGCCCGGCGCACCGGCATAGCCCTTCGCCTGGAAAGAGATCTGGGTCGCTTCGGTGATAATCAGCCCTGCGCTGGCACGCTGGCGGTAATATTCCGCCATCATCGGGGTAGGGATGTCGCCTGGCTCAATGCTGCGCAGACGGGTCAGCGGTGCCATGAATACGCGGTTTGGGACGGTAATTGCGCCGACTTTCAGCGGACGAAACAGCTGGGTACTCGCCATAATAGCTCCTGATTAGTAGACCAGTCGTCTACAAGCATGTTTTTTAAAAATCAGTGAATTTTAAGCCACTGTTCGATGGTACTGAGTGCCAGACGCAGTGGCTGCGCCTCGCGGGAAATTTTGCTCTGCAGACTGGCGCCGAGCCACAACAGCGACAGTAATTCTGCCATTTGCGCGGGAGGCTGGGGCAGGTTCAGCGTCTCCTGCTGCTCTGCAGCGATGAGTGTCCGGGCGTAGAGCGCAGTGATCTTCGCCGCGCCCTGCTGCAATGCGTCACGCATTGGCTCAGAGAGATCGCACACTTCAGCGGAGACTTTGACGCCCAGACAGCCAACAATATGGCCCTGCTCCACAAACAGCTCAACGGCAGCACGAAAGTGATTAAGCAGGCGCTCACGCGGCGTGCCGCTGGTCTGATTAAGCTGTAACGCTACATCCTGCAGGAAACGCGCAAAGTAGCGTTCCAGTAACGCCACGCCAAACGCCTCTTTAGAGCGGAAATAGTAGTAGAAGGAGCCTTTCGGCACCGCCGCCTGCGTCAGCAGTTCGCTGAGGCCCATTCCGGTAAAGCCGCGCTGCAGACAGAGTTGCTCACCTGTCTGGAGCAGGTGTTCGCGGGTTTCATTGCGTTGTAGCGTCTTATTCATAGCAACGAGGTTAGTAGACCAGTCGGTCTAATGCAACCTTGCACCAGGCGTTTGGCACAGAGTGTTCACCTGTCCATGAAAGAAAGGGATAATTGTGACCGGCCAGGGCGTACTTCCTGTGTAAACAGGCTACGCTTTTTAGTTAACTATTTATTCTGTGAATCCGGAGTCGTGGTGGCCGAGCAGCTTGAGTTTTTCCCGGTTCCCAGTCCCTGTCGCGGCATCTGCCAGACGGATGCGCGCGGCTACTGCCTGGGATGTTTACGCAGCCGCGATGAGCGGTTCAACTGGCTTCGCTTCAGCGATGCCCAGAAGCGTGAGGTCATCCGACTCTGTCAGCAGCGTCGTCAGCGTCTGCAGCGGCAGCAGAAAGGCGACGAACCGCCCGAACCGCAACAGCCGGAGTTATTCTGACGACGTTGCGCTTTCCGTTATACTCTCTGACACATTAATTACAGCCCACGCGCAACAGGGAGAACGTCATGTTAGAACCGCAAGCCATCGCCTCACAGGGGCCCGATTTTTCACCGCTGATTATGGGGTATTGGCGTCTGATGGAGTGGGGTATGTCGCCTCAGGAGCGGGTCGCGTTTATTGAGCACCATCTGGAGCTGGGTATTACAACTGTTGATCATGCGGACATCTACGGTGATTACCAGTGTGAGGCGGCCTTTGGCGAGGCACTGAAACTGGCACCCGGACTGCGCGACCAGCTACAGATTGTGACCAAGTGCGGCATTGCCACCCGCGCCCGGCCTGAGCACCAGATTGGTCATTACATTACTGATAAACGTCATATCCTGCAGAGTGCTGAAAACTCATTACGCCATTTCCACACCGATCGGCTCGATTTGCTGCTCATCCATCGGCCCGATCCGCTGATGGCGGCTGATGAGGTCGCTGAAGCCTTTATGGCGCTGCATCACAGCGGCAAGGTTCTGCATTTTGGCGTCTCCAACTTCACACCATCACAGTTTTCCCTGCTGCAATCCCGTCTGCCGTTCTCGCTGGTGACGAATCAGCTTGAGATCTCACCGGTTCAGCAAAGCGTGCTGCTTGATGGATCGCTGGATCAGTGTCAGCAGCTGCGCATTCGTCCGATGGCCTGGTCCTGTCTGGGTGGTGGTCGCCTGTTTAACGATCCCCATTTCCAGCCGCTGCGTAACGAACTGGAAGCCGTGCGGCAGGAAACCGGTGCCACCAGCCTGGAGCAGGTGGTCTATGCCTGGATACTGATGCTGCCATCGCGCCCACTGCCGATCATTGGTTCAGGTAGAGCAGCGCGGGTCAGCGAGGCTGCCGGGTCACTGAACGTAATCCTGACTTGCCAGCAGTGGTTCCGGATTCGCAAGGCCGCCCTGGGATTTGATGTGCCCTGAAGCGTAAAACTGCGTCAATTTTCAGCAAAATAGCGCAACAGCGACCAGACTTATCTCAACCCCTGGGATGCAAATGGAGTCACCATGAAAATGAAAGCAGTTGCGCTATCCGCTCTGATCGCCTGCGGTGCAGCACAGGCTGCCAGCGAGCAGGTTACGATCCATCAGGTTACCGCTGAAGGGATTGGAAAATCGCTGGGCACCGTAACGATTGACGAGACACAGTATGGTCTGCAGTTCACACCGGATCTGCAGGGGCTTCAGCCGGGCATTCATGGTTTCCATGTTCATGCCAAAGGCAGCTGTGAGCCGGGCGAGTCTGATGGAAAAAGGGTCGCCGCTGGTGCAGCTGGTGGGCACCTTGATCCGGCCAGCAGCGGTAAACATCTGGGGCCTTATGCAGAGGGACACCTGGGCGACCTGCCTGCGGTCTATGTCGATGACAAAGGCAACGCGACCTATCCGGTGCTGGCACCGCGTCTGAAATCGTTAAAAGAGATTAAAGGCAAAGCGCTGATGGTGCATGTCGGTGGGGATAATCATGCCGACCATCCTAAACCGCTGGGCGGCGGCGGGGCGCGCTATGCCTGCGGTGTAATCTGAATTTTTGGGCGGCAGGCAATGGCCGCCCGCTTTTCTCCTGACTGTTTATGAATTGTTGTACCATCCCTGACATTTCCCCCCTATGATATTGATTCAGGTAAGAAAGCGTGATGGGGAAAGGAGCAGGAAAATGAAATTTAAGGGCGCATTACTGCTGTGTCTGCTGCTGGTGGGATGCGATAAACCCAATGAGACGCAACTGGTTACTGAAACCGGACGGGAACTTCAGCGCACCATTGACACCAGCCCGATGCGTGTCACCTGCGAAAAGATCGCCAAAGGCCGGGAATGGCTGAGCCGCAACATGGTGCGCAAGCTGGAAGCACAGGGCTGTGATCAGGTCTTTCGCAGCGCCACCGAAACCAATTTCACTGATACCACCATCAATCGGCGCACTATGACCATGGTGTGCGGCGGCATCCACGGTCAAAGTTTTACCGGCACCGACCTCACACGCCGGTTCATCTTCTCACCCGATGAGAAAGCGCTGGTGATCGAACCTATGACTGAAATGGATAAAACCCGCTTCGAAGGCCATAAAACGCTACAACAGTTGCAGGAGGATTTTAACCGGCAGCAGCAGCAATATTGCCAGTAATCACGCCGGTACCGCCTGCTTCAGCTGTGCCAGCGAACAGCGTAATCGCCAGATAATTCCCGCCAGTTCGCTGGCCTCGTTGTTTTCCAGCGCCAGTAATGTGGCAATGGTCTCTTCCAGTTCCGTCAGCATCCGATCCAGCGAGCTGTGGCGCACGCCGCGGCTGCTGATAATCTGCTGTAAATTTTGCAGGCTGTTATCACGGAACGTCATCAGTGCTGCCGAACCGGCGCGCCATTCACGCAACTGCCAGACAATATGCGAGCAATTAAGCAGCACCACACCCCAGCGCAGTAGCCAGACGCGCGCCTGCTCATCACGGCTGTGACTGAGCTGGCTGATACGGTGGTAAATCTGCGATTCGAAACGACTCTCGCTGAGACGGGGCCGTTGCCGCAGTTGATCAAGAAATGCCAGCCGCAACGCCCGGATATGCCGTCGGCTGCGTCGCGCATCAGAACTGGGCCGCAGAATCTGGAACGCCAGCCAGGCGAGCAACACGCCGCAGACTTTGGCGATGTTATCGTTAAAAAAGTCCTGATAATCCCAGGTGGGCGGATTCGTCACCGCAATAAACGAGCCCATAAAGACGATGAACTGTCCCCACATCCCAGCCCGCTGTTTCTGCTGCAGCTTGAAGAGTTGCAGGGTCACCAGCAGCGGAAATAAAAACAGTAAAAACTGCCATAGCTGACTGATCTGCACCATCAGGCCAAACTTCATCACAAAGCTAAACGCAAACAGCCATAGCAGAGTTTTCAGCAGCAGCGTAACGCTGCCGCCGGGTGAGGGCACGGAAGCATAAAGCACGCAGGCAATGGCGGTCAGGGTGAGCGCGGAAGCCCCGGAAGACCATTGCGTATTGATCCAGAATGCGCAGCCCAGCACGATCACACAGAAGGTCCGCAGGGCGCTCCAGCCCGCTTCGGCACTGTCACTGTCGCGCGCCAGTGCCGGAACCGGCGGCGGCTGAAAGCGGGTATCGGCATCGGCGCGATCGATCAGTCGAATCCAGCGTAGCACGTTGAGGTACATCCAGCAGAAGTAGCGCAGCCGCTGACAAAAGGCACGTTGCCGGTAGTCGCCATCCGTCGCAGGCGTCACGCTGCGCAGAATTTGCGCCAGACGATATTTATCGCACGCGGGTTTTGCCAGCTCAGCCAGCAGGCGTTGCAATGCCTCAAACAGCGCATCAGGCGCGTCCGGCCAGTTCAGTAACATACGGCGCAGGCTGGAAAGTACGCTGGTGAGTCGCAGCTGCTGGTGCAGCACATAGTTCAGGACGTTATTCTGTCGGCGAAAGCGATAGTGGCTCCAGAACGCCTGAATCCGCAGCAGATTCATGGTCAGGATCTGGCTGATGACGTTTTCATGCGCGACACGAATGGTATCGCTTGCCGAGGGCTGCAACAGTAACACCGCATGCTCCAGCAACCGGGCGTGCATTTGCTTCAGTGAGGTAATCAGCGCTTCGCCATCGGAAGTGCTCGGCAGCACCATCATCATCAATCCGGCGCAGAGAATGCCGGAAATCACTTCACAGACGCGTGCCTGCGCAATAGTCCACAGCGTAGTGATATCGGTGATATTCACGCTGCTGAAGGCGATGATGGCGGCGGTGTAACCCGCCAGTGAAAACGCGTAAGCGACATTATTCTGGTAGTGGTTTGAAATGCCGGTGCAGAGCGCCAGCCACCCCGCAATCGCAAAGGTAAACAACCATGGTTCATTCAGGGTATGTCCGGCAATCAGCAGCGCGGCGCTTGCTCCCAGCAAGCTGCCGACAATACGGCCAAGACTTTTACTGATCGCGCCGCCGACAGTGGGAAAACTGATCACGGCGGCAGAGGTCATCGCCCAGTAAGGCTCATCGAGATCCAGCCCATAGGCGATGCTCAGCGCCAGACACATCGCAATAGCATTACGCAACGCATAGCGCCACTGACCGGCGTTCGCCTTAATCCAGGGCAGTTGATCCCAGGCCAGCCACTGAAGATTCATGGCTGGATGGTGATGGTGCAGCTGGTACCGACCACTAAATCGGCATCGGCAGGAAGCGCGTTGAGACGAATGCGCACCGGCACTCGCTGCGCCAGCCGCACCCAGGGCACGTTTGGCTTAATATCGGGCACCAGGCCGCTGTCGAGCTCAATGCTCTGGTCATAGATAGCGCGGCCAATACTGTCCACCTGGCCCTGCAGCTGCATACCATTACTGTAGAGCACCACCTGTGCCGCCGCGCCAGGACGAATATGGCGCAGCTTAGTCTCTTCGAAATAGCCCATCACGTAATAAGAGTGGCTGTCGACCAGCGCAAACAGGGGAGAACCCGCGGTGGCATAGTTGCCGGGCCGCAGCGTCAGATTAGTGATCCAGCCATCCGCCGGAGCGGTCAGCGTGGTCTGCTGCAGATTCCAGCGCGCCCGTTCCCATTCAGCCTGCGCGGCTTTGGTACTGGCGGCGGCGGCACCAGAGCTTAAGCGTGCCGCATCAAGATCCTCGGCGGAGATAATGTTGCGTGGCAGGCTGCTGCGTCGGTTAAATTCATGCTGCGCTTTCGCCATGTCCGCCTGCGCTTTGCTAAGCTGGGCGGCGGCGTTGTCGAGGGCGATCTGCCACGGCACCGGGTCCAGCGTGAGCAGTTGCTCGCCCTTGTGTACAAACTGATTGTCTTTCACCTTCAGTTGCGTAATCCGGCCCGATACCTGAGGCGTGATATCGACCAGCTCTGCCCGCACTTTCCCGTCACGGGTCCAGGGCGACTGCATGTAGTAGTTCCACAGCCAGCCAGCGGCCAGCAGCGCGAGGGCAAACACAATCAGCGTGGAGAAATATTTTACCGCGTTAAATTTCATATCGATTATCCGTGACCGATGAGCCAGAGTGCGGCGGTAACGCACAGCACAAACAGGGAGAGATCAAACAGGGTGGGATGCCAGACATCGCCGGAGTAGATCCAGCCGCGCACCAGCGGGTGGATCAACAGCCAGAAAAAGAAGCCGAGGATCACCGCTTTGAATATTGGCGGGAAAAACAGTGAGGCGCCCACGACCAGGTCAGTCAGCGGATTCGCACCTGAAAAAGCAGGAGTGAGCACGTGATAACATCCTTCGTTAACCCAAACGGCAGACTTGAAGCGCTGCCACGTTATCGTGGCCTGGTCCGGGATTTGTAATTTTTCCTGTAAACTCGCAGAATAGTGTAAAATCTGGCTTGATAGCTAGCAAGCTAATTATAAGGAGATGAAATGGATACGCCCCTCGGAACGGATTTATCTCGCCTGGTGCGCATCTGGCGCGCGTTGATTGATCAGCGGCTCAAGCCGCTTGAGCTGACTCAGACTCACTGGGTGACGTTGCACAATATTCATCAACTGCCGCCCGAACAGTCGCAGATTCAGTTAGCCAAGGCGATTGGTATTGAACAGCCCTCGCTGGTGCGCACGCTGGACCAGCTGGAAGAGAAAGGACTCATTACCCGTTCGACCTGCGCCAACGATCGTCGTGCTAAGCGCATTAAGCTGACGCAGCAGGCGGAGCCGATTATCGAACAGGTTGAGAGTGTGATTGATGAGACGCGGGACGACATTTTGTCTGGCATCAGTCGGGAAGAGATCAGCCAGATGGTGACGCTGATCGCCCGGCTTGAGAAAAACATTCTCGAACTTCAGAACAAAGAGAAATAAAAAAACCGACGCGAGGGCGTCGGTTTTTTGTTTTACAGCATTAGCGAGGTGAAACCGTCACCTGGCTGCCGTTGGACGCCATCGCAACACGCTGGCCAACGGAGTAACGCGAGGCAGCCTGTTTCTGAACCACCATGATGGTATTGCCATCATCCTTACGGATTTCCAGCTCAACGCCATCGGCTTTATTGACTGCGCCCTGTACGCCCTGGCCTGCTACGCCACCCAGAACCGCACCACCGGCTGTCGCCAGGCTACGCCCGGTGCCGCCACCAATGGTATTACCCAGGAAGCCACCCAGCACCGCACCACCGATTGCACCGATAACGTTGCTGTCATCGCCGCCCTGGATTTTCACCGGACGCACAGAAACTAAGGTACCGTACGAAACGCTCTGCACCTGCTTGGCTTCACTGGCACTGTAGGTATCACCCGACAGCGTACTGGTATTGCTACAACCTGCCAGCATAGCACCGGCCAGAGCGACCACAATTACACGCTTAATCATTTGAAACTCCTTTAGTCGAGAAGGCGCCACGTTTACCGCTGTATCCTGCTCACAGTATAAGACACAAACCTGGCAAATTAATCCCTGTCCGAATAAAACACGGTTGGACCAAGCATAGACTATGCAGGATCAACAATAATTCAATCGTCGATGAAAAATAGTCCCGTTACGTTATCGCCAGGCACAATTGGATAAAAACAATTTAATCATAGAATTAGCGATCATTATTTGTCAGGCTAGCCGCAGATGAATCGCACTTCCCGCCGGAAGTAAGGAATGGCTATGAAATCAGGACGCTATATCGGGGTAATGTCAGGTACCAGCCTGGATGGGGTGGATGTGGTGCTGGCCGCCATTGATGAGAATATGGTGGCCCAGCAGGCGAGCTACTCCCATCCAATGCCACCGGCGCTGCGTCAGGCGGTGCTGGAAATCTGTCAGGGACAATCTCTGACGCTGTCACAGCTTGGGCAGCTTGATACCCGCCTGGGCCAGCTGTTTGCTGAGGCCGTGGTGACATTAATGAAGCGCGAGTCGCTGGAAGCCAGCGATATTACGGCGATTGGCTGTCATGGACAGACCGTCTGGCATGAGCCACTGGGTGACGCACCCAATACGCTGCAGATTGGTGACAATAACCAGATTGTGGCAGCAACCGGCGTTACCGTGGTGGGTGATTTCCGCCGCCGTGACATGGCACTGGGCGGGCAGGGCGCACCGCTGGTGCCCGCCTTTCACCAGGCGCTGCTGATGGATGCCACTGAACGCCGCATGGTGCTGAATATTGGCGGCATCGCTAATCTCTCCGTGTTGATTCCGGGTCAGCCGGTGCGCGGCTTCGATACCGGTCCCGGGAATATGCTACTGGACGCCTGGATCTGGCGTAACCAGGGACAGCCCTATGACAAAGATGCGCAGTGGGCGCGCAGCGGAACAGTTATTCCGGCTCTGCTGGAGACGCTGTTGCAGGAGCCGTGGTTTGCATTGCCGCCGCCGAAAAGCACCGGGCGCGAACACTTCAATCTGGGCTGGCTGGAACAGCATCTGCGCTACTTCCCGGGTCTGGCACCGCAGGATGTGCAGGCCACGCTGGTTGAGCTGACCGCTATCACCATCACACAGCAGGTGTTGCTCAATGATGGCTGCGACCGTCTGCTGGTGTGTGGCGGCGGGAGTCGCAATCCGCAACTGATGGCGCGTCTGGCGGCGCATCTTCCCGGTACAGAAGTGACCACTACCGATGCGGCGGGAATCAGTGGCGATGATATGGAAGCACTGGCGTTTGCCTGGCTGGCGTTCCGCACGCTCTCCGGGCTGCCGGGCAATCTGCCTGCGGTGACAGGCGCACGGGAACAAAGTGTGATTGGCGCAATCTATCCGGCCAATTCACTCTATCGACGTTAAGCGGGGATGGCGGGGGCTGAATGCCCCCGCAGGAGAGCAGGCGGCCGTCAGGCGGCGCCGGAGAGATGCGTCAGGTTACGAACCCCGGTTATCACCGTGGCCACCATGGTTTCGCGCCGGGTAATTACCTCAACCTGGTAAAACCGGCTGCGGTAGGCGATAGAATAGATAATCGGATGGTATTTATTACCTTCTCCGTAGCGTGAGTAGTGCGCTTCGAGCGCACGGGTCGCAGCCAGGATATGGGAGGGTTCTTTATCACCGCGGATGATTTGCTTCATTCAGTTCCTCAAATGCTGTTCCTGGAGTCACGTCGCACGCAGGGCGCGTAGCGCTGGCCTAAACACTGAACATCTGACTGCTAAACATTTAATCGCTGATTTTATTATGACTGACTGTGACGCGGGAAGATGACAGAAATATGATCCCCCGGCGCTGTTAATTATTTAGCAGCAGCCGGAGAATCCAGCAAGGCAGGGAATCGCAAATTCATCCTAATCGCAGTGTTAAACCAGCTCCGGCCAGGCCACGGCGGCGATGCCATTGAGTTCAGGTCTGGAGAACAGGAAACCCTGAAACTGGGTCACGCCTGCCGCTTCAAGCCACATCCACTCTTCAGGCTGTTCAATGCCCTCCGCGATAACGCCAATCTCCAGTGAGGCGCAGCATTTCAGAATGGCATGAATGATTGCCTGCTTTGGCCCGCTTTTATGCACATCAGAGATAATGGCCCGGTCAATCTTGATCTTGTCGGGCTGAATGCGGGTCAGCAGCGACAGGCCGGCAAAACCGGCACCGAAATCATCCAGCGCCAGACTGATACCAGCCGCCTTCAGCTGCCTGATAGCGGCTTCAAAGGCCTCGGGTTGCGAGATAATCTCATTCTCGGTGAACTCAACCATGATCTGCTCCGGCACCAGCCCCTGCGCAGCAATTTCGTTCAGCAAAAACGGGACGGCGTCGGGGATTTCCACCAGAGTCATGGGCAACAGATTGATCGACAGTGTCATGCCCTCGATCCCCAGATGTTTCGCCTGAGTAAAAGCGAGCTTTTTCGAATTCAGATCGACCTGATAGAGCTGCTCGCGTGATAGTCCGGCAAAGTACTGAAGTGGTGGTTCTCCCTGCGGGCCACGAAGCAGCGCCTCCAGCGAGACAATTTCACAGGCGAAGGGGTCAACGATCGGCTGAAAAGCAAAGCTGACCTCATCTGTTGCCAGCAGCGCCGCATTGCCTTCACGCTGCTCTGACTCATCACGAATAAACGACCAGCCCCTGGCGGAAGGGATCTCGAAATAGTTCTCTTTTTCCCGCGCTTCGACAAAAGTGCGCAGGAAATGCAGGGCGCGATCGGCATAGGTCAACTGATATCGGGTGGTGCACTTCGCCAGCACTGCTTCCAGCACCGTCTCTTTATCATGCAGCCGCAGATCGAACAGCTCCATCCCGACGTGACCAAAACGACGCGCCGGTGCGTAATCGCGCAGCAGTTCGACCAGATTATGGTGGCGCGGATCCTGACAAATGCGGCTGTAGACTGCCTTAACCGCCGCCTCAGGCCCTTCAAGCAGCTGGAAAAAGTGCGTGCCATTGAACAGCAAAATTCCGGTAACGCTGGATGATTTATTGATTTTATTCGCTTTTAACGCCAGATCATTCAGGGTTTTCAGCGGCACATTCTCTGTAATGTGGCTGCGATAAATGATTGTCGACAACATAAAGTTTTCCGGAATTTTTAATTTTTGTTAACACACTTTACCAGAAGGTTCTCCACGGGAGAACGTGGGGCCGTGTGCCTTTCTCGCCAGGACACTATTTAGTCTTTAATCGGTAACGCTGAATCGCCCGTTCCCAGAGTGCGCTGCATAAAAACGGTATCCAGCCAGCGGCCGTGTTTGAAACCCACCGAGCGCAGAATGCCGGTCATTTCAAAGCCCGCGGCGCGATGCACGGCAATTGACCCCTGGTTCTCGCTGTCACCGACGTTAGCAATCAGCTGGCGGTATCCTGCCTGCTCAGCCCAGCTGATTGCATGCTCCAGCAGACGTGAGCCTGCACCGCGCTTCTGAAATCCAGGATCGATATAAATAGAGTCTTCCAGCGTATGCCGGTAGGCATAACGCGGACGATAGGGGGCCAGATAGCAAAACCCGCGAACGTTCCCGTCGCTGACGGCGATGAACCACGGCAGGCCAGCCTGCTGAATCTTTCGCATCCGCTCACCCATCTCTGCGGCCTCAGGCGGTACCGTCTCAAAAGAGCCGGTGCCGTTAAGGACGTGCCATGCATAGATCTGCTGAATCGCCGCGATGTGGCGTTCATCTGCTTCATGAATTTCCATAACCTGCTCCGGCTTTTCATCTGAAAATCTGCACCTGGTTAAAAAACAACGGTATAGCGGACGATTAAAGGGCGCAATATAAATATGATGCGCTGCCGTTATTTCATATCTGCCATGTTTTCCAGGAATATTCCTGGCAGAACGTGGATAAAATAAAGACGCCGGTTTAGTACCACAACTGAATGGCGGTTAAGCCTATTCTGAAAACAGCATCAGTCGGGTGATTCGTGCCAGAGTTAAGGCTATTATCTTTGCGGTTTTGGTGGGGCTAGGTGATTTTGCGGAGGCGCAGCGTGATGCGATTTATTGATTTTCTGAATAGTAAGCAGGGGCTGCATGCAGCAAGAAATCACTGCTTTGAATTAAATGGTGTAGTGCTGGGTCATTTCACGGCATTATTCCTGCACGATAACCAGATTATTTTTACCAAAGATGGTAAGCAATGCGCTGTACCTTATTATCTGGGTCCCGAAGAGGATTTACTTCAGCAGAAAGTTAATCCCCGTATTAAAAATATCCGTGCGATCTGATTCGCGCGGGTGATTGTTATCACGCGATAGTCCGCCACGTAAAATGATTACTCTTCATTAGCCGGATACATATTTTCAGACTGTCTGGCATGGCATATCCGCGACGATTTATTACATTTACCGGCGATTTTATCTCTTTCGCCGCCGTCTGCTTATTTAACTGCCTCGCCGCTGTTCTTTGCAGGTGCAATAAACAGCAACAGCAGGGCAACGATCGCAAAGAGCGTTAAGGCGGTTGTGGCACCCCAGCAGGCGTAGAGCTGACCAAACAGCAGCGATCCCACAACCTGACCTACCGCCAGCATAAAAAACAGGATGCTGACGCCCGTCGCCGGGTCCTCGGCGGTGGCGCGAGCGCCCCAGACCAACAGTACGCCTGACAGGGTAACGTAACCTGCGCCGCAGCAGGCAACCGCGATGCCTAAGCCGATAGATTCACCATGACTCATGGCCAGCACCAGCAGTGCCATACCACACAATGACAGCCGGTAAACCCCATTTAGCCCTATACGGGCAGCGACCAGGCCGGTTGCCGCACCCACAATGCCTGCACTTCCCGCAATCAGCCAGAGTAAGCGGGCGGTCTCTGCATCAACACCGACATGCTGACGCAGAAGCGCCGACCCAAAGCTCCACCAGGCTGCACTGACCAGGCCCGACATCAGCGCGATACCCATCAGCTGGCGCATAGTGCGGCGATAAAATCGCTGTTGCCAGTGACGCACTCTGGAGGTGCGTTCGGCCGCCTGATCCTTTAACACGCGCATGACTGGCAGCACACAGAGCAGTGATAGCAGGGCAAACAGCAGGCAGGCGGCGCGCCAGCCGCCAGGCAGCATGCTCAGGATCACTACCGTCAGGATAATGCCCGCGCTGGTACCTGCATTGATCAGCGTATTTGTACGCGGCTGACGTGCTGCAGGAATTCTGTGACTGACCGCTGCGGCCAGTGCGGGTGAAGCCAGACCAGAACTCAATCCGGCGATAAACAGTCCGGCCGCCAGCATCAGTACTGAAGAGGCACTGGCGAGCAGAAGCAGACCTGCCGCTGCACTGAGTGAGGCCAGTAACGCGGTCACACGTGTGCCATAGCGTTCGGTCAGCGCGGCTGAAGTGAGAATAGTGAAGCAGTAAGCCGCAAAGCTGCATGCCGACAGCAACCCTGCCTGCTGTGGGGTAAACGGGATATCTGGCGAGATAGCAGGCAGCATCAATCCCCATGAGAAGCGGGCCATGCCGTAAGTCGCGGCGATCAGACTAAAGCCGGTGAGAGCCAGAGCGGTAGACGATCTCATCCGGTCACGCCGTTTTGACGCAGTAGCTGACGGGCGACCTGAGCCGCCTGTCGGGCTGCGGCGGGACCGGTGAGCAGCGCCGTAGTGATCGCGCCTTCGAAGAGTATCCAGATGGCATCACTCAGTTGCCGATCTTCAGCACCGTACAGATGCGTCACACACTGTGTGATGTAGTGGCGCATTGTGGCACGGAAGGCCAGTGCCTGCGCGGCCAGCTCACTGTCACGCTCAGCGTATTCCCCCCAGGCTTTCAGGAAGAAGCAGCCATGGGCACCGTTCGCCTTTGTCCAGTCGCCCAGCACCACAAACAGCTGCGCTATCGCCTCTGGCTGTTGCGGTGGCAGCAAGTCAGCCATAAAACGCTGCTCACGAGCACTCAGCACGGCAGAGGTTAGCGCCTCGCGTGAGGCGAAGTGGTGATAAAGCGTACGCGTAGAGACACCGGCTTCCCGACAGAGTTGATCGGTGCTGGTAGCGTGAAAGCCATGTGTGTAGAAGAGCCGCTCGGCAGCCTGAATGATATCGTTTCTCTTTTTCATTCCTTAAAAGTAAACCGATCGTTTTACTTTTTCAAGCCCATTTCTATCCTTTGAATACGACGGTATTGATAAATCCCCGACGGCGGCCACTCTGGCGCTTCGCTTAAAGGCGTGCCGCAGGCTGTTTTTATTCTTTTTCAGTCTCTGTTTATCAATACTCATACTTACCCCGGTGGGGATGAACTAAGTTAGTTGTGACTCTAATCATAACGGAGGGTACTTGCAGGATAAATTAACTATACCATCCGGTAGTCAGTTGTTTTTAATGTATTATTTTAAGTTTAGCTGCTTTATTGATGCATTAGCATTACAACTACAATAGGGGGTGCAAAACGGAAGGGTATGTTTCAGTGCGTCGAATGCCTGAAGCGATATCATCGGCAAAAAAGGGCATATTCTCAAAGTCAGTTTGCGTTACGCAATAAAGTGGTTTTAGGGTAAATTCTCAGTTAGTTTAATAACGCTTCAGATTACAAAAAAAACCTCTTACGAATTTTGGTTCGTTTTTTAAGATACATACAGCAACTATCAGGATGACTACCATGCTTAAAGCCAGCTACTATTATCTGTGCCCGCGTCCCATGGGTGGATGGATTTTACACAAAGAAGGTTGCGTTAATCTGTCAAAGAACGATAAACGCGTCTTTATTGGTTCGCTTTATACCCGGCAGCAGGCGCTGGCAGTGGCGAAAGTCCATCACGCCAATGCCATTCTCTGTAATGCCTGTCTGAGCACGTTTATTTGCCCGACAAGCAACAGCACGACAATTAAACCGGCGCGCGCAGCCACCCCAACCCGTCATACGCCAAAACATTAATTCGCGGGCGTAAAAATTCTCCGGCAACACATGGCCACATATAAAAGAGAATAAAGCGAAATAACAGGGCGGGGCGTTCAGAATAAAAAAGGCAGCGTAAAGACGCTGCCCTGATATTTATGCCTGTTTAGGCTGGCCATTAGAGGCGGTAATTCCGCCATCGACCGGCAAATTGACGCCGGTAATATAACTGGCTTCATCGCTGGCAATAAAAAGAATGGCATGGGCGATATCATCTGCTTCACCTGCACGGCGTAGCGGAATGCGATCGTAAAAGCGTTCCATCAGCGCCTGATCCTGACTGGCATCTTCGGTCAGGTCGGTGAGGGTAAAGCCGGGGCAGACTGCATTAACCCGCACGCCATCTGCGCCGTAGTCCATCGCCAGTGCACGGGTAAAATTAGTGATCGCCCCTTTGGCTGCGTTGTAGATGCTCATGCCCCAGTCGCCGCCTAAGCCGGAAACGGAAGAGATGTTGACCACGTTGCCTTTGCTCTTTAACAGGGCAGGCATGAAATAGTGTACGCCATGGAAAACGCCATCAAGGTCGGTTTTCATCAGGGTTTTCCATGCGTCGAGTCCGACTTCATGGACGCGGCCCTGCACGATAACGCCCGCGTTATTCACCAGCACGTCAACCCGGCCATACTTCTTCAGCACGGTTTCTGACAGCTGCTTAACCTGATCGGCTTCTGAGACGTCGCACGCTGCTACCAGGTGATCGCCTGGCGTCATTCCGGCCAGCGTCTCTTCCAGTTTCTGCGCGGTACGACCTACCAGCACGACGGATGCCCCTTCTTCAGCGAAGCGCTTTGCGCTGGCTTCGCCAATGCCGGACCCGGCACCTGTCACAACCACAACTTTCTGCGTAAATCTGGACATTATGCCTCCTTATCAGCATCAATTCTCACTGTTAACAACCGGTTAAGCCTGGCAGCCATCGCCAGAAACACAAGCGCAGCGCGAAATGCGCTGCGCCAGATGACGACTTTCTAACCGGGGTTAACGGCTATGGACGTCTGAACAGGGCGAAGCTGCGTCCTTCCAGTTCGAAATCCTTTTCTTTGGTAATCACCAGACCGCGCTTCGCGGTGTCGCTGGTGGTCAGTTCCAGCACCCAGCCGCCTTCACCAAACTGCGGAATCTGGAACGGTACATTGCCTTCAAACGGATTGAACAGCATCAGGACGTCATGCCAGATGCCTTCCTCAGTCTGCAGGTCCGGCCGGCCGATATAGACGCCCAGCGTTGAGCCTTCATCCCACTGCTCAGCCTGCTGGAAGCCGCCACCGGCGTTAAACCATTTGATATCCATACCGTCGCGCCAGCTTTCACGGCGCAGCAACGGCTGCTGCGCACGTAACGTCAGGATCTGGCGGGTGAATTCGCGCAGCGCCTCGGCAGATTCCGGCAGGTTATCCCAGTGTACCCAGGAGATTTCGCTGTCCTGGCAGTAGCCGTTGTTGTTACCCATCTGGCTGCGGCCAAACTCATCGCCTGCCAGCAGCATCGGTGTACCGTGAGAGAAGATCAGCGTAGCAAGGAAGTTGCGCTTCTGACGCTCACGCACTGCGTTAATGCCTTCATCTTCGGTCGGGCCTTCGACGCCATAGTTGTACGAGCGGTTGTCGTTGTGACCGTCGTTGTTATCTTCGGCATTGTCCGCATTTTGTTTGTCGTTGTACGACACCAGATCGTTGAGGGTGAAGCCATCGTGCGCGGTAATGAAGTTAACGCTGGCCCACGGGCGACGACCGTGCTGATCGTAAAGGTCACCGGATCCCAGCAGGCGGGCGGCAAAGTCGGTAGAGACGTTGTTGCCTTTCCAGTAATCACGTACCGTATCGCGGTACTGATCGTTCCATTCTGCCCAGCCAGGCGGGAAGCTGCCCACCTGATAGCCGCCCGGACCGATATCCCAGGGTTCGCCAATCAGCTTTTTCTGCGACAGAATCGGGTCCTGCATCACGGCATCGAAGAAGCCGCCGCGCGGGTCGAATCCATCGGGTTCACGACCGAGAATGGTGCCGAGGTCGAAACGGAAACCGTCGATATGCATCGACTCCGACCAGTAACGCAGTGAATCGAGCACCATCTGCAGCACGCGCGGATGCGAGGTGTTCACGGTGTTGCCGGTGCCGGTGTCGTTGATGTAGTAACGATGCTGGTCTGGCATCGTGCGGTAATAGGAGAAGTTGTCGATGCCTTTAAATGACAGCGTAGGACCCAGCTCATTCCCCTCGGCGGTGTGGTTATAGACCACGTCGAGG
Organism: Candidatus Pantoea rara; assembly: GCF_051136265.1. Taxonomy (NCBI): domain Bacteria; kingdom Pseudomonadati; phylum Pseudomonadota; class Gammaproteobacteria; order Enterobacterales; family Erwiniaceae; genus Pantoea; species Candidatus Pantoea rara. The sequence goes on along the minus strand of NZ_CP194942.1, from coordinate 2,195,801 downwards.
ATCACCTCAATGCCGGCATCATGGAAGGCGCGCACCATGTCACGGAAGCCCTGAATGCCGCGCGGCCCGAAGTAGCGGGTCGCGGGCGCAAAGAAGCCCAGCGTGTTGTAACCCCAGAAGTTTTTCAGCCCTTTATCCAGCAGATGCTGATCGTCCGGGAACCAGTGCACTGGCAGCAGTTCAACCGAGGTAATGCCCAGACTTTTAATGTAGTCGACGGTCGATTTGTGGCTCATGCCGTCAAAGGTGCCGCGCATTTCCGGCGGCAGCGCGGTGTTGAGCTGCGTGAAGCCTTTGACGTGAGTTTCATAAATCACGGTTTTGGGCCATGGCACGTTCGGGCGGTTTTGATCGTGCCAGTCGAATTCATTCGGGTCGACAACCCGACACTTTGGCGTAAACGGCGCACTGTCACGGGTGTCGAACGTCAGATCTTTATCGTCGTGATAAAGATCGTACGCGAAATGCGCCTCGTTCCAGGCGATGTCGCCCGCAAGTTCACGCGCGTACGGGTCGAGCAGCAATTTATTCGGGTTAAAGCGATGGCCATTTTCCGGATCATAAGGACCATAAACGCGATAGCCATAGAGCGCGCCGGGTTTCAGCCCCGGAATATAGCCGTGCCACACTTCATGGGTATATTCCGGCAGCTCCAGACGGGCAATTTCCGTTTTGCCGCTGGGATCGTACAGGCAGAGTTCAACCCGCTCGGCGTGGGCGCTGAACAGGGCGAAGTTCACGCCCTGGCCATCAAAGTTGGCCCCCAGCAAATGGCTGTAACCCGCCGTAATTTCAAAACGCTGACTGTTTGACATTTATGCCTCGTTATTCAATGAACAGATTGACGCGTAATAAACAAATTCATTCGGATTTCACTGTGCCACCAGCACGGCGCACCACTGCGATGCCAGCTCTGTAAGCGGCAACGGGTCGCTGGCATTGAGGGTTTTGCCGCTCAGTTGATCCTGATAGCGGCGATTGCCCAAGGCCGCAGGCAGGTCGATGACCGTGTCAGCCCAGCGCGCTGCGGGTGGCTGATCGAGATTCTCTGGCAGCGCGTTAAACACCCGGCGTGACACAATCACAATGACCGCCTGATCCTGGTATGTGCGGGCAAAGGCGAGTACGTTATCCTGCTGCTCGCCCTCCGCTGATAGCGCCAGATAGTCACCCTGGCGGAACAGTTCAGGCTGCTGCTGACGCAGCGCCAGCAGCTTCACAATCGCCTGCTGATTGACCTGACCGCGCAGCCAGTGCGCTTCGCTGCTGTCTTGCTGTGGCGCATTAAGCATCGCGGCCAGGGCGTCGAAATCAGGCTCGCGGCGGTTATCAGGATCGACCAGACTGAAGTCCAGCGCTTCGCTGCCCTGATAAATATCGGGTACGCCAGGCGCGGTAAGCTTCACCACGGTCTGGGTCAGACTGTTGACCAGCCCGGCACGCATAAAGGGTTGCAGCGACTGGCAGAAATCACTGAGGAAAGCCCTGTTGTCAGGCGCGAGCAGGTGACGGGCATAGCCCAGCACCGCCTCTTCATAGGCGTCGTTATTGTCGGCCCAGTCGGTGCGCAGTTTGGCTTCACGCAGCGCTTTCTCTACATAAACCACAAAGCGGGCTTCCAGCGCCGCCAGACCCGCCGCATCCTGCGGCTGCAGGGTGGTTGGCCAGACGCCAGCCAGCGCTTCATACAGCATCCACTCGACCGCCGGTTCCGGTGCCGGACCATCTTTCAGGTGAACGACATGATCGTTATTCATTTCACGCCAGCGGCTGACGCACTCCGCCCAGCGCTGCGGCGCTTCGGTCAGCGTATAGAGACGCGCACGGGCATCTTCACCGCGCTTGGTGTCGTGCGTTGAAGTGCCTGACAGCGCATCGGGCTGATGTTCGCGCCGCGCCTGCATCTCTGCATGGAACTGATCCTGCGAGAAGTGACGCGCCAGCGGCTCAGCCCCCACTTCATTCAGCGCCAGCGCCATGTGCTGACGGAAGAAAAGGGTGTCCTCTACCGATTTCGCCATCAGCGGGCCGGTCAGTTGCTGAAAGCGGGTGCGGAACTGTGTGGCATCGTCGCGGGCAGCGTCGGGAATCTCAGCACGCAGAATGCGGGTCAGAAAGTCGAGCGCCTGCGTGTCCGGTGCATGGGCACTGGCTTTAACCTCGCTGACGACCTGTTGCAGCAGCGCAGTGTCGGCCGGTGTCAGGCCCTGCGGTGTGCCGTAGGTGCGGTAAACCGGGAACGCCACCAGCAACTCACGCAGCGCATTTTTCAGTTCGGCTTCCGGCTGTGGCGCGCCTTCTGTATCAGCAATTTTCAGCGCCAGTTGGTGTAACCGGTTAAATTCACCCGCGAAGTTGCGGTTCGCCATCAGCAGCTTGGCAGCACGCAGCTCCGCTTTCATGTCGACGGTTTTGCCGATGACGGCCTGATATGCTTTGCGCAGGCCGCTCAGGCGATCGCTGTCGACCAGCAGATTGGCGAGCGCAGCCATAAATTCATATCCGGTAGTGCCGGAAACCGGCCACTCGTCAGGCAGCTGTTCATTGTCGCCAAGGATTTTTTCCACGGTGAGATAGCAGTCGGGACCGGCAGCCTGGCGTAACTGCTCCAGATAGCCGCGCGGATCGGCCAGACCATCCACGTGGTCGACGCGCAATCCCTGCACTGCGCCGCTGTGTACCAGTTCGAGGATCAGCTGATGTGCAGCATCAAAGACGTCCTTATCTTCCACGCGGACACCCACCAGACCGGTCACCTCGAAGAAGCGGCGGTAGGAAAGGTCATTGGGCGCATCACGCCAGGAGATCAGTCGCCACGGCTGCTGCTCATGCAGTTCGGCAATCTGTGCGGCATCGCGCAGGGCGAGCACCGCCTCTTCCCGATCCTGCCAGGTCTCAGGTTTCAGCGGATAGAAATTGTCGAAGTAGGCCAGCGCCGGCTTGCCGGTCTGGGGATCGCGCTGCACGCTGATCTCACCTTTTGCCAGCACCGCCTCAAAGGTGTCACCGAGGAACGGCAGCGTCAGGCGGCGCGACCAGTCGATATCGAAATAGTGCCCATAGCGACTCTGTTCGCCATGCTCAATGACATCGCGCCACCACGGGTTCTCCAGTGAGGCAGCCATATGGTTCGGCACGATGTCGAGGATCAGCCCCAGCCCGGCTGCTTTCAGCGCGGCAGCCATGCGATCAAAGCCTTCACGGCCGCCAATCGACGGCTCGATCTGGTTAACGTCGGTCACGTCATAGCCGTGGGTCGACTCCGCGGTCGCGCTGAAGATCGGCGAGGCGTAAAGATGGCTGATACCCAGCTGTTTCAGGTAGGGCACCAGCGCTGCCGCACGGTCAAAGGTCATGCCGTTGCGGAACTGGATGCGGTACGTTGCGGTAGGAATATTCATTCAGCTTCTCTCTTTTCCAGACGCACCACGATAGCGTTGGGAATCAGTTCGGTAGCGGTCTGCGGCCAGGCAAACAGGGTTTCACCCGGCAAGTCCGGGATCGGCTGCGTACTGTCGCCGACGTTCAGCGCCAGTGACAGTGTGCCCAGCGGGAAGTCCCAGCGTACTGCCAGGAAACCTTCTGCTGTTTTCACTATCTGACCGGCATCCCCTCCGGCGCTCTGCAGCAGCGGCACGATATGTTCCTGACGCAGCGCCAGCAGATGACGGGTCAGCGCCAGCCACTGCTGACCTTCCGGCGTTTCTGTGCGCTGCCAGTTAAGCTTCGACTGTTCAAAGGTGGTGACATCGTTGGGATCCGGCACCGTTTCACCGTGACCGGCATGGCCTTCGAACTCGCGGGCACGACCTTCACGCACCGCTTTGGCCAGATCGCCGTGGAAATCGGTGAAGAACAGGAACGGCCGGGTTTCGCCATACTCTTCGCCCATAAACAGCAGCGGAATGTGCGGCGAGACCAGTAACATGGCCAGCAGCACCTGCGTCCGTTCTGCGCCTGCCAGCGAGACCAGCCTTTCGCCCTGCGCGCGGTTGCCCGTCTGGTCATGGTTCTGGATAAAGTCGACAAATGCGACTGGCGGCTGGCTGCTGCTTTTCACCCCGCGCGGCTCGCCCGACTGCGACGAGACTTCACCCTGATAGACAAAGCCTTCTGCCAGCGCACGTGCTACCCGCTGTTCCGGCTGGTCGGCGAAATCCTGGTAATAAGCGTGCGTTTCGCCGGTGGCCAGCACATGCACGGCGTTGTGGAAGTCATCGTTCCATTCGCCGGTGAACAGCGGAGCCTCTCCGTTTTCATCACGCGGATGCAGGAAGGTGACGTTACGGCAATCTTCGGTAGTGAGATGAACAGGGCGGTCGGTAATCGTGGCGCGGATGCGCTCAGCAATTTCAATCAGCACATGCTTTTCGCTGGGGTCATCAATCTGATCGATGGCGTCAAAGCGCAGGCCATCCAGATTAAACTCCTGCAGCCAGTAAAGCGGCGCTTCCACGATGTAGCGGCGTACCGCATCAACGTCATAGGCGATACCCGCGCCCCACGGCGTCTGGCGCTCTTTGTGGAAGAAGTCTGGCGCGAGCAGCGGCAGATAGTTGCCCTCAGGACCGAAGTGGTTCAGCACGATATCCAGCACCACCGACAGACCGTGACCGTGTGCCGCATCGATAAAGGCTTTAAAATCATCGGGTGACCCGTAGGCTGCATGGGGTGCATAGAGCAACACGCCATCGTAACCCCAGCCACGATGGCCGCCAAACTGCGACACCGGCAGCACTTCAATCATGGTGATGCCGGTTTCAGCCAGCATGGGCAGCTTCTCAATCGCCGCCCGGAAGGTGCCTTCAGGCGTAAAGGTGCCGATGTGCAGTTCATACACCACCGACTCCTGCCACGGACGACCCTTCCAGCCTGTGTTCTGCCACTGATACGCATCAGGGTCGATCACCAGCGACGGGCCGTTAACCTCCGCTTTCTGGGCGCGGGCGGCGGGATCGGGCACGGCCGTGCCATCCGCCAGCACAAAATCATATTCGGCGTTCGCCGCTACACCGGCGACCTGGGCTTCAAACCAGCCATCCGCCTGCGGTGTCATTTCAATGTCTTTGCCGGAGAGACGCAGCGTCACGCGTTGCTGACCGGTTGCCCAGAGGCGGAAACGTACCTCATCACTGGCAACCCGTTCAACGCCCCAACTTTTAAAAAAAGATTTGGATTCCATTCAGTTGCCTCATTTAGCCTGGAAATACGCGATGGCGGCCACCGCGAGAAAAGGATGTCGATGACGTAAGCGTCAAAAATCATAAACCTTGCAGCGAGACCAGGATGCCAGGTGGGCTGGCGCGTCTCTTCAGCCAGGATGCTGGACTGATATTCAGCGTAATGCGGCGGGAAGAAAGGAGTGAGACCGCTTCCACGCGGCATACAGAGAGTAATCATAGACTAAGATGTTGCAATCGCAGGGCTGCAGGGCGTCTGGCGGCATAAATTTGCGTTAATTGCCGTGAATCGGACTCTGCCTGGGGACAGGAGACGGTGCAGGCGCAGAAAACCCTGCCGGATGGTGCGGATTCGCTATAAGCTTAAACGCGATCGCGCTCGATGACCTGCGGCGCTGAATACTTCATAAGGATGTTACGTGACGAAACGAATTCTGTTAGCCGCGCTGTTGTTGCTGCTCGCCGCCTGTTCCAGCCAGGTCGGGCACCGGCTGGACAGCAGTAATCTGCAGCACATTCATGCCGGTCAGACCACCAAAGCTCAGTTGATTGCGCTGTTTGGTCAGCCTGACAGTGAAACGCCTTACCCGGACGGGCAGCGGCTGCTGAAGTGGACCTACAGCGAGGCGCGCACCCTGAACACCACCGAGGGGCAGACGCTGACCGTGCAGATGAAAAATGACAAAGTGCTGAACTATGCGCTCAGCAAGAGTTAATGCTGAGCAACCTTTACTCCGGCGGTGGCAGAAGCTTGCCACCGCGCGTCATTGTACGCCGTTCTGCTGCGCATCCCGGCTGTCGGGCCGCGGCTGAGCCAGCCGGGCAAAATCCGATCCTGTCGGGTGCTGGTAAATCTGCAGTTCAAAGAGTCGGGCCATCGCATAGATATACTCAAAAATCGCCGCCTGGGTATTTTCATAATCAGCCCAGAAAATCGATGAAGTGAAGCAGTAGATCTCCACCGGCAGCCCATCCGGCGACGGCTTCAGCGGCCGCACCACGATATACATCTCTTTCATAATGTCATCGCGCTGGGCCAGCCAGCCAGTCAGGTATTTACGGAACACCATCAGATTGGTGATGCCGTTTTCCATAAACCAGCGGTCGCCAACGGCATTGATATCGCGTCCATCCAGCATCTCAGTAATCGTTTCGCCTGCGAGACGGATCTGGCTCATCGACTGCAGCATCTCCTGATTCACAAAGGTGATCGACTTCTGATCAAGATAAAAGCTGCGCATGATGCGGCGCGCGCCCGACGAGAACATCGCCTGCCAGTTGGTGTAGGTCTCGGTCAGGAAGTTCTTGGTCGGAATACGCGAAATGGTGTTATCCCAGTTGCGGATGGTGATGGTATGCAGCGCAATGTCGATCACTTCGCCGCTGATGTTTCTGTCCGGCATCTCAATCCAGTCGCCCAGTTGCAGGACATCGTTGGAGGAGAGCTGAATGTTCGCCACCAGCGACAGCAGTGTATGCTGGAAAATCAGCATCAGCACCGCGGCAACTGCACCCAGCGAGGAGATGATAATTGCCGGTGATTTGTTGGACATTATCGCCAGAATCATGATCGCGGCGATGATATGCACCAGGATTTTGCCAATCTGGATATAGCCCTTGATCGAGTGATTCTTGCGCTTGGATTTGCGCGTATAGGAGTTGTTAACAATCTCCAGCACTTCGTTGAAGAAGATCGACAGATAGACAAAAAACAGGATGCCGCAAATGGTCTGAATCGCGACTTTCAGATTTTCAGGCAGGCCCGGCATGAATTGCAGGAAATTGTAGACCACAATCACCGGCACAAAATTTGACAGCTTTTGAGAGAGGCGAATGTCCTTATCCAGTGGCACACCCTTTTTATGCCCGCTGAAAAAGACCCGCCTGATGACTTTGACGATGAAAAATTTGCAGATCAGGTGAGTGACCATCCCGGCCACGATCAGCAGCAGCAGGCTGAAGCTGATCGATAGCACCCTGTTCCCCTCAATAAAACTCATCAGACTCTGAATGTAATGCATGTTAACCACGAGCGAAAAAGTAAGGGGCGAATTCAACCACAGCATGGGGTCGGTTGTTAAGCGCCGAATGCGTTCAGACAGAGTCGTAACTTTTTTCTGCCCTGAGCGGCGCGCTGGCTGCGCCCGGCGGGGGCGGATTGGTAACTTCTTTGCCGGTATACTCAGATAAATCCCAGGCTGGCCGATAACCACTCTAACTTCTCTGACATGAGCCTGCGGACATGCTTAAAAATCTTAAAATAACTCACGGTATTCTGGCGGTGCTTGCCGTCTTTATTACGTTACTGACCCTGACCGGATTTCTGTTCTACAACGGCGTCGCAAAAGCCGATAAAAACTTCGTGGCCGCCGAACAGCTGACACTGCAGCAGCAGCATCTGAGCGATGCGGTGAAAACCCTGATTAAAACCCGCGTTACCATCAACCGCGTGGCGATCCGTTTCCTGAAAAACCAGCAGGATCCTAAATCACTGGCGGCCATCGCCACGCTGCTGGAGCAGGCGGGACAGTCTGCGGACAAAGCCGATGCCGACTTTAAAGCGTGGCAGGCGATGCCGCGCAAAGAGGGGCAGAGCGAAGCCCAGTCGACGCAGGTGCAGAACGCCTATCAGCAGATGCATGACACCATGCTGGCCTCCATTACGTTTCTGAAGCAGGGTAACTACGCGGGCTATGGCAACCTTGAAGCGCAGGCGGCACAGGACCAGCTTGATTCGGCCTATGAAGCCTGGCGTGCGGTGAACATCCAGCTGATGAGAGATACCTCTGAACATAACCAGCGCAGCCTGACGGATGCGCTCTGGGCGCTGCTGACTATCTGCCTGATTACTGGCGTGATTGGCGTGGCGGTCTGGATGGGACTGCAGAAGCTGCTGATTAGCCCGCTGGGCCGACTGACCGGCTATATGCGTGCGATTTCGGCAGGTGATTTAACCTCCGATATTCAGCACGAAGGCCGCAATGAGATGGGCCTGCTGATTCAGGAGCTGCAGCAGATGCGCGATGCGCTGGTGGTGACCATTACCTCGGTGGATGACGCGACCCGCTCTATCTTTACCGGAGCAGCAGAAATTTCCGCTGGCAGCACCGATCTCTCCTCCCGTACCGAACAGCAGGCTGCCGCGCTGGAGCAGACCGCCGCCAGCATGGAGCAGCTCACCTCGACGGTGAAACTCAACGCAGACAATGCGCAGCAGGCGACCACCGTGTCGAAAGAGGCGTCTGCCACCGCCCTGCAGGGCGGCGAAACCGTTGCCCGCGTTATCGCCAACATGGATCAGATCAGCGAAAGCTCGAATCAGATCGCCGGTATTATCGCCATTATTGACAGCATCGCCTTCCAGACCAATATTCTGGCGCTGAACGCCGCGGTTGAAGCCGCGCGTGCCGGTGAGCAGGGGCGTGGATTTGCCGTTGTCGCGGGTGAAGTGCGTTCGCTGGCCGGACGCAGCGCCAGCGCCGCGCAGGAGATTCGCGGTCTGATTGACCGCTCAGCCGAGCGCATCAAAACCGGTGCCGGTCACGCTTCTCAGGCAGGCATTGCGATGGAGAGTATCGTGAAGTCGGTAAGCCGGGTGACACAACTGATCGAAGAGATCGCCGCCTCCTCGACCGAACAGACCCGTGGCATTGAGCAGGTCTGCATTGCGGTTTCTGAGATGGATGGCGTGACGCAGCAGAACGCCGCGCTGGTGGAGGAGTCAGCCAGTGCCGCCGCCTCACTGGAAGAGCAGGCGAGCTATCTGCGTAAAACGGTATCGGTATTCAAAACCGGCAGTCTGCACGCCGCATTCTCTGCCGCACCGGTTGCGAAGGCGATTGCCGTGCCAAAACGTCAGCCTGCCGCCGTGACGGACAATGAGAACTGGCAGACCTTCTGATAACGGAATGTCTGACGGATCACTGCGCACGCAGCCGTGCGACAGTTTCAGCATAAAAAAACCGCCCCCAGGGGCGGTTTTTTATTCACTCAACGCATCAGGCCGGAACGGACTGTGCCTTCTGGCTGCGTGACCAGACGCGGTGCGCCTTCATCGCCTGAGTAAACTCAGACATCAGTGCGCGCTCTGCCGAGTCGCCCTGCACAATGCCTTCTTCCTGATCGGCCTCTTCCAGACCGAACTGCGCTTTAAAGCGACGCGCATCGCCCACCAGACCAATCACCTTGAGGTGCTTGTAGGCTTCCAGCAGGAAGTAACGGGCATCGCCGCTTAACAGCAGGGCATCGATATTGCCATTCGGTACCATCACCGCATCAAAGGTCAGCGACGGCAGACCGGCAAAGGTCGCGTCGACCGGCAGCACCGAACCATCGTCGGCACGCACCTGGCCCATATGCGGCGCCAGCAGTTTGGCGTGCACGCCTTCCGCTTTCAGATCCTGCAGAATCGCCAGCACATCCGCCGCTTTCACACCATCGCTCAGCAGCAGCGCGACCTGACGGCCTTTGATCTCACCATCCGGAATGGCATAGAGGCTCAGACTGTCATCTTTCGTCAGGCCGTTCACCGCTGCAGGTGGCTGGATGTTGAGCTGTTCATCGGTCAGCGCGATGCCCAGATTATCCGCCACGCCCTGCGCCAGCTTAATATCAATGCGTGCGAGATGATCCACCACGCGCTCACGGATGTAAGCGCGACCCACTTTACTCAGTTCAAACGAGTAGGCACCAATGATGTGCTGCTGCTCAACCTCAGTCTGACTGTTCCAGAACAGGCGCGGCTGGGAATAATATTCACCAAATGACGGGCTGCGCTCGCGTACTTTGTGGCCCTCAACCCGCTCCTGATAGCTCTCGAAGCCACCGCCTTTGGCAGCCGGTGGGGTTTCGCGTGGCCAGTTGTCGTTGATGGAGTTTGGCTCGTAGTTCGCCGGATTGGTGTCGATATCCTGACGATGCATGCCCTGACGCTGGAAGTTATGGTACGGGCAGGTCGGACGGTTAATCGGGATCTCATGGAAGTTCGGTCCGCCCAGACGACTGATCTGCGTGTCGGTATAGGAGAACAGACGGCCCTGCAGCAGTGGATCGTTGGAGAAATCCAGGCCCGGCACGATATGGCCAGGGTGGAATGCCACCTGCTCGGTTTCAGCAAAGAAGTTATCCGGGTTACGGTTCAGCACCATCTTGCCGACAATCTCTACCGGCACCAGCGCTTCCGGGATCAGCTTGGTGGCATCCAGAATATCGAAGTCGAATTTGAACTCATCCTCTTCCGGGATCAGCTGCAGACCCAGTTCATATTCCGGGAAATCACCGGCTTCAATCGCTTCCCACAGATCGCGGCGGTGGAAATCGGGATCGCGACCAGTCAGTTTCTGCGATTCATCCCACAACAGCGAGGCTTTACCGGCCACCGGCTTCCAGTGGAAACGGACAAAGGTCGCTTTGCCTTCGGCGTTGATCAGGCGGAAGGTGTGAATGCCGAAGCCTTCCATGGTGCGATAGCTGCGCGGAATACCGCGATCAGACATCGCCCAGATGACGTTGTGCATGGTTTCCGGCTGCAGTGAGACGTAATCCCAGAAGGTGTCATGGGCACTCTGACCCTGCGGGATTTCGTTGTGCGGCTCAGGTTTAACGGCATGCACAAAGTCAGGGAATTTATGCGCATCCTGAATAAAGAACACCGGCGTGTTGTTGCCGACCAGGTCAAAGACACCCTCTTCGGTGTAGAACTTGGCGGCGAAACCGCGGATATCACGCACGGTATCCGCAGAGCCAGCGCCACCCTGAACCGTGGAGAAACGTACGAACACCGGCGTGGTCTGCGCCGGGTCGCTGAGGAACTGCGCTTTGGTCAGATCTGTCAGTGAACGGTAAGGCTGAAAATAGCCGTGTGCGGCAGAGCCACGGGCGTGAACGATACGCTCCGGGATACGTTCATGGTCAAAATGCGTGATTTTCTCACGCAGGATAAAGTCTTCCAGCAGCGTCGGACCTCGCGAACCCGCGAGCAGTGAGCTTTGATCATTGGCGATGCGCGTGCCCTGATTCGTGGTGAGCGCCTGATGAGTGCCGTTTTTACGGCTGGCTTCAAGCTGGTCAAGTTTGGCGCTGTGTGTCTGGGGCGCTTTCAGGCTGCCCGGGGCAGTGGGCTGTTTGCCTGGCGGAGTCGGTTCGGCTGGGGGCTGATGTGAACCATCTTTTGGTGCCAGCGATCCCAGACCCGGTTCTGATGATTCCGGACCGGTGGTGGGGGCGCGTTCGCTCAGGGGTTTCTTCTCTGTTTCTTTCGACATTAATTCGTGCTCCAGCTGTTATTTTACTTTCGACGACACTAAATATAGAACAACCTGAACAATGCTGAGGGTAAACCAGCCATTTAACTGCGGTGACTGCGTCTTTTTTATCCGGCAGAAAATCGGGCTTACTTCTGAATACTCCCTATCGCTTCGCTTATCCATGCCCTGTACCGTCTGGCTTAGCGGCTTACCCGTCCGCGTCTGCTTTGCGGGCAACCCGCTTTAATACACCGTCCGACTCGTCATCCGCCGGTCAGCGTCATGTTGTGGTGAGAGAGATAATCAATAAATAAAATTAATAGGCAGAGAGCCTATTCGGGGTTGAGTTACATTATGTTATATCATAACATTTCATTTTGTAACCTTGACTGAGGATCAGGCGTTGAGAAATCATGCAGGTAAATGGATGGGACTACTGGGTGCGCTGTTAATTAGTCAGCAGGGGCTGGCACACGGCACGCATGCTCATGGAAAACCGTTGTCAGCGACGGAGCAGAAGGCGGCTGAAGGCGTCTTTGCTGACAGCGACGTAAAAGATCGGCCGCTCTCTGACTGGGATGGGCTGTGGCAATCGGTCTATCCGTTATTGCAAAGCGGCGAGCTGGATCCGGTCTGGCAGAAGAAAGCGCAACAGGATCACCGTAAAACGGCAGAGGACGTTAAAGCTTATTATCGTAAAGGCTACGCCACCGACGTCGATACCATCGGTATCGAAAATGGGGTGATGGAGTTCCATGTCGGCGATCGGGTCAGTGCCTGCCACTATCGTTACGCGGGCCATAAAATCCTGACCTACAGTTCCGGCAAAAAAGGGGTGCGCTATCTGTTTGAATGTCAGGACGCCAGCAGTCACGCCCCGAAATATGTGCAGTTCAGCGATCACACGATCGGGCCGCGCAAGTCTGCCCATTTCCACATTTTTATGGGCAACCAGTCTCAGCAGGCGCTGCTGGCTGAAATGGATAACTGGCCAACTTATTATCCCTACCAGATGACAAACTCACAGGTTGTGGAAGAGATGCTGCACCACTAAGTAAAGGACTGCAATCGGATGACCCGCTGGCCACGGCGGGTTTTCCATCTGATCTGTCACCGCCCTCATCCCACCCAAACAGGACGGCGTGAGGCGGGGATGCCGCGCACCACCCGCTGATAGGACTCCTCAACCAGTTGCTGAATCAGGCCGGGCGAGAGGCCATCGCCGGGATACACCGTGATCCAGTGGCGCTTGTTCATATGATAACCGGCGGTGATCGAGGGATAGATTACCCGGTGCAGCTCCGCCTGCTGCGGCTCGCATTTCAGGGTGATAATCGGCACACCCCGCAATTCAGTCAGCAGTAAAAACACCTTTCCACACACTTTATAAACCTGATGTTCCGGCCCGAATGGATAGCTTGATTCGGCGGCGGGCAGCCGTTCAGCCGCGTCGATAGCGATGCGCTGAATCTCGTGACCCTGCATAGTCATTCTCCCTGTCATTATTAAGCCTGATCTCTGTGGCCCGCGACTGGCTGGTCACCCGAGGCCTGTTACACTTCGGGTAAGCATAAATCAGGAGCAGACATGAAATTAGGCTTTGCATGTAAGTATCTCAATAGCGACGGTAAACAGTTTTTCCCGTTTCGCGCAACCACCCGCAAACGATTTCTGAGTTTACCGCACGCTGAACGTCATCAGCTGGTCCATGAGATCACCGTTACCAACCTTAATCATCTCTACCTGACGCTTGAGCATCTGGCCACATTACCGGAGCCACTCAGGATGATGCGCATCGGCAGCGATCTGCTGCCACTCTACACGGTACCCGAAGCAGCGCCGCTGTTTGCGGCGTTCCTGCCTGCGCTCTATCCGCTGTTTGCCCGCTGTGGCGAACTGGCGCGGGCGCATCAGATCCGGCTCTCCTTCCATCCGGGGCAATATACGGTGCTGGCCTCCGATAATCCTGATGTGGTAGCGCGCGCGATCGAGGATGTGGAGTATCACACACTCTGCGCTTGTCTGATGGGCTACGGCAAGACCTTCCAGGATTTCAAAATCAACATTCATATGAACGGCAGGGCGGGATTCGACGGCTTTAAACGATCATTTAATCAGCTCAGCCCGGAAGCGCGACTGATGCTGACAGTAGAGAATGATGAGATCTCCTGCTCGCTGGATGATGTGCTGCAGGCGGCACCGCTCTGTCCGGTTGTGCTGGATATTCACCATCACTGGGTCAAAGAGAGTGAGTTTATTCAGCCGGATGACGGACGTGTTGCCAGCGTTATCGACTCATGGCGCGGCGTGCGGCCGGTGTTGCACTATTCGATTTCGCAGGAGGGCATTATTCCGCAGGAGGGCTGGCCCGATCAGCAGCAGCTGGGCGTGAGCAAAAGCAAACTGCGGGCGCATTCCGACTATTTCTTTAATCCGACGCTGAATGCGTGGGCGCTGTCGTTCCAGAATTTCGACATCATGTGCGAAGTGAAAATGAAAAATCTGGCGAGGGATCCGCTCTATCAATGGGGGATAACGCAGAAGCTGATAAGTCATCCCCTGGCCGAAGAGACCAGGGAATCGGCGAACGTTAAATAATCGCCACGCCGCCCGTGACGGCGATGGTTGCCCCTGAAATGTAGCTGGCTTCATCACTGGCCAGCATTACGTAGGTGGGTGCCAGCTCAGCAGGCTGACCGGCACGCTGCAGCGGCACTTCACTGCCAAAGTTCTTCACCTGTTCAACCGGCATGGTCGAAGGGATCAGCGGCGTCCAGATCGGGCCGGGTGCAACCGCATTGGCACGGATGCCTTTCTCCGCCAGCAGGGCGGCCAGGCCGCCAGAAAAGTTAATGATGGCGGCTTTGGTGGCAGAGTAGGCGAGCAGCCTGGGTTTCGGCTGGTCAGCATTGATCGAGGCGGTATTGATGATCGATCCGCCCGCCGGCATATGCTTCGTGGCCGCTTTAGTGATGTAAAACATCGCGTAAAGGTTGGTCTTCATGGTCCGGTCAAACTCGTCGTCGCTGATTTCATCCAGCGACTCGCGGGTCATCTGATACGCCGCGTTATTGACCACAATGTTAATCTCACCAAAGGCTTCGACGGCTTTATCGACCAGGGCGTTGCAGTGTGACGCCTCGGTGATGTCGCCAGGCACCAGAAGTGCGGTCGATCCGGCAGCCTCAACCAGTCGGGCGGTATCCTGCGCATCCTCATGCTCATCAAGATAAGAGATCAGCACATCGGCACCTTCCCGGGCAAAGGCAATGGCGACGGCCCGGCCAATACCGGAATCCCCGCCGGTAATAATCGCTTTTTTACCCACCAGACGGCCTGAACCCTGATAGCTCTCTTCACCATGATCGGGCTGCGGCTGCATCGCGGCGGTGCTGCCAGGCCACGTCTGCGGCTGCTCTGCAAAAGGGGGGTGTGGACGCTGAGTGGATGACATGACTTTTCCTCCGTAAAAAGGGGACAACCCTGTCAGGGCATCGGACCCTGACAGGTGAGGGATTAAGGTTTTGGTGGGGTGACGCCGTCGATCTGTTCTGACTGCGCACCGGACCCGGGACGGGCATTGCCCAGCACCGGCTCATCGCCCAGAATATCGGGCTGCTGTTTCGCGCTGAACTGACCATGACCATCGTAAGCCGGGCCACTGCTCCAGCGACCTTCCGGCAGCGGTTTATCCAGCGAGGTATTCAGACAGTAGTAAGAATGCTCCTGCGCCTCATGTTCCTGCGGGAAGCTGTTCGGGATTGGCAGCGATGCATTCAGTCCGCCCATCTCTTCGATCACTGCCAGCCACTGCTGCTGATGCATGGTGTCACGGGCAATCAGGAAGGAGAGGAAATCCTTCATGCCTTTGTCTTCGGTCATGTTGTAGAGGCGGGTAGCCAGCACACGGCCCGTGGCTTCTGCGGTGACGTTAGCCAGCATATCGGCCGCCACGTTGCCAGATGCGTAGATATGGCTCATGTCGAAAGGCATGCCGTTGGCGTTAACCGGCATCGCCGCCAGACCGGAAGAGAGGATATGGCGTGGGTTCATGCCGCCCAGAATGGCATTGACCACCGGGTCTTTCGCTGAGGCTTCCTGGTAAGAGAGCGGAGCGCCTTCAAGGTTAAGCGCCACGGCGTAGCCCAGCATTTCGATATGGCTCAGTTCTTCGGTGGCGGTTGAGATCAGCAGATCGCGAATCCGCACATCACCCCGTGCGCCCATCGCCTGGAAAAAGTATTGCATCGCTACACGAATCTCACCTTCGACGCCGCCGATGGCCTGCTGTAACAGCATGGCAAACTCTGGATCGGGTTTATCTACACGAACCGGGAATTGAAGTTTTGATGAATGATGAAACATGGTTATTTTCCTCGTCTGTGTTTGCAGTAGATGCAGGAAAAAGCCTGGACACAGATATCGGATAAATAAAGCGAAACGAGAGCAATTAACCAGAATTTGCGGTTAAATAAGAGGAAAAAACGGTGTTTTCCGGATCTAAATCTGGCCTGGCAGAGCAGGGAATATCAGCGATAAAAAGGGGACTCGCTATTCAGTGCAGGAGAAACAAAAAAGCCCCTTAAAAGGGGCTGATTCCGGACGGGAAAAGCATCCATGCTCAATCGCGTTCCCACTTAACCATTTAGCTTTCGCTGGTGGCCGAAGCACGCTGCAGAACATGTTCCAGAGCCTGACGGTAAATATCCTGCTTAACCACGTCACGCTCGCTCTCCAGACGATTAATCAGGCCCAGCACGACGTCTTTATGTGAGACATGCGCTTTCGAACGGGCGAGTTCGGCATGAACGGCGGTGACCACCTGTTGTTCAGTAGTCAGCGCTGCGCCAGAGTTCATGAAGTAATCAGAAATCTGAGACTCTGTATTCATCGTTGTTTGCATGTCAGGCCTCATAAGAAAAGGGGGAGAATGCGTCGTTTCAGATCCGGTTGCCGGCTGACGCAAAAAAAATTGCATCTGAAGGTGGAAATCCACAACACCTTCAGATGCGGTGCAAAGTACCCTCGTTACAAGTGATTTAACATCACGGGACAAAGTTATACAGGAATTGCAAAGTTGTACAACAAAATTTGACAAAATTATACTGGTCGGTGGTGTATGTTAAATACGTGTTTAAAACGGCAAAATGGTTTTTTGCTTATTACTGTTTAAAATACAGCAGGTTGGCGCTCTTTCCTGGGCCAGGAAGATTTTCAGGAGAAAAATGCGGGAAGTACCTGATGGCACCTTAACGCGTTAAAACGGTTTTTTTGGCGGATTTTAAAAAAAGCTGTACAGGTTTTAGCATAGTAAAAAGGCGCAGGGCAATGCGACTGCTGCAATCCTGGCCGTCTGACCCGCCACGCTGCATAATTCACTTCCCACGCCTGATGCAGAAGGCTAAGGTTGAGCCCTTATTCATCACAAGGAAATGATCATGGTTCACGACTATTTCGCGATTCCGCCTGCGGGCGTAACTCAGGAACAACATAAACGTGCAGTGGCTGTGGCGGCTGCGCTTTCAGTGGCAAAGGAGTCGGTCAGCGCCTCCACGTCGGCAACCGGCTCAAAAACCTCCTGGGACCTGCAGGCCGTGGCGAATGAAATTGGTAATCTGGCCGATGCGATTCAGGATGCGCTGGAGAGTGACAGTCAGGCTTAAAGACTGAACGGCAACGTCAGGCATTTGCCGGGGCAGGTCAGGAGGATGGCAGCGTTCGGGAGCCGGTCATGTCCGGTAATCCGACGCTGCCAGAACGCGGTTATTCCACTGCAGGCGGCTCATATTTAATATATTCACGTAGGGCATCATGAATGGCCTGATTATTGCCTTCTTCCAGACCACGCCCGGCATATTCTTTCGCCAGCGCCGCCAGCACATCGTCAAACTTCCCTTTGTAATTAAGATTATTCAGCGCTATTTGCTGACCGAGTATCGCTTTTAATACCGTGGTCTCAACCCTTAACTGCGCGACTGCCTCTTCCAGATGTTTGATTCGATCGTCGTCTGTCATAATCCCTCCATGCTTAAAAAAGGCAGAATAACCAGCCCGCTCGTAATATTCAAACCTCCACCCGCGCCAGAGAGGCGTTGTCAGATTTTCCTTAAGTCAGAATAACCAGCGGCTGAATGTATAAGGTGCGTTACTGTAAAAAAAAATTGCTGATATTCCCGCAGTGCGGCGAAAGTAACCCATTTCTGCTTACTCTGACGGCAATGCGAAAAAACGGTTAAAAAAAAGTGCATTACCATCAACCCCTTCGCTTAAAAATCTTTTCTGTTACTTGATTAAAAGGGGGATTAGCCATTACTGTATTTATATACAGTAATTTGAAAAAGGAGTGACATGATGGAATTCATTAAACCTGCGGACATTCGCGCCGTTATGCCTTTACCGCTTTATATCGAACGCGTGCCGTGTGGATTTCCTTCTCCGGCGCAGGATTATGTCGAACAACGTATCGATCTTAATGCACTGATGGTTCAGCACCCCAGCGCCACCTATTTTGTCCGGGTCAGCGGCGAGTCGATGATTGAGGCGGGCATTAACGATGGCGACATGCTGGTAGTCGACAGCTCACTCACCGCCTCACACGGCGATATCGTGGTCGCCGCGGTCGACGGTGAATTCACCGTTAAGCGTCTCCAGCTTCATCCCTGCCTGCAACTGATGCCGATGAACACTAAATTTAAACCGATTGCTATCCGGACGGAAGATGCGCTGGAGGTATTTGGCGTGGTGACGTTTGTGATTAAAGCGACGCACTGATCGTGTTCGCGCTGGTCGACGTCAACAGCTTTTACGCATCATGTGAGACCGTTTTCCGGCCCGATCTCAGAGGCAAGCCGGTGGTGGTGTTGTCCAACAACGACGGCTGCGTGATTGCACGCAGTGCCGAGGCAAAGAAAGCCGGCATCAAAATGGGCGCACCCTATTTCAAAATGCGTGAAGAGCTGACGCGTCACGCGGTGCACGTCTTCAGCTCAAATTACGCCCTCTACGCCGACATGAGCCACCGGGTGATGACGATACTGGAAGAGATGGCGCCGTCGGTGGAGATCTACTCGATCGACGAGGCCTTTATGGATCTCACAGGCGTGCATAACTGTATGGCGCTGGAGACCTTTGGCCGCCAGGTCAGAGAGCGGGTACGCAAAGAGACCCATCTGACCGTCGGGGTCGGCATTGCCCAGACCAAGACGCTGGCCAAACTGGCGAATTTTGCGGCCAAAAAGTGGAGCAAAACGGGCGGCATTGTCGATCTCTCAGATCCCGGGCGGCAAAGAAAGCTGCTGCCGCTGATTGATGTGGCTGAGGTCTGGGGCGTGGGCCACCGGATCGGCAAACGGCTCAACGCCATGGGCGTCATGACGGCGAAAGATCTGGCCGATCAAAGTACAGAAGCCATTCGCAAACAGTTCAGCGTGGTAATGGAGCGTACCGTCAGAGAGTTGCGCGGCGAATCCTGCCTGGAACTGGAGTCGATGACGCCGGTAAAACAGCAAATTATGTGTTCGCGATCGTTTGGCAGCCGTATCTCAGACTACGATCAGATGCGTGAGGCCGTCTGCGCCTATGCTGAGCGCGCGGCAGAAAAACTGCGTCGTGAGAATCAATATTGTCGCCAGATAGGGGTGTTTGTGCGTACCAGCCCGCATGCGACTGACGAACCCTTTTATGGCAATCAGTCCACTGGCCAGCTGTTGATCCCGACGCAGGACACGCGCGACATTATCAGCGTTGCGATAGCGTGTCTGGATAACATCTGGATTGAAGGACACCGCTACATGAAGGCAGGCATCGTGCTGGGGGATTTTTTCAGTCAGGGCGTGGCTCAGCTTGATCTGTTTGACGAACATCAACCCCGCCGCAATAGCGAAGAGCTGATGAAGCTGATCGACACAGTCAACAAACTCGGCAGTGGGAAGCTGTGGTTTGCCGGACAGGGGATTAACAAAGCCTGGTCGATGAAGCGCGAAATGCTGTCGCCAGCCTATACCACCCGGATCACGGATCTGCCTGTGGTTGCGCTGAAGTAGACGCTGGTATTAAAAGTGTCGGGATAACTGTTTTGAGGCAGGGCCGCTTAATCAATAAGCAGGCTCAGTAAGCAGGCACTTCGCAGCCCCGCACATTCAGGACCGAGAAATTCTGCACTTTCCTTTCCCCACCTCTGATTCTGTGCCAGGCTTTCACGCTTTATTCTATAGCGTGGAAAATTAAGGCCTGTTTCGTGAAAACTTCAATCTTACTGACACTCGTAGCAGCGATTAGCTGCTCTGTTTTTGCCGCCCGTGGTGGGTTTGAAACCCAGACAGCGAAACATCCACAGACTCAGCGGGTAACGGAAAGCGGGGAGCCGCTGACGCGCTGACAGGGATTGCATTAACGCCCAAATAACAGGCTGATGAGCGCACGGTAATGGCGCTCTTCTTCCTCAGTGGATGCCGTTTCAAGGCGACGCAACAGTTTGGTGCAGATTGATTTGCGATTCACATTCCCGCCCGAATTAAGAATGTCCACCACCACCTGTCCCAGCGTCTCCTGCTGCGAAGGCAGGCTTGCCGCATTGAAATAACGGGCAATGTCGTCTGCCGTTTGTGGCAGTCTCTGGGTCGGGTACATGGGGGGATTTCCTGGGTGTGAGATAAAAACGATCGTATTGCGCGAAGTTATACAAAAGCAGTGCATCTGTACAGCAATTTCAGCCATGAGGGTAAATGCGTTTATTATCCCGGGAACCAGGTCAACGCGAGGCGGTTTAAAGTAAGACGCCGGGGACGTCCATCAGGCTGATTGGCCCCGGACAGGCGTCCGGCGCCATGAAAAATGAACAGCAACGACCTGTACATGATTAACGATAATCTTTAAGGGAAATCGGCGCCTGTCCGGTCTCTACCAGCCAGTTCAGTTCGGCGCGATCGCGGGTTGTGGGATCAATGAAACCTTTGAGCCAGTTTCGCGCGTCTGAAATCTGCTCTACCCGATCATCGCTGCGCTCATTCTCTGCCATTTCACCTAACTGCCGAATCAGTGATATCAGGGTGATTTCCTGCTCTTCAAACGCCAGATTAATGGCTGCTTCACCAAGAATCATATGACCGGTTGTTTTATCGTGATAAACCATCTCTACCCTCCTGATTAAATAGCGATATAAATAGTCTAGTTAAAGGTGCTCCGGACTAAAAGGCCGAAAACGCCGGACAGAGACGGTGCAAATTACCGAAAATATATGGAACCTTTAAGGCAGGATGTAACCCCATGATTATAAATGATAAAAAAGGGCATGCTGATTCGGCAGAAAATCACTGATTTATTATGCTGGTCAAAAAAGAGCGGGGTTGCCTGAAATTCAGATAAGCAGAACGTGTGTATCTCATATTTTTTAATACTTCTGGCACAAGATCCGACCGGGCTTAGCAATATTATTGCCACGCCATACTAGCTATTTCTGGTTTATAAAATATCGATAATAAAAGAAGGGCAGCGCCAGGCAGTGCTCTGCTTACAGGCAAAAATAAAGCCGCCCTCAGGCGGCTTTATTAATTGGCTAACAGCACACGCATTATTTGTGCGGAACTTCAGAGACGGCTTTAACGTCTGCTTTATTAATCTGTTGCTTCACGCCATTTGCGTCGGTATACGCCAGCAGGCCGGCATCCGATTCAGAAGGCTTGCCATCACTAATAATGGTGCGTCCATCGTTAGTCTGAATCGCATAACTGGTACGGGTGCAGCCGGTTAATACGGTCATACCAATCAATGCGGCGAGAGGTAAAATCAGCGCTTTTTTCATCGTTTTCACCTTATATTAGTTGTCGAGTTCACTCATGTTACTGATCTCATTACGATTGATCTGCTCAGTTTTTCCTGTCTGAGCATCACGGTAAGAAACCAGACCAGTATCTGAATCAATCTGCGGTTTGCCGTCAGTCACAATGGTGCGGCCATCAGTGGTTTTAATCGACTGATTGGAAGCGCAACCTGCCAGCGTACCTAAAGAGAGGGCCAGCAACGCGATAGCTGACAGGGATTTCATTTTCATTTTTTTTACTCCATGAAGTATATCCAGACGTTTACAGCATAGACCGCTTTATAGAGTTTGCTGACCCTGCCGCGTCTCGCTGCTTGTTTTTTAGACAAAAACAGAGTGCAGGGCGGTAATTAGCAGACATGACGCCGGGAAACAGCATTTATTGCAAACGGGCGACGCCATTTATGCGTTTGATCGGATCACTCCCCGCATCGAAATAAGAACGAAGCCAGCGCGGGAAATAACACCGGTGGCGATTCCTCAAAAGCCAGAATAACCGTACGATAATACGCGACAACGACGTAATGACCCGGCGGAATGCACGGGGCCGATTCCTGGAGGGTTATCGGACCCGTGGAGAAGGGGGATCAGAGGATGGAGTCTTCGCCCGCTTTGGCGGCCGCTTTTTCTGCTTTCATGGCGCTGACCGGATCAGATGCACTCAGCCAGCGGTCAAATTTCTGGTAGGTGTCGATAAAGGTTTTAAAGTAGCTGCTGGCGATGGTGGCATTCTCTTTATGGTTCATAAACGCGACTGCCAGCTTAAATGCATCTTCATTATCAAATTTCATGTTTGTCTTCCTCGCTTAAGAATCTATAGAGCGTAGCCTGAGAACGCGGTCTGCGCATTCAGACAACCGCCTGAAAAACCGCAATAATTCAGTTTGCCAGACAGCATCTACCAGATTGACGCGGATTCCCACTTACTTCGTGCTAAATCCTTCTTATAATGCCAGCTTCACTCGTGAAGGAGACCCGCTTATGTTGAAAGGATTAACCGTTGCCGCAGTGCTGCTGCTCTCGGGCTGTAGCCTGATGCACAAACAGCCGCCGTCGCCACAGACCCTGCATTATCGCTGCGGAACGCTGCCGCTGACCGTTACGCTGGACGAGACGAAGGAACAGGTGAGCTTCATTATGGACGGCAAGCCCCTGACGCTGAAGCAGACCGTCTCCGCTTCCGGCGCACGCTACAGCGATGACAACTATGTTTTCTGGTCCAAAGGAAACGGCGCATTTATCGAACGTAACGATAAAATTGTCGTGAATGATTGTGAGCTGCAACCCGCCAGCTGACGTGTTATCTGAATAGGCGAGCATTATGAGCGACAGCGAAACGCTACACACCATTGCCCATCTGCGGCGTGAATATACCCGCGGTGGATTGCGTCGTAAGGATCTGCCGGACAATCCGATTGCGTTGTTTGAACAGTGGCTGAGCCAGGCCTGTGAGGCGAAACTGCCCGATCCTACCGCCATGACCGTGGCCACCGTGGATGAGCAGGGTCAGCCGTGGCAGCGTATCGTGCTGCTGAAACACTTTGATGCACAGGGCATGGTGTTTTATACCAACCTTGGCAGCCGTAAGGCGTTGCAGCTGGCGCACAATCCGCGCATTTGCCTGCACTTCCCTTGGCACTTTCTGGAACGTCAGGTGATGGTGCTGGGCGAAGTGGAAAAACTGTCGCCGCTGGAAGTGCTGAAATATTTCCACAGCCGGCCGCGCGACAGTCAGATTGGGGCATGGGTGTCGAAGCAGTCGAGCCGGATTTCGGCTCGCGGCATTCTGGAAGGGAAGTTCCTTGAACTTAAGCAGAAGTTCCAGCAGGGCGACGTGCCGCTGCCCAGCTTCTGGGGGGGATATCGGGTGAAATTTCACACGGTGGAGTTCTGGCAGGGAGGCGAACATCGTCTGCACGATCGTTTCATCTATCAGCGCGATCAGGATGGCTGGAAAATCGACCGTCTGGCACCCTGAATCTGCACGATTTTCCCCTATCAGCGCTGGCACAGAAGGCGTCAGCGCTTTATGCTATAGCCCTGATTTTTTTCGATTCCGCAAGTCAGCGGAAAGCTGTGTACCAGCATAGGTGCAGTCTGATCAATTTGGAGTCAGTAATGACCAGCAGTAACCTGATACAACAATTGCAGGAGAGGGGCCTTATCGCCCAGGTGACGGATGAAGACGCGTTAACAGAGAAACTGGCGCAGGGGCCAATTTCGCTCTATTGCGGCTTCGACCCCACTGCTGACAGCTTGCATTTGGGCCATCTGGTACCGCTGCTCTGCCTGAAGCGTTTTCAGGATGCCGGCCACAAGCCGGTGGCACTGGTCGGCGGTGCCACCGGCCTGATTGGCGACCCGAGCTTTAAAGCCGCAGAGCGTAAACTTAATACCAGCGAAACCGTCAATGAATGGGTTGAAAAGATCCGCCAGCAGGTGGCGCCATTCCTCGACTTCGATTGCGGCAGCAACAGCGCCATCGCCGCCAACAACTACGACTGGTTTGGTGGCATGAACGTGCTGACTTTCCTGCGTGATATCGGCAAGCACTTCTCTGTTAATCAGATGATTAATAAAGAAGCGGTGAAGCAGCGTCTGAACCGTGACGATCAGGGCATCTCCTTTACCGAGTTCTCCTACAATCTGCTGCAGGGTTATGACTTCGCCTGCCTGAACGAATTGCACGGCGTGTCGCTACAGATTGGCGGCTCCGATCAGTGGGGTAACATCACTTCTGGTATCGATCTGACCCGTCGTCTGCATCAGAACCAGGTCTTTGGCCTGACCGTTCCATTGATCACTAAGTCTGACGGTACCAAGTTCGGTAAAACCGAAGGCGGCGCAGTCTGGCTGGATGCGAAGAAAACCAGTCCGTATAAGTTTTATCAGTTCTGGATTAACACTGCGGATGCTGACGTCTATCGCTTCCTGAAGTTCTTCACCTTCCTGAGCATTGAAGAGATCAACGCGCTGGAAGAAGAGGACAAAAACAGCGGCACCGCACCACGCGCGCAGTATGTGCTGGCTGAGCAGGTTACGCGCCTGGTGCATGGCGAAGCGGGTCTGTCAGCGGCGAAACGCATCACCGCCAGCCTCTTCTCCGGCTCTGTGAGCGAGATGACCGAAGCTGACTTTGAGCAGCTGGCGCAGGATGGTATGCCAACCATCGTACTGGGCGCTGACGATGATCTGCAGCAGGCACTGGTAAAAGCCGGGCTGGTACCGTCACGCGGCCAGGCACGTACCATGATCGGCTCCAATGCCGTCTCGCTGAACGGTGAAAAGCAGTCTGATGCAGAATACCGCTTCAGCGACAGCGATAAACTGTTTAACCGCTATACGCTGCTGCGTCGCGGCAAGAAACATTACTGCCTGATTAACTGGCAGTAAGATTTCAGGGCCGGTCTCCGGCCCTTTTTTTATGGCAAGGCAGGACAGGGCAAACAAGTGAAAAATATTTTAGCGATTCAGTCGCACGTTGTTTTTGGTCACGCCGGTAACGCCGCGGCTGAGTTTCCGATGCGCCGCCTGGGTGCAAACGTCTGGCCGCTGAATACCGTGCAATTTTCCAACCATACGCAGTATGGCCACTGGACCGGCACGGTAATGCCTGCGACCCATTTAACCGATATCGTTAAAGGGATTGCGGACATCGACCGTCTGAAGACCTGTGACGCGGTGCTGAGCGGTTATCTCGGCTCGGCGGAACAGGGTGAGCAGATTCTGCAGATTGTTCGTCAGGTTAAAGCGGCTAACCCGAATGCCTGGTATTTCTGCGACCCGGTGATGGGTCATCCGGAGAAGGGCTGCATTGTGGCGCCGGGTGTGGCGGAATTTCACTGCAAAATGGCGATGCCTGCCAGCGATATTATTGCCCCGAATCTGCTTGAGCTGGAGATGCTGAGCGAGCGCACCGTCACGGACGTCGACGCGGCGGTGGACGCTGCGCGGGCTCTGATTGCTCAGGGACCGCGTGTGGTACTGGTGAAGCATCTGGCGCGGGCGGGTCGCCGCAGCGATCGTTTTGAGATGCTGCTGGTGACGGCGGAAGACGCCTGGCACATCAGCCGTCCGCTGGTCGATTTCGGTGTCCGTCAGCCGGTCGGCGTGGGCGATCTGACCAGCGGTCTGCTGCTGGTCAATCTGCTGCACGGCAAATCACTGCAGGATGCGCTGGAGCACGTCACTGCGGCGGTGTATGAGGTGATGCTGAAAACTCATGAGATGGGTGAGTATGAACTGCAGCTGGTGGCGGCACAGGATGCCATCGCCAGTCCGACGCAGCACTTCGCGGCAGAAAAACTGTAACGCATCAGGGCCGGTTAACCGGCCCTGCACACTCAGGCTAAGCCTTCCGCTTTAAGCGCTGCCTGCACTGCAGGACGTTCCGCAACACGATCAAACCATGCCCCCAGCGCCGCGTAGCCGGACAAATCCAGTCCCAGCGCTTTTGCCCAGCGCGTCACCACAAACAGATAAGCATCCGCCACGCTGAAATGCATCCCCATCAGCCACTGTTTGTCACGCAATGACTCATCGACATAGCGGAATTTCGCTTCCAGCTGGCTGCGGGTCTGCGCTTTCACCTCATCGGAGTAGCCTGGGCGAAACAGGGGGCCACAGCTTTTGTGCAGCTCGCTGCCGATGTAACTGAGCCACTCCACGGTGTGATAACGTGTCAGGCTGCCAACCGGCGCCAGCAGATGACGATCGGGTTTGAGATCCGCCAGATACTGTACAATCGCGATGCCTTCCGTCAGCACAGTGCCGTCGCTGAGCAGCAGCGCAGGCACCTGGCCTTTAGGATTAACCTGGCGGAAGTCGTCACCGCGTTCAGTGAGTTTTGTTGCCAGATCAACATTCACCTGAGTGAAGTCCAGCCCGCATTCGCGCATAACAATGTGAGGAGAGAGCGAGCAGGCGCCTGCTTTGCAAAACAGTTTCATGACCATGTACTCCTTGTTGCAATGGGATCACAGCATAGTAAAGACTCAGAGTAGGATTACCAGTGATAAGGATCAGGTATCTGATAAGGGCGTTACTGTGGGACATAAAAAAAGCCGGGCAGAGCCCGGCTTAGCTAAAACGCGGTGGCGGTTACGCCTTCACGTCTTTTAATGTTGCGTCGCTGTCCTGTGCCTGAGTCATACGGTTCAGCAACGGCGCCGTAATCAGCATCAGCAGGGCAATTACCGCCGTCACGATACCAATTTCCTGGAATACACGGCTGTAGGTCGCCAGCGAAACCAGGGGATCATTCACGTTTTCAGGCACGGCCATCAGGTTTGCCACTTTACCGGCAATCACTGCTGCACCCGCGGTGGTCAGGAACCAGGAACCCATGATGAAGCCCATCAGGCGCTGAGGCACCAGCTGCGCCACCATCGCCAGGCCAAGGCCGGAGATCATCAGCTCACCGATACTCTGAAGCGCATAGCTCAGAATCAGCCAGTTAACAGAAACGATACCGGCATCGCTGGCGAACTTCGCGCCCATCGGCAGCACCAGGAACGCCGCAGAGCAGAGCACCATACCAAAGGCAAACTTGTGCGGCATCGGTAATTTATCGCCCAGCTTGTTATACAACGCCGCCAGCAACGGACTGGCCAGCATGATCCAGAACGGGTTCAGCGCCTGGAACTGCTCCGGCGCAAAGGTGATGCCGAAAATGGTGTGCTCAACGTTGCGGATAGCAAAGAAGTTAAGTGATGTTGGCATCTGCATATAAAGCACGAAGAACAGAATCGCTTCGACCATCAGCAGGAAGGCAACAATCATCTTACGACGCGCCGCGCCCTGCAGCGCAAAGGCCTCTTTGGCAAACACCAGTACGATACCGAGCGCAATCACCGCCAGTACCAGTCGTGCGATAACCTGGTGATGCAGCATCCAGTCAGCCAGTGCGATCAACACCACCACGCCAACCAGCGTCATCAGTAGTTTGCCGACCTGCAGCGGTGCAAAGTCCGGCTTCGAGCCGTAATCCCTGACCATGCGTTTGCAGAACAGGAAGTTAAACAGAGTAATAATCAGACCGATAACGCACAGTGAGAAAGCCACGCTGTAACCATATTTCGCCGCTAACCACGGTGTCAGCATCATCGAGAAGAGTGAACCGATGTTGATCGACATATAGAACATGGTGAACGCACCGTCTAAACGCGGATCATCTTTGTCGTAGCAGGTTGAGAGCAGTGAAGAAGGGTTAGCCTTGAACAGGCCGCTGCCCACCGCGATGGTGGCCATACCGACGTAGACAATGCTGACGTTATGACCGGAGAACGCCACCAGGGCATAGCCCAGGGCCAGCACCAGGACGCCCAGCACGATGACGCGTTTAGTGCCCAGCACTTTATCACCGAGCCAGCCGCCAATCGCGACCAGACCATAAACCAGCGCACTGAATGAAGAGAACAGGGTAATGGAGTCTGATTCAGACAATCCCAGTTGCTTCACCAGGTAAACCGCCATAATGGCCTGCAGGCCATAGAAGCCAAAACGTTCCCATAACTCAATCGAGAAGATTAAGTAGAACGCCTTCGGCTGTTTAAACGCATTGAGACTGACAGCCTCATCAGTGTGTTTGTTTGCAGTTGACACATGTACCTCAGTTTTTTCATACCCTGTTTCGGGACAGGAATTAAGTCCGCGTCATGTGAATTTTCCATGCGCAAGATTGTTATTAGAAGGGAAAAGCGGCGACTAATTTGGCTGATAACGGGCGACAGGGCAAGAATTTTCTGACAACCCGTCAGGTTCAGAAATGTTGGGTTAAAAAACTTATAATAAACTGTTAATTGGTTTTAAATGTTGAGCCGAACAAAAATATCAGTTCAGATACTCTGTATAATCACCGCACGCTGGAGAGTATTAACATTAACTGCTAATACGGGGTTAACCAGATAAATCGGTTGTTGAATAATAAACAGGCAGCATTAATAGCAGGCCACTGGCTAATTCACAGCCAATGTGACGAATTATCAGACATTACCCGCCCGTGATTGCCGGAAAAACAGTCAAACAGCGATCCTGCGCACAAAGAGATGATTTAATTCTGAAAGGAAAAAAAGAAATCGATTGCGTCGCGCGGCCTGGCACGGGAGCAAAGGGGGGATCACAACAGGCAGGAAGAGAAAACAGACACCGCCTGCCGGTGAAAACCGGCGCAGTCGTGTTAAAAAACTTATCAATACGCCGCCACGAAATCTCTCGCTCGACAGGAAATTAACATTCCGGTAACCTCTCAATTTCCCCCAGAAGGATCAGTTCATGTCGTCTCCCCTGCGTTTATCTCTCGTTGGTGACTACCGCGCCGATGCGGTTGCCCATCAGGCCATTCCCCTTGCTATTGAACGTGCTGCCCGCTGGCTGAACATCCCCGTTGAGGCGGACTGGATAGCCACCGACCAACTGAATGAAACAGACCTTACGCGCAGTGATGCGGTCTGGGTCGTGCCTGGCAGTCCTTATCGTAACGATGAAGGTGTCTTTGACACCCTTCGCTGGGCGCGGGAGACCGGGAAACCTTTGCTGGGTTCCTGTGGGGGATTCCAGTATGCGGTGATCGAGTATGCACGCAACGTACTGGGCTGGCACGATGCCAGTCATGCTGAAACTGACACCGGCGGACGGAAGGTCATTGCCCCGCTGAGTTGCTCGCTGGTGGAGCAGCGCGGCAGGGTAAGATTTGAAGCGGGTTCCCGTATCGCTCAGGCTTACGGGACGCTGGAAAGCGATGAGGGCTACCACTGTAACTTTGGCGTTAACCCGGAATTCAGTGACGCGCTGGGCGATAACACGCTGCACATTACCGCCTGGGATGAAGCCGGTGACGTACGCGGCGTGGAGCTACCTGCTCATCCTTTCTATGTGGCCACGCTGTTCCAGTCTGAGCGCGCGGCACTGCAGGAAAAAGACTCTCCGCTGGTGATTGCCTGGATGCAGGCTGCGCTGGCGCAACGATAAACGCTGCCATCCTGTGACAGTGTCACAGGATGGCATTGATCAGCGTAACAGGGCCGGGCGTTTTGCGTTAAATGACCAGTTATCAATCAGAAACTGCATGCCCAGCGCGTCGTTTCGGTTTTTATCGGGCAGCGAATTGTAGAGTTCATGAGCAGCTTCGACCCGCGCCATATTCAGAGTAATACCCAGCCCGGGCCCCTCAGGCAGTTCCAGAAAGCCATTCCGAATCTGCGGCGCATGCTGCGTCAGCTGCTGGCCATCCTGCCAGATCCAGTGGGTATCAAACGCAGTCAGTCGATCGCCCGGTGCCGCGGCCCCCAGATGCGCCACCATTGCCAGTGACACATCAAAATGGTTGTTTGAGTGGCAGCCGGTTGTCAGGCCCCATTCATGACACAACTGCGCCACGGTATGTGCGTTACGCATCGTCCAGAAATGCGGGTCGGCCAGCGGGATGTCGATGGCATTAAGCTGTAAGGCATGCTGCAGCTGTCGCCAGTCATTGGCGATCATATTGGTGGCGACCGGAATACCCGTGGCTCGCTTAAACTCCGCCAGCGTTTCCCTGCCGGAATAGCCCTGCTCCGCGCCGCAGGGGTCTTCCAGATAGGGAATACGGCCCGCCAGCTGTTTGCCATAATAGATAGCCTCATCCAGCGACCAGCTGGCATTGGGATCAACCGTTACCCGCGCCTGAGGAAAACGTGTCAGCAGGGCGTTAACCGTCTCCACTTCCACTTCGGCATGATGTACGCCGCCCTTCAGTTTAAAATCCCGGAAGCCATAGCGATCGGCTGCCGCCTCCGCCAGCCGCACTACGCCGTCCGTATCCATCGCTTTCTCATGACGCAGTTGCAGCCAGGCATCACCGCCAGCGTGGCCCGCCTGATAGTTCATGCTGGTCAGGTTACGGTCGGCGATATAGAACAGATAGCCGAGGACGGGCACCCGATCGCGCTGTTTACCGCTGGCGAGCAATTCAGCAACCGGCAGATTCTGGTGCTGACCCAACAGGTCAAGCAGCGCGGCTTCAATGGCCGCGGTGGCGTTATAAAACTTCTCCGGATTCATCTGCGGAATATGAATGTCGTCGGTATGCGCGGTCTGCTGGTGTCGTGCGTCGCTGGCAAATAGCGTGGCGACGGTGGCATTCAGCCGGAGCAGGTCGCTGCCCTCAATCTGCGGACGAAAGCGCGCCAGCAGCGCCAGCGTTGAAGCGTGGCAGGGACTTTCACCGACGCCGGTACGGCCTGCGGAATCGGTCAGGATCACCAGGATGCGGGTAAAGTAGCAGTTGTGCGCACCGCCAATGTTCAGCAGCATGCTGTCATATCCGGCGACGGGCACGACCCGCATTGTTTTAATGACTGGACTGTCTGACATGTTGATTCTCCATAGGATCAAGGGAAGGCGGGGACGGCTTGCGGCGCAGCAGCAGCCAGAGTCCGGTCAGCAGCGAGACGCTGGTCAGGGCATAGAGGCCGCCGGTGGTGGAGCCGGTCTTCATCTCCAGATAGCCAAACACTGTCGGTGCGAAGAAGCCGCCAAGGTTACCAACAGAGTTCACCAGCGCAATCCCAGGCGCAACAATCGAGGCGGGCAGTTCTCCCTGCGGCATCGGCCAGAAAAAGGTGGCGCTGACTTTCGAGCCGATACAGGCCACGATCATCGCCAGGAAGCCAAACCATGGGGAACCCAGTGTAGCCATAAAGGTGCCGCAGGCCGCGACCAGCATCGCGACGCCCAGCGCTTTATCGAGTTTGTCGCGGTGGCGGTCTGAAAAGCGACTCAGCAGGTTGATGGCAATAATGGCGCAAAGCCAGGGCACGGCGGTAAGAATGCCGATGCCAAAACTGCTGAAGCCCTGAATACGCTGAATAATCTGCGGCAGCCAGAACACCAGCGTATAGCCTGTCATGGTCATGGTGAAGAAGATGGCGCAGAAGAACAGCAGGCTGCGATTGCGTAACAGCGACATTTTACCGGGCGCGCGGTTAAGCTCGTCACGCTGTGCCTCTTCATTATTCAGCTGCAGTACCAGCGCCTGTTTTTCCGCATCGCTCAGCCAGCGTGCGTCGCCGGGGCGTGACACCAGTACCCATGCGGCGAGAATACCGACCAGCACGGAGGCACCGCCTTCGAGAAACATCACCCATTTCCAGCCGGCAATGCCTAAAAAATCGTGCATCATCAGAATGGCGCCAGTGATCGGCCCGGAAAAGAGGAAGGCGCCCGCGGTGGCACTCAGCACCATCGCAGTGGCCCGGCCACGCCAGGCATTCGGGACCCACTGGCGGAAATAGAACAGTACGCCGGGAAAGAAGCCTGCTTCCGCCACGCCGAGTAAAAAACGCAGCAGGTAAAACTGGATGGGTGAGGTGACGAAACCCGTTATGACCACCACGAATCCCCAGGTAATCATGATGCGTGTCAGCCAGACGCGGGCACCGAAGCGCTTCATCATCAGGTTACTGGGGACCTCAAACAGCGCATAGCCGATAAAAAACAGGCCCGCACCCAGACCAAAGGCCGCCGCGCTGATCCCGGCATCGGTGCGCAGTTCCGCCTTGATAAAGCCTATATTCGCGCGGTCGATCTGGTTAATGATCAGCATCACCACCAGCATGGGGATGATATGGGTGAAGAACTTTTTGATGGCGGAGGCGATCAGCTCATCGTGCTGCGGGGACAAAGCGCTATCCATCGGTCTTCCTCGTAAGAAACGTAAAGAAGAGCAAAGTGTAGGGCGCGCAAAAGGGCAACTCTATGGGCATTCGCCCAGGACCCGATGGGCGTCCGGCCTGGACGATTGTGTTATCAATATGTTACGGGGTGGAGTGGGCGAAGCGGCTAAGCAAAAGTGTGGCAGCGATCAACGTCGTCAGCCCGCTGACGTCAGGAGAAGAGCGGAGTACCGACAGTCACAGCAGACAGGCTTCAGCCGCTAACCTGACGGCGCTGGGCAATCTCTTCCGCACGCAGCAGCAGTGCCTGCAAATCATCCTCATCAATATCCAGCAGTTCACCGTCCTGTAAAGCCTGATGCAAATCAGCACGCGTCAACGGGACCGGCATGGCGACCGGATCAGGTTTAATTTCCTGAGGCGCCAGCGGGTGGGGATAGCGGCGACCGGCCAGATTATTAAGCAGCAGAGCCAGGAGCGCCAGAGTCAGCGAGTTAAGCAGGATCGGCGTAAGGACAAACTGATAACCCAGTTGCTGCACTGAAGGCCCGCCCAGAATAGCGGTCAGTGCCACGGCGCCGCCGGGCGGATGCAGACAGCGCAGCTGGAACATCAACAGGATCGCCACGCAGGCCGCGACGCCGCAGGCAATCGCCGGATCGGGGATAAGCTGGCTGACGGTGACGCCCGCCAGTGCGGACAGGGTGTTGCCGCCGACTATCGCCCACGGCTGCGCCAGCGGACTGGCGGGCAGACCAAAGAGTAAAACCGCCGAAGCACCTACGGGCGCGACAAACCACAGATTCAGCTCCCCCAACATCCAGTGACTCAGCAGACTGGTCAGCACCAGGCCAATGCCCGCACCCAGTCCGGCAATCACCACATGCTTTTTGCTTACTGTCAGCGGATGTGGCCAGAATCGTGCCAGAAACAGGTGCAGCGGATGCCTCTCTGCAGTAGAACCTTTGATCATTACTTTACTCACCGTGTCATAACATTTTCTTATCGTCAGGGGCGGCGATTTTCCATCATCAACATCAATGTAACAACCCGACAAACTGTAGAGGTATTCAGGCGAGCCAGCGCGCGCAGCGAAAAGGGGCGTCAGGCTTGAAAGAGGGTTGCAGAGGGTTTAACCAGACAATAAAAAACCCGCCGCAGCGGGTCAGTCAGGCGAATCACTCGACTTTATCGGGATACTCGCAAAGATCTTCAATCAGGCAGGCGCCGCAGCGCGGCTTACGCGCCACGCAGGTGTAGCGGCCATGCAGAATCAGCCAGTGGTGGCAGTCAACCTTATAGGCGGCCGGAACCACCTTCAGCAGCTTCTGCTCCACCTCTTCCACATTCTTACCCGGCGCAAATTTTGTCCGGTTGCTGACGCGGAAGATGTGAGTATCAACAGCAATTGTCGGCCAGCCAAAGGCGGTATTCAGCACCACATTGGCAGTTTTACGACCCACACCGGGCAGGGCTTCCAGCGCCGCACGATCTTCCGGCACTTCGCCGTTGTGCTGCTCAAGCAGAATGCGACAGGTCTTAATCACATTTTCCGCTTTGCTGTTAAACAGGCCGATAGTTTTGATGTATTCCTTTACGCCATCCACGCCCAGCGCCAGCATCGCGGCAGGCGTATTTGCCACCGGATAAAGCTTTGCGGTGGCTTTGTTGACGCTGACATCGGTCGCCTGCGCCGAGAGCAGTACTGCAATCAGCAGCTCAAACGGCGAGCTGAAGTTCAGCTCGGTGGTGGGATGCGGATTGTTCTGCTGCAGGCGATGAAGAATCTCGGTGCGTTTAGTCTGGTTCACACCGGCTTCCCGACGGCGTTCTGAGGTGCCGCGTTTTCAGCAGCCTGAGCACGCAGGGCTGCCCGCTGTTTCATCTTCTGATCGATCAGGTATTTACCCGCCAGCATCATGCCCAGGCCAATAAACGCGCCAGGCGGCAGCATCGCCAGCAGCATGGGTGAATCGAAATGCACCACTTCGATACGCAGCGATTTCGCCCACGGGCCAAGCAACTGATCGGCACCGTTAAACAGCGTGCCACTGCCGATGATTTCACGCAGCGAACCCAGCACCACCATGGCGCAGGTCGCGCCCATACCGATGGCGAAGCCATCGAGCGCGGCAAGCGGGATACTGCTTTTAGAGGCGACCGCTTCCGCACGGCCCACCACGATGCAGTTGGTCACGATCAGCGGAATAAAAATCCCCAGCGACTGATAGAGACCGTAGGCATAGGCGTTGATAAGCATCTGCACGCAGCTCACCACCGAGGCGATGATCATCACATAAATCGGGATACGGATTTCTGACGGCACCCAGCGGCGCGAGGCCGAAATAAAACTGTTGGTCAGGGTCAGCACCAGCGTGGTAGCCAGACCTAAACCCAGCGCATTGGTTGCCGTCGCCGTGACCGCCAGCAGCGGGCAGAGGCCCAGCAGCTGCACCAGTGCCGAGTTGTTCTTCCACAGTCCACCCACCAGCAGACTTTTAGCTTCACTCATTTGCGTCTCCACATGCCGGTAACGAAGAGAGTCTCTCCGGAAGCGTTTTCATCAACAGCGCGGTGCGTTTGGTCGCATTGACCACCGCGCGTGGGGTAATGGTGGCGCCGGTGAATTGATCAAAGTCGCCGCCATCTTTCTTAACCGCAAACGCTTTATCCGCCGGACCATGAACCACTTTGCCATTGAAGCTGTTGATCCAGTCAGAGATGCGTAATTCGATCTTATCGCCCAGGCCAGGCGTCTCATGGTGTTCGACCACCCGCACGCCCAGTACTTTACCCTGGAAATCAGCACCGACCAGCATCTGTATCGCACCAGAATAGCCGTCAGGCGCAGTTGTCTCCAGTGCGGCAGCGACCGGCTGGCCGCCTTTACGCGCCAGAAAGAGATGGTGCGGGGCATTATTGCCCAGTGCAGCATCTGTGACAACGTAACAATCCTGCTGGATGTTATTGTCATAAAGGTCGGTGGGGACTACCTGATCCAGCAGGTTTTTCTGCTGCAGCAGGGTCTGATGTTCCACCGTCGGCCTGGTGACGGTGTTGACTACCGCCGTCGCTGCCGTAGTAATCGCAGCGAAAATCGCCAGCGTGACCCCATTTTTGCGAATCGTCTCCAGCATCGCTTACTCCTTCTGATGGCCGTAAACGCGCGGCTGGGTGTAGTAATCGATGAGCGGCACGCAGATGTTTGCCAGCAGCACAGCAAATGCCACGCCATCGGGATAACCGCCAAAGCTGCGGATCAGCCAGACCAGCAGCCCAATCAGCGCACCATAGATCAGGCGACCCCGGTTGGTGGTGGAGGCAGTCACCGGGTCGGTGGCAATAAAGAACGCGCCCAGCATGGTGGCACCGGAGAACAGGTGAATCAGCGGGCTGTTCAGCGATTCCGGTGAGAAGAACACGCCCAGCGTGGCGCAGAACGCCAGTGACAGCAGCATGGCAGCAGGAATGTGCCAGCGAATCGCACTTTTCCACAGCAGGAACAGGCCACCCGCCAGATAACCGACGTTAACCCACTGCCAGCCAAGGCCCGCCAGCACGCCGCTGTAGATCGGCTGGGCCAGCAGCTGTCCGGCGCTGTGCCCGGCGCGTAAACCGGTTTTAAAGGTATCAAGCGGTGTCGCCTGGCTAATGCCATCCACACCCATCTGCAACTGCTGCATCGTTTCGCCCGCCAGCGTGTGGCCGTGGAATACCATGCTCAGACTGTCCATCAGTCCGGGCTTGATCGCCTGAAGGGTGTCAGGCGGCAACCAGCTGGTCATCTGTACCGGGAAGGAGATCAGCAACACCACATAGCCGACCATCGCCGGGTTAAACGGGTTCTGGCCCAGCCCGCCATAAAGCTGTTTAGCAATGACGACTGCAAACAACGTACCGATCACCACCAGCCACCAGGGTGCCAGCGGTGGCAGGCTGATACCGATCAGGACGGCGGTCAGCAACGCGGAGTTATCCGCCAGCGTGCTGGCGACCGGCGCTTTGCGCAGCCGTAAAATTGCCGCTTCCGTCAGCCAGGCGGTCAGCGTTGCCAGTAAAACCTGCAAAAAGGTGCCGTAGCCAAAGAAATAACACTGTGCAGCAAAACCCGGCACCGCGGCCAGCACCACCAGCAGCATGATGTTTCCAGTGCTGCGGCGATTATGGGTGTAGGGAGAACTTGCGATACGAAAAGCCATTTAATCCTCAAGCGTCGTAGACGACTGCGCTTTACGCGCTTTGGCACGGGCGATGGCGGCAGCAATAGCGGCTTTGCGCGCATCATCGGGTTGATTCAGTTCAGGTGCCTGTTCAGGTTCAGCATTAGCGTTATTGGCCTGTTCCTGAGCCTGCTCCGCATTCTCTACTGCAAAGTGTGCAGCAGTGGCCAGTGCTGCAGCGTCGCGTGAAGCCGCATCCGCGTCACTTTCAGCCTGTGCCGCTTTCTTCGCTTTGGCGCGGGCGATGGCGGCCTGAATCGCGGCTTTACGCGGGTCGGTCTCCGCGGCGGCGTCTGAAGCAACTTCTGGAACGCTATCCGGTGCAGCCGGAGGCGTGGCCTCATTGCTGCCTTCAGCCTGTGCGGCTTTCTTCGCTTTGGCACGGGCGATGGCGGCCTGAACGGCGGCTTTACGCGGGTCGGTCTCCGCGGCGGCGTCTGAAGCGGCTTCTGGAACGCTATCCGGTGCAGCCGGGGGCGTCGCTTCATTGCCTTCAGCCTGCGCCGCTTTCTTCGCTTTGGCACGGGCGATAGCGGCCTGAACGGCGGCTTTACGCGGGTCGGTCTCCGCGGCGGCGTCTGGAACGCTATCCGGTGCAGCCGGAGGCGTGGCCTCATTGCCTTCAGCCTGCGCGGCTTTCTTCGCTTTGGCACGGGCGATGGCGGCCTGAACGGCGGCTTTACGCGGGTCGGTCTCCGCGGCGGCGTCTGGCGCGGCTTCTGGAACGCTATCCGGTGCAGCCGGAGGCATCGCCTCATTGCCTTCAGCCTGTGCCGCTTTCTTCGCTTTGGCACGGGCGATGGCGGCCTGAACGGCGGCTTTACGCGGGTCGGTCTCCGCGGCGGCGTCTGTAACGCTCACCGGTGCAGCCGGAGGCGTCGCCTCATTGCCTTCAGCCTGCGCGGCCTTCTTCGCTTTGGCACGGGCAACGGCGGCTTCGACAGCGGCTTTGCGCGGATCGACGCTGGCTTCAGCCCCGTTCTCTACTGCATCAGCCGGCGTGACTTTCTTCGCTTTCGCCCGGGCAATGGCTGCTTCAACCGCCGCTTTACGGGGATCGATGGACTGACGCGTTACCGGCTGGGTTTCAGCCTGGGCCTCGGCCTGACGCAGACGCGCCTGCGCATGGCGGGCTTCACGCTGAGCGTCAAGGGTTGCCTCATCCGGCTCAGGGGTCTGGCGGGCTTTCACTCGCGCTTTTGCAGCCGCCAGTTCACGGGTATCTGTGCGGGCCACACGCTGTTTCGCCTCTTCATGACGCGCTTCGCGGGCCTGCTTCTCACGCTCCAGTCGTGCCTGACGCGCTTCAAAGCGTGCTTTGGCTTCCAGCGTGCGTTTCGCTTCCAGATCGATGGCGCGCAGTTCCGCTTTTTCCTGACGGTAATATTGTACCAGCGGAATGTTACTCGGGCAGACATAGGCGCAGGCGCCACATTCGATGCAATCATCAATATGGTGTGAACGCGCTTTATCGTGATCGCCGCCCTGGCTGAACCAGTAAAGCTGCTGTGGCAGCAGTTTAGCCGGACAGGCATCGGCACAGGCGGAGCAGCGAATGCACGACTGCTCTTCGTCGTTGTTGCCCATCTCACTGGCAGAGGGGGCAAGAATACAGTTGGTGATCTTCACCACCGGCACATCCAGCGATGGCAGAGTAAAGCCCATCAGCGGACCGCCCATAATCACCATCTGACGCGGTGCAGGTGTAAATCCGACGTGGTGCAGCAGATGGCTAATTGGGGTGCCGAGACGACTCCAGACGTTACGCGGCTGTGCAATTGCCTCGCCGGTCAGTGTCACCACGCGCTCAGTAATCGGCTCACCATTGATAATGGCCCGTTTAACAGCCCAGGCGGTGCCGACGTTCTGCATCAGCACACCGATATCAGTGGAGCGTCCGCCGTGCGGTACTTCCATGCCGGTCAGAATGCGGGTCAGCTGCTTGGCACCGCCGGAAGGATATTTGGTCGGAATCACCCGGATTTGCA
The DNA here is from genome assembly GCF_051136265.1 of Candidatus Pantoea rara. Classification (NCBI taxonomy): domain Bacteria; kingdom Pseudomonadati; phylum Pseudomonadota; class Gammaproteobacteria; order Enterobacterales; family Erwiniaceae; genus Pantoea; species Candidatus Pantoea rara. The sequence continues at coordinate 2,157,699 of NZ_CP194942.1, read as the reverse complement.
GGTCGCGCTCGCTACCCAGCGCCTGTTTCAGCGCAGCGATCGCTTCAGGTTTATTATCTTCAATGCCAATCATCACCCGCTCGGCCTGGAGCACCCAGGCAAGAATGCGGCTGCCTTCCAGCACTTCGGCGGCGTAGTCCTGCATCAGGCGATCGTCAGCGGTGATATAAGGCTCGCACTCGGCCGCATTGATAATCAGGGTTTTAACGCCGCGCAGGCCGCCTTTCAGTTTGGTGGCAGTAGGGAATCCCGCACCGCCCAGGCCCGCGATGCCCGCGTCGTGAATACGCTGTACAACATCCGTGCGCGGATGCTGACGGTAGTCAGGCAACGGATCGAGCGGCATCCAGCGGTCATCGCCATCAGGCGTCAGGAAAATGCAAAGCTCGGACAGCCCCGATGGATGCGCGGTCATATGCTGACCAATATCTTCAATCACGCCGGAGGTAGGCGCATGGACCGGCAGCATACGGCCCGTGCCAAACGTCAGAGGCTGACCGCGCAGCACATGGTCGCCAGGCGTAACGCAGATCTCACCTTCGTGTCCGATATGCTGTTTCAGCGGAATAATAAAACGGTGCGGCAACGGCAGTTCGCTGAGCGGCGTGCCGTTGGACTGGGTTTTCATTTCCGGCGGATGAATACCCCCCTGAAAATCCCAGACCTTCTCTTTTTTCAGGAAGTTAAACAGATTAAGCATGAGTTTTTACCGGGATCACCCGTACAGGAATGGTATTCAAATCCCACTTCCAGCTAGCTGGTGTGGTTTCAACCGGACGCATCTCAATACAGTCAGTCGGGCAGGGTGCCACACAGAGATCGCAGCCGGTGCAGACATCGCTCAGCACAGTGTGCATGGCGCGGGTTGCCCCGACAATCGCATCTACCGGACAGGCCTGAATACATTTGGTGCAGCCAATGCAGTTGGCCTCATCAATAAAGGCGACGGTACGTACCGGCTCTTTCGCCGTTTCATCACCATCAATCGGCTGCGGTTCCACGTTGAGCAGCGCAGCCAGCTTGAGCATGGTCTGCTCACCGCCTGGCGCGCATTTATTGATCGCTTCACCGTTGTTGCCGACCGCATCCGCATAAGGACGGCAGCCAGGATAGCCGCACTGGCCGCACTGGCTCTGCGGCAGAATGGCATCAATCTGCTCAACGATAGGATCTTCTTCCACTTCAAAGCGGCGCGAGGCGTAACCCAGCAGGGCACCGAACACCAGGCTCAGCGCACTTAATACCGCAACAGCAATCCAGATCGCGGTCATCAGAATTTCACCAAGCCGGTGAAGCCCATAAATGCCAGCGCCATCAGGCCCGCAGTAATCAGGGCGATGGAGTTGCCTTTAAACGGGGCAGGAACATTCGCCAGCACCAGGCGCTCACGCATACCGGCGAACAGCACCATCACCAGCGAGAAGCCGATTGAAGCGCTGAAACCATACAGCGCGGCCTGCATAAAGGTGTGGTTAAGGTTGACGCTCAGCAGAGGCACACCCAGTACCGCACAGTTGGTGGTAATCAGCGGCAGAAAGATACCCAGCAGGCGATAGAGCGACGGGCTGGTTTTACGCACTACCATCTCGGTGAACTGCACCACAACAGCGATGACCAGGATATACGCCATGGTCCGCAGATAGACCAGGTCCAGCGGCAGCAGGATCAGATGGTTGACCAGCCAGGCGCAGATCGAGGCCAGGGTGATCACGAATGTCGTGGCGAGGCCCATGCCAATCGCCGTTTCCAGTTTTTTGGAAACGCCCATAAAGGGACAAAGGCCGAGAAACTTCACTAATACGAAGTTATTCACCAGCACGGTGCCAACAAAGAGAAGCAGATAATCGGTCATTTTTTCGCCTGGGAGCCAGAAAGCGGCTTATTATCATTGATAGCGCGACGTATCTCAACACCCGCGCCACCCGCAAGGCGGCAGACCGCACTCAGAATTAAATTCCTGACACAACTCACCACATCAGGGCGCGATAAAGGTCTTTTTTACCCGTTCTGAGCGTTTAAAATAGGGCACAAACACCGCAGCGGCCAGCAGTGACAGCAGTAATGTCTGGAGGGCCCGGCTATCAGCGACTGGCGTGAAAGCAAAAGTTTTCAGCGCCAGTAGCACGGTAATAAGCAGCCAGAGCAGATAATGGCGCGGCAGGCGGCGGGAGCGCTTCAGGAACAGCCAGCTGATCCAGAGACTATAGGCCCAGACCGCCACAGCGGTGAGCAGAGAAATGGCCCAGTAAGAGAAGAGTGTGCTGCCGTGAGAAAACAGCGCGACACGCCATTCCGGATTAAACAGGGGTGTCAGATACATCGCCAGCACCAGAACGGTGGTTAACAGGGTCATTATCAGCCAGGCCAGCGGCAGCAAAAGCCAGCCACCAATACGCGGCGCAGCAACCTGTTCATTCATCGTGGTTATTCCTGTCTCGGGGAGTCGAAGCGCAGCAGAATAACATGTCCAGAGGGGCGCGCCCATCCGGACAAGGTCAGCGGTAAAAGAGGTGATGAATCAGTCTGAGATCAGACTACGTAGCGCCACACCGTTTTAGGAACACAGCCCAGATCATATAACCGACCGCCAGAGGCCAGTTCAGCGCGCCGATGGTCGGCAGCCCGGTACATATTGATGATTTCCAGATCATTCGTCAGGGAATAATTCAGATGATCGAAAAGCTTTTCCAGACTGTCTGTATTATTTACTTTGCGGAATTTAAGCAGGTAATCGTGCGCAGTCATCATTGCCATAAGAGATAGAAGTAACAAAGGAGTGCTCAGTATAGGGGGCAGGCTTAAGCTGTCCAGATCATGCAGATGAAAAAAGCCGAAAATCAGACAAAAGCACCTTATTCGTCACTAAAAGTCCATATCTGGCTTTTTTACTGTTATTTGGGTCGTTAACTCAGGGTATTTGCTTTAAATACCTGACTGGCACCGGAAGCAGAGTACGCGAATAAATCGTTTACCGTAGAGTTAAAACATTATTTTTATTTCATTCGGACTGGACAGGGAGTCAGCGTCTTCTTTCTGACGTTTTTATCGCGGGAAATTTGACCGTTCGGGAACCTCTGCCATAGAAACGTTTCGCTCCTGCCCTGAAGCCGCTGACGACTGTGCGGGCAATCACAAATCCCATTTTTTGTTCATCGTAAGCCGGATAACCCGTTTTGTACGCCTGGCTGTAATCGTTTCCAGTGGCGATAAACATAAGCGATTCTGTTTATTACAATTATTTAACGGGCATTGTCATTTTAATCAGCCGTTTTATCCATAATACCCCAGCCAGCGAACCCGCGACTCTGCACGTAACTCCTTTAAATTGCTCTATTTTGTGAAGTATGTCGCCATTATGCACCCTTTTTTAGTCCAGTCTAAGCAGGCTCTCTACCCTAAACAGCAAACGCCTTTCAGAGGATTAAAAACTATGTGGAAACGTTTACTTCTGACCACGCTGGTCAGCGCCGCGTTAACCGGCCCGGTACTTGCCGCAGATATGACGGTCGGCTTCTCGCAGGTCGGTTCGGAATCTGGCTGGCGCTCAGCGGAAACCAACGTAGCGAAAAGCGAAGCCAAAAAACGCGGAATCACCCTGAAAATCGCCGATGGACAGCAGAAACAAGAGAACCAGATCAAAGCCGTACGCTCGTTCATCGCACAGGGCGTTGATGCCATCTTTATTGCGCCTGTTGTACAGACTGGCTGGGAGCCGGTCCTGGAAGAAGCCAAAGATGCCAAAATCCCGGTTTACCTGCTGGACCGCGCCATCGTGGTGAAAGACAAATCGTTGTATCAGGCGGTGGTGACGGCGGACAACGTGCTGGAAGGCAAACTGATTGGCGACTGGCTGGTGAAAACCGTGGGCGACAAACAGTGTAACGTCGTGGAACTGCAGGGCACAGTGGGTGCCAGCGTGGCGATCGACCGTAAGAAAGGCTTTGCCGAGGCGATCAGCAACCATCCAAATATTAAAGTGATTCGCTCGCAGTCGGGTGACTTTACCCGCAGTAAAGGTAAAGAGGTGATGGAGAGCTTTATCAAGGCAGAGAACAACGGCAAAAACATCTGCATGGTTTACGCGCATAACGATGACATGGCGATCGGTGCCATCCAGGCGATTAAAGAAGCGGGCCTGAAACCAGGCAAAGATATTCTTACCGGCTCAATTGATGGTGTACCGGATATCTATAAAGCGATGCTGGCGGGTGAGGCTAACGCCAACGTCGAGCTGACGCCAGATATGGCTGGCCCGGCGTTTGATGCGCTGGAAAAATTCAAGAAAGATGGCACGCTGCCGCCAAAAGTGATCAAGACCGAGTCGAAGCTGTTCCTGCCTGCTGATGCGCAGAAGGAGCTGGATAAGAAAAATGGTATGGGTTACTGATTCACAGACCCGCCACAGACCAGCCGCAGACCGCCCTACGGGGCGGTTTTTCATGACGTAAGGCGGAGTGAGCAGAATGACCACGCAAAATGAAACACCGCTGTTATCTATCAGCGGCGTCAGCAAAGGGTTTCCCGGCGTCAAAGCGCTGAGCAATGTTTCCTTTGATATCCGTAAAGGGGAGATCATGGCGCTGCTGGGCGAGAACGGCGCGGGCAAATCCACCCTGATTAAAGTGCTGACCGGGGTTTACACGCGCGATGCGGGCACGATCACCCTGAATGGAGAGCCCATTACGCCGCATAATACGGCGCAGGCGCAGGAAATGGGCATCGGCACCGTCTATCAGGAAGTGAATATGCTGCCGAACATGTCGGTGGCGGATAACCTCTATATTGGCCGTGAGCCGCGCCGCTTTGGCATGATCGACCGTCGGAAGATGGTGCGCGATGCCGATGCACTGATGCGGAACTACGGTTTTTCCCTTGATGTGACGCGCCCGCTTGGCCACTACTCGGTGGCGATGCAGCAAATTATCGCCATCTGCCGCGCGGTGGATCTGTCGGCCCAGGTGCTGATCCTCGATGAGCCGACAGCCAGTCTGGATGCCAGCGAAGTTGAGATGCTGTTTACCCTGATGGCGCAGTTAAAAGCCAGGGGGATGAGCCTGATTTTTGTGACCCACTTTCTCGACCAGGTGTACCGCATTACTGACCGGATTACCGTACTGCGCAACGGGCAGTTTATCGCCACCCGCGATACTGCCACGCTGCCGCAGATTGAACTGATTAAGCTGATGCTGGGTCGCGAACTGCTGGAGACGGCGTTACAACGTCAGGGCAGTACGCTGCGTAGCAATCAGCCGGTCGTGTCGTTTGAAGATTACGGCAGGAAGGGCACCATTGAACCCTTTAACCTGTCGGTACGTCCCGGTGAGGTCGTCGGTCTGGCCGGTCTGCTGGGTTCAGGCCGTACCGAAACTGCCGAGGTATTATTTGGTATTCGTCGTGCCGATCGCGGAACTGCGAAGATCAAAGGCAAAGTGCAGCGCATTACCAACCCGGCGAAAGCGTCACAACTCGGCATGGGTTTTTGCCCGGAGGATCGTAAGACTGACGGGATTATTGGTGCGGCCTCCGTGCGCGAAAATATTATTCTGGCACTGCAGGCGCAACGCGGCTGGTTACGGCCGATTAAGAAGCGTGAACAGCAGGCGATTGCCGATCGTTTTATCAAAAGTCTGGGCATTCGCACGCCGCATGCAGAGCAGCCGGTGGAGCTGTTATCGGGCGGCAATCAGCAGAAGGTGTTACTGTCGCGCTGGCTGGTCACTAAACCCCAGTTTTTAATCCTCGACGAACCGACGCGCGGTATTGATGTGGGCGCGCACGCCGAAATTATCCGTTTAATTGAATCCCTGTGCGCTGATGGCCTGGCGCTGCTGGTGATCTCCTCTGAACTCGAAGAGCTGGTCGGTTATGCCGATCGGGTGTTGATCATGCGCGATCTGAAGCAGGTGGCTGAAATTCCGCTGGAGCAGCTATCCGTGGCGTCGATCGTCAATGCTATCGCAGACGGAGGGGCAAAACATGCTTGAGTCTCCTATGACATCTGAAAAAACGCCACGTCGTAAGCTAAAACTCCCGCCAGGGATGCCGCAAATCGCCGCGCTGCTGCTGGTGCTGTTGATCGACAGTCTGGTGGCCAGTAACTTTTTTGCGGTGCATCTGCAGGATGGTCGTCTGTTCGGCAGTCCAATCGATATTCTTAACCGTGCGGCACCGGTTGCCCTGCTGGCGATTGGGATGACGCTGGTGATCGCGACTGGCGGCATCGATCTTTCCGTGGGGGCGGTGATGGCGATAGCGGGCGCGACGGCCGCCACACTCACCGTGGCCGGGCACGGTGTGCCGTTTATTATTCTCTGCACGCTGGGCACCGGTTTAGCCTGTGGTTTGTGGAATGGGGTGCTGGTGGCGCTGCTGCGGATTCAGCCATTTGTTGCCACGCTGATTCTGATGGTGGCCGGACGCGGTATCGCTCAGTTGATTACTCAGGGACAGATTGTGACCTTCGATAGCGACAGTCTTGGCTGGTTTGGTAATGGCTCACTATGGATGTTGCCGGTGCCGGTCTGGATTACGCTGGTGGTGGCGCTGGCCGTCTGGCTGCTGACGCGCAAAACCGCGCTGGGTCTGTTTATCGAAGCCGTGGGGATTAACCTGCGCGCTGCGCGCAATGCGGGTGTGACGGGCTGGCTGGTCGTAATGTCCACTTATGCGATCAGTGGCGTCTGTGCCGCCGTCGCGGGTCTGATCGTCGCAGCAGATATTCGCGGTGCGGATGCCAATAACGCGGGTTTATGGCTGGAGCTGGATGCAATTCTCGCCGTGGTCATTGGTGGGGCATCTTTGATGGGGGGGCGCTTTAATCTGGTGTTGTCGCTGATTGGCGCACTGATTATTCAGTCGATGAATACCGGGATTTTGCTTTCTGGCTTCCCGCCTGAGCTGAATCAGGTCGTGAAAGCGGTGGTGGTGATGTGCGTGCTGTTGCTGCAGTCACCGCGGTTTATTGCGATGTTGAAACGGAGACGCCCGACATGATCAAACGTCATCTTCCGCTGATGATCACCTTGCTGGTGTTTGTCGCGGGTTACCTTTTTTGTCTGAGTCAGTTTCCAGGCTTTGCCTCCACCCGGGTCATCTGCAATATCCTGACCGATAACGCTTTCCTCGGCATTATCGCCGTCGGCATGACCTTTGTGATTTTATCCGGTGGTATCGATCTGTCAGTCGGCGCAGTCATTGCGTTTACCGGTGTGTTTCTGGCGCGAGCAATTGGTGATTTCCATGTCGATCCGCTGCTCGCGTTTGCGCTGATTCTGTCACTGGGTGCGCTGTTCGGTGCCATGATGGGCTGGCTGATTGATGCACTGAAGATCCCGGCCTTTATCATTACGCTGGCGGGGATGTTTTTCCTGCGCGGCTGCAGCTATCTGGTGTCCGAGAACTCGATTCCAATCGATCATCCGTTCTATACCCTGCTTTCAAGTCTGGCGTGGAAAGTGCCGGGTGGAGGGCGTCTTAGCCTGCTGGCCGTGATTATGCTGGTGGTGGTGTTTGGCGGGATTATTCTGGCGCATCGCACGCGCTTTGGTAACCGGGTTTACGCTATCGGCGGCAATATGACGTCCGCTCAGTTGATGGGTGTTTCAACCCGTGCGACGACCATTAAGATTTATATGCTTTCCACCACGCTGGCAACGCTGGCGGGCATTGTGTTCTCTATCTATACCTCGGCAGGTTATGCGCTGGCCGGGCTGGGTGTGGAGCTGGATGCGATTGCGTCAGTGGTGATTGGCGGCACGTTGTTGTCGGGTGGCGTAGGAACTGTGCTGGGTACACTGTTTGGCGTGTTAATTCAGGGACTGATTCAGACCTGGATTAACTTTGACGGCACGCTGAGTTCGTGGTGGACCAAGATCGCCATCGGGATTCTGCTGTTTGCGTTTATCGCGCTGCAGCGGTTACTGACGGTGATCTGGGATCGTCAGCAGAACGCACCCGTCAAACGCATCCCTGGCTGAGTATTGCGGATTCTGATTAATGGCGGCTCTCAGGAGCCGCCTTTTACTGCGTCAGATGCAACACCATCACCGTGACTTCTTCACCCGCGATGTGCCGCTGTTCCACCGCCTGCCAGCCTGAACGCTGATAGTACGCCTGTTGATCGGGTGTATAGAGCCAGAACTCGCCAATCTGCTGGTGTTTTGCCCGGGCAATCGCTTGCTGGATTAAGGCTTTCGCCACGCCCTGGCCCCTGAATTTCTTATCCGTCACTACTTCGCCAATCCAGTATTCCCTTGCCGCGATGTCGTCCAGTTCATAACGGATGACGCTACAGGTCGCGATAACCGTTTTGCCGTCCGATGTGGCGACGAGGGTAAATTCCGACGAGCCGGTCTGATTCCGTTTTGTTAAACGCGCAAGGATGGTGGGCTGATGCGACCATGCAGGAAGATGTGACCATTCGGTGTGCAGCAGTTGTGCGGTTTGTGGGGCGTAGTCAGGATGCTGGTTCAGATCGGCAATTTGCATGGCGTTGGCACCTTGTTTTATCAGGTATGTAGCAATACAGGCTGGTGGGAGAAAGTGCAAGATGATGAAAGAGTTGAGTTTTAGCAAAGAGACCGGTGCTCTTATGTATTACCGGGAAAACAATCGCTATGGGATTCAGGTGTAAGGTCAGGAAAGGTATGCCTGATCGCAAAGGATTCCCGCATCCATGCGGATCGGCCGCGCCATCCCTGGCGCGGACGCTTTGCTCTTCAGGCATGCCATTCCTTCCCGGTTGGGCTTAATCATTGCTGTAAAGGGCAGTGCGAAATTGAAATAATGGAGTGCACAGTTGCAGCGAAATGGGACTTTCCCAGTAAGGGCTTTTATTACATGCTGATTATGCTGAGTTTTTGAATATTCGCAAAAATGCAAAATTAAGGAGGGGATGGCGGGCAGTGGAGTAAAGCGTCCGCCGCATGGATGCGGCGGCAGAGCCTACAGGGATGTATTTACGGCGTCTTTACGCAACGCCCGCCATTTCCGACTGAATTGCACTAATTTTCTACCAAACGGCGCCTTACCTTCCCTGAAACTATCTTTTAAAGAGTCCTAAGGCGCCAATGATCGCTAATTAACGTTTCAGACGGTAGTACGCTTCGTTCCAGCGCAGCGCGTCTTTAAACGCAGGCAAACGCGTGTGCTCATCAATCACCAGCACTTCAATGTCGTTCATCTCACCGTACAGATACATATCCTCCAGCGTCAGCGCCTGACTGAACACCGTATGGTGTGCGCCGCCGCCCAGAATCCACGCTTCGGAGGCGGTCGCCAGTGATGGCTGCGCTTTCCACAGTGCGCGCGCAACCGGCAACTTCGGCAGCGGTTTCGGCTGTTCGATAGCATCCACCACGTTAACCAGCAGACGGAAACGATCGCCCATATCAATCACGCTGGCGTTAACCGCACGACCGGCTGGCGTGGAGAAAATCATACGTGCCGGATCGGCTTTATCACCAATGCCCAGGAACTGCACATCGATTAAGGGTTTCTCTTCAATGGCAATCGACGGGCAGACTTCCAGCATGTGTGAGCCAAGCACTAAATCGTTGCCCGGTGAGAAGTGATAGGTGTAATCCTCCATAAATGAGGTGCCACCTTTACGATCGCCGGCCAGCACTTTGAAAATGCGCAGCAGGGCAGCGGTTTTCCAGTCTCCTTCGCCTGCGAAGCCATAACCCTGACCCATCAGGCGCTGAACGGCCAGACCAGGTAACTGCGTCATGCCGTGCAGCGTCTGGAAGTTAGTGGTGAAGGCGTGGCAGCCCTCTGCTTCCAGAAAACGTTTCAGACCGAGTTCGATACGTGCAGCATCCAGCACGTTCTGACGCTTTTCACCGCCAGACGCGGCGACATCGGTAAAGCGATAAAGGCTTTCATATTCGTCGATCAGCGCGTTCACGTCGCCATCGCTGACGCCGTTGATCACCTCAACCAGATCGCCAACGCCCCAGCCATTTACTGAATAACCGAACTGAATCTGTGCGGCGACTTTATCGCCTTCGGTCACGGCCACTTCACGCATGTTGTCGCCAAAACGGGCGACTTTCAGCTGCTGGCTGGCCTGTTTAGCCAGAGCCGCCCGCATCCAGTTGCCCAGACGCTGCTGGCTGGCGCTGTCTTGCCAGTGACCGGTCACCACGCTGTGCTGCAGGCCCATGCGCGCGCCGATGAAACCGAACTCACGGCCGCCGTGCGCGGTCTGGTTCAGGTTCATAAAGTCCATGTCCATGCTGTCCCACGGGATCTCGGCATTGAACTGGGTATGGAATTGCAGCAGCGGCTTATTCAGTACGCTCAGGCCGCCGATCCACATTTTGGCCGGGGAGAAAGTGTGCAGCCAGGTAATGATCCCGACACACTGCTTGTCGTAGTTTGCGTCGCGGCACAGGGCCAGCGCTTCATCCGGTGATTTCACCAGCGGTTTCAGCTCCAGACGTAGTGGTAAACCCGCCTGATTTAAACCGTCGACAACCTGACGGGCATTCTGTTCAACCTGGCGTAACGTCTCTGCCCCATAGAGGTGCTGCGTGCCGATGACAAACCACACGCTGTAGCTGTTTGACTGTTCCATAAACCACTCCTTTACTTTGAGCCTACCCTAATAGGCTATTTTATTTGTCATTCTGAACCTGGACAGTGCTCACAATCCTCACGTACGCCGTGTACACCTGGTTGCTCCGCGCTGTCCGTGTCCAGACTGCCTGCAACAATTACGCCTGTTGGGCCAGGCTCGTCGCGGAAGCGGGGCGAGCGGCGTATTGCGGTTCAGCCGTCACGCACCATTGTTGATAGCGTTGATACAGTTGTTGATAGCGGGCGACGCGCGCCGGATCGGGCTGCAGCGTTACGGCAATCGGACTGGCCATGACCTGCTGAGCATCCGGGACGCTGGCGTGAACACCGGCGGCAACGGCAGCGAAAATGGCCGCACCCAGAGCACAGCACTCGTCAGAGGCGACGATATCCAGTGGCCGGTTCATCACATCGCAGCAGGCCTGCATAATCGCCGGAGATTTTCGCGCGATGCCGCCAAGGGTCAGAATGCTCTCGACCGGGATCTGCTGCTGCTCGAAGCACTCCATAATGGCGCGGGCGCCAAATGCGGTTGCCGCGACCAGACCACCAAACAGTGCAGGGGCATCGGTGCCCAGATTCAGGTCGGTAATCACCCCTTTCAGACGCTGATTCGCATTCGGTGTGCGGCGACCGTTAAACCAGTCCAGCACCACCGGCAGATGGTCGAGCTGCGGATTGGCAGCCCAGGCCTCGGTGAGATCCTTAATCAGATTCTTTTGCATCTCAGCCAGCTGAGGTTTCAGCGCCGGATGCTGCTGGGCCGCCAGCTGCAATGGCCAGCCCAGTAAGCGGCTGAACCAGGCATAGATATCACCAAAGGCAGACTGACCTGCTTCCAGCCCGATAGCGCCAGGTACGACGCTGCCATCGACCTGACCACAGATACCCTTGATATCGCGGTCGCCGACCTTTTCCGCATCAGCAATCAGGATGTCGCAGGTTGAGGTGCCAATCACTTTCACCAGCGTATAAGGTTTGGCACCGCCACCCACGGCGCCCATATGACAGTCAAATGCGCCACCGGAGAGGGTAACGGTTTGGGTCAGGCCAAGACGCTTCGCCCATTCCGGACTGAGCGTGCCGACCGGCACATCAGCGGTCCAGGTATCCGTAAACAGAGGGGAGTCGAGCTGCTGGGTTAACAGCGGGTCGAGCGCATTAAGGAAATCGACATCGGGCAGGCCGTTCCAGTCGTCATGCCATAGCGCTTTATGCCCCGCGGCACAACGGCCACGACGCAGCTTCTCTGGCGCGGTGGTGCCGCTTAACAGGGCAGGCACCCAGTCGCACAGCTCCACCCAAGAGACGGCGGCTTCACGCACGGCCGCATCTTCACGCGACACGTGCAGAATCTTCGCCCAGAACCACTCCGAGGAGTAAATGCCGCCGATGTAGCGGCTGTAATCCTCGAAGCGGCCGCTGTGGCAAAGCTGATTAATCTCTTCCGCTTCTTCTATAGCAGTATGATCTTTCCACAACACGAACATCGCGTTGGGGTTCTCAGCGAACTCCGGACGCAACGCCAGCACATTGCCGTCGCGGTCGATAGGCGCCGGCGTTGAGCCGGTACTGTCAACGCCAATGCCGACCACGGCATTGCGCTGATCTTCGCTCAGTGCATTCAGCACGCCGAGCAGCGCCTGCTCCATAGCGTCGATGTAATCCTGTGGATGGTGACGAAAACGGTTAGTGTGCGGATCGCTGTATAAGCCCTGTTGCCAGCGCGGATAGCTGAACACCGCACTCTGCAGCTCTTTGCCGCTATGACAATCCACGGCCAGCGCACGCACCGAATCACTACCAAAGTCCAGCCCAAGGGTGATGGCTCCAGCACGCATCGGAATCTCCTGTAGTTAGTTAACTCCTGTATCCTGGGTTCGGCGCGCCAAATCAGTTAGTCATCGCTGGCTGACAATATGCACTTTTCTGTCATCGGCAGTGATTTTGTGATCCATTGCAAAAGTTAAGGTCCGGTTAAATTTGCTGAATATATGGATCATTTTGTCGTGATTTTAATGTGTGATACCGCTCTACATTTTTCTTCGCTAATACCGCTAAAACTAGCCCAGCGTCTGGACAGTCTGTCAGCACATGCCAGCCTAACGCACTGATTTATGGCTGTACCCACAAAACAAAACAAACTGGTAGCGTTTACACCGATTCGTTATTAGCAGCGAAAAATAACCTGGTACCGGAGAGCATCATGCATAAATTCACTAAAGCATTCGCGGCCATCGGCCTGGCAGCGGTTATGTCACAATCCGCTATCGCCGAGACCATGAAGCTGGGTTTTTTAGTCAAGCAACCAGAAGAACCCTGGTTCCAGACTGAATGGAAATTCGCCGATAAAGCGGGCAAAGATCTTGGCTTTGATGTCATTAAAATTGCCGTGCCGGATGGTGAAAAAACCCTGAATGCCATCGACAGCCTGGCGGCGAACGGCGCAAAAGGTTTTGTCATCTGTACCCCCGATCCGAAACTGGGCTCCGCCATCATGGCAAAAGCGCGTGGCTACGGTCTGAAAGTCATCGCGGTAGATGACCAATTCGTGACCGCCAAAGGCAAGCCAATGGACACCGTACCGCTGGTGATGATGGCGGCCACCAAAATTGGTGAGCGTCAGGGTCAGGAACTCTATAAAGAGATGCAGAAGCGCGGCTGGGATGTGAAAACCACCGGCGTGATGGCGATTACCGCGAACGAACTCGACACCGCACGTCGTCGTACCGGCGGCTCAATGGACGCGATCAAAGCCGCTGGTTTCCCGGCAGCTCAGATCTATCAGGTCCCAACCAAATCCAATGATATCCCTGGCGCGTTTGACGCCGGTAACTCCCTGCTGGTGCAGCATCCTGAAGTCAAACACTGGCTGATTGTCGGCATGAACGACAACACCGTGCTGGGCGGCGTGCGTGCGACTGAAGGTCAGGGCTTTAAAGCGGCTGACGTCATCGGTATCGGCATTAACGGCGTCGATGCCATCAGTGAACTGTCTAAAGACAAGGCGACCGGCTTCTACGGTTCGCTGCTGCCAAGCCCGGATATCCACGGCTACAAAAGCAGCCAGATGCTTTACAACTGGGTCAGCAAAGGTGAAGAGCCACCGAAATTCACCGAAGTTACAGATGTGGTGCTGATCACCCGTGACAACTTCAAAACCGAACTGGCGAAAAAAGGACTGATGTAACTCTGAGCCTGTCGGGCTGTTCGCAGCCCGGCATCCTTAATAGCCCATTTCGCGTCGCCCGCCCTGACAGGCCGGTGGCGCGAAAGAGTGAGGATTAACATGAACACTGATTCAGCATTTCTGTCGTTTCATGGCATCAGTAAAACTTTCCCTGGCGTGAAAGCGTTGCAGGATATCTCCTTCGACTGCCGTGGCGGTGAAGTTCACGCGCTGATGGGCGAGAACGGCGCAGGCAAATCGACGCTGTTAAAAATACTCAGCGGCAGTTATCAGCCGAGCGGCGGTGAGATTCGCATTAAAGGCAAGCCGATGAGTTTTCAGCGCACAACGGATGCGCTGGACGCGGGCGTCGCCATTATTTACCAGGAACTGCATCTGGTGCCGGAAATGAGCGTGGCAGAGAACATCTATCTCGGTCAAATCCCGCACAAACATGGTCTGGTTAACCGTAAGCTGATGCGTTACGAAGCTGGCGTGCAGCTGAAAAACCTCGGCATGGATATCGACCCCGATATGCCGCTGAAGTACCTGTCGCTGGGGCAGTGGCAGATGGTGGAGATTGCCAAAGCGCTGGCGCGCAATGCGCGCATTATCGCCTTTGATGAGCCAACCAGTTCCCTGTCGGCACGCGAAATCGACAACCTGTTCCGCGTCATCCGCCAGCTCCGCGAGGAGGGCCGGGTGGTGCTCTACGTGTCACACCGCATGGAAGAGATCTTCGCCCTCAGCGATGCCATCACCGTCTTTAAAGATGGCCGCTACGTGCGGACGTTTACTGACATGGCTAACACCCATCATGACGATCTGGTGCAGGCGATGGTGGGACGTAACCTGGGGGATATCTATGGCTACTCACCGCGTCCTAAAGGGGAAGTGCGTCTGGAACTGGACAAGGTCGAAGCCAAGGGCGTGCGTACGCCTATTTCGCTGAAAGTCCATGCCGGTGAAATCGTGGGACTGTTTGGCCTGGTCGGTGCCGGACGCAGTGAACTGCTGAAAGGCCTGTTTGGCGGCACGCGTCTGCGCGGTGGTCAGGTGATTCTGGACGGCAAGCCTTTGCCGCTGCGGGAGCCTATCGACGCCATCCGCGCCGGCATTATGCTCTGCCCGGAAGACCGCAAAGCTGAGGGCATTATTCCCGTGCACTCGGTGCGCGACAACATCAATATCAGCGCCCGCCGGCACAATCTCACTGCCGGTTGCCTGATTAAAAACGGCTGGGAAAACAAGAATGCCGACAGCCATATCCGCTCGCTGAACATTAAAACGCCCAGCGCCGATCAGCTGATCATGAACCTCTCTGGCGGTAACCAGCAGAAGGCGATTCTGGGTCGCTGGCTCTCTGAAGATATGAAAGTGATCCTGCTGGATGAGCCAACGCGCGGCATCGACGTCGGTGCTAAACATGAAATTTATAACCTGATTTATCAGCTGGCGAACCGGGGTATTGCGGTGCTGTTCGCCTCAAGCGATTTACCGGAAGTGATGGGCCTCGCCGATCGCATCGTTGTGATGCGTGAAGGTGCCATTGCCGGTGAACTGCTGCACGACGACGCCACGGAGCAGCAGACGCTGAGCCTGGCGATGCCCAAAACCACTCAAGCGGCCGCCGTGGCCTGACAGGAGATCATCATGGCTTCATCCACGACCTCAAATACGCCGCAGCCTGCTTCACGCGGTGGCCTGCGGTTAGGCCGCATCTGGGACAACTTCGGCATGCTGGTAGTATTTGCACTGCTGTTTATTGTCTGTGCGATTTTTGTGCCGAACTTTGGCTCGTTTATCAATATGAAAGGCCTGGGACTGGCGATGTCGATGTCCGGCATGGTCGCCTGCGGCATGCTGTTCTGTCTGGCTTCCGGTGATTTTGACCTGTCGGTCGCTTCCGTTATCGCCTGTGCGGGGGTTGTCACCGCCGTGGTGATCAACATGACCGAGAGCCTGTGGATTGGTGTCGGTGCCGGTCTGGTGCTCGGCATGATCACCGGTTTTATCAACGGCTTTGTGATCGCCCGTCTCAAGATCAATGCGCTGATCACCACGCTGGCGACGATGCAGATCGTGCGCGGCCTGGCGTATATCTTCTCTGACGGTAAAGCGGTTGGTATTGAAGATGAGCGCTTCTTTGAACTGGGCTTCGCCAACTGGTTTGGCGTGCCTGCGCCAATCTGGCTGACGCTGGCCACCATGGTGATCTTCGGCTTCCTGCTCAACAAAACCACCTTTGGTCGTAATACGCTGGCGATTGGCGGTAATGAAGAGGCAGCGCGCCTGGCCGGTGTGCCGGTGGTACGTACCCGCATCATCATCTTTATTCTTTCCGGTCTGGTTTCAGCAGCAGCGGGCATCATCCTGGCATCACGTATGACCAGTGGTCAGCCTATGACGTCCATCGGCTATGAGCTGGTGGTGATTTCTGCCTGCGTACTGGGTGGCGTGTCACTGAAGGGCGGTATCGGTAAGATTTCCTACGTGGTGGCAGGGGTATTAATTCTCGGCACCGTCGAGAATGCGATGAATTTATTGAATATCTCGCCGTTCTCACAGTATGTGGTGCGCGGTCTGATACTGTTAGCAGCGGTGATTTTTGACCGTTACAAACAGAAAAAAGCCTGATTGAGCGAGCCGTTGGTCCGCAGAGGCAGACGCCTCTGCGGACTATCCGAACAATAACAGACTGAGTGAGGACGCTATGTATCACCGCGAATTACCGGCCGAGCAGCAAAACCCCCTGTTGCCTGGCTATTCATTCAATGCCTGGCTGGTGGCGGGGCTGACGCCCATCACCGCTGAGGGTCCGCTCGATTTCTTTATCGATCGCCCGCACGGCATGAAAGGTTACATTCTGAATCTCACCATTAAAGGCAAAGGACGGGTATTCGACGGCGAGCGGGCGTTTGACTGCGAACCGGGCGAAATGCTGCTGTTTCAGCCGAAAACTGCCCACTATTATGGTCGCGCGCCGGACAGTCCGCAGTGGTTCCACCGCTGGGTCTATTTCCGACCGCGTGCCTACTGGCACGACTGGCTGCGCTGGCAGGATGAGCAGGAGGGTGTGGGACGCCTGCTGCTGCCTGAATCGCTGCGTGGCGAATTTGACCGCTTGTTTGCCAGCATCGAACAGACCCATAACTCGGGTCGTCGCTTTGCGGAAGAGCTTGCGATGAACCTGCTGGAGCGACTGCTGCTGCGTGCTGTCGAAGAAGATCCGCGCAGTCATCAGTTAATCCGCGATCCGCGCGTGATTGAAGCCTGCCAGTATGTGACCAACCACCTCGCCAGCGAGGTCAAGATCGAAGAGGTGGCGCGCCACGTCTGCCTGTCACCGTCGCGGCTGGCACACCTGTTCCGCGAGCAGATGGGTGTGAACCTGCTGCGCTGGCGAGAAGATCAGCGCGTTATTCGCGCCAAACTGTTGCTGCAGACCACCCAGGAACCGATCGCCTCGGTAGGGCGTGAAGTGGGTTACGACGACCAGCTCTACTTCTCGCGCGTGTTTCGCAAGCGTGTTGGTGTCAGTCCCAGCGATTTCCGCCGCCGTAATCAGGACGCACACGATAGCCTTGCGGCGCAGACGGCCTGGCCCCTGGCGCGGAGTGCTATCTCTTAGTTTTTTCGGGAGATTCCGCCTTGTCCTCACCTGGTTAATAGTCTTAAATCAATCAGGTTAGCGACAAAGAGGAATCAAAATGAGCGATAAATTACGTGTTGGTCTGATCGGCTACGGTTTTGCCAGTAAAACGTTTCACGCCCCGCTGATTGCAGGGACACCGGACGTCGAGCTGGCAGCCATTTCCAGTAGCGACGCCAGCAAAGTCCACGCCGACTGGCCTGCCGTTAAGGTGGTGGCCGATCCTCAGGCGCTGCTGGACGACCCTACGCTGCAACTGATTGTTATTCCTACCCCCAACGACACCCACTTCCCGCTGGCCAAAGCGGCGCTGAACGCCGGTAAGCATGTGGTGGTTGATAAGCCGTTCACCGTGACGCTGTCACAGGCGCGCGAACTGGATGCGCTGGCGAAAGCCAAAGGTCTGCTGCTTTCAGTGTTCCACAACCGCCGCTGGGACAGTGATTTTCTGACGCTGAAATCCCTGCTTGAGGCGGGCTCGCTGGGTGAAGTGCGCTATTTCGAATCGCATTTTGACCGCTTCCGTCTGGAAGTGCGTAATCGCTGGCGCGAAATGAAGGGCGCAGGCAGCGGAATCTGGTATGACCTTGGGCCACATCTGCTGGACCAGGCGCTGCAACTGTTTGGCCCGCCGGTCGCCATTAATGTCGATCTGGCCGAGATGCGTCCGGGCGCGCAGACCACAGACTACTTCCACGCCACGCTGACCTATCCGCAGCGCCGTGTCGTGCTTCACGCCAGCATGCTGGTGGCGGCGGAATCCGCGCGTTATACCGTCCACGGCACGCGCGGCAGTTACGTCAAATATGGTCTGGACCCGCAGGAAGATCGCCTCAAGTCGGGAGATTTCCCGCCGCAGGCAGACTGGGGTTATGACATGCGCGACGGCACGCTGACGCTGGTTGATGGTGATTCACTGACGGAAACCACGCAGCTGACTCAGCCTGGCAACTACCCGGCTTATTATGCGGGCATTCGCGATGCGATTGCCGGACGCGGGAATAATCCGGTGACGGCAGAAGAGGCGATTCAGGTGATGGAGCTGATCGAACTGGGTCTGCAATCCGCCGAGAAACGCCAGACGATGTCACTGAAGCGCGTCTGATCGCTGAGTACGTAGCGAAGAAAGCAGAACGGGCCGGTTATCCGGCCCGTTTTTTATGGCTGACGCGAGCAGATTACTGCACGCGGGCGCGAACAGCCGCTTTCTCAGCGTCACTCAGGAAGGCAATCGTCAGACCGTTTTCCTGCGCCTGACGCATCTGCGCCATGCTCAGGCCAGCAGCCGGTGCGGCATGCTGATACTCATGCGCCAGCTCAATGCCCTGAACGGCCGGATCATCGGTGTTAATCGTTGCCAGAATGCCATGCTCAAGGAAGATCTTCAGTGGATGCTGCGCCAGCGAGGGCACTGTGCTGGTCTGGATATTAGATGTCAGGCAGGATTCAATACCAATACGGTGCTCCGCCAGGAAATCCATCAGCGCGCGATCTTCAATCGCTTTCACACCGTGACCAATACGTTCAGCGCCCAGCTCCCGGATTGCCTGCCAGATGCTCTCGGGTCCGGCGGCTTCACCCGCATGTACGGTAACGCGGAAACCGGCATCGCGTGCCTGGGTGAAGTGGCTCAGGAACTCACTGCCCGGGAAGCCCAGCTCATCGCCCGCCAGATCGACCGCAGTGATGTGGTCGCGATGGGCAAGCAAACCTTCCAGTTCGCCGAGGCAGGCATCTTCACCAAAGGTACGGCTCATAATACCAATCAGACGTACGTCGATATTGTGCTGCTGACAGCCAGCGCGCACGCCATCGATTACTGCTTCAACCACACCGGCAATGGGCAGGTTGTGGGTCATCGCCATGTAGCCAGGGGAAAAACGCAGTTCTGCATAGTGAATGCCCGCGCGCGCGGCATCTTCGACATTCTCCTGCGCAATCCGGCGGCAGGCATCCAGATCGCCCAGCACTTTCACGCCCCAGTCGAGCTTCTGCAGGAAGCTTACCAGGTCAGGTTCATTCTCGCCGACCTGCACATGGGGAAGCAGCGTCTCAAGCGTGGTGGCGGGCATGGCAAGGTTAAACTGGCGACCTAAATCAAGAATGGTTTGTGCACGGATGTTGCCATCAAGATGGCGGTGAATATCAGTCAGAGGAATTTTAGAATCGATCATGGCGCACTCGCTCAGTTGTCGGTGAAGTGCAGAGCATTATAAAAATATCTTGCGCAACAGCGCCAGCGATTTGCGCAACAGTCACGCCGGATGCTGCTTAATTACCCATAACCGGCGGGAAAAGGGCGGTTTGCGGCGGGCAGACATAAAAAAAGCGACCCGAAGGTCGCTTTAATGGACGCAAGCTCAATTACTGTGGCATGCCTTCGCTGGTCGGCATACCCAGCATATAGCGGGACAGGAACTGCTCCAGCGTCATTTTATCGCCGTTCATGTTCACCTGTCCGTTGGCGTACTGCAGGCTGGTCACGATGTTGTTATCCTGCTGCTGAGTCAGGCGGAACATTTGCCCCATTGCCGCCAGACCTTTCACCTGTTGATCCGCCAGTTTCTGCGCATCATCGGCCTGATAGCCCTCGGCCAGACCCACTTTATGCATGGTTTCTGTCGCCATCGGCATATTGATGACCAGCTTGCTGTCCAGGTTCTTCAGAACCCGGTCAACCATCGCGCTGAGGGTCTGGGCTTCACCGGTTACGGCAGAAGGGTCGTTGAAGCTGGCGGTCAGGTTAAAGGTACTTTCACCTTTATCATTCTTCCAGCTCAGCGGCGCGATGCTGATGGATGGTGAGCCTTTCAGCAGCATTGGCAGATTGCTCATCAGAATCTGATGCACGCCCGCCTGATAGCGGATAGGGTCTTCCGCGACGCCAGGCTGGCTCAGTAATTCCTGCATCTGCGCATTATAACGATCGGAGAAGGCTTTTACCGCCTGTGCATCAAACTGGGACAGTTTCATTTTCAGCGCCGCCTGACCAAAGTCCTGCTTCTGCAACTGTACGCCTTCAACCTTGTAGTCGATATCGCCGCCAATCTTTCCGGCACTGTTATCGAAAGAGGAGGTGCCTTTCATTTTGTTCAGCGTCAGGGCATCCTGACCATTGATGCTGGCATTGACCTTCTCAATATTCACTGACTGGTCGCCGATACGCACACCTTCGGGGCTGAGGTGTGTGTTACCACTCAGCTTCAGTCCATTGATGGTGAAGAGGACTGGCTGACCCATCTCATTTTTACTGGTCAGCGCGAGGCTATCAACGTCACTGTCCAGCGACACTTTATCGCCTTTATTATCTGCGCTGATGTTGAAGGTGCCGCCATTGGTGGCCAGACGCTCGCCGGTTTGCGCATTCTGATAATCAACCGGCAGGACGCGCAGCGCCGTGTCGGTAGCACCGCTGTAGCCGATGCGGGTATCTGCGTTAATCAGGGACTTATTGCCGGTCAGCTCAAATAGCTTCTTCACCGCATCGGTGTTAGCCAGTTCGGTATGCACCGACGCCATGCTCGGGATCAGATTGAAATGCTTCAGTTGAGCAAACGGGAAAGGTCCGTGATCGATGGTCTCATTCAGGATGATGCTCTGACCCGGCTTCAGCAGCGGATTATCTTCCGTCTGCGAGTTAGCCTGAACCACCAGATTCACTTTGCTGCTGAACACGCCGCGCTGATAGTCCTGATAGCTGATCTTCAGTCGGCTATTAGGGGCATAAGCATTCAGCTGGGTATTGGCATTTTGCACCAGCTGGTCCTTGTGGCTTTCAATCTGCTTGCCGGTGAACCATGCCGCGCCAGTCCAGACTACGCCCAGTGCGATAATCACACCTACGGCAACATTGGTCTTTTTCATTGCTGATTCGTCCTTATCCATGAGTCCGCTTATGCCGCAGGTTTGCCCCAGCGACCGAAGAAAAACGCCCGCAGGCGTTTAAAAGCTAATAGGTTGAAATAATAGCAGTTAACAGGCATTCCGTCAGCCGCTTCACCCTAAGTCATTAAATACCCGTGCCAGTCGGCCCGTACCGGCTGCCGTAACCGGTGATTCGCTGGCGGCGATGAAGCAGGATTCGCCGGGTTTCAGCGTCAGTTGCTCTTCGCCTTTAGCAATCACCGCCTGGCCTTCGATACAGAACAGCAGGGCGGCGCTTTGCTGCGTCAGCGATTGCGGCTCCGCGTTCAGGGCATGAATAGCGAAGGCAAAATCCTCGACCGGAATCGGGAAGCGCAACGCGTTGTCCTGTTGCACAGGCTCGGTCAGCAGGGCACTGGCGGGTTTCTCGTCAAACTTCAGGTTAGCCATCAGCTCGGCGATATCGATATATTTTGGCGTCAGACCGGCCCGCAACACGTTATCGGAGTTTGCCATCACCTCCAGCGCCACCCCTTTCAGATAGGCGTGCGGCGTTTCCGCGTAGAGGAACATCGCCTCACCCGGTTGCAGGGTGATCACGTTCAGCAGCAGCGGTGAAAACAGGCCGCTGTCGTCAGGATACTCTGCCGCAATCATGCGGATGGTTTCCCACGGCTCGCCCTGTTGCGCATCAAGCGCGGATTTCAGCACGCCCAGCGCCAGCGATTTCGCCTCATCTTCCAGTGACAGCAGGGTAGAGAACAGCGCGGCCAGCGTATTCTGATCGGGATGCTGCAGAAAATGCGCAATCTGCGGATGTGCGCCCGCGACCGGCTCCAGCAGTGAAACCATCTGCGTCAGCGTGCGAAAGCCATTCATCGCCTGGAAGGGGGTCAGCGCATAGACCAGTTCCGGCTTATGGTTGGCATCTTTATAGTTACGCTCTGCCGCACTCAGTGGAATACCCGCCGCATTCTCACGGGCAAAACCCACTTCAGCCGCGTGTTTGCTGGGATGAACCTGAATCGACAGCGGCTGATCGGCACACAACACTTTGAAGAGGAAAGGCAGTTCACCAAACCGCTGCGCCACCGCCTCGCCCAGCATCGCGACAGGCGCGGCATCGATCACGTCACGCAGGGAACGCTCGCCACCCTGATGCATCACGGTGGAGGGGCTTTTCGGATGCGCGCCCATCCAGAGTTCCGCCATCGGCTGGCCCTGAGGATTTGCGATACCGTAAAGCTCAGTTAACGCCGTTTTGCTGCCCCACGCGTAATTTTGCAGCGAATTGTTCATTTTTTGCATCGTATAACCCTTTATCACGGGAAATTATTGCCGCTATTAAAGCAGAAACTGCCGGTAAAAATACATATCCAGCGCAAAAGGACGCTAAGCTCTGATAATGTTAAATTATTGTGTATTACCATCCGGACCGCCCGACAGCTGATTGTAACGACCCCGGCGGTCATTCTTTTAAAAACAAGGTGAAGGAGACGTATTCATGGCAGCCAACCGCATTGAGAAAGATTCAATGGGCCCCATCGATGTACCTACAGACAAATTATGGGGCGCGCAGACGCAGCGCTCACTGGAACATTTCCGCATCTCAACCGAAAAAATGCCCACCGCGCTGGTGCACGCACTGGCGCTGACCAAGCGCGCCGCAGCCAGCGTGAACCGCGATCTGGGACTGCTGCCCGCCGAACGAGCCGATGCAATTGTCAGCGCGGCAGATGAAGTACTGGCTGATAAGCATGCGGATGAATTTCCGCTGGCGATCTGGCAAACCGGCTCCGGCACCCAGACCAATATGAACATGAACGAAGTGCTGGCGAACCGCGCGAGTGAAATCCTCGGCGGAGAGCGCGGCATGTCACGCCTGGTCCATCCCAACGACGATGTGAACAAGAGCCAGAGCTCCAACGATGTCTTCCCGACGGCGATGCATGTTGCCGCTGTGATCGCCCTGCGTGAACAGCTGATCCCACAGATTCAGGTGCTTAAGAAAACGCTGAGCCAGAAATCCGACGCCTTTAAAGATATCGTCAAGATTGGCCGTACTCACCTGCAGGATGCGACGCCGCTGACCCTGGGCCAGGAAATCTCTGGCTGGGTAGCGATGCTGGAGCACAACCTGAAGCATATCGAACAGAGCATTCCGCATGTGGCAGAGCTGGCGCTGGGCGGAACCGCCGTGGGCACCGGCCTCAACACCCACCCGGAATATGCGGTGCGCGTGGCGAAGGCGCTGGCCGATCTCACGCAGCAGCCGTTCGTCACCGCGCCTAACAAGTTTGAGGCACTGGCCACCTGCGATGCGCTGGTGCATGCCCATGGCGCACTGAAAGGTCTGGCCGCCTCACTAATGAAGATCGCCAACGACGTGCGCTGGCTCTCTTCCGGTCCGCGCTGCGGCATCGGCGAAATCGCGATTCCCGAAAATGAACCTGGCAGCTCCATCATGCCAGGCAAAGTCAATCCGACCCAGTGCGAGGCGATGACCATGCTTTGCTGTCAGGTGATGGGAAATGACGTGGCGATCAATATGGGCGGCGCGTCCGGTAACTTTGAGCTTAATGTCTTCCGTCCGATGGTCATTCATAACTTCCTGCAATCGATTCGCCTGCTGGCAGATGGTATGGACAGTTTTAATCATCACTGTGCTGTCGGCATTGAGCCGGTGCGTGAGCGTATCGATCAACTGCTGAATGAGTCACTGATGCTGGTGACGGCGCTGAATACCCATATTGGTTATGACAAAGCGGCAGAAATTGCCAAGAAAGCACACAAAGAAGGGCTGACGCTGAAAGGCTCGGCGCTGAAACTGGGTTATCTCACTGAAGAAGAGTTTGATGCCTGGGTCCGGCCGGAAGAGATGGTCGGCAGCATGAAGTCGTAAGATTTAAGCGAGATCAAAGGCCAGCGGATGCTGGCCTTTTTTTATTCAGATGGGGCAATCGACCCACAGATGCAGCCGGGGTATCAACAGATTCAGCGGTTCAGCGGCAGGTTTATGACGATGCGTAATGTTATCAGCGTCGTAGTTAAGCAACTCGCCCAGCACCGGCACCTGAGTGCGATCGCGACAGATCACCAGAATTGGCGAAGGACAGGCCAGTTGGGTCTGCTTTTGTTCATCCGCGCGCCAGACGCGCGCCACCGGCTGGACCTTCACCGGGCGCTTGATTTTCAGCCGTGCTGAGGCGGGAAGGGCACGCACGCTAGCCAGCTCCTCCTGTACTTTTTCCGCCCACTGTTCCCGTGACCAGGGCGCTTTCGCGCGTCCCGACTTCAGGCTTTTTTCCAGCTGGGCGATCACCTCTTCACGCTTGAGATTCTTGATAATGTGCTTATTGGCCCAGCCGAAACGCAGGCTATCTGGGGCGCTGAGAAGGGTGATTGAGCGATAGGCATTCAGGGTAATCAGACCGCGTAAATGCTGGTGGACGAACTCAAAACGTGCTTCGCTCGGCAGACCCGAGTCCACCGTAATCAGCTGCTCCAGCCGCGCTTTCAGCTGGTTGATGAGATCGACCAGCGCGCCAATTTCTGCTTCCCGTTCCGCGTCGCATTCAATACAGAGTGCACCGGGTAAGCGAACAGCTGCCTTGGTGCTCAGCTGTTCGGACTGATGCTGCATGAACAGGCGGCAGTAGTGGTCGAGCGCCATCTTCAGTGCGCTCTCGCCTAGATGCTGCTCAACGGCAATCTGAGTGATCGCTTCATGCTCACGGCCTTTCACCACCGGTGGCAGGCTGAAGACGCGGGCGATCAGCAGAGGCTGCGCTTCAATCTGCTGACGCAGCTCCCCCAGCGCCTGTTCCAGGTCATTTACACACTGATGCATATCAGCCACTAAGTCGTAGCGCGTCATGTTGTGCCTCCATAGTTACAACGTCCACAATGTGGCAGAAGCCTTGCGAGAATGCAATTCCCTCATAGTTACAACATACAGTTAGTGTTTTCTTTAAAAACCGTGCGATCTGCCCGGCGATAAAGCGAAAAGAGCGTCACGCATTTTGGCTTATCGCAGAACATGTTATAAAAACGGTTCGCCTGCTAACGAAGAGATTACCTGTGAATCAGAACATCAAACCCGGCATTGCCGCCATTATCACTCTGGGCTGGGTGCAGATACTCTCATGGGGCGGGTCGTTCTACCTGATGGCCGTGATGGCGAATCCGATTGCGGCTGAGACGGGCTGGTCACAGCAGTGGATTTACGGCGCGCTCTCGACCGGCATTCTGGTGTCAGGCCTCCTGTCACCGATGGCGGGCAGGATTATCGCGCGAACCGGTGGCCGCCTGCTGCTGGCGTTGAGCGGGGTGGTGATGGCGGTGGGGCTGGTGACGATGGCGTATAGCGACTCGCTGCCGCTGTTTCTGTTCGCCTGGGTGATTATTGGCATCGGTATGGCGATGGGCCTCTATGATGCGCTGTTTGCCACGCTCGGCACCTGCTATGGCGGTCAGGCACGTTCAGCCATCACCAGTATTACGCTGATATCGGGCTTCTGCACCACGCTGGTCTGGCCGGGCACGGCATTGTTAATCCATGGATTTGGCTGGCGGAATGCGTCACTGATTATTGCGGCCATGATGGTGGTCTGCGTGCTGCCTGCCTATCTGTTTGCATTACCCGGGAGTCACACTACGCGGCCAGTTAAACGCAGGATTAAGCCGCCTGCCACGGCGGAGATTGAACCCACGTTATTCTGGCTCCTTTGCGCCATCTTTACTCTGGCATCCGTGATTATGACGGCGATTTCCGTGCAGCTCATCGCCCTGTTGCAGGCCACAGGCCATACGCTGACGTCGGCGCTGGCGATCAGCGCCGTACTGGGTCCGTGCCAGGTGGGGGCCCGTATTGTCGATATCGCGTTTAAACGCAGCCATCCGATTCGTACCACCTTTTTCTCTGTTGGGCTGGTCGCGCTGGGTCTTCTGCTGCTGGCACTCTTTCCGCAGATGGCGCTGCTGAGCATGGTGCTGTATGGCGCAGGGAATGGCTTACGTGCCATCGTGCGCGGAACTTTACCGCTGGCGATGGTCAAACCAGAGTCTTACGCAATTGTGGTGGGTAAAATGGCCCGCCCGGCATTAATGGGCCAGGCACTGACGCCGCTTATTGGTGGATATGTGTTTGAAAGGATGGGAGCCCCGGCAACGCTGCGGTTGCTTTGCGCCTTAGCAATCTTTAACGTGGTACTGGTCATGGCGCTGAAACAGCGCTTACCGGCAATATCAGCCCCCAGCGTATGACAATGCTGTTAAGCCTGTTCGGCAAAGAGTGGGCCGTTAGCAGGCTAAGCACCTTGTGCTATCGGGCCTCCGCCTTTGGTGAATACGTGCCTTGTCGCTGCCGGTTTGCTTCAAAAAAGCAACAGTGTTTGTTATATTTATTGCTCATTGATTGTTCACTTATGCGGCAATAAAACAATAAGATCCACCGCAACTCAGGATAAAGAAATGCTTGATTATCGCTTCCCGACAGCTTTGCAAATGGTTCTGAGCGTAGCGATGGCGGAGCAAATGGGTAAACGCTCTACCAGCGCGATTCTGGCCTATGGGCTGGAAGCGAATCCCAGTTTCATTCGAAAATTAATGGTCCCGCTGACCCGAGACGGCATCATCGTCTCTACGCTGGGCCGAACCGGTTCGATTCATCTGGGCC
Organism: Candidatus Pantoea rara; assembly: GCF_051136265.1. Classification (NCBI taxonomy): domain Bacteria; kingdom Pseudomonadati; phylum Pseudomonadota; class Gammaproteobacteria; order Enterobacterales; family Erwiniaceae; genus Pantoea; species Candidatus Pantoea rara. The sequence goes on along the minus strand of NZ_CP194942.1, from coordinate 2,130,756 downwards.
GTCCTGCAGCAGACATTACTCTGCGGGATATCTATGTCTCAGTGATCGAAGACAAAAAGATCTGGGCTGCGCGTCCTGATGTCGCGCCGCGCTGTCTGGTCAGTGCCAACCTCTGCTGGTACTTCAAGTCGATAGCCGATGAAGCCGAGCAGGCATCGCTGGATGTGCTGGCAAAACGCACCGTGGCAGACGCACTGAGCGAGCTGAAGAAACGCGACACCAGTAACTGCACCGCCGTACCGGAACCTGAACCCGAAGAGAGTGAAGAACTCTGCAAAAAAGGCCGCTGATGAGCGGCTTTTTTTATGTCTGCTGAACGTCCATTTCCTGAGCCTTTTCTTTCCCAAACCGGCAACGCAGGCCTTCTCTCCGTAAATTTCATCTTGACCTCCTACAGCATCGTCTTAAAATGACTTCATTGGATGAAGTCGCGGAGGTCAGGATGAACACCGTTGTCAGGGACTTACGGAAAAAACAGCGTGAAACGCTGGAGCAGGTTTTTCAAATGCCGCCGCCGTCCGGACTGAAATGGCAGGCAGTTGAGTCATTAATCAGGGCTCTGGGTGGTGAGATTAAAGAAGGCAGTGGTTCACGGGTGCGTTTTCTTCTCAGAGGAAGAATAGCGCGTTTTCACCGGCCACATCCTTCGCCAGACACCGACAGAGCTGCTGTTGTTAATCTGCGTGAATGGCTGGAAAGTATTGGAGTCGATCCCTATGAATAATCGTTCAAATTCATCAATCACCGTCGCCGGGCAATCCGCCGTGATCTCCTATGTCCCTGAACTCAACATGTTCCGCGGGCGCTTTACTGGCCTGTCAGGCTATTGTGATTTTGTCTCTGACAGCGTACAGGGCCTGTACAAAGAGGGCGAGATTTCGCTGCGCGAATACCTGGAAGATTGTGCAGCCTCCGGCATTAATCCCTATGCTGAGCAGGAAAAAATTAAGACCTTTACGCTGCGCTATCCTGAATCGCTGGGAGAGCGTCTTTCTCAGGCTGCCGCGCAAAATGAAACCTCGCTGAATGCGTTTATCATTGAAACGCTAAATGAAAGATTGAAGCAGCGCTAACCTGCAAGGCCAGGTTTGCTGGAATGGGTGCGTCATAAAAAAGGGGCGATCATCCGATCGCCCCTGTTAACTTTTACGGTTTATGCCGTCACTGACTCCGTATTCCCTGACCGGCGCGTCACCAGCTTGCGCAGGGCAACATAAAATACCGGTGTCAGGAAGAGGCCGAACAGCGTTACGCCGAGCATACCGGAGAAGACCGTTATACCGGTTACGCCGCGCACTTCTGCACCCGCGCCTTCACCCAGAATCAGCGGTATCGTACCGGCGATAAAGGCGATGGAGGTCATCACAATCGGACGCAGACGCAGGCGACACGCTTCCAGCGCCGCTTCCACAATTCCTTTACCCTGAATCTCCAGCTCACGTGCGAACTCAACGATCAAAATCGCGTTCTTACAGGCCAGTCCCATCAGCACCACCAGTCCGACCTGCACGAAGACGTTGTTGTCCCCGCCGGTTAGCCAGACGCCAAACAGCGCGGAGAGCATCGTCATGGGCACAATCAGGATCACCGCCAGCGGCAGCGTCCAGCTCTCATACAGCGCCGCCAGCACAAGGAACGCCAGCAACACAGCCATCGGGAAAACAATCAGTGCGGTGTTGCCCTGAGTGGACTGTTGATAACTCAGATCCGTCCACTCAATGTTCATGCCGTTAGGCAACAGCTGACCGGACATCGCTTCCAGCTGACTCATCGCCTGCGCGGAAGAGAGCACGCGTGGGTCGGCATCGCCAATCAAATCCGCTGCCGGATAGCCGTTATAGCGAATCACCGGGTCGGGACCGTAGGTGGTGGTGATGTTAACCATGCTGCCAATCGGCACCATCTCACCGCGATCGTTACGGGTACGCAGGTTAGCAATATCTTCCACGCTGTCGCGGAAATCGCCATCTGCCTGCGCCATCACTCGCCAGGTGCGGCCAAAGCGGTTGAAGTCATTCACGTACGACGAGCCAAGATAGGTCTGCAGCGTGCTGAACAGTGCAGTCAGCGAGACGCCCTGCGCCTTGGCTTTATCCCGGTCAACCTTCACATCAAGCTGTGGAACGTTGGCCTGATAGGAGGAGATAGGGAAGTGCATCCCTGGTGTCTGCATGATGCTGCCCGACAGCGTATTAATTGCCGTCTGCAATGCACCATAACCCAGACCCGCACGGTCCTGCACATACAGCGAATAACCCGAACCCTGGCCCAGCCCCAGAATCGGGGGTGGCATTATCGAGAAGCCAAAACCCTGCTGGATTTGCGAGATCTTCACATTGATCTCCGCGTTAATCTCGGCCGCCGTATGTTTGCGCTCATTAAACGGCTTCAGGCCGAAGAAGACCGTTCCGCTGTTTGGCGTATTGGTAAACTGCAGCGCATTCAGGCCGGGGAACGCCACCGCATAGGCGACGCCTTCGGTCTGCATACCAATTTCGCTCATCCTGCGAATCACTTCATCGGTACGCGCCAGTGAGGAGCCTTCCGGCATCTTCACGCCGCCAATCAGATAGAGCTTATCCTGAGTCGGGATAAAGCCGCCCGGCACGGTGTGGAACATAAATCCGGCACCGGCCAGCAACAACACATAGACGCCAAACACCGCGCCGCGGCGACGCAGCGTGCGACCGACCAGCGATTCATAGCCATGCGCACTTCGCTGGAAGAAGCGGTTAAACGGACGGAACAGCCAGCCAAACAGCGCATCAATAATCCGCGTCAGCCGGTCTTTCGGCGCGTTATGATCTTTCAGCAGCATCGCCGCCAGGGCGGGCGAGAGCGTCAGCGAGTTAATGGCCGAGATCACGGTGGAGATCGCAATGGTGGTGGCGAACTGCTTGTAGAACTGTCCGGTAACGCCCGAGAGAAACGCCATCGGCACAAACACCGCGCACAGCACCAGCGCAATCGCAATGATCGGCCCGGAGACCTCTCGCATCGCCTGATGTGCAGCGGCGCGTGGTGAGAGTCCCATTTCGATATTACGTTCGACGTTCTCTACCACCACAATGGCGTCATCCACCACGATACCGATCGCCAGTACCAGCCCGAACAGGCTGAGGGTGTTCAGCGAGAAGCCAAGCAGATAGAGCACGCTAAAAGTACCCACGATAGAAACCGGCACCGCCAGCAACGGAATGATCGAGGCGCGCCAGGTCTGCAGGAACAGAATCACGACCAGCACCACCAGGATCACCGCTTCCAGCAGGGTCTGAACCACCGCCTTAATCGAGTCGCGGACAAACACCGTCGGGTCATAAGGCGCGGCCCATTTCACATCGTTGGGGAAGCGGGTTGCCAGCTCATCCATTTTGGCGCGAACCGCATTGGAGAGATCGATGGCGTTGGCGCCTGGTGCCTGGAAGATGCCGATACCGACCGCATCTTTGTTATTGAGCTGCGAGCGCAGGGCATAGCTGCCTGAACCCATCTCAATCCGCGCCACATCACGCAGGCGCACCAGTGAACCATCTTCTGAGGTTTTCAGGATGATATCGCCGAACTCCTGCTCGCTCTCCAGTCGTCCCTGCGTGTTAATCGACAGCAGGAAGTCGCTCTGCTTCTTAAGCGGCTCGGCACCCAGCTGACCGGCAGAGACCTGCACGTTCTGCTCCTGCATCGCCGTCACCACGTCAGAAGCAGTCAGGCCTCGCGCCGCGACTTTGTTAGGATCCAGCCAGACGCGCATTGCATATTCACCTGCGCCGAAAATCTGGATCTGACCGACGCCCGGCAAACGCGCCAGCTCATCTTTCACCTTCAGCGTGGCGTAGTTACGCAGGTAGAGCGAATCGTAGGTATTATTGGGTGAGAACATGTGGACGACCAGCGTCAGGGTCGGCGACATCTTCTGGGTTGTTACCCCCAGCCGACGCACATCTTCCGGCAGACGCGCTTCCGCCTGCGCCACGCGGTTCTGCACCTGAACCTGCGCCTGATCGGGATCGGTGCCTGGACGGAAGGTGACGGTAGTCACCAGCACGCCGTCCGAACCCGCCACTGACTTCATGTACATCATGTTTTCGACGCCGTTGATCGCCTCTTCCAGTGGCGTCGCCACGGAGTCCGCAATCACTTTCGGGTTAGCGCCCGGATACTCAGCGCGCACCTGCACGCTGGGTGGCACAACGTCGGGATATTCACTGATCGGCAACAGCGGAATGGAAATCACGCCAGTGACAAAAATCAGGATCGACAGCACCGCAGCAAAAATCGGCCGGTCGATAAAAAAGCGGGAAAAGTCCATAGCGGCCTCGGATTATTGAGCGGCTGCCGCACGCATGGCGACCTGCTGAGCAGTGACCGGCATGCCGGGCATAAATACTTTTTGCAGACCGGCGATGATCACCCTGTCACCCGATTTCAGACCGGATTTAACGATACGCAGGCCATCTATCATCGCGCCGGGCTGGATATCGCGCCGCTGCGCTTTTCCCTCGCCATCCACCACGTAGACATATTTGCGATCCTGGTCGGTTAATACCGCTTTATCATCTATCAGCACCGCTTCGAACTGCGCGCTGCCTGGCAGACGCACGCGGGCAAACAGGCCGGGCGTGAACTGCCGCTGTTGATTGTCGAGCAGGGCGCGCATGCGAATGGTGCCGGTGCTGGCGGTCAGCTGGTTATCCATGAAGTCGATTTTGCCCTGATGCGGGAAACCCTGTTCACCGACCAGCGCAATCTCTACCGGCAGCGCATGACGCTGCTGGCCCTGACGCGCCATCGCCTGATAATTCAGGAAGGTGTTCTCATCGACATCGAAATAGACATACATCTGCTGCTGAGAGACCAGCGTGGTCAGCACGCTGGCACTGTCGCCAGCGGTTACCAGGTTACCGGTGGTGATCTGCGCGCGACTGGCGCGACCATCAATCGGCGCGGTGACGCGGGTAAAGTCCAGGTTGAGCTGCGCCATGTCTACTGCAGCTTCTGCGGCCAGCACATCCGCCTGCGCCTGACTGGCAGCGGAGCGACGCTGTTCCCATGCCTCGCGGGAAATCGCCTGTGTGCCGATCAGCTTCTCGCTGCGGCCCGATTCGCTGCGGGCCAGACTCGCCTGACTGCGCGCGCGGGCCAGTTCCGCTTTGGCCTGTTCCAGCGCCGCGCGGTAACTCCGGTCATCAATGGTAAACAGCACCTGACCTTTTTTTACCTCATCGCCTTCGCGATAGTTAACGGAGTCGATGTAGCCCGAGACGCGCGGGCGCAGTTGCACGCTCTGCACCGCTTCAACCCGGCCATTGAAATTGTCCCACTGGCTGACGGGCTTGATCAGCACGGGGGCGGCACTCACCTCAGGCGGCGGTGGCGGGGCGTTTTGCGCCACACCCTTGTCGCAGCCGACGAGTTGAGTGATGAGCAGTACCATCCCTAAGAGGGTTAAACCCTGACGAACCCGGTTCGTAATCATTGTTGTTATTCCGCGATAGATATAAACAGGCGGCCTGCAGGCCAATATTTGCAACTTTTAAGATTGCAATTAATCGCAGTGAGTGTAGGCTTGCGTGGCTGGCAACTGCAAGAATAAGAGATACACTTTATGTGCGGTTTGGGGCAGGGCGATGAAGACCTGAACAGCTCAGTAAAAACCCCATAAAAAGTGCGGCATTTAATGTACTAATAAAACTTGCATTAAATGGCATAGTCAGCCACCCTTTAGTGTAACTGCAACTGATACTAATACTTTTCGCCACGGCGACAGGAGAGACTGGAATGATGAGTGACGCCTTTATTCACGATTTAATCGACTGGATTGATAACAACATCGAAGCACGCCTGGATCTGGATACCGTTTCAGAGCGCGCGGGTTACTCCAAGTGGCACCTGCAGCGCATGTTTAAAGAGCACACCGGCTATCCACTGGGTGAATATATTCGCGTTAAGAAGCTGAAGAAATCAGCCGATCGCCTGACCACAACCGATGAGCCGATTCTCAATGTGGCGATCTCGTTAGGGTTTGACTCCCAGCAATCCTTTAATCGCAGCTTCAAACGCCAGTATGGTGTCGCGCCCGGTGCATGGCGTCGTCACAGCGGGGAATCGCACGCAGCTTAACCTCGCCAGGGCCAGCTTGTCTGGCCCGCGCTTTTCTCTGTGCATAAAACTGGTATCATCTGCGTCCTGTTGTCTCGGATGCCATCATGTCAAAAAAACTTTGGATTGGACTTTTCCTCCTCCTCGCGGCCTGTTTTTACGGCCTGAAACCCTGGCTGAACACGGATTCAGCGCCTGCTCAGGCGGATATCGCCTCCCTGACCGATGCCCATACCGTGGCGCGCTGGGTACTGCAGCATCAGCAATTGCCGGACTACTACCTCACCAAAAGCGATGCGCGTAAGCGTGGCTGGAATCCGGCCAATGGCAACCTGTGTGACGTTCTGCCTGGCAAAGCCATCGGCGGCGATCGTTTTACCAACCGTGAAAAACGTCTGCCATCGCGGGCGGGCCGTCAGTGGTATGAAGCGGATGTGAATTATCGCTGTGGTCATCGCGACGCCGATCGTTTGGTTTACTCCTCTGACGGGCTGGTGTTTCTCTCCACCGATCACTACCGCAGCTTCAGACAGGTGCCCTGATCATGCTGAATCTGACCTTTGACCTGCGTCAGCTCACTACGCGTGCGGCCTTTTATCAGCAGTTTGCTGAGCAGAGCGGTTGCCCGCAGAGCTTCGGACATAATCTGGATGCGTTATGGGACTGGCTGACGGGCGGGATGGCGCTGCCTGCTACAGTAGGATTGCAGCATTATGCGGCGCATCAGGCTGATTTAGCGCCGGTGCTGGCGCTGCTGGAAGAGGCGGCGCAGTCGCTGGAGGGCGAACTGCGCCTGATCATTGATTAAGCGCGCAGTGGCTTGAGCAGTGCAACCAGCGCTTCGCGGGCCGCCAGCGGCAAATCGCCGCCGCCGGTGTAACCATTGTTCTCAATGATCACCTGATTCAGACCTACCAGCCAGTCGTAGATATAGTAGGCGGTGTGGTTGGCCGGCGCTGCAGAGAGTTTGGTCAGGCGCTGACCGGTACTGAAGCTGACGCTGGGCGCCGGAGGGCGTGAGAAAATCACCTGACCGCGATTAACGCGGCTGGCAGGACGTTTAGACTCAGGACGCTGTAAAAAACCGAGCCAGGCCACAAAATCCCCCAGCACCGTCATCGCCCGCGTTACCTGACGATCGGCGCGTGATTCATGACTGACGCTCTGCGTATCCGGCTCATGCAGTGCCAGCTGCAATTTCTGGGCGATATCGTTGCGGAAACCGGCCGTGATCAACTCCTCAACCAGCCACTCCATCGTTGCCTTGTCCACGTTCAGCAACGCCAGCAGGCTGCGGTTTTCCGGCAACTGACGCAGATGATCCAGCCACAGCAGCAGCACCTGACGCGGGAACTGCTGTGCACTCTGCAGGCTCTGACGCGGCTGAACCGGCGCTTCAGCCGGGCTCTCACTGAACAGGTCAAATTCAAACCCGATGCCGAACTGATTTTCCGGTGCCTGAATAGTGGCCGGTTTGCTGCCCTGCAGGGCTGACTGATTGAGCCACAGCTGGCGCAGTGCTTCACGCGGCGGCTGCAGACGTTCCAGCAGCTCGCCATGCAGGCCGGTGCGATGCTGTAAACACTTCAGCAGCGTGTCGGCGATATTCTGTTTGCGTGCCGCCTGTTCCGGGCTGGCACCCGCTTCGGTCCAGGGCAGCAGACGCCGCTCCACGACGGTGTGCTGAATCTGCGCCAGCTGAGCCAGCAGCATGTCGCGGCGGGCTTCCGGCTGCATCTCTTCCAGTAACCAGCTCGCCATGCGGTCGACGCCCGCGCGATCCAGCGCCAGCATCGATCCCCAGTGCTGGCCGGGTTGTCCCATCTGACGCTGCACTGCTTCATCCACGTTGACCTGCTGATGGCGGGCATCGAACGGGGTAATTGCCCAGATCAGGCGCGGTTTCTCTGCTGATTCCTGGGCGGGCTGCTGACGCTGCCATTCGCGCAGCGTTTCGCTGGCGAGGTCAGCATCCTGACGGTGGCTGGCTGCGGTGCAGACCAGCAGCAGATCAATCGCCTGACGGGCGGCGTAAAAACCGGGCAGCAGGGCGCGTTTCTGTTCCAGCAGCTGCGCTCGCAACGGATCCTGCTGCTGCAGGCGCTGACGATCTTCCTGGGTCGCCACGTCGGCAGACTTACCCGGCGCGGGCAGCTCCAGCATATCGGCATCATCATAGAGCGCGGTACGCGGTGTGGAGCTCAGCGGCACCAGCACTTCCAGCGTCAGCAGCGCCAGTAGTCCCAGCGGGACGTTTTGCGCTTTGCCGATGCGGTTACCGTTCAGCGGGCAGACTTCGACCAGCTGCTGCTGATCCTGCTCGCTGGCTGGCACAATCAACTGCTCGGCTGGCAGCAATGACGCGTCGGTCAGCAGGCTCAGCGGGGCGAGTATCCGGCTGCTGTTACGCAACTGGTGGCGCAGATGCAGCAGGCTGCGCAGCATCTCATTCAGTTCGGACTGACCAGACCACAACAGTGAAAAGAGCTCCACCCGGTCGTCAACGCTGAGCCAGGGCGCCAGCTCAACGGCCTGTGGCCAGAAGTGACGATCGAGACGCACATCATGGTGCGGACGGCGACGGCTCCAGGACCAGAGCGTGACCATCGCATCACCTTCCAGACCGGCCAGCGGCGTCGCGAGACGATGACGCTGAAGACGCTGCAGTGCGCTGTCAATCTGCGCGGTGTCGGGCGTGATCGCGCCGGCACAGGCGACCATCAGCCGTACGATCTCCGCTTCGCTCAGCAGCGTCAGTTCAACCGGCCATTCACCTGACAGCGGTTCGCGCTGATGGCTGAAGCGGGTAGCGGTAGCAAAATCGAGGTTGCCGGGATTGATATGCTGGAACCAGCTCAGCTGTTTCTCGCCCATGCGGGTCACTAACTGGCCCTGGGCATCAGCCACCATCTCGTTCAGCAGCCAGGCTTTGCCTGCCTGCGACTGACCAAACAGCGCCAGCGTCACCGGACGCGCCACCTGCTGCGCCAGTGCCTGAGCCTGCACGCGCGCCTGCCGCAGTTGCAGCGTCAGGGTTTCGGCTTCCAGCGCCAGACGCGGCGACTGCTCGCGCGTGGTCTCAATCCACGCCAGACTATTATTCAGTGCGTCCTGTAACAGGCTAAGACGCTTTGCCAGCGTTTGCGGCTGACGGGGTTTCAGAGCTTTCATCGTTTACACACGCTCCCGCTGTCAATCCAGTATTGCGCATTGGCATTGCCGGTCGCCGACAGGGTATTCAGCTTCAGACTTAATTGTTCCAGTGGCACGCGGGTGCCATCATCCAGACGCGCATCGCTCAGCACCAGGGTTTCCGGGCCGGACGCGTCAGGACCCGCTTTTACGGCCAGGCGGATGCGCAGCACGCTCTCACCGGCCACTTTGCGCGCCAGCGTGGCGTCGTTCAGCGTCAGGCTGTAAAGCGGTGAGGCGGGCCAGCGGTCGTTATCGAGCTGCCGGAAGCCCAGACAGACATTGCCGCGAATACGGAAACTGCCTTTTTTATCCAGCACATAACCGGGATCGTCGAGGTCCATTTCGCTGTAGCAGAGGTTCTCGTCCGTGAGCGCCTGGTTTTCATCGAGCACGCCAAGGTAGCGAATCGTCGAATAGGGTTCAAAGTCGCCCGCGCGGAACCAGAAGCTGCTAAGGCGAAGATCCAGCGCCAGCAGGCAGAGCATCGCGCCGACCGCCGCCGTGGATTTTGGGTTATCGATGCGACCATGTTTGTTAAACGGATACCAGTCGCTGGTGTGATAGCCTTCCAGCGACAGAATACGGCTGCCCGGCAGCGGTTGCAGATGGCGCACCAGTGCCTGGATGCCAGGGAAGCGCGACGGACGACCGGTCAGCAGCAGCACGTCGCACTGATAGAGCGACACGACTTCACACATTGAGCGCAGCGCCGGAATGATCGCCATGCGGTGCTGCATAAATTCACCATGCAGCTGTGCCAGGCTGACGACCAGCGGCACCTGCAGCAGGTCAAAACGGCTATTACCGCCCAGTTCGCGCTGAATCTCGCCGTTAACAAACGCCAGCACCGCGTCGCCTGGTGGCTGTTCGACCAGCTCGCCAAACAGGGCATTAATTTCTGCGTGGCTCTCCAGCGGATCCCAGTTTTCATAGCGCTCCAGCACCGCCTGCGCCAGCGGAATAAACAATTGCAGGGTGACCTGCTGACGCAGTGTCGCCTGACCGTCCATGCGGCTGTCGTGACCAAACAGCTTGTTCATCAGCGGTTCTGCCAGCGTCAGTCCCGCTTTCTGCAGATGCTGCTGCAGGGCCGGTAGAATCCACAGCTGGATCACATCCAGCAGGATATCGTCGCCCGCCACTTTAAACCCTTCGCGGAACAGCAGGCGTGGCGTGATTTTAACGTTATTGCCCTGACCATCGTCCAGACGATACTGGGTGATGGCGAGATCGGTGGTGCCGCCGCCAATATCGATCGAGGCGATACGCAGGCTCTTGCCTGGCAGTTCGTCGGCATCGCGCGGGCGATCGGGCCGGGCCATGCTGCTGAAAAAGTCTTCGGCGCGACCGGCAAAGTTGACCTGGGTTTCATTGAACAGCCAGACCATCTGACCACAGGTCGCTTCATCCCACTCCATCTGCACATCCGGCAGCGGTTTCGGATTCTGACGCGGCAGCGAAGGTGTGAATTCATCTTCATCCGCCAGCCAGCCTTCCGCTTTCCAGACCAGCGCCAGCGCTTCCTGCATCCGGCGGCGGAAAATTTCACGCTCCGGTTTTGGCATCGCTGACGGCAACGTCAGGATCACATGGCGCAGCTGACGCGGCGCGTGGCTCTGCGGCATCCGCTGACGCTGTGCCGCGCTGTTCATCTGCATCAGCGCCTGAGCCAGCAGTTCACACAGCATAAAGGTCATCAGCGAACTGCGGCTGTAGTGCGGTGAAAAGACCGGCAGACGATCGTCCGGTGCCAGCGTAGAGAGCGGCTGACCTTCGTCGTTCAGCAGGGTAGTAAAGGGTGCGGCATAAGCCAGGGGTTCAGCCTGATCGCCGGGCGTGTTAAAACGCCAGCCTGGCTGATAGCGCGCTTCGTCCCACAGATAGCGGCGCGGGCTGGAGAGGCCAGTGCTGCCTTCCAGTCCCACACGCTGCAGGGCCAGACGGCTCGCTTCGCGTCCGACGCGCGTCAGAGAAGGCCACATAAAGGCCTGTTCACGACCGCTTTCCAGCGAGAAATTGGCTTTGCCAAAACGGGTCTCGGCAAATTCCAGGCGGCTGTCGAACAGCTCGTTGTAAACCTGATGCGGCTCGGAGAGATCGCGCAGCTGCAACTCATAGGTTTGCTTCAGGCCGTTGCTTTCTTCCGGATGATCTTCCACCAGAACGCCGCAGGTATGGGAGTTGCCGACATCCAGAATGATATCGACATTGACCGCCGGGGTTTGCAGCGTGGCAGCCTGAATGTGGATCTCGCTGAGGTCGAGCTGTTCGCCCAGCAGTTCCAGCAGATTAAGGTAGTGCGCTTGATACTCAAATTCGCGCAGCGCCTGATTAATGGCCTGTTCACGGCGATCGGAGACGCGGTCGGTAAAGGATTCGCGCAGCCAGCCATCAACCCAGGTCAGGTCCAGAAACTCACCCAGCTCATAATTGTGCCAGGCGAGCGCAAAGGATACGCCATTCTGCGCATCGGCGACGCTGAGGCCCAGCTGTTCGCCGCCGTCCTGTTCCGCCACGCAGCGGGTATCAAAGGCGAGGCTGACGCGATGGGTATTGCCCGCCGCATCGGGTGCAGGCAGGGCAACCAGACGCATGCGCGCCCAGTTTTCAGGGCCGCCGATAAAACGACGTCCGCTGGCGCAGCGCAGCATCGGCAACGGCAGCCAGCAGGCTGACAGCAAAGTCAGTGAGTCCGCCAGGGCGATATCGGACTCCGGACGTACCACTTCAGCGGCACCCCCATCTTCCGGATAGAGCAGGAACTTCCCACTGTTGCCATCGACCTTGAGGCGCAGCAGCGGGCCGTTGGCGGTCTGGCGCACAAACTGACGGCGCGCCGGGGTATCTGAGAGCTGCAGGCCAAAATCAAGAAACTGCACACCGCTGTTTTCAATCAGCGAAATTTTTTGTTTGTCATCGATCAGGGGAGCCAGCATCGTTATTTACTCTCACGCTTAATCGTCATCGGGAACACCCGGTCATCAGCATACTGTGCTTCACACACGGCGGCGCCCATACTCGCATGGCAGACCAGCAGTGGCATACGGTAGCGCGAATTGTTCTGGCACTTCGCCGTGTAGCGGCTCTCAATAACCAGGTTGCCAGCGCTGGTCATGGCGGCACTGACATCGGCTTTACAGGTAGTATTACCCTGGGCGACCTGCACGCTGCCTTTGCCATTTTTAAACTGGAAGCGCATCACTGGCGGCTTACCGGTTGGTGTCTGCATCTGGTCGATAGTGACACGCCAGCGGCCATCAATCACCTGCACCTGACCTTCGCGGACGGCGTCCGGCGTGACGATCAGGTCATCGGCTTTAGCCGGAACCGGCGGGGTCACCACAGTGGCAAGGGTAGCAGATGAGTCGGCAGGTGCGGCTTCGGTCGTGCCAGTGCTTGCGGGTTTCTGCGGCAGCGCCTCGGGTTGTTTCTCAGCCGTTGCTGTCTCCGCAGGTGTCGCAGTGGACGGCGCAGCAGACGGTGTCGCAGCGGGTGCCTGAGTCGCAGCGGGTGTCGGGGTGGATACAGGTGCAGGGGCGGTTACCGGCTTCGTTGTCGCAACCGGTGTCACCACAGGCTCCGGTTTATGCAGCAGCACGGCCACCATCACAGCAGCCGCAATCGCCACAGGCGGTAACAGATACCAGATGCGGAAAGGATGGCGTGCCGCCACCGGCGTGACCGGCTGAGGTTCAGCGGGTGCCGCAACCGGCAGCGGTTCTGCAACCGCGTCGGGTTCAGGTTCTGGTTCAGGTCTGGATTCAGGCTCAGGTTCCGCGATAACAACCGGGTCAGCGACTGCCGGCGCAGCAGGCAGCTCAGGCAGCGGTTCAACCAGTGAAGCCGGCAGGTTCTCTTCCAGGGTGTCACGCAGACAGGCCAGCGCGTCATCGCGACTGCGCGCCTGGGCATCGACAAAGCCCCAGAAAGTGATAACCGGTTTGCCATCAACCAGATAGACATACTGCTGGTCGGGGAATTGCAGGGTTTTGCTCAGAAGGGCACCAAACAGGCGCATCGACGGGTTCTCTGCCGCGCGCGCGCGCGTGCTAAGTTCCTGCATATCCTGCTGACAGGCAGTGAGCTGTTGCAGCGCCGCACGACGTTCATGATCGCTGGCGCCCAGCCAGGATTTCACCCGGCCGCTAAAAGGGGCATACCAGTCGAGGCGATCGCCCCGTTCATTGGCCTGAGGAATTGCCAGGCAATCTGCCAGTGCGCCCTGACGGCGCAGGCGCAGGGTTTCACGAATTTGCAGTGCAGAGGCGTAGACCGGCTGGCCATTTTCACCTAATGCCAGAACTGCATCTAAATTACCGCTGCGCAGAATAGTTTTTGCCACCTGTTGGGCCCTTATCGGTCGTTGTCTGAGGCAGAAAATCGCGTGTTATCGACGATTAGGTTGATTTTACGCGGGGCAATGACAAATCAAACGGCAGAAAAGGAGGTAAATCCAGTGTTTTTTTCATCGGCGGGTGGAAAAATAACCGATATTTCAGCAGCTATCACGCAATCAGGCGGTTTTACGCACCAGCAACAGGTGAGCGAAAACGCCACCCAACAGTCCCCAGAAGGCAGGACCAATACCCAATAGAGAAACGCCTGACGCAGTGATCAAAAATGCGATCAGTGCGCTGTCGCGTTCCGCAGGCACATCGAGTGCGCGATGCAGGCTGCCGCCCAGCGTGGCAAGCAGTGCCAGACCCGCCATCGCCTCAATCAGCACCGCAGGCAGTGCACTGAAGAGCACGGCAATCAGCGCACCGGATGCGCCCGCCAGCAAATAGAACACCCCGGCCAGCACCGCCGCCCGCCAGCGCTGCTGAGGATCAGGATCGACCTCATCGCTCATGCAGATCGCCGCTGTAATTGCCGCCACGCAGACCGAAAAACCCCCAAAGGGCGAGAGCAACAGGGCAGTGAATCCGGTCCAGCTCATTAGTGACGAGACTGGCGGCCGGTAGCCGTGCGCCTGTAACGTCGCGATGCCGGGCGCATTCTGCGATGCCATCGTCACCAGGAAATAGGGCACGCCAATCCCCAGCAGCGTGGTCAGGGTAAAGTGCGGCATCACCGGCTGCGGCAGCGCCAGCATAATCGACTGCGGCGGAAAGTGGATGGCGTGCTGGCCAAGCGCGACTGCAATACCCACCATCAGCGTCACCAGAATGGCATAACGGGCCAGCCAGCGACGGGCCAGTAGCCAGGCCAGGCACATGCTGGCGCACAGCGCAAAATTGCTCTGCAAATCGGCAAAAGTCTGTAGCCCGAAGCGCAGCAGAATGCCCGCCAGCATCGCCGCCGCCAGCGAGGCGGGAATGTGGTTCATCAGCCGGGCAAACAGGCCGGTCACGCCGCATACGACAATCAGCAGGTTGGCGAAAACAAAGACGCCTGCCGCCTCATTCAGCGAAATGCCGTGAAAACTGGTCGCCAGCAGTGCGGCCCCCGGCGTTGACCAGGCGGCCAGAACCGGCATGCGGTAACGTAATGACAGCCCCAGCGAGACGATTCCCTGCGCAAGCCCCAGCACAGACAGCCAGCCGCCAATCTGTTCAGGCGTGGCACCGGCCGCCTGAAACATCTGATAAATAATTGCGCTGCTGCTGCTGTAGCCTACCAGAACTGCAACAAAGCCAGAGACCAGCATTGGCAGGGTAAAACGGGACGGTTCGGCTCTCGTCATGATTAAACTCTTAATGAGATTGTGCGTTATAGCGCACATGGTCGCATGATGCGCTATAACGCACAAGTGGTACACTATCGCCATAACGTGACACACCAGGACGGGAATTCAGGAGAAAAAATGGCGGATTTTCAGCAACACCTGAGCGGCGCGCTCAGACAGTTGCGGCAGGCCAATGGCTGGAGCCTGACGCTCACGGCAGAGCGTACCGGCGTCAGCAAAGCGATGCTGGGGCAGATTGAGCGCGGCGAATCGAGTCCCACTGTGGCGACGCTGTGGAAGATTGCCACCGGTTTCAACGTTCCCTTTTCCTTTTTTATCGACGGTAGCGCGCTACCCGTCGGCACAGCATCAGGCTTCAGTCAGCCGAATGCCGAAATGTCGGTACGGTCGCTGCTGCCTTACGATCCACAACTGCGTTTTGATCTGCTGGCGGTGGAGCTGGCAGCGGGCGCGCAGAGTCACTCTTCACCGCATGAAGCGGGCTGCGTGGAGCAGGTGGTGGTGATTGAAGGCGAACTGCTGCTGGGGATCGGCGATGTCTGGCGCCGTCTGCTGACCGGCGAAGCGTTTCAGTTCAGGGCCGATGTGCTGCACAGCTACCGTAACCCGCTCAGCACGCCGCTGCGCTTCCACAGCCTGATTCATTACCTGCAACGCCCGGACGTTACAAATTGATACCGGTGCAAACTACACAGTTTGCCTTCGTATCTTTATACTTTCGCTAATCGATGGAGACGAGTAATGAGCGATCTGACGGAATCCGCTGCAATGCTGCGTATGCTGGTGGGCAAGCTGGGTCGCCGGTTACGTGAGTCGGCACCGCCTGGCGAACTCACCTGGTCACAGGTTGCGGTGCTGGGCCATCTGGTGCGCGCCGGAGCAATGACGGTAACGCAGCTGGCATCTGCCGAAGGTGTACGTACCCAGTCAATGGGTGCGACCGTCGCCGGGTTACTGGCGGCAGAATGGGTGAGGGGCGAGGCTGATCCCCATGATGGACGGAAAACCCGCTATCTGCCTACTGAGTCGGGAATGGCGGTGATTAGCTCGAGTCGCGCACTCCGCGATGACTGGCTGACCCGGACCCTGGAAGCACGGCTCAGCCCGGCAGAGCAGCAGCAACTGACAGACGTTCTTCCTCTGTTACAACGACTCACTGACGATTAAACCTGAGGATTCAACATGGCTGTAACCACCCTTGATGCAAAAACTGCGCTGATTGTTATCGACATGCAACACGGTATTGTGGCGCTGCCGCTGGTTCATGAACCGCAACCGGTGATCGAACGCTGTGCCGCACTGGCAGAGGCATTTCGCGCGCACGATCTGCCGGTCGTGCTGGTTAACGTGGCGGGTGGAGCACCGGGCCGCAACGAGCAGACGCCTCACAGCGGCGAATTGCCTGCTGACTGGGCGACACTGGTTCCGGCGATGACCCCGCAGCCCAATGACCTCACCATCACCAAGAAAACCTGGGGCGCGTTTCACGCTACGGCACTGCACGAGGAACTGCAAAAGCGCGGCATTACTCAGGTTGTGATCTGCGGTATTGCAACCAGCATCGGCGTGGAATCAACTGCACGTCAGGCGTATGAGCTGGGTTACAACGTCACGCTGGCCACCGATGCGATGACCGATTTGAACAGGGATACCCATGACAACAGCGTGAAATTGATCTTCCCACGTCTGGGTGAAACCGGGAGCTCTGAGGATATTAAAGCGCAGTTGAAATCGCGCGGCTGATTAGCGTGTAACGGTAAGATTCGGGCCACGGCAAGGGTGGCCCGGATGGTTTTAGCGGAAGGCGTAACCCAGCGTTAAACCGACGCTGTAATTGCGGCCGGGCGCTGACTCGAAGTAGCGTCCATTACTCTCATTCACAATCACTGAACCTACATAGTGCCGGTCAAACAGGTTATCTACCCGACCAAACAGATCCAGCGTCCAGTTCTCAACCAGCCATTTATAGCCACTGTTTACCGCCGCCACGGTGTAGGACGGGGTATTCACGTTGTTCTGATCTTCAGCGGCGATCTGGCTCAGATAGCGTACCTCGCTGCCTGCATAAAAGCCCTGTTCTGGCAGGTAGCCGAGTCCGGCGTACGCCATGTTACGTGCGATGCCAGGGATACGATTGCCGTCACAGCTCTCGCTGCCGCAGGCGTTGCTGCGATAGCGCGCATCCAGCAGCGTGTAAGCCATTTTCAGTCGCCAGTCCCAGGCAAACTGCTGATCCAGGCTTAACTCCAGACCGCGACGGCGGGTCTGACCGGCATTTTTATAGGTGGTGCGGCCGCCACTGCTGGTATCCGCCACAATCTCATCACGGGTATCGGTCTGGAACAGCGCCGCGCTGACCAGGCCATTGCCGATGCGTTTTTTGCTGCCGATCTCCAGCGTGTCGCTGGTGGCCGGTTTCAAGCCGAGATTCAGGCCCGTCGCGCCATCTGAACGGTAAGACAGCTCATTAATGGTCGGGGTTTCAAAGCCACGACCGGCAGAAACATAGGCATTCCAGCCTGGGTCAAAGGCATACTTCAGCGCCGCAGCGGGCAGCCATTTGTGATAGCGCGCATCACCGCTGTCGTCGCCGTTACCGGGCCGGACATAGGAATCATTGGCGTCAAAGTTGACGGTGCTGAAGCGCACCCCTGCATCCAGCGACAGCTTATCGGTCAGTTGCCAGGCGGTCTGCAGATAGGGATCGAGCGTCCACATCAGATTGCGTTCGTTGCGGCGCAGATTGCCCTGTTCACCCAGCTGCGTCACGCCATTGCTGACGGTGAAGTTTTCATAGCCTTTACGGCGCTCGGTCATGGTTTCGTAGTCGAGGCCACCGGTCACCGCCACCGGAATCGACAGCAGCGTGTCGCGATGGGTCCAGCGGGTATCGACACCCTGATAGTGGCGTGTCAGGGCGATTACGCCACCAGGATGAGACGGGTTGCGCTGAACAGCGGCGGGAATTGACTGGAACTGAGTGGTTTCTCGCATCCCCGCATAAAGCATTACGCTGAGGTCGTCATTTTCACTCATCTGGCGCTGATACCGCAGGCCGCCCTGGGTCTGATCCACGGTTTTACGGGTGTTGTAGAGCGTAACGTTGCTGGCTACCTGGCGCGGATTGTCCCGCCACTGCGCCTCGGTTAAGCCGCCAGGATCCTGCGCGTCGATGTGAACGCTGTTAAACAGCAGCGTCAGGGTGCTGACATCATCGATCCGCACACCCAGCCGGGCGTTGCCGAGGTTCTTCTGTGCATCGCTGTGATCGCGATAGCCGTGGGTGGTGAAGCGGGAAGCGGAGACGGTGTAATTCACATCCCCGGCGTGACTGCCGTCACCGGTGGCGCCGCTGGCTTTGACGCTGTTGCGCCAGCTGCCGTAACTGCCGTACCAGCTGCTGGCTTCCAGCGTGGTCGGTTGCTGACCCTGCTGGGTAGTAACATTGATCACGCCGCCCGAGGCGTTGCCATACAGCGCAGAAAAAGGACCGCGCAGCACGTCGACATGATCGATTGAGCCGATATCAATATTGGAGGTCTGCGCCTGACCATCCGGCATGGTGGCGGGGATACCATCCACGTAGATACGCAGACCCCGCACGCCGTAGGTTGAGCGGGAGCCAAAGCCGCGCATCGACAGCTGCAGGTCCTGCGCGTAATTCTGCCGGTTCTGGATCTGCAGACCTGGCACGCTGCTGAGGTTTTCCGACAGGTTTACGCGCGCGGCTGACTGACGCATATCGTCGCCGCTGACCACGCTCAGGGCAGCCGGCGTATCGAGTTCATTGAGTCCCGTTTCCAGCGGCGCGGCTGTCACGACCAGCGTATTATCCGCCGCCAGCATCGGCATCGGCAAAAGGGCAGGCAACATCAACAGCGTCGCCTGACGCAGAGAGATTATTTTCATTATCAGAGGCCTGAAAAAAAGAAGCGTAAATGAACCAGGTGGAACAATTGCTGCATATGGTAAGGGTTTGATGCGACGGGGTACACCGTTTCGGGCTGGATTTTTTTTCTGTTTACCGCCAGGCTGGAATCCATCTTTTGCAGTGACCAGGCATCCGGGCCTTCCGGATGCAGACAAAAACTCACGGGAGTCAGCATGAAACAACCTGAAGTGGCGGTTCTGGGATTAGGCGCAATGGGGCACGCATTTGCCGCCAACCTGCTGAAAAAAGGCTTTCGCGTACACGGCTGGAACCGCACCCGCGCACGCGGCGAGGATCTGCTGGAAGCCGGTTTACAGCTGGCTGACTCACCGGAAGACGCGGTGCGTCAGGCGGATGTGGTGATTGCCATGCTCGCCGATGGCGACACGACGGAGCAGGTGCTGCATCAGGCGAAAGAGGCGTTTAAACAGGGCGCAACGCTCTGCCAGATGGGCACCATCGGCATAGAAAAAACCGACGCGCTGATCGCATTTTTCGCAGAAAAACGCCCCGATCTTTTGCTGATCGACGCGCCAGTCTCCGGCACCAAAGCGCCAGCAGAAAACGCACAGATTCTGGTGCTGGCCAGCGGTGATCAGAGCCGGGCGCAGGCGGCAGAAGCGGTGTTTGCCGCCATCAGTAAAGGCACAAAGTGGCTGGGTGAGGCGGGAAAAAGTACCCGCATGAAGCTGGTCATCAACAGCTGGCTGATCGGCATGATGCAGAGCCTGGCGGAGAGTACCCGGCTGGCGGAGCAGTTCGGCTTTTCCACCGACGATCTCTGGCAGGTGCTGGAAGGCGGTCCGCTGGCCGCGCCTTATGCGAAAATGAAGCTCGGAATGATGGCCAGCGATGACTATACGCCGCAGATGCATCTGGTCTGGGCGCTTAAAGATGCCCGCCTGGCGCTGGATGCGACAGAGACGCCATTACCCGCGCTGGAGAATATCGCGCAGCTCTGGCAGCAGGCGGTAGACGCGGGACACGGAGAAGAGGATCTGGCGGTCATCTACCGCTACCTGAAGGCGCAATGAGTCAGCAGCATTTTGATTTCAGCATGCGCCCGCTGGTGCCGCTGGCGCACGACTACCTGCACGGTGCCAGCGAACCCTGGCATCATCACACCTGCGCCCAGCTGATCCATACCCTGAGCGGCGTGGTGCGGGTCGAGACGGAGTTCGGCAGCTGGATTGTGCCGCCGGGTCGCGGTGTCTGGCTGCCCGCGTTTACCCGCCATGCACTGCGGGTTACCGGCAGCGTCGCGGCGCGCACGTTGTTTATCGATCCGCTGGCGCGCGCCGATCTGCCCGCCAGTTGTCAGGTGGTGCAGATCTCGCCGCTGCTGCGTGAACTGATCGTCACCGCGCTAAGTCTGCCGGAGCAGTACAGCGCCGGGAGCCGTGACGAGCGAGTGATGGAGTTAATTCTGGATGAGATTCGGGGCATGGATGTGCTGCCTTTTGCGCTGCCGACGCCCGACAGCCCCCGGTTACAGGCGCTGTGCGAGCAGATTCAGCAGACGCCCGATGAAAAATGGACGCTGCAGCGTGCCAGCGCGCAGATGAATGTCTCGGGCCGCACGCTGGCCCGTCATTTTATGCGCGAAACCGGACTGCAGTTCAGCGACTGGGTGCGACGTGCCCGCCTGGCAATCGCCCTGACGCGACTGGCGCAGGGCGACTCCGTGTTGCGGGTGGCGCTGGAGCTGGGATATGAGAGCCCCAGCGCGTTTAGTGCGATGTTTCGTCGTCTGCTGGGCGTTGCGCCCACTGACTACTTTCCGCCTGCAGAAACTGGCCTGCCGCGCTGAGCAGCGCCTGCAATGCGGCACGGGCCGTGTCGTTATCGATACTCACTCCCCAGGCCCGCACACCGCGGGCATCCACACAGCTGATATAGGCCACAGAACGGCTGTCACTGCGCCGTCCCAGCGTATGCTCGTGATAGTCCTCAATGGTCAGATGCAGATCAAACGCGCTGCGCAGGGCATTCACCGCCGCAGAGAGCCAGCCGTTGCCGCTGCCGGTCAGTGTCAGGAAGCGGTCCTGAACCCTCACGCTGGCGCTGATCTGCGTCTGCCCGCCGCTGTCACTCTGGCTGTCAGCCCGCTGCAAGGCCACCGCAGGCTGCGTTACGCCATACTGGCGGCAGAAGAGTTGCCACAGCGCGTAGTGCGTCATCTCGCCGCCGTGACGGTCCGTCTCCTGCTGCACACAGCGGCTGAAATCCTGCTGCAGCGCACGCGGCATTTGTAACCCATGATTCTGCTCCAGCAGCCAGGCGGTCCCGCTTTTACCCGACTGACTGTTTACGCGGATTACCGCCTCATAGCTGCAGCCAATGTCGGCCGGATCCAGCGGCAGATAGGGCATCTGCCACACTTTCTCCTGCCGTTCTGCGCGGATGGCGAACCCTTTTTTGATCGCATCCTGATGAGAACCGGAGAAGGCGGTGAAGACCAGCTCGCCCGCATAGGGATGGCGCGGATGAACCGGCAACTGGTTGCAGCGGGTCACGACCTCAATCACCTCATGCATCTGGCTGAAATCGAGCAGGGGTGAAACGCCCTGGGTATAGAGATTCAGCGCCAGCGTTATCAAATCGACATTGCCGGTGCGTTCGCCGTTGCCAAACAGGCAGCCCTCGACCCGATCAGCGCCCGCCAGCAGGGCCAGTTCTGCACAGGCGACGCCGGTGCCGCGATCGTTGTGCGGATGCACGCTGATGCAGACAGCATCACGACGGCTGAAATGGCGGCAGAAAAACTCAATCTGATCGGCATAGACGTTGGGAGTATTCATCTCCACCGTGGCAGGCAGATTAATGATCATCGGGCGCTGCGCGTCCGGTTGCCAGACATCGGCCACCGCCTCGCAAATCTCCAGCACAAACTCTGGCTCGGTAAAGCAGAAGGTCTCTGGCGAATATTCAAAGGTCCAATGGGTTTCCGGTTGCGCCTGGCATTCGGCACGGATCTGGCGTGCGCCAGCGGTGGCCAGCGCCACGATGTCCGCTTTGCTCTGCTTAAATACTCGCTCGCGAAACAGCGGCGCGGTGGCGTTATACAGATGCACAATGGCGCGTGGAGCGCCCTGCAGCGCCACAAAGGTGCGGGCAATCAGATCTTCGCGCGCCTGGGTCAGTACCTGTAACGTCACATCCGCCGGGATGCGCTGCTGCTCAATCAGCTCGCGGACGAAATCGAAATCCGTCTGCGACGCCGAGGGAAAAGCGACTTCAATCTCCCGGAACCCGCAGCCCAGCAGCAGATCCCAGAACGCCATTTTCCGCGCCCGATCCATCGGTTCTGCCAGCGCCTGATTGCCGTCACGCAAATCGGTAGAGAGCCAGCGTGGGGCCCGGGTGAGCTGGCGCGAAGGCCACTGGCGGTCGGGCAGAGACACTACCGGGGAGGAACGATATTTATCAGCAGGTCGGGTCAGCATAGGATTCTCCTTTTGTTTTTTATCAGTCTGCCAACACGCCTCCAGGTCCGCGCGCGCAATGCTGACAACCTGACGCGCAAAAGTGACAACACCCGGCGTGCGCCTGTTTGGTAAAACCGCCGGGCAGGGTTAGCATGGTCGCCTGTTTATTCGGGTGAACACTTATGCTGATTTTTGACGGTCACAACGATCTGTTGCTTAACCTCTGGCTGCATCATCGTGATGCGCCCGCGCAGGCGTTTTATCAGGGTGTTGAACGAGGCCATCTCGACTTTCCGCGCATACAGCAGGGCGAAATGGGCGGCGGGCTGTTTGCGATCTTCGTGCCGCCGCAGGCGTACATTGCCAGTACGGTTCCGGCACGCGCCGTTGAGCCGTATGAACCGCTGCAAATCATGTGGCAACAGCTCGATATCCTGCAGCAGCTGGCCGATGCGTCCGGCGGACGGGCGCGACTCTGCCGCAGCAGTGACGAAATTACCGCCTGCCGCACCGATGGTGTGCTGGCGATGGTGGCTCACATCGAAGGTGCCGATGCGCTGGATGAGCAGGGCGAGCAGCTGCACGCCTTCTGGCAGGCAGGTGTGCGCAGCATCGGGCCATTCTGGAATCTGCGCAGTCACTTTGGTGAAGGCGTCAGTGGCACTTTTCCCGGCTCACCTGATACCGGGCCGGGCCTGACCGCCGCCGGTGAAAGGCTGATTCAGCAGGCGGGTGAGCTGAAGATGATGATCGACGTGTCGCACATGAACAGTAAGACGTTTTGGGAGACTGCCCGGCTCTCCCGCGCGCCGCTGGTGGCCAGCCACTCCAACGCGCATGCTCTCTGTCCGCAGCCGCGTAATCTGACTGATGACCAGCTGATGGCGATCCGCGACAGCGGCGGACTGGTCGGCATTAATTTCGGCAATGCGTTTTTGCGCGCCGACGGTAAACGCGACGCGGATACGCCATTAACAGCAATTGTTAAGCATTGTGATCACCTGATGAAGATAATGGGCAGCGACAATGTGGCCTTTGGCTCTGATTTTGACGGGATTACTCCTCCTGCGGCGCTGGGCGATGTCAGCGGAATGCCGCGATTGCTCGCCGCTTTTCAGGAAGCGGGCTATGATCAGACACTGATAGAGAAACTGGCATGGGGAAACTGGCAGCGCGTTTTACAACTGACCGGGCTGTGATAACAATTTCCTTACGTTCCGGACTTGATCCCGACGCGCCATTGGCGCAACATCTGCCTGGAAATTGTGACGGCGGTCTCATTCATTACCGATCACGCTGATTTCAGGCAGCTCATTTATTGTTAACCAAGAGGAAGTAACTCATGTGGAAAAAACCCACTTTCGTTGATATGCGTCTCGGTCTGGAAGTGACTCTTTACATCTCCAACCGTTAATCGTTCTGCCCGCCCTCTGAGCGGGCATTTTTTTTCAACTTCTGGTTTTCCTCTATGTTTATCAAAATCCTCGGTTCAGCCGCGGGTGGCGGGTTTCCACAGTGGAACTGCAACTGCGCCAACTGCCACGGCGTGCGTACCGGCACAATTCAGGCCCAGGCACGCACGCAATCGTCGATTATCCTCAGTGATAACGGCGAAGACTGGGTGCTATGCAACGCCTCACCCGACATCAGCCAGCAGATCCTGCATACCCCGGAACTGACCCGCAAGGGCGTGTTGCGCGGCACGGCGATCGGGGGGATTATCCTGACCGACAGCCAGATCGATCACACGACCGGGCTCCTGAGCCTGCGTGAGGGCTGTCCACATCAGGTGTGGTGTACGCCGGAAGTGCATGCCGATCTCAGCACCGGCTTCCCGATCTTTCCGATGCTCACCCACTGGAATGGCGGCTTGCAGCACCGGCCGATTGCGCCACTGATGCCGTTCAGCGTCGACGTCTGCACTGATCTGCAGTTCACTGCAATTCCTATCATCAGTAATGCACCGCCTTATTCGCCGTACCGTGATCGGCCGCTGCCGGGCCACAACGTGGCGCTGTTTATTGAGAACCGGGCGAAGGGTCAGACGCTGCTCTATGCGCCAGGTCTGGGCGAGCCGGATGCAGTGATCCTGCCGTGGCTGCAAAAAGCGGATTGCCTGCTGATTGATGGCACCGTCTGGCAGGATGATGAACTGCTGACCACCGGCGTGGGTCACAACACCGGCAAGGCGATGGGCCATCTGGCGCTGGCGGAAGAGCAGGGATTGATGGCGCTGCTGGCGTCGCTGCCGGCAAAACGCAAAATTCTGATCCACATAAACAACACCAATCCGATCCTTAACGAGCAGTCACCGCAGCGTCAGTTTCTGACGGAGCAGGGAATAGAGGTGAGCTGGGACGGGATGGCGATTCACCTTCAGGGCTAAATCATGCAGATCACTGACACGCTGTCGCCGCAGGCTTTTGAACAGGCCCTGCGCGATAAAGGCGCTTACTACCATATCCATCACCCTTATCACATCGCGATGCACAACGGTCAGGCTACACGCGAGCAGATTCAGGGCTGGGTGGCGAACCGCTTCTATTACCAGACCACCATTCCGCTGAAAGATGCGGCGATCATGGCCAACTGTCCCGATCCGGCCACCCGCCGTAAATGGGTGCAGCGCATTCTCGACCACGACGGCAGCAACGGCGAAGAGGGTGGCATCGAGGCCTGGCTGCGGCTGGGCGAGGCGGTCGGGCTGACGCGTGAAGAATTATTGTCAGAGCAGCATGTGCTGCCGGGCGTGCGGTTCGCGGTCGATGCGTACATTAACTTTGCCCGCCGCGCCAACTGGCAGGAGGCGGCCTGCAGTTCACTGACCGAGCTGTTCGCTCCACAGATCCACCAGTCGCGGCTCGACAGCTGGCCGCAGCACTATCCGTGGATCAAAGAAGAGGGCTATTTCTACTTCCGCAGCCGCCTGGGTCAGGCGAACCGCGATGTGGAACATGGCCTGGCGCTGGCGCTGGAGTATTTCACCACCGCAGAAACGCAGAACCGCATGCTGGAAATTTTGCAGTTTAAGCTTGATATTTTATGGAGCATGCTGGACGCCATGACCATGGCTTACGAGCTGAAACGTCCGCCTTATCACACCGTCACAGACAAGGCGGCGTGGCACACCACCCGACTGGTATAACAGATGAATGAAAACTCGATTGCCGCGTTTCGCCGCGGCTACCGTATGCAGTGGGAAGCCGCCCAGGATACCCATGTGGTGCTCTATCCCGAAGGCATGGCGAAGCTGAACGAAACCGCCGCCGCCATTCTTGAACTGGTGGATGGCAAACAGGATATCGCCGCGATCATCGCGACGCTGGATAGCCGTTTTCCGGAAGCAGGCGGCGTAGGACCGGACGTTTTAGAGTTCCTGCAATCAGCTTATGAACAGAAGTGGATACAGTTCCGTGACCCCGCATAAACCTGGTGTGAACCCACCGCTCTGGCTGCTGGCCGAGCTGACTTATCGCTGTCCACTGCAGTGTCCTTATTGCTCCAACCCGCTGGATTTCGCGCAGCAGGAGAAGGAGCTGACCACCGAGCAGTGGATTGAGGTCTTTCGCCAGGCGCGTGCCATGGGCAGCGTCCAGCTCGGCTTTTCTGGCGGCGAGCCGCTGGTGCGTAAAGATCTGCCTGAGCTGATTAAAGCGGCGCGCGATCTCGGCTTCTACACCAACCTGATCACCTCCGGTATTGGCCTGACGGAGAAGAAGCTGGATGCGTTCAGCGAGGCCGGTCTGGATCATATCCAGATCAGCTTCCAGGCGAGTGACGAAACCCTGAATGCGGCGCTGGCGGGATCGAAAAAAGCATTTCAGCAGAAGCTGGAGATGGCGAAAGCGGTCAAAGCGCACGGCTATCCGATGGTGCTGAACTTCGTGCTGCATCGCCATAACATCGATCAGATCGATAAAATCATCGACCTCTGCATTGAGCTGGAGGCGGATGACGTAGAACTGGCGACCTGCCAGTTTTACGGCTGGGCGCAGCTTAACCGCGAAGGTCTGCTGCCGACGCGTGAGCAGATCGCCCGGGCGGAAGCGGTGGTGAAAACCTACCGTGAGCGGATGAGCACCACCGGTAATCTGACCAATCTGTTGTTCGTGACGCCAGACTACTACGAAGAACGCCCTAAACCCTGTATGGGTGGCTGGGGCGCGATCTTCCTCAGCGTCACGCCAGAGGGCACCGCGCTACCGTGTCACAGTGCGCGCCAGCTGCCGATAGAATTTCCGTCGGTTCTGACCCAAAGCCTGGATGATATCTGGTATAACTCGTTCGGCTTTAACCGTTATCGCGGTTTTGACTGGATGCCGGAGCCGTGCCGCTCCTGTGATGAGAAAGAGAAAGATTTTGGCGGCTGTCGCTGTCAGGCTTTCATGCTGACCGGCAATGCTGACAACACCGATCCGGTCTGCAGCAAATCTCCGCATCACGGCAAAATCCTTGAAGCCCGGCGTGAGGCGGATTGCAGTGACATTAAAATTGGTCAGCTGCAGTTCCGTAACCGCAGCAACTCGCAACTGATCTACAAAACACGGAACCTCTGATGAAAACGCGCTGCCTGGAGATAAACGGTCTGACGGTTGAACTGGTGCATCAGGCTGATGCCAGCCAGGCCGCCGCCCTGATTCAGGTGGGAGCAGGGAGCCATGACGAGCCAGAACGCTGGCCCGGACTGGCACATCTGCTGGAACATCTGCTGTTTACCGGAAGCAGCGGCTGGCCTGATGAGGGCCGGCTGATGAGCTGGATCCAGACGCAGGGCGGCAAGGTTAACGCCACCACGCTGGCCCATCGCAGCGCGTTCTTCTTTGAGGTGACGCCGCCGTTGCTGGCTGACGGGCTGGCACGACTGCAGGATATGCTCGTCTCTCCGCTGCTGGATAACCAGGCTATCGCGCAGGAAGTGGCAGTGATCGACGCCGAATATCAGCTGTTGCAGCGTCATGAGCCATCCCGCATCGAAGCGGCACTGTTGCATGCCGTTCAGTCACCCGCTGAATTTCAGCGCTTCCATATCGGCAGCCGGGCGAGCTTTGGCGATGAGATGTCTGCGCTGCAACGCGCGCTGCGTCACTTCCACCAGCGTTACTATTTCGCCAGCAATATACGGCTCTGGCTGCAGGGACCGCAGTCACTGGATGAACTGGAGCAGCTGGCGCGCCAGTTTGCCACCGCGCTGCCTGCGGGTCAGTGGCAGCAGGATCTGCCACCGCCGCACCTGCTCAGCGATAGCTGCTGGCAACTGGCCGATACCGCCTCACCCGCGTTATGGCGCACCTGGTTGCTGAGTGCCGGTGACGGTGTCACGTTATGGCGTGAGTTTCTTCTGGATGAAGCGCCAGGTTCTTTGCTGGCTATCCTGCGTGAACAGGGGCTGGCAGAGTGGCTGGAGCTGAAGTGGATCTATCAGGCGGGTGGCGCGCTCTGGCTGGGGCTGGGTGTCGAAACGCAGCAGCCTGATGTCGTCAATGAACTGATCGACCGCTATCTCGATGCGCTAAGCCAGACCAGTTCG
This sequence comes from Candidatus Pantoea rara, assembly GCF_051136265.1. Taxonomy (NCBI): domain Bacteria; kingdom Pseudomonadati; phylum Pseudomonadota; class Gammaproteobacteria; order Enterobacterales; family Erwiniaceae; genus Pantoea; species Candidatus Pantoea rara. The sequence goes on along the minus strand of NZ_CP194942.1, from coordinate 2,102,890 downwards.
GTGCAACATCAGCATTATCATCAGCTGGCGCAGCAGCGATTTGTGACGCTGTCACCGATGGAGCAGCTGCGACAGCGCGCCATCGGCTTTGCACCGGATGAAACCGTGCCTGAACTGCTGCCGCTGCTGAAAAGCCTTAACAGTGCGCCGGGCACGCGGCTGAAGTGCACACCGCACCCGGCCACGGAAAACCTTATCACGCAGGGCTTCAGCCTGCCGCTGACAGCGTGGCAGCCCTTACCGCCTGAGGCGCTGCCCGCTGCGAATTTCACCTTCTACCCGCTCGATACCACCGTCATCACTGAGCCGCTGCCCGCAAAGGCAGTGGCATTGCCGCATCATCCGTCCGATGACCCGCAGGCAACGCTGATCCTGCGACCGGAGTTTTACTCAACGTTTACCGCCGAGGTGGGCGAAGCACTGGGACGGCGATTGCGTCCGCTGTTTGCTGCGCTGCGTCATCTGGGCGGGAACGGCAGCTGGCAGGAAGTGGAGGGCGTGTGGCAACTGACGCTCCAGCTGACAAAGGATGAGGCGGTGACGGATCAGGCGCTTAGCCAGATTGTCATCGCACTGACACTGCCGGTTGCGGCAAACCTGCCATCGCCTGTCGAAAGCATCGCCATCCGCGCGCTGCTGCGGCAGTTGCCTTATCAGATGGCAGCGACCTTTGCGCCAGATTGCTGGCGGGCAGCGCTGAAAGGCGGCAACGCGGCGCTGCATTCGCTGATTGCCCGGCGGCTGAGCGCGCTGTCGCTGCCGGTGAATCCAGCAACGCCCCCGAAACGCATGACTACGCAAACCGGCATGACACGCCAGCCGCACGCCAGCACGGACAACGCGCTGCTGCTGTTTATTCCGCTGCACCGTCCTGAACAGCTGGCTGCATTGCGCGCGCTGGCGCTGATCTATGAGCCACGCTTTTTCCAGCGCTATCGCGTTGAGCAGCCCATTGGTTATGTGGTCAGTAGCCGCTATATGCGCTGTGCTGATGAAGATGGCGTCCTGTTTGCGCTGCAGTCGCCCGATTACAGCGCGCTGTCACTGCTGCGCTACTGCCGCAACTTCCTGCGTTCTCTGAACGAAACGCTGGCGGGTTGTGATCTGGTGGCACTGAAAGCGCGTCTGCTGAGCCAGGAAGTCGCGCAACCTCTGGCGCAGTTGCGCCATGAAAATGGCCTGGCAGAAGTGGACGCGGCACAGGTTGATGCGCTGACCCTCTCTGATCTTCAACAGCTGCACCGCACGCTGATTCAGGATCGCCGCCGCTGGCGGGTGCTGTTTACCGGCGGCGGAAATCTGTAGCGCCCGGCAAAAAGTTGCTGAATTTATTTGAAAATTACCGACAAATCTCTTCACTGTCTATTCCGGGCAAACTGGACCACACTCAGTTCACTTTTGTCCGCATAAGGAATTGACTGTGAAGAACTTCAAACGTATCGCACTGCCCCTGTTAGCCGCTGCTACCCTCTACGCTCCGTTATCGCAGGCTGAGGCGATGCACTACCAGCTGAACCCTGAGCATACGTCGGTGATTGTTGCCTGGAACCATTTCGGCTTCTCAAATCCTACCGCAGATATTCCTGATGCGTCCGGTACGCTGGTATTTGATAAAGATCATCCAGAAGCATCACGCGTTGATGTGACCCTGCCAGTCAGCAAAATCGACAGCCACGTTGCGGCGCTGACCAAAGAGTTCAAAGGCGCAGAGTACTTCGACACGGCCAAATACCCGACGGCGACCTTCCACAGCACCAAAGTGGTTGCCAAGGGCGACAACAAATTTGACGTTGAAGGCAACCTGACGCTGAAAGGCATCACTAAGCCTGTTACGCTGCACGCGACGCTGAACAAGCAGGGCGAGCATCCGATGGTGAAGAAGCAGGCGATTGGTTTTGATGCCACCGGCACCATCAAGCGTTCTGACTTCAAACTGGACAAATATGTCCCAGCGGTAAGCGACGACGTCACCCTGACGCTGTCTACCGAAGCTTACGCGAAGTAAGTTTTTCGGGGCGTAGCGGCTCACTGCTGCGCCCCCGATTCATTTTCTACCTCTCCTGCGTCCCCCTGAAATACGCCTGCCAGATTTGCCCTGAAATAATCCCGCCACACCGCTTAAAACTATTTCTTTAACGTCTTATCCGGGCCCGATCCGGTAAAAATGAGGCGAAAGTCACAAATTTGCAACAGCAAGAAATAACGAAATCGGCACCCGCGTGTGGCGAAATCGAATTTTGATGTCTGTTTAACTAACCTGCTGATTTATATCATTTCGCTGTGAACGTTACGTTCGCTAATAATGTGACCTGATTCACAGATAATGCTGATAAACTGCCGCTGTCAACACACCTGCCTAAAAAATACCGTGCATAACTGTGATCTCCTCTGCAAATAGCAACCCCACGAACCGGAAGAATGTTCCTCAGCAGAGTAAGTTAGTGGGGTGAGGGAAATGCGCATTGGAATGGTAATCAGTGGCGGGGATGTCACCGGCATTAATAATTTTGTCTTCCAGATAGGGCGTCTGGCGCAGGCTGAGATGGTGATATTTGACGGCGGCATTCCCGGCCTGCTGGAAAATAACCATCGTGATATCAGCCAACGCGATCTGCTCGACTTTTCGATCGCCCCGATTCCCGTTATGCAATCGGGTCGCACGCAAAAGAAACTGGTTCGCAGCGAATATGAGTTAATTGCGCGCCAGCTGAAAAGCGCCCGCATTGACGTATTAATCATGGCGGGTGGTGACGGTTCGCTGCAATTTCTCCACATCCTGTCTGAGTCTGGGGTTAATTGTTTCGGTGTCGGCATGACCATCGATAATGATGTCTTTGGCAGTGATTACACGCTGGGTTTTTCCACCGCCTGCGAGCAGGTATTAAAAGAGGTCGCGAAACTGCGCAATACCGGCCGCGCCTTACCCGGCCGGGTTTTTATGCTGGAGTTGCTCGGCGGCTATTGCGGTGAATTAACGCTGCAGTCGGCGATTAAATCCAACGCGGACATTGCGTTAATCCCGGAGTGCCAGATCCCGCTGCCACAACTGGCGCAGCGCATTACCGGGCGACTGGCAGAGCAGAACAGCGTGGTCATCCTCTGTTCTGAAGGTTACACCCGTGAATATTCGCCCGGCTTTCAGGGGGCGATCGACACCTTAATCAAACAGCTTGAGCCGCTTATTGGTGTACGCATCCGTAAAACCATTCTCGGTTACGGACTGCGCAATGGTGATCCTACCTGCGAAGAAATTTATCAGGGTACCATTATGGCCAGTGAAGTGGTGCGTTGTATTCAGTCAGGCATGCGGAATAAAGCCGTCATTATTAATGGCAGTAATAAACCGATCCCGATTGATTTAATAAGCATGCAAAAACGCCTGGTCGATATTGACGGGCACCATTACAAACTCGCTAAACAACTCAATATAGTGTGAGGAAAAAACCATGCTGAAAATATTATGTGTCTGTGGTTGTGGATTAGGCTCCAGTTTTGCGATTGAGATGAGCGCGAAAGCGGTATTAAAAAAACTGGAAATTGAGGCCGATATCGATCACACCACCATTTCAGAAGCGAATGCATTTAAGTCAGATATGATCCTGACACAAAAAGCCTTTGCCGACGTATTAAACGCCGACGCCAGTCCGGAACAGATTAAACGGGTCATTATTCTTAACCGGCTCACCGATAAAGCGGAAATAGAGCAGAAGATTCTGGCCTTTTTAAGAGAACGCAACGAGAAGGTCGCCGCCCATGAATAGTGTGATCGACTTCCTGGTCAAAGATCTGCTGGGGCAGGCGTCTATTCTGATTGCCTTTATTGCCCTGATTGGTCTGCTGCTGCAAAAAAAATCGGCAGGCAAGGTGGTGGAAGGCACCTTCAAAACCCTGCTCGGCTTTTTAATTATGATGGCGGGTATCAATATTATTGTGGGCACCCTGACGTTCCTCAATACCATTTTTACCCACGGCTTTGGTATGCGCGGCTATATCACCGATGTGGCCGCCATTGCCGGCCTGGCTAACCGCGAGCTGGGCTCGGAGGTGGCGCTGACGCTGCTGGTGATCTTTATCGTCAATATCATCATCGCGCGACTGACACCGTTTAAGTACATCTTCCTGACCGGCCAGGCCCTGCTGTGGATGGCGACGATTGGCGCGGTGATCGGTTACAAAGCGGGGCTGACCGGCCTGCCGCTGATCCTGACCGGCGGTATCTTTGGCGGGATCATGGCGGTGGTAATGCCGGCGCTGGCGCAGCCGGTGGTAAGGCGGATTACTGACTCGGACGACGTGGCGTTAGGTCATTTCTGCACTATCGGCTATCTGGTCACGGCGGCGGTTGCCAAAGTGGTCGGCAAAGGATCGCGCTCTACCGAAGATCTGAAACTGCCCGATAACTTCAAGTTTCTGCAGGATACCTATCTGTCGATGGCGCTGGTGATGGTGCCCATGTACCTGATCCCCGCTGTGGCGGCCGGTCCGGCGTTCATTGCCCAGTACAGCAATGGCATGAACTACCTGATGTACGCCTTTATGCAGTCGATTCAGTTCGTGGCCGGGGTCTTCGTGCTCTACAGCGGTGTCCGTCTGCTGCTCAACGAGCTGGTGCCTGCTTTCCGGGGTATCGCCATGCGTGTGGTGCCGGATGCCAAACCGGCGCTGGACTGCCCCGTGATGTTTCCTTACGCCCCGAACGCGGTGATCGTTGGCTTCCTCGCCACCACGCTGGGCTCCATCGTCGGCATGCTGGTCTTCCCGATGTTTGGACTGGCGATGATCCTGCCTGGCCTGTTGACCAACTTCTTCGCCGGTGGCACCGCCGGCGTATTTGGTAATGCCATGGGCGGACGGCGCGGCGCGATGATCGGCGGCTTCGTCCACGGACTCTTTATCACCATTCTGCCCGCCATCCTGGTGCCGATGCTTGAGAGCTACGGCTTCACCGGTGTGACCTTCAGTGACTCAGACGTCATCAGTACCGGCCTGGTGCTCGGCCACGCCTTCCAGAATAACTGGCTGTTTGTCGCCCTGTTTATTGCCTTTGTTACCGCACTTGCCTGGTTTGTTAATGGCAAATCCACCAAACCTCAAGAGGAAAATATCCATGAAACTTTATAACTTCGCCGATCTGTTAAAGCTGGCTAAACAGCGTGACTTTAAAGCGGTGGGATCTTTTAATCTTCACTGCCTGGAAATGCTGCCCGCCTATTTTAAAGCAGCAGAGAAAACCAATAGTCCCTTAATGATTCAGATCTCTACCGGCACGGCAAAATATCTCGGCCATAAACTGCTGGTCGATGCGATTAAATCGCTGTCAGAAAGTATGAATGTGCCGACCTGTCTGCATCTCGATCACTGTTCTGATTTAGCCGCGATTCAGACGGCGATAGATGCCGGATTCAGTTCCGTGATGTATGACGGGTCACATCTGTCGATTGAAGAGAATATTGCTAATACCCGCCGGGTGATTGATATGGCGCGTCCGCATAATGTCTCGGTAGAAGCAGAACTGGGTGCAATTGGTGGTTCGGAAGATGGTAAATGTGTGGAGATGGAGGCGATCGCGTTTACGCCGGTGGAAGATGCACGCCGTTTCGTTAAAGAGACCGGCGTCGATATGCTGGCGATCTCGATTGGCACCGTACATGGGCTTTATACGGGTAAGGCGCATATTCAGCATCAGCGTCTGGCGGATATTACGGCGGCAACCCACACGCCACTGGTGCTGCACGGCGGCACCGGCGTCAGCGATGAAGATATGCGGCTGGCGGTGAGCAGCGGGATTGAGAAGGTCAATGTCGGCACCGAAATGAATGTGCAGTGGGTGGCGCAGTGCAAATCGACCTTTGAGAAAGGCAAGGTGAATGACAGCGTGCGTAATTTCCTGGTGCCAGCTAATGATGCGGTGACAAATGTGCTGGTAGAGAAAATGCAATTATTCCGGTAATTGCCCGCGTCGCCATCACCGGTTTTTTGCATTAACCGTTTTTATCATCACTATTAATCTTAGCTACCCCGACATGACAGGGGCAGGAGAGCCTATGTTTGGATTCTTAAAAAAGTCTCCGGCTGTGGAACAACCCAGCGAGCAGCAGCAGGATTATCTGGCGGAATTAAGTCGCGAGAAAATAACGCAACTGGAGCAGCAGCTGGCTATTAATCCGCGTGATGGCGAAACGCAAAAACAATTAATGCTGGAATATAATCGGGCATTAAGTTTATTTGCGAAAAGCCGTCGCTACCGCAATGAAATTGATGCGCTGTTTGTCAAAATCGATGAATTACGTAATGTGGTTCGCCAGTCGATTTAAGGAGAGCTGATGACGATTAAGCAGTTATTGCAAGAGGCCAACGCCATTCAGATTGGCATCGACGCCACGGACTGGCGTCAGGTTATCGCGCTGGCCGCCGAACCGCTGGTTAGCGGCGGCTATCTCGCTGCCTCTTATCCCGATGCGGTGATCGCCAACACGCTGGCCCATGGGGCGTATTATGTGTTTGAGGAGGGCATTGCTATCCCCCATGCGCGGCCGGAAGCGGGGGTGATCCGCGATTGTTTCAGCATGATCCTGCTGAATGAACCGATCTCGTTTGAGGGCAGTGATAAAGCGGACATTGTGATTATGTTTGGCGCGCGCGACAGCAACGCCCACATTGAAGAGGGGATTCGCGCGATTGTATCGCTGCTGGAGGATGAGGAGACGCTGGTGCGGTTACGTCGGGCCAGCAGTGTCGCGGAGGTTATCGATATCTTATGACGCAAAACATCCCCCCCAAACGCGTGGTGCTGGTTAACGGTATTCCGGCATCGGGTAAGAGCACCCTGACGCACGCGCTGTCACACCATTTTGGCTGGCCGGTGCTAACGCTCGACAGTCTGAAAGAGCCGTTTATGGACGCTTTTGCGCCGGTCGATCGCCAGCGTAACCGGCAACTGGGCTGCGCGGCCTATCAGGCGATCTGGAACATCGTCGAACAGGCACCGGCCAGTCAGGTCTGGCTGATAGACGCCTGGTTTGGTTTTCAGCCGCGCACGCTGCTTGAACAGGGGCTGAAACAGGCGGGCGTCGAAGAGGTGCTGGAGCTGTGGCTGAAGATTGAGCCAGAGGTGGCGGTAGCGCGCTATCAGGCGCGTCTGTCGCAGCGGCTACCGGGACATCCGGGCGCAGAGTATCTTCCGGAACTGCGTCAGCTGGCGCATCAGGCCAGGCCGATGGCCCTTGGAGCGGTGTATGACGTGGATGCCTGCGCCCAGGATCACGCTGCCGTTATTCACTGGCTGCAACAGCAACTGACCAGAATCCGCTACACTTCAGCTCATCATCAGAGGAATGAGGAGTTGCAGGATGTCGTCGCCCCCGTATCTGCAAACCGGTGAAAGCGCCGTGCTTTATGACGGCGTCTGTAAGCTGTGTAACGGCTGGGTTGAGTTTCTGCTGCGTCACCACCTGGCGCGGCAGGTCCGTTTTGCTTCGGTGCAGAGCGAGCAGGGCAAAGCGCTGCTGCGCTGGGCGGGTATGCCGGAAGAGAACGTCAGCACTATTGTCTACATTGCCGGTAACCAGCACTGGCTGCGGGCGCAGGCAGTTTTCCGCGTGATGCAGCACCTGCCGGCACCCTGGCGCGGGCTGGCGGTGCTGCGCCACTTCCCTGACGCGATCAGTAATTTTGCCTATGACCGCATCGCGTTAAACCGCTATAAGCTGTTTGGCCGTTACAGTAGCCAGCATGCTCTCACACCTGATTATCCTGACCGTTTTCTGCATCCGATGCCGTCCGGGAGTTAGCGGCAGGTCTGCCCGACAGGCAGGCCCGCGCTGTTCATGCGCCGGGTGACTACAGCGTAAACACCGTCCGACAGCGGCTGTCATCTTCATCCCATGCTGTCTCCACCTCAGAAAGAGGACGTGGTTTAAAAGGCACCGAAAAGGCGTGCTGTCCGGCAGCCTGCAGTAGTTCAGCCAGCGAGCCAATCAGGTCTGCGTTGGATACACTGCCCAGTCCACTCCCCATCAGTGTCAACCCGGATGCACGCAGCAAATGACTGTGCAGAGGGATCTCCTGTGCGCTGAGTGAGCCAATCTGAACGAAGCGGACGACGTGGTCACCGCCCCGCACCGCCGCTTCCATGATCGCCAGCGCGCTCTCTCCCCAGAGATAATCCAGCACCACATCAATGCCGTCTGCCATCAGGGCAGGGAGTTCAGCGGGCAGAGCGTCAAGTGTCATGACGCTGTCTGCGCCCTCATTAAGCAGTTGCTGCAGGATCTCTGGGTTCCGGCCGGTCGCAATAATTTTGCCTGCGCCGAGACTGCGGGCAATGCGAATCGCCAGACGGCCGGAGGTGCCGGTTGCGCCGTTGATCAACACGGTTTCGCCTTTGCGCAGTTCAGCCCGTCGGGTGAGTGCGGCCCATGAAGACATGCCCGGATTGGCAAGCGCGGCGGCGACCACGGGATCAAGCGACGCAGGAAGCGGAATGACGCAGCGGGCATTGACCACCACGCTTTCTGCCATGCTGCCTGACGCGGTACCAAAGGTCAGAAAGTAAACCGGATCGCCGTTTTCGAGGTAACCCGTGCCGTCAATGCCCGGCACCACAGGATAGAGCGCAGCGGCACTGTAATGCGTACCTGCGGCCCGTGCTTTGACCAGCTGGCTCATGGCGGCGGCTTTCACCTGAACCAGCCGTTGGTTTTCAGCGGGCTGAGGAGTGGGGAAATCACCATAGTGTGGTTTCTGACCGGCCTGATTAATGATGGCTGCTTTCATAAGGTGTTGTCCTTCTAATAATAAGCAATTAAGTGTAAAGTACACACATTATTCCTGCCTCAGGATGGCGTCAATGAAAAGTGTGCAAAATACACATAAATACGATGCGCTGCATGATTGTTTGTTGATGATTGCAGGCGCGCTTAACCGGCCCCAGCGCGATATGGCGATGATTAAAGCGGCAGGTATTGATCTGGATCGGGCGCTGTTTCCGCTGCTGGTACAGGTCAGCCGGTTCGGCCCAATCGGCGTAGGCGAACTGGCCGATCGGGTGGGGCGTGATTACAGTACGGTCAGCCGTCAGGTGGCGAAGTTAGAGGAAACCGGACTGGTCATGCGGCAAAAAAATCGCCAGGACAAAAGGATTAACGAGGCGGTAATCACCCCGGATGGCAGGGCGATGACCGATAAAATCGATGCCCAACGCGTGCAGGTTTATCAGCGTGTTTTCCAGCACTGGCCGGAGATTGATCGCGAAACGCTGGAGCAACTGCTCAGCAGATTTGTGACCGATTTTAGTCAGACGGAAGGCGATGAAAATAATGACCAGGGGTCTGATGCGATTTAAGGGAAGAGGTAACCATGCCGGTTAATGTCGATCTCAACGATCTCTACGCGTTTCGCGCGCTGGTGGAGTTTGGTAATTTTCGCCTGGCGGCGGAATCGATCTGCCTCTCTCAGTCGGCACTAAGCCGCCGCATTGATAAGCTCGAAACCACGCTGGGGATTAAACTGTTTGAGCGGACCACGCGCCGCGTCACGCTGACGCTGAAAGGGCATGCGTTTGCGCAGCGATCGGAAAAGCTGCTGGCCGATTTTGAAGAGGTCATGGCCGATCTCAGTGAGGTGAGCTTAGCCCGCACCGGCCTGATCAGGGTGGCCTGCGTGCCGTCAGCCGCCTACTATTTTATGCCCAATATCATCCGGCTGTTTCAGGCGCGCTATCCAAAGGTGCGGGTCAAAATGATCGACAGCAGTGCGGCCAACGTCTATGACGCGGTGATTGGCGGGCAGGCCGACTTCGGCATCAGTTTTTCCAGCCGCTCTCAGCCGGATGTGCTTTTTCAGCCGCTGATGGATGACCCCTACGTGGCGGCCTGTCGGCGTGACCATCCTGTCGCCGCGAAAAAGAGTCTGAGCTGGCAGGCGTTTTATCAGTATGAGTGGGTAGGGCTGGATAAAACCTCCGGCAATCGCAACCTGCTGGATCTGGCGTTGCAGGCGGTTATACCGGAGAAACCCTGTATCTGTGAAACCCGGCACGTAACCACCATGCTGGGGATGGTTGAGGCGGGGCTTGGCATTGCTGCCGTCCCCGCCATGGCGATGCCGGGCTACGATCACGCCATGCTGATGGCGGTGCCATTAACTGACCCGGAAGTAAAACGCACCGTGGGCCTGTTGCGTAAAAATGGCCGCACGTTGTCGCACATTGCCAGCGAACTGGAGAACCTGATTATTGAACAGTATCAGCGACTTTGACCGGTTTTGACGCTTTTACGGTGTGCAGTCCGCTGGCGTGGACCGCCTGCTGAGCCTCCGGCGAGGCGAGCCAGTGCAGCAGCTTCGCTGCCTCATCCGGCTGCGCGGATTTGCTTACCACGGCACCGGCAAAACGAGTGGTGTATTGCAGGTTGTCCGGCAGTTCGCCAATAAAGGTTACGCCTGACACCGGCAGCAGCTCACTGACCTGTTGAAAGCCAATAGTGTATTTACCGGCTGCGACCTCTGACGCCACCGGGATGCGCTCAACCTTCACCGCCTTCGCCTTAACCTGATCCTCAATGCCCAATCGGCTGAACAGCTGGCGGCTGACATATTGGCCGCTGGCGCTGTCGGAGTAGGCGATGGAAGAGGCGTTCAGCAGGGCAGCGCGCAGCGCGCGTTCACTGCCGATGTTAACTGGCGTGGCCCCTTTTTTAATGACCGCGCCGATGCGTGAGTCTGCCAGCTCAACCCGTGAACCCGGCCGCGTTTCGCCCTTTTTTTGCAGATCGCTTAACGCATCGCCGACCATAATCACCACATCGGCCGGCTCACCGCGCGCCAGTCGCGCCGGAATCGCCTGCGGCGTCTTGCCCATTGAGGGGCCAGCCACGGTGTTGATGGTGATCCCTTCCTGTTTTGCGAATTGTGGCGATAGCGTATCCCACGCTGCTTTAAACCCGCCGGAGATCATCACCGTCAGTTCCTTTGCCTGTGCCGTGGCGCTGCCCGCCACGCTGAACAGCAGGGCGGCGTACAGCGACATCGTTTTCAGTTTCATCTTCAGTTCCTTAGCTTACGGTTTCATGGGCTGGCGCGACAGCGCTGCGGGTACGTCGATAGAGATAAAGTGTCGCCCCCAGGGCGCAGACTGCCGCAAAACTCATCCAGTAGCCGGGTGACGCTTTATCACCGGTCATCTCAATCAGGCCGGTTGACATCACCGGGGTAAAGCCGCCAAACAGCGCGGTTGCCAGGCTGTATGCCAGCGAGAAGCCCGCCACACGGACTTCCGCAGGCATGATTTCGGTCAGCGCCGGGATCATCGCGCCGTTATAAAGACCGTAAATCATCGAAAGCCACAGCAGCACGCCCAGCATCATCGGGAAGCCCGGGGCCGCCGCCAGCATGCTCAGGGCCGGGTAGGTGGTGACAATCGCCAGCAGTGTCATGGCGACCAGTACAGGTTTACGGCCAAAGCGGTCGGAGATTGCGCCGCCAATCGGCAGCCAGACAAAGTTAGACACTGCCACCAGCAAGGTCACCAGCAGGCTGTCAGAGGCACTCAGCAGCAGCACTTTCTTGCCAAAGGTCGGGGCATAAACCGTAATCAGGTAAAACGCTGTTGTGGTCATCGCCACCATCAGCATCCCGGCTATCACCACCTGCCAGTTACTCAGCAGGATACGGAACACCTGCTTCACATCAGGATGGCTGCGACGTTTGTTGAATTCCTGGGTCTCTTCCAGCTTGCGACGCAGCACGAAGATAAAGGGCACAATCAGGCAGCCAGCCAGAAATGGAATACGCCAGCCCCATTCGCGGATAGCACTCTCTTCCAGCACCGCGTTGAGGATAAAGCCCATCGCCGCCGCGACCATAATCGCCACCTGCTGACTGCCTGACTGCCAGCTGGTGTAAAAGCCCTTACGGCCTGGTGTGGCGATCTCCGCCAGATAGACCGATACACCGCCCAGTTCTGCACCGGCGGAGAAGCCCTGTAACAACCGACCGATCAGCACCAGCATTGGCGCCCACAGGCCAATGCTCTGGTAGGAGGGGATTAGCACGATCATAAAGGTGCCCGCCGCCATGATGGAGAGCGTGACGATCAGCCCCTTACGACGGCCGACCTTATCGATGTACGCCCCCAGCACGACTGCGCCGATAGGGCGCATCAGGAACCCTGCGCCAAACACGGCAAAGGTCATCATCAGTGAGGCGAACTCACTGCTGGCCGGAAAGAAAGCATGGGCGATATACGTGGCATAAAAACCGAACAGAAAGAAATCGAACTGTTCGAGGAAATTGCCTGAGGTAACACGAAATATGGCGCCAATCCTGGCGCGGTGAGTCATGGGTAAGGTTGTCTGCATCAGTAACTCCAGTAAGGTTTGACGCTTTTTGAAGCGTTTGTTACTGGAGAGTGGATCAGCGCCCCGCGCTAAATAAGTGCAAAAAGGGCATTGATTGATGTGTGCTTCGCATGATTGCCAGATGTTATCATTTAAACATGTTTTAATTCATTCACTTATATCGATCAGTGGCTTTTGTGCACCTGTTATTGAGTCTGAGACGGGTTTACGGAAATGTGACAGAATTCATAAGCGTGTTACGGGCTGCCCGGGGATTCTGGCCTGTCTGAAGCTGCTCATGCAGATCCTGGCGGCACAAGGGAACAACATTCAGATGTGCTCAATCAGCGACGGTGATTGCGAAGACCTGACGTAAATGCCGGATTCCCGCTTCGGAAAACGCGACTTCACGGTAGCCTGGCTGGCGGGTGAGCCAGCCCTGCGCGTTAAAGGCGGTCAGCAGCGCGCCACCTGCATAGCCGCCGAGATGGAACCGGCGTTCACTCCAGTCGAGGCAGCCACAGCACGCTTTGCGGCGTCCGGGCTGCGACAGATCAATCCGCAACGCCGCAAACTGCTGCTGGCCGTAAAGGGTGACCGTGCTGCCCTCCGGCGTGATCCAGCCCTGTTTCGCCATAGCGCTGTAGATCTGCACTGCGATTTCACCCGCCAGATGGTCGTAACAGGTGCGGGCGATACGAAGCGATGCTGGCGTACTGCTCTTCGGCACGTCAATCCGTCGCCACGACACGCCCATCATGTTCTCAATCAAAGCAGCAATGTCACTGCCAGCTAGCCGGTAATAATGGTGACGACCCTGCGCTACACAGACGATCAGACCGCTGTTCATTAACCGGTTCAGATGAGCGCTGGCGGTGGAGGGCGCCACGTCGGTGACGGCACTGAGTTCCGTGGCGGTCCAGGCCCGCCCATCCATCAGGGCTGACAGCATCTTCACCCGTGAAGGATCGGCCATCGCGGCAGCAACGCCTGCAATCGCGTGCTCAAGCGCGTCGCTGTCGTCCGGTGCATTTTGCGGTTGCGATCTTGCCATCAGATTACGGTGCCCATTCTGTGGTCAGCCTGGCGGCTGATGCATTGTTATCGGTCATCAGGATCAGCTGATTAGCGTGATCGCTGTATTGCAGCAGGATGTTGATCCCGGCATCGGCAAGCCGAGCCGTGATCGACCCCAGCTCGCCGGGACGCTGCTGCGGTAGCCTGCGAATCAGCGGGATGTTAACAGCCTCGACGGCGATCCCCTCCGCTTCCAGCACAGCACGTGCCCGTTCGCCTTCCGCAACCAGAAAATGGGCGTGGCTCAGTTCACCAAAAGAGAACAGGCCGCCACCTTCCAGTCCAATTCCATGATGGCCCAGCAGTGTGGTCAGTCGGGAAAGGGTGCCTGGACTATTTTGCAGGATCACGTGAATATCGAACATGTTAATTTACTCCCTGAAGTGAGGCATATTCTCTGACCAGCGTGACGATGCGCAGACGATATCCGGCAAAAAGGGTTTCACGGCCTTCCCGCTGTGCGGCCTGATGGCACAGGTTGCGCTTCCAGGCCAGCACCGATTCTTCATCGCGCCACCAGGAGAGCGAGAGAATTTTTTTCTCATCGGTCAGGCTTTGAAAGCGCTCAAGAGAGATAAATCCGCTGTTTTGCATCAGCAGCGGTTTCAGATCGGTAGCCAGTTGCAGGTAACGCATCTGGTGTTCAGGTCGGGCTTCGGCTTCAAACAGGACGGCAATCATCGCGATCTTCCTTTGGATGTAAAAAAGGGGGTGAGCGAAAAATAGCGGGCGGGGCGACCTGATGCTTCGGCCGGTAACGAAATATGGCTGCAGCCAGCCAGTGCAACCTCATGATGGAGCAGACGATATGTTTAGCGGACTCAGTGCCTTTCCCCTCACTCCCTTTGCTGATGGCAAACCCGATGAAGCGGCCTTTTTACGACTAGTGCGCAGGCTGACTGAAGCAAAAGTCGATTCCCTTGGCGTGCTGGGTTCTACCGGCAGCTATGCCTATATGACCCGCGCGCAGCGCAGGCGAATCGCAGAACTGGCGGTTGAGCATGCAGATTCGATTCCGGTTATGATTTGCATTGGCGCGGTAAGCACAGACGAGGTGCTGACGCTGGCGGAGGACGCGCAGCAGGCAGGCGCATCTGCTTTACTGCTGCCGCCGCTGGGTTATCAGGCATTGAAAGAGGATGAGGTGTTCGGGCTTTTTGAGAGCGTGACACGCCACGCTTCGGTACCGATTTGCATTTATGACAATCCGGGCACTACCCATTTTACATTTTCTGATGCGTTGCTGAGCCGAATCGCCGCACTGCCCGGTGTTGGCTCAGTAAAAATTCCGGGTGTACCCGCGGAGCAATCTGCGGCGAATGATCGCCTCGCTCAGTTGCGCAGCACACTGCCTGATTCCGTGTCGATTGGCGTCAGCGGCGATGCCTTTGCCGCTAATGCATTGATTGCAGGCTGTGATGGCTGGTATTCAGTGTGCGGCGGGCTGTTTCCGCGCGTTGCAAAAGCGATGACTGACGCGGCAGCCGCAGGCGATCATCAGAGCCTCAGGGCGCAGTCCGATCGCCTGCAGCCGTTGTGGGCGCTGTTTCGCCAGCACGGCGGTAGTTTCCGGGTCATAAGTGCCGCAGCAGGGCTGCTGGGATTGACCGAACGCGACTGCCTGCCGCGTCCGCTGTTGCCGCTCTCCTGTGCGGATAACCAGCAGATTGCTGATGTGCTCGCGGCACTCGATCTCACTTAACGTTACAGAAGGCGTTAACCGTGCCGCACGAGGTTAAAGCCTTCCTCCGTCTGCGGCGGTTCAAAATAGCGGGTAATCAGCGTGAACTGCTCGTCCGTTGCGGCAAAAGCGTGTTCGCCGCCCTGATTGCGGGCATGCAGACGTGCTTTACATAGCGCGTCTGGCACATCCAGATAATGCAGGCAATGGTCGGCAGAGGATGCCTGAATAATCGAGCGCATCCAGTCGCGATTCGCCCGGGTGTTTGCCGGAAAATCGAGCACTATCGATACACCTGCATTAAGCAGTGCTACCAGATGAGGCGTCATCGCCTGTCTGAGTTTTGCTGCAACACGCACGTAATCTGCCACCGATTGCATCTCATTTTGCCAGAGCGCGGCCAGCCACTGATCCTCGCTGATTACGACACAACCGGGCGCAGTACCCAGCTCGGTTGCCAGCGTCGATTTCCCGGAAGCAATTTTACCGCACAGCAGATGCAGCGTGGCGGGGGATGAGGTCAGGGCCATATCTCTCCTTTAACAACCGGGTCATAAATGAGTGCGCAAAACGAGTCTCGCCAGCATGAAATCCAGGCTAACAAAAGAGAAGGGAAACAAGCAATAACAGAACTGAAATGGCAGCTGTGTAAAGCCCGGAATTACTGCGCGTAACAGCAGTCGTAGCTGAGAGCAGCACTGCGATGCAAAAAACTGGCGGCCTATACGGGAGAGGTAACACGCCTGAACGGGGAAGTGTGCTCAGGCGGAGTCCGGAATTTGAATGACACTATCAGAGAGCAGCTGCGCTGAACATTGAGCCACAGGTTTCATTTTTTTGCCATCAGCAAAGTCAGTAGTTCACGGCAGCACGCTTCTTCTTCGGTGCTGTCAGCGGAAGCCAGGTGACGCAGCAGTTCCATGCAGCTTTTTTCCTTGCCCGCTTCCATTAACTCTTCAATCAGAAAATTAAGCTTGTCCTGCTCTGATGCAGCAAAAGAGGAGGTGAATTCATTTTTGACCGGAAGAGTATGAGTCACCGGCAACGTAAGGGTATTTTGCATTGGCATATTACTGTCCTGTTTCGGGTTAAAAAACGCACTGTCATTGCTATTAAACTTATACAACGATCGCTGTTTTGTACAGAAATATGCCAGATTGATTTTTAAGCCGAAGCTAAGCGTAGCGCGGGTGCGGAGTAAATGCTGGCTAATCATTTAGTTAACCTGAGAAGGGATTTCAGAAAAATTTTTCGGGTTTTAAGCCCTATTCGGGCAACGGGAAAAAAGTCCTGAACACAGGTGTTCAGGGCGGCCCTGTGGACCGCCTGCGCTGTTATATGGCCAGGAAATCTTCGCGTTGTGGTGTAAAGGTATCCAGCAGCACACCGGCCTCAAGACAGATACAACCATGAACCACATCGGGCGCTTTGTAGAGTGTGTCCCCTGCGCCAACTTCCCGTGTTTCACCATCAATGGTGAAGGCAAAGCGTCCGCTCAGGACATAGGTCAGCTGCTCATGGGGATGGTGATGCAGCGGGCCGATGGCGTCTTTTTTAAAACACACCTCAACCGCCATCATTGTGCCGCCATAAGCCAGTACGCGGCGGGTCACGCCGTTACCCAAATCTTCCAGTGGTCGCTCTTTATGGTAGATAAACATCGCTATCCTCACGCGGTAGTGGGCGCTGCAGTGGCCGTTTTGTGATGGGTCTCACAGCACCAGGGTCAATTAGTCCATGCACTTTAGTGGTTTTTCTCTAAAATGAAACGGTGTTTCATTTATTTTATGAGGGTAGATCATGAAAATCGCGTTAATGATGGAAAACAGCCAGGCCGCTAAAAACGTTACCGTGCTGAAAGAACTGGAAGGCGTCGCGCAGCCGCTGGGCCATCAGGTCTTCAACGTCGGGATGAGCGATGAGCAGGATCACCATCTGACCTACATTCATCTTGGCATCCAGGCCAGCGTGCTGCTCAACAGCCAGGCGGTGGATTTCGTGGTCGCGGGCTGCGGCACCGGGCAGGGTGCGCTGATGTCGCTGAACATCCATCCGGGTGTGGTCTGCGGCTACTGTATCGATCCGGCGGATGCTTACCTGTTCGCGCAAATCAACAACGGCAATGCCTTATCCCTGCCATTCGCCAAAGGGTTTGGCTGGGGTGCTGAACTTAATCTGCGCTTTATCTTTGAAAAAGCATTCACGGGCGAGAAGGGCAATGGCTATCCGCCAGAGCGTAAAGAGCCGCAGGTGCGCAATGCCGGCCTGCTGAATCAGGTCAAGGCTGCGGTGATCAAAGAGAACTATCTCGACACCCTGCGCGCCATCGATCCTGAACTGGTACGCACCGCCGTCAGCGGCCCGCGCTTCCAGCAGTGCCTGTTTGAGCATGGCAAAAATCAGGAGATCGTTGCCTTTGTGCGTCAGCTGACTCACTAAGCGCGCCGATTTGACAGGGCCGGTCTGACCGGCCCTTTTTTTATCTTCTCTCAGCGTCCGCGACTATTCAGCTCTGCTGCGCCAGCACCGCATGATTGTGGCGACTCGCTTCCACCAGCATCCGCGTATAGGGCATTGCAGCGCGATCGGCTACCAGCGTCGGCACATCCAGCGTCTCCAGCACGTTGCCCTGTTGCATGACTGCTACGCGATGGCAAAGATGCGCCACCACCCCGAGATCGTGCGTCACCATCAGATAGGTCAGGTTCTCCTGCTGCTGCAGATCGCTGAGCAGATTCAGGATTTCTGCCTGCACTGAAACATCCAGTGCTGAGGTCGGCTCATCCAGCAACAGGACGCGCGGTTCTAAAATCAGCGCCCTTGCAATCGCCACGCGCTGACGCTGCCCCCCGGAAAGCTGATGGGGATAGCGCGTCTGCCAGGCACGGTTCAGCCCGACCTTATCCAGCATCGCCACTACCCGCTGCTGGCGCTGACCGATGCCCTGAATCTGCAACGGCTCTTCAAGGATATCACCCAGCGTGTGACGCGGATGCAGCGAGCCGTAAGGGTCCTGAAACACCATCTGTACCTGCCGACAGCGCGCCCGTTCGATTCGATGCGTCAGCGGCTGATTATCAATCGTCAGCTCTCCCTGCCAGTGAGTAAACAGGCCCGCCAGGCACTTCAGGACCGTCGTTTTGCCTGAGCCTGATTCACCGACCAGCCCGAAGATTTCACCCTGTTTCACCTGCAGATTCACGTCGAACAGCACCTGATTCCGTGCACCCTCATCACCGAAGCTGAGGTTGAGATTTTTCACGTTAATCATCACCACTCCTTAGTCAGTTAGCCAGCTTGCATGACGTTGTAACACCGGCAGGCGCGTACGGCGGCGGTCCAGGTCGGGCAGTGCTGCCAGCAGCCCCTGCGTGTAAGGATGCTGCGCGCGGTCGAGTTCACTGGCGGCCAGCGACTCCACCACGCGCCCGGCGTACATCACCAGCACCCGATCGCAGAAACTGCGCACCAGATTGATATCGTGACTGATAAAAATCAGCCCCAGCCCGCGTGCTTTCACCAGATCATCGAGCAGTGCCAGCACCTGCAGGCGCACCGAGACATCCAGCGCAGAGGTCGGTTCATCGGCAATGACCAGTTCCGGTTCAGTAATCAGCATCATGGCAATCATCACACGCTGCCCCTGACCGCCGGAAATCTCATGGGGATAAAGCTGATAGACCCGTTCAGGATCGCGGATCTGCACCTCCTCCAGCATCGCCAGTGCCCGCTGACGCGCCGCTGATTTCTGGTCGCGATGATGACTGCGCCAGGCCTCGGCAATCTGCTCGCCCACCCGAATCACCGGATTCAGCGAATATTTCGGGTCCTGCATAATCATTGAGATGCGTTTGCCACGAATGGCGCGCATCTGCGCCGGGCTGGCGTGCAGCAGGTCGATATCGCCAAACTGCATCCGGCTCGCCTCGATGCGCGCCTTCGCCGGATGCAGCTGCAGCAGGGCGCGGCCCACAGTCGATTTACCGGAGCCGGACTCGCCGACAATCGCCAGCTTCTCCTGACCGAGCTGAAAGGAGACGCCGCGCACCGCCGGGGTTGCCTGGCGTCCGTTAACAAAGTTCACGTGCAAATCGCGCACGTCGAGCAACGGTGAGGCGTTACTCACTGCGGGGATCGAGCAGGTCACGTAGGCCATCTCCTAAGAAGTTAAATGCCAGGCTGTTAATCAGGATCGCCAGACCGGGTACAGTGACCACCCACCAGCACTCCAGCATGTAGGTGCGGCCGCTGGCGATCATCGCGCCCCATTCCGGATCGGGCGGCTGCGCGCCCAGCCCAAGAAAACCCAGACCGGCGGCGGTGAGGATAATGCCCGCCATGTTCATGGTGATGCGGATAATCACCGACGGCAGGCAGAGCGGAATAATGTGCTTCCACAACACCCGCAGCGGCGACGCACCCTGTAAACGGACCGCCGAGATAAAGTCCGCCTGTCGCAGCGACAACGTTTCGGCGCGCGCAAGACGGGCAATGGGCGGCCACGCCGTGAGCGTAATGGCAATCACCACATGCTCCAGACCCGGTCCCAGCGCGGCAACAAACGCCAGCGCCAGTACCAGGCTCGGGAAGGAGATGAAGATGTCGGTAACGCGCATCAGCACGCCGTCAACTTTGCCGCCGAAGTAACCGGCGGTAATGCCCAGCAGCAGGCCGAGCGGCCCGACAGTGACCGACACCAGCAGCACGATGTAGAGCGTGATGCGCGCGCCCCACACCAGACGGCTGAAGATATCCCGGCCAAACTCGTCGGTGCCGAACCAGTGTGCCGCGCCGGGCGGTGTCAGCGCATTGTTCAGATCCTGAATCAGCGGATGATACGGCGCGATCCAGGGCGCAAAGAGAGCAACAATGCAGAGCAGCAGCACAATGCCGCCGCCAATGGCGGTCAGGGGGTTACAGGCCATGCGCCAGAGGAAATAGCCGCAGCGGGCTGCAAACCGCTGGCAGCGTGCCAGACGCTCGCGGGATTGACTCACAGACGCAGTGTCAAAGGAGATCGTCATACTTTGGTCCTCGGATCGAACACCTGATAGAGCAGGTCGGAGATCAGGTTAAGCAGCACAAAAATCAGGCCCACTACCAGCACACAGCCCATCACCGCATTCATATCGCCCAGCATCAGGCTGCCGGTGAGGTAGGAACCAAAGCCGGGCCAGGAGAAGACCGTTTCGATCAGCACCGCACCCTCCAGCAGCGAGCCATAAGCCAGCGCCACGACGGTCAGCAACTGCACCAGGATGTTGCGGAAGGCGTGCTGCCAGATCACCTGCCATTCAGTCAGGCCCTTGACCCGTGCGGTGAGAATGAACTCCTGCGACAGCTGCGCCAGCATAAAGCTGCGCGTCATTCTGCTGATGTAAGCCATAGAGTGAAAACCCAGCAGAGAGGCGGGCAGCACCAGATGATTCAGCGCGTTCCGGAACACCTGGCTGTTGCCGGCCAGCAGAGCGTCAATCAGCATAAAGCCGGTGCGATGGGGCACGATGCCATCCAGGCTGAAATCCACCCGTCCTGCGCCGCCGACCCAGCCGAGATGGGCATAGAACAGCAGCAGGCCCATCATGCCGACCCAGAAAATTGGCGTGGAGTAACCGGCCAGACTGAGCATCCGCACCACATAGTCGATGACGCTGTTACGGCGCGCCGCCGCCAGCACACCCAGCGGCACGCCGAGGCCCGCGCCAATCACAATCGCCAGCGTGGCCAGCTCTACGGTGGCGGGAAAGACGCGCAGGATGTCTTGTACTACCGGCTGGCCGGTGAGCAGCGCATGACCGAGATCGCCATGCAACAGCGCGTTAAGGTAGATGCCAAACTGTACCCACAAGGGTTTATCAAAGCCGAGCTGGTGGTAGACCTGCTGGTAAGTGGCGTGGTCGGCGTCGGGGCCGACAATCGCCAGCACCGGATCCAGCGGCATTACCCGGCCAATAAAAAAGGTCAGCAGCAGCAGGCCGAGCAGGGTAATCAGCACCTGCACCGCGCGATGGCTGATGCGGCGGCACTGATGTCGGGTCAGAGTGAGGGTCATTGTGTGCCTCCCGCCAGGGCTTCAGGGGTTTTCCAGACGTCGCGCAGGAAGGTGGTCGCGGAGGGATGGGGCTGATACGCCTGCACCCGGTTACTGACCACCACGGAGTCGAGCATTTGTGAAATGGGCATCAGCGCAGGCACCAGCTGGTCATAGCGTTGCTGGATGGCGAAATAGTCTTGCTGCTGACGGGTTTTGTCGCGTTCAACCAATGCCTGATCGATCATGCGGTTGAGCTGTGCGTCGTAGAAACCGGTGCGCCAGCCCTGGAAGTTAGTCAGCCGGGCGCTGTCCGCATTGTTCGGGTTGTAGACCAGCGAACGCAGGCTGGAGTGGGGATGCGGCTCCACGCCGCTGCCGCCGCGTCCGACCAGCAGATTAAACTGGCGATCGCGCATTGCGCCATAAATCTGGTTACCGGTGCCGGTAATGATTTTTGCGCGAATCCCGCCCTGCAGCAGCGTGGACTGCACCGCGATGGCGATATTCAGGAACGGCTGATCGGCCAGTACCCTCAGCGTAGTGTCGAAGCCGTCCGGATAACCCGCTTCAGCCAGCAAGGCCCGGGCACGCGGCACATCAAGCCGGTAACCGGGGTCGGGCAGCGTGGCGGGCATCCCGGCCTGAATAGGGCGCTGATGGAGTTCGCCGTAGCCGGTCATCAGGCTCTTATTGATGCCCTGATAATCGACCAGATAGCGGATCGCCTCACGCACTTTGATATTCCCGAAGTGCGGATCTTTCATGCTCATTGCCAGGTAGTAGAGTGTTCCTTTTCTGACGGCGTCGATGGTGAGGTCGGGATCGTGACGCAGGGCGCGCACGTCCGGGATTGCCATGTTGCTGGCGATATCCAGATCGCCTTTTTCCATCATCAGCCGCAGTGTCTGCGACTCCTGCAGGTGACGGAACACGACCCGTGACATTTTTGCTTCGCCGCGCCAGTAGTCTGCCGCGCGGCTCATCCGGAGCACATCTTTTGCCTGCCAGACATCCAGCCGGAACGGGCCGGAGCCGGCTTCATGGGTCGTGAGCCAGCGGTTGCCCCAGTCACCCCCGACCTCATGCTGCTGCACGGTTTTGCTGTCCAGTACCACCATGCTGCCCAGTGCCGCCAGCGAGTAAATCACCAGTTGTGGATCGTTTGGCTTCGGCAGGGTGATCACCAGCGTGCGGTCGTCGGGGGCGGTGATCATCTGGTCAACGTTGTCGCGGCTGAAGCCGTACGATTTCCACACCGACGCCTGCGCCAGGTTCAGATGCAGCACCCGTCGCATCGACCAGACTGCATCGGCGCTGGTGAGGGGATGACCGGAATGAAACCTGACGTTGTTGCGCAGATGAAACGTCAGGGTGCGGTTATCCGGGCTGACTGACCAGCGTTCTGCCAGCGCCGGGCGCACCTCGGTGAGCTGTTGCGGGTTCAGCTCCACCAGGCCGTCATAGAGATTGACGACAATGCCGACCACCTCGTTGCCGGTCATGGCGGCCGGATCCAGGGTGAGCAGGTTGTTCATGTTCATGCCGATGATCAGCTGGTCATCCGGGGTCTTCGCCTGGATTGACGCACTGCCCGTCAGAACCAGCAGCGTGATCAGCCACGCGCCACATCGTTGTGTCAGGGTCATAGGTAAAGTCCAGCAGGTCAGAGGTTTTCCCGTTTACCGCGTTGTCAGAGCAGCGCGGTAACGGCGTTATTATTATTTGCTGTACTTCATTACCAGCGGTTCAGGGTGTGGGTCTCAATCCAGCTGAAGTTGATATCTTCACCCAGGCCGCTGCGGGTGGGCAGAGTGACAAAGCCCTGATCGTCCATCGGATCAATCAGGCTGTTGAGGTAGGCGGGCGGCGTCTCATAATCCAGGAAGGGATGCAGCAGGCCGCGCTCATACCAGCGGCAGTTACGAATTGCCCCGACCACCGCCAGGCTGGCCGCGCCGTTGCCGTGCACTTCACAATCCATGCCAAAGGCTTCAGCCAGACTGGCCACTTTCAGGGTGGCGGAAATGCCACCCACGCCGTTGGCACCGGCGCGCAGAATGTCGCAGGCGCCCGCGCGGACCCAGTCTGCGCGGCTGTGATGCTTGCCGCCCAGACTCTCCGGGCCGAGCACGTCGATGGAGAGGTTGTCGGCCAGCCAGGCGTAAGAGGCCATGCTTTCTTCCTCCATGGGCTCCTCGAACCAGGCGAAGTTAAGCTTTTCCAGCGCTTTGCCGATGGTCAGCGCGTCGCTGCGGCTGTACCAGTGGTAGCCATCCAGCATCAGTGCGATATCGGGACCCACTGCTTCGCGCACTGCCGCGCAGGCTTTGATATCCATCGCCGGGCTGGGCGCAAAGGAGACCGGCGGCATCCAGGTGTGCAGCTTGATCGCCTGATACCCGCGCGCCACCAGCTTTTCCGCAAACTGTGCATATTCATCCGGCGTCGATAAACCGCCGTTCAGCTCATCGCCACACATGGTGCTGCCATAAGCCGGGATCTTCTCGCGATAGCCGCCCAGCAGCTTGTGGACCGGCTGTTTCAGTTTGCGCCCAATCAGATCCCACAGTGCCTGCTCCACAGCGGAGAGTGCACGTTCGGTGAGCTGGTGGGCGCTACCGCGCTGCCAGTGTGCCAGGTCCTGCCACAGACGCTCACGGTCAAAGGCGTTCTGACCGATCAGCACCTTGCGGAAGAAGGCGTTAACCACGTGGGAGCGCACCACTTCCGGCGGCGCCAAGGCATAACCGCAGTCGCCATCCTCACTGGTCAGGGTCAGTAACGCCATCTGCGCATCATTTTCCGGACCGGGATGGGAGTGGCCAGCGCTGTCGGCACAGCGCTGGGTGGGATAGGTGAAAAGGGTGACATCAATGGCGCTGATCTTCACGGTTAAGCTCCTGTGGCAGGCTATCCTGACTGATTATTAAAACGCTGTTTCATTTTCAATCTAGCGTTCACAAATCATTAACGCATTAGCCAAAACGATACGATTGATGGCTAATATGTGTGCATCTGCCCAGGATGTTGTGAACATATTCACGAAAGCTGACCGTTTTGTGAGCAACGACACGCTGCGCTTTTTGTCTCTGGAAGCTGACTTTTCACCCTCCTCGCTGCCCGTTAACCGCCGCCGCAAAAAACATGTGCCCGGGACTTCCCCTGACAGCACTTTTAGGTAATAGTAACGCCGCTTTACATTAATAATTCTCATTATCATTTGTGCGGGCTTTTACAATGAAAAAATGGTTTTTAGCACTGGGGCTGCTCACGCTGGCAGGGACGGCTTCGGCCAAAATGATTACCGATGTCGCAGGCCGTCAGGTCGAGGTGCCACAGGAGGCCAAACGCATCATTCTGGGTGAGGGCCGTCAGATCTATCTTCTGGCGGCGTTTGATACCAACGCGCCGTTTAAACGGGTGATTGGCTGGCGTGATGACCTGCACAAAGCCGACTGGGACGGGTATCAGGCTTATGAGAAACGTTACCCGGAAATCAAAAAATTACCGACCTTTGGTGGCGCCAAAGATGGCACGTTCAACGTTGAGCAGGCATTAACGCTGAAGCCCGATCTGGTGCTGATGAATCTGGAATCCAAAGCCGCTACTGATGAAGGCAAGTTGATCGAAAAACTGCAGGCAGTTGGCGTGCCGGTGGTGTTTATCGATTTTCGTGAAGCGCCGATGGTGAACGCGGAGAAAAGCATCCGCATCATGGGCGAACTGGTGAACAAACCGGCACGGGCTCAGGAGATCATCACCTTCCGCCAGCAGCAGATTGACCTTGTGACCTCGCGTCTGAAAAATTTCACCGGCTATCGGCCGAAAGTGATGATTGACCGCGCAGGCGGCTACAGCGACGAGTGCTGCATGTCGTTCGGCAATGAGAATTTTGGTCAGATGGTGGAGATCGCGGGCGGTCGCAACATCGCCAAAGATCTGATTCCTGGCACCTTCGGCACCGTTAACCCTGAGCAGATTATCGCCAGCCAGCCGGATGTGGTGGTGGTAACCGGCGCAAACTGGAAGAACTACAACACCGTAGGCAAATGGGTCGGCGTCGGTCCGGGTGCCAATGTCACCGACGCCACATCGCGTCTGAAAGCGCTGATGATGCGTGATGCCTTTAAAACCTTACCGGTCGCGCACAACGGCAACGTCCACGCCATCTGGCATCAGTTCTACGACAGCCCGTATCAGTTTGTGGCTATCCAGGCACTGGCGAAATGGCTGCATCCCGATCTGTTTGCCGATGTGGATCCGGACGCCACCTTCCGCGCGTTCCACGAGAAGTTCCTGCCGCTGCCTTATCAGCCAGGATACTGGGTGACGTTACCCGCTGATAAGCCCTGACTGACCGGCGATGACAGGGACGTCATCCGCCTGATTTGGAATTCCCTTCGAATAAACCCTCTGTTTCTCTTCAGATTTACTAATCTTTTACAGGCGCGGGGTCGGTTGCTCTGAGCAGCGCGACGTCTGACCCGATCCGCATTCACGTTAAAAATGGAGAGAAACATGCGCAATACCCTGGGAAGATCGGCCTTTGCCGTGACGCTGTATGCTCTGCTGGAGCCTGTGCCGCTGGGCTTTTTTGTGGCGGCCTGGCTGTTCGACATCTTATACATGCAGACCTTTGTGCAGTTCTGGACGGATGCCGCCAGCTGGCTGATTGCGCTGGGACTGATCGTGGCGATTGTGCCAAGACTCATCGCGCTGATTTATCTGTTTCGTGGCAGTGACAGTGCGGAAAAAGGCCATTTCTGGCTCTGGCTGGTGGCGATTGTGATCGCTATCGTCAATGCGTTTATTCACAGCCGTGATGCCGCCGCTGTGATCCCGCTGGGCGTGACGCTTTCGACGCTGGTGGTAGCGCTGCTGCTGCTGGCGAATGTGCAACTTGCGTTACGTCAGCGTAGCGCTTAAGGAGGAGCCACCATGAACATACCGCATAAAACGCTGCTCGCGCTGACCCTGACCGCCTTGCTGGCAGGCTGTGATGAGGGTGCGCTGGTCGATCCGCAAAAGCAGATCGGAGCGAATCCTGAACTGCCGCAGGCGAAGAATTTCTTTATGCCGCCGATGCAGGTGCCGGAAGGCACGCCCTGGAAAGCCGGGGAGATGCCAAAAGTGGCTGACGGGCTGAAAATAGAAAAAATTGCTGAGAATCTGCAGCACCCCCGTCAGGTCTACGTACTGCCGAATAATGATGTGCTGGTGGCAGAATCTAATGGGCCACCGAAACCAACCACCCGGCCTAAACAGCTGATTATGGGTCTCGTGCAAAAAGCCTCGGGTAAAGGTGGCGCAGGTGGCAACCGCATTACGCTGCTGCGTAATGTCAATGGCAAATGGGAGCAGCATCGCTTTATTGAGAATCTGCATTCACCGTTTGGCATGCAACTGATTGGCAATACGCTCTATGTGGCGAATGCTGACAGCCTGGTGAAGTTCCCGTATCGCGAAGGCGACACGGAAATCCGGACTGCGCCAGAAGAGGTGACGGAACTGCCCGGCGGACCGATTAACCACCACTGGACGAAATCGCTGTTAGCCAGCCCCGATGGCAGCAAGCTTTATGTGGGTGTCGGTTCTAACAGTAACGTCACCGAGAACGGCATTGGCGCGGAGTATCGCCGTGCAGCGGTACTGGAAGTGGACGCGGCCAGCGGTGCCAGCCGAATCTACGCCAGCGGACTGCGCAACCCGACCGGATTACAGTGGGAACCGCAGAGCGGCAAGCTGTGGGCTGTGGTCAATGAGCGTGATGAAATCGGCTCCGATCTGGTGCCGGACTACATGACCTCGGTGCAGGATAAAGGCTTTTACGGCTGGCCCTACAGTTACTTTGGTCAGCATGTCGATACCCGTGCCGAACCGCAGCGTCCCGACCTGGTAGAGAAGGCGATCAAGCCCGATTATGCCCTGAGCTCGCATGTTGCCCCGCTGGGCCTGCTGTTCTACGGTGCCGATAACATGCCGCAATATCGGGGCGGTGCGTTTATCAGTGAACATGGCAGCTGGAACCGGACGCCGCTCAATGGCTACAAAGTGGTGTGGGTGAAGTTCGAAAACGGCAAGCCGGTGGGTCAGCCGCAGACGGTGGTTTCGGGCTTCCTGACGGATGATGAAAAGCAGGTGCGTGGTTTGCCGGTGGGTCTGGCCAGCGACAAACAGGGCGGCGTGCTGATTGCGGATGATGCAGGGAATACGGTCTGGCGTATCAGCGCCGCGAAGTAGGTTCTGTGCTGCTTTTTTAAGCAGAAAGCAGGCATAAAAAAAGGATTTGGCATCTCGCCAAATCCTTTATTTTTTTGTTCGCTACCCGGCTGGTAACCGCGCTGCGAACGAGGTGCTCAGCACTCTCCACAAACCAGATTGTAAAATGTGCGGCTAAGGATTTCAAGTTTCGCCAAAATGCTGTATGTTTATACAGGTGTTGAGTGTTGAGCATCGCCTCATTGTCGACTGGCCGCTCCCAGGGGCACGGTTTTAAAATCCCGGCAGGCATCAGGTGGTGCTGGCCTGTGGCTTTAACCATGAGTGCCGCTCAGCCCTCTCCACAAAGATGTGCTTAGGCGCCCGGCGGGTAGAGTCAAAGCCCTGGTTGCCGAACAGCGCGCTCCTGTAGAAGGAGAAGGAAAGTGATGGAACTGACTAAGCTGATTCTGGATCTTATCCGGGTCATCTTGCAGATCATCGTTGCCCTTATGCAACTGACCGGTCACGCAGGTTAACCGGAACTTGAAACAAGGCGGAGCTAACCACTCCGCCTTTTTTCTGTGTCAATTCTCTGTCATCAGGGGCGGGTAAGGTGGTGCGGCAAAGCACGCCGCCGGGGCGCTGCTTATTCAGACCGGGAATTTTATGTCCATTGCCGCCGTTATGCCCGCCCGTTTAGCCCACACCTGGATTGATGAAAGTGTGAAGATGCGGGAGACCACCGTGGGTCAGCAGTGTGAGATCCTGGCACACAGTTCGCTGGAATATAGCGAGCTGGGTGACTTCTCGTATGTCGGCGAACACTGCTGCCTGGCCGACACCCAGGTGGGGCGCTTCTGCGCCATCGCAAATCAGGTGCGGATCGGCGCACCGAATCATCCGATGGATCGCGCTTCCCAGCATCGCTTTACTTACTGCCCGGAGTATTACCATCCCGACGCCCGCCGCGATCAGGGCTTCTTTGCGGCCCGTCGCGCCGATCGGGCGGTGATCGGAAATGATGTCTGGATCGGCCACGGTGTGATTGTGCTGCCCGGCGTCACTATTGGTGATGGTGCCGTGCTGGCCGCAGGCACGGTGGTGACAAAAAACGTTGCGCCCTACAGCGTGGTTGGCGGTGTGCCAGCCAGACCCTTGCGGGTGCGGTTTACGCCAGCGATTGCCGCCCGCCTTCAGCGTATTGCCTGGTGGAACTGGTCGCTGGAGAAACTGCTTGCGAATCTGCCCGATTTTCAGCACGGCGACATCGACGCGTTCTGCCAGCGGCACGACGGTTAATGGTCCTCCAGGGCCATTTTCCCGCTGACTGAGGGTGCGTCTGCCTATTTAAAAAAGAGCCAGCCCACCACGCTAAGCAGTCCCAGAGTCAACACGACAAACACTTTGCCGCGGGCAGAAGCATTCTGCCGATGCTGCTCTTCATTTCGAATATCATGAAAACGCGCCAGTGCGCGGTTTTCATCAAGGGCGGTCACTTCTTCAGACTGCTTTTCGTAGCCGTGCTGTGACAGTTGAGCCGCGCCCGCGCTGTCGTCTCTCTCCAGCACGGTAATCTGGTGACCCTTTTTAAAAAAACAATAGTCAGGCATGTGCTCCTCCTGGAACAGGGTGGCTGTGAGAAATAACCTATATGAACCGGCAGGGCATTGTATACCAAAGTCTTCTGGCAGCAGGTTCAGAAGTGGTCCGCCGGAGGGCGCGGCTATCCTGCATGACGGGACCCGTACCAGCAAAGAAAGGCAGAGGCGCTGACCGCAGCACCGGCATAGCAGACGGCCTGCCATCCCCAGTGGGCATAAAGCTGGGTAGCGGCAATCGCGCCCAACGCACTGCCCAGCGAGTAAAAGCACATATAGGCACCGACCAGACGACTGGCCGCCTCGGGCCGGGCAGCCACCAGCAGGCTCTGATTAATCACATGTACCGTCTGGATCGCGAAGTCGAGCAGGACCACCCCGACTATCAGCAGCAGTAGCGAGCTTTGCAGCGCGGCTATCGGCAGCCAGGAGAAGGTCAGCAGTACCAGAGCGAAGCCGGTGGCTCGCTGCCCCCGTCCCTGGTCAGCCCATGTGCCCGCTCTGGAGGCCGCCAGCGCCCCGGCCAGACCTGCCAGTCCGAACATTCCAGTCGCGGTGTGTGTCAGCGACAGATCCGTCAGCGGCAGCACCATCGAAGACCAGAGCATACTGAAGGCCGCAAAAATCAGCAGCGCGAGAATGCCTCGCCTGCGCAACAGCGGTTCCGTTCGAAACAGCCGTAAAACCGACAGTAACAGCTGAAGGTAAGCGTTGCGCTGCGGCTGGCCGGTTGTGGCAGGCAGCACTTTCACCAGTACCAGCGAGATCAGCAGTAACAGGCAGGCGGCCGTCAGATAGACCGCGCGCCAGCCCGCCAGATCGGCAATCATTCCGGCAATAAAGCGCGCCAGCAGGATGCCGATCACGATACCACTGGTCACGCTGCCCACCACCTGTCCGCGCTGCGTGGGCGATGCCAGCATGGCGGCCCAGGCCACCATCAGCTGTGTGACTACCGCCATTAATCCCACCAGCAGCATTGCACAGAGCAGCGTCATCAGGTCGGGCGCGAAAGCCGCGGCGGCTAACGCCAGCACGGAAAGCAGCAGCTGGGTTAGCACCAGTTTTTTGCGGTTGATGCAGTCGCCCAGCGGCACCAGAAAGAGTAATCCGAGGGCGTAGCCGGTCTGGGTGACCGTGACCACTGTGCCAATGGTGCCGGGAGAAACCTGCAGGCTGGTGGCTATCGATTCCAGCAACGGCTGCGCCGAATAAACATTGGCGACCGCCAGCGCAGAGGTGAGTGAGAACAAAAAGATCATCCGGGGCGAGAGCACCGGCATCGCGGCGGGCGATGGATCGGCTTCCTGAGCCTTGCATGTCGTCGTGGTCATGATTATGCCTTCTGGTTTTTATTTGAAACTGGATTAGCAATATCATTAACCGCGGTGGTTTTTTTTTGCAACTTCTTTTCAGGGTGGCTAAGCTGGGCTCATCAGACTGGCAGAGTGAGAGAATAAAATGGCTAAGCAGGAATCCCTGAGAACCAGCGAGTGTCCGGTTGCAAGAACCCTGGAGTCGATAGGTGAGCGCTGGTGCATGATGATTGTGCGTGAAGCCTTTGATGACGTTCGCCGATTCAGTGACTTCCAGCGCAACTTAGGGCTGGCGAAAAATATTCTGGCGTCGCGCCTGAAGCAGCTGGTGGAGATTGGGGTGTTTGAGATTGCGCCGGCCTCGGATGGCAGTGCCTACAGCGAATATGTCCTGACCGAAAGAGGCCGTTCACTGTTTTCGGTGATAGTGGCTATGCGCCAGTGGGGCGAACGTTATCTGTTTGAAAAGGGCGAGACCTACTCGGTGCTGCTGGATAATGCGGAAGGCAAGCCGCTGCCACGTCTTGAAGTTTATTCGTCTCAGGGACAGAAACTGGATCCCACCGACTGCCATCGTCAGCGGGTGATTGCGGAAGAATAACCGTCAGCGTATTGCCTCCTCACTGCACGCTGCACCTGACAGGCTGGCATCGCATGCGATCCCGATCTGCGTTGTCGGCCTGTCGATATCATCACATTTTCCAATGACAGGTTGCCTTGTAACTTGCCAATTCGCATGACATCCTCACTAGTTGTATAGACAGGTATCTTCAACCCTGGATAGGGCACGTCACTCTTTCAGCAAACGCGTCTCTCACTGCTTCAGCGAGGAATCTATGTCGGTCAAATCATCTGTATCAGATTATTCAGGCGCAGAGACACCGCGCCTGTCAGAAACCCGTTCCATTGATTACATCCCGTTGCGTGAACGTCACGGCCATCCCTTTAGCCAGTTTACGCTCTGGTTTGGTGGCAACCTGCAAATCACGGCGATTGTCACGGGTGCGCTGGCCGTGGTGCTGGGCGGGGACGTCGTGTGGTCGCTGACAGGCTTACTGGTGGGTCAGGTTCTGGGCGCAGCGATCATGTCGTTGCATGCTATCCAGGGCCCGCGCCTGGGTTTACCGCAGATGATCACCAGCCGTATGCAGTTTGGGGTGTTTGGTGCCGTCATTCCTCTGGTGCTGGTGTGCATGATGTATGTGGGATTTTCAGCCAGCGGGACCGTCCTGGCGGGGCAGGCGCTGGCTAAACTTATCGATGTCAGTCATTCCACCGGGATGATCCTGTTCAGCACCCTGATCGTGATCATTGCGGTGCTGGGCTATCGCGTGATTCATCAACTGGGGAAGGTGGCGAGCGTCATTGGCGTTTTAGCTTTTGCTTATCTGTTTATCACGCTGTTCACTACGCATGATTTATCCGTCGTGTGGCAGAATCAGCACTTTACCCTGGCAAACTTCCTGCTGGCGGTCTCTCTTTCTTCCTCCTGGCAGATTGCCTTCTGTCCTTATGTCTCGGACTATTCGCGCTATCTGCCAGCAGATGTCTCCGCGAGGAAACTCTTCAGTTCGGTCTTTTTGGGCACCGTACTGGGCACCCAGGCGTCAATGACGCTGGGGGTGATCGTTGCTGCCATTGCCGGAAGTGCGTTTGCAGGCAATGAGGTCGGTTACATCGTAAGTATGGGCAGCACGGCAACCATGGCTATGGTGATGTATTTCGCGATTTGCTTTGGGAAAATCACCTTTACCACACTGAATGCGTACGGCAGTTTTATGTCACTGACGACCATTGTCTCTGGCTTCCGGCAGCAAACTACGCTGAGCCGGGGAGCGCGCATTCTGTTTGTGGTTTTGATGGTGGCGCTGGCTTGCGTCATTGCTCTGCTCAGTGAACCGGCCTTCCTGAAATCTTTCACCCACTTCCTGCTCTTTCTGCTGGCTTTCTTTGTACCCTGGAGTGCGATCAGCCTGACCGATTTTTATCTGATCACCAAAGGCAGGGTTGATGTCCCGGCACTGTCGCAGCCGGACGGACGCTATGGACGCTGGAACCTTGCCGGTATTACCGTCTATTTTCTGGGCGTGCTGGTGCAACTGCCGTTTATCGATAATCCGCTGTACCATGGATCGCTCACCTGGATCTTTGCCGGTAATGATGTCTCGTGGATCGTCGGCTGGTTTGCGACGGCACTGTTGTGGCTGATCGCCAGCCGCTGGGATCGCCGTGGCACACCTGAACAGTCCATTTATCCTGCGGTGTGACCAGGTTAAGCCGCTGGGCGGCTTAGGTTCAGGGAATGTCACTCTGCGCGGGTGGGTGTTCACCCGCGTGTGAGGAAAACTGCGCGTTTGAAATCAGGCCGCTGAAACATCCGCCACGCCGGTCTGCGCCTCGGCCACCAGCGGCTTTTCAGGCTGCAGCAGTGTCATCGCCAGCATGCTGCCGAAGGCGATTACTGCGGTGACGGTAAACATCGCGTTGTAGCCGTAGTATTCCGCCAGCCAGCCGCAAAGCATGGGAGAAATAATCGCTGCCAGATTGGCAATCGCCAGCGTCATGCCGCTGTAGGTGCCGACCGACGCTTTCGGGGTGACATCAATGACCACCGACCAGTAGACATTATTCACCAGCGCGTTCAGTGCATTGCCCAGGGTCATCAGCGCAATAATTCCGGCGGCCGACTGCACATACGGGATCGCCATAAAGCAGCAGGCGGTGCCGCACAGCGTGACGGCGGCAAACAGATTACGCGCCAGCCGCAGATTACTGAAGCGGGCCAGCAGGGCGTCGGCAATGCGTCCGCCCAGCAGCACGGTGATACAGGCACCGCTCCACGGGATCATCGCCACGTACCACAGCGAATGCAGATCGTAATGGAAATTATCCTGCAGATACTTCGGCATCCAGGTCACCAGGGTAAAGGTGATGTAGAGGAAGGAGAAGTAGCCCAGTGCGTTGCAGACCAGCGTGCGGCTGGTGAAGAAGCGCCACCAGGGCAATGGCACGCTGTCGCCCGCGCTGCGGCGCTGACCGTTCTGAATCAGCGCGCGCTCTGCGGCATCAGTATGGGGACTCTTATCCGGGCTGTCGCTGAAAGTGCGTGCAAACAGCGCCATCGCCAGCAGGGAGAACACCCCGAGCAGGATAAACATCATGCGCCAGTCATGGGTCAGCAGCAGCAGGCCAACCGCCATCGGGGCCGTCAGCAGCGCGCCAACCTGTGTCGAGAGCAGACCGATGCCCAGCGCAAAACCACGCTCGTTATCAGGTGCCCAGTGGGCAATCGCTTTGTTCATCAGCGCGTAGGCCGGCCCTTCGGAAAAACCAAACAGGATGCGCAGGGCAGCAAAGCCCATAATGGCGGAGCCGCCAAACAGCGCCATACCCAGCTCACCCGCCCAGGCGGTAGCGATTTCCAGCAGTGACCAGAGCACGCCGGCCAGCAGCCAGACCTTTTTCGTGCCGATGCGGTCAGCCAGAAAGCCGCCGCACAATGAACCAAACAGATAGCCAAAACCAAAGTAACCCAGCACTGCACCAAGCTGGACTTTGCTGAAGTGATACTCCGCTGCGATAGCGTTGGCTGCAAACGACAAGGCGCCGCGATCGATGTAGTTGATCAGGGCGATCAGGAACAGCAGTGAAAATAGGGTGTAACGGTAACGGCTGGATGTCATCTCACTTCTCCTGATTAAGTGTCTCAGGAGAGCTCAAGCAAAATTGATGCCGGAAAGGCATGTATCCGGCAAACAGGGGGCGGAGAGTGGGTGCGGGCCGCCAGGCCAGCCCTGAATGGCGTACACTGATCCCGCTCATTATTCGCCTGCGCATCAATGCAGTGCAGGCGTTGCCTGTCGATGGTGAGTCTCAGGCGGCGTTATGATGTGTGGTGCTGACATGTGGCAGCGGGATAATCACGGCTTCATCAATCGCGACCTCTTCTGCGGTCTTGTTCTGCGGCATTTCGCCAAGGTGCAGCAAAATCTGCTGCTGATAAGTCGCATCGTCCACCGTGGTTTGCTCACTCAGCAGTACGCCCGCTTCATTGACGTTTTTGCCTTCCACTTTTATTTTTGTGGTGGCACTGGCCAGCATCCACTCATATTCGATATCGACATGGCCGCTATCAATACAACGGATACCGCGCTGACTTAAATCATACGCCAGTACGGTGGCGGTCGGGCCCAATGAAATTAAGACCAGGTCAAAGTTGACGGCATGCTCTGAAACGGTTTCAAACAGGCGATCATAAACAGAAAAGGCATTACGGTTCAGTGTGGTAATACGTTTAACGTCGCTGGCCCCCTCAAGTAAATCATTGCCTAATCCCAGACGTGTACCACTGCCTTCAACAATTAATACCCGGCGCCCCTGATAGAGCTGTTTGAATTTATCAAATATCGTCCGGGATAATTGCTTGCCTTTATAATCGTGATAAGGCCGGGTAACAGAAGTATTGCCATACCGGACCTGTTTATTCAGCAGAGCCTCATAATGTTTAAAGTAAAATGCTTTATGGAAGAACCAGAACAGGGCCGATCCACTTCGCATACTGCGGGTGGTGCGAAAGGCATCCGGCAGGCAGATCAGACAGTCTGGATTGGCTGCTGGCTCCTGCTGCAGCAGGGATTTGAGCCGGGCAGAGAGCTTCGGGTCAAATGGCTGGAAACCGATATTTTTATACCAGGTCATTTCCAGTTCACCGTCGCCATATCGGGCCAGGGATAAATGTGGGTTACGTAACAACAGATCAATTGTTTCTTCTATCGACATCACGGAATAACGTTTTACCTGTGCCTGTGCAGCAGGATAGCGAAGCGCGGCATTGATAAATTTAAACGGAAAACGAAACTTGCGATAAATAGCATGAAGTGCGGACATAATGAACCTGCCTGGGTTATTGCTGCCATAGAAAATCCCGCCTGATGGCCGGATAAATAATAATAAGCGTGATGATATATATCACAGGTAAAATCCGTGTCAGGCTACGGAATATCTGAAATCGTTTTCATCGTAGAAATTCCTTATTTTATTAATCTGTTCTCTGCCTTTAATTTTCCCTGAAATAAGTAAAGTCGCGGCGTTATCGACATTTTAAAAAAATTTTAAAATTCATCACACCGCATCAGCCTTGATGTTCGCGCTGAGAAAAAAAACGGGTCAATGGCTTTTCCAAATTCAGCATTAAGAGTTATTGCAGGGCAGGGTGAATAAATCATTATGACTATTTGACACTGAAAAATGTTCACCGGGCAAACGTACGGCTGCATTACAGAAGCGCGCCTTGTCTGATAATTGTTCGCCTTTGAACAAAAGGTGCGGTAGTTAGCAGCCTATGGTTAACATTTTGTGATGTATATCTCGTTATTCTGCCTTCAGAAAGTAAAAAAAGCGGCCTGAATACCTCAGAAGGTAATATTTATAATAAATATTACTAATGATTTACGCCTGAACACGTTTTTACATATTTCGCGCGTAAGTTAAAATCTCGTTGAATTTATGTTTCCAGCTTAACTTACTTATCGCCGCTAATGACCCGAGGAAGGATCATGATCAATAAAATAACCAGTATAATCATGGTGATATTTGCTATCGCCCTGATTTACATGGGAGGACAACTCCTGCTTGCAGGAGGCAGCGCGTTCTATGCGCTGATGGGCGTGGGCGTTCTGCTCAGCGCGATCCTGCTGATGATGAACAAACGCAGTGCGCTGACGCTTTATGCGCTGTTGATGTGGGTCACGCTGTTCTGGACTATCTGGGAAGTGGGCTTCGACAAATGGCAGTGGATCCCGCGCGGCGACCTGTTTGGTGTGCTGGGCGTCTGGCTGGCTCTGCCGTGGGTGGTACGTCCGCTCTATCAGGAACAGCGTCGCTTCCATCCTTTCCTCGGCGGTTCAGTGGTGCTGATGGTGCTGCTGGTGGTTGGCCTCTGCTTCTACGATCCGCTGCCGCAACAGGGCACTATCGCTACGCCGCGCAACGCCTCTGCGACCGGCGGAGCCGCTGAAGAGTGGAGCGCCTATGGCGGAACGGCGGATGGCCAGCGTTTCTCGGCGCTGAAGCAGATCACTAAAGATAACGTTAAAGACCTGGAAGTGGCCTGGACCTATCACACCGGCGATCTGCGCCAGGGTGATGATGCGACTGAATACACTTTTGAAGCGACGCCGCTGAAAGCCAACGGCATGCTCTACTTCTGTACGCCGCACAACGAAGTCCATGCTCTCGACCCGGAAACGGGTGCGGTAAAATGGAAAACCCTGCCGGATAAAAACCGCTCTTATCTGCAGCAGCACCAGACCTGTCGTGGCGTAAGCTACTTCGAGGCCGGTCAGCAGGGGCAGCAGCAGACGGGCGCAGCACCGGCGATCTGCCGCAAGCGTATCTTCAACGCGACCACCGATGCCCGCCTGCTGGCGCTGGATGCCGATACCGGCAAGCCCTGCGCGGACTTTGGTGACAACGGCGTGGTGAACCTGCGTGCCAACATGGGCGAGGTGCGTCCGCACGCGCTGATGCAGACCGCAGCACCGCTGGTGGCAGGCAATCTGGTGATTGTTGGCGGTTCGGTGATGGATAACGGCTTCAACAGCGGCAACCCATCAGGTGTAATTCGTGCCTATGACGCTGTCAGCGGTCGTCTGGTGTGGAACTTTGATCCGGCTAACCCGGATAACACTGCACCGGTCGCTGCAGGGGCAACCTATCCTCAGGATACCCCGATCGCCTGGGCCACCCTGAGCGCCGATCTGAAAAACGGCCTGGTCTATGTGCCGTTTGGTAACGCCTCGCCGGATGAAGTCGGTATCGAACGCGATCCGGCCAGTAACACCGAAAAATTCCGTGATGCGCTGGTGGCGCTGGATCTGAAAACCGGTGCGTTCAAATGGCGTTATCAGAGTTCAAACCACGATCTGTGGGATCGCGATAACCCGTCACAGCCGTCGCTGGTGGACATCAACTATCAGGGTAAACCGCAGCCCGCGGTCATTCTGCCGACCAAAACCGGCAATCTGTTTGTGCTGAACCGCCTGACCGGCGAGCCGGTTTACCCGGTAGAGCAGGTTAAGGTTTCAACGGATGGCATTAAAGGCGAGCAGTATGCGGCGACCCAGCCGGTCTCGAGCCTGAACTTCATTCCACAGCCGCTGACTGAGAAGTCCATGTGGGGCATCACGCCGTTTGACCAGATGGCCTGCCGCACCACCTTCCGTGAGCTGCGTTATGACGGTAACCCGTGGACGCCGCCTACCGAGAAAGGCTCGCTGATCTTCCCGGGCAACATCGGGGTGTTTAACTGGGGTTCCGTAGCCGTTGATCCCCAGCGTCAGATGCTGATTGCGGCACCGGTACGCCTGGCTTACAAATACAACCTGATTAAGCGCACACCGGAAACCGAAACGCAGCGTACCTTCACCAAAGATGGCACGCCGTACTGGAATGAGAACTTCCACGGTGACTACGCTATTCACATCCAGCAGATGGCGTCGGGACTGGGTATTCCCTGCATCGCGCCACCGTGGGGACGGATGGTGGGTGTGGATCTGACCACCGGCAAAACCGAATGGCTGCGCCGCGTCGGCACCACCAAAAACCTGAAGACCAGCTTCCTGCCTGGCCGCTTCCCGCTCGGTTTCCCGATGGGGATGGTCGCGCACGGCGGACCGCTGCTGACGGCCGGTGATCTGGTGTTCCACGGCGCAACGGCAGATAACTTCTTCCGCGCTTACGACAGCACTACCGGCGAACTGCTGTGGCAGACTGAACTCAGCGCCGGAGCGCAGGCCACGCCATCCACCTTTATGGGTAAAGATGGCAAGCAGTACGTGGTGATTGCCGCAGGCGGCCACGGCTCGCTCGGCACCACGCAGGGCGACAGCGTTGTCGCTTTCCGTCTGAAGTAAAGTTATCTCGTCCCGCTGAGCGCCACCCTGGCGCTCAGCTTTTTTCATTTCTTTCCCTGTCAGACTCCACGCCCGGCTGCTCACTACAACCCGTTGTATTCCAGATAAA
The DNA here is from genome assembly GCF_051136265.1 of Candidatus Pantoea rara. Taxonomy (NCBI): domain Bacteria; kingdom Pseudomonadati; phylum Pseudomonadota; class Gammaproteobacteria; order Enterobacterales; family Erwiniaceae; genus Pantoea; species Candidatus Pantoea rara. The sequence goes on along the minus strand of NZ_CP194942.1, from coordinate 2,064,626 downwards.
TTCTCCCGGCACTCCCTGTACTTCATCTGATAACACACCGAAACTATTTCGTGACCGTGCTCGCGGTTTAAGGATTTTCCCGTCCTGACAGACTTGCGCATTGAAGCGCGAGGCGTAGATTAATACATAACTTCACAACTAATCGTGAATATGAAAAGTACTTCACAATACGCACTCTGAAGGATTGATGCTCATGTCGGAACTGAAATTTGCTACCCGTCTCAACTCGTTCGCCTCGGGCGCACATCTCTACTGGCCCGATCAGCAGGGCAAGCCCTCTGTGCTGCAGATGGTTGCCCGCGCAGGCAAGGTAAAAGGCTTAACGCATCTCGACCTCAACTTTCCGCAGCATCTGACCAGCGATATTCCCACTCTTCGACAGGCGATCAGTGATGCGGGGCTTGCTGTCAACGGCATGCAGATGCGCTGGGATGCGCCGCAGTTCAAAATCGGCGCGTTCACTCATCCCGACGCGAAAGTGCGTCGCGAAGCGATCGAGCTGACCAAGCGCGGCATTGACGCGGGGCGGGAATTTGGTTCACAGCTGATGACGCTGTGGATGGGGCAGGACGGTTTCGATTACTGCTTCCAGGCCGACTATAAAAAGATCTGGGAGGATGCGGTCAGCGCCGTGCGTGAAGTGGCGGAGTATGCCCCGGACGTTGACGTCAGCATCGAATACAAACCCAATGAGCCGCGCGCCTACAGCATCTTCCCCAACGCCACTACCTGTCTGCTGGCGGTGGAAGAGGCGGGCTGCGCCAATCTGGGGATCACCCTGGATTTTGCGCACGTGCTGTTTGCCAATGAGATCCCGGCTTACGCTGCTGCGATGGTGGCACGCCGCTCACGACTGCTGGGGCTGGACCTGAATGATGGCTGGGGCAAACGTGACGACGGCCTGATGGTCGCCTCCGTTAATCCGCGCGCCACGCTGGAGTTTCTCTGGCAGATGCAGCGCGACGGCTACCGCGGCGCCTACTACTTCGATACCTTCCCGGATGCCAGCGGGCTTGACCCGATTCGTGAAGCGGAGAGCAACATCGCCACCGTTAAGCGCCTGCTCAGACTTTGTGACCAGTTGCACGGTAACGCGCAGTTACAGGCTGCTATTGAGCGTCAGGATGCGGTCGCCTCACAGCAGATCGTCAACGACATCATGCTGGCCCGCTGACAGCCGATTAATCATAAGAACATCACATCTCTACCCACATGCTGAGACTATAAAAATGAAAAAACGCCTGCTTGCCTTTATCGCTTCTTCACTACTCTGCAGCACGGTTTATGCGGCAGAACTGGCACCCCTGCAATCCGATACTGAACCGGACCGCACCGACTGGACCCAGCTTGACACCAAATATGGTGCACTGCCAAAAGTCGATAAGTCATTGAAGATTGGTGGGGTATCGAAAACCCTGACCAATGAATACTGGCGTCTGCTCGGTCAGGGCTACGAGGTCGCGGCGAAAAAATATGGCGTTACCGTGGCCTATCAGGCGGCGGCTAATGAAGACGATCAGCTCGGTCAGCTCTCCATTGCGGAAACCCTGATCTCGCAGGGCTTTAACGGCCTGCTGGTTTCGCCGCAGACCGACATCAACCTGGAGCCTGCGCTGGAGAGCGCCAACAGTAAAAATATCCCGGTGGTTAATGTTAATGATGCGGTGATGCCGAACGCGCGTTACTACGTCGGCAACGTCCAGAAGGATAATGGCGTGCGGGTGGCGAAATGGTTTATTCAGCATCATCCGCAGGGCGGCAAAGTGGCGGTGATTGAAGGGCAGCCAGGGGTTTATGCCGCCGGACAGCGTACCCGTGGCTTTAAAGAGACGCTGGACAGCGCCGGCAAGTTCACCATCGTGGCCAGCGTGCCCGCTAACTGGAGTCGCGAGCAGGCCTTTAACGCTGCATCGACCATTCTGCAACAGCATCCTGATCTCATCGGCTTCTACGCCAACAACGACACCATGGCGCTGGGCGTGGTAGAGGCGGTTCGCGCGCAGAACAAAGCGTCACAGGTGGCGATCTTTGGCACCGACGGCATTTCCGATGCCTACGCCTCCATTAAGCGCGGCGAGCTTACTGGCACGGTAGACAGTTTCCCGGTGCTGACCGGTGAAGTGGCCATGGACGTGGTGATCCGTCTGATCAATGGACAGAAACTGTCGCGCGTTATCTCCACACCGCAGGCGCTGATCACCAAAGAGAATGTCGGGGCGTTCTCCACTAAAGACAACAGCCGGTTGCGTCAGTTGCTGGCTCAACAATAGGTCAGCGGGAGCGGGTATGGAACAGTTTCGCTTAATGATGCGTGGCATCAGCAAAAGTTACGGTAACGCCGCCGCGCTACAGGATGTCGATTTCTCAGTGCGGCCCGGCGAGGTGCACGCGCTGATTGGGGAAAACGGCGCAGGTAAGTCGACGCTGCTGAATATCCTCTCCGGCGTGCGCGGTGCGGACAGCGGGGAGATTAGCGTCAACGGAAACCGGGTGCAAATCCGCAGTCCGCTCAGCGCCCGTCAGTCAGGGATCGCGATGATCCACCAGGAGTTGCAGCATGTGCCTGAGCTTTCCGTGGCGCAGAACATGTTTCTGGGTCGCCCGCTGACCCGCGCTGGCGGCTGGTGGGTGGATAAGAAAGCCCAGCTGGCACGGGCTACTCTGATTCTGAAGACGCTGGATCCCACTATCGATCCCGATACGCCGATCAGGAACCTTAAGGTGTCGCAGCAGCAGATTGTGGAGATCGCCCGCGCGCTGCTGGATGACGCGAAAATCATCGCCATGGATGAGCCGACCTCCAGCCTGACGCCCCGCGAGTTCGACCGGCTGGCGGAACTGATTGGCGACTTAAAATCGACCGGCGTCTCACTGATCTATGTGTCGCACAAGATGAATGAGATTTTCCGGGTCTGCGACCGCGCCACCATTATGCGTGACGGAAAGCAGGTTGGGGTGGTCAATATCAGTGATGAGGATGAGGAGAGCATCGTCGCCAAAATGGTCGGACGGAAGATCGACAAGCTCGACCATCAGGCATTTGTCACCGATCGCGAAGTGCTGCGGGTAGAGGATCTGACGCGTGGCAATGAGGTGGTGGCGGCAAACTTCAGCGTTCGTGCTGGCGAAGTGCTGGGCATTGCGGGGCTGGTGGGCGCGGGACGCACGGAACTGCTGAAGCTGATTGCCGGTATCGACAGGCGCACCTGTGGCACGGTGAGCGTCAACGGTGTTGCGGTGAAGAACCACAACGTGCGTGCGGCGATTAAAGCGGGCATTGGCCTGGTACCGGAAGACCGCAAAAAAGAGGGCATTGTCAAAGAGCGGGCGGTGAAGATGAATATGGCACTGCCGTCGATGCACCGCTTCACGTCGGTGGGTCTGATCAGTCAGGCCAGACTGGACCGCGAGGCGCTGACGGTCATGGCCGACCTGAAACTGCGCCCGCTCGACATTGAGAAAACCATCGGCACGCTGAGCGGCGGCAATCAGCAGAAAGTGATCATCGGCCGCTGGGTAGCAGCAGATGCCAATGTGTTTCTGTTTGATGAGCCGACGCGCGGTATCGACATTGGCGCCAAGTCTGAAATCTATCACCTGATCGAAAAACTGGCCCAGGCGGGCAAAGCCATTGTGGTGGTGTCGTCAGAGATGACCGAGATCATGCGCATCTCTGACCGGGTACTGGTGATGCGTGAGGGACGGATTACCAAAGAGCTCACCGGCAGCGCGATCACCGAAGAGAACATCGCCCGCTATGCCATTAAAGATATCGACCAGACCGCCTGACCGCTTACCTGACACTATTTAAGGTTATAACTATGACGACTGAGACATCTACCGGGCCGGGTACCCGACCCGCGTTGCGGCTTAAATTTAACGTACGCGATGCCGGTACCTTAATTGGCTTACTGATTATCGTGGTGACATTTTCGTTTCTGTCGCCGGTGTTTTTCACGGTGCCCAATCTGCTGAATATTCTGCAGCAGTCTTCGATCAACGCCCTGATTGCCCTGGGCATGACGCTGGTGATTATCTCCGGCGGGATTGACCTCTCGGTCGGTCCCACCGCAGCGCTCTCCGCGGTGCTGGGTGCCACGCTGATGACCTCGGGTGTGCCGGTACCGCTGGCGATCCTCGCGACGCTGGGTGTGGGCGCGATGTGCGGGCTGTTCAGCGGTTCACTGATCGCCTATGCCGGGCTGCAGCCGTTTATCGTTACGCTGGGCGGCCTGTCGCTGTTCCGGGCCATCGCGCTGATCTATACCGGCGGCAATCCGGTCTTCGGTATTCCGCTGGAGTTCCGCACGCTGATTAACAGCATGCTGTTGGGTATTCCGACGCCGATTGTGATTGTCGCGGTGATTGCGCTGGTGCTCTGGACGGTGATGAATAAGACCCCGCTGGGGGAATATATTCTGGCGATTGGCGGTAATGAAGAGGCGGCGCGGGTCGCCGGTGTGCCGGTGAAGCGCACCAAGGTCACGGTTTACATCTTCTCCGGTCTGCTGGCCTCACTGGCCTCGCTGATTCTGATTGGTCGTCTGGGTGCTGCTGAGCCGACAATCGGCAACCTGTGGGAACTGGACGCTATTGCGGCGGCGGCCATTGGTGGTGCATCACTGATGGGCGGCAAGGGCAGTATCTTCGGCACGCTGATTGGCGTGGTGATCCTCGGAGTGCTACGTAATGGCTTGACCTTACTGAACATTCAGGCCTTTTACCAATTGCTCGCTACCGGCCTTATTATTATCATAGCGATGTTGATTGACCGGGCGACCCGAGGCAAGTAATGAAGCAAGATCCGCGAGCCATTGGCGCTCAGATTCGTATGCGTTTGCCCCAGCTGACGCCGTTAGAACGACGTGTGGCGGAGGCAATCATTGCCCGAACCGACATTACCGAGCAGTCCTCTCTCAAGGAGATTGCGCAGGAGAATAATGTCTCTGAAGCGATGATCGTTAAGATTACTAAAAAACTTAACTTCACTGGCTTCAGGCATTTCAGAAGTGGCCTGATCTATTACAACCAGTCTGAAGTGGCGGGACTGCATGCGGAAATTGAGCCGGATGATTCGTCGGAGCAGTTGCTGGCCAAAGTGTTCAGAACCTCTATCCAGGCAATTGAAGAGACTTTATCGATTCTGGATGTCTCTGAATTTAATCGTGCGGCGGACATCATCTTTAAAGCGCGTCATATCGATCTCTATGCCGTGGGCGGTTCTGCCGCCGTGGCACGGGACCTGTCGCACAAGATGCTGAAGATTGGCATCAAGTCGACCGCCTATGACGACGCCCACATCATGCTGATGTCAGCCGCCGTGTTATCTGATGACGATGTGGTTATCGCCATCAGCCATTCGGGTGCGACACGTGCGGTGAACGATCCGGTCAAACTGGCGGGGAAGAATGGCGCGAAGGTGATCGCCATTACCAACTACGCTGAATCCCCGATCGCGCAGAGTGCGCATGTGGTCCTCAATTCAACCTCTCAGGGATCGCATCTGCTGGGTGAAAACGCCGCGTCACGCATCGCCCAGCTCAATATTCTGGATGCGCTGTTTGTCGCTATCGCAAAGAAAGATCTGAAGCGGGCGGAGAAAAACCTGATGAAAACCCAGCATGCGGTTCAGGATCTGCGGGAATTCTAGTTATGAGCAAAATTGCAGTCACCGGCAGTCTTCATTACGACATTATGCTGGACGCGCATCATCGTCCGGAGAAAGGCGAAACGGTGATGGGCAGCGCCTGTCACTATAAGTTTGGCGGAAAGGGCGGTAATCAGGCGGTAGCGGCGGCCCGTGCGGGCGCAGCGGTGCGCTTTGCCGGTTCGGTGGGTCGCGATCAGCAGGGGCAATTTCTGCTGGATCATCTGCAGCAGGCCGGTGTCGATTGCACGCAGGTGAGCGTGATCGATGAGCTTCCCTCCGGAATGAGCGTGGCGATTACCGATGCCGAAGGGGATTACGGTGCGGTCGTGGTCTCCAATGCCAATCAGCAGATCCCGCTGGCGACCTTTGAACAGCCCGGCTTCTGGCAGGATGTCTCTCTGCTGGTGCTGCAAAATGAAGTTCCTGAAGCGGTCAATCTCTTTGCGGCCCAGGCGGCACATCAGCGGGGGATTACGGTCTGTGTTAATGCCGCGCCCGCCCGCGCATTGTCGGCGGCGTTTGAGGGCTGTATCGATCTGCTGGTGGTGAACGCCATCGAGGCCCGTGATATGTGCGGGATTAACGTGCAGGATCTGAACTCAGCGCGCACAGCCGCGGAATCGCTGGCGGGACGCTTTGCCCGAGTGGTGGTGACAGCGGGTGAATACGGCGTGGCTTACAGCGAGGCGGGACAAACCCATACGCTGGCGGCGCAGAAAGTAAAACTGGTCAGCACGCACGGTGCCGGAGATTGTTTTGTCGGGGTGTTGTGTCAGCGCCTGAGCGTCGGCGCAACGCTGGGAGAAGCGGTCAGTGACGCTAACTGTGCGGCTGCCGAACACGTTTCCCGGCAGCGGCACTGATTAATGGCGTGCCACGTCAGTGACGCGGCACGCTAACGCAATTATGCGCCGACGTTCACTACGGTTTTTCCGAAGTTCTTGCCATTCAGCATATCGATAAACGCCTGTGGCGCGTTCTCTAATCCTTCAATCATGTGCTCGCGATAGTGGATTTTTTTATTCTCCACCAGCGGACGCATCGCCTCCAGGAACTCAGGGTAACGGTCACCATAATCCTGGAAGATGATAAAGCCCTGCATACGAATACGGCGTTTCAGAATTCCCGCCATGATCAGCGAGGTTCTGTCCGGGCCTTGAGGCAGTTCACGCTGGCTGTAAGCCGAGACCAGACCACAGACCGGCACGCGCGCTGCGGTGTTAAGCAGCGGGAACACGGCATCGAACACTTTGCCACCGACGTTTTCGAAGTAGATATCGATGCCATCCGGGCAGGCGTTTTTCAGCTGCTCTTCAAAGTCGGCGCTGTGGTGATCAAGGCAGGCATCAAAGCCCAGCGTATCGACCGCATAACGGCACTTCTCTTCACCGCCCGCCACACCCACGACACGGCAGCCTTTTTGTTTACCCAACTGGCCGACCGTTGCGCCCACCGGACCGGTTGCGGCGGCAACGACCAGCGTTTCACCCGCTTTTGGCTGACCGATATCCATCAGACCCATGTAGGCAGTAAAGCCTGGCATACCGAGAATACCCAGCGCCCATGCGGGATGGGGCAGATCGTTGCCCAGCTTCGCAATCTCTTTGCCATCGGAGACGGCATATTCCTGCCAGCCACTCTGCGCCAGCACCCAGTCACCGGTATTAAAGTCACTGTTTTTCGATTCGGCGACCTGACAGACGGTGCCGCCCACCATTGGCTGATCCAGCTCTGCTGGCGCGGCGTAGGATTTACCCTCGTCCATCCGGCCACGCATGTAGGGGTCAAGCGAGAGGTAGATAGTCTTCAGCAGCACTTCACCCTCTTTGATTTCCGGGACGGGCTGAGCCACATGACGGAAATTCTCTTTGGTCGGCTCACCGTGTGGGCGTGAAGCCAGTAACCAGGCGTGGTTCTGGGTTGCTTGTTCAGTCATATTGTCTTCCTTTTATAGCCGGGCAATGCACAGGGCATTACCGTATGAATACCGGGAAAGTGTAGATGACTGCAGCGGGAACGCATTTAGCGCTCTGAGCGGTAAGATGACTTATCAGATAACCGGAACTGCATGCTAACCGCAGCGGCACGCCGACTGCAGGGCGATTTCCGGCCCCGGACTACGCTGAAGGATATTCACATCTTCTTGCAAAAAACGGCGCTTTGATGGAAGTGCCAGGGAAGTGGTTACGCATCCAGCGTCACAGGAAGCTCTGAACATTGTGATAAATATCAGTGCACTCATCAGGGAGAGAACCATGACTATTCAGCATCTGCGTATTGCCCGACCGGTGACTGACCTGACGCAAAGCAGTCAGATCTATTGCCAGGGGCCGGGGTTGCGAGAAATGGGTAACTTTACTGACCATCAGGGGTTTAGTGGTGTGATGCTGGGGGCTGAAGGGCTGGGCTGGCATCTTGAATTCACGCTCTGTCCTACCCATCCCATCCGGCCATCAACAACCGATGACGATCTGCTGGTGCTCTACATTCCACAACAGCCTGACTGGCTGGCCCGATGTGCCTGCATGAAAGAGGCAGGATTCCGGCGCGTGCCATCATTTAATCCCTACTGGGATCAACGGGGCGTGACATTTATCGACAGGGATGGTTATCGTGTCGTTATCCAGCGTGCCTCATGGCCACCTGCACGCTGACCTTCTGAAAAACCGGAGCTTATCCTGAATATTCTTTGCTTCCATACCGCCGCCAGTAATATTGCGATATTTGATAATGCCGCCAGCGCATTGTCGCGTGACAATCCGCCATTAAATCATCTGGTGATGCCTGCGCTGCTGGCAGAGGCGGAACGCAGCGGCGGGATGACGGCGGAGTTACGCTGCCGTATCGCAAACCTGATTAACGCGCTGCTGCCGCAGTTTGATGCCGTATTGATCACCTGCTCAACGCTGGGGCCGGTTGCCGATGATTTCTCCGTGCAGGATCGGGTTATGCGCACCGATGGGATGTTAGCGAAGGCGCTGCAGCGTCAGTCGGGTCCGACAGTGGCGCTCTGCGCGGCAGAATCAACGCTGGCGGCGACGCGGGCACTGTTCTGTCAGCCCGATAGCCAGGTAGAGGTCGCGCTGGTGGAGGGTGCCTGGGCGGCATTTAAAGCCGGGGACACAACGCGCTATTTTGCGTTGATTGCGGCTGCGGCAGAGCAGGCTTATCAGCAGGGAGCCGTTGCCGTAGCCATGGCGCAAAGCTCAATGACGCCCGCTGCACAGCAGTTTCCCGAGACACAGCGACCACTGACCGGCCCGCATCTTGCGCTGCAGGCCTGCTACGATCTCAGATGATCGTCACACTATGCTGGCTGAGCGCCTGTTGCAGCGCCTCGTCCGGCTGTGTTTCGACGACCAGCGTACTCGCCAGCGACAGATCGCCAATAGCAAACGCCGACGCCGAATTCAGCTTTTCGGCGGACGCCAGCACCACGGTTTCTGCTGCGCGTCCTGCCAGCGCTCGCTTCACCGTCGCCTCTTCAAAATTCCCGGTGGTCAGCCCTGCAGCCGGATGCACACCGGTGACGCCCATAAAAAAGAGATCGGCGTTGATGCGGTTGATCGACTCCAGCATTGCTGCACCCACCGTGACCACGGAATGCTTATAGAGCTGCCCGCCAATCAGGATGATCTCTACCCGTGGATGATCGGCTAACGCCAGCGCCACGCTGGGACTGTGCGTGATGGCGGTAAAGTTTAGCGTCGCAGGTAACCGTCGCACCAGTTCCGCGCTGGTGGTCCCGCCGTCGATTAGCACAATCTGTCCCGGCTGGATCAGCGAAACTGCTTTCTGCGCGATAATCTGTTTAGACGCCGTCTGCACGCTTTTGCGTGTTTCAAACGTGCCCAGCGCAGCGGAAACCGGCAGTGCGCCGCCATGCACCCGTTGTAACAATCCTTCGGCCGCCAGTTCACGCAGGTCACGGCGAATAGAGTCTTCAGATAGCCCAAAGCGCTGGCTCAGGTCGCGCGACTGCACCTGTTTTTCCTGGGCGAGCAGGGCGAGTATTTTCTGTTTTCGTTGGCTGGATAGCATGATTCTGATCTGCATGTTTTTTCTTGAAGTTGCACGATTGTGCATGATAGCGTGAAGGCTGTCTACTTATCCCGGAGCGCATCATGCAACAGAACCATCCCCGCGTACGCATCATCAACGAGCAGTTGCTGTCAGATAACTGGTATACCCTGAAGAAATACACTTTCTCGCTGCTGCGCCGTGATGGTCGCTGGCAGGATCAGAATCGGGAAGCCTATGACCGGGGTAACGGCGCGGTGATCCTGCTCTATAACCGTGATAAACGCACGGTCGTGCTGACCCGGCAGTTTCGCTTTCCGGTTTTCCTGAACGGGCATGATGGCTTTCTGATTGAAGCGGCCGCCGGTCTGCTGGATAACGCCTCGCCGGAAGCGCGTATTGTTGCCGAAGCGGAAGAGGAGACGGGTTTTCGCGTCAGCCGGGTGGAGAAGGTGTTTGAAGCCTTTATGAGCCCGGGTTCGGTGACTGAGAAACTCTACTTCTTCATTGCTGAATATGGCGACCAGCAGCGCAGCGGGGAAGGCGGCGGAATAGCAGAGGAGGGTGAGGATATCGAGGTGCTGGAGATCGTTTTCGACCAGGCACTACAGGCGATTGATCAGGGTGAGATTGTGGATGCCAAAACCATCATGCTGCTCCAGCATCTGCGCCTGAAAGGTATTTTATAAGAGAGCGGGCAGACCGCCACTAAGGTGGTCTGCCCGTAAACATTTACTGATCCTGCGTCAGGATACCTTTTACATCGTGCGGTTCAGAACGCAGATACTGCGGCGGAACCTGCACTTTGCCGTCCAGAGCGGCCGCAGCGTGCCATGGCCAGCGTGGGTCATAGAGAATGCCGCGCGCCAGCGCCACCAGGTCAGCTTCGCCTTGTTGCAGAAGATCTTCTGCCTGCTGGGGTTCAGTTATCAGGCCAACTGCAATGACCGGAATTGACACCTGCTCACGAATATCGCGTGCGAACGGCACCTGATAATTCGGACCAACGCTAATTTTCTGTTTTTCTGACAGGCCACCGCTTGAGACGTGAATATAGGCGCAGTTCAGCGCTTCCAGCTCACGGGAGAAGGCAATTGACTGTTTAATTTCCCAGCCGCCTTCGACCCAGTCAGTCGCGGAAATGCGCACGCCAACCGGCACGGTAGCGGGTACGGCTTCACGAACAGCTTTGAAGACTTCAAGCGGGAAGCGCAGTCGGTTTTCCAGCGAACCGCCATACTCATCACTGCGCTGATTCGACAGCGGCGAAAGGAACTGATGCAGCAGATAGCCGTGCGCGGCATGCACCTCAATCAGCTCAATACCCAGGCGCACCGCGCGACGGGCGCTATCGACAAAGGCCTGTTTCACTCGCTGCAGATCGTCAATACTCATGGCCAGCGGTTTAACTTCACCCTCGCTGTAACTTATTGCTGACGGGCCCACGGTTTGCCAGCCACCGGCATCAGGCGCAATCTGCTTACCGCCTTCCCAGGGAACGGCACACGACGCTTTGCGTCCCGCATGGCCCAGCTGCATACCGATCGGAATGGAGGAATAGCGGCGCACATCGTCCAGAACCGTTTTCAGCGCGGCTTCATTATCATCATTCCATAACCCGAGGTCGCCGGGAGAGATACGGCCGATGTCCTCGACGGCAGTGGCTTCAATAATCATCAGGCCAGCGCCGGAAAAGGCCAGCTGGCCAAGATGGATTCGGTGCCAGGCGGTCGCATTGCCTGCTTCAGCGGAGTACTGGCACATCGGCGCAATCACAATGCGGTTATCCAGCGTAAGTTCGCCCAGCGAGACAGTGGAAAAAAGTTGGCTCATATTATCTCCATGGTGTTATGACGGACGGGACAGGCAATAACTATAGCGGGGGATTTACCAGGCGGGATGACTGCAACGTGACTTTTTGTGAATGCGGCTGGGCTTAACCGAGTAAACCGCTGCGCTAAGACAGCGAGGTGAAGACCCCGCTGCCGTTAAAACCGGGTCTGTTATCCGCACTCAGACCTGCGCCATTCCGCCATCAACAAACAGTTCTGTCGCATTGATAAAGCTGGCAGCATCAGATGCGAGAAATGCCACAGTTCGGGCAACCTCCTGCGGTTCACCCAGGCGGCCAAGCGGTATCTGTGCGGCCAGCGCATCAAACAAGCCCTGACGCTGATCTTCACTTACCAGGTCGCCCAGTCCTGGCGTGCGGACCGGACCTGGACTGACGACATTAACCCGGATGCCGCGACCTTTCAGATCCAGCGCCCACGAACGGGCAAAGTTACGCACCGCCGCTTTACTGGCGCTGTAGACACTAAACGCTTCTGTACCCTGTGTCCCTGCGGTTGAACCAGTCAGGATCACCGACGCACCATCAACCAGCAGAGGCAGGGCTTTCTGGACAGTAAAAAGCACGCCGCGCACGTTGGTGCCAAAGATCCGGTCAACGTGCTCTTCAGTAATCGCGCCCAGTGGCAGCATGTCGCCGCCTCCGGCGTTGGCGAACAGAATATCCAGCCGTCCGGCCTGCGCCGCGATGCGGGAGTAAACGTCGTCGAGATCGTGCAGTTGTGAGGCGTCAGCCCGGATGCCGCTGACGGATCCGCCGATGTCAGCGACGGCGGCATCCAGCTCCGCCTGGCGTCGGCCGGTGATAAAAACCTGCGCACCCTGTGCCGCCAGTTCCCGTGCGGTGGCCAGGCCAATGCCGCTTGTTCCGCCTGTAACCAATGCAATTTTTCCTGCGAGTGATGCGTTCATATGCTCTTCTCCGAATGGTCTCTTTGACAGATTTAGCTTTTCCCGGTCAGCCTGGCTGCCGGATTGATGGCTACTGTAAGATCGGAGGATTGACGGATAAATCCGCTAAAATGAAAATGACTATCCATGTGGGTGGATAATAGGGGAAAGGAATGGATCAGTTGCTGGCGATTAAAGCTTTTTCACGGGTAGTAGAAAGCGGCAGTTTTACCCGTGCGGCGGATTCGCTGAACATGCCGAAAGCGACGCTGAGCAAACTGGTTCAGGAGCTGGAAGCGCATCTCTCCGTTCGGCTACTTCAGCGCACCACCCGGCGTGTGACCGTCACTGCGGAAGGGCAGGAATACTATGAGAAGGCGCTGCGTGTTCTGCACAATCTTGAGGATATTGATGCCTGTTTTAATGCACGGCGCAGTAAGCCGCGCGGGCTGTTGCGCGTAGATATCGGCGGGTCTACCGCACGTGATATTCTCATTCCGTTGCTGCCCGATTTCTTTGCCCGCTATCCGGACATTACGCTCGACCTTGGCGTCTCCGATCGTCCGGCCAACCTGATTAGCGATAACATTGATTGTGTAATCCGGGGTGGCCCGCTGGGCGACTCCTCGCTGATTGCCCGTCTGATTGGGCACGCCACACTGATTACCTGCGCGACACCCGCTTATCTGAAAGCATTTGGCGTTCCTGCTTATCCGGATGAACTCCGCAATGGGCACCGACTGGTGAGTTATCTTTCGCCGCAAACCGGCAAGCCATTTCCGTTACGATTTGAACGTCAGGGCGAGAAAATTGAGATTACCAGCGCGCATCGCATTGGCGTAAATGAAAGTAATGCACATCTGGCGGCGGGACTGGCCGGGCTGGGGATTATTCAGACGTTCAGTTATTCGCTGTCGTCGATTCTGCGGCAGGGCGAAATGGTAGAGATCCTGCGAGACTGGCGTCCTGCGGGTTATCCGTTTCATGTGGTGTATCCGCAAAACCGGCACGTGACACAACGGCTACGGGTGTTTATTGACTGGCTGGTGGAGTGCTTTCCGGCGCGGGTAGCGGGGGAATCCGGCACCTGAGTGCCGGACCGGGCAGATTAGTTGCCGCGATAGGTTGAGTAACCAAACGGGCTCAGCAGTAAGGGGATATGGTAGTGCTCACCGCTGGCTTCCATGTTGAATTCAACAGGGATCTCCGGGAAGAAGGTTTTCTGGTTGGTCTTTTTATAGAAGTCACCGGTTTTAAACACGACGCGGTAACTGCCTGTGCTGGCGGTTTTATCCTGCGGGAACAGGGCGCTGATGCGACCGTTATTGTCGGTAACGCCTGACGCCAGTTTCACCCAGTTATCCTGCTGCTTTTGATCCAGTTCAACCTCAATGCCTGCCGTAGGCTGACCGGTTTGCAGATTAAGAACGTGCACGCTCAGCGGGTTTTTAGCCGCAGCAGGCTGGGCTGCGATGGCGGATGCGCCAGAGGTCATGAGTAATGTTGCGATCAAAGCATATGAAGTTTTCATCAACGTTTCCTTTATTGATTGTCTGAAGTCGGGTGACAGTGCACAGAGAGTAAAGCGCATGAAGCCAAAGAGGTAATTAGTGGCCGGAAATGTGAAATTTCCGAGAAAGCGAGCTGTCTTTAGTTACATCATACATTTGCTCTATTAATCCAGAGTCAGGCACCGGTGCAGCAATCACTCAGCAGGAAAAAATCGGCAGGTTAAATTTTCTTTAAACTTAGTAGCAAAAAGCAGGGCGGCGACAGGCTTAAATCGGTTTTATATGACAGGTGCAATGGAATTGATGCGATCAATAAGGCTCTGAGGCAGGCAGCCCATCAAAGCCGGCACACCGGACATCAGATTAAGGCTATATTTGAATTCATCTTAAAACTTGTCTTATGACAGCAACGAAGCACAGGATCAGCAAATTCGTGCTCATCACCAGAGTAAAACATGTGGGGTCAGATGAACAAAATAAACGTAATTCAGGGCGATATTACCAGAATAGCTACAGAAGCGATTGTTAATGCAGCCAATTCTTCGTTACTGGGTGGCGGTGGCGTGGATGGGGCAATCCATCGCGCTGGCGGGCCAGTGATTCTGGTTGAGTGCCAGGCAATCCGCAATCGTCAGGGTGGATGCAAAGTCGGTGAAGCCGTGATTACCGGCGCAGGGAATTTGCCAGCGGATTATGTCATCCATACGGTTGGTCCGCGCTGGAGCGATGGACGACATAATGAAGATACACTGTTAAAAAGTGCCTACCTGAGCTGTTTTAAACTCGTCGGACACCACGGCATCAAAACGGTCTCGTTTCCCAACATCAGCACAGGGATTTATGGTTTCCCTAAAGAACGCGCCGCAGCGATTGCCTTAGAAGTCATTAAGCACAGTCTGGATGAGAACCGCACAATTGAGAAGGTTAACTTAGTCTGTTTTGATGCGGAAAATTATGATCTGTATCTTAAGTTACTGGCCTGACGATTTGCACAGGTAAGGGGAGGCGTTTATCAGTCAGAGCACCCAGGTTTGTCAGAGGAAAAGCGGGCTGAAAGCGGAGATAATGAAAACACATTCCTTATTTAACATAATATACATTATACGACCTTTGAAACGTACTCTGATTATGATGCCCGTACATCGCTGAATTCCCGGATTCTGATTGTGTTGCTCAGCTTATCACACCCGTCAGACTGCGCAATTTTCGCAGACTGCTATCCGCCTTCCTTTCACAGCCAGTTCCGCGCTTTCATTTTTGGGTGTTCGTTGTTGTCAGGAACCTTTCCAGGCTGAGCGCACTGTTCTCATGACTTTGTACTGTGCTGATTGTCATCCTGCAGCTCATCGTCACGCAATCAGATTGGATAACGAAAATACCGCACTGTCCATTTCATCAGGAATCTCCGGTTTCACTGAGGTTCCAATGCTCAACCAAAATGGCAACGCTACGTGAATTCTGAGATGCCTGCGTGGCCCTTTGACCGCAGGATTTGTCACAGCGCGTCATGTCGACCCATGTTCCTGGCCCGCTTATCCCTCCATTCCAGAAAATCCGCACAGCCACATGACATCAGATTACAGGCACGTTAAAGTTGCTGGCTTCGACGGATTCCATGATGAGAGAAAATGAAACGTTTGTTTGTCTACGGCACGCTCTGCCCGGGCCGCGAGAATGCCCATATTCTGGAAAACATTGGCGGAGAATGGCTGGCAGGCTCGGTGAATGGCACTTTCTATGAGCGTGGCTGGGGCGCGGCGGCCGATTTTCCTGGCATCATTCTGGATGAACATGGCCCCAAAGTGCCGGGATATCTGTTTGTCTCCGATCAGCTGGACGCTCACTGGCCAATGCTGGACGCGTTTGAGGATGGTTATGATCGCGTCGAAGTTCGCGTTTATGTCGGGGAGAATCAGCATTACACCGCGTGGATTTATCAGCTTCAGTCACCGGTAAACAGCTGAAAATATTCAGGCTGCATCCTGTTACGCGCGCCCTGCTCTTTTTGCTGACGTCAGCCGCCACTTTCATTACCAGACCCGATAAATGGGCACGATGCCCGACATTATTTTAAAGAAAAGCATAATGTATGATGTAACTAAAACACCTTCTTTTAACGCCCATGCTCTGTTAGCGCCACCAGCTCCCCCTTTGCACCTTTACTCCGGCCAGCGCTGATGCGGAAACAGTGACACCCTGATATTGAACAGATGGATTAAAGGTGCGACAGCGGCACTTTCCTGTCGGGCAATCGGCTCCAGCCGCAGCAGCAACAGATCCAGCTCTTCCAGCAGATCCTGATGCGGCGCTAACTGCAGCGACTTCATCTTGCGCTTCAGATAGAGCGCCAGCTCGTGAAACATCTGCCCGCTATCAATCCGGTGACTCTCCAGCACGTCGCGATAGCGTGCATAGAAGTCGTAACAGTTAGCACCCAGCCAGGTTTCCGTAATCAGATACCCTCCCACCACGATATCCGGCACCGGATCGAGCCGTTTACGCGGCAGAATAATGTTCACCCGGTCGAGCATGCGGGCAATAAATTGCTGACGTGACAACAACGTAGCGGAGTTGCGCTCCACCATTTTGACAAACCCTAACAGGTCGCGCAGCCCACGCTGTACTGCTCTTCTGGCAATCCATGACGGTCGCTTGTTGCGGATCAGTGCTGTCAGTACCACGGCAAACATAATCCCCACCATCGACGAGATGGCCGCATTCAGGGTGACGATCAGGTTCGGCACAAAGTGATGGCTTAAGCCGATAAAACCCGGGATCTGAATGGCGACACTCAGCCCAATCAGATTGGTCGCCGGATTGGCGATCACCAGACTGAGCAGCATCAGACCAGGCAGCAGGCAGATCATCAGCGCCTGTAAGGTATTCGCCTGTGGGATCAGGAAAGCGATGTAGAACAGACTGACCACCAGCGCAATCGCCACCCCTTTCACGAACAACTTCATCGGCGCCACCGGGGAATCAACACTGGCAAAAAATGAGCTGATGATCGCCGCCATCAAAGGCGCATTAGCGCCGTCAGCCCAGCCGCTGCCAATCCAGAACAGGCTGGAAAGAAAGGTCGCCAGAAAAGCGGTCAGCGCGGACAGTCTCAGCAGACCTTTATCAATATGACGATGTTCCCGGATAGTGCGGATCGCCGCCCCATCCCCGTGGCTGTAAAGATCCCCGGCGCGCGCGCTGACATTCTCATAGGCATCGGCAATACGCACAAAGTTAGCCATTCGCTCCAGCAGACCAATCAGCAGCAGACTCTCTTCAGTTGCCAGCTGCCCTGCACGCCATTGCTCTTCCAGCGTCGCCTGACTGACGGCAATCGCCTCTCGCAGCCCGGCGATATCATTAATGCGGTCGTGATGCAGCCACAACAGAAATTCCTGAAACACGTCGGTGACGCACAGCGGAAAACGAATGTTCAGTTCCGCCAGCACGCCCAGCCGTGACTCAATCGCGGTCAGAGTCGGCAGCAGATAGGTCAGATGCTGATACTGCACGCTGACCAGACGGATGACATTACGCGCCGCTTCGCCCTCATAGACACAGTGCGTCAGCAACGTTTCAACATTCAGCGGATAGCCCGCCATCTGGATCAGGATATCTTCCCGCTCCAGCGATTTGTTCCTGGCCATCCCGCTGATCAGTTCATCGCAGAGTTTGCGCGCGTTCTGAAACCAGAGATTGACGCTCTGCCCCAGCAGATGATGCATCGACACCGGAAACACCAGCCGGTGAACCAGCGTGCTGCACAGGATGCCCAGCGTAATCTCCTCAATACGTGAAATGACCGTATTGATAATCGCCGATGGCGTATCCACATCAGGAAAGCCCATAATCGCCGCGCTGTAGCCGGCCAGCATAAAGATATAACTCTTCGGCGTGCGGTCATGCAGAGAAAGATAAAGGCAAACCGTCACCCACAGCGACACACAGAGGCTAAACAGTACCGGCGACTGCACGGTTTCAGGATAGATGAGCAGAATAAAGATGCCGCCCAGCAGCGTGCCCAACAACCGAAACAACGATTTCGAGACGGTTGATGCCGCATAGAGTTGCGAAGTGACAAACACGGTGGTCAGCGCCCAGGCGGGTTTTTCGAAGTTAAGAATGAGCGCCACAGAGAGTGCGATAAACGCGGCAAGAGAGGTTTTGCAGGCAAACAAAACCGCGTTTTTGGTAAACCATTTCATCTGATGAGAGCAACCAGGAACTTTCTGAGGCGCGTATCCTGACAGATGCGCCTGCGTTTTACTCTCAGTTAAATTTTACAAATTATTACCGGCCGAATCCGGCCGGTTAATCCTTTACTGGCGTACCAGCGCACGGCGCTTATCCAGTAAAAAAGGGCGCAGATACCCTACCGTGTTAGAGAGCAAAATCACCTCATCCGGCAACCGGATCTTCAGCACCTCTGTCAGGTACGCTTTGCGCTGCGTCATACGCTGCCAGACCTCCGGATAAGTGCGCGCCAGCGCATGACGCAAGGCTGTATCGGCCAGCCCGACCGTATCCTCGATACTGCAGCCACCATAACCTTGCACCGACGGAATGATATCGATCTGCAGCAGCATACCGCTCTTCAGTGTAATGGGTGAATCGGGATAAATGGGCGAACTCAGCCACTCTTCGTCAGCCACCAGATGCCCCGGATTAAGATGCCAGCCGTACTGCGTTTTGGGCAGGACCGTTTCGATAAGCGAATAGAGTTCACCGCCAGTAATCCCGATGCGCAACTGCTCAAGCCAACTGACAACCGCATGATAGTAGGGGATCGCCAGCCGGGTTAACCAGTCAGAAACGTGACACTGTAACCCGGAGGCGCTACTGACGACATACGCAGTACGGCTGGTCAGCCCGCCTTTATAGCCGGTGGTCAGCGAAAGTTTGTCGCCTTCTGCAATCCGTTTATCAGAGGGATAAAGCCGGGCATGCGCGAAACGATCGCCGGTCGCAGCAATGGTAACTACCGTGTCTGGCTGCCCTTCTGCGTTCAGCTTTGCCCCTAATGCCTTCTCCGTGACGCCCGGCTCAACGCTATCCAGCGCAGCCAGCATTGCGGTTGACGCAAGATTAGCGCCAGCTTCATAAAACGCCACTTCATCGGCGCAGTTTACGCAGCGCGCCCCGTTGTCGGGTGAAATAAACAGTCCGGTCGCGTTTACCAGCTGCGCGTCGCCACCCGCCGCCTGAGCCGCTGCTTCACAGATGAAATGCGGCAGATCGAATAGTCTGCCAGTAAGCAATTTCCAGCCCACCAGCCCGGTACGTTCTCCCGCGACAATCCCGGCCTCGGTTAACAGCTGCTCCAGCGGCTGCTCCCCGTGCATGGGCTGATTAGGCAGAGAAAAGACCGGCGCATGCAGACAGTGACCGGGATTGCGTGCAAAAGGCACCAGCTTGAGGTTCTCATTACCCATGATATAGGTAAGCTCGCCCTGCTGATTCACCACCAGCAACGCCTCCTCGAAGCGCGGAATAAATCCCGCCAGATATTCAAAATTGCTGCCATGCTCTTTGTCGGCATAAATAATCAGCTGCGCAATCTGCTGCTGCTGCATCCGTTGAATAATCGCGGCCAGACGACGATGCAGCGTTTCATCAGACATCACCGGGCTGGCGACACCCGAAAACACCGGCGGCGGCGGGATCAATTCCAGGGCATAGCGATTGGCATCCATAACGTACTCCAGTGGCCAGATTGAGGGTGTGATATTTTCCGTTTCCAGGGTAACCCTGATGTTTCTCCTGTACGGTGCCACCCTCACACAACTTACTCGTTGCGTGTTATCAAAAGATGGCCAATCCCTTGCAACGATTTTGCCTGCCGTGTGCAGGCTTTTTTATGGGTGATTCGCCGCTATACAGGGCAGAACAGGGTAAGGCGGATAAAAGAAAGCCCGCACTCAGCGGGCTCTGGAGGTTATTTGACAGGCACGCCTGCATTCTCAAGCGCTTCCGCCTTTTCGGGATATTGCTCTGCCGTGCCGGCATTCATGATTACTGCCCCACAGCGGATACAGTGATCGCCCTTCACATCCGGCACAACGTCATCCGGATTCCCGGTATTAAGACTGACGTCGCGCGTGGCATACACAAACGCCTCTCCTTCACATCCCGGACACTTCATACCTTTACTCCCCTGATAAATCGATCAGATAAGCATAGCTGACAGCTGCGTAGCGATATAGGGGAACACAGGCTTTTCAGGATATTACCTGCCTTCACTCTGTATGCCGTAATCGCTCCATCATAATCAGTGAGTGGCTGAAAATGGCGTCGGCAATGTGCTGCGGGAAATCGGCCGGCAACGCATCACGAACCGAGACCACTGCCTGGGGAAACATCTTAATAAAGAAGTCGAAGATCTGCTGCAGGCTGTCACGATCAAAACTCACCTGCTTCGCCGTGGCGATAAAATGGCGCGGGAAGATTTTGTCGATCTCTGTCTTCTTTCCCTTAGTGGCACGCAACCCCATCGCCAGTTTCAGCGCACGTTTATTCAGTCCGGTGCCGCCCAGTACCGGGTATGCGGAGATCACATCATAAAAAGGGGTCAGTCGATAACTGCCGCCGCGCTCAATAAACAGCGAGAAGTTCTTGGCGTGACCGTCAGTGGCGCCAATCAGCCACTGAAACACCTGAAACATCATAAAGCGATAGCGATCTTCTATGGCGTTGCGCGATCCCATCAGTATCTGCATGATCTCCGCAATGCCCGGTCCGCCGTCAGACTCATATTTGGTCGAGGATGGTAGCCCCAGCGCCTGACAGAAATCCTCCTGCGGCAGGCGAATCAGCCGGGTTTTATCCCGTGACCAGCGGCGGTCAAAGCGCTCTACGGCCAGGGCACGCATCTTTCCCGCCCGGATAATGCTCGCCTGCGGCACGTCGATACCCAGTGCGCGGGCCAGCGCCAGGCAGAGATACTCATTCTCCACGCTTTCACGCATATCCAGTGTTGCGGCCGGCTGTTTAATTTCCCCGATCGGCAGCTTAATAATGTGCGAGGTGGGGGTGGCACCGGCCGGAATGCTCCAGCCTTCTTCCGTCAGCAGCAGCGCGGTTTTCTCCTGCGCCCCCGCGACCGAGATGCGGAAATCGGTCTCTTCACGCAGCATCCCCAGCGGAATATCGGACTGATAGGCCGACAGCACATTTTCGAGTCGGGCTTCGTCCAGCACCTGATAGCGGGCCTGGAGTGCAGGCAGCGGCATATCGGGCGGCAACAGCATGGTCGCCCCGACGCTGTCACGTCCCACTTCCTGCAACAGGTCAAAAGGCTGTCGGGATTTAATCTGGTAGCGCGCCACGATTCTGTCGCGAATCAAGGGGCTATCCGGCAGCAGGTTGTCGAAGAAGTTAATCACGGCGTGTGAGGTGATCGCCTTAACCTGTAACGGCATTGAGAGTGACAACGGCCTGGAGAGTGGATTACTCAGCCAGCCGGTATCGTACTGAAACTCATGAGCGCCGTTTCGCTGCCGGGTCAGCACGCCCACCCGCTCGCCGTTCATCCACGCAATCAGCCTTTGCATCACCACTCATCCTCATCATGCAAAGAAGGTGCTGCGACCTCCTCTTTCTCCTGAACGTCCAGACTCACTTCCAGCGCCTGTAGCAACTTAAACAGCGTGGCCAGCGAGGTGCTGTCCGGCGCATTTTCAAAGTGAGAGATAGTGGCCTGTTTCAGGCCGACCTTTTTCGCCAGCTCACTCTGGGTCCAGCCATTGCGCTGGCGGATAAGCTTCAGCCGGTTTACCAGCTGTAGCGGGCTGTATATCATGGGTAGCTCCTTCAGGATCACAGGCTGTAAGCATAGCGCAGACACGTTATCCCCGACAGGGGATAAATCACAGCTTATACCCTAACGGGGATAATTACCATTTTATACCTCATAGGGGATAAGATAACAATTATCCCTTATAGAGGATAAAAACACCCACAGAGATGAGAGGAACAGGATGAACACATTTACCCTTACCCATCAGGAAAACGACCACGACCGGGAAGCGCTGCTGGCAGGATTAGGGGCTTACAATCGGCAGTTTATCAGCCGTGAGAACTGGGGCCCTTTGTCGGTTTCTCACAAAGATGCAGAAGGCGTGTTGCGCGGAGGATTGATCGCCTCGCGCAAAGGAAACTGGCTCTGCATTGATTTTCTCTGGGTGGACGAAATGCTTCGTGGCAGCGGTCTGGGTCGCGCGCTGATGGAAGCTGCGGAACAGGAAGCAATTAAGAAGGGATGTCTCTTTGCGCTGGTGGATACCTTCAGTTTCCAGGCTCTGCCGTTTTATCAGAAACAGGGTTATCAGCAGCAGATGTCCCTGCCCGATTTTCCACAAACCGGGATGCAGCGTCATTACCTGACGAAAACGCTCAGGTTAAAAGAATAACGCTGACCATAATCCATACAGCCAGCGTTACAGGGTCACAAACCGGCGATGCGCCGCAGGTCCACTTCGGCACCGGGAGCCACGGCCAGAACCTGCGCCCCTTTGGTTATGCGGTCGCCTTTAATATTAAACGGGTGGTACCAGCCGCCCGCCTCTTTCACCAGGCAGTAACCCGCCAGGCAATCCCAGGCGTGCATATAAGGTTCGTAGTAACCCACGACCCGACCGGCGGCGACCCATGCCAGCATCAGCGCACCGGAGCCAATACGGATGAAGTTACCGCCCGCCGACAGCAGCGCGGCCACAATCTCGCCCACCTGTTGCGGAGAGACATAGCTGTTAGCACCAAAGCCGGTCACGTGATTTTGCAGGGTGCGTGTGGGATCGACCTGCAGGCTACGCCCGTTCAGCGTCGCGCCCTGCCCCAGCGCCGCCACGTAGCACTCCTCATAGGTGGGTGCGAAAATCACCCCGATAACCGGCACATCACCCCGCAGCACCGCCACTGAAACACACCAGCTTGGCATCCCATTAAGAAACGGGCTGGTGCCATCGATCGGATCAACCACCCAGGTATAGTCAGAGTGTCCCGTCTGCAGCCCCGACTCCTCACCCAGAAAGCCATCATCGGGAAACGCATCCCGTATGCGGCGGGCGATCAGCTGCTCCACTTCACGGTCGGCAATTGACACCACATCCTGCAAATCGTACTTGGTCTCCACCACCAGCGTGTCGCGGCGGTTAAAGTATGCTAGCGCGGTCGCGCCACCTTCGCGGGCAACGGCCTCCGCTAAAGCCAGTCGCGCCATTATTTCCTGCGATTCCATGTGAACTCCTTGGGTTAATCAGATTAACGGGCAATCAGGGCAAGACCCTGCGGCTTAAAGTTGACGCCGACCGTGGTGGCGAGCGGCAGACGCTGTTCCATCTGCGGATCGATAATAAACAGCGCGCCCAGCTCGGTGGCGACTTCATATTCAATATGGTCGCCCAGCCAGGTGCTGTGAATCACTTCTCCCTGCAAGGCGCCCTGACCATCGCCGGACAGGGTAATAAACTGCGGTCGCACCGCCAGCTGGGCACTGCCGGTTTTTGCACCGGCACCGCGCACCCGAAAGCGCTGATTACCCAGGCGGACCAGCGCGTCATCCGCATCCGCCTCTTCAACTTCACAAGGCAGAATATTCGCCTCCCCCATAAAGTCCGCGATAAAGACCGAATTGGGCGAATGGTAAAGCGTCTCCGGTGCGCCCTGCTGAGCAATATCCCCCTCTTTCATGACAATAATTTTATCGGAGACCGCCAGCGCCTCCTCCTGGTCATGAGTCACGTAGACGGCGGTAAACCCGAGCCGCTGCTGCAGATCACGGATATCGGTGCGCACCCGACGGCGCAGACGCTCATCGAGGTTCGACAGCGGCTCATCAAGCAGCAGCACCTGCGGTTCCAGCACCAGCGCACGCGCTACCGCAATACGCTGCTGCTGTCCGCCAGAAAGCTCAGACGGCAGCCTTTGTCCCTGATTCTCCAGCCCCACCAGCTTCAGCCCTTCGCGCGCCCGGTCCTGCGCCTCACGTTTGTTCATACCTGAGGAGAGCAGCCCATAAAGAACATTGTCGATAGCATTCATATGGGGAAACAGCGCATAGGACTGAAACACCATCGCTACGTCGCGCTCGTTAGCGGGCAGATGGGTGACATCTTTGCCGCCAATCAGAATCCGCCCCGAGGTGGGATGTTCCAGACCGGCCAGCAGCCGTAGCGTGGTGGTCTTGCCGCAGCCGGACGGCCCGAGCAGTGTCACCAGGGTGCCCGGCTCTACAGTGAGCGACAGATCCGGCACCGCGGTAAAACCGGCAAAACGCTTCGCGACATGTTCAAACACTACCGATCCGGCGTTAATGGTCGTCATACGGCTCTCTCCTGAGTCAGAGTGGATGCAGAGGGTGCGGCAACAATCACCGACGGTTGGGTTACACGGCGCAGACGGCGTTCGCCCACCAGCAGCTGGAACAGACCAATGATCAGCAGCATCACCACGATCAATACCGAGGAGTAGGCAATCGCGACGCCATACTCACCGTTCTCCACCAGCCCGACAATGTAAGAGGTCGCCATGTTGTACTGGGCGCTGACCAGAAAAATCACCGCGCTGATCGAGGTAATCGCCCGCACAAAGGCGTAAACCAGCGCAGCGCTGATCGCCGGTTTCAGCAGCGGCAGCACCACTTTACGCAGCGTGCGGAAACTGTTTGCGCCCAGGGTCAGTGAGGCTTCATCCAGGCTTTTATCCAGCTGGCTCATCGCCGCAATACCGCCACGCACGCCGACCGGCATATTACGGAAGACAAAGCAGGCGATCAGGATCATCGCGGTGC
This sequence comes from Candidatus Pantoea rara, assembly GCF_051136265.1. Taxonomy (NCBI): domain Bacteria; kingdom Pseudomonadati; phylum Pseudomonadota; class Gammaproteobacteria; order Enterobacterales; family Erwiniaceae; genus Pantoea; species Candidatus Pantoea rara. Next base: position 2,039,917 of record NZ_CP194942.1, on the reverse strand, counting down.
CGGTGATCTCCAGTGGCGGCAGGTTATAGGCCATCACATAACTCACGCCGATGACCGTGCCGGGAATGGCGAAGCTCAGCATCAGCATGAATTCAAACGTCTGACGGCCGGCAAAATTCTGCCGCACAATCAGCCAGGCCGTCAGCAGCCCTACAATGGCGGTGAGCGGCGCGGCGATCAGGGCAATCTCCAGCGTGGTCCAGAAAGAATTCCAGGCGACGCCGCTCCAGACCAGCTGCCCCTGATTCACGCTGATGCTGAAGGCGCGGATATAGTGATCCAGCGTCAGATTATTATTCAGTCCCCACGACTGCACAAAGCCACCAATCATGATCATGCCGTAGATCACCAGGGTGAAGAGTCCCCACGGGATGACCATGCCATAGACGCTGTAGCGCACCGGACGCGGCAGCATCACGTGACGGCCACCGTCGCCTTTGCCGGTCACGGTGGCGAAGCTTTTTCCGGAGAGCCAGACGCGCTGCACCAGAAACGCGGTCAGCGTAAAGCCCAGCAGGATCATTGCCAGCACCGCCGCGCGACTCGGGTCGTTTTGTGCGCCGACCACGGAGAAGAAGATTTCCGTTGAGAGGACGCCGTGACTGCCGCCCAGCACCATCGGATTACCGAAATCAGCCATGCTTTCGATAAAGCTGATTAAGAAGGCGTTGGCCAGACCTGGCGCCATCAGCGGCAGCGAGATGCGGGAGAAGGTGCGCCATCGGCTGGCACGCAGCGTCTGAGAGGCCTCTTCCAGTGACGGACTGACGCCCTCAACCACGCCAATCAGCACCAGGAACGCAATCGGGGTAAACGACAACACCTGCGCAATCCAGATGCCGGTCATGCCATAGAGCCAGCGGCCCGGTTCGATGCCGAACAGCGTCGCCAGCGATTCTGTCACCACGCCGGAGCGGCCAAACAACAGGATCAGCGCCAGTCCGATAACAAACGGTGGCGTGATAATCGGCAGAATGGTCAGCATCCGCAGCGCTTTCTTGCACGGCAGCGAGGTGCGCGTGGCCGCCAGCGCAAACGCCAGGCCCAGCAGCACAGAACCACTGGCGGTCATCAGCGCCAGTCCCAGCGTGCGCCAGGCCGTGCCGCAGGTGTCGCCGGTTAAACAGGAGAGGCTCCAGATCGCAGGGTCCTGCATATTGGCAATCAGTCCATCCGGTTTGAAGCTGCCGTCAATATCCTGCACTGAGGCGACAAACAGACTCATTACCGGATAGAGCACAAAGGTGGTAACCAGCGCCACCAGCAGCACAATCGACGCCACCACAAAGGCATCACCCTTCAGCACGCCGCGCTCCGCCAGCGCAAAGGCGAAAATCAGTAAAAAGACGGTCAGCAGCAACAGCGCGCCCGCGCCCATCGCCGGTTGCCCCTGCGCCAGCGGGCCAAAGAGGTTTTCCAGCCACAGCCAGCTCCAGCCACTGAACCCGATGGCATGCCCTTCCAGCACCAGAAACAGGATACCGCAGACGCTGAAAAGCAGCAGCAGCGTGCTGCGCGTGCGACCCGGGGGCAGAAAAATGCTGGCCGCAGAGAGCAGCCACAGCGCCACGGCGATACCCAGCCAGCGGTGTAACGCGAGTTGTCCCAGCGCCGGTGCGTTGTTTTCATCACCCCATAAGCTGAACAGCCAGTCTCCACTGAAGAAGCCCTGCTCCAGGCTATACCAGGGCAGCAGCGTCAGCGCGACGGCTCCCGCCAGCAGCGTGCCGGTTAAGCGACGATTGTGCGCATTCATAAATCACCTCGATCAGGAAGCGGACATCAGGCTTACGCCACCGCGGTCTGGCACAGACCCGACTCAGAAAGCCAGGTGAACGCCACCGTTATTGCGCGCTGGCACCAATCTCTTTATCCCAGCGGCCCAGCAGCACCTTGCGTTTGGCCGAGTCACCGTAGGTTTTGAAGTCATAATCAATCAGCTTGATGTTCTCGAAGCGCGGCGCATATTCAGAGATCTCCGCCGTGCGGTTGGAGGGCAGCTGGAACGATTTCGCCTCTTTCATGTGTGACTGCGCCTCAGCGCTGAGCGCCCAGTCATACCAGACTTTGGCGTTTGCCAGATTACGTGTCCCTTTGATGATCGACATTGAACCAATCTCATAGCCGGTACCTTCACAGGGCGCGACGGGCTTAATCGGGAAGCCATCCACTTCCATCGCCACGGCATCATGCATAAAGACAATGCCGATGGTGGTTTCACCGCGCGCGGCGGCTTTAACCGGTGCCGAGCCGGACTTGGTGTACTGCGAGATGTTGGCGTTGAGCTTCTTCAGGTAATCAAAGGCTTTGTCTTCGCCCATGATCTGCACCAGCGTCGCCAGGGTGTTATAGGCCGTGCCGGACGAGTTGGGATTGGCGATCTGAATTTCGCCTTTAAAGCCAGGGTCAAGTAAGTCAGCCCAGCAGGCCGGAACTTTCAGCTTTTTCTCTGCCAGCAGTCTGGTGTTGTAGCCCCATCCCAGCGCACCGGCATAGACGCCCACGGTGCGGTAACCGGAGATCTCTGCCACTTTTTGTGACCAGGGCTGCTGCTGATCGAGCAGGGGGGATTTGTAGGGCTGAGTTAAGCCCTCTTCGGCGGCCTGCATGTGCGGATCACCGGTGCCCGCCCACCAGATATCGGTGCGGGGATTGCGTGCTTCGCTGCGGATACGGGCATAGGCTTCACCCGCAGAGAGTCGCACCATGCTGAGTTTGATATCAGGATGACGCTGACTGAATAGCGTGGTCATCTGTTCGCATACCACTACATCCGCTGAGCAGATCATATTAAGGCCCGCCGCCGAGGCAGCAAACGGCACCATAGGGCAGACAATGACAGCAGCGAGCAGAGAGGAATAACGCATGATGTTCTCCTGGGGCTGAATGACGCAGGTGCGCCAGCTTTTGCACATGTGTGCAAACGTATGGGCAAAGTAGTACGGCGACCCCGCCGCACTGTCAATTCAGTTGTTACGCAATTGTCAGACGCTGTCACAAATTTGAAACCTTTACCCCGCGCTTATCTTTTGCACAGCCTTGCAATTTCAGGCAGACTCAGTGCAGACAACGGTGGGACGGGGAAAAAAGATGCAGCAGCTTAAAGCGGTCGTGAGTGCGCAGGATGTCGCTGATCGGGCGGGCGTCTCCCGTTCAGCAGTCTCCCGCACCTTTACGCCAGGTGCCAGTGTGTCGGAGGCCACCCGTCAGCGGGTGATGAAAGCGGCAGAAGAGCTGGGCTATCACGTCAATCATCTGGCGCGCGGCCTGGTGCGCAACCGCAGCGGCATCGTCTGCTTAATTGCTTCCGAGGTGGACACGCCCTACCGTGCCAGCCTGGTGCGCTGGATGACCCAGTACCTTCAGGAAGCAGGAAAAGTGGCGATGCTGATTAACACCGACCGTTCGGATGCCCGCGTTTCCGCCGCGCTGCAGCAGGCGATCAATTTCCGCGCCGACGCCTCGATTATCCTCTCCGGTATGCCGGACAGCGGCATTACCCGGCTCTGCTACAAACATGGTCAGCATCTGGTCCTGATAAACCGGGACGAGTCCCTGCCCGGCACGCTCAATATCAATCTCGACTCCCGCCCTGCTGCCGAAATGGCCGTTAACGCCTTTGTCCGGGCGGGCTGCAGCCGCATCGCGTTTGTGAATTCGCTGGCGGGCACACCGAGCCTGCTGAAACGTGAAGCGGATTTTCTGGCAGCAGCGCAGAAAGCGGGGGTTACAGTTCAGGTGGAGCGGTTCGGTTCGACCTCCTATGAAAGCGGACAGATTCTGGCCCAGCGTCTGCTGACGCGGAAAGTGCGTCCTGATGCGGTCTACTGTGCCACCGACCTGCTCGCCTGCGGCTTCATGGATGAGGTCCGTCACCGCTTTGCGCTGCGCATTCCGGAGGATCTCTGCATCATAGGCCACGACAATATTCCGCAATCGGGCTGGGCCTCATACAACCTCACGACCTTTGCCCAGCCGGTAGAACAGTTCGCCCGCGATGCCATTGCCTGGCTGGTGGAGACGGAAGCGCAACCGGAGACACTGATGCCCAAAAATGAACAGCAGCAGGAGCGCAGAATATATCCGGTAGATGTGGTCTGGCGGGGTTCAGTACGCGGCGGTTAACCATCCTGTTTTATTTTCTGCCGATACGCTTTATTCGCGTAAATAATCCCCACCCACTTCCACGCTTCGCTTTAAATATCCTCCTCCTGCACTGAAAAATAATCGGATGTTGCGTCACAATATTCCGATTTCGTGACTACGCTTTATCTGCATTATTAAGTTTCTCTGGTTTTATCTGCTCAATGAATCAGCAGTCAGATGTGACAAATATCACATTTGTGCCAGGCTTAATGTCTCAGATAACTCTGTTCAAGGAGCATACAATGGCTACACCAACTAACAAGACGCTCGATCTGGATCAATTTCCTAAGCCTCCCTTTGAGGACCAGCCACAACAGGCGCCAGGCCTTGCCAGCAAGATGATCCCGGTTCCCGACCACGGTGAAACCAGCTATCGTGGCACAGGCCGACTCACTGGCCGTAAGGCGCTGATTACCGGCGGTGACTCCGGTATTGGTCGTGCAGTGGCTATCGCTTATGCCCGTGAAGGCGCAGACGTGGTGATTAATTACCTGCCGGAAGAACAGCCCGACGCCGATGAAGTGATTAAATTAATTGAAGCGGAAGGCCGTAAGGTTTTCGCTATTCCTGGCGACATTCGTTCTGAAGAATTCTGTCAGCAGCTGGTTAAAGAAGCTGCCGATAAATTAGGCGGCCTGGATATTCTGGTTAATAACGCCGGTCGTCAGCAATTTAATGAGTCCATTCGTACCCTGAGTACGGAAGATTTTGACGCGACGTTTAAAACCAACGTTTATGCTATGTTCTGGATCACTAAAGCGGCGCTGGAATATCTGCCTCGTGGTGCGTCTATTATTAATACCTCGTCGGTGCAGGCGTTTAAACCCAGCGATATTCTGCTCGATTATGCGCAGACTAAAGCAGCGATTGTTGCCTTTACCAAATCCCTGGCCAAGCAGCTGGGTGGCGACGGCATCCGGGTTAACGCGGTGGCGCCAGGCCCATACTGGACCGTACTACAGTCCAGCGGCGGACAGCCGATGGAGAAAGTGAAGCAGTTTGGTGCCGATACCCCGATGGGCCGTCCGGGCCAGCCGGTGGAGATCGCCCCACTCTACGTCACCCTGGCCTCAACCGAGAGCAGCTACTCCTCCGGTCAGGTCTGGTGTTCTGATGGTGGCACAGGCACGCTGTAACCACACTCTGATGGCCGCATAATGCGGCCATTTTTTTGTCCCGCTTTTGCCCCGTCAACACGCCCCGCGACAGTGAAAAAGTCAAATAAGGAAGCAGACCATGAAAAACCCGATCCTTCATTCGCCGGTCAGAGAAAATGGCTTTGCGGGTCTGGGTGATTATGCCGCCATTGGTGAAGGCCGTTCGGTCGCGCTGATTGCACCGGATGGATCCATTGACTGGTGGTGCGCGCCCAATCTCGACGCGAAACCCCTGTTTGATCGCCTGCTTGATGCCGGACTCGGTGGCTACTTTCAGATCGCCCCGTCCGCACCCTATCAGGTCTCGCGCCGCTATCGTGACAATAGCAACGTGCTGGAGACCCGCTTTGAAACGGAAAGCGGCACCGTGCTGCTGACCGAATCGATTAACAGCACGCTGGCGGGCCGTCTGCCGTGGTGCGAACTGGCACGCCGCATCGAGGGTGTCACCGGTGAAGTAGAAATGGCGATCACCCTGCGCTTCGGCACCGCCGCCGAAACCCGCTCACCGTGGGTGGCCGACAATGAGAAGGGAAAGGTGTTTCATATCGCGGAGATTATGGCGATGTTCCGCACCAGTGATGATATTCAGATTACCCAACTGGATGATGAGCAGGTGCGCGCCACGCTGCGCACCACGGCCGGCTCCCGCTCGCTCTGCGCGCTGCTGGTGACCGAGAAAGAGCCGCTGGCGGTGCCGCCGCTGGAGGCTATTGACCAGCGGATTGAAACCAGCCACACCGGCTGGACCAGCTGGGTGGAGAGCCTGAGTTATGAGGGCAGCTACCCGGCGCTGGTAAAGCGCTCTGCCCTGTCGCTGAAGTTTCTCTGGTATTCTCCGACCGGCGCACTGGCCGCTGCCGCGACGACGTCCTTACCGGAGGGGATCGGCGGCGAGAAAAATTATGATTACCGCTACGCCTGGGTGCGCGACGCCTGCCTGATTATTAAAGCGTTCGTCTATATCGGGGCGCTGGAAGATTGTAAGGCGGCGTTTTCATGGCTGTCGCAGACTATCATGCGTCACGGCGTCAGGTTGCGCGCCTGCTATGCCCTGAACGGCGATGAAGTGCCCGCTGAGCGCTATCCTCCGCTGAGCGGCTATCAGAACTCGCAGCCGGTGCGGGTCGGCAATAATGCCCGCGACCAGCTGCAGCTCAGTATGTATGGCGACATGCTGGTCACCGCGCAGCGCTTCATTGAGGCGGGACACGTGCTGGATATCACCACCGCGCGCATGCTGGCTGAACTGGCGAACTGCTGCGCCGATCACTGGCGGCAGAAAGATTGCGGCATCTGGGAGCTGCCAGAGCTGCAACACTATACGCATTCCAAAATGGCCTGCTGGATGGCGCTGGATCGGGCGGTGGCGCTGGCAGAGAGTCAGCATGTCGAACCAACCTGGCTGGGCCGATGGCAGCGGGAACGTGACCGTATCCGTGACTGGATCGAGTCGCACTGCTGGTCAGAACAGAAACAGGCTTACCTCTTTTACGCCGGCAGTGACGATCGCCTCGACGCGTCCCTGACGCTGGTACACAGCTATGGTAACGCGGTCAATCCGCAGCGGATGCTCGCGACCTACCATACGATTCAGCAGGCGCTGGGCGATGGCAGCGCCATGCTCTATCGCTACAGCGGCGTCAGGCAGGAAGAGAGTACGTTCCTTGCCTGCGCTTTCTGGCTGGTAGAAGCCTGGGCAAAGATGGGCGAAGTAAACCGGGCAGAACAGGCAATGCAGGAGATTCTGGACAGGCTGGATGGCCACGGTAACGTCGATATCTTCAATGAGATGTATGACGTCCGCAGTCAGAGCTGGCGCGGCAATATGCCGCAGGGACTGAGCCATCTGGCGTTGATTTGCGCGGCGCAGGCGCTTTCAGAATCGCAGGCGTGAGCAGAGGCGCTGGGGAAAGCGGCGACTCAGTGCGCTACTGCAGCCGAAAGCGCGGATCGAAGAAAAACGGCTCCACCACCACCTTACTGACGATGCCGGCCGCCGCCGGATGACGGGGATTGAACAGCGCATTCCATTCACCGGTTAGCGTGCTCGGCACCTTCAGCAACAGGCCGTTGTCCGGACTGGCGAGCCAGTCGTCACCGATCTGTCGCGTAGACGCGGGCGCAGGATCGGCCTGCCAGTCATCGGGTAACGCCGCCAGCGACAGTTCGGTAATCAGCGATTCAGGGACACTAATCGCCAGCATTGAGTAGTTGTGCGCCAGATCCTGAATGGTGAGATGCACCAGCGCCTCCAGCACACAAAGCGCACGGCTCGATCCCATATAGACACAAACCGTTCCGACAGAATTCCAGCGCCCGCCATAAGTCCGGGCACCAAAACCATCAAACGCGGTCATCGCATACTCACTCTTCACCAGGCGAAAAAAAGGCACCGCCATCAGGGGATCACGCCATGCTCAAGCTGGCCAATCAGGTTAATCACTGCTTCTGCGCCCGCCACCGTGGTGGTCATCTCCGCCGGCTTTTTACCGCCCAGCGCTTTGGCGGGGGTTTCCAGCCACTGCACCAGACGCTCTCTGTCGTCGCGAAACAGTTTGCTGGCGGCTGAGAGAACGCGGATCAGCATATAGATGCGTCCACTCTGATCGGGCGAAAAAGTCTGCTCAGGATCTTTCACTTTGCGGTTGTAGGTGGTGCGATCGATGCCCGCCAGACGGCATAACCAGCCCTCGTCAAAGGTGGACAATGACGCCGTGCGTTTCAGTACGCTGCTGCTGAACCCCACCGCAATGCGCTGATGCGCATCAGGCAGTGTTTCCGGCAGATTCAGGGCATGCAGCAGCGACGTAGCGCGACGGTGCTGAGTGGGTGTATAGATGGCGATGGACATAGCAGCCCTCCTGTTCATTTGATTTTTATTTTAGCGCAAATGAACAGCGGGTGCCAGCATGCCCCATAACGAGCAGGCGTAATGCGGGTTATTCAGGCGCGCCCTGCTGTAATGCCTGAAGAATCTGCCATGCCGCCCTGATGCGCAGCGGGTTGGGGTAATTCTTATTGGCGAGGATGACGATGCCGCTGTTCTGCTCAGGAATAAAGGCGATGTAGGCACCAAATCCGTTGGTGGCGCCGGTTTTATGCACCCAGCTGGCGCTCTGCGACGGCCCGACCGGATTGATCAGAGTCGCCGGACGCGGTTTCAGCGCAACACCATTATCATTGTCGCTGATTATCGTGTCGGCAGTAACAGGCCAGTCGTACATCTCCCATCCCAGTCCCTGATAGAAATTCCCGACTTTAAAATAGCGCGACTGCGCGGTGCGGATAGCATTACGTAGCACGGCATTGCCCGAAGATAAACGGTTGGGATCCACACTGGCCTGCATAAAGGTGAGCATGTCGCGCGCGGTGGATTTAATGCCATAGGCTTCGGCATCCAGCATACCGGGCGAGACCCGAACCGGCTGGTCATTTTTATAGCCCCAGGCGTAATTCAGCATCATCGACGGTGGCACGGTGATATAGGTACGCGTCAGGCGTAGCGGCTGAAACACATTTCGCGTCATCGCCTGCTCATAATCGCCCTTCACCATCAGCGAACCAAACAGACCAATACTGGCGTTCGAGTACTGACGCAGGGTGCCAGGCGCGGCCTCTGGCTGCCAGTTTTGATAGAAGCTGAGCAGCGAAGCCTGATCGGTGACGTCATCGGGCAGCTGTAAAGGCAGACCGCCCGCGGTATAGGTCGCCAGATGCAGCATGCGCACCCGTCGCCACTGCTCACCCGTCAGCTGCGGCCAGACCTTCTGCACCGGATCGTTAAGGCGAATTTCGCCGTTGCGGATCATGATCCCGGCCAGGGTACCGGTAAACGTTTTACTCACCGAGCCCAGCTCGAACAGCGTGTTTTCCGTGACCCGGCGGCCTGAATCAAGATCGGCCACACCGAAGTTCACGAACTGCGCCCGGCCTTTATAAAGCACCGCCACCGACATGCCGGGGATCGCCTGCTGCTCCATCAGCGGGTCGATCGTGGCTTTAACCAGAGAAGTGACCTGCTGTGAAGAGAGATCGGCGGCAACACAGCTGGCACAGAAAGACAATAACGCAAAGTAAAACAAAGACTTTTTCATTGGCAACAAAAGGGTTCTTTACTGAATTGAATTATTTACATTGGCTGGCGCAGGCCTGCACGCACATCTGAGCCTGTGAACTGCAGGCACCGCTGTCCCGGGTGTTACAGTGGGATTGCTCTGTGTAGCAGTTGGTCTGGCAGGCCGAGAGATCGCAGCGTGCAGCGACGGGCGTCAACTGAACCAGGGGTGCGCGGGCCGGAAAAAGCGGTGCGGGCTGAGCGAAGGCGCTGCTACCCAGTAATCCGGACAGCAGCAGAGTAAGGATAATTTTCATAAGAGTTCTCCAGTGGGACGCTGCACTAAGTATGGCCAGTCTGGCGCGCCCCGTCAGAGAAATCTAATCAAATTGAGACAACAGGGGGATGTTGGGTGACATTTACTACGCCACGGCTGTAGATATCGTTGAGCCGGGCAACATAACGATCGGTATCGTGCTGCTCTTTGATACGCAGAATGGCCGCCTCACCTTTTTCCTGCAGCATTTCGGGACGTTCGATGATGGCCAGGATCGTTGATTTCAGCCCCTCCACCAGCGACTGGCGCAGCTGCGTTTTCAGCTCTGCCGAGGTAATGCTGTATTCACGGTCAGCGTTCAGGGGACTCGCAATCACCCAGCCCGCGCTGGCGGGATTAATTTCGGGCAATGCGCGAACGTTACTGGTGATCACCGGGCAGCCGTTGGCCTGCATTTCCAGCACCGAGAAACCGTAGGTCTCCTGCCAGGTCGGTAACAGTCCGGCATCGCTCTGACGGAACAGCTGCATCAGCGCACTGTTTTCCATCTGAGAATGATGCGTGAAACATCGATAGCGTTTGATACGGTTCTCAGTGCCCGTGTAAAAAGCCTCATCATCCTGGAACTGGCGGTGAGCCACGTTACGACGCTTGGCGAGATCGCCAATCAGCTGCACATCCAGCTGCGACTCGTCTACTTTACGCTCTTCAATCAGCTCGCTGATTGCCAGTACCACTTCAGCCCCGCCTTTGCGATAGAACTCGTTACCGGCAAAAATCAGTTTCAGCACGCCGGATTGTCGCGGCGCTTTATGCTGAACGAATAGCTTCTGTGGCGGATGCAGCACCAGGGTTTTGCGGCGAATTTGCTGAGCGATATCCGGTTTGAACAGCTTCATCTGAATGTTCAGCGTAGCGTCTGAGATAGCAATCAGCCCCAGGCAGTTATCTTTTAACAGATAAGGGATCAGGCGTTTCAGCTCAGGGTTATCCTGCTTGGCAACACCCGCAACCGGCAGCACACGCGGCAGCTCCGTTTCAAAGGATGCGACCCACTTCTGCTGGGTGATCGCGACTTCGTTAAACAGATGCAGGATGTCAGCCCGCGATGCCCCTGAAAAAGGCACAGGCTGAAAGACAAAAGTTTTATTCTTTTTAAGCAAACGGGTTCGTAACGGATTAATAAAGTAAAAAAGATTGCTCTTTTTCAGGTTGATATACTGGTTATCCGGATTAACTAAGATATTACGTTGCTCCGGATACTGGTTATTGGTGATTCCAATTTTCATGGTCATTTTCCAGAGTCCTTTATGTCCAGAGTGATCTATATCACGCGATTGCTGTGGATAGGTTTGAGCAATATCCTAAAAGCCCCTCCAGACGCACATTCCACAGTTTTTCTAATGATTCATCCCGGTGATTAAACGGCCACCGTTGTCTCTGATTCCCAGGGTTATTTTTTTATTAACAGGTGTATGCAGATATGTCAGGCCAACTCACCCTTGATGAATCGGGGATTTTTAAGACAGCATCCGCGCCATTTTTATGTCAATATTTTATTATTTATGATGAATGATATTAAGACGAAGCGTCCCTTTAGTTTATAACTTTTAACGTAATATACGGGGGCGGGATCATACAGGTTTGGCGGGCGTCCTCTGACGCCTTACTGACCCTGAGACGTACCATCCGTAAAGACGACATTGATGAAACAAAGGATGCAGTTTACTCGTCTATGCACCCTTTTAGTCCGTCAATTTGCCACTTCAGCGTGCACTACGTCAGAAACCCAGCGTGCAAAATAACCGGCCTGAATAAATATAACTTAATGATTTTAAATCATTTAATGGCAATCCGTCGCGCAGGCACCTCTCTGGTACAAAAGTTGCAGGAATAAGGTATGCAGACAGGAGAGCAATATGAAAGCAATCGTGATTGGTGGCGGTATTGGCGGAATGAGCAGCGCCATTGCGCTGGAGAAAGCCGGAATCGACGTGGAAGTTTATGAAGCCGTACAGGAAATGAAGCCCGTCGGCGCGGCGATTTCCATCTGGCCCAACGGGGTTAAATGCCTGAATGCGCTGGGAATGAAAACCGCACTGCGTCAGCTGGGCGGCAATATGGCCTATATGGCTTATCACGACGGCACGACCGGCGCCCCCCTGACCCGCTTCAGCATGGAGCCGATGGTGAAACAGGTGGGCGAGTATCCCTGTCCGGTGGCGCGCGCCGAGCTGCAGGCGATGCTGATTGATACCTTTGGCCGTGAGCGGGTGCAGTTTGGTAAGCGGGTGATCCAGGTTGAAGAGACCGCAGACGGCGTGATCGCCACCTTTTCCGATAACAGTCAGGCCCGCGGCGATTTTCTGATTGCCGCAGATGGTACCCATTCGGTGATCCGCGAGTATGTGCTGGAAGAGAAGCTGGAGCGCCGTTATGCCGGTTACGTTAACTGGAATGGGCTGGTCACTATTGACGATCGCATTGCGCCCGCCGACCAGTGGACCACCTTTGTGAATGACGGCAAACGTGTGTCATTGATGCCGGTCAGCGGCAATCGGTTCTACTTCTTCTTTGATGTGCCGCTGCCGAAGGGATTGCCCCAGGATCGCAGCACGGTGAAAGCGGATTTGACCGGCTATTTCCAGGGCTGGGCGGAGCCGGTGCAGCAGCTGATTGCGGCGATTAATCCGGACACCACCAATCGGGTTGAGATCCACGACATCGAACCGTTCAGCCGTTTTGTAAAAGGACGGGTTGCTCTGCTGGGCGATGCGGCCCACAGCACCACGCCCGATATCGGTCAGGGCGGCTGCGCGGCAATGGAAGATGCCGTGGTACTGGCCTCCACGCTGGCCTCGCATTCGCTGGGCATCGAAGATGCACTGCTGCGCTATCAGGCGCGACGCGTTGAACGGGTAAAAGATCTGGTGCTGAAAGCGCGCAAACGCTGTGACGTAACCCATGCGCACGACCCGGCGGTCACGGCGGAGTGGTATCAGTCACTGAAAAGTGAAACCGGTGAGCGGGTGCTGGCCGGAATGTGCGAAACCATTGAAGGCGGCCCGCTGGGTTGACCCAAAAAAGGAGGGCTGTCAGCATGACAGCCCTTTAGGTTATGAATCCGCCAGACCGCGATTTTTCAGCATCGGCTCCAGCTGTGGCGCCGCGCCTCGCCAGCTTTCATAGAGCGTTTTGAGATCGCTGCTGTTACCCCGCGACAGGATCTTCTGTCGGAAGATGTCGCCGTTCTCACGCGTCAGTCCACCCTGCTCCGTAAACCACTGATACCCATCGTCAGCGAGCATCTGCGTCCAGATATAGGCGTAATAACCTGCGGCATAGCCCCCGCCCCAGATGTGCTGGAAATAGCTGGAACGATAACGCGGCGGCACCGCCGTCAGCGCCATATTGTCGCCTTGCAAGGCCTGCTGCTCGAATCCCTCCACGCTTTGTGGTGCGGAATCACGGTTGATGCTGTGCCAGTGAAGATCCAGCAGCGCGGCGGCCAGCAACTCGCTCATCTCATAGCCTTTGTTGAACGTCGCAGCCCGGACGATCTTTTCATGCAGCTCAGCGGGCATCTGCGCCTGAGTCTGATAGTGACGGGCGTAGTTGCGGAACACTGCCGGCTCGCTTGCCCAGTGCTCATTGATCTGCGACGGAAACTCGACAAAATCGCGCGGGGTTTCCGTGCCCGACAGGCTCGGATAGCGCTGGCTGGCAAACAGCCCGTGCAGCGTGTGGCCGAACTCGTGAAACATCGTGATGACGTCGTCCCAGCTCAGCAGCGCCGGTTCACCGGCGGGCGGTCTGGTGTAGTTACAGACGTTGTAGATCACCGGTTTGCTGTCGAGCAGCGTTGACTGGTTGACGAAGTTGCTCATCCAGGCACCGCCGCCTTTACTGTCGCGCTTAAAGAAGTCGGTGTAAAACAGCGCCAGCGGCGTCTCATCGGCATCGAAAATTTCATAGACCTGCACGTCGGGATGATAAACCGGCAGATCCTGGCGCGCAGTAAAACGGATACCATAGAGCTGCGTCGCCGCCCAAAACACCCCATTCTGCAGCACCGAATTCAGCTCAAAGTAGGGCTTAATCTGGTTCTCATCAAGATCGTATCGGGCACGCCTTACCTGTTCGGCATAAAAACGCCAGTCCCAGGCCTGTAGAGTAAAATCACCCTGCTGCTGATCGATAGTCTGCTGGATGTCCGCCGCTTCACGTTCGGCACGTGCGCGCGCAGCCGGCACGATGTTGTGCATAAACGCCAGCGCAGCCCTGGGCGTTTTTGCCATCTGATCCTGTAGTTTCCACTCGGCATAGCTGGCAAATCCCAGCAGCCGGGCCTGTTCCGCCCTGACCTGCGCCAGCCGTAACACCAGCTCGCGGGTGTCGTTCTCATCGCCTTTTTCCGTGCGCGTTACGCCCGCCTTAAACAGTGCTTCACGGGTCGCGCGATCGGCGAGGCTCTGCAGCGCGGGTTGCTGCGTTGTGTTCTGCAGCACCAGCAGCCAGCTTTTCTCCAGCCCGCGCGCCTGCGCTTCCGTCTGCGCCACCAGCAGATCGGCCGGTGACAGTCCCGCCAGCTGCTGCACATCATTAACGACAAGTCCGCCTGCTTTAGTGGCGGCCAGCAGTTTATTGGTGAAGCGGGTACTGAGCCGTGCGGCTTCCTGATTCAGCGCTTTGAGCTGCTGCTTCTGCGCCTCCGGCAGATTGGCGCCCGCCAGCTGGAAACGCTGCCAGATCACCTCGACCAGCCGTTTTGATTCGGCATCCAGTTTAGCGCGCTGCAAATAGACCGCGTCGAGCCGTGAAAACAGCGGGCGGTTCAGCATGATGTCATCGTTAAGCGCGGTAAGCTGGGGTGCTATCTCCTCATCCACCTGCTGCAGAAAGGGGCTGGTATGCGCCGAGGTCATGGCACCGAAGACCAGATTCACCCGGTTGAGCAGTTGTCCGCTCTTCTCCAGCGCTTCGAAGGTGTTAAGAAAGGTAGGCGCTTCGCTGTTCAGGGCGATCGCCTCGATCTCCTGACGCTTCTCCTCGATGCCCGCCTGCAGCGCAGGCAGGAAATCCTGCTCCTCAATCTGGTCAAAGGGAGGTGCCTGATAAGGCAGTGTGCTGACGCTAAAGAAGGGATTCTGACGGGCGTTCATGGTTCGCTCCTGATGGGCATCGCAAAGTCTTATCCTGACAGGTTGCCGCGCAGGTCACAACTCAGGCGATTTGCTGTTGATAAACGCTGATAATTTCACCGGCAATCGCCACCGCAATCTCAGCGGGCAGCTTGCCTTTGACGTCCGGCAGGCCAATCGGACAGCGCAGGCGCGCCAGCGGTTCGTCCGCCACACCCTTGCCTGCCAGCCGGTAGCGGAAACGCTGGTTTTTGGTCTCTGAACCGATCAACCCGGCATAGCGAAAATCGCTGCGTTTCAGTACCGCTTCGCACAGCTCAAAGTCGAGCGGATGATGATGGGTCATGATGATGAAATAGCTGCCCACAGGCGCCTGCGCCACGCAGTCGACCGGGTCCTCCGGCTGCCAGGTGACCACGCCCGCGGGAACGTGGCTGAACTGCCCTGGACGGGTGTCGATCCAGTTTATGTGACAGGGTAACGTTGCCAGCAGGTTCACCAGCGCCTGTCCGACGTGGCCCGCGCCAAACAGGTAGATTTCCGGCTGCGCCTGCAGCAGTGGCTCAAACAGCAGCGTGGTTTTACCGCCACAGCACTGTCCGAGCCGCGCGCCAAGACTGAAATCCTCGGTGTGTGGTGCGGTCGCCCCGCTCTGCAGCATTGCCCGTGCCTGAGCGATACACGCAAACTCCAGATGACCCCCTCCGATAGTGAGAAAGCTCTCCTGCCGGGTGACGACCATTTTGCTGCCGCTGTCACGTGGCACCGAACCGTGCTCACTCAGCACAGTGATTAATACACAGCTTTGGCGTTTTTCACGTAACTGATGCAGCACGCCGATCCAGTCATGGTAGATCATCAATGGCTCCCGTCAGGCGCTGCACGCCCCAGAAGATGCGCTCCGGCGTGGCGGGCGCATCCAGCAACGGATGCTGCCGGTAATCGGCCACGCTGGCGACCGCATCCTGCAGTGCGCACCAGGCGGCGATACCCAGCATAAACGGCGGTTCACCGACGGCCTTGGAGTGGAACACCGTATCTTTCGGGTTTTTGCGGTTCTCTACCAGCGTCACCCGCAGGTCCGCCGGCATGTCGCTGATGGCGGGAATTTTGTAGCTCGCCGGACCATCAGTCAGCAACTGGCCTTTATCACTCCACACCAGCTCTTCGCAGGTGAGCCAGCCAACGCCCTGAACGAAGCCGCCTTCGACCTGGCCAATGTCGATGGCCGGGTTCAGCGAGGCCCCGACGTCATGCAGGATGTCGGCACGCAGCAGGCGGGACTCACCGGTTAAGGTGTCGATCACCACCTCGCAGCAGGCCGCACCATAGGCGTAGTAATAGAATGGCGTGCCACGCCCGGCCACCCGGTCGTAATGAATACCCGGCACGCGGTAGTAGCCGGTGGCGGAGAGCGGCACCTGATTCAGCCAGGCCAGTTTCGCCACTTCGGCGAAGGTGTAATGTTTATCTCCGGCACGAACCACGCCGTTGCGGAAGCTCACCGTTGCCGCGTCGCAGTGATGCAGTTCGCAAAGCATGGCGGTCATGCGGTCGCGCAGGATTTCAGCCGCATTCTGCGCCGCCTTACCGTTAAGGTCAGCGCCGCTGGAGGCCGCTGTCGGCGAGGTATTAGGCACTTTACCGGTGTCGGTGGGGGTGATCTGGATTTTATCGGTCTCAATCTGCAGCACTTCGGCGACAATCTGAATCACCTTGGTGTTCAGCCCCTGGCCCATCTCAGTACCGCCATGATTCAGCTGTACCGTGCCATCGGTGTAAATCAGGATCAGCGCACCCGCCTGATTGAGGAAGCTGGAGGTAAAAGAGATGCCGAATTTTACCGGCGTCAGCGCCAGACCACGTTTCAGCAGCGGACTGCGGGCGTTGAACGCCGTGATTTCCGCGCGACGTGCCTGATAGTCGCTGCTCTGCTCCAGCTGTTCGGTGATTTCATCCAGCAGATTGTCCTCGACCTGCTGGTGGTAATGGGTAATGTTGCGATCCTGCTTGCCATAGTAGTTACGCTTACGCAGCGCCAGCGGGTCCAGCCCACGGTGGCGGGCGATGTGATCCATGATCTGTTCGATCGCCACCATACCCTGCGGTCCGCCAAAGCCGCGATAGGCGGTGTTTGAGGCGGTGTTGGTACGGCAGCGATAACCCGTAACTAATGCATCACCGAGGTAATAGGCGTTATCGGCGTGAAACATGGCACGATCGACAATGGATCCGCTAAGATCCAGCGAATAACCGCAGTTTCCAGCCAGATCGATTTTGATGCCACACAGACGACCATCCTCTTCAACGCCTGCGTCGTAGCGCACAAAGAACGGATGGCGTTTACCGGTAACGCGCATATCGTCGCGGCGTGAGAGCCGCATCTTCGCCGCCCGGCCGGTCTGACGCGCCACGATAGCGCAGAGACAGGCCACACCGGCCGCCTGCGTCTCTTTGCCGCCAAATCCACCGCCCATCCGGCGCATATCAATCGTCACCTGATTCAGGCTGATGCCCATCACTTCCGCCACCAGCTTCTGCACTTCAGTAGGGTTCTGGGTTGAGGAGAAAACCTGCAGCTGCTGATCTTCGCCCGGAATGACCATTGCCGTCTGGGTTTCCAGATAGAAATGCTCCTGGCCGCCAATGTGAAACGACCCGCTGACCCGATGCGGCGCGCGCGCCAGCGCTGCTTCCACGTCACCGCGCTGATGGACGTGGGGTTCCTGTACAAAGCTGCCCTGCGCCAGCGCCTGCTCCACATCCAGCAGCGGTTCCAGCACGTCGTACTCAATCACCGCCGCGGCTGCGCCCAGACGCGCAGCGTCAGGGGATTCCGCCGCCACTGCGATCACGATCTGTCCCAGATATTCCACTTTGTCATGGGCCAGCAGCGGATCGCCTGGCTCCAGCGGTCCAACATCATTGATGCCCGGCACATCCTGCCAGGTCAGGACGCTCACGACGCCAGGAATCGCGTAGCACGGCTGCACGTCTATACCCAGGATGCGCGCATGCGCGTGCTCGCTCAGACGCGGACAAAGATGCAGCAGACCCGGCAGCTCTGGCTTGTCGTCAATAAAACGCGCTTCGCCGGAGACATGTTTTTCCGCACTTTCATGACGGTGACTGCGACCCACGCCACTCTGTAATTCTGCGGCATACTGCGCCTTGATCACGGCTTCGTTGAGTTCAGGACGATTATGAGACATAGCGGGAGACCTCAAGGCAGGTGATTTCGCCGTTGTGGCGAT
The DNA here is from genome assembly GCF_051136265.1 of Candidatus Pantoea rara. Taxonomy (NCBI): domain Bacteria; kingdom Pseudomonadati; phylum Pseudomonadota; class Gammaproteobacteria; order Enterobacterales; family Erwiniaceae; genus Pantoea; species Candidatus Pantoea rara. Next base: position 2,021,885 of record NZ_CP194942.1, on the reverse strand, counting down.
GCCAGTAGCGGCGCAGCAGGTTTCGCGCCACCTGAAGGCGGTAGTCACTGCTGGCGCGGAAATCGGAAAGCGGCTGGAAGTCCTCTGCCAGCGCCGTGGCTGCACGTGACACCGTCACGGCATTCAGCGGTTGACCGATGAGTGCCTGTTCACAGTGACGGGCACGCTGCGGTGTCGCTGCCATGCCGCCAAAGGCAATGCGGGCAGAACTCACCACGCCCTGTTCAATTTGCACATTAAATGCGGCGAACACGGCAGAGATATCATCATCCAGCCGTTTGGAAACTTTCCAGGCGACAAAATCAGGTGACACTGTCACCTTATCAATGCGAATGGCGCGTATAAACTCCCCTTTTTCCAGCTGCGTCTGGCGATAGCCGGTAAAGAACTGGTCCAGCGGCAGGCTGCGCTGCTGCTCACCGCGCTGTAACAACAGGCTGGCATTCAGGGCCAGCAGTACCGGCGAGGCATCCCCTATCGGTGAGGCGTTGCCAATGTTACCGCCGAGTGTGCCCTGCAGGCGGATTTGCAGCGAGGCAAAACGCTGCAGCATCTCGCTGACGCCGGCAATCCGGCTGGCAAGAAACTCGCTGACCTGCTGGAGTGATGCGCCTGCGCCCAGCAGGTAGTGGTCGTCAAATTCGCTGCAGACTTTCAGCGCGGCAACCTGCTCCAGCGCAATCAGCAGCGGGATTCGCTTATGCTGCTGAGTAATCTGCAGGCTGAGATCGGTGCCACCGGCAATCAGCTTCGCATCGGGATGTGCCAGATAGATTGCCGCCAGCTGAGCCGGCGTTTTCGGCAGGAAGCAGCGGCGACCTTCGCCGCCTATCTCCTGCATCTCCAGGGTGGCCAGTGCTTCCAGCCGCTGCACAGTGGCAGCCGCGCTGTGATCAAACTGGTCCGTGACCGGCTGCGAGCAAAGCTGTTCGGCGGCAGCCATAATTGGCCGGTAACCGGTGCAGCGGCAGAGGTTGCCTGCCAGTGCAGTCTCCGCCTGATGACGATCCCAGCCCGCTGTATTTTTTTGCAGGCTGAACAGCGACATCACAAAACCTGGCGTGCAGAATCCGCATTGTGAGCCGTGGCAGTCGACCATCGCCTGCTGCGCAGGATGCAGTGCGCGGCCGTGACGCAGATCCTCGACCGTAATCAGCTGTTTGCCCTGCAACGCGGAGACCAGCGTCAGGCAGCTGTTGACCGTTTCATACTGCATTTCTCCCCCGACGACTTTGCCGAGAGTGACGCTGCACGCGCCACAGTCACCTGAAGCACACCCCTCTTTGGTGCCAGGGCGATGCTGACGGGTGCGCAGATAGTTAAGTACAGTGAGATTCGGGTCGAGCGCAGTTTCGCTGACCAGCTGGTTGTTTAACAGAAACTGGATCATGCCGCTTGCTCCTGTGCATCGCGCTGCCAGACCGGACGACCACCGACCCAGGTCTGGGCAATATTGCGGTCGTCGCCCAGTGTCATTAAGACAAATAATTTTTCCCAGATATCTTTGCTGTTACCGATGCGCAACTGCTGCAGCGCAGACACCGCCGGGTCGAGTACCACAAAATCCGCCTCTTTGCCGATGTTGAAATTCCCGATCGCATGGTCGAGATCCAGCGCGCGCGCCCCGCCCAGCGTGGCGTGATAAAAGGCTTCGGCGGCACTGAGCCGGTAGTGCTGCAGCTGACCGACCTTGTAGGCTTCACCCAGGGTCTGCAGCATGTTAAAGGTGGTGCCTGCACCGACATCGGTGCCTATCCCCACTTTCACGCCCTGCTGCCAGCTGCGCTTAATGTTAAACAAGCCGCTGCCGAGAAACAGGTTTGAAGTGGGACAGAAAGCGATTGAAGAATCGGTATCGTGCAGACACTGCCACTCTTTCTCTTCCAGGTGCAGGCAGTGCGCAAAGACGCTGCGTCGGCCGGTCAGCTGATGATGATGATAAACATCCAGATAGCCCTCGCGCTCCGGGAACAGCGCTTTCACCCAGGCGACCTCCTGTGGGTTTTCGCTGAGATGGGTGTGCAGCCAGGTATCGGGAAACTCCTGACGCAGTTGCTGTACTTTTGCCAGCAGCTGCGGGGATGAGGTCGGCGCAAAGCGCGGCGTCAGGGCGTAGCTCAGCCGTCCACGCTGGTGCCAGCGTTCAATCAGCGCCCGCGTCTGCTGGTAGCTCTGCTCCGGCGTTTCAGTAAGATTATCGGGCGCATTGCGATCCATCATCACTTTACCGGCGATCAGCCGCATGTTCAGGGCTTCCGCCGCACTGAACAGCGCTTCCACCGATTGCGGATGGACGGTGCCAAACACCAGCGCGCTGGTGGTGCCGTTAGAGAGCAACTGATGCAGGAAAAAGGCGGACATTTTTGCAGCGTGATCGGGGCAGTGATACTGCGCTTCGACCGGAAACGTGTAGTGATTCAGCCACTCCAGAAGCTGTTCGCCAAATGCGCCAATCATCTCTGTCTGCGGATAATGAATGTGGGTATCGACAAAACCTGGCACGATCACTTTGCCGCGCAGATCAGTCACCGGATGACCCGACAGCATCGCCTCACTGTTCTCCCAGCTCTCAAGCCCTGCCACGTGACCATCACGCAGCAGCAGCACCCCATCCTCCAGATAGCGCGCCTGCCCGACCAGGTCGTCGGGATGATCCGCCACGCCAGTGAAGTCAAAGAAGCTGGCGCGTATCGCCGTGTCGGTTGCTGATAGCATGCTTTGTCCTTTCTGAAAGCGCGATTTAATATCTGCAGATGATTCTCTCTTTAACACCTTGCAACCTGCGTGCCAGAACCTCCATCAAAGAAATCCCTTATATTTCAATAAATAAGGCCATCCCAGGTGTTGCGCAACGAAATTAGCCCCCTGACAGCTTAGCAACCGTTTGCATAGCACATGCAAACGGTTGCTAGTTAAAATGGGGCTCATTGAACATTTTGAGCATGGCCTGCTGCCCGCACAGCTGCCCTTTTAAGGTGCAGACTGCCCCGTAAAGGCGCAGCGGATAGCAAAGTAAAATCCGTTTACAGGCCGGGTCGCTTTTCCACGCGCAGAAGCAGAAATGAAATGCTATGGTGAAGCCATCAACGTTGAAAATGGCATAAGGAACAGTGAGATGATTATTTTTGTCACCGGTGCGACCGCCGGTTTTGGTGAAAGCATCACCCGCCGCTTTATTGAAAATGGTCACAAAGTGATCGCCACCGGACGCCGCGCCGAACGATTGAAAGCGCTGAAGGATGAGCTGGGCGAAAACCTGTATACCGTGCAGCTGGATGTACGTAACCGTGCCGCCATTGAAGAGGCCGTGGCGCAGTTACCGGCGGAATGGCGCAATATCGATGTGCTGGTCAACAACGCCGGTCTGGCGCTGGGCATTGAGCCTGCGCACAAGGCCAACGTTGAAGACTGGGAAAATATGATCGACACCAATACCAAAGGCCTGGTCTACATGACCCGCGCCCTGCTGCCACAGATGGTGGAGCGTGATGTGGGTCATATCATCAACATCGGTTCGATTGCCGGTAGCTGGCCTTATGCCGGTGGCAACGTTTATGGTGCCACTAAAGCGTTTGTGCGACAGTTCAGCCTTAATCTGCGCACCGATTTGCACGGCACCGCGCTGCGCGTGACCGACATCGAGCCGGGTCTGGTGGGCGGCACAGAGTTTTCCAGCGTGCGTTTTAAAGGCGACGATGATAAAGCGGGTCAGGTTTATGAAGGGGCTAAAGCACTGACGCCAGAAGATGTGACAGAGGCGGTCTGGTGGGTCGCCATGCTGCCTAAGCATGTCAACATCAACAGCCTTGAGATGATGCCGGTCAGCCAGACGCTGGCGGGCCTGAAAGTCCACAAGCCGTAACGCTCTGCAGCGCCAGCCCGCCTGGCTGGCGCTATCCGCGTCCCCAGCCCAGAACGATGATCAGCATGCCGCTGAACGCGATCAGTGCCCCACTCCAGTCCCATGCGCTTAACTTTACGCCATCCACTACCCGTAACCAGAGCAGCGCGGTGAGCACATAGACGCCACCATAGGCCGCATAAACCCGTCCGCTGGCGGCAGGATGCAGGGTCAGCAGCCAGACAAACAGCGCCAGACTGGCCGCAGCGGGCAATACCAGCCAGACTGAGCCGCCTTTTTTCAGCCACAGCCACGGCAGAAAGCAGCCGATAATCTCCGCCAGTGCTGTAACAAAAAACAACAAGACGGTCTTAATTAGCACCCTTACCTCTCCTGAACGTAAACAAACGACTCACCGCTGGTTGGCAAATAAACACCGATGATATACTAAGAATCTATGCCATCAGGCTATTTTATTTGCCAGTCCAGACCCTGACAGTGCTCACCCTCCTCACGTACCTGACGTATGACATGTACGCTGTGGTTTCTCCACGCTGTCCGCGTCGGGACTGACTGCAACAATGACGCCTGATGGGATAGATAGGCTCGTAAAGTACCCGCTGCAACCGCCATCGCAGATGCCGGTTTTTGCGTTAACTAAAGGATATTGTGATGAAAAAAATGATCCCTGCCGTGCTGTTGGTTCTGCTCTCCTCTGCGGCATTCACTGCCACTGCGAACACGAATCGTCTGATCATTGAAGATGGCAGCACCGCGCTGGGCAACGAAGCGGCGCGCCAGGATAAAGAGCAATGGAATGACACGCGCATGCTGCGTAATAAAGTGAACACTCGCGTCGAAAAAGAGTTTGATAAGACCGATCGTGCCTTTGATACCCGCGACAAATGCGAGCAGAGCCTCAATCTCAACGCTTACTGGGAACCAAACACCCTGCGTTGTCTGGATCGCCGTTCAGGTCGCCCGGTCGCGCCGTAATTTTGAGCTATAGTAATGACGGACGACTAACATAAGGAAGACGTGATGAAGCTACAGAGGGTTTTGTTAAGCGCGGCATTTTTAGCTCTGCCGCTGATGGCACAGGCATCCTGTGAGTCGATGAAAGCCGATATCAGCCAGAAAATTATTCAGAACGGTGTGCCTGAATCAGGTTTTAGTCTCGACGTCGTCGCCAACGATCAGGTTGATCAGGCGGGCGGTCAGGTCGTCGGACATTGTGAAAACGACACACAAAAGATTGTTTATAAGCGTACAGGCCGTGACGATGAAGCCAGCGTCCCCGCCAGTGCCGGCAGTTCGCAGGACGCGCCTGCACAATAGTCAGAGTCGAATCAGGGCGACATTCTGTCGCCCTGCCTGCTAGTCCGCCTGTTCCGGCCGCTGACGCGGCATCATCCACGCCACACCTACCGCAAACAGTGCTATTACCAGTGCCACGACGAACACCCAGTGCAGTGATGTCGCAATAGCAGCCACCATCTGCTGCAGGGTTTCCGGTTGCAACTGCTGACGACTGGGTTCGGACATAATCTGCTGTACCGGATCCTGTACCTGTGGCAGTCGCCATTGCAGGTTAAGGTTCAGCACTGCGCCCATAATCGCCGTCCCCACTGCCGAGCCGATCATCCGGCTGAACATGATTGACGCGGTACAGATGCCGCGGATCTGGTAGTCCGCCTGGTTCTGCACAGAGACCAGAAACGTGGTGCTGGTCATCCCCATACCGGTCCCAATCAGAAACGCCGTGAAGCCCGCCTGATAGAGAGAGCTTGCAGGCTGTAAGAACAGCAGCAAGGCACTGCCGGTGACCAGCAACAGCGCACCGAGCTGGGCGGTAAAACGATAAGAGGTGTGCAGCATCAGTCTGCCGCTCAGGGTACTGGCCAGCGGCCACCCTATCGACATCATCGCCAGCACGCTGCCCGCCTGTAACGGTGAGCCGCCGCGAATCCCCTGGATCCAGGTGGGCAAAAACGCGCTGATGCCCATCATGGCCGCCCCGATAATCAGATTGCCCGCATTACCGGCCACGATAAGCCGGCTGCGCCAGATGATCAGTGGAAACAGCGGTGCCGCTGAACGCTGCTCATGGCGCTTAAGCTGCCAGCCCGCGAACAGTGAGAACATCAGGAACGGTACCAGCCAGATGCCCAGCTGTTCTGCCTGCAATAGCGCCACCAGCAGGGCCGTCACGCAGAGCATAAGCCAGCCGCTGCCTGCCAGGTTCAGCGGCTGCGATTTCTCCTCCCTCTGGTGCGCCGGTAGCCAGCGCGCCAGCATCAGCATGCTGATCAGGCCAATCGGCAGATTGACCCAGAAAATCACCGACCAGCTAAAATGCTGCACCAGCCAGGCACCGGTCAGCGGCCCGACGATCGCTGCCACACCCCATACGCTCGAGAGCCAGCCCTGCACGCTGGCACGTTCGCGCGGCGAATAGATATCCGCCACGATGGTGGAGCTGAGTGGCATGATTGCACCTGCTCCCAGGCCCTGAAATGCCCGGAAAAGAATTAGCCAGGTCATGGTATGGGCAAAGCCACACAGCACCGATCCCGCCAGGAAGATTGCGGTCCCGACAAAAAACATTGTTTTGCGCCCCACCATATCCGCCAGCCGCCCATAAAGAGGTACGCTGACCGCCTGAGTCAGCAGATAAATGGAGAAGACCCAGCCAAACTGTGAGAAACCGCCGAGGTCAGCAATGATGGTGGGCATCGCGGTGGCGACAATGGTGACCTCAATGGCCGCCATAAACATCGCCAGCATGCAGGCAATTAAGATCCAGTGGCGATGTCCGGTCTGGAGTTGTGCGCTTTCAGTCATAGGGTTCCTTTTTTAATCTGCAAGGCTAGCGCAAAAACAGCCAAAGCAGTTTCCCGCGCGTGCGCATCTTCTGCGCCATCTGTGACGGTGTCACCAAAGTCGATGAATTTTTTTTATTGTCGCATTAGCCCAGCGGCTATGCGGCTTTAACACCATTTTAACCTGTTTCTATCTGCCTGATATATGGCTTAAAAGCTGGCTTGTGCAAAAAAGGCCTGTTATAGCATTACCCTATCTTATTCGGTATTCGCTGAAAAAGAGTGGATAAACAGTCATTTTATCTACATTTTATCGCAGTTTCGGTTTTGGGTGCGGTGGCAGTTTTTGTCGCTCCTGTCAGACTGCTTAGGGTTCGTATAACAATTGAGATCGTCATCAGGGAGATTCTCCTATGCAAAATGCTTCACTGGCTCAACGCGCCGGTCTGGCACTGCTTGCAGTGGTCGCGGTGATCGCAGTGCTGATCTGGGGCTTAGGCTGGGATCAGCTGGTCGCACGTAAAGTCGATCTGCTCTATCTCGGGCAGCAACACCTCTTCTTAGTTTTCTGGTCAATGTTGTTCGCTCTGCTGGTCGGTATTCCCAGCGGCATTCTGCTCAGTCGCCCGTTTGCGCGTCGCTGGGCCGAATATGTGATGCAGATTTTCAATGTAGGTAACACCCTGCCACCGCTCGCGGTGCTGGCACTGGCGATGGTAATAATCGGCATTGGCGATCGTCCGGCGCTGATTGCGCTGTTTCTGGCGTCGTTGCTGCCCATCGTCCGCAACACCTTCTCCGGCCTGAGTGCGGTTCCTCCGTCGCTGATTGAGGCCGCCAACGGCATCGGCATGACTAAATGGCAACGTCTGCGTCAGGTTGAACTGCCCAATGCCATGCCAGTGATCCTCGCCGGCGTGCGCATCGCCACCGCCATCAACGTCGGCACCGCTCCACTGGCCTTCCTGATTGGTGCCAGCAGCTTTGGTGAACTGATCTTCCCGGGTATCTATCTGAATGACTTCCCGACGCTGATTCTGGGCGCCGTTGCCACCGCACTGGTGGCGCTGGTCCTGGATATGATGCTGGCCGCGCTGGGCCGCTTTCTGAGTCCGCATGCTGCGGCCTGACCACAAGGAGCTTTGTAATGCTAACGAAGTGGATTAAGAAAAGCGTTGTCGCGCTGACTGCGACGCTGCTGCTAAGCCAGACGGCGCAGGCTGCCGCCCCGCTGGTGATGGCAACCAAAAGTTTTACCGAGCAGCATATTCTGTCCGCGATGACGGTGCTGTGGCTGCAGAAGAAAGGCTTTGAGGTGGTTCCTAAACGTAATATCGCCACCACCATTGGTCGTAATGCACTGCTGAATAAGCAGATTGATATGGTCTGGGAATATACCGGTACGTCACTGATCATCTTTAACCATATCAATCAGCCCATGTCTTCACAGCAGGCGTATGAGACGGTGAAAAAGCTGGATGCAAAGCTCGGGCTGGTCTGGCTTAACCCGGCACCGATGAACAATACCTATGCCTTTGCCATGACCCGTGCACGGGCCGAAAAAGAAGGTATCAGCACGATGTCGCAGCTGGTTGCGAAGATTGAGCAGGTGCGTAAATCTGACCCGGATCATAACTGGCGTCTTGGTCTGGACCTGGAGTTCTCCGGTCGTTCCGATGGTATGAAGCCGCTGCAGAAGACCTATAACCTGGCGCTGGATCGTCCGCAGATACGCCAGATGGACCCGGGTCTCGTTTACAACGCCATTCGCGATGGATTCGTCGATGCCGGTCTGATCTACACCACCGATGGACGGGTTAAGGGCTTCGACCTGAAAGTGCTGGAGGATGATAAACACTTCTTCCCAAGCTACAACGTGACGCCGGTCGTGCGTCAGGATGTGCTGGCGAGCCATCCGGGGCTGGATACCGCGCTTAATCAGCTTTCTGCGCAGATCACCGATGAGGCGATCACAGAGCTGAACAAGCGGGTCGATATCGATCATGAGTCACCGGAAAACGTGGCGCGTGATTTCCTTCAATCTAAAAACATGCTGTAAGGAGGCACTGTGGATACCCTTCACTACATCATGGATAACTGGAGCACTCTGCTCACCCTGAGCTGGCAGCACAGCTGGCTGGTGCTGGTGGCAGTCGGTTTGGCCATTGTGATTGGTGTGCCGCTTGGCATTCTGATCGTGCGCGTCAGATGGCTGGCAACGCCAATTCTCGGTATCGCCACCGTGGTGCTGACCATTCCTACTATTGCGCTGTTTGGTCTGATGATTCCGGTATTTTCGCTGATCGGTCAGGGCATTGGCGCGCTGCCGGCGATTACCGCCGTGTTCCTCTACTCGCTGCTGCCGATTGTGCGCAATACCCACACCGCGCTGGAGAATCTGCCGGACGGTCTGCGTGAAGCCGGTCGGGGCATCGGCATGACCTTCTGGCAGCGTCTGCGCTGGGTTGAAATCCCGATGGCGCTGCCGGTGATTTTCGGCGGCATCCGTACTGCCGTAGTGATGAACGTTGGCGTGATGGCGATTGCCGCCGTGATTGGCGCGGGCGGCCTGGGCCAGCTGCTGCTGGATGGTATCAGCGGCAGTGATATTCGTATGTTAATTGCCGGGGCATTGATGATTTGTCTGCTGGCTATTTTTCTTGACTGGCTGCTGCACCGTTTACAGCAGGCGCTCACTCCAAAGGGGATTCGATAATGATTACGCTGGAAAACCTGACGAAAACCTTTACTCAGAAAAACGGCACCACGAATAAAGCCGTCGATAACGTCAGCCTGCATGTGCCAGCCGGTGAGATGTGCGTACTGCTGGGGCCATCGGGCTGCGGTAAGACCACCACGCTGAAGATGATTAACCGTCTGATTCCCGCCACCAGTGGCCGGATCCTGATTAATGGCGAAGATACCAGTACCCAGGACACCACCACCCTGCGCCGCAATATTGGCTATGTCATCCAGCAGATTGGTCTGTTTCCCAACATGACCATTGAGGAGAACATTACCGTCGTGCCACGCATGCTGGGCTGGAACAAGAAACAGTGCCGTGAACGTGCCACCGAGCTGATGAGTATGGTCGCACTGGACCCCACTAAGTTTCTGCATCGCTATCCGCGAGAGATGTCCGGCGGTCAGCAGCAGCGTATCGGCGTGATTCGTGCCCTGGCTGCGGATCCACCGGTGCTGCTGATGGATGAGCCGTTTGGTGCCGTCGACCCGATTAACCGTGAAGTGATCCAGAATGAGTTTCTCGACATGCAGCGTCAGTTAAAGAAGACCGTGATGCTGGTGAGCCATGATATTGATGAGGCGCTGAAGCTGGGCGATCGCATCGCGGTATTTGGCCAGGGTAAGATCGTGCAGTGCGCCAGCCCGGATGAGCTGCTGGCCACGCCGGCCAATGATTTTGTTGGTTCGTTTGTTGGCCAGGACCGCACGCTTAAGCGTCTGTTACTGGTGCAGGCGGGTGACGTGACCGATCAGCAGCCAACTATCACCGTGCGCCGCTCGACGCCACTGGATGAAGCTTTTGGCACCATGGATGAGAACGATATGCGATCGATTACCGTGGTCGATGAGGATGGCAAGCCGCTGGGCTTTGTGAAACGTCGTGAGGCGCGTAACGTGAGTGGCCGTTGTGAAGAGAAGCTGCATACCTTTAAGGTTACCGGTAAAGCCGAAGAGAACCTTCGCGTGGTGCTGTCAAAACTCTATGAGCACAACACGGTCTGGATGCCGATTGTCGATGAAGACGGTCGCTACAGTGGGGAGATTTCGCAGGATTATATTGCGGATTATCTCAGCTCAGGCCGTACCCGTCGTCGTCTGAATCCCTAGTCCAGCCAGACAAAAGGGCCACAGTGGCCCTTTCAATCGCAGAGAAACCCTCATCAGGCTAAAGCAGACAGCAACACAAAAGATAAATGCGAAGGGAACACGGTCAAAGGAGGAAAGCGTCCCGCGCCAGGACGGCGCGAAACGGGCGAGACCGGATAGTCTGTGATGCTTTGCTGCAGGCCTATGCTCCTATGGCTTTGAGTTTCTGCGTTGTCTGTGAGAGATACATCGGCCCTTCTGCTTTTTAGCTCTCCGTGAGCGTTTCTGCCTCAACCTCTTCCAACGCAGGTGCCTCGTCTGGCAGCACCAGATTGAGCACGATCGCCAGAATCCCGCCAGTCGTCACCGCATGACCAAACAAATTGTTAATCAGCGGCGGGAACTGCTTCAGCACTTCCGGCACCGCTTCCACGCCCAGACCAATCCCGAATGAGATCGCCACAATCAGCATCTCTCGGCGGCCCAGCGGCGTCTGAGTCATCACCCGGATACCCGCCGCGACCACGCTGCCAAACATCACAATGGTTGCCCCGCCCAGCACTGACGGCGGGATCTGCTGCAGCAGCGACCCAGTAAACGGAAAGAGTCCCAGCAACGCCAGCATTATTCCCAGCAGCATACCGACATAACGGCTGGCGACCCCGGTCATCTGAATCACGCCATTGTTCTGCGCGAAAGTGGTGTTAGGAAAGGCGGAAAAGACCGCGGCCAGCACGCAACTCAGGCCATCGGCGACAATACCGCCCTGCAGCCGCTGCTGAAAAGGCTGGCCCGTGATCGGCTGCCGGGAAATCAGGCAGTTGGCGGTAAGATCGCCAACCGCTTCAATCACCGCGATGACGGATACCAGCGCAATCGGCAGAAAGATAGTCCAGTCAAAGGCGAAGCCAAACCGGAAGAAGGCAGGCAGCACCAGCCAGTTGCTCTCCGGCGCGACGTGCAGTTGTAAATGGCCGGTTAAGGCCGCCGCAACACATCCCACCGTGATGCCAGCCACTACTGCCACCAGCCGCGCCCAGCGGTTGCGTGAACGGTTCAGGGCCACAATCACCAGCAGCGTCAGCGCACCCAGCGCCAGGTTCTCCGGCGAGCCAAAATCGGTCGCGTTGTGACCGCCAGCCCAGTCGGTGATGCTGACTTTAATCAGGCTGATGCCAATCAGGGTGATCACCGTACCGGTCACTACCGGCGTCAGTACGTTGCGCAGCGAACCGACGCAGCGACTGATCAGTACCGGAATCAGCGCCGCCACCAGGTTGCAGCCAAACAGCATCGCCATAATCTCTTCCGGCGAACCGCCGCGCCCTTTCACCATGAGGCCACCGGACAGGATCACGCCCAGAAAGGCGAAGCTGGTTCCCTGCAGGCAGATCATCCCCGCCCCGATGCCATGAAAGCGTCTGGCCTGCATAAAGGTGCCTAAGCCGGAAACAAAAAGCGACATACTGATCAGATAAGGAAGCCAGGCCTGCAGGCCCAGCACTGAACCAATGATCAGCGGTGGTGTGATGATGCCCACCACACTGGCGAGCAGATGTTGCAGCGCGGCGAAAAATGCCGGGACGGGACCAATGCGGGCTTCGAGCCCATATAACAAACCTTTCTCGTGCGAATGCGACATGGAAGTACTCCGGCTCTGTGTGATAAGCGGAGTTAATGCATTTTCTGCGCCATGACGTCACCTTTTCGTGTGATGCAGGCCAGGTTATTAAATGTTAAGTGGAAATTTTTAAAGAGAGCCAGTGGTCAGCCTGAAACTTTAGACTCACCACCGACCTGGATGACTTGGTTTGTTTCATATTCAGGCGATCTTTGCACTCGCAGCGTGCAGCGTGTCAGGCTCCAGCAGGGAAATATCGATGTAAGGCGTGAGATCGCGCTGCTCTGCACGCGGCAGATAAGGCAATTCACCCAGCAGCGGCGCCCCGATTTTTTCTTGCAGAATTTCAATAATGTCGCTGTATTGTGCCAGGCCCGGATTGATGCGATTCGCTACCCAGCCGACCAGCGGCAGCCCATCCCGTGCTATCGCCTCTACTGTGAGCAGAGCGTGACTGATACAGCCTGACTGGATGCCAACCACCAGCACCACCGGCAGTTGCTGCTCAACAACCCAGCATGAGAGCGGGCGTCCGTCGTTCATCAGGCTGCGCCAGCCACCCGTTCCCTCCACTACCACGCGATCGACCTGCTGCACCAGGCTGGTTAAGCCACGGGTCAGCAAGCCATAATCGATATTCTGGCCCGGATGGGTGCAGATCTCCTCCTCCTGAAAGACCAGCGGGTTGATCGCCTCATAGGCCAGATCGACAGAGGAAGCGCTTTGCAGAACCTGTGCATCTTTGTTACGCAGGCCATCAGCGGTTTTGACCGCACAGCGCGCAACGGGCTTGTAGCCGGCGGCACTGCATCCAGTCTGAATAAAACTTTGTAACAGGGCGCGTGACACCACCGTTTTGCCCACTGCGGTATCGGTGCCGGTAACAAATAGTCTGTTCACTCAACTTCTCCTCTCAAACCGTCGCGGTTAATCGGTGATTAACCTTGCTGCGAACCGGCATTTTAAAGAATGGAGAATGTGAGCGGATTGCGTTAGCGCAAGTTCAGGTCTGCTTAACCTTGCAACAGTTTCACTAACAGATGTCCGTTATACAGCGCGTCTTTGATCAGCGCGGCCCCCCCCAGCGTTCCCGGCTCGCTAAATTCAGTGGGTGCCAGCTGGATACTCGCGCTGTAGGCAGGGAGTGACTGCTGCAGAATGGTATTGCTCACAGCAGGAAAGAGCACATCAGCGGCGGCATTAAGAGGGGAACCGATAAGAATGTGTTGTGGATTGAAGATATTGACCATCATCGCCAGAATCCGTCCAACGTGATGACCGACGCTGGCGATGGTGTCGCGCGCCAGGCGATCGCCGGACTGCGCGGCCACGCACAGTGACGCCAGCGTCAGGGGCTGATTGTTGAGCAGGCTGTCGGGCTGGGCAGGCAGACGCTGTGCCGCAAGCGCCAGCAGGCTGCCGGTGCTGGCGACCGTCTCCAGACAACCATGATTTCCGCAGTAGCATTGCTGACCGTAAGGGTCGATCTGGGTATGGCCGATTTCGACCAGCGCCCTGCCACTTTTATGCAGCAGCTGACCGCCACTGATGACACCAGCGCCCACGGTTTCATCAATGACAATCTGAATCACATCCTGGGCACCGCGTGAGGCACCAAACAGCGACTCCGCCAGCGTCCAGGCTGAAATGTCGTGCTGTACAAACACCGGTAAGCCGGTTCGCGCCGCCAGTGTATCGCCCAGCGGCATATCGCGCACTTCATAACCCGGCAAACGATGCACCACGCCGGAGGCGGCGTTAATCAGCCCAGGCAGAGTGATAGCAATCGCCGTAAGGCGTTCCAGCTTCTTTTGATGACGGATAAAAAAGGCATCAACCTGTTCAATCAGTGCAGTGAGTAGCGGCTGCGCAGATTCATCAGGCAGCGGCAGGCTGTCTTCAACCAGCGACCGACTGCTGAGATCGCGCAGCGTAAAGGTCATCGCGCCGCGGTGCAGGCGGATCGCCAGATAGTGCCAGGCGTCGGTATCCAGTATCAGGCCAATCGCCGGACGGCCACGACTGCCGGGATCCTGATATTCAGTCTCCTGTACCAGATGCGCGTCCAGCATTTCACGCACAATTTTGGTGATGCTGGCCGGGGCGAGCTGGGCACGACGGGAAAGTTCGATACGCGAAATGGGACCGTGACGGTCAATTAATCGATAAACGACACCTGCATTGGTCTGCTTGATCTGGTCAATGTGGCCAGGTTGACTGTCCGGATTCACAACCCTGCTCCCGGTTATTTTCGCGCTTCTAAATAAACATGCGCCATGGTGAGGCAGATCAGGCGACAGCGTCAAATATTTGATTAGAAATGTGATTTATCGCACATATTGATGCGCTGAGACGGGCGCTTCAGGGCCGATTTTCCCGCAACAACGCCATCATGTTCTCCATCTGGGCATTCATCTCGCGTCCGGCTGACCAGACCAGCCACAACTCTGAAATGGCATCCTCTTCCATTAATGGCAACCAGACCAGATCGGCCAGCCGTGCACGCCGAAATGAGGCAGGCAGAATAGAAACGCCCAGACCGGTTGCCACCAGCCCAAGGATGGTCATCGCCTCACCCACTTCCTGGGTGATGTAGGGCTTTATGTGATAGCGGTGCAGCAGCGCCAGAATATCGCTGTAGAGCGCGGTTCCGCCCTGAGGATCGAAAAAGACAAAGGGTTCAGATGCCAGGGCAGTTACAGAGATTTTGTCGGCGTCAGCCAGCGGATGCGCCTTATGCACCACGGCATAGAGCGGCTCGCTCAATAGTAGTTGATGCCGCAGATCGGCTGGCAGCGGCGTGTTGCGCATTACGCCGAGATCAAGCCGACCATCGTGCAACGGTGCCAGTTGCTGGCGGGTGTTGATCTCCTGCATATGAATATGCACCTGCGGCCAGCGCTGACGAAAGCGGAACAGCGCATCGGAAACCACGGCGGTAAACGGAGCAGACGAGGTAAAGCCGATCCGCAGCTCTCCCTCTTCGCCCCGGTGCAAACGGGCAGCGCGATCGGCGGCCTGCTCAACCTGCAACAGAATCGCGCGGGAATCGCTCAGCAACTGATGCCCGGCAGCGGTAAGTTGCACGCTGCGGTTGTTGCGATTAAACAGCTTTGCGCCGGTTTCCGCTTCCAGTTGAATAATCTGCTGGCTGAGCGGGGGCTGAGAGATATTCAGGCGCTGGGCTGCCCGCCCGAAATGCAACTCTTCGGCGACCGCCACAAAGTAGCGAAGATGACGCAGCTCGATATTCATATGTTAAACATCTCATTTGAGATTATTAATATATTAGACATCATAATGCCGCTTTCCTAAGCTGACGACAGGTTTTCTGACATAGAGGAAGATGTGTGAGTCGCTCAATTCAGGCAACAGTGGATGATGAAGCGGTGCCTGCTGCGCCAGAGTCCACTGCCGCTTCAGGTTATATCCGCCGGGGAACGCCCAAATTTATGCGTGTGACGCTGGCCCTTTTCTCCGCCGGACTGGCAACCTTTGCCCTGCTCTACTGTGTGCAGCCCATTCTGCCGGTGCTGTCACAGCAGTTTGGTGTCTCTCCGGCGACCAGCAGCCTGTCGCTCTCCATTTCTACCGGCCTGATGGCGCTGGGCCTGCTGGTTACCGGTCCGCTCTCTGATGCCATCGGGCGTAAATCGGTGATGGTGACCGCCCTGATGCTCGCCGCTATCTGTACACTCCTCTCGGCTACGATGACCAGCTGGCACGGCATTCTGATCATGCGTGGGCTGATGGGCCTGTCGCTCAGCGGCGTTGCGGCGGTGGGCATGACCTATCTTAGTGAAGAGATGGATGCGCGAGTCGTCGCCTTTTCGATGGGGCTGTATATCAGCGGTAACTCCATAGGCGGAATGAGCGGGCGTCTGCTGAGCGGCGTCCTGACCGACCTCTTCTCATGGCGGATCGCCGTGGCGGTGA
Organism: Candidatus Pantoea rara; assembly: GCF_051136265.1. Lineage (NCBI taxonomy): Bacteria > Pseudomonadati > Pseudomonadota > Gammaproteobacteria > Enterobacterales > Erwiniaceae > Pantoea > Candidatus Pantoea rara. Next base: position 2,005,834 of record NZ_CP194942.1, on the reverse strand, counting down.
TTGGCTGTTTTTCGCTGGCCTCCGCGCTGATGTTCTGGAAGATCCTGCCAGCATCGCGTCATTTCAGGCCCATTACGCTGCGTCCTCGTAATCTGTTGATTAACTTCCGGCTGCACTGGCGCGATCCGGGCCTGCCGTGGCTGTTTGCCGAAGGCTTCCTGCTGATGGGCGCCTTCGTCACCCTGTTCAACTACATTGGCTATCGCTTACTGGACGCGCCCTGGCATCTCAGTCAGGCGGTGGTAGGGTTGTTATCGGTTGTCTACCTGACGGGCTCCTGGAGTTCGCCTAAAGCAGGCGCGCTGACCAGCCGGCTGGGGCGTGGACCGGTAATGCTGGGCGCAACCGCCATCATGCTGCTGGGCTTGCTGGCTACAGCCTTTAACTCCCTCTGGCTGATCCTGCCGGGGATGATGCTGTTCACCGCCGGTTTTTTTGCTGCTCATGCGGTTGCCAGCGGCTGGATTGGTCCGCGTGCTCGCCGTGCTCGCGGACAGGCCTCTTCACTCTATCTGTTCAGCTACTACGTGGGTTCCAGCGTAGCGGGCACGCTGGGCGGGGTGTTCTGGCATAACTTTGGCTGGCGCGGGATTACGCTGTTTATCAGCTTCCTGTTGATTCTGGCGCTGGCCGTAGCGTGGCGTCTGCACAGTAAAAAACTCTGACACCCCCTCTTTCGCCAGGCCTCAGCGGGCCTGGCGGCGCATCATGCTGAACGCTTCATTCAGATCCACAACAAACAAAGCGCCTGTTTCCCGCTATAATTCTTTTTATTGTAATAATTCATCTGCTTTGCCTTTTAACACGGCAACAAGGAACGCCTGTGGCTCTCTACTATTACGTCAATAAACAATCGGGATATAACGATAATCATGTTGTTCATGCGGCGGGTTGCTCCCATCTTCCGGACATAGATAACAGGCTGTTTCTGGGTAGTTTTTACCACGTGAACGCCGCCATTTTGCAGGCGAAAAAATATTATGCGGGTGCAATCGGTTGTGAAAACTGTTGTCCGCTCAATAACACCGAACAGCAGGCCGCTCAGCTCAGTGTGGCCCTGAAGCACACCCCGCCTTCGCGTTAATCCCATCGGACAGCCCAGTGGTAAAACGCTTCCCGCTGCGCTGTCTCAATAGTCTCAATACTTTCTGCTTAAAGACACATCCCTGCTGCAAATCAATCCTGCATATCATCGCGATCAATAACCTCTGCCTATCGCGCTGTAATCAGGTGATAAAAAAATTCAGCATTAAAAGACGTTTATAAGCTTTCTCTTCCCGGTTTATTTACTACAATAGCGGTTAATTTGTGACGCAGGTCACTTTCGCTGGGTGTTTCTGCCACATCCAAATTCGCTTTTCTGACTGACTTGACTCCTCATGCAATCAACAACTGTTTCACGTAAAACTGCCTGGCTACGCGTGGTATTGCTGGCTATCGCTGCCTTTGTGTTCAATACCACCGAATTTGTGCCGGTTGGCCTGCTATCCGATATCGCGGCGGACTTTTCCATGCCAACGGCGGATGTCGGGATCATGCTGACCATCTACGCCTGGGTGGTCGCACTACTCTCACTGCCGCTGATGCTGCTGACCCGTAATATTGAGCGACGACTGTTGCTGGGCGTGCTGTTCCTGATCTTTATCGTCAGCCATGTCCTTTCAACCGTAGCCTGGGATTTCCGGTCGCTGATGGTGTCCCGCGTAGGCATCGCCCTGTCTCACGCGGTGTTCTGGTCGATCACCGCCTCCCTGGCGATTCGCGTTGCACCAGCCGGTAAGAAAACGCAGGCACTGAGTATGCTGGCGACGGGTACCGCGCTGGCGATGGTGCTGGGTGTGCCGATTGGTCGCGTAGTCGGTCAGTATCTGGGCTGGCGTACCACCTTCGGCGCGATTGGCCTTTCGGCGCTGGTGCTGATGATTATGCTGGTGCGGATCCTGCCGCGTCTGCCGAGTGAGCATACCGGCTCGCTGAGCAGTGTGCCGATGCTGTTTCGCCGTCCTGCGCTGGTCAGCATGTATTTGCTGGTGACGCTGGTGGTGACCGCGCATTACACCGCTTACAGCTATATCGAACCGTTCATGCAGAACGTCGCCCATTCCAGTGGCAACTTCACGACCCTGCTGCTGCTGCTGTTTGGCTCAGCCGGTATTGTGGGCAGCGTGCTGTTCAGTACCCTCGGCAATAAATTCCCCTCCGGGCTGCTAATAGCTGCCATTGCATTGATCACGTTGTGCATGGGATTACTGATTTTTGCTGCCGTCCGACCTGCCGCTATTTCAACGCTGTGCGTTGTCTGGGGCATGGCGATGATGATGATCGGACTGGGAATGCAGGTGCGGGTGTTATCGCTGGCACCGGATGCCACAGATGTGGCGATGTCGCTGATGTCCGGCATTTACAATATCGGTATTGGCGCGGGCGCGCTGCTGGGCAATCAGGTCAGTCTGCATCTGAGCATGGCGGAAGTCGGGAACGTCGGCGGGATGATTGGTCTGGTGGCGTTACTCTGGTGTGTTTACATCTTCCGTCGCTATCCCCAGTTGCGGAGCAACGGATAAGGCTGTGACTGAAGAATAAAAAAAGGCTTCAGATAAGTCGGTTTATCTGAAGCCTGTTTATGAATATTTATCGTGCTTTTACTTATACAGAACGGCTGTGCCATGCAGGTTGTTGCTGCCAGAGGTCGAAGTGATGCGGAAAGACTTTGCCCCGACATCGCTGGCCTTTTCTGACAGTTGCTGCTCCAGCGAAGTCAGATTAGTACTGCCCGTTGCGCTAATGACGCCGATTTTTTGCTGATCCAGTGGTGTACTGCTGACCTGCTGTGCCGCCACACTGGCAAATGAGAGGCCGCTAAGTAAAGTAGCAGCCACTATCATGTTGATACGTTTCATAACGAACCCCTTCTCACTTAATCTGTTGAAAAAATACAATTACTGATAAATCACAGCTGTGCCGTGCAGTTTGTTCTGGCCGCTGGTTGAGGTGATGCGGAACGATTTCGCACCGGCTTCATCCGCTTTGGCACTCAGCTGCGATTCAAGGGAGGTCAGGTTGGTGCCGCCCTGTACAGAGATGGTGCCTACAGGCTGCTGATTAGACGGTTCGCTGGTCACGAGGTCAGCGGCATAAGCGCCAAAAGTCAGGGTAGTCAGTGCCAGAGCTGCCAGGGTGGTTTTGATGGTTTTCATAATATTCTCTCTATTAGATAGTTGAATTCGGTTGGACTAAATTGGGTTGCCGTCATTTAATTAACGACCGTTAAACAAATGATAGACTCCTATGTGACCCGCCGTCAATATTTATTTAATGAGCGTTATTTTAATCGCGAAGTGGCGTGATTATGGGCTTCAGCCCCTTTTCTGACTTAACCATAGGGGCGGTAAGATTGCGCTGGCGCACAAAATGGCAACTCCTGCTGGCGACCTTCATAGCGGGCCTTGCACATTTTTATAATGATCGGTAATTTAATAGGATGTTTTACTGTCAGTGAGGGTGTATGAGTCAGGTTCAGGATTGCGATGTAAAGAAATGCCGTGGTCGGCCCAAAGTGTTCGATCGCGAAGCTGCGCTCGATAAAGCGCTGACACTGTTCTGGACACACGGATATGAAGGCACGTCTCTGGCCGATCTGGTAGCCGCAACCGGTGCTAAAGCGCCGACCCTTTACGCAGAATTTGTAAATAAAGAGGGGCTGTTTCGCGCCGCGATGGAGCGCTATGTGGAAAAGTTCAGCGCATGGCGGGAAGCGGCATTAGGCGATGACCAGTTACCGGTGGACCGTGCGATTGAAGGCTATTTCCGCGCCACCGCTGCCTGTTTTACCGAACGCGATTCCCCCGGTGGCTGCTTCTTTATCTGTACCTCAACCACTCTGTCGGCGGCGTCGAAAGAGATTGCCTCTATGCTGCAACAGCAGCATCAGTCTCAGGAACATGTGTTAAGCGATTTTCTGCTGGCGCGTCAGCATCGTGGTGAACTGAGTGCGTCAGTGAACATTCCAGCGCTGTCCCGCTATCTGGGCTGTATGCTGCAGGGCATGTCGGTTCGTGCGCGTGAAGGCGTGGATCGTGACGATCTGGAAGGCATTATTAATACGCTAATGGCGATGTGGCCGACACTGACGGGCTTGTGTCAGGCTAAACGGTAGATATCAGGGCGGCGATGCCGCCCTTTCCCTCTGCTATTCCAGAAAAAAAACCGGTTTCAACGGCTGACTCATCGGGCTGTTATCCGCATTCGATGGCATCAGATCTTTCATTGAGGTCCACCAGCGCTGACACACCTCTGTCTTTGCCACCGCGTTCCAGCGCTCCTCAGATTCAATCTCTACGCTGGCAAACAGAAGATGCCGTTCGGCGTCCAGCCAGATAGCATAGTTGTGCGCACCATGTGCTTTCAGGGTTTCAGCCAGTTCCGGCCAGATCGGTGAGTGGCGACGCTCATATTCCGCATGACAGTCTGCATTCACCTGCATCACAAAGGCTTTACGCAACATTAGCTGGCCCCACATCCAATGCGGGTTGCCAGGGCTTAACGCCGAAGCGCTCACCTAGCGCGACCAGCTGTTCTGTGGTGATACTCTGACGAATCCCACCCATCGACAGCACTTTGACGATCACTTCGGACGATTTCTCCGCTGTGTCTATCAGACCAAAAGTCTCATCGAGCGTCGGACCTGTACCAAAGACGCCGTGGAACGGCCACATCACCAGGGTGTGCGACTGCATCTGACCAGCTGTTGCGGTGCCGATTTCATCGGTGCCAGGCACCATCCATGGCAGTACACCCACGCCATCCGGGAATACCACCAGACATTCGGTGCTGCCTTCCCATAACAGGCGGGTAAAGCGGGCAGAATCCATCTCCACCACATAGCTCAGGGCCATAAAGTTGGTGGCGTGACAGTGCATGATCACCCGATCTACACCCTTGCTGACCGCTTTACGCACCGCGTGAGACTGAAAGTGAGACGCCAGCTCGGAGGTTGGCAAACCGCCATTCGACAGGCCCCAGTGAATTTTGTACGAGAGCCCTTTGTCATCAACCTGCAGCAGCGCCAGGCAATCTGCCGGATCGATCTGGACGTTACGCATAAATTTCCCTGACCCGGTCACCAGAAACCAGTCGTTCGCCAGCGCGGGTGCGGGTTGTGTCAGCTCAATGCAGCGTGGTGCTTTGCAGAAATCGGCGATGAAGGGTTTGACCTCCTCCTCCAGCAGACGCAGGCTGACGTTGCCGCCGTTACGCTCGTCCCAGCCCTTCAGCCACATATCGCTGGTCGCTTTGACCATTCCCTTAACAAACCCGGAAGAAAGAATGCTTTGCATAGTGAAATCCTTAACGTTGGCTCAAGATCTGTTGTTCATAATGATGGACATCGCTTAACCAGCTGGCATCAGCCGGAACGTCATGACGCAGGCACCACGCTTCCCATACCGCCTGCCACGGCAGCGATTTTTGCTCTTCCAGCAGGGCCAGACGCGCGGTGTAATCGCCGCTGTTTTCGGCCTGACGCAAACGGTCGGTGGGCTCCAGCAAGGCACGCAGCAGCGCTTTTTTAGTGTTGCGTGTGCCGATAACCCAGGCAGCAATCCGGTTAATGGAAGCGTCGAAGAAGTCGAGTCCGATATGCACTTTGTCGAATAACTGGTGGCGGACGATTTCGCTGGCGATCGCCTGGGTTTCATCATCCAGCAGTACTACATGGTCACTGTCCCAGCGCACCGGACGGCTGACATGCAATAGCAGACGCGGCACATAGAGCATCGCGGCAGAAATTTTGTCGGAGATGACTTCGGTGGGATGGAAATGCCCGGCATCCAGGCACAGCGCTGTCTGACGGCTGGCGGCGTAACCGAGATAAAACTCATTGGAACCTACGGTGTAACTCTCTGCGCCAATGCCAAACAGCTTGCTCTCAACTGCATCGATATGGTGCTGCGGGTTAAGTTTTTCTGAGATGACTTCATCCAGCGCGCTCATCAGACGCTGACGCGGGGCCAGTCGATCCACTGTGATATCTTTCATGCCGTCCGGCACCCAGATATTCATCACTGAGGGCGTGCCCAACTGCTCACCAAAATACGCGGAGATGCGGCGACTGGCTTTGCAGTGATCGATCCAGAACTGACGCACAGTTTTGTCACTGTGCGACAGCGTAAACCCGTCTGCACTCATCGGATGCGAGAAGCAACTGGGATTAAAATCGAGCCCCAGGTTATGCTCTTTAGCCCAGGCAACCCAGTTGGCGAAATGGGCAGGTTCAATGGCGTCCCGATCTACCGGCTTGTCACTTTCCAGATAGATGGCGTGCAGATTAAGGCGTTTAGCGCCGGGGATCAGCGACATCGCCTTATCAATATCACCGCGTAATTCACTGGCATTCCGTGCCCGCCCTGGATAGTTACCCGTCGCCTGAATACCACCGGTTAGTGCGCCCTGTGGATTCTCAAATCCCCGGACATCATCCCCCTGCCAGCAGTGCATCGAGACCGGGATCCGGTCCAGCTGACGGATAGCCTGTTCAACATCAACCCCATTATCGGCGTAGCGTTGTTTAGCCAGTTCAAAAGCCTGTTCAATCTGCTTAGTCATAAGCGGGTTCCTTAGCGGGTTGACTCAGCGTTGCGAAACGTGCCTGACTGGCACTGAAGACGCTGTGAGTTTGAGGTTCGAATTTTTCGAGTGGGAAGTTGTTGATAACGCTGCAGCGGAAATCAGCCACATCAATCAGTTCACCCAGCGCAATCAGCTGGCAACCCACGTTACCCAACGTAGAGGCTTCAACCGGCCCGGCCAGTACCGGAATCTGGCAGGCATCGGCGCAAAGCTGATTAAGAAAGCGGTTCTGACTGCCGCCGCCCACCACATGCAACTGGCTGAATGCCTTACCGCGCAACGCGGCCAGTTCGTGAATGACTTCACGGTAGAGCAGCGCCAGGCTATCAAAAATGCAACGTGCCAGAGAGGCGGCAGACTGCGGCACCGGCATTCCCTGCTCTGCGCAGGCGTTCTGAATCTCGTTCACCATGCTGTCGGGATTGATAAAGCGGGCATCGTTGGGATTGATCAGAGACACACAGGCGGGCTGGCGGGCTGTTTCGTCAATCAGCATGCTGAGATCGTCAATCAGTAATTCGCTGCAGACGCGTTGTAACAGCCATAAGCCCATAATGTTTTTCAATACCCGGTAGCCTTCTGCACCGCCCTCATTCGTGATATTGGCGCGCAGCGCAGCGTCACTGGCATAGGGCTGCAGACTTTCAAAGCCCATCAGCGACCAGGTTCCGGAGCTGAGATAGGCGGCATCGTCCTGCATCAGTGGCGTTGCCAGCACCGCGCTGGCGGTGTCGTGGGTGGCGACGGCGATCACCGGAACCGGGATGCCTGCGCTATTGCTCCAGTGACCAACAGTATTGCCCGGCGCCTGTGGCTGACCGAACCACCGCGCATCCACCCCCGCCCAGGCGAGCAAGTCGCGATCCCACTCGCCGCTATGAATATTGAGCATCTGCGTGGTAGTGGCGTTAGTGTATTCCCAGTTGAGGTTGCCCGTCAGGCGATAATGCAGATAGTCAGGAATCATCAGCGCATACGCCACGCGTGCCTGCCAGTCGGGCTGTTGCTGATGCAGGGCGCGCATCTGATAGAGCGTGTTGAATGGCAGAAACTGAATGCCGGTTCGGGCGTAGATCGCTCTGCGACTCAGTTCCTGCTGCGCCTGATCCATCAGGCCGTGGGTGCGGGCATCGCGGTAGCTGACCGCCTCACCCACCGGCTCGCCCTGTGCATCCAGCAGCACCATATCAACACCCCAGGTGTCGATGCCAATACTGTCAGGCACGATACCCTCTTCCTCTAACTGAGCCAGTCCGCTGCGGATCTCATGCTCCAGCATCGCCAGATCCCAGCAGTCATAACCGGCACGACGCTGACGCCTGTTTTTAAAGCGCCGGACCTCCTGCAGCGCGAGTTTGCGCTGTGTGGCATCCCAGCGAGCGAGCATAACTCGTCCGCTGGATGCGCCGAGATCGATAGCAACAATGTTTCTCCTGGTCATGGCGACGGTTCCCTGTGATTGAGTCGTCACAGATTAAAAACCTTACTGGTTTAACACCTTCCCCGGAGTGCCAGCGCCGGATAAGCCCTGGCAGACTTGCAAAGAACTTCGTGAGAGAGATCACAGAGGCAGCAGTCAGGAGGATGTGACCCCTGCCGCAAATCTGTTAACTGCTGAGGATTTCTTGAAATATCAGCATGATTCCTGCTGAGTCAGGCTGAAAATTCAAGGTAAGGTAGCGGCGTGCTGATTAGACTGCCCTACGGTTTAGTGAAGCAGCGAGAGATGATCATGACAATATTGCACAGTGCGGATTTTTTCCCCGAAGGTGATTACGCCATCGCGATTGAACCCCGGATACCCCAGGCAGCCTTTCCGGAACATCATCATGATTTCCATGAGATTGTGCTGGTTGAGCAAGGTTCTGGCATTCATGTTTTTAATGGTCAGCCACAAACGCTGTGCGCCGGTTGCGTCTGCTTTGTGCGCGATCACGATCGTCATCTCTATGAACAGACCGATAATCTTTGCCTGACTAACGTGCTCTATCGCAGCCCCGGCGCATTTCGTTTTCTTTCCGGGCTACAGGCTTTACTGCCCTGCGATCAGGATGGGCAATACAGCTCTCACTGGCGCATCAATCATAAAGTGATGACGCAGGCGCTTAGCGTGGCGGCGCAGATGCAGCAGGATGAGACCTGGTCGCTGGAAAAACAGGCGCGGCAGGAGCAGCTTTTTTTACAGCTGCTGGTGCTGTTGCGTGAAGCCTGTATTGATGGACAGAGTCAGGATCAGGAGGCGCGGCTGCATCGCCTGCTCGATTGGCTGGGCGATCATTACAGTGACGAGATCGTCTGGGATGAACTGGCCGATCGCTTTTCACTCTCGCTGCGTACATTGCATCGACAGATGAAGCATCAAACCGGCAGCACGCCGCAGCGTTATCTGAACCGTTTGCGGCTGTTGCAGGCCCGTCATCTGCTGCGTCACAGTGATATGCGTATTACCGACATTGCCTTCCAGTGTGGATTTGGTGACAGTAACCACTTCTCGACCCTGTTCAGGCGCGAATTTGGCTGCGCACCGCGAGCGGAGCGCCAGCATATGATGTAAAGGAGGCAACATGGCGTTGATACTCAGTCGGGATGACTATTTTCCCGCCACGAATTTACCCGTGGCGGTGGCCGAAAGGATGCCACAACCCTCTTTCCCGCCGCACCGACACGAATTCAGTGAAATTGTGATTGTCTGGCGCGGAAATGGCCTGCATGTCCTCAACGATCGCCCCTGGCTGATAACCTGCGGCGACATTTTTTATATTCGCGACAGTGACTGCCACAGCTACGACAGCGTCAATGATTTGGTGCTGGATAACATCCTCTACTGCCGTGATCGCTTTGGGCTTGCCCTTGACTGGAATAAGTTGCTGCCGCACCAGGGTACCGATAAACCGGGCTGCTGGAGGCTGACCACCCGAGGGATGGCGCTGGCCCGGGCCGTGATCAGCCAGCTTGAGCGTGAAAGCCGTAAAAGCGATCCTCTCTCTGTTCAGCTATCAGAGGCGCTGTTTTTACAGCTGGCGCTGATTTTGCGCCGCCACGGCTATGCCGCCGACCGTCCCTGGGCGTTGCCGGAGGGCGAACAGCTGGATCTGCTGATGTCGGCCTTGCAGGGTGCCATTGCCCGGCCCTTCGATCTGGCGGCGTTTTGTCAACAGAATCAGCTCAGCGAACGGGCACTGCGACATCTTTTCCGCCAGCAGACTGGCATGACCATTGGTCATTACCTTCGTCAGCTGCAGCTCTGTCAGGCAAAATATCTGCTGCGCACCCAGGATTGTCTGATTAGTGAGATCGCCGCCCGCTGCGGGTTTGATGACAGTAACTATTTCTCGGTGGTTTTCACCCGTGATACCGGCTTAACGCCCAGCGCCTGGCGTCAGCGATTTATCGCACCCCGGCAGGTGCTTAAGAGTACCGAGTCTGAATAAGACGGGCCTGTGTGAAACGCACTATGTCGCCCCCTTTAGCGAGCAATTTTCCGTAAAAAAACAGCAGGAATAAATCCGCTAAAAAGCGCCCTAAATACAAACTGACCACCATTCTGATCACTCTAAGGGCCTGCTATTCAGGCCCTTACAGCGTAAAGTCAGCATCAGTATTCGCTATCAGGCCGCCATACCCAGACCGACAATATTAGCGGCAATGATAATCACCACACAGCCGATCGATAATACGCTCACCGGGCGACGTCCCGCTGACTTCCACTCTTTCATCAGCAGCCCAACCAGCCCCCCACATAAGACGTACAGGCTCATGTGCAGCATCCAGCTGACATAGTCATACTGCGCAGGAATTCGGGCATGTCCCCAGGCGTAGAAGAAGAACTGCAGATACCACATGGTGCCGCCAAGCACGGCAAATGCGGTATTAGCAATCAGCAGCGACTTCCCGACGGAGAAGTCTTTACGCACTGACAGCGCTGGCTGGGTGGCCAGCCGCCAGAAACAGAAGCCCAGATTGACCAGTGCCCCGCCGCCCATGATGATGACGTAGCTGGGTAAAGCGACATAGAGCGGATCGATGCCGAGATTAGCGGCAGCCTGATGCATCGGTTTCGCCGCATCCATCGCAAACGACATACCGGCCGAGAAGATGCCGCACATTACCGCCAGCACAAGTCCCTTCCTGAGATTAAACTCTTCTGCGTTAATCCCCAGCGCCCGCTCCTTTAACAGACCGGCGCGTGACACAATCCCGACACCTATCAACGCCACCAGCACACCCAGCAACGTTAACCGACCACCCGCCGAGGCGAAAAGCTCACCAAACCGCCCCTGCAACAACGGCGTCATCAGCGTACCGACCACCAGAGTAATGCCAATCGCGATACCGATGCCCATCGACATCCCAAGATAGCGCATAGTCAGCCCGTAGTTGATATTGCCTATACCCCACATCGCGCCAAACAGAAATACCGGCGTGAGTTGCGACAGCGTGAAACTGCTGTAGTAGGCCATGAAGTCCGGCAGCAAAATGGCACTCACCGCCCAGGGCAAAATTAGCCACGACATCAGGCCGCCAATTGACCACATGGTTTCCCATGACCATCTTTTCACCTGTTTAAAAGGCGCGTAGAAACACGCGGCGCTGGCAGCGCCGACAAAATGCCAGAAGATGCCCGCAATAATGGCACTGTTCATTGTTATTCCCCGGTTAGGTTGAGGCCTGTCGGAAACCTGTCTGCTTCCGCTCAGCAGGCAGTCTACGTTTTGCAGGAATTCCTCAGCCTTTGGATAAATGCCGGAAGCTGCAGCGGAGTGGCAATATTTACCCGTTATTCACATCAGGGATCACAATTTCACAGTTGTTATAAAATCGGACCATAAATAAGGTAACTTGCTTATTATCCTATCTTTTTTCTAGTTTTGCCGTGTGGTGCAGCACAATTCTGATCTGACTGCCATCTACGCTGGTATGGTGGCAAATCTGCAAAGAAGCCTTTCATTAGCGCAGGCAAGGTCGTATAAACTGGGGAAAAGTGAACGGTACAGGGATTGGAATGACATCAAAGTGGTTAACGCTTTTTCTTTCGCAGTCGGTCAGTCGGGTAATGCTGGATGATCTCCGGGCGATATTACCCGCAGAGGCGATAAGGGTGTTTGTGAACAGCATGGATGAAACCCACTACGCCACCATTGAGTGTCTGCAGGCGGAGAAGCATTGCGCGCTTATCGCCTCAGCAATTGTGGTCTGGCGTCAGCTCGGCCATGTGCATCATATTCTTTATAAAAAAGGGGAGGTCCTGCGCGAGGAGAACGATGCCACGCAGTTCCAGCTCTTTACCCTGCTGAAAACCCACCGCGCAGTCCTCCAGATCTCATGATAAGATCGTGGCCCCTGAAACGCTGTTTGCAGTAGGTTGAATATGAGAATTGGAATTTTGTTTCCGATCGCCATCATCGTGGCGGGCGTGGGCTTTCTGGCATGGTTTATCGGCAGCGGCCTGGCGATGCCAGGCTCCTGAGAATTAGCGCAGCTGACTGTCTTTACTGCCCCGACGATTATATAAACTGCTGGTCTGCTGCTGTTTATCGATTTTTTCCTGACACGCCACGCAGTAGTGCACGCCTTTCAGCGCCTGACGACGCGCCTCCGGAATCGGTTCGCCGCAGAGTTCACATTCGGTGGCGCTTTCGCCCTGCCCAATCGATTGTCTTACCCGCTCAATGCCGTCATTAACGGTACTATCAATTTGTTCCTGTACTGCGCCTTCTGCTGCCCATCCGCTTGCCATTATTTCCCCCCTGTTTCACAACTTCACTCCTTTAAATCTACAACAGATTGACGTTTTTGCCGCAGAACTCACCGATATCTGTGATTGGTTGCCAGCCGGACTCGCAAGCTGGCAATAAGCTAAAGGTCACGTTCAGCAATCTGTTTCACCCTGCTATCACATTACTGCAACGTATCGAAGCGGAGAGCTAAGCGAATGACAACACATCATCAACATTATATTAATGGCGAGTTCGTCGCCCATCAGGGTGACCAGTGGATTGAGGTGATCAATCCGGCGACGGAGGCGTTGCTGTCACGTATCCCCGAAGGCACGCGTCAGGATGCCAGCCGTGCCATCAGCGCTGCGGAAGCGGCTCAGCCGGGATGGGAAGCGCTGCCGGCGGTTGAGCGCGGTGCCTGGCTGCACAAAATTGCCAGCGCCATCCGCGACCGCGAGCCCGAACTGGCGGCAACCATTGTGGCCGAGGGCGGCAAAACCCAGGGACTGGCGAAAACTGAAGTGCTGTTTACCGCTGACTATCTCGATTATATGGCCGAGTGGGCGCGGCGATATGAAGGTGAGATCATAAACAGTGACCGTCCCAACGAAAACATCTTCTTGTTTAAAAAGGCCATTGGCGTAACCACCGGGATTTTGCCCTGGAACTTCCCCTTCTTCCTGATTGCCCGCAAAGCGGCGCCTGCCCTGATCACTGGCAACACTATCGTGATCAAACCCAGTGAACTGACGCCGAACAATGCGGCACTGTTTGCCGACATCATTCAAAAGATCGGCCTGCCTGCGGGCGTGATTAACATTGTTTATGGACTGGGTCCGGAAGTGGGACAGGAGCTGGCGGCAAACCCTAAAGTCGGGCTGGTGAGCCTGACTGGCAGCGTCGGCGCAGGTATCGCTACCATGGAAGCCGCCGCTAAAAATGTCACCAGGGTATCGCTGGAACTGGGCGGCAAAGCGCCGGCTATCGTGATGGATGATGCCGATCTTGAGCTGGCGGTCCAGGCGATTGTCAGTTCGCGGATGATCAACAGCGGTCAGGTCTGTAACTGCGCAGAGCGGGTCTATGTGCAGGAAGGCATTTACGATCGTTTTATCCACGCGCTGACCGCAGCGTTTCAGCAGGTGACATTTGGTGATCCGGCACAACGCAACGATATCGACATGGGCCCGCTGATTACGGCTGCAGCACGGGACCGGGTGGAGCAGAAAGTGGCGGAAGCTGTCGCTGCCGGAGCCAAAGTCGTGCTGGGCGGTAAGCGCGCAGGAGATAGAGGATTTTTCTTTGAACCGACTCTGCTGACCGATGTGCGTCAGGAGATGGCAATTATGCAGGAGGAGATTTTTGGCCCGGTGCTGCCGGTGATGACTTTCAAAACACTGGATGAGGCGATCGCCCTGGCTAACGACTGCGAGTATGGGCTGACCTCGTCGATTTATACCCGTAATCTCAATACCACCATGACTGCGCTGCGGAAGCTGAAGTTCGGCGAGACCTACGTTAATCGTGAGAATTTCGAAGCAATGCAGGGCTTTCATGCCGGATGGCGTAAGTCGGGTGTCGGCGGTGCCGATGGGAAACATGGTCTGGAAGAGTTTCTGCAGACCCATGTTGCTTACCTGCAGTTCAGTTAAGGCTCGATCTTACCGCCTCCCATTCCTGACTTTGTCAGTCACAAAATGGGCCAGCTAACCGGCCCATTTTGTTATGCCACCCGCTTATTACAGCGCAGCAGCGCGATGCCACTCAGTACCGCCACGGCCATCAGGTAATAGCCTGGTGCCAGGCTGCTGCCGGTGGCGGCAATCAGCATGCTGCAAATCAGTGGCGCAAACCCGCCAAATACCGTTACGGCCACGTTGTAACTGATCGCCATGCCGCTGGCGCGCGTGGTCGCCGGGAAGAGATCGGCCATCACCGACGGCACTGTCGAGAAATAGACCGACTTCAGCAGTGCCATCCAGGCCACCAGCAGGATCAACGTGGTCGGCGTGGTGTGATCGACCATCCATTTGAAAGCAGGATAGATGGTAGCCATCAGCAACAGCAGCGATCCCCACATCAGCGGCAACCGGCCAATCCGCTCTGCCCACAATCCCATGATGGGCGTCACTACCGTCAGGATAATGCCCGCGATCAGCGTGGCGGTGAAAGCGACCGACCCCGGCAGATGCAGCGTTTTGGTGGCGTAGGTCGGTATGTAGTTAAGCATGTAGTTTACTGCGGTCGAAATCACCATCACGCCAATCGCCAGGGTGATCAGCGCTTTCTGCCGCCCGAACAGCGTTTTCAGCGGCGCGGATTCCTTTTCCTGCGAGGCAAAGCTGGCGGGCTCCTGGACATGGCGACGAATGTAGATCCCCAGCGGCCCAATCAGCAGGCCGAAGGCAAACGGGATGCGCCAGCCCCATGTCTGAATCTCACTTTCGCTCAGCCAGTGCGTCAGCCCCAGCCCGAATGCTGATGCCATCAGCGTGCTGGCACCCTGAGTGGCGAACTGCCAGCTGGCGATAAAGGCTTTGCGCTCAGGAAAGTGCTCCACCAGGAAGGCGGTGGAACTGCCAAATTCGCCCCCGGCTGAGAAACCCTGGATCAGACGCGCCAGGATGATCAACAGCGGTGCGGCCAGACCGATAGTGGCGTAGCCCGGCATAAATGTAATGATCGCCCCGCCCAGCATCATCAGGTTTATCGACAGCAGCAGCGCCTTTTTGCGGCCATGACGATCGGCATAGTTGCCCAGCACAATGGCACCCAGCGGACGGATTAAGAAGGAGATACCGAAGCTGCCAAAGGTCAGCAGCAGCGACACCGACGGATCGCTGACCGGAAAGAAGACGTGCGCGATGTAGCTGGCGAAAAAGCCATAGACCGCGATGTCGAACCACTCCAGCGCGTTACCGATGCAGGTGGCGAACAGCGTTTTGTGCAGGCTCGGTTTCACCTGCGGGGTCGTCTGCGCGATGCTGCTCATTGTTCACCTCTCCGCCACTGATGGTGGCGCGTCATCAGCTGTTCGCCCTCTTCGCCCAGTTGCCAGAAGAGCCGCGTCATAATCGCCAGGCCTTCACGTGCAATGGTGTTGAGCATATGTTCGTTAACGCCGTGCTGGCCGCAGGCGGGATAGGAATGCGGTACCCACAGCGTCGGCAGGCCGAGGATATCGGCGAAGACTTCATTGGGCAGTGAACCGCCAAGATTGGGCAGCAGCGCCGGTTTTTTACCGCTGCTACGCGCCAGCGTATCCAGCGCCCAGGCCACCAGTGGATCCTGCGGATCGAGCCGCGTCGCGGGTGAGCCGCGCAGAAACTCGACGCTGACGTTCTCAAAGCCGTGCTGGCGCAGATGACTTTCGACATGCTGCACCAGGTTTTCCCAGTCGGTGCCAACAACAAATCGCAGCTGACACACCGCCGTGGCGCTGCCCGGAATGGCGTTCATCGGGCGCGCCGGATTGCCGGTTTCAAAGGCCAGCACCTCCAGCGTGTTCCAGCCATAAAGTCGCTCTGCAGGCGTCAGACCCGGCTCACCCCAGCCCTCCGCCAGCGCCGGATCGCCCGGCATGCCGCCCACCTCAATATCACTGAGGATGGCGCGTACCGCGTCGGTTAAGGAGTCCGGCTTCAGCGCAGCGACCTGCAGCGCGCCCTGCGCATTCACCAGACAGGCGATCGCATTGGCCAGTTGGGTGCCGGGATTACTGAGCAGTCCGCCCCAGTTGCCAGAATGGTAGGCGTTGTCACGCGCCCGAATAGTCAGACGAAAGTTCGCCGCGCCACGCGATCCCAGAAACAGCGTCGGCCGCAGTGCGTTGAGTCGGGGGCCATCAGAGGCGATAAAGAGATCGGCCTTGAGCAACGCCTGCTGCTGCTGGCAGATCGCCGCCAGCCCTGGGGAACTGATCTCTTCGCCCATTTCGAACAGGATTTTGCAGTTGAAGCCCAGCTTTCCACCGCGCGCCTGCCACACCTGTTCCAGCGCCGCGAGGTTGATGCAATGCTGCCCTTTATTGTCTGCGCTGCCGCGTCCATACAGGCGATCGTCTTCAGCAGTGAGTTGCCACGGCGATAAGCCTTCGCGCCAGTTTTCATCGTCGCCAAATACCACATCGCCGTGGCCATAGCAGAGCAGTGTCGGTTTTAGTGGATCTTCGATGCGGGTGGCGATCAGAAACGGCGGGCTGCCGGGCTGAGGATTGTCAAACGGGTGGAGTTTGAATCCCATCTTCGCCAGTTGCGGGCCAATTTCCTGCTGCAGATAGTGATTCAGCTCTGCCTTTCTGCTGGCGTGCTGGCTTTCGGTCACGCAGGCGACGCGCCGTGACAGCAACTGCTGAAACTCACCACTGTCGAAATAATGCATCGCCTGGTCCACTGCCTGTTGCTCTGTCATGTTTGCCCTGTCTGTTATTTTTATCGTGCTTTATCTTTGACAAACTTCTCTCTTTGCCACAATTATCAATTTATCGAGTGAGCCTTGCTTTTAAAGCAAAGGCTGACTGCCCTTTTTTGATGCGTTTCGCCGGAGTGATCATGTTAAGCAGCGAAATCCGCTATTTCCTGGCGGTGGTTGAGTGCGGTTCGCTAAGCGCCGCCAGTGAGCAACTGTTTGTCGCGGTGTCGGCGATCAGTCGTCAGATTCAGCGGCTGGAAGCACAGGTCGGGGTGCCGCTGTTTGAACGTCATGCACGCGGCATGGTGTTGAATGAGGCGGGTGAGATTTTTGCGCATCACGTACGCAAAAGTCAGCTCGATATGGAATATGCGCTGGCGGAGATTAAAGGGTTGAAAGCGGTACGCCGCAGCCTGATCCGTATCGCCTGCACGGATGGGATGGCCTTCAGTCTGTTGCCGGGCCTGCTGGCGGAGTTTCGCCTGGCGAATCCCGGCGCGCTGTTTGCGATTAATGTGACGCATTCTCAGGGCGTGGCGGCCTGCGTCAGGGCGGGTGAATGCGATGTGGCGCTGCAGTTTAGTCTGCAGCCGGAACGCAGCGTTGAGGTGCTCGGCTCATGGTCTGCGCCGGTGTTACTGGCGATGCATGAGTCACATCCGCTGGCGTCACGTGAAGTGACGCTGGGCGATTTGCATCGCTGGCCGCTGGCGCTGCCGGGCCATCACACCACCGTCCGGCAGCTGTTTGATCTCTCCTGTCAGATGAATGACTGCGTGGTGGAGCCGGTGCTGACCTGCGACTATTTCGCTACGCTTTATCACTTTTTGCTGCATACGCCGCAGGCGGTGACTATCTGTAGCGCGTTCACTCTGCTGTTTGAGCGCGATGCGCAAAATCTGGTGTTGCGGTCAATGGGGGTAGATCAGTTGAGTCAGCGGACGTTGCAGCTTCAGACGGTGTCGGGACGTCAGCGTAGCGCTGCGCTGACGCTATTTCTGCAGTTTTTACAGCAGCGACTGACAGAGATGGATCAGCAGGTGAGGATGAGATGAAGGGCCCACTGATGCGTGGGCCATTGACGTTAACTGCCACGGCTTACTGCTTAATATCCACCTGATAGAAGATATGCTTGCCGAACGGATCGACCTGATAGCCGCTCACCGATTTGCGTACCGGCTCGAAGATAGTGGAGTGCGCAATCATCACGGCGGGCATCTGGTCATGCATTATCTGCTGCGCCTGCAGATAAAGCGCGGTGCGTTTGCCCTGATCCGGCTCGGCGCGGGCGTCGGTGATTAACTTCTCGAATGGCTGGTAGCACCATTTGGAGGAGTTAGAACCGCCCTGCGCAGAGGTGCAGCTGTAAAGCGGGCCGAAGAAGTTATCCGGATCGCCGGTCGCAGTCGTCCAGCCCATCAGCGCGGCCTGATGCTCGCCACTGCGGACGCGCTTCAGGTATTCGCCCCACTCATAGCTGACGATGTTGGCTTTGATGCCGACTTTGGCCCAGTCTGACTGGATCATCTCCGCCATGCGGCGTGCATTCGGATTATAGGGCCGCTGAACCGGCATCGCCCAGAGCGCAATTTCGGTGCCTGGTTTAACGCCAGCCTGTTGCAACAACGCTTTGGCCTTTTCGGGATCGTAGTCGTAATCCTTCAGATCTTTGTCCGCGCTCCAGACGCCGGGCGGCAAAATATTTTTTGCGACCGTGCCGGTGCCTTTAAATATCGCCTCGATGATCGCCGGTTTATTGATCGCCATCGCCAGCGCCTGCCGCACTTTGACGTTGTCGGTGGGTGCTTTAGTGGTGTTAAACGCCAGGAAGCCGGTGTTCAGACCCGCCTTCTGTTCCAGAGTGATGTCCGGGTTGGCGCGCATTTTGTCCAGATCGGCGGGATTTGGAAATGGCATGACCTGACACTCGTTCTTCTCAAGTTTGGCGTAACGCACGGAGGCGTCAGGCGTAATGCTGAAGACCAGCCGATCGAGTTTCGCCTTGCCCTGCCAGTAGTCCGGGAACGCTTTATAGAGGATGCGGGAATCTTTCTGGTACTGCACCAGTTCAAACGGGCCGGTGCCTATCGGGTTCATATCGACCTTTTCCGGCGTCCCTGCCTTTAGCATGGCGTCTGCGTATTCTGCCGAGTGGATAGAGGCGAAATACCAGGCGAGATCGGCAAGAAACGGGGCTTCCGGATGGGCGAGCGTGAAGCGCACAGTGTGGTCATCAACCCGGTCGATATTTTTAATCAGCGTGGAGAGTTCAAGGCTTTCGAAGTTTGAATAGGTACCGCCAGACACATTGTGGTAGGGATTTTTCGGGTCCATCTGGCGCATAAAGGAAAAGATCACATCATCGGCGTTGAAGTCGCGACTGGGTTTAAACTGTTTGTTGCTCTGGAATTTCACGTTCCTGCGCAGATGGAAGGTGTATGCGGTGCCATCCGGGCTGATCTCCCAACGTTCCGCCAGGCTCGGGACCAGATTGGTGGTGCCGGGCGTGAAATCTACCAGCCGGTTAAAGACCGGTACGGCACTGGCATCAACACTCGTTCCGGAGGTATAGAGTTGAGGGTTAAAATTCTCTGGCGATCCCTCAGAACAGTAGACCAGCGTTTTGGCGTTCACGCTGCCAGCCAGCGCTATCCCAGCCGTAACAAGCGCTAAGGTGGCTATCTTGATTTTCATTATTATCCTCGCTTTGTATTGACTTCCGGTGATCACAATATCTAAATGAATCATTCAGATGCTTCATTGATAGCACGATTCGGCACCATAGCGAACCCTGCCAGTGGCTGACTAATAAGGAATAGTGATGACAGACAAACTTGAGTCGCAACTCACCGAACGTTTTTTCCGTTACCTCGCCGTCAGCAGTCAGAGCGATGCAAAATCGACATCGTTGCCCAGCACACCGAGCCAGCACGCCATGGCGGAACTGCTGGCGGATGAATTGCGCGCTTTAGGGCTGGATGAAGTGGTCATTGATGAACATGCCACGGTGACGGCGGTGAAACGCGGCAACCGTCCTGACGCGCCACGCATCGGCTTTATTACGCACATCGATACGGTGGATGTTGGTTTGTCGCCCGATATCCACCCGCAGATCCTCACCTGGCAGGGCGAAGATCTCTGTCTGAATGCAGAGCAGGCTATCTGGCTGCGCCGTGATGAACATCCGGAGATCGCGCCCTATCTGGGTCAGCAGGTGATCTTCAGTGATGGCACCAGCGTGCTGGGCGCAGACAACAAAGCGGCGGTTACCGTCGTGATGACACTGATGGCGAACCTTAAAGGCGACCATGGCGACATTGTTGTGGCCTTTGTGCCGGACGAAGAGATTGGCCTGCGCGGTGCGAAAGCGCTGGATCTGGAAACGCGTTTTAATGTCGATTTTGCCTGGACCATCGACTGCTGCGAACTGGGCGAAGTCGTGTATGAAAACTTCAATGGTGCCGCTGCAGAGATTGTGTTTACCGGCGTACCGGCACATCCGATGTCGGGCAAAGGCGTGCTGGTCAATCCGCTGCTGATGGCCCATGACTACATCAGCCTGTTTGATCGGCAGCAGACCCCGGAGCACACCGAAGGTCGCGAAGGCTATATCTGGTTCAATGAGATTCAGGCCAATGCCAGCAGGGCGACGCTTAAAGCCTCGATTCGTGATTTTGATCTCGCCAGCTTCGCGGCGCGCAAGCAGCAGTTACAGCAGGCGGCAGAGGAGCTCGCGACGCGTTATCCGACCGGCGAGGTGAGCATCACCATTAGCGATATTTACAGCAATATCAGTAATGCACTGGGTGAGGATCGTCGGGCGATTGACCTGATCTTCAACGCCTTTGACGCGCTGGAGATTGAACCGAAGGTAATTCCGATGCGTGGCGGCACGGATGGGGCTGCGCTGTCAGCCAAAGGGTTGCTGACGCCGAATTTCTTTACCGGCGCGCATAACTTCCATTCACGTTTCGAGTTCCTGCCAGTTACGTCGTTTGTGAAATCCTATCAGGTGGCGGAAAAACTCTGTTATCTGGCCGCGGGTTAAGCAGGAAAATCGGGCGCAGGACGCGCCCGCTTGCGATTATGGTTTCGCGCTGACATCAATACCTGGGAAGTATTTTTCAGCCAGCTTTTTAAGGGTGCCATCGCCCTGCACTTTGGCGATTGCCGTATCCAGTGACTGCTTCAGCTGCGCGTCATCTTTACGCAGGCCATATCCGATGCCCGAGCCGAGAATCGCGTCATCTTCGACAGGCTTGCCGACAAAGCCAAAGCCTTTGCCCTGTGGCTTATCGAGGAAACCCGACTGACCGGCAGCGGACATCACCAGCGTACCATCAAGGCGTCCCGCGACCATGTCATTGTAAACCTGGTTCTGATCCTGATACGACGTGACCGTGACGCCCTGCGTCTCCCAATGTTTCTTCGCGTAGGTTTCCTGAATGGAACCCTGCAAGACCCCAATGTTTTTACCTTTCAGACTGTCGGCGGTCGGTGCCAGATTTTCACCGTTTTTCGCCACCAGCATGGTCGGAATACGGTAGATCGGCTGAGTAAACGCGATGCTTTTGGCGCGCGCTTCGGTGATGTTCATCGCCGAGTTAATGGCGTCGAATTTCTTCGCCTGCAGTGCCGGGATCAGCGCATCAAAGCTGCTCTCGACCCAGTGGCAGCTGAAGTTGCCTGCCTTGCAGATGGCGTTGCCCAGCTCAATATCAAAACCTTCCAGCTCACCCTTTGCATTGCGGCTTTCAAACGGCGGATATTGTGACTCAACACCGTAACGTAAATCCTGTGCCAGTGCCTGTACCGATGTCATCATGCCCAGAGCGAGAAAAAGCGCGTTCAGTTTCTTCATTATTTACCCCGAAAATTCCTGGTTACCTGTTCCCGGTGCATCACGCGGTGGCGTGATTCAGTGAGAAAAAGCACATAGCGCAGCCGCGCCAGCCTTTAGTGTCGCCTCGTCTTTCGCAAAAGAGAGACGAATCAGTTTGTTGTCTGTGCCATCCACATAAAACGCCGACAGCGGTATGGTTGCCACACCGTGATCGACGATAAGACGTTTTACCATTTCACTGTCTGGTTCGTCACTGAAATGTCCATAGCTGGCGAGCATAAAGAAAGAACCGGCACTCGGCAGCAACCGGAACGGGGAGGCCTGCATCAGGGCGATCAGCCGATCACGCTTCTGCTGATAGAAAGCGTTGAGCGACAGATAGTTTTCCGGCGTCTGCAGATAGTGAGCAAATCCAACCTGCATCGGCGTATCGGCGGCGTACATCATAAACTGATGTACTTTCACCAGTTCGGTCATCAGCTCTGCCGGAGCCAGGCAGTAGCCTACCCGCCAGCCGGTGACGTGGAAGGTTTTGCCAAACGATGAGACGATGACACTGCGCGCCGCCAGCTCCGGATGGGTCGCCATTCCACAGTGCGGAAGACCATCAAACAGAATATGTTCATAAACCTCATCGGAGAGCACCAAAATGTTGGTATTGCGAATCAATGCAGCCAGCTGATTCAGGTCCTCGGGGGTCAGTACCTGTGCGCTGGGGTTGTGTGGCGTATTAATGATGATCATGCGGGTACGCGGCGTGATCGCGGCCCGCAGCTGAGCCCAGTCGATGGCAAACGATGGCACCTGCAACTTCAGGCCTACTGGCGTTCCGCCCTGCAGTCGTACCACCGGCGCGTAACTATCAAATGCCGGTTCAAAGAAGATCACCTCATCGCCCTGATGCACCAGCGCAGTAATCGCCATATAGAGCCCCTGGCTGGCGCTGCCGGTGATCAGCACTTCACTGGCAGCATCATATCTCTGCCCATAGAGCGCCTGCACTTTGCTGGCAAGCGCCTCGCGCAAGGCGGGCAGCCCCATCATGGCGGCATATTGATTATGCCCTTCCTGCATCGCACGGCTGACTGAGTCGACCAGCACCGGATCACAGGGGAAATTTGGCGCGCCCTGCGACAGATTAATCGCCTGATGCTGCGCCGAGAGCTGGCCAATCACGCTAAAAATAGTCGTGCCGACGTCCGGCAATTTTGAGTGGAAAGCGACAGGCGTTTTCAGGGACATATTCTCTCCGTCAGAGGGATAACCGGTCAGATGCGGTAAATAACTATTGAACGGGCTGAGACTTGAGTCGGCAAGCGAAATGTCATCATAATAGCCATGATAAAAATGCATAGCTGAGGTTCACCGTGTCGCGATTATCGCTGCCGCTTAATGCCATTCACGCCTTTCTGGTCACCGCCCGTCATCTCAATCTGACCCATGCTGCCCGCGAATTGTGCCTGACGCAGGGCGCGGTCAGTCGCAGGATTGCCGCGCTGGAGCAGTGGCTGGGCGTAATGCTATTTGACCGCCACGCACGCGGCCTGCGCCTGACGCCACAGGGCGCCGCGCTGCTGCCCGAGTTCAGTCAGGGTTTTGAAATGATGGTTCAGGCCAGCGAAAAGGTTCGCCGCAGTCAGGCCAGCATTCGCCTCAAAGCGCCAACCTGTGCAATGCGCTGGCTGGTGCCCCGGCTGATGGCACTTGAACAACAGCGGCCGGAACTGCATGTGGCCCTGACGACGACGCTGGATCATGCTGCGCAGCTTGAGAATTTTGATGCGGCGATTGTCTATGGCAAGCCGCATCCTGAGGGGATCTGCCTGTTCAGTGAGTCGCTGACGCCGGTAATGGCGGCTGAGCAGCCCTGCCCGGACTCGCCGGCTGCGCTGACCGCAATGACCTTTTTGCATCCCACAGCGGATATGCGTGACTGGCAGTGCTGGCTGCAGGCGCAGCAGGTGACGCTGAGCATGAAACGGAATCAACATTTTGCCACGATGGACCTGGCGATCAGTGCAGCCATTCAGGGGTTTGGCGTGGCGATTGCCGACAGCAATCTGGTGGAGAGCGATGTTGCCAGCGGCAGGCTGATTAAGCCGTTCGCTGGCGAGGTTAAAACCGGTGCCGTTTACAGTTTACTGCAACGGCCAGCAAAGGATGCGCCACCGCTCCTGGCGGAACTGGTGGCATGGCTTAGCAGGGATCAGAAAGTCACCCAGTCACCACTGTCAGAAGGTTTGACCTGAGGCGCACTCAGCACAGGGGCTTTTGGCGCGGCAGGTTTGTTGCTGTTGCTGATAGCCGGTGCGCTCTTGTGGTCGCTGGAGAGGCGGAACTTCGATACAGAGGCCTGTAACGCTTCCGTCTGCAGTGCCAGCGCGCTCGCGGCGGCGGAGACCTCTTCAACCAGTGAGGCGTTCTGCTGTGTCACGCTGTCCATTTCAGTGACGGCTGTTCCCACCTGGGAAATGCCTTTGCTCTGCTCTTCCGAGGCTGACGCGATCTGCTTCATGATCGCATCGACATCCTGTACCGACTTCAGAATATTATTCATGGTGCCGCCGGTGGTGTTCACCAGTTCGGCGCCTTTACCTACACGCTGAACCGACTCTTCAATCAGCGTCGCAATCTCTTTGGCCGCATTGGCACTGCGCTGCGCCAGGCTACGCACTTCAGATGCCACGACTGCAAAGCCCCGGCCCTGTTCACCGGCACGTGCCGCTTCGACGGCGGCATTCAGCGCCAGGATATTGGTCTGGAAGGCGATGCCGTTAATCACGTTAGTGATCTCTGCAATCTTCTTCGAGCTGCCGGAAATGCCATCCATGGTGGTGACCACTTCACTGACCAGCTGGCCGCCACGTTGTGCCGTGGTGGTCGCGGTTTCTGCCAGCAGACTCGCCTGACGGGCGTTGTCGGCGTTGAATTTCACCGTCGCCGTCAGTTGCTCCATGCTGGCTGCAGTCTGCTCCAGCGCAGCGGCCTGCTCTTCGGTACGTGAAGAGAGGTCATTGTTCCCGGCAGAGATTTCTGCCGCACCGCGCGAGATATTCTCTGTACCGCTGCGGATAGCGCTGACCGCTTCACGCAGACTGTCCTGCATGGCGCTCAGCAACGGGACCAGTTTGCCGACGCAGTTGCGACCGAAATCGGATACCGGCTGGCTGAGGTCGCCCGTGGCGATGACAGCAAAGTGGTTACGAATGCTCTCCAGCGGACGAACCAGCATCGCCACCAGATAACGGTCAGTAAACAGCAGAATAAACAGGCCAATAATCACCGTGATGGTGATAATCGTCTTGGTCATCGCAGTAAGGTGATCCACCTCAACACGCGTAGCATCCAGCTTTTGAGCTGCCCCCTGGCTGAATTTCTCTGCGCTGACGCCAAAGGCGCGGCTGAGAGGCGGTGTAACGTTGTTCGCCTGCTGGCGATAGGCATCAGGTGAAGCCTGACGGGCCAGCTGCAGTTGTGGCGTCACACCCTCATCCAGCAACTTTTGCCAGGTCTGAATCACGCCATCCACCACTTCCGGGGTCATAGGACCGGGGGCCAGCTGTTTAAAGCGCGCCAGTTGCTGGGTCATACCATCCAGCGCCTGCTGCACCGGGGCATAAGACTCATCGGTCAGCGCTTTGCCTGCCGCTTTGACTTCCATCAAGCGGGATAAGCGCGTAACGACACGAAAATATTGATCGTTCCCTTTGCTCAGCACTGTCATTTGCTCAACCAGATGACGGTCAACATCGTTGCCTTCGCTGAGCGCGCCAAGAGAGTGGATGCTATATAGCCCGACGCCGCTCCACAGTAAGCAAAACAGTCCCAGAATCGTGAGCATTACTGCACGAATGGTAAAATTTTTGAGCATTCCCATACCAAAATCCTATACACGTTGACCCGAAGCGTCGGGCATAGGAGGTATATCGGCATGTGATAGTGAAAATGTAACGGTTTTGTTACCTATTAATTTACAGCGTTAAATAGGATTATTTAGAATAAAAATAACTAAATTCATAAAGTTAAAATTAAATAAGTAGATTTATTCCATTCGTGAAACTTAATGGTTAGCAGCCTAATCTTCAGGGCCATTTTTAAAGCCTGACCATTCGCGTCATTAACAGCCGGAAAAGCCGCATACGGGCGCGCATAAAGTTTCGTTTCAAAACCAGCCCGCTCTCTCGATCCGAGCCGAGTGACATCGTCACGTCATTACCGGGATGCCAGGTTGGCCAGACCACCTCGCCCTCCAGCTGATGCTTATATTCTGTGGCATCCCGGGCAAAGGTAAACCAGTACTTGCTAACCCGCGCGGCAAATGCCCGATCGGCCTCACTGAATGGCCGCGCTTCATTGGGATCGGGCATCAGGGTCAGCGTATTCAGAACATAGGGCACTTCGTTGCCGTGCCAGGTACCGTGAGGATAGAGATCGCGCGCATGCTCAGAGACATAATCAAACCAGTAGCGCCAGCCGGGCATTCCGGCATTGTGCTGCGCCCGCATCACCAGCCACGGCACCAGACTAAAGGCCATGTCGCGCGCCACAGCACGTCCAAGCCGCTGATCGTCATGGATGTCATACATCCATTTAAGCGTCCGGTAAGTAAGACGATTTTTCGCCCGCAGCTGATGCAACACGGCGGTAGCGTCCACGCCAAAATATTCCAGCACGCTGGCTTCATCGCTGTTGCTGCCCGCCATCAGCGGCAGACGGTGCTGTTTGCCAGCCATAAAGGTTTTCAGCATCGGCTCGGGCAGGACGGCATCACCGGCGATCGGAACTGGCGGGATTGCCAGCGCCCCTTCCAGCGACCAGAAGGCATCGGCAGGCAGTGCGCGTAACGCATCGGCGCTGGCATCGGGTGGCAGGCCCAAATGGCGGGCCACTGCCACGCCCTGCTGACGCGCTTTTTTCAGTGGCGTGTCAGGCAGACTATAGGCGCTCTGCACGATCCCTTTATGAAACAACCCTTCGGCCAGCGGAGAACAGCAGAGCGACAGAACGCTCCGTGCGCCAGAGGATTCTCCGAAAAGTGTCACATTACGGCGATCGCCGCCAAAAGCAGGAATGTTGCGCTGCACCCATTGCAGTGCGGCAATCTGATCGAGCAAACCAAAGTTATTCACCGTACCCGCAGCTGGATACTCAGTATCCAGGGCCGGATGAGCGAAAAAACCGAGATGGCCGAGCCGGTAGTTGAGCGTAACCACCACCGCGCCGAGTGATGCCAGCGGCTTGCCACTGTAAGGTACCAGCCCGCCCGCGCCGATGGTGTAGCCGCCACCGTGCAGCCAGACCATCACCGGCAGTGGCGTTGACGGCTCAACATCGGGTGTCCAGACATTCAGGTAGAGGCAATCTTCACTGAACTCACCGGGATCGCCGCCGCCCACCGCCTGGCAATAGGTCCGATTTTGCCAGCCAGAGGCCCCAAACGCGGTGGCGTCGCGCACCTGATGCCAGGGCGTGACCGGCTGAGGCGGACGCCAGCGCAATGCGCCAACCGGTGCCGCGGCATAAGGTATACCTTTGAATACGAAAAGGTCATCGTCCATGCATCCACGCAACTCACCCTCAGCAGTCATGATCCTCAGACCTGTTTCGTTTTTCATTCCTGTTTCCCTGTTCAAACGTTCCTCCATTATTTGCAGGCCTGCCAGCATTGTCCAGGTATGGGAGGGATTTGCAGAATATGCCGAAGAGTGAGAGGAAGGCGTAAACAGGCTCATCAACAGGTTGAGAGCGTCATCTGAGAAGATGCTTTAACGTCGTTTATCACTCATGAAAGGGGTGATAGACGGCCAGCACACGTGAGAGCGTCGTTCGGCTATCATCATGGGTGCTTCTGCTGCACTTATTCAGTCAGTAGCCTAACAGATCAAGATACTCACGCGCGTAAACCTGCGCTAACGGGTTAAGCGTTGGGTTTTCAGGTGACGATGAGTAAACAGTCGTGGCTGTTCTGCTTCAGTACCATCCATGTTGCGGGCAACCGGGGTGTTGCCCGCAAATACACTCAGGCCGTTCGGATGCCGCACTGAGCCAGCGATCGCTGCTGGCGTTCTTCATACAGCGCCATCTCATCCAGCACGGCGGCGCCCAGCGCGGCTTCAAACGCCTGCCGGCTTGACTGGCCTGCCGAGCGGACCTGCACCCGATCGCCGAGGTTGGACTGAAAAATGCCCGCCGCGCTGACGGGCAGGAAATCCTCATAGATGATGGGATCTGCCAGCACACGCCCCTCGTTAAGGAGCGTCTCCAGCGATTCCCCCTGAGCAGGCGGCGTCGCGATGCCTTTTTCACTCAGGCGATAATGGAACCAGGCCAGTCCCTGCTGGCGCAGCGTGGTCTCATCGTCAGGGAAATCACGGAAAATCGCCGCCAGATGTTGCTGGTGCTGCTGATTATCCTGGCCGCTGCCCGCCTCACTGAGCAGCCGATCGTAGAGCGCACGCCCTGCAGGCGTCAGCGCCACACCACGCTGCTCGATTTCACCGAAGCGTGCTGTATGTGTTCCCTGATGACCATCCTTAAAGATGATCGGCTCTTCCAGTGCTTTGAAGCTGGTCTGACGCAGCAGAATGGGCACCTGACGACGTGGCGGCCCCTCGATCAGGGTTTTCGGATCGATACCACGGGATGGCATCAGTTGCTGGACACGGTCGATATCCAGCGTGCGCGGCGTGAGATGGTTGATGTGACAGCCGGGAAAGCAGACCACATCTGCAATCAGTCGATGCTGCTGGTTCAGCGCCTGATAGGTCTGACTGTCGACGCTGCTGTGGGCATGCCAGCGGAAAGTTTCCAGGGCTTCTATAACAAATTCAGTGGCCTGATCGTCGGTTAATCCGCCCTGCTGCTGATGCTGTTCCAGTAGCTCCCGGCAACGGGGTGTGAAAATGTCGCGCGCAGCAAGAATCTCCGCTGCTTTTTCGCGCAGCGCCTCATCGTCGATCAGTTCAGGGCGTAAAAGCGAGGTAAAAACCCGGAAGGGATTGCGCCGCAGCGCCGCATCGCTGACCGGCCGGAACGCCGTAGAATGTACCGGCACCCCGGCCTGAGAGAGATCGTAATAGCCCACAGGATGCATGCCCATTACCGCAAATAGCTGCCGCAGTGTGGCTAATTCCTCTGCCGTGCCCACACGGATCGCACCATGACGTTCCAGGTTAAGTCGGCCGATTTCATCGGCGGCCGTGAGGCGATCTTTCAGCGCGATATCCGCTTCCAGCGCGCGGTCGTTGACGGTCGCTACCAGCTGCATCAGCGTGCCATATTGCGGCACTTCCTGCTGATACATGACTGACATCGCCTGAGAGAAACGGGTGCGGATGAGATCCGCGCTGAGAAAGTTGTCCATCTTATCCACCTGGTACCATGAGCGTTGCTGCTAATGTAATGCAACGCGCTGGAGTCAGCGGAAAAAATCACGAATCTGTGATCGGCTTAAAGCCGTAGCGGTTTTTTAACAGCAGCATCAGGGTGGTGATCACAGCCGGTATCGCCAGCAGCAGAAAGATGAAACTGAAAGACCAGCCGAGCGACAGCATCTCCGCACCCACAAAGGCGCTTAAAATCGCGCCGATACGGCCCACACCATGCATCCAGCTGGAGCCGGTGGCACGGGCGTGAGTCGGATAATAGCTCGCAGATAATGCATTCATGCCAGTATTAGCACCGTTAAAACAGAAGCCACTACAGAAGGCGATGGTGCTCATCATCCCCACTTCCGCAGGCGAAAAGCCGAGTGCGACTATAAACAGCCCGCCGCAGCCGTAGATCGCCGCGAGCGCCAGGTTAGCGTTAAAGCGGTCCATCATCCAGCCTGCAAACAGCGATCCCAGCGTCCCGCCAGCCTGATACATCGCAGTGATAATCGCCGCTTCGGTGACCGACATGCCCAGGGTATTCACCAGCGACGGCAGCCAGCTGCCTATCAGGTAGACCATGAACAACCCCATAAAATAGCCGCCCCACAGCATGGCGCTGCCAAACAGATAGCGGCGTGACAGGACGGTGCCTATCGCGCTGCCTGCAGGCACCGTTGCCTCCGGCGCGTAAAACGCACAGCCGGGATGGGTTTTGCCCGGCATCATTCTGTCGAGGATAGCGTGAATGCGCTCAGACGGTGCGCCACGGCTGATGAGGAATCGCACCGATTCCGGCAGGCCGCGAATCAAAAATGGCAGCAGCAGCAGCGGCAGAATGCCACCAAGCAGTAGCACGGAGTGCCAGTTATAACGCGGTATCAGCCAGGAGGCGGCAAAGCCCCCGCAGGCGGCCCCGAAAGTGAAGCCACAGAAGACAACCGTGATGAGAAAGCCCCGGCGCCGCTCAGGCGAATATTCCGCCACCAGCGTGCCGACGTTGGGCATCGCCGCACCCAGTCCCACTCCGGTAAGGAAGCGGAACAGCATCATCTGTTCGATGTTCTGCGACAGCGCCGTTGCCAGGGTCCAGAGACCGAAAAAGAAGACGCTGAGAATAATCATCATGCGACGACCATAGCGGTCAGCCAGCGGCCCCGCTACCATCGCACCCAGCGCGAGTCCGATTAAGGCGGCGCTGATGACAACCCCGAGCTGATGGTTCGTTACGCTCCATGCGGCTTTCAGCGTCGGTGCAATAAACCCCATGATCGCAATGTCCATGCCATCGAGAGCAACCACAATGAAACAGAGGGCAATAAGCCGCTTTTGCCAGTGGCTCAGCGCCTGCTGGTTGATAAGCTGGCGGACATCTACCGCCTCGACACTGGTCAATGAACACTCCCTGAATAACGGAATCTGGCATCAGTTTAAGTAAAAAAAACGGCGTTTATGATAGCCGATCGTTAATGTTAAACGGTCAGAATTTTAGTTGATAGTGAGAATTATTCAGCTTTAAACCGGTAAGTTGTTGATTCAGCGCCGTCCAGAGAGTAAGCACTTCACAGCTATTTTGTGCTGACTGCTTTTATATCAGTGAGTTATTTAATAAAACGCGCATTCTGCGCTGTTTGTTAAAATAAATTTGCAGCAAAGTTAACAGAATTCATTTTAAACAGTTGCCTGATGACGGTCATTCTCATTAAGTTTAGGATATGGAAAAAAATATCCTTTTCAATCAGCGCATTCGCTTGCGCCATTTACATACCTTTGTTGCGGTCGCGCAGCAAGGTACTCTGGGCCGGGCAGCTGAGACGCTTAACCTGAGCCAGCCTGCCCTGTCTAAAACTCTGAATGAACTGGAAGAGTTAACGGGCGTCCGTCTGTTTGAACGTGGCCGGCTGGGCGCGCAGCTGACAACGATGGGGGAGCAGTTTCTGACCCACGCGGTGCGGGTGCTCGACGCGCTGAACCATGCCGGACAGAGTTTTAATGAGCAGCCGGGCGATGCGCCAGTCATTATCCGGCTGGGGGCATTAACCACGGCCGCGATGGGGATGCTGCCTCGCATCCTCGATCGTTTTCATCAATTGCAGCCCAATACCACTATTCAGGTGGCCACGCTGCATAACAATGTACTGCTGGCGGGATTACGCGGCGGGGAGTTTGACATTGGCATTGGCCGGATGGCAGACAGCGACATGATGACCGGGCTAACCTATGAACTGCTGTTTCTGGAGTCGCTGAAGCTTGTGGTCAGGCCAGAACATCCATTACTTAGTGACAACGTCACTCTTTCACGTGCCATGCAGTGGCCGGTTGTCATTTCCCCCGAGGGAACCGCGCCGCGCCGCATTGCGCAGCAGATGCTGGATGAACAGGGCTGTACCCTGCCCCCGCACTGCATTGAGACTTCCTCAACTTCCCTGGCGCGCCAGCTGGCGCTGCGCTACGACTATATCTGGTTCGTTCCCTCCGGGGCGATTAAAGAAGACCTCAGCCACAACGCGGTCTGTGCGCTGCCGATCAACTCGTCCGGGCCGGGCGAGCCAGTGGGCATCATTACCCGCACCGGCGCAGAACTGAGTCTGAGTGCCGAAGTGTTAATGTCCACCATTCGTAAGTTTCATAGCTAGCGGCTGCGTTTCGCATGCCGCTCGCGGTTTTCAAGGCGTGCTTTGTCAGTTTTACGCAATCCCACATACAGTGCCCCGCCTCCGCCATGGCGGGTCTGAGCGACGCAAAAAGTCTGTACGTCATCAAACTGCTGTAACCAGCGTGCCAGATAGCTGCGTACAATGTTGGCATGGGATTCGTTATCACGGCCTTTACCGTGAATAATCAGCAGATTTCGCAAGCCCTGCTTGTGTGCCTGCATCATAAAGTTGAACAGTGCCTGACGGCAGGTTTCCACCGGTTGCCGCAACAGATTCAGGCTGGCATCCAGCTTGTACTCACCCCGACGCAGTTTATCCAGAATCCCCTGCTGGATGCCGTCGGCTTTGTATTCCAGCGGCGTATTAAGCGGCACAATCTCCAGATAACCCCGCGTCAGGAAGTTCTCCTGCTCAGATTCGCCCGGTGGTTTGCGAGGCGCTTTGGTCGACGGCGCTTTCAGCCACAGGGTCGTGGTGGTGTCTTTTAACGGCGTGACATCGCCCATGGCATCCCGAAAGAGATCATTATCATCAAGGTTCATGGTTTTCTCACACCTGGTTAAATTGATCGAGTGGGCAATTCAGGCTTTAACAGTTAGCGTAGCAAATGCTGCAACCCCCGGACCACCCCCACTTTTTCGAACGTAACGGGCAGTGCAGAACCGTGTAGCAAATCATATAAGCGGAAACTTATCGTGACAGTATGGTGTTCCGGCGTTCTGAGAAGCCCGTCACATCAGCGTTTGACGTTGTGTGCTTCACCCATAATGTTTGTGGGTGTAAAACTGCTCGGATGAGTTCCCTTAAGCACAAATAATGTTAAAATTGACCCCAGTCAATAATCGTCGAGCAAACCATTATGATCCCTGAAAAACGCAGCATTCGTCGTATTCAGTCGGGCGGTTGTGCCATTCACTGCCAGGATTGCAGCATCAGTCAACTCTGCATCCCCTTCACGTTAAATGAACATGAGCTGGATCAGCTCGACAATATCATTGAGCGTAAAAAACCCATTCAGAAAGGGCAAACCCTTTTCAAAGCGGGAGATGAACTTAAGTCTCTGTATGCGATTCGCTCCGGCACCATTAAAAGCTACACCATTACCGAACAGGGTGATGAGCAAATCACCGGTTTCCATCTGGCGGGCGATTTAGTCGGCTTTGATGCCATCATGGGCTCCAGCCACCCCAGCTTTGCGCAGGCGCTGGAAACAGCCATGGTCTGTGAGATCCCGTTCGAAACACTGGATGACCTGTCGGGTAAAATGCCGGCCCTGCGTCAGCAGATGATGCGTCTGATGAGCGGTGAAATTAAAGGCGACCAGGATATGATCCTGTTGCTGTCGAAGAAAAATGCCGAAGAGCGCCTGGCGGCGTTTATCTGGAACCTCTCCCGTCGTTTCGGTCAGCGCGGTTTTTCACAGCGTGAATTTCGCCTCACCATGACGCGAGGCGACATTGGTAATTATCTGGGCCTGACGGTTGAAACCATCAGCCGCCTGCTGGGTCGTTTCCAGAAGTCCGGCATGCTGGCGGTGAAAGGCAAATACATCACCATTGAAAACCACGCCCTGCTGGAAGAGCTAGCGGGTCAGAGCCATCAGGCCGCCTGATTTGCAGCCGGATCAATAAATCTTATTTTGTTGATCCGGCAGTAACTTTTTCACTTCTTCCGCTGTTCAACATAGGCTATCTTAATTCCAGTCGCTCTGGTTTAAGGAGAACGCCTCATGTCCCAGTACCAAAACATTCTGGTCGCCATTGATGCCCAGCAAGACGATCAGCCCGCGCTGCGACGTGCGGTCTATCTGAATCAACGCCTTGGCGGAAGAATCAAAGCCTTCCTGCCTATCTATGACTTCTCATATGAAATGACCACCCTGCTTTCGCCGGATGAGCGCGCGTCTATGCGCCAGGGCGTCATCAGCCAGCGTACCGAATGGATCCGCGAGCAGGCCCGCGCTTATCTTGATGCCGGTGTCGAAATCGATATCAAGGTCATCTGGCACAACCGTCCTTTTGAGGCCATTATTCAGGAAGTGCTTGCCCACCAGCATGACCTGGTGCTCAAGATGGCGCATCAGCATGATCGCCTGGAGTCCGTGATTTTTACCCCGACCGACTGGCATCTGCTGCGTAAATGCCCGTGCCCGGTCTGGATGGTCAAAGATCAGCCCTGGCCGGAAGGGGGTAAAGCGATTGTCGCGGTCAATCTTGCCAGTGAAGAGCCACATCACGATGGCCTGAATCAGAAACTGATTCGTGAAACAGTGAAGCTGGCGGAAAAAGTCAATCAGACCGAAGTGCATCTGGTCGGTGCCTACCCGATTACCCCTATCAATATTGCTATCGAGCTGCCCGATTTTGATCCCAGTGTTTATAACGACGCCATCCGGGGTCAGCATCTGGTGGCAATGAAAGCCCTGCGCCAGAAATTCTCAATTGGTGAAGAGTTTACCCACGTGGCTAAAGGCCTGCCGGAAGAGGTCATTCCCGATCTGGCGGTGCATCTCGGTGCCGGTGTGGTAGTGCTGGGCACCATCGGGCGCACCGGCCTGTCAGCGGCGTTTCTGGGCAATACGGCGGAACAGGTGATTGACCATCTGCGTTGCGATCTGCTGGCGCTTAAGCCTGACGATTTCAAATCGCCGATTGATCTGGATGATGAAGAGGATGAGGAGGAGTGATCCTCCTCTGACAGAAGACGGGCGGCTGATTGGCCGCCCTTTTTTATTACAGCGCTTTGAGAATCGCTTCCACGCTGGCTTTGGCATCGCCAAACAGCATCTGGCTATTCTCTTTGAAGAACAGCGGATTCTGCACCCCGGCATAGCCGGTATTCATTGAGCGTTTAAAGACCACGACGTTGTGCGCTTTCCAGACTTCCAGCACCGGCATGCCCGCAATCGGACTGCGGGGATCATCCTGCGCCGCCGGGTTAACCGTGTCGTTAGCGCCAATGACCAGCACCGTGTCGGTGTCACTGAAATCGTCGTTGATTTCGTCCATCTCCAGCACCACGTCATAAGGCACTTTGGCCTCGGCCAGCAGTACGTTCATGTGACCCGGCAAACGCCCCGCTACCGGGTGGATGCCGAAACGCACGTTGATGCCGAGGGCGCGCAACCGGGCAGTCATCTCCGCAACCGGATACTGCGCCTGGGCCACTGCCATGCCATAGCCTGGAGTGATAATTACCGAGCTGGAAGCTTTAAGCATCTCGGCAGTCTCTTCAGCCGTGATCTCACGATGCTCGCCCGCTTCCTGCGTTTCATCACCACTGCTGACGTCAGTACCAAATCCACCTGCTATCACGCTGATAAACGAACGGTTCATCGCTTTACACATGATGTAGGAGAGAATCGCACCGGACGAACCGACCAGCGCACCGGTCACAATCAGCAGATCGTTGCTGAGCATGAAACCGGCAGCCGCAGCGGCCCAGCCAGAGTAGGAGTTCAGCATAGACACCACGACCGGCATATCGGCACCGCCAATCGACGCGACCAGATGCCAGCCAAACGCCAGCGCAATCACCGTCATCAGCAGCAGTGCAAAGACCTGTGCAGCGGTGCTGCTGGTATTTACAAACCAAAGCAACAGCAGGAACGAGACCACCAGTGCCAGCAGATTCAGCTTGTGACGATGCGGTAACGCCAGCGGTTTTGAGGAGATCTTGCCGCACAGTTTGCCAAAGGCCACCAGCGAACCGGTGAAGGTGACAGCACCGATAAAGATACCGATAAACACTTCGCTGAGATGGATATTCTCCATCACCGCTGGCAGGCCAGGCGCATGATCGATATAGCTGTTGATGCCTACCAGTACCGCGGCAAGACCGACAAAGCTGTGCAGAATTGCCACCAGCTCCGGCATTTCGGTCATTTCGACTTTCTTCGCCAGACGAATACCGATAGCACCGCCAATCACCATCGCCAGCAGAATCCAGACCACGTTACCGCTGTCCGGGCCAAAGATGGTGGCGACCAGCGCAATCGCCATCCCGCTGATACCGAAAATATTACCCCGCTTAGAAGTCTCATGACGCGAGAGACCGGCAAGGCTACAGATAAAAAGAATCGCAGCCACAATATAGGCTGCAGTGACTAATCCGCCAGACATGTGTTACCCCTTACGAAACATTTTCAGCATGCGCTGGGTGACGGTAAAGCCACCAAAGATATTGATGCTGGCAATCAGCACGGCAATAAAGGAGATAAAGGTGACCCAGCCACCGTGCCCCATCTGCAACACCGCACCGATGACGATGATGCCGGATATGGCATTGGTCACGGACATCAGCGGCGTATGCAGCGCATGACTGACGTTCCATACCACGTAATAACCCACCACGCAGGCGAGGGCGAACACGGTAAAGTGGGAGAGGAAATCGGCGGGTGCCACGTTGGCCAGGCAGCCAAACAGTACGATAGCCAGGGCGATAAGCAGAGTGTTGCGCCACGGAGAAACGGGCTTCCCTTCAATTTTCTCTGCTGGCTTCGCGGCTGTCGGTGCAGCTTTTGGCGTTGCCGAGACCTGAATCGGCGGAGCCGGCCAGGTGACTTCACCCTCGCGCACCACGGTGACGCCCCGCACCACCACATCCTCAAAATCGACCTGGATTTCGCCATTTTTCTCTTTACACAGCAGTTTGATCAGGTTGACCAGGTTAGTGCCATAAAGCTGGGAAGATTGCGTCGCCAGACGGCTCGGCAGATCGGTGTAGCCAATGATTTTGACGCCGTTAGGTGTGACGGTGACCTGATCTGCGACGGTCAGTGCACAGTTACCGCCGGTCTGCGCCGCCAGATCAACAATTACGCTGCCTGGCTTCATGCTGGCGACCATCTCTTCGGTGATCAGTTTCGGAGCGGGTTTACCTGGGATCAGCGCCGTAGTGACAATGATGTCCACCTCTTTAGCCTGACTGGCAAACAGCGCCATCTCCGCTTTAATGAATGCCTCGGACATGACTTTGGCATAGCCATCACCGCTGCCCGCGTCCTCTTCGAAGTCGAGTTCGAGGAATTCGGCGCCCATACTCTGCACCTGTTCTTTGACTTCAGGACGGGTATCAAATGCCCGGACAATTGCACCCAGACTGCCTGCTGCGCCAATCGCTGCCAGGCCGGCAACACCAGCCCCAATCACCATCACTTTTGCCGGTGGCACTTTACCGGCGGCCGTAATCTGGCCGGTAAAGAAGCGTCCAAATTCATGCGCTGCCTCAACAATGGCGCGATAACCGGCAATGTTAGCCATGGAGCTCAGGGCATCCAGCGACTGCGCCCGTGAAATACGCGGCACCGAGTCCATTGCCATGACCGTGACCTGACGTGCAGCCAGCGTTGAAAGCAGGTCGGGATTCTGTGCGGGCCAGATAAAACTGACCAGCGTGCTGCCCGCTCGGGTCAGCGCAATTTCTTCGTCATCCGGTGCATTCACCTTCAGCACGATATCGGACTGCCAGACCTGCTCTCTGTTGCTGAGTGTGGCACCGGCTGCGATATAGCTTTCATCGTCGAAGCTGGCGCGTTTACCTGCGTCATGCTCAAGGGTGACGCTGAAACCCAGTTTGATGAATTGTTCCACGGTCTTTGGCGTGGCGGCCACGCGTGACTCGTTTGGCAACCTTTCCTTGGGTATTCCAATTAACATAGTGTTTCCTTTCATCGGTGAAAGATGATGGCCCGAATCTGCATTGCCACACCGCAACTGAAACGCTGTTTCAGCTGCTTATAGTTGAAATGCAGGTATTTCAAAGTGTTTATAACCTACTTAAAATGTGACAAGCGATCTATAGCGGCTGCACAGAGTGATGACATTCACCCAATTATTCAGCGTTCTGCTAAAAAACCTGCGTTATCACACTGCAAAACACCATAGCAGGCAGATATTCTGCCGGGGATAATGATGTATGGGCGAATTAACCATCAATAAAAACCTTTAATTAACAATAATTTAACTGTTTAACTGCTAATAGTTATCGCTTTTAGTGGTAACCATGACCAAAACGGGCCGTAACGGCGTTTGATGACAAACAAATGAAAAAATCATGGTTGAATAACGCGATCTGACACAAAAAATCGCTGCGACAGTCTGTTTATATCATGCAATAATCAGCGGCTAATCTGTTATACATCAAGAGTCCAGCACGTTTTCGTACTCATTTTTGCGTAAGGCGAAGGATTATTTTTATGAAGCTGAAGAACACTATTCTGGCGTCCACCTTGTTGTCCCTGCTGGCAGCCAACGCATTCGCTGCGCAGGAGTTAACGCCAGAAAAAGCGGCCGCGTTGAAGCCATTCGAACGTATTAATATCACCGGCCGTTTCAACGCCATCGGCGACGCTGCCGATGCAGTCTCTAAGCGTGCAGATCAGATGGGCGCTGCCTCTTATTACATCCAGGCGATCAACGACAGTAACGGTAACAGCGGTAACTGGCGCGTGACGGCTGACCTCTATAAAGCCGATGCCCCGGCAGCCTCCGAGTCAACGACGTATCGTCGCTTTAATGGCATCAACGAACTGCCAAAAGCAGAAGCGTACAGACTCGAACCGTTCGATACCGTTTCGGTCAGCGGTTTC
The DNA here is from genome assembly GCF_051136265.1 of Candidatus Pantoea rara. Taxonomy (NCBI): domain Bacteria; kingdom Pseudomonadati; phylum Pseudomonadota; class Gammaproteobacteria; order Enterobacterales; family Erwiniaceae; genus Pantoea; species Candidatus Pantoea rara. The sequence goes on along the minus strand of NZ_CP194942.1, from coordinate 1,967,621 downwards.
TTTGCCAGCCAGCCGGACGTAAACGACGCGATTTCAAAAGCCGCAAAACAGAAAGGCGCGGCCTCCTTCTTTATCGTTCGCCAGATCGATGCTAATAGCGGCGGCAACCAGTACGTCACTGCCTATGTCTATAAAGCGGATGCTAAAGAACGCGCCGTGCAGACACCCAATGCCATTCCAGCCGATTCAGAAGCGGGTAAAGCTGCACTGGCAACCGGTGGCGCGGCGGCAGCCAGCGTAGAGATTCCAGGCGTAGCCTCATCTGAAACCCCAAGCAACAAAGTGGGCCGTTTCTTCGAAACACAAAGCTCTACCGGTAAGCGTTACACGGTAAACCTGCCTAACGGTAAATCGGTGCAGGAAGTCAACGCGATTACGGCCGCGCAGATGCAGCCGTTTGATACCGTGACCTTCACCGGCCACTTCGGTACGCCTACTGAGATTTCAGAAGAAGTGGCGAAGCGTGCGGCTGATAAAGGTGCGAAGTTCTATCATGTCACCCGTCAGTGGCAGAACCAGAGCGGCGGTAACCTGACCGTGACTGCTGACCTGTTTAAGTAATCCCCCACAGGGCGGCGCCCGCCGCCCTGCTGTTTGCATAATTGCTGCGCTGTTTTGCATAGTCACGCATTGCGATCCCCTGCCACACTCCGTAAAATCCACCGCCTGTTTTACCGGATATTGTCCCTGAATTTTGCCCCTGGGCTGACATAACCCAGCGATAACTCCGGTTTACCCAGCCATGTATGCTAGCGGGAAGGTTGTTTTGGAGAAAAAATTAGGTCTCGGCGCACTGACGGCGCTGGTACTCAGCTCGATGCTGGGCGCAGGCGTTTTCAGTCTGCCACAAAACATGGCCGCAGTGGCCGGTCCGGCAGCGCTGCTGCTGGGCTGGCTGATTACTGGCGTCGGAATTATCTTTCTGTCGCTGGCCATGCTGCTACTGACCCGCCTTAAACCCGACCTGGATGGCGGTATCTTTACCTACGCCCGCGCCGGGTTCGGCGAACTGATGGGTTTCTGTTCCGCCTGGGGCTACTGGCTGTGCGCCGTAATCGCCAACGTCTCTTATCTGGTGATTGTCTTCTCTGCCCTGAGCTTTTTCACCGATACGCCAGATCGCATTATCTTTGGTGATGGCAATACCTGGCAGGCGATGCTGGGTGCATCCGTGCTGCTGTGGCTGGTTCACTGGCTGGTGCTGCGTGGCGTGCAGACCGCCGCAAGCATCAATCTGATGGCGACGCTGGGCAAGCTGGTGCCGCTGCTGCTGTTTATTGTGCTGGCGGTGATGGCGTTTAACTATGATCGCTTTCGCTTCGATTTTTCCGGGGTCACGCTGGGACAGCCGCTCTGGGAGCAGATCAAGCAAACCATGCTGATTACCCTGTGGGTCTTTATCGGGGTGGAAGGTGCGGTCGTCGTTTCTGCTCGCGCGCGCCAGAAAAAGGATGTGGGCCGCGCCACACTCTTCGCCGTGCTGGCTGCGCTGCTGGTTTATCTGCTGGTGACACTGCTTTCGCTGGGCGTGGTGCCGCGCGCTGAACTGGCCGGGATGCGTAACCCGTCCATGGCGGGATTGATGACCCGACTGATGGGCAACTGGGGCGATGCGGTGATCGCGGTGGGCCTGATTATCTCGGTCTGTGGTGCCTATCTGAGCTGGACGATTATGGCCGCTGAAGTGCCGCTGATTGCCGCGCAACAGGGTGCGTTTCCGCGCAGTATTGCCCGGCAGAATCGCCATAACGCGCCAGCCGCCTCGCTGTGGCTGACCAACGGCAGTATTCAGCTCTGCCTGATTCTGATTGCTCTGACCGGTGCTAACTACAATAACCTGCTGACCATTGCATCGGAGATGATTCTGGTGCCCTATCTGCTGGTGGGGTTATATCTGATCAAAGTGGTGCACGGACAGCATAAGCCGCTCGCGATGGCGGTTGGCGTGGGTGCCAGCGTCTATGGCATCTGGCTGCTCTACGCCTCGGGCCCCCTGCATCTGATGATGTCAGTGGTGCTCTATACACCGGGCCTGCTGCTGTTTCTGTTTGCCCGACGCGGCGGCCGCGCAGATGTTTCGCTGACTTCGCTGGAGAGGATTGCGATGGGATTGCTGATTGCCGCGACGCTGCCCGCAGTGTGGCAACTGACAACGTAAACCTGATGGTAGCGGCTCTTAGTGTGAAAGTGCCGGAATAGAGACACACAGCAGGTCATCCTGCTGTGTGAGATTCAGCGGCTTCGAATATTCATGATGGATCGCGTCCAGCTGCTCCGCTGACAGCGGATAAGGGAGCTGGATATCGAAGCGGCTGATCTGCTGCTGTTCCGCGAGAGTAATCAGGCGCGCAATGTTAATTTCGTCGCTAACCTGAGTAGAAATGATTTGTAATGCTAATTCTTTTAACGGGTCGTCACTGCCCTGTAAACGGTGTGCTGATTTACGTGTCACCATGCCAAAGATCGGCATTACACCATAAATAGCATCGACGAAGCTCCAGCGCTTTTTGCAGGAAGCGGAAAGAAAGTCACTGTAATTGAAGCAGATGCGGTCGGGGTATATGGCTGATGCCAGCTCTTTATCAGACACACTAACGCTCCTCATGGTAATCATCAATATCCCAAACCTGGCGCAAAAAGGCCGCGCTAATGATTGCACATTTTGCCGGTTGTATACCAGCAAGCCACGGATATTTCGTGCGATAACGTAGAGCTCAGGACCAGGAAAAGATATGCTTTCATTCACTCCTGTCTCTGCTCTGTGAACTATGAACAAAATTGTTTATGTAGAAGATGAACCCGAAGTGGGTTCGCTGATTGCGGCTTACCTTGGCCGCCATGATATTGAGGTGATCGTTGAGACGCGTGGTGACCGTGCTGAATCAGTGATAGTTGAACAGCAGCCCGATCTGGTGATGCTGGATATCATGTTACCAGGCAAGGACGGCATGACCATCTGCCGTGACCTGCGGGCCAACTGGCAGGGGCCGATCGTGTTGCTCACCTCACTCGACAGCGACATGAACCATATTCTGGCCCTGGAGATGGGTGCGCAGGATTACATCCTGAAAACCACCCCGCCCGCGGTGCTGCTGGCTCGCCTGCGCCTGCATCTGCGTCAGTCCCATCAGGGACAGCCCGAAGATACACCGAGCGCACCTGCCGCCAACCGCATGCTGCGTTTTGGCTCGCTGACCATTGATGCTCTGAACCGCCAGGTCACGCTGTTTGAGGAGCAGATCGCCCTTTCCACCGCAGATTTCGATCTGCTGTGGGTGCTCGCCAGCCATGCGGGACAGACACTTAACCGGGATGCGCTGCTGAAAACGTTGCGTGGCGTCAGCTATGACGGCCTGGACCGCAGCATCGACGTGGCAATCTCCCGTCTGCGTAAAAAGCTGCATGACAGCGCCACCGAGCCATTTCGCATTAAAACCATCCGTAATAAAGGCTATCTGTTTGCGCCTCAGGCCTGGGATACCCGCGGACTATGAGAAAGCTTTTTATTCAGTTTTATCTGCTGCTATTCGTCTGCTTTCTGGTGATGGCGCTACTGGTGGGTCTGGTCTACAAGTTTACTGCTGAGCGCGCAGGCCGCCAGTCGATGAATGACCTGATGGCCAGTTCGCTCTATCTGATTCGTAGCGAACTGCGCGAGATCCCGCCGCGCGACTGGAATAAAACCATCAAGAGTCTCGATCTCGGCCTGTCATTCGACCTGCATATTGAGCCGATGAACAAATATCAGCTTGATGAGAGCAATATGCGTCGGTTGCGCGCCGGGGAGATTGTCGCGCTCGATGACCAGTACACCTTTTTGCAGCATATCCCGCGCAGCCACTATGTATTATCAGTGGGGCCTATTCCCTATCTTTTCTATCTGCATCAGATGCGCCTGCTGGATATTGCCCTGCTGGTGTTTATAGGCATGTCGCTGGCGTTGCCGGTGTTTATCTGGCTGCGTCCCCACTGGCAGGAGATGCAGCGACTGGAGAAAGCAGCTCAGCGCTTTGGCCGTGGTGAGCTGGATGTGCGCACCCATTTTGACAGCACCTCCAGCCTGTTCCGGCTCGGCATCGCGTTTAACCAGATGGCCGAGAATATCAACACGCTGGTCGCCAGCAAGAAGCAGCTCATTGATGGCATCGCGCATGAGCTGCGGACACCGCTGGTGCGTCTGCGTTATCGGCTGGAGATGAGCGACAACCTCACAGATGGCGAACGGGTAGCGCTGAATCGCGACATCGGCCAGCTTGAAAGTCTGATTGAGGAACTGCTGACCTATGCGCGCCTTGACCGACCCCGCGTCGATCTCAATCTGAAATCGCTGGATCTGGCCTGCTGGCTAGGCGAACGACTGGACGATTTCCGCACCATCAACCCGGACATACGCCTTGACCTTGACCTGCCACAGCGGGAAAACATCGGCATTTCTGATACCCGTCTGATGGAGCGGGTGCTGGATAACCTGGTGAACAATGCACTGCGCTATGCCCAACATCGGCTGCGCGTCAGTTTATGGTTCGACGGCCCGACTGGCTGTCTGCAGGTTGAAGATGATGGCCCGGGTATTCCGCCGGAAGAGCGTGAGCGCGTTTTCGAACCCTTTGTCCGGCTTGATCCCAGCCGCGATCGCGCCACAGGTGGCTGCGGACTCGGCCTGGCGATTGTGCACTCTATAGCCCAGGCACTGAGCGGCAATGTTACTATTGAGTCCAGCCCGCTGGGCGGCGCCAGCGTTCGCTTTTGCTGGCCGGTTGATCTAACCTTGCGGGAAATTCCGCTGCGTTAAAAACCACAAGGAGTCCTGCGTGACCTCAGCGTATCAACAACTTACCAAAACCTTCCAGCGTCTTTCCCGCTTCAGTCACGTCACAGCCATTGCAGGATGTGATATGCAGACCACCATGCCGCCAGGCGGCAGTCAGGCGCGTGGTGAAGCGCTGGCAGAAATGAGCGTGTTGCAACACCAGATCCTCACCGCTCCTCAGGTCGGCGAGTGGCTTAAAGCCGCTGAACAGCAGTCGCTGAACGATGTCGAACGTGCCAATCTCAACGAGATGCAGCGCGCATATCAGCAAGCCAGCCTGCTGCCAGATGATTTTGTTGAAGCAAAATCGATCGCCGGTTCGGTCTGCGAACATGCGTGGCGCACTCAGCGTCCAGCCAATGACTGGCAGGGTTTCGCCGCCAACCTCAAAGAGGTAGTGCGTCTGAGCCGTGAAGAGGCTCAGCGCCGCGCCGACGCCAGTGGCTGCTCCCGTTACGATGCGCTGCTGGATCTCTATGAGCCGGGGATGACCCGCGCCCGGCTGGATGCGACCTTTGGCGAACTGAAAACCTGGCTGCCTGACTTACTGCAGCAGGTAGTGGAAAAACAGGCGCAGCAGCCCTGTATTACGCCTCAGGGTCCGTTCGCCGTGCCTGCACAGCGTCAGCTCGGTCTCAGCATCATGGAAACCCTGGGTTTCGACTTTAACCACGGCCGCCTCGACATCAGTGCGCATCCCTTCTGCGGCGGCGTGCCGGAAGATGTGCGTATTACCACCCGTTACAACGAGAATGAGTTTCTCAGCGCCATGATGGGCGTGATTCACGAAACCGGTCACGCCCGCTATGAGCAGAATCTGCCGCAGCAGTGGCGCGGTCAGCCGGTAGCGCTGGCGCGCTCTACAGCTATCCACGAATCACAAAGTCTGTTTATGGAGATGCAGCTGGGTCGCAGCCGCGAATTCCTCCAGCGTATTATGCCGCAGGTGATCGCCACCTTTGGCGATCAGCCCGCCCTGCAGCCGGATAATTTCGTGCGCCTGGCCCAGCAGGTGAAACCCGGCCTGATCCGGGTTGATGCCGATGAGCTCAGCTATCCGGCACATGTCATTCTGCGCTACGAAATCGAGCAGGCGCTGATCGAAGGCGAGATCGAGGTTGAGGATATCCCTGCGCTGTGGGATGAGAAGATGATGCAGTCGCTGGGCCTGGATACCCGCGGTAATTACCGCGATGGGTGTATGCAGGATATCCACTGGACTGATGGTGCATTTGGCTACTTCCCAACCTATACGCTGGGCGCCATGTACGCCGCGCAGCTGTTCCGGTCGGTACAGAACGCCATTCCACAGCTCAGTGAGCTGATTCAGCATGGTGAGCTGCAGCCGGTATTCGACTGGCTGCAACAGAATATCTGGCAGCACGGCAGCCGTTTTTCCACCGACCAGTTACTGACAAACGCTACTGGCGAAGCACTGAATCCGGCTTTCTTCCGCCAGCATCTTGAACAACGCTACCTGAATAGCTAAGCTTTCGGGCGGTCATCTGACCGCCCTTTCCCGCCTTTGTACAATCGGTTACACGCCGATACCAAACACCCACGGACACCGTTCATTGATTTCCCTATAGTCTCTTCACCGGCCCCGCAGTGGGCTACACATGAAAAAATAGTCTCCGAGGGATTTGCAATGAAAAAATTATTTGCACTGGTTGTCGCCGCTGCTATGGGTATGTCTTCTGTTGCTTTCGCTGCTGATACCACAGCTGCTCCAGCTGCTGCGCCAGCCGCAACAACTACCACTACCGCTGCAGCACCGGCTAAAACCGTTCACAAAACTGCGCACAAGAAACACCATAAAGCCGCTCAGAAAGCTCAGGCTGCTAAGAAAGTTCACCACAAAAAAGCAGTGAAAAAAGATGCAGCGCAGAAAGCGCAGGCTGCTAAAAAAGTTCACCACAAGAAAGCGGTAAAACCTGCTGATCAGAAAGCACAGGCCGCTAAAAAAGTTCACCACAAAAAAGCAACTAAACCAGCCGCTCAGAAAGCCCAGGCTGCTAAAAAAGTTCACCACAAAAAAGTAACTAAACCAGCCGCTCAGAAAGCCCAGGCTGCTAAAAAAGTTCACCACAAAAAAGTAACTAAACCAGCCGCTCAGAAAGCTCAGGCTGCTAAAAAAGTTCACCACAAAAAAGTTGTGAAACCAGCAGCTAAAAACTAAGGTCGCCTTCAGCGCACGGCCACATGATGATTTAAAACACCCGGTTCTGCCGGGTGTTTCTTTACTGGAGTGGATGAAATGACGAGAGTGGATGAAATAGTGCGTCGCTATCGCTTCGAAATTATTCTGCTTGTTATGATCCTGTGTGGCATTGTTGCAGCCAGCTTTTTTATTTAGAAGCTGTAGCGTACTGATTAACCAATAAAACTCCCTTTTTCAACGCTCACCGACTATAGTTACCGTACTTACGTAATAACAATAACGTTAACTTTTCTCGCCATTGAGATTTCTATGCGCCTGGCTACCCTGTTAATGGTTGGACTCTTCAGTTTTGTCACCACGGTTCATGCCGATGATGACGACGACTCACCCACTCCTGCTGAAATTAAGATGCTGTTTTTCGGCAAAGATCATCGCCAGGCCATTACCGATATTACCGCGGCCCCCTGGGATGCCATTGGTCAGCTGGAAACCGAAAGCGGCAACCTCTGTACTGCCACGCTCATCTCTCCGCATCTGGCGCTGACGGCCGGACACTGTCTGCTCTCCCCGCCAGGAAATTTCGATAAGCCGGTTGCGCTGCGATTTATGGCCAGCGATAAAGGCTGGCGCTACGAGCTTCATGATATTGATGCGCGGGTTGAACCTTCGCTGGCGTCAAAACTAAAAGCGGATGGTGAAGGCTGGATCGTGCCGAGCAGTGCAGCACCTTATGATTACGGCATCGTGATTTTACGCAATCCGCCGTCAGCGATTACGCCTATTCCGCTGTTTGATGGCTCACGCAGCGATCTCACTGCCGCTCTTAAGCTGACCGGACGTAAAGTGACGCAGGCGGGCTATCCGGCCGATCATCTCGATACGCTCTATTCTCACAGCGATTGCCTGATTACCGGCTGGGCGCAGCGCGCCGTGCTGTCGCACCAGTGTGACACTCTGCCGGGTGACAGTGGTTCACCGCTGCTGCTCAAAAGCGATAAAGGCTGGCAGTTAATCGCGGTACAAAGCTCAGCGCCGGCAGCGAAGGATCGTTACCTGGCTGACAACCGTGCGATTTCAGTCACCTCGTTTAAAGACAAACTGGAATCCCTCGCGCAGTAACCGCACTGACTCTCTGCCAATTGGGTGCGCGCCTGTTACGACGCGCACCCTGGCTTCTTAACCCGCTATCTGTTCCATCGTCTGCAGAATACGCTTTTCTGAGATGGGATACGGCGTACCCAACTGCTGAGCAAAGTAGCTGATGCGCAGCTCTTCAATCATCCAGCGAATACTCTGCACCTCTTCATCATCCTGACGCTGCGGCGGCAGCTTATTGCGCCACGCCTGATACGCCTGTTCCACGGCCTGCACTTTTAACATCCGGGCACGATCGCTGTGCGGATCGGCAGGCAGTTTTTCCAGTCGCCGCTCAATGCCCTGCAGATAACGCAGCGTATCGGCCAGCCGCTGCCAGCCGTTGCCGGTGACAAAACCGCGATAGACCAGACCATTTACCTGCGCCTTGATGTCAGATAACGCCAGCGCCAGGGTCATATCGACCCGGCCCTTAAGACGCTTATTGATGTTGAAGACTGCGGTGAGGATCTGCTCAACCTGCTGTGCGATCGTCACTACGGTCTCATTGAGTTCACCACGTACTTTGTCACGCAACTGCTCAAACGCGCCCTGGTCCCAGGCCGGACCACCTGCTTCCCCTATCAGCTTATCGATGCCACAGGCGATGCAGTCGTCGATCAGCTCCAGCACTTTGCCATAGGGGTTAAAGTAGAGTCCGAGCTTGGCTTTGTTCGGCAGCTTCTCATGCAGATACTTAACCGGCGACGGCACATTCAGCAGTAACAGGCGACGCTGGCCGCGCCACATCATTTTTTGCTGCTCCTGCTCGCTGTCAAACAGGCGAATGGCGACGCTCTCTTTCTCATCGACCAGTGCAGGCCAGGCTTTGACCTGATAGCTGCCGCGCTTCTGTTCATAGCTGCGCGGCAGATCGCCAAAGCTCCAGATGTGCAGTCCGCTCTGCTCCAGCCCGTCATCCGCCACTTTCGATAGCGTTTCCTGCACTTTATCTTTTAGCTGAGCCTTGAGCGCAGTGAGGTCTTTACCTTCCAGCAGCTTGCGATTGTGCTCGTCCACCACACGGAATGTCATTTTCAGATGATCGGGCACCTGTTCCCACTGCCAGTTTTCCCGCTCCAGGGTAACGCCGGTCATGCGGCGGAACTCCCGCGACAGCGCGTCAAGCAGCGGCATCTCCATCGCTTTCACCCTGCCTAAAAACGCCTCGGCGTAATTAGGGGCTGGCACCAGGTTACGGCGCAGCGGCTTGGGCAGCGACTTAATCAGCGCGATGATTAGCTCACGACGTACGCCGGGAATCTGCCATTCAAAGCCGCTATCATCAATCTGATTCAGCAGCGGCAGCGGAATATGCACCGTGACGCCATCCGCATCTGCACCTGGCTCGAACTGATAGCTCAGCTTCAGCTTGAGGTTGCCCTGATGCCAGAAGTTGGGGTAATCGAGCTGGCTGACTTTATCCGCGCCCTCTTTGATCAGCATCTGCTTGTCAAAGTTCAGCAACTCGGCGTTTTCACGGCTGGCCTGCTTCCACCAGCTATCGAAATGCTTCGCCGACACTACCTCTTTGCCAATGCGCTGGTCATAAAAAGCAAACAGCGTTTCGTCATCCACCAGGATGTCGCGGCGACGGGATTTGTGTTCCAGATCTTCCACTTCACTGCGCAGCTTCTGGTTAGCCCGGAAGAAGGCATGGCGGGTCTGCCAGTCGCCCTCCACCAGCGCGTGGCGGATAAACAGCTCACGGCTCAGCGTGGGATCGATGCTGCCATAGTTCACCTTGCGGGCGGCGACTATCGGCAGGCCATAGAGGGTGACTTTTTCGGCGGCCATCACCGCGCCCTGCGATTTCTCCCAGTGCGGTTCACTGTAGCTGCGCTTAATCAGATGCTGCGCCAGCGGCTCAATCCACTCTGGCTCAATACGGCCCGCGGTGCGCCCCCACAGGCGGCTGGTCTCAACCAGTTCTGCCACCATCGTCCACTTCGGCGGCTTCTTAAACAGTCCGGAGCCAGGGAAGATAGAGAAGCGGGTATTGCGTGCGCCGGTATACTCCTGTTTATCGCTATCTTTCTGGCCGATATGCGACAGCAGACCGCTTAACAGCGCGCAGTGAACGGGCTGCAGCTCAGCCGGTTCACTGTTCACAGGAATACCCAGTTCACGCACCACCTGCCGCAGCTGGGTATAGATATCCTGCCATTCCCGCACGCGCAGATAGTTAAGGAAATCGGTTTTGCACTGACGACGGAAAACATTGCCGGACAGCGCTTTCTGCTGCTCCGCCAGGTAGTTCCAGAGATTCACATAGGCGAGGAAGTCGGAATCTTTGTCGGCAAAGCGCCGGTGCTTTTCATCAGACGCCTGCTTTTTATCTGCCGGACGCTCACGCGGGTCCTGAATCGACAGGCCAGCGGTGATGATCATCACTTCACGCACGCAGCCAAATTTCTGCGCTTCCAGCACCATCCGCGCCAGGCGAGGATCCACGGGCAGCTGTGCCAGCTGACGCCCGGAGCCGGTGAGTTTGTAGTGACCGTTTTCTTCATTCAGGGTCAGCGCGCCCAGCTCTTCCAGCAGGCGAACGCCATCCTGGATATTGCGCTTATCAGGCGCTTCCACAAACGGGAAGGCGGCGATATCACCCAGTCCCAGCGAGGTCATCTGCAGGATCACCGACGCCAGGTTGGTGCGCAGGATTTCAGGATCGGTAAAGGCCGGACGACTCAGAAAGTCATCTTCTGCATACAGACGAATACAGATACCGTCCGAAACACGGCCGCAACGCCCTTTACGCTGGTTGGCAGAGGCCTGTGATATCGGTTCAATCGGCAGTCGCTGCACTTTGGTACGGAAACTGTAGCGACTGATACGAGCCGTACCGGGGTCGATCACATATTTGATGCCAGGCACCGTCAGCGAGGTTTCCGCAACGTTGGTCGCCAGCACAATGCGACGGCCACTGTGCGACTGAAATACCCGGTTCTGTTCCGCATTCGACAGTCGCGCATAGAGCGGCAGCACTTCGGTGTGCGGCAGATCGCGTCTGTTCAGCGCATCTGCGGTATCACGGATTTCGCGCTCGCCGCTCATAAAGATCAGGATGTCGCCACGGCTTTCCCGCCCCAGTTCATCCACCGCATCAAAAATCGCCTGCAGCTGATCACGATCGCCATCCTCCGCGTCTTCGACCACCGGGCGGTAGCGCACTTCAACCGGGTAAGTCCGCCCAGAAACTTCAATCACCGGCGCATTATTGAAATGACGGGAGAAGCGCTGTGGATCGATGGTCGCAGAGGTGATGATGACTTTCAGATCGGGGCGGCGCGGCAACAGCTCACGCAGATAACCGAGCAGGAAGTCGATATTCAGGCTGCGTTCGTGTGCCTCATCAATGATGATGGTGTCATATTGCATCAGCAGGCGATCCTGCTGGATTTCCGCCAGCAGAATCCCGTCCGTCATCAGTTTAATCTGCGTCAGATCGCTGACCTGGTCGTTGAACCGCACTTTATAGCCGACACAGCCGCCCAGTGAGGTGCTGAGCTCATCGGCAATGCGGTTTGCCACGGTCCGGGCGGCCAGACGGCGCGGCTGGGTATGGCCAATCAGACCGGTGATACCGCGTCCCAGCGCCAGACAGATTTTCGGCAGCTGGGTGGTTTTACCCGAACCGGTTTCACCGGCAACAATCACCACCTGATGGTTGCGAATCGCCTCAGCAATATCCTGCTGCTTCTGACTGACCGGCAAATTATCCGGGAAGGAAATCGCTGGCGTCGCCGCGCGGCGCTGGGCCACGCGCTGTTCAGCGGTGATAAATTCCTGCTCAAGCTCGCTGGCGATGCCCTGCTGAGCCTCAGGATTTTTGGCTTTTCTGGCACCCTGTAAACGGCGCTGTAGCCGCTGGCGATCGCGCAGCATTAAACCGTCGAGCCGTGACCAGAGCGCTGCCAGTGGGGAAGTATCGGGAGATGACATAATTGTGACGTACCTTACTCAGACGGTGTCGCTGCCTGAAGCAGCGCCCTGCAAGCCGGGATAACCAGCTGATCTAATATAATAATTGCGCGTATCTTAGCACATTCTGAACCGTTCAGGCGGCTGGCCCCGGCTGCGCTTATTCAATAAATTCGAACATGGGTCTCGAAATATTGCGCTTTCACCGCGCCATCGATAACCGTAGAGTGTAAACCATTGAGCGGAAACTCTTCCGCGTTACAGACAGGAAACCACCATGACCAAAGTTTTAGTTCTGAAATCAAGCATCCTCGCAGGCTACTCACAATCAAGCCAGCTCGCTGACTTCTACGTTGAACAGGCAAAGGCACAGGGTAAAGAAGTGACTGTACGTGATCTGGCTGCTAACCCGATTCCGGTTCTGGATGGCGAGTTAGTGGGTGCAATGCGCCCTTCCGATACGCCACTGTCACCGCGTCAGCAGGAAGCACTGGACCTGTCCGATGAACTGATTGCAGAACTTCAGACTCATGATGAAGTGGTCATTGCCGCGCCAATGTACAACTTCAATATTCCTACGCAACTGAAAAACTATTTCGACCTGATTGCCCGTGCTGGCGTGACGTTCCGCTACACCGAAGCAGGCCCGGAAGGTCTGGTTAAAGGCAAAACTGCGGTCGTTATCTCAAGCCGTGGCGGCATTCATAAAGACACCCCAACCGACCTGCTGACCCCATACGTTAAGCTGTTCCTGGGCTTCATCGGCATCACTGATGTTGAGTTCGTGTTTGCTGAAGGCATCGCTTACGGTCCGGAAGTGGCCAGCAAAGCGACGGCTGAAGCGAAAGACGCTATTAAGCAGATCGTGACCGCATAAGTCTGAGCCATCTCAGGATGACGCTGTAAAAAAACCGGGCCTCGCGCCCGGTTTTTTTTCGCCTGTTACTGACTGCTGTCTGCTTCTTTTCTCAACCATTGACCATTTATGCCGCGCACATACTCTCCTGCAGCCGCACGGCTCACCAGCTTCTGTCCGGCAATACTGGCAACGTCGGCCGTGGAGAGATTATTTTGCTCTGCCAGCCGCTGATACTCCTGCTGACGCCCGGCATTAATCCGCTGCACCAGCGCCAGCGTATCACTGTCCTGCGAACGTGCCGCCAGATAGCCGGAGAGCGTTTCACCTGCACGGCCTGATTGCCTTGCCTCATCCAGCGTCAGTGCCCAGGCAGGTTGCGTCATCGTCAGGGCGAGTAACAGCGCCGCGCTTATGCGTTTCATCGTGGATCTCCTCAGAACAGTCCGCTCTGGTTTTTCAGTAACGCCTCCACGTCTTTATCAACTTTGATGTGAATCTCATGCTCGATTTTCACGTTCATGTTGATGGTGATGGGGTCTTTGGGTGCCGTGACTTCAATGCGCGGCACGCAGCCGATGCTCAGCAGTCCGGCTGCCAGAACCAGTAGTGGCCTCAGGCTCATGGTGAAGTGTCCTTGTTCGATGGCAAAGTCGCATGTTGCTCTAACCAGGATTGCAAATTATCGCCAAAGCGCAGGCTGCGCCAGAGCTGAAACAGGTTTTCCTGATGACGATAGTTGAGATTGACCGTCTGACGACGGTTACTGAACTGGCTGACGCCCTGTACCTGCGCCGCCATGGTGAGGTCGCCGAGGTTATTCAGATTGATTGTCGCCCAGGTGCGGGAGACTTCCATATAGCGTAACCAGTCCAGTGCGGCGCCGGTCGCTACGTTGTTGCGGGTAATCGCATCTGCCATATCTTTATCCAGCCGGAAAGTCAGCGGACCGCTGTTGGCAATCCACCCTTTCTCCACCAGCCAGCGCGGGTTATTGAGCCACAGCGGCAGCTCGCCGTTAACCTTGCCTGACATGGCAAACTGTTTAGGCTTCAGCGCCGTCACCAGCTCGCTAAGGCTGATATTACGCAGCGACACCCTGGCAGGTTCATGCTGCGGCATACGCAGAGATGGCAGCGTGATTTGCCCGCCCAGCACATCAAGGCTGACATCCTGTAATGTCAGCGGTGTCTCTTCAGACCACGGCCAGTTACCCTGCAGATCGGCACGAATATTCTGCATCGCAAACTGGTTCTTCACCTCGGCAATGCGCAGTGACACCGGGCCATGCTGACCAAACTGCCATTGCTGCTCATGGAACCTGAACGGCAGTGAGAAGTCGATACCGTTCACCTGACTGTCCGGCGTCCAGACGCTGCCCTGTTTAACCGTCCAGTGGCCTCCGGCCTGGAAGCCCTGCTCACTGGCGGCGGAGAAAGCGACCTGTGCCTGCAAACTGCCGCCCTGAATCTGCATTTTCATGTCGGGGCTGAGCAGCGGCTGAAACACGGTCAGCGACTGTGCCGGCCACCACGCCTGGCCGCGTAACCGTTCGCCGTCCCAGCGGCCGTTCACCCGCAGCGGGCCAACCTTGCCCGCTTTTAATTCGCCACGCCAGAGAAAATAGCCGGGATCGCGGCCTTTCGCCTCGAAGTCCAGCGTGGAGTCAGCCAGACGGCCGCCATAGCTGAAGCGGGTCGGCCCCGCCTGCAGTCTGAAATGGCCGTTGAAGGAAGGTTGCGCCGCATCGCGCTGCCATTTTACGGGTTCAGTCAGTGTCAGACGCGGGTTTGCGACGTTAACGCTGCCATAGGCCAGCTGATTAAATCCGGTGGAGAGCGTATCCAGGTGGATCATTGTGTCGTGCCAGCCGCCAGTGCCTTTAACATCCCAGCGCGCCTGCAGCGGCAACATCTCGCCACCTCCCCAGTAGCGCCAGTTCCATTCGCCCTTATCAGGCCAGAAATCCGTGGCGCGACCATCAAGATGAAGCCGGAAGCGGCCAAAGCTGGCATCGTGCGCGTTGAGAATAGCCTGCAGGCGGCCATCAATACCCTGCGAGGAGAGTCGCACACCCGCCAGCGGCCAGCGCGCCTCATCAACCTCCAGCGTTGACAGCAGTCGACCCCGCAGACGCAGCAGCGATTTGGGTTGCAGTACTAACTGAGGATCGAGCAGCGAGCCGCTGAGTACGCCTGGGATGGAACCATAGAGTTGCAGATCAGCCAGCTTGCTTTCGCCGGTCAGCTGAAATGGCAGATTGCTGTTGGTGAGGCTCAGGTTGCCGGGACCGAGGCCCAGGACCACGTTGCCCTTGCCGCCGCGTCCCTGAGTCAGCAGGTTGATGCGACCGGTGATCTGACTGCCCTCCAGGCCCGACTGCCAGTTATCCAGCGTCAGGTTAACAAACCCTGACAGCGGCTGGGCCGCCAGTGGCCAGACGTATTCGCCCTTTTCAATCCGAATCTGATCGCGGCTAATCTGCCAGGGCAGTCTGAGAAGCGGCCGGTTCTCTTCCGCCATTGCCACGCGCAGCTCGCCCTGCTGATGCTGCCAGTTAAGGCTCAGTTGCAGCGGATGCGGCAATGCATTGAGTGCCAGCTTTCCGGCTACCTCGCCATTCACCGGCAGATCCGTGGCGAAGGTGGGTAACTCAAGATGACCACTCAGCGTGATGGGTTCAGGTAGTGCGGGATGAGTGAGCGTCAGGCGGCTGATCGCGAGTTGCTGACCGGTCAGCGTAGCCGCCAGTTGCAGATTATCGCCCTGGTAATTGAGTTGCTGGCGATCTTTTTCCAGCGTCAGATCCAGCGCGCCCGCATAGGTCTGCCACGGCGCGACGATCAGCTTGCCCAGATGAACGTCAGCGCCCGGCAACATGGCCTGCCATTCGGCCAGGGTTTTGGGCGCTGTCGTGCTGCCGTCACCAACAGGTAATTTTTGCAGACAGGTGCTATCCAGCGTCAGCTCTTCCGCATTGAGTTTCCACCGGGACTGATGCCAGCCCAGTGATACCGCCTCTACGGTTGCCAGCGAGCAATCGCCTGCGAGATAACGAATCCGGGGCAACCACAGGCCGCCCTCACGCCAGCGCGGTGCACCGGTCAGCTCAATGCGGGTCGTATCAGGCAGCCAGATGCCGACCAGCCTTGGCAGCCATTGTGTCACTGTCAACATCAGGCCGAGCAGCAGCAGAATCAGCGCCAGAATGGCCGCCAGCCGTCGCCGAAAAATCCGTGGCATAAAAGCCATAATCCTTTCCCTTACCCTATCCTGACGCCGATGATGGCATGTAATCTGCCTGAGGTGAAGGACTGCGCCAGGTGCAGGTCAGCTGTTTCAGCAAAGTCAGTCAGAAAACGTTATCCTTGAAATATCACTCTGCAGGAGCATAACGATGAAGATCGCGGTATACAGCACCAAACATTACGATCAGAAATACCTTGAGCAGGTTAATCAGCAGTTCGGCTTTGAACTGGTTTTTTTTGACTTTTTACTCTCTGAAAGTACGGCCAAAACCGCTGTGGGATGCGATGCCGTCTGCATCTTTGTAAACGATGATGGCAGCCGTCCGGTACTGGAGGAGCTGGCCGGGCTGGGTGTGAAAACTATCGCGCTACGCTGTGCCGGCTTCAATAATGTTGATCTGACCGCGGCGAAAGAGCTGGGGCTGGAGGTGGTGCGGGTGCCGGCTTACTCACCGGAAGCGGTCGCTGAACATACGATCGGCCTGATGATGACCCTGAACCGCCGTATTCATCGTGCTTATCAGCGCACCCGTGACGCAAACTTTTCGCTTGATGGGCTGACCGGCTTCAACATGCATAACAAGACCGCTGGCGTTATCGGCACCGGTAAAATCGGGATTGCGACGATGCGCATTCTGAAAGGTTTTGGTATGCGGCTGTTGGCATTTGATCCCTACCCAAGTGAGCAGGCGCTGGAACTCGGTGCGGAATATGTCGATCTGAAGACGCTGTTTGCGGAATCCCACGTTATTACGCTGCACTGCCCGCTGACACCGGAGAATCATCATCTGCTCAACGCCGATGCGTTTAAACAGATGCGCGATGGGGTCATGATCATCAACACCAGTCGCGGTAGTTTAATCGATTCCCAGGCTGCGATTGACGCGCTAAAACAGCAGAAGATTGGCGCACTCGGCATGGATGTTTATGAAAATGAACGTGACCTGTTCTTTGAAGATAAGTCGAATGATGTGATTCAGGACGATGTTTTCCGCCGTCTGTCAGCGTGCCATAACGTGTTGTTCACTGGCCATCAGGCGTTTTTAACCGCCGAAGCGCTGACCGCCATTTCTGAAACGACACTGAATAATCTCAGCCAGCTCGACCGGGGTGAAGACTGCCCGAACCGACTCACTGCCTGACTAATCTCAGGATGACTGTGCGGGCCGGAGCCATCCGGCCTGTCTATCAGCGTGCGCAATTCCCGCCAATCAACGCTTGCTCATCACAGCGACGACCATTCACTAACTGACACATTCCCACACGCGTTCCATCCAGCTGATGCGAAAACGCCAGCGTTCCACCCGCATTCGAACAGGTGCTTTCTGCCAGGGAAGACATCACCACACGTGGCTGGATATGGGCGGCGGTGGCTTGTTGCGGTGGCTCGTTATCATCACTGTTACTGCTGCAGGCAGAGAGTAATAACGCGGCACCAGCCAGCAAAAAGGGGGCTGCTTTCATCAGTCGGACTCCGGGAATGGGGGTAATAGGCTGGCTCAGCATATGTCAGGCAGCACAAGGGGTCGAGAGGTGAAACAGCTTTTTACAAAATTCTCCGACATCATTTGCAAGCAGAATTATCTTGTTTACCTGTTATCGCTGAACTGGCACCCTTTTTCGGCCCCTATTATTTCGGAGTTAAGCCATGTTAATGGATATGTTAATTCGCATCGCCCTGGCCGGTATCCTCGGCGGCCTGATTGGCCTGGAGCGCCAGATGCGGGCCAAAGAAGCGGGACTGCGTACCCATATTCTGGTTGGTATCGGCAGTGCTATGTTCATGCTGGTGTCAAAATATGGTTTCGCCGACATGCTCACCAGCGACCATGTGGCACTGGACCCCAGCCGTATTGCAGCCCAGGTTGTCAGCGGCATGGGCTTCCTGGGCGCGGGGACCATTATGATTCAGAAGCAGGTGGTGAAAGGCTTAACCACGGCGGCGGGATTATGGGTGACGGCGGCGATTGGTCTGGTGATCGGCAGCGGCATGTATGAGATCGGCATTTATGGTACGGTGCTGGCGCTGGTGGTGCTGGAAGTGTTCCGCCGTCTGAGCCATCTTTTAATCGGCAAACATCATACGCTGCTGGTTTTCCTTAAGCCTAAAAGTGTGCCGTTGGTACTGCTGGTTATGCAGCGCGAAGGCATTCGCTACGGCAACGTGACAGTGGTTAATCGTGATGAGGAAAGTGGTCTGTGTGAACTCAGCGTTCAGGTGACGCTATCTCGCAAGTCAAACGATGCCCACCTCTATGATAAGGTCATGGAGATTAAGGGCGTGCAGTCACTGGAGATGATGTAACTCCCCCTCTATATACCCTTCTCTTCAGACACGGCCAGACAGGCATCCGCCGCCAGCAGAGGGCAGTCACCGCCCTCTGCTGGCTATTCAACTCTCTTCTGTAAAAATCAGAATCGCTGGCAGCCTGACCTGAAACATAGAGCCCGCCTGGAATTGATGGCATAATCTGTCACTGTTTATTAGTGTGATAATTTTATCCGGAAACCAATGCCTCATAAATCTGACCTTCCTGAAGATGCCTTATGCGCTTCAGCGCCTAAAAATCGGGTAGCGATAAGCGTGCTGATTTTTACGCTGATTGCGGGTGCTATCGCCATCATGGTGATTCTGGATCATCGTAATACGGTAAATAATGCGCTGGAGACCGGGCAATGTCTCGCTGAGGAAGGGGCAGAAGATTTATTTGAAGCACTCAGGCATTTTTTACATCACGCCTATCGCTGGATTTTCAGAGCCTGTGGCTGACAGTACAACTCCATTGCACATTCAGTGCAGCAGAAAATGCAGTAATCCGTGTCGGTTTACCAGCAGCAAAATGCCACAATACATGACTGCAACATAGCAGAGTAAAAAGAGTAACAGCATCATAATAAATTTGAGGCCATACTTTTTTATTTTTTGACGTCTAACCGAAAGTCTCATAATCGTTAATATTTGATTCATTTTACTCACATATATAACCGGACATTAAACGGCTTCATCTGCAGCCTGTATTGCCGAAATGTGCGAAACGAATAAGCTGTCGAAGCAGACATTATAATAATTCCCTGATACGCACAATCCATCGCCTGTTCCTTAACAATTTACTGATTATCATGACGTAAATGATACATATTCGCGCTAAATAAGACGACATCAACATCTACAAGCCTGACACAAAACGGTTTGATTTTAATGCGATACATTATTTTTCAGCAAGATGAAGTGTAATTATATACGCGCAGTATTAACGCATACTCAACAGGCGGCACTTATCAGCATGCGATATCTGAAAATCAATCACGGTTCACAAACTCATCGCTAATGGATTTATGAAAAAATATTTAATTTGATTCGTGCAAAATCATAAGCGCACCAACAGGACCTCTGTTTATAGGGGATTGATTAATAGCGGCGCATGCTGTTTTTATTCCCGCATCCGGAAGCATGAATGAAAACGCTGTTACTTCTCACTGTCATATTAATGACCGCCGGCTGTGCGACAAAAAAAGAACATTTGCAGGCTGATGCTAATCAGGCATCACTGCCCTTCTGCTCAACGTACAGTAGTGAGATCGATTGTCAGTGGGAAAATGTTCCCACCCGCTGACATCGCGCATCCACGACTCGCCGCCTCCGGCAGCGATTATCCGCTGATTACTTCACTCCAGTACTGGCATTCGTGGCAACAATCCGTACCATACGCTGCATATTCGTGACACCGCAGTGAAGTGTCTGGCTGAGCGCGCACAGTAATTTGCCCTTCAGCTACGCTTTCTGGTTTTTGAGATAGGTGAAAATGCAAGATAATCAAACGGTTGACAAGAAAGAACAGTACAATCTGAATAAACTTCAGAAACGACTGCGTCGTAATGTCGGCGAAGCCATTGCAGATTTTAATATGATTGAAGAAGGCGACCGCATCATGGTCTGCCTGTCAGGCGGTAAAGACAGCTACACCATGCTGGAGATTTTGCGCAGTCTGCAAAAAAGTGCGCCGGTCAATTTTAGCCTGATTGCCGTTAACCTCGACCAGAAACAGCCAGGCTTCCCCGAGCACATCCTGCCGCAATATCTTAAAGCCCAGGGCGTTGAGTACCGGATTATCGAAGAAGATACCTACTCTATCGTCAAAGAGAAAGTCCCGGAAGGCAAAACCACCTGCTCACTCTGCTCGCGCCTGCGCCGTGGCATTCTCTATCGCGTTGCGACTGAACTGGGTTGTACTAAAATTGCGCTGGGCCACCATCGCGATGACATCCTGCAGACGCTGTTCCTGAACATGTTCTACGGCGGAAAACTGAAAGGTATGCCGCCAAAGCTGATGAGCGATGATGGCAAACAGATCGTGATCCGTCCGCTGGCCTACTGCCGTGAGAAAGATATCATTCGTTTCTCAGAAGCGCGTCAGTTCCCGATTATCCCGTGCAACCTCTGTGGTTCTCAGCCAAACCTGCAGCGTCAGGTTGTCGCCGATATGCTGCGCGACTGGGATAAGCGCTATCCTGGCCGTATCGAAACCATGTTCAGCGCAATGCAAAACGTCGTGCCGTCGCACCTGGCAGATATCAATCTGTTCGATTTTAAAGGGATTAAGCATGGCGATGCTGTCGTTGATGGCGGCGATCTCGCTTTTGATCGTGAAACCCTGCCGTTGCAGCCTGTGGGCTGGCGTGCTGATGAAGACGATGCGCCGGATCTTAGCGTACGTCTTGATGTGCTTCAGATTAAATAAGCCCCTTGCAATTTTAAGGGCGTGCTGCTGGCAGCACGCCCTTTTTTTATATGTTGCGGTGTGGCGGTGGATCCATTATCGGCGGATATTCCGGATCGGTCGGCTGATCAGGCTGGGGCTGCGGGTGGGGAATGGGCTCAGGAATCGGGACTGGATCCGTAGGGATCGGCTCGCTGTTAAAAATCGCGCTCATGCCGTACTCCTTTTCTTGCGAATGGACTTTAAGCTTAGGAAAGGATTGGCGTTCCAGCCAGGCGGGCAAAAAAAAAGCCGGCACAATGGCCGGCATGTTTCGAATTAAATGTGCTATGCAATAATTCTAAATATGGAAATAAGACAATATGGAGCGCAACGCCCATCGCTTGACGTTGCATTCACCTGCGGGAGAGAGTTTGCGTCAGCGGCGACATTCGGTTATTGATGTCGATCAGCTTTTGTTTTCTTAACGCGATTTTCAGCCCACCCGACGGTACTTCCGTAATCAAATGAGACTCCTGCCGGGGTCACCTCTCCCTCACTAAAGCCAGTGCCGTTTGCGCAGGTAGCCCGCGACCCCCACCGCCAGTGCCACCAGCAACAGACAAAAGATAGTAAATCCATACTCCCATCCGCCGCCTGGAATGCCACCCAGGTTGACACCAAACAGGCCGGTCAGGAACGTGGCGGGCAAAAAGATCATCGCCATCAGTGACATGGTATAGGTGCGGCGGTTCATCGATTCTGCCATCGCAGAGGCGACTTCGTCAGCCAGAATCGCAGTGCGCGCCACGCCCGCATCCAGATCATCCAGCCCGCGCCCCAGACGGTCGGCGATCTCCTGCATCCGGCGCCGTTCGCTGTCATCCATCCAGGCCAGTTTTTCACTGGCGAGCCGGGCATAGACATCCCGCTGGGGTGCCATATAACGCCGCATCACAATCAGCTGTTTGCGCAGCAGACCGAGCTCGCCGCGCGCGGGCATCTGCTGGTCAAGCAGCGCATCTTCCAGCTCGATGATTTTGTCATGTAACTCTTCGATAAATTCACTGGTGTGATCGGTCAGGGCATCACAGACATCAACCAGCCAGCTGCCGCAGTCAATCGGGCCGTTGCCATTTTGCAAATCAGTGAGCACTTCATCGACGGCAGAAACTTTACGCCGTCGGGTCGAAACGATGAGCTTATCGTTGATAAACACCCGCATCACCACCAACTGGTCGCGACGCGCATCGGTATTGTGGTTGACGCTGCGCAGCACGATCATAAATCCGTCGCCCAGTCGGCTGACGCGTGGACGCATGCTGTCGCCCGCTAAGGCGTCACGCACGGCATCGGGGATCTGTGGCGTCGACTGCAGCCATTCTGCGCTCTTGCTGTGGGTATAGTTCAGATGCAGCCAGCAAGGCTGCTCACACTCGATAACTTCATCTTCAGCAATGGGGATCATCCCCCCCTTGCCATCCAGCTGGCACGAGATGATAGCATCTGAAACCTGTAATGCTTTTCCTTCAATGACGTCCACAACGTTGCCTCACCACTAATATCAATACGATACAGTCTAACGTGACGGCGTTGAGTTGCAATCGCAGGGCTGTGAAGAAAGATGTCAGCAGGTGGCCGGAAAATCGGCCACCACAGGCTTAGTGCTTTTCAATCCACAGTTCACGGCTGTAGGCGACATCTTCAGGGTTGGTGATCGGATAGCCTTTAACCCAGGGTTTAATCAGTCGGCCATTGGTGTACTGATAAAGGGGGGCGATCGGGGCCTGCTCAGCCAGGATTTGCTCGGCACGATTGTAATCGCTGTTACGTGCCTGATCGCTGGTTTCACGGCTGGCTTTAGCGATAACCGCATCATATTCCGCGTTACTGAAGCGTGAGATGTTGCTGCTGTTGCCAGAAGTCAGCAAATTAAGGAAGGTTGAGGGCTCGTTGTAGTCGCCGACCCACGAGGCCCGAATCACATCGAAGTTTCCGCTGTTACGGCTGTCAATATAGGTTTTCCACTCCTGGTTATCCAGGGTGACATCCACACCGAGATTCTTTTTCCACATTGAGGCCACGGCAATCGCAATCTTTTGATGACTCTCTGAGGTGTTATAGAGCAGTTTGAGTTTTAATGGCTTGCCGGGGCCATAACCGGCGGCAGCCAGCAGCGATTTGGCCTGCGCATTCAGGCTATTCTGATCGTGCTGTTGCATGAAAACAGGCAGAGGCTTAAAGCCTGCAGTGACATCGGGCGTAAAGTGCCATGCCGGTTTCTCTCCGGTACCCAGTACTTTTTCGGCAATCACTTTTCGGTCGATTGACCAGGTCAGCGCTTTGCGCACCCGCACATCAGCCGTCGGCCCTTTCTGCGTGTTAAACGCATAATAATAGGTGCCTAACTGGTCGGGTGTGTAGACCTCTCCCGGCAACGTTTTCTTCAATAGCGCATACATATTTTTAGGGAAGGATTCGGTGATATCGATATCGTTGGCACGATAACGTTTGGTCGCGCTCGACTCTTCATTGATGGGCACAAAGGTCACTTTTGTCAGCACCGAATGTGCATCATCCCAGTAGTGAGGATTACGGGTCAGGACGATCTTCTCGTTCACGACCCGCTCGCTCAGCTGATAGGCACCGTTACCGACCAGTTTGCCGGGTGCCGTCCAGCTCTCACCTTCCTGTGCGATTATTTTCTGGGGCACCGGGAAGAGCGCCACGTTGGCCACCAGCGCCGGGAACCACGGCACAGGACGATCCAGCGTCACCCTCAGCTGGTATTTACCCTGGGCAGCCACGCCAAGCTTATCGGGCGTCATTTCGCCTTTGGTAATCGCCGCAGCATTTTCAATGCCACTCAGGCCTGCGAACCAGGCAAAAGCAGAACTGTTTTTGGGATCGACCAGGCGCTGCCAGCTGTAGACAAAATCCTGAGCAGTGACCGGATCGCCGTTCGACCAGCGCGCGTTATTGCGCAGGGTGAAGACCCAGGTTTTGTTATCGCTGCTGCTCCAGCTTTGCGCCACACCCGGTACAATTTTGCCCTGCGCATCCTGATTAGTCAGGCCTTCAAACAGATCCCGAATCACCTGAATTTCCGGCAGCCCCACCGCTTTGAGCGGATCGAGGGAAGCGGGTTCATCTTTAATGTGGCGGACGATCTGCTGCTGTTCAGCCAGCTGCGCGCCAGCGGGAGGATTCGCCGCGATGGCGGGTGTGAGGATGCTGCTCAGACTGATTGCTGCCAGCGTCATGCGAAAGGTCTTTACCATTATCACTCCTTTACCCCAAAGAAGTGCTGCACCAGTCTGTTGCCGATGCAGCTTGTGCAGGGCACTTTATCGCAAATGGCTGACAGATAAATAGCTATTTTCCGCGTACGGCTTTTCCGCTACTTTTAGTAAAACCTTATGAGGAAATGAGTATGTCGCCACTCCATCCGCGTACCCTGCGCGGCAAACTGGATGTTCCGTATCAGCAGTATGGCCGCTCAGTGCTGGGTGCACCGCTGCTGTGGTTTCCGGCCCCGTTGGGCGATCCCGACAGCGGTCTGATCCTGGCCGGCACCCACGGCGATGAGAATGCGGCCATCGCCACCCTCTCCGCTGCATTACGGACGTTACCCGATGGCATGCGTCGGCACCACGTGGTGCTGGCGGTCAATCCGGATGGCTGTCAACTGGGGCTACGCGCTAACGCAAACGGCGTCGATCTCAACCGCAACTTCCCGGCGGCGAACTGGCAGTCAGGCGAGACGGTTTATCGCTGGAACAGTGCGGCCGATGCGCGCGATGTGGCGCTGTCGACCGGCACCCATCCGGGTTCTGAACCGGAAACCCAGGCGCTCTGTGCCCTGATTCATCAGCTGAAACCGCGCTGGATCGTCTCATGGCATGAACCGCTGGGCTGCATTGACGACCCGCATCAGGTGGAGATTGGCGGCTGGCTGGCCAGCCATACCGGCCTCCCCCGCGTCAGCAGCGTCGGTTATGATACGCCCGGCTCATTCGGCAGCTGGTGTCACGATCTCAGCCTGCCTTGCGTGACCGCTGAAATGCCGGTGATTTCAGTGGATGAAGCCACAGAGACCTATCTTGAGATGATGGTTAACCTGCTGCGCTGGCAGCAATAATCAACTGACCGTTGCGCACGGTGATTGCCGGTTCTGAATCCACCGCCAGCCAGGTTGGCCCGTCAAGATCCGCGAAGCGGGTCTGCGGTACCAGCGGCAGCGCAGCGTGTATCGCCCGTGAGGTGCAGAGCATGCAGCCGAGCATTACTGCAAAACCCTGCTGCTGGGCGGCACCCGCCAGCGCCAGCGCCTCGGTCAGCCCGCCTGCTTTATCCAGCTTGATGTTGACCATCTCATAACGCCCTCGCAACGCCGCCAGGCTTTCACGGGTATGACAGCTCTCATCGGCGCAGATCGGTAAGGGATGGATAAAGTTCGCCAGCGCCGCATCTTCACCTGCAGGCAGGGGCTGCTCCAGCATCGCCACATTGATGTCCGCCAGCAACTGACAGCGTGCCGCCAGGCCTTCGGCATGCCAGGACTCATTTGCATCCACAATCAAAGTCGCTTCCGGCACGGCGGCGCGGATCGCCATCAGACGTTCGGTAATGAAATTATTATCCAGCTTAACTTTCAGCAGCGTTGCCCCATGCTGCCACAACGCGAGTGCGCTGCTGGCCATCGCTTCGGGGGTATCAATACCGACGGTCTGCGCGGTCACCACATCCTCAGGGGGAGTGACGCCGTTAAGCTGCCAGAGGCTGCTCTGCTGCTGGTGCACGGCGAGATCCCACAGTGCGCTGTCGATGGCGTTGCGCGCGGCCCCGGCAGGCAATGCCTGCTGAAGCGCCTCACGTGTCATGCCCTGCTGTAGCGCAGGTAGCAGGGTACCGATTTGCGCCAGTACAGAGGCTTCGCTTTCACCGTAACGGGCATACGGTGTCGCTTCTCCGACGCCTTTTACGCCGTCTTCCTCGATTTCAACCACCACCACTTTAACTTCGGTCCGGGTTCCACGGGCGATGACAAACGGCGTATGCAAGGGCCAGGCTTCGGGATAACTTTTTACCGTTCTCATTTCCACTCCACAATGTGTGACGCAGTGGGAGAGCGCCACGTTAAATTCCACAATTGAACTCGTAAACCCTTAACTTTTATGTCATAAACAACGGCTATCTTTAGCCGTTTTGTGTCAGATCTTTTTTATCATCAAAAGGAATCACTATGTCTCAGACTGTTCATTTTCAGGGTAATGCCGTACCGGTTGCAGGTCAGTTTCCTCAGGCTGGCGATAAAGCCAAAGCTTTCACACTGGTCGCTAAAAACCTGGTCAACGTCGCGCTCTCTGAGTATGCAGGAAAACGCAAAATTCTGAACATTTTCCCAAGTGTTGATACCGGTGTCTGTGCTTCCTCAGTGCGCAAGTTCAATCAGGCAGCAAGCGAGCTGAATAATACGGTGGTGTTATGCATCTCTGCCGATCTGCCCTTTGCTCAGTCGCGTTTTTGTGGCGCAGAAAACCTGAGCAACGTGGTAACACTGTCGACGCTGCGCGGTTCAGAGTTTAAGTATGACTATGGCGTGGAAATTGCCGATGGTGCGCTGGAAGGTCTGACCGCACGTGCCGTGATCGTGCTGGATGAGAATGACAAAGTGATCTACAGCCAGCTGGTTGATGAAATCACCACTGAGCCAGATTACGACGCTGCGCTGGCCGCGCTGAAGTAATAAAAAAAGCGGATAACCCGGTTATCCGCTTATCACCTTCTCTTTGCCGCTTATTCGCTTTCGTTGCGCTTCTGCCCCAGACCATATTCCCGCAACTTATTGGCTATCGCGGTGTGTGAGACGCCCAGCCGTTTTGCCAGCTTTCGGGTGCTGGGATAAGAGAGATAAAGCCGCGTCAGAATTGAGCGTTCGAACCGGCTGGTGATCTGATCCAGCGTTCCTTCCAGCGCCTCATCCCCCAGTGACACATCCAGCGCCTGTTCGGGCAACACGATGTCCTGCGGACGCAGTTCGTAACCTTCCAGCTGAGTTAATGCGCGATAAAGGGAATTTTTTAGCTGACGCACATTGCCAGGCCAGGCATAGCGGGTCAGAAACGCATTGAGCTGTGATGAGAGGCGCGGACGCGCCATACCCTGCTCATCCGCAAAGCGGGCCACAAACATTTCGGTCAGCGGCAGAATGTCCTGTGGGCGATCGCGCAGAGGCGGCAGTTGCAGCGTCAGCACATTAAGGCGGTAGAAGAGATCTTCGCGGAACTCCCCGCGCTGCACCAGTTCAATCAGGTTCTTTTGCGTGGCGCAGATCACCCGCACATCGACATGCACTTCATGCTCTTCGCCAACGCGGCGGAAGGTGCCATCGTTGAGAAAACGCAGCAGTTTGGTCTGCATTCTCGGCGACATCTCGCCAATCTCATCCAGCAGGACCGAGCCGCCATTCGCCTGCTCAAAAAAGCCTTTCTTGCCTTCCAGCGCATTGGGATAGGCACCCGCGGCATGTCCAAACAGCTCGCTTTCCGCAACGTCGTCAGGCAGAGAGGCACAATTCAGCGCCAGGAAAGGATTTTTTCCACGCGCACTGCGCAGATGACAGGCGCGTGCCAGCATATCTTTTCCGGTGCCGGTATCGCCAACAATCAGCAACGGCGCATCGAGCATCGCCAGTTTGCGCGCCTGATCGACCACCTGACGCATCTTCGGCGTGACGGCAATAATATGATCAAACTCCGATTCGTCGGTGACCACCAGATTCTGTAACTGACGGCCCATACGAGCGGTTGATTTCAGCATCACCATCGCGCCTACCGGCCTGTCATTCTGTCCCTCTTCGCCCGGCAGATAGATAGGACGCGCTTCCATCAGGAAATCACGCCCTTCAATGACGACATGCTGCGCCTGCGCCTCAACCCGATCGCTTTCCAGCCAGCGCATAAAGTTAAAGCCGTTGATGAGGTTACCGGCGCTGAAGTTACGCATCTTCTCTTCATCAAGATTAAACAGGTTTTGTGCTGCCGGATTAGCCAGTTCCACCTTGCTTTTCAGATCGACCGAGAAGACCGGATCCGGCATTGCCACCAGCAATGCACTCAGTGCGCGATGCTCCCGTTCAGAAGGCATGTACGGGACCGTGCGCACATCTGTTACGCCTGGTGTACGGCGGATTTCCGCCATCAGATTGCTGAAAGCGTCGAATTCCAGTGCAGAGAAGTTCAGGTAGATGCGGCCCAGCGCCGTGATTTCTATACCGCGTAAATCAATGTTGCGTGCCACCAGCAGATCGAGCAGTTCACGCGTCAGGCCAATACGGTCCTGACAGAACACTTCCAGACGCATTGCGTTCGCCTTAATCAGGTTCAGATAAAATAATATTACGCTAAGTCGCAGGCCGGTAGAAAGGGATCTGTCAGGAAAAGTTGACAGCTCAGACGCGTATGGCGGAGTTTTGTACTTCCTGCTGAATTCAAAGATCGATCGCTGATTGTCAGCCTTTGTCAGTACCAGACTGTTGATTGCTGGCTGATTGCTGTATATTTTTTCCAACTGATTAGAATTGATTATAATATGCTGACTTTCTTCGCAAAATATCTGACTGTGGGCCTGGTGAATACGTTGATCCACTGGGTGACCTTTTTTATTTGCCTCAGCCTGGGATTGTTCCAGTCGACTGCTAATCTGATTGCTTTTTGCCTGGCCGTCACCTTCTCTTTCTTTGTTAATGCGCGCTGGACCTTTAAACAGCAGGCGACCGCCTGGCGTTATATTCTTTACGTCGTTTTTATGGGCGCGATGGCATTCAGCGTAGGTTATCTGGCCGATTGGTACGGCCTTTATCCCCTTGTTACGTTGATTGCATCATCGGCTATCAGTCTGGCGTGCGGCTTTCTTTTTTCCCGCTTTATCGTATTCAAAGGAGAATAATGAAAATCTCTCTGGTGGTACCGGTATTCAATGAAGAGGAGGCCATCCCTCTTTTTTATGATGCGGTCAGAAAAGATGAAACGCTGGCCGCCTTGCAGGTTGAAATCGTATTTATTGATGATGGCAGCACAGACGCAACGCATGCGCTGATTACGCAACTCAGCCAGCGCGATCCGTTGGTGCACAGCCTGTCGTTTATTCGAAATTTCGGCAAAGAACCGGCGCTGTTTGCCGGGCTGGAAGCCGCAACCGGTGATGCCGTTATCCCGATAGATGTGGATTTGCAGGATCCAATTGCGATTATTCCCGAGATGATTCGAAAGTGGCAGGCAGGGGCTGATATTGTTTTAGCCAAACGGATTGATCGCAGTGCCGATGGCCACCTCAAACGCAAAACAGCCCGCTGGTTTTACAAACTGCACAACAGTATTAGTCATCCTCAGATAGAAGAAAACGTCGGTGATTTCCGGCTGATGTCGCGTGAAACGGTTGAGAATATTAAGCTGTTGCCTGAGAAGAATCTCTTTATGAAGGGCATTCTGAGCTGGGTCGGCGGACAGACTGATATCGTGGAGTATGTGCGAACTGAGCGAATCGCAGGCCGCAGCAAATTCGGCGGCTGGAAGCTGTGGAACCTTGCGCTGGAGGGACTTACTTCCTTCTCGACCGTTCCGCTGCGCATCTGGTCCTATCTGGGCTTTCTTGTTGCCTCGCTGGCCTTCCTGTATGGACTCTGGATGATCGTGGATAAACTGCTGTTCGGTAACCCGGTGCCTGGCTACCCCTCTATTCTGGTTTCCGTACTGTTCCTCGGGGGGGTTCAGCTGATTGGCATTGGGGTGCTGGGTGAATATATTGGCCGCATCTATATGGAAACTAAAAACCGGCCTCGCTATATTTTGCGGAAATCCGCGCCAGCAAAAATACACTCACCTCAGAACACCGAATAAACTGCCCATTCAGGAGCAGGAAAAAGAGTCAGATTAAAAAGGATGAATGATGATTGCCACTGATACCGGCTTATCCCACCGTAAGGTTTTTTTGCTTTTTGCGATCGTTTTTCTGATTGCTTACAGCCCCGCGTATTTAACCCAGTATGCCTACACCGATGACTGGACAAATCTCTACTGGGCTAACACTGATAAGCTCAGTATTTTAAACTGGGACACGTTATCCGGCAGGCCGGTGTATGGCATTATTCAGTACAGCGCCTCTTTTCTGGTGGAGAGTGTAGAGCGGCTGGCGCTGTTACGATCTGTCGCGATTGTTCTGCTCATTTTTACCGGATATTACCTTTATAGCCTGTGTCAGAAAAATGCACTGCTGGAGAATCAGGCTCAGCGGATAACCTTTGCGTTATTGCTTTGTCTGCTGCCTTCATTCCAGGTATATGTTGCATGGGCATCCTGTTTCCCCTACATCGCTGCCATTTTACTGGCGGGTGCCAGCTACCGTCTTTCGATTAAACCGGGAATCGCCTGCCGCCTGTTCGCGTTCAGCCTCCTGACCATCGCTTTCTGTCTCTATCAACCGGCCGCAATGAGTTTTACCTTCTTTGCCGCACTGGACCTGTGCTTTTCAGAACGAAAAATTGATAAGAAACGGGCGCTGATCTCTTTAATGGTCCTTGCCGCAGGCATGTTTGCCGCGCTGATAGCTTCAAAAGTTCTGCCGGTCCAGCTCTATGGCCATACGCTGCCACGTTCGGCCTTCAGCTACGACATCCCGATTAAGCTGAAATGGTTTTTCACCGAATACCTGAAGAACGTTATTTGTAACTTTGATCTCGGCGCAAAAACGGTGTCGGTGATCATCTCAGCAATCATTATTGGTTTTGGACTGAAGAAAATTAAAGCTGCGGGCAACGACAAATTTTATCTGATGTTCGTCTTACTGCTGATTGCCGCACTACCCAATCTGATTGTCAGTGAAAGCATGGCGGCCTACCGCACTTTAATCGCCGGTGCGCTAATTACCTCCAGCGCATTTATCCTTGGCCTGTTTGAAATCAGCAAAAAGTTAAGATGGAAAAATGCTTTTTATGCACTGCTGGTCACAGCGGCGGCCTCGCTGGCCATCAGTCACCTGATTAACGGTTACTCTGTCCCGGCTCGCAAAGAATTTGCCCTGCTCGATCAGGCGATCACCCAGCAGGTACCGAAAGATTTCCGGGGTGCGCTCTATTATCGTCTGACCGGTGAGTATTTACCGAAGGTCGCGACGTTACGAAAATATGATGATTTCGGCGGGCTGGGCCTGAGCATGTCATGGACATTTGCCGGGATGGCGCATTTCATCAGGGAGAGAAATAGAATGGCCTTTACGCTACCGGCAGATCCGGTGATCACCGATGAGGCGACCTGTCCGGGTGAGTGCCTGACTATCGATTCGCGGCAGGTGCTTCGCCAGCCACACTGATTAATAAAGGCGGCCTGGCCGCCTTTATTGTGTCACGTGAACATCAGGCTGACTTATTGCCGCCCTTCTGTAACGCCTCTTTCAACTGGCCCAGCAGTTCACGTCGGAAATCGCCGAGTCGTGGTTTGTCCTGCTCCAGCCAGGGGAGTGGACGACAAAGCTCCATCGCTTTAATGCCCAGTCTTGCGGTCAGCAATCCTGCCCCAATGCCTTGCGCGGCTCTTGTAGAAAGCCGGGCGGCGATATCCTGCGACATCCAGTCCATGCCCACTTCCCGTACCAGTTCCGAAGCACCGGCAAAAGCCATATTGAGCAGCACCAGGCGGAACAGCCGGATACGGCTGAAGTAGCCCAGCTCAATGCCGTATATCGCCGCAATGCGATTGACCAGCCGCAGATTACGCCAGGCGATAAACGCCATATCCACCAGCGCCAGCGGACTGACCGCAATCATCAGTGTCGCTTCCGCAGCATGGCGGCTGATTTCGCGCCGCGCCTGCCGATCCAGTACCGGCTGCACCAGTTGCGCATATAAGCGTACAATTTCACTGTCATTGTGGGTTTCATGCAGGGAGGCATGCCAGCGCTGCAGAGCCGGATGCGCCTGATCAAGCTCCGCCTGCTGTGCCAGTTTTTCGCAGAATGCCCGACCTTTGCCGATGCCATGACTGTGCAATAGCTCCCGGCCCACATCCCGCTCTTCGGCACGCTGACGCAGTTGATAAAGCCGACGCCACTCAGTAGTCAGCGCGCCGACACCTGCCAGCACGATCAGCCCACCTGCCACACCGCTGCCCAGGGAAAACCAGTCGCGGGCCAGCCAGGCGTCATGTGTCCACTGCACACCCTGCGCAATCACGCTGACGCCAAACAGCAGCGCACCAGCCGTCACCATTTTGCGCCACAGACTGCGCTTAGGTTTCAGCGCGGCTTCCACCGCCCGTTCACCGGCACCCTCCTCTTCGACAGCGACATCTTCATCCTGCACCGCCAGAAAAGCAGCCTGCGCGTCCGCTTCAAAGGTCTGCGCCGGGCGCAACGGCGTGGTGGTGCTCTCATCCAGCGGGCGGGCAAAATCGATACGCGGCTTCAGTGGATCACTCATCGCAATTTATCTCCCAATAGAAATTCCAGCGCGGCATCCATGCGGATATGCGGCAGCGGGCGATCGACATCGAGCTGCTGCGGCCGGAACTGTTCAAACTGAAAACCCTGCTGTTGCCAGAAAGCGTTACCGGGCAGGCGCGGCGGGACTTCGCCCGGATAGACGGTGAGCGGTTCGCCATCATCCAGCCGGTGACCGCGCAGGGCCGGGATCTTTTCGCCACGGTGATCGACCAGGCCGCTCTGCGTGGCCTGCACCGATGCCAGCCCGATGCAATCCATACTAATTCCCTCAAACGCGGCGTTCTGCCAGGCATCCTGCACCAGTTGCTGCAACAGCGAGACCATGTTGCCGTGCTGATCGCTGGTGATGTGATCCGCTTTGGTCGCGGCAAAGAGTAATTTGTCGATCACCGGTGAGAAGAGCCGGCGAAACAGGGTGCGCTGACCGTAATGAAAACTCTGCATGAGTTGCGTCAGTGCCAGTCGCATATCGTTAAACGCCTGGGGTCCGCTGTTCAGCGGTTGCAGGCAGTCAACCAGCACAATCTGGCGATCAAAACGCAGGAAATGATTTTTATAAAAGCCTTTCACCACATGCTGGCAGTAGTAGCTGTACCGCTGTTGCAGCATGCTGAAGTTACTCCCCTTGTCCGCCTGCGCCAGCTTAGTGCGTTGCGCCTCATCAGCCGTTGGCCAGGGGAAGAACTGCAGCGCGGGCGCGCCAGCCATATCGCCAGGCAGCACGAAGCGGCCGGGCTGAATAAAGTGCAGGCCTTCAGATTTACAGCGGTGCAGATAGTCGGTCCAGGCCGCTGCAATCTCTGCCAGTTGCGTTTCATCGGCGGGGGCAAGCGGGTCGAGTTTTTCGCAGAGGGCGCGCCAGGGTTTTGCCCACTCAGCACGATCGCCCTGCAGCAGACCGTTCATCTGCCGTGACCAGTCGAGGTAATCCTGCGCCAGCATCGGCAGATCCAGCAGCCACTCTCCGGGATAGTCGACAATCTCCAGATAGAGCGTTGCGGTCTCTTTCAGGTGGCGCAATAGCGAATCATTGGGACGGTAACGCAGCGCCAGGCGCATTTCACTAACGCCACGGGTTGGCGTCGGCCAGGCGGGCGGCGTGCTGTAGAGCTGGGCCAGACCTTCGTCGTAGGTAAAACGCGCGGTGCCCATATCACGCTGGGGCACCCGTTTAACGCCTAACAACCGCTCATCCCGCACAACGGAAAACAGCGGCAAACGCGCGCCGCTGTGAACCGTTAAAAGCTGATTAACCAGTGAGGTAATAAAGGCGGTTTTACCGCTGCGGCTTAATCCGGTAACTGCCAGCCGCAGGTGGCGATCAACGCCACGGTTCATCAACGCCATTAATTCAGTTTGCAGTCTTTTCATCGTTCTCCCTGATGAAGCGCGATGCCACCCGGTTCATCACGCGTTTCAGCAATGGCTCAAGGGCCACAGCCAGCAGCATGCGCAACGGGCGTCGCGCTACCGATTTTACCGCCCAGCCAGTAACGCCGGCGGGGCCGTAGGTAACCGCATTGATAATGATGAATTTAGCCGCCGACTTCAATGCAGGTGCCGCGCGGTGACGAAAAGCAGTGGATCGCGAAAAAGACATCAACACCTCCATTGAGAGAGCGGACGGGCCTTAAACGGCCCGTTAATAAAATGATCAAATCTGGCGAAAGCGGCTTCGCACGCTGAAGGTTTCAGACGTCACATAGCGTTCCACGTCGCGCACGCTGCGCTCATCCCGCTGCAAGGCGCTCTCCAGCTGGTCCAGCAATTCGCTGGCGCTGGGCTGGCGTTCACCTTCAAAAGCAGTGGCGGGTTTCACATCCAGCACAAAACCCAGTACGAAATAGGCGATCACCGTAAACACAAACAGGCCAAAGAACAGCGATAACACCACGATGACCCGCAGCAGACGGACCGGAATGTCGAGATATTCTGCCAGGCCCGCACAGACGCCCATCAACTTTCCTTCGTCAGGCTTGCGCCACAACTTACGGCCTTTCATCATGGCTGCCTCCAGTTAGGATGTTCGGCATCCAGAATGGCTTCCAGCGCGTCGATGCGTTCGCGCATCCGCTGCGCATCCTGCGTGACGCGCTGCAGGCGCTGGATTTCGCTTTGCGACAGTTCCGAACCGCCGTTGCGTTTGTTGTTGTAATGCAGCCATAACCAAATCGGTGCGACAAAAAGCACGAAGATCGTTAAGGGTATGGCGAGAAAAAGTGCGCTCATTGACTCTCCTTAATCACTTATTGCAACGTCAATAATTACTCACTGCGGTTCATTTTGGCTTTCAGCGCGTTGAGCTGCTGGCTGATTTCATCATCCGCTTTCAGGTCAGTAAACTGCTGATCCAGCGTTTTAGGTTTACCAAAACCGTGGCTCTCTGCTTCCGCTTCCATATGGTCGATGCGACGCTCGAAAGATTCGAACCGTGCCATCGCTTCATCGATTTTACCGCTATCCAGCTGACGACGAACATCGCGTGATGAAGAAGCCGCCTGATGACGCAGGGTTAACGCCTGCTGACGGGCACGTGTTTCGGTCAGTTTTTTCTCCAGCTCGCTGATTTCGCCTTTCATGCGTTCCAGCGTCTCTTCAACCTGGCCCACTTCCTGTTTCAGAGAAGCAATCAGGTCGGTGAGTTTCTGTTTTTCAATCAGCGCGGAACGCGCCAGATCATCTTTATCTTTGCGCAGCGCCAGCTCGGCTTTTTCCTGCCATTCGGCCTGCTGGATTTCCGCCTGCTCAATACGGCGTGACAGCTGTTTCTTTTCAGCCAGCGCCCGCGCAGAGGTCGAACGCACTTCTACTAACGTGTCTTCCATTTCCTGAATCATCAGGCGGACCAGTTTCTGCGGATCTTCGGCACGCTCCAGCAGGGAGTTAATGTTGGCATTTACGATGTCAGCGAAACGAGAAAAAATACCCATAATGATGTTCCTCTTTTAATGTTTTAAAACGTGTTGCCCTGCTGAGCTAATACAAGATGCATGCCAATTTTACATCACTATGATTTTTAAGGTTTTTTAAATTTTACAGCTTTCAACGCTTATTTTAAGATAGCGAAAATGATTAAGGGGTGGCGAAATTCATCATGACAAACACTAACGATAATCTTCTGGGTGAATCGAACAATTTTCTTGAGGTACTTGAGCAGGTTTCTAAGCTGGCTCCCCTGGAAAAACCGGTTCTGGTGATTGGCGAGCGCGGAACAGGTAAAGAGCTGATCGCCAGCCGTCTGCACTATCTCTCTGACCGCTGGCAGGGACCGTTTATCTCGCTGAACTGTGCCGCGCTGAATGAGAATTTACTCGACTCTGAGCTGTTCGGTCATGAGGCGGGCGCCTTTACCGGTGCACAGAAGCGACATCTCGGACGGTTCGAACGTGCTGACGGCGGCACGCTGTTTCTGGATGAGCTGGCAACCGCGCCGATGCTGGTCCAGGAAAAACTGCTCAGAGTCATTGAATATGGGCAACTGGAGCGCGTCGGCGGCAATCACTCCCTGCAGGTCAACGTGCGGCTGGTCTGCGCCACCAACGAAGATCTGCCTGCGCTGGCAGCCGAGGGGAAATTCCGCGCCGACCTGCTGGATCGTCTGGCCTTCGATGTGGTGCAGTTACCGCCCCTGCGCGAACGCCGCAGCGATATTCTGGTGATGGCCGAGCACTTTGCTATCCAGATGTGTCGCGAACTTGGACTGTTACTCTTTCCCGGCTTTACCGACCGCGCGCAGCAGGCCCTGCTCGATTACCACTGGCCAGGCAATGTCCGCGAGCTGAAAAACGTGGTGGAGCGCTCGGTCTATCGTCATAACAGCAGCGAGCAGCAGCTGGATAACGTCATTATTAATCCGTTTGCTTCACGCCCTGAACCGGTTGCTGTCATTCGTGCCAGTCAGAATGCGGATAATAGCGGCCTGCCTGCACTGCCGTTGGATCTGCGTCAATGGCAGAATCAGCAGGAGCGGGATCTGGTGGAAGCCAGCCTGCAACAGGCACGTTATAACCAACGCCGCGCTGCCGGGTTGTTAGGTGTTACCTATCATCAGTTGCGCGCGATGATGAAGAAACACGATATAAAAGCGGAAAACTGAACACGTCCATCATGACGATATTTTCTGTATGTCATGAAATCTGATTAATCGATGTTGAAACAGTCCGGTCTGTTCCGGGCTGCTTTCGCAGTAAGAAAAACAGCCGTCAGGTGTTGTGCGGCTTAATTCCCATTCTTTCAGGTTGCCTGATGTCCGGAACTAATCCGATGCCAGCGGTAACAATGACCACAGCCAGTGCTGACATCAGCAAAACATTGGCTGTGCCAT
This sequence comes from Candidatus Pantoea rara, assembly GCF_051136265.1. Classification (NCBI taxonomy): domain Bacteria; kingdom Pseudomonadati; phylum Pseudomonadota; class Gammaproteobacteria; order Enterobacterales; family Erwiniaceae; genus Pantoea; species Candidatus Pantoea rara. Next base: position 1,930,971 of record NZ_CP194942.1, on the reverse strand, counting down.
ATTGTGCCGCCAGCGGCCCCGCAACCAGTTGACCAAAGGGAATGGAGATAAAGGAACCCATCGCATCATACGCATACACGCGAGCCAGCTTATCCGCTGGGATGTGAGTCTGTAATGACTGCGCCCAGGTTACGCCAAACAGACCTAATGAAACACCCGCAATAAAGAACCCGGCTATCAGCCATGCTGCTGACGCATTCTGGCTCAGCATAAATATCGGGAGTGCGCACAGACCTGCCAGCATAGCGCCAATCAGAAGGTCACGACGCGGATGCCATTTCATCGCCAGAAATAATCCAGCAATTAACCCCGCGCTATGGGCGGCCACAATCATCCCCCATTGCGCCCGCCCGAAAGAGGCGTCGGCAATCATCGGGCCATAGACCTCTACAATGCCATTCAAAGCGACGTTGATAATGGCGAACTGAAGGACTATCGACCAAATCCAGCTTCGGCCAGCAAACTCTGCCCAGCCTTCTTTGATATCGCGCAGGATGTTGCCTTGCGTCGTCCCGGCATTTTTCGGGCTCACACGCATCAGGAAATAAAGCGGCGCGGAAACCGCAAAGCCCAGCGCATCAATCGCCAGCCCCCAGCCCGGCCCGACAGCGCTGGTGATCACACCGCCCAGCGACGCCCCCATCACCGTGCCCCCATAAATACCGAGCTGAATGAAAGCATTAGCCTGCCGCAGGTGATTTGCAGGCACAACCTGCGGAACCAGTGCGGATGAAGCAGGCAGTGCGATGCCCGCTGCCGCGCCATTCAGCGCACCCAGCAAGGTGAGGCTTATTACAGTGGCTGAACCCTCCAGCACAGACCACGCCACGAAAGCCTGAGAAACAGCAGCAACCAGCGCGGATACCACTAATACCTGGCTACGTGAGTAGCGGTCGGCAACCACACCGCCCACCAGCAGAAACAGCACGTTGAACAGGGAGCGGGACGCCACCACTATGCCTAAATCAGAGGCAGAGCCCCCCATATCCAGAACGGCAAAGGCCAGCGCAATGGGTGCAATTCCATTGCCCAGTACGGTAAACAGACGCCCGAAAAAGAGATACCGAAAGGATGGATAATGGAAAGCCTGAGCGCTTTTCAGAAATTTAATCATTGTCCGGAATCAGGTGAGCAGAAGTTGTCGTTATAGTAACTGCGTTTTTGTAATAGTTAAGTCCGGTTTTATTGATGTGATGCTTAACAAACCGGGATACCCGCAGAGAAAGCATTGATGGTTTGTCATGCCCAACAAAAAAAGCCCGCCATAAGGCGGGCAACAATACTGGAAGCAATGTGAGCAATGTCGTGCTCTTCTTCGGCAGAGCCGCCGTCGAAGTGCAGAGGAATAATAATCATTCTTATTATCATCTGTAAACCACTTATTGAGAATTTTTCTCATTACCACACCTTCTGTACGCTCTTTTTGCTGCTGCCAGGATGAAAAACAGGCGGGTGGCGGTTGCGAGTTTTGGGACAATGACCGCTTTGCGATACACTCTGTTTAATGCCTCAAAATCGTTGAGTTCTATGTCAAAACTATTATGTTCGCTGTTGCTCAGCCTCAGCGCGTTGAGTGTCCCTGCGTGGTCAGCGCCTGCGGGTGATATCCGACAGACCGGATTTGTCTATTGCGTCAGCGGCACGCTGAACACCTTTAATCCGCAGATGGCCAGCAGCGGGCTGACTATCGATACACTGGCGGCGCAACTTTATGACCGCCTGTTGGATGTCGATCCCTACACCTATCGGTTAAAGCCCGATCTGGCGTCGAGCTGGGAAGTGCGCGACAACGGCGCGACGTATCGCTTTCATCTGCGCAGCGGCGTGCAGTTTCAGCAGACTAATCAGTTCCGCCCTACCCGCACGCTTAACGCTGACGATGTGGTATTCAGCTTCGCAAGGATGTTCGACCGGAATCATCCCTGGCATAACGTGAACGGGGGTAACTATCCTTACTTTGATAGCCTTCAGTTTGCCGATTCGGTTCAGAGCGTGAAAAAGATTGATAGCAGGACGGTTGAGTTCAGGCTGAACAGCCCGGATGCGTCGTTCCTGTGGCACATGGCGACCCACTATGCGCCGGTGCTGTCAAAAGAATATGCCGACCAGCTTACCGCTCAGGGCCGCCAGGAAGAGATGGACCGACAGCCTGTTGGCACCGGTCCTTATCAGCTCAGTGAATATCGCACCGGCCAGTACATTCGCCTGGCGCGCAATCCTCATTACTGGAAAGGTGTGCCGCGTCTGCAGCAGGCGGTCATCGATCTTGGTTCTGGCGGCACCGGTCGATTATCAAAACTGTTAACCGGTGAATGTGACGTACTGGCCTATCCCGCGGCCAGCCAGCTCAGCATCCTGCGTGATGACCCGCGCCTGCGGATGACGCTGCGTCCCGGCATGAACATCGCCTATCTCGCCTTCAATACCCGCAAGCCGCCGCTCGACCGCCCCGAAGTGCGTCACGCGCTGGCGCTGGCGATCAACAATGAGCGGTTGATGGAGTCGATCTATTACGGCACTGCCGAAACGGCCGCCTCAATCTTACCGCGCGCCTCCTGGGCTTATGATAACGATGCGCGCATTACCAGCTACGATCCGGATAAATCGCGGGCCGCGCTGGCAGCATTGGGCATCAGCGATCTGCATCTGCGGCTGGTGGTGCCGGTTGCATCGCAGTCCTGGAATCCCAGCCCGCTAAAAACCGCTGAACTGTTACAGGCGGATCTGGCGCAGGTTGGCGTCCGTCTGACAATTGTGCCGGTTGAGGGCCGTTTTCAGGAGGCGCAGTTGATGGCGATGAATCATGATCTGACACTGACTGGCTGGGCAACTGACAGCAACGATCCGGACAGTTTCTTCCGGCCGCTGCTCAGCTGCGCGGCGATTCGCTCGCAGACCAATTATGCGCACTGGTGTTCTCCGGCCTTTGACGAAACGCTTCAGAATGCCCTGCTATCGCAGCAACTCGCTGGCCGCATCGACAGTTATGATAAAGCGCAGCTGATTCTGGCGCAGGAGTTGCCGGTGCTGCCACTGGCATCCTCACTGCGACTTCAGGCGTTTCGTCATGATATTAAGGGCCTGGTCCTGAGCCCCTTTGGTAACGCCTCGTTTGCCGGAGTTTATCGTGAAGCTGATGAGGGTAAGTAAGTGATTATTTATATTCTGCGGCGCCTGCTGCTGCTGCTCATTACCCTGTTTCTGCTGTCGCTGGTCAGCTTCAGTCTGAGCTACTTTACGCCTAACGCGCCGCTGGAAGGCGCGGCACTCTCGGACGCCTGGTGGTTCTGGTTCAAAGGGATGCTGCAGTTTGATTTCGGCGTCTCCAGCACCAACGGTCAGGAGATTGGCCTGCAGCTGCGGGAGGTGTTCCCGGCCACGATGGAGCTGTGTATTCTGGCGTTTCTGTTCGCGCTGCTGGTCGGCATCCCGCTCGGGATTTGTGCCGGCGTAATGCGCAATAAGTGGCAGGATAAAACCATCAGTGCCCTGGCGTTAATTGGCTTTTCTGCGCCGATTTTCTGGCTGGCGCTGATTCTGACGCTGTTCTTCTCGCTGACACTGGGCTGGCTGCCGGTTTCGGGTCGTCACGACCTGCTCTATCCGGTGCAGAATATTACTGGCTTTGCGCTGATTGACGCCTGGTTGAGTCCTTCACCGTGGCGACATGAAATGATTATCAGCGCCCTGACCCATCTGATTTTACCCGTGCTGGTGCTGGCGATGGCACCGACGACGGAAGTGATTCGCCTGCTGCGCAACAGCACCAGCGACGTGATGGACAAAAACTATGTCAAAGCAGCTGCTACGCGGGGTCTTTCGCGCTTTACCGTTATCTGCCGTCACGTGCTGCATAACGCGCTCCCGCCGGTAATCCCGCGTCTGGGTCTGCAGTTTTCCACCATGATTACGCTGGCGATGATCACGGAAATGGTCTTTAACTGGCCGGGTCTGGGACGCTGGCTAATCAACGCTATTCGTCAGGAAGATTATGCGGCGATCTCAGCCGGTGTAATGGTGATCGGCGGGCTGGTGATTCTGGTGAATGTGATTTCTGACGTGATTGGCGCGGCAATGAATCCGCTGAAACATAAAGAATGGTATGCCCTGCGATAGGGCTTTCCACGTTAATAGAAAGCGATTCAAAACAGACAGAGAGTACTTTAACGGGCTGAAACTGCCTGCTTAACATGCAATTCCCTACACAAAATTTTCTCTGTTGTGACCGGTTTGTGTTTAAATCGTTAAAATTTTATGAGGTTCTGAATATTTATGGACGATGTAGATTTGGCGCAGGCGCGTGAAGAAGCGCATCTAGCAGCTTCTCTGGCCGCTCGTAAGAGCAAACTTCAAAGCCCTAACGGCTTATGCGTCTGGTGCAAAGATGAAGCTGTCGTGGCCGAAACGGCTTTCTGTTCAGCCGAGTGTGACGAGGATTATCACAAGCATCAGCGCGAGAAGAAGCAGCGCATCAGTTAATCGCGCCACGTATTCTGGCGTGTCCGGTGTAAGCAGGCAGTTCATACGAGGAAAGGCGATGAGTCTTAGCAGAGTGTTACTGGTACTGATATTTGCTGCATGTATTGCACTGTTAGTAAAGGCGGGATCAGTGCAGATTACGCATTATCTCGACGGCAGAATCGATGATCAGATTACTAAATGGGCTGATGGCAAATAGGTCATCCCATTCGTTTCAGAGAGCCCGCCATTGAGCGGGCTTTTTTGCGCCAGAGTTACCCGTTGTCTTTATCTATAACCGGCGTCGGGAACCGGGGCCTGAAGAGATCCACCTTCACCTCACCAGGCTGCCGTTTCATTATCGCGCGGTCAATCAGGCAGCGGCGCGTTAACTTTCTTCAGCGCTTTTTCATAGCACCCGCGCAGTTCCTGGATGCAATTAAACGTCGGCCTGCCAGCTGGCTCAGTGAGAGCGCACTGTTTGCCGACAGTTGATCATTCTCCGGCAGTGCGACCACGCATTGCGACTGCTCTGCAAAAGAGAATGTGATGCTGGCCCAGCACGACCCTAAAGCCATCAGTAACCACGCTTTATCAGGATGATAATACTCCACTCGCTGAGAGGTATTCTCAGGCCAGGCTAAGATTCAATAAGAAAGCCTCGGCAAAAAGCACTGAGGTGACGACACGGTTCATCACAAAGAGGACAGAAAATGAAATACGCTGTGATTTTTGAAGATACAGGTGTTGAGGAAGAACATGAGTTTGACACCAAACCGGTGGCCGGAGATCTGGTGACATTAACGCGCGACGGAACAGGCAAAGATTATATCGTGATCATTGAGCCGGATCCGGACCATACCCATGACGATGGGCCTGAAGGACATCCAACAAAAGCCAGGGTCAGGCCAGCGTAGTAAATGATGATCTGCCCGACGCGGATCGTAACCCTCTGTAATCCAGCACCGAAATTGCTGACGCCCTTCCCTTGCCTGCGACAGGGATATCGACGGATAATCCCCTGTAATAGGCTGAACAAGCTTACCCTCCCGGCGAAAACGCCGGGAAAATTGTACACAAACACGTAAATTCACGCGATTCAGAGTTATCGATGACAAAGCAACATCAAGCATGCCAGCGGGGCAAGCACCTGATATGAATGATTTTTATAAAGCAATGTTGCCCGAAGTTAAGCAGAGTAAAGTGAACGCGTATGCCCTCCGATAATATTTACGCCGAAAAGCGCCTGCCCAGTGCGTTTCGTCAGAGCTGGCATCATTTTTATGGCAATCCGATCTCGATGGTCGGCCTGTATGGCTTTGGTGCGTTGCTGCTGCTGTGCCTTTTTGGCGGCCTGATTGCGCCTTATGGTATTGACCAGCAGTTTCTGGGGTATCAACTGCTGCCGCCCTCCTGGTCGCGCTACGGCGATGTCTCATTCTTTCTCGGTACCGACGACCTGGGTCGTGATGTTCTGAGCCGCCTGCTGAGCGGCGCAGGTCCAACGGTGGGTTCAGCAATCCTGGTGACGCTGTTCGCCACGCTGGGTGCGCTGGTGCTGGGCTTGCTGGCGGGCATGACCCATGGCATACGCTCGGCGGTGATGAACCACGTGCTCGACACTCTGCTCTCAATTCCGTCGCTGTTACTGGCAATCATCGTAGTGGCGTTTCTCGGGCCGCGGCTTGAGCATGCGTTACTGGCGGTCTGGCTGGCGCTGATGCCACGCCTGGTGCGCGAGATCTACAGCGCCGTGCACGATGAGCTGGAAAAAGAGTATGTGGTGGCAGCGCGTCTTGATGGCGCACGCGGCCGCAATATTTTGCGCTATGCCATCCTGCCCAATATTCTGCCGTTGCTGATCACCGAGATAACCCGCGCGTTGTCGATGGCGATTCTGGATATTGCCGCTCTCGGCTTCCTTGACCTGGGCGCGCAACTGCCTTCGCCGGAATGGGGAGCAATGCTGGGCGATTCGCTGGAGCTGATCTATGTCGCCCCCTGGACCGTGATGCTGCCCGGTGTGGCGCTGATGGTCAGCGTATTAATTGTTAACCTGCTCGGTGACGGCATCCGTCGCGCCGTCGAAGCGGGAGTGGAATAAATGCCATTACTTGATATCCGTAATCTGACCATTGAATTTATGACCGCTGACGGGCCGGTCAAAGCGGTCGATCGCGTCAATCTGACGCTGGGCGAAGGCGAAATCCGCGGCCTTGTCGGCGAGTCCGGCTCCGGCAAAAGTCTGGTCGCCAGGGCTATCTGCGGCGTGACCAACGATAACTGGCGCGTCACGGCCGATCGCATGGTATTTGATGATGTGGACCTGCTGCGCCTGTCGACGCGCGAGCGCCGCCGCATTATCGGGCATAACGTCTCGATGATTTTCCAGGAGCCGCAATCCTGTCTGGATCCGTCTGAGAGAATTGGTCGTCAGCTGATGCAGGTGATTCCGCGCTGGACTTATAAAGGTCCGTGGCTGAAACGCTTCTGGTTCTGGCGCAAAGCCCGCGCCATCGAACTGCTACATCGCGTCGGCATCAAAGATCACAAAGACATCATGCGCAGCTTCCCCTATGAGCTGACCGAAGGCGAATGTCAGAAAGTGATGATCGCCATTGCGCTGGCAAATCAGCCGCGTCTGTTGATTGCCGATGAGCCGACCAACGCCATGGAACCGACCACCCAGGCGCAGATTTTCCGCCTGCTGAGCCGTCTGAACCAGAACAACAACACCACTATTCTGCTGATCAGTCACGATCTGCGCACCATGAGCCAGTGGGCGGACCGCATCAACGTGATGTACTGCGGTCAGACGGTGGAAACCGCTCAAAGCGAAGATTTAATGAGTACGCCGCATCATCCTTATACGCAGGCGCTGATTCGGGCGATGCCCGATTTTGGTCGCGCGCTGCCGCACAAAAGTCGCCTCAATACCCTGTCAGGCGCGATTCCGTCGCTGGAGAGCCTGCCGATTGGCTGCCGTCTCGGACCACGTTGTCCTTATGCACAGCGCAAATGTATTGAAACGCCTCGCCTCACCGGCAGCAAAACGCATCTCTACGCCTGTCATTTCCCGCTGAATATGGAGGGCCAGTAGCATGGAGACCCTGCTGGAAGTGCGCAACCTGAGTAAAACCTTCCGCTATCGCACGGGCCTGTTCCGTCGCCAGCACGTGGAAGCAGTGAAATCGGTGAGCTTTACCCTGCGTGAGAAACAGACGCTGGCGATTATCGGCGAAAATGGCTCCGGCAAGTCTACACTGGCGAAGATGCTTAGCGGGATGGTCGCGCCCACCGAAGGCGACATTCTGATAGACGATCATCCGCTGACCTTCGGCGATTATGGCTATCGCAGTCAGCGCATCCGCATGATTTTTCAGGATCCCTCCACCTCACTGAATCCGCGTCAGCGCATCAGTCAGATTCTGGAGTTCCCGTTGCGGCTTAACACGGAGCTGAATGCGGAGGAGCGCGAGAAACGGATTATCGCCACCCTGCGTCAGGTGGGCTTGCTGCGCGATCACGCCGGCTATTATCCGCATATGCTGGCACCCGGTCAGAAGCAGCGTCTGGGCCTGGCACGCGCGTTGATCCTGCAGCCCAAAGTGATTGTGGCGGATGAAGCGCTGGCCTCGCTGGATATGACGATGCGGTCCCAGCTGGTGAATCTGATGCTGGAACTGCAGGAGAAGCACGGGATCGCCTACATTTATGTCACCCAGCATCTGGGCATGATGAAGCACATCAGCGATAAAGTGCTGGTGATGCATCAGGGCGAAGTGGTCGAGCGCGGCGGTACGGCGGACGTGCTGGCCTCACCGCTGCACGATCTGACCCGGCGGCTGATTAGCAGCCATTTTGGTGAAGCTTTGAGTGCCGAAGCCTGGCGGCGCGAGCGCTGATTTTTGCTGCATATCGCGGAAATTGCGGGCCGATTTACCTGATTTATGAGAGACGTGCTAGAATCCGCACGTCGATTAACGTCGGTCGCTTACTTATTAATCATGCGGCCGCCAACTACAATGACCATAAGGATTACAGCTATGGGTTTTCTTTCCGGTAAGCGCATTCTGATTACTGGCGTTGCCAGTAAACTTTCCATCGCCTACGGTATTGCACAGGCGATGCACAAACAGGGCGCAGAACTGGCTTTCACCTACCAGAACGACAAATTAAAAGGTCGTGTGGAAGAGTTTGCCAAAGATTTGGGTTCAGACATCGTGCTGCCATGTGACGTAGCCGAAGATGAGAGCATCAAATCGCTGTTCACTGAACTGGCAAAAACCTGGCCGAAATTTGACGGTTTCGTTCACTCAATCGGTTTCGCCCCTGGCGATCAGCTGGTTGGCGACTACGTGAACGCCGTTACCCGCGAAGGCTTTAAAATCGCGCACGATATCAGTGCTTACAGCTTCGTCGCGATGGCCAAAGAGTGCCGCGAGATGCTGAATCCACATTCTGCGCTGCTGACCCTTTCTTACCTGGGTGCTGAGCGCGCAATTCCGAACTATAACGTGATGGGTCTGGCGAAAGCGTCGCTGGAAGCTAACGTGCGTTACATGGCAAATGCCATGGGCCCGGAAGGCGTGCGTGTTAACGCCGTTTCAGCGGGTCCGATCCGCACCCTGGCGGCATCAGGCATCAAAGATTTCCGTAAGATGCTGGCACATTGCGAAGCGGTTACCCCGATTCGCCGTACCGTTACCATCGAAGATGTCGGCAACTCAGCAGCATTCCTCTGCTCTGACCTGGCTGGCGGCATTACCGGTGAAGTGGTACACGTTGATGGCGGCTTCAGCATCGCCGCAATGAACGAACTGGAACTGAAATAAGTTCTGCAAGGGCGAGCCTCGCTCGCCCTTCTCTCTGCTCCCGCCTCGCTCTTCCTGCCTGATTTCGCTCCCGTTATACCGTAACGCTATTAATTATCACCGATCATTCTTTTGCCCGGGACGGCCCATCAGCGACGATAAGCCTGCCCTTCGGTTTATGCATATTTTCAGATTTTGCCGCCTGCATGCCGAACCCGAATTTGCAAAAGGATTGATCATGGAACAACGCCGCTATCCGGGCCATAACCACTGGTTTTACGAGAGCCAGACCAGTCCACGTATCGCTCAGGCCGCACCGCTGGTACCCGAGGCCGCCCATATTGATGACCGTTTCCTGCTGGGATGTTACGCCGATAACACCGTCGTGGAGTCACTGCTTCATGCGAACCAGCCGGCCCTGCTGGCAGCGCGCGATCTGGCGCAATTACTTTTCCCGGATCGCGTGGCGACGTCACTGACCCATACCTTAACGCTTTACGATCGCCTCAGCACCGCGCTCACCGTGGCGCAGGTTGCGGGTGTGCAGCGGTTGTGTAATCACTACTCTGCCCGTCTCAATCCGTTGCCCGGACCTGACTCTTCGCGCGAAAGTAATAATCGTCTGACTCAGATTACGCAGTATGCGCGCCAGCTGGCGATGCAGCCTGAGCTGATTAACGCCAGCGCCATCACCGCCCTGGACGGGGTCGGCCTGACCGAACCCGATATTGTGACGCTGAATCAGGTCATCGGTTTTGTCAGTTATCAGGCGCGGGTGGTCGCCGGATTACAGGCGCTGCAGGCCCAGCCGGTACGCTGGCTGCCCGGCACCACTGCCCCTCCGGATGCGGATGCGACAGGTTTTGACCGGCCTGCACGCTGGCAACCGGTGCTGAAGCCGCTGGAGTTGCGTTATGCCAGTGCAGAGCAACTTGCTGCCGTTACCCGGTGTCAGTCACTGCCTGGCATGCAGGAGGCAGTATGGCTTCTGGCCCACGATCCCGCCGCGCTTTATGGCTGGGCGCAGCTGCGTCAGCATCTTTCGCATGACAACACGCTGGCTGAGGCAACTGTTGCCCGAATTCTGGGCAGTCGCTGGGCGTTCGGACTGCTGGAGGGAAATGAAGCTTTAATTGAGGGCGTGGATGATGCGGCTTTAAAAGCTGAAGAGCAGCAGATTATTGCGCTGGCAGCACAGCTGACCCGTTCACCTGAGCGATTCAGCGCGGCCCATCTGCAACCGCTGATGGAGGCGGGCTGGGAAGCTGAGGCGCTGTTCGCGCTGATTCAGAGCGTGGCGACAGGCAACTGGAACAGCCGCCTGTTTTACGCGCTTGGCGAGGCGCAGTAGCTGCGCTATACCGGCAGCAGGCCACGCGCTTCGTCGAAAAAATGCTGCGCCAGCGGTGTGGCACGGCCCGGTTCGGCAATCACCAGCGCCGCCTGGCGCGCCATCGGCGGCAGTGTAATCGCTCGCTGCTGCAATCCCTGACGTGATGCGGGCAGCAGATGCCCGACTGGCGAGACCAGTACACCCAGACCGACCTGTGCGCACTGCATCAGTTGCATAACTGAGGCGCTCTCCACAATCACCCGGGGCACCAGCGCCGCTTCACGAAAAGCCATATCGAGGTAGCGGCGGAAATAACGCGTTGGCTCCGCAAGGCAAAGAGGTTGTTGAGCCAGTTCATCCAGCGTCAGCGGGGTTTCGCCCATCAGCTCCGCGAAATGGTCAGGATGGAATATGGCTTCAACGCCCCGGTCTGCCAGCATCTCGGTCTGAAAATGGAGTTCCCGCAGGGTTGCCATCTCAAAAAAACCAATCCCGACATCCACGGTGTGGCTGTTGAGCGCTTCCAGCAGTTGGTCAGCACTCAGTACCGCAATACGGTAATCGAGCTGAGGGTAACGCGCCTGCACCGCTTTCAGCAGCAGCGGCAGTGCCATGCTGCACTGCGGTACCACGCCAACCCGCAGCGTGCCGTTCACCCCATGTTTCAGCGATTCGACTTCCAGCTTCAGCCCCTGATAGACCGACACGATCTCCCGCGCCCACGCCAGCACGCGATCGCCCTCTGGCGTAAATCCGGCAAAGTTATTGCTGCGGTTAATCAGCGGCAGGCCCAGCTCGCGCTCCAGATTTTTCAGGCGCATTGAGAGAGTTGGCTGTGTCACAAAACTGGCTTCCGCGGCCCGCCCGAAATGGCGTTCCCGCTCCAGGTTACATAAGTAGATCAGTTGTTTAATGTCGATGTTAATTATCCATCAGCAGGTTGAAGGCTGTTTGCGTCACTGTCTCACCGCCAGGGTTAACCAAAGTATAAGACTCAATGTTACCCTGCTCAGGTCCTGATGTTTTAACCGCACGGTTCATTTGCACTGGCGAAACATAAAATCAGGGCCAGGCACCACCCTGATTTTAACAGCAGAGGATAGTGCGCCATTAACGCACCGCACCCTGCTCTTTTGCTGGCTGAGTAAAAATAGCATTCAGCGCCAGGCAGATTAAACCGAACCCCACCGGCAGCAGGAAATCGTAGCTCAGCAGTCGGTAAAGCCCGATTCCGGCCATTCCCCCAGCGAGGAAAGCCAGCAGAGTCAGGCAGTGCAGTCGCAACCGTCCCAGATAAAGCGGCGCCTCTTTCGGTGACGCTTTACGCCGCAGCACCTCAAACAGCATCGCCAGCTCAATGCCGATATCGGTCGCCGTGCCGGAGATATGGGTGGTGCGAACACGGGCATCAGAGATCCGCGTAACGACCGCATTCTGCAGACCCATCAAAAAACTCAGGCTCATGATCAATACCACGCCAGGCGAAAGCGGCGGAAAGTGATTCTCAATCACGCCGAGCGCAATCAGCGCGGCGCCCTCAATCAGAATGACAAAGGCATAGATGGTGCGGATGTTTCTGCGGTGCCCGGCGTTAATGGCAAGCGTTGAACACACAGAACCGGCAATAAACAGCAGGACGATCGACAGAAAAAACAGGCCAGGCCCCAGATTCGCTTTTGCCAGATGATCGGACAGCAGCGAGACGTTCCCGGTCATGTTAGCTGAAAAAAAACCAACGCTCTCAAAGGCTGCAGTGTTCAGCGCGCCTGCTGCAGCGGCAAGCGTGCAGGCCAGTCGGGTATCGGCGCTGTTGCTGCGGGCAATGGTGCTAATGAGCATGACGACCCTGTTTTCAATGGAAAGCCCTATAATCTGCCGATTAACCCCTTGCTACAAGCCGCTGAATCAAACTCTCCCTTCTTTGTCATGCGTTGCTCAGCATCGGGGCATTCAGGGCTCCGCGCTGCATAAACTCAGCGCGGAGTGACCGGATTAATGGGTTGCCAGACGGAAGGTCGAGACCGACTGCGTCAGATACTGCACCTGTTCTTCCAGCGAGGCAGAGGCTGCGGCAGACTCCTGTACCAGCGCCGAGTTCTGCTGGGTGACGCTGTCCATCTCGGTGACTGCCTGTTCAATCTGACCGATGCCGCGACTCTGTTCATCAGACGCCGTGGAGATGTGCTCCATCAGCAGGTTCACGCGGCTGACCGAAGAGATAATTGCGCTCATCGCTTCTCCGGTCCGGCTGACCTGATCGGAACCGGCGTGAATGATGGAGACCGATTCTGCAATCAGTCCTTCAATTTCTTTGGCTGCGGTGGCGCTGCGCTGGGCCAGATTACGCACCTCGCCTGCCACTACCGCAAAGCCACGTCCCTGCTCACCCGCACGGGCAGCTTCGACTGCCGCGTTCAGCGCCAGAATATTGGTCTGGAAAGCGATGCTGTCGATCACGGTGGTAATCTCCTCAATCTTTTTCGAGCTGGCATTAATCAGCGCCATCGAAGTCACCACTTCCTGCGAGACTTTCTCACCGCTTTCCGCGTTTTTCACCGCTTCACTGGTAAGACGACAGGCTTCAAAGACGTTTTCCGTGTTCTGTTTCACCGTGGCCCCGAGCTGCTCCATGCTGGCCGCCGTTTCAGTCAGTGCGGCAGCCTGCTGTTCGGTACGCGAGGCGAGATCGATGTTACCTGCCGCAATCTCCTGCGAGGCGGTAGAAACGGAGCGGGTCGAATCACGGACCTGGAGAATAATGGTGGTCAGCGCGCTGCGCATCTGCTCAAGCGAGCCCATCAGCAGCTGAATTTCACTGCGTGAACCCGGTTTGACCGGCACGGTTGCATCCAGCACACCCGCCGCAATCAGCTTGCAGTGTTCCTGCGCATCATTAATTGGCGACAGCACATAGCGCTTTATGAAGAGATAAATGGCAACGATGATGGCGAAAAACAGCACGCCAAACAGACCCAGCAGGGTAATGCCGGAGGTGAAGTGGCTTTGTGCGTCGCTGTTCAACTTTTTGGCATAGGTTTCATGCTGCGCCAGTACCCGATCCAGGATGATTTCATACTGACGATCGAGGCGAACCACGTTGGGGATGTGACTTTTAAAGCGTACCTGATCGTGTGCTTCTGCCGCATCAATCAGCGGCTGCAGCCCCTGCTGACGATAGGCCAGATAAGCCTGACTATAAGCATCAGCCTCGGCCTCTTCGCCCGGCAAACGCGGCGCATTCATGTAGGCCTGGAATGCGGCATCGGCTTTGCCTGCCACGATCCGCACGCTGTCCAGTGTAGCGGGATTGTTCGTATCGCTGCCCTCAATCTCCTTCATGTACTCCATCAGACGGACACGCAGCGTGCGGCTGTGGTTGATCGGGTCAATGACCGAGAGCACCACGCGGATCTCTTTGTTAACCGCATTCAGGGAGTGATTGCTTTGAATCAGCAGCCAGGTACTGATCGCTACGCTGGTGAGAAACAATGCCAGCAGAAAGGAGAAAATAATCAGGGAAGATTTTTTTAACGACATGACTCAGTTCCAATAATCGGGAGGATGAGTCGCTATATCGGCAGAAAGATGCGGCCCATTAGGGTCATGCTTTTTTTAGTTACAATAAGCGGGAGGGCAGCGGCCTGTATCTGTGCACTAAAAGGCGCTAACCACCTGCATGCACCAGGCGGTTAGCTGGGTAATGAAGTCTGAAGCAGATTGTCGTTACGCGACGCCCAGCGCCGTTTTCACCTCGTTAGCGATCTTCTCAACCTGCGGGCCGTAGATCACCTGAACATCGTGCTCGCTGACGCGATTAACGCCGTTGGCACCTGTGCTTATTAGCGTCTGATCGACGACCTGATTCATCTCTTTGACCCGCACCCGCAATCGGGTAAAGCAGCAATCGACATCCTCGATGTTGGCCTGCCCGCCCAGTCCGCTGATGATCACCTGCGTCCGCTCATCTGCGGCGACCTGTTGGGGTTTCTCATCTTCCGATTCACGACCCGGCGTTTCGACGTTCATCCGGGTGATTACCAGCCGGAACGCGTAGTAGTAGATTGGCGCATAGATCACGCCCAGCGCCAGCGTCCACCACCAGTGCGTTTTCGCGCCGCCCAGCATGCCGAATACCACCAGGTCGATGACGCCGCCCTGCACGTTGCCGATCATCAGATGCAGCATCGACATCAGCATAAACGACAGGCCGGTCAGGAAAGCGTGCAGCAGGTAGAGCACCGGTGAAACGAAGATAAAGCAGAACTCCAGCGGTTCCGTAATGCCCGTGGTAAAAGAAGTCAGCGCCCCCGCCATCACCAGCGCTTTGACTCGCTGTTTATGCTCGGGCCGCGCGGTGTGATAAATCGCCAGTGCCGCCGCGGGCAGGCCAAACATCATCACCGGAATCTTGCCCTGTGCCAGAAACTGCGTGGCGGTGCGCAGCGTCTCATCGGGGATCGAGCCCGGATGGGTCAGCGAGGCATTAAAGATGTTCAGCGCACCGACAATCGTCTGACCATCCACCACCGCCATGCCGCCAATCGGCGTGAAGCGCACCGTTTCGTTGAGAATATGATGCAGACCAGTGGGAATCAAAATGCGCTCAAAGGTCCCCAACAGAAACGCGCCATACTGGCCGCTTTTGCCAATCATCTGGCCTATCCAGGCGATACCGTTGCCAATCGTCGGCCAGACCAGCGCCAGCAGCACCCCCACCAGCGGCAGACAGACCACGGTGACGATTGGCACAAAACGCCGTCCACCGAAGAAGCTGATTGCCGTGGGCAGTTGCTGGGTATAGAAGCGATTATGCAGCACCACTGTGATCAGTCCGGCTATCACCCCGCCCAGTACACTCATGTTGTAGGTAAAGACACCGAGCATACTGATGTATTCCGCCGAGGTCATCATGGCGGTGGTCTGATCCATCCCCGCCTGCTGCAGAGCGGCCGGTGTGGTAGTGGCGGCCGTGATCCCTTTGGCCGCCAGCGTGGCGCTGATACCCACGTTCATTACGATATAGCCAATCACTGCAGCAAAGGCGGCGGTGGGCTTTTCCGCTTTCGCCAGTCCGATAGCACTCGCTACCGCAAAGAAGACCGGCAGGTTAGCGAACAGCGCGCCGGCGACCTTGCGAATAAAGCCAATGATTAATTGCGGCACCTGCATCTGCGCAAAGGCATCGCCAGTCACCGCGGGGTTCTGCATCGCTGCCGCCAGACCGAGAAAAATACCGGCGGCCGCGATGACCGAGATTGGCATCATCAACGCTTTGCCAAACGCATGGATCTGACTGGTCAGCTGTTTCATGGAGTCGCGCCCTCTCTGATTGTGAACAGCAAGTATTAGCCTGTTGTGAGGAGAACTCCCGTTATCACCAGGTTAAAGGCGGGTAAAATCTGACCACCATCACATTTCTGGCCGATGCACGATAAACGCCAGCTATCGCACCATTATGTCAATCAATTAGACAAGGTATGAGGATAACTGCAGACTTCCCTTCACCATCAGGCTATAACCTGATAACAAACATCAAACAATAATTCCTACTATAAAAAGCCTGCACTCAATATGAAATTTAAACGCCAAATCAAACCCTATCGCGCGGCTGCGGGCGGCTGGGGTTCACTGGAAGCCACTACGCGTTTCGTTCTTGACAGCAAAGCGGCCCTGAAAAATATGCGCAACCTGATGCGCATGAACAAAGCACGCGGTTTTGACTGTCCAGGCTGCGCCTGGGGTGATGACAATAAAAGTACATTCAGCTTCTGCGAGAACGGCGCTAAAGCGGTCACGTGGGAAGCGACACGCCGTATGGTCGACACCGACTTTTTCGCTAAACATAGCGTGACCACGCTCTATACCCAGAGTGATTACTTCCTGGAGTATCAGGGGCGTCTGACCCATCCGCTGCGCTACAACGCGGAAACCGACCACTATGAGCCGATCAGCTGGGATGATGCGTTTGCGCTGATCGCGCAGCACATCAAGGCAATGGATCATCCGAACCAGATGGAGCTCTACACCTCGGGTCGCGCCAGCAATGAAGCCTCCTGGCTCTATCAGCTGTTTGGTCGCCTGATGGGGACCAATAACTTCCCTGACTGCTCCAACATGTGCCACGAAGCCAGCGGCACCGGCCTGAAGCGCAGCATTGGCGTCGGTAAAGGCACCATTCGTCTGGATGATTTCGACCACGCCGATGCCATTTTTGTCTTCGGTCAGAATCCCGGCACCAACCATCCGCGTATGCTGCACAGCCTGCGTCATGCCGCCGATCACGGTGCGAAAATCGTTACCTTCAATACCCTGCGCGAGCGCGGTCTGGAACGTTTTGCCGATCCGCAGAAGCCGCTGGAAGTTGTCACCTCGAAAGCGGGCAACATCAGCTCCTCCTATTATCAGCCGAACCTGGGCGGTGATATGGCGGCGGTGCGCGGCATGGTGAAGTCGCTGCTGGAGACCCATCGCGCGCGTCTGGAAGCGGGTGAAAGTGGTCTGTTTGACCAGACCTTTATCAATGCCAAAACCAACGGCATTGAGGCCTATCTCGACGCGGTGGATAACACCAGCTGGATGCAGATTGTGGCGCAGTCTGGCCTGACGCAGGCGCAGATCCGTGAAGCTGCGGCGATCTACCAGAGCGCTGACCGGGTGATCTGTACCTGGGCAATGGGCATCACCCAGCACAAACACTCTGTCGACACGGTTCGTGAAATCACTAACCTGCAGTTGCTGTTTGGTCAGCTGGGCAAAAAAGGCGCAGGCCTCTGCCCGGTTCGCGGTCACAGCAACGTGCAGGGCAACCGTACCATGGGCATTGATGAGAAACCGGCTAAAGCCTTCCTGGACGCGCTGGGTAATCATTTCAGTTTCGAGCCACCGCGTGCGCCAGGCCACAACACCGTTGAAGCGCTGAACGCGATGCTGCGTGATGAAGTGAAAGTGCTGATCGCGCTGGGTGGCAACCTGGCCGCGGCTGCGCCGGATTCACCGCGCACCGAAGAGGCGATGTCACGCTGTGGTCTGACCGTGCATATCAGCACCAAACTGAACCGCAGCCATCTGGTGCCGGGTCACGAAGGTCTGATTCTGCCGACCCTGGGCCGCACCGAACGCGATCTGCAGGCGACCGGCAATCAGTTTATTACCGTGGAAGATTCTTTCAGCATGGTGCACGCCTCTGAAGGAATCGGTATTCCGCTGGCGGAAACACAGCGCTCTGAGACCTGGATTGTTGCCGGTATCGCGCAGGCGGTGCTGGGTGATGAAAAGGTGAAATGGCGCGAGCTGGCCGGTGATTACAACCTGATCCGTGAGCACATCGCTGCGACGATTCCGGGCTTTGCCGATTTCAACGCCAAATGCGATATTCCAGGCGGTTTCTATCTGGGTAATGCGGCAGCCGAGTTGCGCTTTAATACGCCGAGCCAGAAAGCGGAGTTCAACGCCTCAGCGCTGCCAGCCTCGCTGTTCCCGACGCTGGATCAGGACGTGCCATTTACGCTGCAGACGCTGCGTTCACACGACCAGTACAACACGACCATTTACGGCCTTGATGACCGTTATCGTGGCGTGTTTGGTCAGCGGGAAGTGGTGTTCATCAACCCGGACGATATGGCAGACCTGGGCTTCACCGAAGGCCAGAATGTCGATATCGAAACACTGTGGAATGATGGCATTACCCGTCGCGTCAGCGGCTTCAAACTGGTTCCTTACAATATTCCGCGCGGTAACCTTGCGGCCTATTACCCGGAAACTAACCCGCTGGTCCCGCTGAACAGCTTCGGTGATGACAGCGGCACACCGACCTCTAAATCGGTACCGGTTAAGCTGGAACTCTCTGAAGCACTGGCCGATCAGCGCATTGCCTGATAGCCCCTTCACCACTCCCTGAAAAGCCGGTTCGTCCGGCTTTTTGCCTTGCCGCGCGGCGTCGATTCGCGTAAAACTGTCAGCCGCAATCAGGCCACGAAACGTAAAAATTATGTTCCAGGATAACCCGCTGCTCGCGCAGCTGAAACAAAAGCTCCATTCGCAAACGCCTCGTGCTGAAGGCGTTGTTAAAGGCACCGAGAAAGGCTTCGGCTTTCTTGAAGTCGATGCGCAGAAAAGTTACTTCATTCCGCCTCCGCAGATGAAGAAAGTGATGCATGGCGACCGTATTACCGCCGTGATCCACAGCGATAAAGATCGCGAAAGCGCTGAGCCGGAAACCCTGGTTGAGCCGTTCCTGACCCGCTTTGTTGGCCGGGTCCAGAAGAAAGATGATCGCCTGTCGATTGTGCCGGATCATCCTCTGCTGAAGGATGCTATCCAGTGTCGCCCTGCGCGCGATGTCAGCCATGAGTTTGAGAATGGCGACTGGGCAGTAGCAGAAATGCGTCGCCATCCATTAAAAGGCGATCGCGGATTTTATGCCGAACTTACCGATTTTATCGTCAAAGCAGATGACCATCTGGCGCCATGGTGGGTGACGCTGTCGCGTCACAACCTTGAGCGTGAAGCGCCCGATGTCAGTTTTGGCGAGATGATGGATGAAAATCTGACGCGTGAAGATCTGACCGCGCTGGATTTCGTTACCATCGACAGCGCCAGCACCCAGGATATGGATGATGCGCTCTATGTCGACGCGCAGGAAGATGGCAGCCTGCGTCTGACCATCGCTATCGCCGATCCAACCGCCTATGTAGCAGAAGGCAGTCAGCTCGATAAGCTCGCGGCGCAGCGTGCGTTTACCAACTACCTGCCGGGCTTCAACATCCCGATGCTGCCGCGCGAACTCTCTGATGATGTCTGCTCGCTGCGTCCGAATGTGCGTCGTCCGGCGCTGGCCTGCCGCGTCACTGTGGCAGCCGATGGCACCTTAGGTGATGACGTTGAGTTCTTCGCTGCCTGGATCGAGTCCAAAGCCAAGCTGGCTTATGACGACGTCTCTGACTGGCTGGAAAACAGCGGGACCTGGCAGCCGGAGAGTGAGGCGATTGCTGAACAGATTCGTCTGCTGCATCGCCTCTGTCTGGCACGCTGCGAGTGGCGCCAGACCCACGCGCTGGTGTTTAAAGACCGTCCGGATTACCGCTTCCTGCTGGGTGAGAAAGGCGAAGTGCTGGAGATCGTGGCTGAACCTCGTCGCATCGCCAACCGCATTGTCGAAGAGTCAATGATTCTGGCGAACGTCTGCGCGGCGAAAGTGCTGCGTGATCGTCTCGGCTTTGGTATCTACAACGTCCATGCCGGTTTCGATGCCACGAATGCTGAACAGGCTGCCGCCGTGCTGGCCAATCACGGTATTACCGTGGATGCGCAGGCGATCACCACGCTGGAGGGTTTCCGCGTGCTGCGCCGTGAGCTGGACGCCCTGCCGACGCAGTTCCTTGACAGCCGAATCCGCCGTTTCCAGACCTTCGCAGAGATCAGCACCGAGCCAGGCCCGCACTTCGGCCTGGGCCTTGAGGCGTATGCCACCTGGACGTCACCGATTCGTAAGTTCGGCGACATGATCAACCATCGTCTGCTGAAAGCGATTATTCGCGGCGAGCAGGTTGCGCGTCCGGACGATGCGCTGACGGTAACGATGAGTGAGCGCCGTCGCCTGAACCGCATGGCGGAGCGTGACGTGGGTGACTGGCTCTACGCCCGTTATCTGGCACCGTTTGCAGCCACCGACCGCCGCTTCAGCGCTGAGATTATTGATGTCTCGCGCGGCGGCATGCGTGTTCGTCTGGTCGAGTTTGGCGCGGTCGCCTTTATCCCGGCACCGTTCATTCACGCGGTGCGTGATGAGCTGGTTCTCAGCCAGGAAAATGGCAGCGTCCAGATCAAAGGTGAAGTGGTTTACCGTGTCACTGACGTGATTGATGTCACCATCGCCGAAGTCCGCATGGAAACCCGCAGCGTCGTGGCCCGTCCCGCCGTCTGAATCACGCCTGTTTAAACCGTCAATCTGGCGGGATAACTGAGTTATCCCGCCTGTTCCCGCCTCGCCCGCATGGCAAAAAAGTTAAATTTGTACCCCGCTTCACACTTCTCCACTGATTAACTTTCACTTACATTCCATTACATTAAGTTTAACTCGTTGTTTTCGATCGCCTTCCCTCGGTCCTCACAAGGAGTTAGTCATGAAAAACGTCAAAACCAGTGCGATCTGGTTAGTGGTGGCGTTAATCGGCGCGGGCGCTTTCGCCATGCTGGCCCTCAGCCGCGGCGAACACGTCAACGCAGTCTGGCTGGTGATAGCCGCTGTCGCCTGTTACAGCATCGCGTATCGCTTCTACAGCCTGTTTATCGCCCGCAATATTTTCGAACTGGATGACCGCCGGATGACGCCTGCCGAGCGGCTGAGCGACGGGCTGGATTATGTCCCGACCAATAAATGGGTGCTGTTTGGCCACCACTTCGCGGCCATAGCCGGTGCCGGTCCGCTGGTCGGTCCGATTCTGGCGGCGCAGATGGGCTTTCTGCCGGGCACCATCTGGATTCTGGTCGGGGTAATGCTGGCCGGCGCGGTCCAGGATTTCCTGATCCTGTTTATCTCCACCCGCCGTGATGGCCGTTCACTGGGCGAGATGGCGCGGCAGGAACTGGGCGCGTTTGCCGGTGTGGTGACGATGCTCGGCGCACTGGGCGTGATGATCATTATCCTGTCGGCGCTGGCGCTGGTCGTCGTGAAGGCGCTGGCGAACAGCCCGTGGGGCTTGTTTACCATTGCAGCGACCATTCCGATTGCGCTGTTTATGGGCATCTACATGCGCTTTATCCGCCCGGGTAAAATCGCCGAGGTGTCACTGATTGGCTTTGTGCTGATGATGGCGGCGATTATCTATGGTGGCAATGTGGCACAACATCCATACTGGGGCCCCTTCTTTACGCTCAAGGGCACCTCGCTGACCTGGGTGCTGGTGATCTACGGCTTTATTGCCTCGGTGCTGCCGGTGTGGCTGCTGCTGGCGCCGCGCGACTACCTTTCGACCTTCCTGAAAATCGGCGTGATTGTCGGTCTGGCGGTGGGTATCGTTTTCGCCATGCCAGAAATGAAAATGCCGGCAGTCACCAAATTCATCGACGGTACCGGCCCGGTATTCTCCGGCGCGATGTTCCCGTTCCTGTTTATTACAATTGCCTGTGGCGCAATCTCCGGCTTCCACGCACTGGTCTCCAGCGGCACCACGCCAAAACTGGTGGAGCGGGAAAGCCATATTCGCTTTATTGGCTATGGCGCGATGCTGATGGAGTCCTTTGTGGCGATCATGGCGCTGATTTGTGCTTCGGTGCTGGATCCAGGCGTCTACTTTGCCATGAACTCACCTGCCGCGCTGATTGGCACCACGGTTGAAAGCGCCTCGCAGGTGATCAATGGCTGGGGCTTTGTCGTTACACCTGAAATGCTGAGTGGTATCGCCCGCGACGTGGGTGAAGGCTCAATTCTGTCCCGCGCAGGTGGCGCGCCGACCTTTGCCGTTGGAATGGCACACATCATCACCGAAATCTTTAACAGCCGGGCGATGATGGCCTTCTGGTATCACTTCGCCATTCTGTTTGAGGCGCTGTTCATCCTGACGGCCGTTGATGCCGGTACCCGCGCCTGCCGTTTTATGGTGCAGGATCTGGTGGGCACCGTGGTGCCGTCTATGGCGAACAACCGCTCCTGGCTCGGCAATATGGCAGGCACGACCGTTGCGGTCGCGGGCTGGGGCTTCTTTGTCTATCAGGGTGTGGTCGATCCGCTTGGTGGAATTAACACCCTGTGGCCCCTGTTTGGTATCGGTAACCAGATGCTGGCGTCGATGGCGCTGATTCTCGGTACCGTCGTGCTGTTCAAAATGAAAAAGCAGCGTTACGCCTGGGTGACCATCCTGCCGACCGTCTGGTTGTTTATCACGTCGATGACCGCGGGCTGGCAGAAAATCTTCCATGAGAAACCGTCTATCGGCTTCCTGGCACAGGCAAATAAATTCCGCAAAGGGCTGGATGAAGGCGTAATCATCGCGCCAGCAAAAAGCGTGGCGGATATGCAGACCATTGTATTCAGCAATCAGATTAACGCCGCGTTGTGTGCCTTCTTTATGCTGGTGGCGGTCACGATGCTGATCTCGGCATTCTTTGTGATTCGTCGTGCGCTGAACAGTACGGTGCCAACTACCAGTGAGACGCCAGTGGCACTGCGCAGCAAGGAGGTGCGTCATGTCTGATGCTCTCTGCCAGGCCCACCGACCAAAGGGAAAGTGGCAGATTATCCGCTGCCACCCAGCCGCTCCGGCACAGCCACAGGCGTTCAGCTGGCGCGAATTCTGGCGCGGCCTGCAACAGTGCTTTCGCTTAATGGTCGGGGTGCAGGATTATCAAAAATATCTGCAGCATATGCGACTGCATCATCCCAATCAGTTGCCGATGAATGAGCGGGATTTTCATCGGTACTGTCTGGACGCACGCTTCCCAAGCCAGGCGGGTAAACTGGGCAAATGTCCTTGCTGACGGCACTCTACAGCCCCGACACATCGGGGCTTTTTTGTGCCATTCTTATCTGGATGGGAAAATATATTCGGTTTGCATCTTGTGCTTGCATGAGATGATGAATACTGTTGCTAAAATAATGAGATAACGCCTGCAGAGCACTTCCCGGAGGAAGTTTCCATGACCGATGAACAAGGGCAAACGTTGTTGTACACGCTATTTGGTACAACCAGCCCTCATTGGCGTCTGACCGCGGACAGCGATGCGTTGCATTTTGCCGAAGATGAGTCGTCAAAAACCAATATCGCCCTCCCGTTAACACCCGGCCAGGCTGCAATAATCCGCGCAATGCCGGTTATCACCTCAAGTATCAATCTGAGCATAACTTTGCAGGGCATTGATGTGCCAATGCATTTTGTCGGGCGCAAAGTGAACCAGGCCTCCTGGGCCGGAACAGCCTCGGCCTGGGGTGATACGTCTGCGGTCGCCCGCGACTTAACCCTGGGACTTTCATTCGCCGAACAGGTCGTTTCTGAAGCCAATTCCGTCATTGTGATCCTCGATCAGCGCGGCAATATTCAGCGATTTAACCGCCTGAGTGAAGAATATACCGGTCTGAATGAGCATGAGGTTATTGGCCGGAATGTCTTTCAGTTGTTTATGACCAAACAGGAAGCCTCACAGTCACGACGCAACATTGCGGGCTTCTTCCGTGACGGTAACTCTTACGAAGTCGAACGCTGGGTTAAAACCAAAAAGGGCCAGCGACTGTTCTTGTTTCGTAATAAGTTTGTTCACAGCGGCAGTGGCAAAAATGAAATTTTCCTCATCTGTTCTGGCACAGACATAACCGAGGAGCGACGGGCCCAGGAACGGCTTCGGGTGCTGGCAAACACCGATACGGTGACCGGATTGCCTAATCGTAACGCCATTCATCAACAGATAAGCCTGGCACTGGAGCGCGCGGAGAGCGATGAAACCGGCGTGGTCTATCTCGATCTCGATAATTTTAAAAAAGTGAATGACGCCTACGGTCATATGTTTGGCGACCAGTTACTTCAGGCCGTCTCACTGGCGATTCTTAGCTGTCTGGGCAAAGATCAGACTCTGGGTCGTCTGGGTGGCGATGAGTTTGTAGTGCTGGCTGAGCACACCAGCCAGGCGGCACTTGAGGCGATGTCCTCCCGCATTCTTGAGCGCCTGCGTCAGCCTTTCCGTATCGGATTGATTGAAGTTTACAGCGGCTGCTCAATCGGGATTGCGTTCGCGCCGCTGCATGGCGAAGATCGCGAGAGCCTGATTCGCAACGCGGATACCGCGATGTATCACGCCAAAGAGAACGGTCGCGGCAAGTTCTGTGTCTTTGCGGCCGAGATGAATCAGCGGGTTTTTGAATACCTGTGGCTGGACACCAACCTGCGCAAGGCGCTGGAGCTGGATCATCTGCTGGTTCATTACCAGCCGAAGATCGACAGCGATGGTCAGGTCCGCAGCGCCGAAGCTCTGGTGCGCTGGAACTCACCTGAGCGCGGCCTGGTCTCGCCCGCAGATTTCATACCCTATGCCGAAGAGTCGGGACTGATTGTCCCGCTGGGGCGCTGGGTGATGCTTAACGTGCTGAAGCAGATTATCCTCTGGCGCCAGCAGGGCATTTTCCTGCGCGTCGCCGTCAACGTGTCGGCACGTCAACTGATCGATCAAAGTATCTACACCGACCTGAAACAGGCGTTGCACGAGTCAAATGTCACTGACTGCCCGATTGATATTGAGCTCACCGAAAGCTGCCTGATTGAGAATGAAGCCGAAGCACTACGGCTGATGAAGCAGTTTCAGGAGCTGGGCGCTCAGGTTCATCTGGATGACTTTGGCACCGGTTACTCGTCGCTTTCACAGCTTGCACGTGTGCCGATCAATGCCATTAAGCTGGACCAGAGCTTTATCCGTGATATTAACAAGCAGCCGGTTTCACAATCGCTGGTACGAGCTATCGTCGCCGTCGCCAAGGCGCTCGATTTGCAGGTGATCGCGGAAGGTATTGAGACGTCGGATGAAGAGGCCTTTGTCCTCAAAAGTGGTGTCGATGGGCGTCAGGGTTACTATTATGCAAAACCAATGCCCGCAGAACAATTTGGGCATTGGCTGGCTAAGCATCCTGCCCGCGTTTAACGCTGGTTCAGATTATCCCGCTTTACGCAGTGATGCGCTGTGGCGGTTTTGTAACTGGACCAGGCGTTCCATGTAAGCAATGTCTTTGGGTTCGATGGTAAACGCATAATCGACCCAGTCTTCTGTGATATCCATCAGCTCAGCGCGTGACAATTGCAGCACGCGCTGACGCGCTTTCAGCATCGCCCGCACGCCATTGAGTTTTGGCCGTAACGTATCGATAAAAGTGCGTGTAGCGCGATAGCTATCGCCCGGCTGGAAAACTTTATCCACCAGCCCGCGCGTCTCATACCACTCCGCGCTATGGGATTCCCCTTCACAGATCAGCTCCTCGGCCAGTTTCATGCCGGAACGACGCGCCACCAGCGAGTAGCCGCCCATGCCGGGAAAAAGGTTGAAAGCAATTTCCGGGAAGCCCATCCGCGCGTTGTTCTGCGCCAGAATGAAGTGGTGCGCCAGCGCCGCTTCGAATCCACCGCCTAACGCACTGCCCTCAATCATCGCCAGCGTTACCGCGCCGGTATCAAAACCGCGTGCTGCAGAATGGATGCAGTCAACACAGGCACGGGCATAGGCACGTAACGCCTCACGGCGGTTATTGCGAATGCACTCGACGAAGAAGCGCAGATCGCCACCCGCGTTGAACATCTGCGGTACCAGTGACCCGGTGACCCAAAAATCGATTGGCAGACCGGAACGCTGAGCGGCGTAGCTCAGGTTCATAATCTCCTCAATCAGTTCATGGTTGAAGCTCGGACGGGGTTGTGCACGCAACATCATCCACATGGTACGACGCCCTTCTTCGTAATAGGCGACTAACTGTGTGGTGTTGCCAACTTCGGTAAATAATCTGCACGTTGCTTGGTTAATAACTGTCATTGTCTCATCCTCTGTTTATATTTTGATGCGTTAAATACGCCACATCAGCGTAATGCAGAGTGAGGCCAGACCAAATGAGAGATTGATTTACAACACAAAATCCAGAGTGATCCCCGACTGGCGCGCCGGGGATTGATTAGGCAGGTTACTTAATAGCGGCACGCTGTCCGACGGCGAGATGACGACGCTTAAGACGTTTTGAATAGATGGCGGTGATGATGGGGACCAGGACAGAGGTCACAATCACGGACGTGGCAACCAACGCCGTCGCTGCAGGAGCCACGGGTTTAAACTGTGGCAGCATCTCGGCAATCAGCACGGGGGTCGCCACCGCTGCGCCTGCCGTACTCGATGCCGCGATGCCAGCCGTGCCATCCCCGCCGCCAATCAGCCGATCGGCCAGAATAAGCGGGATACCAGTGATGATGATCACGGCCACGCCGAGCATGATGCCCAGCAGTCCGGTTTCAGCAATGACGCCAAGGTTAATCGTGTTTCCCAGGGCAAAGGCGAAGAAAGGGATCAGCGTATGTACAGCTTTACCGAAGAAATCGCGCAACTCGGGATCAAGATTCCCTAATGCAAATCCCACGACAAACGGCAGGACCGCGCCGACAAACACGTGTGGCTCAAACGAGGCGATACCGGCCGTGCCAAGGATAACCATGGTCATTAATGGCCCGGACTCCAGTGACATCAGTACAAATGCACCCGCTTCCTCTTTGGAACCGTACTGCTGCATGATGGAAGCATAGAGGCCGCCATTCGTCATATCCATCGCGGCCACCAGCGCCAGCGTCGATAATCCGGCGAACATCCCCACTTCCACGCCATTCTCCGGCATTACGCGTGAGGCGATGGCAGCAACCACCCAGGCGACAGCAATTTTAGTAAGCACCAGCGTGCCCGATTTACGCAATACCGTTCCGGTGGCGCTGAGCTTAATTGACGCACCCATACAGAAGAACCAGACGGCCAGAATCGGCACTGTGCCGGTCATCAGACCATTGGTGAATGAACCGAAATATTTCCCGGCATCAGGAGACAAGGTATGACAGAGCGCGCCGATAAACAGCGGAATGAGCATCATGCCGCCCGGAATTTTGTCTATTGCCCGTTTAATGTGCATAGGGTAGTCACCTTTGCTTTGCAAGTGGTGGAGCAGAAAGTGCCCGAAGGCGATGCAAGCAAAATAGTGACTTGAGGTAATCAAAACAGTGATCGCCCCGATAAAATGAAACGCTGTTTTAATTTTGCTGGCGGGATGTTTTGATAACTATGATGAGGATCGCCATACCAGTCTCAAAAGAGACTAAAAAAAACGGGACGCCCTCGCGTCCCGCCTGTTATTTTTGCCCGTACCAGGCATTTTCGCCATGCTTTCGCAGGTAATGCAGGTCAAGCAGGGTCTGGTTAATTGGCGGCAGATCAGGGGTCAGTTGCTGACTGAACAGGCCCATATAGGCCACCTCCTCCAGCACCACCGCGCTGTGCACGGCGGCGTGGGCATCTATCCCCCAGGCAAACGGACCATGTGAGTTGACCAGCACACCCGGAATTGCCGAGGGAGACAATCCACGCTGCGCAAAAGTCTCGATAATCACTTCGCCAGTGTTCCACTCGTACTCATGCTGAATCTCGTCGTTGCGCATTGCACGGGTGCAGGGGATCTCGCCATAAAAATCGTCGGCGTGGGTGGTTCCCCAGGCCGGAATCGGTCGTCCAGCCTGCGCCCAAATGGTGGCGTGACGCGAATGGGTATGGACAATACCACCGACTTCCGGCCAGGCGAGATAGAGTGCGCGGTGCGTCGCCGTGTCCGATGACGGGCGTTTATCGCCTTCTACCACGTTGCCACTCGCCAGTTCGACGACAACCATATCGTCGCGCTTCATCACCTCATAGCGCACGCCGGAAGGTTTAATTACCAGCAAACCCTGTTCGCGATCAATCGCGCTGACATTGCCCCAGGTGAACGTCACCAGGTTGTATTTAGGTAGATCCAGATTCGCTTCCAGAACCTGTTGTTTAAGGTGTTCCAGCATGCCTTTTCTCCTGCTGACAATCGTCCCTGAATTTTGCGGAGTCAGACGCCAAAGGGTTATGGAGCAAATGGCTATAAACGCAGAAGGAATGGCTGTGAATGCAAAAATGTGTCGTGATTTCAGAATTTTCTATCTTCGGAATGCGCGCGAAATGCTTAGAATCTCCTCAGGCAATGCGTGGACCTGTTCTGTCAGACCGGCATTGTGACTCACCCGCTACAAACGGTTTGTCCATGGTGATCACATTTCTATGCCGTCACGGATGCGGCAATGATGCGACACAAGCGGGCTGAGGAAATATCGGAGCTATACTAAGAGTGTTGCCTCTGTGAGCACATCAAAGGAGAAGTGTATGACAACAACAATGAAAAGAATCACTGCCGTTGTACTGGCGACCACGTTAGCTGTTGCACTGAGCGGCTGTTCTAACTGGTCTAAGCGTGACCGCAATACCGCCATTGGTGCGGGAGCGGGTGCGATTGGGGGTTCAGTATTGACCAATGGTAGCGCACTCGGCACAGTCGGTGGCGCAGCTGTCGGTGGTATTATCGGTCATCAGGTCCACTAAAGACCTTATTAAAAGAATAGTCGGCTACGCTAAGCATCTACACGACAATCGGGCTACTCTGGTAGCCCGATTTTTATTCAGCCGCCGGCCAGTTTGACCTTCATGCCTTTGGCTTCCAGCAGACTTTTCAGCAAATCGCGCTTATCGCCCTGAATCTCAATCACACCCTCTTTTACCGAACCGCCACAGCCGCACTTCTTTTTCAGTTCAGCTGCCAGCACTGTCAGTGCCGCGTCATCCAGATCAATGCCAGTGATCAGGCAGACCCCTTTGCCCTTGCGCCCGCTGGTCTGACGCTGGATGCGCACAATGCCATCCCCTTTCGGTCGTTCCGCTTTGGTCTCAGGCTGGGTAATGCGCCCACTGTCGGTGGAGTAAACCAGTCGATTATTATCTGCCATTATGGTGTCTCCAGACTGTGCAGGATCGCCTGCAGCGTGGCGGCGGGTTCGGCTGATTGGGTGATCGGACGCCCTATAACCATGTAGTCCACGCCCGCCTGCTTCGCCTGCTGTGGCGTCATAATGCGACGCTGATCGCCTGCATCACTGCCAGCCGGACGAATCCCCGGCGTGACCAGCGCAAAATCCTGGCCCAGAACCTGTTTGAAGCGAACGGCCTCATGCGCTGAACAGACTACACCATCCAGCCCGCATGACTGCGTCAGCTTTGCCAGCCGTTCTGCCTGTTCGGCAGGAGACAGCGTGATGCCCAGCCCTTTAAGATCGTCTGCATCCATGCTTGTGAGTACGGTCACCGCAATCAGCAGCGGCGCATCTTTACCAAAGGGCAGCAACGCCTCACGTGCCGCGTGCATCATCCGCGCCCCGCCGCTGGCATGGACGTTGACCATCCAGACACCCAGATCGGCAGCGGCAGCCACGGCATGTGCGGTGGTGTTGGGAATGTCGTGGAATTTCAGATCGAGGAAGACTTCAAAGCCGCGCTGCTGCAGGGTTTTAACCAGCGAAGGGCCGAACAGCGTAAACATCTCTTTGCCTACTTTCAGGCGGCAACTTCGGGGATCGATCTGGTCGACGAAACGCAAGGCGCTGTCGAGGTCATGATAATCCAGCGCTACCAGAATCGGCGAAGCGGTCACGTTGTGGGGTGAAGGCATGGCATTTCCTCTGCAACAGGCGCCCGCAGGCGCAATAGACAAACGGCAAGCATTCTACCTTCGGTGTCTGACCATCACAATCGCCATTGCCCCTCTGTCCGGCAATTTCCGCACTGGCGCTGAAATGGGGAAGATAATCCGACTTTAAGTATGTTGTAACTATAATAAGGTGCCATCCAAAGGTCTGAACGGCCTGTTTACTGGCCGTCGAGACCACGAATAGGTTTAACGGATGACCAGGTACGGCAGGATGGGCAGTGCCAGTAAAGTGCATGGGCGGTAAAGCCACACTTCTGGCAGCGATAACGCGGCTTGGTGCGGATTTGTTCACCAACCATGTCACGCAGGACCATCAGGCTATCTTTAGCGCGCCCCTCTTCTGCTTCATGCAGGTTTAAATCCATCAGACGATGAAACACACGCATTGTCGGATGACGCTGCAACTGACGGCTGATGTAGTTCTGGGCTGCTTCAGGCCCCTGCTGCTGCTCCAGGATATCGGACAGATAGAGTTCTGCTGCCGCACCGGTATTTTCTTCCACACAGCGCTGCAGGAAATCAGCCCAGGCTTCTGGCTGTTTGAGCCGCTCGAAACAGGTCTCCAGCATGCCCAGCGTTTCACTGACCAGCTCTTTATCCTGATCCAGCACACGTTGCAGATGACCAACTGCTTTGGCGAAGTCTTCTTTCTCCATCAGAATACGGCCCATCATGATAGAGATGCGTGCGCTGTTGCGGTCGGCGGCCTCCCCTTTCTTCAGCAGGTTCATCGCACGATCCAGATCGTCGCTGCTCATCGCCTGTAATGCCAGTTCACAGTAGAAGTGGGCGATTTCACCTTTCTGCTTCTCTTTGCCGAGCTTAACCAGCCGTTCTGCAACTTCAATCGCCTGCTGCCAGTCGCTGGTTGCCTGATGGATCAGCAGCAGCTGCTGCAGCGCGCCCACCCGAAAGTCAGTTTCATCGGTGAGCTGCTTAAACATATCTTCAGCGCGGTCATATAAGCCCGCCGCCATGTAGTCGCGACCCAGTTGCTGTACGGCGAGCAGACGCTGCTCATAACTCAGAGACGCGCTTTCCATTAACGCCTGGTGGATACGGATGGCGCGGTCGACTTCACCGCGCGAGCGGAACAGGTTTCCCAGCGTCAGGTGCGCTTCAACCGTGCCGCTGTCCTCTTTCAGCATATCGAGGAACAGGTCGACCGCTTTATCCTGCTGGTTTGAGAGCAGAAAGTTTACGCCAGCGACATATTCACGAGAGAGTCGGTTGGCTTCCTGTTGCTTGTCCTGATGCGCGCTGCGACGGCCCATATACCAGCCATACGCAGCCGCCACCGGCAGTAACAGAAACAGCAATTCATGCATCGGGTATTATTCCCGGCCAGCCGGCGAAGATGGCGTGGTCGCCAGTGCAGTACTCTGCTCGATTTGGGTCTGCATACGCTTAATTTTCCGGTTGGCATTCGCCAGGGAGACGCGGGTCCGTAACCAGAACAGACCGCAGATAATCCAGCCAAGCACGAAACCTGCGCCAAACAGTGATGCCAGTAAGGTCGAGATGCTGAACTCACCCTGCGCCAGCAGATAGTTAAAAGTAATGACCTGATCGTTATGTGCACCCAGGGTGACGGAAATAATGAAAATGACCAGTACCACTAAAAAAATCAGCAAATATTTCACAGTGCATCCTGTTGTGAGGTTGTCGGGTAGAATTATGCCAAAACTCCAGCAAAAATGCTGCTCCCAGCAGCATCTGACTCGTCACTTTTGCGCGGGCCTGCCTAATAATATGGGGTCTTAAGGGTGAATTACAATCAGGGCTCCCGCTGCGCCACTTCTTTTTGCTCTTCCGGCGGCAGCGTCAGGGGGCCACAGAAACGCTGCGCCAGCCAGGTGGCAACGGTGACCAGTATCCAGGAGAGGACCGTTGCCATTGCCAGATCGCGTGGCCAGTGCATGCCCAGCAGCAGACGGCTCGCCATTACGCCGGTAGCCCACAGGAAGATCACCACAACGGTTTTATAGTGACCACGCGGCCAGAGCAGACCCAATGCCAGCAGTGCCCAGCTGGCGGCAAACATGGTATGGCCAGAGGGAAAGGCAAAACCGGTTTCAAACGCCCAGTGCCGTTTCAGCCAGCCTGGGATCTGCGTCTCATCGGCGATCAATGACGTCACCATCTCGCCACGCTGTTTGCGCCTGAGTTCATAGAAGGTCTTCTCATCCAGGCCGTGATGCTGTTCGAGCCAGATCACATAGGGGCGTGGCTCCTGAATCTGCTCTTTGATAAATGATTTGGTGTACTGCCCTGCCAGAATCGTCGCATTCATGATCAGCAGCAGCAAAATGGCGGGTTTCAGGCGAAAGCGCAGGCACCAGAGCATCCAGGCACTCAACACAACGCTGGTAACAATGCCCCACGGATTGGTAACGGTTTCGGTCATCCAGAAGAGACTTTTCAGCAGCGCATTGCTTTCGCCAGGCTGCCAGCGCCAGCCGGTAAGCCAGACGGCAACTGGCATGATCAGCAGCAGCAGCATTCCGAAGGTGGTACGACGCGAAATCTTAAACATCTTCTTCCCTTATCCCGGTGTCAAAAGACAACAATTGCATAACTTTAGCTTAAAAAAGAATAACATAACCGTTGCCGATTGGATAATTGTGCTTTATCACTGCAATTGGTATCAGAGATTACCAGCCCGCCTGCGGGTTGTGGCACAATATTGCACGTTTGTCGGGCCACACTGGCCTGTGCACTATCATGATGATAGTGCATCCTCTGAAGGTTCTGGAGAGTCACATGCAGCTTAAACGGGTGGCAGAAGCCAAACTGCCCACGCCATGGGGAGATTTCCTGATGGTTGGTTTTGAAGAACTGG
Source organism: Candidatus Pantoea rara (assembly GCF_051136265.1). NCBI lineage: Bacteria > Pseudomonadati > Pseudomonadota > Gammaproteobacteria > Enterobacterales > Erwiniaceae > Pantoea > Candidatus Pantoea rara. The sequence continues at coordinate 1,898,254 of NZ_CP194942.1, read as the reverse complement.
CAACCGGACATGACCATGTTGCGCTGGTCTTTGGTGATATTAATGATAACGAGCCGGTACTGGCGCGCGTTCACTCCGAATGCCTGACCGGCGATGCACTCTTCAGCCTGCGTTGCGACTGTGGCTTTCAGCTGGAAGCTGCCCTCAATGCCATCGCAGAAGAGGGTCGCGGCGCGCTGCTTTATCACCGTCAGGAAGGCCGTAATATTGGCCTGCTAAATAAGATCCGCGCCTATGCGTTGCAGGACAAAGGTTATGACACCGTAGAAGCGAACCATCAATTGGGTTTTGCCGCCGATGAGCGCGACTTCACGCTGTGCGCCGATATGTTCAAACTGCTGGGCGTTAATGAAGTGCGTCTGCTGACCAATAACCCACGTAAAGTGGAGATCCTGAGTGAAGCCGGGATCAATATTGTTGAACGTGTCCCCCTGATTGTGGGACGTAACCCGAAGAATGCGCACTATCTGGATACGAAAGCGGCAAAAATGGGACACCTGCTGCCGAAGTCATAAATGAAAAAGCCGGGTCTCCCCGGCTTTTTTTGTCAGTCCAGCATATTGCGGATAACGTAGTGCAGTATGCCGTCATTGCGGTAATAGGTAAGCTCATTACCGGTATCAATGCGACAACGGGTATCCAGCTCTTCCTTGCTGCCGTCAGCACGAGTCAGCGTGACCTTCACGCTGCAGCCTGGCGTCAGTGACTGAAGATTTTCCACATCAATGTGCTCTTCACCCGTCAATCCCAGGGTTTTGCGCGTCACGCCCTGCGGGAACTCCAGTGGCAGAATGCCCATCCCAATCAGGTTAGAGCGGTGAATACGCTCAAAAGACTCCGCAATGACGACTCTGACGCCCTGCAGACGAGGTCCTTTTGCCGCCCAGTCGCGGCTTGAACCGGAGCCATACTCTTTCCCTGCGATAACCGCCAGCGGCACACCCTCTTCCTGATACTTCATCGCGGCGTCATAGATGGCCAGTTGTTCGCCACTCGGGTAATGGCGGGTATAGCCGCCCTCTACACCCGGTACCATCTCATTGCGAATACGGATGTTGGCAAATGTGCCGCGTATCATCACTTCATGGTTGCCGCGACGCGAACCGTAAGAGTTAAAGTCGTTGCGCTCAACGCCGTGTGACAGCAGATAACGCCCGGCCGGACTTTCCGCCTTAATACTGCCCGCTGGCGAAATATGGTCCGTGGTGACGGAGTCGCCCAGCAGTGCGAGCACCCGGGCACCGCGAATATCCTGTACCGGCTTAGGCTCTTTCTCCATATCATCAAAGAACGGCGACAGACGGATGTAGGTCGAGCCTTCATCCCAGTCATAAGTTGCCGCTTCACTGACCTTAATCTCCTGCCATTCTGGCGTGCCATCGAAGACTTCGGCGTACTCTTTATGGAACATGTCGCTGGTGACCTGCTGCACGGCTGTGGCGATCTCTTCCGGTGACGGCCAGATATCTTTCAGATACACCGGCTGGCCCTGGCGATCGTGGCCCAGCGGCTCCGTCTGCAGGTTGATCTTCATGTTACCGGCCAGCGCATAGGCCACCACCAGCGGTGGTGACGCCAGCCAGTTGGTTTTAATCAGCGGATGAATACGGCCTTCAAAATTACGGTTGCCGGACAGTACAGCCCCTACCGTCAGATCGCCCGCTTTAATCGCAGACTCAATCTCATCTTTCAGCGGGCCGGAGTTACCGATACAGGTGGTGCAGCCATAACCGACCAGGTTAAAGCCCAGTTCATCAAGATACGAGGTGAGTTGCGCGACGGCCAGGTAGTCTGAAACGACTTTAGAACCCGGAGCCAGAGAGGCTTTAACCCAGGGCTGACGTTTCAGACCACGCTCGACCGCTTTTTTCGCCAGTAAACCAGCCGCCATCAGCACGCTGGGATTAGAGGTGTTGGTACAGGAGGTAATCGCACTGATCACTACCGCACCATCGGTCAGCGTATGCGTCAGTCCGGTATCGCTATCGGTATATTCGACGTTTTTATGCGGTTTCTGCGCCTGATTCACTTCCAGCTCGTTGCTGGCATCAAACGCAGCGGGCACATCGCCCAGTGAAACCCGATCCTGCGGACGTTTTGGTCCCGCCAGGCTTGATTCCACCTCATTCATATCCAGTGCCAGCGTGCTGGTAAAGCGCGGCTCATCACCGGGATTGCGCCACAGGCCCTGCGCTTTGGCATAGGCTTCCACTAAGGCGACCTGTTCAGCATCCCGGCCGGTCAATGTCATGTAGCTCAGTGTGACGTCATCGACCGGGAAGAAACCGCAGGTCGCACCATATTCCGGAGCCATGTTAGCGATAGTCGCGCGGTCTGCCAGCGGCAGATCGGCCAGGCCATCACCGTAAAACTCCACGAATTTACCCACGACGCCATGCTTACGCAGCATCTGGGTGACGGTTAAAACGAGGTCAGTTGCAGTAATGCCCGGGCGTAGCTTGCCAGTGAGTTTGAAACCCACCACATCCGGGATCAACATTGAGACGGGCTGACCCAGCATGGCAGCCTCGGCCTCGATCCCCCCAACGCCCCATCCCAGCACGCCAAGCGCATTGATCATAGTGGTGTGGGAGTCAGTACCCACCAGGGTATCCGGCCAGGCATACTCTTCACCGTTGAGCGTTTCATGCCAGATTGCCTTACCCAGATATTCCAGGTTGACCTGATGACAGATCCCGGTGCCCGGCGGCACAACGCGGAATTTATCAAACGCTTTCTGGCCCCAGCGGAGGAAAACGTAGCGCTCATGGTTGCGTTCCATTTCCAGCCGGACGTTTTCTTCAAAGGCATCATCGTCGCCAAAATGATCGACCGTGACTGAGTGGTCAATAACCAGATCAACCGGCGATAACGGATTCACTTTGGCCACGTCGCCGCCCAGGCGATTCACCGCTTCGCGCATTGCTGCCAGGTCAACTACGGCAGGGACGCCGGTAAAGTCCTGCATGAGTACGCGGGCTGGACGATAGGCAATTTCTCGCTCAGCATGGGCATCTTTCTGCCAGTCAACCAGCGCCTGGATGTCCTCTGCCGTAACGGAATCCCCATCCTGCCAGCGCAGTAAATTTTCCAGCAAAACTTTGAGGGATTTTGGCAGGCTATCGATATTGCCAAGATGTTGAGCAGCGCGGGGAAGACTGAAGATGTGATATTTTTTGGTGTCGACCTGCAGTATTTCCTGACTCTGCTCGCGTAGGGTAGACGACATAGCTCCTCCTTTTCTTCGTTCATGGTCTTAAACCTTAGAGAGACAAAGGTTTATGTTAAAGATAGACCACAAATTCGTTAACGTTTTGATTACAACACAAATTGCTACAATCGCGCATAAACGAAAATGCCCCGTGAAGTCACGAGGCATCATAAAAAGGTGATTTTAAATCAAATTACAGCGTAATCCACACCGCCGCAGACCAGAACGCAAAGGAGAAAGCATACGCGCTGAGCCAGGACATTTTTATCATATTCATTTGGTTCACTCCTTCGCCGGAATCGGGCGTAAAAGTTTTTTGCGGTCACCCTATCTAATGGGGCGACACCCTTTGGTCGTACAGGATGTGGAAAAGGGCATTATAAAAAAAGCCCGCCGGAAACGCCGGTAATAAAAGAACGTGTACTTACAGTTGGTCTGAAAACGTTATTTACTTTTAGGGTCAAGAAAAGACTCAATAAAAAGTCTCTGGTTATCACTCAAATCCCATGACTCCGGGATAGACACTTTCTCGTCCTTTGCAAGCGGTTCTTTTCCTTTGCAGGCAACCGGCTTGTGCTGACGCGAGGTCAGGGAACGTTTATGGCTGAGTGTGTTTGCCCACATGGCTTTAGCCCCAGATACGCCAGATCATTAACGCTACGACTACCCAGAACAGCGCAGAGGCAGCGAATAAGGTTAACCAGGCGTTGCGACGGGTGTTGCCGGTACGCTCAACCTTGGTGCTTTTTACCGGGAAACCCGGTTGTACAGTCAGTCGTGTATTCATAGTTTTTGATAATCACTCTCAACAAAATGATTGATAACATCGATTAAGATTTAGGAGGAATCCTAAACGCGTTAAGGCCAAAAATCCAGTTATTTTTATTGAGTAAAACGATTAACAGTATTAATCAATAGGCTTCTGTAACGTCAGAAATCATTAACTCCCGAACAAATATTTATTTAAACAGACAGCGCATAAATTTGAGTTAATTTAAAAACAGATCCATTTAAAACTTTAGTCCCTACTTAAGAACCTATATGTTTACTGGCTTCCCACATCAGCTCTTAACTGGAGTATGGGAATAATCCTGGCAAGCCGCAAAGTGACATAGTTAAAAATGTGTTGTAATTCGCATTTAAGAAAGCCCAATCGGAAAACATGTGATCAATGTTTTATTTACAAAAAAATCATTAAAACTTTTGAGTCTCATTTGGCGCTAAACCCTGGAGACAAAAAAGGCTGCACACGGCAGCCTTTAGTGTAAGCAGAGTGCGTAAACTCTATTTAAACGGCAGTTTGATATCTTTAAACATTGCCTCAATGTCTTCGTTTGAGCGCAGTGCTACCGCAGTATCCACCACGTCACGTGTCAGGTGCGGCGCAAAACGTTGGATAAAATCATACATATAACTGCGAAGAAAGGTGCTGCGGCGAAAGCCAATCTTGGTGGTGCTGTTGGTAAAGATATCGGCGGCTTCTATGCGAATCAGGTCAGGATCGGCGACCGGGTCCACCGCCATACTGGCGATAACACCCACGCCCAGACCTAACCGGACATACGTTTTAATAACGTCAGCGTCGGTAGCGGTGAAAACAATGCGTGGCGTTAATCCCGCCCGATTGAAGGCCGTATCCAGCTCTGAACGCCCGGTAAAGCCAAAGGTGTAGGTCACCAGCGGATAGTCAGCCAGCTCCTCGATAGTCACCTGCCCTTTTCCCGCCAGCGGATGGTCAGCCGTGACGACAATCGCCCGGTTCCAGTGATAGCACGGCAGCATGATTAAATCGTCATAGAGATGCAGCGCTTCGGTGGCAATGGCAAAATCTGCATTGCCCTTGGAGACCGCTTCAGCAATCTGGGTCGGAGAACCCTGGTGCATGTGCAGGGAGACACGCGGATAGCGCTCGATAAAGCCTTTGATCACGCCTGGCAGTGCATAACGTGCCTGCGTATGCGTGGTAGCGACATAGAGCGAGCCTTTATCCGGCCAGGTGTGCTCACCAGCCACCGATTTGATCGCATCCACTTTGGAGAGCACTTCACGCGCTATGCGGATAATCTCTTCCCCTGCGGGCGTCACCTGGGTGAGATGCTTGCCGCTGCGGGCAAAGATTTGCACGCCCAGCTCATCTTCCAGCATACGCACCTGTTTACTGATGCCGGGTTGAGAGGTGTAGAGACCTTCCGCTGTCGAAGAGACATTGAGATTATGGTTCACCACTTCGACGATATAGCGCAACTGCTGTAATTTCATATCTATTCCATCCGGTAAGTTACAGAGTCGCATCCCCGGTTGACGTATAGTCGCGAGGGTAAAGAAAGGCTATGCATCAGGAAAGGTCGGAAATGCTATAACAACTATATCAGTTTAAGTAAGAGAGTAGAACGGATTGATATAAGGCTCAGAAAAAGGCCAGCGAGCGCTGGCCTGAGTATGGCGGAAATCGTAGCGGCGCAGAAAAAAGGCCAGCAAACGCTGGCCGGTGTGGATTACTTCTTCGCAACCTGCCATTTGCCATCTATATAGAAGGCGGACCAGCCCGTTGCCTTGCCCTCTTTTTCAGAGGAGACATACTGCTGTTTGGTTTTGCGGCTGAAGCGCACCATCGCCTTATTGCCTTCCGGATCGGCTGCTGGCGCGTCGGCCAGGTATTTCAGCTTCTCAGGCAGACGATCCCGGAAACGCTGAAGCTCTTCAACCAGCGGTGCACGCGTTTCACGTGATTTCGGGAAGGTGTTGGCGGCGAGGAAAACGCCCGCTGCACCGTCACGCAACACGAAGTAAGCATCTGACTTCTCACACGCCAGCTCTGGCAGTGGAACCGGATCTTCTTTCGGTGGGGCAACTTCACCACTACGCAGAATCTTACGGGTGTTTTTGCACTCTTCGTTGGTACACGCCATGTACTTTCCAAAGCGTCCCATTTTCAGGTGCATCTCAGAACCACACTTCTCGCACTCCACTATCGGGCCGTCGTAGCCTTTGATGCGGAATTCGCCCTTTTCGATTTCGTAACCGTCACATTCCGGGTTATTACCACAGACATGCAGTTTACGTTCATTGTCGATCAGGTAGCTGTCCATCGCCGTGCCACACTTCTGGCAGCGACGACGGGCACGCAGGGCATTGGTCTCAGCATCATCCCCTTCCAGAATATTAAGGACTTCATTTTCCGGAATCAGGTTGATGGTCTGTTTGCAGCGCTCTTTAGGCGGCAGCGCATAGCCGGAGCAGCCCAGGAAGACACCGGTACTGGCGGTACGAATCCCCATCTGACGGCTACAGGTAGGACACTCAATTGAGGTCAGCACCATCTGGTTCGGCTGCATGCCGCCCTCTTCAGGATCTTTCTCAGCCAGTTCAAGCTGCTGAGTAAAGTCGGTGAAGAAGTGGTCGAGTACCGCTTTCCATTCCGCTTCGTTATTGGCAACCTGGTCAAGATTGCTCTCCATGCGGGCGGTGAAATCGTAGTTCATCAGTTCGCGGAAGTTCTCTTCCAGACGATCGGTGACAATCTCACCCATTTTTTCCGCATAGAAACGGCGGTTTTCCACCCGCACATAGCCACGATCCTGAATGGTCGAGGTGATGGCTGCGTACGTTGATGGACGGCCAATGCCACGCTTTTCCAGCTCACGCACCAGTGACGCTTCGCTGAAGCGCGCCGGCGGTTTAGTAAAGTGCTGGCCGGGCAGCAATTGTTGCAGGTCGAGAACATCACCCACTGTCACCGCAGGCAGCGTACGATCTTCATCATTTTTACGCAGCGCGGGCATCACTTTAGTCCAGCCGTCGAAACGCAGAATACGACCTTTCGCTTTGAGTTTAAATTCACCCGCCGCCGCCGTGATGGTGCTGGAGTCATATTTGGCCGGCGTCATCTGACAGGCAACAAACTGACGCCAGATCAGCTGATAGAGTTTCTGCGCATCCGCTTCCATATCTTTCAACTGTTCTGCCACCACTTCCACATCAGAAGGACGAATTGCTTCATGCGCTTCCTGGGAATTCTCTTTGCTGGCGTAAGTAATGGCCGTTTCAGGGAGGTACTTTTTACCGAAATTGCTTTCGATATAGCCACGCGCCATCGCGACCGCATCCTGACTCAGATTGGTTGAGTCGGTACGCATATAAGTAATGTGACCCGCTTCGTACAGGCGCTGGGCCATCATCATGGTCTTTTTGACGCCAAAACCGAGGCGGGTACTGGCAGCCTGCTGCAGCGTCGACGTAATATAAGGCGCGCCCGGCTTGCTACTGGTCGGCTTATCTTCGCGTTCGACGATTTCATAGCGCGCTTTTTCCAGCAGCGCGACAGCGGCATAGGTCTCGTCGCGGTTGACCGGACGGAAAGCTTTATCGCCTTTGTGCGTCACGTCCATCGACAGCTCATCGCCTTTTGGCGTGGTCAGCGCGGCATTAACTTCCCAGTACTCTTCGGGAACAAAGGCTTTGATCTCACGTTCACGCTCCACCACCAGGCGAACGGCAACGGATTGCACGCGGCCGGCTGAGAGACCACGGGCGATCTTCTTCCACAGCAGTGGCGAGACCATATAACCAACAACACGGTCCATGAAACGACGCGCCTGCTGAGCATTCACCCGATCAATATTCAGCTCACCCGGCTTCTCAAACGCCTGACGAATCGCATTTTTGGTAATTTCGTTAAAGACCACACGGCTGAAGCGCGAGTCGTCACCCCCGATCACTTCCCGCAGGTGCCAGGCAATGGCTTCCCCTTCGCGGTCAAGGTCGGTTGCGAGATAAATGTGGTCAGCATTGGCGGCTAACGCCTTCAGTTCCGCAACGACTTTCTCTTTGCCGGGCAGAATCTGGTAATCCGCTTCCCAGCCGTGATAAGGGTCAACACCCATGCGGCTGACGAGTGCGGCTTTCTCATCTTTTTTAACTTTTTTGACTTTCTTGTCAGTCGCAGCGTCTTTGGCTTTCTTTTCAGTCGAGGCGTCAGCACTCTTCTTCGCGGTTGAACCACTGGTCGGCAGATCCCGGATATGACCGACGCTGGATTTAACCACGTAGTCATTGCCCAGATATTTATTGATTGTTTTAGCCTTTGCCGGGGACTCAACAATAACGAGTGCTTTACCCATATTTACCTTTACCTAATGAAAACATCCTGCTTAACGGGAGAGGATTGGATGCCCAAAAACCCAGTGGGTTCAATATTGCTGCGCCTGTTTAACATTTCAAGGCGGAGGGGTCAATCTCAGATCAGATGATGTGGCGTTATGCAACCTCATGATAAAGCGTGCTTTTTCAATCTGAACTCTTCGCACATCCTGGTGCAAAATCCCTGAAATCGGAATCGCCCACACTCTACCTGATAAAATCTGTTACGCAACTTAATTAGCACTCAGCCCGAAGTTACGCCAGGTTTTCATCGTTCAGAGCGATTTGTCACACCGCCTGACTGGACAGTAATATAGAAGGAATCAGAATGCTGTGAAGAAGGAGTGAATAAATGCAGAGATCGACTGAGGCTATTTCCCGCCAGGCGTTACTGGAAAAGGCCAATGCGCTGATTAAAGAACATGATGATTATTTAGCCGGGATGCAGGCGGACGAGGTGATTCAGCAGGCAGATGTTCTGGTCTTTCGCGGACCGTTTTTTCTCGATGCAGAGGGACTGCCGACCGCGAAAACCACTGCGGTGTTTAACGTATTTAAACACCTTGCTGTGGTGCTGTCGCCGCGCTATCACCTGGAATAAAAAAACCCGGCACAGGCCGGGTTTCGCATCAGAGCAGTGGCTTCTCACCGCGCTGCCAGAGTTTCAGCAAAAGGCCCTCTGCCGCTGAACCTGCGCTCTGGGTAAAGCGGTCCATCATTTTGCGGCGACGGGCGTAATGCACACCGAGCACGTTGAACTGCTCCATCTTACGGATGATCAAATCATCGCTGGTACCGATTTCGTCAATCAGGCCCAGATCCAGCGCCTGACGGCCATACCAGTGTTCGCCGGTGGCTACCTGATCAATATCGAGTGTCGGGCGCATCTGGTGGACAAACTGCTTAAACAGCAGGTGCGTTTCGTCCAGATCTTCCTGGAATTTCTCACGTCCCTCTTCAGTGTTCTCACCAAACAGCGTCAGTGTGCGCTTATACTGACCTGCGGTATGCAGCTCAACATCAATATCGTTACGCTTCAGCAGGCGGTTAAAATTTGGGATTTGCGCAACCACGCCGATGGAGCCGATAATCGAGAACGGCGCGGCCACAATGCGATCGGCCACGCAGGCCATCATGTAACCGCCGCTGGCAGCCACTTTATCGACGGCTGCCGTGATGCGAAGACCCTGATCGCGCAGACGCTGCAGCTGAGAGGCCGCCAGACCATAGCCATGCACCACACCGCCAGGGCTTTCAAGACGCAGCAGGACTTCATCGCCGGGCTGCTTTACGGCCAGCACAGCTGAAATCTCTTCACGCAGTGAGGCCACTTCACCTGCATCCATGCTGCCTTTAAAATCAATGACATAGAGTGTAGGTTTAACACTGTCACTCCGGCCCTGCTTCGCCGCCTGCTTTTCCGCTTTGGCTTTCAGCTTTTCGCTTTTTTTATGATTTTTCAGCCAGACTTTCTGCGCCTGGGGCGGCATTTTTGCCAGCTGTAAATCCTCTTTCATCTGCTGATAGTCATCACCCAGGTGAGTCAGGCGAAGCTGACCGCTTTGTGCCCGTTTGCGTAACGCGGCATTCATGATAATCATGACAATCGCTGCGACGGCAACCACCAGTGTCACCGCTTTCGCTAAAAACAGTCCATACGTTGAAATAAAATCCATCAGGTCGCCTTAGTAACAGAGAATCAAAAACAGTACGCCAGTTTAGCCGTTTTGCCCTGTTCCGTCGCCTGAAATGCCTGCAGCTGGCACAGAATGCGTGGGTTGGCGATTGCGCCCATTCGTAAATTAAGGCATAAAGCGGAATCATGCTGTTTTCGCCGGAGGAACCCGCTGTGCATTATCAACCGAAAAGCGACCTGCTCAATCACCGTATTATCCTGGTTACTGGCGCTTCAGATGGCATTGGCCGGGAAGCGGCGCTGACATACGCCCGTTATGGCGCCGAAGTGATCCTGATGGGTCGTAACGCTGAGAAACTTCAGCTGGTCGAACAGGCCATCAATCAGCTTAATCAATGCCCTGCTCACACCGTGGTGTTCGATCTGGCCGAGGCGACACCGGAACGCTGCCATCAGATCGCAGAACAACTGGACCAGCAGTTTCCGCGTCTGGACGGCGTACTGCATAACGCCGGTATCCTTGGTGAGATTGTGCCGCTGGCCGAACTCGATCCACAGGTCTGGCAGCAGGTGATGAACATCAATCTGGACGCTACCTTCTTCCTGACGCAGGCGCTGCTGCCGCTGCTGTTAAAATCGGATGCTGGTTCATTGGTCTTTACCACTTCCAGCGTTGGCCGCACCGGTCGCGCAGGCTGGGGCGCTTACGCTGTCTCTAAATTTGCTACCGAGGGCATGATGCAGGTGCTGGCCGATGAGTATAAAACTCAGTCGCTGCGGGTGAACTGCATCAATCCAGGCGGCACACGTACCAAAATGCGCGCCAGTGCCTTCCCGCAGGAAGATGCTAATAAGCTGAAAACGCCCGTCGATCTGATGCCGCTCTACCTTTATCTGATGGGTGATGACAGCCGACGGAAAACCGGGATCAGCTTTGATGCTCAGCCGGGTAGAAAACCCGGGGCCGCGGAATAATGGCTGACGATCGTCATCAACAGCGCCAGCAGCGGTTAAAAGAGCAGGTCGATGCACGTATTGCGGCAGCCACCGAAGTTCGCGGCATCCTGATGGTGTTTACCGGCAATGGCAAAGGCAAAACTACCGCAGCCTTTGGCACGGCACTTCGCGCCACCGGACATGGTAAGCGCGTGGCGGCCATTCAGTTTATTAAAGGTGACTGGCCGAATGGTGAGCGTAATCTGCTGGAACAACACGGTGTCGAGTTTCAGGTGATGGCAACCGGGTTTACCTGGGACACACAGAACCGCGAAACGGATACCGCCGCCTGTCTGGCTGTGTGGCAGCATGCAAAACGGATGCTGTCCGATGAACAGCTCGATCTGGTGGTGCTCGACGAAATCACCTATATGGTCAGCATGGATTATCTGCCACTGGACGATTTGATTACCGCCCTGCAGCAGCGGCCGGCGCATCAGAGCGTGATCATCACCGGACGTGGCTGTCATCGCAGCCTGACTGAGATGGCGGATACGGTAACGGAGATGCGGCCGGTGAAGCACGCGTTTGATGCCGGTATACAGGCACAGCAGGGAATTGACTGGTAGCAAAAAAAAACGCAGCCCTGAGGCTGCGTTTTTCGCGAACGGTCAACGGGATTAACCGGAGTTACGTTTGCTACCCGGATTGCGGCGTGGTGCACGGGGTGTGCTACTCACTTTGCTGTGACGTTTCACCGCACGACGAATCTGGTTCGCTTTGGTGCGACGACGATCTTTCTCGACCACCAGCTTGGTGACGGTTTCATCATCCAGTTCTACCAGATTACGCAGGTAGTTCACCGCGGGCAGATCCAGTTCAGTCCAGCCACCGCGTGGCAGGCCTTTTGGTAAGGTGATATCGCCGTAACGCACACGCATCAGACGGCTGACCTGCACACCAACCGCCTCCCACAAACGACGTACTTCACGGTTACGTCCTTCGGTCAGGGTCACGTTGTACCACTGATTGATGCCTTCTCCGCCGCCAAACTTCAGGGTCTTAAAGGCAGCCGGACCATCCTCCAGCTGAACGCCTTTGCTCAGCTGACGAATTTTATCATCGTCGACCTGACCAAAAACGCGCACCGCATATTCACGCTCTACTTCCCGGCTCGGATGCATCAGGCGGTTCGCCAGTTCACCGTCGGTGGTGAAAAGCATCAGACCACAGGTGTTCACATCCAGACGGCCAACAGCAATCCAGCGTGAACCGCGCAGGCGAGGCAGACGGTCAAAGACCGTTGGGCGGCCTTCAGGATCGCTGCGGGTGCAGAGTTCACCTTCCGGTTTATAGTAAGCCAGCACGCGGCAGACTTCGGTTGCTGATTCAGCAATCGACACCAGATGGCCATCAATTCGGATTTTCAGGGATTTGCTGCTTTCGACGCGGTCGCCCAGGGTGGCGATCTTGCCGTCAACGCTGACACGGCCTGCAGCAATCATTGATTCGATTTCGCGACGTGAGCCATGACCGGCACGCGCTAAGACTTTCTGTAACTTTTCGCTCATTGAGCTTCCTCTTTGTCGCCTTCCCAGGCGTCATCATTGGGTGATAATCCCTTCTAAATCAACAGGTTAACTTAGTAAGTTTGGCCCATTATACAGGCATTTAACGCTGATGTAACGCGCTTTATGAGTGACGCAACAGCGAATAAAGAAGGGTTAACCTCTAATCATTTTATATCTGATTATTCGTCATGCTGATTTAATTAATATCCGCCCCTATGATAAGAAAATATGTTTAATAAAACACAGCCATCGAAAACTTTATAGCTGATGAAAATTAAATTTTCTAACTACTCCCTTACCCTCAAAGTGATGTTCTAAGGAAGAAAACCTTAACGCTATCTTACACTTCCTCAGTTTATCACCTGCCTTTAACATTCTAAAAAAAACATTAAAGACAGAACAAAAAACTACCTGATTGATTTTAGCCATGCTAAGTGATCTGTGAATATGGAAAAGTCAGATTATTCCTAAGGAAGATTTATTTAAAACCTTATTTTACGTAATATTTTATTTTTATTAGATTTAATAAATTGTACGACACTATTAAGCTGGTACACTTTATCTCAGCAACACAATAAAAAAGCCAAACGCTTGATTAAGCGTTCTTGCGACACCAGAGCCTAACTTTAGTTATTCGTTAATAAAAAGCGTGTTTTTAAATTAATCCAATAAACCGGCGCATCCGGAGTTGTTGCGTTAATACGGTTCAATGATGAACCCTGCTTGCATGTCAAAAATCTTCACCAGGGATTTTCCGACATGCCTGAATGAAGAAAACCATCATGAGAAACCTGTTTCTGTGCCCGGTGCTTGCTGCACTGGTCCTGAGCGGGTGCTCTGTGGGCCACACTGAGTACAGTCGAATGGCGATGCAGCACGTGGATATGAGCGTGACTGGCATTCCGACGATACTCGGTCTCGGTACACTGGGCACCAGCATACCTCTGACGCCTGAATATAGTCTCACCGCTGCGCACGTTGCTAAAACTGCGGTGCAGCGCGTGAAGTCTTATCACCCTTATTGCGACCTTGCGATTATTTATCACAAGAATGATGCCCGAACGCTGGCTAAATTCCGCAGCGGTGATATCGGCGATCCCGTTAAAATGTATGGCTACAGTTTTATTTCTGCGATGCCGGTTGAGTCGACCGGCGTTAATTTAGCACGCACAGCGATTCGGAATAACTGGAATAAAAGTCCCTGCATAGCCATGGCCTCAAATGCAGGCGTGGTTCAGGGAATGTCTGGCGGCGGTGTTTATAACCGTGACGATACGCTGAGCGGCGTTATTGTGGGCTATTCTGACTCGATTAAGAATGGTCGTAACAATAAAGTGATCCTGAAAGATGTGTCACTTTATATTCCTTACGGCCAGTTTAAGAACTGGTTAGAGTCGAATCTGGCTCAGACACCGACACGCGGTGCCTGAAGCCAGACCTGATCACAGGAACGGACGGGTATCGCCCACGCCTTCACGCACGATTTCCGGCGAATCGGTTGTCAGATCGACCACCGTGGTCGGCTGCTGCCCCAGCGTACCGCCGTCGATGATCAAATCGACCAGCTTGCCTATGCTGTGCTGGATTTCTTCCGGGTCGGATTCGGTAAAATCGTTGCCCGGCAGGATTAACGAGGTCGACATCATCGGCTGATTCAGGGCTTCCAGTAACGCCAGCGCCACAGGATTGGAGGGGACACGCAGACCAATGGTCTTACGCTTCTCATTCATCAGGCGGCGCGGTACTTCTTTGGTTGCCTTAAGAATGAAGGTGTAGTTGCCTGGCGTGTTGTTTTTCAGCAGGCGAAAAGCGGAGTTGCCCACCTGCGAATAGACCGACAGCTCGGAGAGATCCCGGCACATCAGGGTGAAATTGTGGTGCCCGTCGAGCTGACGGATACGGCAAATGCGCTCCATCGCGCCCTTCTCCTCCAGCCGACAGCCCAGCGCATAGCCGGAATCGGTTGGATAGACGATGACGCTGCCTTTGTTCAGGTAGTCGACAGCCTGACTAATCAGGCGCGGCTGGGGGTTGTCCGGATGAATGTGAAACAATTGACTCATAAAAACCTCGTGTCACCTTTCCGTGATTGCCAGGCTGGGCGCCAGATCCGGGAAGCGTTCCCAGACCGGCTCAACCGCCGCGGGCAGCCAGAGTTTGCGGCCCAACTCAATCCACGGGCAGGGTTGATGAAAATCAGAACCTTGTGATGCGGCCAGTTCATTATCTCTGGCATATTGCGCCAGTGTCGTGCGCTCATTCGGTGGCTGCTGACACTGCGCGACTTCCATTGCATCGCCACCCGCTTCACGGAAATGGGCGACCAGCCGTTTGAGCCACTTCGCCGATAAACCGTAACGGCCAGGATGCGCCAGCACGGCACAACCACCTGAATGATGAATTGCATCAATAGCTTGTTTAATTGTACACCATTGTGGCGGCACGTAGCCGGTTTTGCCACGCGCCAGATAATTTTTGAACACCTGCGCCATGTTCTCCGCCTTGCCCTGCTCAATCAGAAAGCGGGCGAAGTGACCACGGGTAATGATGCCGCCATCCGCGAGTCGCATGGCTCCCGCCAGCGCATCCGGGATGCGCGCCTTCGCGAGTCGCTCACCTATCTCTTCTGCCCGCATCCGACGGTACGCATGTTGTCCGGCCAGAAAGGTCACCATCGCCGGGTGGTGGATATCGATGTTCAGGCCCACGATGTGAATCTCATGGTTCTCCCACAGCGTTGAGATCTCTGCACCTGCCAGCACTTTTATCGGTAAATCCTGGTCGAGTGCCGTTTGCTGCGCTTCCTCTATCCCTGCAACGCAGTCGTGATCGGTGATCGCCAGTACGCCCACGCGCATCTCAACAGCTCGCTGCACCAGGGCTGCTGGCGCCAGTAGGCCATCGGAGGCACGCGTGTGGCTGTGTAAATCATAAACCGGGAAACGGGCGATATCGCTCAAGAGAACTCCTGCTGAAACTAAACCGGCCAGCATGATAACGATTTTAACGCGCAGTGAAAAAGGCTATTGACATTTCCGCTCTGAACCCGTTAACTAGTACACAAGTTCACACGTAACGGGTATTTAATCATGGCTGTTGTAATCACGCATTTAAACGGTTGGCGCGATGTTCCCGAAAACGGGCGACTGGGTCGTGCACACTTTGCGTAAACGCTGTGCTAATACCTGAGCCCGCCACCGAGCGGGCTTTTTTTTGAGCGAAATTCAGAGAAATCATCATGCCAAATGCGAAACCTACAGTGAAGTTGATTACCGGCAATGCGCCCTATCGCGAAGATCCGGCCGCAGTGTTTCATCAGCTGTGCGGCGCACGTCCGGCAACCCTGCTGCTCGAATCTGCTGACATCGACAGCAAGCGCAATTTAAAAAGTCTGCTGATTGTCGACAGTGCGCTGCGAATCAGCGCCATGGGTAATACGGTTACCATTCAGGCGCTGTCCGAAAATGGCCGCGCTGTCCTGCCGCTGCTGGATGAGGCTCTGCCTGCCTCCGTCAGCAATCAGGTTCGTCCCGACGGGCGTGAGCTGACTTTCCCGCAGACCACCGATCATCAGCAGGACGAAGATTCCCGCCTTAAGGCACTGTCGGTGTTTGATGCACTGCGTCTGATTCCACAGCTGGTTAACTCCTCTGCTGACGAGCGCGAAGCCGTGCTGCTTGGTGGGCTGTTTGCTTACGATCTGGTCGCAGGCTTTGAAACCCTGCCGGATCTGGATAATCAGCAACGTTGCCCCGACTACTGCTTTTACCTTGCAGAGACATTACTGGTGATCGACCACCAGACCCGCAGTGCGCGTTTGCAGGCCAGCCTTTTCTGCCCGTCCACCAGCGAGTTCCAGCGCCTGCAGCGCCGGATTGAGCAGTTGCATGGACAGATGCTTCAGCCATCACCGGCTCTGCCTGTTCAGACGGTTGAACAGATGACGCTGAACACCAGCCAGAGCGATGAAGAGTATTGCGACGTGGTTCGCACCATGCAGCAGGCGATTCGCATCGGAGAAATTTTCCAGGTCGTGCCATCACGCCGCTTCTCACTGCCGTGTCCGTCACCGCTGGCCGCCTACGACACGCTGAAAAACAGCAACCCAAGCCCCTACATGTTCTTCATGCAGGATCAGGATTTCTCGCTATTTGGCGCATCGCCAGAAAGCTCGCTGAAGTATGACGCCACTTCGCGTCAGATTGAGATCTACCCGATTGCCGGTACCCGCCCACGTGGTCGCCATGCGGATGGCTCGCTGGACCGCGATCTCGACAGTCGCATTGAGCTGGAGATGCGCACTGACCATAAAGAGCTGGCTGAACATCTTATGCTGGTCGATCTTGCACGTAACGATCTGGCGCGTATCTGTGTGCCAGGCAGCCGTTATGTAGCTGACCTGACGAAAGTCGATCGCTACTCGTTTGTGATGCATCTGGTTTCCCGCGTAGTGGGCACGCTGCGCGCCGACCTCGATGTGCTGCATGCGTATCGCGCCTGTATGAACATGGGCACCCTAAGCGGCGCACCAAAAGTTCGCGCCATGCAGCTGATTGCCGGTGCTGAACGCACCCGTCGCGGCAGTTACGGTGGCGCGGTGGGTTACTTCACCGCCCAGGGCGATCTTGATACCTGTATCGTTATTCGTTCGGCCTATGTCGAAGATGGCGTTGCCACCGTTCAGGCCGGCGCGGGTGTGGTGCTGGATTCTATTCCGCAGGCTGAAGCGGATGAAAGCCGCAATAAAGCCCGCGCTGTGCTGCGCGCTATCGCCACTGCCCATCATTGCAAGGAGATCTTCTGATGGCCGATATTCTGCTGCTCGATAACATCGACTCTTTTACCTACAACCTGGTTGATCAGCTGCGGACCTTTGGTCACAACGTGGTGATTTATCGCAATAACCTGCCCGCTGAAGTTCTTATTGAACAACTGCAGCGGATGGAAAATCCGGTGCTGATGCTCTCTCCCGGCCCCGGCGCGCCAAAAGATGCCGGTTGTATGCCGGAGTTGCTTCAGGTGCTGCGCGGACGTCTGCCCATAATTGGCATCTGTCTGGGACATCAGGCGATTGTCGAAGCCTATGGCGGCCATGTAGGTCAGGCAGGCGAGATCCTGCACGGCAAAGCCTCATCTATCGTCCATGACGGCGAGGCGATGTTTGACGGCCTGAGCAATCCGCTGCCGGTGGCGCGCTATCACTCGCTGGTGGGCAGCAACACGCCGGACGCGCTGACGGTCAACGCCAGTTATAACGGGATGGTGATGGCCGTTCGCCATGAAACCGATCGCGTCTGCGGGTTTCAGTTCCATCCTGAATCGATTTTGACTTCTCAGGGCGCGCGCCTGCTTGAGCAGACGCTGGCCTGGGCGCTGGCGAAGTAACAGGGAGAATAACGATGCAACAGACACTGGAAAAACTTTACCAGGCGCAGACGCTAAATCAGGCAGAGAGTCATCAGCTGTTCAGCGCCATTATTACCGGACAGCTGGAGCCAACGCAGCTCGCTGCTGCGCTGGTCGCGATGAAAGTACGCGGTGAGACGCCGGAAGAGATCGCTGGAGCCGCTACGGCGCTGCTGGAAGATGCTAAACCGTTTCCCCGCCCTGATTACGCTTTTGCCGACATCGTAGGCACCGGCGGAGATGGCAGTAACAGTATTAATATCTCAACAGCCAGCGCCTTTGTAGCCGCGACCTGCGGTCTGAAAGTGGCGAAGCACGGCAACCGCAGCGTCTCCAGTAAATCGGGTTCGTCGGATCTGCTGGCCGCTTTTGGTATTAATCTGGATATGCCCGCTGACCGTGCGCGTCAGGCGCTGGACGATCTTAACGTCTGCTTCCTGTTTGCGCCGCAGTATCACACTGGCTTTCGCCACGCGATGCCGGTTCGCCAGCAGCTGAAGACCCGCACGCTGTTTAATGTGTTAGGTCCGCTGATCAACCCGGCGCGTCCGCCACTGGCGGTGATTGGCGTCTACAGCCCGGAGCTGGTGATGCCGATTGCGCAGACACTGAAAGTGCTGGGTTATCAGCGTGCAGCGGTCGTTCACGGTGGCGGCATGGATGAAGTGGCGCTGCACGATGTGACCCATGTGGCTGAGCTGCGTGAAGGTGAAATTACCCGCTATCAACTCTCGCCAGAAGACTTTGGTTTTGGCTTCCATCCTAAAGAGGCGCTGGCGGGCGGCACGCCGGAAGAAAATCGTGACATTCTGACGGCTTTACTCCAGGGTAATGGCCAGCAGGCCCATGAGGAAGCGGTCGCCGTCAACGTGGCGATGTTGCTTAAAGTATTCGGTCAGGAAGATCTGCGTGAAAACGCACAGCAGGCGCTTAACGCTATCCGCAGCGGACAGGCTTATGAGCGTGTAGTCGCACTGGCAGCAAGAGGATAATCATGAAAGGCACCGTGTTAGAAAAAATTGTTCAGGATAAAGCGATTTGGGTTGAAGCCCGTCAACAGCAGCAGCCTCTCTCCACCTTTCAAAACAGCATTGAACCCGCCAGCCGTCATTTCTACGACGCGCTGCAGGGTGCAAGAACCGCGTTTATCCTGGAGTGTAAAAAGGCGTCCCCCTCCAAAGGTGTGATTCGCGAAGATTTCGACCCAGCCGCCATTGCCGGGGTTTACCGCCATTACGCTTCTGCGGTGTCCGTGCTGACTGATGAGAAGTATTTTCAGGGCGACTTCGCCTTTCTGCCGATTGTCAGCGCTGCCATCACCCAGCCGGTGCTGTGCAAAGATTTTATCATCGACCCTTATCAGATCTATCTGGCTCGTTACTACCAGGCGGATGCGATCCTGCTAATGCTGTCAGTGCTGGATGATGAGCAATATCGTCAGCTGGCTGCCGTGGCGCACAACCTGAAGATGGGCATTCTGACTGAAGTGAGTAATGAAGAGGAGCTGGAGCGGGCTATCGCGCTGCAGGCCAGAGTCGTGGGGATTAACAACCGCGATCTGCGTGACCTTTCTATCGACCTCAATCGTACCCGCCAGCTGGCGCCACGCCTGTCGCACGGCGTCACGGTCATCAGTGAATCGGGTATTAACAGCTACGCTGACATCCGTGAGCTGAGCCACTTTGCCAATGGCTTCCTGATTGGCTCTGCCCTGATGGAAGAAGCTGACCTGACCGGCGCGGTGCGTCGCGTCACACTGGGCAGCAATAAAGTGTGCGGCTTAACCCGTGCTGAAGATGCGCGTGCCGCCTATGAAGCCGGCGCGATCTATGGCGGTCTGATCTTCGCTGAAGGTTCACCGCGCCAGATTGACACTGCCACGGCGCAAACCCTGATTGCCGCCGCGCCGCTGCGCTATGTCGGCGTATTCCGCAATAACTCTGTCAGTGACGTTGTCACGCAAGCAACCGCACTTTCCCTGTCAGCAGTGCAGTTGCATGGCAATGAGACACCAGAATTCGTAGCCGAACTGCGCGAGGCACTGCCAGCAGAGATTCAAATCTGGAAGGCACTGCGTATTGAAGGTGCCTTACCGGCGCGCGACTGGCCGCATGTTGACCGTTATGTGTTTGATAATGGCGATGGCGGCACCGGACAGCGTTTCGACTGGTCACTGTTACAGGGTCAGAATCTGAACAATGTGCTGCTGGCCGGTGGCCTGAGCGCAGATAACTGTGTTGAAGCTGCACAGTTAGGATGTGCCGGACTGGACATCAACTCTGGCGTGGAAAGCGCGCCTGGCATTAAAGATGCCCGTAAAATTGCCGCAGTGTTTCAGACACTGCGTGCGTACTGATTTGCCTGGCTTGCTTAACGGCGGGCCCGAGAAAGGAAGATAAAAAATGACGTTACTCAATCCCTACTTTGGCGAATTTGGCGGAATGTATGTTCCGCAGATCCTGATGCCAGCCCTGAGCCAGCTGGAACAGGCGTTTGTCGACGCCCAGAAAGATCCTGAGTTTCAGGCCGAGTTTATCGATCTGCTGAAGAACTATGCGGGTCGTCCTACTGCCCTGACGCTGTGCAAAAACCTGACGAAAGGTACCAAAACTCGCCTTTACCTGAAGCGTGAAGATTTGCTTCACGGTGGCGCGCACAAAACTAACCAGGTGCTGGGTCAGGCACTGCTAGCCAAACGCATGGGCAAAAACGAAATCATTGCCGAAACCGGTGCTGGTCAGCACGGCGTCGCTTCCGCGCTGGCCTGTGCGCTGCTGGGTATGAAATGCCGCATCTATATGGGTGCGAAAGATGTCGAGCGTCAGTCGCCTAACGTGTTCCGTATGCGCCTGATGGGTGCAGAAGTAATCCCGGTTCATAGCGGCTCTGCCACGCTGAAAGATGCCTGTAACGAAGCGCTGCGCGACTGGTCTGGCAGCTACGAGACCTCACACTACATGCTTGGCACCGCAGCGGGTCCGCATCCCTTCCCGACGATTGTGCGTGAATTTCAGCGCATGATCGGCGAAGAGACCAAAAAGCAGATTCTGGAAAGAGAGGGCCGCCTGCCCGATGCGATCCTCGCCTGTGTAGGAGGTGGCTCCAACGCCATTGGGATGTTTGCTGACTTTATCGATGAGCCCAGCGTGAAGCTGATCGGCGTAGAACCGGCAGGTCACGGGATCGAAACCGGCGAGCATGGCGCACCGCTTAAGCACGGCCGCGTCGGCATTTACTTTGGTATGAAATCGCCGATGATGCAGACCCATGATGGCCAGATTGAGGAATCTTACTCAATCTCTGCCGGCCTCGACTTCCCGTCGGTCGGCCCGCAGCATGCGCACCTGAACAGCATTGGTCGTGCGGAATATGTCTCCATTACTGATAACGAAGCGATGGATGCCTTTAAACAGCTGTGTCGCGCTGAAGGTATTATTCCGGCGCTGGAGTCCTCACACGCCCTGGCGCACGCCATGAAGATGATTCATGCTGAGCCAGAAAAAGAGCAGTTGATTGTGGTCAACCTCTCTGGCCGTGGCGACAAAGATATTTTCACCGTTCATGACATTTTGACAGCGCAGGGAGAAATCTGATGGAACGTTACAATCAACTTTTTACCCGTCTGTCAGCGAATAACGAAGGCGCTTTCGTTCCTTTTGTTACGCTGGGCGATCCTTCCCCTGAGCTGTCACTGCGCGTCATTGATGCGCTGGTTGAAGGCGGCGCGGATGCCCTGGAGCTGGGTATTCCCTTCTCCGATCCGCTGGCGGATGGTCCGACTATTCAGAACGCGACGTTGCGCGCCTTTGCTGCGGGAACGAATACCAGCCAGTGTTTTGAAATGCTGGCAACTATCCGCCGTAAATACCCGGACCTGCCGATTGGTTTGCTGATGTATGCCAATCTGGTCTTCACCAACGGCGTGGATGAGTTCTATGCCCGTTGTGCGGAAGCGGGTGTTGATTCAGTACTGGTGGCTGATGTGCCGGTTGAAGAGTCTGCGCCTTTCCGTCAGGCGGCGCTGCGCCATGGCGTAGCGCCTATCTTTATCTGTCCGCCTAACGCCAGTGATGAACTGCTGCGTGAGATTGCGTCGCACGGACGGGGTTACACCTACCTGCTGTCACGCGCGGGCGTTACCGGTGCAGAAAATCGCGCGAGCCTGCCCCTGAAGCATCTGATCGACAAGCTGCGTGAATATCACGCCGCGCCGCCGCTGCAGGGCTTTGGGATCTCAGAACCTGAACAGGTTAAAGAAGCGATCGCTTCCGGTGCCGCAGGCGCTATTTCCGGTTCTGCGATTGTCAGAATCATTGAAAAACACCATGCAGAACCTGAAGTGATGCTGAGCGAACTGAAGAATTTTGTCAGCCGACTCAAAGCCGCCAGCCGTTAATTCTGCCATCCTGCCTTATCACACGATAAGGCAGGATTTGTTTCCTTTTTTTTCATTCCGCTATTTGCCCTTTTTGCAAAATCTGCACCACAATGACAATGCGCCGTTACGGTAACGTCGCATCCATTTTGTGACAGGGAGAGAAGCAATGAAATTCGTTAAACTGCTGACAGGTGCTGTACTGGCTGGCGTGGTTGCGCTGACACTGAGCGCCTGTGCGCCTACCGCAACCAAAGAGGGAACCGGTGGCTATATTGATGACACTGTGGTGACCACAAAAGTTAAAGGTGAACTGCTGAAAGATGACTCGCTGAAATCAACTGAAATCAACGTAGAAACCTTTAAAGGTAAAGTTCAGCTGAGCGGTTTTGTTTCATCACCACAGATGGCTAATCATGCCGTTCAGGTTACGCGCAGCGTGCCAGGCGTGAAGTCTGTCGTCAACAATATGCAGATCAAATAACGTCTTAACAGACAAAAAAAGGCCGCTGATTCAGCGGCCTTTTTCTCATCAGAAGCGGTAACCCGCACCGAAGAAGAAAACCCAGGGGTCGATACGCATATTGATGTTCTGCTGTTCGCCACCGGCTTTAAACTTCACTTCCGTATCAATATCCATGTACCACACCGACGCATTCAACATCCAGTCGCGGTTAATCTGATAATCGAGACCAACCTGACCCGCCACACCCCAGGAATCCTTAACGCTGAGATCGGTCAGGCCCGCATCGCGTCCCGTCTGGTTGAAATCGGCATCGTAAAAGGTGGTGTAGTTTATACCCACGCCAATATAAGGACGCGCTTTGCTCTTGCTGTCAAAGAAGTAGTATTGCGCCATCAGAGTTGGCGGTAACTGGCGCACGGTAGCAAGTGTGCCGGTCGGGCCAAGACCCACTTTATGGCGAAATGGCGTAGCCGCCAGTAACTCGACGCCAATGTTGTCCGTGGCCATATAGGTGAAGGTCAGACCCAGTTGCGTGTCGTTGGATGCGCTGAACTCACCCATTCCCAGTACATTATCGGAACCTTCAGTGGGACGGACAGTAGCACTGCCAGCCCGCATAAAGAAGTCGCCCGCTTCGTGGGCCATTGCCAGCTGGGGCAGAGCCAGAGCCAGCAGCATCGCGCATTTTGCCAGTTTCATCATCACTCCTTTGCTTAATGTAAAAATCGCGAACGTCGTCGCTTTTTTGCTGGCCATTTTTTAACGTGATTTACAGAAAATTGCACTCTGTACGCTTCAGATAAAGTGCTTATAAAACAATGGATTGATCTGGATCAATTTATGCCAAGGCTTGCGCAGCAAAATTCCCCTTGCTGAATAATTTTGCCCGCTCTATGTTGCTTATCTTCATTGTTGATTTTGGTTCGATGCCCTGGGAGGGGCGGGTGATCAAATGAGTGAAATATCTAACCCTTGTGTCAGCTGTGGCGCCTGCTGCGCCCATTTCCGTGTCTCATTTTACTGGGCTGAAGCCGATGATGCGGGCGGCCTGGTGCCGACCGAATTAACCGAGCCGCTCAGCCTGTTAATGCGCAATATGCGTGGCACTAACAGCGCAGCACCCCGTTGCATTGCGCTGCAGGGCGAACCTGGCAGCTGTGTCTCCTGCGGTATTTACGAACAGCGCCCGTCGCCCTGTCGCGAGTTTACGCTATCGGGTGAAGCCGGTATTCATAACGAAGCCTGCGATCGCGCCCGCGCGCGTTACGGTCTTCCTGCCCTTTTTGCACCCTCTTTACCTCATATTACAGAAAGTTATGCCCTGCCGGGTGCCCCGGAGCTGCCAGAACATGTACAATCGCCGGGTTAATTAACCCGGTTCCTCCAAGGAGAGTACATGTCTATCACGGCAAGCTCGTTATACCGTGACACAGGAAATTTTGCGCGCCATCAACTCTCTACAGTGCTGTTGATGTCGCTGCTGGCCGCTTTTATCACCGTCATGCTGGTGCATGTGCTGACACCCGGTGCCGATCAGATGGCCATCCTGCAACAGGGCGATGACAGTGCCAGTTCGTTGTTTGAGATGGTGCAGAATATGTCACCGGAACAGCAGCAGGTGTTGCTGCGCGCTTCGGCGGCCAGCACCTTTGCGGCGCTGATGGGGAATACGCTGCTGCTTGGTGGCATGCTCTATCTGATTCCGATGGTCTCTTCCGGCCAGCGTGTCAGTGCGCTACGGGCGATTGGTGCATCTGCTCCGCTGCTGCCAAAGCTATTACTGCTCACCTTCCTGATGACCTTGGTGGCGCAGCTGGGCTTTATGGTGCTGGTGGTGCCAGGCATTCTCCTGACGATGCTGCTGTCGCTGGCACCGGTAATGGTCGCCAGTGAGAAGATGGGCGTCTTTGCCGCGATGCGCGCCAGCATGCGGATGGCCTGGAAGAATGTGAAGCTGATAGCCCCCGCCATTCTGCTCTGGCTGCTGGCGAAAGTGATAGTGATGCTGTTCTTCTCTTCGCTAACAGTTTTACCGCTGAATGTCTCTTCGGTGATTTTCACGGCGGCTGGCAATGTGGTTTCAGCGATGTTGATTATCTATCTCTATCGGCTCTATATGCTGTTACGTTGATTGACGGTGTGCCTCCGGGCACATTTGCAGCCAACTCTGAATGGAAAAACTATGAAGCAGCTACTCGACTTTCTCCCCCTGGTGGTCTTTTTCATTTTCTACAAGCTGTATGACATTTTTGTCGCCTCGGGCGCACTGATTGTCGCGACCGGCCTGGCGCTGGTTGTCAGCTGGGTGCTCTATCGCAAGCTGGAAAAGATGACGATCTTCACCTTTGTACTGGTGGCCGTCTTTGGCACCCTGACGCTGGTGTTCCACAACGATGAGTTCATTAAGTGGAAAGTCACCGTGATCTACAGCCTGTTTGCCGCCGCCCTGCTCTACAGCCAGTTTTTTATGCAGCAGACGCTGATCCAGCGCATGCTGGGCAAAGAGCTGCAGCTGCCCGACGCAGTCTGGCGCAGGCTCAACGTCGCCTGGGCACTGTTCTTCCTGATCTGCGGACTGGTCAACATCTATGTTGCTTTTTGGTTATCTCAGGCGTTTTGGGTTAACTTTAAAGTGTTCGGTCTCTCCGGTCTGACCTTACTGTTTACCCTGCTCAGCGGACTTTACATCTGGCGACAGATGCCGCAGCAGGAACAAAAATAATCATCTGCCCGGCTCGCCGGGCATTTTTTTAGCATTCACCTGCATAAAAAGTGGAAGCAATGGGCGATAAACATAAACTGCCGCAAGGCGAAA
The DNA here is from genome assembly GCF_051136265.1 of Candidatus Pantoea rara. Lineage (NCBI taxonomy): Bacteria > Pseudomonadati > Pseudomonadota > Gammaproteobacteria > Enterobacterales > Erwiniaceae > Pantoea > Candidatus Pantoea rara. The sequence goes on along the minus strand of NZ_CP194942.1, from coordinate 1,872,699 downwards.
TGGTGCTGCGTACGCTCGCGATGCCAGCTGATACCAACGCCAATGGCGATATTTTTGGTGGCTGGCTGATGTCACAGATGGATATGGGCGGCGCTATCCTGGCGAAAGAGATTGCTGAAGGACGCGTCGTCACAGTGCGCGTCGACGGCATGTCATTCATGAAGCCGGTTGCAGTGGGTGATGTGGTGAGCTGTCATGCGAGCTGTCTCCGTACCGGCAACAGTTCCATGACGATTAACGTGGAAGTGTGGATCAAAAAAGTGTCGTCTGAGCCGATTGGACAGACCTACTGTGCTACAGAGGCAGTCTTTATCTACGTAGCGGTCGACAATGAGGGTAATTCACGTCCTCTTCCCGCCGGTCGCGCCAATCAGCAACATACCGAATAAGTAACGGGTCAGGCGGTTTCTGCCTGACCCTGTGTTTTACTCAAGGCTGGCACCGCCATTGATCTTAAACACAATATTCATCGTCAGTCCCTGTCCTGGCTGTCCACTCTGGTAGCGCCACTTTTTCATCGCCTCTTTGACGGTCCGCTCAAACATGTTGCGTGGCTCAGCAGAGAGAATCTGAATGTTATCTACCCGTCCGTCGCTGTCCACATCAAACTTCACCCGTACCCGGCCCTCTACGCGTAATGCAAAAGCACGCGGAGGATAGCCCGGCTTGCTCACGCTCAGCGCTTTCGGACCCCTTGATGCCGACGCAGTGGGTGATGGCGTAGCTTTTGGCGCAGCAGCCGGTTTGCTCTGCGTCGCCGGGGCCGCCTGCTTAAACGGGTCAGCCTGTGGTTTACTCTCCTGGCGCGGCTTCACCTCACGTTTTGGCTGCTCCCGCTTGTGCTCAGTTTTCGGTTTTGGTTTCGGTTTTGGCTTAGGTTCAGGTTTGGGAATCGGTACCGGCTCTGCTTTCGGCGGCTCAGGCGCGGGCTGGGGCTCCGGTTCAGGCTGAGGTTCGGGTTGAGGTGCAGGTGGCTGTACAATGGCAGGTTCAGACTGAACGTCAGGCGCGACCATGGTTACGCTGATAGGCTGCGACGCTTTGGGTACCTCACTCACCTGCTGGAATGACGCATATAAAATTCCGGCAATCACGGCCCCATGCAGAGCAACAGACATCAACATGGAAACGGGCGTGCGTTTAGGTAATGGCATAGTCAGCGTGGTCATAACAGTCGCAGTGATTGAATAGAGCAACGATTTTAAATGCAAATAGCAATCAGTTTCAATAACTCCCGCCATCACGCCTGCAGAAAAGCGCTTTTTAGCCCTTTATGCTGAGCCATTAACCGCCCTCAGGTTTCGTTTGCACTCTAATCGTCAATCCCTTAACGTGTTGCAAAATTCTGATAACCAGGAGTTCCTTAGTGCTTTACGTCATTTATGCAGAAGATACTGCAGAGTCACTGGAAAAACGTAACGCCGTGCGCCCTGCCCACCTGGCGCGCCTCAAACTGCTGCAGGAAGAGGGACGCCTGATCATTGCAGGCCCCATGCCTGCTGTGGATAGTAACGATCCGGGCGTAGCGGGCTTCACCGGCTCAACCGTGATTGCCGAGTTCCCGTCACTGGAATCCGCGCAATCCTGGGCGCAGGATGACCCTTACTTTGCTGCGGGCGTCTACAAACAGGTTTCAGTGAAGCCGTTTAAACGCGTCTTCTGACAGAAAAAGTGCAGTCAAAATGGCTTCTGTGCCTGGCACAGAAGCCATTTTTGTTTTGATCGTTTAGAGAGGAAAGATGCAGATAATTATTCTGGGGCTGCTGGCGATGATTACCGGCCTTATCGGCGGCGCGGTTTATCTCTGGCGCAGCCAGGGCTGGCGTAATAAAAAGCAGTGGATTGTGATGCTAATCGTGCTGGCGGCAGCACTTCAACTGGTGAACGTGACGCTGATGATGTCGGCACAACGTCTGGCGGGCTAGTCATCCCGGGCCCTTATCAGGAAATATTTTCAGGGCTTACGTGTAAACTTAGCGGGCCAGATCGCTACGTATCCTCTTCCTGGCTTTCCCGCCATTTGCTGGCCTCTTAATCGAGAATCAGTTCAATCAGCGCATGATAATGCTGCTCTTCTTCCGGGCTGGTGACATGCTGTAAACGGCCGATCAATTTCGAGCAGATCGCTTTACGATTAAGGGTGCGACCAGACAGGATAATTTCGGACACCACAGAGCCCAGAATAGCCTGCTGTGAAGGCTGTGCGGCGCTGTGCAGATACGCGGTGATATCAGAGACTGAAGCGGGAATATGAACGTTAGTCTGCATGGATGAGCCTCATAAAGTTTGTTTAAGGTTACTAACCGATGCAGTAAAGTTATACAAGAATGACCTACCTGTACAGATATTTTGTTCAAAACATCGTCCCGCCAGCCGTAATTATTGATTATTTCATAATTAATAGCCACTTACAGAACTGTAAAGTTGTACAGGTTAGTATTTTAATGATGTACAACCTTCACAAAGTGCTTCTCAACGCGGCTTTTTGCATAAAAAAATGATCTCCCCGTCATTTTTTTAGCTGTGAAGAGGAATTATCTGGCAGAGCTGTCTACATTTAGCGCTTGTAAGTTGAACTTCTGAATGGATGCACAGCACAGTCGCGGGCAAATTATGCATAAAACTTATCCTGGCCAGTCTCTTACTCTCCTCACTCCGCTCTTATCCCGGATCGCGGCAATTGCCGATCCCAGGATAGAAGTCATGAGTGGTTATCCTGCTAATTGCTCAGCGTGGCTCACGGTCTATTATCAGCGTAAATCGGGTAAATGGTCATACGAATGGTACGATCGGGTGGGTTACCGCAGGCCGGTCGCGCTGGGCAGCACCATGGAGTGCCTGATGCGTGAAGTCAGCGATCGGGGCGCGTCGCGTCAGGAGCACTCCATGGCGCGACGGGTGATGGCAGAATCAGGATTTTTTGAAGCCTGAAAGTCGCCGTCATCATTCAGATGATCTGCGTAATAAACAGGATTGATCGACGCTGCTGCTGCGCAAGCTGATGGCGGATGCTGTGGATACGCTTGTACCGTCGCGACTGCCCTTCCAGCCAGCGTGAACGGCGACGATGCGCCTGACGTAACATTCTCCAGCGCGCCACTTCATTTCTGCTTCGTTTCATCACTTCCTCTCTGGCGTCATACAGGCGAGACCTGTGCGAAGGCATTATAGAGATCTCTGCGGTAATGCCAAATCGGATCAGCATGTCCGGGATAAAGGGTTCCGTTAGTCGGCATCTGCACGTAAACTTGCCAGACGAAAGCGCGAACGGGATGTCCACTTTATGACCACTTTTTATACCCTGATCAGCTGGTTGCTGGTATTTGGTTACTGGCTACTGATTGCCGGGGTTACGCTGCGCGTATTGATGAAGCGCCGGGCCGTAACATCCGCAATGGCCTGGCTGCTGGTTATCTATATTCTGCCGCTGGTGGGCATTATCGCTTATCTCTCGTTTGGCGAACTTCATCTGGGTAAGCGTCGTGCGGAGCGCGCCCGCACTATGTGGCCGTCGACCGCCCGCTGGCTCAACGATCTCAGGCAGTGCCGCGAAATTTTTGCAACCGAGCATAGCGACGTTGCCCGTTCTCTGTTTGAGCTTTGCTATCATCGCCAGGGCATTGCCGGAGTCAAAGGTAACCAGCTGCAGCTGCTCACCAGTTCCGACGACGTCATGCAGGCGCTGATTCGTGATATCCAGCTCGCCCGCCACAACATCGAGATGGTGTTTTATATCTGGCATCCCGGCGGTCTGGCAGATGAAGTCGCAGAATCGCTGATGGCGGCCTCACGCCGTGGCGTTCATTGCCGACTGCTGCTCGACTCTGCAGGCAGCGTCGACTTTTTCCGCAGCCCGTGGGTTGGCATGATGCGTAATGCCGGGATTGATGTGGTAGAAGCGTTGAAGGTCAGCCTGCTGCGTGTCTTCCTGCGACGGATGGATCTGCGTCAGCATCGCAAAATTGTTCTGATTGATAACTACATCGCCTATACCGGCAGCATGAACCTGGTCGATCCGCGCTTCTTCAAACAGAGCGCGGGTGTGGGCCAGTGGATTGACCTGATGGCGCGTATGGAAGGCCCGGTAGCGACCGCGATGGGCATTGTGTTCAGCTGCGACTGGGAGATTGAGACGGGTAAACGCATTCTGCCGCCCCCGCCCGATCGTAACATCATGCCATTTGAACAGGAGAGCGGCCACACGGTGCAGGTGATCGCCTCCGGTCCTGGCTTCCCGGAAGATATGATTCATCAGGCGCTGCTGACCGCGGTCTATTCAGCGCGTGAACAGCTGATCATGACTACGCCCTACTTAGTACCCAGTGACGACCTGCTGCATGCTATCTGTACGGCCGCGCAGCGTGGCGTGAATGTCAGCGTGATTGTGCCGCGTCACAACGACTCGCTGCTGGTCGGCTGGGCCAGCCGCTCCTTCTTCAGCGAAATGCTGGAAGCGGGCGTGAAAATCTATCAGTTTGAAGATGGTCTGCTGCACACGAAAAGCGTGCTGGTCGATGGACAGCTGAGTCTGGTGGGCACCGTGAACCTGGATATGCGCAGTTTATGGCTTAATTTTGAAGTCACCCTGGTGGTGGATGATGCCGGTTTTGGCAGCGATCTTGCCTGTGTTCAGGATGACTATATCGCCCGATCACGCCTGCTGGATGGCAAGCGCTGGGCAAAACGTGCGTGGTGGCAGCGCATCGTCGAACGACTGTTTTACTTCTTCAGCCCTTTACTGTAAAACGAGCCAGATTATGTACATGGCCGCAGGCCGACAGGACAGACTATGGATTTAAATAATCGCCTTACCGAAGATGAAACGCTGGAACAAGCCTACGATATCTTTCTCGAACTGGCCGTCGACAATCTTGATCCGGCAGACGTCATTCTCTTCAATCTGCAGTTCGAAGAGCGCGGTGGCGCAGAGCTGTTTGATCCGTCTGAAGACTGGAAAGATCATGTCGATTTTGATCTGAACCCGGACTTTTTCGCCGAGGTGGTGATTGGGCTGGGTGAAGCGGACGGTGAACCGATTACCGACGTCTTTGCACGCGTGCTATTATGCCGCGAGAAAGATCACAAGCTCTGCCATATCCTGTGGCGTGAGTAAGCGTGAAATCAGATAAGAAAACGCCGGGCATTTGCCCGGCGTTTTGCATTATAGCGGGTCGACTTTCAGACAGGAGACCGCATGATGGAAACTGCCTTCCAGCAACGGCCGGGTTTTGGCACACTCCGGGCCGGCAATCGGACAGCGGGTGCGGAACACGCAGCCTGATGGCGGATTGATCGGCGACGGCAGCTCCCCTTCCAGCAGCTGAATCTGCTTGTTCTTCTCCTTGTCCGGATCGGGAATCGGCACGGCAGACATCAGCGCGCGGGTGTAAGGATGCTGTGGATTGGTGTAGACCTCTTTGTAGGTCCCCAGCTCCACCGCATGACCCAGATACATCACCAGCACCCGGTCAGAGATGTGTTTCACTACCGCCAGATCGTGCGCGATGAAGATCAGGGATAAGCCCATTTCGCGCTGCAGTTGCTGCAGCAGGTTCACCACCTGCGCCTGGATCGAGACGTCCAGCGCGGACACCGGCTCATCACAGATAATCAGCTTCGGCTCCAGAATCAGCGCGCGGGCAATACCGATACGCTGACACTGACCACCCGAGAACTCATGCGGGTAGCGGTTAATCAGGTTAGGTAACAGCCCCACTTTCATCATCATATTTTTGACGCGGTCTTTAACTTCCTGACGTGCCATTTTCGGATGATAGGTGCGCAGCGGCTCCGCGATGATGTCGCCGATGGTCATACGCGGGTTTAGCGACGCCAGCGGATCCTGGAAGATCATCTGGATATCGCTGCGGGCTTTACGCCACTCCTCTTCGCTCTGACCCAGCAGATCGCGGCCTAACCAGGCGACACGACCGTCTGTAGCTTTTACCAGACCGATAATGGCGCGTGCCAGCGTCGATTTACCGCAGCCAGACTCGCCCACCACGCCCAGCGTTTCCCCTTCATAGAGGCGCAGGCTGACACCGTCTACCGCTTTCAGGGTTTTTGACGGCTGCCAGAACCACTGCTTGCCGTCTTTGATGTCGAAATGCACCTTGAGATCGGCGATTTCCAGTAACACTCTTTTTTCAGCTACGGTGCTCATACTAACTCCTCCACCGGCTTAAAGCAGGCGCGCAGACGGCCATTGCCGAAGGGTTCCAGCGGCGGTGCCTGGGTGCAGATATCCATCGCGTGCGGACAACGTGGCTGGAATGGACAGCCCTGCGGCAGACGTAACAGGTTCGGAGGATTGCCCGGAATGGTGGTCAGGGTTTCACCTTCGATCGCATCCAGACGCGGCACCGCATTAAGCAGGCCAATAGAGTAAGGATGGGCGGGCTGATAGAAGACATCGCGGGCGCTGCCATACTCCATGGTACGTCCGGCGTACATCACCAGCACTTTGTCGCAGATCCCTGCCACCACGCCGAGGTCGTGTGTGATCATGATAATGGCGGTGTTAAACTCGCGCTTCAGGTCGTTGAGCAGCGTCATAATCTGCGCCTGCACCGTGACATCCAGCGCGGTGGTAGGCTCATCGGCAATCAGCAGTTTAGGACGGCACAGCAACGCCATGGCGATCATCACGCGCTGACGCATCCCGCCGGAGAACTCATGCGGGTACATCTTCATGCGCTTGCGCGCTTCCGGCATTTTCACCGCGTCCAGCATTCTCACCGACTCTTCAAACGCCTGCGCGCTATTCATCCCCTTGTGCAGCTTAAGCACTTCCATCAACTGCTCGCCCACCCGCATATAGGGGTTCAGCGAGGTCATCGGGTCCTGGAAGATCATCGCAATCTGTTCGGCGCGCAGCTTATTGAGCTTGTTCTCGGGCAGATTCAATATCTCTTTGCCGTTGAACATCGCTGAGCCGCCAATGCGACCATTTTTTGCCAGCAGCCCCATCAGGGCAAAGGCGGTTTGTGACTTGCCCGAACCGGATTCGCCGACAATGCCCAGCGTCTCACCGGCGCGCAGCGAAAAGTTCAGGTCGTTGACGGCGGTGACATCCCCATCGTGCGTGCCAAAGGTCACGCGCAAATCTTTGACCGTAAGTAGCTGTTCGCTTCCCGCGCGGGCCGCCATCGCTGGCTGGAATTCATGAATAGTCATCGGGAAACTCCTTAACGATCTTTCGGGTCGAGGGCATCACGCAGGCCATCGCCAATAAAGTTGAAACAAAACAGCGTGACCACCAGGAAGCCTGCCGGATAGAGCAACAGCCACGGCGACACTTCCATCGAATTGGCCCCGTCGCTGAGCAATGCGCCCCAGCTACTCAGCGGCTCCTGTGTACCCAGACCCAGGAAACTCAGGAAGGATTCAAACAGGATCATGCTCGGCACCAGCAGCGAGGCGTAAACCACCACCACACCCAGAACGTTCGGTACGATGTGACGCACCACGATTTTCCAGGTTGATACCCCACCGACATGCGCCGCTTCAATGAACTCTTTGCGCTTCAGACTCAGCGTCTGGCCGCGCACAATACGCGCCATATCCAGCCATGAGACCATGCCGATAGCGGCAAAAATCAGCAGGATGTTGCGGCCAAAGAAGGTCACCAGCAGGATGACGAAGAACATAAACGGGAAGGAGTTGAGGATTTCCAGAATACGCATCATCACCGAGTCGGTTTTGCCGCCCAGGTAACCGGCAACTGAGCCATACAGCGTACCGACGATCACTGCGATCAGCGCAGACGCTACGCCCACCATTAGTGAGATACGACCCCCGATGGCCACACGGACCAGTATGTCACGTCCCGATGAATCGGTGCCGAACCAGTGACCGGATGTGGTATCGGGCGGTGAGGACATCATTGACCAGTCGGTATCATCGTAAGTGAAATGCGCCAGCATCGGGGCAAAAATCACGAACAGCGTGATCACTAACAACACCAGCAGGCTGATTAAGGCTGCACGGTTGTGGATAAAACGACGACGCGCGTCCTGCCAGAGACTACGCCCTTCTACTTCCAGCTTCTCACTGAACGCATCAAGAGCTTCGCTGTTTTTCTTACTTAACATCATGGCGAACTCCGCAATCAGTAACGAATTTTTGGATCGATAACGGCATAGAGCACGTCAACAATCGCGTTAAACAGAATGGTCAGTAAACCGACCAGAATGGTCAGGCTCATAACCAGTGAGTAGTCACGGTTTAGCGCACCGTTTACAAACAGCTGACCGATACCCGGCAGACCGTAGATCGACTCGATCACCATCGAGCCGGTGATGATGCCCACAAAGGCCGGTCCCATATAAGAAATAACGGGCAGCAGCGCGGGTTTCAGCGCATGTCGCAGCACAATGCGACGCAGCGGTAAGCCTTTAGCGCGTGCAGTGCGGATGAAGTTGGAGTGCATCACTTCAATCATCGATCCACGAGTGATACGCGCGATACTGGCGATATAAGCCAGCGACAGCGCCACCATCGGCAGCAGCATGTAATTCCACTGGCCGCCATTCCAGCCGCCGCCAGGCAGCCATTTCAGGGTGATGGCGAACAGTAACACCAGCAGCGGCGCGACCACGAAACTGGGTATCACCACGCCGGTCATTGCCACCCCCATGACCACGAAGTCCCACACGCTGTTCTGTTTCAGCGCGGCAATCACGCCCGCCGTAACGCCCAGTATCACCGCCAGCAGGAACGCGGCCAGGCCGAGTTTGGCTGAGACCGGGAACGCATGCGCAACCAGATAGTTGACAGAATAATCTTTGTATTTAAACGAAGGGCCAAAATCGCCATGCGCCAGCTGCAACAGGTAATCAACATACTGCTTACCAATGGGATCGTTGAGGTGATATTTCGCCTCAATGTTGGCCATCACTTCCGGGGCCAGGGTTCGCTCGCCGGTAAACGGGCTGCCGGGAGCCAGGCGCATCATAAAGAAGGAGATGGTGATCAGGACGAACAGCGTCGGAAGCGCTTCAAGCAAGCGACGCAGGATGAATTTTAACATTGCCGTACCTACCAGGCTGTTGCATCACAACATATAAAAAAGTAAAAAGCGGCGCGAGACGCGCCGCCACTGCTGATAGCCTGAATGCTATTAGTGTTTGATAATGTAGAAGTCTTTATCCAGTGTTTTATCCAGGGGATCTTTACCGGTATAACCACCGACATACGGTTTCACCAGACGCGTATTCACATAGTAGTAAACCGGTACGATGGTGCTGTCTTTATCCATAATCTGCTCGGCCTGCTGATAATCCGCAGCGCGCGCTTTAGCATCCGGAGCCTTAATCGCGTCGCGAATCACTTTGTCAAACGCATCGCTCTTATAGTGCGAGGTGTTACTGCTGCTGTTAGACAACATCGTATTCAGGAAGGACGTCGGTTCGTTGTAGTCCGCACACCAGGCCGCACGGGACACATCGTAGTTACCCTGATGACGGGTATCCAGGAAGGTTTTCCATTCCTGGTTTTCCAGCTTGATGTTCACGCCGATGTTTTTCTTCCAGATCGACGAGGCAGCAATCGCCAGCTTCTTGTGCAGATCGGAGGTGTTATAGAGCAGGTTAAAGGTCAGCGGTTTGTCGGCGGTGTAGCCAGCTTCAGCCAGCAGCTTTTTCGCTTCGGCATTACGTTTGTCCTGTGACCACTTGAACCAGTCTGGCGGCAGAATGTCCATGCCATCGGTTGATGGCGGCGTGTAGCTGTATGCCGGCTTTTGCCCCTGCGCCAGTACTTTGTTTACCATGATGTCACGATCCAGACCCAGTTTCAGGGCTGCGCGCACGCGAGGATCGGTAAATGGCGCTTTCTGATTGTTGATTTCGTAGTAGTAGGTGCAGAGATAAGGATCGACGTGCAGCTCTTTACCGTTGTCACGCTGCAGCTTTTTGAACAGCTCAATTGGCAGATTGTTATAGGTCATGTCGCTGCCGTTCTCAGAGAAGTAACGGTTAACGTCACTGACTTCAGAACTGATTGGCAGGAAGGTGACTTTGTTCAGCACAGTGTGTTCGTTGTCCCAGTAGTTCGGGTTACGCACCAGAGTAATACGCTCGTTTATGACGTGCGCGTCCAGTTTAAAGGCGCCGTTGCCGACCCAGTTCTGGGGCTGCGTCCACTGATCGCCAAACTTCTCAATCGCCGGCTTGTAAACCGGTGACATGACGGAGTTGATCAACAGTTTATCAAAGTAGGGAACGGGCTCACTCAGCGTGACTTCCAGGGTGTGATCGTCCAGGGCTTTTACGCCCAGATCGGTAATCGGTTTTTTACCGGCGATGATGTCATCGACGTTCAGGATATGACCATACTGCGGATAGCTGGCGTACGGTGAAGCAGTTTTAGGATCGACCAGACGCTCCCAGCTGTAAACGAAGTCCTGCGCGGTAACCGGCTCACCATTGGACCACTTGGCATTTTTACGTAAGTGGAAAGTCCACACTTTGAAATCTTTGTTTTCGTAACTTTCCGCTACGGCCGGGATGGGTTTACCGTTGCTGTCATTGACCAGCAGACCTTCATAAAGATCGCGCGCCACGTTGTCTTCCGGCACGCCTTCAATTTTGTGCGGATCGAGCGACTGGACTTCATCGCCATTACCGCGAATCAGCTCCTGTTTTGCGGCCAGCTCAACGCCCGCAGGCACGGTTGCCGCGAATGCCGCATTCCCTGCCAGGGTACTTACTGCGGCGAACACGCCCGCTGCAATCAGGCTTTTTTTCGTGATGTTGTTCATTATTACACTCCAGTTTTATTATCGTCACCGCGGCGCTGCCCTGCCCCGGTGTCCCCCGTCTCCAGGCTCCCTGGCCTGTAACCAGGGAGATTGACCCAAAAGGGTCTGTACGCTGATGCGCTATCCGTCTGTCTCGCCGAACAGGCGATCAGATCAGTGTTTTTTGATAAAATAGTACTTCAGGTCTGTCATGTCCTGCGGGTCTTTGCCCGTAAAGCCGCCAACCCAGGGCTTTACCAGGCGCACACTTACGCGGTAGTAAACTGGCACAATTGGTGAGTCTTTGTCGAGTTGTGTTTCAGCCTGCTGATACAGCCCGGCGCGCTGCGCCTCGCTACCCGCCGTCAGCGTCTCTGCCATCAGACGATCAAAGGTCGCGCTGCTGTAAAACGCGGTGTTAATTGAAGCGTTGCTGATCAGCATGTTCAGGAAAGTAGAGGGCTCATTGTAATCAGCACACCAGGTAGCGCGGACCACGTCATACTGCGCCTGATGACGTGTCTCCAGCATGGTTTTCCACTCCTGATTCTGCAGCGTCACTTTCGCACCCAGGTTTTTTTGCCACATCGATGCGGCCGCAATCGCCTGTCGTTTGTTCTGATCAGAGGTGTTATAGAGCAGCGTAAAGGTCAGCGGATGGGCGGCATCAAAACCGGCCTCGGCCAACAGCTTCTTAGCGGCTTCATTACGCTGCGCCTGCGTCCAGGTGAACCAGACGGGCGGCGTGAGTTTTATGCCAGCGGTGAAAGGCGGTGTCAGGCTGAAAGCCGGAATCTGCCCCTGGGCCATGATCTTATTGGCAATCACCTCGCGATCGAGGGTCATTTTCAGCGCGGCCCGCACCCGGGCATCGGTGAACGGTGCTTTTTTGTTGTTAATTTCATAGTAGAAGGTGCAGAGCAGCGGGCTAACCTTCACTTCATCGCCCAGCTCTTTGCGCAGCTTGCCAAACATCTCCGGCGGCACCGCACTGTTGGTGATGTCTGTGCCGCCGCTGCGGTAACGGTTGATATCACTGTTTTCAGAAGCAATCGGCAGGAAGGTCCCCTGCTCAATGACTGTATGTGCATTGTCCCAGTATTGAGGATTGCGCTTCACGACGATTTTTTCATTCACCACCCAGTCGCCCAGTGTATAAGCGCCATTACCGATGTAGTGACCGGGACGGGTCCAGGCGTCGCCCCACTGCTTAATAGCTGGTGCATAAACCGGTTTCATCGCCGTATGCGCTAACATCGCCACCAGGTAAGGCACCGGTTCGCTCAGGGTAATCTGCAGCCGATGCGCATCCAGCGCTTTTACGCCCAGTTGATCGGGTGATGCTTTACCGGCAAGGATGGCATCGATATTGGCAAAATGGGCGGCCTGCGGATAGCTCGAGTATGGCGATGCGGTTTTCGGGTCCACCAGCCGACGCCAGCTATAAACGAAATCAGCGGCTGTCACCGGCTCACCATTGCTCCACTTCGCATCATCACGCAGATTAAAAATCCAGACGGTGGGTTGCGGATTTTCCCAGCTTTTAGCGACCCCAGGCACGACCTGACCGCTGTTGTCGGTGTTAACCAGGCCATCCAGCAGGTTGTGAATAACATTGGATTCCGGCACGCCTTCAGTTTTATGCGGATCCAGCGAGGAGACTTCACTTCCGTTATTAATCACGATCTGCTGTTGTGCGGCCAGTGTCGTTCCCGGCGGAACGGTGGCGGCATAAGCCGGCGAAAAAGCCATGAACAGAACACCTGCGAGTGTTGACCGCTGTTGCTGTAAATTCTTTATCCCAATCATCCGAAACGCCAACCTTATTTAAGTATCCCGATAGGCTTAAGCAAAAAGCGTTCTCACTTTGGGCTTTAGGAGAAAAAAAATCACGTTGGGCCAAAAATTATCAGAAGCAGTAAAGGGGCGCCAAAGCAAAATAACGAAAATGTTAACTAATTCTCTTTTATCATGAGATGTCTGGCAGCGGAAGTGTTAATTTTCGTCCTGAAAATATCATATCAATATGAAAAATAGGTGATTTAGCGGGAAATCCTTTTTCAGTGCGGCATGTGGCGAAAAATCATGCCTCTTTTGGCATTTATATTGGGGAAACTGGCTGGAACGTGATGAAATTCAGACCACCAACCTTAATCTGGCAGATTATGAGGCAGACTGAAAAATGAATAGGAGAATATCGTGTGAAAATAGTGACATTATTTATCGGAAAAAAGTCTGTGAGCCAGCACGCAGTAATGAAATTTATAATCGAATGTTTCTGTTAAGCATTACGAATAATTGCATCGTAATGGTGCAGGAAAAGGCCCGGTTGCACCATTACGACTCACGCACTCACTTCACTGCCTGAAATAAGTGAGCTTCTAATTAAGCAGTCCAGGAAAAATGGACTTCATTCCAGTGACCACAAACTCAATACCCAGCGCCATGAGTAACAGTCCCATGATGCGGGTGATAACATTGATCCCGGTCTGACCCAGAATACGCACCATCAACGGCGCAGCCCGGAACAGCAGCCAGCAACAGAACGCAAAGAGGGCAATCGCCAGAGTAAAGCCCAGCAGGTTTAGCCAGCTGTTGTAGCGAGTACTCCAGACGATGGTCGAGCTGATGGCGCCCGGCCCAGCCATCAGGGGCAACGCCAGCGGCACAACCCCTACGCTTTCACGAATCGCTGTTTCTGATTTTTCCTGCTTATTCTGCTTATCCTCACCCAGCTTGCCGCTGATCATCGACATCGCAATGGTGACAACCAGAATCCCGCCCGCTATGCGGAAAGAGTCAATCGAGATGCCAAACACATGCAGAATCGCATCGCCGAGAAAAAGTGACGTCCAGAGAATAATCGCGACCGCCAGATTGGCAGTGAGGTTGGTTTTGTTACGCTCAGCCACGCCCTGATAACGGGTCATGCTGATGAACACCGGAATAATTCCCACCGGATTGACCAGCGCAAACAGCCCGACAAAAAATTTTATATAGCCTGATAAATCTAACAGCGCAGGGTTCACGACTTTACTCCGTACCACAGGGGGAAAACGCGCCTAATGTATGTGAAAACAGACGCAGACGCCAGATGCTGGCCCAGCTATTTATCCTGATGATTTACCGTCGCTTTAGCGGTTTACGCCAGAGATTAAAAAGTGACTGGATTTAGCCGCTGCAAGACCCGTTCTCACTAAGCGTAAACAGATTTGATAATCGACGAACTATAAACGGTGCTGAAAGGTGTCAGCTTGCGGTTAAATTGATCTGAATCAAAATTGCCCTACCCCAAACCAGGTAATCTTTTCGTAACGGAAGTATTAGCGGCAGCAAAGTAATTCTGGCTGCTGACAATAGAAGACTAGTTCAGTAAACAGTTGAAAATCCGGGCGTTCTTCCCAGGGCAAACGCGTTATTGCAACGTGACTATACTCAGGACGCAGGATTGTTTACTAAAAAAGTTTAACTTCCTTCAGGAGAACACCATGGCCGTAACCAATATCGCTGAACTCAATGCACTGGTTGAACGTGTAAAAAAAGCCCAGCGTGAATATGCCAACTTTTCTCAACAACAAGTCGACGCCATCTTCCGTGCTGCTGCCCTCGCCGCCGCAGATGCCCGTATCCCGCTTGCCAAGATGGCCGTTGCCGAATCCGGTATGGGCATCGTCGAAGACAAAGTGATCAAAAACCATTTTGCTTCAGAATATATCTATAACGCCTATAAAGATGAAAAGACCTGTGGTGTATTAGCCACTGACGATACTTTCGGCACCATTACCATCGCCGAGCCGATTGGCCTGATTTGCGGCATCGTCCCGACCACCAACCCGACTTCAACCGCTATCTTCAAAGCACTAATCAGCCTTAAAACCCGTAACGGTATCATTTTCTCACCACACCCCCGCGCCAAAGATGCGACAAACAAAGCGGCTGACATTGTTCTGCAGGCTGCGATTGCCGCCGGTGCGCCAAAAGATATTATCGGCTGGATCGATGCCCCTTCTGTGGAGCTGTCAAACCAGCTGATGCATCACCCTGACATCAACCTGATTCTCGCCACTGGCGGTCCGGGCATGGTGAAAGCGGCTTACAGCTCCGGTAAACCGGCGATTGGTGTGGGTGCCGGTAACACGCCGGTAGTGATTGATGAAACTGCCGACCTGAAACGTGCCGTTGCGTCAATTCTGATGTCGAAAACCTTTGATAACGGTGTGATCTGCGCCTCTGAACAATCCGTGATTGTGGTTGATTCGGTCTATGACGCTGTACGCGAACGTTTCGCCAGCCATGGCGGTTACCTGTTGCAGGGTGCTGAACTGAGTGCGGTCCAGAATATCATTCTGAAGAATGGCGGTCTGAACGCAGCTATCGTCGGTCAGCCAGCATTCAAAATTGCAGAGATGGCCGGTATCAGTGTGCCACCGAGCACGAAGATTCTGATTGGTGAAGTAAAACTGGTGGATGAGTCTGAGCCGTTCGCCCATGAAAAACTCTCACCTACACTTGCGATGTATCGTGCGGGAGATTTCCAGGATGCGGTTGATAAAGCCGAAAAACTGGTCGCCATGGGCGGTATCGGACACACCTCATGTCTGTATACCGACCAGGATAACCAGACTGAACGCGTTCACTACTTCGGCGACAAAATGAAAACCGCGCGTATTCTGATCAATACCCCAGCGTCACAGGGTGGTATCGGTGACCTCTACAACTTCAAACTGGCACCCTCTCTGACGCTGGGTTGTGGTTCATGGGGCGGTAATTCTATTTCAGAGAACGTCGGTCCAAAACACCTGATCAATACCAAAACTGTCGCCAAGCGAGCTGAGAATATGTTGTGGCATAAACTTCCTAAATCCATCTACTTCCGCCGGGGTTCACTGCCAATTGCGCTGGAAGAAGTGGCAACGGACGGTGCGAAACGTGCTTTTATCGTTACTGACCGCTTCCTGTTCAATAACGGCTATGCCGACCAGGTGACCCGCGTACTGAAATCACACGGCATCGAAACAGAAGTGTTCTTTGAAGTGGAAGCTGACCCGACGCTGAGCATCGTACGTAAAGGTGCAGAGCAGATGAACAGCTTCAAGCCTGATGTCATCATCGCACTGGGCGGCGGTTCCCCAATGGATGCTGCGAAAATCATGTGGGTGATGTATGAACATCCGGAAACCCACTTCGAAGAACTGGCGTTACGTTTCATGGATATCCGTAAACGTATCTACAAGTTCCCGAAAATGGGCGTCAAAGCACGTATGGTAGCTATCACCACCACGTCCGGTACCGGTTCAGAAGTCACACCCTTTGCCGTGGTTACCGATGATGCAACAGGTCAGAAATATCCACTCGCTGACTATGCGTTAACTCCGGATATGGCGATTGTGGATGCCAACCTGGTGATGGATATGCCGCGCTCACTCTGCGCCTTTGGCGGTCTGGATGCCGTTACCCACGCACTGGAAGCCTATGTCTCTGTGCTGGCGAATGAATACTCTGATGGACAGGCGCTGCAGGCACTGAAACTGCTGAAAGAGAACCTGCCCGCCAGCTATGCCGAAGGCGCTAAAAATCCGGTGGCGCGCGAGCGCGTACACAATGCCGCCACTATCGCCGGTATTGCGTTTGCCAACGCCTTCCTTGGGGTCTGTCACTCAATGGCGCACAAACTGGGCTCAGAGTTCCATATCCCGCACGGTCTGGCCAACGCCCTGTTAATCTCGAATGTCATTCGCTACAACGCGAACGACAATCCGACTAAACAGACCGCTTTCAGCCAGTACGATCGTCCGCAGGCGCGCCGTCGTTACGCCGAGATTGCTGACCACTTAGGTCTGAGCGCTCCTGGAGACCGCACTGCGCAGAAAATTGAGAAGCTGCTGGCCTGGCTGGATGAGATCAAAACTGAACTGGGTATCCCGACCTCAATCCGTGAAGCCGGTGTTCAGGAAGCGGACTTCCTGGCGAAAGTCGACAAACTCGCTGATGATGCGTTTGATGACCAGTGTACCGGCGCAAACCCACGTTATCCGCTGATTGCTGAGCTGAAACAGATTATGCTCGATACCTTTTACGGTCGTGAATTTGTCGAACCGTTTTCCAGCGTAGCCGAAGCCGTGGCTGAGCAGCCGGTAAAAGGCATTAAACTGGATAAGAAAGCCAAAAAAGTCTGACAGTCATGTTTTGATTGTCTGATAGCAAAAACCCGCCTCGGCGGGTTTTTTATTGCCTGAACCGCGCGATTAATTCAGCGGCGTCTGCGCGCCATGAATCGCCTGCAACGACCCCTGCTCTATCGCCTGTTTATAATGCTTGCGGCAGACGGAGATATAGCTTTCATTACCGCCAATCACCACCTGCTCACCCTCACTGAACGGTTTACTTTCACTATCCAGTCGCAGCACCATGCTGGCCTTGCGGCCACAGTGACAGATGGTTTTAAGTTCAACCAGCTTATCTGCCCATGCCAGCAGATACTGACTGCCCACAAACAGTTCTCCGCGAAAATCGGTACGCAGGCCGTAGCAGAGCACCGGAATATCCAGGTCATCAACAACATCAGAGAGCGCTTTAACCTGCTCTCGCGTGAGGAACTGACTCTCATCGACCAGCACGCAGTGAATCGGCTGCGCGGCATGTTCACGGGCAATATCGCTGTAGAGCGAAGTCTCTGCATTGTAGAGCATGGCAGGCGATGAAAGTCCGATGCGGGAACTCACCTGCCCGGCACCAAAGCGATTATCGATTTCAGCGGTGTAGACCAGTGAACGCATGCCGCGCTCCTGATAGTTATAGGAGGATTGCAGCAATGCGGTCGATTTCCCTGCATTCATCGCAGAGTAATAGAAATAGAGTTGGGCCATAGGAGCGTATCTTCATCGGGACTGAGCAGAATGGCGCGCATATTAACACAAAGCGTCAGCAATACGTTGCGGTTGATGGGTAAATAAAGCGCAACGACAACCCTTTTATACCTTCACACGCAGTTCCAGAAGCCTGTTATGTTCGTAACCTGAGGGAATAAGTTTTGCTTATTTTACTCGCAAAAAAAGGAATGACATTTTTGTTACCGTCGCGAATACATTAAATTTATTTCATAACAGACTAAACGAAAATATTTTTTATTCCGCATAACTCTGATTTTTTTAGCCAGCATTATTTTTAGTCACCAAAGTAATTAGTTCTCAGAAATTTTTTATGATTGAAGTTATTTAACGTCACCACTACTATTAGCGTGCAACACAACTTTTCCCCTTATTCAGAGACCAGGACAATGAGCGAAGCACTAAAAGTTCTTAATAATATCCGTACGCTGCGCGCCCAGGCCAGAGAGTATTCCGTAGAGACACTGGAAGAGATGCTGGAAAAACTGGACGTGGTGGTAAAAGAACGCCGCGAAGAAGAGTCGCATTTTCAGGCAGAAAATGAAGAACGCACGCGTAAGCTCAATCAGTATCGTGAAATGCTGCTGGCCGATGGAATCGACCCGAATGAACTGATTAACACGCTGAATGTCACTCCCCGAGCTGCGGCAAAAGGCAAACGCTCAGTACGCCCGGCTAAATATGGTTATACCGATGAAAAAGGCGAGTCCAGAACCTGGACTGGTCAGGGTCGTACACCGGCTGTGATTAAAAAAGCGCTGGAAGAACAGGGTAAAAAGCTGGACGATTTTTTACTGTAATAGCCTGCAACTTCGCTGCTTTAGTGGCAGTATGCTGCGCAACAAAAAAGGAAGCCGAAGCTTCCTTTTTTTTATTCAGACGCGATAAAAATCGCGGTACCAGTCAACGAAGTTTTTAACACCCTCTTCGACACCCGTCTGCGGTTTAAAACCAATAGCCTTAAACAGAGCTTCGGTATCAGCACTGGTTTCCAGTACATCACCGGGTTGCATCGGCATCAGGTTTTTCTTCGCAGTAATCCCCAGAGCTTTCTCTATCGCTTCGATATAGTTCATCAACGTAACCGGCTGACTGTTACCAATATTATAAACACGATAAGGCGCTGAACTGGTTGCAGGTGAACCGGTTTCAACCGTCCACTGATCATCCTGCTGCGGAATAACATCCTGCAGACGAACAATCGCTTCGGCAATATCATCAATATAGGTAAAGTCGCGTTTCATCTGGCCCTGGTTATAAACATCAATCGCTTCACCAGCAATCATTGCGCGGGTGAATTTGAATAATGCCATATCAGGACGGCCCCACGGACCATAGACGGTGAAGAAGCGTAATCCGGTTGTCGGCAACTGATAGAGATGCGAGTAAGTGTGGGACATTAACTCATTCGCTTTTTTCGTCGCCGCATATAAAGAAACCGGATGATCAACGCTATCTTCGGTTGAGAACGGCATCTTACGATTCAAACCATAAACGGAACTGGATGACGCATAGAGCAGATGTTCAATTTTATGATGACGGCAGCCTTCAAGAATATTGAGATGACCGATCAGATTGGAGTCTGCATAAGCATGAGGATTTTCAATGGAGTACCGGACGCCAGCTTGAGCACCAAGGTGAATAACGCGCTGGAACGTGTTCTGGTCGAACAGTGACGCCATTGCGTCACGGTCCGCCAGATCCATCTCAATAAAAGTAAAACCCGGATCGGCTTTAATTAAATTGAGACGGGCATGCTTGAGATTTACGTCGTAATAATCATTCAGGTTGTCGATACCGACAACCTGGTGACCGGCGGCCAGCAGACGCTGACTGACATGAAAACCAATAAAGCCTGCGGCGCCGGTGACCAGAAAGTTCATAAATCCCTCGTTAATTATGCAGTTTGAATAGACGCTCCGCGGCCGATTGCATAATAAACGAAACCGCGTTTGCTGATACGCTCTGGATCATACAGGTTACGACCATCAAAAATCACGGCTTCTTTCAGCGCATTTTTGATGATGTCAAAGTCAGGTGCACGGAAGTTTTGCCACTCCGTACAGATAACCAGACCGTCAGCGCCCTGCAGTGCCGCTTCTTTGGTACCCATCAGCTTAAGATCGCTGCGGTGACCATAGATGCGCTGCGCTTCATCCATTGCTTCAGGGTCAAACGCCTGAACAGAGGCGCCTGCTTCCCACAGCGTTTCCATCAGCACACGGCTGGAGGCCTCACGCATGTCGTCTGTATTGGGCTTGAATGACAGGCCCCAGAGTGCAAACGTTTTACCTTTCAGATCGTCACCAAAATGACGCTTGATGAAGGTAGGTAGCTTGTTTTTCTGGTTGTCATTCACATCTTCCACGGCCTGCAACAGACGTGGCTGATAGCCAATGGACTCAGCGGTACGGATTAGCGCCTGCACATCTTTCGGGAAGCAGGAGCCGCCGTAGCCACAACCAGGATAGATAAAGTGATAGCCAATGCGGGGATCAGAACCGATACCCTGGCGTACTTTCTCAATATCCGCGCCTAAACGTTCAGCCAGGTTAGACATCTCGTTCATAAAGCTGATTTTGGTTGCCAGCATGCAGTTAGCTGCATATTTGGTCAGCTCTGCGCTGCGGATATCCATCATGATCATGCGATCGTGGTTACGGTTAAACGGCTCATAGAGCTCACGTAACAGTTCTACCACGTCGTCGTTGTCGGTACCGACAACAATACGCTCTGGACGCATACAGTCATTAACTGCAGCACCCTCTTTCAGGAATTCAGGGTTTGAAACCACATCGAAAGTGATATTGGCATCACGCGCTTTCAGCGCTTCCGTCATTACTGCACGAACTTTGTCTGCTGTGCCAACCGGAACGGTTGATTTGTCGATAACCACTTTGTGATCGTTCATATGCTGCGCAATGGTGCGCGCTACGGCGGTCACATATTTCAGATCGGCAGAGCCGTCTTCATCAGGTGGAGTACCGACGGCAATAAACTGCATAACACCATGGTTTACGCCCAGCTCAGCATCAGTGCTGAACTTCAGACGACCCGCTTCGTAATTGGACATTACCAGCGGCGTTAAACCTGGTTCGAAAATAGGAATGATGCCTTTTTTCAGATTTTCGACTTTATTTGCGTCGACATCAATGCAGAGAACGTCATGTCCGACTTCGGCTAACACCGCAGCCTGAACCAGACCGACATAGCCGATACCAAATACAGTGACTTTCATCGAGTTATCCTGTGTTTATGAATTACTTTTTGTTGCCAACTGCGCCGTCGAGCCATTCAGAAAAATCTTTGCCCAACACCGGATGACGAACACCGTACTCAACGAAAGCCTGCATGTAGCCGAGCTTGTTACCACAGTCATGGCTCACGCCTTTCAGGTGATAAGCTTCAACAGTCTCTTTTTCCATCAGCATCGCGATGGAGTCAGTCAGCTGAACTTCGCCGCCTGCACCTGGAGGGGTTTTCGCCAGCAGTGGCCAGATGTCTGAAGAGAGAACATAACGACCCACTACCGCCAGGTTTGATGGTGATTCTGACGCTTTAGGCTTCTCAACCACACCGACCATTGGTGCGCTGTCGCCTGGGTTCAGTTCTGCGCCCTGACAATCGACAACACCGTAAGCAGTAACATCAGCAACCGGCTCAACCATGATCTGGCTGCGGCCAGACTCTTCATAACGGCTCAGCATTTCAGCCAGGTTATCTTTGGTTGGGTTAGATTCATATTCATCGATGATAACGTCTGGCAGGATGACGGCAAATGGCTCATCACCGATCAGTGGGTGTGCACACATCACTGCGTGACCCAGACCTTTAGCGATACCCTGACGGACCTGCATGATGGTGACGTGTGGCGGGCAGATCGACTGGATTTCGTCCAGCAGCTGACGCTTAACGCGTTTTTCCAGCATTGATTCCAGTTCGAAGCTGGTATCAAAGTGGTTTTCGATGGCATTTTTTGATGAATGCGTTACCAGCACAATTTCGTTGATGCCAGCAGCGATACACTCGTTAACGACATACTGGATTAACGGCTTATCAACCAGCGGTAACATCTCTTTTGGAATCGCTTTGGTAGCTGGGAGCATACGCGTACCCAAACCCGCTACCGGGATTACCGCTTTTTTTACTTTGGTATTATTGGCAGACATTAAGATACCTCTCTTATAGGCCGTTCAAGTTAATACTTGATATGTCGGTTTAAATTCGGAAATGAGTATATCAGTTAGTATCGAACGGATTTATCCTGGAAGGGACCAAACCGTCGAAATTAAGACTATTACCCAACTGTAAAGCTAAACTCTGGCCCTGTCTTCAGCGCCAGAATTCGTGTGTTATTACGGCTTATTCTTCCGTCGAAAGCATCAGCCGGATGCGCCCGCCCGCGCCCCAGACGTGGCATTGCCAGCTCTCTGCGCGCTGACTGATCTGGTTAAGATGGGTGCTGCCCATAGTGCCAAGGGGGACGCCATTACTGAGTTGAATCTGATGGGCATGAACATGGAGGGTGGCGTTTAATCCGGCCGAAACCAGGATTAAGTTTTTTAAACCTCGGTGATAATAACCCACCAGCAACGGGAAC
This sequence comes from Candidatus Pantoea rara, assembly GCF_051136265.1. NCBI lineage: Bacteria > Pseudomonadati > Pseudomonadota > Gammaproteobacteria > Enterobacterales > Erwiniaceae > Pantoea > Candidatus Pantoea rara. The sequence goes on along the minus strand of NZ_CP194942.1, from coordinate 1,850,471 downwards.
TGACCGCTCAGGTTCGCCTGACGCAGCAGCAAATTGACCTGCCTGAGCAGTCCGTTAAGCTCAGGCAAACGCTGTTTTTGCCCGGTCAGTTGTTCCTGTAGCAGGCCATTGAACAGCGCCCGCAGCAGGAGAGCCGCCAGTACTCCGTTGTCACCGGCACGCGTCACATCCAGACAGTAAAATGCCAGATCTTTATCTGAGAGCGCCGCGATATCCAGCACCAGGCCAGGCTGCTCCGCCATCGTCAACTGACGGTAGTTAACCCGACAGTTAGCAATCGTCTGTTGAACCGGTGGCTGGAGTTGCTTGAGCAGTTTGGCGGCTGCTTTTGGATCGCGAACCAGCGCATCCCAGTCCTGGAACAACTGCTCATCCTCTTCCACTTTCGAGGTGAACATAGAGGGATAGAGGCACTCATAGACCGCTTCACGGAAGCGTTCAAAGTTTTTCAGTGGCTTAAGCAGCACATCCTGCACCCCAAGACGCAGTACGTGAGCGATATCAGACATGTTTTCAGTGGCCGAAATGATTAAAATCGGCACGACGTTGCCACGAGTACGAATGTGCTCAACGAACTGAATGCCGCTCATGCGGGGCATTTCCAGATCGCAGATAATCAGGTCGACAGTATGCTGTTGTAGTTGTGCAATTGCTTCCAGACCATCTTCCGCTTGTAACGTCACAGCACCCATCGATAACAAAAATTGGTCCAGCAACGAACGGAAAACAGCCTCATCTTCGACAATGAGTATCTTTTTGCCGAGTAGTGGTTTTTCCATTCTTTCCCCCTGCGTACCAGATATTTCAATAGTGGTTCATAAAACGCAGTTGCGCCTTTCAGAATTGCCCGAAGTCACCGCTTTGAATGAACAACTTCATTATCTGCCACGGACCAGTGGTAATAATTCATCCATTTTCTTCTCTACGGCCACCCTGCCTGCCTCGATGGCCTCTTCAGCACGATGAAAGTCCAGCGTCGAAATCTGCGGACAGACCGGCTGAATCAAAACATCAGGCGGATCGCCTGCCATGCGGTTTCGCTTAAGACGGTTTTCCAGAACCTGTATAGAGGTAGACATTATCTCCATCGCACCAGGCGACTGAGACGCACGGCGTTGGGTAAAATTCACCAGGCGCTGTCGCAACTTTCCACCCCAACTCAATGCCGCTGCTGCGGCTTCTTCTTCACTGTTCTTAGGCGTAACGGAAAAGAGATCCTGCTGCATTAAATGCGCGTCATGCTGTAAATCAACGGCGATAACAATGTCTGCCCCCAGGGCACGGGTCAGCGAAATCGGCACCGGATTGACCACAGCACCATCCACCAGCCAATACCCATTGTAGCCCACCGGCGGTAATAAACCTGGCATACTGCACGATGCGCGTACGGCCTGATGCAGATCGCCCTCGGTCAGCCAGAGTTCACGGCCGGTGCTGAGGTTAGTGGCCACCACACCAAAAGGTTTATCACAGTGTTCAATCGCATCATTGGGGATCAGCTGACGGACATGGCTGAACACCCGCTCGCCGCGTAACAGTCCGCCACGTTGCCAGGAGACATCCATCAAGCGAATGACATCCCAGTAGCGAAATGCACTGACCCATTTCTGCATCAGCGGCAGGCGGTTATTGACATAGGCAGACCCGACTAATGCCCCGACAGAGCAGCCTGCAACGACGTCGATCTCAATACCGGCACGCTCCAGCGCGTTGATCACGCCAATGTGTGCCCATCCTTTGGCGGCTCCAGACCCCAGAGCCAATCCAATTTTTACCTTTCTCATTTGTATCTGGTCCTGCCGTCAATACGTAGCGTCACAACGTGGGGTCAGCTAACATAGCGCGCCTGTGAAATCGACTCATCAATCCCTGGAGATAGTGTGTCAGAAACCTGCCCATGTTGTAGCGGAGAGCAGTATAGCGTATGTTGCGAGCCCTTTCTGCAGGGCAACCAGATTCCTGTTACAGCTGAACAACTTATGCGATCCCGCTATTGCGCTTATGTTCAGCAAAATGCGGAATATCTGGTTGCGACCTGGCATCCTGAGAAACGTCATCCGGAGCTGTCAGGGCTTTTATCTGAAAGTTTTCCCGATACCGTTTGGCTTAGCCTGAATGTAACCCGTTGTAATCATGGAAGCCATGAGAACGAAGCTTTCGTCACTTTTTTTGCGCGATATCGCGAGAAAACCAACATTCACTCTATTCATGAGTGTTCACGCTTTCTTCGCGAGGATCAACGCTGGTACTATGTTGACGGTACAAAACCGCCCGTGGGGCGTAACGATCCCTGCCCGTGCGGCAGTGGAAAAAAATTCAAAAAATGTTGTGGTTAAGCTGACAGCTGCCCCAGCGGTTTACTCCTAAAGCTTTGACAGGACTCGATTGAGATGCAAGCGCAAACCATGCAAAGAAAAGTTTTACGAACCATTTGTCCCGATGCAAAAGGTCTGATCGCCAAAATCACCAATATTTGTTACAAGCACGAACTCAATATCGTGCAGAACAATGAGTTTGTTGATCATCGCACCGGGCGTTTTTTCATGCGCACCGAACTGGAAGGAATTTTCAACGATAATACGCTGCTCGCCGATCTCGACAGCGCTTTGCCAAAGGGATCAGTGCGTGAACTGCACAGCGCTGGTCGTCGTCGCGTGGTGATTCTGGTCACCAAAGAAGCGCACTGTCTGGGCGACCTGTTGATGAAGAGCGCGTTTGGTGGCCTGGATATGGAAATCGCGGCAGTCGTCGGTAACCATGACACTTTACGTTCGCTGGTTGAGCGTTTCGACATTCCATTTGTGCTGGTGAGTCACGAGGGGCTGACACGGGAAGAGCATGATAATCGCATGGTGGAAGAGATTGACCGCTATCAGCCCGACTACGTGGTGCTGGCGAAATATATGCGCGTTCTGACACCGGCTTTTGTGCAGCGTTATCCGAACCAGATTATCAATATTCACCACTCATTCCTGCCCGCCTTTATCGGTGCCCGCCCTTATCATCAGGCTTATGAACGCGGTGTGAAGATCATCGGTGCCACCGCGCACTATGTGAATGACAATCTCGATGAAGGCCCCATCATCATGCAGGATGTGATCAACGTCGATCACAGCTACACCGCTGATGAGATGATGCGCGCCGGTCGCGACGTAGAAAAAAATGTCCTGAGCAACGCACTCTACAAGGTGCTGGGGCAACGCGTGTTCGTTTACGGCAACCGCACGATTATTCTTTAATCAACCCGTGAGCTGAATTGTCTGCAGATTCAGCGCTACGCGTAAAAAGTGGGCAAACAGTTATGGTTTTGCCAGTGGGCGCTTTACACCCCTATCGCATTTGGTATGATGCGCCCCGCTTTAAGAGAGAAAGATTCAGGCCATGGTGGGATTCCCGAGCGGCCAAAGGGAGCAGACTGTAAATCTGCCGTCACAGACTTCGAAGGTTCGAATCCTTCTCCCACCACCATCTGAATCTGAATCATCTTAAGCCACTTCAATATATCCCTGGTGGGATTCCCGAGCGGCCAAAGGGAGCAGACTGTAAATCTGCCGTCACAGACTTCGAAGGTTCGAATCCTTCTCCCACCACCATTTTGCATATCACACACATCCCAAAACAATACCTGAGCTTCCTGCTCTGCCAGACAATCCTCTTTATCTAATTCGCACCATCATCCCCTGTTCTGTCATGACTTTATGCATAAAAATCGCTACCATCTCCGGCTATCACTTGCTGAACAATGGTCGATCTCATGAAATTTGTTTCATTTAACATCAATGGTTTGCGTGCCCGCCCGCATCAGCTTCAGGCGCTTGTCGAAGAGCATCAGCCCGATGTTATCGGTCTGCAGGAAACCAAGGTACATGACGACATGTTCCCGCTGGAAGAGGTGGCAAAGCTGGGCTATCACGTCTTCTTTCATGGTCAGAAAGGCCATTATGGCGTGGCGTTGCTAACTAAAGCTGAGCCAGTGTCAGTGAGCCGGGGTTTTCCGGGTGATGATGAAGAATCCCAGCGCCGCCTTATCATCGCGGAAATCCCCAGCCCGATCGGTGACATTACTGTAATCAATGGCTATTTCCCGCAGGGCGAAAGTCGCGACCACCCCACCAAGTTTCCGGCGAAAGAGAAGTTCTATCGCGACCTGCAGCGTCTGCTGACTGAGGACCTGCCTGCCGATAAACCGGTTCTGATTATGGGCGACATGAATATCAGCAGTACCGATTCGGATATTGGCATTGGCGAAGATAGCCGCAAGCGCTGGCTGCGCACCGGCAAATGCTCCTTCCTGCCGGAAGAGCGCGAGTGGATGGATCGCCTGCTGAGCTGGGGACTGGTTGATACCTGGCGTGAGCAGAATCCGGACGTGGCGGACCGTTTCTCGTGGTTTGATTATCGTTCGAAAGGGTTTGATGATAATCGCGGTTTACGTATCGATCTGGTGCTGGCAAGCAAAAACCTGGCATCGCACTGCATCGAAACCGGCATTGATTATGCTATCAGGAGCATGGAAAAACCTTCTGACCATGCGCCTGTCTGGTCAACCTTCCGCTTTTAAGTGACGGTCGCGTGGCAGAGCGCCACGCGACACTTATTTCACTATCTTCCAGATGAGGTTGTTGGTGCCAATGGAGTGTTCATCACGGGTGCATTGCAGTAACACGCCCTCTGATTTCACCACCGCACCTTCCGTGTAGTTGCGGTTCTCGAAGATACAGCAGCGAAGGCAGTCTGGCTGCCGTCTCTCAGACTGCGACCAGGCTTCTGGCGGAATATCCACCACCACATCGGTGTTGCCACCATTATTACCCTGCGGTGGCATCGACTGATAATGACTGTTGGCCTGCACTGCGCTGGTCGCCAGCGTCAGGGCGACGACCAGTAATACTGAATAACGCCTCATTCCGTCTCCTTCACTTTACGTCTGGTTTTGCGCACCGGACGTTTCTGGCCGGTGGACGGTAATCCCCGAAAGGCATGCACCGCAGGCTGCTGTCGCGCCTGCTGGATAATTCCGGTTAAGGTCTGCACCAGCGGCTGCATGAACTCATCATAGCGACAGGCCTTTTCGCTGATACGCGTCAATGTTGATTCCCACTGCGCGGTCATATCCGGGCGGGCTGCCAGTTCGGGTAAAGAGTGAATTAAGGCACGTCCAGCATCAGTCGAATTGATGTAACGTCCCTTCTTCACCAGGAAGCCACGACGAAACAGTAATTCGATAATGCCGGCGCGTGTGGCTTCCGTTCCTAAACCATCGGTCGCACGCAGCACTTTCTTTAATTCTTTATCCTGAACGAAACGGGCAATACCGGTCATGGCGGAAAGAATGGTGGCGTCAGTAAACGGCCGTGGCGGCTGGGTCTGCTTCGACAGCACCTCGCCCCGCTCGCACAGAAGCTCATCCCCTTTCGCCACCACCGGCAGCGGCATGCCGTCGTTCTCTTCATCCCGCTCTTTGCTGCCCAACAGTGCGCGCCAGCCCGCCTCTGCGAGGAAGCGTGCTTTAGCCACAAATTTTCCGCCCGCGATATCAAGATCGATGACACATTTGCGGAACACCGAATCCGGGCAGAACTGCATCAGATACTGGCGCGCCACCAGCTCATAAATATTCTGTTCGTTTTCACTGAGCTTAACTGCGCTGGCGCGGGCCGTGGGAATAATGGCGTGGTGGGCATCCACTTTTTTATCATCCCAGCAGCGGTTTCTGCGATCGACATCGAAATCGGCCGGTGGGGTCAGCTGTGACTGATGCGCCTGTATCGCCTTTAACACCGCATGACGCCCGGCAAAATGCTCTTCAGGCAGATAGCGGCTGTCCGAACGGGGATAGGTAATCAGCTTGTGGGTTTCATAGAGCCGCTGGCAGGTATCCAGCACCGTCTGTGCACTGAGTCCGTAGCGTTTAGCGGCCTCAATCTGCAGACTGGAGAGGGAGAATGGCAGCGGAGCTACTTCATTTTCGCGCTTATCGCTGTAGGCACTGACGATCGCGGGCTGGCCGGTAATGCGCGCCACCACATGATCGGCCAGCGCGCGTTTAAGCAGACGGCCCTCTTCATCCTGCCAGGGCTCACAGGCTTCGCTGGGGATCCAGCTGGCGATAAACCGGGTGCCGTCAGGCGTTAAAATATGCGCCTTCACTTCGAAGTAATCTTTCGGCACGAAGTTTTCAATCTCTTCATCGCGCCGGACCACCAGCCCCAGCACCGGCGTCTGCACCCGGCCAACCGACAGCACGCCGTCATATCCCGCGTTACGTCCCAGCAGCGTCCAGGCGCGAGTCATATTGATGCCATAGAGCCAGTCCGCACGAGCACGGGCCAGTGCAGAGACGCACAGCGGGATAAATTCGCGATTTTCACGCAGCCGGTTTATGGCCCGATCCACCGCCTGAGGGTTGAGATCGTTGATCAGACAGCGCTGCACTTTTTTGCGTTTCTCAGCGGGCAGATTCAGGTAATCAAGTACCTCATCCACCAGCAACTGCCCTTCCCGATCCGGGTCTCCTGCATGCACCACTTCGTTCGCCTGCGCCAGTAAACCCTCAACCACTTTCAGCTGCTTCGCAACTGACGGCCGGGGTTTAAGCTGCCACTTTTCCGGAATGATCGGCAGATCGGCCAGCGACCAGCGCGCATAACGGCTGTCATAACTGTCGGGTTGCGCCTGCTCCAGAAGATGGCCTACGCACCAGGTGACGATCTGATCGTTGCCGCAGGCAATGAATCCATCACCACGTCGATGCGGTTTCGGCAGCACATCCGCGATAGCACGCCCAAGGCTCGGTTTTTCCGCAATAAACAAACGCATTGAATCAGGACATCCTTAACATCAGGTGAAAACAGTGATAACCGGTTGTTCGCTGTCGGTTTGAATCTCGCGGGCTATGTTAGCCTGGCTGGCCTTCTGGCGTAAGCGTGACGCGCTGTGTTAGCGATCGTTCGCACAGGAACCGTGCAAAAGGCAGGGCTGAAAAGCACCCTGCCGGAAACGGACAGGCAGATCAGAAGTAACGGACGAAAGGCGCTGTGTCAGGCGGGAGCACTGTGGTGCTGGATTTCAGTTGCGGGGTACCCAGATAGAGGAAGCCGACGATGGCATCCTGCTCGCGGCAGCCAAAGCCCTGGCGAACCTGCTCGTCTTCGGTCCACGCACCGCTGCGCCAGATGCCGTTGTAGCCCTGCGCCACGGCCGCCATCTGCATTGCCATCACGGCACAGCTGGCCGAGGCGATCTGTTCCCAGCGCGGCACTTTATGGTGCTCTTCACAGTGAGCCACCACAGTGATGATCATCGGCGCACGAAACGGGGCCTGACTCGCTTTGTTGATCGCCTTTTCATCCAGCTGATTATCACGGGCTGCCTGCTCCAGCAGCTGACTCATCCGCTCGCGGCCTTCGTTTTCAACAATGATAAACCGCCACGGTTGCAGTGTGCCGTGATCCGGGGCGCGCATGCCCGCCCGCAGGATATTTTCCAGTGCATCACCCGCAGGCGCAGGCTCTGTCAGACGTGAGGCCGAACGGCGATTGACCAGTAATTCCAGTGCGTCCATGTTTCTCTCCCAATCTCACTTATGTTGCAGTTATCCTGGCACAGGCAGATTTTTTGTAACAGTGCGCAGTGATTTCCTGCTGACTTTTAACACGCCGCTCTTTAGGATGAGCTCGTCGGGGAAGTCTGGTCCGCGCGGCGGCCACTTCCTGCTACATATTTATGGAGAGTCTGATGCGCACATTGTGGCGAATAATTGCAGGTCTGTTCCGCTGGAGCTGGCGGGTACTGAATTTTATCAGGGAATTTATTCTGAATATTTTCCTGATTTTATTGATTGTGGTGGGTGTAGGGATCTGGTTGCAGGTCAGCGGATCGGGCGGCAGTTCAGCGCCGATTCAGCAAGGCGCATTGAAAGTCGATCTCAGCGGCGTACTGGTGGATAAACCCTCAGTCAGCAACCGTCTGAGTAAAATCGGCCGCCAGTTGCTGGGAGCCAGTAGTGACCGTTTACAGGAAAACTCACTGTTTGATGTGGTTGACGCCATTCGCCAGGCAAAAGGGGATAGCAACATCAAAGGTATGGTGCTCGACTTACGTGAATTTGCCGGTGGCGATCAGCCTTCTCTGCAATACGTAGGCAAAGCGCTGCGTGAATTCCGTGACAGCGGCAAGCCGATTTATGCGCTGGGCGACAGCTACAGCCAGGCTCAGTATTACCTTGCCAGCTACGCTACCAAAATCTATCTGTCGCCGCAGGGCACCGTCGATCTCCATGGTTTCGCCACCAACGGGCTCTATTACAAAACCCTGCTGGAAAAGCTGAAAGTGACCTCACACGTTTTCCGTGTGGGTACCTATAAATCAGCAGTTGAGCCGTTCCTGCGTGATGACATGTCCCCCGCGGCTCGGGATGCTGACAGCCGCTGGGTCGGTCAGCTGTGGCAGAACTACCTGAACACCGTGGCAGCTAATCGGCAGATTACGCCGGAACAACTCTTCCCTGGCGCGGCGGCCATCATTGCCGGATTAAACGCGGTGAAAGGCGATACCGCGCAATATGCGCTGGATAACAAGCTGGTCGATGCGCTGGGTTCCCGAGCGGCGGCTGATGAAGAGCTGGTAAAAACCTTTGGCCTGGATAAGCAGAGCAACGATTATCGCAGCGTCAGCATTTATGACTACAGCGTGAAACAGGCCTCCTCGCAGCAGGATGGCAATATCGCCGTGGTCATGGCCAGCGGTGCCATCATGGATGGCGAAGAAACGCCGGGCAACGTTGGTGGCGACACCACTGCGGCTCAGATCCGCGATGCGCGTCTCGACCCGAAAATCAAAGCGATCATTCTGCGGGTGAACAGCCCGGGTGGCAGCGTGACGGCTTCGGAAGCGATTCGTGAAGAGCTTGCGGCGGCTCAGACAGCCGGCAAGCCGATTGTGGTATCTATGGGCGGTATGGCGGCATCAGGTGGTTACTGGATTTCTACGCCAGCCAGCTACATTGTCGCGAACCCGAGCACGCTGACCGGCTCGATTGGTATCTTTGGCGTGATCAATACGCTGGAGAACAGTCTGGACAGCATTGGCGTGCACACAGATGGTGTCGCGACCTCCCCGCTGGCGGATATCTCTACCACCAAAGCGTTGCCAACCGAAGTTCAGCAGATGATGCAGCTGACCATTGAAAATGGCTACCACAACTTTGTGGGTCTGGTAGCGAAGTCACGTCACAAAACGCCTGAGCAGATTGATGCCATTGCGCAGGGCCACGTCTGGACCGGCAGCGATGCCAAAGCCAACGGTCTGGTTGATGCGCTGGGTGACTTTGATGATGCCGTGAAGAAAGCAGGTGAACTGGCGAAAGTCAGTAAACCCATGCTGAGCTGGTATCAGGATGACCCGAGCTTCCTGGATATGATGCTGAGCCAGATGAACGCCTCTGTGCAGGCCGTACTGCCGGATACGCTGAAAGCCTGGCTGCCCGCACCGATGCTGGATGTAATGAGTGCCATAAAAGCCCAGCCCGGTTTGTTCGACAAACAGAACGATCCTCAAAACCGTTACGCCTTCTGCCTGAATTGTGGCGAAGTGCGATAAACCGCTCAGCCCGGCCTCTGGTCGGGCTGCTTTTCCCCGCTATTCCCCTTATACTGCGCGTTTTATGGCAAGTCTGAGTTCTCTAATGCAAAAGAAAAACATCTACGTAGCCTACACTGGCGGGACGATCGGTATGCAGCGCTCGGCGCAGGGCTATATTCCGGTCTCCGGACATCTGCAAGAGCAGCTGGCCAACATGCCCGAGTTCCACCGCCCCGAGATGCCTGATTTCACCATTCATGAATATCAGCCGCTGATCGACTCTTCCGACATGACCCCGGAAGACTGGCAGTCTATTGCCGAAGATATCCGTAAAAACTACGATCGCTACGATGGTTTTGTGATTCTGCATGGCACTGACACCATGGCGTTTACCGCCTCCGCGCTCTCCTTCATGCTGGAAAATCTGGCCAAACCGGTGATCGTGACCGGGTCGCAGATTCCACTGGCAGAGCTGCGCTCAGATGGTCAGCAAAACCTGTTAAATTCACTCTATGTGGCGGCCAATTATCCGATCAGCGAAGTGGCACTGTTTTTCAATAACACCCTCTATCGCGGTAACCGTACCACCAAGGCCCATGCCGACGGTTTCAACGCCTTTGCTTCGCCAAACCTTTCCGCGCTGCTGGAAGCGGGCATTCATATTCGCCGTCTCAATACGCCTCCTGCCCCGTCTGGCCAGGGCGAACTGAAGGTCCACACCATTACGCCTCAGCCTATTGGCGTGGTAACCATCTATCCGGGAATCTCAGCAGACGTGGTGCGTAACTTCCTGCGTCAGCCAGTGAAAGCCCTGATCCTGCGTTCCTATGGTGTGGGTAACGCTCCACAGAACAAGGAATTCCTGGCTGAACTCCAGCAGGCCAGTCAGCGCGGCATCGTGGTGGTGAATCTTACCCAGTGTATTTCTGGCAAGGTGAATATGGGCGGATATGCCACCGGCAATGCGCTGGAAGAGGCTGGCGTGATCAGTGGATTTGACCTGACAGTGGAAGCCGCGTTGACCAAGCTACACTTTTTACTCAGCCAGGATCTCTCTGCCGATCAAATCCGCGCAAAGATGCAGCAGAACCTGCGTGGCGAACTGACCGAAGACTGAAACGGAGCAACATGTAATGAAGCGGGCACTCATCATTATTGATATCCAGAACGATTTTTGCCCCGGCGGCCCGATGGCAGTCCATGAGGGCGACCACACGGTTGAGGTGGCAAATCGTTACGCGCGACTGTTTCATGAAAACGGGGAATGCGTACTGGCTCTGCAGGACTGGCACCCTGCCGATCACGGCAGCTTTGCCTCAGTTTCCGGCGAACCGGTCTACACGCTGGGCGAATTAAATGGTCTGGCGCAGATCTGGTGGCCCGATCACGGCATTCAGGGTTCGACGGGCGCGGACTTCCATCCCGGCCTGGATCGTTCCCTGTTTGATGCGACCTTCCATAAAGGCGAAGATCAGGATGTCGACAGCTATAGCGCCTTTTTTGACAATGGTCATCGCCGTAAAACCGAGCTGGACAGCTGGCTGCGTGAGCGCGGCATTACCCATCTGGTGATGCTGGGCCTGGCGACGGACTACTGCGTGAAATATAGCGTTTTGGATGCGCTGGAGCTGGGGTATCACGTTGAGGTGGTGAAAGAGGGTTGCCGCGGCGTGAATCTGAATCCTGAGGACAGTGAGATCGCCTTTGCACAAATGACCGCTCAGGGCGCGATTCTGATTTAAATATTGAGCTGGCATTACGCCAGCTTATTTAATGCAATCAGTGCAGATGGATGCGGGTGACATCCGGATCGATGCCGAATTCGTCTTTCAGCTCTTTTTTCGACTTCATTACCATCTCGCCACCTTTGGCAATGGTCATATGCTGTGGCGCGTCATTGTGCCTCGCCTGCCACATCATCACCAGCTGCAGGCAGTTGTCGCGCTGCTCCTGAGTCAGTGCCACGCCATCCGGCCATTTTCCAATTTCGACTGCCGTCGCCAGTCGCTGATAGACTTCAGGCGTCATCGACGCAAGCATTGCTTCAAGTTGTTCCTTCATCGCCGTTACCCTTTGGTCTGTTCGCCCTGCTCGTCGGTAAAATTCAGCGAGGCGGAGTTAACACAGTAGCGTTCGCCGGTGGGTTGCGGGCCATCGGGGAAAACATGCCCCAGATGCGCATCGCAACTGCCACAGCGGATCTCAACACGTTGCATGCCGTGTGAATCATCTTCGATGTAGCGAATCGCATCGTCACTGACCGGCTGATAAAAGCTGGGCCAGCCACAGCCAGAATCATATTTGGTTTCTGAGAGAAAAAGTGGCGCCTCACAAACCAGGCAGTGGTAGATCCCTTCCTGCTTGTTGTGCAGCAGTGCGCCGCTGTAAGGCGGTTCCGTTCCGCGCTGCTGTGTCACATAACGCTGCATTTCTGTCAGCTCGGCGATTTTTGCGTCGGGTGCGGTGTCTTTAGCCATTTTTAGGATTCCGGGGAAGTGCCATTCTGTAAAATTCGACTATTATTCTAACAAATGATCAACATTACCGGGTCTTATTTTGTGCTCACCCTTTCATGCCGTCAATCGCAAAGCGTATTTGTGACTTTGATCACCTTTTATCCCGGGCATCCCTATATATTCGGCGATTGATTCGGCGAAACGCGGTACCCCTGGCGGCGCGCAAGCGGTTGCGCATCGAATTATTCCTTGCAGGCGAATTGACCTGTCGCAACAATTGACACGATTCCGCTTGACGCCTGGTAAGGTTTTTGTAATTTTACAGGCAACCTTTTATTCACTAACCAATAGCTGGTGGAATATATGACTATCAAAGTAGGTATCAATGGTTTCGGCCGTATCGGTCGCATCGTTTTCCGTGCTGCTCAAAAGCGTTCTGACATCGAAATCGTTGCTATCAACGATCTGCTGGACGCGGATTACATGGCGTACATGCTGAAGTATGACTCTACTCACGGTCGTTTTGACGGCACCGTAGAAGTTCAGGATGGCGCACTGGTGGTTAACGGTAAAAAAATCCGTGTGACTGCTGAACGTGATCCGGCGAACCTGAAGTGGGATGAAGTGGGCGTTGACGTCGTTGCTGAAGCAACCGGTATCTTCCTGACGGACGAAACCGCACGTAAACACATCACCGCTGGTGCTAAGAAAGTCGTTCTGACCGGTCCATCTAAAGATGACACCCCAATGTTTGTTCGTGGTGCAAACTTCGACAAATATGATGGTCAGGATATCGTTTCTAACGCTTCCTGTACTACCAACTGCCTGGCACCGCTGGCTAAAGTCATCAACGACAAGTTCGGCATCGTTGAAGGTCTGATGACCACAGTTCACGCGACCACTGCAACCCAGAAAACCGTTGATGGTCCGTCTCACAAAGACTGGCGCGGCGGCCGCGGCGCATCGCAGAACATTATTCCTTCATCAACTGGCGCAGCGAAGGCCGTTGGTAAAGTTCTGCCAGAGCTGAACGGCAAACTGACCGGTATGGCATTCCGCGTCCCTACCCCTAACGTTTCCGTTGTTGACCTGACCGTGCGTCTGGAAAAAGCGGCTTCTTACAAAGAAATCTGTGCTGCAATCAAAGCGGCTGCAGAAGGTGAGATGAAAGACGTTCTGGGCTACGTTGAAGATGATGTGGTTTCTACCGACTTCAATGGCGAAATCCTGACTTCAGTGTTTGACGCTAAAGCCGGTATCGCGCTGAACGACAACTTTGTGAAACTGGTTTCCTGGTACGATAACGAAACTGGCTACTCAAACAAAGTTCTCGACCTGATTGCGCTGGTTTCTGCTAAATAAGGCAGCCAGACATCATTGAGAATAAGGGCGACTTCGGTCGCCCTTTTTTTATACACACAGGAAGGAATTGAACATGCAAGATAAGCTGTTTTCTCTGCCGGTGGTGAATCAGATCTCCCCTTACCTCTCTCAGCGTCAGGTGGGTGAACTCCCGGCCATTGTCATCAGTCATCCTAAGGTGCGGGCAGCAGTCACCCTGCAGGGCGCGCACCTGATTGCCTGGCAGCCGAGCGGAGAAAAGCCCGTGCTCTGGCTAAGCAATAAGAGTCTCTTCTCACCGGGCAAAGCGATTCGCGGCGGCGTACCCATCTGCTGGCCATGGTTTGGCCCGGCGGGTGATCCGGCGCATGGTTTTGCCCGTGTTCAGCCGTGGAAGCTGACTGCGCATGATGAGAATGAAGAGGGCGTGATGCTGACGCTGGTGCTGGAGAGCAACGCACAGACGCTGAAACTCTGGCCGCATGAGTTTACTCTGATTGCCCGTTTCCGCCTGGGCCAGCATTGCGAGATCGAGCTGGAAGCCTATGGCGACTATGAAGCCACGGCAGCGCTGCATAGCTACTTCACCGTCAACAATATCAACGGTGTTGAGGTTTCCGGTCTGGGCAACAGCTATATCGACAAAGTGAATAATGGCGAGGTTGCCAGCAGCGACGGCAAGCAACGTTATCCTGGACGCATCGACCGTATCTTTACCGCTGCAGAAGACTGCTCAGTTATCAATGATACGACGGGTGAACGGCAAATTGAGGTTTATCACCATCATCATAGTGACGTTGTCACGTGGAACCCGGGTGTGGAACTTTCCTGTAGCATGTCAGATATGGCGAATGAAGGTTACAGGACAATGGTGTGTGTAGAGACGGCGCGTATCAGCAAACCGTTACGCAGCGCCGGCGAAAAACCAGCACGACTGGCCACGACGTTCCGCCTGAAGAAGAAAGCCGCAGCCAGCGACAAGGTCAACGGCTAAACGATATCCAGCGGTGACTTATGCTGTGGTGCTGGCCAGGCACGATCGATGAGCTGCAAATCCTCATTGGTCAGTTCTACCTCCAGCGCCGCAGCATTTTCCTGAACGTGAACCACAGAACTGGCTTTGGGAATGGCAATCACACCTGGCTGACGAATCACCCAGGCCAGCAGCAGTTGCGCCACGCTGATGCCCTTTTGCAGTGCAATCTGAGTCAGCAACGAATCGGTAAAGAGTGAGTCACGTAACCGTCCCGCCTGTGCCAGTGGGCAATAGGCCATAAGCGGCATCTCACGCTGCTGACAGGCCGGAAGCAGATCAAATTCAATGCCGCGTGATGCCAGATGATAGAGCACCTGATTGGTCGCGCACTGATTCCCTTCCGGTTCATCCCACAGTTCTGCCATATCGTCTGTGTCAAAATTCGAGACGCCCCAGTGACGGATCTTGCCCTGCTGCTGCAGGCGTTCCATGGCGCGCAGGGTCTCTTCCAGCGGGACATTGCCGCGCCAGTGCAACAGGTAGAGGTCAAGATAATCGGTCTGCAGGCGGCGCAGGCTGCGCTCACAGGCTTCGATGGCATCCACTTCGCCTGCATTCCATGGATAGACTTTTGACACCAGCAGAGCCTTGTCGCGACGCCCCAGCAGTGCCTGCCCAACCACCTCTTCGGCTCCGCCATCCGCATACATTTCGGCGGTATCGATTAGCGTCAAGCCACACTCAAGGCCCGCCTGCAATGCGGCGATTTCGCCGGTACGCTGTGCGAGGTTTTCGCCCATATACCAGGTACCCTGACCAATCACGGGCAGGTTTTGATGTCCGGCAAAGTTAATCGTGTTACGCATTGTGCTCTCCCGCCCCATTTCAGGGCCCCGAAAAAGAACAGAGGGCATCAGATGCCCCCTTTAGATGCAAATGAAGCGTTATCAGAAGGTATAACTCACCCCCGTCCAGATTAACGCCTGTCCGCTTTTATCGATCATCGGGCTATCTTTGATTTCGCTGTCGAAGCTGATGTAACGCCCCGTCAGGCTCGCATTCCACTCTGGCGAAATCTGATAGCTGGCATTCAGTTCGACATAAGGTGACCAGCTGTCATCTGGCTTATAACGGCTGATGCCGGTACGGGCGCTCTCATGCGCTGAGACACCATAGTAATAACGGTTTTGATTGGCGCTGTTCCAGACCGCACCAATGCCCGGGGTCAGGCTGAAGTCACCCATCTGGAAACGATAAAGGTAAGTCAGGTCCCACATCATTCCGTTGCTATTGTTCAGCACATCACCCAAAAGTGAAGTGCGGACAATACCCCAGTCAGCAGTATGACGATAAGTTGCACCACCCATCAGCGTCATGCGGCGTTTATCCAGCCCTTTCATGTCGCCCAGATCGTTGTCACCCGGTTTGTACTCCTGCGGTGAACCCAGCAGCGTCAAGGACAGTTGATTCTGGGGATCTTTCCACAGGTAGTAACCACCCTGCAGGCTGTGGAACCAGAAGTCTTCACCCTCATAATTGATCACCGGGAACGGGATATAGCGGTCCTGACCACCGCGGTACGGTGACTCAGCGTAGATTACCGACGCGCCCAGAGAAAGCGGTGCGGCAATAGCCTGTGAGGTAAGTAAATAACAAGGCAGAAGTGCAACAAGCGTCTTAAATTTGAATTGGTTCACAATTTATTCATTCCATAAATATAACAATCAAACAGGAAGTCTAACGTTTTTTTACGGCTGGATTAACTTATATCGAATTACTTTAAGTCATGCAGCGATGAAAGTGGCATCAAAGGTTAAAAACGCGTTAAGTTAAACTATCACCAGCGCCACCCATCTCATTACAAACTCATTATGCTGTTGATCTCACCCTCATTTACCTAAACCCGTGGAGGACATTTCCTGGAAGCCATCTACAGTTAGAAGTAACAGCAGAGTTTTTGACAGAGCAGAGTAACCACAAAAGTTGTGTATCCCGATAAAAAAGATCAGGTTGGCATAAGGGTTGCTGTACTCAACAGAGAATATCTTCCGGGAGCTGCTACAAGTCTCTAATTACGCTCCTTACCTGTGCTAAAAACGAAAGGACGGGCATCGCTATGAATATATTCGATCACTATCGTCAGCGTTATGAAGCTGCCAAGGACGAAGAGTTCACACTGCAGGAATTTCTTGCCATCTGTAAGCAGGATCGCAGTGCATACGCCAACGCTGCAGAGCGACTGTTAATGGCTATCGGAGAGCCAGTAATGGTCGACACTGCTCAGGAGCCACGCCTTTCCAGAATATTTTCCAACCGTGTGATGGGACGCTATCCGGCGTTCGAGGAGTTTTACGGCATGGAGGAAGCGATTGAACAGATCGTCTCCTACCTGAAACATGCCGCCCAGGGACTGGAAGAGAAGAAACAGATCCTCTATTTGCTGGGCCCGGTAGGTGGCGGTAAATCATCACTGGCGGAACGGCTTAAGTCGCTGATGCAGCGGGTGCCTATTTATGTGCTCAGTGCCGACGGTGAACGCAGCCCGGTGAATGACCATCCTCTTTGCCTTTTTAATCCGCAGGAAGATGCGCACATTCTTGAAAAAGAGTATGGCGTACCGCGCCGTTACCTCGGCACGGTCATGTCGCCGTGGGCCGCTAAACGTCTGCACGATTTTGGTGGCGATATTTCACGTTTTAAAGTCGTTAAAGTCTGGCCGTCGATTCTGGAACAGCTGGCGATCGCCAAAACTGAACCGGGTGATGAGAACAACCAGGATATCTCTGCGCTGGTGGGTAAAGTCGATATCCGTAAGCTTGAAAACCACGCGCAAAACGATCCCGATGCCTACGGCTACTCTGGCGCACTCTGCCGCGCGAACCAGGGCATTATGGAATTCGTTGAGATGTTTAAAGCGCCAATCAAGGTGCTGCACCCGTTACTGACAGCAACGCAGGAAGGGAACTATAACGGCACCGAAGGAATCTCGGCACTGCCGTTTAACGGCATAATTCTGGCGCACTCCAACGAATCAGAGTGGGTGACGTTCCGTAATAACAAGAATAATGAGGCGTTCCTTGACCGTGTTTACATCGTCAAGGTGCCCTACTGCCTGCGGGTCTCTGAAGAGATCAAAATCTACGACAAGTTACTTAATCACAGTGAGCTGGCTACCTCGCCCTGCGCACCTGGCACGCTGGAAACACTGGCACGCTTCTCTATCCTGTCTCGCCTGAAAGATCCTGAGAACTCCAGCATCTACTCCAAAATGCGGGTGTACGATGGTGAGAGCCTGAAAGATACCGACCCAAAAGCGAAGTCCTGGCAGGAGTATCACGACTATGCCGGTGTGGATGAGGGGATGAACGGTCTCTCGACCCGCTTTGCGTTTAAAATCCTGTCGCGGGTGTTTAACTTCGACCATGCCGAAGTGGCGGCTAACCCGGTTCACCTGTTCTACGTGCTGGAGCAGCAGATTGAGCGCGAGCAGTTCCCGCAGGATCAGGCAGAGAAATACCTTGAGCACCTCAAAGGCTATCTGATTCCGAAATATGCCGAGTTTATCGGCAAAGAGATTCAGACCGCCTATCTGGAATCCTATTCCGAGTATGGTCAAAACATCTTTGACCGCTATGTGACCTATGCAGATTTCTGGATTCAGGATCAGGAGTATCGCGATCCCGACACCGGACAGCTGTTCGACCGTGAATCGCTCAACGCGGAACTGGAGAAAATCGAGAAGCCTGCTGGCATCAGCAACCCAAAAGATTTCCGTAACGAAATCGTTAACTTCGTGCTGCGCGCCCGGGCACACAATAACGGTCGTAATCCCAACTGGACCAGTTACGAGAAATTACGCACTGTCATTGAGAAGAAAATGTTCTCGAATACGGAAGAGTTGCTGCCGGTCATCTCGTTTAACACCAAGACCTCTACCGATGAGCAGAAAAAGCATGATGATTTTGTCGATCGCATGATGGAAAAAGGCTATACCCGCAAACAGGTCCGCCTGCTATGTGAATGGTATCTGCGTGTGCGTAAATCGTCCTGATAAGTGTCTGTAAGCTTGCCGGTAAGTGATACCGGTGTGACAGGGTCGGGTTCGCCCGGCCTGCTTACAATGTAGTTTGGGGGAATACCATGGCCTATTTCATCGATCGCCGGCTTAACGGTAAAAACAAAAGCGCGGTCAACCGCCAGCGCTTTTTACGCCGTTATAAGTCGCAAATTAAGCAGTCGATCTCCGAGGCCATCAACAAACGCTCGGTGACCGACGTAAGCAGCGGTGAGTCAGTCTCTATCCCGATTGACGATATCAATGAGCCAATTTTCCATCAGGGACGCGGCGGGAATCGCCATCGGGTCCATCCGGGCAACGACCATTTTGTGCAGAATGACCGGGTTGAGCGGCCTCAGGGTGGCGGTGGCGGCGGCAGTGGTCAGGGCAATGCCAGTCAGGATGGTGAAGGACAGGATGAGTTTGTCTTTCAAATCTCGAAAGATGAGTATCTTGACCTGCTGTTTGAAGATCTCGCCCTGCCTAACCTGCGCCGCAACCAGCATCGTCAGCTCAATGAATACAAGACTCACCGTGCCGGTTTCACCTCCAATGGCGTACCGGCCAATATCAGCGTCGTGCGTTCACTGCAAAACTCGCTGGCGCGTCGTACGGCAATGACGGCGGGTAAACGTCGCATGCTGCACGAACTGGAAGAGACGCTGCAGGAGATTGAGAAAACTGAACCGGCTCAGTTGCTTGAGGAGGAGCGGCTGCGCAAAGAGATCGCCGAGCTGCGGGCGCGCATCGAGCGCGTTCCGTTTATCGATACCTTCGACCTGCGCTACAAAAACTTTGAGAAACGCCCGGAGCCTTCCAGCCAGGCGGTGATGTTCTGTCTGATGGATGTCTCCGGTTCGATGGATCAGGCCACCAAGGATATGGCGAAACGCTTCTATATCCTGCTCTATCTGTTCCTGAGCCGCACCTACAAGAATGTCGATGTGGTCTATATCCGTCATCACACCCAGGCCAAAGAGGTGGATGAACAGGAATTCTTCTACTCTCAGGAGACCGGCGGCACGATTGTTTCCAGTGCGCTGAAACTGATGGATGAGGTGGTGAAAGAGCGGTATGACCCGGCGCAGTGGAATATTTACGCGGCGCAGGCCTCGGATGGCGATAACTGGGCTGACGATTCTCCGCTCTGTCATGAGATTCTGGCGAAGCATATTCTGCCGGTAGTGCGTTATTACAGTTATATCGAGATTACCCGCCGTGCGCATCAGACGCTGTGGCGTGAGTATGAGCATCTGCAGGCGACATTCGATAACTTTGCCATTGAACATATCCGTGAGCCCGAAGATATCTATCCGGTGTTCCGGTCGCTGTTTCATAAACAGGCAACGGAAGCCTGACGCACCACTCAGCGAGTCTGTTCTCATCAATTTTATATGCGGTACCGTCTGAGCCGGCTAATCACCGGCTTTTTTATCACCCGAATAACATGCTAAAACGGCCTGTTTTCTTCCACTTGTCTGCCAACCCCCTCATTCTTCACATTAATCTGATTCCTTATCCTGTTAAGCAATTCGTATAATGAACATTTTCACAATGACAACTCCTTGATAAAACATTATCTTTCAGAGATAGCATGGATATTTGTCAGCAGTCGCTGCATCGCACTGTCATATCTCAGGAGACCGGGTTTGAACCACACTATTGTCTACAGTCTTTTTATCATCGGTTCCGTGCTGGTTGCATCGAGTATTCTGCTCAGCTCTTTCTCGTCCCGGCTGGGCATCCCTATTCTGGTTATCTTCCTCGCTCTGGGCATGCTGACCGGTGTTGATGGTATCGGCGGCATCGCTTTTGATAACTATCCGGCGGCCTATTTAATCTCTAACCTGGCGCTGGCGATCATCCTGCTGGATGGCGGCATGCGGACCAAAGCCAGCTCGTTTAAAGTCGCGCTGGGACCCGCGCTGTCGCTGGCGACCGTTGGCGTAATGATCACCGCTGGCTTAACCGGTGTGGTGGCTGCCTGGCTGTTTAACCTCGACATGATGCAGGGCTTCCTGATTGGCGCGATTATCGGCTCCACGGATGCCGCCGCAGTCTTTTCCCTGCTGGGTGACAAAGGCCTGAATGAGCGCGTCAGCTCCACGCTGGAGATAGAATCAGGCAGTAACGACCCGATGGCCGTGTTTCTGACCATCACCCTGATTGAGATGATCGAACAGGGCCGCAGCGGCCTTGACTGGATGTTCCTGGTGCATCTGGTGCAGCAGTTCGGTCTGGGTATCGTATTAGGCCTGGGCGGCGGCTGGGCGCTGCAGCAGCTGATTAATCGCATCAGTCTGGCTCCTGGCCTTTATCCGCTGCTGGCGTTGAGTGGCGGCATTCTGGTGTTCGCTCTGACCACGGTCTTAGAGGGCAGTGGCATCCTGGCGGTCTATCTGTGCGGCTTCCTGCTGGGCAACAGCCCGATTCGTAACCGCCATGGCATTCTGCAGACCTTTGATGGTATGGCGTGGCTCAGCCAGATCGGCATGTTCATTGTGCTGGGGCTGCTGGTCACGCCCTCTGATTTATGGCATATCGCGGTGCCGGCGATGCTCCTCTCGCTATGGCTGATTCTGGTGGCGCGTCCCCTGTCGGTGTTTATTGGCCTGCTGCCGTTCCGCAACTTCACGACCCGCGAGCGTTTTTTTATCAGTTGGGTCGGCTTACGGGGTGCGGTACCGATTATCCTGGCGGTCTTCCCGATGATGGCTGGATTAGAGAACGCCTCGCTCTATTTTAATATCGCCTTCTTCGTGGTGCTGGTCTCCCTGATGTTGCAGGGTACCTCGCTGGGGTTTGCCGCGAAAAAAGCCAAAGTGGTGGTGCCACCAACAGCCTCGCCTATCAGCCGTATCGGTCTGGATATTCACCCGGAAAACCCCTGGGAGCAGTTTGTCTATCAGCTCAGCGCCGACAAGTGGTGCGTCGGTGCCGCATTACGAGATCTGCAGATGCCCCGTGAAACCCGCATCGCTGCCCTGTTCCGTGACAATGTGCTGATGCACCCCAACGGCGGGACGCGGCTTAAAGAGAACGACGTAATTTGCGTGATTGGCCGCGAGCGCGATCTTCCGGCGCTGGGTAAAATGTTCAGCCAGTCACCGCCGGTCTCGCTCGACCAGCGCTTCTTTGGCGACTTTATTCTGGATGCAGAAGCTCGCCTGCGCGACGTTGCGCAGATTTACGGGCTGGAGCTGGATGAGAGCACCAATGATCAGCAGTCGCTGGGACAACTGGTGCTCGCAATGCTGGGCGGTTCGCCGGTGGTCGGCGATCAGGTGGAGTGGAATCAGCTGACATGGACTGTTGCGGAGAAAGAGGATAACCGTATCGTGAAGATTGGCGTCCGTCCGGCGGAAGAGAAGGAATAATCCTAATGATTCAGCCACGTTATTTTCTCTCAATACGCTAAGCTTACTTGTCTATGCCAGTAAAAACGGGAGAAATGAATGGGACACGTGGTTAAAATTGGTCGTTATGAGATTGTTGATGCCGATCTTGACGGTGAAAATACGGACACTGTCAGTATCCCCTGTCACACCAATCCCGGCTTAATCACCCAACTTGATGGCTGGGATCGCGATACCAGCGTGCCGGCCTGGATTGACGGGGAACCGGTAAATCTGCAGATCGGTCACTACGATAAACAGCAGGACCGCTGGATTTTAAAGAAACCTGCCTGAGCCTCTATCATTGCCGCCAGTCGTAAGACTCGGCGGTAATTCCTAAAAAGCGTCTTAAACAGTTTAGTTATAATTAGCCCCTCTCTTATTTTATTCAAAATAAACATCAACTTAGCTATTTAAAACTTTAATCACTTTTGATGTTTTCAGATTTTTTCCGTATTAACTCTGTCAAATAACTCCTGCATACTCTTTCTCAATGCTGCAACATTTCGTGAGTACCATCACGCTTTAATTGTTAACTTTTTTGCAGCTGCACTGGCTTTACTGACTGCAACAGACTGAAAATTATTTTTTAATTTTTCAGAGCCCACTCCTGAGCGCGAACCTGATTCTGGTCAGGCCATCTTTTACTTGAGAAAGAGAGCAGGTTTTATGGCAAGTACATTGATAATGAATAGCCCGAGCCGCTCATGGAGCGGCACGCGTAAAAATATCATCGTGAAATTCGCCCTGAGCTTTTCCGATCTGATTGCACTTAACCTTGCACTGTTTTTATCTGCCGCGACGATACAAGGTATTTGCGGCGAGCTGGATACCTTTATTCCACCGCATCAGATTGAATACCGTTTTGTGGCACAGTTTATTATGTCAGTAATGTGTACCGGCTGGTTCTGGGTACGTCTGCGTCATTACACATATCGCAAACCGTTCTGGTTTGAGCTGAAAGAGATCGTTAAAACATTATTTGTTTTCTCGCTGCTCGACCTCGCACTGATCGCCTTCTCTAAATGGGACTTCTCACGCATGGTGTGGGTTTTCAGCTGGACATATGCCCTGCTGTTGCTGCCACTGATGCGTGCTCTGGTTAAACGCGCCATTAACAAGGCAGGCCAGTGGCAGAAAGAGACCATTATTATCGGTTCCGGTAAAAACGCCACCGAAGCCTATGCCGCACTGCAGAGTGAAGAGATTCTGGGCTACAACGTCCAGGCGTTTATTTCGGTCGATGATGTTCCGGCTCAGCAGAGCGTGAATGGTGTGCCCGTAATCACCTGGAAAGACATTAACTGGCAGACCATTGACCGTGACAACGTGCAGTTTATTGTCGCTATGGAGTATGAACAGCAGCCAATGCGCGATCGCTGGCTGAAATTCCTGTCGAAGATGAACTGCCGTTCAGTTTCAGTGATCCCGACGCTGCGCGGTGTGCCGCTTTACGGCACGGACATGTCCTTCATCTTCAGTCATGAAGTGATGATCCTGCGCGTCAGTAATAACCTGGCAAAACACTCTTCCCGTTTCATGAAGCGTGCCTTTGATATCGTGGTGGCGTCAATGCTGCTGCTGTTCCTTGGTCCGATATTCGCCCTGCTCTGCTACATGGTGAAACGCGACGGCGGCAATGCGATTTATGGTCACGAACGTGTGGGCCAGAATGGCAAAAAATTCAAATGCCTGAAATTCCGTTCCATGGTGACCAATTCCAAAGAAGTGCTGGAGAAATTACTGGCGACCAGCGAAGCAGCCCGGATGGAGTGGGACAAAGATTTCAAACTGAAGAATGACCCGCGCGTGACCCGCATTGGTAGTTTCCTGCGTAAGACCAGCCTGGATGAGTTACCGCAGCTGTGGAACGTAATCCGTGGCGAGATGAGCCTGGTGGGGCCGCGTCCGGTTATCGAAGCTGAGCTGGAGCGCTACGCTGGTGATGTTGACTACTACCTGATGGCGAAACCCGGCATGACCGGTCTCTGGCAGGTCAGCGGACGTAATGATATCGACTATGACACCCGCGTCTACTTTGACTCCTGGTATGTCAAAAACTGGGCGCTCTGGACCGATATCGCGATCCTGTTCAAAACCGCAGGTGTGGTGCTACGCCGTGACGGCGCTTACTAAGCCCTGATGCGATGCCTGTTTACAGCAGGCATCGCATTTTCCGCACGACTTCCTCTATCTTTTTTGCCTCTGAATCATTACCCTCTGCGATCGTTTTTTAACAGAACGCTTACCCTCTGGTTGTTATGCAAAAATTTACTCTGCTGTTATTAAGCCTGGTGCTGCTGGCACCCTTAGGCATCGACCTTTATTTGCCCACGCTGCCACAAATTGCAGAAGGCCTGGATACGCCGGTTAATCTGGTGCAGACCACCATTCCTCTGTTTCTGCTGGTGATGGGGCTGGGACAGCTGGTGACCGGCCCGCTGGTGGACAATTATGGGCGTAAGCCGATTGCCCTGCTGGGTCTCGCGCTCTACATCACGGGCAGCGCCATCGCTGCCACCGCCACTTCATTCCCACTGTTCGTCCTGGCTCGTCTGGTGCAGGGCTGTGGCGTCTGCTGTAGCGCCGTTGTCGCTTTTAGCGGCGTGCGCGACCGCCTGAGTGGCGATGATGCCGCCCGCGCCTATGGCTTCCTGAATGGCGCACTTAATATTGTTCCGGCTCTGGCCCCGCTGCTGGGTGGGCTGCTGGCCAGCGCCTTTGACTGGCGTGCACCCTTCTGGTTCCTCTGCGGCTATGGCCTGCTGATTACGCTGCTGGTGATTATCTGGCTGCCGGAAACGCGCCCGGCAGATACGCTGCGGGTGAAAGGATTACCGATTAAGCAGTACGCCGAAATTCTGCGTCAGCCGCGTTTTCTGGCGTTCGCCTTTGCCAATGCGGGTGCGCTGGGCATGGTGTTGACCTATGTGTCGCTGGCGCCGCAGGTATTAATGACCGAAGGCGGTCTGACGCCGATCCAGTTCTCGTTTGCTTTCGGGGCCAACGGTTTCTGGATCATGTTTGTCAGCATGTTCGTCAATAAAGCCATTCGTAAAGCGGGCCGCCCTTTCTGCCTGGCGATGGGATTCTTCACTATGCTGCTGGGTGCGGTGTTGCTGGTGGCGGGGATGCAGATTTTCCCGGCGGAGATGCAGACGCACTGGGCGCTCTACATGTTCCCGGTGGCGGTATCGGTGGCCGGACTGGCCTTTACGGTGGGACCGGCCACCAGCTATGCGCTGGAGCCATATCAGCAACAGGCGGGCGTGGCGTCCGCCCTGCAGGGATTCATTCAGATGGCGGGCGGTGCGGCAGGCAGCCTGGTGATCGTCGCACTGCCGGTGGCAGAGAAGCTGTCGCTGAGTCTGATGATGCTGCTGGGTGCAGCGCTGGCCTTTATCGCCTGGCGCTGCAGCAGAAAGATGCGCGGCAGCCTGACCGCGCTTAAATAACGGTGACCGGAACGCGGGGTGCCAGTGCGCACATTAGCTCGTACCCTACCGTTCCCGCCGCTTTTGCCACCTGATCGATTTTCACCTGCTCGCCCCACAGCTCTACGGCGGAGCCAATCCCGGCCTGAGGACAGGG
The DNA here is from genome assembly GCF_051136265.1 of Candidatus Pantoea rara. Lineage (NCBI taxonomy): Bacteria > Pseudomonadati > Pseudomonadota > Gammaproteobacteria > Enterobacterales > Erwiniaceae > Pantoea > Candidatus Pantoea rara. Next base: position 1,825,073 of record NZ_CP194942.1, on the reverse strand, counting down.
CGTTAAATCCACGGTGATCATGTCCATGGAAACCGCGCCCACCACCTGCGTCATCACGCCATCAACGCAGATCGGCGTGCCGGTTGGGGCATGACGCGGATAGCCATCGGCGTAACCGCAGGCCACCACGCCAATCCGCTGCGCCGTGCTGGCGTGATACCGGTAGCCGTAACCCACACCATCGCCAGCCTGTAATTGCTGAACCGCGATAATCTCACTGCTTAAGGTCATCACCGGCTTCAGGCCACTACCTGCGATGTCCTGCCAGTCACCGCTGGGCGATGCGCCATACAGAATGATGCCGGGACGCACCCAGTCAAAATGCGCTTCAGGATGCCATAAGGTACAGGCCGAATTAGAGAGCGATCGCGGGCAGTTCAGTCCCTCAGCCGCCTGCTCTACGCGCTGCAGCGGGGCAATCAGACCCTGGGGGTTTTCGGCATCGGCAAAATGGGCCATCAGCGTCATCTCACCGACAGTGCTCAGCGCCCGCAGCTTCTGCCATGCGCCGTTGACCTGCTCCGGACGAAAGCCCAGACGGTTCATTCCGCTGTTCATTTTGAGATAGATATCCACTGGCGCAGAAAGCGTGGCGCTGGCCAGCGCTTTGATTTGCCAGTTGCTGTGCACGCTGGTGGTGAGGCGATAGCGGTCGATTAACTGCAGATCCTCTGGCTGGAAGAACCCCTCCAGCAGCAGAATCGGCTTTTTCCAGCCCTGCTCACGCAGCAGAATCGCCTCTTCCATATTCAGCAGTGCAAAGCCGTCGGTGGCGGATAACGCCTCGCGAACGCGATCAATACCATGGCCGTAAGCATTGGCCTTCACCACTGACCAGACGCGCGATGCGGGCGCTGCCTGGCGAACGACCGTCAGGTTATGACGTAACGCCTGCTGATTGATGGTCGCAATAATCGGACGTGACATCCTCTCTCTCCCTGAATACTTAACGAGTTGCGTTGGCGTTACGCAGCGGCGATGAGGTCGCCGCGAAACCGGGTAAGTAGCGGAACACCGCCAGGTCATCCGCCGCAATGGCAGGCTTTTTACCGGAGATGAGATCGGCCAGTAACTGACCCGAACCACATGCCATCGTCCAGCCCAGCGTACCGTGACCGGTGTTGAGCCAGAGGTTGGAGATTGGCGTGGCACCCACAATCGGCGTACCGTCTGGCGTCATCGGACGCAGACCGGTCCAGAAACTCGCCTGCGCGACATGACCGCCTTCAGGATAGAGATCACTGACAACCATCTCCAGGGTTTCCCGCCGCGCTTCGGTGAGTTTGGTGTTAAAACCAACAATCTCCGCCATTCCGCCAACACGGATACGGTCGTCAAACCGGGTCACTGCCACTTTGTAGGTCTCATCCAGGATCGTGGAAACCGGCGCAGCGTCAGGATTTTTAATCGGAATCGTGAGTGAGTAGCCTTTAAGCGGATAGACTGGAATATCGATAACGTTTTTTAACAGCGCGGTGGAGTAGGAACCAAAAGCCACCACATAGCTGTCCGCCTTGATGATCTCCTCGCCGCACTTCACGCCATAAATGCGATTGCCATCGCGCAGCAGATGATCGACCGGGGTATTGAAACGGAACACCACGCCTGCCTCTTCGGCCATTTTTGCCAGCCGCTGCGTAAAGAGCTGACAGTCGCCGGTTTCATCGTTGGGCAGGCGTAATCCGCCGGTGAGTTTATGCTGAGTCGCCGCCAGAGCCGGTTCAACACGTGACAGTTCATGCGCCTCTAACAGCTCATAAGGTACGCCCGCGTCGCGCAGCACAGCAATATCTTTGCTAGCGCTGTCAAACTGCTGCTGAGTGCGGAACAGCTGCAGCGTTCCGCCCTGGCGGCCCTCATAGGCGATGCCGGTCTCAGAGCGCAGCGCTTTCAGGCAGTCACGGCTGTATTCGGCAATCCGCACCATGCGGCTTTTGTTCTGCTGATAGTGGTTGATATCGCAGTTGCGCAGCATGTGCCACATCCATTCCAGCTGGAAACCGCTGCCATCGAGGCGAATAGCCAGCGGCGCGTGACGCTGAAACATCCACTTGACCGCTTTCAACGGCACACCCGGAGCTGCCCAGGGTGCGGCATAGCCCGGAGAGATCTGACCGGCATTACCTGCACTGGTCTCCATCGCTGCGGCGGGCTGACGATCGATGACGGTGACCTGATGTCCGGCACGCGCCAGATACCAGGCACTTGCCACTCCAACCACACCACTTCCAAGAATTACAACGTGCATAGCTCCCCCACCCGGCATGTAAAAGCATAATTCACTGTTCAGCAGATGATAGTCAGCGGATTTACACAGCGGACATCACCCCATAAATTCAGCATCCATTTCACATCTTTTTCACTTTTCAGGTAACTAAAATCTTGTCGCACAGCCAATTTCAGCGCTTTATGCGCCTCAATCCCTAAACACAGGAATAAATGACAACGGAGGCAGTTAAATCTGTGCATGGCAGGAGAATCATTCAACCCCATACATTCCGCTTATAAACAGGATGATATTCCGCGTTTTAAAATAACATTCGAATTAAAGGCTTTTAAATTCTCTGACGCACTCGTCTTAATGATTTTGTGCCAAAGAATTCGTTTGAGTTCGCATTTCGGATAAGCGACAGTGGGCTATCATTGTTGTGTTCGCTCAGTTTTTTTCGGGTTCCCTTTTTTCAGGATGAAGCCTTAAATAACCAGAACGGGTTGTCTTTCGGGTCAGCCGGTTTGCATAAAAGAGGTGCGCTATGACGACAATCTTTGACGAAGCCATCAGAGACAGCAAACGACTCAATGACGGACCAGACTGGACATTCGAACTGCTCGATGTCTACTTAGCAGAGATCGATCGGGTCGCGAAACTCTACCGGCTTGATACCTACCCACACCAAATCGAAGTCATTACCTCTGAACAGATGATGGACGCCTATTCCAGCGTTGGCATGCCCATCAACTATTCACACTGGTCATTCGGCAAAAAGTTTATCGAGACCGAGCAACGCTATAAGCATGGTCAGCAGGGCCTGGCCTATGAAATTGTCATCAACTCTAACCCCTGCATCGCCTACCTTATGGAAGAGAACACCATGACTATGCAGGCGCTGGTGATGGCGCATGCCTGCTATGGCCACAACTCGTTCTTCAAAAATAACTATCTTTTCCGCAGCTGGACGGATGCCGGATCGATTGTCGATTACCTGCTTTTTGCCAAAAACTATATCAGTGACTGTGAAGAGCGTTACGGCGTTGAAGAGGTCGAACGGCTGCTCGACTCCTGTCATGCCTTAATGAATTATGGCGTCGACCGCTATAAACGTCCGCAGAAGATCTCCCTGCAGGAGGAGAAGGCGCGGCAGAAGAGCCGGGAAGAGTATCTGCAAAGTCAGGTGAACACCCTGTGGCGAACGCTCCCACGACGTGAGACAGAGGCGGTAGCCTTTGAGGCTGCGCGTTATCCTTCTGAGCCGCAGGAAAACCTGCTCTATTTTATGGAAAAAAACGCCCCGCTGCTGGAGCCATGGCAGCGTGAGATCCTGCGCATCGTACGCAAAGTGAGTCAGTATTTCTATCCGCAGAAGCAGACCCAGGTGATGAATGAAGGCTGGGCGACCTTCTGGCACTACACCATCCTGAATCACCTGTATGACGAAGGCAAAGTGTCGGAACGCTTTATGATGGAGTTCCTGCACAGCCATACTAACGTGGTGTTTCAGCCGCCCTACAACAGTCAGTGGTACAACGGCATCAACCCTTACGCTTTAGGATTTGCGATGATGCAGGATATCAAGCGTATCTGTCAGTCGCCGACTGAAGAGGATCGCTACTGGTTCCCGGATATCGCCGGTTCCGACTGGCTGGAAACACTGCATTTTGCGATGCGTGAGTTCAAGGACGAGAGTTTTATCAGCCAGTTCCTCTCGCCGAAAGTGATGCGTGACTTCCGGCTGTTTACCGTGCTGGATGACGATCGCAACAATTATCTGGAAATCGCCGCTATCCATGATGAGGCAGGCTACCGGGCGATTCGCCAGCAGCTCTCTGCGCAGTACAACCTGAGTAATCTTGAACCGAACATTCAGGTCTATAACGTGGATGTGCGCGGTGACCGTTCCCTGACCCTGCGCTATGTGCCGCAGAGTCGCACGCCGCTGGATAAAAGCCGTCGCGAGGTGCTGAAGCATGTGCATCGTCTGTGGGGATTTGATGTGATTCTGGAACAGCAGAACGAGGATGGCAGTGTGGAACTGCTGGATCGCAATCCACCACGCGGTTCTTCACTCTGACGGCCCATCTGATGATGACATCTAGAAGCAAAAAACCGGACGCGATGTCCGGTTTTTTTTAGCGCTTGCTGCCGAGGTCTTCGGGCAGGTTTTTCTGCATGCTGTGCCAGATTTCACCGCTGCGGCGGCCATAGTTGCGTACCACGTCCACGATCTCATCCTGTCCAGGTTCTTTGTCGCACAGCGCCAGGAGTTTGAGATAGAAATCACGCGCGACCTGGCGGGCTTCGGGATTAGAGAAGTAGTGACGGCCAACGCGGGTGTAAAGACCTTTCAGGCCATTCAGGATCAGACCGTAAATCGGATTACCCGATGCAAACGCCAGACCACGGAATACCCGGTAGTCGAGTTCGGTGTAGGCATCCGCCTGATCGGCTGCGGCACTCACCGTCTCCAGCACTTCACGCGCTTTGTCCGGATGATGGCGCAGCGCACGGCTGATAAAGATCGATGAAATATTACTGCGGACTGACAGCAGGTTATCAATCAGCACCGGAACGCTGTCGTGATCGAGACGGGCCAGCGTTTCCAGAATATTGAGACCGGACGTCTCCCAGAAATCATTCACCCGCGTCGGTTTACCGTGCTGAATCGTCAGCCAGCCATCACGCGCCAGTCGCTGCAGCACTTCACGCAAGGTGGTGCGCGTCACCCCAATCAATTCAGAAAGCTCACGCTCAGCAGGAAGAATCGATCCAGGTGGAAAGCGACTGTTCCAGATGCTTTCAATAATATACTCTTCAGCAAATCCCGCTGGACTCTGAGCCTTTATAACCATAGCAATGTGTTCTCGTTGCTTTTCTAATCATGATGAGGACTCATCATACCAGACGCCCTATAGCGGATATAGCCTGCATAACTATTAAAACCGGGCGCGGGCGCATATTTCAGAATGGCTGACAGTTCATTCTGCTGCGTTAAGACGACGATCATTTGATACGATTTCCCGTGCTGAAACGATGCGAGTGCCAGCGCGGCAAAATGTCATCCTGAAATCACGGAATGTCTGCACCGGATAGCCTGCGTCTGCCGTTTCGTTTGCTGCCGAACGCACCCAGCCTTGTTGACCTCATCAATGTCCGCTCTGTTTGCTGAACGGACATCACCTTTTTATCCTCATTTAACCTGCTCTGGATCAGAATCAGGTCATGTTTGCACACGATTTTTCCCCGCACCTGGCTGGTTTGCAAATGCTTTTGGTTTACACTGCGTGGCATTAACGTTTACAGGGAATGCAATATGTTGCGATATCTGAATCAATGTTCACGGGGCCGTGGAGCCTGGTTATTACTGGCACTGACGGCTCTGGCTCTGGAATTGACGGCACTCTTTTTTCAGCACGTGATGGGGCTTAAGCCCTGTGTGATGTGTATCTATGAGCGTAACGCGCTGTTCGGTGTGCTGGGCGCAGGCCTGGTGGGTGCCATTGCACCAAAATCACCGTTGCGTCTGGCGGCGCTGGCGTTGTGGATCTACAGTGCCTGGGAAGGTCTGCGTCTTTCTTACGAACATACGATGATTCAGCTGCACCCTAACCCCTTCACCACCTGTGATTTTGCTGCCCGCTTCCCCAGCGGATTACCGCTGGATAAATGGCTGCCGTCTGTGTTCCTGGCCAGCGGTGACTGCGCAGAACGCAGCTGGACGTTCCTGACACTCAGCATGCCGCAGTGGATGATCGTGGTGTTCGCCGGTTATCTGCTGGTCGCAGCACTGGTGCTGATTGCCCAGCCGCTGAAACCGAAACGCCGCGATCTCTTTAGTCGCTGAAATCAAAAAAGGCTGCCAGTGGCAGCCTTTTTACGCTTCAGGTTGATGCCGCGGCGCTTAGCCGTTGCGATCGGGACGATCAATGATGTGATCTTCCCAGTCCCGCACTTCACTCTCCCGCACCGCAATATAACGCACCGAAATACGCTGCGCGTGCATGGCGGTTTTCGAACCGGCCCGCAGCGGATGCCAGGCGGGTAAATCTTTGCCTTCACCCAGCAGCCGGTAAGCGCAGGTGCGCGGCAGCCAGTTAAAGGTGGTCAGATTCTCACGCGTTAACTTGATGCAATCCTCTTCCAACTCGAAGCGGCGCTCATAATTACGGCACTGGCAGGTTTTAATATTGAGCTGATCGCAGGCGACATTGGTGAAGTAAATCTCATCGGTGTCGGCATCCTGCAACTTGTTCAGGCAGCACTGTCCACAACCATCACACAAGGATTCCCATTCCTCATCGCTCATTTGTGCCAGGCGTTTTTGTTGCCAGAAAGGGGTGTCAGTCATGATGATTTATCCGGATTGTGCCTAAACCGCACCTTATAAAGCCTATGCTGCGGTGATGCAAGTTTTTAGAGTACCCGCGTACTGATGCCGTGACCCGCCAGGGAGACTTCCAGCTGGTCACCCGAACGCATTGGGCCAACCCCTTCTGGCGTTCCGGTCAGAATTACATCTCCGGCACGCAGGGTAAAGTAGCGGCTCATATGGGCAATCAACGGCAGGATCTTATGAATCATGTCTTCGGTGTTGCCGTGCTGACGCACTTCACCATTCACCACCAGCTTCAGCTCGACGTTCTGCGGGTCGCCACTGAAGTCCGAAACCGGGATGAAACCGGAGACAGGACAGGCGTTATCAAAGCCTTTGGATTTTTCCCACGGCTGGCCCGCTTTTTTCAGTCCGGACTGCAGGTCACGCAAGGTCAGGTCCAGCGCCACGCCATAGCCTGCAATCGCCTTAGCCACGTGTTCTTCTGTCGCCTGCTTCAGCGTCGCGCCAATCAACACCGCCAGTTCCACTTCGTGATGCACTTCGCCAAAGGCGTCAGGAATCGACAGCGGCTGGCGTAAATCACACAGCGACGTCTCCGGCTTGATGAAGATGACCGGCTCGGTCGGCGTTGCACTGCCCATCTCTTTAATGTGTTTTGCGTAATTGCTGCCGACGCAAACCACTTTGCTGACCGGAAAATCTAACAGAGCGCCTTGCCAGTTACGATGCTGATACATGATCATCCCCTGTTCAGGTTAGGTGTGATGCCAGCGCTGCTGGCGGGTTGATGTTTGCTCAGGCATTGATCGAAATGCCAGCCTCATGGCGTGATAATAAGATCCTTTTAACGTTCCAGCGTATGGAATTTGTCAAAAAGCGTAAATAGAGGCGTCGGGGCGCTGAATAATCGTACAAATCGCGAGAAAAAAATGCGCAGGAAATTTAGTCATGCGTGAAACAGATAAGCTACACGGTTATTTTACGCAGCTTCAAAGCAATATAATCCTGCCAGGATCGCACCGACAGGATTTATATTTACAGAAGAATCCGAGTTAAACTTTTTTATCGGCCTCTAAATGAACTTTTAGCAGACTTTCAATTGGCGGGGGAAGCTGTAAATAATAGCCCTGCTCACTCAATCCCTGCTTCACTTTATTGATATCCGCGTTAGCCAGCCTGTCGCGCCCCGCCAGCTTTAGCACCATCGCCAGCTGCGGCTTGCCAAAACCTTTCAGCAATTCTTGCGGAACGCGTGAGAAATCGTCCTTTTTTTCAACATAGAGATAAGTCTGGTCACGTAACGGGCTTCTGTAGATCACACAAAACATATTTTTTACTCGAATTAACCGGCGTTGAGGCTTGTCTGAATATAGCTGTAACTATAACATGCTTGCAGAACTTCGAATATTCACCGTTAGCGCTTCATCGATGATTTTATCATCGCCTTGCTAACGGTAGTGAAAACAGGACTGAGTCGGGACAGATGTCGCAAACGCCAATCGAATTCAAAGGTAGCAGTTTCACCCTGTCTGTCGTCCATTTGCATCACCATGACCCTGCGGTGATTCGTAAGGCACTTCAGGACAAGATTGACCAGGCTCCGGATTTCCTGAAAAACGCCCCGGTTGTACTTAACGTTGCCACATTGAGTGCCGATGTTAACTGGAAACAGCTGCAGCAGGCGATTCTCGCCACCGGTTTACGCATCGTTGGCGTGAGCGGCTGCAAAAATGAAGCACTGAAAAGCATGATCTCCCGTGCAGGCCTGCCGGTTCTGGCAGAAGGTAAAGAGGCCAGACCGCGCGCTGAAGCGCCGCAGCCGGCTCCCCTACCTGAACCGCTGCCGGTTGTAACCGAGACGGTGGCAACCAAAACCCGCATCGTGAATACACCGGTGCGCTCAGGCCAGCAAATTTATGCGCGTGACGCTGATTTGATTATCACCAGCAGCGTTAGCGCCGGCGCCGAGCTGGTTGCCGATGGCAACATTCATATTTACGGCATGATGCGTGGTCGCGCGCTGGCAGGTGCCAGCGGTGACCAGAACTGCCAGATTTTTTGTACCCACCTGGCCGCCGAGCTGGTCTCGATTGCAGGAGAGTACTGGATCATGGATCAGATCCCGCAAGAATTTTTTGGCAAAGCTGCGCGCCTGTGCCTGCAGGATGGCGCGCTGACTATCCAGACACTTAATTAGGCCCCTTTTCTTTTGTTAAGGAAATCAACATTTATGGCACGCATTATTGTAGTTACATCCGGTAAAGGGGGCGTTGGTAAGACCACGTCAAGCGCGGCCATCGCCACCGGTTTAGCGCAGAAAGGCAAAAAGACAGTTGTCATCGACTTTGATATCGGTCTGCGTAACCTGGATTTGATCATGGGCTGTGAACGCCGCGTGGTCTACGATTTCGTCAACGTCATCCAGGGCGATGCCACACTCAATCAGGCGCTGATTCGCGACAAACGCACTGAAATGCTCTATATCCTGCCTGCGTCGCAGACCCGTGATAAAGATGCGCTGACCCGTGAAGGTGTTGAAAAAGTCCTGAACGATTTAGCAGCAATGGAGTTCGATTTCATCGTCTGCGACTCACCAGCAGGGATTGAAACTGGCGCACTGATGGCGCTCTACTTTGCCGATGAAGCCATTATCACCACCAACCCGGAAGTCTCTTCTGTCCGTGACTCCGACCGCATCCTTGGCATCATCTCCTCCAAATCCCGCCGCGCTGAAAACAGTCAGGACCCGGTTAAGGAGCATCTGCTGCTGACCCGTTATAACCCTGGCCGGGTGAGCCGTGGTGATATGCTGAGTATGGAAGATGTGCTGGAAATCCTGCGCATTCCTCTGGTCGGCGTGATCCCTGAAGATCAATCGGTGTTACGTGCCTCTAACCAGGGCGAACCGGTGATTCTTGACGGCGAATCTGATGCTGGCAAAGCCTATGCCGATACCGTTGAACGGTTGCTCGGTGAAGTACGCCCCTTCCGCTTTATCGAAGAAGAGAAGAAGGGTTTCCTGAAACGCCTGTTCGGGGGATAAACCATGGCATTACTTGATTTCTTTTTATCCCGGAAGAAGAACACTGCCAACATAGCCAAGGAAAGGCTGCAGATTATCGTGGCAGAACGGAGAAGGGGCGACAGTGAGCCCCACTATCTTCCGCAACTTAAGCGCGACATTCTGGAAGTGATTTGCAGATATGTGAAGATCGATCCAGAAATGGTGACGGTTCAGCTTGATCAGAAAGGTGATGACATCTCGATTCTGGAGCTGAACGTCACGCTGCCGGAAACGGATGAAGTGACTAAATGACGCTGACCGTTTTCTGAATTTCCCCTGCGCTCTGGCAGGGGAAATTTAACCGGTTAACAACCCGCCAGAATGTCCTCAATGCCGGGTTTCAGCAGTTCGCCTCGCCATCCGGTGAGTAACTCCGGCTGACGTCCCTGTGGCTTAAGGCCCCAGTGCTGACTTAATACCTGATTAATCTGACGTCGTGACGCCAGTAACTCCTGACTGAATCCGCTCTGCTCGCTGACCTGCTGCACCAGCGCTTTCATCGCCTTAAACACCTGCTTGTAGTGCGGATGATCGATCAGATTGCCCAGCGGAGCCGGCAGTTCACTTTCGTCCAGCGCCTCGGCTTCGGCCACGAGCGCCACCAGCGTTTTACCGTGGAAACGGATTTCATGGCCTGACAGCCCCAAATGATCCAGCTCACCCAGTGAGCCGGGCATAAAGCGCGCGACTTTCCACAGGTGCTCTTCACGTACCACAAAGTTCACCGCCATATCCTTTTCACGTGCCAGCTTCAGACGCCAGGACGCCAGTCGCTGCAGTGCAGCCAGCTGACGCGGGCGCAGTTGCCAGGCATTAGTGATATCGCGCCATGCTTCCTCCGGCGACAGGCTATCCAGACGACGCTGACACAGATTATTGCACTCACTCAGTGCCGCCGCCATGTTGCCGGCCTCTTCCGTATTGATCATCAGCTGACGGGCAATTGGCAGCAGATAGTGAACGTCCGCCGCCGCATACTCACACTGACGCTGGGTCAGAGGGCGTGCCAGCCAGTCGGTACGTGATTCACTCTTATCGAGTTCGACCTGGGTGAAATGCGCCACCATCGAAGCAAAGCCCCATGAGAGCGGCTGGCCAGAAAATGCCGCCAGAATCTGGGTGTCGATCATAGGCGTCGGCAGCACGCCGAAACGGTGCAGGAAGACTTCCAGATCTTCACCACCAGCATGCAGGAATTTAGTCACGCCGGTGTCGGTGAGTAAAGCAATAAAGGGTGACCAGTCACGGATATTGAGCGGGTCAATCAGCACCAACTGATGATCGTCGAACAGCTGGATCAGGCCAAGCTGTGGGTAGTAAGTGCGGGTGCGGACAAATTCGGTATCCAGTGCCACCGCCGCGTGCTGGCGCGCTTTCTGACACACGTCTGCCAGTTGATCATCCTGGTCGATAAGAGAATAGTTCACGTCTGATTTCCACCGCAGCCAACAACGCGCGGCGCTCCATGTTAAAAACAATAAAAACGCCGGACATGCCGGCGTTCAACCTCAATTCCTGCCCGAATTCAGCTCGCGCCGGGTTTAGCCTCATCGCGCAGCTCACGCCGCAGGATCTTACCAACGTTGGTTTTGGGTAACTCATCACGAAACTCAATGATTTTCGGCACCTTGTAACCGGTCAGCTGACGGCGGCAGTGGTCGAGCACGTCTTCTTTAGTCAGCGATGCATCTTTTTTCACGATGCAGACTTTGACTGCCTCGCCAGAAAGATCGCTGGGCACACCAATTGCCGCGGCTTCGCGCACTTTCGGGTGCTGCATCAGCACATCTTCGATTTCATTCGGATAGACATTAAAACCGGAGACCAGAATCATATCTTTTTTACGGTCAACGATGCGAATAAAGCCTTCCTGATCAACGGTAACAATATCACCGCTGTGGAGCCAGCCATTTTTCAGCACTTCCGCTGTCGCTTCCGGGTGATGCCAGTAACCCAGCATCACCTGCGGGCCGCTGATACAAAGCTCACCGGGTTCGCCCGGCGGCACTTCATTGCCCGCGTCATCCAGAATTCGCACATCGGTCGAGGGGACCGGCAGGCCGATACTGCCAGTGTGACAGCTGATGTCATACGGATTGACCGACACCAGCGGCGAACATTCCGTCAGGCCATAGCCTTCCAGCAGATAGTGCCCGGTCAGTTTTTCCCAGCGCTCGGCCACCACTTTCTGCACCGCCATCCCGCCACCGGCAGAGAGACGCAACGTAGAGAAATCGAGCTTATTGAACTGCGCATCGTTAAGCAGCGCATTGAACAGCGTGTTAACACCAGTAATCGCGGTAAACGGGAATTTCCCCAGCTCTTTAACGAAACCGGGAATATCGCGTGGGTTGGTGATCAACAGATTCTGACCGCCCAGCTCCAGAAAAAGCAGGCCATTCACCGTTAAGGCGAAGATGTGGTAAAGCGGCAGCGCGGTGACAACACACTCTTTACCGTCGCGAAGCACTTTGCCGTAGGTCGCGCGGGTTTGCTCCAGATTCGCCTGCATGTTGCGATGGGTCAGCATCGCCCCTTTGGCCACGCCAGTCGTGCCGCCCGTATACTGCAGGAAGGCGAGATCGTCATTCGACAGGGTCGGGCGTTGATAGTTGAGCGTGGCGCCCACTTCAAGGACATGGCGAAATGAAATGGCACCCGGCAGATGATACTTAGGCACCAGCTTTTTCACATACTTGACGACAAAGTTAACCAGTGTCGCTTTTATCGGCGCCAGCTGATCCCCCATGCGGGTCAGGATGACGTGACGCACCGCAGTGTCCGCCACCACTTTTTCCAGGGTATGGGCAAAATTCGAGACGATAACAATGGCGCTGGCACCGCTGTCATTGAGCTGGTGCTTTAGCTCACGTGGCGTATAGAGCGGATTGACATTGACCACCACCATACCCGCGCGCAGCACACCAAACAGCGCCACGGGATACTGCAGTAAGTTCGGCATCATCAGGGCCACGCGGTCACCCGCTTTCAGGCCCAGTTGCTGCTGAAGATAGGCGGCAAAAGCACGGCTCTTCTCCTCCAGCTGGCGATAGCTCATTTTCTGACCCATGTTCACAAACGCGGGTTGATCGGCGTAGCGTTTTGCAGCCTGCTCAAACAGATCCACCAGCGAGGTGTAACGATCTGCACTTATTTCGGCAGGCACATCTGCCGGGTAGCGTTTCAGCCAAACCTTATTCAAGGATCCACCCCGATAATTATGTTGTATTTCCATCGCTGCCTCAGCCAATCTGGTTTGTTAACAATATTTTAACTGATTGTACCAGTTTGCCTGTTTCGGCATGTTGAGGTTGCGAAGTGCATCACTAAATTTCGTGCTAAGAAAACAGGCCAATAAAAAGCCCGGCAGCGAGCACCGCGACCGGGCTGGATATAATAATGTGTAAACTACTCAGTCAGAATGGTCTGGACCTCTGTCGGGCCACTGTTGACCATTCCCCAGTAGGGATTAGGGCCCCAGTATCCACCGCGATGGCGGGTTGGACCATACCAGATCCAGGGATCCATTGGCTGTGGCGGTGCCGTCACCTGCTGAGCGAGCCGCCAGCGCTGATAGCCACGCACATCAATGACCGCAAATTTGTAATCTGCCTCACCAATTTTGCCCTGCTCCGTGCCCTTCAGCGTGCCCAGCACGGTGACATACTGATTTTTCACATCCACCGGATCAACAAAACCGTGGATGTCGGCATAAACCCGGCCAACCGAGGCCGCACCGAGACGCGGTCTGGCACTGTCATCCAGCGGCTGTGCCGCAATCTCAAGCCGGGTTTTGCCGTTCAGGTTAGTGACATTCACTACCTTGCCGCCAAAGCGCGATTCCTGCCCGAAAAAGATTGAGGGATCGCTCATGACCCGCAACAAATCCTGCTGCGGCTGAGGTGAGCTGCCCTGCAACGTGTCAGGAATGGAGACACAACCGGTTAACGCCAGCACACAGGACAGCAGCAGCCCTGAAAGCCCTTTACCACACATTGACGACATAGACGTTCTCCCGTTAGGTAAAGACTTAGACTGGACGCATAACAATAAGTTGCGTGCATTTTACCGGCCAGGTAATTTTTTCCATGCGACTTCATTACGCAGATAGGTAGGCTCCGCCGTCTCCGGCAGCAGCGTATTACCCTGCGCCAGTGCATGGCTTGCCAGCGGCAGCATATCCTGTGCGGCAGGCAGGGTTACCCCACTGTCGGTCAGAGTCAGGGTGTGCCCCTGCTGCAGGGCAGGATAAGCCTGCCAGCCGGTGCCAGCCGTCATCCACTCACCAGCAAGCGCCTGCATCCGCGCCAGTGCCGCCTCGGGCGATAGCACGCTTTCGCTGGCTTCACCCTGCCAGGCTCCCTGCTCATCACGCTGATATTCGGCCCAGTAGACCTCGCCCATGCGCGCATCGATAGCGGTTAATACCCGGGTTGCCCCATGCAGACGCCATGCGCCTTCGGCCAGTGTTGCCAGTGTTGAAACCGCGATCATCGGCAGTGAGGCACCCAGTGCCAGGCCCTGCGCAATACCAATGCCAATCCGCACGCCGGTAAAACTGCCTGGGCCGCGACCAAAAGCGAGCGCATCCAGATCGGTCAGTTCCAGCTGCTGCGCCTGCAGGAGTTCCTCAACCAGCGGTAGAATTCGTTGGGTGTGATCGCGCGGGGCAATCTCGAATCGGGCATCAATCTGTTGCTGATTCAGCAAGGCGGCTGAACAGGCTTCTGTCGCCGTATCCAGCGCTAAAATTCGGGCTGACATGACTACCTCAGAAGAAAGAAAACGGCGCGCATCTTAGCATAAAATTACGCGTCTGGTTCGGGTTGCTGGCGGATAAAGGCGATGGCGCGGGCAATGTCACGGGTGCGCGGCGTCGGCGGCAGACTATTGAGAAACAGCGCGCCATAGGGACGAGAGACCAGCCGCTGATCGCAAATCACCAGCACGCCACGATCGTCCGTATCACGGATTAAGCGTCCCACCCCCTGCTTCAGCGTAATGACCGCATCCGGCAGCTGCACATCCGTGAAGGGATCGCCGCCACGAATCCGGCAATCTTCCATTCTGGCTTTTAACAGCGGATCTTCCGGTGAGGTGAACGGCAGTTTGTCGATGATAACCAGCGACAGGGCATCACCCCGCACGTCCACACCTTCCCAGAAACTGCTGGTCGCCACCAGCAGGGCGTTGCCCTTGTCGATAAACTGTTTGAGTAACTGACCTTTGCTGGTTTCACCCTGTACCATCACCGGCAGGGTCATTGAGGCACGAAACTCTGCCGCCAGTTCACGCATCATCAGGTGCGACGTACAGAGAAAGAAACAGCGGCCTTTATTGGCCTCAATCAGCGGCTTCATCATCGCGGCCAGCTGACGTGCCCCACCCGAACGGTTAGGTTCAGGCAGATTGCGTGGAACGCAGAGCAGTGCCTGTTTCGCAAAATCGAACGGGCTGTTCAGAATCAGACTTTTTGCCGCATTCACACCCAGCCGTTCGGCGAAGTGGGTCATCTTCTCATCCACCGCCAGAGTGGCTGATGTGAAGATCCAGGCCGCCTTGCGGTTATCCATCACCTCACGGAAGCGTTCGGCGACTGAGAGCGGCGTCAGCGCCAGAATAAAGTGACGCGAGGTGCATTCATACCAGTAGCTGTAGCCCGGCTCATTAATCGCCCGCAGCCGTTTTAATCGGGTACGGTATAGCGCGGCGCGCTCAAAGGCGGCATCCAGCAGGGCTGAACGACCCAGTGAGAGTTTGATGACGTCGTAACAGAGCTCCAGCGCATCATCCAGCAGAGTGAACATACGGAGAATCTGGTTATCGCTCAGCAGTTCGCGCAGATTACCGCGATAGCCGGGATCGCCTAATGAAAGCCGGAAGTCCTGTGCGCATTGCGCCAGGCGGTCAGCGGATTTCTGCAGCTGCTGGGCATCGCGCACTTCAGTGCGGTAGGCAGTGATAATATCTTTGGCAAGATCGAGTAACTGGCGGCTGGAGAGCTGCTGACCAAAATACTGACTGGCGATATCGGGCAACTGATGGGCTTCATCGAAGATCATCACATCCGCTTCGGGAATGAGTTCGCCAAAACCGCCCTCTTTAACCACCAGATCGGCCAGAAACAAGTGATGGTTGACGACAACTACATCGGCGTCCATGGCACGTTTACGCGCTTTAACCACGAAACACTCTTTATAGCGTGGGCAGTCGGTCCCCAGGCAGTTATCGTTAGTGCTGGTGACCAGTGGCCAGACCGGACTGTCTTCGGTGACGTCCGCGCAGCTGCTGATGTCACCATCTTCGGTCTGTGATGACCAGCTGCGCAGCGTCACCAGATCGGTCAGCGCCTGCACGGTGAGATCGCCGCCCGCCATTGATTGCTGCTCCATGCGTTCCAGACACAGATAGTTGGAGCGCCCTTTCAGCAAAGCGGTTTTACCTTTAAACTTCAGCGCCTTGACCATAGTGGGCAGATCGCGGCCATAGAGCTGATCCTGCAGCGCTTTAGATCCGGTGGAGACAATCACTTTTTTACCGGCCCGTAAGGCAGGTGCCAGGTAAGCATACGTTTTACCCGTGCCAGTTCCGGCCTCAACCACCAGTTCGCCCTGCTGTTTAACCGCTTCAGACACCGCCTGCGCCATCTCACGTTGTGCTTCGCGCGGCTTAAAGCCTGCGATCGCCAGCGCCAGCGCGCCATCCACTGCAAAATCGTCTGCCACATACCCTCACTAAGAACGGCAAAAACACTGTAATTATGTCAGTATTGGATCAACAAAGCAAAATGGATAATTATCAACACGTTATGTATTTCTGACTGATTCAGTTACGTGAATCAATGACCCGGAAGGGTGTCTGGCAGATGTGAAAAAGGCGGCGCATGCCGCCTGAAGAGAAGTGCCTGCAGTGCCTGTAAACCTTGAGGCGAACCTGCCCTGCAGAGAAGGCAGAAAAAGGGGTGACTACTCTACAATCATGCGACCGTTGAGATGCTGCAACGGACGATTGTTGGTGGTTTTCAGCGCCTGTCTGAACGCGTCGAGCTGAGCCTGAGACAGCATAACCGGCTGTTTCATCACCAGCCAGCGAATCCCTTCGCTGCAGGGGGGCGTTGTCAGAGAGCCGCTGAAGCGATAATAGTGCAGGTCTTCCGGGAAAAGATCGCGTAAATTCACCTGGCGATTAATACTGACCTGCTGATTTTCCTTTTTCGGCATCGCAGCAATCAACGGTGCCAATGCCGGATTCTCTTTACCAACGTTAAACATCACAGCGACCACGGCCAGATCGCCATCTTCCTTGCTGTGAACAAAGTGTGCTTCCAGAGGAAAAGTTTTTCCATTGATCTGGTTTTCACTCGGCGTGTGGAAGTGATACTGACGTAAAGTAAATTTTTCCCTGTCCAGAACAAAGTCATCTTCTTCATCAACGGTGACCTGAATCGTATGACCGTTGTTAATCACTTTCTCAGCTGAAGTATGGTAAGCCAGATCCAGCGCCTGCAAATGGCCTTCGATAGGATCCTGAATGTTAATCGGCGACTGAGATTTACCTTCGTGACAGATGTGGAAGTCGCTGGTCAGCTCACTCCAGTGCTCCGGGCCGGCTTTGCCTTCATAAGTCCAGTGCGGCTCCGCCGCACCTGCTGCGCTGATAATAAAGATGGCCATAGCCAGACTTAACACTTTTAAACGTTTCATTTCATCCCTGCTTAATAAGCTAATGTGTGGCAGAGATAATATTCGGCACACATTAAATTCAGCAAGGTGACAAAATGCGTTAAATCAAAATCAGAATGAATTTAGAGTTTATAATTTTTATCGATGTTAATTTAATTAACAACGTTGATGATAATACTTTATTTATGCGGTTTAACGGGGCCGTCTATCTGAATACATTGTTTTATCTGCGGGTTTTTAATGTATTGCAATTTCAGAGCGGAATCTTTCAGCAGGCATAAGCCTGAAACAGCCTCAAACGAGGGGGTTCCAGGCGCATTACGTAAGAAGCCGCAAAACTGCACGACAGGCAGTTTTGCGGTGTAAGCCAGCATCAGAAGAGACAGGCGTTGTCATACAGCCTTTTAAAACGGCTAAACATCCTTTTCTAACGGATCGTCTTCCTCATCTTCTTCTTCATCTTCCGGATAGATCCCGGCATCATCTGGCAGCGGTTCAACGTAATCAGGACGTTCAGACATAATTACCTCCGGTGATAAATAGCAGTGCTGCTATCTCAACTGAGCATAGTTAACCCGCATCACCTGCCGCACATTTTACGCCTGAAGTGTGAGCCAAACGTAAAATTGCTGTAAGGGACTGAAAACGACCTCACTGCACAACGCTAATGGTGTATATAAAGCGCGCCCGCCAGCATGATGATGAACAGCACCGCAAAAGTGATGACTCCCTGCCTGGTGCCTTTGGATAAACCCACAAACGCCGCGATAACAATAAACAGCAGCGTCAGTGCGCCAGCCATAACCCAAAACAGATACTGCGTATTCGCCATGCTCTAATCCTCATCCTGTGGCGCGAAATTACGCTGTTTTATAACATTTTTAAGCTGACAGCGCCCCTGATTCCGTGACTCTTCCCGCCTGTTTTCATCATTGATATGCGGATGTCCCACTCCCGAAGCTGCTGGCATAACAGTGTGATGCAGTTATCAAATGCAGAGTAAGGCCGCGAGGAAATAAAGGCCCGGTTTATAATGATTAAACCAGCTTACCGTTGGGATGTGGCACCCGTAAGCTGATGTGCTGAGACTGGCTTAACATTGCCGTTCAGGCGGTGTGAAGCAGATGGCCTTAACCCGACTGCCTGACTCAGGCGGAGGAACGTTATGAACTATGTCCGCATCGGCTCTCTGGCTGGCGTGCTGCTGCTCTGCGGCTGCCAGACACCCACTCCTGAACAGGCGCGTTTACAGCAACCTGTTTTTCAGGGCCAAAGCACCCGCACCGTTCCTCAGCTCAGCGACTGTATCTATCGCGGCTGGTCCACCACAAGCGTTATTGCACGGGATAACACCACCCACACCCAGCCGAACGGCAGCGAGATCAGCGTCTTTACCTGGGAAGATTCTATTTTTGCGGATGTTTCGCCCCGCCGAAAAGGCGCCGATGTGAAATATTTCACCACCTTCAGGATGGCCCCTGAGGTGATGGCGGACAGACAGGGGGTCGTTGAGCGCTGCCTGTAATGCGTAAAGGGTGACAGCGATGTCAGGAGTGTGCCAGGCTAATGCACATTTAATCAGGGAGAAACCGATGAGTATTACCCGCATTGATCCGGAACATCGTATGTCCGAAGCCGTAATTCACAACGACACCATCTATTACACCAGTGTGCCTGAAAATCTGGATGCTGACGCAGAAGCACAGACCGCCAATGCGCTCGCGGTGATTGATGCCATTCTGACCCGGCTTGGCAGCGATAAAAGCAAAATTCTGGATGCGACGCTGTTTCTGGTTGATAAGGCCGATTTCCCTGCCATGAACCGCGCGTGGGACGCCTGGGTCTCGCCGGGTAATGCGCCGGTGCGTTGTACGGTTCAGGCCGGTCTGCTGAATCCAAAATACAAAATCGAAATTAAAATCATCGCCGCACGTTAGTCATGTCGGGCGTTATTCTTCTTCGTTTTCGTCATCTTCGTCTTCGAACATCGCCCTGACACGTTCGCCCTTGTGATTCTGCCGGATTTCCTGCGCCACCTGGGCGATCGCTTCACCGCTTGATAAACCACCCGCCATCAACGCCTGAATACGTTCGACGGCCTGCTGTTGCTGCTCATGTGAGAGAGCCGGTAATCCAATAAACATGTTTCACTCCTGCGTTGGGTCTGACAGTATCCCACGTGGAACAAACAGGTGCCAGTCATGAAAAAATATGTCAGTCTGACTGCCACTTTGCTTTCTGATTTGTCTGCCCGATGATTGTTGAAACCCTCACGCTTGAATATACCCCGGATGCGCTGACTCAGCGTTTTGCTACCCTTGCCCATCTGCCCTGGGCGATGCTGCTCTCCTCCGCGCAGGCCAGCCACAGCGACAACCGCTTTGATATTCTGACCGCCGATCCTCGCGCCACCCTGGTCACCCACGATGCGATAACGACCATCAGCAACCCGGCCGGCACGACCCGATCCACCGCCGATCCGCTGTTATTGGTTCAGCAGCAGTGTGATGTGCTGGGCGTCACGCCAGAGGCCAGCGATGCCCTGCCGTTTCAGGGGGGTGCGCTGGGCCTGTTTGGTTATGATCTGGGACGCCGGTTTGAGTCGCTGCCCCAAAAAGCCGCCGCCGATCTCACGACGCCGGACATGGCGGTGGGGATTTATGACTGGGCGCTGATTGCCGACCATCATCAGCGAACTCTGACGCTGGTGGCGTTGAATAACGTTGAAGCACGCGCAGCCTGGCTGACTCAGTGGCCAACGCGCGAAATCGCCCCTTTTTCACTGACCAGTGGCTGGCGTTCTAATCTGAGTTATGCCGAATACGCGGCGCGCTTTGCCGCGGTTCAGGCTTATATTCAGGCCGGTGACTGTTACCAGGTCAACCTGGCACAACGTTTTCAGGCCGGTTATCAGGGTGATGAGTGGCAAGCATTTTCTCTGCTTAATGCAGCTAACCGTGCACCGTTCAGCGCGTTTCTAAGGCTGCCTGACAGTGCGATCCTCAGCCTGTCGCCAGAGCGCTTTCTGTCTCTGAATAACAAACAGATTGAAACCCGCCCCATCAAAGGAACCCGGCCACGCTGCGAAGATCCTATTGCCGACGCACTCCAGGCTGAGTCGCTGCGCCACGCAGAAAAAGACCGCGCCGAAAACCTGATGATTGTCGATTTAATGCGCAACGATATTGGCCGCGTGGCGCTGCCTGGCTCGGTCACCGTGCCGGCGCTGTTTGTGGTTGAACCCTTCCCCGCCGTGCATCATCTGGTGAGCACAGTGCGGGCGCAGTTGCCTGACACCCTGCAGGCCACCGACCTGCTGCGCGCCTGTTTTCCTGGCGGCTCAATTACCGGTGCGCCCAAGATTCGCGCGATGGAGATTATTGATGAACTGGAGCCGCAACGCCGCAACGCCTGGTGCGGAAGCATTGGCTATATCAGTTTGTGTGGGCGGATGGATACGAGTATCACTATCCGCACGCTGATTGCCGAAGGTCAGCAGCTCTACTGTGCCGCCGGTGGCGGGCTGGTGGCAGACAGCGATCCGGAAGCGGAGTATCAGGAGACGCTCGACAAAGTCAGCCGGATATTACCGGCCCTGGAACAGGCAGGAGGTTCAGTTGGCACTGACGCTTGACGTTTTTCGCAGCCGTTTTCTGTTACAGCAGCCTGCACGCAGCACGCAGCGCCTCTCCGGACGCCATGCTGCGGTGCTGGTGCCGATTGTGGCACGACCTGAACCGGGTCTGTTGCTGACGCAGCGTTCGCATGCCCTACGCAAACACGCCGGACAGGTCGCCTTTCCCGGCGGAATGCAGGATGACACCGACGCCTCGCTGATCGCTACCGCACTGCGTGAAGCGCAGGAAGAGGTCGGCATCGATCCATATCAGGTCGAGATATTAGGTGCGCTGCCCGCCGTGACCAGCAGCACCGGTTTTCAGGTGACACCCGTGCTGGGCATTATTCCGGCCGACCTGCGGTTAACCATTAATCCTGATGAAGTCAGCAGCGCCTTTGAAATGCCGCTGGCTGAGGCTTTGCAACTCAGCCGCTACAGCGCGCTGGAGGTGCAACGGGCTGGCATCCGTCATCCGGTCTGGTTGTCGCGCTATCAGGATTATCTGGTATGGGGCATGACTGCCGGCATTATCCGTTCATTGAGTACTCAGATCGCATTCTGAGACTTTTTGCCCTTCTTTCCTTCGCAAGCCCGTCAGTAATGTCGGGCTACGCTATAATTTTTTCTATTGGTTTTGATAAGTTTATTTCATGCGAAAAGCCGCTCTTTCCTGGTGCATGACTATTACTATGGGCGCCATAAACTGCCCCGGCAGACTGATAATAATTGTGAGGAGTGTCACCTGTGATTAGTGTTTTCGACATGTTCAAAGTGGGTATTGGCCCCTCAAGTTCGCATACTGTCGGCCCGATGAAAGCGGGTAAGCAGTTTGTGGATTTGCTTTGCGAACAGGGAAAGCTGCAGGAGGTCACCCGGATCGCCGTAGATGTGTATGGTTCTCTGTCTCTGACCGGTAAAGGACATCACACAGATATCGCCATTATTATGGGTCTGGCGGGTGAATCACCGGACACGGTGGATATTGATGCGATCCCTGCGTTTATTAAAGATGTTGAACAGCGTGAGCGGCTGCTGCTGGCAAAAGGCGCACATGAAGTCGATTTCCCACGCGAAGGTGGCATGGTGTTCCGCAGTGAGAATCTCTCGCTGCATGAAAATGGCCTGCGCCTGCTGGCGTTCACGGGCGATCTGCTGATCCTGTCGAAGACCTATTACTCTGTAGGCGGCGGCTTCATCGTGGATGAAGAGCACTTTGGACAATCAGCACTGGATGAAGTCTCAGTACCCTGGCCGTTCCACTCCGCTAAAGATCTGCTGTCACACTGCCGTGAAACCGGCTTGTCGCTCTCTGGCCTGGTGATGAAAAACGAACTGGCGCTGCACAACCGCGATGAAATCCATGCCTATTTCACGAACATCTGGCAGACGATGCAGGCCTGTATCGATCGCGGTCTGAATACCGAAGGTGTATTGCCTGGGCCGCTGCGTGTGCCACGCCGTGCCGCTTCCCTGCGTCGCCTGCTGACCTCCTCTGATAAGCATTCCAGCGATCCGATGATTGTTATCGACTGGATCAATATGTATGCGCTGGCCGTTAACGAAGAAAACGCCGCGGGAGGCCGCGTCGTGACCGCGCCTACTAACGGTGCCTGCGGTATCGTGCCTGCGGTGCTGGCTTACTACGATCACTTTATCGAGCCAGTGACACCCGACATTTTCCTGCGCTATTTCCTCGCCTCTGGCGCTATAGGCGTGCTGTACAAAATGAATGCCTCTATTTCAGGCGCGGAAGTGGGCTGCCAGGGCGAAGTGGGCGTGGCCTGTTCTATGGCGGCGGCCGGTCTGGCTGAACTGCTGGGCGGCAGTCCGGAGCAGGTCTGCGTGGCGGCTGAAATCGGCATGGAGCATAACCTGGGGCTGACCTGTGACCCGGTCGCTGGTCAGGTTCAGGTGCCCTGCATTGAGCGTAATGCGATCGCCTCGGTTAAAGCGATTAATGCGGCGCGAATGGCACTTCGTCGCACCAGCGAACCCCGCGTCTCGCTGGATAAGGTCATTGAGACCATGTATGAAACCGGCAAAGATATGAACGCGAAATACCGTGAAACCTCGCGTGGTGGTCTGGCCATTAAAGTTCAGTGTGATTAAACGAAACGTTTAACTGTCTAAATAACGTGCAAACGTAATAAAATCCGTATCCTGCGCTATCCCGGCGCAGGTTTAAACGGTAGAGTGTTTTCCGCGCAGCCGTCCGGCTTTTGCAGCTTTCCATACCCGCTTTCTGTCTTCCGGCCTCAATGTTGATCTGGCCGTGCCGATACTTACCCCGTCGTGTTTTGCTTTTTTTACTGGCTTTTTGGGAAGGTGGATACTGATGTTTATGGCCCAGCAATTTGTTGGACAATTCAGACGCAAGCGTTTACTCATTGCACTTTCAATCGCCCTTGTGGTGATGATATTAACGCTGGCCTTTCGCTATATTGAAGAGAAGTCACGTATCGAACAGCAGGCGATGGATTTCGCCAACAAAGCCATTATGCGGTTTGACCGGATGTTCTCACCGCTCGAGGTTTCAGCGAATAACACGCTGGGTCTGGTTGGTGTTCCCTGTCAGGATGTTCGTTTTCCACTCATCGAAAAAATTTCTTCCCTGCAGACGGTCCGGGCGATCCTGCTGGTGGATAACGACGTGCTCTACTGCTCCAGTATCTATGGGCCGCGTAATATCCCCTTTAGCCAGACCTGGCCCGATTTAGCCTTTAACAGTCAGCGTATGACGCTGATAACCGATGATTATCTGCTTAAAGGTTCACCGGTTTTACTGCTGTGGACGCCAAAGAGCCAGGATAACCGCGCCGGAATTTTGCAGGTGGTTAACATCGAAATGATGAGCAATTATCTGCTGGAGCCGCAGTTGCCCTGGGTTGAACGCGCCGTCTTTAACGTCAACGGAGAGAGCCTGGAGTATGGTAATCCGATGATCGAGTCAACGGTGGCGGCTGACGATGAAGTGAGTTATGAGCAGGGCTCGCTGCGCTATCCGTTTACGCTGACCCTCTATGGCCCTTCACCGACCCGTCTGGCACTGGCGACGCTTCCCTCACAGCTGCCGCTGGCGCTGCTGCTGAGCCTGCTGATGGGCTACATCGTCTGGCTGGCGACCGCAAATCGTATGAGTCTGAGCTGGCAGATTAGTTATGGCATCACCGCCAAAGAGTTTATGGTTTATTGCCAGCCGCTAATCAACACCAGAAGCGGTGAGTGCGACGGCATTGAACTGCTGCTGCGCTGGCATAATGCCCGTCAGGGCTGGATAGCGCCGGATGTCTTTATTCCGCTGGCAGAGCGCCAGAATCTGATCAAGCCACTCACGCGCTTTGTGCTGAATGAGGTGGTACGAGAATTGCCTCAGCTCCCCCTGGATCCCGACTTCCATATCGCTATCAACGTTGCTGCCAGCCATTTTCGCGACCGCGCCATTCTTGAGGATCTGCAAAATCTGTGGTGGCCAGCCAACCCTGTGCCAAAACTGGTGGTAGAACTCACCGAGCGGGATGCCCTTCCAGTGGTGGATCAGTCGGTGATTACGCAACTGCACGATATCGGCGTCCGGCTGGCCATTGATGACTTCGGCACCGGTCACAGCTCACTCTCCTACCTGAAAGATTTGCAGCCCGATGTACTGAAGATCGACAAGATTTTCACTGCGGCCATCGGTACTGACGCGATAAACGCCACGGTGACAGATATGGTCATTTCGCTGGCCCAGCGTCTGAATATCAGTCTGGTGGCTGAGGGGGTAGAAACGGCTGAGCAGGCGGATTATTTGCGCGAACGTGGCGTGGATCATCTGCAGGGCTACTATTTCGCCCGTCCGATGCCGCTGCAGGATTTTCCGGCGTGGCTGATGTTGCATCAGGCTGATGTCCACAGATAACAAAACAGCCGCGGCGTTGAAGCAGCGGCTGTCGGGAAGATTCAGCGTGGCCGGTGATACCGGCATCGCCTTAGCAACAACGCGAACAATTAACCTTCTTCATTCTCGTCATGCGGTTTATCTTTGGTGACACGCACCAGATCAATACGGTAGTCAGTGGCTTCAATGATCTGGAAGTGCAGCGGAGTGATATCAATCACATCGCCCGGCACCGGTAACTGCCCTTTCTGCTCAATCAACAGGCCTGCCAGCGAGGCGTGGTCTTCTGTCGGATCGACCAGCTCATGGAAGTCGAGCAACTGCTGCAGTGAGTGAAGATCGGTTCCGCCTTTCACTAACCAGCCATCCCCATCCGCAATGATGTCGGGCGTTTCATCTTCATCCGGGAATTCACCCGCAATCGCTTCCAGCACGTCCAGCGGGGTAATCAGACCCTGAACCACGCCAAACTCGTTGGTCACGATCACGAAGCTGCCTCTGGCACGACGCAGCACACCAAGCAGGTTGATCGGATCCAGCGTCTCCGGTACCACGATGGTCGGCGTGTTAGCCGCAAAGGTCGCGACGTCTGTGCCATGCTCCAGCGCCACCAGCAGCTCTTTGGCGCGCACTACGCCGACAATTTCATCCAGCTCACCTCTGCAGACCGGGAACAGGCTGTGCGGCGTATCCAGTAACTGACCGCGAATCTCATCCACCGGACGATTCGCATCGACCCAGGAGATATCACCGCGCGGCGTCATGATGCTGCGAATTGAGCGGGAAGCCAGCGTCAGGACGCCATTTATCATGTAACGCTCTTCATCTTTAAATGCTTCCTGCGGCATTGCTTCCGCCAGCGCAGCCTCTTCGCTGCTGCTGGTATTGCTATTACTGGCCTGATGTGCGCGGTTGCGGCCACCCATCAGGCGGAGAATCGCCTCTGCGGTGCGTTCACGCATCGGCCGATTGGACTGATGGCGAATAAAGTTACGACGCGCAATCTGATTAAACATCTCAATCAGAATCGAGAAGCCAATCGCCGCATAGAGGTATCCCTTAGGAATATGGAAGCCAAAGCCTTCTGCCACCAGGGACAGGCCAATCATCAACAGGAAGCTCAGACAGAGCACCACCACGGTCGGATGCGCGTTAACGAAGTTGGTTAACGGCTTAGACGCCAGCAGCATCACACCCATCGCAATCACCACGGCGGTCATCATCACCGGCAGGTGGTTGACCATACCCACAGCGGTGATAACGGCATCCAGCGAGAAAACCGCGTCCAGCACCACAATCTGTGTCACAACTGCCCAGAAACTGGCATATCCCCGATTACCTGACCCGTCGAGCTGCCGGTTCTCCAGCCTCTCGTGTAGCTCCATCGTCGCTTTAAACAACAGGAACAGACCACCCGCCAGCAGAATTAAATCACGACCTGCAAAGCTGAAACCGCCTACGCTGAAAAGAGGCGTCGTCAGTGTGACCATCCAGGAGATCAGCGAAAGCAGGCCCAGACGCATTACCAGCGCCAGCGACAAACCGATTAAGCGTGCTTTATCACGCTGCTTAGGCGGCAGTTTGTCGGCCAGAATGGCAATAAACACCAGGTTATCGATGCCCAATACAATTTCCAGCACGATAAGGGTCATCAAACCCACCCAGATTGAGGGGTCGAATAAAAATTCCATTATTTATGACTCCAGAACAGGGAACAGATTGAGCCGGTGCGTATCAGCGCAGTCAAGCGTGACATCCGGGTAGTCGGGAAAGCGGTGAAAATGCCGCGAGGCGAAAGGTGACGCGCCAGCAGGCGCAAAGAACAGGTTAAGCGACGTCGGTGACGATCCATAAAGGTGGGCTGAAGCCCGTTACTCCTGAGTAATAAACAGAACGTTAATGTATCAGGTCGGCGAATTGCGTCAAAAAATTTTCTTATTTTTACAATCTTTAGAGTGGATGATCAGGCGCATAAAAAAGGTGACTCGCCTCTTCACAGGGTGAATAGCTGACAGACATCACATAATTTATTTTTTCGATCACTAAAATAAATCGCGACTTTATCACCTTAACGTCATTACCCCATGTTTTGTCGACGCTATACCGACTAACAGAACCACCCGGTTAAAACCATAACCAAAGCATGACTTAAAACAGTTCATTGACTCAGATGAGCATCTCTAGCGAACGGAGGTAGCACGTGACCATTGCGATTGTAATTGGTACACATGGCTGGGCAGCGGAACAACTGCTTAAAACAGCAGAAATGCTGTTGGGCGAGCAGGACAATGTCGGCTGGATAGACTTTGTCCCCGGTGAAAATGCAGAAACGCTGATTGAAAAATATAACGCACGACTGGCAGAACTGGATACCAGCAAGGGGGTCCTGTTTTTAGTCGATACCTGGGGCGGCAGCCCGTTTAATGCGGCCAGCCGTATCGTGGTCGACAAGCCCCAATATGAGGTCATCGCTGGAGTTAATATTCCGATGCTGGTCGAAACCCTGATGGCGCGCGATGACGATCCCGGATTTGACGAACTGGTCGCCGTTGCGGTAGAAACCGGCCGTGAAGGGGTTAAAGCCCTGAAAGCCAAAGAAGCCGAACCAGCACCGGCTGCGGTAAAACCGGCCGCTGCGGCGCAACCGGCTAAACCGATGGCGCCTGGCGATCATATGAAAATCGGGCTGACGCGCATTGATGACCGCCTGATTCATGGCCAGGTCGCAACGCGCTGGACCAAAGAGACCAACGTGCAACGCATTATCGTGGTCAGTGATGAAGTCGCCAACGATCACGTGCGTAAGACCCTGCTGACCCAGGTCGCCCCGCCAGGGGTGACGGCCCATGTAGTGGATGTCGATAAGATGGTGCGGGTGTGGAATAACCCGAAGTATGGTCAGGATCGCGTGATGCTGCTGTTTACCAATCCTACCGATGTTCTGCGCGTCGTAGAACAGGGGGTAGATATTAAAACGGTGAACATCGGCGGGATGGCATTCCGCCAGGGGAAAACCCAGGTCAACAATGCGGTCTCGGTTGATGAAAAAGATATTGCGGCCTTCCGTAAACTCAATGAACGCAATATTGAACTGGAAGTGCGTAAAGTGTCCAGTGACCAGAAACTGAAAATGATGGATTTGATTGCAAAAGTTAACGCATAACAGAAGCACGTCTGCGCCTGCGTTTCCGGGCTCATCGTTATCCTGCTGAGGACAAGAAGTATGATGGAAATAACCTCGCTACAAATTATTTTGATTTTTATTGTTGCCTGTATTGCCGGTATGGGGTCGATTCTGGATGAGTTCCAGTTTCACCGTCCGCTGGTGGCCTGTACCCTGATTGGTATCGTGCTGGGAGATATGAAAACCGGCATTATCATCGGCGGTACGCTGGAGATGATTGCGCTGGGCTGGATGAACATCGGTGCCGCTGTGGCCCCTGATGCTGCCCTTGCCTCCATCATCTCGACCATCCTGGTTATCGCTGGCGGTCAGAGCGTGGGCGCCGGTATCGCGCTGGCGATTCCGCTGGCTGCCGCCGGACAGGTGCTGACTATTATTGTGCGTACGCTGACCGTGGCCTTCCAGCACGCAGCCGATAAAGCTGCCGAGAAAGGTAATCTCACGGCTATTTCCTGGATCCATGTCTCTGCCCTGCTGTTACAGGCGATGCGTATCGCCATCCCGGCACTGATTGTGGCGATTTCGGTCGGCACCAGTGCGGTTCACGCTCTGCTCAGTTCTATACCTGAAGTGGTCACCAACGGTCTGAATATCGCCGGTGGCATGATTGTGGTGGTCGGTTACGCAATGGTCATCAACATGATGCGCGCCGGCTACCTGATGCCGTTCTTCTACCTGGGCTTCGTGACTGCAGCCTTCACCAACTTCAACCTGGTGGCGCTGGGCGTGATTGGCGTAGTGATGGCGGTGCTATACATTCAGCTCAGCCCGAAATACAACCGTGTGGCGGGAGCACCAAATGGTGCAGCAACCGCAAACGATCTTGATAACGAACTCGATTAAGGAACAGGTGAGCACATGGTTGATATTACGAAAGTCGAAAAGAAACTGACACCCGGGGATGTCCGCGCCGTCTTTATGCGATCTAACCTGTTCCAGGGTTCATGGAACTTTGAACGTATGCAGGCGCTGGGCTTCTGCTTCTCAATGGTACCGGTGATCCGCCGTCTCTATCCGGAGAACAACGATGAGCGCAAGCAGGCGATAAAGCGTCATCTGGAGTTCTTTAATACCCATCCTTATGTGGCCGCGCCGGTACTGGGTGTCACCATGGCGATGGAAGAGCAGCGTGCCAACGGTGCCCCAATCGACGACGCAGCGATTAACGGCCTGAAAGTCGGCCTGATGGGACCGCTGGCCGGTGTCGGCGACCCGATCTTCTGGGGCACGGTGCGTCCGGTGTTTGCCGCGCTGGGTGCCGGTATCGCAATGAGTGGCAGTCTGCTGGGGCCGTTGCTGTTCTTTGTCCTGTTTAACCTGGCGCGCCTGCTGACCCGCTACTACGGCGTGGCGTATGGCTATCGTAAAGGGATCGACATTGTCAGCGACATGGGCGGCGGTTTTCTGCAGAAGCTCACGGAGGGCGCCTCGATTCTGGGCCTGTTTGTCATGGGGGCGCTGGTCAACAAATGGACGCACGTCAACATCCCGCTGGTCGTCTCGCGCATAACCGACTCCACCGGTAAAACCACCGTCACCACGGTACAGTCGATCCTTGATCAGCTGATGCCAGGCGTGGTGCCGCTGCTGCTGACCTTTGGCTGTATGTGGCTGTTACGTCGTAAAGTGAACGCGCTGTGGATTATCGTTGGCTTCTTTGCCATCGGTATCTTTGGTTACTGGATCGGCCTGCTCGGTCTGTAATTTCACCCGGCCGGGAGCCTGCGTTCCCGGCCTTTAAGCGCGGTGAGCTGAGCCACGAGCGGCTGAGCTCACCCTGTTTGAGGTAGATGTAATGTCTTTCACTGACGCATTGATTGCGTGTTGTATCGCCGCCCTGATGGGGTTTGCCATTTACCATGAGGCGATTCTGCCGCGTCGTCATGGACCAACCCGCTTACGGGTGGCGCTGCGCAGGCAGCATAAAGCCGACAGCCTGATTTTCATCGGCCTGCTGCTTATCCTGCTGTGGAACAACGTCACTCATCATGGCCCGCAGCTCACCACCTCACTGCTGATGGTGCTGAGTTTTCTGGCGTTCTGGCTCTTCTGGCTGCGAAAACCTACGCTACTGATGAAGAATGAGGGTTTATTTTACGCCGGTGTCTGGATCGATTACCGGCGGATTCAGGGGATGAATCTCTCTGAGGATGGGATTCTGGTGATCCAGCTCGAACAGCGTCGGCTGCTGATCGCAGTGCTGCAACTCGACGATCTGGAGCGCATCTATAACACCCTGGTAGAGGCGCGTTAGTCGCGCTGCCACACTGTCAGGCTAAAGTCGGCATCGCAGCTGAACTGCTCGCTCTGCTGCAGGGTTTGCCAGACCGCCTCCCGCGCCCGCCAGGCAAATGGCGTCATCTGCAGCAGGGTTGTCGCCGCTGAGCCGGTTAAGGTCATCGGATAATGCAGCGCCTGCTGGTTAACCTGAGTGAATCCTGGATACGCTTTCTGCTCAGGCACATGTAACTGTACTTCGCGGTAAATCAGCGCTTTGAACTGCTGCAAATGATGCGGGCCGGGCGTAACGGTCAGCACCAGGCCACCCGGCTTCAGCACGCGGGCCAGTTCCGCTTCATTGCAGGGTGCGTAGATGCGTACCACCGCATCCAGGGCCTGATCGGCAAAAGGTAAACGCTGGCTGGAGGCGACACAGAAGCGCACCGCAGGGTAACGCTTTGCCGCCAACCGGATGGCCATTCGGGCGACATCCAGTCCATAAATCTGTGAACCAGTGCCTGCCGCTTCTGCCAGTGCGGCAGTGTAGTAGCCTTCGCCGCAGCCAATATCCAGGATCTTGCATTCCTGCTGGTCCAGCGCCGGGGCGAGAAGGCTCACGACCTTATCACGCAGCGGCTGATAGTAGCCGGCCTCAAGAAATTCCCGTCGTGCCTGCATCATCTCTGCACTGTCACCCGGCTCCCGTGACCGTTTATGCTGAACGGGCAGCAGATTAACGTAACCTTCTTTCGCCTGATCAAACTGATGGCGATTTTCGCAGCACCAGCTGCGGTCGGTGAAGATCAGAGGAGAGTGACAAAGAGGGCAAATCAGGGACATAAGGTGCTCCGGCATCAGATAACGCGGCGCAGTGTAACCTTAACGTTTACGCATCGGAAGCATAAAGAAAGCCCCGGCTGAAGAGCCAGGGCTTTAAAATTCCGTGTCAGGGTGCAATGCACCGAGGCGGAGTCGAATCAGATAGCAGTAACGTTAACTGCTGCCGGGCCTTTCTGGCCGTCCTGAATTTCGAACTCGACGCTCTGGCCTTCAGCCAGGGTTTTGAAACCATTGCCCTGAATTGCAGAGAAGTGTACGAACACATCTTTGCTGCCGTCAGCAGGGGTGATAAAACCAAAACCTTTAGACTCGTTGAACCACTTAACCTGACCTTTAATCTTTGCCATTTTGCAAATTCCTTTAGATGTTTATTTAGCCCGAAGGCTGTCATACAGAAAAACCAGAGACATTACTGCATGAGGCACTAATTAAGGTTCGGCAAGGAAGCGGAATTCAACGTCAACGTCTTTACTCGTACTTCTTTACTGAAGATGCCATGCATAAACAGAACTGTACCTCGTTTAACTCAGGAATTGTTATCACATATCCTAAAAATAATGGCAAGCCATTTTTAAGGCCTCAGTAAGCCTGCACACATAATTGCCAGAAGGCTCACATTGCCTGTCAGGCAGGGTTTACAAAATTCCGCGAGAATAACGCGCCAGCGCGGCCAGCGCCCTTTCATACCTTTGCAGCCAGGGCTAACCCGATGGATACCATAAGAAATTAATATTTCACAAATATGGCAATAACAGAATGAATAAGCGAAGCGGAAACGGAGACAATTCTCAGAAATCGGCTGCCAATCCTGTACAGCACCTTTTATTTCGTACAAATAACACTTTTTTTGCACCAAAAGCAGGAGAGGCACATCAGACTTGCTCTGAATAAAAGCAACGAAGCCGGTTTCACTTATTAGGAATCCAGCTTTTGATTTGAAAAAATTGATATCAGATAAAAAAACCGTCGGGATTTGTTTATCCCGAAGGCTTTAAGATAAATCCTGGGCGAGATTATTCAGCCTGCGACTCTCGCCTATTCGCCAGGGTGCGAAGCCACCATTCTGCTCTTTTGCCCGCCGCAACGCATCCGACAGTTCTTTCGGTGGCGCATCCAGCGATTCATCGGCCAGTTCAAACACGCCCCAATGAATCGGCAGCGTCAGCGGCTTGCCTGCTGCCTGCCACAATGCCACCGCCTGATCGGGATCCATATGCTGGCTCGCCATGAACCATTTGGGTGCATAAGCGCCGATCGGTAAAGCTGCCAGGCTGAACGGTCCAAGACGGGAAGGAATCTCCAGCAGGCTATCGCTGTAGCCGCTATCACCCGAGAACCAGAACCGCACAGAAGCAGAACGCACGACCCAGCCGCACCATAACGAACGGTTTCGGTCGCGTGGCGTTCGCATACTCCAGTGACGTGCCGGTACCGCATCAAAACAGAGGTCGCCGAGCGTTATCTGCTGCCACCAGTCGAGCTGATGAACCTGTTTAACTCCTCGTGCCCTGCACCACTTCGCCAGACCCAGCGGAACAATAAAGGTGGCCTGCGGAAACCGCCGGACAATGGCTTTAACCGTTGGCCGATCCAGATGATCGTAGTGGTTATGGGAAATAAGCACGACATCCAGACGCGGCAGGTCAGCGATGCTGAGCGGCGCGGGCGTTTTTCGCTGCGGCCCGGCAAACGACAGCGGCGAAGCGCGTGACGAGAGCGCCGGATCGATCAGGATATATTGTCCGTTCAACCGCAACAGCACGGCGGCATGTCCGAGCCACCAGATGCGATCGTCACGGCCGCGGGTATCTGCCGGCTGCCACCATTGATCGGTGAATGCCCGATAGCCCTGCTGCGGTGGCTGCGGCAGCCCCTGAGCTTTGCGCGCCCTGCGCCAGCGCTGAAGATCGCCGGGCTTACGTGCCTCCGGTTCAGGATTACAAAATCCCTCTGGCGTGTGGTGCGCCTTACTGCTGTCATACCACGGATTTTTCCAGGCCATCCCGCCTCTCTGCTGTGATTAACGTTCCGGGATTAACCGGATAAAGTCGCGTTTCTCGCGATCGTCTTCACTTTTTTTAACCTCTGCGCCGGGTTGCATCTCAATCAGACGGCGCAGCAGCTGATTCTGTTTCTTCTGCTCTTCCAGCAAAGACGCCAGTAAACGGATTTGTTCACCGGCACGCACACTGGCCCGGTTAACGAAGAACCAGGCGATAAACGCCACAATCAAAATAATGACCAGCAGGCCATAGCTGACCAGAGGTCCCGAATTTGCGGCTAACTCATTCATAACTGCCTCGTAAAACTAAGGGGAAAATTAATAACCGTTCATTCTACCTGTCGCCATCGCAAAAGATAATGGGGTTAACATCAATGCAGATTTTGCCGTTTCAGTTATCTCTGATCGATCCCGCCCGAAAAGCGAGGCATGCTGATATCATCATAACCGGCAGCCCAGGTGGAGCGCTGAGTTATCTTTCACAAGGAGATACGATGAAACTGTTTATTCGCACAATAGGCTTGCTAGCCGTGATCTGGCTGGCCATGCTGTTTACCGGCTATGGCGTATTAACCGGCAGTACAAAGAATGCAGCCGGGCTCGGGCTGCAGTGCAGCTATCTGACCGCGCGCGGCGTGATCAACGCGCAGTATCTGCATACTGAAAGTGGCGTCGTGGGCGTGACGGATTGTCCATTGCTGAAGAAAAACGGAGAAGTGATCGATAACTAGTAAAATGGCGGGCCGGATGGCCCGCTGTTGTCAGAACGGATAGTCGTGATAGCCCATCTCTGATGAAAGCGTGCGCGCCGCACGATGCAGCATGGCCACGTAATCCTGGCGGGCATCTTCTGAAAAACGAATGGTGGGAAAAGAGATACTGAGCCCCGCAATCACCACGCCAAAACGGTCGAATACCGGCACGGCGAGGCAGCGTAAACCCTCTTCCTGCTCTTCGTTATCTTCACCATAGCCCTGTGTTCTGACCTGATCCAGCGTTGTAATCAACGCCTCGGCGCTTAATAGCGTATTAGCCGTGCTACGTTTGAACTCCACATCCCGCAAAATCTCTTCAACTTCGCTTCGGTCGCGCCAGGCAAGCAGGACTTTACCAATTGCGGTGGTATGCAGCGGATTACGACGGCCAATGCGTGAATACATACGCAGGTTATAGAGTGAGTCGATTTTGTGGATGTAGACAATGCTGTCCTCTTCCAGCGCCCCCAGGTGAATCGTCTCTTTTGTCAGACGCGACAGCTCACGCATCTGCACATCCGCACTGCGGATTAAATCGACGTTCTGCAGCGCTTTAGCACCCAACTCAAACAGTTTCAGCGTCAGTGAATACTTCTCGCTCTCACCTTCCTGCGTGACATAACCCAGCGACTTCATGGTCTGCAGAAAACGGTAGACGGTGCTTTTTGACATCATCACGCGCTGCGCGAGCTCAGTGATACCATGATCGCGCTCTTCACCCAGCGCCTGCAGAATGCCGAACACTTTAAGTACCGATGAGACGGAATCGGGCTGTTTATCATTTTCAGCAGAGGACATCGCGCACCTTGTTAAACCTGTTTCAAAAAAAATGGAACGGACCGTAAGTATAGAGTGAGGCACAGGATGGCAGCAATGCTTTAACCATTAAGTCATATTTTAAGACAGTTTTTTCTCTATCCGATCGCTGCATTTCAGCGCTAATTTCATTAGCATGATGATATTCACCTTCCTTAGTAGTTAATTTATGACACTCTCCCCTCCTCAGGATGGATTACCGACGCGTCAGCGCTTTATGGCTATCATCACCATTGCGCTGGGCCTGACCATGGCGGTGCTGGATGGCGCGATTGCCAACGTCGCGTTGCCTACCATCTCGCGTGAATTGAATGCCAGCCCGGCGCAGTCAATCTGGATTGTGAACGCCTATCAGATTGCGATTATCGTCTCGCTGCTGTCGCTCTCCTTTCTGGGCGATATGCTGGGCTATCGCCGCGTCTATCAGGCGGGTCTGGCGCTGTTTATTGCGACCTCGCTGTTCTGCGCTTTTTCAACCACGCTCTCCATGCTGACCCTGGCCCGCGTGCTGCAGGGCCTGGGCGGTGCGGCGCTGATGAGTGTGAATACCGCGCTGATACGCATTATCTATCCCCAGCGTTATCTGGGACGCGGCATGGCGATTAACTCGCTGGTGGTGGCAGTTTCGACCGCAGCAGGCCCGACAGTAGCGGCCGCGATCCTTTCGGTAGCAAGCTGGAAATGGCTGTTTCTGATTAACGTCCCGCTGGGGGCCATTGCACTCTGGCTGGCGCTGCGCACACTACCTGACAATCCGCAGAAAACCACCGCACAGAAATTCGATGTGCCCAGCGCAATCATGAATGCCCTGTTCTTTGGTCTGATCATCTCCGCATTGAGCGGTTTTGCTCAGGGCCAGAGTCATCTGCTGGTGCTATCGGAGGTGGTTGTTCTGCTGGTGGTGGGCGGATTCTTTATTCGCCGTCAGTTAAACATGGCGGTGCCGCTGTTGCCGGTTGATCTACTGCGAATCCCGATTTTCAGCCTATCGATGGGAACGTCTGTTTGTTCCTTCTGTGCGCAGATGCTGGCGATGGTCTCGCTGCCCTTCTTTCTGCAAAACGTCCTGCTGCGCAATGAGGTGGCAACCGGTTTACTGCTGACGCCCTGGCCGCTGGCGACAATGGTGTTTGCGCCAGTTTCCGGTCGCTTGATTGAGCGGGTACATGCCGGGCTGCTGGGAGGAATTGGACTGGCGATGTTCGCCCTGGGGCTGTTCCTGCTCGCCTGGCTGCCAGCAAACCCTGGCGATGGCGATATTATCTGGCGCATGATGTTATGCGGTGCTGGTTTTGGGCTGTTCCAGTCACCCAACAACCACACGATTGTCACCTCTGCTCCGCGTAACCGCAGCGGCGCCGCCAGTGGCATGCTGGGTACCGCGCGCCTGCTGGGTCAGAGTATGGGTGCCGCGCTGGTTGCGCTGATGTTTAATCTGTTTGATGAGCGTGGCACGCACGTTTCGCTGCTGCTGGCGGGTGGCTTTGCCGCCGTGGCTGCACTGGTCAGCGTGTCGCGCATGACGCAGACCCGCGCCTGATGCTATAAACAGAAAAGGCGACCCGAGGGTCGCCTTGTGTTGATCTGCCTGGCACTACTTCAGATACTGACCGCTGCGCAGTGCTTCAATACGCTTATCTAACGGCGGATGCGACATAAACAATTCGCTGAATGATTTGCCTTTGCCGTTGATGCAGAACGCCATCATGCTGCTCGGCTCCTGCGGTTCATAGCTGGTTTTCAGACGCTGTAACGCCGCAATCATCTTCTCACGACCGACCAGCTTCGCTGAACCGGCATCGGCATGGAACTCACGGTGACGGGAGAACCACATCGTGATGATGCTGGCAAGAATACCAAACACCAGTTCCAGCACCATCGACACTGCAAAGTAGACCAGAGGGTTGCCGTTGCTGCTTTCCTCTCCATCACGGTTGCCGGACATAAAGCCCGCTGCGATCTGCGCCAGAATACGGGAAACAAAAATCACAAAGGTGTTCACCACACCCTGAATCAGCGTCATGGTAATCATGTCACCGTTAGCGATGTGCGACACTTCGTGAGCCAGCACCGCTTCCGCTTCATCACGGCTCATGTTCTGCAGCAGACCGGTTGAGACAGCAACCAGCGAGGCGTTACGTCGTGCGCCGGTCGCAAAGGCATTGATGTCAGGTGCGTGATAGATCGCAACCTGTGGCATCGCAATGCCCGCCTGTCGGGCCTGCCGGCCAATGGTATCCACCAGCCAGCGCTCAGTTTCGTTGCGTGGCTGTTCAATCACTTCACCGCCAACCGATCGCAGCGCCATCCACTTCGACATCAGCAGTGAAACAAACGCACCGCCGAAGCCAAACAGGCCTGCCATGATCATCAGGCCCTGAACACTGCTTGACTGGATCCCTGTCAGGCTGAGAATCAGCCCGAATACCAACATCACAGCCAGGTTGGTCATCAGGAAAAGAGCAATACGCATCATTTTTGTTAATCTTCCTCAGTAGTTCACGCGCCTATACGCGGATCCATATCCTATGAGCATTGGGCGGCTTTTCAAGCGACCTTAACGTTTAAGTGCCTAAAAAGACATAACTTTACATTCTGACCCGCCCGATAAGTAACCCAGCCTGCAGGCGGCTTGTCGCACGCTACTCATGCGTTACTGGAAACTTTTGCGGGCGCAAAAAAAAGCACCGCTCAGCGGTGCTTTTTCTGGCAACAGCGGATTATTTAGCCGCGGGTGCGTCTGGCTGGGATTTCTCCAGCTGCGCAAGATCGTTAGCGATCTTCACCGTCTCATCGAGATACGGATCCGGCTCTTTATAATCTTTCGGCAGCTCATCCAGGTTTTTCAGCGGTTTTTTACCTTCAGCCTGATAGCGTGCGTTGATTCGCTCCAGTCGTGACGCATCATCTTCGTGATTCTCTTTCTCTCGCTGAGCAAGGTTAAGTGACACGATGTTGCGCTTATCTTTCAGGGCATTGTAACGTGCAATGTCCTTCATGATGTACTGGAACTCGCGATCCTGTGCGATGCGATCAGCATGCTGCTTCGTCAGCTGCGCAACCAGTGGTTTAACATCACCGGTTTTGGCATAGGTCGCCGCTTTGATGCTGTCCCACGGCAGTGCGTTATCCTCAAATTTCTCTCCGGTTTCAGCTGCTTCTACGCCGGTTGGCATCAGCAGATCCGGCGTGACGCCTTTACGCTGTGTACTGCCGCCATTAATGCGATAGAACTTCTGAATGGTGTAAGAAACGGAGCCTAACGCTGGCCACTCCGGACGCAGCATCTGGTCGTAGATGCGGTTCAGAGAGCGATACTGCTGAACGGTGCCTTTGCCAAAGGTCGGTTCACCAACGATCACCGCACGACCATAATCCTGCATCGCGGCAGCAAAGATCTCCGAGGCTGAAGCGCTGAAGCGATCGACCAGCACCACCAGCGGACCTTTGTAGTAAACAACGCCGTCGTTGTCGCTGTCTTCACGAACCCGACCATTGTTGTCACGAACCTGTACCACCGGACCACTCGGAATAAACAGGCCGGAAAGCGATACCGCTTCGGTCAGTGCACCGCCGCCGTTGGTACGCAGATCGATTACCACGCTGTCGACGTTCTGCTTCTGCAGTTTCTGCAGCTGTACTTTTACGTCATCGGTCAGACCGACATAGAAGCCAGGAATATCGAGCACGCCGACTTTCTGCTTGCCGACATTTTTAATGGTCAGTTTAACCGCGCGATCTTCCAGACGGATTTTCTCACGCGTCAGCGTTACGGTACGGGTTTTCGTGCCTTTGCCTGCTGGCAGAACTTCCAGACGCACCTTACTGCCCTTCGGTCCTTTGATTTTTGCCACGACATCATCCAGACGCCAGCCGATTACATCTTCCATCGGCTTACCTGGCTGACCCACACCCACGATGCGATCGCCAACGGTAATCGCTTTGCTTTTCGCTGCCGGGCCGCCTGCGACCATCGAGTTGATGACGGTGTAGTCGTCATCCATCTGCAGTACTGCACCAATGCCTTCCAGTGACAGGCTCATTTCGGTGTTGAACTGCTCGGTGTTACGCGGTGAAAGATAGCTGGTATGC
The DNA here is from genome assembly GCF_051136265.1 of Candidatus Pantoea rara. Lineage (NCBI taxonomy): Bacteria > Pseudomonadati > Pseudomonadota > Gammaproteobacteria > Enterobacterales > Erwiniaceae > Pantoea > Candidatus Pantoea rara. The sequence continues at coordinate 1,786,371 of NZ_CP194942.1, read as the reverse complement.
GGATCGATTTCACGGGCGAAAGCGTTCATCACCAGCTGGAAAACGTCTTCACCGTTGCTCTGGGCCAGACGACGGATCGCGAAGTTGTAACGCTTAGTCAGAACGTCACGGATCTCATTATCGTCTTTACCCGCCAGCTTCAGACTGAGCTGGTCATATTTGACCTTGGCATCCCAGAGTGCATTCAGTTCTGCCTGCGTTTTCGGCCAGGGTGCTTTCGCGCGATCAATGTCGATAGTGTCATTGCCGCTGAAGTTCATCGGACGCGCCAGCACCGTCAGCGCATATTGATAGCGCTCAAAACGGCGTTTCTGCGCCAGATTATAAATATCGTAAAAGAGGTCCAGCTTGCCACTGCGTAGCTCATCGCCGACGGTGGTTTTTTTGCTGTCAAACTGCGCCACATCTGATGCCAGCAGCACATTATGGCTATAGTCGAGCATGTTCAGATAGCGATCAAAAATTTTCGCTGAAAAATTCTGATCCAGATCGAACTGGCGATAGTGGGAACGCGTAAAGCGCGACGTGACACGCTCACTGACCGTAGGATCCTGCGGGTCTTCGTGAAGCTGGGGAATCTGGTCGGCGCGCGTGATGTTCTCCGCGCCGAAGGTTGGGCCTGCTAAGAGCAGGCCCGCAATAAGTCCAACTTTAAAAAGGGTGTTCATGCCGGGGTTAGCCTCCGTTTCAGAACTGCAAGTGTTCTGCGCGCACAATCATTGCCATGCCGGAAGCGAGCTGGACCCGAACGCCGTCTTTTGATACTTCAAGAACGGTAGCGTCCATCGCACTTTTGCCTGCTTTAACTTTTATACTCTGGCCGGGTTGCAAAGTTGAGGTATCAGTGATGGGTCGGGCTTCCTGCTCCGGACGTGGGGCTGGCTTGCGATGCTGTGAAGCGGTCGCCCGCGGTGCTGCAGTAGTCTGCGGACGCGGTTTACGCGCAGCGTCACCTTCTGCAGGCTTACGTGCCGCGGGCTTGCGTGGACGACGCGGGGCTGGGCCCTCTTCGCCTTCGCCTGCTTCACGGCGTGCAGCGCGCTGCTGGTCACGCTGCGCCTGGACGCGGGCTTTCGCTTCTTCCAGCTGTTTGCGTGCATGCTCAACGTGTTGCTCATCCAGCACGCCACAGGCATTGCCGTCGAGATCGACACGGATAGCACCGGCTTTAATGCCGTAGAGATAACGCCAGCTTGACGTATAAAGACGCAGCGCAGAACGCAGCTGTGTTTTGCTCAGACCCATTTCGCCCTGAACACGCTCTACCAGATCCTGAAAGATACCGATTTTGAGCGGACGCGCTTCACCTTCAGCGCTAAAGCAGTGCGGAAAGCGCTCCGCCAGAAAAGTGATGACTTCTTTACTGCTATTCAACTTAGGTTGATTTTCCATGAAATTTCCTGATTACAACGGGTTTGCCGACCAGCGCAGGCATGAACAGGCGACATTATAATGACAACATCGCTAAATGCCATGTGATCCAGTCGATTAGCTGCGCGTCAGCTGCAGATATTTTTCTAAGTCGCTGTTCGCAAGCACTTCACAAAGCCCATCAGTCAGTGTGACCAGCCCCGATTCGTCGTCGCTGTCAAAGCGATTGTACTCCACGCTGTCGATGTCCAGCACCCCAACCACAGTGCCATTCACTTTCAGAGGAATCACAATCTCAGCATTGCTGGCAGCATCGCAGGCGATGTGGCCCGGAAAGGCATGCACATCATCTACACGTTGCACTTTTTCTTCAGCCAGCGCCGTGCCACACACACCTTTACCGACCGGAATGCGCACACAGGCGATTTTGCCCTGGAACGGGCCCAGCACCAGCGTATCGGCTTCCGTCAGCAGGTAGAAACCTGCCCAGTTCACGCCATCGAGACGTTCGTACAGCAGCGCGCTAAAGTTTCCCATCGCGGCGAGGAACGCCGTTTCTCCCGCCAGTAAGGCGCGCATATCGCGATTCAAATCGGCGTAAAAGGCAGTTTTGTTCATTATTCAACCGTTACCAATGACATCTGTACGGGTGATACAGACCGTTCGTTAAAAATAAGTTTTAAATATCCAGAGCCACAAGGTGAATCATAGCGTTAGTTGCTATACCCTTAGCATTCTGTGGATCGAAGCGTGATGCCCGAAACAGGCACAATGACAATGTCTTAATGACCGATATCTGTTCCTTCTGAAGAGCGAAGATTGCATCACCCTATGAAAATTCACGCTATCAGCCAGACATTGCCTCACGCACGTTATCAGCGTTGCCCGCAATGCGATACCCTTTTTTCCTTACCGGATGTGAAATCGCATCAGTCGGCACATTGCCCCCGCTGCAACGCTGAAATTCTCAGTGGTCGCGACTGGTCTATGACCCGTCTTATGGCGATGGCCGCCACCATGATCGTGTTAATGCCCTTTGCGTTCTCCCTGCCGCTGGTGGATATCCGGCTGCTTGGCATGCGCATTAATGCCAGCGTGCTGGAAGGCGTGATTCAGATGACCCAGCAGGGTGATGTGCTGACGGCCTCAATGGTGGCGTTCTGCACCATTGGCGCGCCGGTAACCCTGGTGGCCGGCATCTGTTATCTCGGCATCGGCAATCGGCTCGGTATGAACCTGCGACCCGTATTGCTGATGCTGGAAAAGCTTAAAGAGTGGGTGATGCTCGATATCTATCTGATCGGCATTGCCGTGGCGTCGATTAAAGTGCAGGACTATGCTTCGCTGGAGATTGGCTATGGCCTGGCGGCTTACATAGCCCTGACGGTGCTCAGCGTGCTGACGATGATCCATCTGAATATGGAGCAGTTGTGGGAGCATTTTTATCCGCAAAGCCCCGGCAATATGGCCCGCGACGAGATGCAGGTTTGTCTGAACTGTCACAACACCAGCATCCCTGACGAAAGGGGCCGCTGTCCGCGTTGCCATACGCCGCTCGACTTCCGACGCCGCCACAGCCTGCAAAAATCCTGGGCCGCACTGATCGCCTCGATTGTGCTGTTGATCCCTGCCAATCTGATGCCCATTTCCGTGGTTTACCTCAACGGCTCACGGCGCGAAGACACCATTTTCTCCGGCATCCTGGGGCTGGGTGAAGGCAATATTCCGGTGGCGGCAATTGTCTTTATTGCCAGTATTCTGGTGCCCTTTATCAAGGTGCTGGTCATGCTGACCCTGCTGCTCAGCATTCATTTTCGCTGTGAACAGGGGCTGAGAACCCGCATCCGGTTGCTGCGGTTTGTCACCTGGGTTGGCCGCTGGTCAATGCTCGATCTGTTTGTTATTTCGTTAACCATGTCGCTGGTCAATCGTGACCAGCTGCTGGCTTTTACCATGGGACCGGCGGCGCTGTTTTTCGGCGCGGCCGTCATCCTGACCATTATGTCTGTTGAGTGGCTGGACAGCCGCCTGCTCTGGGATGCACATGCAACAGGAAACGCCGACTACACCGACTAACGCAACGCTGCGCAATAAGCGCAAAATTTCGCCCTTCTGGCTGCTGCCGATTATTGCGATGCTGATCGCGTGCTGGCTGCTCTGGACCAATTATCAGGAGCGTGGCACCACCATCACCATCAATTTCCAGACGGCGGATGGTATCGTGCCGGGTCGCACCCCGATCCGTTATCAGGGCGTGGAAGTGGGCACCGTGCAGGGCATTAATCTCAGCGATGATTATCGCAAAATTCAGATTAAAGCCAGCATCAAGAGCGACATGCGCGACGCGCTGCGTGAGGATACGCAGTTCTGGCTGGTGACGCCTAAAGCCTCGCTGGCGGGTGTGTCGGGTCTGGATGCGCTGGTCGGCGGTAACTATATCGGGATGATGCCAGGTAAAGGTAAACCCAGCGAGGCGTTTACCGCGCTGGATACCCAGCCTAAATACCGGGTGAACACCGGCGAATTGATGATTCATCTGCATGCGCCCGATCTTGGCTCGCTCAACACCGGCTCACTGGTCTATTACCGCAAAATTCCGGTTGGCCGGGTCTATGACTACAGCATTGATAATAAAGCCGATGGCGTGGCGATTGATGTGCTGATTGACCGTCGTTTTATTAACCTCGTAAAAACTAACAGTCGCTTCTGGAACGTGTCGGGCGTGAATGCTGACGTCAGCCTGAGTGGGGCTAAAGTGCAGCTGGAAAGTCTGGCAGCGCTGGTTAATGGCGCGATTGCGTTTGACTCACCCCAGGGGTCGGAAACGGCCAAAGCTGAGCAAAATTACCGGCTCTATCCCGATCTGGCGCACAGTCAGCGCGGCGTGCAGATCACGCTGGATCTGCCCAACGGCAAAAATCTCAAAGCAGGCAGCACCCCGCTGATGTATCAGGGCCTGGAGGTCGGTACGCTGACCAAACTGAATCTGCTGGATGGCGGCAAGGTGACCGGCGAACTCACCATTGATCCGTCCGTTGTTGGTCTGATGCGAAGTGGTACCCGCATTGAGATGCACAGCCCGAAAATCAGCCTGACCGATACCAGCCTTAGCGCACTGCTGACCGGCAACACGCTGGAACTGGTGCCGGGCGAAGGCGAGCCGCAACAGCACTACACCGTGCTGGCGTCCAATGAGACCCTGCTGCAGAAACCGAACGTGCTAACAGTCAAACTCAGCGCGCCGGAAAGCTACGGTATCGATCAGGGCCAGCCGCTGATGCTGCATGGCATGCAGATTGGTCAGGTGATGTCGCGTTCACTGGATGAAAATGGCGTCAATTTCGTGGTGGCCGTGAATCCTGAAAATCGCGACCTGGTCCATGGTGACAGCAAATTTATCGTTAACAGTCGGCTCGATGTGAAGTTTGGCCTTGATGGAATGCAGGTATTAGGTGCCAGCGCACGTGAGTGGGTGGATGGCGGTATCCGGCTGGAGCCGGGCAAAAAAGGTGAGCCTAAAAGTGCCTATCCGCTGTTTGCCGATGCTGAAAAAGCGGAAGAAGGCATTACCGGCGATGGCCCGTCTACCACGCTGATGCTGACCGCCACCAGTCTGCCTGATGTGCAGGCGGGATCTATCGTGCTTTACCGCAAATATCAGGTGGGTGAGATTGTCAAAGTCACACCGCGTGCTGACGCCTTTGATATTGCCGTTCATATCCAGCCGGAATACCGCAAGCTGCTGACCAGTGAAAGCGTCTTCTGGGCCGAGGGTGGCGCACGCGTCAGCCTCAATGGCAGCGGCCTGACGGTACAGGCTTCGCCGCTCAACCGCGCGCTAAAAGGCGCAATCAGTTTCGACAATATGAGTGGTGCGCAGTCGGCCAAAGGGGCAAAACGCGTGCTCTATCCGTCTGAGACCGCGGCCCGCGCCGTGGGCAGTCAGATTACGCTGCATACCTATGACGCCAGCAAACTTTCTGCCGGTATGCCGATTCGTTATCTGGGTATTAATGTCGGCCAGGTTGAGTCTCTGTCGTTGAGCAAAGATAACAATCAGGTGGTGGCGAAAGCGGTGCTCTATCCGGAGTATGTGAATGATTTCGCCCGTCTCGGCAGTCGTTTTTCGGTGGTTTCACCGGAGATTTCCGCCACCGGTGTGAATCATCTGGAAACGCTGTTGCAGCCCTACGTGAACGTAGATCCGGGCAAAGGCGGTACCGTGCGTACCTTCGAACTGCAGGAGAGCACCATTACCGATTCGCGCTATCTGAATGGTCTGAACATTTATGTTGATGCCACAGAGGCGGGTTCACTGTCGCTGGGTACGCCGGTGCTGTTCCGTGGTGTGGAAGTGGGTACAGTAACCGGCACCTCGCTGGGTACGATGGCGGATCGCGTGCAGATCGCCCTGCGCATCAGTAAGAAATATCAGCATCTGGTGCGTAATAACTCGGTGTTCTGGCAGGCTTCAGGCTACAACCTCGACTTCGGCCTGGTGGGCGGCGTGGTGAAAACCGGAACCTTCCAGCAGTTTATTCGTGGCGGCATTCAGTTTGCGACGCCACCGACGGTCCCGCTGGCACCGCAGGCGAATCCGGATAAACATTTCCTGCTGCAGGATGAAGCGCCGAAAGAGTGGCGTAACTGGGGAACGGCGATTCCGTCTCCGCGTTAATTGAATCTGAACGGGCAGCCTGGCTGCCCGTTTTCTTTGCTCATGATACACTGCCGCCTTTGCCTTAACTGGAATGTGCCCGTGTCAGATGCTTCTTCGTTTTTCCCCGCCGATTTTCTCTCGTTAATGCGTCAGAGCCTGCCCGATGAGACGAGCTTCGCGCAATTCATCGCCTTCAGTCAGCAACCCCTGCGCCGCAGTATTCGCATCAATACCCTGAAGATCAGTGTGGCCGACTTCCTGAGCCAGACCGCCGGCTATGACTGGCAACTGACGCCGGTGCCGTGGTGCGAAGAGGGATTCTGGATCCGCCGGGAAGATGAGAGCCTGCCGCTGGGCAGCGTCGCTGAGCACCTCAGTGGCCTGTTCTACATTCAGGAAGCCAGCTCCATGCTGCCCGTCACCGCACTGTTTGACGCTCAGCCAGAGGTCAGCGCGGTGATGGATATGGCGGCCGCACCGGGTTCTAAAACCACTCAGATTGCGGCGCGGATGGGCAATCAGGGCGTTATCCTGGCCAATGAGTTCTCCTCCAGCCGGGTCAAAGTGCTGCACGCCAATATCAGCCGCTGCGGCGTCAGCAACAGTGCATTAACGCACTTTGACGCGCGGGTCTTCGGGCCAGCGCTGCCGGAACAGTTCGACGCCATTCTGCTCGATGCTCCCTGCTCCGGTGAAGGCGTGATTCGCAAAGATGCTGATGCACTGAAAAACTGGTCGCTGGCAAGCACGGAAGCGATCGCCGCCACTCAGCGCGATCTGCTCGACAGTGCGTTTCACGCACTTAAACCCGGCGGCACGCTGGTTTACTCAACCTGTACCCTGAATCAGATTGAAAACCAGCAGGTGATCGACGGGTTGCTGCAGCGCTATCCGGACGCGGTTAAGGTCTTGCCCCTTAATGGGTTATTTGAGGGTGCGGAGCAGGCCGTAACGTCCAACGGGTACCTGCATGTCTTTCCGCAGATGTTTGACAGCGAGGGCTTTTTTGTCGCCCGTCTGCGTAAAACTGCGTCGGTCGAGCCCCTTCCGGCGCCAGGTTATAAAGTCGGTAAGCTGCCCTTCTCTCACCTCAGCCGCAAGCTGGAAAGTGAGATTGCCCAGGCTGCCGCGGCCGTCTCTATCAAATGGGATGACGCACTGGAGCTGTGGCAGCGTGATAAAGAGATCTGGCTGTTCCCAAAAGCCGTCACCCCGCTGCTGGGCAAAGTGCGCTTCTCACGCATTGGCCTGAAGCTGGCAGAGACCTTTGCCAAAGGCTATCGCTGGCAGCACGAAGCGGTCATCGCGCTGGCACAACCTGATGCAACGCAGACTTTCGAGCTGACGGCGGCAGAGGCGGAAGAGTGGTATCGCGGCCGGGACATCTATCCGGAAACAGCACCCGCTCACAATGAGATGATTGTCACTTATCAGCAACAGCCGCTGGGGCTGGCGAAGAAAGTCGGCACCCGCATCAAGAACAGCTATCCACGCGAACTGGTACGCGACGGACGCCTGTTCCGATAACTCACTTGAGTTGTAGCATCGTCAGATGATTGCCAAACACTGCGCCAGTATCAATGTAATGCAGATTGGCAATCGTCAGCGGCTGTTTCAGCGGCGTGTGACCGAAGTAAAAGGCGTCCGCGCCACGGATGCCCGCCTGGTCGCCTGACTCAAGGCCCTCCAGCCGCTCACGGCTCCAGACCACCTGTTGCCAGTCGAGTGGCTTATTCAGCGCGTATTCCCGGGCCGGATAATCCGCATGGGCGATCACAATAATGCGCTCACCGAGTTGCAGGTGAAGTATCAGCGGCAGCGCACGACAGCGCCGCAACGCGTGACGTGCCGCGATTAACGCTGCACCCCGCAGCCCAAAGAACCAGTCGCCGCCATTCATCCGCCAGAGCGCCATTTCCTGCCCCTGCAACGCCGACAGCGCCATCTCCTCATGGTTTCCCCGCACGCAGCGAAACCAGGGCTCGTCCAGCAGCGCCAGACAACCCAGACTGTCGGGCCCGCGATCAATGATGTCGCCCACCGAAATCAGTAAATCCTGCTGCGGGTCGAACTGATGCTGCTGCAACTGCGCCTCCAGTTCGCGGCGGCAACCATGAATGTCGCCAGCCACCCAGATCCGTCGCCACTCTGCGCCATTCAGGACGTGGTAATACATTGATGCACCCGGCTTCTCTGCTGAAAATGTCATCAGAGTATAGTCAGGGCTAAACTGAACCGGCATGACGAACGGGAAAGCAGAGAGCAAGGGATGTGGGCAGAGGGAGCAAGGCTATAAGGCGAAGAGTTATTTACGGTGGTCGAAAGATGTGTCCCTTCCGGCGCTTATCTCCGGCACTCAGTTAAGGTGGTAGCTCTGTCAGGGACGAATTCATGATAACGACATCAGGCACAACAGGCTATCGGGCCCGAATCATATTTATTGTCATTTGAGTTCAACTGCGCAATTTTGCCGGGTATTTTTGCAACTTCTCTGCCGGACGCACCGGACGGCGCACCAGCTCACCGCCACAGTTGGGGCAAACATGCGCAAGATGCTCATCGCAGTCAGCGCAGAAGGTACATTCAAACGAGCAGATGCGTGCCGCCAGAGAGGATGGCGGCAGATCAACGTCGCAGCGTTCACAGTTAGGGCGAAGTTCCAGCATGGTGTGACTCCTTAAGAAGCGTGTCAGTCAGCATCGCGGTTACTGGCCCGAATGTCGAGCCGGTAACCGGACAGGAGTGCGCCAGATCCGGACATCATGCTCAGCTATGGCTCTTTACGTTGCGGGTCCCTGGGTAAATCATCCGGCATATCCTCGTCGTCAGGCGCGTCATCGTCACTCTCACGTTCCTCTTCCGGCTCCTGACCGCCCATCGACGCATGAATCACCTCCTCCTCCAGGGTTGGGATCAGCGCGGCACCCAGTGGCGACGTCGCCAGACTGTCAGGCATGACCACGTGCGGCAGCGGCACTTCGGTTGTCGGAAGCGGACCTGCTGCACGAACAAAGCTCAGTCCGCCAATCACCAGCGCGCAGAGCATAAAGAAGAGATAGAGCATATTGCTGCCGAGCGGCTCCATCAGCGCGCCCACCACCAGCGGCCCGATGCTGGCACCGATACCAAACGCCATCAGCAGACAGGCCGTTAACGAGACACGACGCTCGGCGGCAACCTGATCGTTGGCCAGCGCCACCTGCAACGGATAGAGCGCAAACTGCATCATGCTGGCGACAAAAGCGATGCCAATCATCCAGTGGAAGGTCAGATGCGGCAGCAACACGAGCGGCACGCAGGCCACGGCAAACAGCATGGCAATGATGAATAACAGCCGCTGGCGATCGTAGCGGTCAGAAAGCCAGCTCAGCGGAAACTGCGACACCAGCCCGGCAAAAATCGTCAGACTCATAAAATAGCCGGTCTGGCTGGTTGTGAAGCCTTTGCTGCTGCCATAAACCGGCGCCAGGCCGTAGAACGCGCCAATCGCCATGCCGGTTACCAGCGTGGTGCCGAGCAGTTTAGGAATGGTGCGGATAAAGTAACCCAGTTCCATCGGCGCAGGTGTCATCGGCCTGACGTGGGTACGGGTAGTCAGCGCAATCGGCACCAGACAAAGCGCGAAACAGAGCGCGACAATCAGCAGTGTGCTGACGCCAAAGCCGGATTGCAGGCTCAGTATTACCTGTCCGCCACTGAGTCCAAGGTAGGTGGCGACCATATATAAGCCGAAAATCATGCCGCGCTGGGATGATTCAGCCTGATCGTTCAGCCAGCTTTCCAGCACCATATACTGACACATCATGCAAAGTCCGATGATCAGACGCAGAAAGACCCATAGCGGAATAAAGTCAGTGAGCCCGTGCCCCGCCACGGAGGCGGTAATGATCCCGGCACAGGCAACGTAGGCGCGTATATGGCCAACGCGGGCAATCAGGTTGTGCCCCACTTTGCCGCCGATCACCAGTCCGATGTAGTTGGCCGCAATGATTGAGCCGATCAGCGCGCCATTGACATGCTCGCTGGCCAGACGTAATGAGACATAGGTGGTAAGCAAACCAGAACCGAGCAGCATCAGCAGCGTGGTCGTGTACAGCGGCAGAAACGTACTGAATATTTTTCCCATATGACTCCCTGTCTGTGCTTTTCTGGCATCAGGCCCGTAAAGCCCTAAAGATAGTCGATATCGGCTGGCCACGGAGCATTTCACCCAGCCGATGGCAAAAAAAAACCCGCCAGCAATTGCTCACTGACGGGCCCTGATTCAGACGCTCGGGAAGCTGATGTTGCTGCCCGGTGCTTCCCGGTTGAGATGGATGAAGTTCAGGTGTCGCTCATACTGATCCAGTATGTCGATAATCACCTGCTCTTTGCTGTAATCCATCAGGTCATTACCCTGGCTGCCCTCCATCAGGAAGGTTTCCAGTCGGTAGTAGGTCGACTTACCGCTGCGGGCGCGATAGGTAAAGCCTGGAATTGAATATTGCTGCGGCCAGACCTGATAGATGAAGTCCTGCTCTTCGCCCAGATGGACGCGCAGATCCAGATAGCCAATCGGGTTAGCCTCATCTGCCTCAACATTTTCCAGCGTGACGCGACCATCACGCAGCTCCAGCTCTTTCGCGACTTCCTGCATTGCCGGATATATGGTCTTTTCCATCATCTGCTGGGTATAGCGCGAGCCAGGGTAGTTCATCAGGCGCGACAGACGCTTCTTCCAGGTCAGACGATCGGTCGCATGAGCCAGATATGGCGCGGTGTCGCGCGTGGCGCTGGCCCGGCGGTGATCCTCAATCTTCAGGGACTTAAACAGACCCGCCATCACAAAGAAGATAACAAAGCTGAACGGCAGCCCCATGATCACCGTGGTGTTCTGCAGAGCAGTGATACCGTTGGTCATCAGCATGCTCAGGGTCAGTACCCCAATCGCCACGGACCAGAAGATGCGCAGCCAGTTCGGCGCATCGCTGTTGATGTCTTTCAGGCGTGAGGTGAAGTTGCCCAGCACCAGCGAGCCGGAATCCGCCGAGGTGACGTAGAACAGCATCCCGGTGATGGTGGCGACTGATGCGCTGAGTTTAAACGCCGGGTACTGCGCCAGCAGGCTGTAGAAGCCGCGCTCCGCATGGTTCATCACTTCCTGCGCAAACTCTGTATTGCCGTGAATGATCTGACACAGCGCGGCATTACCGAACACGGACAGCCACAGCAGCGTAAAGGTGAACGGAATAATCAGCGTGCCCAGTACGAACTCACGGATGGTACGACCACGTGAAATACGTGCCAGGAACAGGCCGACAAACGGTGACCAGGCCACCCACCACGCCCAGAAGAAAAGCGTCCAGCTGTTCATCCATTGGGTCGGACGATCAAAGGCAAAGGTATTAAGCGTCATGCCCATAAAGCGGTTGATGTAATCGCCGACGTTCAGCACCAGCGCATTCAGCAGGAACTCGGTGTTGCCGAAGAACAGCACAAACAGAATCAGCCCCAGCGCCATGATCACGTTGAGCTCAGAGAGAAAACGAATTCCTTTATCGACGCCCGACGTGACAGAGATGGTGGCGATGACGACAGAGAGGACGATCAGCGCAGCCTGTGCGGTAAAGCCTTCCGGAATATCAAACAACACTTTCAGGCCGTAGTTCAGCTGCACAACCCCTATCCCTAATGTGGTGGCGATACCAAAGATAGTGCCGACCACGGCCGCGATATCGACTGTGTGACCAATCGGGCCATAGATGCGTTTACCGAAGATGGGATAGAGCGCGGAACGGATGGTCAGCGGCAGGTTATAGCGGTAGCTGAAGTAGCCCAGCGCGATGCCCATCAGTGCATACATCGACCAGCCGGTCAGGCCGTAGTGGAACAGCGTCCAGACCATCGCCTGGCGGGCGGCTTCCAGCGTCTGCCCTGCACCTTCCGGCGGCTGCATATACTGCGTCACCGGTTCGGCGACCGAGAAGAACATCAGGTCGATCCCGATCCCGGCAGCAAACAGCATGGCGGACCAGCTGAGCACGCTGAACTCAGGTTTAGAGTGCTCAGGCCCGAGCTTGATCGAGCCAAAACGTGAGCAGGCCATGTACAGCACAAACACGATATAGAGCGTGGCAGCCAGCATGTAGTACCAGCCGAAGGTGGCGGAAACCCAGTTTACCGCCTTGAGGATCCAGCTCGCGGCCAGTTCACTGTAGAGAATCGTCACAAGTGAAAAAGTCAGGATCAATCCCGCAGACGTATAAAATACTACGTGATTGAGGCCGTCTTTTTCACCGGCAGGTGGATTATTCATCGATTACCTCTGGTTAATGTCCTGAAAATACGCAATGGATAAGTCTTGCCGTCCACGGTTTTCCGGCCGTGCGGCCCTGTTTCGTTCTGTCACTTCCTGTTAATCGTTTTGGCAAACCAGCCTATTTTAGCACTCATTGCCGTTTCGCTTTGGCTACATTTAAAGAACAGCATCCTAACAAAGTTTCTTTTTATATTGAACGTGCAATCAAAAAAAGTTTAAATAGGGGCTCGATTTGAGGGTGGAGCTGGAGCTATGCCAAAGGTAGGGATGCAGCCGATACGTCGTCGGCAACTGATTGATGCGACCCTGAGCACGATTAATGAAGTGGGGATTAATGATGCCACCATCGCCCAGATCGCCCGTCGGGCGGGGGTGTCTACCGGCATCATCAGTCACTATTTCAAAGATAAAAACGGCTTGCTGGAAGCCACGATGCGTGATGTGACGCGTCAACTGCGTGAGGCGGTACTGTCGCGGTTACAACCGCTGGCCGGTGCCCCGGCAGATCAGCGGTTGTGTGCCATCGTTGACGGGAATTTCGATGAAACTCAGGTGCACACGGCAGTGATGAAAGCCTGGCTCGACTTCTGGTCGAGCAGCATGCATCAGCCCCAGCTTAATCGCCTGGAGCGGGTCAGCAGTCGGCGGCTCTACTCAATGCTGGTAGTCGAATTCCGGCGTGAACTGCCGCTGGAAAAGGCACGACTGGCTGCACACGGTCTGGCTGCCCTGATCGATGGTCTGTGGCTGCGTGCCGCACTGAGCGGTAAGCCCTTTAATCCGGCTATCGCCCTCACACTGACCACCCAATTCATCCGTCAGCAACTGGCTGGCGAGCACGAATAACGGAAGGAGAAAACATGTCCCGATTCACCGAGCAGAAACTCTACATCGATGGCGCTTATGTTGCCGCAGCGTCTGGCGAAACGTTCCAGACGATTAACCCGGTCAACGGCGAAGTGCTGGCAGAGGTTCATGCCGCAGGCCAGGAAGATGTCAATCGCGCCGTTGCTGCCGCCAGAAAAGGCCAGAAAGTCTGGGCCGCGATGACCGCCATGGCGCGTTCGCGTATCCTGCGTCGCGCCGTTGATATTCTTCGTGAGCGTAATGATGAGCTGGCCGAGCTGGAAATGCTCGACACCGGCAAGCCTTACAGCGAAACCTCAGCGGTCGATATCGTCACCGGTGCAGATGTGCTTGAGTATTACGCAGGGCTGGTTCCGGCGCTGGAAGGTCAGCAGATCCCCCTGCGTGAAACTTCATTTGTTTATACCCGTCGCGAACCGCTGGGTGTGGTCGCCGGTATCGGCGCCTGGAACTATCCGATTCAGATCGCCCTGTGGAAATCCGCGCCTGCGCTGGCCGCAGGTAACGCGATGATTTTCAAACCCAGTGAAATGACTCCGCTTACCGCCCTGAAACTGGCAGAAATTTACACCGAAGCGGGCCTGCCGGATGGCGTGTTCAGCGTGCTGCCGGGCATTGGTTCGGTCACCGGTCAGTTGCTCACTGAGCATCCTGGCATCGACAAAGTCTCCTTCACCGGCGGCGTCGTCAGCGGCAAAAAAGTGATGGCCAATGCCGCAGGTTCAACGCTGAAAGAAGTCACCATGGAACTGGGCGGTAAATCACCGCTGATCATCTTTGATGATGCCGATCTCGATCTGGCTGCTGACATCGCCATGATGGCGAACTTCTACAGTTCCGGTCAGGTCTGCACCAATGGCACCCGCGTCTTTATTCCTGCAAAACTGCAGGCGGCTTTCGAGTCGAAAATCAGCGAACGCGTTGCCCGCATCAAGGCCGGCGATTTGCGCGACCCGGCCACCAACTTTGGCCCGCTGGTCAGCTTCAGTCATCGCGACAACGTGATGCGCTACATTGAGTCCGGCATTGCTGAAGGTGCACGTGTCCTGTGCGGTGGCAAACGTCTGACCGGTGGCGAATTCGACCAGGGCGCCTGGGTTGCACCGACCGTGTTCACCGACTGCCGTGATGAGATGAAGATTGTGCGTGAAGAGATCTTCGGACCGGTCATGTCGATCCTGAGCTATGAAACCGAAGAAGAAGTGATCCGTCGCGCCAACGACACCGAATTTGGTCTGGCCGCCGGGCTGGTGACGCAGGACTTAAATAAGGCGCACCGCGTGATTCATCAGATCGAAGCAGGTATCTGCTGGATTAATACCTGGGGCGAATCAGCCGCAGAGATGCCAGTGGGTGGCTACAAGCACTCCGGCATCGGCCGTGAAAATGGCCTGATGACACTGCAGAGCTACACCCAGGTGAAGTCCGTGCAGGTTGAGCTGACGCGTTTTCAGTCAGTCTTCTAATCACTTAACCTGAGGAACGATGAATGGAATTTGATTATATTGTTATTGGAGCCGGATCCGCAGGAAACGTTCTGGCTACCCGTCTGACCGAAGACAGCAACGTGAGCGTCCTGTTACTGGAAGCGGGCGGCCCCGATTACCGTTTTGATTTTCGCACCCAGATGCCTGCGGCCCTCGCCTTCCCGTTGCAGGGAAAACGCTATAACTGGGCGTATGAGACTGAACCAGAGCCTTATATGAACAACCGCCGCATGGAGTGTGGTCGCGGCAAAGGTCTGGGCGGTTCATCCCTGATTAATGGCATGTGTTACATCCGCGGTAATGCGATGGATCTCGATAACTGGGCCAGCGAACCTGGCCTGGAGAACTGGAGCTATCTGGACTGCCTGCCCTACTACCGTAAAGCAGAAACCCGCGATATCGGCCCGAACGATTTCCACGGTGGCGAGGGTCCGGTGTGCGTGGCGACGCCTAAAGCGGGCAACAACGTGCTGTTTGAAGCGATGATTGAGGCGGGTGTGCAGGCGGGTTATCCGCGCACGGACGACCTGAACGGCTATCAGCAGGAAGGCTTCGGTCCAATGGATCGTACCGTGACACCGAAAGGTCGTCGTTCCAGCACCGCCCGTGGCTATCTTGATATGGCCAAGGGTCGCGCCAACCTGAAAATCATTACCCATGCCACCACCGATCGCATTGTGTTCGATGGCAAGCGCGCGGTTGGCGTGGAATATCTCCAGGGCGACAGCAACACCATCAATAAAGTGACCGCTCGACGTGAAGTATTGTTGTGTGCGGGTGCTATCGCCTCGCCGCAGATCCTGCAGCGTTCTGGCGTAGGCTCGCCTGAGCTGCTTAAACAGTTCGATATCCCGCTGGTTCACGATCTGCCGGGTGTGGGTGAAAATCTGCAGGACCACCTGGAGATGTATCTTCAGTATGAGTGCAAGGAGCCGGTTTCTATCTATCCGGCCCTGAAGTGGTGGAATCAGCCGAAAATCGGGGCGGAGTGGATGTTTAACGGCACCGGCATCGGCGCCAGCAACCAGTTTGAAGCAGGCGGCTTTATCCGCAGCCGCGAAGAGTTCAGCTGGCCGAATATCCAGTATCACTTCCTGCCGGTAGCGATTAACTACAACGGTTCAAACGCCGTCGATGCCCATGGCTTCCAGTGTCATGTCGGCTCCATGCGCTCTCCGAGTCGTGGACATGTGCGCCTTAAGTCACGCGATCCGCGTCGCCATCCGGCTATTCTGTTCAACTACATGTCGCATGAGCAGGACTGGCATGAGTTCCGCGATGCTATCCGCATCACGCGCCAGATCATCAACCAGCCGGCGCTGGATAAGTATCGTGGCCGTGAAATCAGCCCGGGCCTGGATTGCCAGACAGATGAGCAGCTGGACGAGTTTGTGCGTAACCACGGTGAAACCGCCTATCACCCATGCGGAACCTGTAAGATGGGTAACGATCCGATGGCCGTGGTAGATGGTGAAGGCCGTGTGCATGGTCTGGAAGGACTACGTGTAGTGGATGCATCGATAATGCCGCTGATCATCACCGGTAACCTTAACGCCACCACCATCATGATTGGCGAGAAGATTGCCGATAAGATTCGTGGACGCGAGCCGCTGCCGCGCAGCACGGCGTCTTACTATGTCGCGGGTGATGCGCCAGTGCGCACGGTACCGCAGCGTGCTGAGTAATTCGTGACATTGTCACGTAACGAAAGCCAGGCAAGCAGTTGCCTGGCTTTTTTTTGCACCTTTTAGCCATGCTCTTTCCCCAGCCTCCTTTTCTCTACATCCTTTTATATAACTGGCCATTTTCAAACTATCAAACCTTAACCATTACCAAACGAAGCAGGATCTGCTGTTGATTTCATAATATGCAGAATGGTATAAAACCGGCGTGTAGTTAACCGGAGGCACTATCCGTCCACTGATGAGAAGCAACAATGTGGATGCGTTGAAAATTTTATGAGCAGAATGTTCATGTCACACCTTTCCCCCGCTTTCCTTTCTGGCTGGAACGTCGCCGATCAACACTGGCGTAACGCCCTGTAGTCCACTCACCCCTTCGACACTGTTCTGAGTCTGCCCTCTGTACTGTGGCAGGTCGTCATTTTCGTTGCTGGAGAGCACCCATGCGCGCCTGGGTTTTATTGTCACTCGCTATTATTACTGAAATTATTGGTACCCTTTTTATGAAGTGGTCCAGCCTTAACGGCAGTCATTCAGGCTACCTGCTGATGCTGGCAATGATTGCCTGCTCCTATATTCTGCTGAGTTTTGCCATCAAGCGTATCGCTCTCGGCGTGGCCTATGCCCTGTGGGAAGGAATTGGCATCCTGCTGATTACATTATTCAGCGTGCAGTTGTTTGGTGAAACGCTGTCCGCGATGAAAATCTGCGGGCTGATGACGCTGATCGTCGGGATTGTATTGATCAAGACCGGCACTCAATCATCAGCGGAGGTTAATCATGGTCATCGCTGATTTCGTCCACGCCGCCTGGCTGGCACTGGCTATCGTGCTGGAGATTGCCGCTAATATATCCCTTAAATATTCTGATGGATTTAAGAAACCGCTACATGGTCTGCTTTCACTCTGCTTTGTGCTGCTCGCGTTCAGCGCACTCGCTCAGGCGGTGAAAGGTATCGATCTGTCGATTGCCTATGCGGTCTGGGGCGCCTTTGGGATTATCGTCACTGTCGCGGCCGGTTGGTTGCTGTTTGGTCAGCGTCTGAACCGGAAAGGCTGGACCGGTCTGACCCTGCTGCTGACCGGTATGATCCTGCTGAAGCTGGCCTGACAGGCACACTCAATCAGTAATAACGTTTAAGGGTTTGCAGCTGCATGCCCTTAACTTCCCGTGCTATACCGCCCCTTTCTGGTTGATTTTTTCCTCTTACCTGTGCTCGGAATCTTCTTACTTTTGTAAAGGCCCGTTTACATATCTCTTGCCTTAAGGCTTAGTGAGCGCCGAAAGTCGGATAAAAATGAGGAACAGATATGTCTGCTACACGAGGTTGGTCTACGGAGCTGGAGGGATTGCGTGGCATCGCATCTCTCTGGGTACTGGTTGGCCATATCAGCTTACTGGTTCATTGCCACATCACGCTTATTTCATCGCCTGGCATCGGAGTTGATCTGTTTATTCTGTTATCGGGTTATCTGATGGCGAAAAACTACGTCGAGCGCCAGCAGAAAGAGCCGTGGCAGAGCGCGGAGACCATTAAGAAGTTCTGGATCCGTCGCTTCTTCCGTATCGCCCCGCTCTATTATCTGCTGTTAATCATCGCGCTGATTTATGGCCCGTGGTTTGGCGAGATGCGAGACACTATTGCTCATTTCTATTCCGGCACCGCCACTGAATCATCACGTTACACCGACCAGTCGCTGGCAAACATTCTGACTCACTTCAGCTTCCTGTTTGGGCTGCTGCCTGAATATGGGTTTAATACCGTGCTGCCTGACTGGAGCATCGGGCTGGAGATGCAGTTCTATCTGCTTTTCCCGTTCATTATGCTGGTGACGCTGCGTTTCGGTTATGCAGCCTCGCTGATTGGCATCATGGCGCTCTGCTGCGCCGGTCGGTATGTGCTGGCAGATTATTATGAGGCCTTTGAGATGCCTTCCATGATTCTGATTAAGCTGAACATGTTCCTGGCAGGCATGCTGATGGCCGAAGCGGTTCGCCGTAAATCGCTGCTCTACGTCGCTTTTGCGCTGCTTGGACCGGTAGCGAGCGTGGCGATGGGCCTGGGGGCGATTAAGCTGCAGGTCATTATGGAAGCGCTGATGATCGTCGGTATGACGGCGATTTTGTGGCAATACCCGGAGGGCAGTCTGATGGCGACGCTGATTGCTTTGCCGCGTAAACTGCTGAACAACCGTCTCAGCACCTGGCTGGGCGACGTCTCGTTCTCGGTTTACCTGCTGCACCTGCTGATTGTGATTCCGATGATCGCACTGCTGCTCACGCACACCGACATTGAGTTCAGAAGCGACATGACTCGCTTCCTGATTGTCTGCGTCTCGGCCATCCCGGTGACCTATGCACTCGCCTCTTTACTCTATAAGTATGTTGAGAAGCCCGGCATCCAGATTGGAAAACGAGTTTTGAAGCCAAAGCTGGCTAATCAGACCAGTTAAGTTTGCCAGGAATCCTGATTAAAAAGCCCCTGACTGGGGCTTTTTTTTGCCTCAGTCACCGGTTAGCAGCACTCCACAGGCACTCATGCAGTGGTGGCGTCAGCACACCTGCTGAGGTGAACTACACTTTCCCGGTTAGCAATCTGACTCAAAGGAGAGAACATGAGCATTCAGCATCTGCTGCTATCCACCGATGGTGGCGCGGTGATCATTGAAGCAGAACAACTCGAAAGTGAGCTGGTTATTCCGCCCCACCTGCAGACCCTGACCGGCAAGGAAGCTGACAGCGATACTGGCCATCGGGTGGCGGTAACAAAGCACTACTGCAAGGGACGCTACTACGCAGTTGCCCTTGATCGTCACGCGGCCAGCAATGAGATCGATGACGTGATCGACCTGCTGCATCCTGCCCCGCTTGATTCGCCTTAGTCGGCCAACTCCGCACTACCGCTGAATGTCCGGCAGATGAGCACTGTACTGCTGGCAGGCGGCATCTCAATTTTCAAAAGAGGATAAACATCATGCAAAAGAAGAAGTGGTTTGTTTCATACGTAATTAAGCCAAAAGGTGAAAATCACGTTACGACTCATGCCTTTATTGAAGGCGACGATGTCGAGGAGGCATTAGAAGCCTATATGTTTGAGACTAAAAAAAGTCTGTCGCTGGATACTGAAGAGCTGACGCTGCTGTCGGTGAGTCTGGTGTAAATTCTGATTAACCTCGCATTTGCGGGGTTTTTTATGCCCTGTGTAAGGGTCTTTTTTATTTATGTTATTTATGATTTCCCTGGTGAGGCACTTAGTTACTTAGTGGGATAAGGCCAGGCGTGATCCACACCCGCTGATGACATCAGCCCGGTTACAGCCAGATATGCCAGTATCAGGACAAACAGCACAATTGCTGCAATTTCAATGGATTTAAGTAAATGATGCTTCGCCATAAATAACCCTCCTTCCGTTGTGTGTAATCTGCATTCACCTCATAAACTATAATGTTACCGGTAAAGTGCAAGCCAGAATTACATCATGAAACATAAAGCAGAACTTATTAATGTTTGCCGGGATGTGCTGACAGGCATTCAACCTACGTAGATTTAATCTTGCAGGCATAAAAAAGCCCGCAGCGCGCGGGCATCTGGGGTCGTCAGTGGTTTTTAATCAGCAGACTGACCGGTAAAGTCGATCACCATCCTGCCGCGGATCTTGCCCTGAACCATCTCTTCGAAGATGTCATTGACCTCACCAATCTTCCTTTTGGTCACCTTCGGCACCACCTTCCCTTCTGCCGCAAACTGGAAGGCTTCTGCCAGATCGTTACGCGTTCCGACCAGCGATCCCACCACCTGGATACCATCAAGCACCAGACGCGGAATATTCAGACTCATCGCTTCCGGTGGCAGGCCGACAGCCACGACGCGACCTCCCGCTCTGACCGCATCCACCGCCGAGTTAAAGGCCGCTTTGGCAACCGCTGTCACCACAGCAGCATGCGCACCGCCGGTTTTCTCCTGAATGAAGCGTGCCGCATCTTCGCTGGCAGAGTTGACGACCAAATCGGCACCCATCTCTTTCGCCAGTGCCAGTTGCCCATCGCTCACATCAACGGCGATCACTTTGGCGTTAAAGACGTTTTTGGCGTACTGCAGCGCGAGATTGCCCAGACCGCCAAGGCCATAAATCGCGAGCCACTGACCGGGTTTCACCTCTGACACTTTTACCGCTTTATAGGTGGTGACACCGGCGCAGGTGACACTACTGGCGGCGTAAGGATCGAGCCCGTCCGGGACTTTAACCGAGTAATCTGCAACGACGATACACTCTTCAGCCATGCCGCCATCAGCGGTAAAACCGGCATTGATGACCTCTCTGCAGAGTGTTTCATTACCGGAGTTACAGTATTGGCAGTGACCGCAGCCTTTGAAAAACCAGGCGACGCTGGCACGATCGCCGGGCTTGAGTGAGGTCACATCTGGTGCAACTTCCTCAACGATACCGATCCCTTCATGACCCAGCGTCACACCCGTTTTATCGCCGAAATCACCGTTCTTCACATGCAAATCGGTATGGCATACGCCACAGCACTCCATCCTGAGTCGTGCTTCGCCCGTTTTGAGCGGACGCAGCGTTTTCTCAACCACTTCAACCTTATGTTCACTATTAGCAATTGCCGCTTTCATAAACGTTACTCCTTTTGATTGAAGGTTAAGAATAAGCCAAACCGAGATGATGACAAGATGGCAGGTAAGCTTTAGGTGCGGGTCAGGAAGAGTTAATGCAGCCTTTACGAATAAGCTCAGTATTGAGGTAAGTTTCGTAAGGCATTTGTGCATGTCGACGTTCTGTAAATCAGGAGTGATTTATTGGATGCCAGTGAAGTGCATGTATCATGAATAACCTTGTCAGGCAGTAATTACCGGCTGGCGGTGGTCCCAAATGCTGAATTGCACTATCTGTCGCTTGCGGTGGCCCCGGATGCTGTGAAGCGTTATTTTCTGATGCGGTGGGTCTGGCATGCTGGCTACAAGCCCTTATCATTCTAAGAAGATGCATGATGACGATGCCAGTCAGAAGATGGGCCACGATGGTGTCCCCTCTCTGCCATCACACAGCCAGAAATGAAGGTACTCACCAATGCTACCATCGCACAAGGAATAACTTTTTTTAAGAACATAATAAACCCTGGATAAAATTCACCGGGGCAGGTTACAACCCGGTTTTTTTACGTTTAATAGACGTGGAGAACCGTAGAGGGAGGTTATTTAGATATATTGATTAAGTCCAACTTTGGGGAAAATCGTCTGGTTAGGTTTGTTCTGCTGGCAGTCTGCTGGGGAATCACGAGCATAAAATGGACCTAAAATAAGACTCAAAAATTAGTTGGGGAGATGATTTATTTTATAAAATAAGACAGACGTGAGTCTGATTAACTAATCTCTTTGACAGATCTTAACCAGAGAAACCAGATGCTATAATCGCTAAATGACAGCTAAACCCATTAATAAGCACATCACTTCCCTCACACTTTTAACGCTATCGATAAAACAGCAACACTAAAGATTTCTGTATAAAACTAATACCATCGATTGTATTTTATATACACGAAAGAAACGACAACCACCCAGGTTATGCTAAGAAACGCAGCATGTTCAGGAATGAACCGAATAAAGATATACAACCCTGCCACAATTACAACAGCAGGAATTAAATAGATAAATGATTGTATAAGCCATAAAAAAACACGTTTCATTTATTCAATATCTCATATAAAGCATCAGCGATTTTTTCTTCGTTATTATCCACAACAATTACCTGTCAGAGTGAGATGGCCATTTTATTTGTAATATCTTATAAGCATACAGAACGTTAGAAGGAACATCCATTCAGACCGGGCTGAATACGTTTAGGCACAGGGTGGCCCGTTCGTGCGCCGTGACGATCTGGCTGTACGCACCTGGTATCAGGCAAGCGAAGATGTGAATGAGTACCGCGAGGAAACCGTGCGTATCAAGGGTGTTTACGCAACTGCAGTTGGCGACGACATGCCAATCTTAACTCGCCTTATTTGGTGGAAGATTGTTCAGAAACATGCCGTTGATTTGGGCTTTGAATTTAAGGACGCGCCTGCGTCCTCTCGGAGTTCTGTCAATAACTGTACTGAGACGACAGGCTCTAAAGCCACTATCGACTTCACAAAGCCTCTTACTCGTGCCGGGCGAAGAAGGATTATTAAGCGATTAAAAGAAAAGCCAGCTCAGGAGCAACCTGAACCGGACAAATATCACTCTGAACGGAGTCATTGCGCAGAACGTGAGGCGCTGAAAAAGAGTTACTTTGAGATCTCCAGGTTAACACTGTCCCACGGTGAAGCTGTCCGCATGATGAAAGATCACAAGATGATAGTTGGTGAGCTTTCTTACTGGAGCGGTACAAACGGGTATCTCTTCCATAGACGTCGCAAAAATGCCACCCCATTAAAACGCTTCAATGCACTAGCGAGAAAAAGAGGCATACAGTTGCCTGATTAATAAAACGGCAGCCGGACTAATCGGAGCCGCACGATTGTTAACGATTTTAGTTCATCATAATTCTGCTCATGCAAACAGTATTTCTTTTGAATAGAAGGAGTTAATCAATTGATGAACATAAATAATCACAGTGAAACGGTTGCACGCATTCAGTTCATTGCTGACGTATCGCTGATCGCACATTGCAAAGAAGATGAATTAAAAATGGCACTGTCGATGATCAGCGACATGGCAGGGACAATCGACACAGCTATTTTCGAAGCCGCTATTTACTGCCAGGCAGAATGATTAGTTGCCCCTTCCCTACCGTTCACTAGCCACCTTTCAGGTGGCTTTTTGCTTCTGCATCAAAGTGCATATGCTTGCATGAATCCGCATGATCCAAATTGGATTGCTATGTGTTTGTAAGGCCAGAGCCGGCGCGCTCAGAGGTGGTACATGCAGATGCATGAAAAGTGATACATAAAGCGGGCAGGCGTGGCGGGGATAGCATTGCGCGCGGAGAAGTAAAACATGTATAACTATAGGTGAATTGACATCCTGCAGATGCGAAAAAACCTGAATAGACCACTTAAGTTCTAAAGTTTTCTCTTACCTACTACCTAAAGAGGATTATTATGATTTCGCCCGTTTTTATAGCATGCATTGGAATCATTGAAAGCAACTTAATCAACCCCCTTGGAACTGCTTTTTTTATTTCAGAAAAAAAACTTGTTACAGCTAGGCATGTAATATCAGGAAGATCAGGAAAAATTGTTGTTATTCCATCTGGTCTTTTGAATTATGATGATTATCAAGACACAACTGTAAGGAAATTCCAATCTTTTTTCGCAACTATAATAGAAGAAGATCCAGTTAAAGATTTATGTATATTAGAAACTGAACAAGTTATTAAGGGACCGCAACTTAATATAACAGGGTTTGATGGAGCTAGTGTTGGTGATGACATTGATGTAATTGGTTATCCGCATTGTGGCGATGGACGGATTGTGCTCACCTTACAAAAAGCCACGGTAGGTGCAAAAGTTTTATTAGATTCAAGCGGCATTAAAACCAAATTTGCTATTATCAATACTCAAACCAGGCCTGGTCAATCAGGCTCTCCGGTTGTATCGAAAAAAGATAATTCTGTTGTCGGCATCTTGATTGGCGCTTATGCAAATCTTTCTGGAGGTTACGTGACTTTTGGAAATAACATAAATCCAAGCGAGCTACACCAAACCACACAATGTATTTCTGCCGAGTATATAAAGGACATGCTATGATTCAGTTGCCTAATGATCCTGCAGATGAGTGGTTGTCAGTATTAAAACCATATCAGCGTTTAACTATAAATGAATTTTTAAAAAGTGGTGACGAGGCTTATGCTATTGATAAATGGTTTAGCTCTAATGGAGTGTCTGATACATCAAAGTTTGGAGCCGGTCAGCCTCATGGTTCTTCAAGAGGACAGTTTTCAAAATTATTTTGGAATGAGTTTAAAAGCTTAATTTGTGGTGATGAAAAGTATCAAGATGAAATAAAAGGTTTTAATGGTATTTTAGAGGAAAATAAATCAAGGATTGTAGGCGCCATTTCAACAATACTAGCTGGAGTATTTGGGGTGACGGCTATATTTATAGCGCCCGTTATTGTATTGGCGATCATCAGCATTACAAAAGTGGGCGTTAATGCATGGTGTAAAATGCCTCCATTGACCAGCTAAAAAATAAAGGTCAGGGTAAACCCTGACCTCCGTTCAATCTAACCGGTATTCATTGAATTTTATCACCTCCATTCCAATCCAAAAATTTAACTCCTTTATTCTTTCTTGTAGTGGCTGCAATTCGTTACGCACAAATACCTGCGCCGCTTTCACCGCGTCACCAAACCCGCCGGAGTTGTCCGGGATAATTCCCATCATCTGCGGCGGCACGCGGTGTGCGCTTAACAGGTCGTCGCGGCTGGCCTTCTTGATGTTAAAGAAATCGTCTTTCGTTGCCACTTCACTGAGCGGCAGGATCTTGATGCCGTCCGGCTTACCGTTCGGCGCGTACATAAACAGATTGCGGAAGTTACCCAGCCCTTTCGTGTCGCGCATCGCCTGGCGCATCCGGTCAACGTCGCTGCTGCTCTGCGCCGCGTCGGTCATATACAGGATGTAACCGGCGTGCGCGCTGTTCTGGTAATACTTGCGGCGGAACAGCGTTGCCGCCTCATTCAGCCAGGCGGAGTTAAGCGCGCTGAGATATTCAGGCAGCCCGTACAGCTCCTGATTGATATCCGGCTCCAGCAGGTGAAACATGCTGCCGGCCGAAAATTCGTGCGGCTCTTTCCAGTCATTCACAAACCAGTAAACGCCATCCTTCACGCCCCTGCGGGTGAATTTGGCCGGGCTAGTTTCAAGGCGCAGCGGTTTACCCAGGCTGTTAAGGCGCACCCCGGCAAAGGCGTTACCGAAGACCAGATAATCCAGCACGAACTTGCTGAACGCCCGCTGACTTATCATCGGGGGCGGAATAAGCGTTGAGGCCAGAATGTTTCGCTTCACGTAAATCGGCGAGCGATATCAGCTTTGAACTGCAGCTGAGCGAGCGCGTACGCGTAATAGTGAATCAGACCGACGACGGGCTACGCGTGACCCACGTCGGCGAGAACCCACTGTCAGAGAATGTCGCGCGGCCGCTACAGCTTTACGTTTAGAGTGAGCTGGTCAGAGAGTGGCAGGCATGTGCGAGTTGCGGCTGGTAAATGACTGGCTGGAGGCGCTTATTAACAGCCTGTCAGCCCCGGTGCGTAAGGAAATGGCGCGAATAATTACGATGAAGCTTCACGCGAGTAAGCAGCAGAATATCAAACGCCAGCACGCACCAGACAGCAAGCCATTTAAGCCCCGCAAAACGCAGCAGGTGCGCAGCAAAAAGGGCAGGATAAAGCGTGAGATGTTCGCAAAGCTGCGCACCGCTAAATACATGAAGACGCAGGCCAGTCTGGATGGGCCCATTATCAAGTTTGCGGGTAATGCGCAGCGGATGGCCCGCGTGCATCATTTCGGGCTGCGCGGCCGGTGAGCGCGTAAAGGTAAAGAGGTGCAGTATGAATCAAGACCATTGATGGGTATCTCAAAACGGGATATTTCAATTATTGAGGAGTTGGTGATAAATTCTTTGACATAAAACTTAAATGACTGGACGATCGCTTAATGAAATATCATGAATGGAGGCTATTATGCTATTTGAAAATTTCTTTTCTTTAGATTCACTCATTGCGCTTACTTTCTCAGCGGCCCTGACCATAAAATATTTGAAAATAAATTTTAAGACGGAAATAAGGAATCAAAGTCACAATATTAATGGTAATAATAATACGATAAACATATATGAAATGGATAAGATAAATAAAAAGAACTTTAAGACCCTCTCGATAATGATAGCGGCATTTCTTTTGGTAATCTTTCCAGTCTATCCATCTTTATTTATCGGGATCATGAAGTCCTTTTCATGGCTACCATTGGTAATATGTTTTTTGGGTGTATCTTTTCAAATATATATGCGAGGCATGAGGCGCTTATATGATTTAGTATATCTCATTCCATCGTTAATTGTTGGTGTACTTATGTATCATGCAGTATATCTTGCATATCATGAGGGTTACATTCACACCGGCATTTACTCTAGAGTTTTCAATTATCTTTCAGAACCTTACGTCAACATTGCTTATCTGGAAGGTCTCAACATGCTTTTAGTTGAGCTTGCTGCCTACTTAGGATTTATCTTTCTTTTCCTGAGTGCTATATATATTTCATTTTCTTTTATAGTTGAAAGGGATTTCGATTCAGCTAATAAGTATATTTTCCATTGGACAATTACTGCTTTTATTTGCAACTTTCTGGCTTCTGGGATGATGTTTGAGTATGTGCATGGAGGCTTTAGCTACATAGAATACGCTTATAAGTTACTTTTATATTTCTTTATGAATATTGTATGAATGTTTGCTGATTCCCAGGCAAACAATCACAACTCTACTTTGTAAAAAATTGGGGCATTTTAGCCCCATGAACGAACAACTTACAGAAATCCAGTGTCTGCTGCGTAACCTGATCCGTGTCGGCCGTCAATCTTGATGGCGGGCTCTGCCGCGTCGATACAGGAAAAAACACAACTTACTGGCTGCACTGGCTGCGCCCGCGCGGTTAAAACCGCGCCTGGATTAGCAGACTGCAACTGCATGTACCCCTTTACCTGATGTCAGACCATGAGCACTCCCTCAAAACGGCAAGCATCACATGTCTGATGATCATTACGGTGTCCGCATCGTCGAAGGCAACGATGATAGGGGCACAATTTCTACCACAGTCGTAAAATGGTCTGCACCGTACAGGATATTGATGCTGAAACCGCAATATAAGCGAATTTATCGCGTCAGGGTTCAGGCAAGTTGCATGGTTATTCACTAAAGGATAGAAAGGCGGGTTCGTTAAACTTAATCCGCTGGCATTGATGGCGAAGAAAAATGGCGACAAAGTGGCGGCACAGAGTCCAGCAGAGTAGAACAGAAGGCAACAGGGTGGCGTTTAACTCATTGATTTTAATCTAAGATGCTGTTTTTAAATGCCAACCAAAAAAAGACCGAATACGATTCCTATATTCGGTCCAGGGAAATGGCTCTCAAGGAGCCGTGCGCTAAAAGTTGGCATTTATGAAGGCGGTGTCGCCTTGCCATTTAAGACTAGAACAGCGTGGTGAAAATTCCAGCAAACGCAGGACTCAGGGCCATAAACAGGATCAGTTTGTGATCGCAGCGGCAAAAAATCGGGGTTTGGGCGCAGCGCGATGCTGCACCCAGAAGGTTTATTTACCGCACAGCGCCTGGGTGCGCTCAACAATCGGTTGCAGGCTCATCATCTGGCCCGGATGCGCTTTGTCTTCGGCCCGGATCACGCTGATTGGCTGCGCTTTCACCTGTTTGTTTTTGAACAGCGTGTCGGCGATATCGTTCAGCGGATAGGTCATTAGCGTGCTTGGGTTGATGACAAACATCGCACCATCTTTCTCGCACGTCAGCATCACCTCTTCACGGTTGAACGGCCACTTCTCTTTACCGATCTCAAAGCGGCTGACGGTAATGATTTGTGCCGCCAGCGCCTGGCCGCATACGGATAACAACAGGATTGCGGGGATCACTTTCTTCAGCAACATAACTACCCTTTTCTCTCTTGAACCACATTCAGGCTGGTGACAGCGTGGCAAATACGCTCACCAGCCCAACCACTCCACACGCCAGCAACAGTTCAAGCTGCGTCATGTGAATAAATTTTTGCTGCGTCCCGCTGCCCGCCAGGCGGAATCGCGGCACCAGCCAGTATCGATTGAACAGCGCCACCAGCACCATCAGAGCAACCAGCAGTACTTTACACAACAGCAATACCATGTAGCGTGAATCGTGCCACATGAGTGGCCAGCCTGCGATCATCACGCTGTTTATCACGCCGCTCAGCAGTGTTAACGCGACCGCCAGGTGACCATAGCGCGAAAAACGCATCATGGTGCGGATGGCGTCGCTGCGGCGATCGATCTGGCGCGCCTCGCGCATCAGCAGTAGCAAGGGAAACAATCCCCCTATCCAGAACGCCGCAGCTATCAGATGTATGGCATGGTTAAACTGTTGAAGCAGACCGGGCCAGCCATCGCGCATCGCGGCATGACCAATCAGGGCCATACAAGCCAGTTGCAGCACGCCAGCCAGCAACAACACCTGCTGACGAAGCTTTCCGGTCACTAATAGCGCGATAACGGCCAGCACGCTGAAAATGATTTCCCACTGCCATACAGCACCAAAGTGCGTGCCCAGCACTGCCAGCCAGATATCAATGTCGGCCAGGTTAGTGCTGTCGCCGCTCATTAACACATTCTGGCAGGCCAGCATCGCCAGCGCACTCAGCAACGCCAGCCAGGCGCTCCCCTTCACCAGCGGGTTCAATCGTAGCGCCAGCATTGGACGATAGCGTTTGGGTGCCAGCAGTGCGCTGTAGCAGGCGCTACCGGTCAGCAGCATCACGGCGGCGAAATGCAGTGCGCGTAGCACTATCCAGAGGGTGGTCACCGGGGTTACTTCACGCTAAAGCGATAGCTTCCTGCGGTTTTATGGCCATCCACCGACAGCACGTGCCAGTTAACCTGATAACTGCCCGCTTTCAGCGGCTGAGACAGGCCAACAATCAGTCGGTTTTTTTGATCTGACTCGACGCGGGCTTTGGCGGTCGCGACAGGTGTCTGAGCGCTATCCAGCAGCGTGACGCCGCTGAATGCCGCTTCAATATCTTCACTGAAGTTCAGCGTCAGCGCATCGGGGGATGTGGTGACCTGCGCTTTGGCCGCCGGGAGGGAAGACTGAAGATGCGCATGCGCCGCAGCCAGCGAGCTGAATGCCATCAGTCCGGCTGCTGCTAATGCAATAACCATGCGATAAATGCGTTTTTTCTGCATAAGATCATCCTTTTAACCGCCGCCAGGGCGATAAACGTGGCAAAAGGATACGCTGCTGGTTTTACACTGTCGAGGCCAGCGATGCGATCCTTTATCCTTGATTCAGACCGCCGAAAACATTACTTTTGCCCGCTATCGTCAGGAGAATAGTATGAGCCATAACCTTGCCCTGGTGTCCCAGGAAGAGAAAGACAAGATCAATGTCGATTTGGCGGCAGCGGGCGTAGCGTTTAAAGAGCGCTATAACATGCCAGTGGTTGCCGAGATGGTGGCGCAGGAGCAGCCCGAAGCGCTGCGTGACTGGTTTCGCCAGCGTCTGATGCAATACCGCCAGGCGTCGCTTAGCCTGTCGCGCCTTCCTTATGAACCGAAGATGAAGCAATGATGTTTCGCGTTATTGATACCGAAACCTGCGGCCTGCAGGGCGGCGTGGTTGAAGTTGCGTCCGTCGATGTGGTCAACGGACAGATTGTAAATCCGATGAGCGATCTCACTCTGCCCGACCGCCCTATCAGCCGTCAGGCGATGGCGGTTCATCGCATCACCGAAGCGATGGTCGCCGGTAAACCGACGATCGATGAGGCGATACCGCGCTATTACGGCAGCGCCTTTTATGTGGCGCATAACGCAAGTTTTGATCGCCGGATGCTGCCGGAGATGTACGGTGAATGGATCTGCACCATGCAGCTGGCGCGTCAGCTCTGGCCGGGCATTAAATATGGCAACCAGGCACTGCGTCATTCATTGAAGCTGGATGTGACGCCGCCCGCTGACCTGCATGCGCACCGGGCACTCTATGACTGCTATGTCACGGCGGCACTGCTGATCCGTATTATGGAGACCTCTGGCTGGAGTGCCTCCGAGATGATTGTGCGTTCACAACCGGCGGCCCAGCGCGACGACATTCTGCCGTTCGGCAAATATCGCGGCCAGGCGATTGCGGTGATAGCAAGGAAAGATCCGGGCTACCTGAAGTGGGTACTGAATAATGTCAGCGATCTGCGCCCGCCATTGCGGCAGGCGCTGAATAAATACCTGTCAGAGTCTCAGTAATCCTGAGTGGGCGGTAAGGTGCCCTGCGCCAGGCCGAGCAGGAAGGTGTACTCCATCGCGATCCCTTCATAGGCTTTGTAGCGGCCCGACTTGCCGCCATGCCCGGCATCCATATCGGTGCAGAGCAGCAGCAGGTTATTATCGGTTTTCATCGATCTCAGCTTCGCTACCCACTTTGCCGGTTCCCAGTACTGCACCTGTGAATCGTGCAGGCCGGTAGTGACCAGCAGATGCGGATAATCCTTTGCCTCAATATTGTCATAAGGGCTGTACTGGCGGATGTAGCGGTAGTATTCCGGATCGCTGGGATTGCCCCATTCGTCATACTCGCCGGTAGTCAGCGGAATCGACTCATCCAGCATCGTAGTGACGACATCCACAAACGGCACCTGAGCCACCACACCGTGGAATCGCTGCGGAGCCAGGTTAATCACCCCACCCATCAGCAGGCCGCCCGCGCTGCCCCCCATCGCATAGAGCCGTTCCGGGTGGCCGATGCCGCGTGCCACCAGCGCATCAGTGACATCAATAAAGTCGGTGAAACTGTTCATTTTATTCAACAGGCGACCGCCGTCATACCATTGCTGCCCCAGCTCACCGCCACCGCGCACCTGTATCAGCGCATAGACAAAGCCGCGATCCAGCAGGCTCAGGCGGCTGACGCTGAAATCGGCATCCATGCTGCTGCCGTAGGCACCGTAGCCATAGACCAGCATCGGGTTCTGACCGGGCTGATAATGTTTGCGGTGATAGACCAGCGAGACTGGCACTTCGGTGCCATCACTGACCTTGATCCAGTGATGCTCGCTTTTGTAATCTTCCGCGTTAAAACCTTTCACTGCGCTCTGCTTCAGGATGCGGCGTTCACCGGTATCCATATCCAGTTCAAACAGCGTGGTCGGCGTAGTCATCGATGAATAACCGTAACGCAGTTTGCTGGTGCGCGGCGTTGGATTGTAGGCCAGCCAGGTCACATAAGTAGGATCGTCAAAAGCGATGCCGCTGGTCTCTCCGCTGGCCCAGTTTATCTGCCGCAGGCTGGTTAAGCCGCGCTGACGCTCTTCGACGACCAGCCAGTCGCGAAACAACTGGAAATCTTCCATGACCACCTGTTCCCGGGCCGGGATCAGCGTTTCCCAGCGTGACTCATCCAGATAGCGACTGCGGTAGAGACCGAAGTTTTTGCCATCCCGGTTAGATCGAATGAAAAACTGATGATCGTAATGATCGATGCTGTATTCATGATCGCGGCGGCGCGGCAGAAAGACATGCGGCTGTGCGTCAGGGAAGTTAGCATCAATCAGCTGGATTTCGCTGGTGTTGGTGCTGTAGAGCGCAATCATGATGAACTGTTTGGAGGTGCTCTTGTGCACGCTGAGATGATAGGTGTCATCCTGCTCTTCATAGACCAGCTGGTCATCAGACTGAGGCGAGCCGAGTTCATGTCGCCAGACCTGATAAGAGAGCAGCGTCTGCGGGTGCTTGCGCACATAGTAAACGGTGCACGAATCGTTGCCCCAGGCAAAGCTGGATGAGGCGTTACTCAATACTTCGGGATACCAGCTACCGCTTTCAAGGTTGCGGAAACGGATGCCATATTGCCGCCGCGACAGAAAATCTTCAGCCAGCGCCATGAGACGGTTATCGGGGCTGATGTGCAGCGCGCCCATGGTGTAGAAATCGCTGTGTGAGGCCCGTTGGTTAGCATCCAGCAGCAGGCTCCACTCGCCAGACTCCTCACTTGCTGCGGGCTGACGGTAATAGGCCGGATATTCGTTACCGGTCTGGTAACGACTCTGATAGCGGTAGCCATTTTTCACATAGGGCACTGAGTGATCTTCGGGCGGCAGCCGATCAATGATCTCTTTTAATACCCGGTCCTGAAGCGGCTGTTGTGAAGACATGATTTTTTTGCCGTAATTATTTTCGGCACGCAGGTAATCAAGAACCTCGCTGTTTTCGCGTTTGTCATCGCGCAGCCAGTAATAATTGTCAACGCGGGTCTCGCCATGCAGCGTCATCTCATGGGGTATTTTTTTTGCGATGGGTGCTTTCATCCATTCGTCTCCATCAACATAATGATCTGTAAGCGTAACACTTCAGCGGCCGGAAGCCAGAGATGACGAGAGAAGCTGCCGCTGGCTCAGCACGTCCTGTAAGCCGCCAGCGGAGTCGTAATGGAATTAACTGGCGGGCAGACGGGCTTTTTCAGCCTCAAGATCCTGCTGAATGCCGTCGCGCACATCCTGAGGGATTTTCAGCGCGTCACCCAGCGCGGAGAGATAGCTGCGCTCCATAAAGTGATCCACGTCGATGGCGGCACAGCTCAGGAAATAAAGCTCCAGCGCTTCTTCTTCATTTTTCACATCGGCGGCCAGCCACTGGGGATCCAGCGGGCGGTTCATCGCTTTCTGAATCAGCCGTTCTGCATCCTGACCATAACCGGATTGATGAATATTCTGCTGGATGGCTGCCCGCTCCTGATCGTCGATGTGCCCATCGCTTTTGGCGGCAAACACCAGCGCGGTCACCAGACGTTCGGCGCGCAGATCAACAGGCGTCTGCGCCACACCGAAGTCAGGTTCATTCTGGTGCGCCTCGCTGACCCGCTGTTTGTATTTGTTCCACAGCACCGCGCCAGCCGCCGCGCCACCCCCCACAATCAGGGCTTTGCCGCCATATTTAGTCAGCAGTTTGCGCGACGACTTGCTGGAGATCAGCATCGCGGCCAGACCGCCCAGTGCGCCGGGTGCCAGCATGTCGCTTAAGCCACCGCCCGATTTTCCGTCACCGCCCTTCTTTGTCAGCACCGACTGAATCTGTTGCAACCAGTTATTCATCATTCACTCCTTTCAGGATGTCAGCCGCTATCCTGCCCAAAAGGATGTCAGGAAACGTCAGAGCGGGAAAAGTACGGCAAAAAGCGGTATCAACTGCGCGAAAGATGAGAACGCAAACGTTTTCGTTTATACTTGCGCGCGAATTTTGACTGCTTAGGGGAATGTATGACGACTCTCGGAACAGCGCTGCGTCCGGCGGCAACGCGTGTGATGTTATTGGGTTCAGGTGAACTGGGTAAAGAAGTGGCGCTGGAGTGTCAGCGTCTGGGTGTGGAGGTGATCGCGGTTGATCGTTACGCCGATGCGCCGGCAATGCATGTCGCCCATCGCAGCCATGTCATTAACATGCTGGATGGCGCGGCGCTGGCAGCATTGATAGCCGTTGAGAAGCCTGACTTTGTGGTACCGGAAATCGAAGCCATCGCCACCGATACGCTGGTTGAGTTGGAGCAGCAAGGCCAGCGTGTAGTTCCGACCGCCCGCGCTGCACGACTCACCATGAATCGCGAAGGCATTCGCCGCCTGGCGGCTGAAGAGCTGTCACTGCCGACCTCACGCTATCGCTTTGCGGACAGCAAGGTACGCTTCGATGAAGCCGCCACAGAGATCGGTTTCCCCTGCATTGTGAAGCCGGTAATGAGCTCATCGGGCAAAGGCCAGAGCTTTATCCGCGACGCCAGCCAGCTCGATAAAGCCTGGGACTATGCGCAACAGGGTGGCCGTGCCGGTGCCGGTCGCGTCATCGTTGAAGGCGTCGTCAACTTCGATTTCGAGATCACCCTGCTCACCATCAGCGCCGTCGATGGCATTCACTTCTGTGCGCCGATTGGTCACCGTCAGGAGGATGGCGATTACCGCGAGTCCTGGCAGCCGCAGCAGATGAGTGAACTGGCGCTGCAACGGGCGCAGGATGTTGCCGCGCAGGTCGTTAAGGCGCTGGGCGGCTATGGCCTGTTTGGCGTTGAGCTGTTTGTCTGCGGTGATGAGGTGGTGTTCAGCGAAGTTTCACCGCGTCCACACGATACCGGCATGGTCACGCTGATTTCGCAGGATCTGTCAGAGTTTGCGCTGCACGTGCGGGCGTTCCTGGGGCTACCGATTGGTGGGATTCGTCAGTATGGTCCGTCCGCTTCCGCTGTTATCCTGCCGCAACTGACCAGTCAGAACGTGCAGTTTGTGAATGTCGAAGCGGCACTGGGTGCCGGTCTGCAACTGCGACTGTTCGGCAAGCCGGAGATCAGTGGGCAACGTCGTCTTGGTGTGGCGCTCGCCAGCGGTGACAGCACCGATCAGGCGATTGCGCGTGCCATTGCCAGCGCCGCCGCGGTCACGGTTCAGGGGTAAAGATGTGCGGTGAGCAGGTGCTCACCGCCATCACTTACTTCGCGCCTTCTACAGCTTCGCGCGCCAGGCGGGTAATGCGATCCCAGTCGCCCGCTTCCAGCGCGTCGTTAGGCACCAGCCAGGATCCGCCAATGCAGAGCACGCTTTTCAGTGCCAGATAGTCACGGTAGTTGGCCGGCGAGATGCCGCCGGTCGGACAGAAACGCACCTGCGGGAAAGGTCCGCCAATCGCCTGCAGCGCTTTAACGCCACCATTCGCTTCGGCCGGGAAGAACTTAAACTCGCGCAGACCATAGTCCATACCGGTCATTAACTCAGAAACGGTGCTGATACCCGGAATCAACGGAACCGGCCCGTCAACCGCCGCTTTCAGCAGCGATTCGGTGACGCCAGGGCTGATAACGAACTGCGCACCGGCATCGGTTACTTCCTGTAACTGCTGCGGGTTAATCACCGTTCCCGCACCAACGATCGCATCCGGCACTTCTTTGATCATCGCACGTAAGGCATCCATCGCCACCGGTGTGCGCAGCGTCACTTCCAGCACTCTCACACCGCCCGCCACCAGCGCTTTCGCCATTGGCACTGCATGTTCGAGTTTGTTTACCACGATGACCGGCACCACAGGTCCGGTGGTCAGAATCTGTTCAGCACTCGTTTTCCAGTTTTTCATCAGTTCCCCTTGCTTGATAACACCGGGATTACGACCCGGTCATGGAGCATCGGCTCCTGCCCTGTAAATTGCGTCACTACCATACATGATCAGCTTCCTGAGCGTCTATCATCCTGCGACCATTTTGAAACGGCAGTTCAATTTTACCTGCATCCGCTGGCCCGGTTTAACGGCGAAAAAAAAGCCCGCGTTGCGGGCTTTATCATCACTTCAGTTATTCAAATTCGTTCCACGACCGGCCATCGCGGGTGATCATGGCCACCGACGCCACCGGGCCCCAGGTGCCTGCCTGATAAGGTTTGGAAGAATCACCATCCGCAGCCCATGCTTCGATAATAGAATCGACATAAGTCCAGGCGGCTTCCACTTCATCGCGACGCACAAACAGCGCCTGGATACCACGCATGCTCTCCAGCAGCAGACGCTCATAAGCATCCGCGAGATGCGACTGGTTAAACGTCTCGGAGTAACTCAGATCCAGCTTGGTGGTCTGCAGTTTGTGCTTGTGATCGAGGCCTGGCACTTTGTTCAGGATTTCGATATCCACACCTTCGTCCGGCTGCAGACGAATCGTCAGCTTGTTCTGCGGCAGCTCTGAGTAAGAATCTTTAAACAGGTTCATCTCAGGATTTTTGAAGTAGACCACGACTTCAGAGCACTTGGTCGGTAAACGCTTACCGGTACGCAGGTAAAACGGTACGCCTGCCCAGCGCCAGTTATCGATATCGACACGGATCGCCACGAAGGTCTCGGTAGCGCTCGATTTATTGGCTCCCTCTTCTTCCAGGTAGCCCGGCACTTTTTTACCCTGCACAAAGCCAGCGGTGTACTGACCGCGTACGGTTTTCTCACGCACATTGGTCTGATCGATGCGGCGCAGCGAGCGCAGCACTTTCACTTTTTCGTCACGGATGCTGTCGGCGCTGAGATCGGACGGCGGCGACATGGCAATCATGGTCAGAATCTGCAATAAATGGTTCTGGATCATGTCGCGCATCTGGCCGGCTTTATCGAAGTAACCCCAACGGCCTTCGATACCCACCTCTTCGGCCACAGTAATCTGCACATGGTCGATGGTGCGGTTATCCCAGTTATTCACAAAGATGGAGTTAGCGAAGCGCAGCGCCAGCAGGTTGAGCACGGTTTCTTTGCCGAGATAGTGGTCAATTCGGAATACCTGGCTCTCTTCAAAGTATTCACCCACGCTGTCGTTGATCTCCTGCGAGGTTTCCAGTGAGGTGCCCAGTGGCTTCTCCATCACAACGCGGGCAGGTTTGGCATTCAGCTTCGCGGTGCCCAGGCCCTGGCAGATCGCGCCAAAGGTGCTGGGTGGCATAGCGAAATAGTTGATGGTTGTGCGGTTTTTCTGATCCAGCATCTTACCCAGTTTCGGGAAGTGCGTGGTGTCATTAACATCGAGGTTGCAGAAGTCGAGACGGTTGCTGAGTTTGTCCCACAGCGCTTCGTCAATCTTCTCCTTCATGAAGGTTTCCAGCGCTTCACGTACCACTTTGGTGTATTCCGCTTTATCCCACTCAGCACGGCCGACACCAATAATGCGGGTTTCTTCATGGATCTGACCCGCTTTCTCTAACTGGTACAGTGAAGGCAACAGTTTACGGCGTGCAAGATCGCCTTTGGCACCGAAAATCACCAGATCGCATGCCTGGGCTATTTGTGTTACCGCCATTTTCCTCTCCTCGTTGCAGGATAGTCCGGTGGTGATAGATCCTCTGCCACCGGGTCCAGGTTATTATTTTCTTTCAGCACAATGTACTTTTTTCCCCGCGCCAGGTAAACCGACTCGCCGGGTCAACCGCATTAACTCTGTACCGGATGTGCTAAGCGCGTGTGATGACACGTGCGGCTTGGCGTTTTTTTCTGTTTCTGTTGGTGTCAGGAAAATCTGGCACCGGTCAAAGTATCCCAAAAAAAAGGGCAATCGACTTGTCAGCCGTTGCGCTTGCCAGGTGCTGGCGCGATATAGTCTCTGTTAATCGGCTTCCGGGACAGTGATAATTGAAATTGATAAAAGTGATTATGGTCATCAGCTTATGAATATGCTGGAAAAAATTGAGGCGCAGTTTGCGGCGCTGAGCAAAGCGGAAATGAAAGTTGCCCGTCAGATTCTGGCTGAACCGCAGGCGGCGATGCACTCCAGCATCGCCACGCTGGCCGGCATTGCCGGCGTCAGTGAACCCACCGTGAATCGCTTCTGTCACCGACTGGGGGCTCGGGGCTTCCCCGACTTTAAACTGCAACTGGCGCAGAGCCTGGTGAAAGGCAGCAACTGGGTCAGCCGGGGCGTTGAAGACGACGACACAGTAGAGAACTACAGCCACAAAATCTTCGACTCGGCGCTGGCCGGGCTACAGCGGGTCCGCGATCAGCTGAATAGCGCGCATCTGCAGCAGGCGGTAACCCTGCTCGCGCAGGCCGATAAACTCGCCTTTTTCGGGCTGGGTGCATCCGCTGTCGTGGCGCATGACGCTTTCACCAAATTTCTGCGCTTTAATCTGCCGGTCATCTGGTCAGACGATATTGTGATCCAGCGCATGAGTTGCATAAATAGTCGAGCCGGTGACGTTTTTGTTCTCATTTCGCATACTGGGCGCACAAAAAATATGGTAGAACTGGCTCGCCTGGCCCGTGTAAACGGTTCCACCGTTATTGCCATCACCTCTCCCGATTCACCCCTTGCCCATGAAGCAGCGATAGCTTTAGTGCTTGATGTACCGGAAGATACGGATGTCTATTTGCCGATGGTGTCGCGCCTGGCGCAGTTGACCATGATTGATGTGCTGGCGACCGGTTTTACCCTGAAACGGGGTGCGCCCTTCCGGGAAAACCTGAAACGCGTCAAAGAGGCGTTGAAAGCGTCGCGCTACGAAAAGAACACCCTTCGGGAAGAGGATGATCAGCAAAAAAATTAACATCACATTTACAATGTGAGTCGTATCACAACCCATCGATCATATAGAATAGATAACCATGCTGTGTCCACAGTCCATGACACGCTAATCAGTTAACGGAGTCCTCGATGTCAAGACGTCTCAGAAGAACCAAAATCGTAACAACCCTCGGCCCGGCCACCGATCGTGATAATAACTTAGAAAAAATCATCGCTGCCGGCGCAAACGTTGTACGACTCAACTTCTCACACGGTACCGCAGAAGATCACCAGCTGCGTGCCGATAAAGTGCGCGAGATTGCCGCTAAACTGGGTCGCCACGTTGCGATTCTCGGTGACCTTCAGGGTCCAAAAATTCGTGTATCGACTTTCAAAGAAGGTAAAGTTTTCCTGAATATCGGCGATCGCTTCCTGCTGGATGCCAATCTGGGTAAAGGCGAAGGCGATAAAGAGCGCGTCGGTATCGATTACAAAGGCCTGCCTGCAGATGTGGTGCCGGGCGATATCCTGTTGCTGGATGATGGCCGTGTGCAGCTGAAGGTGCTGGAAGTTCAGGACATGAAAGTGTTCACTGAAGTCACTGTCGGTGGCCCACTCTCGAACAACAAAGGCATTAACAAGCTGGGCGGCGGCCTGTCGGCTGAAGCACTGACCGAAAAAGATAAAGCGGATATCATCACCGCCGCCAAAATCCGCGTCGATTACCTGGCTGTCTCCTTCCCACGCTGTGGCGAAGATATGAATCTGGCACGTCGCCTGGCACGTGAAGCGGGTTGCGATGCCAAACTGGTCGCGAAAGTGGAACGTGCCGAAGCGGTTGCCAGCCAGGAAGCGATGGATGACATCATTCTGGCCTCTGACGTCGTGATGGTTGCGCGTGGCGACCTTGGCGTTGAGATTGGCGATCCGGAACTGGTCGGCATTCAGAAAGCGTTAATTCGCCGTGCCCGCCAGCTTAACCGCACCATCATTACCGCGACCCAGATGATGGAGTCGATGATCACGAACCCGATGCCGACCCGCGCAGAAGTCATGGACGTGGCGAACGCCGTGCTGGATGGTACCGATGCCGTGATGCTCTCTGCAGAAACCGCAGCGGGCCAGTATCCAGCAGAAACTGTCTCGGCGATGGCGAAGGTTTGCCTGGGCGCTGAGAAGATCCCAAGTGTTAACGTCTCCAAGCACCGTCTGGACGTGCAGTTCGACAACGTCGAAGAAGCGATCGCCATGTCTTCTATGTACGCCGCAAACCACCTGCAGGGCGTTACCGCGATCATCACCATGACCGAGTCGGGCCGCACCCCATTGATGACCTCACGTATCACCTCGGGCCTGCCCATCTTTGCGATGTCTCGCCATGAGCGCACCCTGAACCTCACCGCACTTTATCGCGGTGTGACGCCGGTGTTCTTCGACAGCAACAACGACGGCGTGGCCGCCGCACACGACGCCGTTAACCTGCTGCGCGACAAAGGCTTCCTGGTCTCCGGCGACCTGGTTATCGTGACACAGGGTGATGTCATGGGCGCCACCGGCACCACCAACACCACGCGTGTGCTGCGCGTGGATTAATTGCGCCCGGGTTAACATTGTCGGTGTAGAATAATCAACGCGACTGCCTGGCAGTCGCGTTTTCTTTTCTGACAAGGAGGCAAGATGCCCCGTTTCCAGCCCATCAGCCAGCTTACCGGCCGAATTTTACTCTTCCCTCTGGCGTTAGTGCTGTTCGAGTTTGCGACTTATATTGCTCACGACATGATCCAGCCGGGTATGCTGATCGTCACCAATGAGTTCTCTGTTGGCCCTGAGTGGGTCTCTACTTCGCTGACCGCTTACCTGATTGGTGGCGTGGTGCTGCAATGGCTGCTGGGTCCGCTCTCCGATAAGTTTGGCCGGCGACCGGTGATGCTGTTTGGCATTTTGTTCTTTGCTGTCGCCTGCATGCTGACGCACTGGGTCAGCTCGATTACGGAATTTGTCAGCCTGCGCTTTATTCAGGGCATCAGCCTCTGCTTTATCGGCGCGGTCGGCTATGCCGCGATTCAGGAAGCCTTTGATGAGGCGCTGGCGGTACGCATGATGGCGCTGATGGCTAACGTAGCGCTACTGGCTCCGCTGGCAGGCCCACTGGCTGGTGCAGCCTGGCTCACCGTGGGCAGCTGGCGCAGCATGTTCTGGCTGTTTGCCGCCTGCAGCCTTGTCGCCTTTGTGGTGCTGTGGCGTGTAATGCCCGAGACCGCAGGCGACCGCAGTCACTCTATCGCCCTGCCCAATCTGGCGCGCAACTATGGCCGACTGATGAAAGATCGGCTGGTGATGTCTGGCTCCTTTGCTATCGGGCTGGTGTTTATCCCGAT
Source organism: Candidatus Pantoea rara (assembly GCF_051136265.1). Taxonomy (NCBI): domain Bacteria; kingdom Pseudomonadati; phylum Pseudomonadota; class Gammaproteobacteria; order Enterobacterales; family Erwiniaceae; genus Pantoea; species Candidatus Pantoea rara. The sequence goes on along the minus strand of NZ_CP194942.1, from coordinate 1,745,887 downwards.
CCTCACCTGGGTTGCCCTTTCGCCGGTGATCCTGATGCATGACGAAGGTCTGCCACGCATGCAGTACGCCCTGCTGCAGCTGCCGGTGTTTCTGGCAATGATCGCTGGTAATCTGACGCTGAGTAAACTGGCCGGACGGGTACCGATTGAACAGCCGGTGAAGTTCGCTGCCTGGCCGATTCTGATTGGCCTGAGTCTGGCGCTGATAGCAAGCCTGCTCAACAGTCACGGTTATCTGCTGATTACGGCCGGCCTGAGCCTCTATGCCTTTGGTGCTGGCATGGTGAATGCCGGGCTCTATCGCCTGACGCTTTATGCCAGCAATGAAGGCAAAGGCAGTGTAGCGGCGATGCTGGGAATGATCAGTATTCTGACGCTGGCGGTGGGAATTGAACTGGCGAAAAGTGGCTACTTCAGCGGCGGTACGCTGTGGTTCTGTCTGATTAACTTTATCAGCGGCGTGCTGTGGTTTGGTCTGGTGATCGTGTTTATGCGCGAGCGTAAACGTCGCAGCAGGCTGGAAGCGTTATAGAAAAGCGGCACAAGCGCACTGAAGTTGTCAAAACTGCGGGTTGTGGGGTACATCTGATAGCAACGAATTAGCTCAAGCGGAGGGAACACGGGCAGAGGCGGAAAGCATCCCGTTGCCGGGCCGAGCGTGCCATGGATGGCGGTTTTGCGTCTTTCCGATCTGACCGTGTTCCCTGAGCATTCTCGCTCTTACCGCTAAGCAAACCAGACATACAAAAAAGGCCGCTTTAGCGGCCCTTCTGCTATTTGCGCGGATAAAGCTCTTTGCGCGAATAGGGTTCTATATCACCCTCTTTGCGGGTCTTCAGCAGTTTGAGGATCCAGGTGTACTGCTCGGGATGCGGGCGAACAAAGACTTCCACCTCTTCATTCATCCGTCGAGCCAGTTGATGATCATCCGCTTCCAGCAGATCATCCATCGGCGGACGAACATAAATCTCAAGCTTGTGCGTGTCGCTGTTATAAACCGGGAACAGCGGCACCACGCGGGCGCGACAAACCTTCATCAGTCGGCCTACTGCAGGCAACGTCGCCTTGTAGGTGGCAAAGAAATCAACGAACTCACTATGCTCAGGACCATGATCCTGATCGGGCAGATAATAGCCCCAGTAACCCTGTCGTATCGAACTGATAAACGGCTTAATGCCGTCATTACGCGCATGCAACCGGCCGCCATAACGGCGACGTGCCGTGTTCCAGGCATAATCCATCAGCGGGTCACTCTGATTATGGAACATCGCCGCCATCTTCTGGCCTTCTGACGCCAGCAGCATGGCTGGAATATCCACCGCCCAGCCGTGTGGCACCAGGAAAATCACATTCTGCTGGTCCGCCATCATCTGATCGATAATGTCACGGCCATGCCATTCAACACGCTTACGGATACTCGCCGGATCGCGCAATACCAGCTCGGTCATCATTGCCATCGCCTGCGGGGCGGTCGCAAACATCTCATCGACCAGCGTTGCACGCTGCTCTTCGCTGAGTTCCGGCAGACAGTAATAGAGATTAATCAGCGCACGGCGACGTGCACCCTTTGCCAGCTTACCGGCGAAACGGCCTAAACGGCCCAGCAGCGGATCGCGTACTTTCGGCGGTAAATAAGCCAGACCCGCCAGCGCACCAATTGCCAGCCAGCTGCCCCAGTATTTAGGTTTGAGAAAAGAACGTTCAAAAACGGGAATAAATTCAGTGTTATTTTTTTTACGGGTTTCCATGCACTCGCCTCAAGCAATGACCGGCTAATGATAGTGACGACATTGAAATTTGCAATCATCCTGCGCCAGATAGCAAAAAACCGACGGGGAAACCGTCGGTTTTTGCGCAGTTTGCCGAAATTCGCTTACTTCAGACCCAGCTGAGGCAGCCAGGATTTAACCTGTGCCATGTAATCGCTGCGATCTTTGCCGGTCAGGCCTTCCATGCGCGGCAGCTTCGCCGTTAATGGGTTGACCGCCTGATTATTGATCCAGATTTCGAAATGCAGATGCGGCCCGGTGGAGCGGCCGGTGTTGCCGGACAGTCCAATACGGTCACCCCGTTTCACTTTCTGACCTGGCTTCACCAGTACTTTTTTCATGTGCATATAGCGCGTCATATATTGACGACCATGGCGGATAGCGACGTAGTTACCGGCGGCACCGCCATTCTTCGCCACGACGATCTCACCATCACCTACCGCCAGCACTGGCGTACCGATCGGCAGCGCAAAGTCGACGCCTTTGTGCGGTGCAATGCGGCCAGTCACCGGATTAAGACGACGCGGATTAAAGTTAGAGGAGACACGATACTGCTTAACCGTCGGGAAGCGCATAAAGCCGCGAGCCAGACCGGAGCCGCTACGATCGTAGAACTTGCCATCTTCGGCGCGGAAAGCGTAATAGTCTTTGCCACCGCTGCGCAGGCGCACCCCCAGCAACTGACTCTGCGCACTCTTACCATCCAGCATTTCGCGTGACATCAGCACGCTGAACTGGTCACCCGCACGCAGCTTACGGAAGTCCATCTGCCACTGCATCGCTTTAATCACAGCGCTGGCTTCAGCCCCGCTCAACCCCGCCCGCATGGCGCTGGCGGCAAAACTGCCACGCACTTCGCCCTGCATCACGCTGTTGCGCCATTCGCCCTTCTGCATCTCCGAATCCATCTTAAAACCGCCCGCTGGGGTGCGCTCATAAGTGCGGGTTTCGCGACGGGAAATTTCCCAGCTCAGGGTTTTCAGGCCACCATCATCATCCAGCGTCCAGCTCAGCTGCTGGCCGACCTGCAGATTACGCAGATCGCGATCGCTCACCACCAGCGCATTAATGTCGCTGATGTCGATGCCATACTGATTCAGTGCACTGCTCAGGGTATCGCCAGATGACACGGTGTAATCGTGAACGCCTGCCGTATCCGGCACGTCGGTGTCAACATCGTCTGCCGGCAGTTCTTCGTCCGGTTCCGGTGTGCTCTGATCGATCGGCTCACTGGCTTCCGGTAACAGTGTGCGGAACGTATTCTTATCCAGCTCAATGTTTTTAACGATGGGCGTTACATCATCGGTGGGATGATAAACGTAGGGCCGCCAGACTGCGACGGCCAGAGTGACTACAGTTAAAGAACCCAGCATTACGCGGTGGGGGCGCGGCAAATTATTAAATGCGAGGGCGACAGAGCGGGCTATCTGCTGCACTTTTACTTATTCCTCATGCTCCATTCAGGCAGCTTTCATACTGGCTCGACAGTTGTGAGAGGAATTTCACATAGCTGTCTTTGGCTAAGCTGATGTCTGTGCCCAGGGGATCGAGCGTGCCTTTACGCACCTGCGTTCCGCGGGAGACAGCATCGATGACTGCTGGTCTGAATTGTGGCTCAGCAAAGACGCAGACCGCCTTTTGCTCAACCAACTGTGTTCGTATCTGGTGTAAACGCTGAGCGCCCGGTTGAATTTCAGGATTGACGGTAAAGTGCCCGGTGGGCGAAAGACCGTAGTGCTTTTCAAAGTACGTGTAAGCGTCGTGAAAAACGAAATATCCTTTATTTCTTACCGGAGCAAGTTGTGCGCTAACGCGTTTGTCCGTGTCCGCCAAAGCTACCTCAAACTGCTGGAGGTTGGCGTCAAGTTTGGCCTTATCTTGTGGCATAAGTTCCAATAATTTTCCATGGATTGCAACCGCGGTTTTCCGCGCTATGTCTGGCGACAACCACAGGTGCATATTAAACTCGCCGTGATGATGGTGGTGAGCTTCAGCATCCTGATCTTCGGATTTTTCCGCTGCGTGTTCTTCTTCCTCTTCAGCACCGCTAATCAATAACGGTTTTACCCCGTCGATGTTCACTATCGCCAGGTTTTTTTGGGCCGGAAGTTCAGATGCCGATTTCGCCATAAACGCTTCCATTTCAGGCCCGACCCAGACGACTAAGTCCGCGTTTTTTAAGCGTTTTGCATCAGAGGGTCGCAGGGAGTAATCGTGTTCAGAGGCACCGTCCGGCAGCAGTACGTCAACGGGCGTAACGCCATCAGCAATGGCCGCAGCAATAAAACCTACCGGTTTGAGTGAAGCCACGACATTCGCCTGGGCAGGAAGGGTAAACAGAGTTGAAACAGATAAAGCCGTTAAGGCGAAAATTGCGCCTTTTTTATTATGTAACATATTGCGTCATTCCATCGTGACCATAAGGTGGAATGTGATATTATAACATTCGAAATCCTGTGCAACCTGTAAATACTATGACCTCACTTGTCACACTCGATAACGTTTCGATAAAATTTAACCAGCGCAATGTGTTATCAGGCGTCAGCCTGACATTGCAGCCTGGCCGCATTCTCACCCTTCTGGGTCCCAACGGGGCGGGAAAATCAACCCTGGTGCGAGTGGTACTTGGCCTGCTCGCCCCTACCACCGGTTCCGTTCAGCGTGATCCCGGACTGCGTATTGGCTATGTGCCACAGAAGCTGCACATCGATCCTACCCTGCCGGTGACGGTAGAGCGTTTCATGCGTCTGACGCGAGGCAGCAGGAACGACGAAATCCTGCCGGCACTGAAACGTGTGCAGGCGGGTCACCTGCTCAAGTCTCCGCTACAAAAGCTTTCTGGAGGTGAAACCCAGCGTGTGCTGCTGGCGCGCGCCCTGCTAAATCATCCCCAGTTGCTGGTGCTGGATGAGCCGACACAGGGTGTGGATGTAAACGGTCAGGTTGCACTGTATGACCTTATCAATCAGTTGCGCGTGGAACTGAACTGCGCCGTACTGATGGTCTCCCATGATCTGCATCTGGTGATGGCGAAAACTGACGAGGTGTTGTGCCTCAACCACCACATCTGCTGTTCCGGCTCACCGGAAGCAGTCTCGCAGCATCCTGAATTTATCGCTATGTTCGGCCCGCGCGGCGCTGAAGAACTGGCGATCTACCGTCATCACCATAATCACCGTCACGACCTTCAGGGACGTATCGTTTTACGCAAAGGACAGGGTTCATCATGATTGAGTTGTTATTACCGGGCTGGATAGGCGGTGTGATGTTAGCGCTGGCTGCTGGTCCGCTGGGTTCGTTTGTGGTCTGGCGCAAGATGTCCTATTTCGGCGATACCCTGGCACATGCGTCTCTGCTCGGCGTGGCGTTTGGCCTGCTGCTGAATGTGAATCCATACTACGCAGTGATTCTGGTAACGGTCTGCCTGGCGCTGGGGCTGGTCTGGCTGGAGCGTCGTCCGCATCTGGCTATTGATACCCTGCTGGGCATTATGGCGCACAGTGCGCTGTCGCTGGGCCTGGTGGTCGTCAGCCTGATGAAGAACGTGCGCGTTGATCTGATGGCGTATCTGTTTGGCGACCTGCTGGCGGTCACGCCAGACGATCTCTGGATGATGGGCGGCGGCGTGGCAATTGTGTTGCTGGTCATGGCGTGGCAGTGGCGGTCGCTGCTGTCGATGACCATCAGCCCGGAACTGGCACAGGTGGATGGCGTCAATATTCAGCGTACCCGGTTGGTTCTGATGCTGGTCACGGCGCTGACAATTGGGGTAGCGATGAAATTTGTCGGTGCGCTGATCATCACCTCACTGCTGATTATCCCGGCGGCGACCGCGCGCCGTTTCGTGCGCTCACCGGAAGGCATGGCGGGCGTCGCGGTGGTTATCGGCGTGATTGCCGTCACCGGCGGTCTGACCTTCTCCGCGTTCTACGACACGCCAGCCGGGCCGTCGGTTGTGCTCTGCGCTGCCATCCTGTTTATCTTCAGTATGGTACGCAAACCGGCCCTGTAATTACTCTTCGCGTGTCATGCCGAAGTGACGATAAGCGTGCTGCGTGGCCATCCGGCCACGCGGTGTGCGCTGAATGAAGCCCTGCTGAATCAGGAAGGGTTCAATCACATCTTCAATGGTTTCACGCTCTTCACCAATCGCAGCAGCCAGGTTATCCAGCCCCACCGGCCCACCCATAAACTTGTCGATGATCGCCAGCAGCAGCTTACGGTCCATGTAATCAAACCCTTCACTGTCTACGTTAAGCATATCCAGCGCGCTGCAGGAGACTTCACCGCTGAGATCACCATTAGCCCGTACTTCTGCGAAGTCACGAACACGACGCAGCAGGCGGTTGGCGATACGCGGTGTGCCACGTGCGCGACGGGCGATCTCTAATGCCCCTTCGTCACTCAGTGCCAGGCCCAGACAGGCGGCACTGCGCCCCACAATGTGCTGCAGATCTTTAACCTGATAGAACTCAAGACGCTGCACAATGCCAAAGCGATCGCGCAGCGGTGAGGTCAGCGAGCCAGCACGCGTAGTGGCACCAATCAGCGTAAACGGGGGCAGATCGAGCTTGATCGAACGCGCAGCCGGGCCTTCGCCAATCATAATATCGAGCTGATAATCTTCCATCGCCGGGTAGAGTATCTCTTCCACCACCGGTGAGAGGCGATGGATTTCATCGATAAACAGGACGTCATGGGGCTCAAGGTTGGTCAGCATCGCCGCCAGATCGCCTGCCTTCTCCAGCACCGGACCTGAGGTCGTGCGAAGATTAACGCCCATCTCGTTGGCCACGATGTTCGCCAGGGTAGTTTTACCCAGTCCAGGCGGACCGAAGATCAACAGATGATCGAGCGCATCGCCGCGCAGTTGCGCTGCCTTGATGAATATCTCCATCTGCTCACGCACCTGCGGCTGGCCGACATACTCGGTCAGCATCTTCGGGCGAATAGCGCGGTCAATAACCTCTTCTTCGCTAATACTGGCAGCGGAGATCAGGCGGTCGGCTTCTATCATGACTTACCTCAAATGGCCGCGCGTAGCGCTTCGCGGATCAGGGTTTCGCAATCCGCATCCGGTCGACCGACTTTACTGATCATACGGCTCGCTTCCTGCGGTTTATAACCCAGTGAAACCAGCGCTGCAACCGCTTCGGCTTCCGCATCATTGGTTTCCGGCTCAGCACTCGGCGTAGTTAGCGTAAACGCAGAATCGCCACCAAACAGGTCGCCATGCATCCCTTTGAAGCGGTCCTTCATCTCGACCACCAGACGCTCAGCTGTCTTTTTGCCTACGCCTGGCAGTTTCACCAGGGATGCGATCTCTTCTTTCTCAACAGCCGTTACAAACTGCTGCGCCGACATGCCAGAGAGGATAGCCAGCGCCAGCTTGGGTCCGACGCCATTCACTTTAATCAGTTCGCGAAACAGCGCGCGCTCCTGCTTGCTGTTAAAACCAAACAGCAGCTGCGCATCTTCACGCACCACGAAGTGAGTAAAAATCACCGCTTCGTGCTGAAGTTCAGGCAACTCATAAAAACAGGTCATGGGCATGTAAATTTCATAGCCGACGCCGTGTGCCTCAAGCAGCACCAGTGGCGGCTGCTTTTCCAGAATATTGCCCCGTAAACGACCTATCACCTGAATGCTTCCTTAACTAACGAATGTGGCGGATTTTATAACATAAAAAAGGCTGGATGAATATCCAGCCTGAGAGTGTGACCAGAGCGATGACGGCTAACCTGAGCGCAAACGTCCGCGCGTCAGCACCAGCTTGCTGTCACTCATGCGCGCCGCATTCTGCGCCACATGACAGTGCGTAATGGCAATCGCCAGCGCATCGGCGGCATCCGCCTGCGGATTTGACGGCAGCTTCAGCAGGGTTCGCACCATGTGCTGCACCTGACTTTTCTCGGCACTGCCGATGCCAACGACAGTCTGTTTGACCTGACGGGCTGCATACTCAAACACCGGCAGATCATGGTTAACCGCAGCCACAATCGCGGCACCGCGCGCCTGACCGAGCTTCAGTGCGGAGTCTGCATTCTTCGCCATAAACACCTGTTCAATGGCGAAGAAGTCGGGTGAAAACTGCGTGATGATTTCGCAGACGCCCGCATAAATCAGCTTCAGGCGGGCGGGCAACTCGGTGGTATTGGTGCGGATACAGCCGCTGCCCAGATAGGTGAGCTGGCGGCCAGTCTGACGAATAACACCATAACCGGTGATGCGTGAGCCGGGATCGATGCCCAGAATAATCGACATTACGCCTCTCCGGTTAACAGGGCGACAGACGCCATTACAGCGTTTCCGCCACCTCGTCGGAGATCTCACCGTTGTGATAAACCTCCTGCACATCGTCGCAATCTTCCAGCATGTCGATCAGACGCAGCAGTTTTGGTGCGGTTTCCGCATCCATTTCGGCTTTGGTCGTCGGGATCATCGCCACTTCTGCGGTATCCGCTTTCAGGCCGAGTGCTTCCAGTGCATCACGCACTGTGCCCATCTCTTCCCATGCGGTGAAGACATCAATCGCGCCGTCGTCATAGGTGACAACGTCTTCGCCACCCGCTTCCAGAGCCGCTTCCATTACCGCGTCTTCATCCTGACCTGGCGCATAGGAGATCACGCCTTTCTTATTGAACAGGTAAGCTACGGAGCCATCAGTGCCCAGGTTGCCGCCCGTTTTGGTGAAGGCATGACGCACTTCGCCCACGGTACGGTTACGGTTGTCACTGAGGCATTCAATCATGATGGCTGAGCCGCCTGGACCGTAACCCTCATAGATGATGGTTTCCATGTTGGCGTTGTCATCGCCGCCCACACCGCGCGCGATAGCGCGATCCATGGTGTCACGGGTCATGTTGTTCGCCAGCGCTTTATCCATTGCTGCTCGCAGACGCGGGTTTGAACCCGGATCGCCGCCGCCCAGTTTGGCGGCTGTCACCAGTTCACGAATGATTTTGGTGAAGATTTTGCCGCGCTTAGCATCCTGCGCCGCTTTACGGTGTTTGGTATTAGCCCACTTACTGTGTCCTGCCATTTTACATTTTCTCCGATCTTTTACAGGGTGCAGGCTATCCTGGCTGCGAACCTGTTCACCGTCCGTGCTCAAACAGATTTTTAAAAACCCGTCTGCCCTTAACGGCGAGCTTCGCGCGTCATCGTCACATACCGTACATGTGCGACGTCGTGCTGGCGGTAAACAACTTCGAGGCGAAGATGACGCCTGACTGTTCAATAGGTTGGTGTAGTCCTGTTAAAACTCACCAGATTCATAAAATTTAATCTATTCGCCGCCGGAATACCGGGCGATGGCAAGCATTCAGATAAATTCTTCAATCGCCTGGCGGTTACTCCATGATCGGGTTAATGCTGCAGCGTCTGCGGGTGCCAGCCAGCGAAACGCCAGATGTTCAGTCAGCGTCACAGCGCGCTCTTCTGGCAGTTGCAGGCGAAACCAGTGCTCGTGATTATGGGTGACATCAGGTGCGTAGCGATGCCGGAAATGCGGGAAGATTTCAAAGTCGATTTGACGCTGACAATCCTCCACCTCCAGCTGCTCGGTCAACACATCAATGCCAACCTCCTCATTCACTTCACGACACGCGGTCGCCAGCGGTGACTCTCCCGCTTCCAGACTGCCGGTGACCGACTGCCAGAACGTGGGATCGTCACGGCGCTGCAGCATCAACACCCGGCCAGTATCGCGCGCCGAAATCACGACCAGCACTGAAACCGGGTGTTTATAGCCCATTATTTATTCTCGAGCTTTTCTTTTTTAACGACCTGAATGCCGAGCTCCAGCAGAGAAGCCGGGTTCGCTTCGCTTGGCGCTTCGGTCATCAGGCAGGCGGCCGCCGTGGTTTTCGGGAACGCGATGACATCACGAATATTGTCGGTGCCGGTCAGCAGCATCGTCAGACGATCCAGACCAAAGGCCAGGCCCGCATGCGGTGGCGTACCGAACTTCAGCGCATCCAGCAGGAAGCCAAACTTCTCACGCTGCTCGTGCTCTTCGATACCCAGAATGCTGAACACCGTCTGCTGCATTTTGCCGTTGTGGATACGTACTGAACCGCCGCCCACTTCATAACCGTTGATCACCATGTCGTAGGCATTCGCCACGGCACGGGTTGGATCCGCAGCCAGCTCTTCTGCGCTCATCTCTTTTGGCGCAGTGAACGGATGGTGCATCGCGGCCAGACCGCCTTCCTCGTCCTCTTCGAACATCGGGAAGTCGATTACCCACAGCGGTGCCCAGGCTTTTTCATCCGTGATGTTCAGCTCGCGACCCACTTTCAGGCGCAGCGCACCCAATGCATCTGCGACCACTTTAGCGCGATCGGCACCAAAGAAGATGATGTCGCCATCCTGCGCGCCGGTGCGGCTCAGAATACCTTCAACGATCTCTGCATTCAGGAACTTGGCAACCGGACTCTGCACGCCTTCCAGGCCGTCGGCACGGACGTTAACCTTCATCCATGCCAGGCCTTTCGCGCCGTAAATTTCTACGAACTTGCCATATTCATCAATCTGCTTACGGCTCAGCTGCGCACCGGTCGGCACGCGCAGCGCGGCAACACGGCCTTTTTCATCGTTGGCCGGGCCAGAGAAGACCTGGAACTCTACGTTTTTCAGCAGGTCGCCAACGTCCACCAGCTCCATCGGGTTACGCAGGTCTGGCTTATCGGAACCGTAACGATGCATCGCTTCAGCAAAGGTCATCTGCGGGAACTCGCCAAGGTCAACGCCCTGCACGTCCTGCCACAGATTGCGGATTAAACGTTCCATGATTTCACGCACCTGTGGCGCGGTCATAAAGGAGGTTTCAACGTCGATCTGGGTAAATTCGGGCTGACGATCGGCACGTAAATCTTCATCGCGGAAGCATTTAACGATCTGATAATAGCGGTCAAAACCGGACATCATCAGCAGCTGTTTGAACAGCTGCGGTGACTGCGGCAGCGCATAGAATTTGCCTTTATGAACCCGGCTTGGCACCAGATAGTCACGTGCGCCTTCTGGCGTCGCTTTGGTCAGCATCGGGGTTTCGATATCCAGGAACCCTTCGTCATCCATAAAGCGACGGACAAAGCTGGTAACTTTTGCGCGGGTTTTCAGACGCGTCACCATTTCAGGGCGACGCAGGTCCAGATAGCGGTATTTCAGACGTGCTTCTTCGCTGTTGGTCTGATTCGAGTCCAGCGGCAGTGGCTCAGAGCGGTTAATAATGGTCAGCGCCTGGGCAAACACTTCGACTTCACCGGTCGCCATGTCGCTGTTTTTGTTCTTCTCATCACGCGCACGCACGGTGCCGGTGATCTGAACGCAGAATTCGTTACGCAATTCAGAAGCCAGCTTAAAGACGTCCTGACGATCGGGATCAAAGAACACCTGCACGATGCCTTCACGGTCGCGCATATCGATAAAAATCAAACTGCCCAGATCGCGACGGCGGTTTACCCAGCCGCAAAGCGTGACTTGCTGACCCACATGAGACAGATTGAGCTGTCCGCAATATTCTGTACGCATAACACTATCCTTTTAACTTCGCCGCTGCAGCTGACAGCATCCGGCCGCGTTACCTGTTGCGATGCTGTCGCAAAAATGGCGGTCATTATAATGGAAAAAGCCAGACAGGATAAGCAGATCCGCGCCAAACCGCCGATTTCCTGTATGCATTTGCCCCCCTGCCTGACCATAGCCGATAATGGGATATCTTAACCTGCAGCCAGGAGCGCACGTGACACTTCGTATTGGCCTGCCCCAGTGGCATCATTCACACTGGAAACGCTGGGGTATTGAGAGCCTGGCGGACTATGCCCGCTACTTCCATTGTGTAGAGGGAAATACCACGCTTTATGCGCTACCGAATGCGGAAACGGTGATGCGCTGGCGTGATATGACGCATGATGCGTTTCGCTTCTGCTTTAAGTTTCCCAATACCATCAGTCATCAGTCGGCGCTGCAGCACAGCGATGACCTGCTGACTGATTTTCTGCGCCTGATGGAGCCGCTGGCCGATCGTATCGGTCAGTACTGGCTGCAGTTGCCTGCCAGTTTCTCCCCGACTCAACTCGACGATCTGTGGCGTTTTCTGGATAGCCTGCCGCGCCGTTTTCACTACGGCGTCGAAGTCCGCCATCCGGCTTTCTTTGCCAAAGGTGACGCCGAACGGGCACTGAATCGCGGCCTGCTGGCGCGCGGCATCAATCGCGTGATGCTCGACAGCCGCCCGGTTCACGCCTCCACCTCGCAAAGCCCGGCGGCACTGGTCGCGCGTTCGCAAAAGCCCAAAGTGCCGCCTCATGCCCTGCGAACCGGTTCTCAGCCGATGGTGCGTTTTATCGGCAGCGACAGCGTGGAAGAGAGCGTGCCGCTGTTTCAGATCTGGCGTGACAAGCTGTCGGAATGGCAGCAACAGGGCGACGCCATGCTGTTTCTGCATACGCCTGATATGGGTCAGGTGTTTCCGCTGGTGCAGGCGCTGTGGCCGCAACTGCAGCAGATTGACCCCGGCATTGGCAACGGGCCTGACTGGCCGCAACAGACGTCACTGTTTTGATGACTGCACAGGACAACATGCTGTGCGCTGGATAGAATAGCCGCTTTACGGCTGGATACCGGAGTGACAATGATTAGTGCGTTATACGTCGTACTGGGTGCATTGCTGGTGATGAAATTTACGATGGATGTGGTGCGTTATCGCCGTTTCTATCGCGTGGCCTATGGTGATGGCGGCTATCACGACCTGAAAATGGCGATTCGCATTCACGGCAATGCTATCGAAACCATACCGCTTGCGCTGTTGCTGCTGGTGATGATGGAGATGAACGGCGCCGATATCTGGATGGTGCATCTCACTGGCCTGCTGTTTTTCATCGGCCGGTTTCTGCATGCCTGGGGTTTACGCAGTAGCGCCATGGCAGGCCGCAAATATGGCATGTTGCTGACGCTGTTTTCACTGTGCGGCATGGTGATCTTTAACCTCATCTATCTGCCGTGGGAACTGGTGCTGACGCTCCATTAAGCTGTCCCTGGTTAAGGGGTGCAGGCCGCCCCACTTTCTGCGAGAATAGCGCCCTTTCCGTCGTCTCTTCGGATTTTCGATATGTCTGACCGCGATCAACTCTTCTCAGCGCCCATTGCAAAACTGGGCGACTGGACTTTTGACGAGCGCGTAGCTGAAGTCTTTCCTGACATGATTCAGCGCTCGGTGCCGGGCTACTCCAACATCATTTCGATGATTGGCATGCTGGCAGAACGTTTTGTTACCCCTGACAGCAAGGTTTATGACCTCGGCTGCTCGCTGGGTGCCGCGACGCTTTCGGTGCGCCGCAATATTCATGTACCCGGTTGCCAGATCATCGCGGTAGATAATTCCCCGGCGATGGTGGAGCGTTGCCGTCGTCATCTGGATACCTTTCGTGCGGATACGCCGGTCACGGTACTGGAAGCGGATATCCGCGACATTGAGATTGAGAACGCCTCGCTGGTGGTGCTCAACTTCACGCTCCAGTTTCTGGAGCCACCTGCGCGTCTGACGCTGCTGGAAAAAATCTGGCAGGGACTTAAACCGGGCGGCGCGCTGGTACTGTCAGAAAAATTCAGTTTTGAAGATGCTGAGATCGGTGAACTGCTTTTCAATATGCATCACGACTTCAAGCGCGCCAACGGCTACAGCGAACTGGAAATCAGCCAGAAACGCAGCATGCTGGAAAATGTGATGCTGACTGACAGCGTTGAAGCGCATAAAGCCCGCCTGAAACAGGCCGGTTTCCCGCACGCCGAACTCTGGTTCCAGTGCTTTAATTTTGGATCTCTGGTGGCGTTGAAATGATCGACTTTGGCCGTTTTTATCAGCAAATTGCGGTGGGTCCGCTGGCGAAGTGGCTGGACGTGTTACCGGCGCAGATCAGCGAATGGCAACGTGAAAACCTGCATGGGCACTTTCGTGACTGGTACAAGTCGCTGGAGTATCTGCCGCTGCTGGAGCCACAAAAGCTCGACCTGCTGCATAGCGTCACCGCTGACCGCGATGACATCAGCGATCGTCATCGTCAGGGCATTGAGAAACTACTGCGCAACCTGATGCCGTGGCGCAAAGGGCCTTATTTTCTCTACGGCACCCACATCAACACGGAGTGGCGATCTGACTGGAAGTGGGAGCGCGTGCTACCACACATCTCACCACTGGCGGGTCGCACGGTGCTGGATGTCGGGTGTGGCAGCGGCTATCACATGTGGCGGATGATTGGCGCGGGCGCGCATTTGGTGGTCGGCATTGATCCGATGCAGCTGTTCCTGGTGCAGTTCGAAGCGGTGCGCAAGCTGCTGAATGACGATCGCCGGGTGCATATGCTTCCGCTGGGAATTGAGCAATTACCGGTGTTGCAGGCGTTCGATACTGTGTTTTCAATGGGTGTGCTCTATCATCGTCGTTCCCCGCTGGATCACCTGCTGCAGCTGAAAAATCAGCTGGTGAGCGGCGGTGAACTGGTGCTGGAAACGCTGGTCATTGAGGGCGATGTCAATCAGGTGCTGGTGCCAGGTGAGCGCTATGCACAGATGCGTAACGTCTTCTTTATCCCGTCAGCCGAAGCGCTGAAAAGCTGGCTGGAAAAAAGCGGCTTTGTCGATGTGCGGATTGTCGATTTTGCCCTGACCACCACTGAAGAGCAGCGCCGGACCGACTGGATGACCAGCGAATCGCTGGCAGAATTTCTCGACCCTGATGACCCGGGCAAAACGGTTGAGGGCTACCCGGCTCCCCTGCGCGCCGTGCTGGTCGCCACCAAACCTTAACGTTTCAGCGGCGAGACACCGCCAGTTTCGCCGCAAATCCAATAAACACGCAGCCAGTCAGGCGATCCATCACCTTCAGCACCCGCGGCTTTCGCAGATGACCGGCGAAGTAGTGGCTGCCGCCAATTAATACCGCATTCCAGACCAGCCCCAACACCATGTGTGCCAGCGCCATCAGACTGCACCAGAGTGCCACGGATGCCCCAGCGGGGATGAACTGTGGCAGAAAGGTGACGTAAAACACGCCCACTTTAGGATTCAGCAGATTCCCCATTAATCCCCGACTAAAGCAGGCCAAATACCCCTGCGATCGGGCAGGCTGTTCTGCCATCACGAGCGGATCAAGGCGGGGTTTGAACAACAATTTTATACCCAGCCAGAGCAGCCATGCTGCGCCAATCCACTTCAGAGTGTTATAGGCGATTTCAGACGCCATCAGCAGCGCACCCAGCCCCAGGCCTACAGCCACTCCCCACATCAGACAGCCCAGCGTCACGCCGAGAGCGGTGGCACAGGCACGCTGCCAGCCCTGCGCGATAGCGGTTCGCAGCACCAGTGCGGTATCAAATCCGGGTGTGAGCGTCAGAATCGTTATCGCAAAGAGAAATGAAAATAGCGTGGCGCTCATGGTGATTTCTCCGTTGTCGCTCTTCAGATACAGGGGGGTGTTCACGCAGCTTAACAGCCAGGGGTGGATAATGCCCGGAATCCACTGCCACGATGGCCGGATTGTGCCAGGCTGGATCAGGTTGATTCATTCATATCAGGGAGTTCTGGATTATGAGTAAATTTATTTTTTCTTCACCCCGTAAATATGTGCAGGGCGCAGGTGTGCTGGATGAGCTGGGAACGTACCTCACTGAGCTGGGCGATCAGGCTTTTCTGGTGGCAGATGAAACGGTCTGGACGCTGATTGGAGAACGAACGCAACAGACCCTGCAGTCTGCCGGCGTGAAATTCAGCTGGCAGCAATTCAATGGCGAGGCCTCCAGTAATGAGATCACGCGTCTCAGTGCGCTGGCGAAGAGCCAGGGCTGTAACGTGGTGGTCGGACTGGGAGGCGGTAAAACACTGGACACTGTTAAGGCCGTCGCGGATGAAATCAGACAGCCGGTGGCCATAGTGCCGACGATCGCCTCCACCGATGCCCCCTGTAGCGCGCTGTCGGTCATCTATTCTGACAGCGGCGTATTTGAGAGCTATCGCTTTTACAGCAAAAATCCGGATTTAGTGCTGGTGGACACCGCCGTTTGCGCCAATGCGCCAGCACGACTCTTTGCCTCAGGCATTGCAGATGGGCTGGCGACCTGGGTTGAAGCACAGGCAGTGGCGCGGTCGCATTCGAAATCGATGGTCAATGGTGATCCGACACTTGCCGGACTGGCGATTGCCCGAGCCTGTGAAGAAACGCTTCTTACCTGGGGTTACAGCGCCTATGTTGCCGTCACGGAAAAACGCGTGACGCCAGCGGTAGAAGCGGTGGTGGAAGCCAATACGCTGCTCTCGGGACTGGGCTTTGAAAACGGCGGGCTGGCAGCTGCACACGCCATTCATAATGGTTTCACCGCGATTGAGGGTGATATCCATCATCTGACCCATGGCGAGAAAGTCGCCTATGGCACACTGACGCAGATGGTGCTTGAGAAGCGTCCGGACGAGGAAATTGCTCGCTATATCCGCTTCTATCGCGCGATCAATATGCCGACCACGCTTCGGGAACTGCATCTGGAAAATGAAAGCTGGGAGAATCTGGTGAAGATAGGTGCACTGGCGAACAGTGAAGGCGACACGCTGAAAAACCTTAATCCACACCTTTCACCGGAAGATATTGCCAACGCCCTGCTGGCGCTGGATGCCTTTAGTCAGACAGTAAAATAGTCACCCGAGAGGCGATCAACCGATCGCCTTTTATTCTTCTGCCGCCGCAGGCTGGTCCCAGTACTCATACTTGTAGGCGGAACTGAGGTGGCGTTCGACTGTGCCACGCGTGAAGATTTCGGTCTCATGCAGGTAGCTCAGGGTACAGTTGCCGACCTCATCCCAGGACTGACACTCATCAACCGAACGGACAGTGCTCAGCGGGGTATTCGCCGTGCCATTCAGTCTGACTTCACGCCACTGGGGATCGTAGGTGTATTCGTCGGTGCCCCGGGCGGAGGTGGTCCGCGTCACCAGCCCCTGAGAATTCCAGTGGTAGTGAAACTCACCGTTGGTCAGCGGATCGCTGCCGCGCGCTATGCCCTTCTCCAGTCGTAACTGGCGATCGTAGCGATAGAGGGTGTCGGTAAAACCGCTTTTACCCATGCTGATAAATCTGTCGGAGGCGCTGGTGATATTGCCATGCTGGCCTTTCTGCCAGTTGATCGTCCCCTGTCGGTTATCAACCACGACCTGTTTGCCCTCTTTCAGCACTTTGACCAGATACGTATACTCCGCCACCCAGCCGCCCTGCACCCGGGCGATATGTTGCTCCATGCTGAGGATGACGTTGCGTTCACTTTTGTCATAGCTGACGTCAGCGACCGTCAGATCGCCGCAGGCATCAAACTGACCCAGTACCCGCTTTTGCGAATTGACATCTTTGCCAAATTCACCCGCAATCACCTGTTTCACCGCGCCTTTCGCATTACCGCCCAGCAAAATCAGCGTATTGCTGTTCGCAACAGCAGTATTGTTCGGGCTGCATTCGCTGGCGACTGTATTGCCACTGCACAGCGCAGTCACCATCAGGCTTAAAACAAGAATCTGATTGCGTTTCATAGGGTCAATTCCAGGCGATATTGCTTTCAGTGTAAACGCTGCAGTGATGAACAGCGGTAATCTGTGATGATTTCAGCCTGCACCACCCGGTTAACGGTAGTGATGCGGCACAACAGGGGCCTGACGGAGAATGCCTGTAATCAGTTCCCGGCGGGCACTGACGGCCTGGATGACATTCATTATTTATAAAAGGCAGGGAATTTTAATTGAACCGGGCGAAACGATGCCACTGCAAACAGAGCGTGCTTTACACAAAAAGAACCCCAGCAAGCTGTACTGGGGTTTGGTACTTGCAAACACCACGTCAATGATCGGCGTGCTGCGCGGCAAAATCTGTTGTGGTTCAGGCGACCCGAACGGTGCTCATCTGCATCACGCTTTTCATCGCCTCAACCACATCGCCGTCTACACAATAGCGGCTGAACTCATCGGTTTCGGCTTCTGAACACATGGAGACCCCCGCTTTGCGGTAACGCATCGGCGACGCCAGCAGGCGACTGGCCGAGCTGTGGACTTCCTCAATCCCCATGTCGAGAAACTTTTGCAGGTTGCTGAGACGAACGCCAGCACCCGCCATAATAATAGGACCGGTACTGGTCTCATTAAGTTCCCTGAGTAATGCAATTCCGTTTTCAGCGCTCTGCTGCTGACCGGATGTCAGAATACGCGCCACACCCAAATCCGTTAACGCTTCCAGTGCGCGTTTAGGGCTGTGGCAGAGATCGAAGGCGCGGTGAAAGGTCACGGCCATGCCGTCACACAGCGCCATAATCTGCCGCATCTGACCATGATGAATGTGAGCCTCTTCGTCCAGCATCCCAATCACCAGGCCAGGAAAACCCAGTTCACGTATTAATGCGACGTCTGATTTCATCGCTTCAAATTCGCGTGCGCTGTAACAAAAATCGCCACCCCGTGGCCGGACAATAGGATGAACCGGAATCGAAACGTCGCGCCGGACAGCGTTCAACATGCCCGCTGAGGGGGTGAGGCCGCCTTCACGCGGTGCGGTACACAGTTCCACCCGATCGGCCCCCGCCTGTTGTGCAGTTACAGCGCAATCCACGCCATAGCAGCAAATTTCCAGTGTGGTCATTCTCTTCTCCTTTACATGACTCTGGTTCAAGGCAGATTCATCAGTTAGTCTGGCTGCTGGAATGAGTTTACCGGGAAAGTTAACTATGGCATTCAATTTCGACCAACGGATAGACCGTCGTCACAGCGATAGCCTTAAATGGAACAAATATGCGGACCAGGACATTCTGCCGCTTTGGGTGGCAGATACGGATTTTCGATCGCCTGACTGCGTTATCGATGCGATTAAAGCCCGCGCCGAACATGGGATTTTTGGCTATGGCGACACGCCGGTAGCGTTTATCGACAGCGCCGTTGCCTGGCTTGCCTCACGCTATCAGTGGCACGTTAATCCGGAGTGGATTGTGGTGTTGCCGGGCGTGGTGTGTGGACTGAATCTCACCGTGCGGGCGTTTACCGCGCCCGACGAGCTGACGATCACCCCCGTGCCCATCTATCCGCCGTTTCGTGGTGCAGCAAAACTGGCAGAGCGGGAACAGGTCAATCTGCCCTTAACGCTGGAAAAAGGACGCTGGCTGCTGGATCTGGATGCGGCTCAAGGCCAGCCAGGCGGTAAAGAGCGGCTGTTAATGCTGTGCAACCCGCAGAATCCGGGCGGCACTGTCTATCGCCGCGAGGAACTTCAGGCGCAGCTGGAATTTGCGCAGCAGCACAATCTGATTGTCTGTTCTGATGAGATCCACAGCGATCTGTTACTGGAACCGGGTGTTCAGCACATTCCATTTGCTTCACTGAGTGAAGAGGCGGCGCAGCGCAGTGTGACGCTGATGTCACCCTCCAAGAGTTTCAATATTGCCGGTCTGGGTGCGTCCATCGCCATCATACCCAACGCCGAACTGCGCGCGCGCTTTAACCGGTTGCGACGCGGCATTGTGCCGGATGTGGATATTCTCGCACTCACTGCAGCGGCAGCAGCATGGCGCGAAGGTGAACCCTGGCTGAACGCACAGAACGCCTATCTGCGCAGTAACCGTGACTGGCTGGTGTCGCAGGTCAATAAAATGACTGGCCTGTCCGTCGCTGCGCCGGAAGCAACTTATCTCGCCTGGATCGATGCCAGCGCGCTGGGCGTGGCCAGCCCTGCCCTCTATTTTGAGAAGCACGGGCTGGGCTTAACGGCCGGACGCGAGTTTGGCAATGACCAGTTTGTCCGGCTCAACTTCGGCTGTACCCGTGCCCTCCTGGACGAAGCGGTGGCGCGCCTGAAGCGCGCCGTGGCCGCCCGCATCTAGTTCTGTTCGCTGGCGACAATCTCCTCCAGTCGCCACGGGTGAAACTTGATTGTCGTCTGCCCATCCGTCACCGCAAGGGTCGGATTGGGCAGACGTTCATTCTCGCCCTGTGGAGAGCTGGTTTTAAAAGAAATACCCGGCTGCGTCAGTGCCTCATCGGATAGTAACGCCATCGCTCGCATGCCCAGCGTCTGATGATCGCCGCGTAACACCACCTCTATATGCTCCCAGCCTTCATGGCGGTAACGCTTTTCACCCGGCCACGGCAGTTCAACGACATCAATCTGCCTGCCCGCGACCATCAGCGGATCATGGAGTTTAAACAGGCAAATCTGCCGTCCGTTGATCATTGCAGCCGAAAACTCGGTGCCAATCTGCTGCAGGCCTTGTTGCCAGCGGTTCGCCGTCGTGTCCTGATGACAACGCACCGAAATATGGTCCACTTCCAGTTCGTTAAGGCGCAAACCCAGTCTTTGCGCAAAATTTTGCAACGATTCCTCAAAACGTCCTAAATCTGTCTTTAAATCATCCAATTCTGCCGGAAAAGTTCGCTCCACCACCCTCAATCCTCTCTATTTGTTTAGCATTTATAATCAGTCTGGTTTATTGTGCGCCGCGTTCTCAGCGTCACATAATGGTAAGATTCATCTTATTTGGGCTGAAATTTAATGCAAAACCGTATAATAACATCTTTCATTTCGGATTTATCTCCTGTTTAGGGCCACCAGTTGCTTGATGAAAGCATGTTAAGTTAATGATTTAAATAAACTTCTTTAATACAATAAGATAACTCTCATTTGAAGGGCAAACAATTGCAGCCTTCCCTGCCTTCCTATAAATTTGACCTAACACAACCAAAAGGAATGGCTCTATGTCTATGCTCATCGTTGTCGCTGTCCTGATCGCATTGATGGGATTTGCAATTTCCCGCCATTGGAAGGTGCGTGAAGATAAAAGCGTAAAGAACCCACGCCGTCACTTACGACGTCGTTAACGCCTCAGGGAAACATCTTCTTCAGCTCTGTTTCCCCGCTTCATCCAACTGCTGACGCCCACCCACATTTCACGTATACTTTTCCCCTCATTTTTTTCCGTTTTGTCTGCCCCATCCGTTTCCGCCAATCCGTTACGCGATGCACTCAGGCAAGATGATGACAGCCCGGCTTAGCAGGTCAGGGCATTGTTCAGCATATGAAGGTAACCCGGTGAATATTCAGGCACTTCTTTCCGCAAAAGTCAGTCAGGCAATGGTTTTAGCCGGCGCACCCGCCGATTGCGAACCGCAGGTTCGTCAGTCCGCCCGGGTTCAGTTTGGAGACTATCAGGCTAACGGCATTATGGCCGTGGCAAAAAAGCTGGGACAGGCACCGCGACAATTAGCGGAAACGGTGATTCAGCACCTCGACCTGACCGGCATCGCCAGCAAGGTTGAAATTGCCGGGCCAGGCTTTATCAATATCTTCCTGGACCACAACTGGCTGGCAACCCACGCCCGTGAAGCACTGAGTCTGCCGCGCCTGGGCGTGCAGCTGGCCGAGCCGCAGACTATCGTGGTCGACTACTCTGCGCCTAACGTCGCCAAAGAGATGCACGTTGGCCACGTCCGTTCCACCATCATTGGTGACGCGGCGGTGCGCACGCTGGAGTTCCTGGGTCATAAAGTGATCCGCGCCAACCACGTGGGCGACTGGGGTACGCAGTTCGGCATGTTGATCGCGTTCCTGGAAAAGCAGCAGAATGAAGATCACGCAGAGATGGCGCTGGCCGATCTCGAAGGCTTCTACCGTGAAGCCAAACGCACCTATGATGAAGATCCTGAGTTTGCCGAGCGCGCACGCAGCTATGTCGTGAAGCTCCAGGGTGGCGATGAATATTGCCGCCAGATGTGGAAGAAACTGGTCGACATCACCATGAGTCAGAACCAGAAAATCTATGACCGCATGAACGTGACACTGACGCGCAAGGATGTCATGGGTGAAAGTCTCTATAACGATATGCTGCCTGGCATCGTCTCCGACCTGAAGCAGAAAGGCTTAGCGGTCGAGAGTGAAGGCGCGACCGTGGTGTTCCTGGATGAATTCCAGAACAAAGAAGGTGAGCCGATGGGCGTCATCATCCAGAAAAAGGATGGCGGCTACCTCTATACCACCACCGATATCGCCTGTGCGAAATATCGTTACGAAACGCTGAAAGCCGATCGTGTGCTTTATTACATCGACTCACGCCAGCATCAGCATCTGGTCCAGGCCTGGACCATCGTGCGTAAAGCGGGTTATGTACCGGCATCTGTGCCGCTGGAGCACCATGCGTTCGGCATGATGCTGGGCAAGGATGGCCGTCCGTTCAAAACCCGCAGCGGCGGCACCATCAAGCTCTCCGATCTGCTGGATGAAGCTTATCAGCGTGCCTACACACTGGTGCGTGAGAAGAACCCGGAAATGAGCGAAGCGGAAGTGAAAACGCTGGCAGAAGTGGTTGGCATCAGCGCGGTGAAATACGCTGACCTGTCGAAAAGCCGCACCACCGATTACATCTTCGACTGGGATAACATGCTGGCGTTTGAAGGCAACACCGCGCCTTACATGCAGTATGCCTACACCCGCGTGCTCTCTGTGTTCCGCAAAGCGGGCATTGATGCCGATTCGCTGGATGCGGCGATTGTGATCAGTGAGGAGCGTGAAGCGCAACTGGCCACCCGTCTGCTGCAGTTCGAAGAGGTTATCACTCAGGTGGCTCGTGACGGTACACCACATGTGATGTGTGCTTATCTCTACGATCTGGCGGGTCTGTTCTCTGGCTTCTACGAGCACTGCCCGATCCTCAGCGCAGAGTCAGAAGCAACCCGTCGGAGCCGACTGCAGCTGGCCGCGCTGACGGCGAAAACGCTGAAGCAGGGTCTGGATACGCTGGGTATCGACACCGTCGAGCGCATGTAGTCTCAGAAACGGAGAGGGTTTACCCTCTCCGTTTCTGCTCTCAGTTAACCTCCCTGAATGCCCCTGAATCTCCGCAACAGGAGAGTGTTATGTCTGTCGCCGCACACCTTATCAGCAGCCACCTCCCCACCATCAGGCAGTTGCAGTGCTTTCTGGCTGTCGCCCACGAGCTTAATTTTCGCCGTGCCGCAGAACGACTTAACATGACGCAGCCTCCGCTCACCCGCCAGATCCAAAGCCTGGAAAACCTGCTCGGTCAGTCGCTGTTCAGTCGCACAACCCACGCGGTAATACTTACCGAATCTGGCCGTGCGCTGGTCGCGAAAGCAGAAGCGATCCTGACAGCATTAAGTGCCTTAAAGCAGGCAGCACAGCCCGCCGCCGCACAGCTGCGCATCGGGTTGACCCGCACGCTGAACTTTGAACTGATCGCGCCGCTCAATAAGCAGCTCGCCAGTTTCCTTGCCCGCGATGAGATGGAGATGCCCAGCCTGACCTCCGCTCAGCTGCTCCAGAGCCTGGCGAAAAACAACCTGGATTTGATCCTCACCGGCGAAAAAGGGCCCGAAGCCGAAGAGCTCGTCCGGTACGCCTGGGTTTACCGCGAGCCGCTGCTCGTCGCTATACCGTCGACGCACCCAGCCAGCCTGCGGCAAAACGTCTCGCTGGACATGCTCGCTGACCTGCCGTTGTTCTGGTTTGCACGCAGTGCCAATCCGCAGTTTTACGATAAGTGCGAGCGCTACTTCGCCACGCTCAGCGTCACGCTGAAACGGCTGAGAGAGCCGGATGATTCCCTGCTGATGCTATCGCACATCGCCAGAGGCAAGGGATTCGCCCTGATGCCGCAGTCAAAATGTACCTTTAATCAGGCAGGACTCTGTTATCGCCCGCTGACGGAAGGCGCTGCGCAACAGCTGGCAATTGATGTTTATGCGGCTATTCGCGCCGATGAAAAAAATGCGGCGGTTCTTGATGCGCTGAATACACTTTCGCAGCCCGCGTAAAGCGGCGCCTCTACGCGCGGCTGAGTCGAAGTGCCCTCCGTCCAGTTGCTGTCTGAATCCCTCACTTCACTGATACCTTTTTTGCATGACGGAAAGAGCAATTCATTGCTTTAACGCGGAGTGAAACAATCGTGTCTCACTGACGAGGAGAGACAATGAAAAAGCGAACGTTAACTCAGGGTCTGGACGTCAGCGCCATCGGCTATGGCGCAATGGGGCTCAGCGAATTTTATGGTCAGACTGATGATCGTCATTCCCTGCAACTGCTCAGCCAGCTGCGCGACCTGGATATCACCTTCATCGATACCGCCGATCTCTACGGACGTGGCCACAATGAGCAGTTGATCGGTCAGTTTCTTGCCGGAATGAGCAAGGCTGAACGCCTGAAGTTCATCGTCGCCACCAAATGTGGTATTGAGCGTCCGGCAGATGAGGCCTATGCCCGCACCATCAACAATCAGCCGGACTACATTACCCGCAGCTGCCATGCCTCCCTGAAACGACTGGGCGTCGAACGTATTGACCTCTTTTATCTGCACCGCATCAGTCCGGCGACGCCGATTGAGGAGAGCATGCAGTGTCTCAGCCGTCTGGTGCAGGAAGGAAAGATCGCCCGGATTGGGCTGTGTGAAGCCTCTGCCACAACACTGAACCGGGCGCAGGCGATCCACCCGCTGGCCGCGCTGCAGACGGAGTATTCACTCTGGACGCGGGACATTGAGAAAGACATTCTGCCCACGGTGAAAAAGCTCGGTATCGGTCTGGTGCCCTATTCCCCGCTGGGCAGAGGGTTCCTGACCGGTAAATACCGTAAAAACAGTGATTTTGCCGAGGGTGATTTCCGCAAAAACAATGACCGTTTCCAGCAGGAAAATATTGATCACAATCTCCAGCTTCTTAACGCGGTGACGCCGCTGGCGGAGAAATATCACGCCACCACCGGCCAGATCGCGCTGGCCTGGCTACTGGCACAGTATGAAAAAATTGTTCCGATTCCGGGGACTAAACAGATCGCTTATCTCACTGAAAATGCGCAGGCTGCAGATATCGAGCTGGAGGAGCAAGACCTCCGGTTGCTAAAGAGTATTCATCAGCAGATTGAGGTTAAAGGCGGGCGCTACTCTGAAGAGGGAATGAAAGGCGTTAATGCCTGAATTCTATACGTCGGTGCCTGATTTACCGGCTGGTAGCAGGTGCGTTAATCGTTGCTCTGTAAGCGACGCAACAGCCGATGCACATATCTGATGGGCATCGGCGTATCCCGCGCCTGAATCATAGTTGCTGATTCATTATTCGTAATTGACCATCACTTCGCTGCTCACCACCCGCAAGCCCGGTGGCAGCGCCCCGCTGCCGGCAAAACCAAACACCATGTGCAGGGTCTCACCCGCGTTCAGATGAGCCAGACCGCGCGTGGTGCCGCTGGCGCCCTCAAGCGACGTGCAACGCTGTTCGCCACACAGCCGCACTTCCATGCCAGACGGGGCCGGCCTGCTCAGCTCATAACGCCAGTTAATGATGCTGACTTCCCCACTGACGTCGGCGGGAGGCGTCAGCGGTTGCGCCCGTTGCCAGCTGCCTCGATTCGCCAGCAGCGGCCCGTTGGCCGTGCCGCTCCAGGCCCCCCCAGCCGCCTGAGCCATCAGCGGCAGTATTAACACGGCAGTCACCAGCCAGCGCATCATTTGCCTCCGATGGTCGCAGTCATACGGATCTGGCGGTTGTCGCTCAGTTCCAGATTGGAGAGCACCACCAGCTGTGGCAGATTGCGGCGCAGGAATCTCGCCAGCAGCGCTCGCAGCGGATGATTGACCAGCAACACCGGCGGCGCACCCAGCATCTCCTGACGCTGCAATGCCGCCTGTGCCTGACTTAACAGCCGATCGGCCAGACCCGGCTCCAGTCCGCCACCGCCCTGCAACGCCTGTAACAGCAGACGTTCAAGCGTGGAATCCAGCCCGATAACCTGCACTTCTTCATTACCCGGGAACCACTGCTGAGTAATCGCACGGCCCAGCGCCACACGTACCACGCTGGTCAGTTCCTGCGGATCGCTCTGCACCGGCGCATGCTCTGCCAGCGTTTCGATGATGGTCCGCATATCGCGAATCGACACCCGCTCCACCAGCAGGTTCTGCAGCACCTTGTGCAGCGTGGTCAGAGAGATCACACCTGGCACCAGATCTTCAGTCAGCTTCGGCATCTCCTGGCTAACACGATCCAGCAGCTGCTGTGCTTCCTGACGGCCAAACAGCTCGCTGGCAAACTGGCCAATCAGATGGTTAAGGTGGGTTGCTACGACGGTACTGGCTTCAACCACGGTAAAGCCCTGAATCTGCGCCTGCTCTTTCAGTGCGCTGTCAATCCAGACCGCCGCCAGACCAAAGGCCGGATCGACGGTTGCTTCGCCCGGCAGACTGCCGGCAGCTGTGCCAGGGTTAATCGCCATCCAGCGGCCAGGATAGGCATCACCGCTACCAATCTCTACCCCTTTCATCAGGATGCGATAGCGCGCAGGTGGCAGATCCATGTTGTCGCGGATATGCACCACAGGCGGAAGGAAACCAACATCCTGAGCAACCTTCTTACGAATACTGCGGATACGTCCCAGCAGCTCACCGTTTTGCTGATGATCGACCATCGGAATCAGGCGATAGCCGACTTCCATACCCAGCGTATCTTCCAGCTGCACATCAGTCCACGACGCTTCGGTGGCGGCTGGCGTGTCTGCCGGTTTGTTGCTGATGCTGCCTGCAACGTCCACTTTCTTCTTCGGCTGAGCTTCGCGACCACGTAACCACCAGGCCAGACCCAGTAAGGCGGCGGTGAACAGCAGGAAGACGAAGTTAGGCATGCCAGGCACCAGACCCAGCAGGCCAATCACCCCGGCGCTGAGCATCAGTACGCGAGGATCCTTGAACAGCTGAGTGACCATCTGCTCGCCGACATCCTGATCGGTGGCGACGCGCGTCACGATAACACCGGCAGCGGTGGAGATAACCAGCGCCGGGATCTGCGCAACCAGACCATCACCGATGGTCAGTAGCGTATAGGTCTCTGCGGCATGGCCTGCATCCATACCGTGCTGCACCACGCCCACCAGCAGGCCGCCGATGACGTTGATGACCATGATCATGATACCGGCAACGGCATCACCACGAACAAACTTACTCGCACCGTCCATCGAACCGTAGAAGTCAGCTTCCTGGGTCACTTCAGCACGGCGGCGTTTGGCTTCATCTTCGCCGATCAGACCGGCGTTGAGGTCGGCATCGATCGCCATCTGCTTACCTGGCATCCCGTCCAGCACAAAGCGCGCGCCCACTTCAGCGATACGACCGGCACCCTTGGTGATAACCATAAAGTTAATGATCACGAGGATGATGAACACCACGATACCGATGGCAAAGTTACCGCCCACCAGGAAGTGGCCGAACGCTTCAACGACCTGTCCCGCTGCGGCGGCACCGGTGTGCCCTTCCATCAGGATGATACGCGTCGAGGCGACGTTCAGCGCCAGACGCAGCAATGTCGAGAACAGCAGAATGGTCGGGAACGCCGCAAACTCCAGGGTCCGCTGGGTGAACATCGCCACCAGCAGGATCATGATCGACAGCGCAATGTTAAAGGTGAACAGCAGATCGAGGATAAACGGCGGTAATGGCAGAACCATCATCGACAGGATCATCAGGATCAGTACCGGCCCGGCCAGTACCTGCCACTGCATATCTTTAAAGCCCGGTAAACGTAGCTTTACGGCCAGGTTATTAGCCATCGTTGTTGTTCTCTCCTGCAAAGTCCATCTCTGCCGGGACCGGCAGGTCTTTTGGTTTGGTTGGGATCAGGCCGCCTTCACGCTTCCAGCGACGTGACTGCCAGACCCATGCCAGCACTTCGGCCACGGCCGCATAGAGCGCGCCGGGTATGTGCTGACCAATTTCGGTATGTCGGTATAACGCACGCGCCAGCGGCGGTGCTTCCAGAACCGGAATGCGGTGTTCAGCAGCCAGTTCACGAATTCTCAGGGCGATCTCACCCGCGCCTTTCGCAACAACTTTCGGCGCACTCATTTTCTTCTCGTTGTACTGCAGTGCCACCGAGTAGTGCGTCGGGTTGGTGACGATGACATCCGCTTTCGGTACATCCGCCATCATCCTGCGGCGCGCAGCGGCGCGCATCTGTTGACGGATACGCCCTTTAACGTGCGGGTCCCCTTCCTGCTGCTTATGCTCGTCGCGGATCTCCTGCATCGACATCTTCAGCTTTTTAAAGTGGCTGTATAGCTGCCAGAAGACGTCATACCCCACCATCGGGATCAGGCCCAGCATCACCAGCGAACAGCAAATCGCAATCATCTCCATGCCGTGAATCAGCGCGGTGACGGGGGCTTCGCTGATCAGCCGCAGCATCTCAGGCCAGTGGCTCCAGATGTACCACCAGCCCACCGAGCCGACCAGAATAGTCTTAAGGATGCCTTTAAACAGTTCGGTCCAGGCCTGAGCAGCAAACATCCGCTTGAAACCGGCCATCGGGTTCATCTTCTTCGGGTCGAACTTGATCGATTTACCGCTGAAAACGATACCGCCCAGCAGCATGGGCGCGGCAATCGCCACCAGCACCAGACCGCCCATCAATGGCAGCAGCGCCATCAGTGCCTGAGTGATCAGGCTACCGATGTGACCGACGATAACTTTGTCATCTCTGACCATGCCGTGGTCAAAACGGAGCCCGGTTGCGACCATCGCCGCCAGCCGGTGCGCCATCATGTTGCCGCCTATCCACAGGATCATGATGCCGGCCAGCAGCATCAGTACAGATGTCAGTTCGCGCGAACGCGGAATCTGGCCCTCTTCACGCGCTTTCTCAAGTCGGTGGGCCGTGGGCGATTCTGTTTTGTCTTCGTCGCTATCTTCAGCCACGACAAACCTCGGTTGGCAGGAATTCTGAGCTTAGGATGCCAAATCTGGCTTAAGTTAAAGCGGAGATAAGAAGGGGGAAACAGGCGTTCTTTCGGGGATGGATCTGACAATGCAGAACGGGGTCACCCAAAGGTGACCCTGTTTAGTTTATTTTGCAGCGGTTTTGCCCGTCCGCAGGCGGACGAAACTTAGAAGCCTAAGCTGTCCAGCAGGTCATCAACCTGATCCTGGTTCGCCACGACGCCGGGGGCATCGTTGTGGATCTGCGGACCGTTCAGCAGGCTGTTGCCAACCTGACGCTTCTCAGCGCTGACTTCTGGCATGTTCTCCAGCAACACCATTAACAGCTGGCGCTCAATTTCCTGGATCACATCCATCATGCGCTTGATAACCTGACCCGTAAGGTCCTGGAAATCCTGCGCCATCATGATTTCAAGCAGCTGCTTGTTCGTAAAGGCGGTGTGTTCTGGCACGGCGGTGAGGAATTCGCGTGTATCCGTCACCAACTCCCGCGCATCACCCAGTTCAATCGGGTTCTCAAACCACTCATCCCAACGCCCTTTCAGCTGCGTTGCTCCGGCTTCCATCTTATCCTGATGGGGTTGTGCTGCTTCGACACAGTTCAACGCACGGTCGGCGGCCTGCGCCGTCATCTGCACAACATAATCCAGACGATCGCGAGCATCAGGAATGGCTTCAGCTGCATCGGCAATGGCTTTATCCAGCCCCAGCTCGCGCAGACTGTCGCGCAGCATGCGCGTCAGAGAGCCAATGCGTGAAATGATGTCGGGTGCCGCGGCATCCTCAGTTGGTTTCGGAAAGTCGCTCATCACATCCCCTTACATGCCCAGTTTTTCGAAAATTTTACCCAGCTTTTCTTCCAGGGTCGCTGCGGTGAATGGCTTCACCACATAACCACTGGCACCCGCCTGGGCGGCGGCGATAATGTTCTCTTTCTTCGCTTCCGCGGTCACCATTAACACCGGCATCGAACTCATTGCCGCGTCGGCACGAATGGTCTGCAGCAGTTGCAGGCCATCCATGTTTGGCATGTTCCAGTCGGAAATCACGAAGTCGAAACCGCCCGCTTTTAGTTTGCCGAGGGCATCCACACCATCTTCCGCTTCTTCTACGTTATTGAAGCCCAGCTCTTTCAGCAGGTTACGCACAATACGACGCATCGTATTGAAGTCGTCTACTACCAAAAAGCGCATGTTTTTATCAGCCATATCTACTCCTGAGTTGTCTCGCCCGGCGGGACGGGCCTGTTAAATACGCAATGCCTGTCCGGCGCTAATTTTCGCCAGCATGTGCTGGCTGATGTTGCTTAAATCTACGACTTCGCTCACGCCGCCTGTGGCGATGGCCTCACGCGGCATGCCAAATACCACACAGCTGGCTTCGTTCTGGGCGATAGTCCAGGCGCCTGCCCGATGCATTTCCAGCATGCCGGCCGCACCATCGTTGCCCATTCCGGTAAGGATGACCCCTACCGCATTTCGTCCGGCGTACGTTGCCACCGATTTAAACAGCACATCCACAGAGGGTTTGTGCCGGTTAACCGGTGGCCCTTCATTCAGTTTCACCACATAGTTGGCACCACTTCGGGCCAGTTCCATGTGCATTGCGCCTGGCGCGATATAGGCGTGGCCCGGCAGGATACGCTCACCATCTTCGGCTTCTTTCACCGTAATCTGACACAGCTTATTCAGACGCTCGGCAAAAGAGCGGGTAAAGCCTGGTGGCATATGCTGGGTAATCAGCAGTGCCGGGCTGGTCGCCGGTAACGGCTGCAGCACATGGCGAATGGCCTCGGTTCCACCGGTTGAGGAGCCAATCGCAATCAGCTTCTCACTACTCAATAGCGGACCGGCTTTCAGTGTCGCTGGCACCGGCATCGCTGTCCGGTTGTGCAGACGGGCACGGGAAGCCGCACGAATTTTGTCGCCAATCATCTGGCTGTACGCCAGCATCCCTTCGCGGATGCCGAGCTGGGGTTTGGTGACAAAATCCACCGCTCCCAGTTCCAGCGCGCGCAGCGTAATTTCGGAGCCTTTTCCGGTCAGCGATGAAACCATCACCACCGGCATTGGCCGTAACCGCATCAGTTTTTCGAGGAAATCGAGGCCATCCATGCGCGGCATTTCCACATCCAGCGTCAGCACCTGCGGATTGAACTGCTTAATCAAATCGCGGGCAACCAGCGGATCGGGCGCCGTAGCGACCATCTCCATATCCGGATGACTGTTGATGATCTCGGTCATCAACTGCCGCATCAGCGCAGAGTCATCTACGCACATCACGGTGATTTTGCTCATCATCTTTCCTTCGTCAGTCCATAGACGGTTTGCCCGCGCAGCCAGAACTCTTTACTGATCTGACTGAAGTTTTCTGAGTGCCCGGCGAACAGGATGCCGCCCGGCTTCAGCAGTGGGACAAACCGACGCAGAATCTTCTCCTGCGTCTCTTTATCGAAATAGATCATCACATTGCGACAGAAAATCGCGTCGAACTGACCCGGCAGCGCCCAGTCATTCGCCAGCAGATTAAGCTGCGCGTAAGTGACCATATTGGTCAGCTCGGGGCGCGCCCGCACCATACCGGCATGCGGACCGGTGCCACGCAGGAAGTAGCGCTGCATTTGCGCGGGTGACAGCGTACGCAGCTCTTCCTGGCGATAGACACCTGACACCGCTTTTTCCAGCACCTGTGTGTCGATATCGCTGGCATGAACCTGGAACTTACCCGGTCCGGTCCCCAGCGCTTCCGCCAGCGTCATAGCAATTGAATAAGGTTCTTCGCCGGTTGACGCTGCGGTGCTCCAGACGCTGAAGTTGCCCTGTCGCTTACGTGCATGCTCCGCCAGAATCGGGAAGTGATGCGCTTCACGGAAGAACGCGGTCAGGTTAGTGGTCAACGCATTGATAAAAGCCTGCCACTCGGCGCTGTTCGGATCGGACTCCAGCAGCGCCAGGTAGCGACCGAAATCATCGATGTTCAGCGTACGCAGGCGGCGAACCAGACGGTTGTAAACCATCTCGCGCTTGTGATCGGCCAGTACGATTCCGGCACGCTGATAGATCAGCTGGCTGATACGACGAAAAT
The DNA here is from genome assembly GCF_051136265.1 of Candidatus Pantoea rara. Lineage (NCBI taxonomy): Bacteria > Pseudomonadati > Pseudomonadota > Gammaproteobacteria > Enterobacterales > Erwiniaceae > Pantoea > Candidatus Pantoea rara. The sequence continues at coordinate 1,714,257 of NZ_CP194942.1, read as the reverse complement.
GCGTATCGGAGAGCGGTAATCGCTGCACCATCTGCGACAGCAGCGTTGTCGTCTCACTTTGATCTAAAATTGTCGATTTTTTCATCTCTGCACCTGGCCCGAACTGACTATATTATTTTTCTGCTGCGATGCCCGGCGGCTTAACGGCGACCGGGCCACGGGCGATTAAAAGGTTTCCCAGTTGTCGTCGCTGCGTGTAGCAGCCGGACGACCAACGGCTAACGGTGCTTCTGACTGGAGAGTTTTCATCGCCGTTGTCTTGTTAACGGCCTGAGCGACAAATTCTTTACCAATATTGAACACTGAAACCGCTTGTTTTAAGTGACTTGCCTGATCTTCGAGCGCTGCAGCCGCTGCTGCGGACTCTTCAACCAGTGAGGCGTTCTGTTGCGTGACGCGATCCATCTCCGTCACCGCAAGGCCCACCTGGTCAATGCCACGGCTCTGTTCATCTGATGCGGAGGCGATCTCACCCATAATGTCGGTCACGCGTGTGACCGCGCTGACAATGTTGCTCATGGTGTCACCGGCGCTCTCTACCAGTACCGAGCCAGTATTAACGCGGCTAACGGAATCTTCGATCAGACCTTTGATCTCTTTGGCGGCCTGGGCGCTGCGCTGCGCCAGGCTGCGCACTTCCCCGGCGACCACCGCAAAACCGCGACCCTGTTCACCGGCACGCGCTGCTTCAACCGCCGCATTCAGCGCCAGGATGTTGGTCTGGAAGGCAATGCCATCAATCACACTGGTGATATCGGCAATCTTCCTGGAACTGCCAGCAATCTCTTTCATGGTGGTGACTACACCATCCACCACTTTGCCGCCCTGCTGCGCGGTTTCAGAGGCGGTCAGTGCCAGCTTCGACGCCTGACGGGCGTTTTCAGCATTCTGTTTCACCGTTGCAGTGAGCTGCTCCATGCTGGCAGCGGTCTGCTCCAGTGAGGCGGCCTGCTGTTCGGTACGCGAAGAGAGATCGTTATTGCCAATGGAAATTTCGCTGGCACCGGTATAGATGGCATCTGATCCATCACGCACGGTGCGAACGGTACGCGCCAGTTCCTGCTGCATGTGCTGCAACGAGGTGAGTAACTCACCGATTTCGTTTCGCACGTTAATCTCCACCGGCTGGGTCAGATCGCCGCGCGCGATGTGCTGGATATGCTCAATGCTCTGACGCAGTGGGCGGATCAGCACTGAACGCATCACGTTCCACACCAAAATAATCATCAGCAAGGTCACAGCCAGCGTGGCAATAACGATCGTGATGGAGCGGCTGTACGCCTGCTGATTGGCTTCAACGCCCTGCTGTGCCAGCGCTTTGTTGTTCTCCAGCCAGGCGCTGTACTCTTTCTGAAACTTGTCCTGGAAGCTCTGCGTAGGCTGGTCGACAAAACCTTTGAAGTTACCGGTGGTGAAGAACACCATCAGTTCTGCCAGCGCATCGTGATAGGCCTTGTAGTTCGCCTGTAATGCCAGGACGTTCTCGGCCGTCTTCCCCTGTTCTGACAGGTTATCGTTGAAGATCTGATAGCTGACTTCAGCCTGTTTCAGCTCCTCACCCGCCAGTGCAACCAGCTCTTTTACGCTGGCACCGGATCCCGACATCTGGGCATCCTGAAGAAAACGGATACCAGCGCGGTTAAGCGTATTACGTGCCTGAACCAGCGAAACCCATGAGGTGCCCATCGCCTGTTGCAAGGTATTCAGGCGCTGGTTATAGGCAAAATTTTCTTTATCTGAACTGACAGTTTTGAAAAACATTCCGCCCGAAAAAAGCTGCAGCAGCGCAAACAGCGCCAGCACACACAGCAGGCCGGAAACGACTCGTACACGACTAAACATAAACACCTCGTTGGTTGGCGATTCGTGTTTATTTATCGGCGGAGTCAGGGGGAACTTTATGTACGGCGGCGGCTTTACGCCGCCGCCATCGTGAAAGGCGGGAAATCAGGCGCGGGAAATTTTGAAAACGGAGACGGCCTGGGTCAGTACGCTGGCCTGCTGCTCCAGTGCAGCGGCAGCGGCGGCAGACTCCTCCACCAGCGAGGCGTTCTGCTGGGTCACGCGATCCATTTCAGTAACAGCCAGTCCGACCTGCTCAATACCCCGGCTTTGCTCATCGGACGCTGAGGCGATTTCACCCATGATGTCGGTCACGCGGGTCACGGCGCCCACGATCTCATTCATGGTGCTGCCGGCGCTTTCAACCTGCAGTGAACCGCTGTTGACGCGTGAAACGGAGTCTTCAATCAGGCCTTTGATCTCTTTCGCGGCCTGGGCGCTGCGCTGTGCCAGACTGCGCACTTCGCCCGCCACCACCGCAAAACCGCGACCCTGCTCACCGGCACGCGCCGCTTCAACGGCTGCGTTCAGCGCCAGGATGTTGGTCTGGAAGGCGATGCCGTCAATCACGCTGATGATGTCTGCGATTTTCTTCGAGCTTCCGGCGATCTCTTTCATGGTGGTGACCACGCCGTCCACCACTTTACCGCCCTGTTGTGCGGTTTCGGAGGCGGTCAGGGCCAGTTGCGACGCCTGACGGGCGTTATCCGCATTCTGCTTCACGGTCGCCGTGAGCTGCTCCATGCTGGCTGCAGTCTGCTCCAGTGAGGCAGCCTGCTCTTCGGTGCGGGATGAAAGGTCGTTGTTACCGGCGGCGATTTCGCTGGCACCGGTGAAGATGGCATCAGAGCCATCACGGACATTACCCACCGTCATGACCAGCGACTGCTGCATCTCATGGATACCTGCCGCCAGCTGGCTCATCTCATTGCGCCCTTCCACTACAATCGGCTGGGTTAAATCGCCAGAGGCGATAGCACGAATCTGTGTCAGCAGCTGTTGCAACGGCTGAATCAGCACCTGACGCAGGCCAAACCAGCAGGAGATAATCACCGCGAGCACGGCGACGCCAATAATGACCAGCAGCCACATCATCTGGGTAAAGGCTTTCTGGTTCTGCGCCATGCCCTTATCGGACAGCGCGGTCTGGAGCTCACGCCATTTGTTGTAACTCTCCTGCATCGCCACCTGTTTCTGTTCGATGTTCTGTTTAAACATCCCTTCCAGGTCACGTGCCTGCAGGCTTTTCACCATCGCTTTCAGGCCATTTTCGTAATTGGCGTAATCGGCTTCCAGCTTGTCGCCCAGCGTCTCATCGAGACCGGGTGTTGTCGGCAGATGGTAATAGATTTTGAAGTGGCGATCCGCTTCCACCAGCTGCTTACTGGCTTTATTGATCAGATCCTCAAGCTGACCGCCATTCATCTGTGATGCCATGCTGGTCTGTAAGCGCAGCATGCCGCGGTTCAGTGTGGTACGGCTGTTGTTTAAGGAAATATAGGCATCCGTCATCTCGGTGACGTTGCGATTAGAGACCTGCGACAGCGCAAAGGACTCTTTATCTTTATTGAGGGCCGACCAGAAAAGGCTGCCAGCGACTAACTGGAGCGCGCCAAAGATAATCAGGACTGCGATTAAACTGGTCACCACTTTTATTCTTTTTAACATCATGTTCCCCTGCAGGTTAATTTAGGTGCAGCGGCTATATCGGCGTACTGACGGGATTAGTTAACGCTTTTCGACGCTTTCAGAAGAGAAGTGGCTTTTGTAATTATTTTTATCAGCATGAGCTGCTGAGTTTGGCTTTAAGCAGAGGAATAACGGGGTGGATGCTGCGCATCCCGCAGGATGCGCAGCTTTACATCAGAAAGTTTCCCAGTGCGTATCACTGACCGGTGCCGTCAGGGCTTTGCGAGTGGCCAGCGTCGCCGTGGCGGGCGCGGCAATCGGCAGATGCTTTGTCAGCGTCTGCCTGGCTTCGCGTTTGATTCTGAAGACCGACACGGCCTGGCTTAACCGGCTGGCCTGATCTTCCAGCGAGGCCGCCGCCGCTGCGGACTCCTCTACCAGCGAGGCGTTCTGCTGGGTCACGCGATCCATTTCGGTGACGGCCTGACCGACCTGATCGATACCCCGACTCTGCTCGTCCGACGCCGAGGCGATTTCGCCCATGATGTCGGTGACGCGCGTAACCGCACTGACGATATCGCTCATGGTTTCCCCGGCGGTGCCGACCAGCTGTGAACCCACATTGACCCGGTTCACAGAGTCATCAATCAGCCCTTTGATCTCTTTAGCTGCCTGGGCGCTACGCTGCGCCAGACTCCGCACTTCACCGGCTACCACCGCAAAACCACGCCCCTGTTCCCCGGCACGCGCTGCCTCAACCGCTGCATTCAGCGCCAGGATATTGGTCTGGAACGCAATGCCATCAATCACACTGGTGATATCCGCAATCTTCTTCGAGCTGCCAGCGATTTCGCTCATGGTTTTCACCACACCCGCCACTACGTTGCCGCCTTTTTCTGCGGTTTCGGAGGCGCTGTGTGCCAGCTGTGACGCCTGGCGGGCGTTTTCAGCGTTCTGCTTCACGGTCGCGGTGAGCTGCTCCATGCTGGCCGCCGTCTGCTCCAGTGAGGCAGCCTGCTGTTCCGTGCGGGCAGACAGGTCATTGTTCCCGCTAGCGATCTCACTGGCGCCGGTGAAGATCGCATCCGATCCTTCACGCACATTGGTCACGGTGCGCACCAGCGACTGCTGCATATCATGCAGGCTGGCTGCGAGCTGGGTCATCTCGTTGCGCCCTTCCACCACGATCGGCTGGGTTAAATCGCCCTGGGCGATATGCTGGATGTGGTTAATGCTGCTGTTCAGCGGCGTTATGACGATTTTGCGCAGGCCAAACCAGCAGAGCACGATCACCGCCACCACCGCGGCCATAATGATGGAGAGGATCCACATCATACGGGTATAGGCACTGCTGTTTTCTGCCACGCCCAGGCTGGTCAGACGACTCTGGTCGGCGCGCCACTCACGGTAGAGCGTCAGAAATGCACTCTGGCTCGGTGCGACCGGGGCTTTAGCGGCCGCGACCATGTCATTTACCTGCAGCGCGCTCTGCAGGCTGCTCAGCGCGCCCGCATAGTCTCTGAAGCGCTGGTCAAGCTGGCTGCCGAGTTGCTCATCCATTCCTGGGGTTTCTGGCGTCTCTCTGAACGCCTTGTAGAAGCCCGCGGCCGCCTGCTGGAAACGCTGACTCTCTTCAAACAGCGTGGCAACATCTGCCGGTTTGCCTTCCAGTTTACTGGTGGCAAACCGCAGCTGAATGCGGGTCAGCAATACACGGCTCTGGTTAAGACTCATGTAGGCATCATTAAGCCCCTGCGTATTTTGCATGGCCAGCTGGGATACGGCGAAGTTTTGCTTATCGTGACTTAATGCGGAGTAAAAGACAGAACCGGAGAAGGCCTGTAACAGCCCGAACACCAGCAACACCAGTAACAGGCTGGTGACAACACGGATTTTCGTTAACATGAGTAACCCTGAACAAAGTAGGTAATTAAAAAGTGACTCAGGGATTATCGGCAGGTGATCGCAGGAAATTAGGGAAGACGAGACTTTATTCTATGAATTTAAAGGGATTATCACGTGAGGAAATTATCACGGGCCAGCCATAACTGGCCCGTGAAGATTCGATTACGCGCTACGCAGGTTATCAACCAGCGCCATCTCGTCGCTGCTCAGCAGCTTCTCGATGTCGACCAGAATCAGCATGCGGTCACCGAGTGCACCCAGACCCGTCATGTACTCGGTAGACATGGTCACAGCGAACTCTGGTGAAGGACGAATCTGATCCTGGGTCAGTGACAGCACGTCAGAGACGCCGTCAACCACAATACCGACCACACGGTTTTCCAGATTCAGCACAATAACCACGGTGTTTTCGTTGTACTCAACATCGGGCTGCGCAAACTTCACACGCAGATCGATAATCGGCACGATAACACCGCGCAGGTTAGTGACACCGCGGATGAATTCAGGCGTATTCGCAATACGTGTTACCTGATCGTAACCGCGAATTTCCTGAACTTTGAGGATATCGATGCCGTATTCTTCGTCGCCCAGCGTGAAGACCAGAAACTCCTGACCCACGGTTTCGCCAGCGATTTTTGTCACGGTTGCCATTCCATTCATGTTATTTACCCTTTCGTTATCAATCAGGCGGCAGCGCCAGCCACACGTTTTTCACGGTTAAGTGATTGCAGTGCTGAAACATCAACAATCAGCGCTACGCTACCATCGCCAAGAATGGTGGCAGCTGAGATGCCCGGCACTTTGCGATAGTTACTTTCCAGATTCTTCACCACCACCTGATGTTGACCAATCAGCTGATCGACCAGCAGCGCGTAGCGTTTGCCCGCGCTTTGCAGGATCACTACGATGCCCTGGGTGGCTTCGGTTTTGGCATCCTGCACATCAAAGACGTTCCACAACTCGACCAGTGGCAGATATTCGCCACGTACTTCCAGCACGCACTCGCCACCGGCCATTGGTTTCAGATCTTCGGCGCGCGGTTGCAGTGACTCCATCACCGCATTCAGCGGCAGAATAAAGACTTCATCGGCGACGCGAACAGACATGCCATCAAGAATGGCCAGCGTCAGCGGCAGCAGGATACGGATGGTGGTGCCTTTGCCCTGCTTCGAGGCGATTTCGACGTGACCGCCCATCTCCTGAATATTTCGTTTCACCACGTCCATACCGACGCCGCGTCCTGAAACATCCGTCACCTGCTCTGCTGTCGAGAAGCCCGGCGCGAAGATCAGCATGCCGACCTCTTCATCGCTCATGTTCTCGTGCACCGGCAGGCCCGAAGAGAGCGCCTTCGCCAGAATACGTTCACGGTTCAGACCGGCACCATCATCAGAGACTTCAATACAAATGTTGCCGCCCTGATGTTCCGCAGAAAGCGTCAGGTTACCGGTAGCCACTTTACCGGCCACCAGACGTTTCTCCGGGGTTTCGATACCGTGGTCAAGACTGTTACGCACCAGGTGCGTTAATGGATCGATGATGCGTTCAATCAGGCTCTTATCGAGTTCGGTTGAGCTGCCCAGCAGAGTCAGTTCGACCTCTTTGCCGAGTTTGCTTGCCAGGTCACGCACCAGACGCGGGAAGCGGCTGAAGACATACTCCATTGGCATCATACGAATCGACATCACCGATTCCTGCAGATCGCGGGCGTTACGCTCCAGCTGACCCATGCTGTTCAGCAGGTCGCCATGCGCCACCGGATCCAGTTCACCGGAACGCTGCGCGAGCATTGACTGGGTAATGACCAGTTCGCCCACCAGGTTGATCAACTGATCGACCTTCTCCACGGCCACACGGATGCTGGTGGATTCACTCGATTTGGCTGGTGCCGCGGCGCGCTTAGTTTCACGCTTCGCCGCTGCCACTGGCAGTTCGGTGACGGTCGCAGTGTGAACTTCTTCCACCACGGGTGCAGCAACGGCAGCGACAGCTACCGGATCTGCAACCGCTTCGTCAGCAGCCGGGAAACGAATCTGCGCTTCGTCGATCACGAAGCAAAGCACCGCCACGATGTCATCTTTACCGACGCCATCAATGCAGACATCCAGCATGTTGCTGCCTTTCTGCACATTGGTCAGCGTGCCGAGATTACTCATCTCTTCCAGCATCAGATCGACTTCTTTCTCTTTGAGATCGATCAACTGGACACGAAGGCCGCTGTTACTGACAGGCTCTGCGCTGGCAGTCGTCACACTGGCCGGTGCGTCAACCGGCAGACCTTTGGCCTCTAACGCCAGCTGGCGCAGCGCTTCACAGATATATTTGAAGCTTTCCGCGTTAGGCTCCTGCGCGGTTTTATAAGCATCGAGCTGTTCCTGCATAATATCTTTGGTTTCCAAAAACAGGTTGATGATGTCGGTGCTGAGCTGCATCTCGCCGCGACGAGCACCATCCAGAATGTTTTCCAGGATATGAGTCGTTTCCTGTAATACCGTAAAACCAAAGGTTCCGGCCCCACCCTTAATGGAGTGAGCGGCACGGAAGATGGCGTTAAGCTGTTCCGAATCTGGCTCCTGCGGGTCTAAGCCCAACAGGTGTTGTTCCATATCCGCTAATAGCTCATCGGCTTCATCAAAAAACGTCTGGTAAAAATCGCTGATGTCCATACTCACGGGAATCACCTCGGCTGTGAGGGGGCTGCTGTATTCACCGCGCTGCCTGGTGTTGCAGGTGCGGTAATCTGTTGGATGGCCGCCGGATCGCTGATCTGGACGGCATCACTTTCTGCGTTCTCTTTTTCTATTGCCGCTTCAGTGTCATGGTTCAACACCAGCAGGCTGATGCGGCGGTTAACTGCGTCATTACCGCCACGATTTTTCAGGCTCATGGTGTCGGCCATGCCTAACACCCGTAAAATTTTTCCGCTGTCTAAGCCGCCCGTCACCAGTTCACGGCGTGAGGCGTTAGCGCGGTCGGTCGACAGTTCCCAGTTGCTGTAGCCTTTGTCACCGTTGGCATACTGAAAATCATCGGTATGGCCGGCCAGGCTGATGCGGTTCGGGATGTCGTTGAGGATGGGCGCTATGGCACGCAGAATATCGCGCATATAAGGCTCCACCTCGGCCCGACCGGTCTTAAACATCGGGCGATTCTGGCTGTCGATAATCTGAATACGCAGCCCCTCTTCCACCATGTTGATGATCAGATGCGGGCGCAGCGCTTTCAGACGCGGATCCGCTTCAATCATCTGGTCGAGCTTTTCACGCAAACGGTTAAGGCGAATCTCTTCCAGCTTGCGTTTCTGTGCATCCATATCGACGACTTTGTTCACTTCGCCAATCTTTTTCGTTGGATCATCACCGCCGCCGGGGATCGGGCTTTCGCTATCGCTGCTGCGCGCCCCGCCGGTAAGTGCAACCTTCAGCGGTGTTTTAAAGTAGTCTGCTATCTGCACCAGCTCCTGTGGGTTGGCGATCGACAGCAGCCACATCACCATAAAAAAGGCCATCATCGCCGTCATAAAGTCGGCGTAGGCAATTTTCCACGATCCGTGGCTGCCTTCATGGCCTTTATGTTTGCGCTTTTTGATCAGCACAATTGGGCGATTGCCGTGTTTCATGAAGCCTCGTCTGAAGTCTGTTTAGCCGGGTTCTTAGCGTTACGCACATGCTCTTCCAGTTCACTGAACGATGGGCGCTCAGCGGAGTAAAGCGTCTTACGACCAAACTCCACCGCAATCTGCGGCGCGTAACCATTCAGGCTCGACAGCAATGTCACCTTAATGCACTGCATCATCTTGGTCGTTTCCGCACACTTCTGACGCAGTACTGATGACAGTGGAGAGACAAACCCATACGCCAGTAAAATACCCAGGAAGGTTCCCACCATCGCATGTGCCACCAGCGCACCCAGCTCAGCAGCCGGACGGTCAGCAGAAGCCAGCGCATGGACCACGCCCATTACCGCAGCGACGATACCGAATGCAGGAAGACCATCACCCACTGCAGCAATACTTTGCGCTGGTACGTCACACTCGTGTTCGTAGGTCTCAATCTCTTCATCCATCAACGCTTCGATTTCAAAGGCGTTCATGTTGCCACTCACCATCAGGCGTAAATAGTCAGTAATAAAATCTACTAACTGTTTATCGGCAAGAATGCGGGGATAATTAGCAAAAATTTCACTCTGGCTCGGATCTTCAATATCGCGTTCCAGCGATAACATCCCTTGCTGACGCGACTTCGCCATCAGGCGATAAAGCAGCGCCATTAAATCCATGTAAACGGCTTTATTATACTTGGATCCGCGAAATAACTTAGGCAACGCTTTCAGTGTTTTTTTAATCGACTTACCATTGTTGCCGACTAAAAAAGCACCTGCGCCAGCGCCGCCGATCATTAATAACTCAGCGGGCTGATAAAGCGCGCCCAGATGGCCACCTACCAGCGCATATCCGCCCAACACGGAGCCTAAAACAATCAGGTAACCTATAATTATCAGCACAAAAATATCCTTACGTCCGTAACGTGTTGGTGGAAGTTAAGCCAGTGAGCCGCAGGTGTTATTCCTGAACCGCAAGCAAAAAAAAAGCAGCGGTATTAACCGCTGCTGGATGACTTCCACAATGCGAACAAATTTAAACGGCGTGTTTAACCTGTTCATCCAGCAGTTGTGGAAACATATCGGCAGGTTCTGCAGAAAGTTTACGTCTTTTTACGGCACGTGATGGCGGCTGGCACAGGCTGCAGGTAAAGCTGCCAACCGGCTGATGTGCATGGTTAATAAAGCTACCGTTGCAGCTCTTACAATCTGCCAGTTCCAGCATACCGCTATCAACGAATCGGACCAGGGTCCAGGCACGAGTCAGCGCCAACAGTGGGCCCTCGTCCGATTGAGGACACTGTTCAAGATACAGGCGGTAAGCTTTGATCACGGCATCGACGCCGCTGCACAGGCCAGTTTTCAGTAAAAACTTCCAGGCGTTACAGAACATAGAAGCATGAATGTTCTGCTCCCACGTCATAAACCAGTCCGTGGAGAAAGGCAGCATGCCTTTCGGTGGCGGACTGCCACGCAATTCTTTATAGAGCTTGATCAGACGACCACGGCTCAGTTGAGTTTCACTCTCTAACATCTGTAAGCGCGCACCTAAAGTGATGAGTTCCATCGCGAGATGAATATCACGGGCTTCCTGAACAATACTTTTCTCACTCATGACATTGCTCTCTTTTTAGCTGGCGCTTCATCTTTAGACGCATTACGCAGTAAACGGCTGGATAATAAAATTCCGGTGTGGATTTGTTGTAAATCATCCACGCGTGATTCCTGCGTCAAACGATTAATGGTGCTGCTTTCGGTAAAACGAAACTGACAAACCAGTTGATTGGTTTCCGCCATTTTCACCATCTCAGGCAAAGTTAATTCAGATAATGTGTTTGCCATTTTTTCGTCAATTCCGAGACGAAACATTGCAGACGCCTTATCCTGGTTAATTAAACGCTGCGCCAGAAGTAAATAAGACAAGTTGAGGTCGTAAATATGTTTTAGTACTTCAGAGGTATTCATTATTTTTTCCATCCTGAGAGATGCGACGTAACTGTATCGCAGATTATTATCTGCAGTTCGAGCTGCTGTTTGTTAAATCAAAAGATGGCAAAAAAAACCTCACATAACCTTAATGTCACCGTTTTTCGCCTTCTGTTTTTTTGTGGGTTTCAGACCCACTGAAGGTCGAAAATCCATGCCATTCTATTTTCGAGTTCTGGACATCTTCCGTGACATCTTCTTACGTTTTTTAGGACTATTCCGAAAACAACGCAAATCTATATCGTCTGATTTCCACATACAACGACAGGGAAGCGTAATTTTAGATAAAGTGTGACGTAGATCACACTTTTAACGCAAATTTCTTCAACAAAGCTTTACGGTTCCTTACTTACTGATCGTTTTTTGTACAAAAATTCCCGTTTTTAAGTCCAATTGGTCCTGAGAAAGGTTTAATAGGGGGTAAAACCATCGCTATTCGACGCTTTGAGCAGTCCGAAATGAATATCGGGTGTTATTCGTTTTAACACCCTATTTAGAACCAGACAAACAAGAGTTATCAGAAGATTATGCTGACAAGGCAGACAGGTAATTGCTTCTAAATTAGTTACTTAAGGGGAGTATCGCAGGAGGTAAGTAATGAAAACGTTAAGACTTCTACGGTATCAGGAGAGATTTATGGCAACCTGGTATTAACAGCAACAGCAGTGTGTTCAGGATCCAACATCCACTCTGACAAGGGGTTACATAAGAAAGTCGAATGAATTAACAAGAGGTTATGCGTTGGCACTATTACTATCGGCAGTCTGGTGAAGAACTTGAGTTAAGAAGGTAAAGAAAGTCTCAGAGCCTGATCTGGCGCAGTTTACGGGTTCACCTGCATTAATCAGGCCACTCCAGGAAGTCTTTAAACGGGTCAGCGTGCTATCGCATGGTAAGTCTTTAACAGATACGTCATGTGCTTTCTGTGATCGGCGCCAAAAAAAAAGCAGTGATACCACCGTTTGGGTATCACTGCTTTCAACACCTTAATCAGGACTTATTTCAGGCGAGTTTTGGGAAGGTCGCAACCTTGTTGGCCGTGTTGTGGTCAACGCTGCGTGGGTCGATGCGTTCAAGGTCTTTCAGGAAGCTTTCACGCCATGCAGTAATATCATTCTTACGCAATACCGCCATCATGTCGTTGTAGCGTGAAATCCTTTCGGTACGCGGCATGGTAATGGCCTTATCCAGTGCAGCGGCCACTTCATCACGGTCATAAGGATTGACTATCAATGCTGACGTCAGCTCATTGGCGGCGCCGGCAAAGCGCGACAGCACCAGTACGCCTGGATCATCCGGGTCCTGCGCAGCAACATACTCTTTCGCCACCAGGTTCATGCCGTCACGCAGCGGCGTCACCAGACCGACATCGGTCAGTCGAAAAATCTTCATCAACAGGCGACGGTCGAAATGCTGATTAAGGTAGTAGAGCGGGGTCCAGCCCAGCGTACCGTACTTACCGTTGATGCGCCCTGCTTCGGTCTCCAGCTGATGACGGATATCCTGGTACGCCTGCACATCGCCACGCGAGGTTGGCGCGATCTGCGAATAACGGATCTTGCCGCGATGCTCCGGGAAGTTTTCCAGCAGCGCCTCATAGGCAAGGAAACGCTCTGGCAGACCTTTGGAATAGTCGAGACGTTCGCAGGCAATAATATTGCGTGCATCACCCAGCTCTTTCTTCATAGCCGCCATTTTCGGCGGCAGCGGTCCTTCTGCCATCTCTTTAATACTGTCTGGCTCAATCCCGATCGGATACACCTCAGTCATAAAGGTGTTGCCAAAGGCGCGATGTTTTTTGTCGCCCTTATTCTGTAACTGTGTGAGCTGGCTGACGCTGTCGAGGAACGCCACCCGGTCGGATTCGGTCTGGAAGCCCAGCAGGTCATATTCACACAGCATTTCCAGCAACTCTTTGTGCGGAGGCAGTGCGTTAAAGATTTCAGGCGTCGGGAATGGAATATGCAGGAAGAAACCGATGCGGTTATTAATGCCCGCCCGACGCAATGCGGCGGCAAACGGTAAAAAGTGATAATCGTGGATCCAGACAATGTCATCAGGCTTAATCAGCGGTTTTAAACGCTGTGCTACTGCATCATTGACGTCACAATACCCTTCCCACGCTTCACGCTGGAACTGCACCAGGTCGAGGCGATAATGGAAGGCAGGCCAGATAACCGTGTTAGAGAACTGGCAATAATAAAGATCGTAATCGTTCTGGCTCAGCGGGAACGAGGCATACTCGATACCCTCATGCTCCTGAACCTTGACGTCTTCAACGTCTTCGCCTGTGAACTCGCTGATTTCACCGTTCCAGCCAAACCACATTCCACCGGTGCTTTTCAGTGCATCGAGGATACCGACGGCCAGGCCGCCAGCGCTGGTTTTAGACCCATCTGGCATGGCGACACGGTTAGATACAACCACTAAACGACTCATAACCTAAACTCCTTACCGACGTTGTCTTGCTCTAATAGTAATAATGTTCTTTCCAGCCAGCCATAAACCGCATCGACATCACTAAGCCGATAATCGGCCTGACTGGAACCTTCGCCGACTTTGATCGAGACGCCCTGGCGTTCATTGACGGCCAGAAAGCCCTTCTCATCAGTGAGATCGTCGCCGATAAAGACCGGCGTTCGTCCGGCAAAAGGGGACTGCTGCATAAAGTCGCCAATGGCGGCGCCTTTATCAATGCCTGCGGGTTTGATCTCAACCACACATTTTCCGGGCTGAAGCGCCAGTCCGGGGAAGCGCTTCACTGACTGCTCAGCCAGACGCATCACATCCTGCTCATGCTGCATCGCCTGACGGTAGTGAAGGGCAAAGGCCATGCCTTTGATCTCCAGCTGGGTGCCAGGCCAGGAAGCCATTGCCTCCTGCAGCTCCGCTCTGAGCGGTTGCTCGACTTCAGTCGGCAGGCTGATACGTTGCAGATTACCCTCTGCATCACGGCGCTCAGCACCATGCACGCCCGCAGCCGGGCCATGCCACGGCGCGGCCAGCGCATCAAGTTGTTCAATAGGTCTGCCGGAAACCAGCGCAAGTGCGCCTCCAGAGAGTGCAGAGAGCTGCTGGAGTTGTGCGATGACCTGCTCAGGAATGAATACCGCTTCGGGACGGGACTGAATCGCTGCCAGCGTGCCGTCGACATCAAAAAAGAAGGCGTACTGCCCGCTCGTTAATGTCGGGTACCTGGCATGGGTGTCTGCCGCTTGAGTCACGTTACGTCTCCTGAAAATCGAAATTTAATAAAACATTGAGTTAAAACAAGAATGTCCTGACGCAGTCAGGTCAGCAAGCGGGAAATTCTGATAAAGCGGTGATTGAGGGATAAAACGTGGTGATTGGATAGGTCACACTCCTCAAACTTGCAAGCGCATTGCTGACAATACTGCCTAACTGAGAACATCTTCACATTCAGTGTAGTCATTAACAGGGGTAATGCCAGAAAGATGCAGTTTTCATGCCAGCCGCTGCGGTTAAGTCAGCATAAACGTCCCGTTCTGATTGACATGGTCTGTCATGAACAGGCCGGACCCGATCCACGGCTGGCTGGAGTCATCGCCGTATTGCTCTCTATAGAGAAGACCTGTCCCGAACCTTAAGCATCTTAAGGTATTCCTAATATTGAAAGCGCAATCTCATGACACTTTTATTACGCTGGTTCCTGTTCCTATGGCATTTACTCTCAAGAGGCCGCTGATTAGCCGCCTTAGCTTGCTGATTCTGGCTGCCGTTTATATCGCGGTTTTCCTTAATATTGTCTATTACCGTCAGGTACTGGCGGTGATGCCGCTCAACAACCTGCATACCACGCTGGTGTTTTTATCAATGCCGCTGGTCGCCTTTAGCGTGATTAACATCGTGATTACGCTGGCCTCTTTTATCTGGCTGGACCGACTGCTGGCCGCACTGTTTATACTGCTCTCGGCGTCGGCTCAGTATTTTATTCAGACTTATAATATCGTGGTCGATCGCTCGATGATCACCAATATGATGGATACCACCGCGTCGGAATCCTTTGCGCTGATTACGCCGAAGCTGCTGCTCACCCTGCTCACCTCGGGCGTTCTGATGGCGCTGCTGGTGTTCTGGCCGCGAATCAAAAAGCAGCAGTGGCGCGGGGTACTGGCGCGACTGCTCAGCGTGCTGCTGTCAGCCGCACTGATCGTGCTGGTCGCCCTGCTCTTCTACAAAGATTACGCCTCACTGTTCCGCAACAATCGCGAACTGGTTAAAGCGCTCAGCCCGTCTAACAGCATTGCGGCGACACTCTCCTGGTATAAGCATGAGCAGTTGCAGAACGCGCCGCTGATTCGTATCGGTGAAGATGCGCACCTGCAGCCCAGCCGCAGCAGTGGCAAGCCGAATCTGACCATTCTGGTGCTGGGTGAAACCTCACGCGCACAAAACTTCTCGCTCGGCGGTTACGGTCGTCTGACCAATCCCTTACTGGCGAAAGATGATGTGATCTATTTCCCGCATACCACCTCGTGCGGCACGGCGACAGCGGTTTCCGTGCCCTGCATGTTCTCTTACATGCCGCGCGCGCATTACGATGATGTACTGGCCGCGCACCAGGAAGGATTGCTGGATGTGATTCAGCGCGCGGGGATCAGCGTGTTGTGGAATGAGAACGACGGCGGCTGTAAAGGTGCCTGCGATCGCGTTCCGCATCAGGATATGACCAGCCTGAACCTGCCCGGCATGTGTATTGAAGGTGAATGTTATGACGACGTGCTGTTTCACGGACTGGATGAATACATCAGCCAGCTAAAAGGCAACGCGGTGATTGTGCTGCACACCATTGGCAGTCATGGCCCGACTTACAGCCATCGCTATCCGCCGCAGTTCCGTCAGTTTGAACCGACCTGTGATACCAATCAGATTCAGGACTGCTCGCAACAGCAGTTGATCAACACCTATGACAACACGCTGGTCAATGTCGATCACATCGTCGATAAAGCGATAAATGTTCTGCGTGCGCATCAGGATCGCTTCACCACCAGCCTGGTTTATCTTTCTGACCACGGTGAATCGCTGGGTGAAAATGGCGCTTACCTGCATGGCCTGCCCTATGCCATCGCGCCGGATACCCAGAAACATGTGCCGCTGCTGATCTGGCTTTCCGATGATTATCAGAAACGTTATGCGGTTAATCGCGGCTGCCTGAATAAACTGGCGGCGACAGACGAATTTTCACAGGATAATCTGTTCTCAACCATGCTGGGATTAACCGGCACCGCGACCCATGAATATGTGCCTGCGGATGATATTTTGACGGCGTGTCGGAGCCAACCTTAATGAAAATATTGATAGTGGAAGATGATGCCCTGCTGCTGCAGGGGCTGATGCTGGCGCTGGAAGGTGAAGGCTATGTCTGCGACGGCGTGACGCGGGTGCGGGATGCTGAAGCGCACTTCGCCAGCGGCCTCTATAGTCTGGTGGTGCTGGACCTTGGTTTGCCGGACGAAGATGGCCTGCATTTTCTGATACGACTGCGTCGCCAGAAGAAGATGACGCCGGTGCTGATCCTGACCGCGCGCGACACCATCAGCGAGCGCATTGCCGGTCTCGACGCTGGTGCGGACGACTATCTGATCAAACCGTTTTCGCTGGATGAGTTGCTGGCGCGTATCCGCGCACTGATTCGCCGTCACGTTAATCAGGGCGACAGTCATGTCAGAGTGGGTGCGCTGGCGCTGGATATGACGCATCGTCAGATCATGCTCAACGATCTCCTTCTGGATCTGACGCCTAAAGAGTTTGCGATTCTGTCACGGCTGATGCTCAAGGCCGGGAATCCGGTACACCGTGAAATTCTCTATCAGGATATTTATAACTGGGAGACCGAGCCTTCTACTAATACTCTGGAAGTGCACATCCATAATCTGCGCGACAAAATTGGTAAAAGCGCCATCCGCACCGTGCGCGGTTTTGGTTATGCACTGGTGACGCAGGATGGCGTTCGCGAGGGAACATGATAAGACGTTTCGATCACCGCAGTATGCGCTTTCGCCTCATCCTGACCATTGGTCTGATCCTGCTGGTATTCCAGGTCATCAGCGTGGTCTGGCTGTGGCATGAGAGTAAAGAGCAGATTCAGTTTCTGGTAGAGGCGCAGCTGCAGAAGCGCAACATGGACAGTCACGTTAAGCGTGAAGTGCATGAAGCGGTGGCCAGTCTGGCGGTGCCGAGTCTGGTGATGATTACCCTGACGCTGCTGCTCTGCTATCAGGCGGTGAAGTGGATCACCCGGCCGCTGTATCAGTTGCAGCGTGAGCTGGAGAGTCGCAGCGAAGAGAATCTCGAACCCGTCGCCTGCTACAGTGAGGTCCATGAGATCGATGCGGTCACTCAGGCAATCAACCAGCTGGTCGCCCGCCTGAACAGCAGTCTGGAACGCGAACGGCTGTTCACCGCCGACGTGGCGCACGAGTTACGTACGCCCCTGGCGGGATTACGCCTGCATCTGGAATTAATCGAACGTAACAGCGATGTCAAAGTTCAGCCGCTGGTGCAGCGTTTGGATCAGATGACGCATAGCGTGTCGCAGCTGCTGAATCTGGCGCGTGCCGGACAGTCTTTTACCTCTGGCACCTATCAGAACGTCGGGCTGATCGAAGATGTGATCCTGCCGATGGAAGCAGAGCTAAGTATCATGCTGGAGGCGCATCAGCAGACACTGGTGCTTGATCTGCCGCAGGAGCAGTTTGTGCGCGGTGACGCCACGCTGCTGAAGATGCTGCTGCGAAACCTGGTCGAAAACGCCCATCGCTATAGCCCGGAGAACAGCACTATTAGTGTACAGCTGCTCTCTGTGCCCCACCTGATGATGGTGGTGGAAGATGAGGGGCCTGGCATTGATGAGAGTAAAAGTGGCGAGCTGAGTAAAGCATTTATCCGCATGGACAGTCGCTACGGCGGTATCGGACTCGGGCTGAGCATCGTCAGCCGCATCGTCCAGCTACACCGGTTTCAGTTTTTCTTAGAGAATCGTCGCGACCGAAGCGGATGCCGCGCCGTCGTTAAATTTTAAGCAGCAAACCAGGCTGACAGGAAAAGAACAACGGTGGCTGCGGCAATCAGCAATGCAGCATATTCACTCATCGGACGCGAAACAGGGGCAGACAGGGTAACAGGAGCAGTTTTCATAGCATCATCCTCAGTTAATACTGGCAGTATCGCGAGGCTATATTAAGGAAACCTTAGGCTCGCGTAACGGCCGCTAAAAATGTTGAATCTGCCCAAACGCCCTCATCCACCTCGCATTTCTGACCACGGGTGTTCCTGCTGCGCCCGCAGTGTGCTCTACACTTAATGGCACCCTTCCGTTAAAGGAGTTACGCCATGAGCCAACGCATGCACAAATATGCTTTTCCGGTCAGCAAAGCCCGCAAGTACCTTGAACCCGGACCCGTGCTGCTGCTCAGTTCCCAGTATCAGGATCAGCACGACATCATGACGCTCGGCTGGCACACGGTTCTGGAGTTCTCGCCGTCCCTGGTCGGCTGCATGATTTCCGGAATGAATCACAGCCACGAGCTGATCCGCAACAGCGGTCAGTGCGTTCTGAATATCCCCGCCGCTTCCCTCATTGATGAGGTTGTCGCCATCGGCAATAGCCACGGCGACCAGCTTGATAAGTTTGAAGCATTTGGTCTGACCCCGGAACCCGCTCAGGTCGTGGGCGCACCGATGATTGCCGAATGTTTTGCCAGCTTTGAATGTCAGCTCTATGACGATTCGATGGTCGCCAACTACAACCTGTTTATTTTTGAGATTGTGAAAGCCCATGTCGCCGAGCAGCCGGAATATCCCGCTACCCTGCACTACACGGGCGAAGGCCGCTTCAGCGTGATGAGCGACAAAATGCTCGATAAGAGCGGCGATTTTAAACCGGAGATGCTGATCTAGTTGAAAGCAGTCTGCCGCGCCCCCATTCACCTCTTTCGACCTGACAGGAGTAAATTATTATGGCAATCGAATACGCAGTTATCGCTGGTGGCTGTTTCTGGTGTACCGAAGCGGTATTTAAGGATGTGATCGGCGTTGAGTCGGTTGAAAGCGGCTATACCGGCGGTGCCCGTCCTAATCCAACGTATGAGCAGGTCTGCAGCGGGGCAACCGGACATGCCGAAGCGATACGCATTGGCTTTGATCCAGAGAAAGTGACCTACGGCGATCTGCTGGATATCAGCTTTGTGACACACGATCCTACCCAGCTTAACCGTCAGGGTAACGATATCGGTACCCAGTATCGCTCGGCGATCTTCCCGGCTAATGCAGAGCAGCAAGCGGAAGCGCACGCGGCTATTGCCCGTGCTCAGGCCGATCATGAGGTGCCGGTAGTGACCACTATCGAGCCGCTGAAAGAGTGGTATCCGGCTGAAGCCTATCATCAGGATTACTGGGAAGGCGCGGGCCAGCGCAACGGCTACTGCATGGCGGTCATCCCACCGAAACTGCAAAAGCTACGCAAAAGTTTCGCGAACAGGGTAAAGAGCTGATTTAGCCTTTGACGGGGCACGCTATGCGGCATAAATCCCCGGTTTTATGCCGCAGTAAATCGATTCGTTCAGAGCTTAAGCGAATAGAACAAAAGAGGAAAATAGTGCTTGACCGTTTTCAGCCGACTCCCTATAGTACCGCCCCGTTGACCCAGCGCGGTCAGTGAAGTAAATCTGGTGAGGTGTCCGAGTGGCTGAAGGAGCACGCCTGGAAAGTGTGTATACGGCAACGTATCGAGGGTTCGAACCCCTCTCTCACCGCCATCTTCAAAGAAGAGCCTGAACGAAAGTTCAGGCTTTTTTTTGCATCAGAAAGAGGGAGTAAAAATCCCCGGCGGGCAAGACCGCGTGCGCAGCCCGTCGTATAACCAAGCCTGCGACGCTGTTCGCAGGGTGAGAGACGCGAATCCATTCTTTTCAAGGCCACATTCTGCCAGACGTATTAATTTCGTACATATGGGTAGGTTGTATTAAAAGACTAACTAATTATAAATTTATTCTGGAGTAACGCCCCTGATGAAGCATTTGCCAGTAAGTCAATTTTTGGATAAAGGTAATAACAATCTCGACTTAATCAGGATTGCATGCGCACTCTTTGTTATTTACTCGCATGCATTTGCCTTGTCTCCTGCTATTGGTAGCAATGATATTCTTTATAATTTTACATTACTGGGGTATGTTGCGTTTGGTGGTGTAGCCGTCAAAGCTTTCTTCCTCATCAGTGGATTACTGGTTACCAATAGCCTGCTTAGTAATGGGAGAATAGCGCATTATGTAGCCTCGCGAGTTTTTAGGGTTTATCCGGCATACCTGGTAGTTATTGTTACTTTTACTTTGATTATTGGCCCATGGTTAAGTAGCGTTTCTGCTGGAGAGTATTTCACATCCAAAGAGACCTTACATTACATTGTCAGGACCTTGAAATTTAATGTCCAGTATACGCTGCCTGGAGTCTTCACCCACAATACACTAACGGCCGTTAATGGCTCTCTCTGGACTATCCCCATAGAGGTGAAGGCTTATTTTTATTTATTGATCATATATTTAGTGAGCCTTGTTTTCGGACCTTACAAAAAAGCATTTATCGCGATGATCTCGCTAGCCATACTCATCGAACCCTTTACTCCGTTTAAAGGAATGCTGATTTCGAAATCAGATGACCCAAGCATCTATCTGTTGTACCCGTTTTTCTCAATCGGGTGCCTTCTGGCTATATTCAAAGAGAAAATCACAACCACATCGTTCTTAGTACTGGCAGTGGTTGCTTTACTGATTTTCTTCCTGGCAAATAATGATTTAACAAAAACCGCCTTGTTTTATATATTCACATCCTTTTTATTACTTTATATTTCCTCCTTATCATTTATTAACAAAATCAAAATCAAGCATGATATATCTTATGGAATATATTTATGGGCGTTTCCAATGCAACAAATTATTGCATCGTTCATTCCAGGCTCACCCTATATCAATATGCTGCTATCAGCTATGCTCTCAGGCCTGCTTGCCTATGCCAGCTTCAGGCTAATAGAACGTCCATCTATGCAATTTGCCAAAAAACTGACTAACAGAGAATGATCGTTAAAGCTGACAAAAGAAAACCCGGCCGGAGCCGGGTTTGGGCGCTACACTTCTACTCAATCAAACGCTAGCTATACGCGTGCAGGGTGCGCTGACACAGCGCAGAACGCACACAATCCTCTTTGCCAAAGCGCACAATGCCTACCATCTCGTCCTCTTCAAAACGCGCCAGCGCGTCCGCGAGACCGGAAGGCACCCCAGCGGGCAAGTCGCACTGGGTAATATCGCCGTTAACAATGACTGTGACGTTTTCGCCCAGTCGGGTCAGGAACATTTTCATCTGCGCAGCGGTCACGTTCTGCGCCTCATCCAGAATTACCACTGCATTTTCAAAGGTGCGGCCACGCATATAGGCGAAGGGCGCAATCTCTACTTTGGCAATTTCCGGACGCAGACAATATTGCATAAATGATGCGCCAAGACGTTTAACCAGAATGTCATAAACCGGGCGGAAATAAGGGGCGAATTTCTCAGAAATATCACCGGGCAGGAAGCCCAAATCCTCATCTGCCTGCAGTACCGGGCGCGTAACGATAATCCTGTCGATATCCTTATTAATCAGGGCCTCAGCCGCTTTCGCGGCACTGATCCAGGTTTTACCGCATCCGGCTTCACCGGTTGCGAAGATTAGCTGTTTCGTTCCTATGGCATTGAGATAGTGCGCCTGAGCTTCATTACGGGCTTCAATCGGCAGCCGGTCGCGCGTATCGCGCGCCATGCCAATGGCATCCAGTCCACTCATATGCACCAGCGAAGTGACCGACTCTTCTTCGCGCTGACGATGACTGCGTGAGTCACTGCGAAGCACTCTTCTGGCTTCACGACGCGCTTTGATCACTGCTTTCTGTCTTCCCATAGTGGCACCTTTCAGTTGGTTTCATTTCCTGCGCGAGGCCGGTGGCCTGTTGCGATTACGTGAACGCTTTAGAGGTTTCAGTTGGCTTCCTTTAGAGCCATGACAGGACAGGATAGTGGGTATACAACAACGCACTGGCGTGGCTGAACACCGGATAAAACAGGATGCGACAGGACAAAAGAATGGGTTGAAAGAAGGGAGAAATAACGAGGCAGAATTGCCCTCGCGGTCAGGCGCAATTTATTCAGTGACAGTGACTTTCCATTAAAGACTCGACCCATGCGCGAACTCCAGTGTGATACATCAACACATCCGATTACGCCTGTTGAATAAATTGCACCATTTTACTGGAGCTTTGCAACAGTAATTTTACCTGCTGGTAAAGGAATTGCTTAGTCCGCGCATCTCTTTCTTTTATGCCAGAATGTAAAGTTCATACTTTTCAGAGAATTAGCTTATTTAATCTGGACCAGAAATCCGTGAAATCTCAGTTTAAACTCAGCAGGCTTAGCGCTGAAACTGAATAAGTGGACGGCCGGAAACAGGTTCGCCCACAATGGTTAAAATTTAATCAGGCTTCCAGCAGTGACTGCGCTAAATAATGGCTGGCGTCAGGAATACCAGGTAAAGCGAAAAAGTACCCGCCACCAAATGGCCGGATATATTCTTCCAGCGCTTCACCGTTCAGACGCTGCTGCACCGTGAGGAAACCGCGTTCCAGATCGTGCTGATAGCAGACAAACAGTAATCCCATCTCCAGCTGGCCGGATGCAGAGATACCCGCGGAGTAACTGTAGCCGCGTCGCAGCATCAGGCTGCTGGCAGTCTCCGGCGTGCGGGGATTCGCAAGACGGATATGCGCATCCAGTGCTATCACATCGCCGTCCGGGTCGCGTGCGTAGTCCGGAACGTCACGCTCATGCTTCATCCCCAGTGGCGCGCCGCTCAGCTTCTCACGTCCAAAGATAGTCTGCTGCTCACCCAGCGGGGTGCGGTCCCACATCTCCACATGAAAGCGGATGAGACGCACAGCCTGATAGCTACCATTTCGCGCCCAGTCCGGTTCGCCCTGGTCGGCGGTCACCCACAGCAGCTGATTCATCAGCGCAGGATTGTGCGTATCCGGATTAGCGGTGCCATCTTTGAAGCCCAGCAGATTGATTGGTGTCTCCTGCCCCTGACTGCGTGCCGCGTGGTCGGAGATAAAACCTTCGCGCCGCCAGCGTACGCCCAGCAGGTCAGGCGTATGCTTGATGATGTCGCGCAACGCATGAATCACCGTATCCTGCGTGTTGGCACAGATCTGCAACAGCAGATCGCCATGACACTGACTGGCATCGAGCGAATCATTAGGGAAGCGCGTCATCGGCTGCAATTTTTTCGGCTTGTGCGGCGCTAAACCAAAGCGTTCATCAAACAGCGAATGGCCGACCGACACGGTAATTGTCAGGTTATCAGGCGCGATAGTCGCCCCAAGAATGCCGGAATCCATCGGCGGCAGTTGCGGATTAGTCACCGCGGGTGCCGGACCGCCCGTGGTGAGGAAGGCGATACGCTGCGTCAGTAGCTGAAACAGACGCTTCAGCTCCGCTTTATCACTGCTGAGCAGGTCAAACGCTACCAGCATCATCGATGCCTGCTGGGGCGTCGTGATGCCCGCCTGATGCGGACCGTAGAACGGCTGTGTCTGCTGACGTGCCTGCGGCGTTACCGTACCCGGCGAAAAGCTGTCCGCCGCAGCGGCATGGAACGGGCAACCGCCGCCGATTGCTGCCGCGCCGCCCAGCAGACCCAGGCCTTTCAGTAAACGACGGCGCGCAGGCTGCGCGTCATCTTCCTTACGACTCATGATTAATCCAGACCCAGGGTGCCACGAAGTAATGAAAGATCTTCCGCCAGCGCGGTGATCGGTCCTTTCAGCGCGTTACGGTCGGCGCTGGTCAGTTTCTCGTAAGATTCGAAACCGGTTTGGGTGCGGTACTTGCTCAGGATTGCATCGACTTTTTTGAAGTTGGCATCAACCTTGGCCAGCAACTGCGGATTCGCTTTGCTCACCATCGGGCGCAGCAGCTCAACAATTTTCTGCGCGCCATCAATGTTCGCCTGGAAGTCCCACAGGTCGGTACGGCTGTAGCGATCTTCTTCACCGGAGATTTTGCTGGAGGCCACTTCTTCAATCAGACCAGCCGCGCCGCCAACCACTTTAGCTGGCGGGAAGGCCAGTTCGCTGATGCGCACCTGCAAATCTTTCACGTCTTTATTCAGCTTATCCGCGTAGTCCGCCATGCCTTTGGTGCTGTTATCAGCAAACAGCGCTTTTTCAAGGCGGTGGAAACCGGTGAACTTAGGATCGGCCGCTTTCTTTTCGTAGTCATCTTCACGGGCATCAATGCTGCCGTCGAGGTCGGAGAACAGCTCAGCAATCGGCTCAATACGCTCGTAATACTGACGCGTTGGGGCAAACAGCGCTTTGGCTTTTTCCACATCACCCGCTTTAACGGCATCCGTGAACGCCTGAGTGTTGCTGACCAGCTGGTTCACCTGATCCGTCACATAAGCTTTATATTCGGTGATTGGACCTTCCAGCTGCATCCGTACCGACGTGCTGCTTTTCGCTGCGCCCTCGCCCGCCTGCACAATCAGCTTGCCTTTTGGGTTGCTCAGCAGGCCACAGGTCATCTCATATTCGCCGGCTTCCAGGTTGGCGGTCAGCTTCTGACTGAAGCCTGGCGCGATGTTTTCACGCTCTTCAACCACCAGCACCCCTTTCAGGATTTCCCACTCCAGCGCCTTCTGGCTGTTGTTTTTAATCAGAAACTGGGTCTTGCCGGCCTTGACCGTTAAACTCATCGGCTCACACTGCTTGTCGTTGACGCTAACGGTAACCTGAGGAACCGCCGCAGCCGCGGAAGCAGAGATTGCCAGCAGAGGAAGCAGCAGTGCCTTGCGGCGGAAACGCATTGTCATCTCGATATTCCCTGTTAAGTTGCAGACGCGCCGAACGCGCCCAAAAAATGTCTGATTAAACCGTGGCCGATGCAGCCGGACGCGCAGGCATAAAGAACAGAATCAGCGCCGGGATCAGATAGGCGAAGTAAACCGTCACTTCACTGACGCTTGGGGTCTCCTGATAGCCCAGAATGCCTTCCAGCAGTGTGCCAAACAGCGAATGGGTCGATAAGGTATTGCTGAGATTAAAGGCCATATCCTGAAAGCGATTCCATAAGCCCGCTTCGTGGAAGGCGCGAATCGCCCCTGCGGCCAGGCCCGCCGCGACAAACAGAATGAACACGCTGGTCCAGCGGAAGAAATGAGCCATGTTAAGGCGGATACCGCCCCAGTAGAGCAGCATGCCCAGCACAACCGCCGTTGCCAGACCCAGCACCGCACCAATCGGCGGCGCATAACCGACATCCTGAGTAAAGGCCGCCAGCAGGAAAAAGACCGACTCCAGCCCTTCACGTGCCACAGCCAGAAACACCATCAGCACCAGGGCCAGGCCGCCACGACCGGAGCGTTGCAGCGCCTGATCGACCGCCTGCTCAAGTTCAACCCTAATATTGCGGGCCACTTTGCGCATCCAGAACACCATTGAGGTGAGGATCACCACCGCAATCAGTGCCACAATGCCTTCAAACAGCTCCTGCTCTTTTTGCGGGAACTCACCGGTAGTGGCATTGATGAACAGACCCAGACCCAGACAGAGCGCAGCGGCGATAAACACGCCCGCCCACATCGCCGGAAACCATTGGGTGCGCTGGGTGCGTTTGAGATAGCTGGCTATCAGGCTGACTATCAGCGCGGCTTCGAGCCCTTCGCGCAGCATGATGAGAAAAGGAACAAACATCGCCAACCTCTTGAATGTTAAGCAGCGTCAATAAACAGTAAAAACAGGTAAAGTGTAAACGATACCGATTATCATTATCGCTGCGAAAAAAACAAGTTACTGACGGAGATAATTTCATCTCTGGGTGATTTATCTTTGTAACAAAAAGGCCCGCCCCTTGCGGGACGGGCCTTCAGACCTGACGCTTCGCTTATTTAGTCTGGAACTCGGCCTCAGCGGCGGCAAAGCGCTGCTGTGCTTCTGCTGACGGTTCACGTCCCATCAGGCTGAAGACAACAATCGCGATGCTGGCAAAGATGAAGCCAGGGATGATTTCATACAGGCCCAGCCAGCCATACTGTTTCCACACCAGCACGGTCAGCGCACCAATAATCATGCCCGCCAGCGCACCGTTGCGGTTCATGCGCTTCCAGCAGACACCGAACAGGACGACCGGACCAAATGCAGCACCAAAGCCCGCCCAGGCGTAGCTTACCAGGCCCAGCACACGGTTTTCCGGATTAGATGCCAGCGCGATCGCAACCAGCGCCACCAGCAGCACCATCAGACGCCCTACCCACACCAGTTCTTTCTGGCTGGCATTTTTACGCAGAAGGCCTTTGTAGAGATCTTCGGTCAGCGCACTGGAGCAGACCAGCAGCTGACAGCTCAGCGTTGACATCACCGCCGCCAGAATGGCTGACAGTAGAATGCCGGCAATCCACGGGTTGAACAGAATACGCGCCAGCTCAATAAAGACGCGCTCAGCGTTATCATTGACACCGGTGGCCAGCGTCGGGTTGTTCTGGAAGTAGGCGATACCAAAGAAGCCCACGCCCACAGCACCCGCCAGACAGAGCACCATCCACGTCATCCCGATGCGACGTGCGGAACGGATTGAGCGATGCGAATCTGCCGCCATAAAGCGCGCCAGAATATGCGGCTGCCCGAAGTAACCCAGCCCCCAGCCCAGCAGCGAGATCACCGCGACGAAGTTCAGACCCTTGAGCATGTTGAGGTTCTCCAGGCTCTTCGCTTCAATCACCGCAAGAGAATCAGACCAGCCACCCACCGCGATAATCACAAACACCGGCGTCAGGATCAGCGCAAAAATCATCAGGCTCGCCTGAACGGTATCGGTCCAGCTCACCGCCAGGAAACCGCCCACCAGCGTATAGAGGATGGTCGCCGCTGCACCCGCCCACAGGGCCGTTTCGTAACTCATACCAAAGGTGCTTTCAAACAGTCGCGCACCGGCCACCACGCCCGAGGCGCAATAGATGGTGAAGAACACCAGGATCACGATAGCGGAGATCACGCGCAGGATTTTACTGTGGTCCTCAAAGCGGCTGGTAAAGAAGTCCGGCAGCGTCAGGGCGTTGTTGTGGTGTTCGGTCTGAACGCGCAGGCGACCGGCTACGATTTTCCAGTTCAGCCAGGCACCAATGGTCAGGCCAATCGCAATCCAGCTTTCCGAGATACCGGAGATGAAGATGGCACCCGGTAAACCCATCAGCAACCAGCCGCTCATATCGGATGCACCGGCAGAGAGTGCCGTGACCACGCTACCCAGACTGCGGCCACCGAGGATGTAATCATCGAAGTTTTTGGTCGAGCGCCAGGCCACAAAACCGATCACTATCATCCCGAGAATATAAACCAAAAAGGTCACCAGCATTGGTGTACTTATACTCATCTGTCTCTCCACTTATTATTTGATATCCCAGAGAAATCGCCATCTGTCCACCTGCCGGAACGGGGCAAAGCGGGCTGATTTTCTTCGTCAGGGCGTCAGTTATTTCCCAGTGGCGCGGTATCCTGCCGGAAAGGCGTTGTGCGCACAATGGATTTAACACAGGCGTTACAGTGATTTCACTAACCGTTTGTGAAAATGTGCTAATAGGTTGCACTCGCTCACAGTTATCCGGTTGCACCACCGCATTAACCGTCTGAAACCCGCTTTTCATCGGGCCTGCCAACCTGGCGAGGATCTTGCAGCAATATCCGTGCCGCATTGCCAAATTTAACAATCGGCGACATTAAAAGGGTGTTAACTGGCTCACATTTAACACGGTTGCACAAAGTTGCAACTTAAGTGATAGTGCAGCCAACGCCGTATCGAACCACTATCAAGGAGCTCTGGAGTCATGGCTACAACCACCATGGGTGTAAAACTGGATGACGCGACACGTGAGCGCATCAAACTGGCTGCGCAGCGTATTGATCGCACGCCACACTGGCTGATTAAACAGGCGATTTTTAACTACCTGGGCCAGCTTGAAAGCGGCGATGCCGTGCCGGAGGTTTCTCTTTCTGCCCACGTGGTAGCGGAAGCTGACGATATCCAGCCAGAGGAGACGCACCAGCCGTTCCTTGATTTTGCAGAACAGATTTTACCTCAGTCAGTGACCCGTTCCGCAGTGACTGCTGCCTGGCGTCGTCCGGAGACCGATGCGGTGCCGATGATGCTGGAGCAGGCACGCTTACCGGCGGCGCTGGCAGAGAAAACCCATCAGCTGGCTTATCAGCTTGCCGACAAGCTGCGGCACCAGAAAGGGGCAACCGGACGCGCTGGCATGGTGCAAAGCCTGCTGCAGGAGTTCTCTCTTTCCTCTCATGAAGGTGTGGCGCTGATGTGCCTGGCTGAAGCGCTGCTGCGTATTCCCGACAAGCCAACGCGCGATGCGCTGATCCGCGACAAGATCAGCAACGGTAACTGGCAGTCACATCTGGGACGCAGCCCCTCCCTGTTTGTCAACGCGGCAACCTGGGGCCTGCTGTTTACGGGTCGTCTGGTCTCAACCCACAACGAAGCCAACCTCTCCAGCTCGCTTAACCGCATTATTGGTAAGGGCGGCGAGCCACTGATCCGCAAAGGCG
The DNA here is from genome assembly GCF_051136265.1 of Candidatus Pantoea rara. Lineage (NCBI taxonomy): Bacteria > Pseudomonadati > Pseudomonadota > Gammaproteobacteria > Enterobacterales > Erwiniaceae > Pantoea > Candidatus Pantoea rara. Next base: position 1,685,639 of record NZ_CP194942.1, on the reverse strand, counting down.
TGGATATGGCGATGCGCCTGATGGGTGAGCAGTTCGTTACCGGTGAAACCATTGCCGAAGCGCTGGCAAACGCCCGCAAGCTGGAAGAGAAAGGCTTCCGCTACTCCTATGACATGCTGGGCGAAGCGGCCCTGACGGCGGGCGATGCTAAAGCCTATCTGCTCTCTTATCAGCAGGCGATCCATGCTATCGGTAAAGCGTCGAACGGTCGTGGCATCTATGAAGGTCCGGGCATCTCCATCAAGCTCTCCGCGCTGCATCCCCGCTATAGCCGTGCGCAGTATGAGCGGGTGATGGAAGAGCTCTACCCGATTCTGAAATCGCTGACGCTGCTGGCACGCTCCTATGATATCGGTATCAACATCGACGCAGAGGAAGCGGATCGGCTGGAGCTGTCGCTCGATATGCTGGAGAAACTCTGTTTCGAGCCAGAGCTGGAAGGCTGGAACGGCATCGGCTTCGTGATTCAGGCCTACATGAAGCGCTGTCCGTTTGTGATTGATGAGCTGATCGATCTGGCTCAACGCAGCCGTCGTCGCCTGATGATCCGTCTGGTCAAAGGTGCCTACTGGGACAGCGAAATCAAGCGCGCCCAGATGGAAGGACTGGAGGGCTATCCGGTTTACACCCGTAAGATTTACACCGATATCTCTTACCTGGCCTGCGCCCGTAAGCTGCTCTCCGTACCAAACCTTATCTATCCGCAGTTTGCCACCCACAACGCCCACACGCTGGCGGCGATTTATCAGCTGGCGGGCAATAACTACTATCCGGGGCAGTATGAGTTCCAGTGCCTGCACGGCATGGGTGAACCGCTGTATGAGCAGGTGGTCGGCAAAGTGGCGGACGGCAAGCTTAATCGTCCGTGCCGCATCTATGCGCCGGTCGGTACCCATGAAACCCTGCTGGCCTATCTGGTGCGTCGTCTGTTAGAAAACGGGGCTAACACCTCCTTCGTTAACCGCATTGCCGATACCTCGCTGCCGATTGATGAGCTGGTAGCCGATCCGGTGACTGCCGTCGAGAAACTGGGTGCCAGCGAAGGCGCTATTGGCCTGCCACATCCTAAGATCCCCCTGCCGCGCGAGTTGTATGGCGAGAACCGCGTTAACTCTGCGGGTCTGGATATGGCCAATGAACATCGCCTCGCGTCGCTTTCCAGCGCCCTGCTGAGCAGCGCCGCACAGCCCTGCCTGGCTGAGCCGATGATTGACGGAAAAGCGGGTGCCGGTGAGTTACGCGATATTCTCAACCCGGCGGCTCCTGGTGATCATGTGGGTCAGGTGCGCGAAGCCACTGAGCAGGAAGTCTCTGTGGCGCTGGATGCCGCGGTGAACAGCGGGCCGATCTGGTTTGCCACACCACCGCAGGAGCGTGCGGCAATTCTGGAACGCGCCGCGCAGATTATGGAAGGCCAGATGCAACAGCTGATTGGCATTCTGGTGCGTGAAGCAGGCAAGACCTATAACAACGCTATCGCGGAAGTGCGTGAAGCGGTTGATTTCCTCTATTACTACGCCGGAATGGTGCGCGACGACTTCGACAACGAAACCCATCGTCCGCTGGGTCCGGTGGTCTGCATCAGCCCGTGGAACTTCCCGCTGGCGATCTTCACCGGTCAGATTGCGGCGGCACTGGCCGCAGGCAACAGCGTGCTGGCTAAACCGGCTGAGCAGACACCGCTGATTGCCGCGCAGGCGGTTCAGATCCTGCTGGATGCGGGTGTACCGCCAGGCGTGCTGCAACTGCTGCCGGGCCAGGGTGAAACCGTGGGCGCGCAGCTGACCGGGGATAATCGGGTGCGTGGCGTGATGTTTACCGGCTCGACTGCGGTCGCGACCCTGCTGCAGCGTAATCTGGCCGGTCGCCTTGACCAGCACGGTCGTCCGGTGCCGCTGATTGCGGAAACCGGTGGGATGAACGCGATGATCGTCGACTCTTCTGCGCTGACTGAGCAGGTGGTGATCGATATCGTCGCTTCGGCCTTCGACAGCGCCGGACAGCGCTGCTCTGCCCTGCGCCTGCTCTGCATTCAGGAAGATGTTGCCGACCATACGCTGAAGATGCTGCGTGGCGCGATGGCGGAGTGCCGCATGGGCAATCCGGAGCGCTTCTCAACTGATATCGGCCCGGTGATTGATGCCGAGGCGAAAGCCAATATCGATCGCCATATTCAGGCCATGCGTAACAAGGGCTTCACGGTTTATCAGGCGGTGCAGGATAACCCGCAGGACAGCAAAGAGTGGAACAGTGGCACCTTCGTTAAACCGACACTGATTGAACTGAATCAGGTCAGCGATCTGGATAAAGAGATTTTTGGCCCGGTGCTGCATGTGGTGCGCTTCACCCGCACCAACCTGCCGCAGCTGGTTGAGCAGATCAACGCCTCCGGCTACGGCCTTACGCTGGGCGTGCATACCCGCATCGACGAAACCATCGCGCAGGTAACGGCGAATGCACGGGTCGGCAACCTCTACGTTAACCGCAATATGGTGGGCGCAGTGGTTGGCGTCCAGCCGTTTGGTGGTGAAGGCTTATCCGGTACGGGTCCGAAAGCCGGCGGTCCGCTCTATCTCTACCGCCTGCTGGCTCATCGTCCGGATAGCGCGCTGCGTCTGACCTTTGATCGTCAGGATGCGGAACGTCCGGCGGACAGCACGCTGCGTCAGGCACTGCTGGCACCGCATCAGGCGCTCAGTAACTGGGCCAAAGATAAGCCGGCGCTGGCAGAACTCTGCCAGCATTATGGCGAGCTGGCCCAGGCGGGCGTTGTCCGCCTGCTGCCAGGCCCGACGGGCGAGCGCAACACCTTCTCGCTGTTGCCGCGTGATCAGGTGCTCTGTCTGGCTGACAACGAGCAGGATGCATTAATCCAGCTGGCTGCGGTCACCAGCGTCGGCAGTAAAGCGTTGTGGCAGGATGATGAGCTGCATCGCGCCCTGCGAACTTCGCTGCCTGACGCCGTGAAAGCACGCATTACACTGGCGCGTGACCCGTTAACGGCGGAGTTTGATGCGGTGATTTATCACGGCGATGCGGACCAGCTGCGCACCCTGTGTGAGCAGATTGCGGCCCGTGACGGCGCGATTGTGTCGGTACAGGGCTTCGCCCGCGGCGAGACCAATCTGCTGCTGGAGCGTCTGCTGATTGAACGTTCACTGAGTGTGAATACCGCGGCAGCGGGCGGCAATGCGAGTCTGATGACCATAGGGTAAGGGGCGTTCGCCGGGGTTGTTCGCTGCGCGAACGGGCGCTGAGAAGGTTTCGTTCGCCTGGCGGGCATGTCCCTGTTGTTCGCTGCGCGAACGGGGCTATGAGAAAGTTTCGTTCGCCTGGTGAGCCGGGCAGTTTCAGTAACCCCTCTGCAGGCGACCAACAAGGGGGCGCCAGTCGCCGCGCCCCCTTGACCCCGCGCTCCGGCCTGCTTCACCGCCGCTTCGCGGTCCCTTCGTGTCTTCCGGATTTCTTAAGGATCGCCGGGACGCGCCATCCCTGGCGCGAACCCGCCTCTTCGCGGCATCCCTGCCGCTCGTCCTGAAATCCCTCATCCGCTCAGCGGTTCTGACGGCCTCCCTGAACCCCACGTGGTTATCTCTTAATTTTTATGTTGGGTGATTTATCGCTGTGAGTATCAGGGATTAACTTCCTGAACCCGCAGGCAGCTCTTTATGACAGAAAACTTAAAGAAAATTCAGGCGGGGGTTGGGAGAGGCATCCGAAGCGCTGAGGAACAACCGGAGGGGAGGAAGAGCCGACAGGACGTCGGCGAAAGGACGGCTCGCGCCAGGGAGGGCGCGTCCGGACGGTCCGTGGGCCGCAGGGCGTGGCGAAGGCACCCCGCGCAGCGGGGCGCGCAGGCAGCCGGACGCCGGGATTGTTAAGGGGCGGGCGTCCGCCCCTTGACGCGTCCGCCCGCACGGACGACCTGAAACTCCCCACCGCCTGGCGGGCGTAACCCGCTCATACCAGGCCCGTTGCAAACCGAACCTCACCCCCTGCCTTGCACCCGCTTAACCAGTGTCGGAAACACAAACAGCGACTGCCCTACTCCCCGATTGGTCAGAGACCAGATCGCCACTGAACAGAGCGAACAAAGCCCTACGATCGCCACCGGATAGAAGCATGCCCACAGAAAGGAAAACCACGCTTGCTCAAACAGGTGATGCCGCTGTGCGAACAGAATTGCCGACATGCCAAAGAATTCGATAAAAATACGGTGGATGACATATATCTGCAGCGTATTGCGGCCTACCCAGTTGAGATAGCGCATGCTGAAATGCTGATTCAGCCAGCGGCAGGCGGCAATACTGAATAACACCGCCAGCACACACAGGAACAGACTCTTATCCAGCCCGAATATCACATGAATTCCTGCGATGGCAGCCAGTAGCGCCCAGGGCATCAGATTCTCCCGCCGCCATTCACTCAGGCGCAGCATGGTCTGGCTCCAGAACGCCCCTAACAGGAAGAACAGGAAATATTGCGCCAGGCTCTGGGGTCCCCAGAACGGAATCACTTTTTCGACTGCCAGATAATTGAGCAGGATCGCCACCGCCACCAGGGCCAGTTTATATTGGCGGAAAACTTTGGCGCAGAGAAAATAAAGCCCCAGCCCATAGAGATACCACGAGGTACTCATCGCCATAAAGGTCAGCTTAAGAAACTCCAGCAGCGAGCCGGCATAGGCGGCATTGAGATTTTTTGAAATACGCTGGCCGGTAATTTCAGTAGAGATACCAATGATTGACCACCACTGAATAAAGCCCCACAGAATATAGAGATAAAAGAGATTGGTGATACGACTGGTAAACACCTGTTTCCAGGGCCGGTTAATAATGCCATTGGTCGCCAGCAATCCTGAAACAAAGAAAAAGGCGGGCATACGCAGCGGCGACAGGACCGTATTAAACTGTATCCATATTTCGGCGGGAATCCATCCGGCAGTGAGGTATTTCATCGTCCCCTCAAAGCCGGGTAAAACCGTATGGTACAGGACCACCAGCAATATGCAGGCGCCCTTCAGGGTATCCACCCACGCTATCTGGTCTGACTTAATCTGGCTCATTCAATGACTCCTGCTGTGTAGGTCAGAATGCTGGAAATTAAAAGCGAGAAAATCAGTATTGCTTTTATGATTATCCAGCGATTATTCGCCATTGAACCCGTGATGAATGTAGCGAAACTCTTAAAAACCGCTGACTGGTCCTGTTGCCACAGATATTTACTTAGCAGAACGTTTCCTTACACTTATTAATCAGTGTGGCAATGTATTAATAATCCGTGCTGCACCCAGAGCAAAGCGTAATATCGCTTGATAATCCACAAAATATAAATAAGAGAAAGCGGCAGCAGTTAAAGCCATTAAATAGGCGATGAAAAGAAAAGATTTGTCAGATGTGGCAGAAGGTTTAACAGTTAAATAATTATCTGTGATAACGCCTGGCAAATTTAGCGAGTTGCCGCTGTAAAAATAGGGGGATTGAAGAGGTTAAAACTGCCTTCCGGAGAAGGCAGTGCGGTTACTGATTAAGAAACTTATCAAGGAACTGACGGGTTCGCGGCTGCTGCGGGTTGCTGAACAACGCCTTCGCCTCGCCCTGCTCCACAATGCGTCCCTGATCCATAAAAATGGCGCGGTCAGCAACGTCGCGGGCAAAGCTCATCTCATGCGTGACAATAACCATGGTGCGTTTCTCCTCGGCCAGTGCACGAATGGTGCTGAGCACTTCGCCCACCAGCTCCGGATCCAGCGCCGAGGTAGGTTCATCGAACAGGATCACTTCCGGCCGCATCGCCAGCGCACGGGCAATCGCCACGCGCTGCTGCTGTCCACCCGACAGACGGCGCGGATAGCTCTCCTCTTTGCCGTGCAGCCCGACCTTCTCCAGCAGCGTGCGGGCGCGAGCTATCGCATCTGCTTTCGCTTCGCCTTTAACGATAACCGGTCCTTCAATAATGTTCTCCATCACCGACCGGTGCGGAAACAGATTAAAGTTCTGGAAGACAAACCCAACCTGCTGCCGCAGACGACGCACCTGCTCTTTCTGCTTACTCTGGGCCAGCGCCGCATCCACGGTAATCTCCCCGACCCGGATCGTGCCGCTATCCGGCACCTCCAGCAGATTAATACTGCGCAGCAGCGTGGTTTTACCTGAGCCGCTGGGGCCGATAATTGCCACCACTTCACCAGCAGCCACATCAAGGTCGATATCGTGTAGCACCCTCTGGCCGTTAAACGATTTCACCAGCTTTCTGACTTCGATGGCGCTCATTTCGACTCCGAATCCTGACGATTAACATGCTGTTCCAGCCGGTTCTGCAACGCAGAAAGCACCGTTGCCATCACCCAGTAGATCAAGGAGGCCGCCAGATACATGGTAAAGACTTCCAGCGTGCGCGAGGTGATCAGCTGTGCCTGACGGAACAGTTCAGGCACCTGAATGGTCGCCGCCAGCGAGGTATCTTTCACCAGACTGATAAAACTGTTACCCAGCGGAGGCAACGCAGTACGCGCCGCCTGCGGCAGGATGACCCGGCGCAGTGTCTGCCAGCGCGTCATGCCGATACTTGCCGCCGCTTCCCACTGACCGCGCTCAATCGAGGCAATTGCGCCGCGCAGAGACTCTGACGCATAGGCGGCGGTATTCAGGGAAAGACCAATCATCGCAGAGGGGATCGGATCCAGCTCAATACCAAACTGCGGCAGACCGTAGTAGATCATAAACAGCTGGGCGATCAGCGGGGTGCCACGGAAAATCGAGACATAGATCCGCGCCAGCCAGCGAACCGGCCAGAAGCGCGACAGACGCATCAGCGCCAGAATAAAGCCCAGCAGCAGACCAAAGAACATCCCGCCGATGCTGAGCTGAAGCGTAAACAGCGCGCCTTTTAATAAAAAAGGTGCTGAGTCCAGCACCAGTTGAAGACTTTCCTGCATTATTTCGTCACGTCCGCGCCAAACCATTTCTCAGACAGCTTGCTCAGCGAGCCATCTTTCTGCATGTCAGCAATGGCCTGATCGATCGCTTTCAGCAGATCGTCGTTGCCTTTACGAATCGCAACGCCTGATTCCTGACGGGAAAATGCATCACCCGCAACCGCCATGGTATTGCCGGTTTTCTTCACCAGATCCAGTGCGGCCAGACGGTCAACCAGAATGGCATTCAGACGACCAGAGCGCAGATCCTGATATTTCGTCGGGTCATCATCATAAGTACGGATGTCCACCCCTTTCACATTCTCACGCAGCCACTGCTCGTAGTTGGTACCCAGACCGACGCCCACTTTCTTGCCCGCCAGATCGGCCGGTTTGGTAATGGTGTTCGCGTTGGCTTTCATGGTCAGCGCCTGAATCCCGGAGACCGTGTAGGGCGTTGAGAAGTCATACTTCTTCTTACGCTCATCAGAGATAGTTACCTGGTTGATCACCACATCGATGCGCTTCGCGTCGAGTGAGGCCAGCATGCCGTCCCATTTGGTCGGTTTCAGGCTCGCCTTGACGCCCATGTGCTGGGCCAGCTGCTCTGCGAACTCCACTTCAAAGCCGGTCAGTTTGCCCTTTTCATCCTGGAAGCTGAAGGGCGGATACGTTCCTTCCAGACCCACCAGCAGCGTGCCGCGCTCTTTAATTTTATTCAGCAGATTTTCCGCTGCAAAGGTTTTAACGTTGACGCCTGCGATCAGCGCCACAGCCATGACGCCCATCACCATCTGACGACCTGCACGAGAAAAGGACATATTCACCCCATTATTGACAGTATTGTGTGTGTGTTTTTATAAGGGCAGCACCGCTTATCGCTGCCAGTCCAGAATGATAACGCACGGAGTATAAACTGTTTTATTCGCTTGTCTCAGACCGAAGGATGATAAGCAAATAACGCCGGTGCCCCGCCCGTATGAATAAACAGCAACGGACCTTCACGGCGGAAACGATTCTGGCTGATCCCATCCAGCAGGCCGGCCATCGCCTTGCCGGTATAAACCGGGTCGAGCAGAATCCCTTCCAGCTGCGCGAGCAGTTTCACTGCAGCCATGCCTTCATCATTCGGCTCGCCGTAGCGCGGCGCAAAATAGTCATCCCACAGGGTGATCGGTGCCTTAGCCTGTACTTCCAGCTTCTCTGCCAGCGACTGATGCAGCCGTTCAACGAGCGGCAACTGCGCGTCGACCTGACGTGAAACGGTGACGCCTACCAGCTCAGTTTCCGGCAGCAGATGCTCCAAACCCACCGCCAGTCCGGCATGGGTGCCGGCACTGCCCGAGGCGACGACCACAGCGGCAAAATCGACCACGCCTTCACTCTGATGAGCGATCTCCTGCGCGCACTCCACATAGCCTAGCGCACCCAGGGCATTTGATCCGCCGACCGGCACAACGTAAGGACGGAAGCCCTGGGCTTCCAGACGCGTGGCCTCTTCAGCCAGCTGTTCAATGGGATTGTGCAGCGCATCCACCATGATCACTTCCGCGTCCATCAGATCCAGTATCAGACGGTTGCCGTTGCTCAGGTAGTTTTCAGCGTGGGTGCCAATCGGGTTTTCCAGCAGCGCCACACACTTCAGGCCAAGACGGGCCGCGACAGCCGCGGTCTGGCGCACATGGTTGGACTGAATTGCGCCTGCGGTCAGCAGCACATCGGCACCTTCGCGCAGCGCATCGGCCGCCAGGAATTCGAGTTTGCGCAGCTTGTTGCCGCCCATCGCAACAGGCGTGAAGTCATCGCGTTTAATAAAGATGTCGCGACCCAGATAGTCGGAGAGCCGTGGCAGATGTTCTAACGGCGTCGGAGCGCCCAGCAGCTCAAGACGTGGGAACTGGTGTAACAGATGTAAAGACAATGCTGCCTCCATTCGGGCACGAGAGTTATCTTTATAGTGTTACAGAAGATGCGTAAAGGATCACCCTGATTCAGGTATCCTCAGATGCGGTGAGACACAGGCACTGAGATCAACGCGAGGGGAAAGAAGCGCCGTGCTCCCCCTTCCCCTTACCCGGCTCGCGGGCAAAGAAAAGGGGGAGCAATCGGTGCAGATCAGGCTTACGCCTGCTGCCAGCCTAAAAATTGATCGTACTTGCGCAGCGCGATGCGGTAATTGTTATTACCGGCATCAGGCAAATCGCTTTCCAGACACTGATGCCAGCTATTTCCTTTAAGCCTGTCGGCCGGGAAATTTTTGGCTTTCAGCATCTCATCCAGTCGACGAAGACGCACCACATACTCACGAATCGTGCTGGGGCTCATCTCTGTCTGCTCAAACAGGTACTGTTTGAACGCCATAATGTCGAAATAATTAGGATGGGTATTGCAAAAAATATCACTGCAAAAACGACAAAGCGCAGTCAGTTCGGGCTGAAGCTTCAGCCACAGCTGCTCATCAATCATCTGGTCCATCCGTGCGATGGCCTCTTTATTGATGATCTGGCCACGAAAAACGAGCGCCATTCGATCTAATACTTTGCCACAGTGTGAACAATTGCTCTGGCTGTGTTTATAGTCTTTAAGATAACGACTTAACGGTCTGGCCTTGGTCTTGGCTCCCATTATTGAGTCCCCGGTTTCTTATAATTTTGAATCGCCAGGAACTGATACTGCTAGCGCGCTCCCGCAAGTCGGGCCCGCAGGCGTTTGATCGCCTGACTGTGCAGCTGGCTGACACGGGATTCACCCACATCAAGCACCGCGCCAATCTCTTTCAGGTTCAGTTCTTCCTGGTAGTACAGTGTCAGCACCATCTTTTCACGATCGGGTAATGCTTCGATCGCTTCAATGACGCGCTCACGCAGACTCCCTTCAAGCAACTGGTGAAGCGGATTAGCCTCTTCATGGCCTTCCGTCACCAGCTCCGCGCTGTCGCCGTGCTCTTCCCGATACTCGTCGTAGGAGAAAAGTTGACTATTGTTGGTGTCCAGCAGGATCTGCCGGTACTCCTCCATGGAAACATTCAGCTGCTGCGCGACTTCCTGCTCGGAGGCAGAGCGCCCCAGCGACTGTTCCACTTTATGCATTGCTCCGGCCACCTCGCGTGCATTACGACGCACACTGCGAGGGGCCCAATCCCGACTACGAAGCTCGTCGAGCATTGCGCCACGAATACGCTGCACGGCGTAGGTGGTAAAAGCTGTACCCTGAAGCGCGTCATAGCGCTCTACGGCATTTAAAAGCCCTATCCCACCTGCCTGCAGCAGGTCGTCAAGCTCAACGCTTGCCGGCAGGCGAACCTGCAGACGCAGCGCTTCGTGACGCACCAGCGGCACGTAGCGCTGCCAAAGCGAATGCTTGTCCATCACACCTTCGGCGGTATAGAAATCGTTCACGGTGACTATCCTGCGTTAATGAAGTTATCGGCATGATTATGCAATTCTGTAGCGTTTTCGATTGACTGAATAGGCGGGGTAAAACGAGGCTATTTCATTTTTGTTAAGTCAGAGTGCAGATCCTTCTGCACTCATCAGTGGCAATTAACGACGGGCGCGCAGCCGTTGCCGCGTGGCGGGTGGCACTGCCGCCCACAGGCTGCAGATGCGACCATCCAGCTCCTGATACCAGGGCGCGATATGCTGCCGTGCCTCCTCGCCAGGATGCACCTGAATCTCTCCCGACTCACCATTTATGCTAATCAATCGATTAAGAAATAATCGCTGCAAATCACTGCGTAAAAACAGGCCGTTATCGACGCTGTTATCGGCCAGCACGCCGTCATCGCCTTCCTGTGTGTCGATATGGCAGGCTTCCACCCACGGGCAGCCGTGGCGTTCGGTCAGCTCGGTTCCGGTCATCACACAGGCACCATAGCGGGCTTTGACACCGGCGCTGAATTCGGCCTGACTGGCGCGCTGCAGCACCCGTGCTTTGACGCGACGTCCGACTTCAGTACCCGGCATCACCGCCACAGGGACTTTGTGCTGCGGCGTACTCAATACCACGATGAACTGAATGCGCTGCGACTGCGGAAAACAGGGTTCTGCCTGAGGGCTAAAGAGCTGCCAGTAAGCGTCGTCATCATCCTGATGCATCTGCACCAGTTTGTAACCGCGACTGTTAAGCAGGTTCTGCGCCGTGGCGGATTGCGGATCGATCATCGCGAAAACCTGGCTGCTGCCCATCACCTTCCACAGGTTTTCGCGCTTCTCGTTCTCACTACGACGAAAATAAAGGAAAGAGAGATTCTGCTTAAGGTAGTGCTCAAAGCGACGCAGGTAGTTTTTCCGCTCGTTATCATGGGAGATGAACAGCAGGTCCTCCAGCGGACTGTTGCTCTCTTCCTGCGCGAAAACGGCACGGATTTTCAGCGTGCGCAGGCCGGTTGACGGACTCAGCAAGGCGCGCGCCGTCAGCTCTTTATCATCCGGGTATTGCAAAGCATAACGCCGGGCGATCTCGTCGAAGGTCAGCCGCTCGCCCGGTAAAAGGTCATAATTGAAGCGCATAGACACTCCACAAAGTGAAAATCATTAATGATGTTGTTCTGTAGAGGGTTATCGGCAGGCTGAGGGGGAACTGTAACGGGTCAGGGGATCATCATTACCTGGCTAATATAAGCCATGAGCAGGATGAATACGCTGACGTACCCATCCCCCTCTTTTAATGATCTTTACGGGTTAGCCATGCGGGAAGTTCACCTGGCTGATAAATCCACTCTGCATTAACTTCATGATAGATATTTTCACCCAGGCTGCGTAACAAAAGGGGATTACTGATCATTTTGTTGATCATAAATCGCCACTGCGACGTTTTATTTTTAATGCGCTCAACGCTCATTATCTCTTTATAAGCATCATGATCGCTGGCAAGCACCGGGTAACCACAGGCACCTAACTGTGCAATAACCCGATGCCCTTCCGCCTGATTCAGTAAAGAATCTGAAAGGGGGGCAAGTGCAAGATCTAACCTGAGCGACTGAAGCATCTCCGGCAGTCTGTTTTGCGGCACTTTACGATGATATTCATGAATAGCTGTTTTCCATGTGTCAGGACAGACACCGTAAATAATCCAGCAGATATCTTCACTCATCTCTTTGATAAGCAACTCAATATGTCGCCAGTCTTCCGGTAGCAGATCCGACAGCACGATACCCACTCTGGGCTTATCGTGATTTTCGGGCGGAACCGGACGGGCCCGGATTAAATGCTGCCAGTCTGTACCGAGTTTGTCAGCCTGAAGGACTACATGTTTGTGGCTGAACAATTTCAGCGCAGCGGTATTTCTCACTACCAGTAGGTCGGTGTTCCGCAGGATCTCATCATGACCATACGCAGGACAGTTCACGCTGAACGACGCCCGGGTCGCCTCAACAATAAAACGGGTGTCAGGGAAAAGATGTCTGTTTCTGAACAGCCGCCCGTTTTTATAGGCAATGACATCGCTCAGAACAACACAAGCAGGCTTCATTCTGTAAAGCTCAGCAACAGATAAATGCTGACACATTAAGGTATGTATGCCATTACCGGCTTGCGAAACTGACAGCGAGCATTCTTTTACGCGCTGTACTTCCGTGGAGTCTTCGGCATTAAATAAAAATAACACATCAGGTTTTAAACCCTGCCGTGCTGCTATCAGCGAACGATTATTCTCCCGGACTAAATGCTCACCTTTCCAGGAGAGGTTAGGATTAACAACAGGATCGCGGGATAACCGGTCGATCCATTTTTCATAAAAGAGAGAATCAACAGGGATGCGTTCTGCGTCAGAAACAATGTCATCGCAACATATCCGCGACTGAGGCACCGCTAATATTACCGTTTCTTTGTCAGACGCCCTTAGCAGCAGATCGCTGATCGCCTCATTTATTGTCGGGAAGTGTTCATCCAGTCCTCCCGCCTCATGGCACGCCGCGGTTCTTAGCATGATACATTCACTGCTGAGTAGTAAATGTTGTCGGGGAACGCTCAGTTCCGGTGCGTACATCCCGTTCAGCGAGTCCGCTGTGCAGGACGGACTGTAGCAACAGCGCATCTCTCCTTCCAGCACTTCTGGGGAATAGAGATAGCTGCGTTTATCTGTTAAAAAGGGTGCGCAGGCTAAAAGTTCAGGTCGGCTGCAGTGATTCAATAAGGCGTTAAGCCACAATTTATTGTTAAAATAAATCCCGCATGAAAGATAAAGCGTAAAATCGCCTCTTGCCTCTGATAGGGCATAATTCAGCGCACTAACGATATTGATTTTTTCCTGAACAAAATAGACTCTGAAGACATCCTCATTGATATCAGACAGTGAGGATAGCCATGATCTGACGTTCTCGTCCGCTGAATAGTTATCAATGAAAATAATTTCGTAGTCAATATCGGCGACGGTATCCACAAAGGTTGACAGAAGCCGCTTAACATTAAGAATTTCTTCTTCTACGACAATGATGACGGTAAGCTTTTTAATGTCTGACGCATTATAATCTATATTAAAAGCATTATTCTTTCTTTCAATTAGTGCATTGCTGCACCCTCTAAGGGTCAGATGCTCTGCCAGCAAAGATTGCTTCAACAGGTGATTGTCATTTTCTGTTGATGATACCGCCAGTAAAGGTAGCGGGATATGCTGAATATCAGCGCTAAGCCCTGCATTAACCAACTGCAACATAAAATCCATCTCTACAGTCTGATGTGAGATGTCGCGCGATTTAATGACCTCTATGCATAATTCACGTCTGAAGAAAGCCCCCCTGGCAAAGTGTTCCGGTAGGGCTAAAAAGTAATCCAGATCGAAATCAGGCAGAAAATGCGACTCAATGATTTCTTCCTCATGCAAGACGATCCTGTCTGAATAAAACGCCAGGGATGTACCTATTTTTTCCCTGAAAACAGAGAGTCCAGAGAATATATCCGGGTAAATCCGATCACCGGCACGCAGGAAAAGTATCCATTCATTCTGGTCTTCAACAAGCAGGTGACTCAACCAGCGGCTGAAATTTTTCGGTTTTCCATCCTCATCGCCTGTTGCTACAACAGAGTAGATCTGAACAACCACGCCCAATGTATGAAGCAAGGAGAGTGTTGTATCGAGTGCCTGCGGTGATTGCTGATCATCCACGACCACAACGCTGAGAGATAAAGTGCCACTTGCTTCGGCCAGAGATTGTTCAGGCACAGGATAGCGGGCCAGCCAGTTTTCCGTTGCTAAAAACGTCTCTTCACTTTTCTTCTGGGCAGCTTTCTGCGTTTTACTGAAAAAATGCATTAGTTGCTGTGAGAAGTTTGCTTCAAACTGTCTCATATGGTCACGGACTTTAAAAAGCCCGGAACGCGTGCGCTGCAATTCTGCGGGATCGTCACTAAAGCAGACGCCCGCCCCGCCCATATCGCGAATCGACGCGTCAGAGATGGCGAGCTTTTCATAACCCGGGGCGACCAGAGAAACCACCGGCACCCCACACAGCGCAGCAAGGTTACAGGTTCCGGACCATTCAAAGGTGTACATCACCGTCGCCGACTTTAACATCTCTGCCAGCTCCGCCAGAGGACGAGGGTTTTGAACCGATATAATCGTGATATCGTCAGGTAACCCCGTAAAATCAACGGTCTCTTCGGGTACCCGATTCAGATAAAGAAGTTTTGTCGTTTTTACTCTGCCGTCATCCGAGAACATCTCTAAATCGGGGCCTACCATCGTTAAAAAATCAACATCAGGTTCTTTCACAATCAACTGTGAGCTGTACCAGAAAAAGAGATCCTCTTCTGTTTCATTAAGACGATTACCATTGAGTAGCGCTTCATGATTTAACATGTAGCGCACACAGACGTCAGCCTTAATCGGATTACCCGAATAGATTTCAGGATAAACAGCGATGGGTATAAGCGCCGATTTTTTATGCTGATCATAAATCTCAACATCCAGCTTTGGGGTATTCCAGGCAGGATTGATGATATCGCTGTTTACCATCCAGGCATTGCCGCCATGAAGATTTATTTGATGGCAGAGTTTGTGCAAAGCCTGAATACCGCCGGATGACTCCCGATAGTCAGGTGAAACTATATAATAAGGATGTTTAAATTCAGACATTGCAACTCCGGCCTGCCAGGTTTATGGAATCACTTAACCGTTCTGCGCTGTGTCGGGCCATCTGACATTTTCATCAGATAGCCTGAAAGGGTAAAGCTACCGACAGGCATCAGGGCTGCCATGCCCTGGCCCACAGACGCAGACTTTCACCGGTCAGCATCCAGTTGCGTCGGATTTCAGCCTGCAATTCCAACCCCATTTTTGCGCTCGCATCTGGATCAGCGAGGTGCATCCGAATAGCATCGCGCCAGTCAATAAACCGGTTATTAACTCTTGTCACCGGAAGATTATCTTCCCGATAACAGGCTACATTGCTGCAGATAACCGGCACGCCACAGGCACCATATTCCAGTAACCTAAGATTGCTTTTACAGGCGTTAAAGATATTGTCTTCAACCGGTGCCAGCGCCAGATCGAGATTGAGTGACGCGAGCGCTGCGGGATAAAGATCCAGGTCAACACCGCTGTGGATTTCATGCACATAAGGCCGGAGTTTATCCGGACACATCCCCATGAAGACCCAGTCCACGTCATTCGAGAATTCCCGAACGACATCGAAAATCATTTCAAGATCGCCACGATGGCTGACCCCACCAGCCCACCCCACGCGAGGTTTTTTACCCTGCTGACGCAGTGAGCGAAGGCTGCCCCAAGCCTCTGAAGGAAGGCGATTTTTCATCACAACGATGTCCGGATGCATATCACGCATCGCGTCGGCCAGTGGCGCGGTTGAGACCACAAAGCGGTCAAAGAAGCTCAGGCTTTTACGTATTAATTTTGCCGTCTCCTGCTTATAAGCGTGACGGCCATGATGTTTCATGGGCAGATTGATGATGTAATCGTCCAGCTCAAACACTTTAAAGACGTTATGAAGTTTACTGACCCGCTCCATCCAGTTATGAAATGCCGGTGCATACCGGCGCTGGATAATCAGGCTATCGGGTCTGAACTGCCCTATTTCACTCAATGTCAGCAGTGTCATGCCGCTTTTTCCCTGCGCAACGCCTTCGGCTATCATCGCTTCAAGCGGTTGCGTAATACGGTAATGTCCGCAACCGTAAATGTCGGCATTATGCGCCAGGAAGGTAGGCAGATTTTCTGCTCTGACCGGCTGCCAGTTAACATCGTCATTCCGTAGTTCGAAGTGACGGCTTCGCATTGAAAGGTTTGGGTTATATGCAGGATCACTGGCGACAACCGGCATCCATTCAGCATAAATTTTATCTTCTTCCAGCTGTTTTAATTTACTGGACGTCTGCACGGTTTCATCCGGGAACGGACTGGTGCGTGCTGCAGGACGATGCAGACGGGCATAAGGTGTCCAGACCGTCAGATAGCCCTGCTCCCGTGCCTTCAGGCACAGATCAACGTCAGCATATAAGCGCTTATCCTGATCAAATCCTCCCAGCTCATCGAATACCGATTTGCGCATCAGCACCAGATCACCCGAAACAGCACTGTAGTTCTGATCGACATTCATGCGCCCAAGATAGTTGGCGTCTTTGTCGTCATTACCTCTGAAAACTTCACCCACTGCACCGTTTACACCGAGAACATAGCCCGCATGCCTGATCTTGTTGTCAGAGGAGAGATGCTTTCCACCCACAGCAAAGACTTCGGGTCGTAGTCCATGATTCAGGAGATTATCGAGCCATTCACCGTCAGTGACCGCCATTTCACAATGCATGAAAAGCAGATAGTCACCTGTGGCCTGCTCAGCGGCGAGATTAGCCATGACACTGTGACTGAATGTGCCGTTAAAGCTCGCCGTTTTTATACGGGCGGGGTCTACGTTACTGATATCCGATAACCATTTGTCCCGCTCAGGCGTACCCTGGTTATCAGAGATGATGATCAACTCATACTGGTGCCAGGAGGTTTTTTCCAGCACGGTCGTTACGCAACTAATCAGCGAGGCGAGATCCCAGTTAGCCAGAATGATGATTGAAACAACCGGCTTATCGGGATGGTTGTATCGCAAACGATAATTGAAGAATTTATCTAATGCCGCCCGTCCATCCGGGTAGCCGCGGTTATGCAAATGCCGCTCAATGATCGCCACATCTTCAAGGATATCTCTGCTTTTCAGGTGGCCTGTTAACAACGGCTCAGCGAGGTGACCAATACCCTCAAACCCCTGTGATTCAATCAGCTTAACAATGAGATCAAACTCTGCTGAAGCAGGATAATCAGCATCCAGTCCTTCCACCGCTAACAGCAGCTCACGCCGGAATAACCAGTGTTGCGCCATCGTTTTGGGCGAACTGAGCAGTAAATCAAGATTAAAATCGGGCCTGAAAGCGGCACCAAGTGGTGCATTATCGATATAAAAAAACTCATCCGCATACAGGGCTAAATATTGGTTTTGAACGAGTAGCATTTTGCTCAATGCGAGCACACCAGAGGTGTGCAGAATACTGGTCGCCTCAAGAAACATGACCCAATGGTCTACTCGTTCATGGATAAGTTGATTGATGACACTGATTCGGCTCTGCTCTGTTGCGGCATAGCATTCAGCGTCCGAGTCAGGCGCTACGTCGAGGGCAACGATAACCGGTTCAAACCGCATGCCTACTGTCGCTGTCTGGCTGATCGATTTTAAAAGTGTATCCAGACCACTAACGGTCTCTTCTGTAACCGTAATCACAACCAGCACGCTAATGGTGTGCGTGTGTGTCGCGGCAAGATCCACCAGCATACTATGCTGTAACGGATTCAGGGTGCGTGAAGCTCTCCAGGTCGCAAGCGTCTCTAAGGTAAAGTTCTTTTGCTGCTCTTCAGAAAGATTTTTAAGGCTAAAAAGATCAGGTCTTTCAGGGGAAGCAACTCGCGCAAGATGCAGTGCATGGTCGATATCTTCAAACCCGCTTTCGTTACGGATTTTTTCATATAAAGCTTCACGCCCGTTTCTGAACACGTCGTCACTTTCACGTTGATGAGGTTGATGTTCAACGTCTGACGCGCGTACGCTACACAGCGGCGTGGCAAACCAGAGAAGGTGGCTGTGGCTTAACTGACTATGAAAAATAACCAGCGCCGGAACCGCCTGCAGTGCCGGGTCGCCCGTAGTCAGCAGTGAATGATCGATGAGGCTGAGGACGAGATCTTCTCTGTAGAACATCGCTGCACTCATTTCCCCCAGCAGGCTGTAAGCTTTCAATGTCTGATTACGCAGCAAATCCTGCCCGTTGATAATGATATTTTCACTGTTGATTGCTGAGGTGGAGATAAGCGCGGGCAACGCTTCGCCCTGAGGTCCGATACGCTCCCGGCGGGACACGGCAACACGGCACGCAGGAAAGGCAGTCAATCCTGACACAAAGGTAGAGACACAGGATGGTTTCAGGAGATCGGCATCTGACAGAAACTTGATATATTTTCCACGCGCCACGTCTACAGCAGCCTGATAAACAGGTGTCGTCGCATCATCGATTTTTATATAACGGAGAATGTGACTGTATTTGGCAAGATAGCCCTGTAGCTTCTGATGAATGAAAGAAGCATCGCTGTAATCAGCGACGATAATTTCGATATGCGGATAATCCTGACTGAGCGCGCTGTCGAGTGCGTTAGTGAACCAGGCTGAAACGCGTGCGGTAATGATGATGCTAACAAGATCATGTTGAGCCATTTTCTCTCTCTCACTGACTCCTCTCAGTCACGAACGACTAAGAGCAGCGCATATTTTCCATAGCATAATCTTTGCACCTCAGTTCAATCGGAGAAGTAAAACAGCAAACAGGGCCTAATCTGCCTGAACGGCTTCAACGTTCAGGTTTTTAGCCAAAAAAAAACCCCGCCGGAGCGGG
Organism: Candidatus Pantoea rara; assembly: GCF_051136265.1. Taxonomy (NCBI): domain Bacteria; kingdom Pseudomonadati; phylum Pseudomonadota; class Gammaproteobacteria; order Enterobacterales; family Erwiniaceae; genus Pantoea; species Candidatus Pantoea rara. The sequence goes on along the minus strand of NZ_CP194942.1, from coordinate 1,666,841 downwards.
GTTCTGATTGCGTTGCTAAGTGGAACTTATTAGCCCTGCAGCAGAGACAGAACCTGCTGTGGAACCTGGTTAGCTTTTGCCAACACGGAGTTACCAGCCTGCTGTACGATCTGCGCTTTAGACATGTTTGAAACTTCAGTTGCGTAATCAGCATCCTGGATACGAGACTGTGCAGCTGACAGGTTAGTCGTGGTGTTGCTCAGGTTAGTCACGGCTGAGTTCAGACGGTTCTGAATCGCACCCAGTGAAGAACGGAACTTATCCACGCTTGCAATCGCGTCATCCAGTTTAGCCAGTGGATTAGCTGATGCACCAGTGGTCAGGCTGGACAGGCTCATGTTAGTGGTGTCCAGTTTGAATGCTGCGGTGCCAGCAGTGGTTGCTGTATCAGCAGACTGTGGATCAACCGCTACGAAGAAGCTTTTCGCGCCGGCTGCGCCGCTGGCGATATCAAAGCCATTCGCTTTCAGGTTGTTAGTTTCAGCATCGCTGCCTGAAGTCACAGTGACTTTAGCGAACATTTTGCCGTTGTCATCTTTATAGACGGTGCCGGTATCTACAGCAACACCTGAAGTTGCCACACCCAGACGGGTAGAGAGTGCATTAGCAGTAGATTCAGCAACAGTCGCGCCAGTTACGTTGGTAGTTGAACCGTAAGCTGCCTTGAATTCAGTTGCGCCAGCTGCAGTTGGGGTGCCTGCAGGACCGTTGACGTTGAAGCTATCCAGACCCAGAGTTTTAGAGTCGATTTTCTTCAGGTCGATAGTGATGGTTTCGCCGTCGTTTGCGCCAACCTGGATGTTCATTTTGCCGTCTTTAGCCAGCACGTTCACGCCGTTGAACTGAGTCTGACCAGAAACGCGGTCAATCTCGTCCAGACGTGATTTGATTTCGTCCTGGATTGAAGATTTGTCAGAATCTGAGTTAGTACCGCTTGAAGCCTGTACAGTCAACTCACGGATACGCTGTAAGTTGTTGTTGATTTCTGACAGCGCGCCTTCAGTAGTCTGCGCAGCAGAAATACCGTCGTTAGCGTTACGAGCAGCCTGAGTCAGGCCCTTGATGTTAGAGGTGAAACGGTTGGCAATTGCCTGACCAGCAGCGTCATCTTTCGCGCTGTTGATACGTAAACCAGAAGACAGACGCTCCATTGAAGTAGACAGAGCTGACTGGTTCTTGTTGATGTTGTTCTGAGTGATCAGCGAGAGGCTGTTGGTATTAATGACTTGGGCCATGATGAATTTTCCTGTTAATCAAGTCTTTCGGTTAAGGTGTGGGCTTCAACCCGCCGGCTTCAGCGCCGTCAAAGTTGTTATCGTCTGCCGTTTAACAACCTTTAGAATTTTTTTAGTACCAGGCGAATTTTTCTGCTTCAACCTGTCACGTTTTAAGTTATCGCCACCCGTCCGAACTTCTTTAGACTTAATTCATTAATTTTCTAGCCGCTGAATTACCCTTCTCTATAGTGCCTATTTACCTCATTACCCTAAGGCAAATAACCTTAAACTTTCCTTATTCAAGGCCGATAACCCAGGTATCAATTTCTCTGTCGACCTTATAAAGGAATTAACATGGCTAGTATAAGCAATCTCGGTGTCGGTTCCGGCCTGCCACTCAGTACCATGCTTGACAGTTTGACCACCGCTGAAAAAGCGTCGCTCACACCGATTTCAAAACAGCAGTCGGCTTACACGTCCAAGCTCAGTGCCTATGCCACGCTGAAAAGTTCACTGACAACTTTTCAGACCGCGAACACCAAGCTGAACAGTGCTGACCTGTTTACTGCTACGACCGCAAACAGCAGTTCGACGGCATTCAGTGCCACTACCTCTGGCAGCAGCACCGTGGCCGGCAAATATGCCATTAACGTCACACAGCTGGCACAGGCGCAGGTTCTGACCTCAGGAGTACAGAGTAGCAACACTGCCGCACTGGGCGACAGCTCGGTAGCCAGCCGCAGCATCGCAATTACCTTAAAAGATGGCACCAGCAAAAGCGTGACGCTTTCCAGCGATCAGACTTCGCTGGCTGGCATGCGTGACGCGATTAATGGTGCGAATGCAGGCATCACCGCCAGCATCATTAAGGTGTCGGATGGTAGCTTTCGCCTCTCCATGAGCGCCAATAAAACCGGCAGCGACAATGCGGTGGCAACCATCGCCGTCACCGGCGACAGCACGCTGCAGGGGGTTATAGGCTTTGACGCCAGCGCCAGCAGTAATGTGATGACAGAAAGCGTACCGGCGCAGAATGCCCAGCTCACGGTTAACAACGTGGCCATTGAGAACAGCAGCAACCAGATTAGTGATGCGCTGGAAGGCATTACCTTAAACCTGAATGCTCTGACGGGCGGTAATCAGACGCTGACCATTACCAAAGACACCTCAAAAGCGTCAGGCGCTGTCAGTGCCTGGGTAGATGCGTATAACACATTGCTGGATCAGTTCAATACCCTGACCAAATTCACCAAAGTCGATACCAATAGCGATGCACAGGACTCCAGCAATGGTGCCCTGCTGGGTGACAGCACATTGCGCACGATTGAAACGCAGCTGAAAAGCATGCTGACCAATGCGCAGAGCACATCTACTTTTAAGTCATTGAGTCAGATTGGTGTTAACACCGATCCTACCACCGGGTCTTTGAAACTGGACTCCACTAAGCTGAGCACCGCACTGGATAAAGATGCTGCGGGCGTAAAAGCGATGATCGTGGGTGACGGTAAAACCGGCATCGCCGCTAAAATTGACAGCAAACTCACTGACTGGCTGGCATCTAAAGGCATTGTTCAGGCTGCCACCGATGGCGTCAGCAAGACACTGAATACCTTAACTGCGCTCTATAACACCACCAGCGATCGCATTGATGCGGATATCGCACGTTACAAGACACAGTTTACTCAGCTGGATATGGCCATCAGTAAACTCAATTCGACCAGCACGTATCTGACGCAGCAGTTTGACACGTCCGATTCATCTAAAAAATAACAGGAGTGTCCATGTATAGCGCTACAGGCACCAAAGCCTATGCAAAAATTGGCGTCGAAAGCGCCGTCATGAGCGCCACCCAGCAGCAGCTGGTTGGAATGCTGTTCGACGGCGCACTGAGCGCGTTAATTCGCGCCCGCTTGTTTATGCAGGATGGCAATATTGAAGGCAAAGGCAGCTCCATCTCCAAAGCAATCAATATTATCGAAGCAGGCCTGAAAGAGGGCCTGGCTGAAAACCGTGGTGATGAACTGGCAGATAATCTGCTGGATCTTTACAACTACATGACCCGTCGCCTGCTGCATGCCAACCTGCACAATGATGTTGCTGCAGTTGAGGAGGTCGAAGGCCTGCTGCGCAATATCGCGGACGCGTGGAAAGAAGTAGTTCAATCTCCCCTGATTCAGGACGCCGTTTAATGACCACTGCACCGCATCTGATTACCGTTTACCACAAGTTACTCGATCTCAGCCATGGAATGCTGCGCCATGCAGAACAAGGCGAATGGGATGAATTGATCAGCAGGGAGATGGAGTATGTCAGTGCGGTGCAGAACTTAGCCGAATCGACAGATGCTGTGTCGCCATCATCACAGACGCAGGAGCAATTACGCCCGGTGCTGCGCCGTATTCTGGATAATGAATGCGAAGTGAAACGTCTGCTGCAGGCGCGGATGGATGAGCTGGCCTCGCTGGTAGGCCAGAACACCCGACAGAAATCGGTGATGTCCGCCTATAGCAGTCAGGGCGGCTTAGTCATGGTGCCGCGCGAAACGCTCTCCTGATACCCTCCTCTGCCACGCCGCCAGATTTATTTCTCTGCGCGGCGTCTCTTTTCTGCCGCTTACTCCATACTTGATTTTCATCATCCCCTGGAGTGTGGTACATGCAAAACCCAACGTTATTACAGTTTTTCCATTGGTATTACCCGGATGGCAGCAAACTGTGGCCGGAAGTCGCCGATCGCGCGGCCTGGCTCAGCGAAATCGGTATCACGATGGCGTGGTTGCCACCGTGCTACAAAGGGGGTTCGGGGGGCTATTCTGTCGGCTACGACAGCTACGATTTGTTTGACCTGGGGGAGTTTGATCAGAAAGGCGGCGTTGCCACTAAATATGGCGATAAAAAGCAGTTACTGGCAGCCACCGAAGCGCTGCGCAGTCACAACGTTGGGGTACTGCTGGATGTGGTGCTGAACCACAAGATGGGCGCTGACGAGAAAGAGACGATCAGTGTTAACCGGGTCAACCCGGATAACCGCGACGAAATTTACGACGAGGTCGTCGAGTGCGAGGCCTGGACGAAATTCACCTTTCCGGCCCGCGCCGGGGAATATTCGAAATTTGTCTGGGACCACAAATGCTTTAGCGGCGTAGACCACATCGAAAATCCGGATGAAAACGGCGTATTTAAAATCATTAACGACTACACCGCCGAAGGCTGGAACGATCAGGTCGATAACGAGCTGGGCAACTTCGACTATCTGATGGGTGCCAACATCGATTTCCGCAACAACGCGGTCAGGGAAGAGCTGAAGTTCTGGGCGCGCTGGGTCATGGAACAGGTGCCCTGCACCGGCTTTCGTCTGGATGCGGTAAAACATATTCCGGCCTGGTTTTACAAAGAGTGGATCGAGCATATTCAGGAGGTCGCTGAGGAGCCGATGTTCATCGTCGCAGAATACTGGTCGTTTGAAACCGAGAAGCTGCAGGAGTATGTGCATCAGGTGGAAGGCAAAACCATGCTGTTCGATGCGCCACTGCACATGAACTTCCATCAGGCCTCAACCGCGGGCAGCGCCTACGATATGAGCCAGATTTTTGCTAACTCGCTGGTCGTGGCTGATCCATGGCATGCCGTAACGATCGTGGCTAACCACGACACTCAGCCGCTTCAGTCGCTGGAAGCGCCGGTTGAAGCCTGGTTTAAACCGCTGGCCTATGCACTGATCCTGCTGCGTGAACAGGGCGTGCCGACCATTTTCTATCCCGATCTGTTCGGGGCTACCTATGAAGATGAAGGCGGCGACGGCGAGAAACACAAAATTGAAATGCCGGTGATCCCGGAACTGGAAGGGTTAATCCGGGCGCGCCAGCAATATGGCTGGGGCGTACAGACCGACTATTTCGATCATCCCAACTGCGTGGCGTTCAGCCGCAGCGGCACTGAAACACAACCAGGCTGTGTCGTCATCATGTCAAACGGTGATGCGGGCGAGAAAAGCGTGCCGATGGGTGAAGGTTTTGCCGGCAAGGTCTGGCGCGATCACCTGGGGAATTGTGAAGAGACGATTACCGCCGACGAGCACGGCACCGCGGTATTTGTCTGTAACGGTGGCAGCGTCAGCGTCTGGGTTGTTGCTGACTAAGCGCGTTCCAGAAGCATTGACGTTATAAAAATGAAAAACCGCCCCGGCAGGCATGAGCGTGAAGTGCGCTCTGCCCGGCCGGGGCGGTTTTGTTATGGACAATAGTTACGATTTCGCGTTGTTTTCAGTAATCGGTGTGCGCAGCAGTTGCGGTTCGATGTTCTGAATCACGGCGGCTTTGGGCTGCTTCCTGACTTCTTCCAGCGCCTGCTGACACTCGACGGTCGGACGCGCCACTTTACGCAGGGTCATCCGGTCGTAGCGCAGTTCACCATTATCCACCACCAGCGGCATGACCCGCAGCTGGCGTGTCACATTGACATAATCACCGCTCAGGCGAGTCAGCTTGCCCGGCTTCGCGATGACCCGCATCCACTGACGGCAATCCAGGGTGCTGCCATCCGCATTAATAATCACACTGGCCATCGCCTTCTCGTTGATCAGGCTGCTCTGTGGGCCGACAGTTTGCCAGGTTCCCTGCAGATCGGCGGGTGCCGGTGTCTGCACCGCGTTTTCATAATCGTTGATTTGCGCACAGCCACCCAGTGCCATCGCGGCAATCAGCATCCACTTTTTCATGTTTAATCCCTAAGATCACGTCAATGGCGGCTACGTTATAATTTTTCCACCGCGTTACGCAAGATATCCGGGTGTTAAACACCCGGGAGAATCTGATTGCAGCAGATTTTAACCGGCAGCGAAATCAGCGGTAACGGTTCTGAACGGCAAATGGCTGGCGGTTTAGGTTCTTTGCCACGCCTGACAAGCGGAAGACAACCCGTTACACTGGCGCGCTGCAACAGACTTTAAGGAATATGAATATGAAAACGCCAGAAGCGTACTATGCCCAGGCTCGCGAGATGTTTTTTACCGCGCATCCCGACTTTCAGTCTGCACTGGATGAATTAACCGAAAGTGATGCCCGTGCCGCCAACCTGTCCCTGCGACAGCTGCGCGAATGGCATGCCGAACGCATCTATGCGGCTTTTTTGCGGCAGAAAAATCTGGATGGGATGATTTTCTCTATTCAGCTGGCTGAGCCGGATAAAGCGGTGGCGGCTGACGCAATTGAGACCTATCTCAAATCTCATGCTGAGTCGCTGGGGATGAGCTGGGAAGAGTTTTGCATCAAAAATGAGCTGTAATCCGCACAGGGCAGAAGGTGCCTGTTACAAACACCTTCTGCCAGTCTTAACATGGCGGATAAAATTGTACAAAATACAGAAAACTGTATAAATTCAGATCACGACTCAGGTCGTGATTTTCCTGAACGAATAGTGCGCTTGCACTGCCTCTGGAGATGTTGCTGGATTTCCACCTCCAGAGGCGAATTTTTTCCCTGCTCTACTCTCTTTCTTCCGTAGCTTTACCCTTCACTTCGACATAACTTGCGACGGCCAGCAGACGATTAATGTGCGTCAGCAGCAGGTCAACATCAGATTGTAAAAACTCAGTGGATGATTGCGAAGCGGTCACAATGGCATCCTGCACCGTTTCTGAAATGGTCAGTGAGTTGTCCTGTTTCGCCTGCACCAGCAGCGCTGCAACCAGCAGGGATTGCGCTTCTAACTGCGCCGTCAATTCTTTCGCATCGACGTCCATCTTTGCCAGTTTTAGCAGAATATCAATTACCAGTTGTCGCATCGCGGACCTCCTGAAAAGTAAGCCGCCATTATGTCGCGATGCATGCATATTTTGCTAGTCGAAGATCGCGGTTTACGCGACATAAAATTTTACGCGAAATCAGGCGCGCCACCTTGCTACTGTTTTTATTTACAGTATTATATCTCAGCGATTTTGCCCTGAATGGATTGCCATCATGTTTGTTGAGTTAATTTATGACAAGCGCAACGTTGCCGGTTTACCAGGTGCGCGCGAGATGATTCGTGAGGAACTGGAAAAACGGGTGCATCGGGTGTTTCCTGACATTGAAGTTAAGGTTAAGCCGATGGAACGTAACGCGATAGATACGGATCTGAGTAAGAACGATAAAGCGACAGTTGCGCGGATTGTTGAAGAGATGTTCGACGAAGCGGAGATGTGGCTGGTGGCCGATTAATCCCTTAACGGCCACCACATCAGTTAGCGGGAGATGACTTAACTCTCCTGCTCACTGTGATTAATTTCAATCTCGATGTCCTGAATCGCGGCATCCAGATCTTCCAGCAGCTTACCCTGCTTATTAAGCAATGCATCGATTCGGTCGGCATTGGTCTTATCTTTATACTCACCGGCATCAAACGCCAACCACTGGCTGGAAAGGGTTTCGGTGTTGGTCTGAGCATAGTGACGCATCTCTTTTAGCTGAGAAGTCACGTCACGCAGATATTCAGTTTTGGTCTTGGTTTCTGTTGAATCGCTCATGCTAAATTTCCTTCTGGTCATTTATCCAAAGTGAGTAGGCTTAGCGGTTCATCAACCGGCCAATCAGCGGGCCTGCATTCAGGTACAAAATGTTGCCCGGAGATTTAAAACTAGTCGATAATAGCGAAGCCGCACTAAGAATAATCGGAAGTTACGGTTTCTGGCCGGGTTTTGCCGCCGTCTGCCTGCCTTCGATGACTACCTCTTTAACTTTATTCAGCGTTTTATCGGCGGTACTATCCGGTATCACATCAAGCTTATGCTGCAGTGTGGTGACTTTTTCTGTCAGCACATCAACCCTTTCATCACGTCGTGCCGCTATTGCCCGGTAATCCGCACGAATCTCCTCAACCCGCTTGTTTGCGGTGTTACTGACATAAAGAAAAATAATTGTCATCAGGATACAAATCATCGAACAACTCAGCATAATGCAGCCGATGATCACTTTGCGCCGGTATGGCAGGGATTCTTTGCCGCTATTAATCATTACCATTGCTGCGATCCTCCAGAGTTGAGATAAGCCGATCGACTTCATTACGAAATTTATCGTTCTGATCGGTTTCTGTCATTGCCAGTAAAATCCCTACCGCATTCTTGATTAACCGAAGATCGGTTTCCAGTGTCGAAATACGACGCAGGTTCTTGTCGTGCCGTTCGCGTAATTCATCGTTCTCCTCCCGTATCATGAGGTTGCTCTCTTTCAGCAACACCACCTGCTCTTTGTAGCTGGTAATAATTTCGCCGCCGGCTCGATTACTGGTCACGATTGACGCGATTCCCGCCAATAATGGTTTCCAGAACAGTGCTGCTGCCCCCCCACCCAGAACTAACGCACCCATACTGGTAATCAGACTACTTTCCATGCCACACCCCTTTTTACGGTAAGGTCTCTGGAACTTACTGCGTGCTGCTTAGCCACGTCCCCCGCATGAAATTTAAGATTGCTTAAATACCAGGCTTAAGTATACTTAAGTCATTCTCAACCAAAAAGTCAAGCTTATGAAAAACGAAACGCTGGGTGACCGCATCCGACTCCGACGTAAATCACTGCAGTTAACGCAGAAGCAATTGGCACAACAGGTAAAAGTGTCCCATGTGGCCATTTCTCAATGGGAAAAAGAGGAGACGCTGCCGCGTGGTGAGAACCTGCTGCGGCTCGCCGAAGCGCTGGGATGCACACCGGCTTTTCTGATAGATGGGGATGGACCTGTTTTCAGCGAAAGCGCCTGGAGTGGCATGCACCAGATCCCACTGCTTGCACAGCGCGACGTGCCGCAATGGCTGAGTGAAGCCAGTTCCGTCCGGCATGAACTGCTGATGCACAACGACATGGCGCTTTCGCAGCAGAGCTTTGCATTCCGGGTAGAAGAACAGGCGATGACGCCCGCGATTCTGCGTAACGATGTGGTGATTATCGATCCCAGGCAGGCACCTCAGCCCGGCGACTGCGTGCTGGCATTGCAGCAACAGGTCGTACTGCTTCGCACCTGGCGTCAGCGCGGCAGCGAAAATGGCGTCATGCAGTTTGAACTTGCACCGGTCAATATCAATTTCCCTGAGCTACATTCAAGCCGGGATAGCCTGAAGCTGCTGGGTACGCTGGTAGAGCTACGCCGCTATCGCCAGCCATAAAAAAACCCGCCGGACGCGGGTTCACTTTTTCATTGTACAACAGTGGCCTGGCCGAACAGTTACAGGGCGTCGGTCAGTTGATCCACCACGACTTTGCCCTGCAGATCGGTCTGCATAATGCGGTAATTAACCGGCCATGAGCGGCGGGTACTCAGTTTATCGAACAGGGTTACACCGCCTTTTTTAACACCCTGGCGGTTTACAATAATCCATTCGGTGACCTCTTCCTGACCACGATTTCTCAGGCTCAGCGAGCGTTGTTCAATTAACTGATCTTCAGCTTCAATCTTTAAATGGTCTCTTAACATAATTTCTATCTCCTGGTAACGCTGGTCACTATATTCCTTTTGCTAATCCGTTCAATCGAATTTATTTATCGATGTAGTTATCGACGGGAATGTGACCTGCCGCAAGCGACATGACAGGTTTGTCCATTACTGCATCAGTGATTCCCGGTTAGCATGAACCTGCTGTACACACCCAAACATCGAAAAATGACGTGTTCAGTATGAGAGAAACTCCGATTAGCCCGCCTCTGGCGGGCTTTTTTTTCATCTTTAATCCGTTGCGCATGCGGGATGCCAGTGCTGGTCTAGACTTAAGGGACTGGATTAAAAGGAGTGAAGTATGTTTAAGCACAATACGAATGAAGAACGTAAGAAAGAAGGTGATGTCAGCAAAAGCTTGCCGGAAGCCGCGCCACATGCCGGTAATGCTTATGAGGAAGATGATCACCCCGCCACTGATGCCCCAAAGGATCATGGCGAAGTGCCGCGGAAAAATGATGACAGCCAGGATGACAAAAAAGATCCCTACAAAGCAAGCTGATGTGCGAGAGGCGCGCCCGATGGGCGCGCTGGTCAGTGTGATGATTTAATGAGGTCTGTAAGCTGATGCTGATGTTCAACCAGCCAGGCAGGAAAATATTCTGATGTGACCGGCACTATCTCCATCTTTCGCGGACGGTTCCAGATATCAATATTGTTCTCAACGCACCGCCGGATGTGATCCGGGTTGTTGAATTCAGGGCAGTTATGTTCGGTATGAGAAATCGACGCCATTTTTTCACTGATGCGCTCATCGCTCATGACCCAGGAAAAATGCCATCCTCCCTCTTTAATGACCTTTGTCCGGACATTGAGCCACTTCCGGCGCCACCAGCTTTCGCGTATTGGGGTACCCCGGCGCTTAACGTTACGCAGCAATTCCGGTTGCCCCATAAAAAAGGTACGCAGGGTTTTAAAGGTCACCATTTTTGCCAGTGTGGCACAGCGCGGTGTGCCATCGTCATTTAAAACCCGGACATTAAATTTAAAATTAAAATATTGCTGATGCAACGTTGTGCAAAGATGACGTCTGCTGAAGGCTTTAATCGCTTCGGGCCGGGGAATTTCATCGACGTCTGATACAATAATAATATCATCATCCTGCGCGCCAGCCAGTCCCTGCATAATCTGATTGCGTGCAGTGGATTCATTTTCCCAGGGGTCTGTCTCGCCCGCTTTAACCAGAGAGCTATTCGATTTAAACGCCTGTTGATAAAACACAGGCGCAATATCGTTAACGACATAAATAATTTTGTCGCGAAAACGATCGAACTTCTCAATATCAAAATGAAGCTTTTCCCGACGTTTTCCGGTAAAGGTATAGCGTGATTCCACAATCACAAACCGGTCAACAACATGCTCAAGCGTGTTCAGACGCATTTCAAGCAGGATATCTTCGTCATAGTATAAGAAACAGTCATAAATCATAATAATCAGAGGTACTTAAGAAGAAAAATTTCATTGGCAGACCTCTGTACATCAAGCATAACAGTGGTGAAATGACCTGTTTATGAGCCTGATTCAGGTAAGCCTGATGGATGGAGTCATTTAGTGCATTAAACTTTCCGTGTTTATAGTAAGCAGGCTAACAATATAGCAATAAAAAAAATGATATTGAGGCTCAGGCTTATTCGCTGCTTTATTTATCAGGCCGGATGTTACATTTACTCAGCAACGCTAGCAATATTAAGCGCATTTTTTGATTGAAAAAGAGCGGAGCAGACGAATTCCGGATATTATCATTCGACAAAATAATCATGTTGGTTTAGCCGATGAAGAAGATAATTATTGCCCTGAGCCTGACTCTGCTGGGTGGATGCGTGGATATGGGACGGGTTGGGTTACACCCGGAAACGAAAATCGCTTATTTCGACGGTCATCCTTATCAGGTTGAATCCTGCCTTACCGTAGCGGCACAGGATCGGAGACTCTATCTTGAGCAGGATGATCCGCTGCCTACTGGTGAGAAGCGGTTTAACCTGGTGCAGGATAATGAAACAGTCGCCTGGGTTGAAATGTCAAAGTTCAGTCATCATCAGACCAGCGCGACGTTTTACTATGACCCAAAAGCACCGGAGATAAGCGCCTCCGTTTCAGCCATTATCGCGGCGTGTAAAACATCGCTTTAGTGGCAATGTAAGAATGGCATGGTAAGCCGCTTAAATATTGAGCTCAGTTGTCAGGTCAGCAGGAATAACAGTGCTTGCCTGACAACCTCAATCACTCATCTCAACGAAAATTTTAATCAGGCCCACTTCAGGTTTCTGACACGCGCAGAAGTGTGCATGACCTATTTTGCCGGTTCGCAATCATAGTCACCCCGAATACGGATCTGACTCTGGCTGGTGCGAACGATTTCCGCTCTCAATAATCCTTTGCCATTCCGTGTCGTCTGCTCCATTTCCACCATACCCGGCGCTTTGCTGTTTTTAACCCGCAGTTTGACCGTGGCATTGTCGTAATCACCCTTCTCTTTCGCAAACGTCACCTTCTGCGTTTTTGCCCGCTCCCCGTTCACGGAGAACCAGCCGCTTTTGTCTGCCTTAAGGTAGAACGGCCCGCATTGCGTCGCGGCAAAGGCTGGAACTGTTAAGCTAATGAACGATGCGATAAGGATGAGTTTTTTAATCATGGGGTGGCGTCCTGCTGGTGGGTGATGAGCCGGCTGCGCCGAAGAGTGAGTTCCCTGCTGCACGACTCGTAATAAAAAGCAGTATAGTCAATGACGCCTGCATCATAAGCAGTACAGGGTCATAGACTCAATTAAGGGATCGGCTTTTATGCTGCCATTACACACCCTAATCCGCGACTACGCTGATGGACTTAGATCAGCGTGACTTGCTCACTAAACCTGCATATTCATAATTTCACTGTACGCCGACACCAGCTTGTTCCTGACCTGAATCCCCATCTGCATTGAGATTGAAGATTTCTGCAGATCGACCATCACATCATTCAGGGCGATACCGGGTTTCCCCATCTCAAAATCCTGCGCCTGGGTGCGTGCGGTGGTCTGCGTCTCGCTGATCTTATCCAGCGCAGCTTTCATGGTTGCACCGAAATCGATCTGATTAGGGGATTCACTGCTGCGGTTACTGGCCTGCAGTGAGGTCGCCTGTAGCTGCTGCAGTACGCCATCAATTGCCTGAATGGACATGAACGATACCTTATAAAGAGGGTGATATTTTTGATGTGAGCAAAAGTTAGCACGTTGTCAATGAGACAAAGCCGCTAAATGACATCAAAAACCCTACCTTATCCAGCCATCGAATTTTGGTTATCACTTAATAATGCCTGGCATTGAAGTGGAAATTTTATCTACGCAGGTCAGGGAGTCTGTTTTGCCATCTCAACTTACCCGGTCAATTACGTCAGGCAGGAAACGGTCATGAATGCGAGTACAGCCGCCACAACAGAACAAGAAAAGAAAGGCTTCGGTGACCTGTTTGCTAGCCTGCGCGCAAATCCGCGTATTCCTTTAATCATCGCCGCTGCTGCCGTCATGGCAATTGTGGTCGCGATGGTGCTCTGGGCGAAACAGCCATCGTATAGCGTCCTTTATAACAACCTCACTGATGAGGATGGCGGTGCCATCGTCACGCAGCTGACAGCGATGAACATCCCCTATCGCTTCGCCGAAAACGGCGGCGCATTAATGGTGCCTGAAGCCAACGTGCATGAGCTGCGTCTGCGTCTGGCTCAGCAGGGTCTGCCGAAAGGCGGTTCAGTTGGCTTTGAGCTGCTGGATAAAGAGAAGTTCGGTATCAGCCAGTTCAGCGAGCAGGTTAACTACCAGCGTGCGCTGGAAGGCGAACTGGCCCGCACCATCGAATCGCTCGGCCCGGTCAAAAGCGCCCGCGTTCATCTGGCGATGCCAAAACCGACCTTATTTGTTCGTGAGCAGAAAGCGCCATCCGCCTCTGTCACCTTAACGCTGCAGCCTGGCCGTGCGCTGGATGAAGGCCAGATTCAGGCCATCGCTCACATGGTTTCAAGCAGCGTCGCCGGTTTACCACCGGGCAACGTGACGGTCGTCGATCAGACCGGTCGTCTGCTCACCCGCTCTGATTCTGCCGGTCGCGATCTGAATGATGCGCAGCTGAAGTACTCTTCTGAAGTTGAAGCGCGTTACCAGCAACGTATCGAAGCAATCCTGAATCCGATTCTTGGCCAGGGCAATGTGCATGCGCAGGTTACCGCGCAGATTAACTTCGACACCAGCGAGCAGACTGACGAGAAATATCAGCCTAACGCGAACCCGTCGAACTCAGCGATTCGTTCGCGTCAGACCAGCACCAGCGATCAGTCAGGCAGCCCTTATCCGGGCGGCGTACCGGGCGCACTGTCTAACCAGCCTGCGCCAGCCAACACCGCGGCGGTGACGACGCCTAACAACAATGCAGCCAACGGTCAGGCCGCGAATGGTCAGAACAACGCAGCGAACAACGCTAACCAGACCACCAGCACTGCACCGGCCAGCTCAGGACCCACTAACTCGCGTCGTGATGACACGGTGAACTACGAGCTGGATCGCAGCATCCGTCATACCAAGGTCAATGTCGGCGACGTACAGCGTCTGTCGGTGGCGGTGGTGGTGAACTTCCGTGCAGATGATAAAGGCAAAGCCGTTGCGCTGAACGAACAGCAGCTGAAGCAGATTGAGGACCTGACCCGCGAAGCGATGGGCTACTCCCAGACGCGTGGCGACAGCATCAACGTGGTGAACTCGCAGTTCAATACGACTGAGCCAGTGACCGCAGACCTGCCCTTCTGGCAACAGCAGTCCTTCTTTGATCAGCTGATGAACGCCGGTAAGTGGCTGTTGATTGCCCTGGTAGCCTTCATCCTCTACCGCAAACTGGTTCGTCCGCACCTGGTTCGCAAACAGGCCGCAGAGAAAGCCGCTGCTGAAGCCATTGCCGCTCGTGCGACAGAGCAGCCGGAAGAAGAAGCCTTTAATGTGCAGCTCAGCAAAGATGAGCTGGATCAGGAACGTAAGTCTAACAACCGCATGAGCGCAGAAGTGATGAGTCAACGCATCCGCGACATGTCAGAAAACGATCCGCGCGTTGTAGCGCTGGTAATTCGCGAATGGATGAGTAAAGAGCTATGAGTCTGACCGGAACCGAAAAAAGCGCCATCCTCATGATGACCATTGGCGAAGAGCGCGCCGCGGAAGTTTTCAAACACCTGAACCAGCGTGAAGTGCAACATCTGAGCGCCTCGATGGCCAACATGCGTCAGGTGTCCCATAAACAGCTGACCGAAGTACTGCGCGAGTTCGAAGCGGATGCTGAACAGTTCGCGGCGTTGAGTCTGAACTCGAACGAATACCTGCGTTCAGTGCTGACTCGTGCCCTGGGCGAAGAGCGCGCCTCCAGCCTGCTGGAGGACATTCTCGAAACACGCGAAACCACCAGCGGTATGGAAACGCTCAACTTTATGGAACCGCAGGCCGCCGCCGACCTTATTCGCGACGAGCATCCACAGATTATCGCGACCATCCTGGTGCACCTCAAACGTGCCCAGGCGGCCGATATCGTGGCGCTGTTCGACGAACGTCTGCGTCACGATGTGATGCTGCGTATCGCGACCTTCGGGGGTGTGCAGCCAGCCGCGCTGGCCGAACTGACCGAAGTACTGAACGGCCTGCTGGATGGCACCAACCTCAAGCGCGCGAAGATGGGCGGCGTGAGAACGGCAGCCGAGATCATCAACCTGATGAAAACGCAGCAGGAAGAAGCCGTTATCGAAGCGGTACGCGACTTCGATGGCGAACTGGCACAGAAAATTATCGACGAGATGTTCCTGTTCGAAAACCTGGTGGCCGTGGACGACCGCAGCATCCAGCGTCTGTTGCAGGAAGTGGAGTCCGAGCAGCTGCTGGTCGCACTGAAAGGTGCCGAACAGCCATTGCGCGAGAAGTTCCTCAAAAACATGTCAGCCCGTGCGGCCGACATCCTGCGCGACGATCTGGCCAACCGCGGTCCGGTGCGTATGTCCGCAGTGGAAAACGAACAGAAAGCGATCCTGCTGGTGGTACGCCGCCTGGCCGAATCTGGCGAGATGGTGATTGGTGGTGGCGAGGAAACTTATGTCTGATGCATTTTCTGCGCGCCCCTGGCAGCTGTGGCAGCCCACTGATTTAGGCCGTTTCGACGAGCCTGCTGAACCGGAGCTGCAACCCGAAATTTACGAACCTCAGGAGGGCGTTGATGAGCAGCAACAGCAGCTCGAACGCCTGCAGCAGCAGATGCGCAAAGAGGCACAGAGCCAGGGTTACAACGAAGGCTATCAGCAGGGTGTAACCGAAGGTCAGAAAGCAGGTTATGACGCCGGTTTTCAGCAGGGTCTGGCTGATGCCCAGCAGCAGCAGGCGCCCCTTCAGGCGCGGATGCAGCAGCTGGTAACGGAATTCCAGAACACGCTGGAATCGCTGGACAGCGTCATCGCTGCCCGTCTGATGCAGCTGGCGCTGGAAGCGGCTCGCTCGGTCATTGGCCAGGCGACCACAGTAGATGGCACCGCCCTGCTGCGCCAGATTCAGGGTTTACTGCAGCAGGAACCGATGTTCAGCGGCAAACCGCAACTGCGTGTTCACCCGGATGATTTACAGCGCATTGAGCAGACCCTGGGGCCAACGCTGGATCTGCACGGCTGGCGCCTGATCGCTGACAGCACCCTCCATCCTGGCGGCTGCAAACTCAGCGCAGAAGATGGCGACCTGGATGCCAGCGTCGCGACGCGCTGGCAGGAACTCTGCCGTCTTGCTGCACCTGGAGAAATTTAATGACCACCCGTCTGAATCGCTGGCTTGGCTCGCTCGACGCCTTTGAGAAACGTATCGCCCAGGTGCAGCCGGTGCGCCGCTATGGCCGCCTGACCCGCGCCACCGGCCTGGTGCTGGAAGCGACCGGCTTACAGCTGCCGCTGGGTGCGACCTGCGTGATCGAACGCAACGATGGCAAAACCATCAGCGAAATCGAAAGCGAAGTGGTGGGATTCAATGGTCAGAAGCTGCTGATGATGCCACTGGAAGAAGTGGACGGCATCTTACCGGGTGCGCGGGTCTATGCGCGCCAGAATGGTGAGAACCCGCAGGCGGGTAAACAGATGATGCTGGGCCCGGAACTGCTGGGCCGCGTACTCGATGGCAGCGGCCGACCGCTGGATGGTCTGCCGTCACCGGATACCGGCTATCGCGCACCGCTGAACACCCCGCCGTTTAACCCGCTGCAGCGTACGCCGATTACCGACGTGCTGGATACCGGCGTGCGGGCGATCAACGCCCTGCTGACGGTGGGTCGCGGGCAGCGTATGGGCTTGTTCGCCGGTTCCGGCGTGGGTAAAAGTGTTTTGCTGGGCATGATGGCGCGTTACACCAAAGCCGACGTGATTGTGGTCGGTCTGATTGGCGAACGTGGCCGTGAAGTAAAAGATTTTATCGAGAACATTCTCGGTGCTGAAGGCCGCGCCCGTTCGGTGGTCATCGCCGCGCCGGCTGACGTGTCGCCGCTGCTGCGTATGCAGGGTGCGGCTTACGCCACCCGTATTGCAGAAGATTTTCGCGACCGCGGCAAGCATGTGTTGCTGATTATGGATTCCCTGACCCGCTACGCCATGGCGCAGCGTGAGATCGCCCTGGCCATCGGTGAACCGCCAGCAACCAAAGGCTATCCGCCTTCCGTGTTCGCCAAACTGCCTGCGCTGGTTGAGCGTGCCGGTAACGGCATCGACGGCGGCGGCTCGATTACCGCCTTTTATACCGTACTGACCGAAGGCGATGATCAGCAGGACCCGATTGCGGACTCCGCGCGCGCCATTCTCGACGGCCACATTGTGCTGTCGCGTCGTCTGGGCGAAGCCGGCCACTATCCGGCCATTGATATTGAAGCCTCGATCAGCCGTGCGATGACCTCGCTGATCGATGAGAACCATTATGCGCAGGTGCGCCAGTTCAAGCAGTTGCTCTCCAGCTTCCAGCGTAACCGCGATCTGGTCAGCGTCGGGGCCTATGCAGCCGGCAGCGATCCGATGCTCGATAAAGCGATCACGCTCTATCCACAGATGGAAGCCTTCCTGCAACAGGGCATCTTTGAGCGCAGCGATTACGACGACGCCAGCCTGCATCTGCATGCGCTGTTTGGCTAGTCACACGAATTAACACGAGGTAACGGCAATGAAAACTGCAAATGCCATTGATACGCTGCGCGACTTAGCGGAGCAGGATCTCGAACGTGCCGCCATCTATTTAGGCGATATGCGTCGCGGCCAGCACGCCGCTAACGAGCAGCTGACGATGCTGCTCGATTATCAGGACGAGTATCGCAATAAGCTCAACGATGATATGTCATCCGGTATCGCCAGCACCCGCTGGACGAACTACCACCAGTTTATTCAGACGCTGGAAAAAGCGATTGAGCAGCACCGCAACCAGCTTAATAACTGGAATCAGCGGCTGGAGCAGGCACTGATTAACTGGCGCGACAAACAGCAACGGCTCAACGCCTATCAGACTCTGATTACGCGGGCAGCGGAAAATGCATTACGACAGGAAAACCGTCTCGATCAGAAACGGATGGATGAATTTGCCCAACGGGCCGCATCGAGGAGAGGCGAATGATTACGCTGCCAAACATTGCCATGAAAGCGTCGGTTAAAACTAACGCGGAACCATCAGTCTCAACCGACCTTGCTGTGGGTGAAAATGCCCTGCCTGAGGACTTTCTGACTGCGCTGGGAAACCAGCTGATCGGCCTGGCAAAACAGCATGGGAAAGTGGCACAAACCGCTGACCCTAAAGCAGAAACTGTCGATGATGCCCGCCCTAAGGCGCCCCTTAATGCGCTGATGGCGGCGCTTGATAATCCAGCTGCGCTGACCGCCCTGTTTAAACCTGAAAATATTAAAGCTGGGTCAAAATCAGCCGATGATAAAGACAAGCCGGACGTGGCACCCTTAAGCGCCACCGACATGCAGAATGTGCAGGCGTTGTTCGCCATGTTACCCGGTGCAGTGATGCCGACAGCGCCGCCTTCGACCCCGGTCAGCAGTGAGGCGGGCGAGCTGATTGCCCAGACTGACACCGGCCGGAAAAGTCAGACTTCGCTGACACAACTGCTGACCAGCGCACAGCCAGGCCACGCAGAAGGTGATGATGAGAAGGCTGAAGTCAGAAGCGATGCACAGAGCAAACCTGCCGTCACCACTGCCGCCAGCGACAGCAAACCTGGCGTCACGGCTGCCGCCAGCCAGAGCAACACTGCCGCGCAGAGTGCAACCAGCAATGGCCTGACGCTTGATAGCAGTTTCCAGCAGGCACTGAGCAACATGGTTAAGCAGGATGATCAGGGTGCGATTAAAGCCAGTACCAGCGACAGCACGATCAACGCGATGCCCGTCGCCACCGCCAGCAGCCTGCCTGCTCCGGTGACCGCCTCCGCGACCATCAGCACCCCGTCAACGCCGACGCTGAACTCACAGCTGGGCAGCGACGAGTGGCAGCAGGCGCTGAGTCAGCAGATTGTGATGTTCAGTCGCAACGGCCAGCAGAACGCGGAGTTGCGTTTACATCCGGCAGACCTTGGCGCTATCCAGATCAGCCTGAAACTGGATAACGATCAGGCACAAATTAATCTGGTTTCCGGCCATAGCCACGTCAGAGCGGCACTGGAAGCCGCGATACCGCAGCTGCGCAGCGCGCTGGCAGAAAGCGGTATCAACCTGGGCGAGAGTCAGGTGAGCAGTGACAGTTCCGCGCAGGGCCAGCAATTCCAGCAGCAACAGGAGGCGCGCCGCGATGGACAGCATGGCCGCTTCTCCCTCACCCAGGACAGTGACACCGACATTACGCCGATCGCCGTTCCCGCTGCCCTTCAGGCTCGCGTTAGCGGCAATAGCGCCGTCGATACTTTCGCCTGACAGCGGCAAACGCTGAAGGTAAGCGTAAAACCCGCGTCTTATCTACCCATTGGTTTGACTTAAGACGCGGATAATCTGTCTCGTGAGCCGAGAGGCTTGCCTATAATTCACAGGAAGTAACTGCACCATGTCTGATAACGCGAAAGCAAAAGGCAGCAAACGTAAACTCTTAATACCAGTGTTGCTCATTTTGACGCTGGCCGCTTGCAGCGTGGCAGGCTATGCAGTCTGGCGAATGATGAATAAACATGAGGGCGATAAGCCTGAGGTGGCGAAAGTTGAACCGCCTCCCGCTCCGGTCTTTTTTGCACTTGATACATTTACGGTTAACCTGGTCAATCCCGATAACGATCCTGACCGCGTGCTCTACGTAGGCTTTACCCTGCGTCTGGCCGATGAGGATACCCGACGTCGGATGAATGACTATCTGCCTGAGGTGCGCAGCCGTTTGCTGCTGCTGCTCTCGCGTCAGAGTGCTGCGGCGCTGGCGACAGAGCAAGGAAAGCAGGCGCTTGTTGAACAAATCAAACAGGCGCTGACACCCCCGCTGGTAAAAGGTCAACCTCCGCAGGCTGTAAACGACGTGCTGTTTACTGCCTTCATTTTGAGGTGAATCAATGGGCGATAGCATTCTCTCCCAGGCTGAAATTGACGCCCTTTTAAACGGCGACAGCGGCAGCGCGGAAGAAGAAAAGAAACAAAACGGACCGGAAGGCGATATACGTCCTTACGATCCGAATACCCAGCGCCGTGTGGTTCGCGAGCGTTTGCAGGCGCTGGAGATTATTAATGAGCGTTTTGCCCGTAGTTTCCGTATGGCGCTGTTTAACCTGCTGCGCCGTAGCCCGGATATCAGCGTCGGGGCGATCAAGATTCAGCCGTATCATGAGTTTGCCCGCAATCTGCCGGTGCCAACCAACCTGAATCTAATCCACCTGAAGCCGCTGCGCGGCACCGCGCTGGTGGTGTTTTCACCGAGCCTGGTGTTTATCGCTGTCGACAACCTGTTTGGTGGTGACGGACGTTTTCCGACTAAAGTCGAAGGCCGTGAGTTCACCCATACCGAGCAGCGCGTGATTCGCCGCATGCTGAAGCTGGCGCTGGATGGTTACAGCGATGCATGGAAGGCCATTTATCCTCTGGACGTCGAGTATGTACGTTCAGAGATGCAGGTTAAGTTCACCAACATCACCACTTCACCGAACGACATCGTGGTTAACACGCCGTTCCAGGTGGAGATTGGTAACCTGGTGGGTGAGTTTAATATCTGCATCCCGTTTTCAATGATTGAACCGCTGCGCGAGCTGCTGGTGAACCCACCGCTCGAAAACTCCCGTCAGGAAGATAACCACTGGCGCGACAACCTGGTCAAACAGGTGCAGCACTCTGAGCTGGAACTGATTGCTCACTTTGCCGAAACCTCACTGCGTCTGTCACGGATTTTGCAGCTGAAACCCGGTGATGTGCTGCCGATTGAGAAGCCGGAACGTATTATCGCGCATGTCGATAGTGTCCCGGTATTAACCAGCCAATATGGCACGATGAATGGTCAGTACGCACTTCGTGTTGAACACCTGATTAACCCGATTTTGAATTCGCTGAACGAGGAACAGCCCCATGACTGACAGTAATAAACCGTCTGACGATGTCTCTGCGGACGATCTGTGGGCTGAAGCGATGAATGAGCAGGTCGGCAGCAGCAGTGCGCCGCAGACCGAAGACGTCTTCAAATCATTCGACAGCGGCAATGTCGCTGGATCGCTGCAGGATATCGATCTGATTATGGATATCCCGGTAAAACTTACCGTGGAACTGGGTCGCACCAAAATGACCATCAAAGAGCTGCTGCGTCTCGCGCAGGGTTCCGTGGTGTCACTGGATGGCCTGGCGGGTGAACCGCTGGATATACTGATCAACGGCTACCTGATTGCGCAGGGTGAAGTCGTGGTTGTGAACGACAAATATGGCGTTCGCATCACTGACATCATCACCCCTTCTGAACGTATGCGTCGTCTGAGTCGCTAAGAGTCACATTATGAATAGCCAGAATCAAACACTGCAACCGGCTGCACCGCACGCTCAGGCGATCTCGACCGGCTCTATGCTGGCTCAGGTCAGCAGCGTGTTAGCCGTGATTATCTTATTGATTCTGGCCTGCGCCTGGCTGGCGCGCCGTGTCGGCTTCGCGCCGAAAAAGGTCAGCAGCCAGGAGCTTAAACTCACCGCCAGCGTCTCTGTAGGCCAGCGTGAGCGGGTGGTGATTATCGATACCCCCGATGCCCGTCTGGTGCTGGGCGTCACCGCACAGCAGATTACCCATCTGCATACGCTGCCGCCGGGTGAACCGGTCTCTGTGACGCCAGTAAACAGTGCGCCACAGGATTTTCGTCAGCTGTTACAGAATCTGGTTAAACGTCCCGGAAAACCACAATGATGCGTCGACTGCTT
The DNA here is from genome assembly GCF_051136265.1 of Candidatus Pantoea rara. NCBI lineage: Bacteria > Pseudomonadati > Pseudomonadota > Gammaproteobacteria > Enterobacterales > Erwiniaceae > Pantoea > Candidatus Pantoea rara. The sequence continues at coordinate 1,644,796 of NZ_CP194942.1, read as the reverse complement.
CCTTTATTGCCACTGCTGTTACTGGCACCGGTTGCCCATGCCCAGCTGCCGGGCCTGGTGAGTCACTCACTGCCGAATGGCGGTCAGAGCTGGTCACTGCCGGTACAGACGCTGGTCTTTATCACTGCGCTGACTTTTATTCCGGCCGTGCTGCTGATGATGACCAGTTTCACCCGTATCATCATTGTGTTTGGTCTGTTGCGTAACGCCCTGGGCACGCCATCAGCGCCGCCTAACCAGGTGCTGCTCGGACTGTCATTGTTTCTGACCTTCTTTATTATGGCGCCGACCTTCGACAAAATTTATCAGGACGCCTACCTGCCGTTCAGTCAGGACAAGATCAGCATGGAGGTGGCGATTGATAAGGGTGCTCAGCCGCTGCGCGAGTTTATGCTGCGCCAGACCCGCGAAGCGGATTTAGCCTTGTTTGCACGTCTGGCGAATACCGCCCCGATTGCGGGTCCTGAAGCGGTGCCAATGCGTATTCTGCTGCCTGCTTATGTAACCAGCGAGCTGAAGACCGCGTTCCAGATTGGCTTTACCGTGTTTATCCCGTTCCTGATTATTGACCTGGTCGTTGCCAGCGTGCTGATGGCACTGGGGATGATGATGGTCCCGCCAGCGTCTATCGCGCTGCCGTTTAAACTGATGCTGTTTGTTCTGGTCGATGGCTGGCAACTGCTGGTCGGTTCACTGGCACAAAGCTTCTACTCCTGATCCCCCTTTTCTTACCGGAGCAACACATGACACCCGAATCAGTAATGGTAATGGGACAGGAAGCGATGCGCGTCGCCCTGATGCTGGCCGCCCCGCTGCTGCTGGCAGCCCTGGTCAGCGGTCTGCTGATCAGCCTTATCCAGGCTGCGACCCAGGTCAACGAACAGACCTTATCCTTTATTCCTAAGATCCTGGCGGTAGCGACTACCGGTATCATTGCCGGCCCGTGGATGCTGAATCTGCTGCTGGACTATATCCGTACCGTCTTTACCAACCTGCCTTACATCATCGGCTGATGATTACTCTCGATAGCAGCCAGCTGGTTCAATGGGTCAGTCAGTTCTTCTGGCCTCTGGTGCGCATCATGGCGTTGTTCGCCACCGCACCGATCCTCAATGAACGATCTATCAGCAAGCGTGTCAAAATCGGTCTGGCGGTGATGATCACCTGGCTGGTAATGCCGCTGTTACCGGCTGTTAACGTCACCCTGTTCTCACCGCCCGGCTTTTTGCTGCTGATTCAGCAGATGCTGATTGGTATTGCGCTCGGCTTCACTATGCAGTTCGCTTTTGCTGCTGTGCGCCTTGCCGGTGAAGTGATTGGGTTGCAGATGGGCATCTCGTTTGCCACCTTTTTCGATCCAGGAAGCCGTCTTAACATGCCGGTACTGGCCCGTTTTCTCGACATGCTGGCGATGCTGCTGTTCCTGACCTTTAACGGACACTTGTGGCTGATTTCGTTGCTGGTGGACAGTTTTCATACACTGCCGATTGGCGGTGAGCCGATAAATGCCAATGCGTTTATGGCGCTGGTGAAGTCAGGCGGATTAATTTTCCTTAATGGCATGATGTTAGCACTGCCGTTAATCGTTTTGTTACTCATGGTAAATCTGGTACTGGGTTTGTTAAACCGTGTTTCACCACAGTTATCAATCTTCGCAATTGGCTTCCCGATTACCTTATCAGTCGGAATTTTAACCATCAGCTTGCTGATGCCCCTGCTAGCCCCGTTCTGTGAGCGTTTGTTCGGTGAAATATTTGATTTACTCGCCCTGTTTCTGACCGAACTATCCCGTCCCTGAACATTAAGTTTCTAACTATCTTCGTACATAGACACTTAAGTATCGCAAAACCATCCATGCATTTTCAGAACCATGTTTTCCAGAATGCAACTAAGGAAATTCTGATAAATGTGCAGAGAGTCTGAAAATAATTCTTATTAAACCTGGCTTCGCGTATTTTAGTGGGGTGGTTCACAGAAGCTGTCAGACTGTGAATGTGCAGGCAAAATCGGCAATGCATTGTATTTACAGGAAAAAAATCTTTAAGTAATTTTTCTTGTTAAAAAATGTTTTTTCCGGCATTGTCACCGCACGCTGAGACATCACACTTTCGTAAAACAAATGTTTTTGAGAATTGTCCTATCAGAAAACATCCTGTTTTCAGGGATAGTGACACAGCTCTCAAAAAAATGAGCTTTACTGAATCTCCGGCACTTCACTGGCATTCCCCGCCATTGCCGGAGGATATGTGACGTTATGGCAGCACAAATTTTTTGCAGAACGGGTCAGGGATGAAGACTTTTACGGGCGTTTGTCCGTTACCACACTGCACGAGCAGAATAAAAAAGTATCTAAGAAATCTCTCTCGTACCGCAACGCGTATTCATCGTTGATTTAAACGGATAACAAATTGGTGAGGGTCGCTATTATGCCAACTATTATTATGGATTCCTGCAACTACACACGCCTGGGATTATCAGACTATATGTCTTTAAAAGGAGTTAAGAAGAAAAATATCTCTTCTGTCTCCGATATTGAGCAACTACAGCAAAAATGTGAGCAATTAAACCCTGGTGTCGTCTTTATTAATGAAGATTGTTTCATTCATGAGTCAGATTCCAGTGAACGTATCCGCACTATTATTACGCAGCATCCCGATACACTGTTTTTTATATTCATGGCGATTAGCAATATCCATTTTGAGGAATATCTCTACGTTCGTAAGAACCTGATTATTACGTCAAAATCGATGAAGACATCGACCCTGGACTCTTTACTTGGTACCTATTTGCAGAAGAAGCTTAACCAGTCTGCACGTATCTCTTCGGGCATGGATGTTCATCCATTAACACTGAGCCAGACTGAGTCAAACATGCTGAAAATGTGGATGTCAGGTCATGATACCATCCAGATCTCAGATAAAATGCAAATTAAGGCCAAAACGGTATCGTCACACAAAGGTAATATTAAACGCAAAATTAAAACACATAATAAGCAGGTTATTTATCATGTGGTGCGTTTAACCGATAATGTGACCTCGGGTATTTACGTTAATATTCGCTGATCGTAAAACCTGAAGAACCGGCCATTATGGCCGGTTTTTTTTTGCGCTGAATTGCGATCTATGTCTCATTCTTACCGCTAAGCTTTTACGCTCTTTTGCCGATGTTATGCCCTATAACAACAGCCTCAAGAGAGCAAGGATATGAACACTGCATTAGATAATGATGGACATAAGAGCGCTGGCATCTGGCAGAATCTCCGCCTGGTACCACTGTTTAGCCTGATCTTCGGCGGCATTTTGCTGCTGTTCGCACTCTGTATTGGTGTCGCCAGTTACTTTCTGATTTTAGGTAATCATTCTCTCAGTGATGCCACGGACGAAATTCAGGTTCGCATGGGCCTCTCTAACAGTTCAAACCACCTGCGCACTGCGCGTCTGACGATCATTCAGGCCGGTGCCGCCGCACGTATTGGTGACATGGATGAGTTTCGCGCCAACGTGGCTGCGGCTGAAAAACGTATTCAGCAGGCAAAAGATGGCTTCGCTGTCTATCAGGCACGTGAAGTGAAGACCCCTGCTGACACTGACCTGGATGCCACGCTGCAGGCACGCTTTAACGATTACATTAATAAAGGCCTGATACCGATGATCGACGCCGGTAAACAGGGCAGCTTTGAGGGCATCATCGCGCAGGAAACGGACGTAACCCGCAAGCTGGATGAAGACTATAATGCGGTGTTACTGAAGGCCATCAGGATCCGTACTGACCGCGCCAATGCCATTACCGTCGAAGCCGATCACCAGTCCCGTATCGGCTTTATCGCCATGGCCGTGGCGTTCAGTGCCGCTCTGGTGCTGGTGCTGCTGACCTTTGTCTTCCTGCGCCGGGTGGTCATTAATCCGCTGCGTCAGTCGGTGATGCGTATCGAACGTATTGCACAGGGCGATCTGACCTCCGCTCCCCTGCCCTTTGGTCGCAGTGAGATTGGTACACTGATCCATAATCTGCAACTGATGCAGCAGTCGCTTGTAACCACAGTCGGAACGGTGCGCGAAGGCGCTGTGGCGATTTATCAGGGCTCCAGTGAGATTTCCGCCGGTAACACCGATCTCTCTTCCCGTACCGAGCAGCAGGCGGCAGCGCTGGAGCAGACGGCAGCCAGCATGGAACAGCTGACTGCAACAGTGAAACAGAACGCCGAGAATGCCCATCACGCCAGCCAGCTGGCTGCGGATGCTTCCGGCAAAGCACGCAGCGGTGGCGATCTGGTCAATAGCGTGGTGAAAACCATGACCAACATCTCCGGCAGCTCGAAGAAGATTGCTGAAATCACCAACGTCATTAATAGCATTGCATTCCAGACCAACATCCTGGCCTTGAACGCAGCGGTAGAAGCGGCGCGTGCCGGTGAACAGGGTCGAGGTTTTGCGGTGGTGGCCAGCGAAGTACGCAGTCTGGCCCAGCGCAGTGCGCAGGCGGCTAAAGAGATTGAATCCCTGATTGCTGAGTCGGTCACGCTGATCAAGGATGGATCGCATCAGGTTGGTGAAGCGGGCAGCACCATGGGCGAGATTGTAGAAGCGGTTCGTCGCGTTACCGATATTATGTCGGAAATTGCAGCCGCCTCGGACGAGCAGAGCCGCGGTATTCAGCAGGTGAGCCAGGCCGTCACTGAGATGGATAATGTTACTCAGCAGAACGCCTCACTGGTGGAAGAAGCTTCCGCAGCAGCGGCCTCGCTGGAAGATCAGGCGGGCAAACTAACGCAGGCGGTAGCAGCATTCCGCCTGCAGGATTTACCCGCCACCGCAGGCGTGGCGCCTCGTGCCTCTTCCCCGTTAAAAACACCGGCTCTGGCACCCCGCCCAGCGCTGGCCTCTGGCACGGATAACTGGGAAACCTTCTAAGGGTATACCGGGTGATATTCATCGACTGACATCAGTCGAGGAATCACCCAGAGCAAAAAGCCGCCTTTCCGGCAGTCGGAAAGGCGGCTTTTTCATGCGTGTCAGACTCAGGCGTCCTGGCAGGGCTCCACGAAGATGCCATCCGGCTGGTGTGTCTCATTAAAAAACCAGATGCCTAGCGGATAATCCTCCAGCGCCACCAGAAACATGGTGCCTTCATTAAACGGCTCCATTGCCAGAATGGTGCCAATGCGACGCGGGCCGCCATCGGTTTTGACGCTGACGCGGTCATTTACCTTCATTTCGGTTCTCCTGATTATTCACTGAGTACAGTCTAAACGAAGAACCGTGCCAATGCAGCGCGTTAGCGGCGGGCAATAACCCAGACGGCGTGAATAATACCAGGGATATACCCACAGATCGTCAGCAGGATGTTCAGCCAGAAGGCACCGCCAAAACCGACCTGCATAAACACGCCCAGCGGTGGCAGCAAAATCGCAATAATAATTCTTAAAATGTCCATAACCATTCCTTTAGGTATTGATAAAAATCAGCTTTATTTTTAACTATAGCTGAATCTGCTCTGTTGAGGATTAAAGTCAGGTAAATCTGAGTAAGGAGGGACTTTTGCAATGTCTTAACATTTCACTGCAAGACTTCTTACGCGTCTGCCCTTTAAACTTCTCTCTACTGCACCACCCCATAGGTGCAGCCACAACCTGAAAGTAACAAGGATTTTGCCCGCGCAGCGCGGGCTTTTTTTGCCTGCGATCTGCCCGCCCCCGCCTTTCGGTATCGCGTTCTATACTGAATATTCTGTTTGCTCTCAGGAGTAAGAAAATGACAGACGAAAAACAGTACAGCGAGGGTCAGCCGTCGGATTTGCAGGTTGATGTCGAGAGTTTACTGGCGGCGATTCAGGCCAGAACGTCAGGAGAAATACGAGAGTACATGGATCAGGGTCAGACGCCACGGCTGGAAGTTGAAGGACACATTTACTCTTCCTATACCGAACTGGCGGAGGCGTTTGAAATTGACATTTCTAACTATCGCGCCTGATAAATCAGCCGATGAAATCGATTTCAAAAAAATACCCGGCGGGATGGCCGGGTAAAAAATTCAATTCGTTACACCAGGGAATTCTTAACACCCTTGCAGATTACGCGATCCCGATTTCGAAACAAGCATCAGATATGCACGTTTCTGCAACCTGCCAGGTAATTTTAGCGCTACTGTAATCAAAATATCGCACCAGTCAGTGACTTAGCCCCGCACACTTCATGCATTCCCTTTTTTCAGTCCTCTGTTTTTAAGAATTATCCTGGATTTCGCGACAGCGTGGCAGGAAAAAAAGTGTGAGCCATATTCAACTATAATATTGAAAATCCGCTGCTTTAGCCGCGAACGTGATGAAAGGAGCCTGTCAATGCCCGATCTCCACCAGCCGTTAATGATTATTACCGATCTGGATGGTTCATTACTTGACCATCATACCTATCGCTGGGATGCGGCCACCGAGTGGCTCACCACACTGAAGCAACACGACGTTCCGCTGGTGATCTGTTCCAGCAAAACGGCAGCTGAGATTATTCCGCTGCAAAAAAGGCTCGGCATCAGTGGTTCACCCTTCATTGCTGAAAACGGGGCCGTGGTGCAGACGCTCGATCAGCGGCAAATCCGCCTGCCCGACAACACGCTGACCTATGACACCCTCTGCCAGCGTCTTGCTACTTTGAAAACCGACTACCGTTTTACCGGCTTCCATGACTTCTCTGATCCGGAAGTGGCCTCAATGACTGGTCTGAGCGAGGCGGAATCGGCGCTGTCCCGTCAGCGCGACGCGTCAGAAGTGATTGTCTGGCGCGACAGTGATGAAGCCTTTGACCGGTTCCATGACGCGCTGCGCGCAGAAGGTCTGGCACTGACGCAGGGCGGTCGTTTCTGGCATGTGATGCCGGCGGGCAGTGGCAAAGGCGAAGCGCTGCGCTGGCTACTGGACCACTCGCCCGGTGAGGCGCGCACGACCATCGGTCTGGGTGACGGACCCAACGATGCCCCAATGCTGGATGCGGTTGATTTTGCCGTGGTCATCAGGGGCTACAGTAAAACACCGGTCACACTCAGCCGGACCGACCAGCAGCAGGTTTATCACACCGCCCATCATGGCCCTGAAGGCTGGCGTGAAGGGCTGGACTATTTTTTGACTCAACCTCAATAAGCTGCCCACGGGCATTAAAAGGATGATGCGATGAGTGACTTTTATCAGAATGGCGTAATCACCAACTTCCACAACCTTACCCACCGTAGCGTGGAGTCGCTGGAAAAAGAGATGGTTCGCTTTGCCCGCAAACGCAAAATGGGGCTGATCCTGCCATCGCTTTTTTCCGAACTTGAAGGCCCGGCGCTGACAAAGATCGTCGATGAGCTGGCGAAAGTGCCCTATCTGGATGAGATCGTCATCGGACTGGATCGGGCCGACCGCGACCAGTTCCTGTTTGCCCGCGAGTTCTTTTCCCGCCTGCCGCAACGCCATCGCATTCTGTGGAACGATGGCCCGCGTCTGAAGGCGATTGATGCAGAGCTGGATAAAGAAGGTCTGTCGCCCACTAATCCTGGCAAAGGCCGTAATGTCTGGTTCTGTACCGGCTATACGCTGGCGTCGGACCGCACCAGCTGTGTCGCGCTGCATGACTGCGATATCGTGACCTACGAGCGCGGCATGCTCGCCCGTCTGCTCTACCCGCTGGCCAACCCGTCATTTCAGTATGAGTTCTGTAAGGGCTTCTATGCGCGCGTCGCGGATGGCAAGCTTAATGGCCGCGTAGGTCGTCTGCTGGTCGGGCCGCTGCTGCGCTCGCTGCAGAAAGTTTATGGTCACTCAGAGTACCTGGATTACCTGTCGAGTTTCCGCTATCCGCTTTCCGGGGAGTTCGCCATGCGGACGCATGTGCTGAACGGCATCAAAATTCCTGGCGACTGGGGTCTGGAGATTGGCGTGCTGTCGGAGATTTACCGTAACTACACCACCCGTCAGTCATGTCAGGTTGAGATCGCCGACAATTACGATCACAAACACCAGCCTCTGGCGGAAGATGATGGCACCGGCGGCCTGAAGCGCATGAGCAGCGATATCGTCCAGTCACTGCTGCGTAAGCTCGCCACCATGGGTGTGCCACTGACCAGCGACTCGTTCCGTGTTCTGAAAGCCACCTATTATCGTAATGCGCTGGATATGATGGAGACCTATAACCATGAGGCGGCGATGAACGGGCTGAAGTTTGATCAGCACGTAGAAGAGGCAGCGGTAGAAATGTTTACCCAGTCGATTCTTGAAGCGGGACAGGCCTTTATTGAGCGTCCTAACGACAAGCCGTTTATACCGAGCTGGAGTCGCGTGCAGTCCGCTTTCCCGGACGTATTGCAGCGCATCTATCAGGCCGTGGAAGAGGATAACGACGGTAACGTTTGAAACAGGGCGGCACAGGGAGCGTGCCGGGCCTTCAATAAGCAGAAAGCGGGCCTGACGGGTCGCAGGACCCCCAGGCCTGATCTTATCAGCTCGCCAGTTGCTCAGCATTCAGTGCGCTCAGCTCATCGCTGCGAAACGCTTCGCTGCGCACGGCATAGCCGTCATACCAGCGGCACTCCACCATGCCACTCGCGAAGCCGGTCACGACCATCGTCTGACCCTGTTCCTTGTGCTGCACTTCTTCACTGATTGCGAAAACCATGTTGCGCTCCTTAAATGGATGTTACTAACCTGAGTGATTATTATCTTTATAGCAGGCAAAGCCGACACCTGCCTGTTAAGGCAAGCAAAAACGGGCAAATTCGGAATTAATCAGCTGTATATGCGGAGAATAAAAAAAGCGGATAAGAAAACTTATCCGCTTTGATGAAGCATTGACGCTGACGTCAGATTTTACAGCCTTCACAATCGGCTTCGTCGCCAAAATCATCCGGCACTTCGCTGGCTTTTTTCTCTGCTTTCGCTTCAGCCTGCTCAAGCTGTGCGTCGATATCAAATTCAAACATGTCGTCGTTCATCGTCATTCTCCTGACCGTAAATCACAGTGCGCTTTATACCGATTTTCCGCGCACTCTGGCAATAAGGTTGACCACTAACAGCACGATCGACCCAATGATAAAACCGAGCACCAGGTTGGCGCCGTTGCTCAGCAGCATCGCGATCCAGCCGCTGAAGCCGCCGCTGACTTCCTCGATAAGATGATGCAGCGGCGCAATGCCATGAACCACGATACCGCCGCCGACCAGGAACATCGCGATGGTGCCGACGACCGAAAGAATCTTCATCAGCCAGGGTGCGGCAGCCAGCAGCACGCTACCAATGCCCTGCGCGATGCGTGACGTTTTTTCACGCAGCCAGAAGCCGAGGTCATCAATTTTTACAATGGCCGCCACAATGCCGTAAACGCCGATGGTGACCAGAATCGCGATGCCCGCCAGAATAATCACCTGGTTGAGCAGCGGCGCCTCCGACACGATGCCTAAGGTAATCGCGACAATTTCTGCTGACAGAATAAAATCGGTGCGCACTGCGCCTTTGATCTTCTTCTTCTCAAACTCAGCCGCATTCTGGTTCGCCAGCGAATCGAGTCGCTGCTTACGCGCTTCCGGTGATTTGCTCTGTTTGTCCTGCTGCAGCGTGTGCATCACCTTCTCAACGCCTTCGTAGCAGAGATAGGCACCGCCGATCATCAGCAGTGGCGTAATCAGCCAGGGGGCAAACGCGGAGATAATCAGCGCCAGTGGCACCAGAATCAGTTTGTTGAGAAACGATCCCTTGGCCACGCCCCATACGACCGGCAGTTCACGGTTGGCTTTTACGCCGGTGACCTGCTGTGCATTCAGCGACAAATCGTCGCCCAGTACGCCAGCGGTCTTTTTCGCCGCCACTTTTCCCATGACGGAAATATCGTCCAGAAGTGTTGCAATATCATCAAGTAAAGTCAGTAAACTGGTGCCTGCCAAAATCTTATCCTTAGTCTGGTTCGTTATGTTGACAACATGGGCAGCGCTCAATTTCCGTCACAGTCATCTCGGCGATGCCCTCACAATCCCACTCTACCCGCACCGTCTCGCCTGCTGCTCCTTCAGCGTGCAAATATTTGCTGACCGGGCTTTCGGTCATGCCAGTGATCTCCTCCGTGGCGATAAGCCTGTCGCCGCAGTAGACCCGCGCGGTCGCTTTGGTATTCACCATTCGCTCGTCACGAATCTGGTAAAGGCGTTTTACCGTCAGTTTTATGCTGCTCATTAAGGCTCCTGGCCACGGAGAAAGCGCAGATCTAACCAATTATGTCCCTGATTAGCAATCGGCGTTGTAATGATGGATGCCCTGATGGTCGACCTCGGCACTCTCCGACATCGCCATCAGCCACTCCTCCAGCCGCTCCAGCAGGTCCTGATCTCCCAGGCGCAGTTTGCCGCGAAGCGCGCACTCCCAGATGATCAGCACTTTCCAGCCGGCTTCCTGCAGCTGGCGCACATAGCGCCGGTCGCGTTCAACATTACTGTTGATTTTGCCGGTCCAGAACTCTGTGCGTGTCGCCGGCATTTTAAACAGATAGCAGTGATGACGATGCCAGAAGCAGCCATGAACAAAGATGATCGCCTGTTGTTCTGTCAGAACGAAATCGGGCCGTCCCGGCAGATTTTTATCCTGTACGCGAAAGCTAAACCCCCGGTCTTTCAGCAACAGCGCAATACGTTGCTCAATGGCCGTATCCTGAGCGCGAATGGCACGCATATTTTTGCTGCGTGTTTCGCTGGAGTGAACATCAGCCATAACCTCTCCTTTTTTGCTGGTTCAGTAACTTTAGTCTGCGCCACGAAAAGCGAAAGCTGTCGCCAGACGACTTCGGAACAAGCGCCGCAAAAACAGAACTTTCCGGGGCGCGGGTACAGGGCACATCCCGGCAATTTCCACACAGCGTCTGGAGTGATAGCATAGGCACCTTACTGTTAAGGAAAAACGCATGCATCCCGCCGCCCTCGCTGAACCACTCTCTGCTGCACTTTCATCTGCTGATGCGTCTGAACTTTTTCAGCAGGTGCTGGCAATCTATTCGGTTCGTGATCTCACGACCCGCCTGCAGCAGGCGGGATTTTCCTGCTGGACGCCGGCCCTGCTGAACCGGATTCGGCAGGGTAAAAGCGCCCTGCCACCGCTGTGTGAGGCGGAGCTGTCGCTGTTACAGGGTCTGCTGCCGACCCGACCGGCCCATTATGATCATCCTGAGTTTCGTTTTATCGATCTCTTTGCCGGGATTGGTGGTATTCGCAAAGGATTCGAAGCGATTGGCGGCAAGTGCGTCTTTACCAGTGAATGGAATAAAGAAGCCGTGCGCACTTACAAAGCCAACCACTACAGCGATCCACTGGAGCATCACTTCAATACCGACATCCGTCAGGTGACCCAGCCGGAAGGTCTGACTGACGATGACGAGATATACCGCGCGATTGATGCCGCGATTCCCGATCATCAGGTGTTACTGGCCGGTTTTCCCTGCCAGCCCTTTTCGCTGGCGGGCGTCAGCAAGAAAAATGCGCTGGGCCGCGCGCACGGTTTTGAGTGTCAGGTACAGGGCACGCTGTTTTTTGATGTCGCCCGCATTCTGGCTGCCAAGAAGCCGCCCTTCTTTGTGCTGGAGAATGTGAAAAACCTCAAGAGCCACGATAAAGGCCGCACCTTTGCCATTATCATGGAGACGCTGGATGAGCTGGGCTATGACGTGGCGGATGCCGGAGCCAGCAGCCCGGATGCCAAAGTGATCGATGCGCGTCACTTTCTGCCGCAGCATCGCGAACGCATTGTGCTGGTGGGTATTCGCCGTGACCTGAAAAAGCAGGATTTCACCCTGCGCGATATCCGTCGTTTCTATCCGGCGCAGGTGCCCAGCCTGCAAAGCCTGCTGGAAAGCGCGCCTGACGACAAATATACTCTGTCGCCAGTGCTGTGGCGCTACCTCTATCAGTATGCAAAAAAACATAAAGCGAAAGGCAATGGGTTTGGCTTTGGCCTCAACGATCCGCGCAATCCTGACTGCTGCGTGCGTACGCTGTCGGCGCGTTACTATAAAGATGGCTCAGAGATTCTGATCGATCGCGGCTGGGATAGCGCATTGGGTGAAGCGGCGTTTCAGGATGCGGATAATATGGCGCGGCGGCCACGCCGTCTCTCCCCACGCGAGTGCGCGCGCCTGATGGGCTTTGATGTGCCAGGCCGTGAGCCGTTCCGCATTCCGGTCTCGGATACCCAGGCGTATAAACAGTTTGGTAACTCGGTGGTCGTGCCGGTATTTGCTGCGGTCGCACAGCTGCTGCTGCCCCATATTCGCCAGCTGAAGTCGTCAATGCTCTGAAATGAAAAAACCCGTCCTGAGACGGGTTTTTGTTTTATTTCTTCTTCTTGGTCTGCTTCTTCAGCAGCAGGCGGATCTGCTTCAACTCAGAGGCGCTTAATCCATCGGTCTTCGCATCCGTGGCACCGGCTCCCTCCGTCCCCTCTTCAGTGATGTCCTGATTATCAATTGCCGGATGGGGATGCGTTTCCAGGCTCGCCTGCAAACGCTGAACGATTTCCTGGCTCATTGAAATCTGGTTTTCCAGCGCCAGCTGCTTAATCGTTTCTTTAAGCTCGGGATCAATTTTAATCGTTAAATTAACAGTTTCGGTCATCGGGCAGCTCCTTTTTGTTATCGCTACACGCTACCGGATGACCGTTTCGATTAACATACTGTCATAAAAATTTAATATTCGGTTTGCAAAGGGGTGAAGTCCCGCAGCACGCCTTCATCCATTCCCACCAGATTGCCCTGAAGCTCGGCATAAAGCTTTGCCATATAGCGTACCAGGAAGTCGGCGTTATGCTCAGCCAGCAGGCGACCGGTTTCGGTGTGCATGGTTTCTGGCAGCCGGAGCAGCTTCTTCTGAAAATGGTCCAGAGTCCACTTAACATCGTTCAACTCGCGATTTTTACCCAGTGGGTCCTGACTATCGAACAAGGGGCGATTCAGTGCACCAGCGGTGTAGAAGACACGCGCCAGCCCGATTGCGCCCAGCGACTCCAGCCGGTCAGCATCCTGCACAATTTTGGCTTCCAGCGTTTGCGGCGGTATCCCGGCGCTGAAACTGTGGGTTTTAACGGCATGCATCACCGCATCAATCTTATCAGCAGGGAAATCGAGGAAATCCTGCTGCAGAATGCGCTGGGTTTCCGCTGCGGCATAGGTCGAGGCGAGATGGCGTTCCGGATGGTTCTTCGGCAGATTCACCACATCGTGAAAATAGCAGGCGGTCAGCACCACCAGCGGATCAGCGGGCGTACCGGACATGACGCGCTGTGCGCTCATCCAGACGCGCCGTAAATGGGCGATATCGTGCGCGCCGTCGTCGTGGATCCAGTTCGCCTGAAACCAGCTTTCATAGCGAGATTGCCAGAGTGTGAGTGACATAAACTTTCTCCCTGTAGTGATCGACCGCAGATTCGTTGCGCCAGTGCGCGAACGGCAAGCCATCATAGCGACTGGCTAATGACACTTTTCTTACAGTGGTGTTGAAAAGAGCGGCGCTGCCAGTGTTTTCGGGCAGGAAAATGAGATCTGGATCATCTGTATAGCATCTCTGTTACACAATAACCGCAATTTTGGCCGTTTTCAGCCTTTACTCAGTCAATTTCTGCTAAGAAAATTAGTTTAACAGCAGTAATGTTTTGTAAGTGCTTAACCCATTATACAGACCCTGCTGAACATTTTTTTGTCACGCAATTAATTGTAAAAGTGTGCGCAATGACAGGCGAGAAAGTCTGAAAAGGTTCCTATTTTTATCGTTATAACGTACTGTATCCGTGCTGTTCGTCGCGATCAGCCCATTGTGAAAAAAGCGTTGGTGCGCTTTTTGCATTTTGCTGGTTTTTGATACCCAACGTGACAATTTCCAGGCGACTATCAGGCGAAAAATTATTAAGCAAAATGATTTAAAGCTTTTATGCTAACTACCAGATGTGAAGCAAATGGACTTATACAGCAGTAACCGGGTTCTACTAATAAAAAGAGGTAATCAATGAAAGAACGGCCGATTCTTTTTTCCGAACAGCGTGTTCGTGCCCTGTTGGTTGGCCAGCAAACGCAAACCCGGCGCATTATGAAAACTCAGGCTTTCGGTCCGGGACAGGATCATCACGAGGGCGTACACGCCTTCGATGTGAGTGCTAACCATCTGCATGGCTACAAAATGATGTCGATGACCGACATCAGCTATCAATGCCCCTATGGCAAACCAGGTGACATACTCTGGGTGCGTGAAACCTGGCGTGGCCCGATGGTGCCTGAGCGCGATCTGGCCGAGTATGAACGTGACCCGACACCGTTTCGCCTGCCAGAATATTGTCAGTATCGTGCCGACAGCAATGAGCTGGGACAGCATGCACTGAGCACCCCGGAAGCCGAAGAGTTTGGCTGGCAGACTGCCATTCATATGCCGCGCTGGGCCAGCCGCATCAATCTTGAAATTACCGGCGTCCGCGCAGAGAAGATTCAGGACATCAGTGAAGATGACATCCGGGCCGAGGGCGTACAAACCGACTCGCATTTCCTGAATAACTTCTTCACCATAAAAGCCAACTCTGAATCCCCCAAAGAGGCGTATCGCAAAGCCTGGGAAAAACAGTACGGTGCGACCAGCTGGGAAGTGAATCCCTGGGTCTGGGTCATTGAATTTCAGCGCATCGAACGCAACTGATGCCTCAGCCCTGCGCTTTGCGGGTTGAATCACAGACAATGGTCGCGCTAACGGGTTGAATAGACAGTCTTCAGCCCTGTATTCAGATAGTTGATGCCAGCATTCGATGCTGGCATTTTTATGTCTGGCGCGTCAGGATAGCGAAATAGTCCGGTTCTGTGCGGGAGTTGCGATGTTTAAATGGCCCTGGAAAACGCATGACGACATGCTGGCTGCGCTGCCGTGGCAGCGGGGCCTTGCCCAGCCGGTATTCAGCCCGCTCAGTGATGCCGAACAACAGGCGCTCGTTGAGCTTGCGAAGCGCTTTCTGCAACAGAAAAAACTGGTTCCCCTTGAAGGTGCACAACTGGATGAACTGCGCAGCGTGCGCATCGCCCTGCTCTTCTCTTTGCCGGTGCTGAAACTGGGTCTGGAATGGCTGGACGGTTTTCACGATGTGCTGATCTATCCCGAACCGTTCGAAGTTGACGACCACTGGCAGGATGAAGATGGGCTGGTTCACAGCACGCCTGCTGTTCACTCGGGGCAGAGCTGGACCCAGGGGCCGGTGGTGCTCAACTGGCTTGATATTCAGGACTCTTTCGATCTCTCCGGCTTTAATCTGGTCATTCATGAAGTCGCACATAAGCTGGATGCGCGCGGCAGCGGTTATACCAGCGGCGTTCCGGTGATACCGTTGCGTGACGTGGCGCAGTGGGAAAAGGATTTGCGTGCCGCAATGGAAGAGATTGAGAGTGAGGTTGAACTGGTGGGCGAACAGGCTGCTACGATTGATCCTTACGCTGCCAGCGATCCGGCTGAATGCTTCGCCGTGCTCTCTGAATATTTCTTTACGGCTCCGGTTTTGCTGGCCGAACGCTTTCCCGCCATGTATCAGCATCTGCGCCAGTTTTACCAGCAGGATCCGCTCACCCGAATGGCTGCTGATACGGCTCAGACTGCTTAAATCACGATCGCTTTGCGTTAAAGCTAGCCAGTTGAATGATAATGTATTTTTTGCTGTTGACACCTTAGAGCGACGCCGTTAATATTCGCCTCGTTCAAACGATTCCTCTGTAGTTCAGTCGGTAGAACGGCGGACTGTTAATCCGTATGTCACTGGTTCGAGTCCAGTCAGAGGAGCCAGATTAGAAAAACCCGCTCAGGGAAACCTGAGCGGGTTTTTTGCTTTATACCCGATCGCTACTTTTCATGGTAGCGATGCACTGCCGGATAATATTCCAGTCCATACAGCTGACTCAGCGGCAACAGAAGCTCCACGTGAATGTCATGGCTATGCGCATTCCCGGCAGAGCCGTTCAGCAGCTGTTCAAACCAGGCTATCAGTTTCTGTTTCATCTCAGGCTCTCCGCATCAGTTGATGCCCTGAGTAAACCTGCTTGTGCACGCAATCTGAAGCAAAAATTTCTGCGCTGCTTATGCCGGAGATGGCATAAGCAGCCTGTCCGGCTGATTAGCCAGCACCAGACACTGGCCTGTTACTGCTTTATCAGCGTCACCCAGTTCGCGCCTTTACCGGCTGGCGCTTCAGCGACCCGTTTGAGTTCGCCGCTGGCAGGATCGATAGCGTAGCTGCCAATCACGGCACTCTTCTCTCCGCTGGCGATCAGCCATTTGCCCTGCGCATCAATAGCTATACTGCGCGGCTGTTTTTCCACTGGCCAGCTGCCGATGAGCGTTAACTCGCCCGACTGTTTATCTACCCGGTAACCGCTGACGGTACTGGAGGTGCGCTCGGTTACGTAAATAAATTGTCCATCCGGCGTAATTTTGATGTCTGCCGCCCAGATGCGCGGCGTCGGATCGCTGTAACCCGCCGGGCGCTGCTCGCCATGCTGCAGGTTATATTTCTTCGCCACCGCATTCGGCCAGCGTTTCAGCTCCGTCAGCGAGCCATCCGCCGCGCGCCGGAACTGGGTGATGGTGCCGCTCATTTCCGCGAGGTTATAGAGAAAACGATTATCCGGCGAGATCACCGAATGCCGCGCACCGCTGTTCTTCTCACCCTGAACAAAACCGGTGCCCAGCGGCGTGATGGCTCCATCACTGGCAAAGGTATATTGCAGCACCCGATCCGCGCCAAGATTGCCAACGTAGAGTGAATGGTTAGTGACGTCGGTGATGACGGAATGAGCATGTGGCCCGGTTTTCACCTCGCCCGTGACCTGAGCGGTCACAATCCCTTTGTCATCAATCCGGTTGCTGGTGACGATATCGCTGTCATAGGAGGCGGCCAGCAGATAGCGCCCGCTCTTATCAGTGGTGATCCACGGAAAGCTGGCTGCAACCGGCGTTACCGCCAGTTTCTTCAGATCGCCGTGCGGGCCGGTGACGCGCCAGCTGATGATCGAATAAGGCGGACTGCGCAGCGCACCATAGAGATGTTTACCATCCGGGCTGGCCGCCAGCGGCATGATTTTTTTTCCGGCCGGCGTATCGCCCCGCCATTGCAGGCTGCCGTTCGCCTCACTGAGCTGATAGCGGGAAACGGTGCCGGATTCAGCATTCGATACATAGACAAAGGTTGTCGCCCACAGCGGGCAGCTACACAGCAGCGGCAGGAGCGCCAGCGCCGTTTTAGGACGGATCATAGGGTCACCTTGATAAGTAGTCTCTGCGTCAGTGCGCAGCAGGCATTACGCTAACCCTGTCCGGCGAGGCTGGCTTTGTGCAACTGTCTGAATTTAGGACCGGAAGTCTGGAGATGTGACGGAGATGTTATTTTTTTGGGCGGGAATGAGAGTTGACGCCTTCCCCAGGATCAGGGAAGGCGTAAGCAGAACGCTAACCGGTTTTGGCGATCATCTTCCGGTAGCGATTGAGCCACTTACCACTGTTGAGCCGCCACCAGAAGAAGATGCCGCGCACCGTCCAATCCAGGAACATCCCCAGCCAGACACCAGTGACGCCCATCCCCAGCACAATGCCAAGCAGATAACCGACCACCACACGGGCGCACCACATGCTGAACATCGAGACATACATGGTGTAGCGTGCATCACGCGCGCCCTTAAGTCCGGCGGGCAGCACCCATGACGCTGCCCACAGCGGCATAAACAGCGCGTTAAGCCAGAGCAGGTGCTTCGTCACATTGATCACCTCGGGATCGCTGGTGTAGAAACGCGCCAGCAACCCGGCCAGGGGGACCGTCAGCAGCGCTATTGCGCTCAGACACAACGTCGCCAGCCAGAAGACATGGCGCACCTGACGCTCAGCCTGAAACACCTGATTTCTGCCCAGACGGGTGCCGGTAATAATGGTGGATGCGGAACCCAGCGCATTGCCCGGCAGGTTAATCAGGGACGCTACCGAGAACGCGATAAAGTTACCCGCAATCTCACTGGTGCCCATGCCAGCCACAAACACCTGGGTCAGCAGTTTACCGCCGTTGAACAGCACAGACTCGATGCTGGCTGGCACACCGATACCTAAAACTTCCATCAGAATGCTGCTATTCCAGCGCCGGAAATAGCTCGACAGCGTGATTTTCAGTGAGGCGTTGAAGCCGATCATCAGCACGTAAATCACCGCGATCGCCCCGATGTAGCGGGTGATGGTCAGCCCGAGTCCGGCTCCGACAAACCCTAATCCCTCCCACGAGAAGCAGCCATAAATCAGCACGCTACTGATGATGATGTTCAGGATGTTCATGCCGCCGTTAATCAGCATCGGAATCTTGGTGTTGCCTGCACCGCGCAGCGCCCCGCTGCCGATCAGCGTAATGGCGGCAGCCGGATAGCTCCAGGCAGAGGTCTGCAGATAGCTTAGCGCCAGCGCTTTCACTTTAGGATCGGCCGCACCAGCGATTGCATCGACAATCAGGTGGCCCCAGAACTCAATGGCGATCACCAGCACAAAGGCGAGTATCGTCATCATGGCCAGCGACTGACGCGTGGCGGCGCGAGCGCGCTTGCCGTTGCGTTTTGCCAGGCTGAACGCCACCACTACCGTGGTACCGAGATCGATGGCAGCAAAGAACGAGATGATCACCATGTTGAAGCTGTCGGCAAGGCCAACACCCGCCATCGCCTCTTTACCCAGCCAGCTGACCAGGAAGGTGCTCAGTACGCCCATCAACAGCACACAGGCGTTCTCGAAGAAGATAGGCACTGCTAATGGCGATATTTCACGCCAGTAGAGCGTGCGATACGAGCGGCGTTTCGGATACCACGCCGTGCGTTTGATCGCCTGCATCACTGCTACGCCAGGATTTTGCAAAGGATTACCAAATCAGAAGTGACAGACGAGATCTAATGATGATAGGGGGCAGAGAAATATGCAAAGTCTTTCCGGTGCAAATTAATCATGGTTACAAACTTTTTAATCCCGTTACGGCAGATTCTGCCTCACTGCCCCGTCCGCTGTAGCAAACCTGATTATTTGCCTGACGTTATGACCCGATGTTAATGCTTTGCCGCTGCCTGCTTTGCCACTGTTTTGTTATCTGAATCGCATCTGAATGTGACGATTCTTTTCTGAAATAGTAAAGATTTTCTTAATGGATTCAAGGGCGCCGGATTCTTTCTTAAAACAGCACTGCTCAGATTACCTTCGCCGTTAGTGCAAAAAAAAGGCGATCACAGATTCTTCACCAATCTCTGCAACAAACCCGCTAAGCTTGGGGCAAATTGCGGAAAAAAATGGAAGGAGAAACCATGCCGACATTACGGAAAAACCTGACCAGCCAGCAGGCGCTGGATGAACTTGAACGCCTGTACGACGGTGCCGTTGATGCGCTGCGCGCGGCGATTAAAGTCTTTACCGAAAACGGCACGCTGCCCGACGAGGCCGATCGCGCCAGGGGACTGTTTGTCTACCCGGAGCTGCGCATTACCTGGCTCGGTGAAGGTCCACAGCAGAACCGCACGCGTGCCTGGGGACGTTTCACCCACACCGGTAGCTACAGCACCACGGTTACCCGTCCGGCGTTGCTGCGTCACTACATTTCGGAACAGCTTCAGATGCTGGAGAAGGAATATAAGTTGGAGATCGACGTGGGGCCGTCCAGCCAGGAGATCCCCTATCCTTACGTGATCGACGGCTCTGACCTGTCACTGGATCGCACCATGAGCGCCGGTATCGCGCGCCACTTCCCCACCACTGAGCTGTCGCAGATTGGCGATGAGACCACCGATGGTCTGTTCCACGCCGACGCCAAATTCCCGCTGTCGCACTTTGACGCGCTGCGTACCGACTTTTCACTGGCCCGTCTGCGTCACTACACCGGCACCAGCGTGGAGCACTTCCAGCCGTTTGTGCTGTTCACCAACTACACCCGCTATGTGGATGAGTTTGTGCGCTGGGCGATCGAGCAGGTGCGCGATCCCAATACCCCTTATGACAGCCTGGCCTGCGCCGGTGATGTGGTGCTGACCGCCGACACCGCCGATAGCGAGTCGATGCTCTCTGACCTGGCGTGGAAGAAGCACCAGATGCCAGCCTGGCACCTCACCTCACCGAATCGTCGCGGCATTACACTGATCAATATCGGTGTTGGCCCGTCGAATGCCAAAACCATCTGCGATCACCTGGCAGTAATGCGACCCCACGCCTGGCTGATGATTGGTCACTGTGGCGGTCTGCGTGAAAGCCAGCGAATTGGCGATTACGTGCTGGCCCATGCTTATCTTCGTGACGATCACGTGCTCGATAGCGTCCTGCCGCCCGACATTCCGGTGCCAAGCATTGCCGAAGTCCAGCGTGCGCTGTATGACGCCACGAAAGCCGTCAGTAATATGCCAGGTGAAGAAGTGAAGCAGCGACTGCGCACCGGCACCGTGGTCACCACGGACGATCGCAACTGGGAACTGCGCTACTCTGCGTCAGCCCTGCGCTTTAACCTGAGCCGCGCCGTCGCGGTCGATATGGAGAGCGCCACCATTGCCGCGCAGGGTTATCGCTTCCGGGTGCCCTACGGTACGCTGCTGTGCGTTTCCGACAAGCCGCTGCACGGCGAGATCAAGCTGCCGGGTCAGGCAAACCGCTTCTATGAGGGGGCGATTTCAGAGCATCTGCAGATTGGTATCCACGCGGTTGAGCTGCTGCGCGCCGAAGGCGATAAGCTGCATTCGCGGAAGCTGCGGACGTTTAATGAGCCGCCTTTCAGGTAAGTTTTTCGCTGCTGGCGAGGGTGGTGTTCGCTGCGCGAACGGGCTTGCTGCGGCGCTGAAGCTGGTGTTTGTTCGCTGCGCGAACGGGATATGAGAAGGTTTCGTCGCGTGGCGGGCTGGCATGGCCCTGGTGTTCGCTGCGCGAACGGGCTATGAGAAGGTTTCGTTCGCCTGGTGAGCCGGGCAGTTTCAGACACGCCTCTGCAGGCGACCCACAAGGGGGCGCCAGTCGCCGCGCCCCCTTGACCCCGCGCTCCGGCCTGCTTCACCGCCGCTTCGCGGTTCCTTCGCGTCTTCCGGATTTCTTACGGACCGCCGGGACGCGCCATCCCTGGCGCGAACCCGCCTCTTCGCGGCATCCCTGCCGCTCGTCCTGAAATCCCTCATCCGCTCAGCGGCTCTGACGGCCTCTCTCCCCCGCTTTTATCTCTTCTTTTTGTGTTGAGTACGTTATCGCTTTATGTCTCAGAAAAGGTCTTCAGGCAGCAGACAGCTCAAAAAACTCACAGGCGGGGGTTTGTAAGAGGCGTCCGAAGCGCTGAGGAACAACCGGAGGCGAGGATGAGCCGACAGGACGTCGGCGAAAGGACGGTTCGCGCCAGGGATGGCGCGTCCGGACGGTCCGTGGGCCGCAGGGCGTGACGAAGGCACCCCGCACAGCGGGGCGCGCAGGCAGCCGGACGCCAGGATTGTTAAGGGGCGGGCGTCCGCCCCTTGACGCGTCCGCCTGCACGGGCGACCTGAAACTGCCCACCGCCTGGCGGGCGTAACCTGCTCAGTCTCAGCCCGCTGCTAAGCGAAATCCACTCTTACCAGGCCCGCCGCAAGGCGTAACATCCCTGCCGCCAGGCAACAGCTAAGCACTCAGCCATCCCAGCTTAATTACAAACAGAATCGACAGAATCACCAGCGCCGCATTCACCTCTTTCACACGACCGCTGAGCAGTTTCACCAGCGTCCAGGTAATAAAACCAAACGCGATGCCGTTAGCGATCGAATAGGTCAGCGGCATAGTCAGCGCGGTCACGGTGACTGGTGCGGCAGTTGTAATATCTTTCCAGTCAATATCAGCCAGACCGGAGGCCATCAGCACCGCCACAAACAGCAGCGCAGGCGCAGTCGCATAAACTGGCACACTGGAGGCCAGCGGCGAGAAGAACAGCGCCAGCAGGAACAGCACACCGACCACAATCGCGGTCAGTCCGGTACGGCCACCAGCACTCACGCCCGCCGCAGACTCCACATAACTGGTCGTGGTCGAGGTGCCGAGCAGTGAACCAAACAGCGCAGCCGCACTGTCAGCAATCAGTGCACGGCCCATCTTCGGCACGTTGCCCTGCTCATCCGCCAGACCGGCACGTTTGGTCACGCCCAGCAGCGTGCCGGTGTTATCAAACACATCGACAAACAGGAAGGCAAAAATCACGCTGATCAGGCCAACGTTAAACGCCCCGGCGATATCCAGCTGCATAAAGGTCGGTGCAATCGACGGCGGCGCAGAGAAGACACCCGCAAACGGCGACAGGCCAATGCCCATGGAGATAAAGGTCACCAGCAGAATGCCGATCAGCACCGCACCGGTTACGCGACGCGCTTCCAGTACCACGATCACCACAAAGCCCAGCATCGCCAGCAGCGGGCCAGGTTTGGTCAGATCGCCAATCCCCACCAGCGTCGCCGGGTTAGCGACCACAATGCCCGCCCCTTCCAGTGCAATGATCGCCAGGAACAGCCCGATACCGGCACCAATCCCGGCGCGCAGCGGCAGCGGGATACTGGCAATAATCCACTCACGGATTTTAAACAGTGACATCGCGAAGAAAATCACCGCCGAGAGAAACACCGCGCCCAGCGCAATCTGCCACGTGTAGCCCATGTGCAGCACGACGGTGTAAGTGAAGAAGGCGTTAAGCCCCATGCCCGGTGCCAGTGCAATCGGGTAGTTGGCGATCAGCCCCATCAGCGCGCAACCAATCGCCGCCGCCAGACAGGTGGCGACAAACACCGCGCCCTTGTCCATGCCGGTCGCGCCCAGAATGCTCGGGTTCACAAACAGAATATACGCCATCGCCAGGAAGGTGGTGATCCCGGCGATAATCTCGGTACGAACCGTGGTGTTATGCGCTTTGAGTTTGAATAGTTTTTCTAACATCATCATCTCTCGATACAGGAGACATCAGTCTCACTTGCCAAAGGGGTTTGCATGCTGATTTATTCTGTTTTTGGGACGTTGATAACGGCTGCCGCCTGAGTGCGTGCCAGAATCGCCTGAATTCCCTGTCTTACCCACTGCCCAAAGCAATTGCCATGCCATCTACCGACGCAATCGATTACCTGGCAGCGCCGGACGCGCCTAAGAAGATTCCGAATCAAAACAGGGCGCGATTATGGTGCAATGCACCGATCCCGCGCAATCGTTTTCCTGTTGTAAACAGGCAACCCCGAAAAACTCTGCGCCAGCGCACGCTTCCGTACTCTCAGAGGCGAAGCGGGTCACGTTTCAGCACGTCGCCTCAGCAACCTTTTATGGCCTGTGTAGACTCCAGAATTAACTCTTTCGTAACATTGAGGCCGCGCCATGAAGCCAGCGATTTTGGTGGTGGATGATGATCCTGCTGTCTGCGACGTCCTGCAGGATGCGTTAAGTGAACATCTGTTAACGGTCTACAGCTGCCATCAGGGACGCGAGGCGCTCTCCATGCTTAGCGAGCACCCGGAAATTTCGCTGGTGATGCTGGATATGATGCTGCCCGATACCAATGGACTACTGGTGTTGCAGCAGCTTCAGCGGCAGCGCCCGGACGTGCTGGTGATTATGCTGACCGGCATGGGTTCGGAAGCGGAGATGGTAGTGGGCCTGGAGATGGGCGCAGACGACTACATCGCCAAACCCTTTAATCCCCGCGTGGTCGTGGCGCGCGCCCGGGCGGCCCTGCGTCGCAGCGGACGCATTACGCAGCCCGATCCAGAACAGGCGGGCTGGCGTTTTGGCGGCTGGCAACTGGACGATGGCCGCTGTCAGCTGTTTAATCCGCAGCGCGAGCTGGTGCCACTGACGCAGGGAGAATATACCCTGCTGCGTGCGCTGGTGCGTCATGCCCGCAAAGTTCTGACCCGCGATCAGCTGCTTGAACTGACGCACAGCGAAAGTCTCGATGTGTTTGACCGCACCATTGACGTGCTGATCATGCGCCTGCGCCGTAAAATCGAAACCAACCCACATCAGCCCGACCTGATCCGCACGATTCGCGGTCTGGGTTACGTCTTTTCGGCAGACGTGATGAAACCCGAAACCGCGCCGCGCACCAGCCAGATCGCCTGAATCATCTTGCCGGGCCGGTGAACAGCGGCCCGCTCTTATCCCTCGTAACTCCCGCCATAGGCGCGCGGCACCAGATCGACCTGCGCTTCCCCGCTTCGGATGACGGCGAGAATCGTTTCGGCCACGCGTTCAGGAGTGTGAGCGAACGCGGCGCTCTGCTGCGACTGCTCAGTCGCTACGTCCTGTCCCGATTTCACCGACTGATAAAATTCCGTGGCGGTCATAAAAGGATGAACAACAGAGACCGTAATTCCGGTATCAGCCAGCTCCAGCCGCGCCACGCCGGAGAGCTTATTCAGCCCCGCCTTGGAACTGGTGTAGGCCGCCGATCCCGGATACGTCGCCAGCGTTGCCCCGGAACTGATGTTGATAATGCGCCCAGCGCCCTGCTGCCGCATCTGCGGGATCACCGCCTGCATCATCATCAGCGGCGCAATCAGGTTAAGGTCGAGCAGCGACCTGAATTCCGCTACATCAATCTCCTCAATCGCCGCGAATAACCCCTGCCCGGCATTGTTGATAAGCACATCAATCCGGCCAAAGCGTGCCATTCCGAGTCTGACGGCGTGTTCAATCTGGTCAGCCTGGGTGACATCACAGGCTACCGCCAGCGCATTGACAGACGTCTCAGCCAGAGCGTCAATACGCTGTTTGCGCCGCGCCAGCAGGATAACCCGCGCCCCCGCCTGCAGCGCCGCACGCGCCGTAGCCTCACCAATTCCCGACGATGCGCCGGTAATCATGATCACTGCGTCTTCAATTCTCATTTAATTTTTTCCTGTAAAACGATCAGACAGCGAGAATAATCCTCAGCCGATTGCGCGGCGGCTGCGATCCTGCCTAAAATTTGCCTGTTCCTGCTTTTCTCCTGACAGGCGTGATAACCGCCGGAGACACGTGGCATGAAGGGTATTGAAGCGTTAAGAGAGGAAATACTGGCGTGCGCGGCGGACGCACTCACCGCGACGGCGATTCCGCGCGTGGATTTGTATCGCGTCAGCCAGCCGATGGCCCTGCCGCCGGAAATCTACTCGCCGTTCGTCAGCCTGATCCTGCAGGGAGAAAAAAGGCTGCAGGTGGGCGACCGCGCTATACGCTATTCCGCTGGAGAGATGTTTACGGCGTCGTTCGACCTGCCCGCCACGGGTGACATTACCCATGCCAGCGAAGCCTCGCCCTATCTGGCCGTGCTTCTGACGCTCGATTACGCGGCCATCAGCGATCTGCTACATCAGATGCCCGTTACCGATTTTTCTGCGACGAAGAGTGGCCTGTCAGTTAACAGGGTCGATGATGCGCTGGCGGATGCGTGGCTGCGGATGGTGCGCCTGCTGGAAAAGCCGGAGGAGATCGGAGTGATGGCACCGTTAGTGGAGCGCGAGATTCTTTACCGGCTGTTGCAGGGCCCACAGGGCGGCGTGCTGCGTCAGGCGGCGGAAGTGAACGGGCATTTCGCGAAGATCAGAAAGGCGCTGGTCTGGCTTCGCACGCACTATACTGCCGCGTTTCGTATTCAGGCGCTGGCGACGATTGCGGGCATGAGTCTGTCAGCTTTTCATCGGGGCTTCCGGGCCTGCACCGGGCTTTCCCCGCTGCAGTATCAGAAACATCTGCGGCTTTACGCGGCGCGCAAAAGGCTGGCGCTGCGGCCCGGTAATGTCGCCGCCGTCGCGGCGGATGTCGGCTACGAGAGTCTGACGCAGTTTACCCGCGACTATGCGCGGCTGTTCGGTGAGCCGCCCGCCCGCAGCATCAAAAAACTCAGGCAGAACGGTGCTGAACACCGTGCGGAATTGTTGCAGCTGAGCGAAGATCGGGGTGGCCCGACGCTGTGATGGCGGCGGACCTGCACACCGTTTCAGAAAAAGCCGTTCGGATAGTCATTACACAGCAGCCAGCGCGGCGCTTCATCCTCATCCAGCGGGTTGAAACGGGCCAGCGGCGTCAAAAATACATTGTCGTTTTCATCATCGTTGGGCATCGACACTTCGCCTACCAGCACGTCGCCGAAGCCGTTTTCGCCCCAGAAACTGTGCCAGATGCCCGCTTCCAGCGTCACACTTTCACCCGGAGAGAGCCGCAGTTGTGTTCCGGCGGCATGGGTCTGACGCAGGCCATCCAGCGACACCGCCACCGGCGAGTCAGCCAGCCCGTCGCCGTCGCGGTTATGCAGTTCGACAATCAGATTGCCGCCGCCGCGATTGATGATGTCTTCCATCTTGCGGGGATGATAGTGCATCGGCGTCAGCTGCCCTTCACGCACGTGCATAATCTTTTCGGCGTAGGGTTTGTGCCATGGCTGCCCGCCTGGCGAGCCGTTGCGCAGGGTAAACAGCGTCAGCCCGGTGTGCATAAAATCCGCCGAGCCAAAACTGGTGAGATCCCAGCCCAGTCGCAGTGCCAGAATCTCCTGCGCTGCCTCACGGTCCTGGGCGCGCCACTGGCTCACGCTGTAATCAGCCCACGGTGGCAGATGGACATCCTGCTGCCGGAAAAATTCGCGGGTATGTTGCAGGTAGTCGTTAACCTCTGAACGTAGCATGGTGGCCTCCTGAAAGCGGCACCCGAAGGTGCTAACAAAGTCTGGCCTGGTTAGCGGTAAGACCGAGCCTGCGAAGGGAACACGGTCAGATCGGAAAGTCGCTTAAACCATCCCTGGACGCTCGACCCGCGCCGTCCCTGGCGCGGGACGCTTTCCTCCTCTGCCCGTGTTACCTGCGCAATAAAATTATGCGTTGTTGCCAGATTCAGTTTGCAAGAAGTTTGAAAGCGGCACCTGAAGGTGCCGCATTAACGCTTATTTCACCGTCCAGCCCTGGTAGCTACCAATATTATTACGATCGATCAGCTTCACCGGGATCAGCACGGGCTTATCCGGTGCGGGTTTGCCCTGCAGGATGTCATAGCCAATCTCGACCGCTTTGGCCGCCATTACCTGCGGGTCCTGAGCTGGGGTTGCGACGAACAGTGAGTTTTTACGCTTCAGTGCCTCTTCCCCATCCGGCGATCCATCGACACCTACGATAAAGAACTCGCTGCGCTGCGCCTGTTTCGCCGC
Source organism: Candidatus Pantoea rara (assembly GCF_051136265.1). Classification (NCBI taxonomy): domain Bacteria; kingdom Pseudomonadati; phylum Pseudomonadota; class Gammaproteobacteria; order Enterobacterales; family Erwiniaceae; genus Pantoea; species Candidatus Pantoea rara. The sequence goes on along the minus strand of NZ_CP194942.1, from coordinate 1,617,634 downwards.
TAAATCGGCGCCAATCGCGGTCGGGTCATTGATGGCAAATACCGCATCAATTTTTGGATTAGCCGAGAGCAGACCGGTCATCACTTCCAGTCCGCCTTCACGACTGCCTTTGGCGTTCTGGTTGGAGGAGAGCAGCTTGATGTCCGGATGGGTTTTCAGCTCGTTCATGCAGCCTTCAACGCGGTTCTGCACGGCTGAGACGGGCGGTCCGTTGATGATCACCACGTTGCCTTTGTTCTTCAGGCGGTCAGAAATATATTTACAGGCCATTGCGCCCGCCTCGGTGTTATCGGAGGTGATGGTCGCATTCGCACCATCGGCTGCCACGTCAACCGCCACCACCACGATACCGGCGTCACGCGCACGCTTCACCGCCGGGGCGATCCCCTTGGAGTCGGCGGCGTTGAGGATAATCATGTCGACTTTCGCCGCAATAAAGTTATCAATCTGGCCGACCTGCTGACCGAGATCGTACCCGCTGGAGACCAGCGTGACGTTAACCTTATCGCCCGCCAGCTGGCGCGCCTTCATCTCTGCGCCTTTGGTGATCTGCACGAAGAAGGGGTTAGCCAGATCACCAACCGTGACGCCGATAGATTTGAGTTCTTTTGCCTGAGCCAGGCCGGTGCTGAACAGCGTTGCCGCCAGCAGCCCGGTTACAATCGGATTAAAACGCATAGACCTTCTCCTGCTGTTTTCAAGGTGCCAACCGCTTAATGGCGTTTTTGGGGGAGCGGAGGCTAAAGGACCCATCCGCCCTTTAAAGCCTCAACTCACATGATGACGGGTACGGTATTTGTCGATCAGGACCGCGATGATGATCACCGCACCCTTGATCACCAGCTGCCAGAAATAGGAGACACCCATCAGCGTCATACCGTTATTCAGCGTGGCGATAATCAGTGCACCAATCAGCGTGCCGGTGATGGTGCCGATGCCGCCGACAAAACTGGTGCCGCCGAGGATCACCGCGGCAATCGCATCCAGCTCATAGCCGACGCCGAGGTTGCCGTTGGCGCTATAGAGCCGCGAGGCGCTCATCAGACCGGCCAGCCCCGACAGCAGACCGCTCATGCCGTAGACAAACAGCAGCACGACGCCCACCTTGATGCCGGTAAGACGCGCAGCCTGAATATTGCCGCCGACCGCGTAGATATGAACGCCCAGCGTGGTGCGACGCAGGATGAACCAGCAGAGGGCAATTACCGCAAAGGCAATCACAATCAGCCACGGCACCGGCCCGAGATAGCCGTTGCCGATCCACTCAAAGTTAATATCGGAGTTAATCACCGTGGTGCCGTTCGCCAGCAGATAAGCCGCTCCGCGCAGCGCGGTGTAGGTGCCGAGTGTGACGATAAAGGGGGGTAATCCGGCCCAGGCAACCAGAATGCCGTTAAACAGCCCCATCACCAGACCCGCGCCCAGCGCCATCGGAATGGTCAGTGAGGCAAGCATCGGGTCCAGCGACGCCACCAGCGCCACTACCGCCGTGGTGCCCAGCATCGACCCCACCGACAGATCGATACCGCCGGTGAGAATGACAAAGGTCATGCCTGCCGCCAGCACGATGTTGATTGAGGCCTGACGGGTGATGTTGAGCAGGTTTGCTTCGGTAAAGAAGTTTGGCGTAACGAAACCAAATACCGCCACGATCAGGATCAGAATCGGCAGGATACCTACTGTTTGCAGCAGATCGCCCATCAGGGCGCGTTTCAGCGTCGGCGCTTTGGTGCGGGCCAGTTGTGTCATGGTGGTCTCCTTAGATTTCGCCTGTTGACGCGCTGTGCGCACCGGTTGCCAGCGTCATAATATTTTCCTGACTGATGTGGCTGCCCTCCAGCTCACCGACGATGGTGCCTTCGTGCATCACGTAAACGCGGTCGCTCATGCCGACCACTTCCGGCAGTTCGCTGGAGATCATTAAGATCGCCACGCCCTGTCGCGCCATCTCCTGCATGATGCGGTAGATCTCGCTTTTCGCCCCGACGTCGACACCGCGCGTCGGCTCATCGAGGATCAGGATGCGCGGGCCAATTGCCACCCAGCGCGAGATCAGCAACTTCTGCTGGTTACCGCCTGACAGGCCGCCCGCACGCACCTGAGCATGCGGGACACGAATATTGAGTGAGGCGATCGCCTCACTGGCGATGGTTTGCCCTTTGCGGCGGTTAAGCAGCCCCATGCTGGCATCGCGCTCCAGCGTCGCCATGACAATGTTCTCCTGCGCGGCCATCTCCAGAAACAGCCCCTGCTCCTTGCGGTTCTCGGTGAGGAAGCCGATACCACGCGCAATCGCATCGCGCGGCGAATGAATGGTGACTTTTTCGCCATCGATCCAGATTTCGCCCTCTTTCGGCTTGTGTACCCCGAAGATCAGCTGCGCCAGTTCGCTGCGACCGGCGCCCACCAGACCGGCCAGGCCAACAATCTCTCCGGCACGCACCTCCAGACTGCTGGGATGCACTTTGCCGCCATCGGTCAGGTGATTCACCGCCAGCCGGATATCACCTAAAGGAATCGCGCGGTCTTTGTTAAACAGATCGCTGAGCGGCCGTCCAACCATCATCCGCACCAGTTCACTGGCGTTGAGCTGGTCGCGCGTCAGGCTGCCCACATACTCTCCGTCACGCAGCACGCTGACGCGATCCGACAGCTCATAGACCTCCGCCATGCGGTGGCTGATGTAGATAATCGCCATACCCTCGCTGCGCAGCCGTTTTATCAGCGCAAAGAGCTGTTCGGTTTCACGGTTGGAGAGCGCAGCAGTCGGCTCATCCATCACCAGAATGCGGCTGTTACGTTGCAATGCGCGGGCGATCTCCACTTGTTGCTGCTCGGCAATGCTCAGGCGGCTGACGAGATCCCATGCGCTGAACTGCGCGCCGAGCCGGTCAATCACCCGCTGCGCCTCTTCAGCCATCTGTCGCCGCTTCACCAGCCCGCCGGGTGCAATTTCGCTGCCCAGAAATATGTTCTCCGCCACCGTCAGGTTAGGTGCCAGGTTGATCTCCTGATAAATCAGGGTGATCCCGGCGGCCAGCGCTTCTTTCGGCCCTTTGAGGGCGTAGGGCTTGCCTTCAATGAGAATTTCCCCGCTGCTGGCGGTATAGGCACCGGCCAGAATCTTCATCAGTGTGCTTTTACCCGCGCCGTTCTCTCCCATCAGCGCGTGAACCTCACCGGGATACACCGTGAGATCAACGCCCTTCAGGGCATAAAAATTGCCGAAGCGTCGGGTAATTCCCCGCATTTCCAGTATCGGTGTGGCTGTCATCGCCTCGCTCCTGCGGACTGTGGATAGCCGCCAGTAAAGCAACGCCAGATAAATGGAAAATGTCAGCGGCCATTCATATTTGTCATAAACGCCTGACATCGCGCTCCTATACTCGGCGCATCGTTGCAGTGATTAAGAGGTCGTGGGATGCAGCGCAGTTATCCGTGGCAGGCCGGGGCGCGTGGACGCCTGTTGATGTTCAATCTGCTGGTGGTGTCGGTCACGCTGATGGTGAGCGTGGTGGCGATCGTTGGCTTTCGTCATGCCGGGGCGATTCAGGAGCAGGCACAGGCGCAGACGCTGGCGGATATGAACGGCAGCCTGGCGCTGGCGCGTGATACCGCCAATGTGGCGACGGCGGCTGTACGGCTATCGCAGGTGGTCGGGGCGCTGGAATATCAAAGCGAATCCCAGCGGCTGCAACAGAATCAGCAGGCGTTGCAACAGTCGCTGAGCCTGCTGGCCAGCGCGCCGCTGGCAGCCCGTCAGCCGGAACGCATCGCCCGGATCCGCGCCCGCAGCCTGATGCTGGAACAGACGATTAACAGCCTGCTGCTGAACAGTCATCAGCGACATCTGCAGCGCAACAACATGCTGAGTGACCTGTGGCAGGCGCAGATCCTGCTCAGCCATATCGACCAGCTGGTGCAGCGGGAACAGCGGACGCAGCCGGATGCTGCTTTGCGCGAGCAGACCGAACGGCTAATCACCATCGCCATCCGCACGCCCTCGCCCATCGCCGTCATTGAGCAGCTTCAGCAGGTGATGACGCAGTGGCGCACTGTGCCGCTGACCGGCGTCACCGGCGAGAACGTGCAGCGACTGCTGGCCACCCAGCAGCGTCTGTTGCCGCTGGCGGAGGCGCTGGAGCAGAGCGACCTGGCAATCGCCTACGCCACCTACCGGGTTAAAGCGCTGGTGGCGATGCTGAACGACGATATCAATGCGTCGGTGCAGCAGGTGGCGCTGCAGAGCGAGGCGCGCACCCAGGCCACCCACCACGAACTCGACTCCATCATCGGCTTTATCGCGCTGTTTGCGCTGCTGGCGCTGGCGATTACCGGCTATGCCGGGATCTACATCTACCGCAATCTCGGATCGAGCCTGACGGCGATTGCCGGCGCGATGACGCGGCTGGCGCAGGGTGAGCAGAATGTCAGCGTGCCGGGGCTGCAACGGCGCGACGAGCTGGGCGAACTGGCGCGAGCCTTTAACGTCTTTGCCCGTAATACCGCCTCGCTGGCCCACACTTCACGGCTGCTGAAAGAGAAGAGCAATCAACTGGAGTCCACCTTCCTGGCGATGCGCGACGGCTTTGCCCTGTTTGACCACAACGGTCAGTTGGTGGTGTGGAATGCGCAGTATGCGGAACTGCTCGGCCTTGCGCCGCGTGAGGTCCATCGCGGCGTCCATTATCAGCAACTGCTGGCCCCGCTGGCGGTCGATCTGCACGATCCCGGCGAGCCGCAGGAGATCCGGCTGGCTGATGGCCGCACGCTGGAGCTGCGCTTCAGTCCGATTCCGCGACGCGGCATGGTCAATACCGTGCTGGACAGGACCTCACGTAAAACGCTGGAGGAGGCGCTGCAGCACAGCCAGAAGATGAAGGCGGTCGGTCAGCTGACCGGCGGACTGGCGCATGACTTCAACAATCTGCTGGCGGTGATTATCGGCAGTCTGGCGCTGACCGAGGGCCAGCTGATGCCCGGCCCGCTCGCCACGCGGATTGAGCGGGCGCGGCAGGCGGCCGATCGCGCTGCCCAGCTGACCCAGCGGCTGCTGGCCTTCTCACGCAAACAGGCGCTCTTTCCGCGCGCGGTGTCGGTGGTGACGCTGGTAGATAACCTGCAGGGACTGCTGCAGCATTCGCTGCTGCCGGGACAGCAGCTGATTATTGATGCGCAGCGTCCCGGCTGGCCCGCCTGGATCGATGCCAGCCAGCTGGAGAACGCGCTGATGAATCTGGTGGTGAATGCCCGAGATGCAATGCATCAGCAAAGCGGCGAAATCCGGCTGCGCATCTGGAATCAGCGTCGTCTTGAGGGCGATGAAAAACGTGACCGGGTCACAATTGAGGTGATTGACCATGGCTGCGGCATGGTCGCCGGGGTGCGCGAGCAGGTATTCGAGCCTTTCTTCACCACCAAAGCGACCGGCAGTGGCAGCGGACTGGGCCTGTCGATGGTTTACGGCTTTGTGCGTCAGTCAGGCGGGCAGATCGAACTGGAAACCGCGCCAGGTCAGGGCACTACGGTGCGACTGCTGTTGCCACGCGCAGCGGAAGCCGCCACAGTCATCGCTCCGCCACCGCCCGTTGAAGCGCCTGTTGAAGCGAACATTGATGCGGCAAGTAACCGGCTGATACTGGTGCTGGATGATGAACCGGCGGTGCGCCAGACGCTTTGTGAACATCTGCATCAGCTGGGTTATCTGACGCTGGAGTGCGGCGACGGTGAAGCGGCACTGGCGCTGCTGCGCCAGACACCGGATATCGACCTGCTGATCAGCGACCTGATGTTGCCCGGCGACATCAACGGCGCGGAGGTGATCCGCCAGGCGCAGCAGAACTGGCCGCAGCTGGCGACGCTGCTCATCAGCGGTCAGGATCTGCGCCACCAGCCGGTGACGCTGCCGCTGTGCGAACGGCTGGCGAAACCCTGGCAGCAGGCACAACTGGTGCAGGCGCTACAGCGCGCCTGGCAGCGCAGCGAACGGCTTAATCGCGCGCAGCAGGCTGCCACAACGGCACCGGCTTCCCACTGATGTAGCGCTTACGCAGGCGGCTGGAGAGGACATCCATGACCATCACCACCACCACCAGAATCAGCGTCAGGAACATCACGACATCCCAGTTCCACAGGCGCATGTTTTCGGCGTAGACCAGACCGACGCCACCCGCGCCGACAAAGCCCAGCACCGCTGCCGAGCGGGTGTTGGACTCGATCTGGTAAAGGCTCAGCGCCAGGAACTGCGGGAATGACTGCGTAAAGATGCCGAAGCGGTGTTTCTGCAAACTGTTGGCACCCACGGCGCCCAGCCCGCGCCCCGGAGATCGCTCTACCGCTTCGTGTCCTTCGGCGTAGAGTTTGCCGAGCAGGCCGACATCCTGCAGGATAATCGCCAGCACCCCGGCCAGCGGCCCCATGCCTACCGCACGCACGAATATCAGCCCCCAGATCGCCATGTCGATACCACGTAACACATCGAACACGCGGCGCATCATAAACGCCAGTGGTTTCGTGGCGCGATCGTGCATCACATTGCGCGCCGCCAGAAACGACAGCGGCAGCGCCAGCAGTGAGGCGGTCAGCGTTCCGGCAAACACAATCCCAAGGGTGATCCCGACCTGCGAGAAATAGTAGCCAAACGGCCAGTTCAGGAAGTCATGCCAGACAAACATCCGCAGGAAATAGCGCCCCAGTTGCTGGCAGCCCATCAGCAGGCGCGACCCTTCCAGGCCAAATACCGAGAAGAAGTAGAGGTAATAGAGCAGCACCGCCAGCGCCATCAGCCCAATGCGGCGCAGATAGCGCGGCTGCGCGGCAAACAGTTCACGATGCTGCTGCTTCATTAGCGCGATATCGGGTGCGGCGCTGATCATGTCCGGTCTCCTGTCACACGGCGACGAAGCTGGCCGGATAGCGTATCCAGCAGCGACACCACAATCAGGATCAGCAGCAGTGTGATACTGACCTGATCGTAGCGGTCCAGTTTGATATTGGTCATCAGCTCCTGGCCGATGCCACCTGCGCCGACCAGTCCGAGGATGGTTGAGGAGCGGAAGTTAATCTCCAGGCGCATAAAGCTGTAGGAGAGAAAAACCGGCTTAACCTGTGGCCAGAAGGCGAAGCGCATCCGCTGCAGCTTGCTGGCGCCGCAGGCGGCCAGGCCGCGCACTGGCTTATCTGATGCCGACTCAATCGCCTCGTAAAACAACTTGGTCAGGCTGCCCACGGTGTGCAGTGCCAGCGCCAGAAAACCGGGAATCGCCCCGATGCCAAACGCCATCACAAACATTACCGCCCACGCCAGTTCCGGCATGGTGCGCAGAAAGGCGACAAAGGCGCGAATCGTCATCCGCACGCTGACCGGCGTCAGGGTATTGTCGGCAGCGAAAAAGGCCAGCACCGCGGCCAGGGCCACCGCGACCAGCGTTGAGGCCAGCGCCAGTTGCAAGGTTTCCCAGATCAACGGCAGCTGAATCGGCAGGCGGTAGCCCCAGTAGGCCAGCGAGCCTTCGGTCTTGCCGTCGGCAAACAGCAGCGGCAGATGCAGCACCGGCAGGATTTCATGCAGATAGTCGAAGAAGTGCGGCAGCGACTGCCAGACGGTAAGCAGATTAAACTCTGCTACCCTGCCGGCCGCCAGATAGAGTGCCACCAGCAGCAGTGACCAGAGCAGCGTGTCACGTTTCTGCTGGCGGCGGATGCGTTGGTAATAGTGTTCGAATTCGGTCAAAGGGGATCTCCGGCGCTAAAGCAGCGGGACGCAGGCGGGGTTGCCGCGTCCCGCTCTCCCCGCCTGGGCGGGGAAAGTCAGGGCGTCGCCAGCCTTAGCCGCGGCTGCCTTTCATCAGGTCGCGCTTCATATCAATGATGTTCTGATAATCGGCGACCGTCGCATGACCGATGTGCTGCTCACCGCCCACCGCTTTCACGAAGCAGGCGTGATCTTCCTTATCCAGCTTTTTAATCGCCGACACCACTTTCGCTTTGAAGTCAGCGGGCAGCTTATTGCTGACCAGCACCGGGCCGTTCGGGATCAGCGGGGACTGCCAGATGATGCGGATCTGCTTCATCAGGTCCGGATGGTCCATGCGGATCAGACGGCCAAATGCGCCAGAGGTATAGCCGCTGTTGTAGTCACCGACCAGTGAGGTCCAGGTGACGGCACCATCAAACTGGTTGTTCAGCACGCCCAGAATGTCCTGCTCATGGCCGCCAGAGAAGGTGACGCTGGAGAAGGTATTGTTATATTTGTCATCCACCGAGCCGCCGAACATCTTCTTAAACGCCTGGTTCGGCATCAGGAAGCCGGACGTCGAGTCGGGATCGGCCATACCGAATGATTTGCCTTTCAGGTCTTCCAGCTTTTTGTACGGGCTGTCCGCTTTGACGATCACGACAGAGTGATAGCCACGTGACTGATCTTTGTCATCCACCACAATGCCGACCACATCCACCGCTTTCGGGTCCTGAATGTAGACCGACGCAAACGAGGCCGGTGACATGCTCAGCACCATATCGATCTTCCCGCCCAGCAGGCCCTGAATCACGCCGGAGTAGTCTGAGGCGTTGCGCATCTGGGTATCCACACCCAGCTCTTTATCAAAGAAGGTTTTCACACACTGATTATCGCCAATCTGCTGGGTGGCGTTCTGCCCGCCCAGAATCCCCAGATTAAGCTGTTTCGGCGCATCCGCTGCGCTGACACCAAACGCCATGACACTGGTCAGAAGTGCTAAAGAAGTCAGTTTCATTCAGAATTATTCTCTTGCTGTGGACGTTAATGGATTTGGTTAAGTTCATCACCGTACAGCTGGTGCAGCAGGCTGTCGGTGAGTCGGGAAGGATGTCCGTCAAACAGCACCACGCCGCGCTGAATACCAATCACCCGGGTGCAGTAGCTTTTCACCAGCTCAATCGAATGCAGATTGACCATGACGCTGATGCCCTGCTCGCTGACCTGACGCAGCACATCCATGATGCGTTTGGTATTTTTAGGGTCCAGCGATGCCACCGGCTCATCGGCCAGCAGGATTTTGGGGTTCTGCATCAGGGCACGGCAGATCGCCACGCGCTGCATCTGTCCGCCAGAGAGGTTTTCCGCCCGCTGCAGCGCCTGCGGCAGCATGTTCATCCACTGCAGCAGTTCGATGGCGTGCGCCCGGTCATGGTCAGAGAAAATTTTGAAGAAGGACTTCAGCGTGCTGGTCTGGCTCAGACGGCCCAGCAGCACGTTGGTCAGCACATCAAGGCGCGGCACCAGACAGAAGTCCTGAAAGATCATGCCGCACTGGCTGCGCCATTCGCGCAGCTGGCGGCTGTTGAGCGTGACCACGTTACGATCCGCTTCGCCCTGATGCAGACTGATAATCGCGCCGGACGTGGCGTTAATCGTGCCGTTGAGCATGTGCAGCAGGGTCGATTTACCTGCGCCAGAGCGGCCAATCACCGCCACCAGCTCACCGGCGTGCAGGTCAAAACTGACCTGATCCAGCACCTGCGTGTCGCCGTAAGCTTTGCTCAGTTTCTGCACCGACAACACTTTTTGTCCGCTGAGGCTGGCCGGTGGCAGATCGTTATCGACCACCGTTTTCAGAAGTGCCTGTGCCATGGTGTTCTCCGTCATCGCTGATTGCGTTCTGCCGGTTATTAAGGCGTGACGCGATGAACACGAGATGACAGCGAGATGATCAAACCGTGACAGGCCAGTGCGCGCCGCACAGCAGTGTCTGGCCGTCACGGGCAGGCAGCACGCCCTCCGGCAAGGGGTTTTCGGCTAACCAGTTATCCATCTCATGACTGAGGTGGGTCAGCCATGTCTGACGCGGCTGGAGCCTCTCTGCTATCGCCAGCGCCTGGGTCAGATCATTGTGATTACGCGGCTCGGCACGCGGCGGATCGTTGCAGTCAATCACCAGTTGATCCAGCGGCTGGCCGCGCAGGAAGTCAGCGGTGTCGGGCGGCAGCCCGCAGGTATCACACAGCCAGGCGAGCCGGGTGCCGTGCCAGTCAAACAGATAGCCGTGCGTCAGCTTCGAGTGCTGCAGCGGCAGCGGCGTAACGTCCAGCTCACCAAAGGCGTGCGCCACAAAGGGGGTTAAGGCGGGGCGGAAATCGAGCAGGCCGGGATGCTTATAGAGATCGTCACAGCCACGTGGATCGGGCGGTCCCCAGACCGGAATTGGTGCGCCCACTCCCCAGCGCAGCGCAAACAGGCCCTGCACATGATCCATGTGATAGTGGGTCAGCAGAATGCGGGTCAGCGAGCCGGGCGGAAAGCGTGATGCCAGCAGCGGCAGACCGGCATCCAGCAGGATGCGTTCGTGGCCAAACTCAATCAGCGCGCTGCAGGGCGCCCGCACATGGGCGCTGTTGCGCTGCGCCCGCTGACAGGCGCGACAGTCGCAGCCCGGCAGCGGTGCCGCAGTGACCCCGCCGGTGCCCAGAAAAGTGAGTTTCATTGATGCGCCTCCAGTATCTGGCGTAGCTGGCAGACGGTCTCCGCCAGCGCGCCGTCGTTATTGAGGATCAGACAACCATCGGGCTGCGGCTGGGCGGCGCGTGCCAGCCGACGGGCGATTTCCGCCTCATCCTCCCGTCCGCGCTGGCGCAGCCGCGCCGCCAGCACGTCGGGCGACACCTGCAGACAGACCGGCAGCAGCTTTGAGCCAAAGCGGCCCTGCGCCTGCGCCAGATGCAGCCGCGAACCGTTCACCACGACATTCTGTCCGCGCAGCAGCCATTGCTGCGTCTCACAGCCAATGCCATAGCGGAAGCCGTGCGCCTCCCAGCTCACCGCAAACAGACCGAGTGCGGCGCGACGGGCAAACTCTGCCTCGGTCAGCGCCACATGGTTTTCACCGCCCGCATCGGCGGCGCGGGTGATGTAGCGATGGGCGATCAGCAGTCGTGGTGGCGGTGACGCCCGCAGCGCATCCAGCAGGCTATCCTTGCCTGAGCCGGAGGGGCCGGTGAGCCAGATCAGCCGCGCCATCAGTACACCTGCCGGCCTTTGCTCCAGACGTGCCGCACGTGTGGATAGCCATGTGCGGTGTGTGCCAGCACCAGGTCGGCGCGGCAGCCTTCGGCGATGACGCCGCGATCCTCCAATCCTAATGCGCGGGCCGGGTTACAGGTCACCAGTGCGATAGCCTGCGCCATGCCGAGGCTGTTGCGCTCGTCATCTGCCAGCCGGAACGCCGCATCCAGCAGGCTGGCCGGGTAGTAATCGGACGACAGAATATTCAGCAGGCCGTGTGATGCCAGCTCCCAGGCGGCAACGTTGCCGGAGTGCGAGCCGCCGCGCACAATGTTAGGCGCGCCCATCAGCACCTGCATGTTGCGATAGCGTGAGGCACGCGCGGCTTCCAGCGTGGTCGGAAACTCCGCGATGCGGCTGCCTGCCGCATGGGATTCTTCCACGTGCGCCGCCGTGGCGTCATCGTGGCTGGCAATGGCAATGCCATGTTCCCGGCACAGTCCGGCAATCGCCTGACGATTAGGCTGCGACCACGCTGCCGCCAGGGTGAGCTGGTCATGCTCGAACTGATCCATCTCCGCGTTGTTGAGCTGATATTTGCCCTGATAATATTCGCGATATTTGGTCAGCGACGCATACTGACGCTGGCCGGGTGAATGATCCATCAGCGACACCAGCGCCAGCTCCGGCGTGCCCATCAGTGCTTCAAACAGCGGCGCGGTGGTGGGATGCGGCAGTTCACAACGCAGATGCAACAGATGCTCGGCCCGGTTCAGCCCCTTACGGTTGCTGTCGCGGATGGCGTCGATCATTTTGCTGAGGTTATCCAGCCGGTGCCCGCCGTCGCGCACATCACCAACGCCTATCGCGTCCAGCACGGTGGTAATGCCGCTGGAGACCATCAGTGCATCGTGGCTGCTCATCGCGGAGTGTGCGGGCCAGTCCACTTTCGGTCGTGGCGTGAAAAACTTGTCGAGGTTATCGGTGTGCAGCTCCACCAGCCCCGGCAGCAGCCAGGCCCCTTCGCCGTCCAGTGCACCGGGCTGCTGGCTGGTGGTTTCGCTGAAGCTGCTGATGCGCTCATCGCGAAACTCCAGCGATCCGCTGACCACTTCGTTTTCCAGCACCAGTCTGACGTTATTGATGATCATGCCTGCACTCCTGTGTCGATCGGGTGCATCAGGTGCAGCCGGTCGGCGACCCGCTCGCGTACCGCCCGATCGTGAAAAATACCGACGATGGCGGCACCCCGGGCGCGCGCCTGTTCAATTAAGCTCACGACCGCCTCGCTGTTGACGCTGTCGAGCGAGGCGGTGGGTTCATCCAGCAGCAGCACCGGATAGTCGGCGATAAAGCCGCGGGCGATATTCACGCGCTGCTGCTCACCGCCAGAAAACGTAGACGGGGCCAGTGACCAGAGACGCTGCGGCACATTCAGCCGGGTCAGCAGGTCGGCGGCCCGCGCTTCGCAGAATTCGCGCCCGACGCCGCGCTCCAGCAGCGGCTGCATGACAATCTCCAGCGTCGGCACGCGCGGGATCACCCGCAGAAACTGGCTGACCCAGCCCAGCGTGTCGCGACGCAGGGCGATAATCTGCCGCGCTGAAGCCTGCGCCATGTCGATCCATTCGCCCTGATGTGCAACCCAGATATGACCGCTGTCAGGCTGATAGTTACCGTAAAGCGCGCGCAGCAACGTGGATTTTCCGCTGCCGGAGTGACCGTGCAGCACCACGCATTCGCCCTCGCCCACCGTCAGGCTGGCATTGTGCAGCACCGGCAGCGCCGCCCCATTCTGGTTGTGCAGCACAAAGGTTTTACACAGATTTTCGACACGCAGGCGCGGAGTGAGAGTCGTCATTTAATTGAGCACCGAAGAGACCAGCAGTTGAGTGTAGGGATGATGAGGATCGTCCAGCACACGGTCAGTCAGACCGCTCTCCACCACCCGCCCCTGTTTCATCACCAGCAGGCGATGCGCCAGCAGTCGCGCCACGCCGAGATCGTGGGTGACAATCACGACCGCCAGATTCAGCTCGCGCACCAGCGTGCGCAGCAGATCCAGCAATCGCGCCTGCACCGAGACGTCAAGCCCGCCGGTCGGCTCATCCATAAACATCAGCTGCGGCTGCGTCACCAGGTTGCGGGCAATCTGCAGACGCTGCTGCATCCCGCCGGAAAAGGTGGTCGGCAGATCGTCAATGCGCCCGGCGTCAATCTCCACCGCCTGAAGCCAGCGGCTCGCCTCGGCGCGGATCTCGCCATAGTTCCGCTGGCCGGTCGCCATCAGCCGTTCGCCAATGTTACCGCCCGCGCTGACCTGCGCACGCAGCCCGTCCATCGGATGCTGATGCACCACGCCCCAGTCGGTGCGCAGCAGCTGACGGCGGTCGCTTTCACTCATCTCATAGAGGTCGCGGTTCTGATAGTGAATGCTGCCCTGCTGCGGCGTCAGACGGGCCGACAGGCTCTGCAGTAGCGTGGTTTTACCGGAGCCGGACTCGCCGACAATCCCCAGTACTTCGCCAGACCAGAGATCAAAACTGACCTGCTCAAACCCTTTGCCCGGCGCATAAAGATGGGTGAGCTGGTTCACCGCAAGCAGCGGCTGTTCACTGTGCATGTTGCTGTTCCTGCTGCTGATGGCAAAAGTCGGTGTCGGAGCAGACAAACATCCGCGTTCCCTGGTCGTCCATCACCACCTCATCGAGGTAGCTGTGGCGCGATCCGCACAGCGCGCAGGGTTCATCCCACTGCTGTACGGTGAAGGGGTGATCGTCGAAGTCGAGGCTCTCCACGCGGGTATAAGGCGGTAAGGCGTAGATGCGCTTTTCACGCCCGGCCCCAAACAGCTGCAGCGCGGGCATCATGTGCATCTTCGGGTTGTCGAATTTGGGAATGGGCGACGGATCCATCACGTAGCGATCGTTAACCCGGACCGGATAGGCGTAAGTGGTGGCGATATGGCCATAGCGGGCGATATCTTCATACAGCTTCACCTGCATGATGCCGTACTCCTCCAGCGCATGCAGGGTGCGGGTCTCGGTTTCGCGCGGCTCGATAAAACGCAGCGGCTCCGGGATCGGCACCTGGAAAATCAGGATCTGATCTTCTTCCAGCGGCGTTTCCGGGATACGGTGACGGGTCTGGATCAGCGTGGCATCGGCGGTGCGTTCGGTGGTCGCTGCACCGCTGACCCGCTTGAAGAACTGGCGGATCGACACCGCATTGGTGGTGTCATCTGCGCCCTGATCGATCACTTTCAGCACATCCTGATCGCCAATCACGCTGGCGGTGATCTGGATGCCGCCGGTTCCCCAGCCGTAGGGCATCGGCATCTCGCGTCCGGCGAAAGGCACCTGATAGCCGGGGATCGCCACCGCTTTCAGGATGGCGCGACGGATGGTGCGTTTGGTCTGCTCGTCGAGATAGCCGTTGTTATAGCCGGTGAGTTCAGCCATGGTTGCGCTCCTGATAATCGTGCTGCAACTGTTTCAGCAGTTCCAGCTCCGCCTGGAAATCGACGTAATGCGGCAGCTTGAGATGCGAGACAAAGCCCGCCGCTTCGACATTGTCGGCGTGCGACAGCACAAACTCTTCATCCTGTGCCGGGCTGGTCACGCGCTCATTCTGCTCGCGGCTTTGCAGCGCCCGATCCACCAGCGCCATCGCCATCGCCTTGCGTTCGGCACGGCCAAACACCAGCCCGTAGCCACGGGTAAACTGCGGCGCGGCGTCATCACTGTGGGCGACGCCGTTGACCATTTCGCATTCAGTGGCAAGCAGTTCCCCGATCTCCAGCTCAAAACCCAGCTCTTCGGGACAGATGCTGACGCTGAGATAGCCGGTGCGGATCTCGCCAGCAAACGGATGGGTACGGCTATAGCCGCGCTGGGTTGAGTAGCCGAGTGCCAGCAGAAAGCCTTCGTCGCCACGCACCAGCTGTTGCAGCCGTGCAGCGCGCGAAGCGGGAAAGCTTATTGGCTCGCGGGTGATGTCAACCGGCTCGCTGCCGTCATCCCTCTCGGCGGTAGCCAGACCTTCCTCACTCATCATGCTGAACATGTGCGGGCACTGGTCAGGCACCGAGCGATCGTCACGCGGCGCGGCAGGTGTTTCGCCATTGGCCAGCAGGGTGAAGTCGAGAAGACGGTGGCTGTAGTCATAGGTTGGCCCCAGCACCTGGCCGCCCGGCAGATCTTTATAGACCGCCGAGATACGGCGTTCGATGCGCATCGAACCGGTCGCCAGCGGTGTGCTCTCCGCCAGGCGTGGCAGCGTGGTGCGATAGGCACGCAGCAGAAAGATCGCCTCGACCAAATCGCCACTGGCCTGCTTAATCGCCAGCGCCGCCAGTTCCGGATCGTATATCCCGCCTTCGGTCATCACCCGATCCACCGCCAGCCCCAGCTGTTGCGCCACCTGATCGCAGCTGAGTTCGGCTATCGCCCGATCGCCGCGTCGCAGATCGGCCTGCAACTGGTGGGCATTAAAGATGGCCTTTTCGCCCCCTTTCACCGCGACATACATCAGCACACCTCCACAACGGTGGTGCGCGGCACGGCCATGATCGCTTCGCCACAGGTGAAGATCAGATCCACGCCCTGCGGGAAGGGATGCGGACGGGTACGCAGATATTCCAGTACGCTCTCCGGCAGCTGTGGCGCAATGGCGCGTGTCTCACGCAGGCCAGGGCCGGAGAGGCGCAGAGTCAGGCCGCCATTCAGTGACGGCACTTCGATGATCAGCGTGGTGCTTTTTTCCGGCGACATATTGTCACCCGCCGCGAACTGCGTCGGATCGGGCTGCGCCGCCGCATGGCTCAGGGCAAATGGTGCGTCCTGCTGCGTGGTGATGGGCGCGCCGGTATGAAAGCGCAGATTATTACGCAGCTGTTCATTGTCGATTTGCGCATCCAGCCAGACCGGGCTTTCCTGATCGACCAGCGTCAGCAGCAACGCTGTGGCCGCCGGTGACAGTGCGCCCCAGCCCTGCTGCAGCGGCAGCGAGACCATCACGCCCGGCTCACTCATCGCTTTCAGAATGCGGCGAAACGCGCGCTGTGCATCCGCGACCGGATGGTTAAAACTTGCCAGTAAAGTCATCAGTTATCTCCGCGAACCAGCGTAAAGAAATCCACTTTGCTGCTGACGATTTCGCGGGCGCGCAGCTGTCGCTGCTCATCGCGCCACGCCGCCAGCGGGGTAATAATCTTCTCTTCCAGCAACTGCCGGGTTTCCGGCTGCTGTAACAGCGCGTCCAGCAGGGCGCAGCGTTCAGCGTGGGCTTTGTCGCGCCCCAGCAGATAGCTGTAACCCAGCGTGCCGTCGTCCAGCTGCACCACCGCGCGTGTTACCGTGGCGTCGCCCATCACAAAGCGTTTGCCCGTGGCCCCCATCCGCGCCTGTAACCGCGTCAGCCCGATCTCTGCCGGACGGACCAGCGTGAAGGCTGGCTGGAGGTTAAGCGCCTGCCAGTGCGCTTCAAGTAACGCGGCGCTGCTGTGTGCCAGCACCGACAGCCAGCGCTGGCGATCCGTTTGCTGTTCCATTAGTGCTCCAGAGTCAGTTCGATCATGTCGCCGCGCGTCAGGCTGACGGAGTATTCCGCCACCGCGCCATCACGGGTTTTGTTGAGCGTCCGCACGCAGAGCAGCGGCGCGTGCAGGGCGATGTCGAGCTGTCGGCACTCTTTGGCCTGCGCCCGACGGGTGCTGATGCGGGTTTGGGTGCGCACCAGCTGTTTGCCGGTGTGCTCCACTAAGAAGTCGTGCAGCGATCCGCTGTTAAATTGCTGAAGCTGGGGCCACCAGCTGAGGTCGGCGAGAAAATGGTTGATCAGGCAGAGCGGCACGCCGTTGGCGCGGCGCAGGGTGCGCAGATGAATGACGCTGTCGCCCTCTTTGACGCCCAGCGCACTGGCGACGTCATTGCTGGCCGGACGTAATACCGCCAGCAGCCGTTCGCTGGTCGGGTGACTGCCCTGTTCCATCAGGTTCTGACTGAAGCGCGCCTGCGCATGCAGCGGATAGTCATAAGGGCGCATCAGCACCAGGATGCCGACGCCGTGACGGCGCTGCAGCAGCCCTTTGTGCACCAGTTCGTCTACAGCCCGGCGCAGGGTGTGGCGATTCACCTCATAGTGATCGGCCAGCTGTTGCTCAGAAGGAAGATAGTCGCCACAGCGGTAGCGCTCTTTCAGCGCCTGCTCCAGTTGTGCGGCAACAGCCTGATAGACAGTGGTCGGATGTCTGGATAACTCCATCACGATGAAATCCTCACGGGTTACAGAGTGGGAACGCAGTGATAAGACGCTGCGGGATGGTGTTAGCCTGAAGGGATCAGATGACAGAACCGTGACGCGCGGGTGAAAGAGCGGTGAATGTGGGGGGCATTTACCCTGTTAGCGGGACAGATTCACGCCTGATGCCGTGATTCAAACAGGGGCGTAATGAGCATATGCGGGATTGCCAGTGCGGCCAGTACAGCAAACAATGGCTGAATGCCCGCGTTGCCCACAGGATGCATCACCACAATGGTTCCTGCAGCCAGCAAAAGGGCCGCCGTCAGTACCGGCCAGGTGGCCTGAAGGTAGCGGAGGTAGCTGGTGCAGTTCAGCTGATCGCGCCGCTGTAGGGTTTGCGGCAGCGCATGCAAAATTAAGAATCCCATTGAAAAACCGACGAAAGGTGGAAGCAGCAACAACGCCAGTGTACCCGTAACAAGACGCCTGTCCTGGCGGATTAAACCCACGGCAATCAGCCCTGAAGCACAGGCCCCGCCCATAATGGCAATGCCCACAGCAAGAGCGTCCGGCATTGAAAATCCTGGTGCCGCCTCATGCAGAATCGCGCTAAATGCCTGCAGGTGCAGTGTCGCTGGGGCCGCTATCATACTTATCCCCCGCGCCAGACGTTCGGGGCTGCGTCCATCTGGAGCGTCTTCAAGCGCAAAATGCAGGGCAGATGCCAGAAGAAAAACGGGCAATGCCAGTGCCGGAGCACCGTGCCACCAGAACAGACAGATCAGGATGACCAGTCCATAGGCGGCAAGAAACGGGAACTGACGCTCGCGTTTAACGACGTCAAGATCGCTGGCACCGTGTGCCATACCGATAACGCCAATGGCCAGGGTCGCAAACAGCACCTGCCCCGCAGGGGGGCTGAAAGAGGCAGCCAGCGCTGCCCCCCAGAGTCCTGCCCAGCCGAACCGCACCGGACCTGTCATCTCCTCACAGCACCAACAGGCGTGGTATGAGAGAGCGCTTTTTTCATGTTAGCGGCAGCGTAGAAGGCGTAGAAAACTTTAGCGATAATATCCAGAATCAGGAATGCCTGAACAGATGTCGCATCGGTAATGATGCTGAGACCTTCCGGACCGACCAGAAAAACGATCGGATAGATAAACCACACGAGGGTCAGCAAGGCCACATTCTTGTTGTAGGCACCTGCCAGCGCGTTGCCTCGGGTCGCGGCCAGTGCGCGCAGTGGCCCCCAGAGCAGATAAACAACGCCCAGAAATGCCGCACACGACCATGAATACCACACCCATTTCGCGACAGAATTTTCCGCCAGCGAAGAGACCAGACCGGTAATAATCATCATCACATCCAGCACAATGATGGCGGTCAGAAAGCCACCCATTTCGCCGGGTTTACCCTGTTCATGGAAAGCCAGCATGACCAGACCGGCCAGTAAGAGAGGCGTGGTGATGGACCAGTCAGCATAACGCGCCAGGTACACTATCGTGCCACTGTCCAGCGTGAGATTGCCAAACCCAAACGCCATCGCCAGATAGGCCGTGGCGGCAATAAACGGCACTGACGCGTGCACGAGTGTATGGTGACCAAAGGGATATTTCTTGTCACCGGTGGCGTAAATAATCAGTGACGCAATGGCCATGACCGAAAACCCAATCATAAATGCGGTTTGATCCATTTTACTCTCTCCTGTGCTAAGACGCCGGTATCGTGCCAGCCATACCGCGATGAATTAGCGTTAATAAAAGACGGTTATATTCATGCAACGAATATGCTGTCAGTATATGGCGATATAGATAATTTGCCCGGCGAGCGAAATTTTCCCTGTTAATTTTAAGCAATCTGATTAAATTAACGTCTTTTACTGGCCTTCTGAGCGTGATATAAAAAAACCAATGTAAAGTTATGTTTCTCAGCGTTTCGCTTTCCTACCAAACCCTCCCTGTAGCTAAAATTATTATTTAAATAACTCTTTGATTTAAATGGAATATAAATTCTGAGAATCAGAACCCTTTGCCTTTGCATAAACTGACAAAAGTGCAATATTTTTATTTTTTGAGTGGTAAATCTAAAACCAGCCGCTATGAAAATGGCGTCATGTGGCGCTTCACACGGGCGAAACGACATTAATAAAATCGTTTCTGATTCTCTATGTGTGATAATAAAGGGATGAACAGGGAATGAAAATTTTGCGTATTATTTATCCAGGATCTAATAAGCAGCCAATCAGGAAACTGAAGTTTTTCACAGGTTTGTTTTACAAAAAACAGGGTGAAAAAACCCAACATCATCATCGGTGATTTTACGTATTATGATGACCCTGAAGGCGCAGAAAACGTCGAGCGCAATGTCCTTTATCACTTCCCGTGTATTGGCGAAGGGTTATCAGGCAGCGTTTCAACGATGAGGCCATATCAACACTCGGGAAGCTGGCCTGGTGGAACTGGCCTGTGGAGAAGATTACTCAAAACCTCCCGGCAATCCTCTCTGCTAATGTTGAAGCCTTGCCAGATAAATAGCTGTGCAGAATCACCCACGTTCGCTGCGGGCAAAGGGTGATGCGCACCCGTAATGTGTATGGATAATCGCGCGCAGCATGCTGTGCAAACAGGTCAGAATTTAACGCTGGCGCGCGGAGTTAAACAGGAGTCGTTATGCTGTACATATTCAGTGGCCTTCCCGGTTGTGGAAAAAGCACGGTCGCTAAAATGTTATCTGAAAAATTAAAAGCGGTGTATTTACGCGTCGATACGATCGAACAGGCACTGCGTAATGAATCAGCAGCATTCACAGAGATTGGCCCTGAAGGCTATTTTATCCTCTATGCGCTTGCGCGGGAGAATCTCAGACTGGGACTACCTGTTGTCACTGACTCGGTGAATGATCTTAATCTGGTGCGGGATAGTTTTCGTGATATCGCACTATCATCAGGTGTTCCCTTTCTGGAAATCGAAATCCTCTGTTCGGATCCGGAACAGCATCGGGCGCGTGTAGAGAACAGAATCTCAGAAATTCCTGGCTTAAAAGTGCCTGACTGGCAGGCCGTCATGGATCGTGATTATGAACCCTGGGGAAGGGATCATCTGCAGCTGGATACCGCAAAATTATCGCCTGCTGCGTGCGTCGATAACATTCTCAAAGCGAACCTTCCGTTCTGAGGCATTCAGGCTGCACCCTGCCCTACACGGGATTGAAACCGGTAAAACAGGGGCAGCCACGCGATGCTCTTAGCCTGTGCGGTAAAAACGCTGGCTGAATCCGGCCTGGATCAAAGCTTAAATGAGCTGACCTCTGTCAGCAGTCTGCCCGCCTGCTGACTCAGTGAGCCCGCAGCGGCAGACATCTGCTCTACCATTGCGGCATTCTGCTGCAGATTGCTTTCCATCTGCGTGACCGCAATGTTCACCTGGTCGATCCCATAACTCTGCTCTTTAGATGACGTATTGACCTGATTAATCAATTGCGTCGTTTCATCAACAACACTCAGCGCTTCATTCATTCGCGACGACACATTCGCTGCGTATACCACGCCTTTGTCCACATTCTTGATGGCTTCCTCAATCAGGCCCCGGATATCCTGGGCTGCAACAGAAGAACGCTGTGACAAAGAGCGGACCTCGCCGGCGACCACGGCAAACCCCTTGCCCTGCTCACCGGCACGGGCCGCTTCTACAGCGGCGTTAAGCGCCAGAATGTTGGTCTGAAACGCAATGCCATCAATAATGGAGATAATTTCTGAAACCTTATTTGAAGAGACAGAGATATCGTTGATGGCACTTGTTAAATCATTCAGCTCACGGTTGCTGTGATTGACGATGGATTGCACTTTTCCGATGAAGTTATTCGCCTCTGTCGCGTTATCCATATTGTGTTTCACGGTGGCCGACAGCTCGTTCATACTGGCTGCGGTTTGCTCAAGTGAAGAAGCCTGAGACTCTGAGCGTGATGACAGATCATCATTGCTGTGAGCGATTTCCTCTGACGCCGTATCCACCTCTTTGCTGGCATCCCGGACGCCTGACAGAACCTCCCGGAACTTAGACACAAGGGCATTAAAACTGCCCGCCGTTGCGCCCAGTTCATCTTTTTTATTGAGATTTACCCGAAGAGTCAGATCCAGGTTTTCCTCGATGGTTTTCATGGTGCTCTGTAAATTCTGCAGGCCTTTTCTGATATAGCTCAGGACAGAGTACGAAGAAAGGGCTGTCAGTAACACCGCGGCTGCAATAATGCTGCTCAGAAGCCATAACGTATGCAGATACTCGGCATGGTTTTCCGCTGCAAATTTGTTGGCAACCTGATAGTTATAAGCCAGGATGTCCTTCAGATTCTGGCTCACCACAACCGAAGCCGCCGCTGTCTCTCCCTGATCGGAAACCATAGCCCTGGCCGCATCAATGCCGCCGGTCTGATAAACGCCCGCCATCTTATTCACTTTCTCAAGATAGACCCCGAAATTCTGAATAGTCTGGCTTATCATCTGGCCGTCGTTATCGTCTGTAATCAGGTGGGATTTATAATAATCCATTGCCTCGCGCGTTTTGGTCAGATATTCCTTTGCGGTGACCATATGCTTTTCAAATATCGCTTTATCGGTAACCAGAAGACCCATCAGAATCTGCCGTCTTGCTTCTTCACGAAGCTGAGAGATTTCACTGATTTTGTTGATGCTGGGCAGGGAGTTGGTCGCCACATACTCGAACCGATCCTGTGCGCCGCCCAGAGAGCGGATACTGATGATGCCCAGGAACAGCAGCGCCAGAAGCGTAAAGGTAAAGACCAGCGTAAGTTTCTTTAAAATTGTCATGAAAGGTTACCCGAGGGAGAAGTCAAGATACCTTTCGTTTATCGGCTATCCTAAAACACACTTTATGGTCATACGGTAAAACTAATCAGTTATTTTTATGTTTTTGAGAGGTGCCAAAATTTTCACTCATTACAGAACATGACCTTTTTCGAATGAACCGGTGGCGCGGCACGACCAGCGACGCCCGTCCATAACGCGGTACCATGAAGGGAATAAGCGAGAAACGCTGGCAGATCACTGCCAGACACCCCAGAGCGGAAAAAGCTAAAATTCACCTGCAGGTCAATTACCTGCTCCTTAAGCGGCTGTTTGAATTAATAAAATTACTGTAAAAAACGGAATGCATCAGCCCCGGACCTGCTGAATACATCAGAATACTTACTGATATCTGTCAGCGATTTCACAGGTTTGCTTATCCGGACTGATACAGCGTCCAGCGGGTAATACGTTCAGCCACCGGTTCAGCAGTACCCTTTCCCTATGCTCGTCTGAACGCGCCACGTTGCCAGGAAGATTGAGGATCACAGGAATAAATCTGAATCTCTGTCACTACCGCAACGCGGATATGCCCGATCATTCATGCAGTGCGGAGGTTAACCACGTCCTCTTCAGATCAACCTCCCATCACACACAAAATTCTGTCACCAGGGATTGTAGCAACCCGTTCACTCTCACTTTGTGGCGAACGGGTAAGTGAGAAGGCTGACTGCGCCTGCTATTTCGTTTTGCAGGATGCAATCCGGTTCTTCATCTAACAGCAGACATAACTGGGCAATGACTTTTGCACGGGTGACTGGCTCGCCATCATAAAAAAGAGCCTCCACCGCTTTACCAATGTGAACATGCATTGCATTAACGGCGTTATCGTCACACATTTACCACCTCCGATGACATAAACCCGGAAAGGAGACCACCGGATGCCAGAAACGACGTCGGGCGGCCCCTCAGAATGCAGGACAACGATGATCAGAAGGTTTCCCAGTTTGCTTTCGACGCCATCAGGGATACTGACGGTTGTACGTTGCGCCTGGTGGTCTGCGCCCTGGGTGTAAACGCCCCGGAAGACGGCACACGGAAAACGGCAACGGTTTTTTCAAGCTCAAGTGCCTGTTCTTCGAGACTGCTGGCCGCAGCGGAAGACTCTTCAACCAGCGCAGCGTTCTGCTGGGTTGTGCTATCCATTTCCGTCATGGCCTGCGCAATCTGGGTAATGCCGCGATTCTGTTCGTCTGATGCAGCGGCAATTTCGCCCATGATGTCCCTTACCTGCGTCACGGACCTGACGATACCCTCCATTGTCACACCGGCACGGTTTACCAGCTCAGTACCGTTGCTTACTCTGTCCAGTGATTCCCGAATCAGCACCTCTATCTCTTTTGCAGCCAGTGAACTGCGCTGTGCAAGATTGCGCACTTCGCCTGCCACAACGGCAAAGCCCCGGCCCTGCTCACCTGCGCGTGCGGCCTCTACTGCCGCATTCAGCGCCAGAATATTCGTCTGGAAAGCGATACCGTTAATAACAGTGATGATTTCGCCGATTTTGCCTGAGCTCTGACTTATTCCGCCCATTGTGGTTATCACCTCACTGATGATTTCCCCGCCACAGCTGGCATTGTGCGACGCATCCGTGGCCAGCTGACTGGCGTGATGGGCATTCTCCGCATTCAGCTTAACGGTGGAGGTTAATTCCTCCATGCTGGCAGCCGTCTCAACCACGGCAGCCGACTGCTGTTCTGTGCGTGATGAGAGGTCAGTGTTTCCTGCTGCAATCTCAGACGAGGCGCGGGCGACGTTATTCACCCCATCCCGGACCCGGGAGATGATGTTACGCAGGCTCTGGTTCATGGCACCCATGGCAGTCATCAGTTCGCCAAGCTCATCAGTGCGGGAACTGGTTATTTCAGCGGTCAGGTCACCTTCAGCGATACGCTGTGCCGAAGAAAGCGTCTCTCTCAGCGGAACGGTGATGCTGCGGGTCATTCTCCAGGCAATCAGGAGACTGAGGGTGATACAGGCAAGGGTGGCAAAACCAATCTGCCACAGTGCGGTATGCATATACTTCTGAGCCTGTTCAGACTGAAAGAACGCGAGGTCTGTGATTGACTGATTCAGTTTTCCCGCAGCTTCGGTCATTTCATCTGAGGCGCGTTTTTCGACCTGCACTGACTGGAGATAATTATTTAACAGCGTGGTGCCTGAGGTGGTTTTTTGCGCCACATCGGCCAGAAGCGCACCGAGTGAGGTGTCAGCGAGACCACTAAGCTGACTGACAAGTGGTGAAAAACCGTCTTTGATTTCGTTAAACTTATTCAGTGTGGGAGCATCTGGCTTTTGCATGAACGCCTGAACATAAAATGCAGCCTGTTCAGTTTTGAGGCTGAGAGCCAGCAGGGGTGCAGCAAGGTCTGCCGGGACATAAGCCTGACGGCCAGCCAGTTTTTCCGCCACTGACGTCAGTCCGAGAGCCTGAATGTCATTCAGAGAAAGAGCTGCACTGTGGTTGCTTGCGAGAAAGTGCTGACGCTTTTCCTGATACTGAGCCAGAACAGTACTGAGCGCAGAAAGCTTTTCACGACCGCCTGTTGACCAGGAATATTTCTCAAGATTTTTGTACAAAGCAGATAACTGATTCATCGCCTCGCCGTTGAGCTCGATGAATTTAGTGTCGCGGGTGTACTGAAATAGCGTGCGGTTCAGCCTCGCTTTCGCCAGTGCATCAACCATTTGTACCGTGACATCGCGCTTTTCCGAGTTATCCTGAATTTTTAAAAAACAGAGGGCAGCAAGAGCTGATATAGCCAGTGACGCCAGTATAACCAGCAAAAACCCCAGCGTAAGTTTTCTGCCTATATTGAATTTCGACACTTTTTTTATAATATTCATTTTAATAACCCTGGTATTGAAAAGAACCTGAGACTGACATTTACTCAGGATTACATTACCTATCGGCATAGAAACGATATTTATTACACCCTCCCTCATCACCCGCCCTTAAATAATGATATTTATTGATGCAGATCACTTCTTTTAATATTTACATTTGGCTGTGTAAATTAAGACCCCTGATAATTTACCAGGTTATCATTCAGGTTCTACCCTGAATAACTCTGGTGAAGAAAAGCGACAACTTATTCCTCAGGATACTGATTTTGTTGTAAAAAAAAGCCATGAGATAGAATGGGATGTTAGCTGGATAAATAGTGATAAATCGCCGTCAGATCTTAAGGTTTTATTAAGCTTTGTCTGCTCACCTGAAAATTTATTCCCGTAACGATAGGGATAAAGGGCATATCAGCCTTATTGTCTTTCAGAATAAGAATGCGAGTTCAGCGCGTTACTTGATTTTGTAAGCAGTCAATTACGTAAATGAAAAACGATTAACAGGCCTGCTTTAACATTCAGTCCGGAACCTGCGGGAGGATTTTTTTTCCAGCTCGTGCATCAGGGCTGGCGGCACATCCGGTTTTGCGGCTGCCCAGGCCGCATATTCACAGACAGAACGGGTTGACGGCGAGCCGTTAATTCAGGCAATAACGCTGTTATTTATGATGAATCTCCGCTGAATTAATGGCCGCCCATCAGCTTTTCAACGTCTTCGGGTTTGTCATGCACACCAAAGCGGTCAACGAGAGTGCGGGTCGCCTCGTTCATGCCCCTGATGTCCACGTCGGTGCCCTCGCGGCGGAACTTAATCACGATGCGGTCCAGCACGCTGACCGACGTAATGTCCCAGAAATGGGCGAGCGACACGTCGATGACTACGCGCTCCAGCGTCTCGTGGAAGTCGAAATGATGGGTAAACCGGTCAGCTGAGGCAAAGAAGACCTGCCCGGTTACGGTATAGGTACGTGTCTCGCCCTCTAGCACCGAGGAGACCGTCATAAAGCGGGCCACTTTGGTGGCAAAGTTCAGAGACGCAATCAGCACGCCGGTCAGTACCCCAAACGCCAGATTGTGGGTGGCCACCACCACGGCAACAGTCGCCAGCATCACGACGCTGGTTGAAACCGGATGGGTGCGCAGGTTCGCAATGGACCGCCATGAGAAGGTGCCAATAGAAACCATAATCATCACTGCAACCAGCGCCGCCATGGGTATCTGCGACACCCACTCGCGCAGAAATATCACCATTAACAGCAGCACCACGCCCGCCGTGAGTGTGGAAAGCCGCCCCCGTCCTCCAGACTTCACGTTAATGACCGACTGACCAATCATGGCGCAGCCCGCCATCCCGCCTATGAATGCGGTACAGATATTAGCAATACCCTGCGCCTTACATTCGCGGTTCTTGTCGCCTGGCGTATCGGTCATGTCGTCTACGATGGTGGCGGTCATCATGGACTCCAGCAGTCCCACGATGGCAAGTCCCGCCGAGTACGGCAGAATGATCAGCAGGGTATCAACATTAAGCGGGATATCCGGAATCAGGAACACGGGCAGGCTGTCCGGCAACCTGCCCATGTCACCCACAGTGCGCACGTCCAGGTGCAGCCACATCGAAATAGCAGTCAGCACGATGATGCAGACCAGGGGAGAGGGAATGGTTTTATTCAGGTACGGGAAGAGATAAATGATCCCGAGACCGCCAGCGGTGAGCGCATAGACGTGCCAGGTGACGTTGGTCAACTCTGGCAGCTGGGCCATAAATATCAGTATCGCCAGCGCGTTCACGAAGCCGGTCACGACCGAACGGGACACGTAACGCATCAGGCTGCCGAGCTTCAGATATCCGGCGAGCAACTGTAATACGCCGGTCAGCACCGAAGCCGCGAGGAGGTACTGCAGCCCATGGTCCTTAACCAGTGTGACCATCAGTAGCGCCATCGCGCCGGTTGAGGAGGAGATCATCGCCGGACGGCCGCCAAAGAAGGCCATGATGATGGGGATACAGAATGCGGAATAGAGTCCGACCTGCGGATCTACGCCAGCGATGATGGAAAAGGCGATCGCTTCAGGAATAAGTGCGAGCGCGACAACAATACCAGCAAGGACGTCACCACGGACGTTACCCAGCCAGTCCTTACGCGTCGAGGACAGCAGCATAGTCATTTCTCAGATTGTGAATAAAGTCAGCCCGTCAGGGCACAAAATTTCAGGGACGAAAAAGCACATCCGCAGAGGGGATGTTTACGGATTCGCGACTGAGATTGCTCAGTGCGACAGAGGAGGGTGACGACTCAGGGTGGCGTAAAACGCATGATTTTTTGATTTCTCCTTTACGGCAACAGGCTGCCTTCAGGACGGAGGTTAACCCGCGCATCGCGGAGATAGACGCTGGCAGCGAAGTCTGATCTCAGCGGAAAACAGATCAGAACAGGCAAATAACTATAAACGAAAGTACGATGAGTTCAATCGTTGTCCGGCCAGACCTGCGCGCTGAAGGGCAAAAGAAAGCCCTGTGAGGCGTCGCTGGATACGTCACAGGCGCGTTCATTTTGTTCAGTCCGGCAGGATTTTATCAGGGCGTGCAGATGTTAATACTGTATCGCAGGGCTACTCTTATTCCTGAGCCAGATACAGGAGAATAAGCCTGAAAACAGGCGCGAAGGCAGCCCCGCCGCGGCCGATAACTGAAACTGTCTATGTGACGACGTTCTGCAATGCTATGCAGTTGCTCCTCAACTCACTGATAATAAACTTTTTTCAGGGCGTTAAGCTCTGTATGGACGCCGTGCTGGCGCGCTGTTTTGCGCCGCAGGGTTAAGCACCCTAGTGAGTTACAACTGACCCGCTCATAACAACAGGTGACATGATGTCTAAAACGCAATGGCTGATTCACCGGCTGACCCGACAACTCTGGTTTCGCAGTTCGTTATTTGCGGGGCTGGCGATTATTACAGCGTTGGTGGCTATCGCGATTAAATCCTTCATACCCCTTTCAGTATCAGGCATCGTGGGCAGTGACGCAGTAGATAAAATACTGGCCATTCTCGCCTCAAGCATGCTGGCTGTGACCACCTTTTCGCTCAATATCATGGTGTCTGCTTACAATTCTGCCAGCAGCAGTGTCACACCGCGCGCCACGGTATTGTTACTTGAAGATGGGACGACGCAGAATGTACTGGCAACCTTTATCGGCTCCTTTCTTTACAGTCTGGTGGGCATTATCGCACTCGGCATGGGCGCTTATGGCTCACAGGGGCGGGTTGTTCTGTTTTTTGTTACCCTGGCGGTCATTGCGATGATTGTTATTACCTTGCTGCGCTGGATACAGCATCTGGCACAGTTTGGTCGTATGTCTGACACTTCGCGTCGCGTTGAGGAAGCCACGACCGCGGCGCTTCATCATCGCCTGCAGGAACCCTGTATGGGCTGTTCTTTCTGGGACGGCTTCCTGCCGGAAGCGGCTTTACGGCAAAGCGTGTACCCGCTAAAGACCGGCTATTTGCAGCATCTGGACCTGCAGCATCTCTCTGACTTTGCACAGGAACAGCGTTGTAATCTTTATCTTGCTTCACAGCCAGGCAGTTTTGTTCACTGTGGTGCCCCGCTCCTGTGGTGTAACCAGCCGCTTTCCGATGATGAGCAGCAGAGACTACGTAACGCGTTTACGCTGGGTGAACAGCGTTCCTTTGAGCAGGATCCGCGCTTTGGACTCTGTGTCCTGTCTGAAATTGCTTCTCGTGCCTTATCTCCGGCCGTTAACGATCCTGGCACTGCCATCGATATTATCGGGCGGGCAGTCAGGTTGTTCAGCCCGCCTTTTTCTGCAGATTCTGTCACGACGCAGTATTCTCAGCTCTTTATGCGGCCTGCTCAGATTAGCGATATGTTCGACGATATGTTTACCGGCATTGCACGTGATGGCGCCGCCCTGGTTGAAGTACAGTTGCGCCTGCAGAAAGCACTGTATGCGCTGGCGATGATTGCCCCTCATCGCTACGCCAATGATGCAAAACGCCACGCACAGCTTGCGCTGATGCGAGCTACTCACGCCATGACCTGTGAAGCGGACAAGGCTGCTCTGGAGCATGTTACCCGCTGGCAGGCGGATACCCTCACACCGCGATGAATTGCTGGATATTTGCTCAAACAATGTCGTTTCGCTTTTACTCCTCCATACTGATTGTTACATTTGGTCTTCATTCACGTTGAGCAGGATAGTTATGTCTTCATCAGAAACCGAAACGCCACACAAAAGAAGCCAGATTAATCCACCGGTATTTTTCACCTCTGCCGCCCTTATTTTTATTCTTGTTGCCTTTGCAGCCCTTTTTCCTGAACTGGCTGATAAGCAGTTCGGTGCCCTGCAAAACGCGCTGTTTGCGAACGCCAGCTGGTTTTATATTCTCGCAGTGGCATTGATCCTGTTGACGGTAGCCTATTTAGGTTTCTCCCGTTATGGCGATATCAAACTGGGCCCCGACCACGCAGAACCCGACTTCAGCTACCACTCCTGGTTTGCCATGCTCTTTTCGGCTGGCATGGGTATTGGACTGATGTTCTTCGGCGTCGCGGAACCCGTGATGCACTACATGGCCCCCCCTACCGGCCAGCCGGAGACCGTGGAGGCCGCACGGGAAGCACTACGAATCACCTTCTTCCACTGGGGCCTGCATGCCTGGGCAATTTATGCCATTGTGGCGCTGATTCTGGCGTTCTTCAGCTACCGTCACGGATTGCCGCTGACGCTGAGATCGGCGCTCTACCCTATTATCGGTAACCGCATCTACGGCTGGATGGGCCATGCCGTCGATATTTTTGCCGTGATCGGTACAGTACTGGGTGTGGCGACCTCGCTGGGTTACGGCGTGCTGCAGGTTAATGCCGGACTGAATCACCTGTTTGGCCTGCCGGTTAATCAGACCATGCAGGTGATTCTGATTGTCGGTATCACCGCGCTGGCGACACTTTCCGTGGTCTCCGGGCTCGATAAAGGTATCCGTATTCTTTCGGAAATTAACCTGGGTCTGGCAGTACTGCTGCTGATTATGGTGGGTGCACTCGGTCCAACCGTTCTGCTGCTGAAATCCTTTGTGGAAAATACCGGCGGCTACCTCTCCGAGCTGGTCACCAAAACCTTCAACCTCTACGCATATGAGCCAAAATCGAGTAAGTGGCTCGGCGGCTGGACACTGTTCTACTGGGGCTGGTGGCTGGCCTGGTCGCCCTTTGTGGGTATGTTCATCGCCCGCGTCTCGCGTGGCCGCACCATCCGTGAGTTCGTGACGGGCGTGCTGTTTGTGCCTGCAGGCTTTACACTGCTCTGGATGACTTTTTTCGGCAACAGCGCAATCTGGCTCATTATGCAGCAGGGTGCCACTGACCTGGCGCAGACGGTCATGAGCGATCAGACGCTGGCACTGTTCAACTTCCTTGAGCACTTCCCCTTCAGCTCGGTGCTCTCCTTTATTGCCATGGCGATGGTAGTCGTGTTCTTTGTCACCTCTGCGGACTCAGGCGCTATGGTGGTCGATACGCTGGCATCGGGCGGCACCGACAAGACTCCCGTCTGGCAGCGCATATTCTGGGCTGCCATGATGGGGGTCGTGGCGGTCACGCTGCTGCTGGCAGGCGGCATGAAGGCGTTGCAAACGGTAACTATTGCCAGTGCGCTGCCCTTCGCGGTTATCCTGCTCATGTCGATATATGGCTTGTTCAAGGCTTTACGCGTTGACGCCTGGAAGCGCGACAGTAAGCAGATTGCGACCATCGCACCCACAGCAGCGCGTAACCCTATTCCCTGGCAGCGACGATTGCGTAATATTGCCTACTTCCCGAAACGCTCGCAGGTAAAGCGCTTCATGACTGAGGTCATCTACCCCGCTATGGAAATGGTAGAGCAGGAACTGGCGAAACAGAATACCGTGTCTCATACCCAGGATGAGGTCGAAGATCGCGTGCGCTTTGAGGTGGATTTGGGTGAAGAACTCAACTTTGTTTATGAAGTTCGTGCGCGCGCCTATCTGCAACCCGCCTTTGCTCTGGCAGGCATGTCTGACAGTGATAAAGCTGAAGAGCAGAAATATTACCGTGCGGTTGTCTACCTCAAGGAAGGGGGGCAGGATTATGATGTGATGGGCTGGAACCAGGAGCAGATCATCAACGATATTCTCGACCAGTATGAGAAGCATCTGCACTTCCTGCATATCGTTCGTTAATATCCCTATGCATGACTAAAGAGGAGCCTGGCTCCTCTTTTTTTTCGGGCATCGGACCTTTACGCTTTTTTGCAACAGTCCACTGCCGTTCCGCACCTTAAACCCCGCTATTCAGCCATTGCCCTTGCTGATTTTTCACCCCCGCTATCCGTCAGTGAGGCTCTGACCTGTGGCAGGCTTTCAGGGTAAGTCTGCTGAATAAACTCAATCATCTTTTCCCGCACGTAGCAGCGTAAATCAAAGGCAATTGGGGAGTTCTGCGCGGTCATCAGCATCCTGATGGTCATTGTTTTCTCAGTGGTGTCAGTCACCTGAAGCACGGACGTTTCCCCATCCCAGAGTTTGGTTTCACTGAGGACTTTTTCAAACTGCCTGCGCAGTGGCTCCAGCGGCATGGAGTAATCCACGTAGAGAAACACTGAGCCTAAAATCTGGGCGTTGTTGCGTGTCCAGTTCTGAAACGGATTCTCCGTAAAGTAGGTGATCGGCAGTACCAGCCGACGCAGATCCCAGATGCGCACCACCACATAAGTCAGGTTGATCTCCTCAATCCAGCCCCACTCTTTTTCCACCACAACCGCATCATCAATTTTGATGGGCTGGGTAAAAGCGATCTGAATACCGGCAAACAGGTTAACCAGCGATTTCTGGAGGGCAAACCCGATAATGATACCGGCAACACCCGCACCGGCCAGAATAGTGGTGCCGAATTTCCGGACGCCGGGAAAACTGAGCAGAATCAGAGAAACACAGAACAGCACAAGGATGACAATAACGACTTTTTTGACATAGATAATCTGCGTACGGATTTTACGTGCACGCAGATTATTAGAGATATTAATGTCGTAGCGGATATACAGCATATCCTGCGCCACATTGGTTAGCCGTATCAGGACCGAGCAGAATGACATAATAATAAAGACGTTGATGATATTCGTGATTAACTCAAGCGACTCAGGATGAAAGTTAATGTAGTTAATCCCGACATTGATCATTAATAGCGGAACGAAAAAGAACATGGAACCGCTAAGGTGCTTCTCAAGAGATTTGAACAGCTTTCTGTCACGAATCTGCCAGTAGCGGATAAAGGCAAGCAGGATAAGCCGGGCCAGGAAGCCCAGGATAAACGAAAGCGAGACGAGTAATACAACAGGCACCCATGACGGGAAGCCAGATAACTCACCGAATAACAATGGCATTATTTTCCCTTCTGGTCAGCTGACAACCTCAGGCTGTCAGCGAAGTAACAAACTCAGTAACCGTTGTCTTCACGGTTATCCGTTCGTAAATCATTTAGCGCCCATGAGTATGAACCATAGCGACGAAGTTGGCTGGAAATGCGTGGTGACGCGGTGGATTTACCTCGGTTGCCGAAGAGAGCCGTCGGACTATACCGCCCGGCGTAGCGGAAAACGCCGTAGCGATTATTAAATCGGTGGTGAAGCCGGGTCACGTCATGGGCCTGATGGTCACAGCAGAAGGCGTGGAAACACAGAGACAGGTGTCACCGCCTTAAGGGATAGCCTGAGCGGAGTGATACGCTCAGGTTATCCGCCAGAAAGGTTAAATGCCCAGGCTATCCAGTAACGCGGCAGAGGTGGCAACCGCGCCAAAGATGCCGCCCTGCATATGAATCATGCTCAGCGCCGCCTCATGATGCCGCCGCTCGGTTGCAGCGCAGCAATCGGACAGCACCAGGCACTCAAAGCCGCGATCGTTGGCTTCGCGCAGCGTGGTATGGACACAGACATCGGTGGTAATACCGGTGAGGATAAGATTACGGATGCCGCCACTGCGCAGGATTAACTCCAGATCGGTGGCATAAAACGACCCCTTACCCGGCTTATCAATGACCACTTCACCCGGCAACGGGGCCAGTTCCGGAATAATCTCCCAGCCTGGCTCGCCGCGCACCAGAATACGGCCGCACGGTCCGACATCGCCAATTCCCGCATTCATCCGGCGAGAGCGCCAGCGTTTGTTGGCGGGCAGATCGCTGAGATCGGGCCGGTGCCCTTCGCGGGTATGAATAACTGGAAACTGCCGGGCGCGCATTGCCGCCAGCACCTGCTGCAACGGGGCGATGGGTGCGCGGGTCAGGCTGACGTCATAACCCATGCTATCAACATAGCCGCCGACGCCACAGAAGTCGGTCTGCATATCAATCACGATCAGTGCCGTGTCAGTCGGGGTAAAGCGGCCATCAAACGGCCAGGCGTAGGGTGTTGAATTAACGCTGTAGTCGGGCATTGCTGTTCTCCATTACCGGGCGCGGCATGCGCATTTTGCTGATCACGCTGTAGCTGATAGCGGCGGTCACCAGACCAATCACTGCTTCACCGAACTGCGGGAAAGCCACATGGGCGATCACCGCACACAGGCTGCCAATCGCCCAGGCCGCAAACGCGGTTCCACGGAAACGCTGCGCCGGACGCTGCTCACTGATGCGCGCCATAAAGATTAAATCCACAATCATCACCGCACCAAACGGCGGCACCACAATCCCCAGCAGGCTGAGCCACGCCAGGAAGTAAGACCAGACGCCCGCTAGCGCCAGCGCGCCGCCAATGGCGCCCAGAATCAGCGTCCAGAGCCGCATTTTGCTGCTGAACAGATGGCTGAAACCCACCGCGCCGTTGTAGAGGCAGTGGGTGCAAACCGACCCCAGATTGATAAAGACAAACAGGCAGGCCACCACCGACAGGAAGGCGTTGTGCCCCATCAGCATCGGCAGGAAGTTACCGCCACTGGACAGGGGATCAACCGCCGCGCCCACTGCGACAATCACCACGCCAAACAGATAGGAGATGACGTTAGCGACCGGGAAGGCAGAGAACGCCGCGATCACGGCCGAGCGCCCATTCTTCGACCAGCGGGTAAAGTCAGCAGTCATGGTGCCGGAGTCGGCAAACCCGGCCACCACCATGGTGACGGCGGTGCCCATACTCATTGCCCCGGCGGCGCTGGCGCTGCCCTTCCATTGCGTCACGATGGAGAAGTCGTGCTGTTTGCTGATCAGCCACAGTGCCACCATCCCGAGCACCACAAACAGCGGCGCGGCGATCATCCCCAGCACCGACAGCGCCCGCACGCCCAGAAACGTGATGCCGGTGTAGAGGATCATGGCAAAGGCCGTCACCGCCAGCGCATTCCAGCCGAAGGTCTGATTAATCACCGTGCCGGTAAGGCCGGTCTGGAAGGCATACCAGCCGATCACCACTGTCGAGAGAAAACCCGAGACAAGAATGTAGCCTTTGCTGCCAAAGGTGCGTCTGGCCTGTAAAGCAAAGTTCATCCCGCTGTTACCGGCGTACCAGCTCAGCGCGCCGACATAGGCGAACAGCACCAGGTTGCCCAGCAGAATGGCGATCAGCGCGGGCCAGAAGCCCAGATGCCAGGTAATGATGCCGCCAAACAGCGCATTGGTGAGGATCATCGGGAATCCAAACCAGACCGCCGAGACGGAGCGGGTTGAATGGCGATGCGACAACGGCACCGGCTCATGTTCAAACTCCTGCTCCAGCGCAGGTGTATCAGAGGTTTTCATTGGGCGATTCCGGGTTGAAGGTGATTCCACGGCTGAATGCGCTCGAAAGCGGCACTGGCAGCCAGCACTAAAGCATCATCAAGATGACGTCCGACAATCTGCAGACCGACAGGCAGGCCGCTGGCGGTGAAACCGGCGGGCACAGACGCGGCGGGCTGACCGGTGAAGTTGAACGGGTAACAGAATGAGAGCCAGTGATCGTTACGGACCATACGGCCATCAATGATCTCCGGTCCCTGCATCCCCAGCGGAAACGGCGGCACCGCCAGCGTGGGGGTGATCAACAGATCAAAGCGCTGCATAAAGCGCCACAGGCTGTTGCTGACCGCTTTGCGGGTGGCGATAGCATCGGTGAAGTTTTCCGCCCGCCAGTCGCGCTGCAGCATGGCGACCAGATGCGGCGACATCTCGCTGCCCTGCTCCGCCATCATCTGGCGCATGCCGGTGAGATCGCTCTCCATCGCCACCAGCGCGCCAAACGCGGCAGCCGGATCGGGAAAGCCAGGATCGGCCAGCGCCAGTTCTGCCCCGATTTCAGCGGCGAAATGCTTCACCGCTGCGGTGACCACCGCCCGTACTTCCGGGTCAACAGCCACATAGCCAAAATCGGCGCTGAAGGCGATGCGGAGTTTGCCGGGCAGATGTTGCGTTGCGCCCAGCCAGTCAACGTCGCTGCAGGGAATAGAGTGGCGGTCGCGCATATCTGGCCCCGCCATCAGGGACATCATCAGCGCGGCATCGCGTACGCTGCGCGTCATCGGCCCGATATGCTCCAGCGACTCCCAGCTTGATACGCCTGGGTAGCGTTCATCACGACAGCCGGGCCACAGCGGCACCCGGCCCATCGACGCCTTGAAGCCAAAAATACCGCAGTGCGCCGCCGGAATACGTACCGAGCCGCCGCCGTCGCTGCCCAGCGCAATCGGGCAGAGCCGCGCCGCTACCGCTGCACCCGATCCGGCGCTGGACCCGCCTGGCGTCATCGCCAGATTCCAGGGATTGCGTGGCGACGGAAACAGCGGATTGTGTCCGACTCCGCTGTAGCCAAATTCCGGTGCGGTGGTTTTGCCCAGCAGAATAGCGTCTGCGGCCAGCAGGCGTTCCACCGTGATGTCGTCATCTTCCGGGACGAACACTTTGTACGCCGCCGAACCGGAGGTGGTTCTGACGTTTGCGGTGCAGATGAGATCTTTTACCGCCAGCGGTACGCCCGCCAGCGCGCCCAGTGTTTCTCCGCGTGCCCGTCGGGCATCCACGGCTCTGGCCTGTTCCATCGCCCGTTCCGGCGTCGGCGTACAAAAGGCCTGTATTGCCGGCTCCCGCCGCGCCATCCGCGCCAGCGCCGCCCCGGTCAGTTCGCAGGCTGAGACCTCCCCGCTGCGGATCAGCGCGGCCATCGTGGTGGCATCTTCGTCTAATAAGGAGTCAAACATGGATTACCTCGCCAAAAGTGTACCTGTCAGCGAGTGCATGAAGCGTGCCAGATAGCCGCAAAGTACGGGTCTGAGACAGGGATGCCAGGTGGAATACGGGCTGGGATACAAGATCGAATTCTTATGATGTCAGAAGCGGGCCGCTGTTTATTTTTTCAGCACAGTGATGGCGCAGGGCTGCGCGATAAGGGTGCGTAACAGCTGAATGGTTTGCGGGCTGGCTTACAAAACAATGTCGATAATCAGCAACAACGGCTGAAACGCTGGAATGAATAGCCACCTTTTTAATATGGATATTTGATGTTACTGAGAAGGCACTGAAAATCGAGTCTCAGGGATTCATAGGCTGCGGCAGGGATGATAAGTGCGCATTGAAGAAGATATGTATCTTGAAAACTTCGAGTTCAGGCGAAAAAGATTCATTTACGATCGCCAGGTTTATCACAGCTATGTGTTTGTTGTCGGTAATGAGGCTTACACCGTCATCGTTGGCGACCGGATAGATGAACAGACCTTTACCCGTATCGGATACCGGATGCCACCCGGTATTTCCTTTCCGGTTAACGGCCTGGCTGAGGTCTGTTTTGACGTGTTCGATGGCCTGGAATGCCTGGGTGATTTCCGCCATATCAACATTGCCGGATTAGGTAGTGCTGTCGTTTTAAAAAGCGTAGTACTCGCGTTAATAACACACCATGAAAGCTTCTCTATTGGCGGTTTTGTTTTCCAGCCTGCGTCAGGAGAGATTGTTGACCGTAATCGTCCCACCCCCCTTGAGGAGATCTACGACGCGATGCTTGGGTTAAAAAATGAACTACGCTACAATCGCCGGACAGGGTTGCCAAAGAAAGCGCCGCAACCTTTAATCCCGGACTGTTTCCGGGCTTATAAAGTAGTGACTACAGGGAGAGCTTGCTATGTCGTTTTACAATAAACACGATGAAACAACCCCTTTGGCTCCGGTCGAAACCAGATATAAGGAGTTAAGGACACTATTGGTCGCTGAATGGCTGGCCAGGCCCGATCTGCCCGCCATTAAAGCCCAGCTAGCGCAGTCGAAAAAACGATCGTCGTCTGCCCTGTTACGCCGCAAGCTGAAAGAGCTGAATGCGCGTGAAATGCAGAAAGCTAAAATCAGCGCTTAGCTCTTAAAGGCCCGATAAACGGGCCTTTCGTATTTTTATCAACTTCAGACTCACCTGCAGACGGCTTTCCGCCCACCACAGTGCATTCACCTCTATTCCGGAAAATCCGTTTCCACAGACGTCTTTTTCCACGCGTCGATCTCAGCCAGACGCTCTTTGAGCTTGCTGGTCACGGCCTCATGTCCCCAGGCGCCCATCACCAGATGGCGTGGCGGATTATCATGTTCGGTGATGGCGATCATTGCTCTGGCAGCCCGTGCGGGATCGCCTTTCTGAGTGCCACTGTATTCGGACGTTGCTTTCATTCGCGCAGCAGCTGTCTCTGCATAGTCCGGGAGCGTGCTCGGCGTCTGATGCAGTGAGCGTCCGGCCCAGTCGGTGCGGAACGGACCAGGTTCGACACAGGTAACGTGAATACCCAGCGGACCGGCTTCCAGCGCCAGCGAATCGGACCAGCCCTCCACCGCATGTTTGCTGGCAGAGTAGTAGCCTGAGCTGGCAAAACCTATTAAGCCTGCCACCGAGGTAATGTTGATGACGTGACCGCTGCGCGCCTTTCTCATGGCGGGCAGCACGGCGCGGGTCAGGGCAAACAGGCCGAAAACGTTGGCATCGAACTGCGCGCGGATTTCGCTTTCCACACCCTCTTCCACCGAACTCTGGTAACCGTAACCGGCATTATTCACCAGCACATCAAGGGTGCCGAACGTGTCAATTGCCGCTTTGACGGCCTGGTCGATGCTCGCCTGCTGGGTCACATCCAGCGCCACCGCCAGTGCGTTGTCGTGTCCTTCAACCAGATCGGCAATGGACGAAGTGTCACGCGCCGTGACGACGACCTTAAAGCCACGCGCGATGGTCTGCTGCGCCAGTTCACGACCAAAACCGGTCGAACATCCCGAGATTAACCAGACAGGGCTGGAATGAGCAGTCATAACAAGACTCCCGTTGAGTGTGATTAGGGGGATAAGACCCGGACGCGAGAGCATCCGGGGATCAAGATTAGCGAGGCGCGACCGCCCCACTTAGCCCTTAATGCTTTTTATGAAACAGCTGGCTGGCGGTGTCGCTGATAATCTGCGCTGCGCCGCGATCACCCTTCACCATTGATGCCATAAAGGCTTTCGCCTGCTTAAAGGTGATGTGTGGCGGTAATGGGGCGACTTCCGGATCGGTTTTCACCTCCAGCAGGACCGGGCGATCGGCGCTGAGCGCACGCTGCCAGGCACCGGCCAGATCGTCAGGCTTATCGACAAAGATGCCGATCATCCCCAGCGACTGCGCAAACTCAGCATACTTTACGTCCGGCAGCTGCTGAGAAGCATCGAAGCGGGGATTACCCTCCATCACGCGCTGCTCCCAGGTAACCTGATTAAGATCCTGGTTGTTGAACACGCAAACGATCAGACGTGGATCGGCCCACTGCTGCCAGTATTTCTGAATGGTGATCAGCTCGGCCATGTTGTTCATCTGCATTGCGCCGTCACCCACCAGCGCCACCACCGGCTTTTCAGGGTGCGCAAATTTAGCCGCAATCGCGTAGGGCACCGCCGCGCCCATACAGGCCAGGCCGCCTGAGAGCGAAGCGCGCTGCCCCTGTTTTACCCGATAGTCGCGGGCAAACCAGTTGGCGCAGGAGCCGGAATCCGAGGTAACAATGGCGTTGTCCGGGAGTTGTGGCGACATCTCCCACACCACCCGCTGCGGGTTAACCGGATTAGCCGGTGCCATCGCACGCTCTTCCATCAGCGTCCACCAGTCACGTACCTGAACCGCAATATCCTCCTGCCAGCTGCGATCCTCTTTGTGCTCCAGTAGCGGCAGCAGCGCGCGCAGGGTTTCTGCCGCATCGCCATGCAGGTTCACTTCGCTGGGATAGCGCAGTCCCAGCATGGCGGGGTCGATGTCTATCTGCACCGCACGTGCCTTGCCCTCTTCCGGCAGAAATTCCGTCCACGGGAAGCCGCTGCCAATCATTAACAGGGTGTCGCAGTTCTGCATTAAATCGGACGACGGCTTCGTCCCCAGCAGACCGATCGAGCCAGTCACAAACGGCGCGTCGTCTGGCAGTACATCTTTGCCGAGCAGTGCTTTTGCCACACCCGCGCCCAGCACGTTGGCAACCTGCACCACTTCAACAGCGGCGTTGCGTGCGCCTGCGCCAATCAGAATCGCCACTTTTTTGCCGGCGTTGAGCACCTGGGCGGCGCGTTGCAGATCCGCCTCGTAAGGAATAACTTTGGGACGCTGATAGCCGCTGCCGGAATGGGTGAAGCCGTGCAGATGCTGCGGGGGCTGCCACTCTTCATCCTGAATATCTTTAGGGATGATGATCACCGCCACGCCATTTTGCGCTTTGGCGATGCGCACGCCACGGTCCAGCAGATGACGCACCTGCGTCGGGGTTGAGGCTTCCTGAACAAAGTTAGCCACGTCCGAGAAGATGCGATCCAGGTTCATCTCCTGCTGATAACTGGCTCCCCGTGCGGTCGCTTCCGCCTGTCCGGCAATCGCCAGTACCGGGGCGTGATCCATTTTGGCGTCATAGAGTCCGGTCAGCAGATGGGTTGCGCCCGGCCCGCCCGTAGAAAGGCAGACGCCCAGCTCTCCGGTGAATTTGGCATGCCCGGCCGCCATAAAGGCAGCCATCTCTTCGTGGCGCACCTGAATAAATTCGATGCCATCGCCTTTGGCGTTAGCGCGCTGAATGGCCCCCAGCACGCCGTTGATCCCGTCTCCCGGATAGCCGTAAATACGTGTGACGCCCCACTCTTTCAGGCGCTGGACAAAAAAATCACTGGTTTTCATGCTCATCGTCGCGTTGTCCCTTGTAGTCCATGCAGACTTAAAGCGTAGTAGACGATGCACCAGGACTCTTAATTGTTCGACATTGCCGGATATCGCTGACGCAACGCACTGAATATTTGATTCATATCCGCCGTTTCGCCTGTCTCCGCCACCGCCCGGAATATCTGGGTTTTCAGGAAGTGACGCCAGCTTACCGGCGCTTCCGCAAGAAAAAGGGTAAGTAAGTGATACCGCTGTGGTGTCCAGAGCGTTTCGAAGCGACGTCGTGCTTCGCCGTGCTCAAAATGATGCGCGGCCTGCTGCGGCATGGCGGCGCGCAGGCGCGCTGTTGCCGCCTGATCCACGCGGTTATCTGTTACCACCACGCCATACTGCGCCCTGGCTGCCGCGACGCTGAGATAGCCGCAACGGACATCCTGCATGACCGCCTCAATCTCGCGCTGCGACGGCAAACCGTAACCGCCCGCGCCGGGTCCGCGCACGTCGACCACGTCACCTGGCTGGCATTGGATCACGTCAGTGTTGCCGTGATTGATAACCTCACCGTCACGCCGGGTCCGGAAATATGACAGCGCCCCGCTCTGTCCGCCCACCACACCCGCCGAGGCAAATACCGACCGGTTGCGGTTGCGCGCGGTAATGGTGGTATTGGGCGAGAAAATCTCGAATGACATTTCGGTCGCTAAGCCGCCGCGATAGCGACCGGCGCCGGCACTGTCCTGCGCCAGTCCGTAGCGATGAAAGCGAATCGGCACTTCCGCTTCGTTGATCTCAATCGGGGTATTTTTCAGGAAAGCAGAAAGCCCGCCAGAGCCATCAGGCCCGTCGTGACGCGGCGTGCCGCCCGCGCCACCGCCCACCGGGCCCAGCGAGGCGACCACACTCCGGTTCTGCGTCTGGGTACGAATGTTCATGATGGAGTTGCCGCCCGGTGAATTCGCAGGCAGACGGTCCGGCATCGCCAGCGAGAAGACGCCGACAGTGGCGATCTGCGACAGCGCACAGGTCAGCGAGCGCATCCCCACCGCCGCCGGTGCTTCACAATTCATCACCGTACCGGGCGGCAGGATCGCCCGGGTCGGTCGCAGTGTTCCCGCGTTCAGCAGCAGCGAACGATCAAGTGTGGAGAGCACATAAGTGACGCCCACCAGCGCCAGCGGATGCCGTTCACGGCCGCCGGTCGGCATGTTAAGTGACGAGGCCAGCTGCGGGTCGCTGCCGGTGTAGTCCAGCTCCAGTTGCTCCCCCTGCACCCGCAGAGTAATTGCAATACGACAGGGATAGCCGCCCTCGCCATCTTCATCGGCGTAGTCGGCATAAAAGTATTCGCCGTCGGGAATGGTACTGATAATGCTGCGCGCCTGCGCTTCGGCATAATCGAGAATGCCCTCGATGCCCTGCAGGAAATCATCGATGCCAAAGCGGGCGATGATGTCATGAATTTTGCGCTCG
This sequence comes from Candidatus Pantoea rara, assembly GCF_051136265.1. NCBI lineage: Bacteria > Pseudomonadati > Pseudomonadota > Gammaproteobacteria > Enterobacterales > Erwiniaceae > Pantoea > Candidatus Pantoea rara. The sequence continues at coordinate 1,576,105 of NZ_CP194942.1, read as the reverse complement.
CCCACGTTCACCGAGGCCAGCTGTGCCTTGAAATCGCCCCAGTTCTGATCCGGCACCCGCACATTGAGGCGCATGATACTGGCGACCTCTTCGTTGAGCTGACCCTGACGCATGATCTTCAGCGGTGGAATACGGATCCCCTCCTGCACGATATCGGTCAGCGAGCGCGACAGCGAGGCAGGCACCGCGCCGCCGACGTCGGTGTTATGAATATGACCGACCACGAAGCAGACGATTTCGCCCTGGTGGAACACCGGTTTCCAGATGTGGATGTCGGGCGAATGCGTCGCGACGTTCCCGGCGTAGGCGTCGTTAGTGATGCAGATATCGCCGTCGGCGTACTCTTCTATCAGCGCCAGCACCGGCGCATAGTCGATGCCGCTGTACCAGGGCGCGCCGAAGCTGCGTGGCGAGGCAAATGCCAGCCCGCTGCGGCTGACAATCTGGCAGGAGAAATCTTCCGTCTCTTTAACAAACGTCGAGTGTGCGGTGCGCATCAGGGTAAAGGCCATCGCATCGGCAGCGGCGGCGCAGTAGTTCGCCAGGATCTGTAAATTACGTCCATCAATCGCCATGTTATGCCTCGCTCGCCGTGATCAGCAGATTACCGAATGAATCGACCGTGACGCCCATACCGGGCGGCACACAGGTGGTGCAGTCATCCTGGGCGATGATGACCGGACCCTCAATCTGATGCCCGGCACGCAGTACCGAACGCAGCACTAAATCCACCTGATGCCAGCCGCCATCCATCCACGCCCGGGTCTGCTTCAGTACCGGTACCGGTTCTGTGGCCGGATCCAGCCGGTTAATCACCGGTTTTGGCGTCGGTGAGGTAATGACCAGCCGCAGGTTGATCAGTTGCACCGGCGCCTGCGGATCGCAGTGACCAAACAGCTGCTGGTGCTGGCGGTCAAAAGCGTCATGCAGCGCTGGGAAATCCGCCTGCGTCAGCCAGCTCGCCTCCAGCGTCACGTCGATCTCAAACGACTGACCGCGATAGCGCATATCCGCGCTGAATTGCAGGCTGTAGGGCATGTCGCTGCCGTGCTCCTGCGCCAGCCAGCCGCAGGCGCGCTGCTGCAAGGCTTCGGCTTCACTGGCCAGGGTGTCGGCTAACGCAGGCGTCAGGTCGCCGTAGAGCGTGCGAATAAAGTCATTACGGATGTCCGCGACCAGCCCGCCCAGCGCGGACAGCACGCCCGGCGTCGGCGGCACAATCACCCCTTTCATGTTCAGCTCGCGGGCGAGAAAACAGCCCATCATCGGCCCCGCTCCGCCAAAAGCGAGGAACCAGAATTCACGCGGATCGAGGCCAAAGCGCGACAGCAAACCACTGGTATCGCTGTACATACTGGAGATCGCCAGCTGGATAGCGGTCTCAGCGGTTTCCTCTACGGAAATATCGAGCGCATTGGCCAGCGGCTGCCAGGCCGCACAGGCTGCGGCGACATCCACAGTGACCGCGTTATACCCCAGCGCACCGTGGCCCATCATGCCGCAGGCGGCAAAGGCATCGGTGGCGGTAGGCTGGGTCCCGCCGCGCTGGAAGCAGACCGGACCCGGCAGCGAACCGGCACTGTCCGGCCCCATCTGCAATACGCCCTGACCATCAATCCACGCCAGCGAGCCGCCGCCCTGACCCACCGAGGTAACGGCGACAGAAGGAATGAAGATCGGAAAATCTCCGATAATTTCGCCGTTGCCCTGCGCCACTTTGCCATCGATGATCACCGCCACGTCGGCGCTGGTGCCGCCGATATCCAGGCTGAGAATTTTGTCAAAACCGCAGGCGCTGGCCAGATAGCTGGCGCCAATCACCCCGGAGGCGGTGCCGGAAAGCACCATCTGCACGCATTCCCGTTTCGCCTGATCAACGCCCATCACCCCGCCGTTGGATTTGGTGATGCGCGGCGGCGGCTTCACACCGAGCTGTTTCAGTGCCTGCTCAAAAGATTCGAGGTAGTGAATGACCATCGGCTGCACGTAGGCGTTAATGGTGGCGGTGATGGTGCGTTCATATTCGCGGATAATTGGCCAGATATCGGCGGAACAGGAGGTCAGCAGTTCAGGCGCAACCTCGTCGATAATTGCCTTTACTGCCGCTTCATTGTGCCGGTTGCGGTAGCTGTGCAGCAGCGACACGACAATGCTCTGACAACCTGCGGCGCGTGCCTGCTCAATGGCGTCGAGCACGCTCTGACGATCCACCGGCTGCAGCACGTTGCCGTGGGCATCGCTGCGTTCACGGATGGCAAATACCCTGTCGCGGGTGATGAGCGGTGCGGCACGCCGTGAGAAAAGGTCATGGATATGCGGAATTTTCAGCCTGGCCAGCTCCAGCACATCGCAGAAGCCCTCGGTGGCGAACAGCGCCAGCCGCACGCCGCGCCGCTGGATCACGGCGTTAATGCCTACCGTGGTGCCGTGGGTGAAGTAGCCAATCTCAGCGGGATCGATGCCCTGATGCTGCTGAAACTGCGCCAGCCCGGTCACGATTTCACTGCCGGGCTTGTCCGGGCGCGACAGAACTTTCAGTGTGTGGATCTGGTTAGTTTGCTGATCGAGCACGGCGAAATCGGTAAAAGATCCGCCAATATCCACGCCAACGCGGTATCGCATATCGGGTTAACTCCAGTGTCAGGAAGGGGGAAATTCCATCAGCGTTCCGGGATGTTGCACCACACGCCAGCCAAGCCGCTGATAGACCTGATGGGCATCCTGGGTTGACAGCATCCAGCGATGCACCGTTTGCAGCTCCGGATGTTCACGGACGCAGGTCGCCAGCCAGCTGCCCAGCCCGTGACCGCGCCAGTGTTCATCAATGATCACGTCGCACAACCAGCCAAAACGGGTGTAGTCAGTGATCAGTCGGGCAAAGCCAACCTGCGCCTGCTGGTGATAGAGGCCAAACGGCAGCGAACCGGCAATCGCCCGCACAGTTTTGGCCTGCGGCTGGCCTTTAGCCCAGTAAGACTTTTCCGCCAGCTGGACATGGATCCAGTCCAGGTCGAGCCGCTGGCGATCGGTCGAGACAGTGAACGCATCGCGCTGCCACTGCTGGTCAGCAATCTGTAATGAGTCCATGACAACTCCTTGTATCGGTTGAAAACAGTGTAAAAGGGTTTGCCCGACGGTTGAGGCTGTAGCGCGCCACAAAACCTGGCACAGCCGTTGAATTTGGCAGCGGAAAGAAATTTTATGCTGAGGAGAATCGGGCAGATTTAAGCGGTAAACAAGGTGAAGGGGTAAAGCTAAAAAGCAGTGACAAAGCGGGACAGCGGTGACGGCCCTCTCTCCGGTGAACGTGAAAGAGGGGCGACCGACTGTTATGCGCCGAACTCCACTGAGTTGTGCTTGCTGATCAACGATCGCAGCGGCACGCTGCTTTTCATGATGGGGGATTTAATCACGATATAACTGAAGTACTTGTCGATGCCGATCTGCGCATCCAGCATCTTCTCAATCACTTCCTGGTAGTGTTCAATGCTGCGGGTAATAAAGCGCAGCAGATAGTCATAGCCGCCGGTGATCAGATGGCACTCCATCAGCTCATCAACGTCGCGCATTGCACTTTCGAATTTCATGAAATCTTCGCGGCGGTGGCCGGACAGGGTGACTTCGGTAAAAACGGTCACCGAATCGGTAATGCGGGTGAGATTAATGTGCGCTTCATAACCGGTGATAAAACCAGCCTGTTCCAGACGTTTGACCCGTTGAAGACAGGGACTGGGCGAAAGGCCTACGGCGTCGGCGAGGTTAACATTGCTGATACGGCCATCTTTCTGGAGTTGCACCAGGATGTTGATGTCGATGCGGTCGAGTTTCATTAAGCCGTTCATAGCACCCCCCTCATTGTCAGAGCCTGTCGGGCCAGGCGCTTAATCAAATGTTCAGAACCTCCCGAAGATATAACACGCTTTACCGTAAACGCGCCAGCGCTTCGCAGTGGTTATACCACCGGGAGGTTTTAAAATTACTTTAACAAAATCAATGAGGAATACAGGTTTAACCCAACCGTCCTGTGGCTCGCGCCAGCGCAATATCAAAGATATGCAACGCCTCTTCCAGCTGTGAGTCGGTAGTCACCAGCGGCGCCAGGAAGCGGATGGTGTTGCGATGCAGGCCGCATTTGATCAGCAGCAATCCTTCCTGACAGGCACTGTCGAGGATCTTCTGGGTCAGCGCCGCATCCGGACGGCCGGTTTCGAAGTCGAGAATTTCCACCGCCTGCATAAAGCCCACGCCGCGCACATCACCAATGCAGGCATATTTATCTGCCAGCTGTCGCAGACGGGCATTGAGCTGTTCACCGAGCTGACAGGATCGCTGCAGCAGGTTCTCATGCTCAAACAGATCCAGTACCGCCAGCGCCGCCGCACAGCCCAGCGCATTACCGCCGTAGGTGCCGCCTAACCCGCCGGGTGTCGGCGCATCCATGATCTCCGCACGGCCCACCACGCCGGAAATCGGCAGCCCGCCACCCAGGCTTTTCGCCAGGGTGATTAAATCCGGTTTGATTCCCAGTTGCTGGAAGGCGAACATCGTGCCGGTGCGTCCAAAGCCGGACTGCACTTCATCACAGATCAGCAGAATGCCGTGCTGGCTGGTGATACGGCGTAACGCCTGCATAAAGGCTGGCCCGGCGGGCAGGAAGCCGCCATCGCCCTGCACGGGTTCGATGATAATGGCCGCGACGCGCTCCGGCAGGATCTGCACCGCGAACAGCTGATCCATCGCCTTCAGGCAGTCTGCTTCGGTAATGCCGTGCAGCGGGTTCGGGAACGGCAGACGGTAGATATCGCCAGGGAACGGGCCAAAGTTCTGTTTGTAAGGCGCGGACATGCCGGTCAGGGTGACCCCCAGCAGGGTGCGTCCATGAAATGCCCCATCAAAAGCAATGATGCCGGGGCGCTGAGTGTGTGAGCGGGCAATCTTCACCGCGTTTTCTACCGCTTCAGCGCCGCTGGTGAAGAAGACGCTTTTATACGCTTCATCGCCACCGACCAGTTTGTTCAGCCGCTGCGCCAGCTCGATGTAGCCCGGATAAGCCACCACCTGAAAACAGGCGTGAGACACCAGACCGAGCTGGCGGGTCACCGCATTGACCACCGCCGGGTGATTGTGGCCGACGTTCAGCACGCCAATCCCGCCGACAAAGTCGAGATAGCGATTACCCTCCACATCCCACACTTCACTGCCTCTGGCGCGTTCGATCACCAGCGGATGGGCGGTAACGACACCGCGCGGCACATTCTGCTCGCGTGCATCCAGTAACAGGCTGTTATCGGAATATGCTTGCTGTTCTGCCATGACATTCTGCATTTTAAACCCTCATCCACGTATCGTTCGGTTGGTTCAAGTATCGCAATCTGCTGGTTTCTCACGCTGCCGTAATTGCCCGGGCAGCGGCATTTCCTGTCAAAATCCCGCTGCATTCAGCAGGGAAATTTCTCTGCCAGCGCCTGGCGAATCAGCGTGACAAAAACGTTAATGCCATGCGGGATCAGCGCATCGTTGAAGTCATAAGCAGCATGGTGCAGCGGCTTGCAGGGTGCCGATCCCAGCCACAGATAGGCACCGGGCCGCGCCTGCAACATAAAAGCAAAATCTTCCGACGTGAGCGCGGGTCTGGGCGCGGCCTCCGCCGGAATGCCCGCCTGCTTCAGCGCCTCCAGGCAAAACTGCGCTTCCGCCGCGCTGTTAAGGGTTGCCGGGTAGTAACGCAGATAGTTCACTTCTGTGCGCAGGCCATGGGCGGCGGTGATGTGCTCCGCCATCTGGCGCAGCCGCGTTTCAATCGTATTCTGCGCCGCCGGGCTGAAAGTGCGCACCGTGCCGGTGATATTTGCCTCTGCCGGGATCATGTTGTGCGAAAAACCGCCCTGCATCCGGGTGACGGTGAGCAGTGCCGTTTCGCACGGATCCAGGGCGCGCGAGACCAGCGTATTCAGCTGCACCACCAGCTCACTGGTCGCCAGCAGCGTATCGTGAGTCAGGTGAGGCTGTGCGGCGTGACCGCCTCCGCCCAGCACCCGGATATCAAAGCGGTCAGCCGCCGCCATGATGGCGCCGGGCCGGGTCTGTACCTGCCCGAGCGGCAGTTCCGGCCAGTTATGAATGGCGTAGACTGCTTCGCAGGGGAAGCGGCTGAAGAGGCCGTCATCGATCATCGCTTTCGCGCCTGCCAGACCCTCTTCGGCGGGCTGGAAGATAAAACAGACGCGGCCGTCAAAGCTGACATCGCGCACCAGTTTTTCAGCGGCCCCCAGCAGCATCACGGTGTGACCGTCGTGGCCGCAGGCGTGACTCACCTGCTCTGCCTGGCTTTGCCAGTCGGTGCCGCTCTGATCCTGCATCGGCAGCGCATCCATGTCGGCGCGCAGGCCGATCATGCGTTCACTGCTGCCCTTCTTCAGTATCCCGACCACGCCGGTTTTACCGATACCGCGATGCACTTCAATGCCCAGCTGTTGCAGGAAATTCGCCACGATGTCGCTGGTGCGCTGCTCCTGAAAGCCCAGCTCCGGGTGCGCATGCAGATCGCGGCGCAGTGCCACTAAATGTTCCATCTTAATATCCTCGCGAACGATCAATCTCACCGTGCAGCGGCTCGCCACGCTGGTAACGCCGCAGGTTTTCCAGCAGGGCAGCAATGGCGCTCTCGTTCTGCGCCTGGCTGGCGATGTGCGGTGTGAGCCAGATGGCGGGATGGTGCCAGAAGGGATGACCCGCCGGTAACGGCTCCGGGTCAGTCACATCGATCACGGCGGCACTCAGTTGACCGCTCTCCAGCGCGTCGAGCAGATCGTCATGATTCAGTTGCGGGCCGCGCCCGGCCTGCACCAGCGCCGCGCCCTGTGGCAACTGATTAAACAGGCTGCGGTTAAGTAAACCGTGTGTGGTGTCAGTCAGCGGTAGCAGGCAGACCAGAATCTCGCTGTGCGCCAGAAATGCCTCAAGTTGGTCGTTACCGTGCCAGCAGTGGACGTCGGGAATCTGGCGTGGTGTGCGGCTCCAGCCTGCGCAGTCAAAGCCCAGCGCCACCAGCTGCGCTAATGCGGCCTGACCCAGTTCACCCAGGCCCATCACGCCTACCCGACGCTGCGCGGCCGGTTTTGCCGCGTGGGTCAGCCACTGCTGCTGGCGCTGCTGATGGAAATAGCGTGGCATGTCGCGATGCAGACCAAGCACGGCGAAAGTGACATATTCCACCATGCCCTGCGTCAGGCCAGGCTCGATCATTCTGATCACTGGCAGGTCCGGTGGCAGCGCCCTGAAGTCAAACTGATCGGCGCCCGCACCCACCGAGAACAGCAATTTCAGCCGGGGAAACAGCGCCGGAATGTCAGCGGGTGGCTGCCAGGCAACCAGCGCCTCAACCTGCTCTGGATCGCCGGTTTCAGGCCAGATATGCAGCTGAATGTCAGGCGCATGCTCTGCCAGCCAGCGCTGCCAGATCCGGCCACGTTCCGGCTCCGATTTATAGACGATATGCATCAGGCCATTGCCTGCGTCATCAGTCCAAACGCCTGCATCCCCTTTGGCGTCCAGGGCGTGCCGCGCACCATAGTGGGGGGCGCATCGACCTGAGGGATGCCCAGGCTCTCAAGCCAGGCGGCCATCGGCAGCGTTGCATCCGTGTCGATGCGCAGGAATTCACCCTGCAGCGATTGCATCAGCGAGGCGACCAGCGCCTGAGCGGTCGGGAAGTCCGCCGCGATGACCGGACCTATCGCCCAGCCGTGACCAAAGCGGCGCAGGCTGGCGAAGCCCTGAATCTGCTGTGCCGCGTCCTCTAAAAGCACCGTCTGGCAGTCGCGCAGTAAATGCGCAATAAGCGCAGGACGATGCATACCGTTTGCCTGCTGATCCCGTGTCACCAGCGTGGCGTGATCGGCCTGAGTCGCGGGTCGCAGTTGCATTCCCGCCGGGATCACCATGTCCGGTAGTGTGGTCACTGCTCGGGTCTGGTGCTGGCGAATCTCACCGCAGCTGACAAAGCCAAGCTTTTCATACAAACCTTTGCCCATTTCAGTCGCGTGCAGACGCACATTACAGTCGGGCAGTTTCTCCAGTTGCGCTAGCATCAGCTGTTTGCCCAGGCCGCGCCCCTGCTGCTGATTATCGACAATAATCATTCCCAGCGTGGCGGCCCTGTCTCCCCAGCGCCAGAGTACGGCGCTGCCAATCAGCCTGCCCTGCTCTTCAATTACCGTGCCCTCGCCCAGTTGCAGCGCCAGCTGCCAGTCTTCGCGTCGGTGGGGCCATTTCAGCGCCTGCGTTAAGGCGTAACACTGCTCGATATCGTCTGGCGTCATTGCGCGTATTATCAGGCTCATTACAGGTCTCCTTACATCATGCCTGGCGTTTCAAGTCCGCTGCCGTCAACCAGACGGCTGTAGCGGTAAGGTGTCGGATCAACAATCGGTGTGGCTTCGGTGGCAAGGTCGGCTGCCAGCCGTCCGGCACCCGGTCCAATACCAAAGCCATGGGCGCTGTAACCCGCCGAGAGCACCAGCCCCGGCAGTTTCGCCACGGTAGAGATCACCGGAATCGCGTCCGGGGTGCTGTCAATCATGCCGCCCCATGACTGCGCCAGCCGGAGATTTGCCAGTGCCGGATATTCACGCCGCATCGCCGCCAGGCCCTCTTCCACGATGTTTGCATCGGCAGCCGGATCGAGAATACGCATGCGCTCAAACGGCGACTCGCGGTCAAATGCCCAGCCGCCCATCGCTTCCGGGCCGTTGAAGAAGGGCGACAGGCCAAGATTCAGGGTGAGATTCTTGCGGCGGCTTTTAAAGGTCGGATAGAACTGACGGGCATAGCGCAGGCCCTGCGCGCCCGGCTCCAGACGCCCGCGCCCTGACACTGAGACGGTGTAACTGCCGTCCATTTGCGGCCGACAGGCGAAGCCCGGCGTGTAGAGCGGCATGGCGATCGCCTGCTCAATGGGCTGCGTACGGAAAGCAGTGCCAATCACATTGCCCAGCGGCAGATCGATGCCATGACGACGGCAGAACATCGAGGTCCAGGCCCCGGCGGCGCAGATGACCCGGCTGGTTTTGATCAGACCGCGTTCAGTCCAGACGCCACTGACTCTGCCGCCAGCGATATCCAGCCCACGCACCGCGCACTGCTGAAACAGCAGCGCACCTTTTTTCAGCGCGCCCGCCACCAGCCCTGGCGCGGCCAGACGTGGCTCAGCATGACCGTCAGTCGGCGCTGAGAGACCGCCCCGCCAGTTTGTGGTGCTGCCGGGCGTCATCGCTTTGGCCTGCTCCGCCGTGAGAATCGCACTGTTTACGCCATAGCCTTTTGCCATCTGGATCCACTTATCCCAGGCCGCGATGTCCGACTCTTCCTGCGTGGCATAAACCAGCCCGCTGCGGCGGAACCCCAGCTCTTCGCCGGTTTCATCGTTCAGCTCACCCCAGCGTTGCAGCGCATAGATAATCAACGGCAGTTCACGCTCATCGCGGTTCTGCTGGCGACACCAGCCCCAGTTGCGGCTTGATTGCTCTGCGCCTACCAGGCCTTTTTCAATCAGCACAACCTTCAATCCCTGCTTCGCCAGCTCCCAGGTGGCTGCGGCACCGGCGATACCGGCGCCAATCACCACCACATCAGCGGACTCGGGGAAATTCGCACTGTCCTGTACATAACGAATCGGTGCAGGCATAACACAATAACCTCTGTTGTCATTCTCTGGTCTGGCGCAGAGCGGCATCGCCGCCGTACGCTGACCCGCGCCGCCTGCACAGCGATAAAGGCTGTTCAGGCGGGTAAATCAGAGCGCGCTCACTCACTCTGCTTTTAAAATCTCTTCATGCTCATCCAGCCAGCCCTGACGCAGCTCCGGCACCGCGCGCTTCAGCCGCTCGAAATACAACTCACTGGTCGGCTTGTCGTAGTCGTTACGTGCCAGCTGGGTGACGATGCGACCGCTCTTCATTACCACAATTTCGTCACACACCGCGCGAACGGCATGCATGTCGTGGCTGATGAAGATCACCGAGAGTCCCAGCTCGCGGCGCAGTTCGCTGATTAAGTCGAGCACGGCGGCGGCAACCACGGTATCGAGCGCCGAGGTCACTTCATCACACAGAATCAGGTCCGGTTCTGCCGCCAGCGCACGCGCCAGATTGACGCGCTGCTTCTGTCCACCGGAAAGCGCCCAGGGACGTCGCCACAGCACACTGCGTGGCAGCTTGACCAGATCCAGCAACTGATAAAGTCGCTGCTGGCGGGCCGCCCCGCTCAGGCCATGAAACAGCGTCAGCGGTCGCGACAGGATACGTTCAACACTGTGGGCCGGATTCAGTGCGGTATCCGCCATCTGGAACACATACTGAATGCGCCGCAGCTCGTTGTCAGGGCGTTTATGCATATCGCCCGCGATGTAGTGGCCGTTAAACAGGATGTGGCCGTGACTGGGGGCGTTAAGTCCGGCAATGGCGTGCGCCAGGGTGGTTTTGCCCGAGCCTGATTCACCGATAATGCCAATCGCCTGCCCCTTCCACAGTTTGAGGTTAATCTCCTCAAGAATGCGCACTTTCGAATGGCCTTCGCTGTCGCGCGGGCCATAACCTGCGTTGAGGTCGCGCACTTCCAGCAGCGGCTGAATATCGGCAGCGGCCGGGCACCAGTTGCTGGGCCGCTCTTTCTGCCGCGCGGCATCCATCAGTAAGCGGGTGTACTCCGCCTTTGGGGCGCCAATCAGATGCTCAGTGCTGCCATACTCCGCCATTTTGCCGCGCAACAGCACCAGAATCCGATCAGCCATCTGTGCCACCACGGCCAGGTCATGGCTGACGTAAATCGCGGTAACGCCACGCTGCACCACCACGCGTCGAAACGCTTTCAGCACTTCTACCTGCGTGGTCACATCCAGTGCGGTGGTCGGTTCATCCAGGATCACCACATCCGGATCGCCAATCAGCGCCATCGCCGTCATCAGACGCTGTAGCTGGCCGCCCGATACCTGGTGCGGGAAACGATCGCCAATGGTCTCGGGGTTTGGCAGAGCCAGTTCGCGAAACAGGCCTATCGCCTTCTCTTTCGCCGCTTTGCGCGTCAGGGTGCCGTGAATAACCACCGGCTCAATCACCTGGTCGAGAATTTTCATCCCCGGATTAAAGGACGCCGCCGCACTCTGGGCGATATAGGCGACTTTGTTGCCGCGAAAGGCGCGCAGCTGGCCCGGCGTCAGGCTGTTAACATCCGTGCCAGCAACGTGAATATTCCCTTCGGCAATGCGGCAGCCGCTGCGGGCATAGCCCATTACCGCCATGGCGATGGTAGTTTTACCGGAGCCGGATTCGCCTATCAGCGCCAGCACCTCACCTTTCTGCACGGTAAAATGAATGTCAGAAACCAGGTCGATCTCTTCACCGCGATCGGTCTGCGCGGTGACACGCAGTTTATCGACCGAAATCACCGGCATAGCAGTATGTGGTGTCACGTTCATGCTCCCTCCCTCGCCAGCGTCATCGGACGCATCGCCTGCAGACTGTCAATAAACAGGTTGGCACCAATGGTCAGGCTGGCAATCGCCAGCGCGGGCATCAGTACCGCAGGCGAACCGTCAAACAGCCCCTGCATGTTTTCACGTACCAGCGTGCCCCAGTCGGCATACGGCGGCTGCACGCCCAGCCCCAGGAAGCTCAGGCCGCTCAGCAGCAGCACGATGTAGACAAAGCGCAGGCCGAAGTCCGTCAGCATCGGATGCACCATGTTGGGCAGGATGTCGTGTATGGCGATATACCAACGGCTTTCGCCCCGCAGTCGTGAAGCGCGAACATAATCCATGCTGCGCAGCGAACTGGCCATGGCAAACGCGATGCGGAATGCGCCCGGCCAGTAGGTGAACACCGCCGTCAGGATCAGCATCGGCAGCGAGGAGCCAAACACCGCAACGATCATCAGCGACAGGACTTTGCCTGGCAGCACCAGCAGGGCATCGTTGACGCGACCGAGTAACTCCTCCAGCCAGCGTCCCGTCACCGCCGCCAGCAAGGCCAGCAGCGTGCCGATCAGGCTGGCCAGCAGCGCCGCACTGAGTGCCAGGCCGATAGAGAATTTCGCGCCATAAAGGATACGGCTCAGCATGTCGCGTCCCAGATAGTCGGTGCCCAGAAGGTTATCCGCCGTCAGGCCGCCCATCAGCGGCCCGCCGCCGATGTCATCAATGCTGTGCGGCGCCAGCGAGGTGCCGAACACGGCCATCAGCAGCCAGAACAGCGACATCATCAGACCCAGCCGACCCGACCAGGAGAGCGACTGTAAGAAACGCCAGGGCAACAAGAGAGTATTCATGCGCTTCTCCATTTCGGGTTAAAGGCAATAGTCAGAATGTCGGCCGCCAGCAGCAGTACCAGGTAGCAGGCGGCAAACAGCATCACGCAGAGCTGCACCACCGGCAGGTCGCGGTTACTGACCGCATCCACCAGCTGGCTGGCCAGTCCGGGATAGCTGAAGATAGTTTCAATGATGATCACCCCGCCAAACAGATAGGAGAGGCTGAGTGAGATCGCGTTGGCGATGGGTCCGACGGCGTTGGGCAAGGCGTGACGCAGCACGGCGCGGAGCGGTGACACCCCTTTCAGCAACGCCATCTCCAGATAGGGGCTGTCGAGCTGGTTGATAATGGCGGCCCGCGTCATGCGTGCCATCTGCGCGACCAGGACGCAACAGAGGGTCAGCACTGGCAGCGCATACGCTTTGAGGTAGCTCAGCAGGCCGCTATCCGGACTGCCGAACGACATCGCCGACACCCAGTGCAGCTTCACGGCGAAAATCAGCACCGCCACCGTCGCCACCAGAAACTCCGGCACGGCGACTGTCGCCATGGTGCCGATGACCAGCGCCCGATCGAGCCGGGAACCGCGATGCATTGCCGCGATAATGCCGATGATTAGCGCCATCGGCACGCAGATCAGCGTGGTGATACCCGCCAGTTCAAAGGTGGCGGGAATACGCTGCGCCACCAGCTGCGAGACGGGCAGATGGCTGGCAAACGAGGTGCCAAAGTCACCCTGCACCATGCCTGTCAGCCAGTGGATATAGCGCATCAGCAAAGGCTGATCGAGACCCAGCTGCTGCCGTAACGCCGCCACCGTTTCCGGCGTGGCGTTCTGGCCGAGGATCATCTGCGCCGCGTCACCCGGCAGCAGGCTGGTGATGAAAAACACCACCGCCGAGACGATAAGCAAAGTCAGGATGCCCGCGCCAATCCGCCGGGCAATCAGGAACAGCATGTATCGGTTCATCGGCGTACTCCTTACTCAGACTTACTCAGATAAAATCAGGCGGTCAGCCATGCAAACTCATGGAAGCGATAGCCCATCATCATGCCTGACGGCCAGGCTTCGACGCCTTTGACCTTTTTGCTGTAGCCATCGGTGGAGCTGATAAAGGTCGGGATGATCGTGCCGCAGTGGTCATAAATCAGCGTCTGCATGTCGCCATACATCTGTTTGCGTTTTGCCTGATCGCGTTCACCGCGTGCAGCGACCACCAGCTGATCAAACTGGGGATTTTTCCAGCCCGACTCGTTATTTGGTGCGGTAGAGAGATAAAACTGTGAGAAGAGCATGTCGAGCGTCGGACGCGGGTTTATCGAGCCGTATCCCACCGGATCTTTCATCCAGTGCGAAGACCAGTAACCATCATACGGTACGCGTCGCACTTTCACGTTTAGCCCGGCCCCGCGCGCCATCTGCTGGATCAGCTGACCGCCTTCGTTGGCCCCTTCGATATTCGGTGTGGTGATGATCTCTACTGTGGAGCCAGCCATGCCCGCTTTTTTAATGTGGAACTTCGCTTTTTCCACGTCCAGCGGACGGGGTTTGAGGTCGGCGTTGTAGAGCGGATGCCACGGCGGTACCGGGGTGTCATTACTGACGTCGCCGTAGCCCTGCAGCACCGTTTTCACCAGCATTTCGCGCGGCTGCAGGTATTTCATCGCCAGCACAAAATCTTCGTTATTACCTGGCTTCACGTCAGTACGAATAATCAGATTGGTATACATGCCCGATTTACTCTCCAGCACCCCAAACTCACCGCTGGCTTTAATGCGCTTGCAGTCAGCGGCGGTCAGGGTTGAGACCATCTGCAGATCGCCCGACATCAGGGCATTGACGCGTGCTGCGCCGTCGGTGACGCCAATCAGCTCCACCTCATCCAGATGCGGCAGACCAGACTTGTAGTAGTTGGGATTTTTGGTGCCGATGGTGCGCGTTCCCGGCATAAAGGTTTTGCAGACAAACGGACCGGTGCCGATGCCTTTACTGAAGTCGGTCGTGCCGTCCTTCACGATCAAAAACGGTGGCGTCGCCAGCATATAAGGGACGTCGAAATTGGCGCTGTTCAGCTCCAGCTGCACCTCGTTATCGTTGACGGCACTGAAGGTTTTGAACTGATCGGCCAGCTTAAAGGCGATCGAGGCGATGGCCGGATCTTTGTGGCGGCTGAGCGAGAAGATGACATCTTTGGCGGTCAGCGGTTTGCCGTCATGAAAGGTCACCCCTTTACGCAGCTTGATATGCCAGGTGATCCCGTCGCTGGAGTCCAGCGATTCGGCCAGCGCGGGTTGCGCCATCAGGTTTTTATCCAGTTCGGTCAGCCCGCTATAAAACATGAACTGCCGGGTGTAGTCCGCGCTGTTGTTACTTTTGGCCGGATCGAGCGTATCGGTGGCTGAAGCATTCGACATCGCCGCACGCAGTTTACCGCCTTTGACCGGCTTGTCGTCTGCCAGTGCCGCCCCGGAAAAACCGATCATCCCGCTGCTCATCACCGCGCCTGCGGAGAGGATTTTCATCAGGCTGCGACGTGACAGTGAGCCTTCGGTGATCATGCGCGTCAGTGCCGGATTTACCGCATCAGCGTCGTTATTATCAAATTTACTCATCTCTGTACCCTCAATAGTCAGGCGAACCGGGGATCATTTTTCAGGCAGTGCTGGACATCTGGCGGCCAGCACCCGACGGGATGTTATGAAAGGCGATCCTTTGCTTTGTAATAGAGTCCTGCGAGCGGTAAAAACCAGGGCTTGCCGTGATAACCGGGCAGCGCGGGCCATGCGTCGCGCTGCCAGGGATTTTCAGTGCGTTTTTCGGCCAGCAGATCGGCCATCACCCGCCCCATCCACACCGACATCTGGGTGCCGTGGCCGCTGTAGCCCAGCGAATAGAACAGGCCATCCTGTTCACCCGCGTGTGGCAGACGATCTGCGGTCATGTCAACCATGCCGCCCCAGCAGTAATCCACCTTTGCCTGCCCAAGCTGCGGCAGCATCTGCGTCATCGCGTGGCGCAGAATTTCGCCGCTGCGCGAATCTGATGTCGGGTTACTGACGGCAAACCGGGCGCGGCCACCAAACACCAGACGGCTGTCAGCCGTCGTCCGGAAGTAGTTGCCGATATTCAGCGAGGTGACGTAAGTCCGATTATTGGGCAGCACCAGGCGCAGCAACGCCGGGTCGAGGGCTTCGGTCACCACAATAAAGCTGCCGACCGGCACGATGCGGCGCTGGAACCAGGGAAAAGGACCGACATTGGAGCAGCCGGTCGCCATCAGCACTTTATCCGCCAGAATCGTACCCTGCGCGGTGTGTATCCGATGCTGATAGCCCTGCAGGCGGTCTAACTTCGTCACAGCATGATGTGGGAAAATCTTCGCGCCGCTGCGGGCGGCGGCTTCCGCCAGCCCGATGCCAAACTTACCCATGTGCATCTGGCCGCCACGCTTCTGCAGCAGGCCGCCGTGGAAGTCGTCGCTGGCGATCTCGTCGCGCACCGCCGTTTTGTCGAGCAGTTCAATCTCAGGGTCGACAGTGCGGCGCATCAGTTCATACGCCTCCCGCAGCCCCGCCACGTGCGACGCTTTGCTGGCGAGTTTGAGCTTGCCGCACAGCCGGAAGTCACAGTCGATCGCTTCATCCTGGATCAGTTGCTGGACGTAGCTCACCGCATCGTCAAATGCCCGGTAGAAGCGGCTGGCCTGCTCCAGACCCTGGCTTGCCACCAGCGAGGCGAAGTTCTGCGCCACACCGGTGTTGCAGTGGCCGCCGTTGCGCGCTGAGGCCTGGCTCATCACGTCGCTACTCTCCAGCAGCACCACACTGATGCCGCTACGCGCCAGGCTAAGGGCCGCTGAGACGCCGGTGAAGCCGCCGCCGATTACCACCACATCCGCCTGGGCGGGCAGCGGCTCGCGGGCGGCACCGGTAAAGGCCGGAGCGGTGGTCTGCCAGAACGATTCCAGTTTCATGGGGTGTTCCTCAGAGTCCGACGACGCCAGGCAGGCCGCCGATATCTTTGATTTCGGTGTACTGGTAGTACGGATTCGCGGGTTCATGACCGCGATTGACCCAGACTTTGTTTTTGATGCCGAGATCGTGGGCGGTCATCAGGTCATAGCGGAAGCTGGAGGAGACATGGAGGATCTCCTCCGGACCGCAGCCGAGCTTATCGAGCATGTACTCAAAACCTTTCATCTGTGGCTTGTAAGCGCCCGCCTCTTCCGCCGTGATGGTCAGGTAAATGGGTGCGCCCAGACGCGGTTCGTGGTGCGGAATCAGGTCTTTCATCGAATTGGTCAGCAGCACCAGCGGAAACTCTTTAGCGACTTTTGCCAGCCCGGCGGGCACGTCGGGATGCGGTCCCCAGCTGGCGCAGTCGGTGTAGATAAAGTCGCTGTCGGCTTTATCCCACTTCACGCCCCACTTTTTGCAGGTGCGCTGAATCGCATTACTGACGACGTCGTAATAGGGTTTCCATGCGCCGAGCACCTCATCCAGCCGGTAGCTGGAAAAATCAGTGGTAAAGGCGTTCATTGCTTCCGGGTCGACGCGGTCGCTGAAACAGCGCTGTGCCGCGCCCGCCATATCGAAGCGAATCAGCGTGCCGTAACAGTCAAACGTGATGAATTTCGGTTTAAACAGTGCCATGTAACACCCTCGTCATTGTCAGTTGCGCTTAGAAATCGATGAGTACACTTTTCTGGCGCTGGCAGGCCTGAAACGCCTGACGCCCTAAATCTTTCCCAATGCCGGAACCGAGAAAACCACCGGTCGGAATGATGAAGTCACCGGAGCGGCCATAGCGGTTGATCCAGACGGTGCCCGCGTCAATGGCCCGCATCGCCCGCATAGCACGTGGCAGGCTCAGCGTGTGGACACCGGCGCAGAGGCCGTAAGTGTCATGGGCGGCCATCGCCAGCCCCTGCTCTTCGTCGTCAAACGTCTGTACCGTCAGCACCGGACCAAAAATCTCCTGCTGCACCGCCGGATTATCCTGCGCCACGTGGCTCAGCAGCGTGGGCTGCCAGAACCAGCCATCACCGGTATGGGCAAAACGCTCTCCGCCCACCAGCACCTCTGCGCCCTGCGCTTTAGCCGCCTCAATCACCGAGCAGACTTTGTTACCCTGACGTTCGTCGATCAGCGGCGCATAGCGGCTCTCTTCCTGCCAGGTGACGCCCGGTTTGAGTTCGCGGCAGAGCTGAGCCAGGCGCTCAACCAGCGGATCGGCAATATTGCGCTGCACAATAAGACGGGTGCCCGCCACACAGGCCTGGCCGCCGTTGGCGGTAAAGCCGCGCAAGATGCGCTGAGCCAGCACCTCAAGGTCACCCGCGTCATCAAACACCAGTTGCGGGCTTTTTCCGCCCAGCTCCAGCGTCACCGGTTTCATACCGTGCTGCGCGGCATCGCTCATGATGCGTTTTCCGGTCACGGTCGAGCCGGTAAAGGAGACCTTTCGCACCAGCGGATGGGTCACCAGCGCGCTGCCGGTCACCGCACCGCTGCCCTGTACAATGTTCAGCACGCCCGCCGGCAAGCCTGCCTGGATCGCCAGTTCGGCCATGCGCACGGTTGAAAACGGGGTCAGTTCAGAGGGTTTCAGCACCACTGCGTTACCCGCCGCCAGCGCCGGTCCGCATTTCCACGACGCCATCGACAGCGGGAAATTCCACGGGGTAATCGCGGCGATGACGCCATAAGGTTCGGCAATCAGCATGCCGAGGCTGCTGTCGCGGGTAGGAAAGAGGTCGCCGCTGTATTTGTCGGCGCATTCGGCATAGAAGCGAATCGCTTCGGCGGTAAACGGAATTTCGTGCAGCACCACGTCGCTGATTGGCCGGGTGGAGCCCAGCGCTTCGAGCTGTGCCAGCAGGGTGTCCTGCTCAATCAGATCGGCCCAGCGGCGTAACACACGGCCGCGTTCGCGCGGCGGACAGCCGGACCAGCCGCTGGTTTTCAGTGCCTGATGCGCGACGGTAACAGCGCGATCAACATCCTGCGGCGTGGCGTCCTGCAGCGTGGCATAGACGCTGCCATCAGAGGGGCGTTTAACCTCAAAGGCTGCGCCCTGGCTCTGGCAGTGCTGGCCGCCAATATAATGGCCAGCCGGAAGAGAAACTTTTTCAGGGTCGAAACTTAACATGGAAGAATTCCTTATTTGTTACACCCATAAGTTGCTGCCTAATTAGCGTTTTCAGCGGCCGGTTTCTGCGGTGTTAATAAGCTAATGCAGAAAGTATGCCAGCCGGGCAAAAAATAAAAATGCGTTTAAAACAGCGCAAAAAAATTTTCTGCCGTATTGTCAGGCGTTTTTTTGCGGAATTGCCGAACAATTAAACAGATGATTTACTTCACAAAATTTATGCGCCCTGCTGGTGCAACCTGCACGGAAATTGCACCACAGCGGATATTCCGGGTCAGGCTGCTCATTACAGTGCCAGGTCCCCGCCGCTTTACCGATGCACATCACAACCCTGATAAATTCTTTCTTTTTTTAAGACTATTATTTGACGCCGAAGAATTTATCCTGAGCATCAGACAAAAAAAAGCCAGCCGGTTTTCCCGGCTGGCGTGCTATTACTATTTAATTACAGACTGCCAATGTGAAATGTCTTCTGTTCCAGATATTCATCCATTCCGTAGCGGGAACCTTCCCGGCCAATACCAGAGAGTTTCACACCGCCAAACGGCGCGACCTCCAGGGAAATAGCACCGGTATTAAAGCCGACCATGCCAAACTCCAGCGCTTCCGCGACCCGCCATGCCCGCCGGATATTCTCGGTAAAGAAATAGGCACCCAGCCCGTAAGGGGTGTCATTCGCCATCGCGATCGCCTCCTCTTCATCATCAAAGACAAACAGCGGCGCGACCGGGCCGAACGTCTCTTCATGGGCGATCCGCATACTGGACGTGACCTCACCGAGCACTGTGGGCTCTACGAACGTGCCATTACCCTGGCTGATGCCGCCCGTCAGCAGGGTTGCGCCCTGACTCAGCGCATCGTCGATGTGACCATTCACTTTCTCCACTGCGCGACTGTTGATCAGCGGACCAATGGTGCTGTCCGGCGCAAAGCCATCGCCCACTTTCAGCGTCGCAACCGCTTCCAGCAGTCGGGCAGTGAAGCGCGGATAGATACTCCGCTGCACCAGAATGCGATTGGCGCAGACGCAGGTCTGTCCGGCGTTGCGGAACTTGCTGAGCATGACGCCGGCGACCGCAATCTCAATATCGGCGTCATCAAACACGATCAGCGGCGCGTTGCCGCCCAGCTCCAGACTCAGGCGCTTTATGCTGTTAGCACTTTGCTGCATTAATAGCTGCCCAATGCGGGTCGAACCGGTAAAGGAGATTTTACGTACCGTGCGGCTTTCAGTCAGCGCCGCACCAATCTCCGTGGGCAGGCCGGTCAGCACCTGCAACACGCCTGACGGAAAACCCGCACGCTCTGCCAGCACTGCCAGTGCCAGCGCCGAAAGCGGCGTTAACTCTGAAGGTTTAACAATAATCGGGCATCCGGCGGCGAGCGCTGGCGCAACTTTGCGGGTGATCATTGCAATCGGGAAGTTCCACGGCGTGATGGCGGCGGCAACCCCCACCGGCTGTTTCAGCACCAGAATGCGGCGGTCCTCGCTGGGCGCGGGAATGGTGTCGCCGTAGATGCGACGCGCCTCTTCTGCGAACCATTTCACAAAGCTGGCACCGTAGAGCACCTCGCCTCTGGCTTCCACCAGCGGCTTGCCCTGCTCGGCAGTCATGATGATCGCCAGATCATCAGCATGTTCAACAATCAGCTGATGCCATTTTTCCAGTAGCGCGGCACGGCTGGCATTGGGGGTTTTGCCCCAGCTGATGCGCACCGTTTCCGCATAGGCTATCGCCTGCTCCGTCTCCGCCCGGCCAAGTGCCGGAATGGTGGCCAGCGTTTCACCTGTAGCAGGATCGGTGACCGGCAGCGTAGCGCCCTGATGCGCATCCTGCCAGTGCCCGGCAAACAGCGCCTGCTGGCGCAGCAGATCACTGTCTGTAAGTGTTAATCGCGACATAGCATCCCCTTGTGGTCAGTTAATTCCACTTTATCGTGCCGGGTCAGCGCAGGATGTTGTTATGCGGGGTGAGAAAGGTCCGTGAAGGAGTTTTTTGCAGTGATTTGAAATTTTATGCCGTGCGGGAACGGGGCGCATCCGGCGGGATGCGCAGTGTAATTAAATCTGGAAGTCGATAACCGGTTCATCGTCACTGCCGTATGAGAGTGCCTGGCGTTTGATCTCCTCCAGCGACAGGTTGGCGTTGCAGAGCTCCAGGAACTGCCAGACGTAATTGCGCTGCAGCTGACCGCGTTTGAGGCCAAGCCATACAGTGCTTGCATCGAACAGATGCGTGGCATCCAGGCGTTCCAGATCTTCATTCTCTTCGGTTTCACACGCCTGATCGGCCAGGATCCCGACGCCCAGACCAAGTTTTACATAGGTTTTCACCACGTCAGAGTCCTGAGCGCTGAGCACGATATCGGGTTTTAAGCCCGCCGTCTGGAAGGCGCGGTCAACCCGCGAACGCCCCGTAATGCCCTGCCGGTAGGTAATAAGTGGATAGCGGCCGAGGGTGCTGAGCGAGACCGGCTGGTTCTGCACCAGCTCATGCCCTTTAGGCACCAGCAGGGCGTGATGCCAGCTGAACCACGGGAATGCGGCCAGACTGCTGTTATTGACCAGCATTTCACTGGCGATGCCGATATCCGCTTCACCCGCCAGCAGCATGGTGACGATTTCCTGCGGCGATCCCTGATTCAACTCAAGACGGACGTTGGGATAGAGCTGACGGAACGCTTTGATCACTTTAGGCAGGCTGTAGCGTGCCTGAGTATGGGTGGTGGCGATGGTCAGGATGCCGCTGGTTTCATTGGTAAAAACATCAGCAAGACGTCGCACTTTCCCCGCTTCGTCCAGTATACGTTCAGCAATCGTCAGCAGCGCTTTGCCTGGTTCTGTCATCCCCAGCAGTCGCTTGCCGCGCCGGATAAAGATTTCCACGCCCAGCTCATCTTCCAGATCACGGATGTGCCGACTGACACCCGACTGGGAGGTAAACAGCGTGTTAGCGACTTCCGTTAAATTAAACTCACAGCGGGCCGCCTCGCGGATGATTTTAAGCTGCTGGAAATTCAAGATATTTACCTCCCTTTACATAATCTGATTTCCTGATGGTAAGAACTATTATTGATAACCGGAAATACTAAAAAATTTGGCTTTATGACTTTAGGGAATAAATGGGTGGGATTGTTCGCTGCGCGAACGGGCTGAGGTCCACGCAGGTGCTGCGGGTGTTCGCTGCGCGAACGGGCTATGAGAAGGTTTCGTTCGCCTGGTGAGCCGGGCAGTTTCAGTCACGCCTCTGCAGGCGACCAACAATGGGGCGCCAGTCGCCGCGCCCCCTTGACCCCGCGCTCCGGCCTGCTTCACCGCCGCTTCGCGGTCCCTTCGCCTCTTCCGGATTTCTTACGGACCGGCGGGACGCGCCATCCCTGCCGCTCGTCCTGAAATCCCTCATCCGCTCAGCGGTTCTGACGGCCTCCCTGAACCCCACGTGGTTATCTCTTAATTTTTATGTTGGGTGATTTATCGCTGTGAGTATCAGGGATTAGCTTACTGAACCCGCAGGCAGCTCTTTATGACAGAAAACTTAAAGAAAATTCAGACGGGGGGTTGGGAGAGGCATCCGAAGCGCTGAGGAACAACCGGAGGCGAGGATGAGCCGACAGGACGTCGGCGAAAGGACGGAACGCGCCAGGGAAGGCGCGTCCGGACGGTCCGTGGGCCGCAGGACGTGACGAAGGCACCCCGCACAGCGGGGCGCGCAGGCAGCCGGACGCCGGGATTGTTAAGGGGCGGGCGTCCGCCCCTTGACGCGTCCGCCTGCACGGACGACCTGAAACTGCCCACCGCCTGGCGGGCGTAACCCGCTCAATGCTAACACGCTGTAATGAGAAACCTTTTAATTGCCAGCCCGCTGCAAAGCCAAACCGGCTGGTTGCCAGCCCGCTGCAAGCGCCTCCTCTAACCGACTAACATCAACTCCCGCTCCTCGCTCAGCGGTTTATTCAGCAGCGACAGCAGGATATTTTTTACTGCCTGTGCGGAAGGCGACAACGGTAAACGGGCAGAGATATTCAGCGACAGCGGCAGGCTCAGTGACGGACTATTGATGCGTGACATCCAGGCATCCGTTGAACCCACCAGCGAACGGGCGGCAGATTCAGGTAATACGGTGACACCCATGCCGCTGGAAATGGCTGAAGTCAGGGTTGAAATTGATTCGATCTCACCGATGATTCGCGCACTCAGGCGACGCAGAGAAAACGCCTCATCAACCCGCTTGCGCACGGCACTGTAGTCGCGCGGTAAGAACAGGCTCATCTGCGCTACATCGGCCAGATCCACGCTGGCACCCGGGTAGTCGGTGGCACCCACCAGGAAGAGATCCTCTTTCATCAGCGGCATGCTGTTGATGCCGGCAGTCGGTGCGCGATCGTACAGCACCGCCATATCCAGCTGACCGTTCATCACTTTCTCATTCAGCACGCTGCCGCTGTTTTCGTGCAGGTAGACCAGCACTTCAGGAAACTGATCGCGAACGGTTTGCAGCAGCGGCATAGTCAGCGATGAGGCTGCCGTGCCCGGTGCCAGACCAATGGATACCTGACCACTCAGCACCTGACCGGCGTTAATGACCGCTGTCTGGGCCTGCTCGCACTGACGCAGAATGGTACGCGCATGGCCATAGAGAATCTTACCGGCTTCCGTTGGCGTGACGCCGCGCTTGGTGCGGATCAGTAATTGCTGATCCAGCTCATTCTCCAGCGTCGCGACCTGCTGACTGAGTGCAGGCTGTGCGATGTGCAGCACTTCTGCCGCCTGCGTCAGACTGCCGATATCGACGATTTTCACAAAGTACTTCAGTCGTCTTAAATTCATCTTGCCTCCGTCACTCACCCCGAATAGCGAAATGGGTCTGATCCCATCGCCCTGATAACTGAGATTTTGCAAGATGCAGGCCAGGTTTAAATGACACCCGCTTTTCGCCAGACAGATTTTTCCTAACGGCCCGGAAAATAAGCGTTTCTGATTACCTCTTAAGAGTTAATAAGCATCAGGAATGCCTCATCAGGTTGGGTGACGGTGTCGGGCGCACTGTGACAGTGCAGTTGCTGCGAGTCAGACGTGCAGAAAAGTGATGACAGTCTGTACAGTTTTAGTGCAGTGGAAACGCATTGCACCTGATGAAAGCCTGCGGGGCCTGAAGCGAAGCGTGATGAAGGGGGGTAAATATGTAACCGTTATCAGCGGGATTTCTTATCGCTGACAAATACTAAAGGGTAAAAAGTCACGTTGCCTTCTCCCGCATGTGGAAGAAGGCAACGCCTGCTGCTTAACGTTTTTTACGGTTACGGTGCATGTCGATAGAGACCGCAGCCACAATGATCATCCCTTTAATGATGTCCTGAATATACGCATCGACACCCACGAAGGTGAAGCCGCTTTTGATCAGGCCGAGGATCACTGCGCCAATAAGTGTACCGGTGATCCGTCCCACGCCACCCATCAGGCTGCTACCGCCGATAACAGCTGCGGCAATCGCATCCAGCTCGTAGGACATCCCCATACTCGACTGGCCACTGCTGACACGCGCCGCCAGTACCACACCTGCCAGGCCAGAGAGTGCGCCGGCAATGGTGTAAACAATGATCAGATACTTGTTAACGTTGATACCGGAGACTTTCGCCGAGGTCATATTGCCGCCGATGGCGTAAACATATTTACCGTAGCGGGTGTGTTTCAGGGCGATGTGGAACAGCAGCGCCACCACCAGGAAAATCACCACAGGCATAGCACCCTGTCCGATTGAGGTAAAGCCATCGGAAAGGAAGCTGATCGGATTGCCCTGGGTGTAATACTGCGCCAGACCGCGTGCCGATACCATCATGCCCAGCGTGGCGATGAAAGGCGGAATACCGGTTCGGGTAATCAGCACACCATTGACCACACCCGCCAGCAAACCGACGCCAACACCAGCCGCAATAGGGATCACCGCAGGCATATTTACCAGCGACGGATACATCGGCGACAGACTGTCAGAGGTCTGTGCCAGGCTCGCGGCCACTACCGCCGCAAGGGCGATGATGGAACCCGAGGAGAGATCGATACCCGTAGTGATGATAACCTGCGTTACGCCAACGGCGATAATCCCGATAATCGCCACCTGCAGGACAATCAGGATCAGACGGTTGGTATTGAGCAGGAAAGACTGGTCACGCACGTACCAGCCGAACATTTCAAAAATCAACGCAATCCCCACCATCACCACAAAAATGCCGGTGTCTTTCGGCAATTTATGACGCAGGCTGGCAAAAAAAGAGGGTTGCTGCGGGGCTGCCGGGGTGGCAGTGGCTTTCATATTGCTCATAGTGTTCTCGCGCCTCACTCGGATGCCAACGACAGAATGGTTTCCTGATCGGCTTCTTCTTTATTGAGGATGCCGGTTATACGCCCGCCGTGCATCACCATCACCCGGTCGCTCATGCCAAGGATTTCCGGCAATTCAGAAGAGACCATGATGATAGCCACGCCACGGTTGGCGAGTTCACTGATTAAGCGGTAAATCTCCGCTTTTGCACCGACGTCAATGCCGCGCGTCGGTTCGTCCAGAATCAGAATCTTGGGTTGTGCCAGCAGCCAGCGGGCAATCAGGACTTTCTGCTGATTACCGCCGCTGAGGTTGTTGATGATTTGATCCATGGTCGGGGTTTTGATGTTTAGGCGGCGGATTTGGTCCATGCAGTCCTGCGCCATCTTCACATGGCTGACAAAACCGCTTTTGCCGCTGTACTCCGGCATGTTGACGATGCTCATGTTCTCCATCACCGATAACACCAGAAACAGCCCGGACTTTTTACGGTCCTCAGTGAGGAACGCCATGCCCTTCTCAATCGCCGTTGAAGGTGAGTCGATCGTCACCGGAACACCATCAATTAAGATTTCGCCGCTGTCGAAACTCTCCATGCCGAACAGGCTCTCCATCACCTCACTGCGACCGGCACCCACCAGTCCGGCAACGCCGAGGATCTCCCCCCTGCGCACACTGAAGCTGACATCGGTGAAACGATCCTTACAGGTGAGATTACGCACCGTCAGCACCTCTTCCCCGATGGCATTGTTGAATTTCGGGAACAGCTGGGTCAGTTCGCGCCCTACCATCTGGGTAATCAGCGACTGGCGGGTATATTTCGCCGTCTGATCGCTGGCGATCCAGGTGCCGTCGCGGAAGATACTGACTTCATCAGTGATGGTGAAAATTTCATCCATCTTGTGGCTGATGTAGATGATCGCTTTGCCCTGCTCCCGCAGGTCACGAATGATAGTAAACAGGTGCGCCACTTCAGTTTCCGTCAGCGCTGAGGTCGGTTCATCCATAATGACGATGTCTGAATCCCAGGAGACCGCTTTGGCAATCTCGACCATCTGCTGTGACGCGATGCTGAGTTCGCCCACCATCTGTTCGGCTTTCAGACGAATATTCAGGCGGTTGAGCAGTTCCTGAGTTTTCTGATTAAGGCGGGCGTGATCGACAAAACCAAATCTCATCGGCTCACGACCCAGCCAGATATTTTCAGCGACGGTCATGTAAGGCACCAGATTGAGTTCCTGGTGGATCATTGAAATGCCGGAACGCAACGCGTCCATCGTGTCCTGAAACTGCACTGGCTCCCCTTTAATTTTAATCGTGCCCTGATCGGGACGATACATCCCGATCAGGCACTTCATTAAAGTGGATTTGCCCGCGCCATTTTCGCCCATCAAGGCATGTACCGTTCCCGGACGCACCCGCAACGACACATTGTCGAGGGCTTTAACGCCGGGGAAGAACTTGCTGATGCCTTCGGCTTCAAGCGCAAACGCGTTCATACATCACCTCCGTACAGCTGGGTCGGGAACGATTATTTCAGGTTACGGTTAGCAAACTGTTCCATATTATCTTTGGTAATCAGCTGGTAAGGGATGTTGATCACTTTCTGCACTTTCTCACCGTTCACCAGTTTTACTGCCGTCTGCACCGCACCTTCACCCTGACCCTGCGCATCCTGGAATACCGTGGCGACCATCTTGCCCTGCTTCAGCATCTGCAGCGCATCCGGGGTACCATCGACGCCAGCGATCAGGATTTTGTCCGGGTTTTTACCCAGGGCCTGCAGCGCACCGATCGCCATTTCATCGTTGTTTGAGGCAATGGCATTGATCTGATCACCCGCCGTCATCCAGTTACTGACCACATCCACCGCGTCGTTACGGGTAAATTTGGCAGTCTGTTTCTGCACGATTTTGATGCCAGGGAATTTAGCCGCAACTTCTTCTACGCCCTTGGTACGGTCGCGGGTCGCTTCATTCGCCAGGTCACCCATCAGGATCGCAACGTTGCCTTTGCCGTTCATTGCTTTAGCCAGTGCTTCCATCTGTAAGCGCCCGGCCAGTTCTGAATCAGAACCGACATAGGCCATTT
Organism: Candidatus Pantoea rara; assembly: GCF_051136265.1. Lineage (NCBI taxonomy): Bacteria > Pseudomonadati > Pseudomonadota > Gammaproteobacteria > Enterobacterales > Erwiniaceae > Pantoea > Candidatus Pantoea rara. The sequence continues at coordinate 1,549,242 of NZ_CP194942.1, read as the reverse complement.
TGCCCGTCAGTTCAGCCTGTGGACGGCGGTTTACGAAGATCAGCGGAATCCCCGCTTTGCTCGCCTGATCCATAATCGGTTTCACCGCATTGGTGTCGACCGGGTTGACGATCAGGGCATCAACACCCTGACCGATGAAGTTTTGAACCTGCTGCAGTTGCTGTGAAACGTCGCCCTTTGCATCCTCAACTTGTCCTTTGACGCCATCTTTCTGCATCTCTTTCTGCATTGAAGTACGCAGAATGGTGAGGAAGTTGTCATCAAACAGCGCCATCGAGACGCCAACGGAAATATCTTTTGCCATAACCGCGGCAGGTAACATGCAGGCTAACAGTGAGGCGACAATCGTTTTTTTAATGTTCATAGGGACCCTTCTTATTTGTTAACTTGCTCAGCGGCTGTGACTGCGAATGAAAAATATCTTTTACATTCACCCAGCCTGTCTGGCGTCTGTTTCGGGAAATTTGAGGTAAGACTTCAGGTTCTGGCTATTTTTGTGATCGACCACTCCTTTTCACAATCACTTGATCTACCGACAGTTAGTTTCAATATGCGCTTTCACTTTCGGACGATGATAACGAACGTGATGATAAGCAGTTTATTTATTCCATCTAATCTCGTTTTGAAATTTTTATCATAAAAGCACTGAAACGCTTGTTTTAACATCGGCAAATAACAAAACTTTGACATGCCTCTAACATCTACTGAGAAATGCCCGCAAAGTGAGATCCTGCTGGCAGTTTGAAAATCCATCAGAATCAGGTAAAAATCACCAATCCGCTGCTTTTACGAGCATCTGAACGCAATTCAGTAAACAGGGCTTTGACAAGCGGGATTAGCGCCGCTAATATTCGCCCCGTTCAAGCGATTCCTCTGTAGTTCAGTCGGTAGAACGGCGGACTGTTAATCCGTATGTCACTGGTTCGAGTCCAGTCAGAGGAGCCAGAATTAGAAAAGCCCGCTCAGGGAAACCCGAGCGGGCTTTTTGCATTTCTGTTTTCAGTCAGGGCGAGCCGTCCGGCAGCGCCGCCGCCGCGTAGCCTCCATCGCAACGACGTAGCGCAAGGTGAGTGTGTTATCGCGGTGCTGTCGCTTAAAGGGGATCCGTTTGATGAGAGAGGACATCAATGTGGTTTAATTATCGGCGAGGCATGAACGGCCCGCGACGATAATTAACGTTCTGATGGTGAAAACGACCTCTACAGGCTCAGGGTTGCCCTTCCATATTCCAGCGAGCCGATCCCATCACATCGAAAACATGCTGGTCGGTGAACGCCGGGAACCGGGCACGTTTTGCGGCCTCTGTCAGTGCCTGACAGTAATCTTTGTCGCCCCCTTTCACGATGAAATTATCCAGGGTGCCATCAATGTTGAAATCCAGATGCGCATTACAGCGTTTTCCATTCCAGGCATGTGGCTTTGACAGCGCGGCATCCAGTGCTTTCTTGATGCCCGACGCCTGCTGACCATAACTATCCTTATCCCCCACTTTACCCGATCGTTGATAGCTGCAGCTTTCGAGCGCGGTCTTTTTATCACATTCGCGGGGAGCAAGAGGCGTGCAGCCTGCCAAAGCAACAGAGAGCAGTATCAGGGTGATCGTTTTCATATAAGTCCTTTTAAGGTCATGACCGGGCAAGACGTCCTGTGTTGATGTGGTGCCCGGCTGGAGTAGATCGTCAGTCGATTATTTTCTGAAAATCTGCCTGCAATCAGGGTTATTTTTTACGCCAGAAGAGAAAGGCAGCCAGCGCGGTGAGCACCCCAATCAACGGCATCGTACCTGCACCTGCCAGAAAGTTATGTCGATCAATGGCATTCTCTTTTCTGATATCTGCAAACCGTGCAGCGGCCTGCTTTTCATTGGCAGCATGCACTTCCTCATCTTCTTTCTTATATCCCTGCGCCAGCAGTTCAGTGGCACGGTTCACGTCTGATCGTGCCAGGGCAACGGTCTGTTTTCCCTGCGTATAGAAACAGTAATCTGGCATTGGCTATGCTCTCACTTAATAGTCGGATTTCTACTCTATCGGATAGGACCCGTAATCGGTAGCAGTGATTATGCAACAGAGTCAGTCACGATATTGGGTTCTGACATTCATGCCTGTGCAATGCTTTTGGTTGGTTTAGCACTATTAAATAGTTACCCCTGAAAAACCATTTATTTCAACAATAAGCGTCACTACGAGCCACGAACTTTTAGATTTGATCAGGATCAATAAATATTCATATAATTTCAAAAAAAAAACGAACCCGAAAAAAAAGTTTTTTTTCAAAAAATTAAGCATCAAACTTCTTACTTTGAAACCCAATGATTGCTTACCAGAATAGTTTCTGGTGAATTAATTAGCGCCCCATACAATCATAAATAAAATTAAAGCTTCATCCCACCGGGTCGATAAGAAGATCATCTTAGATTAGTTAATTTCCTTTTTTCTATTTCTGAAACCTCATTAAAGGTGAACCTCATGGGTCTTGCTCAACACATCTCCAATATTAAGATAGGGAAGAAACTGGGCGTCGGTTTTATCGTCGTCATTGCTGCCTCGCTTGCCATTACCTTTATTGCTTTCGATTGTTTCCGCAGTATTAAAGACAACTCTGCCCGCCGCACAATTACGGTGGAGATGGTGAATACATTAAGCAAGGCACGCCTTAATCGCACCCTCTACCAGTACACCAAAGACCCGAAATTTGCTTCGCTGAACGCTCAGGCCCTGCAGGCGTTAGATGTCCTTTATAAACGACTGGATAAATTCAAGTGGGATGAGATTGGTCAGCAGAAAGTCACGCTGATGGGACAGTTGCTCACCGATTATCAGAACCAGCGTCAGAAGTTCGTGACTTCAGCGGAAGCAACATCCGCCGCCCTTAGTGCCATTAAACCGGGTGCCCTGTTCACGCTTGCGCATCAGTTTGAATCGCTTGATATGACTCTGGCACCCGATGCGGCGCTACCGGTGATGCACATGGCTGCCGCGCTGTTTGATGCGACTAATGTTGAAAAAGCGTTTCTCGATAAACCCACGCAAGCCAGCAGAGATGCCGTCATTGAGGAATATACGGCACTCAACACCCTGAGTGAGAAACTGGACAGTTTTGCCCAGCCCGGTCTCAATGACGCCACGCGCAATGTGATCAACACGCTTGCGCAGCAACGCCAGGCTTTAACACGCTATGTTGATGCTTCGGAAAAAGAAAAGGGTGAGTCTGCAGGCCTGACGGCTTCTGCAGAACGGCTCAATGCGGCGGTCACTGAGACCTTTGCCTTCCAGTCCCAGCTCTCGGCCGAATTTATCAAACAGGCAGAGTGGCGCATTGCGTTTGCTGCGCTGATTGGTGTCGTTCTGAGCCTGCTGATTGCCTGGCGGATTACCCGCAGCATAACGCTACCTCTTAAAGAAACGCTGAGCGCTGCGCAACGTATTGCCAGCGGTGATTTAACAACCTCGCTGAAAACCACGCGTGGCGATGAGTTTGGTCAGTTGATGCAGGCAGTGGATGCCATGAACCTCAGCCTGCAAAACATCATTGCCAACGTGCGCGATGGTGTCAGTAGCGTGGCGCGTGCTTCGGCAGAAATCGCAGCGGGCAACACCGACCTGTCATCCCGCACTGAACAGCAATCTGCTGCCGTGGTTCAGACGGCTGCCAGTATGGAAGAGCTCTCCTCGACGGTGAAACAGAATGCGGAGAATGCCCATCATGCAAGTCAGCTGGCGACAGATGCGTCGGTAAATGCCGGACGCGGTGGAGAGATTATCCGTGACGTTATCGTCACCATGAACAGCATCAGCCAGAGTTCAGGCAAAATCGGCGAAATCATTAACGTCATCAACAGCATCTCTTTCCAGACAAATATCCTGGCGCTTAACGCCGCCGTTGAAGCAGCACGAGCCGGTGAACAGGGTCGCGGGTTTGCGGTAGTGGCTGGTGAAGTCAGGAATCTGGCCCAGCGCAGTTCACTGGCCGCCAAAGAGATTGAAACGCTGATACGCGAATCACTGGACCGGGTTCATGACGGTTCGGAGTTTGTGGAGCGCGCAGGAACCACGATGGATGACATCGTCCGCTCTGTCAGTCAGGTCAAAGACATTATGGGTGAAATTGCTGCCGCATCCGACGAGCAAAATCGCGGCATTTCCCAGATCGCCACCGCAATGGCCGAGATGGATACCACCACGCAGCAGAACGCGGCGCTGGTTGAAGAGTCTTCCGCTGCTGCCAGCTCACTGGAGTCTCAGGCAGACGAACTGGAAAAAACGGTAGCCGTGTTCCGTCTCTCTCCAGGGCAAAATCGGGTCGCTCCTGCCCAGGCACCTCGTTTAGTGCCTGCATTGCCCGTGACGGCATCCGCAGATGCCAGCTGGGAAAGCTTTTAACCGTCTTTAATCCTGCCGTAAAGATGCGGCGAGCAGCCAGCCTGGTGTCAATAAGGCTGGCTGCCTGGTCTGCTGGTCCATGCCCGGCGCAGTCATTTCAGTTTTGCCGGATAGCCTTTGCCTCTTTAGCGATTAGTGATCTGCCGCTGCGAGTCATGCTCCTGCTGTGCGCCCGGACGGATTCTGAACCAGATGGCATACATGGCAGGCAGGAACACCAGCGTAATGAGCGTGCCGACTAATGTGCCGCCAATCAGCGTGTAAGCCAGCGTGCCCCAGAACACAGAATGGGTCAGCGGGATAAAGGCCAGAATGGCCGCCAGTGCAGTGAGAAGAACCGGTCTGGCACGCTGCACTGTCGCCTCAACCACGGCATGAAACGGGTCCAGCCCCTCCTGCTCGTTGTGATGGATCTGCCCAATCAGAATCAGGGTGTTGCGCATCAGAATGCCTGACAGTGCAATTAACCCCACCAGTGCATTAATTCCAAACGGCTGATTAAACAATAACAGCGTCGGCACCACGCCTATCAACCCCAGTGGTGAGGTCAGGAACACCATGATCATCGCTGACATCGAACGCACCTGCAGGATGATGATCAGCAGCGTCAGCGCAATCATAATCGGGAACAGCGGCACCATCGCTTTGGTTGCTTTACCTGACTCTTCAATCGAACCCGCCTGCTCAATCCGGTAGCCCGGAGGCAGCGCATCGATGACCGGCTGAAGCTGTTTCAGGATGGCGGTGGAGACATCCGGTGGCTGAAGATGATCGGCGATATCACCGCGCACCGTAATGGTCGGCGTACGATCGCGGCGGCGCAGCAGCGGATCTTCCATCTCTACCTTTACGTTGCCAATCTGCGACAGCGGAATGCGCTGCCCCGCTGAGCCAACCAGCGTAAAGTCCGCGATTCTGGCGGGATCGCGCCGGATATCTCCCGCGGCACGTCCCATGACCTGCACCGAACGGATATCTTCCCGCACCGCGGTGATCGGCACGCCTGATAGCAGGAACTGCAGTTGCTGTGCGACCGTTCTGGATGTCAGCCCCACCGCCTGCAGGCGATCCTGATTCAGTGTGAAGTGCAACACGGGCACGCGCGGACCCCAGTCAGTGTTAACTGTCCGCATCATCGGGCTGGCAAGCATAATGCTTTCGACCTTGCTGGCGATGTCGCGCAACACAGCAGGATCTGGCCCCATCACCCGGTAAGCAACCGGATAAGGTGAATAAGGCCCAAACACCAGCTGCGTTGCACGAATACGCGCTTCAGGTGCCAGCCCCTCTGCCGCCGCCTGACGCAGTCGCACTTTCAACGCATCACGCGCATCCTGACTGTCAGTCAGTACCACAATTTTCGCGAAAGAGGGATCGGGCAGCTCAGGCGCCATTGCCAGATAGAAACGGGGTGAGCCCTGGCCGACATAGGTAGTGACGATTTTTGCTTCTTTCTGGTTTTTCAGCCAGTTTTCTACTTTGGCTGCGGCAGCACTGGTCTGTTCAATCGCCGTGCCATAAGGCATCTGCACTTCGATTAACACTTCAGGACGATCTGAGGCCGGGAAGAACTGTTTTTTCACCGCGCCCATTCCGACAATCGCCAGCGTAAAAAGAACAATAACGCTTCCGGCTACCCACCACTTCCGGGCAATGATGCGTGACAGTACGCCACGGAAACGGTTGTAGTGACGGGTGTTATAGATAGCCGCATGGCCACCCTCAACAGCCCTGATGGCCGGCAGCATTTTCACGCCCAGATAGGGCGTAAAGACCACGGCAACGATCCAGGAGGCGATGAGGGCGATGCCCACAATCCAGAACATGTTGCTGGTGTATTCACCAGCCGTCGAGGGGGCAAAACCATTCGGCATAAAGCCCACCGCCGTGACCAGGGTTCCCGCCAGCATCGGGGCGGCCGTGTGGCTCCAGGCATAGGCAGAGGCTTTAATGCGGTCATACCCCTCCTCCATTTTTACCACCATCATTTCAATGGCGATAATGGCATCATCGACCAGCAGTCCCAGCGCCAGGATCAGTGAGCCCAGCGTAATCCGGTCAAAGTTTTTTCCGGTTGCCTCCATAATCACAAAGACAATCGCCAGGGTTAAGGGCACGGCGGCAGCAACAACCACGCCGACGCGCCAGCCCATGCTGACGAAGCAGACCACCATCACCACCAGCAATGCCACAAAGAACTTGATCATGAATTCATCAACCGAAGCGCTGATATTGACCGCCTGATCGGTGACTTTGGTCAGTGACATGCCCAGCGGCATACTCTCATTGATACGGGCGGTTTCAGCATCCAGCGCTTTGCCGAGATCCAGCCCGTTCCGGCCTTCACGCATGATGATGCCCAGCAGCAGCGCTGGCTCTCCCTGATTACGCACCAGGAAGGTGGCCGGATCCTCATAGCCCCGCTCAACGCTCGCCACGTCAGAAAGTTTCAGCGTTCTGCCCTGTGCCACAATGGGCGTTTCACGGATTTTCTCCAGCTTGTTGAAGGCACCATCCAGACGGATAGCGATCTGCGGGCCTTTTGCCTCTATCGACCCGGCTGGGGTCAGCGCATTCTGGCTGTTAAGCGCTGAAAAAATATCCTGAGGCGTGATGCCCAGCGTCGCCAGGCGATCGTGAGAGAAAGAGACAAAGATGCGCTCTGACTGTTCCCCAATCAGATTGACCTTTTTGACCCCGGGCACGTGTAGCAGGCGCTGGCGCAGGGATTCTGCATCGCGCACCAGCAAGCGCTGCGGCTCGCCTTTCGCTTTGAGCGCAAACAGCGCAAAGGTCACATCAGAGAATTCGTCATTGACCATGGGACCAATAACACCGGCTGGCAGGCTTGTCGTGGCATCATTGAGCTTCTTACGCGCCTGGTAAAACTCCTCCTGCACGTCTGACGGAGGTGTACTGTCCTGCAGCGAGAGCAGGGTAATAGCCAGACCCGGACGGGTAAAAGTTTCGCTGCGGTCATACCACTTCAGCTCCTGCATTCGCTTCTCAAGTGGCTCCGCTACCTGATCCTGCATCTCCTGCGCGGTGGCACCCGGCCAGGCGGTGATCACCGTCATCTGTTTGACGGTGAAAGGGGGATCTTCTGCCCGTCCCAGCCCAAAGAAGGAGAGGATACCGGCGACGGTGATCAGGATGATAAGAAACAGGGTGATCGAGCGCTCGCGAACCGCCAGCGCGGAAAGATTGAAGCGTCCGTGGCTCATGGCTGGCCTCCTGCAATGCTGCCGTCACCCTGCCGGGCAGTCCGGACAACTTCAGCCTCATGCAGCAGATGTGCCCCCAGTGCGACCACCTGTTCACCCGATTTAAGGTTGCCGGTCACCTGTGCCGCATCATCTCCCAGACTGAGTACCTGAACCGGGAGCCACGAGACCTTAGCGGGCTGATCGGAAATGCGCCAGACACCGGGGCCTTTACCTGCATCATAGAGGGCCGCTAATGGAACCTGCATCACCGGATGGACATCCTTCTCTTCGGCAATACGAAGCGTGACGGTGGACCCTAAAGGGGCATTGGCCAGCGTGCCGGCCAGCACATAGCGCGCTTCAAAGGTGCGCGTTACCGGATCAGCAGCGTCAGAAAGCAGCCGCAGTGTCGCGGCAACCGGTGGTTGTCCGGTGCCATACAGGGTGGCCAGCGCTGCACTGCCGGGCGCAGGGCGCAGCGTTTCCGGCAGTTGCACGATCGCCTCACGCTGCCCTGCCCTGGCTAAACGCACGACCGCCTGACCCGCCGCAACAACCTGGCCAGGTTCTGCCAGCGTATCCACAACCACCCCATCTGCATCTGCCAGCAACACCGCATAGCCGGTAGCATTCTGCGCTACGCTTGCCTGGGCCTGGGCCGCGCTGAGCTCTGCACGGGCCGTCTCTGCCGCTGCTTTAATCTGGTCATACGCCGACGCGGAAACTGCACCCGTAGCAACCAGCTCGCGGTAGCGTGCTTCATCATTATTCGCCTGTCTGGCGCGAGCCCGCGCTGCGGCGACATTCTGTTGTTGCGCCTGTGCCTGCAGGCCCAGATCGACCGGATCCAGACGCATCAGCGGCTGACCACGTTTCACGCTCTGGCCGGTATCCACCAGACGTTCAAGAATTTTTCCCTGAACCCTGAATCCTAAATCGCTTTGAGTCCGTGCGACCACGACCCCGGTATAGGCCTTTGAGCGACTCTCCGGCCCGGCACTTATCACCGTTGCCGTCCTGACCAACGGCGGTTGATTACGCGGATCCTGCGTACCCGAGGAGTCATTACAGGCCACCAGAGCCAGCGGCAATAAGCTAACAGCAAGGAAGGAAGGTTTGAGCCTGAGCATGGTTTACCTTTCGCATTCATGAAGAGAGTCAGCGCATTCTCAGACTAGTGACCAATAATGTCAACAGTCACCATTCTGGTGAATCCACTTCTGAGTACGTTCTCAACCAGACAGGATCAACCGATGAAACCGTTGCTATGCACTCTATTGGCGTGATGATCCCGTAAAGTGTCAGGTTACGACGGAGTGGCTAAGCAAAATGCCAGGGGTTTTACGGGTAATGGTGTTGCAGGATGATGGAAAGTGAGTGACCAAAGTATAATTTAGTCATGCGCATTTTTCTCAGGAACTGCCGACGTCATCTTTACGCACTGGTGCATGGATCACCACCTGCCAGATGCCCTCTTTCTTCGCGGAACAGGGCTGACCCCAGGCCACGTTGAAACGAATAAGGTTTGTGAATTGGGAGCAGGTTAAATACGGCGGGTATGCCGGCGCTGAGAAATCAAAGGGAGGGGTATGAAAGCCACCGGCCAGCTTAGCGGATGGGTGGACAGGAGGAAGTGTCGTCCCTGACATTTTCTCCGGCCGGTATACGCTTTCGCGCAACCGTTGAGGTCATCCGCTTCGTCGTTTTCCGGCCGGAGCCGGACTACGTCCACTGGCATCAGTTCTCTTACTGGTAGTTCAACTCTTCGTTCAGGCCTGCAAGCGTCTGCAGGTACGGCACCTGTTTCAGCGCAGCTGTCGGTGACTCAAAGCTCGTCAGCCAGTTTCTGGCCTCGGTGATTTGCGCCAGTCGCTTCGCGTTGCTTTCGGATTTCGCCATACAACCCAGCTGAGTAAAGAGTGTTGCGATACTGATTTCTTTCTCACCCAGGGCAAGGCTGAGTGCCGCTTCGCCAATAATGACGTGGCCTTTCTCGTTGTTTTGAAATAACACAGAAAATCCTCCATTAGTACGAATTGATGACAACCTCACCAGAGACTGTAGTCGTAAAAGTGAGAACTGCCCGAATTAATCACTGAAAATCATGCAAGTTACTGATCAAATGTACTTAATGTTTTTTTCCGGATTGTTCTGTTTGTCTCTGCCGTCCTTCCTGCCAGACTGGCGGGTCTTATCAACCCTGGATGCCACCATGAAACTCTCTGTTCTTCTCACGTTGTTAGCCGCGACGGTATGTTCGGTATTTGCTGCCAATGGCGGATTCGCAACGCATCAGGCCAGCCAGTGGCTCTCCACGCAAAGCGGCGAAACCATTACGGAAGAGTGATCGCGTGGCCCGGCGTCGTCAGTAACCGGGCAATCGGTTATGATCCTGTGCCCTTTACCTGCCGGATACCCGATGTCTGCCATTATCGATACGTTTATCGCCCCACCCTGCTTTGATGAAATCACACTTCTTTTTCAGGACGCGCATCTGCTGGTCATCAACAAACCCAGCGGGCTGCTGAGCCTGTCCGGCAAAAACCCACAAAACCTCGATTCAGTGCATCATCGGCTGGTGACGCTTTTTCCCGGCTGCACGCTGGTTCATCGGCTCGATTTTGGCACCTCCGGGCTGATGGTCGTCGCACGCAACAAGGCGATTAACGCTGCTCTGTGCCAGCAGTTCAGCCAGCGCAGCGTGAGCAAAACCTATCAGGCACTGCTGTGCGGACACCTTGCCGCTGACGAAGGGATGATTGATGCCGCGATAGCCAAAGATCCGGCGCAGTTTCCCCGGATGGTGATATGCGCGATCCAGGGTAAACCTGCGCGATCACGCTACAGGGTCATTGAGCGCAGTGATTATCAGGGAAAAAAGGGAGAGGCGTTGCCGGTTACACGGGTTGAACTGACGCCAGAAACCGGACGCACCCACCAGCTGCGCATTCACTGTCAGCAGCTGGGGCACCCGATTCTGGGCTGTGATCTTTACGGCGGGCTGTTAATGCCTGGCGCTGAGCAGGCGGAGAGACTGATGCTGCACGCCAGTGCGCTGACGTTTGTTCATCCTGTCAGCGGCGAGGTAATGCATCTCTCTGCCGACAGCCCGTTTTGAATGCGTTAACGCGTCATTACCACATCAAATCATCAGGCACTTTGAAATCCGCATAAGGATCATCTTCGTCCTGGGCTTCTTCGCTTAACGCGCTGTTTAATACGATGGCGCTGGCATCACGCTGGGCAATTTTATCCGCCACGCTGGCCGGGATGATAGCGTACTGGTGCTCACCTTTCGCGTCAGCCGCCAGGCGGGCAATCGCGAGACGGCCATTGATTAACTGAGTCTGCGTCGGCTTATCCACCATGATCTTTTTAATCAGGTTATTGTCGGTGAAATTGAAGCTGATGTTGCCTCTCTCCACGACCATTTTGTTCATTTCAATCAGCTGCCTGACCTGCGCTTTGTACTCTTTCGACAGCACAGCCAGCTTCTGCTGTTCGTTCAGCTGCTTATCCCGCTCAAGCTGCGCTTTCTTGTTATCTTCCACCGCCGCTCTGGCTTCGCGCGCCTGAACCCTGGATTTCTTTGCTGTCCGCTGAACCTTGTCCATTTTTTTGCTGGATACTAATCCCGCTTTCAGCATCTGCTCTTGCAAGGTGAGTTTTGTCATTGTCGTCTCTGAACCCGTTAAATATTGTCCGGGATTATACCTGCAATCGTCCGGCGTGTGCCAGGTTGCCACATTTGCTGCGCTCGCGGTTGCGGGCAGCCTCCCAACACTGTGCTAACATTCCCCGGTCAGAATCACCTTATTGAGTACCATGTCAGAACTAACAAAACGTAAAAATGACCCCGAAGGGCTGAAGAAACGCATTATTGCAGGGGCGCTGAAAGCCTTTGCTGAGTTTGGCATGCAGGGCGCCAGACTGGAGCAGATTGCGGAACATGCGCAAACCACGAAACGCATGGTCGTCTATCACTTTGGCAGCAAAGAGCAGCTTTACATCGAGGTGCTGGAGCAGGTTTATCAGCAGATTCGTCAGCATGAAACCGGCCTGAATCTGGCGGCGATGGCGCCGGAACTGGCGATGACGCGCCTGGTGGAAGCCAGCTTTGACTATCACGTTGCCCATCCCGATTTTATGCGGCTGGTCTGCAGTGAGAACCTCCTGCGCGGTCGTTATATATCGCAGTCGCCGCAGATTAAAGCGCTTAACCGCAGTGCGCTGGATCTGCTGGATGACATTCTGGCACGCGGTCAGCAGCAGGGTGTATTCACTGCTGATGTGCAGACCATCGATGTCCATCGCCTGATCAGCAGTATCTGTGTTCATCACGTCTCAAACCGCTACACCTTCAATGCCCTGTTCAGCCCTGACAACAGCGAAGAAGAGAGTATCCGCCGCAATCGTCAGCTGGCTGTCACCGCAACGTTACGCTATATCCGCAAATAAATGCCCGCCAGCCGGGCTCCGCTTTTCCATAGTCTACGCTTAGTGATACTTGTCTTTTAAATGCAATAATAAGGAATGCTGTTGTGAGCAGAGATGCACGCCTCTATCCGCTTCGCCAGACACATATAAAACCCGATGATGATGCGCTGTGGAACTGGGCGCAGAACGCGCAGATCGGCCGTCGACAGCAGGTTCAGCGTCCTGCCAGTGAAGCGGAATTACAGAGACTTATCCGGGAGTCACACGGCCAGATACGGGTGATCGGCAGCAAGCTGTCGCCAGGCCGGATGCTGCATGTCGCGGATGACGATGTGCTGCTCGATCTCAGCGCTCTGAGTGGCCAGCTCGCCAGTGATGAAGAGAGTGTGACCTTTGGTGGCGCGACCCCGCTTGAGCAGGTTTATCGCAGCCTGACCGAAATGAACCGCATGCTGGCTTCATCGCCAGGCGTGATTGCCATTCAGACGCTGGCGGGCGCGATGGCGACGGGCACGCACGGCCAGGGTTTACAGCAGAGTTCGATTGCTGATGAAGCGCTGGCAATCAGAATGGTGCTGGCCGACGGCAGCGTGCGCGAGTTTGTCCGTGGCGACGCTGACTTCCCGGCGGCGCAGGTTTCACTGGGGGCACTGGGTATTGTGACCGCGGTCACCCTGCGTACCCAGCCGTTTCAGATCTTCACCTGCCACAAAAATGCCGTGTCAGCCGATACGCTGGAAGACGATCTTCTGCGCTGGAACAACGACTATCCGCTGAGCAAAGCCTGGTGGTTTGTTGACGATAATCTGATGCACGTCTGGAACGCTCATGAGGCGAGTGACGAAGAGCGTCAGCGCTATGAAGCAGAGGGTCGCCAGGTGGTCGAACATGACGGCGACGTTGATGAAAGTCTTAATGATACCATCGACCAGACGCTGGCGCATATGCACCGCGACACCCAGATCCAGGGCAAAGGTGGAAAACAATTTCGTACGGTTACCCGCTTTCGCGACTTCACCGATGTTACCGGTGACATTTACCAGCTCTTCTGTCGCGGCATTGCGGTGCCGCAGATCAATGTGGAAATCGGCGTGCCGCTGGCAAAAACCCCGGCCATCATTCGCCGCATCAAGCAATGGTATGCCGAAAGCCGTCCGCATATGCACTATCCGATTATCCTGCGCTGCACCGGCGCCTCGTCGGCCTGGCTCAGTCCGGCTGCCGGGCAGCCAACCTGCTTTTTCGGCTTTGTGGTCTATTACGCCGACGATGGTTCTCTGTCACAGGATGGACTGCACTTCCTGACCGAAGTGGAAAAACTGCTGGCCGAAGAGGGTGGACGCCCGCACTGGGGCAAGTATTACGACGAACAACGCTACAACTGGCGTGAAATCTATCCGCAGTGGGATGCCTTCCGCGCCCTGCGCAGCCAGCTCGACCCGAAGGGCCGACTGGGTAACGACTACATCACGCCACTTTTTGACTGATTGAGGAAAACTATGTTTGCCTGGGTAACGCTGTTAACACAACCCGATTATCTGGTGGGCGTGAAAGCGCTGCACCGTTCGCTGAAAGAGAGCCAGAGCCAGTGGCCGCTGGTGGTGATGACCACCTCGGCGATTTCAGACGCTGATTGTCAGATTCTGCAGAATGAAGGCTGTGTGATTAAACCGGTCGACCCCCTCTATCCGCGCGACGATCTGGATCAGCATTACGCCTCGGCGCAGTTCGGTGAAGTCTGGACCAAGCTGCGCGCCTGGCAGCTTACCGATTATCAGCGCGTGGTGTTTCTGGATGCCGATATGCTGGTGCTGCAGAACATGGACGAGCTGTTTATCCTGGATCTGGGTGATAACCCGCTGGCTGCCTGTCACGCCTGCCGCTGTAACCCCAACCAGATTGCTTCTTATCCGCCAGAATGGCAGCCTGAGCAGTGTCACTACACCTGGCAGGCACGGGGTGAGCAGGCTCCGGAGAGCGTCGACTATTATCTGAACGGCGGTTTTCTGGTGCTGAAGCCTGACAATGCCACGTTCGACGCACTGGAAAAGCGTATTGCCGCGATTGATGATCTCAGCGCTTATCCTTTCTCTGAACAGGATCTGCTGAATGAAGTGTTCGCGGAACGCTGGAAACCGCTCTCTTATATCTACAATGCGTTAAAAACGCTGCCCTTCCAGCACCGTGGACTCTGGCAGGATGAGGAGGTCAAGAACCTGCACTACATTCTGGCGAAACCGTGGAAGCGCGATCTCAACCAGCCCGAGAGCCAGCGCGATCGCTTCTATGCGCTGGACAAGTTGTGGTGGGAAAAAAGCGGCCTGATCTGATTCGGTCCGGGCGGGAAACCCGTGTTCCCGCCCTGCCCGCCTGTGTTAATCAAGAGAGCAGCTATAGTCTCTGCCTTTGCTTCTGCATTACACCTCAATCCAGCGTCGCTGCTCTGCTGAGTGGGCAATCGCTTCCAGCACCTTCTGCACCTGTAATCCCTCTGCGAAATCGGGCCACATGCGGTCGCCTGCCGCGATGCCATTAATCAGGTCACGGATCTCTACGGTTTTCTGATCGTTAAACCCGATGCCGTGTCCGGCAGAAACACAGAAGTTCGCGTAGTCCGGATGGGCCGGTCCGGTCAGGATTGTTTTGAACCCCTGCCGTCCGGAGGGATCGTCATGCTGATAAAGCGCCAGCTCCGCCATGCGCTCCTGGGTGTAGCGCAGCGTACCTTTGGTGCCGGTGACGACGTAGGTCAGCCCCATCTTTGCACCACAGGCGATGCGAGAGGTTTCAATGACGCCATGCGCGCCATTCGAGAAGCGTAGCAGCGCGCTGGCCTGATCTTCGTTCTCTACAGGTAACTGTCGCGAAGGCTCTTTCGGGTCGGGCCGTGAAGTGATGACCGTCATCATATCGCCGCTGACCTCTGCAATGTCCCCCACCAGGTAGTGCGCCATATTGACGATGTGCGCTGCCAAATCGCCCAATGCACCAAGACCGGCCAGCGCTTTCTGGCAGTGCCAGTCGAGCGGCGTTTCCGGTCTGGCGAGATAGTCCTCGTTATGGGTGCCGTAAAAATGCACCACATCACCAATCTCGCCGCCTGCAATGATCTCTTTCGCCAGTTGGCTGGTAGGGTTTTTCATATAGTTGAAGCCGACCAGGGTTTTCACCCCTGCCGCTTCGGCGGCCGCCACCATCTCCTGCGCATCCGCCACGCTCAGCGACAGCGGCTTTTCTGAATAGACGTGTTTGCCGTGGCGTATCGCCTCCAGCGCCATCTCTTTATGCAGGAAGTTAGGTGCGCAGATATCCACCACATCAATGGCCGGATCGCTCACCAGCGCGTGCCAGTCGCCGGTGGAACGCGCAAAACCAAAGGTCGCCGCCTGACGGGCCGCCAGTTCAGGATTCACTTCAGCCAGCATCTCCCTTACGATTTCGCCTTTCAGCGCAAACACGGTGGGCGCCTGGGCATAAGCAATCGCGTGGCAGCGCCCGATATAACCGCTGCCGATCATGCCGATTCTGACTTTGTTCATTTCAACTCCAGAGATTCTGTTCAGGGTTGAAATGAAATCTACGTTTCGTTCTGGTTGCTGACAAAGCCAGAATCGGGACTTTGTGACGGCCATAAAAAACTATCCGGTTAAATCACGCGCACTGCCGTCTGACAAGGGCTATGGCTCACCAGAACACCTCATAAACACCTCAGTTTTGGCTGACGTTTATTGCCGCTCCCACACGTCCTGCGAGCCGTGCTTTCGAGGCTTAACACACCATTGTGGCGACTATTTCAGCAGTCACGCTAATTTATGAAAAAGAGCTTTGACATGGCCCGGCGTGGCCGTTACTATGCGCCCCGTTCAAACGATTCCTCTGTAGTTCAGTCGGTAGAACGGCGGACTGTTAATCCGTATGTCACTGGTTCGAGTCCAGTCAGAGGAGCCAAATTAAAAAAGCCTGCTTAGGAAACTAAGCGGGCTTTTTGCTTTTTCTTCTCCTGATAAAAAGCCTGTGTCTTGTGAAGACTTTTATCCCTAAAATTAACGGTCCTTTCGTTATTAACTGCTCTTCAACTGTTCAATTCAGCCATGACTGAAAGGGTCATTTCTGACACTTAGCCTCTTACTCCTTTAATCAAAAGAACCAATAATCGCTTAAAAGGTCATAAATGACCTTTTATTAGCGCAATTTATCCTGCAGCTGTACATTTTTAGAATCAGATAAGCCAACGGTTCAAAAATGACCCATTCCGCTCTATAGTCGGATTATCCCGTATCAAAATCATGCTGAAAACACAGAAAAGGTCAAAAATGAACCTTAATGAAATTAAATCTTCGCTGATAAGCCTTTCTGAGTCAGAGCGGAGAGAGATACTGGCTGGGTTAGCGTTCAGTGAGGAGGCCGCAAGAGGGGCGATAAAAACGGTCGAACCGGACACCCGATCTGTTTTGAGTGCTCTGACTTTTCAGACACTGCCAGAACTACTGAGCAGTGAACTCAAACGACAAAACATCACCTATGAAGAGATGGCGATTCAGATCGGTGTATCACTCTCAACATTTAAACGACTGATCGCTAAGCCATCTTCTGCAAAAGCAATCAATCTTCATGCTTTGCTTAAAGAAATGGGTATAAAAGTATGGCTCGAAAAATAGAAGTATGGCTTTACAACAAACTGGCAGGTACGTTGAGTGAAGAACAAAATGGTTATACTTTCTGCTACCTGCCAGCCTATACCGGCTGTGCGATATCCCTCAGCATGCCGGTAAGGTCAGAGCCCTATTTAAGTGAAGAGCTACATCCCTTCTTTAAAGGTTTAGCGCCGGAGGGTTGGCTGCGAAAACGCTATTCTGAAATTCAAAAAATTGATGATAACGATTTCTTCGGTTTACTGATGAAAAATGGTAACGATATGCTTGGGGCCGTCGTCTTCAAAGAGATAACATCATGAATACACAGCGCTGCCTGATCACGTTGAACCTGCTTAAAGAATCGGAGTTGAAAACCGGCTACTCTTCAAAAGGCATCCGGCATCTGCTGGGCAGCCTTAACGTGGCTCTTAAGCTGCCTTTCACGCGCAGTCAGTTTATTCAGGAACTCCCCGAACGTCAGAAAGGGATGAGCATTTCAGGCTATCAGCCTAAGCTGTCCCTTCGCCTGGAAAAAGGCGAGCTGGTGGTCGTCAGCAATGACGGCACCTATATTCTGAAACCCTCTCCGGAAGAATATCCACATCTTGCAGAAAACGAGCATGCCACTATGTGTGTTATGCAGCGTCTGAAATTTGATGTTCCCCCGTTCGGGCTTATGGCATTCAGACATGATGAAAATCGGCCAGATGAACTGGCGTTCGTTATCAAAAGATATGACCGTACAGAATCAGGTAAAACGAGATTACATCAGGAACAGCTGGATGGCGCGATGGATCTCGGCGATAAATATGGCAGGGTTGATAATAATAAAACTATCAGTTACGAGAAAGCCGCTAAATTTCTGAATGCCAGAGTGAGCAATAGTTTAAAGAGTAAGCGAGACCTCTTTTTGCGCATCGTTTATGCGTATGTGCTGGGCAACAATGATTTTCATCTGCGCAATATCGGGATCATCCTGCCTGAAAAGAATTCTCCCTTTCTGGCCCCGATTTATGACTTTATCAGCGTGGTGCCCTACCCTGCAGCATTTGGTGAGTGTTTAGCTTTGCCCCTGCTTGAACGGGAAGAAAAGGATGCAGGAAACGCGCCGGGAATGAATTCAGAATATGGGGAATATCTGGGCGCTGACTTTATTCTGCTTGCGCAGGGCATGGATATTAATCCGGCTCTGGCGCGAAAATGGCTTTCCGGGGTGGTGACTCATCATCAGCTTATCATCGACACCTATACCGAAAGCCATATGCCTGAATCACAGCGGGTAGTCGTGCTTGATTATATTGCCCGAAGAATGACGTTACTGGCTGTGACCGAAATTTAAACGTGACGCAGAACCGTTAATCAGCCAAAAAAAAAACCCGCTGGCATCAGCGGGTTTCAGATTTGAGCACGTCAACAGCAATCAGAGGTCGAACCGATCCAGATTCATCACTTTGGTCCAGGCGGTAACAAAGTCTTTGACGAATTTTTCACGGGCGTCGCTGCTGGCGTAGACTTCCGCCGAGGCGCGTAACACCGCATTGGAACCAAACACCAGGTCAGCACGCGTGGCAGTGAAACGGGTTTCGCCGCTAACGCGATCGCGCCCAATGAATTTCTCATTGGTTGAATCGGTGGCTTTCCACTCGGTGCGCATATCCAGCAGATTCACGAAGAAGTCCGTGTTCAGCGAACCTACATGGTGCGTGAAGACACCGTGCTGGCTGCCATCAAAGTTGGCACCCAGCGCACGCAGCCCGCCCACCAGCACCGTTAACTCCGGCACGGTCAGGGTCAGCTGCTGCGCTTTGTCGATCAGCAGGCTTTCGGTGGTGGTTTTGCCGAAGCCGGTGCCGTAGTTGCGGAAACCATCCGCACGCGGTTTCAGCAGATCGAACGACTCAATGTCGGTCTGATCCTGACGCGCATCGACACGGCCCGGCGTGAATGGCACGTCGATTGAAATGCCAGCCGCTTTCGCCGCCTGCTCAACACCGACCACACCCGCCAGCACAATGACATCCGCCAGTGAAGCCTTGTGGGCTTCGCGTTGAATGGCTTCCAGCGCTGGCAGTACGCGTGCTGCAACGGCATTAACGTCCCACTCACGCTGCGGCAGCAACGCCAGTCGGGCACCGTTGGCTCCACCCCGTTTGTCGCCGCCACGGAAGGTCGATGCCGACGCCCAGGCAACGGAAACCAGCTCACTGACGCTGAGGCCGGATGCTGCAATCTTCTCTTTCAGCTGGGCGATATCTGCCACCGTTGGATGATAAACCGGTGCAGGCAGCGGATCCTGCCAGATCAGATCTTCCTGCGGCACTTCAGGACCAATGTAACGCGCTTTTGGCCCCATATCACGGTGAGTCAGCTTAAACCAGGCACGGGCAAAGGCTTCGTTGAACGCCTGAGGATCGTTGTGGAATCGACGCGAAATTTTTTCAAACTCCGGGTCGAAACGCAGCGTCAGATCGGTTACCAGCATGGTCGGTTTGTGTTTCTTAGTGGAATCAAACGCATCCGGGATAATGTCCGGTGCATCAGCTGCCACGAACTGGATGGCACCCGCCGGGCTGCGTGTCTGGACCCACTCATATTTGAACAGGTTCTCGAAGAAGTAGTTGCTCCACTGGGTCGGTGTCTGCGACCAGATCACTTCCAGGCCGGAGGTAATGGCATCCGCGCCAACGCCTGTGCCGTGGTTGTTGACCCAGCCCAGGCCCTGCGCTTCAATCGGTGCGGTTTCAGGATCGACGCCGACGTGGCTGGCTGGTGCGGCACCGTGGGTTTTACCCAGGGTATGGCCACCCGCGATTAATGCCACGATCTCTTCGTCGTTCATGCCCATGTTGCCAAAGGTGGCGCGAATAGCCGGGGCCGCAGAAGCCGGATCGCCGCTGTGTTCCGGACCTTCCGGGTTCACGTAGATCAGGCCCATTTCAGTGGCACCCAGTGGCGACTGTGCCAGGGATTCCGGATGACGGTGCTCCAGCCAGGCCGCTTCTTCGCCCCAGTTCACATCCATGTCCGGTTCCCAGACATCATCACGTCCGGCACCAAAGCCGAAGGTGCGGAAGCCTGAGTTTTCCAGCGCAACGTTCCCCGCCAGAATGTAGAGGTCGGCCCAGGAGATCTTCTGACCATATTTCTGTTTAATCGGCCACAGTAAGCGGCGCGCTTTATCCAGACTGACGTTGTCTGGCCAGGAGTTTAAGGGGGCGAAACGTTGCTGACCACGGCCCGAACCACCGCGTCCGTCCACGGAGCGATAGGTTCCGGCACTGTGCCAGGCCATGCGGATGAACAAGCCGATATAGCTGCCCCAGTCAGCGGGCCACCAGGCTTGTGATTCGGTGAGCAACCCTTTGATGTCAGCTTTCAGTGCAGAGTAATCTAATTTGGCGAATTCTTTACGGTAATCGAAGGATTCATCAAGCGGGTTCGAACGGGATGAGTGCTGGTTCAGCAGGTCAACCCGAAGTTGATTAGGCCACCAGTCGCGGTTAGTTGTTCCGCCACCCGGCGCCTGATTTGGCTGCGCTGGCTTGCCCGCATGAAAAGGGCATTTGCTTTCAGGCGCTTCGCGATCGGCTTCGACAATAGGCTTTGCATCTTTTGCATCTTCATCAATGGAATTGCTCATGGTCACACCTCTTTGTGTATTTTCATCGCTACTCTATAGAGGATTTTCAGGATCGCACACCTGTCTGCTCCTATATGTTCGATAGCTTATGCCTTTGAATAAAAATATTTTAACAGCTTCCAGCGATGGCCTAACCGGCAATTCCCTGCGTAATCCACAGCGAAGCGGCACAGACCGCCATCAGATTATTCCCACGGCGCCGGATGCACAATCAGCTTGTCGCTCTCCAGTGGGCAGAATGTGACGCCGCAGGCAAACCAGCTGCATGCTGAATCAGGTGGCACTAATGCGGACATGCGGGAGAGCCGAACGGGTTCGCCTGACGGCGGTAAGGAACGGAGTAATCAGATCTGATCAGAGAAGGCAGTGCAGAAGAACGCGTGAAAGCCACAGAGATGAAACGGCCACGGCTTAACGACGTGGCGGGATGCTGTCAATGCTACAGCGCCCGTTTAAGGGCGCTGTGTCATCGGTTAACGCCAGCCGAGCTCCGGGGCGACATACTTCAGAATCGCCTCAATCACATGGGCGTTGTAGGCGACACCAAGCTGGTTAGGCACGGTGAGCAGCAGCGTGTCCGCTTCGGCAATGGCCTCATCCTGCGCCAGTTGCTTAATTAACGCCTCTGGCTCTGCGGCATAGCTGCGACCAAAGATGGCGCGGGTTTTCTCGTCGAGGAAACCGACGGAATCCTGGTCGTTACCGCTGCGGCCAAAGTACGCGCGGTCCATGTCATTCACCAGCGCAAAGATGCTGCGACTGACGGAGACGCGTGGCGCATGCTGATGCCCTGCGGCTTTCCAGGCCTCACGGTAGGCGCGAATCTGTTTCGCCTGCTGGATGTGGAAAGGCTCGCCGGTTTCATCATCTTTCAGGGTTGAACTTTGCAGGTTCATGCCCATTTTTGCTGCCCATTCAGCGGTGGCGTTAGAGCCGGAGCCCCACCAGATACGGTCACGCAGACCTTCAGAGAGCGGCTCAGGGCGCAGCAGTCCCGGTGGATTCGGAAACATCGGCTGTGGATTCGGCTTCGCAAAACCTTCGCCACGCAGTACTTCCAGAAACTCTTCGGTGTGACGACGGCCCATATCCGCATCGCTTTCACCCGCTTTCGGTTCAAAGCCAAAGTAACGCCAGCCATCGATCACCTGTTCAGGTGAACCCCGGCTCAGTCCCAGTTGCAGACGACCGTTGGAGATCAGATCTGCCGCGCTGGCATCTTCCACCATGTAGAGCGGGTTTTCGTAGCGCATGTCGATAACGCCTGTACCGATCTCAATCTTTTTGGTACGCGCTGCAACGGCAGCCAGCAGCGGAAATGGTGAGCTGAGCTGGCGGGCAAAATGGTGGACGCGGAAG
Source organism: Candidatus Pantoea rara (assembly GCF_051136265.1). Classification (NCBI taxonomy): domain Bacteria; kingdom Pseudomonadati; phylum Pseudomonadota; class Gammaproteobacteria; order Enterobacterales; family Erwiniaceae; genus Pantoea; species Candidatus Pantoea rara. The sequence continues at coordinate 1,527,584 of NZ_CP194942.1, read as the reverse complement.
TAAGCGCCATCAGCGCCCAGCTCTTCGGCGGCGACCGCTAAGTCGATCGATTGCAGTAATACATCCTGCGCTGTGCGGGTGGCAGACTGAGACGAAGGCGTCCAGTGACCAAAGGATAAGAAGCCAATATTTTTCATCTTTAATTCTCCTGACAGGCGATAAACGCCCGTGGACATAAGGCGATTTTTGATAGGGAAAGGTTACGCCCTCCGCGCGGCCACTGATAGTCAATATCTTTCAGCGCTATGTTCAGGATTTTCGACATAGCCTGCAGCTTATCCACGCTGTTTTTGACCAACTTTACTGTCACTCTCTGGGTTTCCGCTGTCAGGCACTGGCGCGCCCACATATTGCCGGGGCGCCAGTGGCTGCTGAATCTGAACTACCCTTCACTGCATCACGACTTTCCGGGAAACACAGCGGAGAAAACGCATGACTAATTTGCTCGCGTTGCCAATGTATGCGATTCATCCACCTGCTACGCAGGCTCTGATGCAGGCCATGGTTACCCTGCTGGCGCAACACGGCATCGCCGCGAAGCCAGTCTGGCCTGACGATCTGCTGACACACTGGCAGGATGACCGGTTGTTGCTGAGCCAGACCTGCGGCTATCCGCTGGTCAGTCAGTTGCCTGAAGTGCAGCTGGTCGGCGCATTTCACTATCACGCACCCGGCTGCATCGGTCGTGACTATCGCAGCTGGCTGGTGGCGCGGGATAAACAGGCGACACTGGCCGATTTTGACGGACAGCGGGCCGTGGCTAACAGCATGGACTCGCACTCTGGCTATAACGCGCTGCGTCTGATGGCCGCGCTTCAGGGCGTGGCGTTTTCACAACTGTTGCTGAGCGGCGGGCATCGTCAGTCGCTGGCGGCACTGCGTGATTCACAGGCGGATATCGCGGCTATCGACTGCGTCAGCTGGGCGCTGCTGGCGCGCTATGCGCCGGATGAACTGCGCGGCCTGCATATCATCGGTGAGACGCCAGCCGCACCCGGATTACCGCTGATTACGGCAGTTTCGACGTCAGTGGCCTGGCTTGCGACGTTACGCACGGCGCTGCGTCAGCTGGTGAGCGATCCTGCCTGGCGTGACGTCTGCGACGATAACCTGATCGGTGGATTCAGCCCGGTACTGCGGGACGATTATCAGGGCGTGCTGGCGTGGGAGCAGCAGGCCGCTACGCTGGGCGTCACCCGTCTGTAATGCCCGGCGCTATTTCGCTCACCTGAACGGGAAATCTTATTTCTTAACATCATCAATGCCCTGCTAAGGCTGGTAAGCCTGGTCACGGCGTTTTAAGGTAGAGGTTTTCAGCAGAGGGAAAGTGAGATGCGCATTCTGATGGCAGGTGCCGGCGCGACCGGTGGATATTTTGGTGCCCGACTGGCTCAGGCGGGCCAGGATGTGACCTTTCTGGTACGCGCACGGCGTTATCAGCAGCTTCAGGCCAATGGTCTGGTGTTGCAGACGCCAGCGGGCACGGAAACGTTACAGCCACAGCTGGCCCAGGCGAGCACGCTGACGGGACACTATGATCTGATCATCGTGACGGTAAAGAGCTTTGCGCTTGATCCGCTGATGGATGACATTGCACCAGCAGTCGGCCCGGACACGCTGATCATGCCGATTCTCAACGGCATCCGGCACATCGCGACGCTGCAACAGCGTTTCGGTGACGATAAGGTGATAGGCGGACTGTGCAAAATCAACGCCACGCTGGGCGACAAGGGCGAAGTGGTCCAGATGACGCCGCTGCATCAGCTCTTATACGGCGCGCTGGATGGCAACAACGATGCGCGGCTGCAGCGGGTTGATGCGGCGCTGCGCGTCAGCCAGGTGGATACCCTGTTCAGTGAAAACATCATGGATGAGCTGTGGGAAAAGTGGCTGCTGCTGAGCACGCTCGGCGCAGTCTGCTGCCTGGCGCGCGGCAACACGCAGCAGATCCTCACCTCGCGCGGTGGCGAAGCGCTGTTGCAGGGGATTTTCGCGGAGATTCTGTCTGTCATCACTGCCGAAGGTTATCAGCCACGTCCGGCGGTTACCGCCCGTATTTATGAGCTGTTAAATAACCCTTCCACACCAATGACCTCCTCCATGTACCGCGATCTCACCCAGGGTTTTGATATCGAAGCCGATCAGGTGATAGGCGATTTGTTGCTGCGGGCGAAAAGAAATGGCCTTGCCACCCCCCTGCTTAATGCGGTGGATGTGAATCTGCAGGTTTATCTGCAACAGCGTTAAATAACGGCAGCCTGCGCTGATCGGGTGCTGTAATGGCCCCGACCACGTGGCGGTAAAAGTGTCCCCGACAGCAGCAGCGCAGCAGGAAAATTTGCTACACTCGTCGCTTCATCTTTTGGAGAGTTCCATGACTTCCCGCTCCGTGACCCTCGATGATGTCGCTCAACTGGCCGGCGTCTCATATCAAACCGTTTCACGTGTTTTAAATCGTTCTGAACAGGTGTCTGCCGGTACGCGGGAAAGGGTTGAGGCGGCAATGCAGCAGCTCAATTATGTGCCCAATCGGGTGGCGCAGCAGCTGGCAGGTAAAGCCACGCGCACGTTAGGTCTCGCCACCAGCGATCTGGCCCTGATGGCACCTGCGCAGATCGCCTCGGCGATTCAGCAACGGGCCGCCGAAGCGGGCTATCATCTGGTGATCGCCATGGACAGCGGTAACGATGCGGCCGCCACGGTGAATGAATTGCTGGCACAGCGGGTCGACGGGTTGCTGATTAACCTGCCGCTGGAGGCGGATGAGGCTCAGCAGATCCAGTTACTGTGTGGCAGCAAGCCGGTGCTGTTTCTGGATGTCGACCCTCAGGCGGCGGTCGCGCAGTGTCAGTACCCGAATGAATCTGGTGCGCGTGCTGCTGTTGAGCATCTGGTCGCGCTGGGCCATCGTGAGATTGGTCTGTTAAACGGACCGCTGCGCTCTGTTTCAGCCCGTCAGCGTGAAAACGCATGGCGTCAGGTGCTGGCCGATCATCAGTTAACGCCCCACTGTTCCCTGCGCGGTGACTGGAGCGCGCAGTCAGGCTATCAGGCGCTGCTGGCAACGCTGCCCGACGACCTGCCGCAGGCGCTGCTGGTCGCGAACGATCAGATGGCGCTGGGTGCTATGCGGGCATTGCATCAGCATGGCGTGGCGATACCGGGCGATATCTCAGTCATTGGTTATGACGATACCGCCGAGAGTGCGTGGTATCAGCCGCCGCTGACGACAGTACGGCAGGATTTGCACTTTCTTGGCGCGCAAAGTGTCGAGCGGATGCTGGCCCGGCTTCAGAGTGAGGAGGCGTCAGATATCGCGCTGGAAACCACGCTGGTGATCCGCGAGACCACCGCCCCGCCCGCTGATAAGCAGGTCGATTTAGTGGCGCTGTCACAGCAGTTACAGGGGATTGCGCGCAGGCTGGCAGGCAAATAAATCTGCGGTTATGCGGGCAATAAAAAACCCGCTCCACCAGCGTGGATACGGGTTCGCAGCGGACGTCAGGCGCGCAAGCGCCTCACAATCAGGCTTTCGGGTGTTCGCCGCCCATCGCCTTGATCTTTTTAGACAACTCGCGACGCTCTTTAGACAGGTCAGCGTTTTTGATGATGTACTCATCCACGCGATCTTCATAATCCACACGCATGCTGGCGATGATTTCCTGAATAGCCTCAACGCTCATGCCCGGTTTGATATATTCGCTCAGGTTGTCGAGCAGCAGTACGCGCTTCTGGTTGTCGCGGATTTTCTTCTCATTGTCGACAATTTCACGCTGCAGTTTATTTTTGCGGCGGAACATACGCACGAACTCCAGTACGTCCTGAAATGACTGCTTGGCATTTTCCATGATGGCACCTTTCTTTGAGCCTGCTGACGCAGGGAGAGAGTCAAAACGATCAGCTTAGCGGCTAGCCCGCCAGGTAAGCAATTTTCACAGCTAAATTCAGACTGGCTCTTATCTTAGCGCAAAGAAACCCGGTTTCACATTAAGTCATTGTCTGAGGTGATTATTTGCGCAGCGCCATCCGCATCAGATCGGTCATACGTTCCAGCTGTTTCGCCAGTTCCAGCGTCAGCCAGACGTAGCCGTAGATCGGCGTTTCTTCGAGGCCGTCGCTGCCCGCCTCGGCGATCAGCCGCCGCAGTTCGCCGCTGATTTCGTTCAGTTCATGGCTGTTGGCGATCACCTCTTCCGTTTCCCCCTCTATCGCCATCACTGACAGCGCCCGCAGTGTGTTTTCGGTCATCTGCTGGGTGCGGCGTAACGCAGGTGCGTTAAGCATAATCAGATGACTCTCGCGTGATGCCCACCAGGCATTAATCTGCATCTCAATGGTGTTAACCATATTACGGTTTATGGTCTGGATGGCTTCAAGCACCGACTTCGGGATGCGGGTCTCTTTGCTTGACGGCTCCAGCAGCGCCCGCATTTTGATCACGCTGGTCAGCAATTTACCCAGCGGCTTGTTGAGACGCGGCTTTTCAACCAGGTTGGGCGAAAAACCGGCGTGATAAATCTTCGCCATTTCTGCCAGCGCGTCAGAGAGCTGAATACGCCAGTGGATATAGGCCCGCTGCGCCCAGATTGCGGTAAACAGTAGCGCCATCAGCGATCCCAGTATCACATCCCCGCCGCGCCACAGTGCCATTGTGAAATCGCCGGTTGGCGCCCCCACGACCACGCTCAGCGTAATCCCGATCAAGAGTGCCATATAGGGGTGTTTGCCCAGCGTCAGGTAGCCGCTGATCACCATGATGATGCCGCACCAGGCCAGCATCATCGGCATTGAGATCAGCTCCAGCTTCAGGGCAATCAGACCCGAAATGGACCCCGCCACCGTGCCGCTGATGCGTTGCAGCGCGCGTGGAAAGACATTTCCCCAGGTGGAAATCGGCCCCATCACTACCACCAGCGTAATCAGTGGCCAGGTGCCTTCAGGGATATGGGTCGCCCGGACAAAAATAAAGCAGAGTATAAAGGCGATGGCGATGCGCACGCCGTGAACGGAGCGGTAATGGCGATAAAACCAGAACTCCAGTTTTGATATAGGCTTATCAGGACGCAAAGTGACTTTCCGGTTGCGGTAACATATTGCGGCTATCTTAACCCTGAACGAGGCTCAGGCTTAGTGCAGGCGGGATATTTCAAACAGTTTTGACGTTCGCTTACAATTATCAACATCCCTCTCACATAACCGCCCGCAAGTTAAGAACAACTGGCTACGGCTTTGTAACTTTTATCGGCACTCAGTCACCTGCATGGCGAATCCATGTGAAAACGGGCAGCCCACAGGCTACCCGTTTTAGTGCTGCAAATCAGATAATCAGAACTTCTGCCTGAGATAATCCGTCAGGCGGGTAATAACACCTGCAGGTTCAACCGCACTCAGCGCCACCAGCGGATAGTGCGCAATCTGCTGATCTTTATCCATCACCTGAATTTCACCGATCACTTCGTTGGCTTTCAACGGCGCTTCCAGATCCTTGCGATCGATAACGTACTTCGCCTTCACGTTCTGCACTTCACTGCGCGGCAGCGACAGATAAATATCGTCTGCGGTGCCGACATCAACCTGATGAGGATTGCCATACCAGACGTTTTCGGTGCCAATCTTCTTACCGGCATGGAACAGCTGAACGGTATCAAAGGTGTTCTGGCCCCAGACCAGCAGTTTACGCGCCTGCTCTTCCCGGCCTTTCGCGCTTTTACCGCCCATAACGACGGCGATCAGGCGATGCCTGCCCACTACATTCGAGGCGATAATGTTAAAGCCTGCGGTCTCAGTGTGACCCGTTTTCAGGCCATCCACGTGCAGATTATTGTCCCACAGCAGCCCATTACGGTTGTTCTGGGTGATGCCGTTCCAGGTCAGTGTCTTCTCACTGTACATGGCATAAAAGTCAGGCTCACCATCAATAATGGCGCGTGACAGCTTCGCCATATCCAGCGCGCTGGAGAACTGGCCCGGCGCATCCAGACCATGTACGGTTTCAAAATGGGTGTTCTGAAGACCGAGTTTCTCAACGTAGTGATTCATCATGCCGACGAAGTTCGCTTCGCTACCCGCCACGTAATCAGCCAGCGCAACGCAGGCGTCGTTACCGGAATCGATGATCACACCACGGCTGAGATCGCGGACGCTCAGCTTATCGCCAGGCTTCAGAAACATCAGCGAGGAGCCTTTGAACACCGGATTACCCGCCCCCCAGGCATCTTTTCCGACCGTGACCATGTCATCGCGACTGATTTTTTTCTGGTCGATGGCGCGATCGACCACGTAACCGGTCATCAGCTTGGTCAGACTGGCGGGGTTGCGTCGTTCATCGGGATTGCCCGCTGTCAGGACCTGTCCGGTGGTGGCATCCATCAGCACCCAGGAAGCGGCATCAATCGCCGGAGGCGTCACAGGAAAGGGGATCGCATCAGCCTGTGCCAGCGAGGCCCAGAAAACAGTAACGGTAACGGTGAACAGCAGACGCCTTTTCAACACTTCATCCTTAATTGCACGGGAGAGAAAATTTCTAAAACGAAACGGAAACAGCCGCACGTTTTACGGCAAAAGCGTTGTGAAGGTTTGAATAAATTGAAAAAAAGTATGAACCGGGCTGGTGTCAGATGCGTTTGGTTTGTCAGCTTACGGCAGTCAGCTGGCGTCAGGAAAGAGAAGATGCAGGTGTAGTCGTGTGAAATAGCCTGGGCGTAGTCAGCCCAGGCATTGAAAAAATGCGAAACGGCTTCCGGTTTCCGAATGGCCCCAGTCTTCAGCAATAGGGGTTTATGCGTCTGAAGCGGCGATTGTTGCTGCCTGGCGGCAAAAACAGATGTCAGGCTGGCTAAACCCTTAACTTCAGGCGTGCCGGAATATGGTTTACCATACAGGGATGGCGTCAGGCGCAGCCATGGGCCGCTATAATGACACTGTATGGCTGAACCCCGGTCAGCGCACATCAGACAGAACGATCATAACGCACCCTGCTGCGCGCAGAGAGATTCAGAGCGAACAGAAAGCCGGTGACTCGCTTTCTGTTCATAAAGTCAGTGAACGCAATGAACGGATATGAAATTTGAATAACGACCGCGTACAGCCCACTTTCCTCTTCCACGATTATGAGACCTTCGGCACCAGCCCGTCTCGTGACCGGCCAGCCCAGTTTGCCGGCCTGCGCACCGACAGTGAGTTTAATCCGGTTGGCGAGCCTGAAGTGTTTTACTGCCGCCCCCCTGATGACTATCTGCCCCAGCCTGAAGCCGTGATGATTACCGGCATTACCCCACAGATAGCGATGAGTCGGGGCGTGATCGAAGCAGCGTTCGCTGAACGCATCCACGGGCTGTTCACCACGGAGCAAACCTGTGTGGTGGGCTACAACAATGTGCGTTTCGATGATGAAGTGACGCGTAATATCTTCTATCGCAACTTTTACGATCCCTATGGCTGGGCCTGGCAAAACGGCAACTCACGCTGGGACCTGCTGGACGTGATGCGCGCCTGTTATGCGTTACGTCCCGAAGGGATCAACTGGCCGGAAAATGAAGAAGGCTTTCCCAGCTTCCGGCTGGAGCATCTGACCAAAGCGAACGGCGTATCCCATGAAAATGCGCATGATGCGATGTCCGATGTGTACGCCACGCTGGCGATGGCGAAACTGGTCAAAGAGAAGCAGCCCAAACTGTTTGAGTTTTTGTTTACCCACCGTAACAAAAACAAGCTGATGAACCTGATCGACATCCCGCAGATGAAGCCGCTGGTTCATGTCTCAGGCATGTTCGGTGCCGCACGCGGTAACACCAGCTGGATTGTGCCGCTGGCCTGGCATCCCGATAATCGAAATGCGCTGATCGTGGTGGATCTGGCGGGCGACATGTCGCCGCTGCTGCAACTGGATGCCGACACGCTGCGTGAGCGTCTTTATACGCCGAAAAACGATCTCGGCGATCTGCCCCCTGTGCCGGTTAAACTGGTGCATATCAATAAGTGTCCGGTGCTGGCCCCTGCCAGTACGCTGCGCCCGGAAGATGCGGCCCGGCTGGGCATTGATCGTCAGCACTGTCTGGCGAATCTGGCGCTGCTGCGTCAGCAGCCGGATGTACGGGAAAAACTGGTCACGCTGTTTGCCGAAGCGGAGCCATTTACGCCGTCAGACGACGTGGACACGCAACTCTATGATGGCTTCTTCAGTGATGCCGACCGCGCGGGGATGAATATTATCCGCCAGACCGCGCCGGCGAATCTGCCTGCGCTGGATCTGAGCTTTGAAAGTGAGCGCGTGGCGAAACTGCTGTTCCGTTACCGGGCACGTAACTTCCCCGGCACGCTGGATGATGCCGAGCAGCAACGCTGGTTGCAGCATCGCCGTGAAGTGCTGAACGCTGAGCGGGTGCAGGCGTTTATGCAGGAGCTGGAGGGACTGGCCAATCTGCATGAAGCAGATGCAGAAAAGGTGGGGCAGCTGAAAGCGCTTTATCTGTATGCGCAGGAGCTGGTTTCCTGAATCACGAAAGCAATCTGACCTGGCATCCCCTGCCGGGTCAGATTGTCTGATGTCAATTAATCAGAGCACGGCCCACGCCAGCCAGGTCAGCGCAAAACCGCTTAATCCCATTATTGTCGTCAGCACCGTCCAGGTGCGTAAACCATCGGCGACGGATAATCCAAGATAACGGGTCACCACCCAGAAACCCGCATCATTGACATGCGACAGTCCCAGGCCGCCGAAACAGGCCGCCAGCGTGACCAGAACCCGTTGCATATCCGTCACGCCGGTTACCGCCTGCGTCAGCAAACCGCTGGTGGTCAGGATGGCTACTGTGGCTGAACCCTGTGACGCGCGTAGCGCCAGCGACAGGATAAACGCAGCCGGCACCAGCGGCAGGTGCAGCGTTTCAAGTGTGACCGCCAGCGCTTTACCCACGCCCGACTCCACCAGCACTTTGCCGAATGCTCCACCCGCACCGGCCACCAGAATCACGCTGGCGGAGGTGGGAATGGCCCGGCCAGTCAGATCTTCCAGCTTATCTTTGCTCCAGCCACGCCGTACGCCCAGCAGCCAGGCTGCCAGACCTAACGCAATCAGCAGAGCAATCGGTGGCGTACCGATCACGGTCATGACGTTACGCAGCAGACTCCCCTCAGCCAGCAGCGTATGGGATAGCGTTCCCAGTACAATCAACACAATCGGCACCACAATCAGACCGCTGATGGTCAGTGCGCCGGGCGGTGCTGGCTCATTTTTCTTTTCCTGTCCCTCAGGTTTCGCCATCTGCAACTGTTCCAGCACGTCGACCGACAGATGATAATGGCGACGGTTCATGACCTTCGCCACGTAGTAACCGATGATCCCGACCGGCACTGAAATCGCGATACCCAGTATCATCAGCCATCCCATGTCGGTGTGCAGGATCCCGGCCGCAGCCGCTGCGCCCGGATGGGTCGGCAGCGCCACATGCACCGTCAGCATTACGCCCGCCATTGGCAGGCCAAACTTAAGCGGTGAGACACGCGCCACTTTGGTGAAGCCATAAATCAGCGGGATGACGATGATAAAGCCCACTTCGAAAAACACCGGAATACCCAGAATAAAGGCCGCCATGGTCAATGCCGCAACGGTTCGCTTCAGCCCCAGCGTTTTACTGAAGCGTTGCGCCAGCGATTCAGCCCCACCCGAGGCTTCAATTATTGCGCCGAGCATGGCACCCAGCACGATGATGATGGTGATGTGACCGAGCAGCCCGCCCATCCCGGTGATAATCGTTTCCATGATTTTTTCAGCCGGAATGCCGGTTGCGATAGCCACCAGCAGGCTGACAATTAACAGGGCGACAAACGGATGAACTTTGGCTTTGATGACCAGCAGCAGCAGAATCACGATGCTGGCGGTCGCTATGGCTAACAGCAGTGCGGTGGACATAGTAAACCTCAGAAATTGTTATATTTTTTGGGTTATCGGCGTAGAGAAATAGCAGGTGCAGGGCAAGAAAAAGGCAAGCCGCCTCCTACCGGTGCCGAAACACCGGTTTTTACAGCGCGTTAAATCAGGCTTTTATCTTCCAGGGCGCAAACCAGCCAAGGCCCTCGGTCGTGTTGCCGCGCGGGATATACTCGCAGCCCACCCAACCGGAATAGCCAACCTCATCCAGCAGTGAGAAGAGCCAGGGATAATTAACTTCACCCTCATCCGGCTCGTGGCGATCCGGTGCCGACGCAATCTGTACGTGGCGATAGCGTCCGGCATAGTGGCGAATCAGATGGCTGAGGTTGCCGTCCACCCGCTGCGCATGGAACAGGTCGAGCTGAGTGAAGACATTGGGCCGGTCGATCTGCCCGACCATCTCCAGTGTCTGATACTGACTGGCATAGAGATAGTTGGGTTTCGTTATCGGGTTGAGCGCTTCAATCAGCAGGATGATGCCGTGCGGTGCAAAGCACTCAGCCGCATAACGCATGTTGCTGATAAAGGTCTCAACATAGCGCTGGCGGTCGGCACCGGGTGGCACCGTCGCAGCCATGATGTGAACCTGCGGACAGTTCAGTGCAAGCGCATAGCTCAGGGCGCGATCGATATCCGCCTTTGCTTCTGCTTCCCGTCCGGGGATGGCGGAGACGCCCCACTCGCCCGCCGCAACGTTGCCCGGGGCAGTATTGAACAGCACCAGTTGCAGCTGGTTATCATCGAGCCACTGTTTTATCTGCGCAGCGGGATAGTCATAAGGAAACAGAAATTCGACCGCCGTGAAACCGGCTTCAGCCGCTGCAGCGAAGCGTTCAGCAAACGGAAATTCTGTGAACTGTGTCGAGAGGTTAGCAGCAAACTTCGGCATTATCGGCTCCTTAATTCCGCCACTTCGGCATCATCGAGATAACGAATCGGGCGGTCGCCCAGGGTAAAGATCAATCGGGCGGTCTCTTCCAGCTCTTCGGTGTTATCTGCCGCTTCCTGTAATGACTTGCCCACCACCACCGGACCGTGATTCGCCAGCAGGAAAGCGCGGTAGCGCGGGGCCAGCGCCGCCAGATCCTCAGCCAGTCGTCCATCACCCGGCTTGTAATACGGCACGACCGGCACGTCACCGACCCGCATCACCACATAGGGGGTAAACGGGCGAATGCAGTTGTCCGGGTCCAGCCCCTGTAAACAGGAGAGTGCTGTCAGGTAGTGACTATGCAGATGCACCACCGCCCTGCACTCAGGATTATTCAGGTAGAGCGCGCGGTGAAACGCTATCTCTTTGGAGGGTTTATCGCCGGAGAGCCATTCACCCTCAGGCGTCACTTTCGACAGCCGGTCACTCTTTAATTCACCAAGGCAGGATCCAGTGGGTGTCGCCAGCAGATTGCCATCCTCCAGCAGCATCGAGAGGTTGCCCGCCGAGCCGGTGGCATAGCCGCGCTGAAAGAACGAGGCGCCAAGACGCACCATCTCGTCACGCGCCTGCTGCTCCGCTAAAGAAAAAGTGTCAGTCATAAGTGAACTCCGTTTGCGCGCGGCGGAAGAAATCTTCGTCGCCAAAATTTCCCGATTTCAGCGCCAGAGAGAGCGGCTGATGAATGTCGCGAACCCAGGGCACGCCGGGCGAAATCGTCGGGCCGATGTGAAAGGCCGTAACACCCAGGCTCTGCGCGACCACGCCGGAGGTTTCTCCGCCCGCCACGATAAAGCGCTGCCAGCCGCGCTGTTTCAGCTCGCGGGTAACCGCCGCGAAAAGTTGCTCAACGGCCTCGCTGCTGCGCTGCGCACCATAGCGCTGCTGAATCACCTGCAATTGGTGCGCGTCAGCGGTGGCAAAAAGCATCGGTGCCAGCGTCTGCTGACTGTTTGCTTCCACCCAGTCGCACAGCTGACGGGCATAATCCCCGACATCTTCCAGACAGTGTTCAATCTCTACTTCGCAGGCCGGTGCCAGCTGGCGGTACACGGCCACCTGAAGATTGGTCATCTGCGAGCAGGAACCGGAAAGCACCACGGTGCAATCGCCCTGCGGACGGCCTGCCTGCTCCGCCTCAGCGTCGGTCTCCGCCGTCGCCCACTGACGTGCCAGACCGATAGCCAGCCCGGACCCGCCGGTGACCAGCCGCATCTCACTCAGCGCCGCGCCCAGCGTCAACAAATGCGCCTGATGCAGAGTGTCAGTCACGACATAGTTGATCCCCTGCGCCGCCAGCTGGCCAAGCGCCTGACGCACTGACTCTGCACCCTGATCGACCTGCGCCGCCGCGAGCAGCCCGGCTTTGCCTGTCGCCTGCGACGCCATCAGACGCAGCAGGTTGCTGTCGTGCATTGGCGTGACCGGATGATGCCGCATCCCGGAATCTGACAGTAGCTGGTCGCCAACAAAGAGATAGCCCTGGTAGACGGTGCGCCCATTCACTGGCAGCGCCGGACAGATGATCGTCTGCGTTTCACCCAGTGCTTTCATCAGGGCGTCAGTCACAGGCCCAATATTGCCCTGCGTGGTGCTGTCGAAGGTGGAGCAATATTTGAAATAAAAGCGCTCGCAGCCCTGCTTCTGCAGCCATGCCAGCGCAGCCAGCGACTGGGTAACCGCCTGCTCTGCCGGGCAGGAACGGCTCTTAAGACTGACCACAATCGCCTGTGGCTCGGTGATTTCTTCACTGACGGGGATGCCGTTAAACTGAATGGTGGTCAGCCCGTTCTGCACCAGAAAACTGGCGATGTCCGTGGCACCGGTAAAATCGTCTGCTATGACACCAAGACGCATCAGTGTTTCTCCCCGGCCTGCGGCAGCGTGATGCCGCTGAAGATTTTAATCACGGCACTGTCATCTTCACGGCCATAACCGGCGTTACTGGCTTCGGTGAACATATTGAGTGCGGTTGAGGCCAGCGGCAGCGGAAAGTGCAGCGACTTCGCGGTATCGGCCACCAGGTTGAGGTCTTTCACAAAGATATCGACCGCCGATTTTGGGCTGTAGTCGCCGTCTACCACATGTCGCATGCGGTTTTCGAACATCCATGAATTGCCCGCCGCATTGGTGACGACTTCATACATGGTTTCCAGCGGGATGCCGGCACGCGCCGCCAGCGCCATCGCTTCTGCGCCCACCGCGATGTGAACTCCCGCCAGCAACTGATGAATAATTTTGACCGTTGAACCCAGGCCGATCTCACTGCCCACGCGATACACTTTGGCCGCGACGGCATCCAGCACCGGTTGCAGTTGTGCAAAGGCCGCGTCACTGCCTGAGGCCATCACGGTCATCTCACCGCTGGCCGCTTTGGCCGCGCCGCCAGAAACCGGGGCATCCAGCATCAGCAGCTGGTGTTCGGCGAGCCGCTTTTCAATCTGTTGCGCATCCAGAGCGGACAGCGTGGAAGAGACCATCACTACCGTGCCTGGACGCAGTTTTGCAGCCAGTCCCGCTTCACCGAACAGAATGGCGTTCACCTGCTGCGCATTCACTACCAGCAATAAAATGGCATCGAGCTGGTCAGCGAAGGCTGAGGCGGATGGCTGCGCATCGCGCGCGCCAGCCTGGCGTAAACGCTCAAGTGCTTCCGGGTTTAAATCGACACCCCAGGTATTAAGACCGGCACGCAGACAGGATTTCGCGGCACCCATGCCCATAGAACCTAACCCGATAACACAGATGTTTTCAGCTGGCACGTTACGCCTCCACTGTTAAATTAAGTGATTATTTGTTTGTTACTGTTAATCCTGCCAGCTTCCTGTCGGTAAAAATGTGCCCGGCCTCACAAAAAAGCATCAACTTTGTGAACACGAACAATTTTTAACATCATCCTATACGCAGCCATGACAGCACTGAACCCCTGAAAAAGCAGGCATTGCTGTGATTTCAGCTGTTATTTTTTGTTCTGGTTAACTGGCAGATACTTTATAATGTGAAAAAATGATAATTATCAGGGAGCCGATATGATTCCGGTTGAACGTCATCAGCAGATTCTGGCGCTGGTTGCCGATCGTGGCGTGGTGAGTATTGCAGAACTTACAGAGCGGCTGGGGGTGTCACACATGACCATACGCCGTGATGTACAGAAACTGGAGGAGCAAGGTGCGGTGTTATCGGTTTCGGGCGGTGTGCGCTCTGCCGATCGGCTGGCGGCTGAACCGTCACATCTGACGAAAAGCGCGCTCTACAACGATGAAAAGCGTGCAATTGGTCGCACCGCAGCGCGGCATATACCGCGTAACAGCTGCCTCTATCTGGATGCCGGAACCACGACGTTAGCGCTGGCAAGAGAGCTGGTGGATCGGGATGATTTGCTGGTGGTGACCAATGATTTTATGGTGTCGAATCTGCTGATGGAGGCGAGTCAGTGCCGGGTTATTCATACTGGCGGCACCGTATGCCGGGAGAACCGCTCGTGTGTCGGCGAGTCGGCGGCACGCAGCCTGCGTCATCTGGCCATCGATATTGCCTTTATTTCCGCCTCCTGCTGGGGGCCGCGAGGCTTGTTTACGCCGGATGAGGATAAAGTCATGGTGAAGCAGGCAGTGAGTGAGGTGAGCAGCAAACGCGTGTTGCTGAGTGACAGTTCGAAGTACAACAGGATTGCGACGTTTCTGGCATTACCGCTGGAGAAGTTTGATGTGGTTGTGACCGACAAAAAGCTGAGTGATGCAGGGCAGGAATGGCTGAGTGCGGGTAGCTGGGAGCTGATACTGGCCAGTTAAACGGTTGCCGCCTTTCCGGAAGACCAGGAAGGCGGCAACGTTAGCGCGATTAAACTTCTTCGCTGAACTGCGGCACCGGATTACGGAAGCTGCGGGTCACAAAGGCCAGGTAGATAATCCCGATGGCGGCCCAGATCAGGCCCAGCTCCATAGAACTCTCTTCCAAGTTTACCCACAGCGCACCGACCGTCAGTGCACCCAGCAGCGGCAGGAGCAAATACTGAACGTGATCTTTCAGCGTACGGTTACGCTTCTCACGGACCCAGAACTGCGCGATCACCGACAGGTTCACGAAGGTAAACGCCACCAGCGCACCAAAGTTAATCAGCGCGGTTGCCGTCACCAGGTCAAAGTTAATTGCCATCAGCGCAATCGCACCGACCAGCAGCACGTTGAGCGACGGGGTACGCCATTTTGGATGGATGTAACCGAAGAAACGCTCCGGGAAGACGCCATCACGGCCCATCACATACATCAGACGCGATACGCCAGCGTGCGCTGCCATACCGGATGCCAGCACCGTGACCACCGAGAAGATCAGGATGCCGACCTGCAACGCTTTACCAGCCACGAACAGCATGATTTCAGGCTGCGAGGAGTCCGGATGCTGGAAGCGAGTGATGTCCGGGAAGTAAAGCTGCAGGAAGTAAGACGCCGCGATAAAGATCACCCCCCCAATCAGCGCAGTCAGGAAAATGGCGCGCGGGATGGTGCGTTCTGCATCTTTGGTCTCTTCCGACAGCGAACTGATGCCATCAAAGCCGAGGAACGAGAAGCAGAGTATCGTCGCACCGGTAATCATCGGCACCACATGCGCATTCTCAGACCAGAATGGACGGCTGCTCACCAGCGTGCCGGAGCCGACGCCGCTTGCCACACCGTAGATCACCATCGCGGTAATCCCGACCATGACAACCACCTGCAGCACCACAATCACACTGTTGAAGTTCGCAACAGTTTTGATGCCTTTAAGGTTAGAGAGCGTCATAAATCCGACCAGCAACACCACGAAAATCCACGACGGAATGCCCGGCACCAGTGATTCGAAATAGTTTTTAGCCAGCAGGATGTTGATCATCGGCATGAACAGGTAGTCCAGCAGAGATGACCAGCCGACCATAAAGCCGACGTGCGGACTGATCGCCTTCTGAGCATAGGTATAAGCGGAGCCCGCAGAGGGGAAGCGGCGTACCAGCTTACCGTAACTCACGGCAGTGAACAGAATCGCAATCAGCGCGAAAGCATAAGCGGTGGCGACGTGACCCTCGGTCAGACCGGAAACGATGCCAAAGGTATCGAACAGGGTCATAGGCTGCATGTAGGCTAAGCCCATCATGACGACCGGAAGTAACGTGAGTGTTTTTTTGAGCTGCGCACGCTGCGGTGCGGCGGAGGTATTAAGCGACATGCTTCAGTCCCTCCTGTACGACAACCTGGCTGGGCTGGGTCACAGGGCAACTGCGCATTACGCGACAGGGAGTAAGGTTAGCGGTTAACGCGGCGCCGTAGTCATCACGAAAACGCGTACCAGCGTTGGCTGGCAGAGTGAAAAACATCCCCATCTTTTAATCCTCAATCTCACGCTTACGCGTGTTTTCAGTGTTTATCTATCCGGGTGCGTGCCCGGCCTCGGTTAAGTCAGCAAAAACGCTTTTATAAAACAGGATGCAAAAAAATAACCGGCGCGTGAAGCGTCGGTTATCATCTGATTTTGCAGGCCGCGTATTCTGCCCTAACCGGTGGCAGGAATACAAGCCGCTGGGGCATGTTATGCAAAAAAAGCGCGCATAAATACCCGAAAACCGGCGTTTCAGGCGTTTTTCAACATCCAGTCGATTTCCGTAGACGTAATCAGCCGCTCAAACTGCATCAGTTCATGATGCTTGCAACTGTGCCAGACCCTGGCAAAACGTTCGCCCAGTAACTTCTGCAACGGATAACTACTGTCAAATTCATACAGTGCATCGCTCTGGCGGATGGGCAGTGCCAGCCCCTCAGCATGGTGACCGTTACCGGTGACCGGATGCGGTAGCGGCAACTGGGTATCCAGCCCATGCAGCATCCCGGCCAGGATAGCTGATATCACCAGATAGGGGTTAGCATCTGCACCCGCCACGCGATACTCAATACGGTGATTGTCGATATCACCGCAGGGCACGCGCAGCGCGACAGTCCGGTTGTTATGGCCCCACGAAGCCTGTAACGGCACATAGGCGTCCGGGACAAAGCGGCGATAGGCGTTCACATTGGGTGCCAGCAGCGCCATCGAAGCCGGCATCAGGTCGATCATGCCGGCCAGCGCCCGTTTCATCAGCGGAGAATCGCTGCCGTCGTCACAGGCGAAGGCGTTGTGGTCGGCGGCATCCAGCATGCTGATATGCACATGCATCCCGCTGCCCGCGTACTCCTCATACGGCTTGGCCATAAAGGTCGCGGTCATACCGTGATTTTCCGCCACCTGACGAATCAGGCGCTTCAGTTGCACCGCGTGGTCGCAGGCACGCAGCACGTCGCGGGTATGATGCAGGTTAATTTCAAACTGTCCGGGCGAGGCTTCCGCCAGCGCGCCATCGGCCGGGATGCCCTGCTGACGCGCCAGATCGTCGATATCACGCAGCACATCGGCGAAATGATCGAGGTTATCCACCGAATAAACCTGGCTCTGCATATTGCGTTCATCACTGCCGGGCGAACACGGTGGCTGAATAAAGCCCTCAGCATCGCGCTTTTTGTCCACCAGATAGAACTCCAGCTCTACCGCTACCACCGGGAACAGACCTCGGTTACGCAGCTGTTGCCACAGCCGGTTAAGGACATTCCGGGGTTCAACGTCAAAGGGAGTGCCATCTTGGTTGCACATGGTTAACAACAATTGCGCAATGTGTTGAGGGTCAGAAGCAGAGGGAACTAAGGTACCGGAGACGGGCAGGCAAAGATTATCGGGTTCGCCCAGTGACTGGCCGAGTCCCGCTTCTTCTACCGTGTTGCCGAGGATATCCATGGCAAACACAGAGGCGGGGAAATAACACCCTTTTTCCAGCTTAGACAGCGCAGAGATTGGAATGCGCTTGCCGCGGAATACACCATTTAAATCATTTAACAGGATGTCGACGTACTGCGTTTCAGGATGGCGCTCCAGCCAGGTTTGCACCTCATGCTGGAACGCGCTGGTTCGCTTCTCTTCACTGTGAAGCATAAAGTCTTCTACTTCTACCAGGTTAGTCATGATCTCACCCGCCCCTATTAGGTTTGCGTAATGCTCAAAATAACAGCCACACCACTAACATAGCGCCAACATAAAAAGTGTGCAAATGTAACAAATCTGTTTGAAGAACAACCACCGGATTGCTAGATTGAAAAAATATTGCACACTTAACCGCCAGACGTGCCCTTTCGGTAGATATTTCGACCAGCGATGCGAGGACGTGAGATGGGCATTATTTTTGACAAGCCGTTGATTGGCGTAGTGATGTGCCAGAAAGATCTGGGGGGTCACTTAACCCAGACGGTCCACAACAAGTACATGGATGCGATTGTCCTTGCGGGTGGCGTGCCGCTGGCCCTGCCCCACAGTCTGATGCATGCCCCTCATCTATTAGAAAACGCTATGGCTGTTCTGGATGGCCTGCTGCTGACTGGAAGCCCCAGCAATATCGAACCCTGGCATTATGGCGAAACAGGTGAGGAGCCGCATGCCGATCCCGGCCGGGACCGTCTTGCCTTTCAGTTGGTTACCTGGGCCACCAGCCACAAAATGCCGATGTTCGGGATTTGCCGTGGTATGCAGGAGCTGGTGGTGGCCAATGGGGGTGCGCTGTGGAGGGAGGTCAGCGGGCAGCCGCCGTTTCAGCGTCATCATGAAGATGAGACGCTGCCACTGGACCAGCAGTATGCGCCGGCACATCAGGTCTCTATCGAACCGGATGGCGTGCTGGCGACATTACTCGACAGCGATAGCCCGCTAAGGGTCAATTCACTGCATCATCAGGGCGTACGTGAGCCAGGCCCGCAACTGCGCGTTGAAGCGCGCGCGCCGGATGGCCTGATTGAGGCGGTGAGTCTTCGCCATCATCCCTTTGCCCTGGCGGTGCAGTGGCATCCCGAGTGGCAACCGGAAAGCACGGCGGGATCGCAGGCGTTGTTCAGCGGCTTTATTCAGGCCGCCATTCGCTATCACAGGGGAAAAGCAGATGAGTGATGCCACGCTGGCACCGGGACGACGGCTGGCGCAGATCCGGCAGACGATGGGGCTGTCGCAACGTCGGGTTGCCGAACTGGCTGGACTGACCCACAGCGCCATCAGCACCATTGAGCAGGATAAGGTCAGCCCGGCGGTCAGCACGCTGCAGAAGCTGCTGAAAGTTTATGGACTGTCGCTGTCAGAATTCTTCTCGGAACCTAAGGCGGATGCGGAGCCGAAGGTGATTGTCCGTGCCAGCGACCTGCTTGAGATTGGCAGCCAGGGTGTTTCACTGAAGCTGGTCGACAACGGTCGTCCGCAGCGTACGCTGGGTATGCTGCTGGAAACCTATCAACCCGGCGCCAGCACCGGCGAGAAGCTGCGTCATCCCGGCGAGGAGACCGGTACTTTGCTGGAAGGAGAAATTACGCTGGTCATTAACGGACAGCAGTTTCATCTCTCTGCGGGAGAGAGCTATGTAATTGATACTGGCTTACCGCACAGCTTCACCAACCGTGCTGAAATTCCCTGCCGCATTGTCAGTGCCCATACGCCAGCCAACTTTTAGGCGCATTCCGGAGAGTGTTATGAATTATGTGGAGAGTTATTACGCAGCGACTGCCAATCCGCATGCGCCCTGGCCGACCTTACAGGACAGCATTCAGTGTGACGTCTGTATTATTGGCGGCGGTTTTACCGGTCTCTCAGCGGCGCTGCATCTGACCGAGGTCGGCTACGACGTGGTCGTGCTTGAAGCGGCCCGCGTTGGCTTTGGTGCCAGCGGTCGTAACGGTGGTCAGGTGGTGAACTCCTACAGTCGCGACGTGGATGTGATTGAGCAGCGCTACGGCAAAGAGAGCGCCCGCATGCTGGGCGGCATGATGTTTGAAGGCGCTGAGATTATCCGCGATCGCATTAAGCGGTATGCGATTGAGTGCGACTACCGGCCTGGCGGCGTGTTTGCAGCCCTGAATGCGCGTCAGATGGCGCATCTGCAGAAACAGAAAGCGTTGTGGCAACAGTATGGAAATTACGATCTGGAATTGCTGGACGAACGCGGCATTCGCCGCGAAGTCGCCACCGAACGCTACGTCGGTGGACTGCTGGATCGGCGTGGCGGTCATCTGCATCCGCTGAACCTGGCACTGGGTGAAGCAGAGGCCATCCGGCGTCATGGTGGACGCATCTATGAGCAGTCCGCCGCGACAGAGGTGGTTTATGGCACGCCTAACCGGGTGAAAACCGCCCAGGGTGAGGTCAGCGCGCAATTTGTCATCTTCGCCGGTAACGCCTATCTGTCACCACAACTGGAGCCTCGCCTCAGCAGAAAAAGCATGCCGTGCGGTTCGCAGATTGTGGCAACCGAGCCGCTGACGCCTGACCAGGCGTTGTCGCTGATGCCGAACAACTACTGTGTGGAGGATTGCAACTACCTGCTGGATTACTTCCGTCTGACCGCCGACAACCGGCTGCTCTATGGCGGTGGCGTCGTCTATGGCGCGCGCGAACCAGCGGATATTGAAGCGTTAATACGACCCAAGCTGCTCCGCACTTTCCCGCAGTTACAGAACGTGAAGCTGGACTTCAGCTGGAGCGGCAATTTCCTGCTGACTTTGTCGCGTATGCCGCAGTTTGGCCGGCTGGAGAACAATGTCTATTTTATGCAGGGCGACAGCGGCCACGGCGTGACCAGCACGCATCTCTCCGGCAAGCTGATCAGTGAAGTGTTACGCGGCGACGCCGAACGGTTTGATGCCTTCGCCCGCCTGCCTCACCTGCCGTTTCCTGGCGGACGGCGCTTTAAAGTGCCGCTGACGGCGATGGGCGCAGTGTGGTATGCGCTAAGGGATCGATTAGGGGTGTGAGACTGAGGGCCAGACTTTGCTGTCTGGCCCGGTGAATACCGGTCTGGCTGCGGGGCACATTCTGCTCTGCAGATGACGCTTTAAAGTATGTTGTAACTACGAAGGCAATTTAAAGGCGGCGATAATCCAGCGGGGGCGCCCCGCCCCCGCAACAATCCTTGCCGCTTGTTATTCCAGCGGCATCTTCACCGGATCGTCATAGCGGTACTCAAAACCGAGTTCGCTACAGATTCGCGAACCATCAATCAGCTTGCCACTGTCTTTGACGGCTTCTGGCGCGAACTGTGGCGGTTGCAGGCCAAGCTGGCGCGTAACCGCAGGATAGAAGGTGTCACGCGTCGGGTGTTTTGGCGCACTAAGGTTGTAAACCCGCCCTCCTTTCGGCGACTGCAGCAGCAGCGTAATCGCCTCGACCACATCATCCAGATGCACCAGATTCACGCCCTGCGAGCCATTTGCCACATCCTGCTTACCCGCCAGGAAGCGGCCCGGATGGCGTTTTGGCCCCACCAGACCGGACAGACGCAGAATATCTACGCTGGTCCCAGGCAGATCGTGCAGCCAGTTCTCCAGTTTAACCAGCGTCTTTCCCGCCACCGTTTCTGCCATCAGCGGGCTGTTTTCCCGCTTAACGCCGGAGCTGCCGCCATAAACTGACGTTGAGCTGGTAAAGATGATGCGCGGCACTTTATACACCAGCGCGGTGTCGACCACATTCTGCACCGCCTGCAGATAGGCCTCGCCACCTTCTGCGGTCCGGCTGGCGGGCAGCGTGACGATCAGCGCATCTACATCGAACAGCGGCTCAATATCGGCGGCATCACACAGCAGTTCCGGCGTCAGTTCCAGCTGGAACGCCTCAATGCCGCAGCGGCGTGCGGCTTCAACACCATCTGGCGTGGTTTTGCTGCCGGTGACCTGCCAGCCTCGCGCGGTTAACGCCGTGGCCAGCGGCATACCCAACCAGCCCAGTCCCACAATCGCGACCTTCTTCATTTTGACTCCTGACGTGAAACATCAACCCTGACTTCACCGTAGTTTGCCCCCGGATTGCAAACCAGAACAACCTGTTTCAGCGCTTTCCGAACCGCCTGTTTAAAAAAGTGTTGCCAAGCGCAGCCATCTTCGCTAGGTTAAACCCCACAAATGAATACTCATTCATCGACGAGATTATTATGACACGCCTTCAGTTCAACCATCATCACCACCATCATCCTGACTAGTCTTTCAGGCGGTTGGTGCTGGAAGACTTTCAAGATCTTCCAGTGGTGTGAACGCAAGAGAACCCCCGGAAGATCGTCTTCCGGGGGTTTTTTTATGGGCTGACGTAACCACACATTCAGGACAGGATTAAGAGGACAGGAACCATGTTAGATAACACCCGTTTACGCATAGCTATGCAGAAATCCGGCCGTTTAAGTGATGATTCACGCGAACTGCTGGCGCGCTGCGGCGTTAAAATCAACCTTCAGCAACAGCGCCTGATTGCGTTTGCGGAGAACATGCCGATCGACATCCTGCGTGTGCGTGATGACGATATCCCTGGCCTTGTGATGGATGGCGTAGTGGATTTAGGCATCATCGGTGAGAACGTGCTGGAAGAAGAGCTGCTTTCGCGCCGTGCCCAGGGTGACGATCCGCGTTACTTTACGCTGCGCCGCCTGGACTTCGGCGGCTGCCGTCTGTCGCTGGCGATGGCGACAGACGCCGAATACACCGGCCCGGAATGCCTCGATAAATCCCGTATCGCCACCTCTTATCCGCACCTGCTCAAACAGTACCTCGACAAGAAAAACGTCAGCTTCAAAACCTGTTTACTGAACGGCTCTGTAGAAGTGGCGACCCGCGCCGGTCTGGCAGACGCCATCTGCGATCTGGTCTCCACCGGTGCCACGCTGGAAGCCAATGGCCTGCGCGAAGTAGAAGTGATCTACCGTTCAAAAGCGGTGTTGATTCAGCGTGACGGCGAGATGCCTGCCGCCAAGCAGGAGTTGATCGACAAGATGATGACGCGTATTCAGGGCGTGATTAAAGCGCGTGAATCGAAGTACATCATGCTGCACGCGCCGAGTGAGCGCCTGGAGGAAGTGATCAGCCTGCTGCCTGGCGCTGAGCGCCCGACCGTCCTGCCGCTGGCAGGCGATGTCAGCCGCGTGGCCATGCACATGGTCAGCAGCGAAACTCTGTTCTGGGAAACCATGGAAAAACTGAAAGCGCTGGGTGCCAGTTCAATTCTGGTGCTGCCTATTGAGAAGATGATGGAGTAAGCCATGGCCTTTTCTACCCCGATTGAGTGGCAGCAGTGCACCCCCGAACAGCAGCAGGCGCTGCTGTTACGTCCTGCCATCGCAGCGTCTGAAAACGTCACACTGACAGTGCGGAATGTGCTGGAGCAGGTAAAGCTGAACGGTGATGACGCCCTGCGCGAGTTTAGCGCCCGCTTCGACAACGCGCAGGTGGAAAACCTGCGCGTGACGCCGCAGCTAATCGCAGAAGCCAGCGCTCGCCTGAGTGACGAGCTGAAGCAGGCGATGGCTGTCGCGGTGGGGAATATCGAAACGTTCCACAATGCGCAGATTCTGCCGCCGGTGGATGTGGAAACGCAGCCTGGCGTACGCTGCCAGCAGATCACCCGCCCGGTGAAATCAGTCGGACTCTATATTCCTGGTGGCTCCGCTCCGCTCTTCTCTACTGTGCTGATGCTGGCGACACCTGCCCGCATCGCCGATTGTGGCCGTGTCGTGCTCTGTTCACCCCCGCCGATTGCCGATGAAATCCTCTATGCCGCCCAACTGTGTGGTGTAGAAGAGGTATTCCAGGTGGGTGGCGCGCAGGCTATCGCCGCGCTGGCCTTCGGCACTGAAACCGTGCCGCGCGTCGACAAGATTTTTGGTCCGGGCAATGCCTGGGTGACCGAAGCGAAACGTCAGGTGAGTCAGCGTCTTGATGGCGCGGCGATTGACATGCCCGCCGGTCCGTCAGAAGTGCTGGTGATTGCTGATGAAGGTGCCACACCCGCGTTTGTCGCGTCTGATCTGCTCTCACAGGCCGAACATGGCCCCGACTCGCAGGTGATTCTGCTGACGCCGTCGTTAAAGCTGGCCGACGCGGTCGCGGTGGCGGTTGAGCAACAGCTGGCGCAGTTGCCGCGTGCGGCCACGGCGCGTCAGGCGCTGGAGAGCAGCCGCCTGATTGTGGCCCGCGACCTTGAGCAGTGTGTCGCCATCTCTAATCTTTACGGCCCGGAACACCTGATTCTGCAGACCCGCCAGCCGCGCGAACTGGTGGAGTCAATCACCAGCGCCGGTTCGGTATTCTTAGGCGACTGGTCGCCGGAGTCCGCAGGCGACTACGCTTCGGGCACCAACCACGTGTTACCGACCTACGGTTATACCTCGACCTGTTCCAGCCTGGGCCTGGCCGATTTCCAGAAACGCATGACGGTGCAGGAGCTGACGCCGCAGGGCTTCCTGAATCTGGCCGCCACGATTGAAACACTGGCCGCCGCCGAGCAGCTGGATGCCCACAAAAATGCCGTCACCCTGCGCGTTGCCGCACTGAAGGAGCAAGCATGAGTCAGAATATTGAGCAGCTGGCGCGCGCCAATGTGCGCGCTCTGACGCCCTATATGTCGGCGCGTCGTCTGGGGGGTAACGGCGATGTCTGGCTCAATGCCAACGAGTTTCCGCTGCCGGTGCCGTTTGAGCTGTCGCAGCAGACGCTGAACCGCTATCCGGAATGTCAGCCGAAAATAGTGATTGAGCGCTATGCCGCTTACGCAGGTTTAACGCCGGAGCAGGTGCTGGTCAGCCGTGGCGCAGATGAAGCCATCGAACTGATCATGCGCGCCTTTTGTGAGCCGGGGCAGGATGCGATTCTGTTCTGCCCACCGACCTATGGCATGTACAGCGTCAGCGCCGAAACCATCGGCATTGAATACCGTACCGTTCCTGCGCTGGGCGACTGGCAGCTGAACCTGCCCGCTATCGCGGAACAGCTGGATGGCGTCAAAGTCGTTTATCTCTGCAGCCCGAACAACCCGACCGGCAATCTGATCAATCAGGATGATATTCGTCAGTTGCTGGCGATGACCGCCGGTAAAGCGCTGGTGGTGGCCGATGAGGCCTATATTGAGTTCTGCCCGCAGGCGACCCTGACCGGCTGGCTGAAAGATTATCCGCATCTGGTGATCCTGCGTACCCTTTCAAAAGCCTTTGCGCTGGCGGGCCTGCGTTGCGGCTTTGCGCTGGCGAATAAACCTGTGATTGACCTGCTGATGAAGGTGATCGCGCCCTACCCACTGGCCACGCCGGTGGCCGATGTGGCCGGTCAGGCACTGAGTGAACAGGGTATTGCGTTAATGCGTGAACATGTTGCGGAGCTGAATGCAAACCGCAGCTGGCTTCTGTCCGAACTGCCTCAGCTGGCCTGCGTTGAGCAGGTTTTCCCCAGCGAGACCAACTATGTGCTGGCGCGCTTTACCGATTCACCAAAAGTCTTCAAAACCTTATGGGATCAGGGCATTATCCTGCGTGATCAGAACAAAAATCCGGGCCTGTCGGGATGCCTGCGCATCTCCATCGGCACGCGTGAAGAGTGCGAACGAGTGATCGCCGCGCTGCAAGCCTTTTCTGTGGAGCAAGCATGAGCCAGAAGACCCTTTTTATTGACCGTGACGGTACATTAATCTCTGAGCCGCCTGAAAATTTTCAGGTGGATCGTCTGGATAAGCTGGCCTTTGAGCCAGACGTTATCCCGGCGCTGCTGGCGCTGCAGGCCGCCGGTTATCGTCTGGTGATGATCACTAACCAGGATGGTCTTGGCACCCCCAGCTTCCCGCAGGCCGATTTCGAGGGCCCGCACAATCTGATGATGCAGGTTCTGACCTCGCAGGGCATCGCGTTTGATGATGTGCTGATCTGCCCGCATATGCCGGATGATCACTGCGACTGCCGCAAGCCGAAAACCAAAATGGTGGAAGCCTGGCTGGCTGAAGGTGCGCTGGATACTGCCAGCAGCTATGTGATTGGCGATCGTCTGACCGATGTGCAGCTGGCGGAGAACATGGGCATTCAGGCTATCCGCTACGGCGCTGATGGCCAGAGCTGGCAGACCATCCAGCAGCGTCTGACCCAGCGCGATCGCCATGCGCTGGTGCAACGCAACACCAAAGAAACCCAGGTGCGGGTTGAACTGTGGCTGGACCGCGAAGGCGGCAGCAAAATTAATACCGGCGTGGGTTTCTTCGACCACATGCTGGACCAGATTGCAGTGCACGGCGGCTTCCGCATGAATATCGAAGTGAAAGGCGATCTCTACATTGACGATCACCACACGGTGGAAGATACCGGTCTGGCGCTGGGCGAAGCGCTGCTGAAAGCGCTGGGCGACAAACGCGGCATCGGCCGTTTTGGTTTTGTGCTGCCGATGGATGAATGTCTGGCGCGCTGTGCGCTGGATATCTCCGGCCGTCCGCACATCGAGTTTAAGGCGGAGTTCAACTATCAGCGCGTGGGCGACCTCAGCACCGAGATGGTCGAGCACTTCTTCAGCTCGCTCTCTTACGCCATGATGAGCACCCTGCATCTGAAAACCAAAGGCAAGAACGACCATCACCGCGTCGAAAGTTTGTTTAAAGCCTTTGGTCGTACGCTACGCCAGGCGATCCGCGTTGAAGGCAATACCCTGCCGAGCTCGAAGGGAGTGCTGTGATGAACGTGGTGATCATGGATACCGGTTGTGCCAACCTCTCCTCGGTGAAATGGGCGATTGAACGTCTGGGCTATACCCCGGAAGTGAGCCGCGATCCTGATGTGGTGCTGCGCGCCGACAAACTGTTCCTGCCAGGCGTGGGCACCGCACAGGCGGCAATGAATCAGCTGGAAGAGCGTGACCTGATCGATCTGGTGAAAGCCTGCACCCAGCCGGTGCTGGGGATTTGCCTGGGTATGCAGCTGCTGGGACGCGGCAGCGATGAAAACGGTGGCGTGCCGACGCTGGGCATTATCGATGAGCCGGTGTCATTAATGGACACCCACGGACTGCCGCTGCCGCACATGGGCTGGAACCAGATTACCGCGCAGGCGGGCAATCATCTGTTCCGTGGCATCGATGAAGGTTGCTACTTTTACTTCGTCCACAGCTACGCAATGCCGGTCAACGCCAGCACCATCGCCCAGTGTCACTACGGTGAAGCCTTCACGGCAGCGGTGCAGAAAGATAACTTCTTCGGCGTCCAGTTCCATCCGGAACGCTCGGGCAAAGCGGGCGCACAGCTGCTGAAAAACTTCCTGGAGATGTAATGATTATCCCCGCGTTAGATTTAATTGACGGCAAAGTTGTTCGTCTGCATCAGGGCGATTATGGTCAGCAGCGCGATTACGGCAGCGATCCGCTGCCCCGTCTGCAGGATTATGTAAGCCAGGGCGCGACCGTGCTGCATCTGGTGGATTTAACCGGCGCGAAAGATCCGGCGAAACGCCAGATTGCGCTGCTGAAAACCCTGCTCAACGGCGTTGATGTCACGGTACAGGTCGGTGGTGGCATTCGCAGCCGGGACGATGTTCACGCGCTGCTGGAAGCCGGCGCAAGTCGTGTGATGGTTGGTTCCACCGCGGTGAAACAGCCTGAAGAGGTAAAGCAGTGGTTTGCGGAGTTTGGCGCAGAGGCGATTGTGCTCGCGCTGGACGTGCGCATTGATGCCAGCAACCGCAAGGAAATAGCGATCAGTGGCTGGCAGGAAGCGGCGGGCGTAACGCTGGAAGAAGTGATTACTGATTTTCAGCAGGTGGGTCTGAAGCACGTGCTGTGCACCGACATTTCGCGCGACGGCACCCTCAGCGGCTCCAATGTTTCACTCTATCAGGAAGTCACGGCGCGCTTCCCGGCAATTGCTTTCCAGTCCTCGGGGGGCATTGGCGATCTCAATGATATCGCCGCCCTGCGCGGCAGCGGCGTTCAGGGCGTAATTGTCGGACGTGCGCTGCTGGAAGATAAATTCACAGTTTCGGAGGCGATCGCATGCTGGCAAAACGGATAATTCCCTGCCTGGACGTACGTGACGGCCAGGTGGTTAAAGGCGTACAGTTTCGCAATCACGAGATCATCGGCGACATCGTGCCGCTGGCGCAGCGCTATGCTGCCGAAGGTGCTGACGAACTGGTGTTCTATGACATTACCGCCTCATCTGATGGCCGCGTCGTCGATAAAAGCTGGGTGTCACGCGTTGCGGAAGTGATCGATATTCCGTTCTGCGTGGCAGGCGGTATTAAAACGCCGGAAGACGCGGCGCGCATTCTGGAGTTTGGTGCGGATAAGATTTCGATTAACTCACCAGCGCTGGCCGATCCCTCACTTATCACCCGCCTCGCGGATCGTTTTGGCGTGCAGTGTATTGTGGTCGGCATCGATACCTGGTTTGACGAAGCCAGCGGCAAGTATCAGGTGAATCAGTACACCGGTGACGAAGCGCGTACCCGCGTGACACAGTGGGAAACGCTGGAGTGGGTGCAGGAAGTGCAGAAGCTGGGCGCCGGCGAGATCGTACTGAACATGATGAATCAGGATGGCGTGCGTAACGGCTATGACCTGGTGCAACTGAAGAAAATGCGTGAAGTCTGCAACGTCCCGCTGATCGCCTCTGGCGGCGCAGGCACGATGCAGCACTTCCTTGACGCGTTTACTGAGGCAAATGTGGATGGTGCTTTAGCCGCCTCAGTATTCCATAAGCAGATTATTAATATTGGTGAGCTGAAGAGCTTTCTGATCGACAACGGAGTGGAGATTCGCGCGTGCTAACTGAACAACAACAGGCTCTTCTCGATTGGGACAAAATACAGGGCATGATGCCGGTCATCGTTCAGCACAGCGTCTCAGGCGAAGTGCTGATGCATGGCTACATGAACCCAGAGGCGCTGGAAAAAACGCTGGCAGAAGGCAATGTCACCTTTTTCTCCCGCACCAAAAACCGTCTGTGGACCAAAGGCGAGACCTCGGGCAACTTTTTGCAGGTGGTGAGCATTACGCCTGACTGCGACAACGACACGCTGCTGGTGCTGGCGAACCCGATTGGCCCGACCTGCCATCTGGGCACCACCAGCTGCTTTTCACCGGCCGTACCGGAATGGACCTTCCTCTATCAGCTGGAAGAGCTGCTGGCGTCGCGCAAAACGGCCGACCCTGAAAGCTCCTACACCGCACGGCTTTACGCCAGCGGCACCAAGCGCATCGCGCAGAAAGTGGGCGAAGAAGGCGTTGAGACCGCGCTGGCGGCTACCGTCAACGATCGGGATGAGCTGACCAATGAAGCGTCAGACCTGGTTTATCACCTGATGGTGTTGTTGCAGGATCAGGATCTGGACTTCAGTGCCGTGATCAACAACCTGCGCGCCCGCCATAAGTAACGGTGCAATAACCTGCTCAGAATTTCGTTTTTATACGGATTCTGAGCAGAATCCTTCTCAATCCTCACCCCCATCCCGCACAATAACGGCGACTCAAACCTCAGGGAGAGAACCGTGACCACCCATGAAAAATTAATTGCCCTGCTCGACCAGTACCAGGCTCGCTATCGTCTGATGGAGCATGAGGCGACCGGTAAATGTGAAGCCGTTGCGGCAATACGCGGCACCGAAATCGGCCAGGGTGCGAAAGCGCTGGTCTGTCATGTGAAAGGCAATGGCGTGAAACAGCATGTGCTGGCAGTTTTACCAGCCGATCAGCAGGCCGATCTGGGCAAAGTCGCGGCAGCGGTCGGTGGACGACGCGCCTCACTCGCCAGTCCGGCGGAGACCGATCTACTGACCGGCTGCGTATTCGGGGCGATCCCGCCGTTCAGCTTTCATCCCGACCTCAGACTGGTGGTTGACCCCGCGCTGTTTGAACGTTATCCGGAGATCGCGTTTAACGCGGGTCTGCTGGAGCGCTCAGTGATTCTGAACACCGAAGATTACCGCTCGCTCTGCGCGGCTGACGTGGTGAAGATAACGCAGTAATTGCCATCCCGGCAGGCCGGCGATACTCTGCATCATCACTCATCACGACAGAATAAGAGCAAAATCATGAACATTTTCACTCAACGCCTGCGTCAGACGCTGGCTGTGGCCGTTATGACAGGCTGCGCTTTTGGCGCGCAGGCGAAAATCGAGCAGGTGCGTTTTGCGGTCGATCCAACCTATCCGCCGTTTGAATCGAAAACGCCGCAGGGTAAGCTGGTGGGTTTTGATATCGATCTGGGCAATGCGCTCTGTACCCAGATGCAGGCGAAATGTGTCTGGGTCGAAAGCCAGTTCGACGGCATGATCCCGGCACTGAAGGCGCGGAAATTTGATGCCATTCTGTCCGACATGGGCATTACCGAAGAGCGCCTGAAGCAAATCGATTTTACCGTGCCGCTCTATGACACCCACACCCAGCTGATCGCCCGTAAAGGCGCAGGCATACTGCCAACGGTTGAGTCCCTGAAAGGCAAAACAGTCGGCGTGGAGCAGGGAACGGTACAGGAGCGCTATGCACTGGCGAAATGGCAGCCCCATGGTGTGAACGTTGTGCCTTATGGCGATCAGGCACAGGTGGAAAGCGATCTGGTTTCAGGCCGGCTGGATGCTGTCTTCACTGATGCGGCACAGGCGGCCATTGGCTTCCTGAAGCATCCGCAGGGCAAAGATTTTGAACTGGCTGGCCCGATTATTCAGGATCCGATTATTGGGCCCGGGACGGCAATTGGCCTGCGCAAAGGTGATGCTGAACTGAAAACCGCGCTGGATAACGCCTTCACCGAAATCAAAAAGAACGGCACGTTTGACCAGATTCAAAAGCGCTACTTCGCTACGGATATCTCTATCCAGCAGTAACCTCGCGATCGCCCTTTTTCGTCCTCAACGCGATCCAGCACTATACTTTAACTTTTTCAGGACGGCGCGCTGCCGTCCTTTGCCGATTAAAGGACATTAACACGGTATGCATCAACAACATCATCCACTGTTAAGCGCCTCTTTAGGCACCCAGCGTGAAATCATCAGTTTCCATTTTGCTCCGGACAACGAGCGTCAGGTGTATATCCAGGCTGCGTTGCATGGCGACGAACTGCCCGGTATGGCGGTGGCGTGGTTTCTGAAACAGCGACTGCAGGCACTGGAGTCCGCCGGACAGCTCAAAGCCGCGTTTACGCTGGTTCCGGTTGCGAATCCTCTGGCGCTGGGACAGCACTGGCATGGCACGCATCTGGGTCGCTTCCATACGCTCTCTGGTCAGGACTTTAACCGTCGTTTCCCGTCACTGGGCACCACACTGGCCGCTGGGCTGGCTGAGAGTCTCACGCAGAGTGAGACGCAGAATAAGAGCCTGATTCGTGAGGCAATTGATCGTCATTACCGCGATACGGTGCCGAAAACTGAGCTGGATGCGCAGCGCTACACGCTGATGCGGATGGCCAGTCAGGCGGATCTGATGATTGACCTGCACTGTGACTGGGAAGCCGTACCGCATCTCTACACCACGCCCCATGCCTGGCCGGACATTGAGCCGCTGGCGCGCTGGCTGGGCAGTGAAGTCCAGCTGCTGGCGCAGATCTCTGGCGGTGAGCCGTTTGATGAGGCCTGCTGTGAACCCTGGCTGACGCTGGCAGAGCGGTTTGGCAAAGATTACCCGATGCCGCGTGGATTGCTGCCGGTGACGCTGGAGCTACGTGGTGTGCGTGATGTTTCGCCTGAACAGGCGGAGAAAGATGCGGAGGCCATTATTTCAGCACTGCAGGAAGGCGGTTATATCGGCTACAGCGAACCGTCGATTTCAGTGGAAGTGGCCGCACCCGTTATTGGCGGTGATGAGCTGGTCCCGGCGAGCGCGGGCGGTGACGATATCGTGGCAATCAATGACGGGCCGATTGGATTAAATGTACCCGACCTGGCTGAAGCACCCGGGGAAACGGGCGTAATCAAAGAGCGTCACAGCGAAGGCTCGGCGGCGGCTTCCCCTGCCCTGAAAAATCCACCTACGCCGTTAGCGGGCTGTGAATACATTCATTCGCCGGTATCAGGTCTGATTCTGCATCGTAAGCCACTGGGCGCACTGATTCGTCCGGGAGAAGTGGTGGCTGAGATTGTCGATCCGGTGACCGACCAGATCACGCCTCTGGTGGCAGAATATGGCGGTATTCTCTATGCGAGACACTGGGTGAGGTTTGCAACGGCAGGCATGCTGGTGGTGCGGCTGGCGGGTGAGAAGGAGATTCGGAGCGGGGATTTGCTGATAGGATAAAAAAAGGGCTTCCCGAGGGAAGCCCTTTTTAGTGATTAATCTAACCACTCGGTGTGGAACACACCGTCTTTATCAATGCGCTTATAAGTATGCGCACCGAAGTAGTCACGCTGCGCCTGAATCAGGTTAGCAGGCAGCACTTCTGAACGGTAGCTGTCGTAGTAAGCAATCGCCGCAGAGAAGGTTGGGGTCGGGATGCCGTTCTGAATCGCGTAAGAAACCACATCACGCAGCGCCTGCTGATACTGATCCGCGATATCTTTGAAATATGGCGCCAGCAACAGGTTAGCGATGCCTGCATCTGCTTCATAAGCATCAGTAATCTTCTGCAGGAACTGGGCACGGATGATGCAGCCAGCGCGGAAGATTTTAGCGATTTCACCGTAGTGCAGATCCCAGTTGTTCTCTTCTGACGCTGCGCGCAGCTGTGAGAAGCCCTGCGCATAAGAGACGATTTTACCCAGGTAAAGTGCACGACGAACTTTCTCGATGAACTCTGCTTTGTCACCGGTGAACGCTTTAGCCTGTGGCCCGCTCAGTACTTTAGAGGCTGCCACACGCTGCGTTTTCAGTGAGGAGAGATAACGAGCAAAGACGGACTCAGTAATCAGTGACAGAGGTTCACCAAGATCAAGTGAGCTCTGGCTGGTCCATTTACCGGTGCCTTTGTTAGCGGCTTCATCCAGAATTACATCAACCAGGTATTTACCTTCTTCGTCTTTCTTGGTGAAGATATCTTTGGTGATGTCGATCAGGTAGCTGCTCAGCTCGCCGTTGTTCCACTCGGTGAAGGTTTCAGCCAGCTCTTCGTTGTTCAGGCCCAGTGCGCCTTTCAGCAGAGCATACGCTTCTGCGATCAGCTGCATGTCGCCATACTCGATGCCGTTGTGAACCATCTTCACGTAGTGACCCGCGCCGTCCGGACCGATGTAAGCCACACAGGCTTCGCCATCTTCTGCACGTGCTGCAATCTTATCCAGAATCGGTGCAACCAGCTCGTAGGCTTCTTTCTGGCCGCCAGGCATGATGGATGGGCCTTTCAGTGCGCCCTCTTCACCACCGGAAACACCGGTGCCGATGAAGTTAAAGCCCTGGTCAGACAGCTCTTTGTTACGACGGATGGTGTCTTTATAGAAGGTGTTACCGCCGTCGATCAGGATATCGCCTTTATCCAGATGTGGAGTCAGCGAGGCGATAGTCTTGTCAGTCGCTTCACCCGCCTGAACCATCAGCAGGATACGACGAGGTTTTTCCAGCGATTCGACAAACTCTTCAACGGTATAGAAAGGAGCAAGCTTCTTGCCCTGGTTCTCGGCGATGACTTCATCAGTCTTTTCGCGTGAACGGTTGAAGATTGAAACAGTGTAACCGCGGCTCTCAATGTTAAGAGCCAGATTACGGCCCATCACTGCCATACCTACAACGCCGATCTGTTGCTTGGACATTACATACTCCTGTCTGTGGTCTCGCATGGTGTTACCCGTAACACCACTTTGTAAGTGATCAGTATGTTAACTCAGGATAGCGGATTAAAGGTAATGAATGGTGCGGTCGCGTGATGAAATTATGTTAAGAAAAATCAACCTAATAGGTTAGTGATACTAAACGCGGTTTATCAGTTCAAAAGGCATAAAAAGTTAAAAAACAATGTTAGCCAGCAGGCATCAACCTTAATGAGCATTGATGCCTGACGAACAGTTAAAGTGAGGTAATATCAACCACTTTAAAACCTTGTGCATTAGCTACTGCACCAGTGACCCTTTCGACACTGTGAGCAAGAGTGCCATCTAGCTGACCCGCCTCAAGTTCAAACTCTTCTTCATCCAATAAATTGCTGGCTAAAGGATCGAGAGCATCTTTCCTGAACCAGAACATTGAACCAGCCGGGAAGCTGGTTTTAAATGTTTTAAACAATTCTGGTGAATCCATTCTTGTAAAGAGCTTTTCGAGCCAATATCTGTTGCCCAAATTTATTTCAGGAATGGAAAGATCAGTAATGGAATTTCTTGGTGCAATTATTCCTATATCATCATGAAGCTCAAAATGGTTGATGATTTTGGAGACATGTTCGCGAGATCCAAGAAGATCTGCGAAAAGACTTTCACGCCATTGCTGGCCATCAACCCGATGAGGTGATTTTTTAGTATGAACTTTACAAATATATTTATAACCGAAACCATCAGCGACCTTGAGCGCCTTTATGAAAGGTCGAATATCGCGTCCCCGATTATCCACCATCACAAAAAACACATTAGCAAATGATGCTTTTATTTTCTCAAGAGTGCTTAATTTAACATCACTTCGCATGGTAATAATGAGGTCAAGCTTATCTTGATACTGAGCAATATATTTTTCGACCAATTCGCAAGCCAAATCTTCATAATAAGCATGCAGGATAACAGCAGATTTGAAGCGGGGTTTAAATTCCTGATTAATATCTGCAATAAGTTGATTATCGCAATCATATTTCAAGAGTGAATTACGCAAAATATTTGCTGTAGCATGTAAATATGCATAGCCATTATGACGATCAGGCTCAAGATGTGCACCTTCAGCCCATTCATTCCAGGCGTTGACAAACACAAGGCGTTCTTCAGGTTTGCGTTTCATTGTGGTTTTAATAGCACTATCAAGCCACTTAGCATAGAGCTCAGGTTTAGCATTATAGAAAGAGAAACCTTGAGTAGGCTTTCTGGCTTCATTATCCCATGATGGCATTACTGCTTTGAAACAGGTGAAATTCTCATTATCAATCTTACCTGCTCGCAACGCCAACTCTTCATAGTCATAAACCCGACCAGAAAAGTTCTTATTTAATGGCGTGATGCTATCCGTAATATCTTTTGCGCCAATTTGATGAGGTGGGAATTCAACAATAGCATCAAAGTCATAAGGTTGCGGACTTGAGACATCAAAGGCATTGACGACAACCAGGTAAAGACCGGGTAATCCATTTTTAATGGCATGCTCACGCCAGCGTTTACCCGTCTCCTTGGCATCAGGAAGTGAGCTCGCACGATAAAGAATAAGCAGCGGCTTACCATCCACTCTAATATAACGCTCATCCTTAAGTGCAGGCATGATATCATCTAAAAAGGCAATATCATCTTCTGGAGAATGATTTTGAGAAATCAAAACATCATTTTCAAGGCCGTCCCAACGACGTGTCCAGTTCTCATTAGCCCAACATAAACAAAAATCAATATCGAGCGATTTATCCTTAAGAAAATTTTGTACAGGCGTTTCCATCAGACGCTTTCCACCAAACCAGTAATGATGGAAGCAAAAACCGTTGACCCCATACTGCTTAGCAAGATCAATTTGCTGGCGCATGACCTGGGGTAGACGTAAATCATAAAATCCGAGTTCGCCAGGTAAGCGTGGCTGCTGATGCCCAAGATATTGCGGCCTTGCTTTAGTCACATTTGTCCATTCAGTAAAACCTTCACCCCACCACTCGTTATTTTCTTTGAATGGATGAAATTGCGGGAGATAGTAGGCAATAACCTTTACGGGTAAATCAATACCTTCGAGACTATCAAGCGCCTTAGGTACATAATGGCTTTGTTCGTTAACTTTCAATGAAGCTTTTTTGAAATCAGTTTTTAACCAAGCCTCAATTAGCGAAGACCTATCGTTGATAGACGTTTCATCAAAGGTATTTGCAGAATTAGGATTATAAGCATAAATGCCAGGGTTATTATTCTTATAGGCTGACTGTAGTCTGCTATAGACAGCTTTAACTCCTTCTTCCCTATAAAGCTTCGAGACCAGTTTAATACGATATTTTAAAAGATCGCGATCTCCAGAGGATAACATCTTTCTTGCAAAACGATAGATTTTCAACGTCAACACCCTTATCTGATTTCAGATTGCCAGTTTAATATTTATTCAGCGATTTAGCAGACCGACTGAAAAATGAAGCTAATTTCCATGCTCTTGATGAAGTGATTTTCTGTAATTTATCCGTCTTTACTTTAATCTCTTCCGTAAGTTTTTCTTCTCTGGATTTTTGCTCAGCGGCAACGCTAAGAAGATTGTCAATTTGCGCCTGCAACCGCGAACAGGATTCTTGTGCATCTATCAACTCTTTCTCTTTTACATCCAATAAAGTATTCTTACCAAATATCTCTTCGCCTTTCTCCTTAATCTGCTTTTCGACATCCTTAATTTGATTTTCAACATTGGTTACAGTTGATGAGAGATCCTGATTAGAATTATAGACTCTGGCGAGTTCGCTTTTATAATCATTCAAGAAATCACGGACAACGAAAAACGAATTTTTATAGCGCTCAAAAAGATCATTATTGTCAACGTTTACTACTTTCGAAACCAGAGCAACCTCTTGTTTTAAGTATTCATTAAAATGCTCTTCGGTTAGCTCTGGGAAAATTTGCGTTACTATAAACTTTGTGGTGGTAAATACATTAGAATCTGACAAATCTTTTGTAGGAGCGATGGATGTCACTCGTAATAATGAGTTGAACACGCCTCTGAAAACCAAATATGAAAGCATCAATGGCGTATCAGAGCTTAATTCCAAATCAAATATTTTGTAACCTTGCTCCGTTTTAATAATATTAAACGGAGTTGCGTCCAGATATTCAGGAGGAAGCTCAGTGTTCCATGTCCAGGAATCCGAATCATTTCCAGTAATCAGTGCTTTACTAATCCAGAGTTTGGCCCATTCAACAACAGTGCTGAGTTGCCATCCGTGTTTATTTATAATACTTACCAAGCTTAACCACAGGCTTTCACCTTGATGGAAAGGCTCTTCGTTAATAAACTCACCAGAGATTTTGTAACTTTCAATCTTATAATTGCCATTAACTTCAAGAAACTTTATTTTCTTCTGACTATCGTTAATTCTGGCATCGGAATAGTACCATGCTAAAGTATTATCGCTTTCGTGACTTACCTGTGCGACCGAAGCGATCATCAAAAACGAATTTGACAAATCCGATGCAAGCTCATTATTCCAAATTATTTTTGTTGATTCTTCTAATGAGAATGTATAGGAATCCGGTGCCTGAGCATCCTTATGATGGACTTCGCTTACTAAAGGATAAATTACAGAACTTCGTTTTTGATGTCCATAAGGAGTAATAACCAGAGTAGGAAGCTTATAGTCAGGAAAAGGCAAAAATTCCTCAACATTGCTGAATCCTACATTTTTCATCATTTGGAGTAGTTCCACTCTACCAAAAGTGCGGACACCATTAATATGATAGGCATTGTTGATACCCACCATTGGTATACCCAAATGATCCTCCTTGGCCCCGGACAAGTACTTCATGCCGAGTTGGTTCTCAATGGCTACAAATAATGAACCATCTGATGTTAATCTCTTCTTGCAGAATGACAAAAGTGATAACTGCCCCTCACTCCCCAAGAAACATTGAGCATATTCAAGGACGCCGATTAACAAGACATAATCAAACTCACCAATATCTGGAATTTTATCGCTAGAACAATTGATTACGGTAACATTTGATAAGTCTTTGCAGCGATTGCGTGTTATTGATGCCCTTCTTTTACTGCCTTCGATGGCAATCACTTCAGCGCCAGCTTCAGCTATGAAACGTGTTATCGCACCACAGCCACATCCAATCTCCAGAACACGTTTACCCTTGAATTTTTTCCCGAAAGGTCTCAGTAAGTTAGATCTTTTTGAAGTTAAATGATATTGTGAAGGCCAGTCTTTTATATACCCAGCGAGCTCCTGCGAAAGCACGGAACAGTCCTGAGCCTTGGTAACGACATCTAAAATATAGTTTTCGTGATAATCGCCGTCATTATAATTGAATTCCTGCTGATCTTTTTCGATCCAGATATTAATTTCAGCATCATAAACAAAATCAGACGATAACAGTACCGTTGAAAGTTTTTCTTTATTCACAGTTAATCGAAGCCTCTAAATTTACCAGACCTAAAAACTCTGGGGTAGGTTCTACTGTAATATGAATTGAATCATATCTCCGATCGTGCGGAACTACCTCTCCTGATGTATCATAGCTGGCAAGGCCTATTGAAATAAAATAGTCGCCCTGGAAAAGGCGCATTGGCATTTCAATATTAACTATATGTGACTTTCCTTCTTCTCCAACTTCAATAAAAGGTATTTCTAATATATTTGTGTTGGTATTATAAATTGTCACCCCCTCTTTGGTTTTAACGGCAAAACCAAATATAGGCCTGAAAATGGTCAAGTTGAATTTAACAAGAAACTTAAGTTTGATACTTCCATTACCCGATACACTGAACGGATAGAGGTTCTCACCTTGAACGATTGAGAAATCCTGAATCTCAGCAGCCCTGTCGCCCCAGCGGAATTCGTTGGAATTGTAATTATTACGTTTTTCGAAGCCATTTTCTTCTAAAGCGACGACAGGCTCAATCTCCTGACTTACATTAAACCTTTCAGTCTGGTCTTTTTCAATCTTGCTGGCTGACTTAAGATGATTATCCTCTTTGCTTCGCTTCGCATTGGCTGAGGATGACTTTCCAAAAAGTAGATCGAGATACTTATTAACAATATCTTTTGGAGCACCGTTATCTACAATTGAACCATCGTTAAGTAGTATTGCTTTATCACAGTGGGTAATGATCTGTTCAGTTGCATGGGATACAAAAAGAATTGATGTACCATCATTTTTAAGTTGTTTCAGTCTGGCAAAGCATTTTGCCTGAAACTTAGCATCCCCGACGGCTAATGCCTCATCAACAATTAATATCTCTGGATCAATTTGCGCCTGTACAGCAAATGCAAGACGAACCATCATTCCGCTTGAATAAGTTTTAACAGGGTTATTAATAAAATGCCCAATGTCGGCAAAAGATAAGATATCATCTAACTTAGTATCAATTTCTTCTTTAGTCAGACCTAAGAGTGCACCGTTTAGATAGACATTTTCACGTCCAGTAAAATCGCCATTAAATCCAGCCCCTAATTCAAGTAAGGCAGCGACACGTCCTTGAATATTTACAGATCCTTGGGTAGGGGACAATGTGCCTGCAATAATCTGCAATAGAGTTGACTTACCGGAGCCATTTCGTCCGACCACACCCAGTGTTTCGCCTTTGGGTAAATTAAAACTTATATCCTGAAGCGCCCAAAATTCTTCATGGTATACCCGGGGTACTTTACCAAGTTTACGTTCAATATTAGGTACTATAAATTGCTTGAGTCTTCTGACAGGACTATCGAAGACCTGATAGCATTTGCTAACATCGATTATTTCTAATGCATTATCTTTAGATAACATCAGCAAATCCCTTACGTGTTTTCTGGAACCAGAAGTAACTAAACCATAATATTACTGTTGAGATACAACCATATATTAACAGTCCATTAAAATCAGGCAGCCTACCCCAGATAACAACTTCCCTGGTTTGCTCGATTATGAATGTCAATGGATTAGATAATATGATGACCTGATATTTCTGAGGCACAGAAGAAAGTGGATAAAAAACAGGCGAAAGGAAAAGTATTACCGTAATTAACAACGTTATAAACTGTCCCAAATCCCTGATAAATACGCCCAGCGAAGAAATCAAAAAACTTAAAGCTAATACTAAAATCAATACGGGAATAAATACAACAGGAAGCAATACCGCCGTCCAGTGGATATATCCATTCGCAAAAGTAAATGCCAGTAACAGCACAAAAATGTTGATTAACGCCTGAAAACATGCAGATAACAAAGCTATTACAGGAAAAGAATCAAGTGGGAAAACAACTTTTTTGACATAATTAGCATTGTTAAGTATTAACGTGGGTGATTTAGTCAGCACCTCGCCAAATATTCCATGCACAATTAGCCCAGCGAAAAGGATAATAGCAAACTGTGCTTTTGACTCATTTGCCGCAGCATTCCCCCAGCGTGCATTAAACACTTCTGAAAACACGAGTGTATATACAGCCAGCATAAAAACAGGGTTTATGAAAGACCAGAAGATGCCCATCACCGACCCTTTATATCTGCTTATAACATCGCGTTTGGTCATTTCGAAAATAATATGTCTATTAATATAGGTATTCTTGCATAACGACCACAGGGATGTATCGTGTTTAGTATTCTGCTGCAAAATTTCACCTTTTAACGAATAAATTTATCTATCCATTATAATTTCTTCAGGATAATGGCAACATATAGACCTAATGTACCTAAAAAAGTTTGTCGGTACATGTCTAATTTCCTGAATACATACAGTCTTTTAAATAAATTACTATTCCTGGCCTCATTAAAGCTATCAAGAATACATTTATTCTCCGGGGTAATATTTACGTCTGTTTTATTCAAAGCGTAAATATTGGAGTCTATCCACTTCTTAAAATGCCCATCCAGAAGACCCGAAATGCGTTTAAACCTGGCCAGCCAGCCTAAATTCGAGCCAACTATATTATTAGTATGTTGCCGATAACTAATAGATGGTTTCGGATCGTAGAAAATATTTCCACCTACAGCTGTAATGACTATATATATCCACCAATCGTGAGATATAATTTCTACATCTCCAGGCGTTTTATTAATGATATTTCTGGCGGCTCGATTCAATACCATCGTATTACCGCCAGCTATACTTTGGATAAGGGCATTTTTAAAAGAAGGAGGTTTACTAAATAGTGGCGACTCACCTAAGTGGAGACAATTTTCATCAACCAACGATGTTCGACCACAATAAACAGATGGAGTATTGCAATCATAACCAGATAGAATAGATACACTCATGGTTAACTTGTTGGGCATCCACTCATCATCCTGATCACAAAAAGCGTAATAGTCGAAATTATCACCGCTCTTTTCAAGTAATGATAAAAAGTTCCAGGCAAATCCCTTGCCTGGACCATTGAATATAACAAAACGCTCACTGCCCAACTTGTCCTGATAAGATCGTAATATATCAAGAGTCCCATCAGTTGAGCCATCATCCGAGACAAACACCGTCCACTCGGTTTCAGTCTGATTTATAATAGAATCAATCTGTTGCCTTATATATTGGCTTCCATTGTAGGAACATAAAAGAACAGCGATGCTTGATGTTTTATCCATTTCAGTCGAAAGTTTCTGCGTTGTTAAGCAATACGCCATCTTTATCTTTGCCAGATAAAGTCATTTCTTCAACTTCAGGCCATTCAATATTTATCTGTGGATCATTCCACAAAATACTTCTCTCAGACTGTGGCGCATAATAATTTGTGGTTTTATAAATAAACTGTACGCGTTCTGATAATGTAATAAAACCGTGAGCAAAACCTTCTGGAATCCAGAGCTGACGATTGTTTTCAGCGCTTAAATGCACACCTACCCACTGTCCGAATGTCTCTGATGAACGTCTGATATCAACAGCCACATCAAATACTTCACCTTCGACGCAACGCACAAGTTTACCCTGCGCATGCGGGTCAAGTTGATAATGCAGACCTCTCAACACGCCTTTTTTGGACATGGAGTGATTGTCCTGAACAAAATCGACATGACGACCAACAGCTTTATCAAAAATTGACTGATTGAAGCTTTCCAGGAAAAATCCGCGATCATCGCCAAACACTTTAGGCTCAATGATCTTCACATCAGCAATTTTAGTATCAATAATGTTCATTATAAACGTCCTTCAACCAGAGCCATCAAGTACTTGCCATAGTCATTTTTGAGATAAGGTTTAGCCAGTTCTGCCACCTGTTCACGATCGATGAATCCCATTCTGTATGCGATTTCTTCCGGGCAGGCAACTTTTAAGCCCTGACGTGACTCAATAGTCTGAATAAAATTGTTTGCTTCCATCAGGCTCTGATGCGTACCGGTATCAAGCCAGGCATGACCGCGACCCATAATTGATACTGAAAGTTTGCCCTGCTCCATGTAGATACGGTTGATATCCGTAATCTCCAGTTCACCGCGGGGTGAAGGTGCAAGGTTTTTTGCCATTTCCACAACACTGTTGTCATAGAAATAAAGACCGGTCACGGCATAGTTGCTGCGTGGATGTTCAGGTTTTTCTACCAGAGAAATGGCTTTACCATCTTTATCAAATTCAACAACGCCATAACGCTCTGGGTCAGTGACGTGATAGGCAAAAACGGTTGCCCCATCAT
Organism: Candidatus Pantoea rara; assembly: GCF_051136265.1. NCBI lineage: Bacteria > Pseudomonadati > Pseudomonadota > Gammaproteobacteria > Enterobacterales > Erwiniaceae > Pantoea > Candidatus Pantoea rara. The sequence continues at coordinate 1,485,534 of NZ_CP194942.1, read as the reverse complement.
CTTTTAATGATGCCGCTTCAAGTTGCTTGTAGAGATCGTGACCATAGAAAATATTGTCGCCAAGAATCAGTGCGACTGAATCGTCACCAATAAACTCTTCACCAATGATGAAGGCTTGCGCCAGGCCATCCGGGCTTGGTTGTACTTTATACTGAATGGAGATGCCCCACTGGGAACCATCACCTAACAGGCTCTCAAAACGCGGTGTGTCCTGCGGCGTACTGATGATCAGGATATCGTTGATCCCTGCCAGCATTAGCGTACTGAGGGGATAGTAAATCATCGGCTTGTCGTAAACTGGCAGCAATTGTTTGCTGACTGCCATGGTTACAGGGTAAAGACGCGTTCCAGAACCACCTGCGAGAATAATACCTTTATTCTTTTTCACTATTTCACCTTAATTGGCCAGGCCGCTATTGCGGCCTGCTTCTATTAAATAAGAGTTTCAAGCAACATACGTTCAACGCCGACCGTCCAGTCGGGTAAATTCAGACCAAAGGCCTGTTGAAACTTCTCTGTATTCAGTCTCGAATTAGCAGGTCGCTTAGCCGGCGTAGGGAATGCACTGGTTGGCACAGCATTGATCGCCTGTACTTGCAGTTCGATGCCTTGTGCTTTCGCAAACTCTATCACTTTAGATGCATAAGCATGCCAGGTCGTCTCACCTGCAGCAATGAGATGATAGGTACCAGCAACAGTAGGTTTGTTCAGTGCCACTCTGATTGCATGAGCCGTGCAGTCAGCAATCAACTCCGCGCCAGTAGGCGCGCCAAACTGATCGTTTATCACTGACAGGGATTCCCGATCTTTTGCCAGTTTCAACATCGTTTTGGCAAAGTTATTGCCTTTAGCTGCGTAGACCCAACTGGTGCGGAAGATGAGATATTTCGTCATATTGCTGACGATGGCCTCCTCCCCTTCCAGCTTCGTCTGTCCGTAGATATTCAGCGGAGCGGTTGCATCATCTTCGCTCCAGGGTCTATCACCTGAACCGTCAAAAACGTAATCTGTTGAGTAGTGAACCAGCCACGCGCCGATTTCCTCAGCTGCCTGTGCCAATGCATCAATAGAGGTTGCATTGACCAGGCGCGCTTTATCTTGCTCAGATTCAGCTTTATCAACAGCAGTGTAAGCCGTGGCATTCACGATCACGGTGGGTCTGAGCTTGCGGACTGTCTCGGCGATGCCAGCAGGATTTTCAAAATCACCACAGTAATCAGTTGATTGACGGTCAACGACAGTCAATTTTCCAAGCGGAGCCAGCGCTCGTTGTAACTCCCAACCCACCTGACCATGTTTACCAAAAAGCAGAATATCCATTAGCTACGTTTCTCGTAGTTTTGTTCAATCCAGTTCTGGTATGCACCACTCTTCACATGCTCAACCCACTGTGAATTGTTCAGGTACCATTCAACCGTTTTCTTCAGACCTGTTTCAAACGTCTCTTCCGGTTTCCAGCCAAGATCTTTCTCAATCTTCGCGGCGTCGATCGCGTAGCGACGGTCATGCCCTGGACGGTCCTGAACGTAAGTGATTTGATCGCTATAAGGTGTCGCTTTTGGACGCAGCTCATCCAGCAGCTCGCAGACTTTCATCACAACATCGAGGTTTTTCTTTTCGTTATGACCGCCGATGTTATAAGTCGTGCCGGTTTTTGCATTTTTCACTACGGTATAGAGCGCGCGCGCGTGATCTTCAACATAAAGCCAGTCACGAATCTGGTCGCCTTTGCCATAGATAGGCAACGGTTTGCCTTCAAGCGCGTTGCTGATAATCAGCGGGATCAGTTTTTCCGGGAAATGGTAAGGACCGTAGTTGTTCGAGCAGTTGGTCACAATCACCGGTAATTTATAGGTGCGGCCCCAGGCGCGAACCAGATGATCGCTGGCTGCCTTGGTTGAAGAGTAAGGGCTGCTGGGTGCATAAGGGGTTTCTTCAGTAAACAGCGGCAGTTCACCGTCCATTTCGTCCGGATGCGGTAAATCGCCATAAACTTCATCTGTAGAGATGTGATGAAAACGGAATGCTGCTTTACGTTCTTCAGGCAATGCGTTCCAGTACTGACGGGTCGCTTCTAACAGTGCGTAGGTGCCAACCACGTTGGTCTGAACAAACTCGGCCGGGCCGGTAATCGAGCGGTCAACATGGCTTTCAGCGGCCAGATGCATAATGGCATCAGGCTGAAATTCATTTAATGCTTCAGTGATAGCCTGGCCGTCGCAGATATCGATCTGCTTAAAGGTGTAGCGTGGATTACCGCTAACCTCTTTCAACGATTCAAGATTGCCTGCATAGGTTAGTTTATCAACGTTAATGACTTCATCATTCGTATTGTTGATAACATGACGCACAACCGCTGAACCGATAAAACCTGCACCACCAGTGATAAGTATCTTCATAACGTGTTTATTCCTGACAAGCTATCTGAGGCATGGGCGCCTGAATAAAAAGCAGACAATCATAGGCGTTTTCAGGGCACGCTACCGCCCCTGGGTTACAGCTCCCACGATGCTGATTATCTTTGACCGAATGAGTGTGCTGACAACATAAACCTGCCAGATGTTCAGCATTCAGTTGATTGATATCACTTTATTAATGAAATTGTTTAAGTGGGTTTATCATTCAACAATCGTAAATTCTATCACTCAGGTATAGCTATTACGAATAAAATGCGATTATGTGACAGGTGTTAGTTCAACTAATGAGCATTTTATCGGGCAGGTGATGGTTGCTGATGCGTCAGAGTGATGCAATCAGAATTTTGAGAAAGGTCTGATGAGATAATTCAAATCAAAGATAAGAAAGGCGAACCTGAGTTCGCCTTTTTGATGTTACCGAAACCCATCCGGGTTCTTGCTCTGCCAGTTCCACGTATCGCGCATCATCTCATCGATGCCGCGCGTCACGCGCCAGTCGAGCGTCGTGTTTGCCAGGGAGGCATCGGCCCAGAACGCAGGCAGGTCGCCGTCACGACGTGGTTTGATTTCGAAAGGAATCGCTTTACCAGACGCCTTCTCAAACGCTTTGATCATCTCCAGCACGGAGAAGCCTTTGCCGCCGCCCAGGTTGAAGGCGGTGTAGCCTTCCACTTTGCTCAGATGATCCAGTGCTTTCAGGTGCCCTTCCGCCAAATCAACCACGTGGATGTAGTCACGCAGGCAGGTACCGTCTGGCGTATCGTAATCGCCGCCAAACACACCCAGCTTCTCCAGACGACCAATCGCGACCTGTGCGATGTACGGCAGCAGGTTGTTAGGAATGCCGGCCGGATCTTCACCGATTTCGCCTGACTCATGCGCGCCAACCGGGTTGAAGTAACGCAGAGCAATCGATTTAAACTTCGGTTCTGCTTTAGCGAAGTCGCGCATCACGAATTCGGTCATCAGCTTAGAGGTGCCGTAAGGACTGGTGGTGCCGCCAATCGGCGTGGTCTCAACGTATGGAACCGGTGCATCTGCGCCATAGACGGTCGCTGATGAGCTGAAGATGAAGTTCCAGACGCCAGCATTACGCATCTCTTCCAGCAGTACCACGGTGCCCGCTACGTTGTTCTCGTAGTACTCCAGCGGCATACGGGTCGATTCACCTACGGCTTTAAGGGCTGCAAAGTGGATTACGGCTGAAATGCTGTTGGAGGCGAACAGGTCACGCAGACAGGCACGGTCACGGATATCGCCTTCAACGAAGGTCGCTTTTTTACCCGCCAGTTTCTCAACGCGGTTAATCGCTTCGCGTGAGGCATTGCAGAGGTTATCCAGAACCACAACATCATCACCGCGCTGCAACAGCGCCAGTACCGTATGGGAGCCGATATACCCTGCTCCACCCGTTACTAAAATTGCCATGTGAGCTCCTTTCAATCTGCCGCGCAGAACGCGGCGAATTTATTACTTTTGTTTTGCGAGGATGGTCTGGATAGCTTCGCGGAAATCACGACCCTGTGCGTTGCTGCGCAGGCCGTAAGAGACAAACGCCTGCATGTAACCGAGTTTACGACCGCAGTCGAAACTGTGACCGGTCATCAGCGAAACATCAACGGTTTTGTGTTTGCTCAGGCTGGCAATCGCATCGGTCAGCTGGATACGGCCCCACGCGCCTGGCTCAGTGCGCTCCAGTTCCGCCCAGATATCAGCAGAAAGCACATAGCGGCCTACCGCAGCCAGGTCAGAGCTCAATCCGGCGGTATCTTCAGGCTTCTCAACGAAATCGGTAATGGTGCTGATGTCGCCAGGATGCTCAATCGGCTCTTCAGTGGTGATCACCGAGTACTCAGTCAGATTGGACGCTGGCATATGCTGCGCCAGGACCTGGCTGTGGCCGGTCTCTTCGAAACGGGCAACCATCGCAGCGAGGTTATAACGCATGTGGTCAGCAGTCGAATCATCCAGCAGGACGTCTGGCAGCACGACCACGAACGGATTATCACCGATCATCGGACGGGCACAGAGAATCGAGTGGCCCAGGCCCAGCGGCTGCGCCTGGCGCACGTTCATGATGGTTACGCCTGGCGGGCAGATAGACTGCACTTCGCTCAGCAGCTGGCGCTTCACGCGCGCTTCCAGCAGTGCTTCCAGCTCATAGGTGGTGTCGAAGTGGTTTTCTACCGCATTTTTCGATGCATGCGTGACCAGCACAATCTCTTTAATGCCCGCGGCAACACACTCGTCAATGATGTACTGGATCATCGGTTTGTCGACGACAGGCAGCATCTCTTTCGGAATGGCTTTAGTCGCAGGGAGCATATGCATACCGAGGCCCGCAACCGGGATTACTGCTTTAAGCTTGGTCATATTTATTCCGTTTAATAAAATGAAGATGTGGGTCGATTATGCAGGATCGGCCGGAAGAGCAAGTATAATCTTTATCTGAAAAGCGGACAGTAACTCTCTGTCGTAACTTGGAAATTCGGCATTTTGCCCATTGCCAGCGACGACATAAACTGAGTAAAGACAATCAGTAATCGAATATCGCCACTGCGATTTCTCTCCCTGGTTGCCAGGTGGCTGAGGCCAGCCATAAATGAAAACGGGCGACCCTGAGGTCGCCCGTTGATATATCTGTGCTGTAATCAGAGCCAGCCTTCAAACCACTCCGGCATCACAAACAGATTAAAGTGATTCACCAGCAACATGATACCGACAAATACCACCGACACCGCCACCCATTGCCGGGCATAAGGAATAAACCGAATGCCAATAACCGGTTTAATGAAGAACGGATGAGCCAGGGCCGAAATCAGGATCTGCGAGATAGAGAGCGTCAGCGCCACATAGAGCACGTTTGGCCAGATAAAGGTGGTCGCCAGCACCGCCAGAACCACAATACTCGCCACAATGTTCCAGTAGAACTCAACGTTGGTCCGTCCGTTGGCCTGCGAAATCGCGCCAGTCAGCCCCCCCATCGGTCGCAGCATACCAAACAGCAGCATCAGCGGGATCAGGTGATAGACCTGCTCATGCGATGCGCCATACAGGACACGCACAATGACGGGTGACAGGATGCCAATCGCCAGGTACATCGCGCTGCTGAACAGCATGATCCCCAGCGTGCCCTTCAGGAACAGCTTCTTCAGCTGCTCGGCATCGTGCTGTTTCTCAGCAAAGCGCGGCAGTGCCAGGCGGTTGATCACCGGCGTCACCAGCTTCAGCGGTTGCAGCACCAGCTCTTTCGCCAGCGAGTAAACACCCAGCATCTCAGCGCCCATCACTTTACCGACCACCAGGGCATCGGCCTGGGTACGCAGCTGGTTAATGGTCTGCGAACCGAGCTGATAGCTGCCGTAGCGAATCGCACCAATGAAGGTCGCTTTGTCAAACTCCCAGGTCGGCCGCCAGGACTTCTCACCCAGCGCAATCATGCAGAGGATGCGGGTAAAGGCGTTGATGAACAAGCCAAGAATCGCCGCCGCCACGGTGAGCGAGGTGAACTCCAGCATCGCCACCACACAGAGGAAGGCAAACAGCTTGGTGCCCATCTCAATCTTCGCCAGCGACACCATCCGCTTGGTTTTGATGTAGTGCGCCTGATACTGCGACAGATGCCCCAGCACCAGGAAGTTCAGGCTGGTCAGCATGATCAGACCCACCAGCTCTGGCAGATGATAGAACCAGGAGACCGGGAAAGCGATCAGCAGCATGATCAGACCGGTACATAAGCTGAGTGAGACGTTCACCCAGTAGATGGTGCTCTGCTCACGACGGGTAATGTTCTGGCGATGCACCAGATAACTGCTCATCCCCATATCCTGCAGCACGCCCGCCACCGCAAGGATGGCGTTGATGATGGCTAACAGCCCCAGCTCGTGGGTTTCCAGTTTGCGGGCGAGAAAGCTTAGCTGTGCAACCTGCAGCACCGCCGAAAAGCAGGTGCTGCCGAACAGCCAAATCGCCTGTGACTTAAATCCACTCACACCAGTTGCTCCAGAATCTGTGCCAGTTCGCCGTAGGCGATATGCTGATTAAATTCAGTCTCAACTTTGTGACGTGCGGCCGCGACGACCGGTGCCACATCCACTTCGCCCTGAGAGAGCTTCAGCAGCGTCTCCGCCAGGGCCTCAGGATCGTCCTCTTCCACCAGCCAGCCTGAAACGTTGTTCTCAATCAGTTCCGGAATGCCGCTATGGAACGTTGAGACCACCGGCAGGCCAACCGCCATTGCCTCCATCAGTGCGACCGGAATGCCTTCCATGTCCCCATCTGCGGCAGTTTTGGATGGCAGCAGGAAGATATCAGCCTCGCTCAGTGCACGACGGATCTCCTCCTGCGGTTTAAAGCCCGGCATGCTAACGCAATCTTCCATTCCCTCGCGGGCGATGAAATCACGCATCATCTCATCCTGATCACCGTTACCGATGATGGTGTACTGAAACTGGCCGCCACGCTGTTTCAGGATGGCGCTGGCTTTCACTGCCACATCCAGCCCTTTCTTCTCGGTCAGACGCGCGACTGAAACGATACGCAGCGGCGTCTGGAACGCCTGACGCGGCTGGAAGTTAAACTTCTCCGGCTCAATACCCATTCGCGTAACGTGAATTTTTTCCGGCGGGCAGCCCATCTCAATCAGTTTGTTCTCCCACAGATGGCTGATAGGCAGCATCAGCTCGCTCTGGCGGAACAGATTCACATAATCAAGTTTGTGCTCTTCCAGAATGTGGCGACGCGAAATATCGGCGCCATGAAACACGGTTGCCTGTTTACCCTTGAGCACGCCCAGTTCACGCAGTTTGTTCGCCAGCGCACCGGCATAGCCGAAATGCACCAGAAATACATCTGCGGTGAAGGTCTGCTTTGCATTCGCCACAATCGACGGCAGCAGCAGTTTGCTGGACTGCGCACCGTAACGGCGCACATTCAGTGAACGCAGCAGCGATGGCCGGGTCACTTTTGGCAGCACCAGCCTGATGCGCTGGTTCAGCTTATCGACAATTGAAATCTTCTCTTCCGGCAGCAGATAGTGCGTCTTCGCTGCCAGACCATACTCATCAAATGCAGCATGCCGGTTCACTAAATCGCCGGGAAAGACTGAAATTATCTCCACCTCGTAACCGGCATCAATAAAATGGGTCACCTGATTTAGTACGAATGTCTCAGAGGCAACCGGGAAACGCATGGTGAAAAAAGTCAGTTTCATCACATTACCCTAATACTTTGAGAATCTCTTCAGTGATCCGGTTGCCAATTTCCCTTTCATTCGCAACGGCCGTGTCGACCTTAAGCTTGATGTTGTCGTAATCGGCAAGGACCGTTTTGACCTTGTCGATCAGCGAGCCATCCATCAGGCTTTTTACATCGGTTGCCATCTGCGGCAGACCAAGCTGGTTCATCACACCCATCGACTTGTGCTCGTAGTTGATCGCCACAGCCGGGGTGCCAAAATTCATGGAGATAATCGCTGAGTGCAGGCGTGTACCAATGGTCAGATGGCAATGATTCAGCAGGATGCCCAGTTCCAGGTCATTAAACTCATCCATGATGACATGATAATGTTCAGGCTGCGTCACGTGGTCACGCAGAGTCAGTGCAACCATGCGGTCATCTTTGGCATAGCTGTCGATGCCGGTACAGGTGGAGAACGCCACGACCTGATAGCCTTCAGCAATCATGGCATTAATCACCCGACCAAACGCCTCTTCATACTCTTTCTGGGTTACACCAAGACGTTTATCAAACGGCGCCAGTTCACGTACCGTAATCGCAATGGTTTTACGGCCATCGATAATACCCTGCCAGTAGAGCAGGTTATGGCTCGGATTTTCGACTTCACGCGCACGCACCAGGAAAGCGGTATCCACACCAGACGCCACTTTAGAGCTGGTCACGCCATCACGCTTCATCAGATCAAGACTGACTGACTCGCGCAGCACCAGGCTGTCGACCCGATCAAAGACAAAATTCGCCAGCGCATTGACGCGCGGGTTCTGGAATGGCCCCACCGAGTGACCGATCAGATAGATCGGCTTTTTCGCCATCAGCGCACAAAGCGCATGGTCAAACTGGGTCACGCCATACAGGTCAACGAAGAACGATCCGCCAACCTGAATAATTGCATCATATTTTGCCAGGCTGTCCGTAAACGCTTTCAGGTGAGGCGGAACAGAGAAAGACTTAAAGATCCCGCCCTTGCCCAGATGCGCCATCATGATATCGGGCATCAGGCGGTTCGCGACTTTACGCTTAAACGAACCGACCAGACCTTTGCCTGACTTGCTGTTGTGCAGATACAGCGCATCCTGCTGAATATCCTGCTGGAGCAGATAACCGGAGCTGGTTGGATAACGGCTAATAACGTCAATGTCTAAATCACTGCGTGCAGACCTCATTGAATCAATCAGTCCACGAAGAATCGCGCCATCCCCGCGATTCCCACAGGTATGGTTACCCACCAATAAAATTTTCATAACAACTCCGAATGAATTTTTTTTAATTCTGAAAGCCGCCCAGATCCGCAATGGGCAAAATGAACTCTGATTAAAGTAATGCTTTACGGGATAACGCACCCAAAGGTAGTACTCCTGTCAAAACCGGCCGCCTCCATTGTGGCGGCCGTGATGCAAGCTGTTACGACTTAATCGCGAAGTAAGGCAGTGCGACCTGTTTACCGTTGATGACCACGGAAACAAACCCTTCCGGCTTACTGGTATCGACCTGTTCGGCAGAGAGCGGACGGGAAGCCATCAGCAGATCGCCCTGTTCGTTGGCACCCACACCTGCTTTACCGTTATGCAGGCTGAAGCGCTGTGGCGCGCGTTTAGTCGCGTCACCCGACGGCGGATTGCCTTTCTCCATTACCGCATTAACCCGCGCGCAGCGTCCGGTAACAAAGCGGTCTTTACCGGTGGTTTTTACCAGCACGACGGCTGACGGCGTCCAGCCTGCCAGTTTGACGAAGAGGCGGACATCAGTGTCATGCTCAGCGACGTAACGTACGTCGACAATCGGACTGCTGCCTTCGGCAGACCAGCTCGCTTCCGACAGCCCTTTCTTGCGCTGCACATGGATCACCGCACGGCCGCCCGTCGTCTTATCACCGATCAGGTTCATCAGCGGTTGATCACCACTGCCGTTGCTGAACTGTGACTGACCGAAAATCTCGACCTCCCACGAATCACCGACCGTCGGTGAGTAGAGGCTGCCGAGATCAAACCAGGTCTCCTGGTTAGTATTGTTCTCTAAACGCCAGCGCGAGGTGATGTAGTTATAATTCAGGCTGCCATCCAGGGCGACACCATAAGATTCAACGCGGGTTGATCCCATCTCCCAGATGTTAAGCAGACGTTCACCCTGCATGGAGTTGTCTATCCAGCTGCCCGACTGCAGGCTGGTCTGACGCATATTCAGGCGGCTGTTATGGGCGATAAGCGGATTCTTACAATCCTCCAGGCTTAGCGCATCGATGATCCACTGGCCGTTGGAGATATCGCCTGGATTTTCACAGTGCTCAATCCAGCCATTGTGAATAATCGACTGGGCGCAGCGCGCCAGGTTAAGAACCTTGCCGCCGCGACAGTGCTGCGCATTGAAGTTTGACAGCTCGATTGCGGTGCTATGATCCCAGTTGCCCTGCTTTTGGCCTGACCAGCCCGCCTTAATAACATCACCTGAGCAGCGTGAGGCGTACCACTGATCAATTTTGCAATCGAGGGTATCCTGCAGACTGATGGCGGTGCCGCCGACAGCGTTAAAGCGCAGGCAGGCCCCACGGAAAAATTGTCCGCCAGGACAGGTGTTATGGAAAAAGCCCTGCTGATTCGGGCTTTTATCACTGTTACCGTTAAAAATCAGGTTAGAAAGCTCGACGCGACGGGCATTCATCTCAAAAACGAAATCTGACTTGCCATCCGAGACAATGGTTGTCGCAGGGAAGTACCCGAAGTTAACCATTGCCCCTGAGATGCGGAATAAATTGAGATTCTTATTACCAAGGTTGCAGGCAGAAACCATAAAGGTGCCGGCCGGGAACTGGACACAGATCTGCTGGTTAGCCTGCTGTGACCACTGGAACATCGCCATAATGGCGGGCGCCGTATCGGTTTTGCCATCGGCAATTGCACCGAAATCAAACAGCGTCAGGCGGTTATAATCATCTACCACGCGGCGCCAGTGAAAGCCCTCACCGGCAAAGTTTACGCCGCCATCATTCTGAGCAGGCTGGAAGCTGCCGACAAACTCGCCGCCGCCGACTTCCCGCCCTTCATGCCAGCTTTTAAGCTTAATCTTGGCCCCTTCAAACAGCGGGCGGGTTTTGCGTAACTCTTCTACAGACGGGATCTCACCAATCAGCTGATAACCTGCTGGCTGCGCCAGACGCTGACTGAAATCTGCAGCGCCAGGACGGCTGACATCCGCGATGTTGAACAGCGTCTGACCGTTACTGTCCTCGACAGCCATCGAATGCGAGGGATTGGCAATCAGTGCGGCATTATCCTGAATGAACTGCGCAAAGTTACCTTTGTTCAGCGGGATAGGCTGAGTAATCCCGGAGACTTTACCGCTGGCATCGCGCAGGAAAACCGGGATCTGGTTGCCGGGTTTACTGGCATCCACACCCGCTTTACCAATCCAGAGTTTGCCTTCAAAGCCCTGCCAGAACTGCGGTGGCATCGCGTAGACATTTTCCGGCGTCAGGATAGGCACGTCGCCTTTAGGAATGTCAGTGGCATCAACCGGCTTCAGGGCGATACCGTTACTTTTTGCAGCGTAGCTGGAAAAGGTGCTCACGGAGAGAGCCCCCACCAGAGCGGAGGCGGCGGTCTGTAAAACTTCTCTTCTTTTCATGCATCAATTCCCGTAGTCAATAAGGCCAATGGCCATGGCGGTGTCCCTGAGGCACGTCGCAAGTGAGCGTTTCCAGCTCCGTTTAAACCAATGACAGCCAGCTTTGCTTAATCTGGTTACCGTCGAATTTCAGCGCGGTTTGTTTGGTTTTTTCGCTCATGGCATAGAACAGCGCGTCATCGCTGGCGAGTTGCTCCATGCGCGCCAGAAAGGTGGCTTTATCGTTCATCGGAACCAGGAAACCATCTTCACCATGGTTGATGATCTCCTGTGGTCCGGTCGGGCAGTCATACGCGACCACCGGCAGTGACCAGGATTTTGCTTCCAGCAGCACCAGCGGCAAGCCTTCATAGCGTGAGGTCATCAGCGCCATATCGCTGTCACGATAGTAGTCATTGATATTGTTGACCTTACCGACAAACTTCACGCTGTCGGTGATGCCCAGCACGGCAGCCTGATCGTGCAGTTGCTGACGCAGTTCGCCATCACCGGCAATCACCAGTGTCCAGTCCGGATGGTTGCGTGCGAAGTCGCGCCAGATATCCAGCAACAAATCAAAGCCCTTCTGGTTATCCAGACGTCCCACCGCCAGCGCCTGACGATGACGGGTCTGGCGCTGATAATCTTTGTAAACCACCGGGTTTGGGATTGGCTTGCTGGGAATGCGCCAGCGGCTGAACACCTGATGATCTTTTTCGGTCAGAACAATCACGCGGTCGTAGTAGCGCAGCAGCAGAAACTTGAGGAACTTGATCGGTTTGCTGAAGGAGTTAATGGCGATATGTTCGCAGGCGTAGGCCTTGCCCCGCTTCTTCTTCATTGCCAGCAGATTCCAGAAGGCGAACATCACGCTCAGGCGACCCATGCTGATCAGGAAGACGGTATCGAAACCCTCTTCGTTGATACGGGCTACTGCGCTTTTGATCGGGTTGCTCTGCCCTTCGAAGCTGACGATCTGTTTGACATGTTCAAACGGATAAAAGGTTTTACCGCTGCCTTCCAGCGAGTAGATGGTGACTTCATGTGTTTCGCCAAGACACTCTGACATGAAGTTACAGATGTTCTCGGTGCCCGCATACGAATAAGCATCTTTGATCACCAGGACAATTTTTTTCATGAAACGCTATCCACCTCAAATTTTAAAGACAATCCTGCCGACAGGCTTAACGATGCTTAAGGGTAAATAGCACACCATTCACCATATACCAGGCGTAATAGTAATAGATTTTTAACGGATTGTTTTTATAGATAATTCTTAATAATTCAAGGTGCCACTGGGCTGCTTTGTTCTTATTACGCGAAAGGGAATCGCCTAATTCGTAATAGTTGACCAGAATCGTCTGAATTACGCGCGCCTGCTTATAGCGGGTGAACAATTCATATAAAAAAAGGAAATCTTCGTGGCCTTTGCGCTGGAAGAAAAGACCCTGCGGCGGACGACGGAAACAGACAGAGGAGAAACAGACACGATACTGCTTCTTCACAAAGTTTTCCTGCTGCAGGTAAGGTTTGCCGTAGGTAATATCGTGCTCAGCCTTGCGGGTTTTATAGTGATATTCGGTAATCACGAAATTATCACCCGCCGCAATGGCAGCAACCTGTTGGGTCAGCTTATCCGCATGCCACTCATCGTCGCTGTCGAGAAACGCGATAATCTCTTCAGTTGCCGCGCGCAGTCCCACATTACGGGTCTCTGCTGCGCCCATGTTAACGGCGTTATCCAGAATGGTAATGCGTGGGTCCTGACAATGTTCACGCACAAACGCCAGCGAGTCGTCGGTGGATTTGTCATTGACCAGATAGAGGTGCCAGTCGGTATAGTGCTGATTGATAACCGATTGCACAGCGCGTAATACCGTCTGACGGGCATTATACATAGGCATGACAATGCCAACGGTTCCAACAGAAGTATTCATCTTCAACCCTGAATTAATCGAAAAGAGAGGTGCTCCTGACATCAGGAGCAGAGCGAGGCGCAGTGCGCGTCAGGAGATCGCTTTCTCACCGCCGAAACGTGCTTTGACCTTGTCTTTAACCCGGTTCATAAAATAAGCACGGTTGTCTTTGTTGGTGAGGAAGAAGTAGCGAGCAAAGCTCAGGCTCGCCATCAGCGACTTACCATCCATTTTGTAGCGCAGCGGCAGCTTAAAAGCTTTGTAGGTGTGGATATCACGCGGGGTAAGATGCGGCTTCATGCTATCAAGCCAGAACATCGAGTAGTTCACCGATTCGCCTTTGTGCTTCGAGCCAAATTTCGTGACAAGGTGGTAGTTCGCCAGCGGTGCAGCGATCATCACAAAGTCATAGCCCATGCGATCGGCACGAATGCAGAAATCATAGTCCTGATGACGGATGTAGCGGGTATCGAACTCAATTTTCGCCGCGTCTTCCCGCTTCAGCACGATGGTGCTGGTCTGGATAAAGCCGTAACAGCCGAACAGATACTCAGCGACGGTTTCATTTTTGCCCGGTGGCTGCATTGGCATCACTTTCAGGAACGTGCCGTCCTGATAAATGTTCACCTGGCTGAAAATGACGAAATTCTTTTTGCCCTGAGCTTCCAGCTGAGCAATTTTTTCACTCACCTGCTGCAGTTTATCAGCGGCCCACTCATCATCGGCGTCAAGAAAGCTGACATAATCACCGGTCGCCAGCTCAATACCTTTATTACGCGCACCGGCCCCGTTGAGTTTGACCTCAGAGAGCACCAGATTGATGTCAAGATCCTGGTAGCGTTCACTGCGAACCACATCTGCCAGCGCGGCGGCATCCGCAGATTTATCATCCACGATGATGACTTCAAAATTGCGATACGTCTGCGCTTTAACGCAATCCAGCGTGGTTACAATCGATTCTGACGCATTGTAAGCGGGGATTACGATAGAGAAGCGAATGTCCTTCATTGCCAGCACCTCATTAAAAACATTTCCAATATCAAAGATATAACGTTCGGACGTGGCAGGGTAACCGGTGATGTCCTAAATTGTTGCCGAAGCGTTGGCTGCCTCTTTTTTCTTTTGGCTACTCGTGATGAATGGCTTCTCAACGTAGAGATACGTCAGTCTGGCGACATAGAATGACGCCACAAAGAACAGAGTAGAAAGCAGGGTATAGAAGAAAAAGTTATGCTGAATCAATGACTCTGGTATCTTTTTGATAAAATAAAGCACGATGCCGTGGATCAGATAGAGGCTATAGCTGACTTCACCTACCGACATCAGGGTTTTGCTTTCCAGCAGACCAAACAGGGAATTGCCGCTACTGATGATGAAAAACACCACGGCCAACAGGCAGAGGAAAATCAGGTAGTAGAACGTACTGCTGGTAAAGAACAGTGCGATAACAGCCAGAGCAATCGCCAGTGAGGCCGCTAAACCCGAGGAGCGGAATGCCATCCAGCGGTCGCGGTAATGCCATGCCAGATAACCTGTGGCAAAGCCCAGTACCGGACGAGGATCGGTATAGGCGGTGCCCCAGAGGCGCAGCGCTATAGCGATGGCTAAAATCCCGCCAATCGATCCCATAATGAGTAACATCCTGAAGCGACCACCGGTGGCACGATTCAACAGATAGATCACCGGAATCGACAGATAGAGCAGCCATTCCAGTCGCAGCGTCCATTCGACACCGGCATTGATATTGGCCGTCGGAATCGAACCGATATGGTAATTACCGACAAACAGGAACCAGCGCAGACCATCAACCAGCATTGCGCCGCTGGCGACAACGTCACCACTAAACCAGCCAATGACCACGATAAGCAGTGCGGAGAACCAGAACATCGGCACAATGCGTCGCACTCGGGACTTCAGCAATTTGCGTGTGAGTTCAGCGGTGGTCAGCTTGTCATTGTCCAGCCAGCGATAGAACAGAAAAGCAGAGATCATGAAAAACAGGGCAACACCGAACTTACCGGAGTTGGCAAAAAAGTTACCCTGCGACACCCATGCAAAATAGTCTTTATCAAAAATCCACTCATGATCGAGTGAATAGACGTAATGTGCAAAGTGTGAGAAGGCAACAATGCTCGCCAGCAGCGCGCGCAATCCAGAGATACTTTTAATACCGCTGCCGTTATAAACGCCGCGATGGAAAGAAAATAAGCGTAACACCATCAGTGCTATTACTAATGACAGCACCATCATCAATACGTACATATCGCCCTGCTCCTCGGGTTTTAAATAGCCGGCTTAGTGAGTCGATTTAAAAACAGCATCAAAATCTTCACTTAATAAGGCGAACGTCTGCTGCGCCTTGATCTCATAAAGATCTTTCGTCGGGTGGATACAGTCCGGTGACATCTGACTACTCCACTCTTTTTGCTGCTTAATCAGCTCATATTGCTTCACGACCGGTACGTGCTGCTGCTGCGCCACCGCATTGATCTGATAAACATAAGGCCAGACGTTCCATTGCTCTGCACGGCCACACAGGGGATTAGGCTGCTGCAGCACCACCTGTTTGCCATGCGCTTTGGCCGTTTTTACCAGATCCGTGAGAATGCGGTTAAAGTCCTGCGGACTTTCCGCGCCATGAGATCGGTTCTTACCCGAAAAGACGCGCGCATCGTTGATGGCATAATTGATCAGAATGATGCTGGCATCCGATTGCGCCATACGCTGTTCCCAGCTCTCCTTGCCGTTAACAAGTTCTGAGATCTGCGCGCCCGGCGAACCATGGTTTTCGATACGGACATCATGGCCATATTTTTCCTGCAGCATCTGCTGCAGATAGGTCATTTCATTCTCTTTACTGATGACGTTACGACCGCCGGAGGAGGTCACACCAGCGGTAGTCGAGTCGCCATACGCGGCGATCACAATCGTGGCCGGGGCATCTGTTGCCTGTACCAGTAACGGCGAGGCAATCAACAGCAGGGGGAGTAATCGAATCATTTTCAGCTCTCGTCTTAGTGAACTAACTTAAATTCACGCGCCACTTCATACCCTACCACCGCCTGTTTAAGCGAAATGGTGTTGTAATAGAGGTAGTACACCTGGAAGAAGACAAACATCGCAAACATTGCGGGCTTCCAGGCTCTTTTTGACTGATATATCAACAACGTCAGAACTATCGGCTCTACCTGTAGCAGGTAGTTTGAGAGACGAGCGCCCGAGGAGTAGTTGTAGAAAAAGATCCTGATAGCTCCCCCGACCGCAAAGGTGATAATCAGCAGGTAGTTCAGTCGCCAGGCATCATAATTGTCACGCTTCAGGCGGTTCGACAGCATGAAGTAGACAAAAATAAAGACCAGCGCCACGTTTTTCAGGTTCGATACCGAAAAAACACTGCCGGTACTGGCTGTCGCTGCGTTGTCATTATTGTAGCCAGCTGCCCTTTCACCTAATCCACCCAGGTGACCGGCAATTGCTGTAACAAAGCCCATCCCACCGACTTTCGACGCTGGAATACTCAGCACAATAATTGCAATCGGGAACCAGCGACGTTCACGCAGGAACAGGAAAGGAATCAGTGTGACTACCATGACAGCGGTATTGTGACTGATGAATGAGAGAACAAAGAAGCCAAATGCCATCCAGTAACGCTTTATATAAAGCGTCCAGACCACGCCCAGGAAAAATGCCGAGCTCAGACCAAAGCGGATCTGGTTAACATCTTTGTTAATGAAGATATGGGCCGAATAGAGCGCCAGTGCCAGCACCGGATAGGGTGACATCTTTTTAAAGAAGATGGCATTGGTCCCAACCGCCAGGATCGAGAATACAAACAGGAAAATGCTGGCATTGTGCGAAAACAGGCTGGTCAGCCAGGCAATGGCAAAGATCAGCGGCTCATAGCGGAAAAACGCCACGGTGTTTAAGAAGCCGTTAACTTCAATACGCCGGACAAAATCTTCAAAGAAGCTACGGTACTGATAGTCATCCATGCCCGTGCCGAGCCCGCGGATACCGCCGAAAACAATCAGCGTCACGGTCGCGATGCAGAGCAGATAAGTCAGAATATGGGAGGTGCGTTCATCTTTTTTTAGCAGTATTTCAAACAGCGAAAGTAGCAGCAAAAAGCCTGATACATACCAATATGGAGCCATGGTGTGATTCCTTAATTCCACAAGTTTTCATGCCAGCAATACACACGCTTCACCTTCCCGACTGGCTTTGCAGCGAGCCTGAAAAGACGGTCACACATTGCGTGCAGGCAATGCCATGCTGGTGATGAATTCTGTTGAGTGACGCTCGCCATGCGATTTATAGAGGTATCGCTTTTGTGGGTTTGGACAGAATAACCTGTGTAAATTGATGCGTGTCGTCATTCAAAAGGACGATAAAAAGGGGCGGTCAGACCGCCCCCTGGTTATTACTCAATGATCAGCTTTTATTGGGCTTGCTGTAGTCATAAGCGTAATAGTCATAACCATGGCCATACGCATTAGCGGCTTTACGTACCACGGCGTTGAGAATCACACCTTTAATCTCAATACCGTTCTGGGCAAAGCGTTTGAAGCTGACATCCACTTCTTTGGTGGTGTTGGCTTCGAAGCGCGCCACCATCAGTGAGGTACCAGCCAGCTTACCGATAATAGACGCATCGGTGACGGCCAGGATTGGCGGCGTATCGATTAACACCAGGTCGTAGTTCTTGCTCGCCCACTCCAGCAGCTCACCCATGCGACGATGCATCAGCAGCTCAGACGGGTTCGGTGGAACCTGACCACGTGGCAGGAAGTCGAAACCGTACACGCCCTGCTGAATCAGCGCCGGGCTGAACTCCGTTTTACCGGAGAGTACGTTTGACAGGCCTGATTTGTTATCCGCGCCCAGCAGTTCGTGGGTATAACCACGACGCATGTCGCCATCGATAAACAGAACACGCTGACCCGCTTTCGCGACCAGGGTCGCCAGGTTGGCACAGATAAAGGTTTTACCAATACCCGGGCTGGCGCCGGTGATCATCAGAATGTTGTTTTTCGCTTCCATCATGGCGAAGTGCAGACTGGTACGCAGGCTACGAATCGCTTCAATGGAGAGGTCAGTCGGGTTACCCAGCGCCAGCAGCGTTTCGTGCGGATCGGTTTTCACCTTGCTGCCACGACGTGCCAGGGCTTCGGTATCTTTTTTACGCTGCCAGTCAGACAGTGGAACGCTGGCGTAGACATTCATGCCCAGCTCTTCCAGCTGATCCGGGTTCTCGATGCCGTGATGCAGCAGGGCTTTCAGCAGAACCAGACCCATTGACACGATCAGACCAAAAATCAGGCTCGCGGCAATGATCAGCAGCTTCTTCGGTGCTACCGGCGAGTTAGCGGTCTGCGCGCTGTCGATGATGCGGACATCACCTACAGTGCTGGCCTTACTGATACTCAGCTCCTGCTGGCGGTTCAGCAGCTGCATGTAAATCTCCTGACCAGACTGAACGTCACGGGTCAGACGCAGAATTTCCTGCTGGGTCTGCGGCATGCCAGAAATTTTCTTGTTCAGCTGAGCCTGCTCACCTTCCAGCGTTTTGCGTTTTTCAAGCAGCGCGCGGTACGTTGGGTGATCTTTAGTAAACAGCTGAGAAACTTCAGCTTCACGGAAGGTCAGTTCATTCAGCTGACTCTGCACACTGACAGAAGAGTCCAGGGCGGATTTCGCTTCCAGTGACAGGTCTACCGATTCGTTCTGACGACGGAACGTGTTCAGCTTGTTTTCTGCTTCATCCAGCTTGCTGCGAACAGCAGGCAGCTGAGTGCGTAAGAATTCCAGGCTTTTCTCGGCCTGCTCTGACTTGCGCTCAACGTTCTGTAACAGATAGTTGTTCACAATCTGGTTCAGTACTTTGCTGATCTGGTCTGGATCTTCACCCATATACTCCAGACCCAGAACGCCGGTATCTTTACCTTTGTCTGCCACGGTCAGGTTGGAGAGGACAGAATTAATCGCCTGCAGGTCATTCAGCTTGGTCACGGTGAAGCTGGTGCCTTCATCGGCATGAATCTCGCTCACCAGCATGCTGATGTCGCCATGCGACTCCAGCTGGCCAACTTTACCTTTGAACAACTCATCGCCATTTTTGGAGACGGTGTAGCTGTCCGGACCGGTCACTTCCAGTTCAACGTTACGTTTGTCGATAGTACGTGGGATTTCCAGGCGCGAAATCGCAATACTGGCAGGTTTGTTGCCCATGAGGCGTGACAGACCTTTACCGATAACAGGGAAGTAGTTCTGCTCAACTACGGTATCCAGACCCAGATCGTCAACGGTTTTGCCGATGACCATGCGGGATTCCAGAATCTCGATTTCCGTATCAGAGGCTGGCGTCGGTGGCAGAATGCTGTCAATTTCGTTCAGAACGGTACTGGCATTCTTCTGCTCAACCTGAACTAACGCATCTGCGCTATAAATCGGTGTTGCAAACAGTGTGTAGAGTGTTCCCGCCAGCATGAAAAATGCCGTAACGGCAACAATGATCCAGCGATGATCAATGAGCTGTCCCACAAGATGCGCCAGATCCCATCCATTCGACTCCTCTCCCGGCGCGGTTCTGACCTTATTTTTTATATTCATGGATAATCCCAACTATCGGCTTAATACGTTGACCCACTTCTGGGTAGCGTTTTCCAGTAATCCGTAAATCTCTTCAAAGGCCTCACGGCTTTTTCTGTACGGATCCGCAATTTCTTTCTGATTGAGCCAGTGCCCAAGCAACATGGTTTTGCCACGTGCGGCCGGGTCGATGCGGTTGACCTGTTCAATGTGTCGCTTTTCCATGACCAGAATCAGGTCAGCGCGACGACACATTTCGGATGTCAGCTGCTGCGCCTGATGCCCTTCCAGCGACAGACCCTGTGCAGCCGCGACTTCTGATGCCATCCTGTCGGCCGGGTGGCCGACCAGCGCCCCCAGGCCAGCAGAGCGAACATCTAAATCGGGCAACGCACGTTTAAACAGGCGCTCTCCGGTGGGAGAGCGGCAGATGTTGCCAATGCAAACGACTAACACGGACGTAATCATGGTCAGACCTTAGTTCGACCAGTTGCGGATACGCTGTGCGGCCTGAGTCGCATCGTTGATACCTGCAATGGTTGGTATCAGTTGCGAAATCACACGGTTCCAGCGCGTCAGCGGTGTAGAGGTGACATATACAATGTCATAAGGCTGAAGCTGGAAATCAGTTCCCATCACCATGGATGCCGCATCTTTGGTATTCAACTGATAGATGTTGGCAATCTTGCTGCGATCGGTGCCGTGCAGTGGACGGATAACGAAGACACCGGTGGCGTCAGAGGTAGTCTGATCTATGCCTGCCGCATTGCCCAGCGCTTCCGCCAGCGTCATGCCGCTACGGTCCATTTTCAGGGTTGTCTGCTGCTTAACTTCACCCATCACGAAGATTTTCAGATCGTCGTTACGCGGAACGTAAAGAATATCGCCTGGATAGAGGAGGTGGTTCTGGCTCAGGTCGCCGTTCTGCATCAGTGCCTGCAGAGAGACGCGCTGCTCACGACCGTTGTGCGTCAGCACGACGTTACGCCAGTCAGCATCAGGGGCCAGACCGCCCGCGGCGTTGATCGCATCCAGTACCGTCAACGGTACGTTGGTGATTGGCTGCTGACCTGACGTCGTGACGGAACCCGTAACATAGGTTTTCTGCGATTTGAACGAGGCGATGCTGACATCAACCTGTGGGCTTTCAATGTACTGAGCCAGACGACGCGACACTTCGTCACGCACTTCGCCGACGGTACGGCCCGCTACACGGACACGGCCAATGTAGGGATAGAAGATGGTGCCATCAGAATGCACCCAGTTACCGGTGTCGCTGGCGCTACGGTACTGACCTGCTGGGGTCGTCAGTTCCGGGTGATCCCAGACCGTCACGGTCAGGACATCGCCCACACCGATACGGTATTCGTAGTTCTGAATTTCGTTCTGCAGTGAAGGATTGGTCTGAGCCACCAGTGGCTTAGGACGCATCTTCTCAACCAGTGACGGCGTTAACGGGAAGACGTTGACATATTTGTCGATGTCAAAGTTGCTATCCTGCTGCTCGACGACATCTTTTCCTGATGTAGAAAGGCGAGAACCGGGTTCGATCGTACACCCGACAAGGAATGTGGCGGATACCAGCAAGGGTATCAATTTCATTTTGATTGTAATCATTTAGATCTTCGCTATCAGTTATTTATTGATAGAGGCGAAACCGCCGCTGTGTAAGCGTCCAACAAAAAGTAAATCCTGGCTGACGTCAGCCTTAAGCTCTGAACCTGTCGTTCATTATCCTTGCTCCACTTGTTATAAGTCGTGGCCATCTATCAGGGTCTACCTGGAACGCCTGGCATCATAGCGGACTATGGGTGCACTGCGATATCCCTGATGATGGTCACTATTAACGACACGCCTGACAACGGCAAAACACCTCTGAGCGCGCGTTAGCACGCTCATTTCGACTCACGATTAATAGGCACCGTCGCGTTTTAACACTACGCCCACTGTTTTAAACAGAATGGCGATGTCATTCCACAGTGACCAGTTTTTCACGTACCACGAGTCGAAATAGACGCGGGTTTCATAGTCAACGTCATTACGACCGCTGACCTGCCACAATCCCGTCATGCCTGGCTTAGCCATCAGGTAATAATCAACATCACCAGCATAACGACAGAGTTCATCTTCAATGACCGGACGAGGTCCAACCAGACTCATATCACCGCGCACCACGTTCCAGAGCTGCGGGAGCTCATCGAGGCTTGTTTTACGGATGAAGTGACCCACTTTTGTAATACGTGGATCATTTTTGAGTTTGAAATCTTTATCCCATTCCGCACGGGCAACGGGATCGGTGCGCAACACCTCTTCCAGCACTTCTTTAGAATTAATGACCATTGAGCGGAATTTCAGGCATTTAAATTTACGGCCATTCATTCCCACACGCTCATGACCATAAATCGGTGGTCCACCATCCCGGCCCACCAGGAAGCCCAGCACCAGCAGTGCTGGCATCAGCATCAGGATAATCGAGAACGCACCCACGATATCGAATGCCCGCTTCAGGAAACGCGAGGTGCGTTTCGCCAGGTTATTCTGAACCCGCAGAATCATCACTTCGTGGCTGAAGATATAAGCCATATCGGTACCGTAAAGCGGCACACCACGCAGGGTCGGGATGACAGAGACTGAACGGCAGTTGTGCATCGCCAGCGATTTAAGCCAGACATCACGGTACTGACTCTGCTCATACTCCACGGCCACAATGAACTGGGTTTCGCTATTGGTCAGGCTCCAGAGCTCCTGCTCGTCGCGCAGCACCGGCACACCGTTCATGATCTCCTGCGGACAGGTTCTGTCAACGTCGTAGAAGGCGATAACGTCAAAACCCATGACCTCTTCACTTTGCAGTGCCTGCCAGGCTTCGTGCGCATTTTTGCTGCTGCCGATAATAATGGTCTGTTTCTTCCACAGCCCTTTTTTATTCAGCAGACGTTTAGACAGCGCGCGGCAGGTCGGAATTAAGATCAGTGCCAGAATCCAGGTCAGTAACCAGACGAAGCGCGACATCTGCCACTGTGACAGTGCGGTAATCGACAGGTCGATGATAGAAAATATAAGAATGGTACGAAAAACTTCTTTTAATTCGAACCAGAAAGGTTTGCGGTAAGTATAGTGACGAAGCCTTACCCAAAACCAGCCAATACAAATTATTGACAGACAGATGTGCGTTGCAATTTGCAGATTCATTTCTTTTTCAGAAATATCTGCCAGCGGCGAACCCGAGTGAAGATTAATTAGCATCATCGCCAGAAATAATGCTGCGTTGAAACAAATTAAGTCTGAACATGCCAGCATTAATTTGGTAATAAGACTTTTAAACGTAAATTCTGTATCGCGCATATTTAACTCTTTTATTTTATTTCCTTAAACCCGCAACGGCTATCGCCTGTTTAATCATTAAGCGATGAAACCTCTCCAGACTGAGCCGTTTCTAAGGGGAGCTCCTGCGGCGTTTACGCCAATGATCTTAACCATGAAACCAGTAATATTGTGATAATTACCAACAGATTACTCTGACTTAACCCCCGCCAGCGATGCTCACTTTATCAACAAAAACGCGATTCGGGCACGCTACCGCCCTTGGCTGTCGCTGCCAATATCGCTGTCATCATTCATAGTGCTCCCCAAAATGCAATGACATAACCGCATTGCATCACACAGTCGTACATCGACGAATTACGGATTCGTCACATTGCGATTAATGTCGAATAGGTACGCGAATTACGACTCTGGGGCAGAGTTTGCTAACTTGTTGCTATACTAGTTATTACTGGCTTGTTTACAAGCAGGTCCCGCTATCCCTGGACTATTTTAGGAAAAAGACTACCAGCGATTAGTATTGATGCCTGACAGCCAGTGCAATGCTTTCTTCAAAATTAGGATTAATGCCATACTCCGGATGAGATAAATCGCATAAGCGCGGCAGGTGAATATCTCATTCATGATAGAAATTGACTCAGAATACTCTCCCCTGCTCCCTCTGAAGTTAATCAAAGCGTCATAATGATATGTTCACATTTCGCACGAAATATCGCCAGGTTCAGGTCAAAACTCACCTGAGCTGCCATTTGTACGTGGCTTCGCACTCCACTATCATCAGAGAAAACTCAATTTTAGATATTCAGGTGAACAAGACATGCTGGAGGTAATTGCAGATCCCTCGCTATGGGCGGGATTAGTCACGCTAATCGTTCTGGAACTGGTTTTAGGCATCGACAATCTCATTTTTATTGCCATCCTGGTGGAGAAGCTTCCAGGGCCACTTCGGGACCGCGCGCGCGTGATCGGGCTGCTGCTGGCATTATTGTGCCGATTATTGCTGCTGGCATCGCTTTCCTGGCTGGTTACGCTGAAAGAACCCTGGATGACACTGGGGGGACATTCCTTCAGTGCGCGTGATTTATTGCTGCTGTCGGGCGGGATTTTCCTGCTTTTTAAGGCCACCACAGAGCTGAACGCGCGCCTTGAAGGACATGATGAGGCGTCCGGTCAACAAAAAGGCGGCGCTAAATTCTGGCCGGTGGTGGCGCAAATCGTGGTTCTGGATGCCATCTTCTCACTGGATGCGGTCATTACCGCTGTCGGCATGGTGAATGATTTACCGGTCATGATGATTGCGGTCACCATTGCTATTCTGCTGATGCTGCTCGCCAGCAAACCGTTAACCCGTTTCGTGAACAAACACCCTACCATAGTGATCCTCTGCTTAAGTTTCCTGTTGATGATTGGTTTCAGTCTGGTGGCGGAAGGCTTTGGCTTTGTGATCCCCAAAGGGTATCTCTACGCGGCGATCGGTTTCTCGGTTGTGATTGAAGCGCTGAACCAGCTGGCGCACTTCAATCGTCGTCGCGTGCTATCAGCAGGACGTCCGCTGCGCCAGCGCACGGCCGAAGCGGTGTTACGGATGCTACGTGGCACGGCGGAACCGGCAGAACTGGATGCGAAAACATCATCACTGATCGCGGACAGCGATGCCAGTATGCTGTTTAACCGGCAGGAGCGCGTCATGATTGCCCGCGTACTGGGCATGGGTCAGCGTCACGTTAATAGCATCATGACCTCACGCCACGACGTCGACCATATCGACCTCAGTGATGATCCGACAGAAATCATGTCGCGCCTTGACCGCAACCAGCACACACGCATCCTGATAACCGAAAACTCCAGCGAACCGCTGGGCGTGGTGCACGTTATCGATCTGCTCCATCAGTCGCTACATCATAATTCGCTCGATTTACGCGCCCTGATTCGGCAGCCGCTGGTCTTTCCTGAGCGACTGACGCTGCTGCAGGCGCTGGAACAGTTCCGTCAGGCCCACACTCACTTCGCTTTTGTAGTGGATGAGTTTGGTTCAGTGGAAGGCGTGGTGACGCTGAGCGATGTGATGGAAACCATCGCCGGCAATCTGCCGAATGAGGCGGGAGAGATCGATGCACGTTACGATATTCAGATTCAGGGTGAAGGCCACTGGATTGCCAATGGTCATATGCCATTGGAAGATCTGGCGCTCCATGTGAAATTACCGCTGGATGAACAGCGTGACTATCATACGCTGGCTGGATTACTGATGGATAAACTGCAACACATTCCGCAGGAAGGCGAAGTGTTGCAACTGGGTGATTATCTGCTGCGAACCCTGCAGGTCGAAAATCATCGGGTTCAGAAGGTTGAAATCCTGCTGCAGCCCGAGGGGGATGACGAGGTTTAAGCCATTACCCTCAATGAGGTCATGCGCCCGCTACGGGCGCATGATTTTCTTCAGGTTCTCTTTGTTCCCGCCCTCTTGCTGGCGATCGATCCACTGATTCAGCCGTGACTTCGCCTCACTCTGCAGGCGATTACGCAGAACGTCATCTACCGGCAGGGAGTATTGCAGGCTGTTCCAGTCGCCATACATGCGCAGCGGAATAGGCTGATCCGAGAGCGCTTTCACCAGCGCGTCATCGCCATGCCAGCCACTGATTTTCAGGCCCAGCGTCACATCCAGCTGCTGCTGCACCATATCGACTTTGCCCGCACCCTGCAGGCCCAGATTCTGACCGTTGCCATTGATATCGCTGAAGCTCAGCACACCTTTATTCAGCGCGACCTGACCGCTGATCGACTCAATACCTTCATCGACGGCTTCCTGGCTGCTGACTTTATCGCTGACCCGCGCTACGGCACGCTGCACCATCTGCTGCAGATTAAGCTGTGCCAGCTTCAGGTTACTGGCGCTGATGGTCGCCCTGCCCTGCCAGCTGCGCTTCGCCGCTTCAACCGTCAGAGTATTGCCCGACAGTTCGCCGTCGACGCTCAGATTGCCCTGCAGACTTTCTGGCAGCTCAAACGCTTTTAGCAGCGGCTGAATGGCAATTAACCGGAGTTGTGGTTTCAGGCTGACCCGCGTCTCAGGCTGACGAATATCGATACTGCCAGGCACCGAGAAAGTGCCATTACCCAGTTTACCGCTGAGGGTATTCAGCGTCATGAGTCCCCGCTGGTTGCTGGCGTTTACGGCGAAATGGGTCATTGAGAGTCCGCGCCATAACGCAGTATCCGCATTCAGCTTCAGGGCCAGGTCCATATCATTGAGCGGAGAGTCCGCATTAGTGCGTTCGCGTGGCGCAGCAATCACCGGTGAACGCGCCACAGTGGCGTGCTGCACGCCAGGTGCCTCAGAGACAGGCGCACTGGTGAGTAAATTATCAAGGTTCAGATTGCTGGCTTTCAGGTCCAGCGCCAGCTGTTGCGGCGGCGCAATATGCCCACTGCCCTGCCCGGTCAGTGTGCTGTCATTGGCGGTAAGCTGCAGATTGCTGAAGGAGAACTGCTGGCGATCGCCACTCCATTCGCCCTGCAGGCTCAGCGATCCTTTAATGCCCTGAGCCGGAATATCGGCGCCGGATAAGGTGTAGTCAAGCTGCTGCAACTGGCCGCTGAGATGATGCGGATATTGCGCGGCATCGAGCTGCCCTTTGAGATTCAGCATGGCGTTACGCTGGTTGCGCATCAGCGTGGTGCTCAGCGACAGTGTCGCCAGCTTATTCGCGTCCTGTTCCATATTAATGTTGAGGTCGCGGAAATTATATTCGTCACCACCGGGTTGTTGCCAGATCAGCAGACTGTCGGCTACGCGCAGTTTAGCAATATCAAATGACCAGCCGGCAGACGGTGTTGTCGGCTCCGCATCACGTGGCCCCTGCGGGGCATTTCTGGCGCGCTGCGCGCTGCTATCAGGCGTTACCCGCACTATCGCGTTTTTCAGCAACACCTGGCTGACGCTGAGCTGATGGGATAACAGTGGCCAGAGATCGACATCGAGCCGCATGTTTTCCGCTGAAACCAGCGGCTGACTGGCACCCGGCGCAGTGAGACTCATCCGGCCAGCCAGGATACTGAGCTGTGGCCAGACGTGCCAGCGCAGATCGCTGCTGACCTCAAGGTGATAACCACTGCGTTGTTCGACCTCTCGCACCATATAGGCACGAAAGTCGTTGGGATTGACCAGCAGCACCAGCGCGCTCATTCCCGTTACGACCACCACTAAAAGGATGGCCAGCGTGGTTATCACTCTTTTCATTACATCCTCAAATCAGTCTTTATCGATACGGCTGGCATCAGCGCCCTGCTGACCGCGATATTTCGCATCTTCACGCCGGTTGTAAGGACGCGCAGCCGGGCCGGAAAGGGGTTCAAAACTTAGCGCACCAATCAACATGCCGGGACGCAGAGCAAGCGGCAGTTTACCTGAATTGTAGAACTCCAGCACGATACGCCCCTGCCAGCCAGGATCAATGCGGTGGGCTGTTACGTGAACCATCAAACCCAGTCGTGCCAGCGATGAGCGTCCATCCAGCCAGCCCACCAGATCATCCGGCAGCGTCACGGACTCCAGGGTGACCGCCAGCGCCAGCTCACCCGGATGGAGGAAAAAGGCTTCACCATCAGGCAGCACGATCTCATCACTCATGACCCGATCGAGTGCCGCGCTCACTTCCTGTTTCGGGCCACTCAGATCGATAAAGGCCGCGGTGTGGCCGCTAAAGGTGCGGAACTGATTACCCAGGCGCACATCGACGGTGGCCCCATTAATGCGCTCGACCGGCGGGCGTGGCTCGATGGCCAGTTTGCCATTGTCCAGCCAGGCTTCAATATCGCGATCGCATAATCTCATTGCGGGAACTCCATGACATAAGTGTAGCGAACCAGCGAGAGCGTAGCTGCCGCCGGTCTGCACCACGTCCCGACGGACGTGCGTTATTCAAAAAACTGGTTAATTTTCGCCTTGAGGATATCGATGGCAATACGGTTTTTTCCGCCGCGCGGCACAATGATATCGGCGTACTGTTTTGATGGCTCGATAAATTGCAGGAACATCGGACGCACGGTCTTCTGATACTGGCTCATCACCGAATCCATTGAGCGGCCACGCTCATTGACGTCACGTTTCATACGGCGCATCAGACAGATGTCGAGCGGCGTGTCCACGAAGATAGAGAAGTTGAGTTCCTGGCGCAGACGGGCATCGGTTAACAGCAGGATGCCTTCAAGGATAATGACCTTTTTTGCCTTCAGGTATTGCGTTTGCTGGGTGCGGGTGTGTTCCACATAGCTGTAGACCGGCAGCTCAATATCCTGCCCGGCTTTCACCGCCTGCAGGTGCTGCAACAGCAAATCATGATCCATCGCACTGGGATGGTCATAATTGGTTTTAACCCTCTCTTCCATGGTGAGGTGACTTTGATCTTTGTAATAAGCATCTTCCGGGATAACCCCGATGTGCTCGTCACCTACCTGATCACGGATTTCACGATAGAGCGTGCTGGCAATTAAACTTTTACCGGATGCGGAAGCGCCGGCAATGCCTACAATCACGCACTGATGAGACTTGTCAGTCATACTTTTTTAAGACCTGATAACTGGAGCCTGCCACTGGTCACACATTACGCGGGCAGCGGACGGGCCGAAATGGAGAGGGTGTGTTCGCGCTAAGTATAGGGATTTCGGCCTTTTGATGCCAGAAAAATGGCGCGGCTGTCTTTTCAGACTTTCTCCTTTGGACGCCACTCATTTCACCGATAAACTAACGGCACACCATACTATAAAAAAAATGGCCTGCGCGGCGCGCTGTTCAGACAACGCGTGTCGCAAACGTTCCGACCGAATGATGCATCAGGAGTGGTATGCACTGGAAGACTTTGACCTATTTTGGCGACAGCATGCTGTTGATTCCGACAGCGGTAATTATTGCGCTGATTTTGCCGTGGAAAAGTGACAATCGTCATACGGTCTTTTACTGGATTCTGGCCTTTGGCCTGGCTGGCCTCACCGTCAGCCTCTCTAAAATTCTGTTCCTGGGGTTTGGCATCGGCAGTGCACGCTTTAATTTTACCGGGTTCAGCGGTCATAGCGCCATGTCCGCCACGCTGTGGCCAGTGATGCTGTGGCTGATTTCCGGGCGATGGTCGGCCAGGTGGCGCATTGCGGCGATCGGCGTCGGTTACCTGATTCCGCTGATGGTCGGTTTCTCGCGCCTGGTGATTCACGCGCACTCAAAAAGTGAAGTTGTCACCGGTCTGTTGCTGGGCTTCATGCTGAGCACCGCGTTTCTGATCTCTCAGCGCCGCACCTCACTCAAAGGCTTCAGCTGGCCGCAGGTCGGCGCTGCGCTGTTAGTGCCGTTTGTATTGATGGGTCATGGTCGTGTTGCCACCACGCAGCAGTTCCTGGAACGTTTCTCTGCCAGCCTCGCCGGGATGGAGAAGCCTTATACCCGCGCCGACCTTTTTCGTCAGTAATCAACATACTGGCAATCAATCTTAGCCTGCCCGTCAATTCACCGAATAACGGGCAATATTGATTTCACCCCGTTTTTCTTTGCCGGATGTGCTAGCATTCAGTCAGAGAATGACTGGTGCCTGATTCGCCGTTGCGGAGCGTCGCACCCTGCCGGAAGTCCGCATGACGATAGAGATCCTGTCCCCGCAAAATAGTTCGCCAAACCGCTGGCTCTCAGCGCTGATCATTGGCTGCGTCGTGTTTATCCTGACCCTGTTCTGTCTTGAACTGATCGTCGTCAGCGGGAAAATCTCCCCGCTCTGGTTCCCGACCACCTTAATGACCGTGGTCGTTTTCCGCTGTCCGTCACGACAGTTACCGCTGCTGCTGACCGCCTGCGTGCTGGGCACCGCCGGGGCTAACGCCATCATGATCGGGCCGGCCCTCTCAAATATTAAATTCGCCCTGCTCAATCTTATCCAGGCTAGTGTGGGTGGCATGCTGCTGCGCGTCCTGCTGGATCGGCGTGCTCCGCTGAATTCGCTCAGCGACTGGGCCAGGATGGTGCTGTCGGTGGGCATTGTCACGCCGGTGCTCGGCGGTCTGCTGGCGCTCTGGACACTGCAGGTCAGCGGTCACGCGTCGTTTCCCTTCTTTTATACCTGGGTGATCTCCGAGATCATCGGCATGCTGGTGTTAGGTCCGATGTTGCTGCTTCTGCCCTGGCCGCTTCGTCGCTCGCATTTCAGCGATCTGCACCTGGCCGAATCCCTGCTGACACTGCTGCTCACCCTCGGGGCCAGTTATCTGGCGCTGCGCTTTTTGCCGTGGCCTTTTACCTTTATTGTGGTGATCCTTTTCTGGTGCGCGGTCCGCCTGCCCAAACTGCAGGCATTTGTACTGTTCTTTATTAACGCCAGTTTTATCTCGGTTCTGCTCGCCGTTGACCTGGTCAGTGTGGTTAACAACAACACCGTGCTGGGACCGGTCTCCAGCTGGTTGCCGTTTCTGCTGGTATTGATCCCCAGCCACATTATGTCGCTGGTGATGGATGCGTTCCGGCGTGAAAAGCTCCACATTACCGACAGCGAAACCCGCTTCCGTCACGCTATGGAGTACTCTGCGATCGGCATGGCGCTGGTCGCACCGCAGGGCAAATGGCTGCAGGTCAACCGTTCGCTGTGCCAGATTCTGGGCTACCCCGACGAGGAGCTCAAGCGAATGAATTTTCAACAGATTACCCATCCCGACGATCTCAGCCTTGACCTGCAACATGCGAATCGGTTGCTGGAGGGGGAGATCGATACCTATACCTTAGAGAAGCGTTATTTCCGTAAAGATGGTGAGATTGTCTGGGCAAGACTGACGGTGTCGCTGGTCCGCGATGGCAGCCAGGCGCCGCTGTACTTTATTGCGCAGATTATCGATATCTCTGAGCTGAAGCAGAGCGAGCAGGTGAATCGCAGGCTGATGGAGCGCATTACGCTGGCCAACGAAGCGGGGGGCATCGGTGTCTGGGAATGGAACCTGCTGACCGGTGAGATGTTATGGGACAAACGCATGTACGCCCTGTTTAGCCTTGCTCCTCATGAGTCGCCCAGCTATGACCTTTGGATCCATTTGCTGCATCCCGCCGATCGCGAACACGTCGCGCTGACAGTGCAGCAGGCAATTGAGCTGCGCAGCGCTTTTCATATGGAGTATCGCGTGGTCAATGCCGAGGGGCAGCGCTGGGTTCGTACCCAGGCTAACCGGCTACTGAGTAAAGAAGGTCGGATTGAGCGCATGCTGGGCATCTGCCAGGACATCACGCCGCTCCGCAAGCTGAATGAAGCGCTGTTTCAGGAGAAGGAGCGCATGGCCATCACCCTGGATTCGATCGGCGAAGCGGTGATCAGCACCGACAAAGAGATGCGCGTAGCCTTTATGAACCCGGTAGCGGAGAAGATGAGTGGCTTGTCACAGGAGCAGGCCGCTGGCCAGTCGCTGAGTGAGCTGCTGCACATTACTCAGGGGCGTAACGGCCCCGAGGTAGAGAATCTGCTGTTATGCCAGCTGCCGCCGGAAAAAATCACCCCCAGCCTGGCGGATGATCTGGTGCTGCACACCCCGGATGGCGGTCACATCGACATTCACTACAGCATCACGCCACTGCGTTCGGAAGCCGGTCTGGAACAGGGTGCCGTCATGGTCATTCAGGATGTGAGTGAGTCACGCAAGCTGATGAAGCGCCTGAGCTACAGCGCGCTGCATGACACCCTGACGCGCCTGCCTAACCGGGCCAGCTTTGAGCTTCAGCTTAAGCGTCTGCTGTTTGATGCCGCTGAACATCAGCATCAGCATGTGCTGGTGTTTATCGACCTCGACAAGTTTAAAGCCGTCAACGACAGCGCGGGTCATGCTGCTGGCGATGCGCTCCTGCGCGAACTCTCCGATCTGATGCAGCATCATCTGCGCAGCAGCGATTTCCTGGCCCGACTGGGTGGCGATGAGTTTGCGCTGCTGATGCCCGATTGCGATGTCGATCAGGCACATGACGTGGTGCAACGCATTGTCGCCGCAGTAAACGATTACCGTTTTCAGTGGCTGGGTCGCCTCTATCATGTGGGCGCCAGCGCCGGTGTGACACAGATTTCGCCAGAAAACTGTCAAAGCAGCGACGTGCTTTCGCAGGCGGATATCGCCTGTTACAACGCCAAACGTAGCGGACGCGGGCGACTGATGATTTACGAACAGCATCGCTTACCGCTGCCGGGCACGCATCAGAATATGGATGCTGCAATGATTGATGCGCTGCAGATCGAACTGCCCGCCTGGGCCGTTGCGCCGCCAAACACGCCGCAGTCGGCTTTTATCTGGCTGCTTGATGTGCAGCTGTTAACCGCAGACGGGTTGCTGTTAGATGAGACGCTGCTGCGCAATAACCTGCCCGATGAGACGCTACTGAGACGCCGTCTCGATAACAATATTCTTGAGGCTTTTTTCCGCCACGATGTGGAAAAGCTAAATCAAAAAGGCATTCCGGTGATTCTGCCGCTCAATGCTGAGCTACTGAATGATGCCGCCTTTGTGCAGCAGCTCTGTCAGCGCTTTGTCGCCGCCGGTCTTTCCGAAAGCCACTGTGGTTTCGCTTTCCCTGCCGCCAGTGTGCTGAGCAAGGGTGACCAGTGCTATGCCGCGCTGCTGCAACTGCGTCAGTGTGGCTGCCGCATCGTATTGCATAATTTTGGCCGTAACCTGGATGCCTTTAATCTGTTGAGTGACGAGGTGGTCGATTATCTGTTGCTGGCACCGGAGCTGGTCACCAATGTTCACAATAATCTGATGGATGAGATGCTGCTGACCATCATTCAGGGCCAGGCAACGCAGCGCAATATTTCGGTGCTTGCCGGTCCGGTTACGGTGCCTGCTTTGTTGAGTACGCTGGCAAACCTGAATGTCGATGGTGTCTGGGGCAGTGCCGTGGCTGAACGTCAGCCGTTGCGCTCACTGGCTGAAGATCGCATCTTCGCCATACGTTAATTCCCTCGTTGCCCGCTTGCTACCCTGCTGAAGCTGCGCTAAAGTCGCCCCCTTTTTTCCGGCATGGGGGCGAAAATGTTCATAGGATTCGATTACGGCACGGCTAACTGTTCTATTGCAGTCAGCGAAAATGGCACGCCACGTCTGTTAACGCTGGAAAATGATCAGCGCCTGTTGCCGTCGATGATCTGTGCGCCGACCCGCGAGTCGATCAGCGAATGGCTCTATCGTCATCATCAGGTGGCGACACCGGACAGCGAAACCACGGCGCTGCTGCAGCGTGCACTACGTTACAACCGCGAAGAAGATATCGACGTCCAGCCCAATAGTGTGCAGTTTGGCCTTACCGCTCTGCAGCACTATATGGTCGATCCTGAAGATGTCTGGTTCGTTAAATCCCCCAAATCCTTCCTCGGTGCCACTGGTCTTAAGCCACAACAGATCGCTCTGTTTGAAGATCTGGTCTGCGCCATGATGCTGCACATCCGCCAGCAGGGCGAAAGCCAGCTTGATCACACTATCGATCAGGCAGTGATCGGACGACCGGTAAACTTCCAGGGCTTAGGCAGCGAAGAGTCTAACCAGCAGGCTGAAGGCATCCTGCTGCGGGCCGCGCATCGTGCCGGATTCCGCGACGTGGAGTTTCAGTTTGAGCCGGTGGCTGCGGGACTCGATTTTGAAGCGACGCTGAAGCAGGAGACACGGGTGCTGGTGGTGGATATCGGCGGCGGTACCACCGACTGCTCGATGTTGCTGATGGGACCAAAGTGGCGTGATAAGGCGGACCGTCGCGAAAGCCTGTTGGGCCATAGCGGTTGCCGCGTCGGCGGAAACGACCTGGATATTATGCTGACGTTTAAGACCCTGATGCCGTTACTCGGTCTGGGTGGTAATACCCAGAAAGGCACCGCCCTGCCTGCCCTGCCGTGGTGGAACGCCATCGCCATTAACGATGTTCCGGCGCAGAGCGATTTCTACAGTCCGGCCTGCGGAAAGTGGCTGCGGGATTTAGTGCGGGATGCGGAACAGGGTGATGTGGTCGCTCGCCTGCTGAAAGTGTGGCAGCAGAAGCTCAGTTATCGCCTGGTGCGGGCAGCGGAAGAGAGCAAGATTGCGCTGTCAGCCAGCCCGGCGCATACCGCCTCTCTCGACTTTATTGCCGCTGCTTTAGAGACAGAAATTGGTGTGGAGCAGCTGCAGGATGCCATCAGTCAGCCGCTGGAGAAAATTCTGGAGCAGGTGCAGCTGGCTTTAGCCACCAGCCAGATTAAACCGGATGTTATCTACCTGACCGGCGGCAGTGCGCGTTCACCGTTACTGCGCGCGGCACTGCAGCAGACGCTGCCGGACACGCCGATTGCAGGCGGCGATGATTTCGCCTCCGTCACCGCAGGGCTGGCCCGCTGGGCGGAAGTGATGTTCCGCTAGGCTGGCACTGTAATACCCAAAACGACACCTGAGGGTGTCGTTTTTGTTTGCGGATAACAGAGAGCAGGCTCAGGGAGCATACGCCTTTCGCAAAGACGCAAAACCCGCCATCCATGGCGGGCTCAGCGCGGGCCATCCCTGGCCCGCTATGCTTTGCTACTGGCGTATGCTCCCATCGCTTTACGTCTGAGAGTCGTCTGTTCAGGTGCTGTTTTTATTAAGAATCAGAAGGCGATATTGGCGCTGATACCACCGATAAATGCATCCTTCACTTCGCTCACCGCCCCTGGCGCAACCACATACTGCAGGTTAGGTCGCAGTGACATCCAGTTAGTTACTTTAGCGTTGTAGTAAACCTCATAGTTGTACTCTGAACCTTCCTGAATCGGCAGATAGGTCGGGCTGTCAAAGCGGCTCTCACCATTAGCCTGGTTCTGCTGACGCAGTGAGCGGGTATAGTCGCTGTTCACATGAATTCGCGACGCGCCCACGCCGATCTCATCCTGAGGACGGGCATCAAACGGTCCTGTCCAGGTAAAGGCGATAGACTGGTAGTTGTCGGTCTTCGAGGTCTTGTGATCGTTCATCACTGCCTGAACACGCACGCCCAGACCGCGATTCACATCGCCATCCTGCGCGGTCAGCTGTTGCTGTAACAGCAGATAGCCACCATAGGAATGCGCCTGATCCTGATAGCCGCCATTACGCCAGCTGCCGTAGACATCGCCATCCACCGACGAATAGTAATAACCGATGCGGTAATTACCCGGTAATTTCTCCGGCCCGAAGGTCGGTTTCCAGCCCAGTTCGACCGGCACCAGATTGCCCTCGGAATTGCTGGTATCCAGACGGAAGCCATCACCGCGATCGTAGTTAGCGCGATTCTGATTATAGAAACCGACCTGGAAGAAGACGTCCGGGCTGATATTGAACTTAACCCGACCGCCCCACTGCGATACCGGCCAGTTGAACCAGCGGTCTCCGCGCCAGTTCCCCGCCTGCCCGCTGCCCAGCGCCAGGTTCTGGAACAGATTGCCGTCGAAGTTATCGAAGTCTTCTCCCACCGTCACGCGTCCGGCTTTCAGATCGACCACATCGTTAAACAGCCCTTTGCGCAACCAGAACTGCGTCAGACGCCAGGTCTGGCCGCGACCATAAACCTCCTGCACCGAGGAGAGCATCCCGGTGCGTTGATCGGCGACCTGATCAGACAGATTCTGTCCGTTTCGACTGGTCACGGTCATCTGGAACTCGGCATCCTGCCAGTCCAGCAGCTTCTGCAAATCAAAATTGGTCCCAAACGTCCACTGATCGCTGTAGCGCATGGTGGTGTTGGTATTTGCACCGCCGCCTAAGTTAGCGGCGCTCTCCAGGGTGTAGTTAACGTCAAACTTAATGCCGTCATCCTGCAATTGCGTTCGGTAGCCGCCCCAGTCACCAAACATCCATTCGGAGTCCGGACTCAGGGCGTCAGCGGCGAGCGCCTGTGAGGAAAACATGGCCAGAATCAGGGTACCGGATGCCACACGGGCAGCGGAAAAGACAGGGGCTTTTCTGTTTTTCATCTTGCTTATTCTTATGCGTTAAGGAAAGTGACGCGCAGAGGATAGTGCTGGATAGCCTCTGTTTTTTATAAAAATGTGCGCACCATTACCCGTAACATCCGTTTATTAAAGCAAGTGTGATCGGGATCTCTGAACGGTTATTCTCTGAGCAGAGATGCGTTCTTTTAACAGGCACAACGTTAAAGGGGGCACCAGCGCCCCCTTTAATTAACGGCTTGCCTGATTCAGCTGATCAATCTGCGCCGGGGTGAGCGTCAGATGCATTGCACCCGTCAGATCGTCGAGCTGTTTAAGCGAAGTCGCACTGACAATCGGGGCGGTGATACCGGGACGGGCAATCAGCCATGCCAGGGCCACCTGAGTCGGCGTCACCTGATGCGCTTCACTGATCACGTCCAGCGCATCCAGAATCCGCAAACCGCGTGGGTTAAGATACTTCTCAACCACGCCCTGGCCCCGTGCGCTTTTACCGGCATCTGCTGCATCGCGGTATTTGCCACTGAGAAAACCGCTGGCAAGAGAATAGTAGTTGATAACGCCTAAGCCGTGCGCTCTGACCACCGGCTCCAGCTCAGCCTCATAAGGCTGGCGGTCATACAGATTATATTCCGGCTGCAGGGTTTCGTACCGCGCCAGCCCCTGCGACTCACTGACCTTCAACGCCTCCTGCAGCCGCGCCCCGCTGTAATTCGATGCGCCAATGGCCCGCACTTTTCCCTCGCGGATAAGGCTGTCAAAGGCGCTCAGCGTTTCCGCCAGTGGCGTATCCTGATCGTCACGGTGCGCCTGATAGAGGTCGATATAATCGGTCTGTAACCGGCGCAGTGAATCTTCGACCGCCTGACGGATATATTGCGGTTTCAGCCCGGTCTTCTCCGGAGACAGCTCCATACCAACTTTGGTTGCCAGCACAATCTGGTCGCGTTTGCCGCTTTTCTTCAGCCACTCACCCATAATTGTTTCTGACTCCCCGCCTTTATTACCCGGTGCCCAGCGGGAATAGACGTCGGCGGTATCGATAAACCACAGCCCTCGCTCCACCAGCGCATCCAGCAGAGAGAACGAGGTGGATTGATCCACTGTCCAGCCAAACACATTGCCGCCAAACGTCAGTAACGGCACCGTAATACCACTGTCACCCAACTGCCGGGTTTGATTCTGACTCATTATCTGCTCCTTATTTGCCTCAAAAACTGCCTGTCTCTCAGCATAGCAAAGTGATTTCACGGCTTTATGACGATTGTGCTGCGATTAATGTAAGAACAGGCATAATTACCTGACCCTGACAGATATTCCTTATTTCCTTCAATTTCTGCCTGTCAGAGGCGACTACACTCTGTCGTTTGCAGGCTCCCCATTTGATGCCTGCGCCTGGGACTACGTCACTGCTGGAGAGCATCAACAATCATGAGCACCCGACATCCTGTTATGAAAAAAACCCTGATCGTGCTGGCCCTGATCGCTGTGGCCACGGGAGGCTACTATGCCTGGCAGCGCCACGCCCAGCCGCAGAGCAGTAGCCAGACAGATTCGCCCGCGCCACATGGCGGCAAAGGCGGAGACGGTGCTCGTCGGCCACTCGCGCCGGTGCAGGCTGCGACCGCCACCCGTCAGAGCGTGCCGCAATACCTCAGCGGGCTGGGTACGGTGACGGCCGCGAACACGGCCACGGTACGCAGCCGGGTCAATGGCGATTTACTGGCGATCCACTTCACTGAAGGCCAGCAGGTCAACGCGGGCGATCTGCTGGCAGAAGTCGACCCACGGCCTTATCAGGTGGCGTTAACCCAGGCTCAGGGCCAGCTGGCGAAAGATCAGGCGACGCTGGCCAACGCCCGTCGCGACCTGGCGCGCTTCGAGAAGCTGGCAAAAACCTCTCTGGTGTCGCAACAGGAGCTGGATACCCAGCGCTCACTGGTCAGCGAAACGCTCGGCACCCTGAAAGCCGATGAAGGGGGTGTCGCCAGTGCGCAGCTTAATCTGACTTACAGCCGCATCACCGCGCCGATTGCGGGTCGTGTCGGCCTGAAACAGGTGGATGTCGGTAACTACGTCACCAGCGGTGACACCACCGGCATCGTGGTGATCACCCAGACGCATCCGATTGATGTGGTCTTTACCCTGGCGGAGAACAGCATCAGCGCCATTCTCACGGCGCAGAAAAGCGGCCAGTCACTGCTGGTGGAGGCCTGGGATCGCAGTAATCAGAATCTGATCGCCAGCGGCAAACTGCTGAGCCTCGATAACCAGATTGATGTCACCACCGGCACCATCAAAATTAAAGCGCGGTTTGATAATCAGGACGACACGCTGTTTCCCAATCAGTTCGTGAATGTGCGACTCAAGGTCAACACCCTGCAGGATGCGGTTGTGATCCCGCCTGCTGCGTTGCAGATGGGCAACGAGGGCCACTTTGTCTGGGTGGTGAACAGTGACAACAAGGTCAGCAAGAAAAGTGTGGTGGCTGGACTGCAGGATAGTGAGAAAGTGGTGGTCAGCGCCGGTCTGGAGGCAGGCGAACGCGTGGTGACCGATGGTCTGGATCGCCTGACCGAAGGCGCGAAAGTAGAGATAGTCGCGCCGCAGAGCAACGCACCGCGCGCCACCCGCGCCACTCTGCCGTCAAAAGGAGAGCGTGAGTAATGCAGGTCATGCCTCCCGATCACAGTGGCGGGCCGTCACGCCAGTTTATTCTGCGTCCGGTCGCCACGACGCTGTTGATGATTGCGATTTTGCTGGCCGGTGTGCTGGGCTACCGCTTTCTGCCGGTCTCGGCGCTGCCGGAAGTCGACTATCCGACCATCCAGGTGGTCACGCTCTATCCGGGTGCCAGCCCGGATGTGGTCACCTCTTCCATTACCGCCCCGCTTGAGCGTCAGTTTGGTCAGATGTCGGGTCTGAAACAGATGGCGTCGCAAAGCGCTGGCGGAGCCTCGGTGGTGACGCTGCAGTTTCAGCTGACGCTGCCGCTGGATGTGGCCGAGCAGGAGGTGCAGGCAGCCATTAACTCTGCCACTAACCTGCTGCCAGACGACCTGCCCAATCCGCCGGTCTACAGCAAAGTCAATCCTGCCGACCCGCCGATCATGACGCTGGCTGTGACTACGCGCAGCATGCCGCTGACGCAGGTTCAGGACATGGTAGAAACGCGTGTCGCTCAGAAAATTTCGCAGGTCAGTGGTGTCGGGCTGGTCACTCTTTCAGGCGGTCAGCGTCCGGCGGTGCGGGTAAAAATGAATGCACAGGCGCTGGCGGCATTAGGTCTGACCAGCGAAACGGTGCGAACCGCGATCAGCAATGCCAACGTCAATTCGGCTAAAGGCAGCCTGGATGGCCCGACCCGCTCTATCACCCTGTCAGCCAATGACCAGATGAAGTCTGCGGAAGATTATCGCCAGTTGATTATCAGCTACAAAAATGGTGCGCCGGTGCGTCTGGGTGATGTGGCGACCATCGAACAGGGTGCCGAAAACAGCTGGCTCGGTGCCTGGGCTAACCGCGATGCAGCGATTGTGCTCAACGTTCAGCGTCAGCCTGGCGCCAATATTATCGCCACGGCAGATAACATCCGCGCCATGTTGCCCGCACTGACCGCTGCTCTGCCGAAGTCGGTAGACGTAAAACTGCTTACCGATCGTACCACCAATATTCGCGCCTCAGTCAACGACACGCAGTTTGAGCTGATACTGGCAATGGCGCTGGTGGTGATGATTATCTATCTGTTCCTGCGCAACGTGCCCGCCACGCTGATCCCGGCCGTGGCAGTGCCGCTGTCGCTGATTGGCACCTTTGCGGCAATGTACTTCCTGGGCTTTTCAATTAATAACCTGACGCTGATGGCGCTGACCATTGCCACTGGCTTTGTGGTCGATGATGCCATCGTGGTGATTGAGAACATCTCGCGCTACATCGAAAAAGGGGAAAAGCCGCTGACTGCCGCGCTGAAAGGTGCCGGCGAGATCGGCTTTACCATTATCTCCCTCACCTTTTCGCTGATTGCCGTGCTGATCCCGCTGCTGTTTATGGGCGACGTCATTGGCCGCCTGTTCCGGGAATTTGCGGTCACGCTGGCAGTGGCGATTCTGATTTCCGCGGTGGTCTCACTGACTCTGACGCCGATGATGTGTGCCCGGATGCTCAGTGCAGAGTCGCTGCGCAAACAGAACCGCTTTTCGCGTGCCAGCGAAGCGATGTTTGATCGTATCGTGGCCGCCTATGGCCGGGGTCTGAAACGGGTGCTGAATCATCCCTGGCTGACGCTGTCGGTCGCACTTGGCACCCTGGTGCTGACACTGCTGCTGTGGATGGTGATCCCCAAAGGCTTTTTCCCGCAGCAGGACAACAGCATTATTCAGGGTACGCTGCAGGCACCGCAGTCGGTCTCCTACGCCAGCATGGCGCAGCGCACCCGCGACGTTGCCTCCATCATCATGAAAGATCCGGCGGTGGAGAGCATGACCTCGTTTGTTGGCGTGGATGGCACCAATGCCTCGCTGAACAATGCGCGGCTGCAGATCAACCTCAAGCCGCTGGATCAACGCGAAGACCGCATTCCGGCCATTCAGCAGCGCCTTCAGCAGCAGGTCAGCCAGTTACCGGGCGTGCAGCTGTGGCTGCAGGCGGTGCAGGATCTCACCATTGATACTCAGGCGAGCCGTACGCCCTACCAGTTCACGCTCCAGTCGGGTTCACTGTCATCGCTCAGTACCTGGGTTCCGGCGTTGCTGACCCGACTCAGCACCCTGCCACAGCTGCGCGATGTCAGCAGTGACTGGCAGGATCAGGGACTGGAAGCCTATGTCAACGTTGACCGCGACAGCGCCAGCCGCCTCGGCATCAGCATGGCTGACGTCGATAACGCGCTTTACAACGCGTTTGGTCAGCGGCTCATCTCCACCATCTACACCCAGGCGAATCAGTATCGTGTGGTGCTCGAGCAGGAC
This sequence comes from Candidatus Pantoea rara, assembly GCF_051136265.1. Taxonomy (NCBI): domain Bacteria; kingdom Pseudomonadati; phylum Pseudomonadota; class Gammaproteobacteria; order Enterobacterales; family Erwiniaceae; genus Pantoea; species Candidatus Pantoea rara. The sequence goes on along the minus strand of NZ_CP194942.1, from coordinate 1,444,555 downwards.
AATAGCGCCACACCGGGGCTGGCGAGCCTGGAGGGCATTCGCCTTAACAGCAGCGAGGGCGGCAGTGTACCGCTGAGCGCCATCGCCCGCATTGAACAGCGTCACACACCGCTCGCCATTAATCATCTCGACCAGTTCCCCTCAGCGACCTTCTCCTTTAACGTGGCTGACGGCTATTCGCTGGAAGATGCGGTGAAAGCGGTGTCTCAGGCGGAAGCACAGCTTGGCATGCCTGCCGAGCTGATGACACAGTTCCAGGGCAGCACGCTGGCGTTTGAGGCGGCGCTGAGCAGCACCGTCTGGCTGATTGTGGCGGCCATTGTCGCGATGTACATCGTGCTGGGTGTGCTCTATGAGAGCTTTATTCACCCAATCACCATTCTCTCAACGCTACCCACGGCGGGTGTCGGCGCACTGCTGGCGCTGATGCTCAGCGGCAATGAGCTGGATATCGTGGCGATCATCGGCATCATCCTGCTCATCGGCATCGTGAAAAAGAACGCCATTATGATGATCGACTTTGCGCTGGCAGCTGAGCGTGAACAGGGCATGAAGCCTGTTGAGGCTATCTATCAGGCCTGCCTGCTGCGCTTCCGGCCGATTCTGATGACCACACTGGCCGCCCTGCTCGGCGCGCTGCCGCTGATGCTCAGTTCCGGCGTCGGTGCCGAGCTACGTCATCCGCTGGGGATTGCGATGGTCGGCGGCCTGATTCTGAGCCAGGTGCTGACACTCTTCACCACGCCGGTGATCTACCTCCTGTTTGATCGCCTGGCGCACGCTACGCGTCGTCGTTTTGGCCGCACGGAGGCCGCAGAGTGAAGTTCTTTGCCCTGTTCATCCATCGGCCCGTCGCCACCACCCTGCTGACGCTGGCTATCGCGCTGGCCGGGATACTGGGTTTTCGCCTGCTGCCGGTGGCGCCGCTGCCGCAGGTCGATTTCCCGGTGATCGTTATCTCGGCGTCCCTGCCGGGTGCCTCACCGGAGATCATGGCGTCGTCGGTAGCCACGCCGCTGGAACGCTCGCTGGGACGCATCGCAGGGGTCAGTGAAATGACCTCCACCAGTTCGCTGGGCAGCACCCGCATCATTCTGGTGTTTGATTTTGACCGCGACATCAACGGCGCGGCGCGCGATGTGCAGGCCGCGATTAATGCGGCGCAAAGCCTGCTGCCGACCGGGATGCCGTCGCGTCCGACCTATCGCAAAGTTAACCCTTCTGATGCGCCGATTATGATCATGACGCTGACCTCAGATACCTACAATCCGGGACAGCTCTATGACTACGCCTCGACCCAGCTGGCGCAGAAGCTGTCACAGATTGAGGGCGTAGGCGACGTCACCGTAGGCGGCAGTTCGCTGCCTGCGGTGCGCGTGGCGCTGAATCCCCAGGCGCTGTTTAATCAGGGCGTGTCGCTGGATGCGGTGCGCACCGCCATCTCTGACGCCAATCAGCGGCGGCCACAGGGTGCACTGGATGATTCGCAACAGCGCTGGCAGCTGCGAACCAACGACGCGCTGCAGACCGCCAGTGAATATCAGCCGCTGGTGGTGCACTACAACAATGGCGCAGCGGTCAGGCTGTCGGACGTAGCAACCGTTGAGGACTCGGTTCAGGACGTGCGCAATGCCGGGATGTCGCGCGGTAAACCTGCGGTGTTGCTGCTGATCCGCAAAACCCCTGAAGCGAATGTCATCGACACTGTAGACCGGATCCGCGCCGAAATGCCGCTGCTGCATGAGGTGATCCCCGCCGCCATCGATCTGCAGATTGCTCAGGATCGCTCGCCTACCATTCGCGCCTCGCTGCATGAAGTGGAGCAGTCGCTGATCATCGCCGTGGTACTGGTGATTCTGGTGGTGTTTGTTTTCCTGCGCTCGGGCCGTGCCACGCTGATCCCCGCCGTCGCCGTGCCGGTTTCGCTGATCGGCACCTTCGCCGCAATGTACCTGTGCGGCTTCAGCCTGAATAATCTGTCGCTGATGGCGCTGACCATTGCCACCGGCTTTGTGGTGGATGATGCGATAGTGGTGCTGGAGAACATTGCCCGCCACGTAGAAGCGGGCATGAAACCACTGGCTGCCGCACTGAAAGGGGTGCGTGAAGTCGGCTTTACTGTGCTGTCGATGAGTCTGTCGCTGATTGCGGTATTCCTGCCGCTGCTGATGATTGGCGGGCTGATTGGCCGCTTCTTCTCTGAGTTTTCCATTACCCTGTCGGTGTCGATTCTTATCTCGCTGTTTATTTCTGTCACCCTGACGCCGGTGATGTGTGCGTATCTGCTGAAGCCGCACGCGCCACGCAGCCAGCCGCGTCAGCGCGGCGTGGGTCGGCTGCTGATGGCGATCCAGCAGGGCTATGGCCGGTCACTGAGCGTGGTGCTGAACCATGCACGCTGGGTGCTGCTGCTGTTTTTCGCCACCATCGCCCTGACCGGCTGGCTGTTTGTTCATATCCCGAAAACCTTTATGCCGGAGCAGGATACCGGGCGACTCTCTGGCTTTATCTCTGCCGACCAGAGCATTTCGTTTCAGGCGATGCGCAGCAAGCTGCAGGATTTCATGGAGATTGTCGGCGCCGATCCGGCAGTAGAAAGCGTAGTGGGCTTTACCGGCGGGATGCGGACGAACAGCGGCTCCATGTTTATCTCGCTGAAGCCGCTGTCGGAACGTAAAGAGAGCGCTATCGAAATTATCGCCCGGCTGCGCACCAAACTGGCAAAAGAGCCGGGTGCCAGTCTCTATCTGAATGCGGTGCAGGATCTGCGCGCGGGCGGTCGGGAATCGAATGCCGCTTATCAATATTCCCTGCTATCGGACGATCTCGGTGCGCTGCGGACGTGGGAGCCGAAAATCCGCGAGGCATTCTCTGCCCTGCCGCAGCTGGCCGATGTGAACTCCGATCAGCAGGATAAAGGCAGCGAGATGGCGCTGACCTACGATCGGGAAAGCATGGCGCGGCTTGGCATTGATGTCTCACAGGCCAATGCCCTGCTGAATAACGCCTTTGGTCAGCGTCAGATCTCTACCATCTATCAGCCCCTCAACCAGTACAAAGTGGTGATGGAGGTCGATCCGCGTTACACCCAGGATATCAGCGCGCTGTCACAGATGTTTGTGATAAACAGCAACGGTAAAGCGATTCCGTTGTCATGGTTCGCCCACTGGCAACCCACGAATGCCCCGCTTTCGGTGAACCACGAAGGGCTGTCGGCCGCCTCGACTATCTCGTTTAACCTGCCAGAGGGAGTATCACTGTCGCAGGCATCAGAAGCGATTGCGCGCACGATGACCGCTATTGGTGTGCCATCCAGCGTGCGCGGCAGCTTTGCCGGTACGGCGCAGGTGTTTCAGCAGTCACAAAGCAGCCAGCTCTGGCTGATGCTGGCAGCGATTGCGGCGGTCTATATCGTGCTGGGCATCCTTTACGAGAGCTATGTGCATCCGCTGACCATTCTCTCTACCCTGCCCTCGGCGGGTGTCGGGGCGTTGCTGGCGCTGGAACTGTTTGATACGCCCTTCAGTCTGATTGCGCTCATCGGTATTCTGCTGCTGATTGGTATTGTGAAAAAGAACGCCATCATGATGGTCGATTTTGCACTGGAGGCTGAGCGTAACGGCCAGCTCAGCCCGCGGGATGCGATTTTCCAGGCGTGCCTGCTGCGCTTCCGGCCGATTATGATGACCACGCTGGCGGCACTGTTTGGCGCGCTGCCGCTGGTGCTGAGCAGCGGCGACGGTGCCGAACTGCGTCAGCCACTGGGGATTACCATCGCGGGCGGCCTGGTGATGAGCCAGCTGCTGACGCTCTACACCACACCGGTGGTCTATTTAATGATGGATAAACTGCGGCGCAAAAAACGCCCGCTGACCGCCGCGCAGCAGCCGTAATGGGTGCGAAGTCGGCCGGCATGGGGCGTGACGCTTTTATCGGAGGGATCGATGACTACGCAGAGCACTAACGTCCGCTGGCAACTGTGGATCGTTGCTATCGGCTTCTTTATGCAGACGCTGGATACCACCATCGTGAATACCGCGATCCCATCGATGGCGCATGACCTGGGTGTCAGTCCGTTGCACATGCATTCGGTGATCGTCTATTACGTGCTGACCGTGGCGGTAATGCTGCCAGTCAGCGGCTGGCTGGCGGATCGCTTTGGCGTGCGCAATATCTTCTTCTCCGCAATTGTGCTGTTCAGCCTGGGATCGCTGCTGTGCGCCGTTTCCGGCACGCTGGATCAACTGGTACTGTCACGGGTGGTTCAGGGGATTGGCGGGGCCATGATGGTGCCGGTAGGTCGCCTGACGGTGATGAAAATCGTGCCGCGCGAGCAGTATATGTCCGCCATGACCTTTGTGACGCTGCCCGGCCAGATCGGCCCGCTGCTGGGTCCGGCGCTGGGCGGTGTACTGGTGGAGTACGCCAGCTGGCACTGGATCTTTCTGATCAATATTCCGGTCGGCATCGCAGGCGCTATCGCCACTCTGATCCTGATGCCCAATTACCGCATGCAGACGCGTCGCTTTGATTTTGGTGGCTTTATCCTGCTGGCCGCCGGGATGGCAACCCTGACACTGGCGCTGGATGGTCAGCGCAGTAGTGGCGGCTCTCCGCTGCTGCTGGGTGCCATGATCCTCATCGGTATGTTCTCTCTGCTCTTCTACCTGATGCATGCCCGCGGCAATGACACTGCACTGTTCAGCCTGAAGCTGTTTGATAATCGCGTTTACGCCATTGGCCTGCTCGGCAGTTTTACCGGCCGCATCGGCAGCGGCATGCTGCCCTTTATGACGCCTATCTTTCTCCAGCTCGGCATGGGCTACAGCCCGTTTCACGCCGGTCTGATGATGATTCCGATGGTGCTGGGGAATATGGGGATGAAGCGCATTGTGGTGCGCATCGTCAATCTCTATGGCTACCGTAACGTGCTGGTGATGTCGACCGTAGCGCTGGCGCTGGTGGTGCTGCTATTTCCGCTGGTGGCGCTGCTGGGCTGGGTCTGGCTGCTGCCGCTGGTGCTGTTTCTGCAGGGGATGGTCAATGCCATTCGCTTCTCTTCGATGAATACCCTGACGCTGAAGGACCTGCCTGATGAGCTGGCGTCCAGCGGTAACAGCCTGCTGTCGATGATTATGCAACTGTCGATGAGTATCGGTGTCACCGTGGCCGGGTTGTTGCTGGGGGCGTTTGCCCAGGAAAGCGTTGCGAGCAGCGCAGCGGAACATCAGATGTTTATTTATACCTACCTTTGTATGTCGCTGATTATCATCCTGCCCGCGCTGGTGTTCTGGCGCGTCCCGCCACAGGTGAATACCCATGTCGATCTGCGACGCCGGAGAAAAAAATGAAACTCAACCTGCGCCTGGGTATCGGGGCCAAACTGTTTATGGCGATTTTCGCCACCTGCATGCTGGTGCTGATCACCATGCACTGGGGCGTTCGCCTCAGTTTCGAGCATGGCTTTGTCGACTACATCAAGCGCGGCAACGAGCAGCGGTTAAATCTGCTCAGCGATGCGCTGGCCGATCAGTATGAACAGCACGGCAACTGGGATTTTTTGCGCCACAACGATCGGCTGGTCTTCACCATGCTGCGCTCGCTGGAGCAGAATCCGGACAGCAACAGTCAGCTGCCACCACACGGCTGGCGCACCCAGTTCTGGATCCTCGACCAGCAATATAAAGTACTGGCCGGACCAAAATCACCGGTGCCGCCCGAAGGCACCCGACGCAATATCACCACCAGCAATAATAAAGTCGTTGGCTGGGTGATCGGCTCGCCGCCGGAGCGGCTGACGCGCAGCACCGACATTAACTTCGATCAACAGCAGCGACGCACCAGCTGGATTATCGTCGGTCTGTCGACACTTCTGGCGGCGCTGGCGACCTGGCTGATGGCGCGCGGCCTGCTTGCCCCGGTCAAACGGCTGGTGGATGGCACCCATCATCTGGCGGCCGGTAATTTTGCTACCCGCGTGGAGGTCAGCAGCCGCGATGAGCTGGGCCAGCTGGCCGGTGATTTTAACCTTCTTGCCAGCTCGCTGGAGAAAAACGAAAGCATGCGGCGTGCCTTTATGGCCGACATCTCCCATGAACTGCGCACGCCGCTGGCTATCCTGCGCGGTGAACTGGAAGCGATGCAGGATGGGGTACGCAAACTGACGCCAGAAGCGATCGCATCGCTGCAGAGCGAAGTGGTGGTGCTGACCAAGCTGGTCGACGATCTGCATCAGCTGTCGCTGTCGGATGAGGGTGCCCTCGCCTACCGCAAACAGGCCACCGATCTGGTGCAGCTGCTGGAAGTGACGGCCGGCAGCTTTGCCGAACGCTATCGCGCGCATGGTCTGACGCTGAAACTAAATTTGCCCGATAGCGCTCCCTTCTTTGGCGATCCCGACCGCCTGATGCAGTTATTCACCAATCTGCTGGAGAACAGCCTGCGCTACACGGACAGCGGCGGGCGGGTTGAAGTCACACTGAAGTATGAAACCCCCCACTGGCGCATCGATTTTGATGACAGCGCACCCGGCGTCGACAGGGAACATCAGGCGCAGATTTTTGAGCGATTCTTCCGCACCGAAGGCTCACGCAATCGCGCCAGCGGCGGCTCCGGCCTGGGCCTGGCCATCTGTAAAAATATTGCAGACGCTCACGGCGGCGATATTCATGCGACGCACTCTGATTTAGGTGGACTGAAAATCGCGCTACACTTGCGCTATGTTCCCCTTGTATAGACGCTTATGAGCCAGGAAAACCACGATCCGCTGATTCTGGTGGTCGAAGATGAGCCGAAACTGGCGCAGCTGATGATCGATTATCTGCACGCCTCGAATTACCAGACCCATCACATCGCCGACGGCAATGCGGTGCTGGAGTATGTGCGCCAGACGCCGCCCGACCTGATGCTGCTGGATTTGATGCTGCCGGGTACCGATGGCTTAACACTGTGCCGCGAAATCCGCCGTCATTCCGAGCTGCCGATTATTATGGTCACCGCCCGCACCGAGGAGATCGATCGGCTGCTGGGGCTGGAGCTGGGCGCAGATGACTACATCTGTAAACCCTTCAGCCCACGTGAAGTGGTCGCACGGGTCAAAACGATTCTGCGCCGCGTAAAACGATCATCAGAAGAGCCGCAGAGCGCATCGCTACTCCGGGTCGATGAGAGCCGCTTCTTCGCCAGCTGGCGCGAAAAGCCGCTGGACCTGACCCCGGCGGAGTTTCGCCTGCTGAAAACGCTGTCGCTGGAGCCCGGCAAAGTCTTTTCACGCGAACAGCTGCTCAACCATCTTTATGATGACTACCGGGTCGTCACGGATCGCACCATCGACAGCCATATCAAGAATCTGCGGCGCAAGCTGGAGAACCTGGACAGCGAGCAACCCTTTATCCGCGCCGTCTATGGCATGGGCTATCGCTGGGAAGCTGATGCCTGTCATTTGATCTAGTTTGATCCCGATCAATTTACTTCCCTTTTCTCACTGCCTACAATTTCGCACCCTTTGCAGGGCTTAATGGCCCTGCACCTGCCGCCTGAGGCGGCATACTGACCTGACATCAGTGAGAAAACCATGAAACCCGAACTGCTTTCCCCCGCCGGTACGCTGAAAAACATGCGTTATGCCTTTGCGTATGGTGCCGATGCCGTGTATGCCGGCCAGCCGCGCTACAGCCTGCGGGTGCGCAATAACGAATTCACCCATGAAAATCTCGCAGTGGGCATCAATGAAGCGCACGCGCTGGGTAAAAAATTCTATGTGGTGGTGAACATTGCGCCGCACAACGCCAAGCTGAAAACCTTTATTCGCGACTTAGCGCCGGTGGTGGCGATGCAGCCTGACGCGCTGATCATGTCCGATCCTGGCCTGATCATGCTGGTGCGTGATGCTTTCCCGGACATGCCGATTCATCTATCGGTGCAGGCTAATGCGGTCAACTGGGCCACGGTTAAATTCTGGCAGCAGATGGGGCTGAGTCGGGTGATTCTGTCACGCGAGCTGTCGCTGGAGGAGATCGCTGAGATCCGCCAGCAGGTGCCGGAGATGGAGCTGGAAGTCTTCGTTCATGGCGCGCTCTGCATGGCCTATTCCGGTCGCTGCCTGCTGTCAGGCTATATGAACAAACGTGACCCGAATCAGGGCACCTGCACCAATGCCTGCCGCTGGGAATATAACGTGCAGGAAGGCCAGCAGGATGAGGTGGGGAATATCGTCGGTATCCACGAGCCTGTCGTGGTGCAGGATGTCACGCCTGTGCTGGGTATCGGACAGCCCACCGACAAGGTGTTTCTGCTGGAAGAGAAGATGAAGCCCGGTGAGGTAATGAGCGCGTTCGAAGATGAACACGGCACCTACATTATGAACTCGCGGGATCTGCGCGCGGTCGCGCATGTTGAGCGGCTCAGCGAGATGGGCGTGCATTCGCTGAAAATTGAGGGACGCACCAAGTCCTACTATTACTGCGCCCGCACTGCCCAGGTTTATCGTCGGGCGATTGACGATGCCGCTGCCGGCAAGCCGTTTGACCCATCACTCCTGTTAACGCTGGAAGGTCTGGCACATCGCGGCTATACCGAAGGCTTCCTGCGCCGCCACACGCACGACAGCTACCAGAATTATCAGCAGGGTTTTTCAGTTTCCGATCGCCAGCAGTTTGTCGGCGAATTCACCGGCGAGCGCCGGGGCGAATGGGCTGAAGTCGCGGTGAAGAATAAGTTTATGCTGCACGACAGCGTGGAGATCATGACGCCTGACGGAAATCTGCATTGCCAGCTGGATGCGCTGCAGAATGCCCGCAGCGAACCCACTGAAGTGGCGCCGGGCGATGGCCATCGCGTCTGGCTGCGGGTGCCGGAAGAGGTTGATCTGCGCTTTGCACTGCTGCTGCGCAACTTCGATCACGGCGAAGATACTCGTGATCCACATAATCGTTTACTAACGGAAACATTTTGAGGAAATCAGAACAGGATCACAGACCCCTGTGCAGGGCTGCTTTATAGTCCCGCCTGCTGCTAATGAGTAACAACAAACGGCAGATTTACCTGGAACCACCTCATTTACCCGCCCGGCTCCCCCGTGCGGGTTTTCTTTTTTCTCTCTTTCGCCAATTATTTACTGCTGGCAGCTATGTTATAAATTCCCCTTCTTACTCTGTAGATCTTCAAGGAACGCAAAATGGATAATAAACCGCTTACGCTACTCATCCTGAATGGGAAAGGCGCGGGCAATGATGATCTGCGCGAAGCCATTACTACCCTTCGTGAAGAAGGCTTCGATATTGCGGTGCGTGTCACGTTTGAAAAAGGTGACGGCGACAGGTATGTCAAAGAGGCGATTGCGCTGAAGGCCGAGACCGTGGTGGCAGGCGGTGGCGATGGCACGATCAATGAGATCGCGACGGCGCTCGCGGCATCCAGCGCCGATCATCGTCCGGTGCTGGGCATCCTGCCGCTGGGCACCGCCAACGACTTTGCCACCAGCGTCGGCATCCCGGAAGAGATGGAACCGGCACTGCGGCTGGCGATTGAGGGCAAAGCGAATGCCATCGATCTGGCCAGAGTGAACCAGAGCCACTACTTCATCAATATGGCAACGGGCGGATTTGGCACCCGCATCACCACAGAAACCCCGGAAAAACTGAAGTCGGCGCTGGGCGGTGTCTCCTACTTTATTCACGGCCTGATGCGCATGGATACCCTGAAGCCGGATACCTGCGAGATCAGCGGTCCCGATTTCGCCTGGCAGGGTGATGCTCTGGTGATCGGTATCGGTAATGGGCGTCAGGCGGGCGGCGGTCAGCGCTTGTGCCCGTCGGCTTTGATTAATGATGGCCGCCTGGACGTCAGCATTGTCACCGCGCAGGAGCTGCTGCCAACGTTGCTGCACTCGCTGACCGGCGACGATGACAATCCTGGTATTGTCACGACGCAGCTGGCGTCACTGACCATCCGTTCGCCGCATGAGATGACCTTTAACCTTGATGGCGAGCCGCTCTCAGGACGGGAATTCGTGATTGAGGTGATGGAGGGCGCGCTGAGCTGTCGTCTGCCACCGCAGTGTGAACTCCTTTCCTGAGCCTGAGTAAGGGGGGCGAAAGCTCCCTTTTAACACCGGTCTGAATCTTTGTTTTTAAAAAATGCCTCTTTCATTTCTCCTTTTTGCCGTGCTTTGGTCCCCCTGAAACTCTCTGTGACTGGGTTCACAACTCTGCCAGCCTGACTTGTATGGTAGTATTAAAGCGCGTACTTTTTCGTCATTGAACGCTGACTGAAAGGCAAACAGGATGAAAATAGTTAAGGCGGAAGTATTTGTAACCTGCGCAGGCAGAAACTTTGTCACCGTGAAAATCACCACCGATCAGGGACTGACCGGCATTGGCGACGCCACGCTGAATGGCCGTGAATTACCGGTCGCCTCCTACCTGAAAGATCACGTCTGTCCGCAGCTGATTGGCCGCGATGCCCATCAGATCGAAGATATCTGGCAATATTTCTACAAAGGCGCTTACTGGCGTCGTGGTCCGGTGACCATGTCCGCTATTTCTGCAGTTGATATGGCATTGTGGGATATCAAAGGCAAAGCCGCCAATATGCCGGTTTACCAGTTGCTGGGCGGTGCCTCACGGACTGGCGTGATGGTCTATTGCCACACCACCGGCCATTCCATCGATGAAGTGATGGATGACTACGCGAAGCACAAAGAGCTGGGCTTCAAAGCGATTCGCGCACAGTGCGGCGTGCCGGGCATGAAGACCACATACGGGATGGCAAAAGGCAAAGGCCTGGCTTACGAGCCTGCAACCAAAGGTAACTGGCCGGAAGAGCAGTTGTGGTCAACTGAGAAATACCTCGATTTCACGCCGAAACTGTTTGCCGCTATCCGCGACAGGTTTGGTTTCGATGAGCATCTGCTGCATGACATGCACCACCGCCTGACGCCGATTGAAGCGGCGCGTTTTGGTAAGAGTGTGGAAGATTATCGCCTGTTCTGGATGGAAGATCCGACGCCTGCTGAGAATCAGGCGTGCTTCCGTCTGATCCGTCAGCACACCGTCACGCCAATTGCGGTGGGCGAAGTGTTCAACAGCATCTGGGATTGTAAGCAGCTGATTGAAGAGCAGCTGATCGACTACATCCGCACCACCATCACACATGCGGGCGGCATTACCGGTATGCGCCGTATCGCTGATTTTGCCTCGCTCTATCAGGTGCGCACTGGCTCGCACGGTCCTTCCGATCTCTCCCCGATTTGCATGGCGGCGGCGCTGCACTTTGACCTCTGGGTGCCGAACTTCGGCGTGCAGGAGTACATGGGCTTCTCTGAACAGATGATGGAGCTATTTGACGCAAACTGGACCTTTGATCAGGGCTACATGCATCCAGGTGACAAGCCGGGCCTCGGCATTGAGTTCAATGAGAAACTGGCCGCGAAATATCCCTATGAACCTGCCTATCTGCCGGTTGCCCGTCTTGAAGATGGCACCCTGTGGAACTGGTAAGGAGAACCCTATGAAAAGTGTTGTTATCGAACAGCCGGGCCAGCTGGTGATTGCTGAACGTCCGCTGCCACAACCGGCGGCAGGCGAAGTGCGGGTTAAGGTGGCGTATGCCAGCATCTGCGGTTCTGATGTGCATATCTGGCATGGTCATAATCCGTTTGCGAAATATCCACGTGTCATTGGTCACGAATTTTTTGGCGTTATCGATGCGGTGGGCGACGGTGTCAACGCGGCCCGACTCGGTGAGCGCGTGGCGGTCGATCCGGTGGTGAGCTGCGGCAGCTGCTATCCCTGCTCGGTGGGTCGTCCCAATGTTTGTACCACGCTGCAGGTGATTGGCGTGCATCGCGACGGCGGCTTCAGCGACTATGCGCTGGCTCCGGCAAAAAATGCCTGGCCATTGCCGGACGCCATTCCCGACAAACTCGCCAGTCTGGTAGAGCCTTTCACTATCGCGGCCAACATCACGGCATTCCTCAAACCGCAGCCAGACGATGTGGCGCTGATTTATGGTGCCGGTCCGATGGGTCTCACCGCCATTCAGGTGCTGAAAGGCGTCTATAAGGTCAAAACGGTGATGGTGGTGGATCGCCTGCCGGAACGTCTGGCGCTGGCTTCGCAGAGCGGTGCCGATCAGCTGTTCGATAACAGCGAAATCCCGCTGGCGGCACAGCTTGAGGGCGTCCAGCCAACGCTGATTATTGATGCGGCCTGCCATCCCTCCATTCTGGCGGAAGCCGCAGCGCTCGCCTCTCCGGCCGCGCGCATCGGCCTGCTGGGCTTTTCCGGCGAACCGTGCAGCATTACTCAGCAAAGCCTGACCAGCAAAGAGCTGTCGCTGTTTACCTCCCGCCTGAACAGTAACCGCTTCCCGCAGGTGATTGACTGGATAGAGAAAGGATTAATCCAGCCAGAGAAACTGGTCACCCACTACTTCCCGCTGCTGGAGATTGAACGCGCGATGACCCTGTTCGAAAAAGATCCCCGCACCTGCTGCAAAGTCATACTTCAGATGGGTTAAGTCTCTGCTCAACACCAGGTCACCTGAGCCGACGTTCGCGCCGGTACAACGATAACGATAAAACAGATCACGGAGTTTTTATGTTCAAGAATCTGCGCTGGACCCTCGTTTTACTGCTGTTCCTGGTTTACATGATCAACTACCTCGATCGTGTCGCCCTGTCGCTGACGGTGCCGCTGGTGGAGAAAGATCTGGCGATTAATGCTGAGCAGTTCGGCATGATTTTCGGCAGCTTCTTCTTTGGCTATGCCCTGTTTAACTTTGTCGGCGGCCTCGCTGTTGATCGTTTTGGACCTAAAGTGGTGCTGGCTGTGGCGGTCGGTGCCTGGTCCATTTTCTGCGGCATGACCGCGCTGGCGACCGGCTTCTGGTCGCTGCTGATCCTGCGCGTGCTGTTTGGCATGGCTGAAGGCCCGATCTGTTCCTCCGCTAACAAGGCGATTAATGGCTGGTTTCCGAAGAAACAGGCCGCAACGGCCATGGGCTTGCTGAGCGCCGGCTCACCACTGGGTGGCGCAGTCGCCGGGCCGATCATTGGTTATCTGGCCCTGGCCTACGGCTGGCGTCCGGCGTTTGTGGTCGTCTGCTGTATCGGTCTGATATGGATGGCGTTCTGGCTGTTCTTCGCCGCAGATAACCCAGCGAAGAGCAAACGCGTGAGCGAAGAGGAGCGTCTGCTGATTGATCGCCTGAAAGCCACCAACCCGAATGATGAGGTCGACCTGGCAGAAACGCCACATCCCTTTGGCTACTACCTCCGTCAGCCGATTATCCTGGTCACCGCGTTTGCCTTCTTCTGCTACAACTACATCCTGTTCTTCTTCCTGAGCTGGTTCCCGGCCTATCTGGTGCAGGCGCACAGCCTGGATATCAAATCGATGAGCATCACCACCATGATCCCGTGGATTGTCGGATTCGTTGGCCTGGCGCTGGGTGGCTGGATCTCCGATAAAATCTTCAATATCACCGGCAAACTGTTGTTGTCCCGTAAAATTGTGCTGGTGGTCTCACTGCTGGCAGCCGCAATTTGTGTAGCACTGGCGGGTACGATAAAAGAAGTTGTTCCCGCCGTGATGATGATGTCGGTGTCGATTTTCTTTCTCTACATCACCGGTGCGATCTACTGGGCGATTATTCAGGATGTGGTGCACAAGAGTCGTATCGGCAGCATCAGCGGCTTTATCCATCTGGTGGGTAGCCTCTCCGGTATCATCGGGCCGATCGTCACAGGCTTTATTGTTCAGCACACCGGCAAATTCGATAGCGCCTTTATCCTTGCCGGTTGTGTCGCGGCGCTGGGTGCCTTCCTGGTGTTGTTTGTGATTCGCAGTCCGAAAACCGGGGATAAACCGGTTTCGGTCTGAGTGTTGTTCCACTAACAGAACGATGATTTTGGGGCGCTTTGCGCCCCGTTTTCCATTAAGGACGGATTATGTTACAGCTTGATCGCCTGCCCGCTGACGTACAGCGCCCCGTTTACGACCGCAGCAAATTAAAAACCCGCATGGTACATATCGGTTTTGGTGCCTTTCACCGTGCTCATCAGGCACTGTGCAGCGATAAGCTTGCTGCACAGGGAAGCGACTGGGGGTATTGCGAAGTTAACCTCAACAGTGGCGCACTGATTCAGGCACTGCGTGAGCAGCATCTGCTCTATACCCTCACTGAGATGGCCGATGATTCACTGCAGACCCGGGTAATTGGCGTTATTACCGAGGCGCTACACGGTAAAAGTGACGGTATTGAGGCAGTGATTAACGCAATGTGTCAGCCAGACGTGGCCATTGTCTCCATGACCGTCACCGAGAAAGGCTACTGCCACCAGCCCGTCAGTGGAAATTTAAATCCCGATCATCCTGATATCGTGCACGATCTGCAGAATCCGGACTCGCCTCGCTCGCTGCCGGGTCTGATTCTGGCCGCGATTCGCCGCCGACGGGAGCAGGATCTGCCTGCGTTCAGCGTCATGTCCTGCGACAACATGCCGGAAAATGGTCACGTCACCCGTAATGTGATTGTGCAGCTGGCACAGCATCAGGATCCGGCGCTGGCAGACTACATTCAGCAGCACATCACCTTCCCCTCAACCATGGTGGATCGCATCGTTCCGGCCATGACCGATGCGGCATTTGCCGCGCTGAACGCCCGCCTGGGTTGCAGCGATCCGGTTGCGGTTGAAGCGGAACCCTTCTTCCAGTGGGTGATCGAGGATAACTTCGTTAATGGTCGTCCGGCGTGGGAAAAAGCGGGCGCAGAACTGGTCAGCGACGTCCTGCCCTATGAAGAGATGAAACTGCGGATGTTGAATGGCAGTCACTCTTTCCTGGCTTATCTTGGCTTCCTGGCGGGTTATGAGTACATCAGCGACTGTATGGCCGATCCGCATTTCCGCGCCGCCGCCCGTTCACTGATGGTCGATGAGCAAGCCCCGACGCTGCGCACTCAGGGCGTGGATCTCAATGCATACGCTGATTCGCTGATAGCCCGTTATGAAAACCGTGCGATTAAACATCGCACCGGACAGATTGCCACTGACGGCACCCAGAAATTGCCACAACGTATGCTCGATAGCCTGCGCTGGCACCTGCAGCGCGGCAGCGACTGCGACCTGCTGCTGCTGGGCGTGGCGGGCTGGATGCGCTATGTCGGCGGCATTGACGAGAAGCATCAACCGATTGAGATTCGCGACCCGATGCAGAAGCAACTGGCTGAGTGCGTTGCCGCCAGCGACGATGGCGAGGCTCGCGTGCGGGCGTTACTCTCCCTTCGCGAAGTGTTTGGCGAGGACCTGCTGCAAAATGGAGACGTGGTTGCCCGACTGACTGCCTGGTATCAGCAACTGACCACGCAGGGCGCTCGCGCCACGGTCCATCAGTGTCTCAAGCGTGGATAATGGCGGTTAACAAAGCGCTGGCGCAGATGCAGCGCCCTGATTAGACTGACACTTTCCCATCGTGCTGGCCTTAGCCAGCCGTAATATGGATATTGCTGCATGTCGATCGCCTATACCATTACCACCAGCGAACCGGTGAATCAGCAGATTTATCGTTATCTGCGCAAAGATATCGTTACCTGTGCCATTCAGCCGGGTTCGCTGCTCTCTGAAAAAGAGGTTTCCGCGCGCTTCAACGTCTCGCGCCAGCCAGTGCGCGAAGCGTTCATCAAGCTTGCCGAAGCCGGACTGGTACAGGTATTACCGCAGCGCGGCACCTTCGTGCGTAAAATCTCCGCTAAGCGGGTGGCGGATGGCCGTTTTATCCGTGAGGCGGTTGAAGTGTCAGTGGTGCGTCGTGCAGCGCTGGAGATAGACGATTCAGCCCTGATGGCGCTGGAACATAACCTGCAGCTGCAGCGCATGGCCGGTGAGCGCCATGACAGCCAGGGTTTTCTGACTCTGGACGATGAGTTTCATCGCCTGATCGCTGAAAGTATTGACTGCAAGCTGGCCTGGGAGACGGTGGAAAACATTAAAGCCGCCATGGACCGGGTACGGTTTCTGACGCTGAGTGAAGTCTCTCCACCGGAGAAGCTGATTGAGCAGCATGAAGAGATTTTTGCCGCGCTGAAACATCACGACGCCGACGCCGCCGAAGCAGCGATGCGTCGCCATCTGCAGGAGATGATCTTCTCCATCACCCCGATTGCGGAGCGTAACAGCGCCTGGTTTGAGGCACCCTAATCGCTCATCGCCCGCATCGCCTGATTAAAAGGCTGATGCGGGCCTTTGCCGTCACCACCATTGATGAAAATGGTGAACCGGCCCGATACCCTTCCCGACCTCCAGCGAATCCGCCAGTAATAACGCCTGTTGTAACCAGTTTTTGGCTTCCCCAATCGTCGCTGCCCAGTCAGCATGGCGCGGCCGCAACGCGGCTAAGGCGGCCGACAGCGTACAGCCGGTGCCATGCGTATGACGGGTATTCACGCGCGGTGTGCTGAATCGCTGCTCTGCTGAGTACGTGATCAGCCAGTCCGGACTTTCCTTCGCCGTCAGATGCCCGCCTTTCATCAGCACAGCCTGACAGCCCAGAGCCAGCAATGCCCTTCCCTGCTCGCGCATCTCTTCCTCATCGCTGGCGACAGCACAATCGAGCAACGCCGCCGCTTCCGGCAGATTAGGTGTAATCAGCGAGACCTGCGGCAACAATAGCTCCCGAACGCTGGCCACGGCATCTGGCGAGAGCAGCGCATCGCCACTTTTCGCGACCATGACCGTATCCAGCACCACGAACGGGATCGCAGCTCGCCTCAGCCTTGCCGCAACCTGCTCTACAATAGCGGTTTCTGACAGCATGCCGATTTTTGCGCTGTCGATGCGGACGTCGTCCAGCACCGAATCGAGCTGGGCGGCGACAAAGTCAGGTGCAATGCGATAGACCGACTGAACGCCGAGCGTGTTCTGTGCCACCAGCGCGGTGATCACGCTGGTGCCGTAGGCTCCCAGTGCTGAGAAGGTTTTGAGATCGGCCTGAATCCCTGCGCCGCCGCTGGGATCGGTACCGGCAATTGTCAGGGCATTAATGCGCTTCATGCTCCACCTCCAGCGTCCAGAGTGCATCAATAAACGCGGTGGCGAAACTACCCGGTCCGGTGGCCAGCGCCGCCGCCTTTTCACCCGATAGAGCCATTACCTGACAGGCCGTCGCAATGTTCATCAGCCGATCACCCGGCAGACTGCTGAACCCCGCTACCACGGCCGAGAGCGCGCAGCCGGTTCCGACCACCCGCGTCATTAAGGGGCTTCCACCGCTTATGGCGAGTGTCCGCTGACCATCCGTGGCATAGTCCACTTCACCGGTGACGATAACCAGTGTGTTCCAGGTCTCAGCAAGTTGCTGTGCCGCATCGAGTGCCGCATCGAGTGCCGCATCCGCCTGATGCAGCGTATCGACACCGCGTCCGCCGCTGGCCTGCTGCGCCAGCGCGAGAATCTCTGACGCGTTACCGCGAATCACCGCCGGTTGCTGGCTTAATAGCTGCTGGCAGAAGTTACTGCGCAGCGTCAGCGCGCCGACAGCGACCGGATCGAGTGTCCAGGGCGTGCCCGCCTCCTGGGCCGCGATTACAGCAGCCTGCATCGCCTGCTGGCGCTCGCGGGTCAGGGTGCCCACGTTGATCAGCAGCGCATCAGCGATGCGGCTAAACTCTGCCGCTTCTTCAGCATCAATAACCATTGCCGGTGAAGCATTAAGTGCCAGCAAGACGTTGGCGGTGAAGTTCTGCACCACGTCATTAGTCATGCAGTGCACCAGCGGTGAGTGAAGGCGGAAAGTGTGCAGAACGGGCGCGAAATGCGCGAGAGAAAGGTGTTGAGATTGATGAGTCATCGTAGCTCCCAACCGGCGAACAAGAAGGCGAATGCGGTCAGGCATCAGACTTCCCTACGCTGGCATTATCCAGTTCAGGTCAGCGGGTTTTTCTCAGCCCTTTCCGTGTGGAAAGCGGCACCCCGAGTCATATAGATATTACTCCATCTATTAGCAGCTTAAGGGAAGGGGCTTGTTTGCACAAGCCTGCTTCAGGGCAAAGACACTCCGTCTTTTCAGCTTGCTGAAAACGAGTGCGGGTTACAAAACAATGAGGGCAATGCAAATCCGCCTGTTAGTGATGTATGCGAGCCTATAACAACGCTGGATATGACCCTTCGCCCTCTTTTTCAAATCGTTGTTCAACCCTATAGTAAAAATGGGTCTGCTGGGGCAGGACAATTATTCGATTTCTTACCACTATCTTCAGACGGGTGTGCTGCTGTTTATGGCACTTTATCCACTTCAGTTCCATCACGTCTTGATAGCCATTTTTGATGATCTGTTCGTCGGAAAATACATTCAGAGGGTAATGTATTCATGCTTCTGATGAAGACATTACGAATATTGAGGGTATTTAATCAATGTGATGTTTTTCAGGCTCAAAGCCATATTGATTGTCGGGAACCTACAAAACTGAGTTTCACGCAGAGTAATCTCCAGGGGAGACAAAGAATATGTCGCAAAAAATCTGATCGGAAATTGACCGGTTCAGAGAAATGCCTGCACTGTAAGCGGCGATAATGTTCACTGTCGCAATCTCTGCAGTGTCATTACGCTTTTCTTCATATGGGTCACAACCCTAACTGCATTACGATTCTGGTCTCGCTGATTAGTCACATGAAATTGTGGCTGTCATATTTCCTTTATATTTACCGGGCGTTGTTGGATCAGGAATATTATCCAGTTTCAGCAAGTAATCACCCAACCCTCCCGTCCATTGCCCTGTGCCACTATTCCACGTTGTACCCGGTACAGAATAAGTCAAAAAATGTGTTCCGTCAGTAATCGTCCCTTTGCTGCCATTATTAGCATTGGGTTTGAAAGCGAGCATTCCAGTTCCCGTTGACGCAGACGTAATTTGTATCGCGTTGACTGCTTTGCCTGGTACAAGGTCAGGGATGGCTGGAGAGGTGACAACATTTACAGAGCAGGTTCTGTTTGCGGGTACAGTTACCCAGTCGCCACTGAATATGCCAGGCGCCTTTGTACTCCACAAACCCACATACCGCCGAAGTTCATTATTACAATGATTACTCAGCGTTGCTGAATAATTAAGTGAAGCTCCCCATGCCAGGGATGAGGTTAACGCCCCCCAACCTGTAATAGTGATTCCGGTCATTGTACCCGAGACGATATCCAGACATTGCTCTGCTGCCCTATCACGAACAGCATTGCCATCGGCGGTAGCTTTGAGCGCAAACGTATAGACGCCACCGCCACCAAGTACAACAGTAGTATTTTTTCCCACCGCGGCTAAACCTGGAGAGTTAGCCTCAATGGTTACAGCGTTAACGGGCAATGAATTTAACATTGTCAGAAAAACAAAAACTGATCCGCTGAATTTATAGATTTCATTTTTTCTGGAGAATACAGCAATCATAAAACTCTCTCTGAATAATAAATAAACAGGCAGTGATCTAAGGACCACTGCCTTTTGAATTACTCGTAGTCGACAGTCAGTGTAACGATACTTTTCAGATTACCTGCGGTAACGGCTTCCGTACCCGTTTTCATCAATTTGGTTAAAAACGTCATATTGACAGCATTGTTTGACACCGCATATTCAACGCTGTTATTACCTGCTGGATTGAGCTGAGTTGCCTGAGTCGGACCTCCCCATACCCCAACACCTACTCCAGACGCACCTTCAGCCAACGTATTGGAAAAAAGAGTGCTGTCGGTAGTATCAGCTATACCTGAAGCAGTCACTTTGACTTTGGTTGTACCCGCCCCACACTCTGTCAAATTGAGAGTGAATTGCTGAGTGGCACCAATTTTGTCACTCCCAAAATCATCTACCGATACCCGGTTCATGTTCACGTCTTTTCCAGCCGCTGTCCAATCCGGCGTACAGGTATTCGCTACTACGTTGGCGGAGATATTAATCGTTGCGGATTCGGAAGCAGCCTGCGCCCCAATAGAAACCGTTAACATTGCAGCCGCAATGCCACCCATAACAAAAGCATTTTTAAATTTAATAAACTTCATATTGTGCAGAGCCTTTTTTAAAATTTGATAGTTAAATGAAATTCACATCACCGCGAATGGGGTGTGAATAAAAAGCCAATCCTTTAGCCACTAACGACAGACTTCCTGATGCTGAACGAGAACGGACTGCGTTTTCACTGGCAACACATATCGCACCGTACATTGCTGTTCGGCGCCCTGTCCCCACTTCGCTTTCAGTTCTCCTTTCAAAGCCATTCCAGACAAATAAACCTGTCCCCCATCCCCAACCAGACCACTGTTTTCTCCACCGACGATGCTGACGGTAGAACCAAACGGTAAGGGTTGATTCTTATGCATTAGCGTCATAAGAACGCGAAATCCCGTGCGAGTCTTAAAATCTGCTCGCACCAGCGCCCCATGCGTAGGGACAACACGGGTTACTGCGTTATCGATTTCTGTGTGGTCATCCAGTTGATTAACGTCCAGCGCGATTCTGTTTTCCCGATACATGCTGGCGTAAGGCAGCAAAGTATATCCCCTGGCGTCCGTGCGGATGCCTGTGGCATTTGCTACCGGAACACCGGCAGCGCCCGGCGCCGCCACCAATACATTGGTGATACCCAGCGGCTGCCCGAGTGTTAACCCGCCGCTATGCAGAACTGCACTACCAGACAGCCCGTAACGGTACTGCTTATAGTTACGGCTGTAGCCATATCCCGCAGAGGCATTGCCATAGGTCCCCTGGTAGGCCAGGGAAGCATCACCGCTTCCGCCATCCCGACGTCCATACCCTTGAGAAACGGCCCAGTTGAGATTTCCTTCCTCCAGTGCGGTACCGCTCAGACCAACCTGATTAGTGATATGTCCCTGATCGTCTCGATTCGCACTGTAATTCGCCCACAAAGAGCGGTTGTTGCCGTCTGCAAATAAATCATTCAGTGGCACTGACAGTGTGAGATAAAGCGTTTTATCGGCACTCTTTTGCCCGCTGTAGCGGGTTTGTCCATAAGAAACGCTGTAATTAATCTTTTTAAAGACGCTGCTAAAACCAGCCTGAAGAGAATGAGTCGTTGATGCGTTGTTCCAATAGGTCTGACGGGTCCCCGTGAGATACAAGGAGCCCATATCCCCCAGACGTTGAGTGATATTTGCCTGAAATCGGTCACGTTTATTGCTGTACAGATTGTAGTGATCAACCCAGTTTTGCTTCAGCGGACGTCCTGCCGCATCCACATCCAGGGTGTTATTCATCCATCCCGACATTCTCTTCAGTGCCGTTTCATCCAGCGTGTGGAATCCCTCTGTAGAATAACGGTATCCAACTAATTGAAACGTGGTTCCTGTGGAAACCAGCGAGCGACCAAAAAGAAAACGCAACGACTGCCCCTGGTGCCTGGAACCGTCTGCCAGCGTACTGGTTGCCTGGGTAATATCGGCAGATGCCGCCCCCCACATACCTAAATTTACCCCTGCACCCAACGCGAACGCTCGGTATTGATCCGCCAGTTGAACACCGCTATAGGCGGTCAGATTATGAGGCAAACCCATAAGGAGAGTTCCCTGCATAAATGCCGGTTTATCATAGCGATCTGACGTATTGCGATAGCGACCAGCAGTCATACCGTAGCGAATATGCCCTGCACGTTGCAGCACCGGTACAGAAGAATAAGGAACCGTAAATACCCTTACGGAGCCATCGGCCTCGGTCACTGCCACCTCAAGATCGCCACCCGAAGAGAGTGGATATAGATCGTTAATAACGAAAGCCCCTGCGGCAACATAGGTACGGTAAATAACACTACCATTCTGCCGAATACTGACTTCTGCATTACTCCCTGCTATTCCTTTTACAACAGGCGCATAGCCACGCATGGTCTCCGGATACATTTCATCATCTGTTGCTATTCTCACCCCGCGAAAAGCCAGAGGATCAAACACATCGCTACTCGTCGAGCTGTCGCCAATCGTCAGCTCACTACGCCACGGGATAATAGCGCGCTGGAGGTAGGTGTTAATGTGTTGCCATTGCTGTTTACGGCTGTAACGATTTTCGTAAAAACTCCAGGTGCTATTATCCCGCAGACGCCAGGGGCCAACATTAAACCCGCTCATCAGGTTCAGATATTGACTGCGGCTGTTACCATACTCGCCATGGTTTTCACTTCCGCTGAATTGCCAGCTCATTAAAGCTGCACTGATGCCTTCATCCCATTGCTCAGGTGGAATCCAACCGCGAGGATTATTCTGTAAGGCGACTTGCGGAATGCTGATGTCCAGGCGCATTTTCTGAAAATCAAAAATAACCCTGGCATCAGGAATATATCTGCCCGGAGAGAGGCACTGATCCACTGGACGCCTGGTTAACTCAGGAAACGCAGTAGTTTTCACCCCCATTTCAACAAGGTCTTTTGTGGTAAGGCATGGCATCAGACCGGTTGAATCACGCAAATTATTTTCAGGCTTTTCATCATCGGCGGAAACAAACCGTATATTCCGGGAAGCAATGCTATTTCTGTTCAGATAAACATCGACGAAATATGTCCCTGGAAGCTGAGCCCCCTTGCTGGAAAATCGTGATAAATCCGCCACAGAATTAATATCATTGGAAATCATTGATGCGTCAAACTGGAGTTCAGCATGAACAACGCCGGAAATTGCCATTAAAACACCCCAGGCAGAAAACGCAATGCAAGATATCCCCTGTTTATTATTTTTCAAAATAAAACCTGTTCACCCGGATAAAAATTACATTGGCAAAAGCATTATCTTTTATAAAAAATTATTTTAATTTTATCATTTCATTATAACTGTCTGGGGTTTAGTAATGGCTCCGCTATCATTGATAGTACTAAAAGTCAGCGTATTATTACTATCTGAAGGGGTATCTAACAGCATGGTGCCAATAGGTGGAACCATTACTCCAGCGATAGAACGTCCGCTGTGTTTAATCTCTGTCATCGTAATATAATAGGGTGTAGGGTTAGTAATTTCTATTTTTTTACCCAACCGTTTAAAGCTGAGTTCAGCGGGTGCTTTCTCTGGCTTTATTTTAAGGCCAGACGGGCGAATAAAGAGTTTAATTCGACTTGCTGCAGCAATACGAATAACACTTCTCCCGGAAGTGTCCTTGCTATCAATAGAAGGGATCGCTTTGGCCACGAAATAGTATAAAACCTCTCTGTCTCCCGCTATATCAGGTGCGGCAAGCATCAATCGCAGCGTATTCTCGTTTTTAGGGCCACTGAGATATAACGGAGGCGTAACAATAAAGTCTTTTGATTTTTTCCCGTTGGCATTTTCTATCCATGACTGGACCAGAAACGAATCCGTTGCAGAGGAATTTCGTAGAGAAATACTTTCCTGACGGGAGTTCTGAGGATAGATAATACGCGTGCCCTGTATTGAAACGCCACCTTCAGCCGAAACAGAAAAAGAAAAAGAAGAAAATAAAAAAGCCGTTACGAAAAAAAATGAAAACTTTCTGATTAAGTAAAAAAAAAGCACCTGGCAACCTCCAAAACGACATTACTGAAATTCTATCAAGAGAAAGCATTATGTAATTATTTATAGAATCATAAATTAAGAGACTTATCCCGTAAAGGATATCTCCATCAAAATAAAAAATCACAGGGGGCAGGAGATATAGCTTTAAGTCAGAATTTAACCCTAAAATTAATTAATTTATTAGCATACAATATTATTGTGTATGAAAATAAGAAATATCAATATTCATTTGATATTTCTTTTATTGCTTTATTTTCGAACCAACATATCAAATAAGATAAAATTTCATTGATTTAGTGTTAAACCAATGTGATAAATAATAAGGTCTATTACTCTACTCAAGCAAATTTATCATAAAGTGTTTTTTCTTAAAAATATTAACCATGCTTTAAGCCGCTTTATAAGCACTCTGTTATTACTCCTTATATCGTCATGAAATGATCTGAACGTTAAATGTGATCCACGCCAGGATTCAGACGCTGTTCAGAACCAGATTTTTTCAGCTTTACCCTGCTGAGATCCGTCCCGGGCTCGTGTTCCGCCGTAGTGAATACAAGAAGACGTAGCAGAAAAAACACGATTGCATAGTAATTAATCGGCCATGCAACATTTCCTATGATCCTGATCAACGCTTAGCGATGCAAAAAAAGGCTTAATGCCGCCGGTCTCAAAAAATACCTATTTATAGGTACCCACTGTTTATCAACCTAACCGGTAATATTTTCCGGATTATTGAGACCGCCCCATAATAATTAACCTGCGCGCAGCATCATCGTAAAAAACACTTTATTTCATGGAGTTAAAAGCTCCTGAAGCGGAACTTCATACTATTCAGGATGTATGATGCGATTTTTAGTGCTTATTCCCCACCGCCATCGATGGCAGGACATTATTATTGAACGTCAGGGTGCCGTCGCACCCAATGGCAGACATTACTTCTCCACCTATATTTCCGCCCATTGCATGGGCTGCGGCGAAATCATTCACCGCGTCTATTATCGCGACATCAGCGATCAGCAGGCGCGTCGCTGGTTGGGTTAGCGTCCCGGCAACGCTCATTCCAGGCACCGTTACAGTTAACAGTTAGTTAGCAATTTGTTAGTCTGGTAACTAATCATCGTCTGATCAGACTCTCTCTATGCCGCGCCTCTTTGAAAGCTTAAGCCATCAAATTTATCTGTCAGCTCCGCTATTTATCCTGATTCTGCTGGGATACTGCCTGACGCGCCTCGGAAAATGGCCTGCCAGCATCAGCGAAGGGATGAACCGCTTTGTGTTTAATGTCGCGCTACCCTGCATGCTGTTCCGGGTGATGAGCACCTTTTCGCAAAGTCCGCCGGTGGATGCGCGCCTGTTACTGGCCTTCTTTGGCAGTTGCCTGCTGGTGTTTATCGTGGGGAGAGTGCTGGCAACCAGAGTGTTTAATCTGGATGGCGTGGCGGCTTCGGTCTTTGCGCTGGGCGGCATCTTTTCCAATAACGTGATGCTGGGCATCCCGGTGGCAACGGTACTGCTCGGGCCTGAAGCCCTGCCCCCGGTGGCGCTGGTGCTGGTATTTAACAGCCTGATCCTCTGGACCTTACTGACCGTTTCGGTCGAGTGGGCAAAACAAGGCAGCTTCTCGCTGGAAGGTCTCTGGCGCACCCTGCTCGGCGTACTGAAGAATCCGCTGATCATTGGCATTCTCAGTGGAACAGCCTGGAGTTTTCTGCAACGTCCGTTGCCGGTGCTGGCCGCAGAACCGCTAAAAATGCTGGCCTCGCTGGCCGCGCCGCTGTCGCTGGTGACGCTGGGCATGAGCCTGGCGCACTATCGGGTGCGGGATGGCCTGAAAGAGAGCTATACCATTTGCCTGCTGAAGCTGGTGCTGCAACCAATGACGGTATGGGCTATCGCGTGGCTGACCGGTCTGCCGCCGCTGGAGAGTAAAGTGGTGGTGCTGCTGGGATCGATGGCGGTCGGGGTTAACGTCTATCTGATGTCGCAGAAGTTTAATGTCATTACCGGCCCGGCGGCGGCCAGCATGCTCTTTTCTACGGTACTGGCAGCGGTGACGACGCCAGTCTGGATGATGCTGATGACGCTGGCAGGCTATTAACAGGTTAAAAAAAAGCCCCTCAGCTCGGAGGCTGAAGGGCTGTTGTCTGGCTGGCGAAAGTTATTCAGCCGATTGAGTACGAATCAGATAGTCAAAAGCACTCAGTGAGGCTTTTGCACCTTCGCCGCTGGCGATGATGATCTGCTTGTACGGCACGGTGGTGCAGTCGCCCGCTGCGAACACGCCTTTCAGGCTGGTTTCGCATTTACCATCGATGATAATCTCACCCATTTTGTTGCGCTCAACGGCGCCTTCCAGCCATGGGGTGTTTGGCAGCAGACCGATCTGAACGAAGATACCGGAGAGCGGCAGCTCATGGGTGGTCTGCGTGGTACGGTCGATATAGTGCAGGCCGGTCACTTTAGTACCGTCGCCTTTCACTTCGGTGGTCTGCGCGTTCAGGATCACATCCACGTTCTTCAGGCTGCGCAGTTTATCCTGCAGCACCTGGTCGGCACGCATCTCACCGGCAAACTCCAGCAGCGTAACGTGTTCAACGATACCGGCCAGGTCAATGGCCGCTTCCACGCCGGAGTTACCGCCGCCGATCACTGCTGTGCGCTTGCCTTTAAACAGCGGGCCATCACAGTGCGGGCAGTAGGTGACGCCTTTGGTGCGATACTCTTCTTCACCCGGCACACCCATGTTACGCCAGCGTGCGCCAGTCGCCAGGATGATACTGCGTGATTTCAGCACTGCGCCGGAGGCGGTTTCGATGGCGTGCAGTCCGCCCTCTTTCGCAGCCGGGATTAATTTGATGGCACTCTGGCTTTCAATGACATCCACGTTGTAATCATCAACGTGTGCGCGCAGTGAACCCGCCAGTTTTGCGCCTTCGGTTTTTGGGACGGAGATATAGTTTTCAATATCCACCGTGTCCAGCACCTGGCCGCCAAAACGTTCGCCCATCAGACCAGTACGGATGCCCTTACGCGCTGAGTAGATGGCTGCCGCTGCGCCCGCCGGGCCGCTGCCGATAATCAGAACTTCATAGGCGTCACGCTTGTTCAGCTCTTCTGCTGCACGTTTGTCCGCGTTGGTATCCACTTTACTGACGATTTCCGCCAGGCTCATGCGGCCCTGACCAAACTCTTTACCGTTGAGGTAAACCGCTGGCACACCCATCACGTTACGTTCCTGAATCTCGTTCTGGAACAAACCACCGTCGATAGCGGTGTGGCTGATGCGCGGGTTAATCACCGCCATCAGGTTCAGCGCCTGGACGACATCAGGACAGTTATGGCATGAAAGTGAATAGTAAGTTTCGAAATGGAAGTCACTGTCCAGCGCGGCAATCTGATCAAGCAGGCTCTGTGCTTCTTTCGACGGATGCCCACCAGTCTGTAACAGTGCCAGCACCAGTGAGGTAAATTCGTGACCCAGAGGTGAACCGGCGAAACGCGGGCCGCTGTTCGAACCTGGGTTGGTGATCAGAAATGAGGGCTTACGCACCTGACGATCGTTCTCTTCGCGGAAGCTGACTTTGTCAGACAAACCGGCGATATCAACCAACAGTTCACGGATCTCGGTTGATTTTGCACCTTCGTCCAGCGTGGCAATCAACTCAACAGGTTTGGTTAATTTCTCAAGGTAGGCCTTGAGCTGAGTTTTCAAATTTGTGTCGAGCATAGTGATATCCTGGTCAAAAAATCGGGTGCCGCAGCACCCGATTGGAGAATGATCGAAAGAGCGAAGCGGATTTAGATTTTGCCAACCAGGTCCAGAGACGGAGCCAGTGTTGCATCACCTTCTTTCCATTTAGCCGGGCACACTTCACCTGGGTGAGATGCCACGTACTGAGCCGCTTTCACTTTGCGCAGCAGGTCAGAGGCGTCACGGCCAATGCCTTCAGCAGTGATTTCGATTGCCTGGATAACGCCTTCCGGGTCAACGATGAACGTACCACGGTCAGCCAGACCTTCGTCTTCACGCATGATTTCGAAGTTACGGGTCAGCGCGCCAGTCGGGTCACCGATCATCGTGTATTTGATCTTCGCGATGGTGTCTGAAGAACCGTGCCAGGCTTTGTGGGTAAAGTGGGTGTCGGTAGAAACGGAGTAGATATCTACGCCCAGTTTCTGGAACTCTTCGTAGTGGTCAGCCACGTCGCCCAGTTCGGTCGGGCAGACGAAAGTGAAGTCAGCTGGATAGAAGAAGAACACACTCCATTTACCTTCAACGTCTTTCTCGGTTACGTCGATGAATTCACCGTTTTTGAATGCTGCGTTTTTGAACGGCTTAATTTTGGTATTGATAATAGACATCTGGTGGCCTCCGTTAAAATATGTGATGCAGGTTACATAATTTTCGGGCCAACATCTAATACGCGGACGTTATCAATCTGATAAACGAAAGCTATCAAACGCTGAGAGCCTTATGCTCTCTGGCCCGGCAGGCAGTGTACAGCGATTTACGTGACATTTAACCCGCTTTATCTTTTCACGCGTCTCTGCGAATCGCTGCTAGTTTTGTAAGACCGGATTAAAAGGGAGCTGACCTGTGAAGATTCGTCCGTTTACGGAAGCCGATCGTCCTTTCCTGCGTACGCTGTTTCTGGCGGCGCGACGACACAACTGGCGCTGGCTGGATGGCAGTGAGTGGCAGCTGGAAGATTTTGATGGGGTCATCCTCGGGGAAACCGTGCTGGTCGCGGAAGCTGATGGGCAGCGGGTCGGCTTTGCGGGCCTGCTGAAGAACGATAACTTCCTGCACAGCCTCTATGTCGATCCTGACTGGCAGGGTCGCGGTGTGGGCAGCGCGTTGCTGGAGGCGGTAGAAACGCACTTTACTTCAACCGGGGCGCTTAAGTGCCTGCAGAAGAACAAAGCGGCGCAGGCATTTTATCTGAAGCATGGCTGGAAGATGATTTCACAGGGCGAAGGCGAGCATGGCGGTTACGTGTTGATGCATTACCCGCTGGCCTCACAATACGCCAGCGGGTCGGGTCGGGCTTAAAGCGCGCGGAAGGCGATATCACCAGGGATAACATCGCCCTGCCAGTAAAGCTGGGCCGCGACGCGTCCGGCCAGCTGTCGATACAGCGCGGTAAACTCGCTATCGGGCCGGCGAATAACCGTTGGTTCCCCTTCATCCAGGTCTTCGCGCAGGTCAATGTGCAGCGGCAACTGGGCCAGCAGTTGCGTATGGTAATCCTCCACCAGTTTCTGCGCGCCGCCGGTGCCAAAAATGGGTTCGTGGAAGCCACACTGACTGCAGATATGCAGGCTCATGTTTTCCACCACGCCCAGCACTGGCACATTGACCTTTTCGAACATCACCAGGCCCTTGCGGGCATCAATCAGGGCGATGTCCTGCGGCGTGGTCACCACCAGCGCGCCGGTCACCGGCACATTCTGCGCCAGCGTCAGCTGAATGTCGCCGGTACCGGGCGGCATATCCAGCACCAGATAATCCAGCTCCGGCCACAGCGTCTCATTCAGCAACTGCATTAGCGCCTTGCTGGCCATCGGCCCGCGCCACACCATCGCATTGTCATCCGTGACCAGATAACCGATGGAGTTAGTTGCCAGCCCGTGCGCCATGATCGGCGCCATATGGGTGCCATCCGGTGAGGTTGGCCGTTGATCCTGAGTGCCAAGCATGTTCGGCACAGACGGACCATAAATATCCGCGTCGAGAATGCCGACCCGCGCGCCCTCGGCTGCCAGCGCCAGCGCCATATTCACGGCGGTGCTGGATTTACCCACGCCGCCTTTGCCGGAGCTGACCGCAATAATGTTTTTAACGCCATTAACGCCCGGCTGGTTTTTCACCCGCTTCAGGGTTGCGATATCGTGACTGAGTCGCCAGTCGATGGCGCGTGCGCCAGTCTGACGCAGCAGTTCGGCGCTGACCTGCTCTTTCAGGACGTCAAACCCGCTGGCCCACGCAAACGGCATCAGCAGTTCAACATGCAGCGTACCATCAAGCTGCGCCACGTGATGCAGCGCTTTCAGCGCGGTGAGATTTTGTTTAAGGGTCGGATGCTCAAAGCTTTTCAATGCGCCCGCTACGATGGCGCGCAGGCCCTCTGGCGTGTGCGGTTCCCGGGATTGTGCTGTCATCCCCTGCTCCTTATTTCGGCTGTGCTTACGCTGTGTTTCAGCGATGTAATGTCAATGATATCAGATGCTCGTGGATCTGCGGCGACTGGCGGGGTGAATCCCTTGTGTTTACGCAGGTGAAGCCTTCAGTTACCATCTAAGCCCGTTTTTTCAATCAACAGAAAGCTACGCAAACTATGACTCAAGTCGCTAAAAAAATTCTGGTAACGTGCGCACTGCCTTATGCGAACGGATCAATCCATCTCGGCCACATGCTCGAGCATATCCAGGCCGACATTTGGGTGCGTTATCAGCGAATGCGTGGCAATCAGGTTTATTTCATCTGTGCGGATGATGCGCACGGCACGCCTATCATGCTGAAAGCTCAGCAGTTGGGCATTGCGCCAGAGCAGATGATTGCAGAAATGAAAAGCGAACATGAAGCCGACTTTGCCGGTTTCAACGTCAGCTATGACAACTATCACTCGACGCACGGCGAAGAAAACCGTGAGCTGTCAGCGCTGATTTACGGCCGCCTGAAAGAGAACGGTTTTATTAAAAACCGCACTATTTCCCAGCTTTACGACCCGGAAAAAGGGATGTTCCTGCCGGACCGTTTTGTGAAAGGCACCTGCCCGAAATGTAAATCTGCCGATCAGTATGGCGATAACTGCGAAGTGTGTGGCGCGACCTACAGCCCGACCGAGCTGATTGAGCCGAAATCTGTGGTCTCTGGTGCGACGCCAGTACTGCGCGACTCTGAGCACTTCTTCTTTGATCTGCCGTCCTTCAGCGCCATGCTGCAGGCCTGGACCCGTTCCGGTGCGCTGCAGGATCAGGTGGCGAACAAAATGCAGGAGTGGTTTGAGTCGGGCCTGCAGCAGTGGGATATCTCCCGCGACGCCCCCTACTTCGGCTTTGAAATTCCGGACGCGCCAGGCAAATATTTCTACGTCTGGCTGGATGCGCCTATCGGCTACATGGGCTCATTCAGGAACCTGTGCGACAAGCGCGGCGACATCGACTTCGACGAATTCTGGCGTAAAGATTCCACGACCGAGCTGTATCACTTCATCGGGAAAGATATCGTCTATTTCCATAGCCTGTTCTGGCCAGCGATGCTGGAAGGCAGCAACTTCCGCAAGCCAAACAACCTGTTTGTACACGGCTATGTCACCGTTAACGGTGCCAAGATGTCGAAGTCGCGCGGCACCTTTATTAAAGCGAGCACCTGGCTACAGCATCTGGATGCCGACAGCCTGCGTTACTACTACGCGGCGAAACTCTCTTCACGTATTGATGATATCGACCTGAATCTGGAAGATTTCGTCCAGCGTGTTAATGCCGACATCGTCAACAAAGTGGTTAACCTGGCGTCACGTAACGCGGGCTTCATCGCCAAACGCTTTGACGGCAAACTGGCGGCAGATCTGGCCGATCCGGCGCTCTATCAGACCTTCGTGGAGGCGTCTGAGAAGATTGGTGACGCCTGGGCAGCGCGCGAATACAGCCGTGCTATCCGTGAAATCATGGCGCTGGCCGACCTGGCGAACCGTTATGTGGATGAGCAGGCTCCGTGGGTGGTGGCGAAGCAGGAAGGCCGTGATGCCGATCTGCAGGCGATCTGCTCAATGGGCATTAACCTGTTCCGCATTCTGATGACCTGGCTGAAGCCGGTGCTGCCGTCCCTGAGCGCCCGTGCAGAAGGCTTCCTGAACTGTGAACTGAGCTGGGATGCCATTGCGCAGCCGCTGCTGGATCATCAGGTTGCGCCGTTCAAAGCGCTCTACAGCCGCATTGAAATGGCGAAGGTTGAGGGACTGATCGAGGCCTCGAAAGAGGATGCTGCCGCAGCGAGTGCACCAGCCGTAACCGGTCCG
The DNA here is from genome assembly GCF_051136265.1 of Candidatus Pantoea rara. Classification (NCBI taxonomy): domain Bacteria; kingdom Pseudomonadati; phylum Pseudomonadota; class Gammaproteobacteria; order Enterobacterales; family Erwiniaceae; genus Pantoea; species Candidatus Pantoea rara. Next base: position 1,413,033 of record NZ_CP194942.1, on the reverse strand, counting down.
CTGGCCGATGCGCCGGTCGGTGAGACCATCACCATCGACGATTTCGCCAAAGTTGATATGCGCGTCGCGCTGATCGAGCAGGCGGAACTGGTTGAAGGTTCAGACAAGCTGCTGCGTCTGCAGCTCGACCTGGGCGGTGAAAAGCGTCAGATCTTCTCGGGCATCCGCGCCGCCTATCCTGACCCCTCCGTGCTGGTCGGTAAAATGACCATCATCGTGGCCAACCTGGCGCCGCGCAAAATGCGCTTCGGTATCTCCGAAGGTATGGTGTTGTCAGCGGGTCCGGGCGGAAAAGATCTGTTTGTGCTGTCCGTCGACAGCGGTGCTGTGCCGGGTATGCCGGTTAAGTAATCGCTGCACCCGGCGGCTGAAACAGCTTAGCGCAGTGCCGTTCTGAAGCCCTTCGCGCCTTTTCTCTGGCGCGAAGGGTTACCTTTCCCTCCTCAGCCTCCCCTCAGTCCAGCTTCGTTTACTGACAAGCTGCGCGTGGTCCTGCCACATCATCCCATAAATGTGATCGCTAGCACGCTAAGGGGTTAATGCGTATGATGAAGCTCAGTGAAAACAGGAGCCTGCCATGCTCACCGTGCTGTCTGTCTGCGGACGTTATCTTCGCGCCTTTATCATCATTTATCTCTGCTTATACGCCGGTGTCGGCATCGCTTCGCTGCTGCCCATTAAACTGCCCGGCAGCATCCTTGGGATGCTCATTCTGTTCGCCCTGCTTGCCTCGCAGATCCTGCCGGTCAGTTGGGTGAAACCGGGCTGCCATCTGCTGATTCGCTATATGGCGCTGCTGTTTGTGCCAATAAGCGTCGGGGTAATGAGCTACACCGATATTCTGACCGCCCAGTTTGGCCCCATCGTCGTCTCCTGCGTCGTCAGCACCCTGCTGGTCCTCTCCATTGTTGGCGTAAGCGCCCACCAGCTTCACAGCCGCCGTCCGGCCGGAGAGTCAGCCGATGAGTGAAATGTGGTGGTCACTGCCACTGACGCTGGTGGCCTTTTTTCTGGCGCGCAAGCTGGCGATACGGCTCAAAATCTCGCTGCTTAATCCGCTGCTGGTGGCGATGGCAATTATTATCCCAATCCTGCTGCTGTTGCAGTTGCCCTACTCGCGCTATTTCGCGGGCAGTGAGATTCTCAATCAGCTACTGCAACCGGCCGTGGTCGCCCTGGCACTGCCGCTCTATGAGCAAATGCATCAGATCCGCGCCCGCTGGAAGTCGATTATTGGCGTCTGCTTCATCGGCAGCCTGACTGCCATGACGTCAGGTACCGCAATCGCCCTGTGGATGGGTGCCACGCCTGAAATTGCCGCGACTATCGTGCCTAAATCCGTTACCACGCCCATTGCGATGGCCGTTTCCGGTTCGCTGCACGGCATTCCCGCCATCAGCGCCATCTGCGTGCTGATTGCCGGGGTTCTGGGTGCGGTATTCGGCCACACGGTGCTGAACCTGCTGGGCGTAAAATCTAAAGCGGCGCGCGGACTGGCGATTGGTAATGCGTCACATGCCCTCGGCACGGCGCGCGCTGCCGAACTCGATTATCAGGAAGGCGCTTTCAGCTCACTGGCGCTGGTGATCTGCGGCATCATCACCTCACTGCTGGCGCCGTTTATTTTTCCGCTAATGATGCACTGGTTTGGCTGAAAGTTTGCGAGAGATCTCGCAAAGTTGAAACATGCAACACAGGTTACATTGTCAGAGCGATGTGGATCACATATAAACCGGTGACTGGCACATCGCCCTGCTGAATTTAATGAGGCTCACATGCAATCCCGTTTCCTCTCCGCTTTTGAGGCATTGCCGTCAACGCTGCAAACTGCACTTGCTCCCCTGCTGAACGATCCTGGCTTCCATGCGGTGCTGAGCGCAGACCAGGTCGCCTCACTGCAACAACAGACCCAAATGGATGCCGATGCGCTGGCGCTGTCACTGCTGCCTCTGGCGGCGTCCTGTGCCGTTGCTACCGTATCGCATTTTAACGTCGGGGCGATTGCCCGTGGCGTCAGCGGTAACTGGTACTTCGGCGCTAACATGGAATTTGTCGGCACGCCGATGCAGCAGACGGTTCACGCTGAGCAAAGCGCCATTACCCATGCGTGGCTGCGTGGCGAACGCCAGCTTGAGACTATCACCGTTAACTACACACCGTGCGGTCACTGCCGTCAGTTTATGAACGAGCTGAACAGCGGCACCCGCATTCGTATCAGCCTGCCACAACGTGCGATCAGCACCCTGGCCGATTATCTGCCGGATGCCTTTGGACCCCGCGATCTCGGCATCACCACTTTCCTGATGGACAAGGTCGATCACGGTTATGTGGCCGAGGGCGATGAACTGATACAAGCCGCCGTTGCCGCCGCCAATGCCAGCCACGCACCCTATAGCCAGTCCCATGCCGGTGTCGCACTGCTGACCACGGATGGAGAGATTGTCGCCGGTCGCTATGCGGAAAACGCGGCGTTTAACCCGAGCTTCCCGCCCTTGCAGGCGGCGCTGGTCCTGCTGAACATGCAGGGCGGCGATGCCCGGCAGATAAAAAAAGCGGTATTAGCGGAAGTGGAAAATGCCACATTAAGCCAGTTCGCCGCCACGCAGGCGACGCTTGCGACATTTGGTTGCGGTGAGCTGCTGCAGGTAACGCTGTACAAAGCATAACCCGCTGTCAGAGAGGCCACAGTTTTGTGAGCTTTTATGAACAAACGCTGTACTTCTGTGGGAAATTTCATAGGATCTGGCGCCAGAATTCACGTCATCACAAATTACTCTGAATAATTCAGCTTGCAGGATGGCAGCACGGTCGTGAATGTTTCCGCAGCTGTTACCCTGCCGCTGCCGGGCCTGCAGTCTGAGCTATAACGGGTAAGAAAACTGGCGCTACCTTTCCGGCGTGACGCCAGACAACACTGCAACCGGAGCATCACTACATGGAACTCGACTACGAAAGTAAACGCCCGCTGTATATCCCTTATGCTGGCCCGATTTTGCTGGAATTTCCCCTGCTGAACAAAGGCAGCGCCTTTAGCATCGAAGAACGTAACGAATTCAACCTCAACGGCCTGCTGCCAGAAGCGGTGGAATCGATCGAAGAGCAGGCGCAGCGTGCCTGGCGTCAGTTTCAGGACTTCAAAAACAATAACGATAAGCATGTCTACCTGCGCAACATTCAGGACACCAACGAAACGCTGTTCTACCGCCTGCTGGATAACCATCTCGAAGAGATGATGCCAATTATCTACACCCCGACCGTCGGCGCAGCCTGCGAACACTTCTCTGAAATTTACCGTCGTGCACGTGGCGTCTTCATCTCCTACCCTAACCGCGCTCACATCGAAGATATGCTGCAAAACGCCACCAAGCAGAATGTGAAAGTAATAGTGGTAACCGATGGCGAGCGTATCCTGGGTCTGGGTGATCAGGGCATCGGTGGCATGGGCATCCCGATCGGTAAGCTTTCACTTTATACCGCCTGTGGCGGCATCAGCCCGGCGTATACGCTGCCAGTCGTGCTGGATGTCGGTACTAATAACCAGCAGTTGCTGAACGATCCGCTCTACATGGGCTGGCGTCATCCGCGCATTACCGGCGAAGAGTATGATGAGTTCGTGAACGAATTTATTCAGGCTGTTAAGCGCCGCTGGCCGAAAGTGCTGTTGCAGTTCGAAGATTTTGCCCAGAAGAATGCCATGCCGCTGCTGAACCGCTATCGCGACGAAGTGTGCTGCTTTAACGATGATATTCAGGGTACCGCTGCCGTAACCGTGGGTACGCTGATTGCCGCCAGCCGTGCGGCCGGAAGCCGACTGTGCGAGCAGAGAGTCGTGTTCCTGGGTGCCGGTTCTGCAGGGTGTGGTATCGCTGAACAAATTATCGCGCAGATGAAATCAGAAGGTCTGAGTGATGATGAAGCCCGTGGCCGGGTGATGATGGTGGATCGCTTTGGTCTGCTGACGGACAAGCTGCCTAACCTGCTCGATTTCCAGAGCAAGCTGGTGCAGAAAAGCGAAAATCTGCAGCAGTGGGATATCACCAATGATTCCATTTCGCTGCTGGACGTCGTGCGCAATGCGAAGCCCGATATTCTGATTGGTGTTTCTGGCCAGCCGGGTCTGTTCACCGAAGAAATTATCCGCGAGATGCACAAGCACTGTAAACGCCCTATCGTGATGCCACTGTCGAACCCGACCTCACGTGTGGAAGCGACGCCGGCTGATATCATTGCCTGGACTGACGGAGCCGCGCTGGTCGCAACCGGTAGCCCATTCTCACCGGTGAGCTGGAACGGTAAAACCTATCCGATTGCACAGTGTAATAACTCCTACATCTTCCCGGGCATTGGTCTGGGTGTGATTGCATCGGGTGCCAGCCGCGTTACCGATACCATGCTGATGACGGCCAGCCGCGCGCTCGCTGACTGCTCACCGCTGGTGAATGAAGGCGAAGGCCCGGTGCTGCCTGAGATCAAAGATATTCAGGGCGTGTCGAAAATCATCGCGATGGAAGTGGGTAAAGCCGCTCAGCTGGCGGGTGTCGCCGTAGTGACCTCAGAAGATGTGTTGTCACAGGCTATCGCCAATAACTTCTGGCTACCGCAGTATCGTCACTATCGTCGTACCTCGATTTAATCGTCAGACTGCCGGATCCCTTTGATCCGGCAGTGTTCAAAAAGAGCACAGCCAGCCGGCAGTAGCTTGCTTCGCTGCGACAGCTCAAGTAGCCTTGTCCCATCTCAACATTCTGACATCGAGTTTCCAGGCGCATGCTGAAACGCGTTCTCATTGGTCTGCTTTTCATCATCTTACTGATGATGGCAACCGCGCTCGGCCTTGATCGCTGGATCAGCTGGAAAACTGCGCCTTTTATCTACGAAAATGTCGCTTCTTTGCCCCATCGTCAGGTCGGTGTGGTGCTGGGTACGGCTAAATATTATCGTACTGGCGTCATCAATCAGTATTACCTCTATCGTATGCAGGGCGCACTGAATGCCTACAACAGCGGCAAGGTGAACTATCTGCTGCTGAGCGGTGATAATGCCCAACAGAGCTATAACGAACCGATGACCATGCGCCGCGACCTGATCAAAGCGGGCGTCGATCCGGCCGATATCGTGCTGGATTATGCCGGGTTCCGCACGCTGGATTCGATTGTGCGCACCCGCAAGGTGTTTGATACCAATGATTTCATTATTATCACCCAGCGTTTTCATTGTGAGCGCGCGCTGTTTATCGCCTTACAGCTGGGTATTCAGGCGCAGTGTTATGCCGTGCCCTCCCCGAAAAACATGCTTAGCGTGCGTTTCCGCGAAGTGGGTGCCCGACTGGGCGCGCTGGCGGACCTTTTCCTGCTTAAGCGCGAACCCCGTTTCTTAGGGCCGCTGGTGCCGATTCCTGCCGTACATGATGTTCCTGAAGATGCGCAGAGTTACCCTGCTGTGACGCCAGAGCAGTTGCTGGAGCTGGAACAGAAGCTGCGGAAATAACTCAGTGATAGTGCCTGATTAGGCCTTAGCGTCATTGCAATCTGATCGTGTTCCCTTCGCAACCTCAATCTCAAAGCAACGCGCCCGGCACTCGCCCATAAAAAAAGCGACCCGAAGGTCGCTTCTTAAGCGTTGAATCAGACTTACTTCTTACGTGAATATTTCAGTGAATCCAGCGCAACGGCGAAGATGATGATGCCGCCCTTAATGATGTACTGCCAGTAAGGGTTGACGCCGATATAGGTCAGACCGTAGTTGATAACGGTGAAGATTAATACACCGGTCACAACGCCTGCCACACTACCCACACCCCCGGCGAAGGAGACGCCGCCGACCACACAGGCCGCAATCGCATCCAGCTCATACATAAAGCCGAGGTTGTTGGTCGCCGAACCGATACGACCCGCTTCCAGCATCCCGCCGAAGGCATAGAACACACCTGACAACGCATAGATCAGGATCAGGTTCAGGTTCACATTGACGCCAGACACTTTCGCCGCTTCCGGGTTACCACCGATAGCAAAAATGTTTTTGCCGAAGCGGGTTTTGTTCCACAGCACCCAGACGAAAATGATGGCAATCACAGCGTAGAACGTGATGAACGAAAGTTTGAAATCACCAAAGCGTAAGAAGCCCTGAGTAAATTTCGAGAACCCTGCATCAAAACCGGCAATCGGTGATGCACCAACAAAGTCATAATAGAGTGAGTTGATACCGTAAACGATAATCATGGTGCCCAGCGTGGTGATAAATGGCGTTACCTTCAGGTAAGCAATAATCACACCGTTGACCAGACCAATCACACCGCCGATGATGCACACGGTCAGAATAACCAGTGGAATCGGCACCGTATCCAGCGTCGGGAAGACTTTGTTCGCGTTATCCATCGCCTGCAGCAGCGTTGCAGCTACTACAGCGGCCAGACCAACCTGACGTCCGGCTGACAGGTCTGTACCCTGGGTCACAATCAGACCCGCCACACCCAGTGCAATAATAATGCGCACCGAAGATTGGGTCAGAATATTACTCAGGTTCATTAAACTTAAGAATGATGGGTCCTGGAAAATAATAATAGCCAGCAATACCAGCAGGACGACATAAATGCCGCCCTCTTTTAACCAGGTTAGCGCATTCTTTTTTGTAGTCGCTTTCATGTTAACAGCCCTTGCTTCATTAAAGGTGTAATGACGCTAAACGCAATATTTCGTTCTGCGTGGTCGTTTTGGTATCAACTATGCCTGCTACCAGTCCATTACTCATTACCAGAATACGATCGGTAATGCCTAACAGCTCCGGCATTTCAGATGAGATAATAATGATGCCCTTTTCTTTTTTCGCCAGCTCAGCAATCAGCTGGTAAATTTCGAATTTTGCACCAACGTCAATACCGCGTGTTGGTTCATCAAGCATCAGGATTTCAGGCTGGGTCAATAACCAGCGGCCAATAATCACTTTTTGCTGGTTACCGCCCGAAAGCGAACCAATTTGAGTATGGTGGCCTGGTGTTTTAACCCGCATTGAATCGATCACCCATTGGGTATCACTCTTCATGCGTTTATTATCCAGCAGTCCCATACTGTTTTTATATTTTTTGATATTGGAAATAAGCGAGTTAAAACCAATGTCGAGGAACGCATAAATACCGGTAGAGCGGCGCTCTTCCGTTACCAGCGCAAAGCCGTGGTTAATGGCTTCGTTGGCGCTGTGATTATTAATCGGTTTACCATGCAGTTTAATGGTGCCGCCCGATTTTTCGCGAATGCCAAACAGCGTTTCGACGATATCGGTACGTTTGGCACCCACCAGCCCGGCAATGCCGAGTATCTCCCCTTTACGCAAATCAAATGAGATGTCGCGAATGGATGGCTGACGCAGAGACGTCAGATTACGCACCTCAAGAATCGTCTCACCTGGCACGTTGGTGCGGTCAGGGAAACGCTGGTTCAGTGAACGGCCGACCATCATCGAGATGATCTTATCCATATCCAGCCCTTGCAGCGACTGGGACGTAATCCACTGACCATCACGCAGAATCGTGATCTCATCACACAGCTGGAAAATCTCTTCCATCTTGTGCGAAATATAAACGATGCCACAGCCGCGATCTTTCAGCTTACGAATAATCGTGAACAGGTGATTAACCTCTTTCTCGGTTAACGAGGAGGTCGGTTCATCCATAATCACAATTTTCGCGTCGTAAGAGAATGCTTTGGCAATTTCAATCATCTGCATCTGTGATACAGAAAGATTGGCAACTTTGTCGCGCGGATCGATATCGATATCCAGCTCGTCAAAAATCGCTTTAGTGTCATGGTACATTTTATTCTGATCGACAAAGAAGCCTTTGCGTGGATAACGCCCCAGCCACATGTTGTCCATCACGGTACGCTGCAGAACCAGGTTTAATTCCTGGTGCACCATCGACACGCCATTTTCCAGCGCCTCTTTGGAGCTTTTATAGTCGATTTCGTTACCCTGAAACAGGATACTGCCGGTATCTTTTTTATAAATACCAAACAGGCATTTTAATAAGGTGGATTTCCCGGCACCGTTCTCGCCCATTAATGCATGAACAGAGTGAGGCCGCACTTTCAAATTAACATTATCTAACGCTTTAACGCCGGGAAATGATTTTGAGACATTCGTCATTTCCAGCAAATATTCTCGCTGCGCGGTCGTGTTATCACTGGCCATATTTTACCTGGCTAAAAAACGGTGGTGACATAAAAAAGGCGCGACAGCAGCCGCGCCCGTAATCGATCTTATTTCACGAACTGAGACAGATTTTCTTTATCGACGGGTACGTAAGGAACACGGACGATTTTATCAACCATCTTGAAGTTTGTTCCGTCGGTAGCCGCTTTGCCGTTCGCCAGATTGTTGGCAATATCCAGTGTCGCTTTCGCCTGGTTTTCTGCATCGTTCAGCACGGTACCCGCCAGCGCACCGGATTTCACCAGCGCCAGGGCTTCTGGCAGTGCATCGACGCCGAAGACAGGGATTGAAGTCATGTTGTGCGATTTCAGCGCTTCAACTGCACCCATCGCCATCGCATCGTTGTTCGCGATGACGACTTCGATTTTCTTAGCATTCGGGCCTGACAGCCACGCATCCATCTTATCTTTAGCCTGCGCGGTATCCCACATTGCAGTATCCATCGCTAACTGCTGGGTTTTCAGGCCATCTTTGTTCAGCGTGTCGATCACATATTTGGTACGGGCTTCTGCATCAGGATGGCCCGGCTCGCCTTTCAGCAGCACGAACTGAATCACGCCATCTTTGTTCAGATCCCAGGCTGGCGTCGATTTCCAGTGTTTCTCGATCAGCTGACCCTGAATGATGCCAGACTCTTTAGAGTCGGTACCCACATAATACGCTTTGTCATAACCGGCCAGGACTTTGGCGTTCGGTTCTTTGTTGAAGAAGACAACCGGTACTTCATTGGCACGCGCTTTGTCTACCACTACTGCAGCCGCCGCCGGGTCAACCAGGTTAATCGCCAGCGCTTTAACGCCTTTTGCCATCAGCACATCAATCTGATCATTCTGTTTGGACTGGTCGTTCTGTGAATCATTCATCAGCAACTGCACGCCACCGATCGCTTTCGCTTCTTTCTCGATGTCTTTGCGCACCATTGACATGAAGTTGTCATCATATTTGTAAATGGTCACGCCGATACGGGTGTCAGCTGCGTGAGCGGTTGCACCAAACATCATGCTGGCAACCAGTGCTGTAAGCGTGAAAACCTTCTTATTCATGGTATCTCCGGTTTTATTATGCAGGGTCTTTTTAGCGCTACCGCGCCATAGAGGCGGCAGAGCAATCGGTAAAACAGATCGGCGCGTTGGCTAACGTAATGAGGAGGTTAAGCCATTCGACACCGTCTAAAACCTGACTTCCCTGTGCCAGAATGCTTCCTTGAAGAGGGGGTGAACCCTTTAACCGGCTACTGAGACCACAACTGATGCCGTTACACTGGCGTTACATAATGTTTCAGTCCGGTAAGACGCTGCCATCATAGTGAGAGCAATGTTAATTAACTGTGAATGTAATCACAGATTGAAAACGGTTACATGCCTGAATCGCCTGAATTAGTGACGGACTCCACATTTTGCCGCTGCGCCACCGAATGACGCCGCACCAGGGTGGGCATAAAGATGTGTGTTGCGGTGTCGTCCAGCAGTCCGGCCGCGCCCTGCAAAGCCAGTTCAGTCGCAATTTTTGCCATTGAAACAATGGGATAGCGAACGGTAGTTAACTGCGGGTCGGTGTAACGGGAAATGGGGATGTCATCAAAGCCAATGACAGAAAAATGCTGTGGTACCTGAATACCGTTGTCTTTCAGCGCAGTGAGTGCGCCCGCCGCCATGCCGTCGTTGTAGGCAAACACCGCAGTGAGGTTAAGATTGCGCCCCAGCAACTCTACCATCGCCGCTTCGCCGCCCTGCATGTCAGGCTCTGCGCTGGCTATCCAGCTCTCCTGCGGCCGGATACCCTGCTCTGCCATTGCCTGTATCCACCCTTCACGGCGCTGCGCGACATCCTCGATGGGATGACTGGAGCAGAGATAACCAATGCGGCTATGCCCTTGTTGTAACAACGTTCTTGAGGCCATCAGTGCGCCAGTGACATTATCCAGACTGACGCTGCGGTGTTCGAATCCAGGGACGATGCGGTTAATCACCACCATGCCGGGAACGTGCTGCATAAAGTCCGCCAGCTCAGCGTCCGGCAGCGTTTTCGCGTGCACTACCAGAGCGCTGCAGCGCTGACGGATCAGGACTTCAATAGCATGACGCTCTTTCTCTTCCTGATGCCAGGAGTTGCTGATTAACACGTGCTTGTGCACGCGTTGCGCCACGGTATCCACCGCCTTAACCAGTGCTCCGAAGAAGGGATCGGAGACATCCATCACCACTACCCCGATCGTGTCGCTGACCTGTGTCGCCAGCGCCTGGGCGTTGGCATTAGGGCGATAGCCCAGCGCCTCCACCGCCTGTAACACAGCGTCACGGGTATCAGAGGTCACGGCGTTGCTCTGGTTAAGGACGCGCGACACGGTCGCCACTGACACGCCAGCCTGACGGGCAACATCACGAATAGTTATCATGCAGCACTTCCAGAAAGGAAAAATAGGGCATCACGCCGGGTTATATACCGGCGCTATTCTGTCAGGGGCAGGAGGCATACAGCGTGAATTGCGTCACATCAATGAAAACGGTTACATACAATTATGTAACCTTTGTGATGGCTGTCATTATCCTGTGTTGTCCGTGAGGCGTGATTTACTGGCTGAGAGCAGCGTAAATCGCCGCCACAGCCATTCCAGTGGGCCCTGTGCGAAGAAATGTAACCAGATGAGTGAAAACAGGATATTGATAAGCCATACCGCAGGCACCATCATCACCAGTTCCAGCCGGGTGAAGTGCATATAGAAGCCAAAGCGGTAAAACAGCGTGGTGCAAATCAGCGACTGCAGCAGGTAGTTGGTCAGCGCCATGCGGCCCACACACTGGATGGCGTAGCTGATGCGCCAGCGTGCAATCTTCGGCCAGTAAGCCAGACAGAGCGCGGCATAGCCCAGACTGATCAGCGGACTGGCGAGGTCGCGCGGGGCCTGAAGGTAAAAAGCGGTCCAGCGGAACGCCCAGTGTAACAGCCATTGCGCTGCCACACCGGCCACCGCAATGCAGAATCCCATCGTCAGTAGCAGCGCCGCCGCCTGACGGTAATGCTGTGCAGGAAACTCGCCCGTCAGCCAGCCGCTGCGCAGCAGTGCGCCACCCATCATCATCAGACCCGCCAGCTGCCAGCCATACTGTGCCGCCAGCGCCATCAGCCCTGACGAGAGATGGTCCAGCCGGTTCTGTATCGCCTCCCAGCCGCCGGTGAGTTTCCAGTACTGTTCATATTGCAGATCGGCTGCGCCCGGCAGCCAGGAATGAGTCGGTTCAGGAGCGGAGATCGACCCAAACACCAGCAGTACGCCGCAACCCACCAGGTAGAGCAGAATACCGGTATTCATCAGGCTGCGGGTGGAGGGGACATCGCGCAGCACCCGCCAGACCACCAGTCCGATGATGCCGTAATCCAGCAGGATGTCGCCTTCCCAGAGAAAAATACCGTGCACAAAACCGATGAGGACCAGAATGGAAAGTCGGGCTGTGAGCCAGCGGCTACCGCGCGGCAGCTGCATTTGCAGACCCGCGCCAAATAACAGTGCGAACAGAGTGAGGAATTTGAGCTGAGCGAAGGTGTCAGAGAGCGCCCATGTCCAGGTATCGGAGAGACTGACGCTGCCCTGCCACGCCGGATTCAGGTAGGCAGCAGAAGGCAGGCCGAAGCCGACAATATTGAGCAGCAAAATGCCGAGAATGGCACAGCCACGAATGAAATCCAGTGCGTGATAGCGTTGCATGCGGCACCCTGCCCCATTGAGGCGGGCACCGTTATGCGCCCGCAGTTGACTCAACTATGGCGCACTGCGCGCAAAAATTCCTGGCGGGTATTCTGGCTGGACTTGAACAGGCCACCCAGTGAAGTCGTGGTGGTGGCGCTGGTCGCATCTTTTATACCACGCGCTTTGACACAGTAGTGCACCGCATCAATCGAGACAGCTACATTGTTAGTGCCCAGCAGCGTCTGCAATGCTACCAGAACCTGCTGCGTCAGACGCTCCTGCACCTGTGGGCGCTGGGCAAAGAACTGCACGATGCGGTTGATTTTCGACAGACCAATCACCTTTTCTTTAGGTATATAGGCGACAGTCGCTTTGCCATCAATGATAACAAAGTGGTGTTCACAGGTGCTGGTCAGAGTGATATCACGTACAGTCACCATCTCATCGACCTTCATTTTGTTCTCGATGACGGTGATTTTCGGGAAGTTGGCGTAGTCGAGACCGGAAAAAACCTCATCAACATACATTTTGGCGATGCGATGTGGCGTTTCCATCAGGCTGTCATCTTCAAGATCCAGATTCAGCAGCTGCATAATCTCGGTCATGTGCCCGGCAATCAGGCTCTTACGCGTTTTATCATCAATGTCGCGCGTCGGTGCACGTAACGGGGTTTCCAGTCCACGCGCAAGCAGCGCTTCGTGAACCAGGGCAGCTTCCTGACTTAGGGTGCTCATCTACTCTTCTCCGGCTGGTGTTGCGCCCGCGAGCTTTTGCCTGCGGGCCCTGTAATCAGGCGCGTATTGTGAAACTTTCTTTGCGGGGAATCCAGCAATCAATCAGATTGGCGATGAAAGCTTTTCACTCAATTCTTCGCCAGACCAGCAGGCCTGCCCAGACCAGGCTGACCCCGGCCACCCAAAGGGCTGGTTCCAGCCGATGTAACAGGGCCGTAGAGAGGAAAGAGAGCAGCGGGCCGACCAGCTGTCCGACCGCATAGCCCGTAGTCAGCAGGCCAGCCATGTAACGCAGATGATTGGGTGCCAGTTCACGGGCACAGAGCATCGACAGTTGCACCACGCTGAGGAAGCCGCCCCCCACCAGCAGCGCACCGGCCAGCAGGCCACTAAAGCCTGGCAGAAGCGCCGCGGCAAATACGCCCAGCGCCTGCGCCCAGAGCACCACCGCCAGCCGGACATGGCTGTGTCCCCAGCGCCGCGTCAGGATACCCAGCAGGATGCCGATCATCGCCGCGCCGCCGAATATCGGCCAGACAAACTGCGCGAAAATACCGTCAGGAAAACGCGTAGCGGCCATCTGCGACAAAAAGGTGGCAGGAAGAATGTAGCCAAAGCCCGCCAGGCTGTAACTCAGCACCAGACGTTTAAGATTGCGACTTAGCACCAGAGGCTCAGGTGCCTGTTCCGGACGATGCAGTTCGCCCCGCCGCGGCAGGTGACGGGTGATGAGCGCAATCAGCAGCAGTGCCAGCGCACCGTAAGCGGCCCAGGCCAGACCTGCAGAGACCTGCAGCGTGTGCAGCGCGACGCCCAGCAGACCGCTGACAAAAATGCCGCAGCCCGGCCCGGCAAAAACGGCCGCCGACAGCCCTGCCCGGCCATGCCGATGCAGCTGTTCATTGCTCCAGGCCGCTACCAGCACCATCGCCCAGCCGCTGGCCCAGCCAATCAGAAAGCGGATTACGCCGTGCAACCAGGGGCCCGTTGCCAGAGCGGAAAGCAGCGTCAGTATCACTGCGCCCCACACGCCTGCCTGCAGTCGCAACTCCACCCGCCGGTGCGCGCGCATGGCATCAAACGAGCCACACAGATAGCCAAGATAGTTGAAGGCTGCCACCAGGCTGGCACTGGTGAGTGTCAGCTGATGTGCCTGAATCATCAGCGGCACCTGCGGCGTAAAGGCGAAGCGCCCAATGCCCATCGCCACAAATAAAGTTAAAAACGCGCTGAGCGCGACGCGTAACGCCATTGCTGAACTCCTGTTGTTCTGCCCTGAGATCTCTTCTGACTTGCCAACAGCATGCAGGATGACTAAACTCACGGAAAGTGAATAATTTTAACCAACTTGCTTACGGGAAGAGAAGATATGGATTTAGTTCAGCTGCGTATGTTCTGTTCCGTCGCCGAAACCGGTTCTCTGGCACGCGCAGCAGAACAGCTGCATCGCGTCCCCTCTAATCTCACCACGCGACTACGCCAGCTGGAAGAAGAATTGGGTGTGGATCTGTTTATTCGTGAGAAGCAGCGCATTCGCCTGTCGCCGATGGGCCATAATTTCCTGAATTATGCGCAGCGTATTCTGGCGTTAAGTGAAGAAGCGATGAGCATGACCCGAACCGGCGAACCGGCGGGCAACTTTGCACTGGGCTCCATGGAGAGTACTGCGGCGACCCGCCTGCCTGGCCTGCTCGCCGCCTACCACCAGCGCTTTCCCAAAGTGGCGCTGTCGCTGATTACCGGCACCTCAGGCGAAATTATTGATCGGGTTCGCGAGGGCACCCTGGCCGCCGCGCTGGTTGATGGCCCGGTTTCCCATGATGATCTGAATGGCTGCATCGCCTTTCGCGAGGAGATGGTCCTCATCACCGGGCTGGATCATGGGCCGATCAGTACAGCGCGCGACGTGCAGGACGACACCCTGTTTGCCTTTCGCAACAGCTGCTCTTATCGGGTGAAGCTGGAGAGCTGGTATCGCGACAGCCAGACGGCGCCGGATAATGTAATGGAGATCCAGTCCTATCACGCCATGCTGGCCTGCGTAGCGGGTGGCGCAGGCGTCGCGATGATTCCGGCCTCAGTATTAAAGCAGATGGCGGACCGGTCACGGGTGCAGGCACATACCTTACCCGCGGCTTATCGTGATACCGCCACCTGGCTGATGTGGCGACGTGACGCTTTTACCCCGAATGTTGAAGCACTGAAATACCTGATTATTGAACAATTTGACGATCGTCCGCTCAATGATGAGCTGATTCACCCATTACAGGCGGCGGAGTAAGCGTTCCACGCTATGTTTACATTATCACGACCACCCGGCGCCATTGTGCGCGCCACTCTGACTGAAAGAGGGATTGTATGAACATGATCAAAACCCGTGCCGCTGTTGCCTGGGCTGCTGGCGAACCACTGAAAATTGAAGAAGTGGATTTGATGCCGCCGCAGAAAGGTGAAGTGCTGGTGCGCATTGTCGCGACAGGCGTGTGTCATACCGACGCCTACACCCTCTCCGGCACTGACCCGGAAGGTGTTTTCCCGGCGATTCTCGGCCATGAAGGCGGCGGCATCGTGGAAGCCGTGGGCGAAGGCGTAACCAGCGTCGAAGTGGGTGACCATGTCATCCCGCTTTATACCCCGGAGTGCGGCAAATGTAAGTACTGCCTGTCGGGCAAAACCAATCTCTGCCAGGCGATCCGCACGACCCAGGGCAAAGGCCTGATGCCGGATGGCACCACCCGCTTCTTTAAAGATGGCAAACCGATTTTCCACTATATGGGTACCTCGACTTTCTCTGAGTACACCGTTATTCCGGAAATCTCGCTGGCGAAAATAAGTAAAGAAGCGCCACTGGAAGAGGTTTGCCTGCTGGGTTGTGGCGTCACAACCGGCATGGGCGCAGTCATGAACACCGCCAAAGTGAAAGAAGGCGACACCGTGGCAATCTTCGGTCTCGGCGGCATCGGTCTTTCTGCGGTCATCGGCGCGAAAATGGCGAAAGCCGGCCGCATCATCGCGATTGACCTCAACACCAGCAAATTCGATCTCGCTCGCAAGCTGGGTGCTACCGATCTGATCAACCCGAAAGATTATGATAAGCCCATTCAGGATGTGATTGTCGAGCTGACCGACGGCGGCGTGGATTTCTCGTTTGAATGTATCGGCAACGTGAACGTAATGCGTTCCGCACTGGAGTGCTGCCACAAAGGCTGGGGCGAATCTGTGATTATCGGTGTCGCGGGTGCCGGTGAAGAGATCTCCACCCGTCCGTTCCAGCTGGTAACCGGTCGCGTCTGGCGCGGTTCCGCCTTTGGCGGCGTGAAAGGCCGTTCACAGCTGCCGGGCATTGTGCAGGATTACCTCGACGGTAAATTTGCGCTGAACGACTTTATTACCCACACCATGCCGCTGGAAGAGATCAACGATGCCTTTGATTTAATGCACGAAGGAAAATCGATTCGCTCGGTCGTGCACTTTAACAAGTAATCAGGAGGCGTTATGGCATCTACTCTGGAGCTACTGGAAGAACACCGTATTTTTGGTGGCTGGCAGCAGCGCTGGCGTCATCAGTCAGCCGTGCTGAACTGCCCGATGACCTTCAGCATCTATCTGCCCACCCCGCACGGTGATGCACCGCCGCCGGTCGTCTGGTTTCTGGCCGGGCTGACCTGCAACGATGAGAACTTCACCACCAAAGCGGGCGCGCAGCGCGTTGCGGCGGAACTGGGTCTGGTGCTGATTATGCCAGATACCAGCCCGCGCGGTGATGAGGTGGCGAATGATGAGGGATATGATCTGGGCCAGGGCGCGGGATTTTATCTCAATGCCACCCAGCAACCCTGGGCGAGCCATTTCCGCATGTTCGACTATCTGAGCAGCGAGTTACCCGCCCTGATTGCGGATAATTTCAAGGTCAGTGAACGTCAGTCGATCATGGGTCATTCTATGGGCGGACACGGGGCGCTGATGCTGGCGCTGCGACTGAGTAACCGGTTTGCCTCGGCTTCTGCCTTTGCGCCGATTGTGAATCCGATGCAGGTGCCGTGGGGCCAGAAAGCGTTTCAGGCCTATCTGGGCGACGATCGTGCGGCGTGGCGGGAATATGACAGCTGCCAGCTGATGGCGGAAGTATCTCATCGGTTGCCGATGCTAATCGATCAGGGCGACAGCGATCAGTTCCTGGCCGATCAGCTGCAACCAGAGCGGTTAGAGGAAATCGCCCGCGAGGTGGGTTTCCCGCTGACGCTGCGTATTCAGCCAGGTTATGACCATAGCTACTTCTTTATTGCCAGCTTCGTGGAAGATCATCTGCGCTTCCATGCGCAGCATCTGCTGGCGTAGTAACTCATCAGGGCCGCAATTGCGGCCCTGAATTTTTCTGCATACTGTACTGCCGCAAACGCGGGCTCAACGCCAGGCCTCGCCCGACTCTCAGACCAGTGCCGGCCCCGTCAGCCCATCGATCATCACCTGCGGTATGCCGCGCGAGCAGTGTTCGATTCGGCCATTGACGCCATACACTTTTGCCAGCGTAGCCGGCGTAATCACCTTATCCGGTTGCCCTTCCGCCACCAGTGCGCCCTGCTTCAGCATCAGCGCATGTTGCGCATGGCGCAGTGCGATGTTGATGTCATGCACCACCACCACCGTCACAATATTGCGCTGGGCAGTTTCACGGCGTACCAGATCCATGACGTGGAACTGGTAATTAAGATCCAGCGCACTCAACGGTTCATCCAGCAGCAGCAGTTCAGGGCGACGGATCAGGGACTGCGCCAGCCCGACCAGCTGCTTCTGACCGCCAGAGAGCTGATCGAGGTATCGCATCGCCAGATGGGCAATGCCAAGCTGCTCCAGCAGATGCATGATCTCCGCTTCGCTGCTGGCGCTATGCAGACCACCGGAGGCACGCTGCGCCACGATAATCGATTCCAGCACATGCAGATGCACGCCCGCAGGCAGCGATTGCGGCAGATAGACCACATTCTTCGCCCGGCGGGCAAACGGCTGGGTCATGAGATCTTCACCGTTGAGCCACATCTCACCCTGGCCTTTATTCAGACCGGCCAGCGCGCGCAACAGCGTCGATTTACCACAGCCATTTGGCCCCAGCAGCACGGTGATTTCACCGCGTGGCAGCGGCGCGATATTGAGATTATCAATGACTTTATTTTTTGGATAACCGGCACTGAAGCCGCGTAACGTCAGACCCTGTTCCATCATACTGTCCCCCGATGACGCAGAATAATACTCAGGAAGAACGGCACGCCGATCAGTGAGGTGACGATGCCAACCGGGATGATTACGCCGGGGAGGAGGTTTTTCGACGCGACCGACGCCAGCGACAGGACCAGCGCACCGACCAGCGCACTGGCAGGCAGATAGAAGCGATGATCTTCACCAAACATCATGCGGGCAATGTGGGGTGCGACCAGGCCGATGAAACCGATGGGTCCGACAAACGCCACGGCCAGCGCCGAGAGAATACTGATACGCAGCAAGGTGGTCAGGCGCAGACGACGCACATCAATGCCAAAGCTCACTGCGCGGTCTTCGCCCAGACGCAGCGCCGTCAGCTTCCAGCTGCTCATCATTGAGAACGGCACCAGGATGACCAGCGCCACAGTCAGTACGCCCAGCTTCTCCCAGGAGGCACGCGCCAGGCTGCCCATGGTCCAGAACACCAGGCCCTGCAGCGTGTCTTCGCTGGCGATGAACTGCATCATCGAGACCAGCGCGTTAAAGGTAAACACCAGGGCGATACCGAACAGCACCACACCTGCAGAGGAGACCTGCGTCCAGCGGGTCACCGCATCCAGCATCAGCGCAGCAAACAGCGCAAACACAAAGGCGTTGGCAGAAATTAACCACTGATCGGGTATGCCGGGAATACCTACGCCAAGAATGATCGCCAGCGCGGCTCCGAACGCCGCCGCCGATGAGACACCCAGCGTAAACGGGCTGGCCAGCGGATTGTTCAGGATGGTCTGCATCTCTGCACCCGCCAGACCCAGCGACAGCCCCACCACCAGCGCCATCAGCGCATAGGGCAGACGAATGTCCCAGACAATAACGCGGGTGCCGGCATCGACGCTGTCGGGGCTGAGCAGCGTATTCCACAGCGTTTCAAGGGAGAGTCCAGCCGGACCCAGTGTGAAGTCGAGGATCAGCGAGGCGACAATTGCCACCAGTAATACGCCAATCCAGACCAGGCGGCGGCGCAGCACCTGATGGTAATTTTGCATGGTGTGGTGAAGCGTCTCTTCCCCCGCCAGCAGCGAAGTTTCGGTAGTCATGTTTGAACCCTGTGTGGCTATCACGTCAGAAAACGCAGCCACAATAGTGCAGGTGATAATAATTATCAATTCGAGAACATAAGCGAGACGTGAAAAAACAGAAAAAAACGGTGTTGTTATGGGAAGGATACTGGCTCCGGATCCAGCATGGTGACCCGTGTGCGCAAGGTCCGCAACTTTCATGACCGTAATAAGCGAAAAACTAACGCTGGTTAGCGGACTCTGCGCCGTAAAGGTATGGCATCAAACGCTATGCTGCGCGCAGTGGTGATAATGACCCGGACAGTCTGCGAAGAATGTCCGGGGTAAGGCATTAAGGCAGGGTTTACTTAAGGTGTTCCTTAAGCTCCGCAGACGCCTGGCCAATCGCTGTGCGCACTGCAGGCTCTTTACTCAGCGCATTCAGCAGCCCAAAGTCATGGATCATGCCGTTATAACGGGTGACGGTCACCGGCACGCCAGCGTTATCCAGCCTGCGCCCAAAAGCTTCGCCTTCATCGCGTAATACATCCAGTTCAGCAGTCTGAATAAGCGTTGGTGGCAAACCAGCCAGTTGGGCCTGGGTTGCACGCAGCGGAGAGGCCAGAATGTTATTCCGATCTTTTTCTGAAGGCGTGTAGTTGTCCCAGAACCATTTCATCATATTCCGGGTCAGAAAATAGCCGCTGGCAAACTGCTTATAGGAAGCATCATCAAAGCTGGCATCAGTAACAGGCCACAACATGACATCATAACGAATGGACGGTGCATTGTTCTGCTTAGCCTGAAGCGCGACAGCAGCGACCATGTTGCCGCCGACACTGTTACCGACCAGTGCCAGTCGCTTGCCGTCTACGCCAATTTCATGACCGTTTTCGGCCACCCATTTTGTTGCTTCATAAGCCTGTGTAATGGCGACCGGATAATGGGCTTCCGGGGAAGGATCATAATTCACAAATACGGCAGCAGCGCCGGACTCATTCACCAGATCCCTTACCAGACGTTCATGGGTCGGGAAGTCACCCAGCACCCAGCCTCCCCCATGGAAGAACATAAATACGGGCAGCACGCCAGAACTGTGCTCAGGTTTTACGATCGTCAGTTTGAGCGGTTTACCCAGTGCTGTAATGGTTTTTTCAGAAATTTGTGCGGGTGGCAGCAACGCCCCCTGTTGAGCACCCGTTAACACTGCGCGCGCCTCGACAGGCGCTAAGGTTTCGATGGGCTTGCCACCGCTGCTGTTCAGAGCTTTAAGAAAGGCGGCAACACCGGCGGTAGGTTGCGGCAGATTCTCCGCCGGGCTTGCCCATGCTGAAGCGATCTGGCTGGCTAATAATAAAGCTCCTGCAGTGAGTTTCACGTTCATTTCTGGCTTCCTTATATTCATTATTAAGTAGCGTGCTATTTAGTTTGAGCAGAATGACAGGCCGCAGTCACATTGCAAACAACTAAATAGCGCGCAAGTTAATATTTAGCGCTGACAGACATGTGATGGCGATGATCAAGGGGTTCAGAAGTGAGGTGCGCATCTGGATGGCGTAGCTGGCATTTCTATACACATAGCCTCGTCGGCCAGGTTATTGATATCCGCATAACGGTTTACGGTGGGGTTGACATCAGTGAAGCGGAGTTTCTGTTGACGACGCCTGACTCAATAAAGATTTGAGAAGCCGCAGCGGGGGCGAATACGCCCATCGCTTTACGCTTATCGCTGGTCTGTAAAGGCGGTTTCTGGCGCCGCGCTGCAGCGCCAGATCAGCATTACTCTTTATGAACAGGGAACTCCATCTCGCTGTACTTCACGAAATGGCTTCCGCGCGTCAGCTTGTAGCCGAACCAGATAATCAGGAACAGCGGAAGGCCGATGTAGGTTGCCGCCACGCCATACCAGTCAATGCTGTCGTTAAGGAAGGCCTGATAATTCTGACCCAGCGTGATGATCAGGCAGAGCACGAAGGCGAAAATCGGTCCCAGCGGGAAGAAACCAGAGCGGTAAGGCAGATCGTTCAGGTCATGTCCCTGAGCGACATAGCCGCGACGGAAGCGATAGTGACTGATAGCAATACCCAGCCAGGCGATAAAACCGGTCATCCCTGAGGTATTCAGTAGCCACAGATACACTTCCTGATTACCAAATTTAGAGGTCAGGAAGCACAGCCCGGCCACCACGGTCGTCGCCCATAAGGCATTGCGCGGCACGCCGCCCTTAGAAAGCTTCGCGAAAATACGCGGCGCTTTGCCTTCGCTGGCCAGGTTGTAAAGCATACGCGTTGATGCATACATGCCGGAGTTACCGGCTGACAGCACCGCCGTCAGAATCACCGCATTCATCACCGCAGCCGCAGAGAGCAGACCGGCGTTCTGGAACACCAGAGTAAACGGGCTGACGCTGATATCGTCGATGTCGTTATGCAGCAACTGCGGATCGGTGTACGGCAGGATCAGACTGATAATCAGGATGGCAAACACATAGAACAGGAGAATACGCCAGAAAATCTGCCGCACCGCGCGCGGGATATTTTTCGCCGGGTCTTCAGATTCGCCCGCCGCGATACCGATCAGCTCGGTGCCCTGGAAGGAGAATCCCACAATCATCGCCACGCCAATCATCGCCGCAAAGCCACCCGCAAACGGCGCATCGCCTACCTGCCAGTTCTGCCAGCCCGCATGCTCTGCACCGCGCATAATGCCGGTGATCATCAGCACACCAACAATGATAAAGATGATCACGGTGGCGACTTTGATCAGTGAGAACCAGTATTCTGCCTCGCCAAAGCCTTTCACCGAGATGTAGTTAAGCAGGAATATCAGACCCAGGAAGAGTGCGCTCCAGATCCAGCCAGGTGTGTCCGGGAACCAGTAGGTCATCACAAGCTGTGACGCGACCAGGTCAACCGCGATGGTTACCGCCCAGTTGTACCAGTAGTTCCAGCCGAGCGCGAAACCAAAGCCCTCTTCGACATATTTTGCACCGTAGGTGGCGAAGGAACCCGATACGGGCATGAAGGCGGCCAGCTCACCAAGACTGGTCATCAGGAAGTAGACCATCAGGCCGATGAGCATATAGGAGAGAAGTGCCCCGCCAGGGCCAGCCTGCGCGATGGTTGCGCCAGAGGCGACAAACAGGCCGGTACCGATGGAACCGCCGATGGCGATCATCGTCAGATGACGGGCTTTTAACGCACGTCGTAATGCAGGTTGTTGTGTTGTTTTTGAGTCATTATGCATGTGTTAACGCTACGCTGGGTAAAAATGAGGCGCGATTGTAGCAGCCAGACCGACTCTGTATAGCGATGCCATGCTGTTATAAGTTAAGTTCATGATCGCGCCCGAATTATTAGCGGTCACTCACGGCAATAGGACAAAAAGCGCGTCAGTGCCTTTGAAATATGCTTCTGCCGGTGATGAATGCGGTAGAGCGTCCGGGTCAGACGCGGTAACGGAATCGCCAGCTCTGTCAGCGTTCCCGCCTCCAGCAGATCGGCAATCACCCGGCGCGAAAGACAGCTGATGCCCATACCGTGTCGCACCGCATGCTTGATCGCTTCGGAGTTGCCCAGTTCCATGCCCAGCTGAAAACTTGGCAGGTGTGACAGGAGCAGATAATCGACGATTTCCCGGGTGCCCGAGCCACGTTCGCGCAGGATCCACGGCGCTTCCGCCAGCGTTTTCAGCGTCACTGGCTGTTGCAGGATCGCGGCGTCAGGCGCGGCAAACACGACCAGCTCATCTTCCAGCCAGGGTTCGCTGACCAGCTCGGTCATATGGCACGGCCCTTCAATCAGACCGACATCTACACGAAAATCGGAAACCGCCTGAATCACATCCTGACTGTTGCCAACACTCAGCTCCAGGGGCAGACCGGGAAAATCACGACGATAAGCCGCCATCATGCCCGGCAGCAGATAGTTACCGATGGTGCTGCTGGCGAAGATGCGGATCGCGCCGTTATCCTCTTTGAATAGTTGCTCAATTTCACCCGCCTGCTCCAGCAACCCGACCGCTCGCGGATAGAGCAGCCGGCCGTGCTCATTCAATACCAGCCGCTTGCCGACCCGATCAAACAGCTGCACGCCGATCTGACTTTCCAGATCGGCCAGTGCCGCGCTGACTGCCGACTGCGATAGCGCCAGCAGTTGTGAAGCCTGAGTTGTGGAACCACTCTTCAGCACTTCGGTGAACACTTCGATTTGCCGCAGCGTAATGTGCATCGTCGCCTCTTAACTCAGTGAATGCCTGACCAGGTAAATGATTATCGCCAGCCAGATCAGCCCTATTACCCCCAGCCAGCCAGCGATTTTTTTGCCACGGGAACGCTGGGATTGCGCCCGCTCGCTGCTGCTGATGCGCACCTCACGCGGCAGCAACCGCAACAGCACCATGACCCCCATGGGGATGATGACCGCGTCATCCAGCAGTCCGACGAAGGGAATGACATCCGGGATAAGATCGATCGGGCTGACACCGTAGGCGACCAGCCCCAGCATCACCAGCTTGTTCCACCAGGGCGTGCGCGGATCGCGAAAGGCGAACCACAGCACAAACACATCTTTTTTGATCAGCGTTGCCCAGCGGCGCAGACGCGAAACTATCATGATTGCTGCCTTATCGTTTATTCTGGTCAATTATAAATATATTATCAATTTCACTTTTAAGCCAGCGACCCTCATGATCATGACTCAACCACGAGGAGTGACCATCATGACCGAACTGAGCATCGCTAAAACACATCATCCTGTTACGCTCTGGTTCCCCGGTCTGCTGCTGACTGCCGCGATTGCCGCTGCTGCCAGCTGGCTCGCACAGCAACCGACAGTTGCAGCAGCAGGGCTGGGTTCACTGACCCTGGCGATTATGCTGGGCATCCTGGTCGGCAATAGCGTCTATACGCCCCTGGCGTCGCGCTGCGACAGCGGCGTGGTACTGGCTAAACAGAAGCTGCTGCGGCTGGGGATCATCCTGTTTGGTTTTCGTATCACCTTACAACAGATTGCTGACGTTGGTTTTAGCGGCATTCTGATTGATGCACTGACGCTGAGCAGTACTTTTCTGGTGACCTGCCTGCTGGGCATCCGGTTGCTGAAGCTGGATCGCGATACCGTCTGGCTGATTGGCGCGGGCAGCAGTATCTGTGGTGCTGCAGCCGTTCTGGCGACGGAACCGGTAGTGAAAGCTGCGCCGTCGAAAGTCGCGGTGGCTATCGCGACCGTGGTGCTGTTCGGCACGCTGGCGATTTTTATCTATCCGCTGCTGTGGCCGCTGGCGCATAACCTGTTTCCGGATCTCAGTGCGGCGCAGTTTGGTGTTTTCACTGGCTCAACTATCCATGAAGTGGCACAGGTGGTCGCCGCCGGACACAGTATCAGCCCGGACGCCGAAAACAGCGCGGTGATTGCCAAAATGCTGCGGGTGATGATGCTGGCCCCGTTCCTGCTCTGCCTGAGTGCAGTGTTACGCGGCAAACGCAAAGCGAGCAAAGCGCGTCAGCCGGTGACGTTTCCCTGGTTCGCCCTGCTGTTTATCGCAGTCGCCCTGTTTAACTCGCTGCAGCTGCTGCCTGCCATGGTGGTTGCCACGCTGAACGAGCTGGCGGGTCTGCTGCTGGCGATGGCGATGGCGGCACTGGGATTAACCACTCGTTTTGGGGCATTACGTGAGGCGGGCGTTAAACCGCTGCTGCTGGGTGCGCTGGTATTTGGCTGGTTAATTGTGGGTGGCGGCACCATCAATCTGCTGGTGCAACATTTCATGGGCTAACGGCATCGGGTATCATGCCGTTTCATCCGTGCATAGCCCCAGGAGAAAGGCATGAAATATATTGGCGCACACGTGAGTGCGGCAGGTGGCGTGGATCAGGCCGTGATCCGCGCCCATGAAATAGAAGCCACCGCCTTCGCCCTCTTTACTAAAAATCAACGTCAGTGGAAGGCCGCCCCGCTCTCCACTGACGTGATTGATGCTTTTCGCGCCGCCTGCGAGACGTACAAATACAGTCCGCAGCAAATCCTGCCGCACGACAGTTTTCTGATTAACCTCGGTCATCCGGTTGAAGAGGCGCTGGAGAAATCCCGCGCTGCCTTTATTGATGAACTTCATCGTTGTGACCAGCTCGGTCTGACGCTACTGAACTTCCATCCTGGCAGTCATCTGCATCAGATTGATGAAGAGGCCTGCCTGAAGCGGATCGCTGAGTCGATCAATATCGCCCTTGATCAGAGCCAGAACGTGACCGCCGTGATTGAGAACACTGCCGGTCAGGGCAGTAACCTGGGCTTCCGCTTCGAGCACCTCGCCACCATTATTGGACATGTTGAAGATAAGTCGCGCGTCGGTGTCTGCATTGATACCTGTCATGCGTTTGCTGGCGGTTATGATCTGCGTACCGAAGCGGACTGCGAGGCAACCTTTGCCGAGTTTGAGCGCATTGTCGGCTTTACCTATCTGCGCGGCATGCACCTTAACGATGCCAAAAGTACCTTCGACAGTCGCGTTGACCGCCATCACAGCCTGGGTGAAGGAAATATCGGTAAAACAGCGTTTAGCTGGCTGATGAAAGATCCGCGGTTTGATGGTATTCCGCTGATTCTGGAGACCATTAATCCTGATATCTGGAAAGATGAGATTGCCTGGCTGAAAGCCGAACAGCAGGGATAGAAAAAGGGAGCCTGCTGGCTCCCTTTTCGTTCAGACCGAATGCTGGCTCAGGGAGCAGGTCCCTCACAAAAGCAAACAGGGAGCCATCCGGCTCCCTGCTATTTTTACATCAGCAGATTAGGCACTTCTGCAAATCAGGCTTTCGCCAGCTGCTCTTCAGGACGTTTCAGTACCGCGTAGCTCAGACCTGCAATCGCAGTGCCGATAATAATCGCCATCAGATAGCCGACAACCGGGGTAATCGCGCCAGGGATAAGCAATACAAACAGTCCACCGTGCGGTGCCATCAGTTTTGCGCCAATCGCCATGGAGATCGCGCCGGTCGTTGCGCCGCCCACGATACAGCAAGGCAGAACGCGCATCGGGTCACGGGCAGCGAAAGGAATCGCACCTTCAGAGATAAAGCAGAGACCCAGAACCAGAGCCGCTTTACCGCCTTCCTGCTGACCTTTGTTGAATTTACGACGGGCAACCAGTGTTGCCAGACCCATAGCCAGCGGTGGCACCATACCGGCTGCCATGATGGCGGCCATCGGCGCATACGTCTGCGAACTCAGTAAGCCGACACCAAATGCGTAAGCCACTTTGTTCACCGGCCCACCCATATCGGTACACATCATGCCGCCCAGAATCGCACCCAGCAGGACCGCATTCGCCGTACCCATGTTCGCCAGCCAGTGCGTCAGGCCGCTCATGATGCCCGCAACCGGTTTACCTACCACGTAGATCATCAGCAAACCGGTGATCAGGCTCGCGAATAACGGGATAATCAGTATCGGTTTCAGCGCTTCCATACTCTGCGGCAGTTTTACTTTGCCGCTGATAAGCTTCGCTGCATAACCGGCAATGAAGCCCGCGATGATACCGCCTAAGAAACCGGCGTTGATGCTGGTGGCGATCATACCGCCAATCAGACCTGGCGTCAGACCTGGACGGTCAGCGATAGAGAAGGCAATAAAGCCCGCCAGCACCGGTACCATCAGGGCAAAGGCGCTCCCCCCACCAATTTGCATCAGCGCAGCGGCCAGGGTGCCCTGCTCTTTAAAGGCTGTAATACCAAAAGCGAACGACAGGGCAATGCTTAGCCCCCCCGCGACCACCATCGGCAGCATGTAAGAAACACCGGTCAGCAGGTGACGATAAGCCCCTGCGCCGCCTTTCTTCTCTTCTTCACTCTCATTACTCTGTCCGCCAGCCGCCGCTTTGTACGGCTTCGCTTCAGCGACTGCTTTATCCAGTTCCTGTGCGGTTTTCTTCAGCGCCAGACCGGTTGAGGTGCGGTACATCGGCTTTCCGGCAAATTTCGCCAGATCGACTTCAATGTCTGCTGCGACGATAACCAGATCGGCGGCAGCGACTTCTTCAGGCGTAATCGCGTTACCGGCACCCACTGAACCGCGGGTTTCAACTTTCACCCACCAGCCGCGACGGGTCGCTTCAGCCTGAATGGCTTCGGCAGCCATGAAGGTGTGCGCCACGCCGGTCGGACAGGCGGTCACCGCAACCACGCGTTTCTGCGCGCCAGCCTGAGCCGGTGCCGCAGCAGGTGCGCCTGCAGGTGTTGCCACCGCAGCCGGTGCCTGCCAGGTTTTGGCTTCAGCCTTCGCGCGATTCAGGAAGGTTTCCGGCTCGCGTACCGCCAGCTGGATATCACCCAGCCAGACCGCTTTGCCGTTGAGCGCCGCATCGTCCGGCACATTTTTGCCCAGCACAATCGCCAGTTCAGCGTCGGCAGGATTATCAGTCAGGGTCAGGCCCGCAGCAGCTGCGGCAGCAGCCAGACGTTGTTGCGCCATGTATGCGGAAGCCAGTCCCAGTGTAGGGTCTTTAATCAGCAGCGTTTTCATTATCGCTCTCCTGCTGTCAGTTAACGGGTTGTAAGTCGACGCGCGCCATCATGGCGGCCAACTGAGTACGATCGGAAACGCCAACGTTGCTCTGGCTGACGGCCATCGCCGCCACGGCAGTCGCAAGTCGCAGCGTATGTTCGCTGGATTCGCGCATCAGCAGGCCATAAATCAGGCCGCCAACCATGGAATCACCGGCACCCACGGTGCTGACAACTTCACACACCGGCGGTTTAGCAATCCATTCGCCTGAAGCGTTGACCCACAGCGCGCCTTCAGCACCCAGTGAAATCACCACATGGGCGATACCCTGCTCACGCAGTTCATGCGCAGCACCAATCACATCCTGCAGCGTAGGCAGTTTGCGGCCAGCCCAGATCTCCAGCTCACGGCGGTTAGGTTTCACCAGCCACGGTGCGGCTTTCAGTCCTGCCACCAGCGCCTCGCGGCTGCTGTCAAAAATGATGCATGGGCAGTGGGTGCGTAGTTCGGTCATCCAGCGGGTAAAGGCATCGTGATCGACGCCTTCTGGCAGGCTGCCGCTGACGCAGACCATATCAAACTGGCCCAGCCAGGTCAGAGAATCCGTCGTAAAACGATCCCAGTCCTGAGCGGTTACCTGAAAACCAGAGAAGTTCAGATCGGTAACGTCGCCGGTCTGTTCAGTGAGTTTGACGTTGATACGGGTTCGGCCTGGCACCACCTGGAAACGGTTAGCAATGCCCAGCTCGCTGAACAGCTGCTGGAAGCCGTCCTGATTCTCTTTACCCAGGAAGCCACCCACGGTGACATCGATACCCAGATCTTTCAGAACTTTAGCAACGTTGATGCCCTTGCCCGCCGCATGCAGCCCGGTGGTTTTCACCAGGTTGACTTCGCCGCGTTCAATTTCAGGAGTATATCCCACCAGATCGTACGCCGGATTCAGCGTGATGGTGGCAACGCGTCTGCTCATGATGCCCCCTCACCCAGACCGCTGGTGATCGCTTCTTCAATAGCGTTAAGCGCCTGCTGAGCATCTTCACCGCTGGCGGTAAAGCGCAGGCGATGACCTTTCTTCACGCCCAGCGCAACCACTTTCATCAGGCTGCGACCGTTAGCCGGTTTACCGCTGCCGTCGAGATTGGTCACGGTGATATCGCTGTTGAACTGCTTGATTACGCTGACCAGCGCGGTGCCCGGACGGGCATGCAGGCCATGTTCGTTACGAATGGTGAATTCAGCGGTCAGCACGTCAGCCTGCTCATCAACTTCGCTGGTCAGCAGTGCGTAGACGCCTGCCGCATCGGCTTTCAGCAGACGATCTGCTTTGCCCTGCTGCAGCAATGCGCTGAGATAACCCAGTACTTCCAGCGGACGCTCATCGGTCGCCGAAACGCTGATTAACAGCGCCGCTGATTCGCCCTGATGGTCGAATGCATGTTCAGCACGGCTGATGGCCACGCCGCTGCGCAGGTTGCCGAGGCTGCTGTCGCTGAGCCAGATACCCTGACCCAGATTCAGCGGAGCCGTTGAGACCACATCTGCAACGTAGCTGGAATCCACTACGCCCGCGGACTGCAGCCGGCCAGCGTTCATCGCCTGCAGGGTGATCAGATCGCTGGCACCCACGTTGAGTGTAATTAATGAAGTGTCGAAGCTGAACTCGGCGGCTTGTTTCTCGCCCATCAGCAACGCACGAAGGTCTTCAGCAGAGGCGGTTTTTAGCTGTTCGGCAATGGTGTCATCGCTCAGAACATGCGTCAGCTGACGCAGCAGCGCCAGATGTTCATCCGACTTAGCGGCAATCCCGATGGCGACATAGGCGGTCTGATCGTCACCCCAGGCAATGCCCTGCGGGAACTGGAACACCTGAACACCGGTTTTCAGCACCATATCGCGGGTATCAGTGGTGCCATGAGGGATTGCGATGCCGTTGCCGAGGAAGGTTGAAGTCTGCTGTTCACGCGCCAGCATGCCGTTGACGTAGCCTTCCGTCACATTGCCCGCAGCGGTTAACGCGGCGGCAACCTGACGAATGGCCTCTTCTTTATTACTGGCGCTGGCTCCGGTATGGATGGCCTGCAATTCGAGCTGGAACATAATTCTCCTCGCTTGCTGAGATTGAATCGTTTCAGCCAGTGGGAATTTTTTTACGCCATGCTGTTAAAAACAGGTGGCGCAGTCACCGCTGAAACGTTTCAGGGATTGTGGTACAGCAACTTTCCGGAGGCAAGAAAATGCGCAAGCGGCGTACCAGATTTTTGACGTTACGCACATTTCGGGGTGGTTAAGGGGAATAAAAAGTGAACAGGCTGACGCGGCAGCTGTAAACCAGAAATGAGTGGACCAGAAAATTCAGCAGCGTCAGCGCATCAGGGCGCAGTATCGGCCTCGAGCTGAAGTAAATAGGTCATCGCCTGCTGGCGCGAGTTACCACACATGCTGTGGGCGGGTTGCAGGCCTGCGCAGACAGCAGGACGCAGTGGTGAGCCAAAGAGTTTGCAGCGCAGTGTGTCATCAAGCTGAACGCAGGGCGTATTCGCAGGTTTGCCGTCAGGCATGCCAGGAATGGGTGAAGAGATAGAGGGCGCTGTGCAACAGGCACCGCATTGACTACGGCATTGCATGCTGTGCTCCGGCAGAGAATGTCGTGGCGACAATAGCAGTCCGGGGCTGCAATTGCCATGAAAGCCGCAGCCTGACACAAAATTTCGCATCCGCCATATTGCCAGTTTTCACCGGCACGGGTAACGTTGCGCGCACTTCACTCTCAAGATAGCGAGAACAGCAATGCCAAAAGCCAATGAAATCAAAAAAGGGATGGCCGTCACACACAACGGTAAACTGCTGCTGGTTAAAGACATTGATGTCCAGAGCCCCAGCGCACGCGGTGCCGCCACTCTGTATAAAATGCGCTTTACCGATGTCCGCACCGGTTTAAAAGTCGAAGAACGCTTTAAAGGCGACGAGATAATTGATGCGATTTCGCTCAGCCGTCGCAGCGTGACCTTCTCTTATATAGACGGTGACGAATATATCTTTATGGATGATGAGGATTACACCCCTTACTCCTTTAAACAGGAGCAGATTGAAGAAGAGCTGCTGTTTATCCCTGAAGGCGGCATTCCTGGCATTCATGTGCTGACGATGGAGGGTCAGGTGCTGGCGCTGGAACTGCCACAGACCGTGGATATGGAAATCGTAGATACTTCACCAGGCATTAAAGGCGCTTCCGCCAGCGCCCGCACCAAGCCAGCCGGGATGAGCACAGGCCTCTCTATCCAGGTGCCGGAATATCTCAGCAACGGTGACCGCATCCGCATCCATATTGCTGAACGCCGCTATATGGGCCGTGCAGACTAACCCCTGACACGCTGCCGATCGTGATAGTGTTATAGTATTACATTATCACGCTATTCCCAGGCAGGAGTCAGTCCCATGACACACGTAAATCTGATTACCGGTTTTTTGGGCAGCGGCAAAACCACGCTGCTCTGCCATCTGCTGGCAGCCCGGCCTGCCGGAGAAACGTGGGCGGTGCTGGTGAATGAATTTGGCGAGATCGGGATCGACGGCGCCCTGCTGGCCGATCGCGGAGCCACCCTCAAAGAGATCCCTGGCGGCTGCCTCTGCTGCGTGAATGGCCTGCCAATGCAGGTCGGGCTGAACATGCTGCTGAAGAGCAATCCCGATCGTCTGCTGATCGAGCCTACTGGTCTGGGCCATCCCCGTCAGGTGCTGGAGATGCTAAGTGCGCCGGTTTATCAGGCGTGGCTGCAACTGAACGCCACCCTGACACTGCTGGATGCGCGCCAGCTCGCCGATCCGCGTATCGTTGCCAATGAAAACTTTCGCGATCAACTGGCTGCAGCCGACATAATTATCGCCAATAAGCGTGATTGCTGGGATGAAGAGGATCGCCTGCGCCTGGCTGACTGGCAGCAACAGATGCAGCCTCTGCGTCCATTAATAGAAACAGAATTTGGTCAGATCCCCCTTTCCCTGCTGGATACGCCTTATCAGTCCCGCGAGCTTCCCGTGCCCCATCATCATCATCCGGCCAATCACGCGAGTGGGCTGGCGGCGTTACGACTGGATGGCGAGGCGCGCTGGCGTCGGGCGCTGAACCACGGCCAGGGTTATAGCGCCTGCGGCTGGCTGTTCGATGCGGATACGCTTTTTGATAGCGACGCGCTACTGGAATGGGTCAGGCAGGCACAGGTCGATCGCATTAAAGGCGTAATGCGCACAGCAGAAGGCACGATGCGTATTAACTGCCAGGCAAAAGACCTGCAAAGTGAAACGCTCACCTCACCGCCACCCGATAGTCGCATTGAGATCATCCATTCTCAGCAGACTGACTGGAATCGGCTACAATCGGCGTTGTTGAAGTGCCGTTTACGCTAAGAAAGGTATTGTCGGCGGTTATTTTTTTAATAATGAGTTTTTGATTATGCGTGCAACCCGCCTCATTACTATCCTGCTGCTTAATGCACTGGGCATAGTGCTATTTCTTTCGTGGTATCTGCCGCCTGAACATGGTTTCTGGTTTGGCATCGATAAATCTGTTTTCTTTGGCTTCAATAATCAGATGGTCACCCATCCGCTGTTCGCGCTGATCGTTGCCATCACGAATTTCCGTGGTTTTGATGCGGTGTCATTGCTGGCGATGAGCCTGCTTTATCTGTCGATCTGGCAGCGGGAAGCCCCTCAGGCGCGCCGACGAATGCTGGCGATTGGTATTACTATGCTGCTTACCGCAGTGGTACTCAATCAGCTTGGGCATTTGCTGCCAGTGAAACATTCCAGTCCGACACTGTTCTTCGAGAACGTGCATCGCGTCAGTGAACTGACAGGTATCCCCGCAAAAGATGCCTCCAAAGACAGTTTCCCTGGCGACCACGGTATGATGCTGATTATTTTCGCCTGCTTTATATGGCGTTATTTTGGCTTCAGCCGTTTTTTAATTGCCGCCGCGATTGTGATTCTATTTTCACTGCCGCGCGTCATGGCGGGTGCACACTGGTTTACCGATATTGCTGTCGGTTCGCTGTCAGTGATATTAGTGGGTCTGAGCTGGTGGCTATTAACGCCTGCCAGTGATGTGCTGGTTAACTGGTTTTATCGCAAATTACCGGGCAAATATAAGCCCGTGATGTAAATGTTAAGCGCTGTCGGTTAAACCGCCCTGGTCTTAACCCTCAGCGCTTATTAAAAACAGATAATCACTATTAGCCTGCTAATTAAAATCACGAAAAGAAAAGGTTATGACCCTGCTGGCAGGCTAAATATCCACCCACTTTCTCTGTCAATAACGAAATATCTAAAAACAGGGTCTATGTCCTGAATTAGCGCCCCTTTCTCCCCCTGTTCTCTTCATCATCTGACCACAATTGTCGCTAAAGTAGTCAGTGTGTTACGGTTTGATTCTCATCAAAAAAACCTATATGAAATTGATTAAAAGCACTCGCCACGGCGTCTGTAATCAGTTAACCTCAGTCGCAGTGAGGCTACAGCGGCAGAAAATTCGGATTTTTTACCGTTAAAATGTGTCCATTAACACATTTTAGTAATTAAGGATTTGTCTTAGTCTGTTGCGCTTATTAATCTCCCTGTTTTGTCATCTGGCTGGCGACAATTTTGTCGTAAGGAAATCGAAGGAAAACCTGAATAATGGTCAAGTCTCAACCAATACTGAGATATATCTTGCGGATCGTGCCCGCCCTGGCACTGGCAACACTCCTCTCAGCTTGTAGCAGTACCCATAGTAGTGAGAACGCGAATAACGAGAATCATGAAGTTAACAACCACAATGGTTTTTTACTTCAGGCGTCTCAGGATGAGTTTGAAGAAATGGTGCGTAATGTCGACGTTAAGTCGCGCATCATGGAACAATACGCCGTCTGGAAAGGTGTGCGCTATCGCCTCGGTGGCGATACCAAACGCGGGATCGATTGTTCCGCCTTTGTACAACGCACCTTCCGCGATCAATTTGGCTTAGAATTACCTCGCTCGACCTCTGAGCAGCAGGATACCGGCAAAGAGATTACCCGCGGTAAATTGCGTCCTGGCGATCTGGTGATGTTTCGTGCCGGTTCAACGGGCCGTCATGTCGGTATCTACCTGGGTAATGATAACTTCGTTCATGCCTCCACCAGCAGTGGCGTCATGATCTCCAGTCTTAATGATGACTACTGGAAAAAACGTTATCGTGAAGGACGCCGTGTATTAAGTCGTAACCCGACCTGATTATCACCTTCGATCTTCTCTCAGCCAGAGAACATGAAACGCTGCTTATGCAGCGTTTTTTTTCGTCTCATATTTTTACGGGCAGCAGACAGATAAGTTAAATGCATTGTAATTCAGATTAATATCGAGACTTTTCAGACACTCTCGTTATATTCTCGGTCGCTTAAACCGAAGCAGTCGTGCGCAATAACATAATAATAATTTGATCAGGGGAAGTTCCTCATGCCACTGTCGGGGGCGCTACGGCGCCATGCAACCTATCCTCGCCGCATCGCATGGAGTAGCGCGATGGCCGGCGGCTTATTCTTTATTTTATTTACCGCACTGTCGCTTCACCAGACATGGCAGAAGCGCGAACGACAACATCAGCAATTGCTGGAGAAGAGCCGCACAGCCTTACAGCAAACGCTCTCCAGCCTGCTCAACAATACCCTCAGCCCCCTGCTTCCGTTTACCCACACTGCCTGTCATACCATTAATCGTGAACTCACCTCACGCGCCGCCTTTGCCGGCAACCTTCGCGCTATCCTGCTGGTTAATAACGGTAATGCCTTTTGCTCTTCGGCCACCGGCAGTTTTAATTTGCCGATTAATGTCATTGCGCCTCATAGTGATATTTCGCGTGATTTCGATGTACAGCTGATGCCAGGCACACCGTTACAGCCAAACAAACCGGCGCTGGCATTATGGGTTAAAAATCCCGGTACCCTGCAGTCAGGCGTATTCGCGACGATCAATATTACCCTGGCACCCTATCAGCTGCTGGCGTCACGGCATCCGGAAATTACCGCTATGGCACTGATGGCCCAGCGCAGCGCCTTAACCAGCTGGCAGGCCGGCGTTATTGAGAATACAAATCTGCCGCAGCCATTGGTCCGGCAGGCGCTGACAGGTTATCCGCTGCAGTTTGTGTTGTACGGCACCACGCTGGCGTTCACCGATTATCAGACTATTGTGCTGTGCGGCCTTCTGCTGTCGCTTATGGTTGCTGGCGGCTGCTGGTTGTTGCTGTCGGTTTATCAGCGTCCGGGTAAAGAGCTGATCCAGGGTATGAAGCGCGGCGAGTTTCACGTTGAATATCAGCCACTGGTCACCTCTCATGATGGTCAGCCATATGGCATGGAAGCGTTATTACGCTGGACTCATCCAACCAAAGGGCCCATCCCACCCGATGCGTTTATTCCGTACGCCGAGTCGCAAAACCTGATTATTCCGCTGACGCAGCATCTGTTTCAGCTGGTTTCCCGTGATGCACACCTGCTGTGTCATACCATTCCCCGTCATGCCTGCCTGAGCCTCAACATTTCGCCCCTGCATCTGGCTGATAACCGCTTTCGTCAGGATGTGCTGCACTGGCTTGATACCATGCCTGCGGACCACTTTAATTACGTGTTTGAGATCACCGAGCGGGCTATGGTGCGCGGCGAAAACGTCGGAGAACTGTTCGACTGGCTGCATCAGCAGCAGATCCATATCGCCATTGACGATTTTGGTACCGGTCACAGCGCGCTGATCTATCTGGAACGTTATAACTTTGATTACCTGAAAATCGATCGTGGCTTTGTTCAGAGCATCGGTCATGATAATCAGACCTCGCCGGTACTGGATATCGTGCTGCAGCTGGCGAAGAAGCTGAACCTGAAAAGTGTGGCCGAGGGTGTAGAGACCGGCGAGCAGGCTGCCTGGCTGATTAACCGAGGTGTGACTCATTTGCAGGGGTACATTTTTAGCCGTCCGCTGCGGCCAGAAACGCTGATAGACTATTTCCGGCATCATAACGCCTGACATGGCCCGCCCGGCAGATGACGGGCATTTAACAGGAGAGAGCATGCTGTTTCGTTACGGACTTCTGCTGCTGTGCAGCCTGTTCAGCACCCCGTTGCTGGCTGCGACGGTCCTGCAAAGCTACGCCTTCACTCAGGCCGGTGAAGCGAAATATCCGCCTGGCTTCAGTCATTACGACTACGCCAATCCCGACGCCCCCAGGGGCGGCAGCCTGACTCAGGCGGTGGTCGGCACTTACGACAACTTCAACCGCTATGCCTCACGCGGCAATCCGGGCATTAATACCGGCACGCTTTATGACGGACTTTACACCAGCTCAGATGATGAACCAGGTAGCTATTATCCGCTGATTGCCGAGTCGGCGCGCTACGCCAGCGATTTTTCATGGATTGAGATCCATCTGAATCCACGCGCTCGTTTCCAGGATGGCACACCGATCACCGCCCGCGACGTGGCGTTCACCTTTCAAAAATTCATGACTGAGGGCGTGCCCCAGTTTCGCGTCGCCTATCGCGGCGTAACCGTTAAAGCACTGAACGATCTCACGGTACGCATTGAGGCACAGAAGCCGGAAAAAGATCTGCTGCTTGGTTTACTGACGATGCCGGTTATCGCCGGGTCGTTCTGGCATGATAAGAAGTTTAACGAGCCGTTGAGCGCACCGCCGTTATCCAGCGGACCTTATCGCATCACCCGCTGGAAGCTGGGCCAGTTTATTGAGTTCAGCCGGGTAAAAGATTACTGGGCCGCCGATCTGCCGGTGAATCGCGGGCGCTTTAATTTTGATCGCCTGCGCTATGACTATTATCTGGATGACAATGTGGCGTTTGAGGCTTTTAAGGCAGGTGCTTACGACTTGCGCGAAGAGACCTCAGCGAAGAAATGGGCCACTCAGTATCGCGGCCGCAATTTCGACGAGGGCAGCATCGTCAAAGAGACTTCGCCCAACGATGCCGCTATCGATACCCGCTGGCTGGCTTTTAACAATGAAAAAACGCAGTTTCACGATCGCCGCGTGCGTCAGGCTTTCTCTCTGATGTTCGACTTTGAGTGGATGAACAAAGCGCTCTATTACGGTGCCTGGCAGCGCACCAGCAGCTATTTCCAGAACACGGAGTATGCTGCCAGCGGCCTGCCGGATGCACAGCAACGGGCGCTGCTTGACCCCTGGCGCGCGCAACTGCCGCCTGAGCTGTTCAGCCAGCCTTTTCAGCCACACAAAACCGATGGCAGTGGCTATGACCGCGCCAGTCTGTTAACCGCTTTTGAGCTTCTGAAACAGGCGGGCTGGCAGATTAAAAATCGCCGCCTCGTAAACGACAAAACCGGTCAGCCGTTCACCGTCGAGTTGCTGTTGCGCGGCGGCACCAATACCGACTGGGCGCTACCGTTCCAGCACAATCTTTCCCGACTTGGCATTACCCTGAACCTGCGGCAGATCGACAACTCGCAGTATCTGCGGCGACTGCGTGAAGGTGACTACGACATGGTTGCCACCGTTTATTCAGCGATGCCGATCCCGTCTTCCAGCCTGCAGATCTTCTGGCAATCCGACTACATCACCTCATCGTGGAACACCGCCCGGGTCAAAGATCCGCTGGTCGACCACTTCGTGAAACAGATTGTGGCGCACCAGGGGGATCCCGCCGCGCTGCGGCCGCTGGCTCAGGCGCTGGATCGGGTGCTGCTGTGGAATGCGTATATGATCCCGATGTGGTACAACGCTGAACAGCGGCTGGCGTACTGGGATAAGTTTTCTCACCCTGCCCGCAGGCCCGCCTACAGCACCGGGCTGGAAAACTGGTGGTATGACACCAACAAAGCCGGACGCCTGCCGGCCAGCAAACGCTAAGGAGATGACCGTTGGCCGCTTACTTTCTGCGTAGACTGCTGCTGATCATCCCGACCTTATGGGCGATCATCACGCTTAACTTTTTTATCGTGCAAATCGCGCCCGGCGGCCCGGTCGATCAGGCGCTGGCTAACATTCAGTTTGGCCAGACAACCGGCCTGCCCGGCAGCGGTGCGGAGAGCGCCAGTTCACGCGCCAGCGTCAGTCATCTCACTCCTGGCGATAATCAGTACCGTGGCGCACGCGGGCTGGATCCGGAAGTGATTGCTGAGATTAAAAAGCGTTACGGCTTCGATAAACCGCTCTGGCAGCGCTACGGCGAGATGCTGTGGAATTACCTGCGTTTCGATTTTGGCGACAGCCTGTTTCGCAGCGCCCCGGTGATCGGGCTGATTAAGGAAAGCCTGCCGGTCTCGATCAGTCTGGGACTATGGAGCACGCTGATTATCTATCTGGTGTCGATCCCGCTGGGGATCCGCAAGGCGGTGCGCGATGGCAGCGCCTTTGATGTCTGGAGCAGCGCCTTTATCATTATTGGCTATTCCATTCCGGCCTTTCTGTTCGGCATCATGTTGATCGTGCTGTTTGCTGGTGGCAGCTATCTCGACTGGTTCCCGCTGCGCGGGCTCACCTCTGCGCAGCACGACACGCTGCCCTGGTATGGCAAAGTGCTGGACTACTTCTGGCATATCGCCCTGCCGGTACTGGCGACGGTGATCGGTGGCTTCGCCACGCTGACGATGCTGACGAAAAACGCCTTTCTGGATGAGATCCGCAAGCTCTATGTAGTGACCGCGCGCGCCAAAGGGGTACCGGAGCGCCGTATTCTCTATCACCATGTGTTTCGCAACGCGATGCTGCTGGTGATTGCCAGCTTCCCTGCCACCTTTATCAGCATGTTCTTTACCAGTTCGGTACTGATCGAAGTGATGTTCTCGCTTAACGGGCTTGGACTGCTCGGCTATGACGCGACGCTGCAACGTGACTATCCGGTGATGTTCGGCACGCTCTATATTTTTACGCTGATCGGACTGCTGATGAATATCCTCAGCGATCTGACCTATACACTGGTCGATCCCCGCATCGATTTCGGGAGCCGCTCATGACGCTCTCTCCGCTTAATCAACAGCGCTGGCAGCGCTTTCGTCATAACCGGCGCGGCTACTGGTCGCTGTGGATCTTTCTGATCATTTTTATCCTGTCACTGGGTGCTGAACTGATCGCCAATGACAAGCCGCTGCTGGTCCATTACCAGCAGCGCTGGACGGTGCCGCTGCTGTTTGACTACAGCGAAACCGACTATGGCGGTGTACTGGCGACAGCGGCGGATTATCAGGATCCCTGGCTGCGGCAGCGCATCGAACAGAATGGCTGGGCTCTCTGGGCACCGATTCGTTTCAGCGACAGTACCCTCAATTTTGCTACTCAGGTGCCCTTCCCCTCTCCGCCCTCTGCGCAGAACTGGCTCGGCACAGATGCAAACGGTGGCGACGTACTGGCACGGTTGCTCTACGGCACGCGCATCTCGCTGCTGTTCGGGGTGCTGCTGACACTCCTTTCCAGCGTCATCGGGATTGTGGTCGGCGCGGTGCAGGGCTATTTCGGCGGACGAATTGATCTGATTGGGCAGCGGATGATTGAAGTCTGGTCCGGTATGCCGTCGTTGTTTCTGTTAATCCTTCTCTCCAGTGTCATCCAGCCAGGCTTCTGGTGGCTGCTGCTGGTCACCGTGGCTTTCGGCTGGATGAGCCTGGTGAGTGTGGTCCGGGCAGAGTTTCTGCGCACCCGAAACTTTGATTACATCCGCGCGGCGCAGGCGCTGGGCGTCAGCGATGGCCGCATTATGCTGCGCCACATGCTGCCCAATGCGATGGTGGCTACCCTGACTTTTCTGCCGTTTATTTTGTGCGGATCGATTACCACGCTGACCTCGCTCGACTTTCTTGGCTTTGGTCTGCCGCTGGGCTCGCCCTCGCTGGGTGAATTATTGCTGCAGGGTAAAAATAACCTGCAGGCTCCCTGGTTAGGTCTGGCGGGCTTTTTCACGCTGGCGATCCTGCTTTCGCTGCTGATTTTTATCGGCGAAGCGGTACGCGACGCCTTTGATCCGGGCAAAGGAGCCTGAATGACGATACCACTGCTTGCCATTAACAATCTCTCGATCGCCTTTCGTCAGGGCGAGCAGCTTCGCCAGGTTGTGAATGAGGTATCACTGCGCATCGACGCGGGCGAAACGCTGGCGCTGGTGGGCGAATCGGGGTCCGGCAAGAGCGTTACAGCGCTGTCGGTGATGCGACTGCTGCATGAGGCTGCGGTGGTTTATCCCAGCGGCGAGATTCTGTTTAACGGTGAAGATCTGCTGCGCGCCCGCGAGCAGCGACTGCGAGGGATTCGTGGCAACCAGATCGCGATGATTTTTCAGGAGCCGATGGTGTCGCTTAATCCGCTGCACACCGTGGAGAAGCAGCTGTATGAAGTGTTATCGCTGCACCGCGGAATGCGTCGTCCGGCGGCACGCGGTGAGATTCTCAGCGTGCTCGATCGGGTCGGCATCCGGCAGCCCGCGGCCCGGCTCAATGATTTTCCCCATCAGCTTTCCGGCGGAGAACGCCAGCGGGTGATGATCGCCATGGCGCTGCTGACTGAGCCGCAGCTGCTGATTGCCGATGAGCCGACAACGGCGCTGGATGTGACCGTACAGGCACAGATCCTGACGCTGCTGCGCGAACTGCAGCGGGAGCTGGACATGGGCATGCTGTTTATCACCCATAACCTGAATATCGTGCGTCAGCTGGCGGATAACGTCAGCGTGATGCGCAATGGCCACATTGTGGAGCAGAACCGCTGCCAGACGCTGCTGAACCAGCCGCAACACCCCTACAGCCAGCAGTTGCTGGCCGCCGAGCCGGAAGGAAAAGCGTTGCCGCTGCCCGCAGACGCGCCGGTCATTCTCAGAGTTGAGCAGCTTCAGGTGAGTTTTCCACTACGGCGCGGGTTGTTCGGCCGACAGCCTCGTGAAAAACAGGTGCTCTCCGGACTGAGTTTTAGCCTACGGCGCGGTGAAAGTCTGGGGCTGGTGGGTGAGTCCGGCTCGGGTAAAAGCACCACCGGCCTGGCGCTGCTGCGGCTGATTAGCTCACGCGGCGAGGTCTGGTTTGATGACCAGC
Organism: Candidatus Pantoea rara; assembly: GCF_051136265.1. Taxonomy (NCBI): domain Bacteria; kingdom Pseudomonadati; phylum Pseudomonadota; class Gammaproteobacteria; order Enterobacterales; family Erwiniaceae; genus Pantoea; species Candidatus Pantoea rara. The sequence goes on along the minus strand of NZ_CP194942.1, from coordinate 1,372,604 downwards.
CGCTGCATCAGCTGTCGCGCCGTCAGTTATTGCCTCTGCGTCAGCGCATTCAGGTGGTGTTTCAGGACCCGAATTCTTCGCTTAATCCGCGTATGACGGTGCAGCAAATCATTGCTGAAGGTCTCGCGGTGCATCAGCCAGAACTGAACAGTGCGCAGCAGGCACAGCGGGTCATCGCGGTGATGGAGGAAGTCGGGCTTGAAGCGGAAAGTCGCCATCGTTATCCGGCAGAATTTTCTGGCGGTCAGCGCCAGCGTATTGCTATCGCACGGGCACTGATTCTGGAACCGGAGTTACTGGTGCTGGATGAGCCGACTTCATCGCTGGATCGCACGGTGCAGAAGCAGATCCTGACGCTGTTACGTCGCTTGCAGCAGCAACGGCAGCTCAGTTATCTGTTTATCAGTCACGATCTGGATGTGGTTCGCGCCCTGTGTCATCAGCTCATCGTGCTGCGTCAGGGAGAAGTGGTGGAACAGGGAGAGTGTGAAAGATTGTTTACTTCACCCGGAGCGGCGTATACCCGCGAGCTACTGCAGTCGGCGCACATCAGCCTGCAATAAAGGTTTCGGCAATCGCTACGCCCTGATTTTTCAGGCAGCAGTTGGTGGCACTTTCATCACGACGCTGAATGAACAGACAGGGCTGCCCTTCGCACTCGGCCACTTTGCAATCGACCTGAATACCCGCCAGGACCTCTTTTAACTGCTGCAGAATCTCCCACGCCGGCATGCCATCATGGCTGATTAATCGCAGCGCAACGAAATCCTGCTCATCCAGCGTCAGGTCATCGGATTCGATGGCACTGTGGCGATCGCTGGCCCAGCGAAAATGCTGTGGCAGACGATGCACAATTGAAAGTTGCAGCATAGTTTACTTCCCCGGATGAGTTTATGTCGCAACACCGACCTGCCTGGCTGAAAGCGGGTTGATCACCGTTGAGTGCGGACAGCGTTTACAGGCCTGGCCCTGCGGAGGCCAGAAGCGCATTTTTGCGACTTACATCGCACTTCAGCCTATATGTACCGCGTTCAAACGCCGTTAACAATCATTTTAGACGCATTGTGATTACTTTTTTAACTAAAAATTTTCACAATAACGAAACAAAAGCGGCGGAATCTTCATCGCGGCGGGCAATCGGGAGAGAAACCACTGCGCCCGATTAACGGGTCGCAGTGCGGGGACGTGAAGCGTAGAGAAAGAGCAGCAGAGAGATCGTCGCGCACAGCGCAATGGTGCCGACCATGGGCCAGGCGCTGTTGAAACTCACCAGCGACAGCAACGCACCGACAAAAGCACCCACGCCAAAACGCAGCGTGCCCGCCAGAGAGGATGCCGTTCCGGCCATATGCGGAAACTCATCCAGGATCACCGCCATCGCATTCGATGAGACTATCGATACGCAACCGATAAACATCGCGATCCCCATCACCAGCGGCACAAAGCCGAGACTGAAGGCGCTGACAATCAGCAACCAGATTCCCATACAGAACTGTATCAGCAGGCCCAGCCGGAACATCGCCACCGGGCCGAAGCGTCGCACGGCGCGGCTGTTAATCAGCGTCAGTACAAACAGAAACACCACATTGAGGCCAAAGTAGTAGCCAAAGTTTTGCGGTGAGACGTGATTCAGTTCGATGTAAACAAAGGGACCCGCATTAAGAAAGGTAAAGAGTCCGGCAAACGAGAAACCGCTCGACAGCATGTAACTGAACGCGCGTTTGTGGCGAAACAGCGTCACGAAATTGCCGAGCGTAGTGCGCAGATGAAAACGCTGTCGCTGCTCCGGCTTCAGGGTTTCGCGGATTTGCGTGGTCACCAGCACGGTGGTCACCAGTGCCGCGCCCGCAAGCGCCCAGAAGATCGCGTGCCAGCTCCAGAGCACCAGCAGCCAGCCACCGATAATGGGGGCCAGAAGCGGCGCGATGGTGGTAATCAGCATCACAAAGGACATCATGCGCGAGAAGTCCTCTTTCGAGTAACTGTCACGCATAAGCGCATTGATCACCACACTGGCTGCTGCTGCCGACAGTCCATGCAGGAAGCGCATCAGAATCAGCTGATCGATGGTCTGCGACAGCGCACAGGCCGCAGCAGCACAGGCGAAGATCAGGGTGCCGAGGGCTATCACCGGCTTACGCCCATAGCTGTCTGCCAGCGGCCCATAGATAAGCTGGCCAATTGCGAAACCAAGAATGTAGAGGTTAAGCGACATCTGCACGCTACCGGCTGACACCCCGAACTCACGCGCAATCTGCGGCATGGCAGGCAGATACATGTCGATCGACAACGGCATCAGCATGGCTAACAGACCGAGGATAACCACCAGTCCTGTTGGCGAGTTCTTTTCCTTACGCACACCATCTCCTGCACGAATGAGTCTGAGTCGGGCCGCCTGGCCCGCCCGGTTATTTGGTCTGCAGTTCTTTCGGCAGACCGATACTGGCGATCTCGTCTTCTGTCAGCGGACGATATTCGCCCGGTTCCAGATCCTCGTCCAGCACGATGTCACCAATGCGTTCACGATGCAGCTCAATGACACGATTGCCGACGGCTGCAAACATCCGTTTCACCTGGTGGTAGCGACCTTCGCTCAGTGTCAGCCGCACATCTGTGGGGGTAATCACCTCCAGCTGTGCCGGTTTCGTCAGGCTCTTCTCATTGTGCAGCTGCACGCCCGCTGTAAACTGCGCGGCCGTATCGTCACTGATCGGCGATTCCAGCGTAACCCGATAGGTTTTCTCGCAGTGATGACGTGGCGAAGTAATACGGTGTGACCACTGGCCATCATCTGTCAGCAGCACCAGTCCGGTGGTGTCGATATCCAGACGTCCTGCTGCGTGCAGTTTGAATGACATCGGCTCTTCAATGAAATAGATGATGGTGGGATGATCGGGATCGTCGGTTGAGCAGACGTAACCCTGCGGTTTGTTCAGCATAAAGTAGCGTGGACCGGTCTGCATCTGCAGCACGTTGCCGTCATAGACCACTTCGTGGTCGGGCAGCAGTTTGAACGCAGTATCGCGTACAACTTCCCCGTTAACGGTGACACGCTGGCCACGGATCTCGCGATGAGCGATGGCGCGGCTGATTTCCAGTTGCTGAGAGATGAATTTGTCGAGTCGCATGAATTCGTTTTGCCTGTTACTGCGGAGGGAATCTGAAACGGCCTGGTTAACCGTTGAAAATGTGCGGGAAGTATAACGTGATCCGCGCCAGCCTGACAGCGCGTTTACCGCACTTTCATGGCATAATTACCCCCAGTTATACAAAAGTGAGCAACATGTCTTTTACCTTACGCCCCTATCAACAGGATGCGGTGAATGCCACCGTGGCGCATTTCCGTCGTCATCAGGAACCTGCCGTTATTGTGCTGCCGACCGGTGCCGGAAAGAGTCTGGTGATTGCCGAGCTGGCACGGCTGGCGCGTGGCCGGGTACTGGTGCTGGCGCACGTCAAAGAGCTGGTGGCGCAGAACCACAGTAAATATCAGGCCTACGGGCTGGAGGCGGATATCTTTGCCGCCGGACTTCAGCGCAAAGAGAGTCAACGCAAAGTCGTGTTTGGCAGCGTGCAGTCGGTTGCACGTAATCTGGACCTGTTCGACAGTGCCTTCTCGCTGGTGATTGTCGATGAGTGTCACCGTATCGGCGATGATAAAGAGAGTCAGTATCAACAGATCTTTCATCATCTGCGTCAGCACAATCCTCAATTGCGTTTACTGGGCCTGACTGCCACGCCGTTCCGGCTGGGTAAGGGCTGGATTTACCAGTTCCACTATCACGGCATGGTGCGCGGCGACGAAAAATCGCTGTTCCGCGACTGTATCTATGAACTGCCGCTGCGCTACATGATCAAGCATCAGTTTCTGGTGCCCCCGGAGCGGCTGGATATGCCAGTGGTGCAGTATGACTTCAGCCGCCTGACGGCACAGTCAAACGGCCTGTTCAGCGAAGCCGATCTTAACCGTGAACTGAAACAGCAGCAGCGCGTCACGCCCCATATTATCCGGCAGATTGTGGCGTTCGCCGAAGATAGACTGGGCGTGATGATTTTCGCCTCGACGGTGGAGCATGCGCGTGAAATCCTGCGACTGCTGCCAGAAAACAGCGCGCTGGTCTCCGCCGACACGCCAGCCAAAGAGCGTGATGCACTGATACTGGCGTTTAAAGCGCAGCAGCTGAAATTCCTGGTAAACGTGGCGGTACTGACCACCGGGTTTGATGCTCCGCACGTGGATCTGATTGCGATCCTGCGCCCGACAGAGTCGGTCAGCCTCTATCAGCAGATCGTCGGACGCGGCCTGCGGCTTTCGCCTGGTAAAACCGACTGCCTGATCCTCGATTACGCGGGTAATCCGCACGATCTCTTTACCCCCGAAGTCGGCGCCCCCAAAGGGGCCAGCGACAATCAGCCCGTTCAGGTTTTCTGTCCCGCCTGCGGTTTCGCCAACACCTTCTGGGGCAAGGCGACCGAAGATGGCATGGTGATCGAGCATTTTGGCCGACGCTGTCAGGGCGTACTGGAAGATGATGAGGGCGAGCGCGAACAGTGTGATTTTCGCTTCCGCTTTAAAAGCTGCCCTGACTGCGGTGCTGAGAATGATATTGCTGCCCGGCGCTGTCACCAGTGCGACAAAATCCTGGTCGATCCCGACGATATGCTTAAAGCGGCGCTGAAACTGAAAGATGCACTGGTGCTGCGCTGTGGCGGCATGACACTTGAACAGGGCAGCGACGCTAAAGGCGAATGGCTGAAGGCGACCTATTACGACGAGGAAGGCACCAGCGTCAGCGAACGCTTTCGTCTGCAGACGCCAGCCCAGCGTAAGGCGTTTGAACAGCTCTTTATGCGGCCGCATCAGCGCGCGCCGGGCGTACCGCTGGGCTGGCAGACCGCCGCTGACGTCCTGGCACTGCAGCCGCTACTGCGTCATCCCGACTTTGTCGTCGCGCGTGCTAAAGGCCAGTTCTGGCAGATCCGTGAGAAAATGTTCGATTATCAGGGCCGCTATCGCCGTGCCAATGAGCTGCGCTGATCGGTGATGTGAGGCAGGTCTGACCGGATGCTGAATCCCGCCAGCGGGTATATCGTTTGCTACGACCTTGCATAAGGGCTATACTGCCGCCCGCTTTTGCATGTGCATCAGCGGTATTGAATAACCTGCCTGTTACTGGGTCGCCTGTAGCAGGATTTAAATGAAGAGATATATTAATGCTCACTATCAATGCAGTAGAACGTAAAGAGCAGGGTAAGGGTGCGAGCCGCCGCCTGCGTTTAGCAAACCGTTTCCCGGCCATCATCTACGGTGGTTCTGAAGCGGCTGTTGCCATCGACCTGGATCACGACTCCGTAATGAACCTGCAATCTAAGCCAGGTTTCTACGACGAAGTGCTGACCCTGTCAGTTGACGGTAAAGAAACTAAAGTGAAAGTTCAGGCTGTTCAGCGTCACCCGTTCAAGCCAAAACTGTTCCACATCGACTTCGTTCGCGCTTAATCGCGAATTACGTTGAAAGGTAAAAGGGCCGGTTGCGAAACCGGCCCTTTTATTTTGTCCCTGACAGACGACATTAACCGACGTGTCAGGGAACAATAGCCGGGCTAATCCCGGCTTTTTTATTTGCTGCTGGTACGGCGCTGGAGCTGATCCCGCAGATTAGGGGGAGTGCCCTTAATCGTCAGGGTGTCCGTGGCTGGATCCCAGAAAATGCGTTCGCCCAGCAACATCGCATCGAAATTCAGGGTCAGTCCCCCGCCGCTTCCGGCAAACTTCGTCAGCTGGCGCAGCGTACCACGATCTGCCGGGAAGCTCTCTTCCAGCTCGTAGCCCTGCTCCTGAGTAAAAGCCTGGAAGGTTTTTTCGCCCAGCGGTGGCAGTTCGCTCGACAGATCTTCCAGCGCAATCTCCTCGCCCGCCTGCAACTGCTCGTTGCAGTAGCTATAGACCTGCTGGCGATAGTTCTGCCGTTCCTGCTTATCCAGTTCGGATTCGTTGCAGTAGTCATCGACAGCCTGCAACAGACCGCGGTTCTGCGCCTTGGTGTCTAATCCCACTTCGGCACCGAGGAAGTCCATAAAGAAGTCAGCCACTTTACGTCCGACGCGGCCGCGCAGGAAGGTCAGGTAACGGGTCGATTCCGGATTGGTTTCCCACTCGGTTAAATCGATACGCGCCACGATGTCGGCATGATTGATGTCGAGATAGTGGGTGCTGCTGATATCCATCTGCTCATTGACGCGCATGCTGGACTGGCTGTTCAGCACTGCAATCAGCAGATATTCCACCGCCAGATAGCGGTAGTGTATAAACAGCACCACGCCGCCTTCAGCGAACGGATATTTTGCCAGCTCGTCGCGCAGACGGCCGGTCGCAGCACGGCTAAAAGCGAGAAAATCATCGTTGCCCTTACGACAATTACGCAGCGCTTCTGCCAGTTCACTCCCGGCATTGAACAGGCCATAGGCTTTGCTTTTTGCGCTGTAAACCCGGTGTAACTCCTCCACCATCGCGTTAACCGTGTTGGTGGCAGGCAGCAGCGAATCGCGCAGCGCCAGTTCAAGCTGGTTTTCATCGCGTTTGATTAACTGATGCAGGGCAATCTGGTCGATATCCAGACTCATGGTAGACTCTCCTTTTAGCACAGGCGCGTATTCAAACACCGCCAGCATCGGCTTTCAACTCTATGCGTGAAGCGAACGTGCTGCTTTCGATAAAATTGCGGTAAAAAGTGCGCTATTCCGGTAATATATCGCCTTTTGAAATGAGCTTAGACGACGATATGGCACAATCATCCCGTTACAGTGACGAACGCGTGGAACAACTCCTCGCGGAAATGGCCCAAATCCTGCACAAGGATAAGGCCCCCACCGATCTCTCTCTGATGGTTCTGGGAAATATGGTGACCAACTTAATTAACAGCGATGTCGCCCCGGCACAACGTCGTTCTCTGGCACGATCTTTCGCCGATGCCCTTCAGGCATCAGTGCGTGACGATAACGCCCATTAATTGGCTGATTTGACTTCATAATATGGTAACCAACCGGCAGCGCTACCGCGAAAAAGTTTCCCAGATGATTAGCTGGGGGCACTGGTTTGCTCTGTTTAACATCTTATTCGCGCTGATTTTAGGCAGTCGCTACCTGTTGGTTGCCGACTGGCCTTCTTCGCTGGCGGGGCGTATCTACGCCTATACCAGTTGGGTTGGCCACTTCAGTTTTGTCGTTTTTGCTGCCTATCTGCTGATTATCTTCCCGCTGACCTTTGTGGTGATGTCGCAACGGCTGATGCGGGTGTTATCCGCCGTTATTGCGACCTCCGGGCTGACGCTGGTGATGGTCGACAGTGCGGTGTTCAGCCGCTTCCACCTGCACCTTAACCCGGTGGTGTGGGAGCTGGTGATTAACCCCGATCAGAGCGAGATGGCGCGCGACTGGCAGCTGATGTTTATCAGCGTGCCGCTGATTTTTCTGGTCGAAATGCTGTTTGCGACCTGGAGCTGGCAGAAGCTGCGCAGCCTGAATCGCCGCTCGTTTGGTAAGCCTGTTGCCGCCCTGTTTATCAGTGCCTTCTTTGCCAGCCACGTGATGTATATCTGGGCTGATGCCAACTTCTATCGCCCGATTACCATGCAGCGCGCCAATCTGCCGCTTTCCTATCCGATGACTGCCCGCCGCTTCCTTGAGCGTCACGGTCTGCTGGATGCGCAGGAGTATCAGCGTCGGCTGATTCAGCAGGGCGACCCGGAAGCGGTGGCCGTAGAGTATCCACTGAGCGACATTACTTTCCGCGATACCGGTACCCGCAATAACCTGCTGGTACTGACAGTCGATGGTCTGAACAACGCGACGCTCGCCAAAGCGCTGCCGGAACTGAATCAGTTCGCCAGCGAGAATGTGCGTTTTACCCAGCACTACAGCGCGGGGGATACGCCAGAGAAAGGGTTGTTTGGCCTGTTCTATGGTATCTCCTCCAGCTACATGAACGGTATTCTTGCCTCCCGAACGCCGTCAGCCCTGCTGGGCGCGCTGAGCACTCAGGGTTATCAGTTTGGCCTGTTCTCCTCTGAAGGCTTTAATCCGCCGCTGTACCGCCAGGCGCTGCTGACCGACTATTCACTGCCGCCGACAACCAGCCAGCCCAACGCCAGCACCGTGGCGCAATGGCAGAACTGGCTGGAGAAACAGAAGGGTTCACAGGCTCCGTGGTTCTCCTGGATTGCCCTGAACGGTCCTGATGTTACCGGCGACAATGCTAAAGCGCGTCAGCGCAGTTATCTGCGCCAGGCGCCAGGCGTTGATGAGCAGATTCATGCCGTGCTCAACAGCCTGCAGGCTCGTGATTTACTGAAGAATACCGTGGTAGTTATTACCGCGCAGCGTGGACTGGCACTGGATGGCGATCCTGACAGCGCCGGAAACCGCCAGACATTGCAGGTACCCTTAGTGATTCACTGGCCTGATACCCCGGCACAGACCGTTGATCGCCTTTCTGATCATCAGGATGTGATGGCAACGCTGATGCAGCGCCTGCTGCATGTGCGCACCAATCCGGTGAACTACTCGCAGGGTGAAGATCTGTTTGCTGCGCGTCGTCGCCATGACTGGGTCGCCAGCAGCGAAGATAACAAACTGGTGATTACCACACCGCAGGTGACGCTGGTGCTCAACAACAACGGCAGCTATCGCGCCTATGATGCGCAGGGCAACGCGCTGAAAGATCACAAGCCCGAACTGGCACTGCTGTTGCAGGTATTAACGGAGGAGAAGCGATTCATCGCTAACTGATTAATTATCAGGCAAATAGTCGGCAGGTATCTTGCATTAATGAAGATAACCAGTAGACTAATCCTCCAGTGTTCGGCACGTAGCGCAGCCTGGTAGCGCACGGTCATGGGGTGTCCGGGGTCGGAGGTTCAAATCCTCTCGTGCCGACCAAATTCCCTGAAAAGCAGCCTGAATGGCTGCTTTTTTCGTTTCTGTCATCAAATCTTAACTTTCCTCGCACCTCCCGCAATCCGATCTATACTTGAAAATGTGTGGGTAACAAGAGGAGAGTTTATGACAGTTATTGAAAAAGACGATCCAACCGAAGCACCCGAGTCCGGCGATAAGCAACCTTCCCCGCCAGACCAGAAGTAACCCACGGGGCCGCGTCTGACGCGGCCTTTCTATGTCAGCTTACCCCCTCCGTTTAACATTCAGATTAGTCCTGCGCGCCCATTAACATTTCTTTTACAATCAGCAGGTTAACCCTTGCATCATAATCTGATCTGCCTCACAAAACTGGCTACCGGCTGCGCTTATTCATCAAACTGAAACAAAAATGTCACAGAAAATGCCTACCCTGAAATCCCCACAAATTGACGGATAATTTTTATGGCGATCAAAGCGAAAAGCCTGAAAGATGCGGAAGCGTTACTGCATTCAGGCATTAGCAAAGTGGAACTGGCGTATGACATTGGCAGCGACGACTTCTTTCGTCTGGCAAGCCACTGGTGCGACCGGGGTGCACGCATCAGCAGGGGTCACCACCATTTCGTTGTTTCTCTAAAGAGTTTTGCCATTCCTCCCAACGACTGATTCCGGCGGGCTGCTTGCCCTGATCCATTGCGCCTGATTTAATGCCTTTTTGGCTTAAATGGTTTCGCATGCGCTATCCCGACCTGCCGCTGCCGCCTCTCACAGGCGGCTTTATCCTTTCCGCTCACCTTAACCGCAGCGATCCTTTACTCGCGGTGAGTCACTTTGATCCGCAAAATTACCATGATGCGCTGGCTGTCGAATGGGGTATTCCATTACCCGCCCGACTGCAGCAGGCTGTCAGTAAACGACGCGCTGAATATCTCGCCAGCCGTTTGCTGGTCCGGTCAGTAATGGCAGAGCTGGGGATTGCTGATTTCACACTGACCAACGCGCCCGATCGTTCCCCCTGCTGGCCCGCTGGTATTCAGGCGTCACTGTCACACAGTGCAGGCATTGTCGTGGTGGCGGCAACCCGGCAGCCCTGCGCTGTCGGCGTCGATGTCGAGCGGTTCATGTCGGAGACGACGGCACAGGAAACGGCTGAGCTGTTGATGAATGAGCAGGAACAGCAGTTGTTGCGGACGCTGCCCGTTTCCTTCCATGAAGCCGCTACCCTGCTCTTCTCCCTTAAAGAGAGCCTTTTCAAAGCGCTGTGGCCACAGCTGCATCAACCGATGGACTTCCTGGATGCAGCACTGGTGTCGGTAGATTTCGTGCAGCAGTGCGCGACACTGCGACTGACTCAGGAGTTCGGTGGGCGTTTTACGCCGGGAACGTTACTGAAGGGGAAGTTTATGTGGCGGGATAATCAGGTGATTACGCAGATCACCCATCGGCTTTAAAAAGCGGCTAAACAGGACGCCAGTCTGTTTTTTCTGGGTCTGACACTGCGTGGTGATTAGCGACCACCACTAAAACAGAATTCACAATAAGCAGAGGCACAACAGGGTCGATGCGTTCTGCCAGCGACAGGCATATTTCACCGCCAAAAAACAGTAACACGCGATAATGGCTCGATTTATCCTGTTTTGTGAGCCAGACATGCGTGGGTATTGCGACACTTCATGTATAAGAAATATTTCCCTGGAACACGATTCGCATGAAAAATTCTCTGTTCAGATTGTCCCCGGCATTTTTACTCTTTTTGCTTGCCTCATCAGCCACTGCGCAAAATATCTCCCCTGAAATTACGACGCACTCTGGCAAAGTCAAAGGCGCAGAGCATCAAAATACGCTGTCCTGGACCGGTATTCCTTATGCAAAAGCACCGGTCGGAGAACTGCGCTGGAAAAAACCGATTTCCCCTGACGCATGGCAAACTGTTTTCGATGCGACCCGGCCCGCCACAAACTGTATCCAGGTTTCTCCGGACGGAGCCAAAGGTCAAGAGGATTGCCTGAATCTCAATATCTATCGCCCGACAGAGAGCAGCAAACCGCTTCCGGTGCTGGTTTATATTCATGGTGGCAATAATCAGCTGGGCAGTTCCACTGAGTTCGCGCCGGCGTTTATCGCTGAAAAATACAATGCCGTGATTGTCACCGTAAACTACCGTCTTGGCGCACTCGGCTTTAATCCATTGAAAGCCCTGAACGATGGCAACCCACTGGATGATTCCGGGAATTACAGCTTACTCGACATCAAACAATCGCTGGCGTGGATCAAAGACAATATTCCGGCTTTTGGTGGTGACAGCAATAATATTACCGTTTCCGGATTTTCAGCGGGTGGCAGAGACGTGATGGCGATGCTTATATCGCCCTATTTTAAAAACACTTTCAACAAAGCCATTGTTTTCAGTGGTGGCATGACCACCTCTGACAAACATGAAGCGGAAAGCATTTTCGCACAAAGACTGGCACCTCTGGTCGTCAAACAGGGGATTAAACCGGATGCCGACGCGGCGAAAACCTGGCTCCTGTCAGGCTCACCAGAGGTACGTCATTTTCTTTATCAGCTACCGGCAGCAGATCTGGCCATGCTTTTTGGCGATGCGGGGATTCGCATGAATCAATTTCCGCATCTCTACCGCGATGGTGTGGTGATCCCGAAGGATGGCTTTGAGACAAAAAACTATAATGCCGTCCCTGCCATCATGGCCACAGGACAACAGGAGTTTTCTTTCTTCGCCCGTAACGACCCTATGTTTGCAACACAAGTAAAAGAAGGTGCGCTTGTAAACAACACCCCGTTGCTGAATAAATACACCTTTGCGAATCATTATGGCGGACTGCTATACAGCCTGTTTAATGTTAATCAGTCTGCTGAGGTGATGTATAAAAATTATCACGCGCCGCTGTATGGCATGGAGTTCCGATATGGCACGGATGCGTTTGTCACGGGTGATAAATTATCCGCCATCGGTTCTTTTCACGGCGTATTTATGCCTTTCTGGGATAAAAATAAGTATGCTGAATTTACACAGGATGCGCTGAAGCTAAAAGGCTCTCAGGCATTAGGTGAATCTTTTAATTCCTACATTAAAAACTTCCTGGCAACAGGGTCACCAAACGATCAGACCCTTCCGGAATGGAAGAAATGGACGCCGGAAAATGCCGCGGCGGGGCAATCACTGCTGGTGATGGATGCTAACAAGCAGAAAGCCATTATCTACATGAGCAATAAGACTTATAGCTATAAAGATATTCTCACCCGTATTGAGCAGGACAACGCCCTGTCAGCTGCAGACAAAAAGAGTGTTATCAAAGACGTACTGAACAATCGCTGGTTCAGCGCACCGCTTGATCAACATTTCGCCCGCTAATCCGCGGCCTCCTGCGTTGGCAGGAGGCCAATTTTCACTCATCGACCGCACTGTAGATGACCTGCCATCCATGACTGTTATGCGTGATGTACTGCGTATGCAGCACGGCAGCTTGCAGCTGACGCTTAGACACAGTGCTCAGCGACCTGCACGGAACTTAACACGGTAGCTGCTGCGTTTTGCCATCTGCCGTCAAAGCCCGGTCTCCGTGCGTTTAACTGAGTCGAGCGTGGCAAGGTCGCGTTCATTACCGGTCAGCTCCGTTAACTGGCCTTCACGCATCTCCAGCAGCCGATCGGCATGGATGAAGTAGTGATCGTCATGGCTGATAGCAAATACCGTTTTACCCGCCTGCTGTAACCATGGCAGCAGCTCACGATAGAAGATACGCCGGAAATGCGGGTCCTGATCCGCCGCCCACTCATCCAGTAGCAACACATCGCGCTCTTCTGCCACTGCCAGCAGCAGCGCCAGTCGCTTACTCTGTCCTTTAGAGAGCCGCAGATTCAGCACTTTATTGCCTTCAATCTTCAGCTTATCCTGCATCTTCAGTCTTTCCAGCCACTGCTGCACCAGCGCCGGATTGGCCGCAATCCCTTCCCGCCCGATTAACCGGTCAAACAGATGCAGGTCGGTAAAGACCGCCGAGAACTGGCTGCGCCAGACATCAAGCGCGTCAGCCGTTATCGGCTTGCCATCCAACAGCAGCGTGCCGGACTGAGGCTGATAAAGCCCGGTCAGCAGCATCGCCAGCGTCGATTTCCCGCTGCCGTTGCCGCCAATCAGAAACACCAGTTCGCCCCGGCGCAGCGTCAGGTTAATCGGGCCGACCTGAAAGCCGTTGTCACCATAGTGAAAAGAGACGTCGCGCAACTCCAGGGTTTGCCAGTCTGACGACACCGATGGCGTGTGGAACCCTGCCTGATAAGGCGCAAGATCAAAGGCATTGAGCTTACGGAAGGCGACCTGGGCGCTGAGCAACGTGGGTAATGCGCCCACCGCAGAGAGCAGAGGCGTACGTAAGAACAGCAGCGTCAGAGAGAAGGTCGCGGCGACAGCGGTATTGGCCCAGCCCAGGCTGTTAGCCATAAAAAAGACCATGCCGATAGCGCCCAGGGTCATGATATTTGACCAGTTGACCGCACTCAGATGATAAGTATCGGCACGCACAATATGGTGACGCCAGGCACGGGCATCTTCCTGATAAACCGTGTCGTAAACCTGCTGCGCGCGCGAGCGGTTAAGCTGCAGCTCTTTGCGTCCTTCAATCACCGTCTGGTAATCGCGATAGAGGTTATCTTCGATTTCACGCAGCTTTGCCATGTGCTGATAAACCCGCGAGACCAGCATCCAGCCGCCCACCAGCGTGACACCCAGCCAGACACTGGTCACCAGCAGCATTTTTGGCGACAGCCAGGCAAGATAGATGGCTGAGCCGATTGTAATGATAACGCCCTGAAACAGCTCCGGCAGGCGGACAAAGGCCAGCGTAATCGCCCGCACGTCGCTGGTCAGTCCCGCCAGCAGTTGCGCACTGCCAAGCTGCTCGATGCGTTCGACCCGGCTATCGAGGATACGCTTGATAAATTCGCCGCGCAGTCGCCAGACAAATTGATGGCCAAGCATCGTCAGCGCCAGCTGAGAGGCCAGTGTCACGGCCATCAACACCACCAGCTGCAACAGGAACTGCGGCAGGACCGCAAAAGAGGTGTTGATGGCGACAATCATTTCGCGGTTGATAAAGGCGATCATGCCAATACCCAGCACGGCACTTAACAACGTCAGCGCAATCACCCCGATAAAAGGCCAGCGGAACTGGCGAAAAACAACGCTTAACAACGTCATGCAGGCATCCATCAGCTAAAAAACAGCCTGCAGTGTAATGGGATGCCAAATGATAGCAATAGTTATTCTCACCTCGCCTTTGCTGGCGTGGTGAGTTAAAAGGCGCGACGAAATGTCAGGTTATAACGCCAGGCTCCGGCCAGCGGATGAATGCCTGGCTTAAGCGGCAGGATGCCATGGTAACGCAGGCGCGACGGCCCGCCCCACACCACAATATCGCCATGTTCCAGCAGCACACGCTGGGTGCTGTCGCCACGTTCGAAGCCGCCAAACTGAAACACCGCCGGTAAACCCAGCGACACCGAAACGATAGGCTGGTGCAGATCTTTCTCATCTTTATCCTGATGCAGCGTCAGCTTCGCACCCGGCTCATAGCGGTTAAGCAGGCAGGCATCCGGATTAAAGCCAGGGAATCCCGCCTCCGCCGCGGCCTGCTGCGCCAGAGTCCGAAACAGCGGCGGCATTGGCGGCCATTTGCGGCCATTGAGGTTGTCCTGCTGCTGATAATTGTAACCGCGTGAATCCACCGACCAGCCAAAATCGCCGCAGTTGGTCATCGCCACCGACATGCGATGGCCGCCGGGCGTAATGCGATGGGCAAACGGGTTCTGATCGGCAATCGCCAGTATCTGCTGATACAGCATCTCTGCATCCTCACGTGCGCGACGCCGCAGGATTACGGCACCTTCAGCCAGCGGCTCCTGCCAGGGCTGCTCTTCACTAAAAAGATCTAACATCAGGGTTCTCCGGATTCAGTGGGGATCAGGAAAGCAGCAAACTGCGGCGACATCCAGCCGACAAATTTATCGCCTTGCTTGCTGATCAGATAGACAGCCAGATGCTGTTGTGTCGCCAGCGCTTTGGCTTTCTCAGTGCCGAGGACCATCAGTCCGGTATCCCAGCCATCCGCTTCCAGCGCCGTGGTGGCGATCACCGTAGCGGAAACCAGTTTATGCTCAATGGGCCGTCCGGTAACGGGATCGATCACATGGGAAATGCGTTTGCCGTCCAGTTCATAATAGTTGCGATAGCTGCCAGAGGTACTGATACCGTGTCCCTGCAGACTGACGCGAGCCTGAACCGCATTTTCGCGATCGGTGGGTTTCTGGATCGCCACCCGCCATGGCTGCTGCTGCGCATTAAGACCACGGCTCAGCACGGCGCCCCCCACCGACACCAGATAGTTGTTGATGCCGAGCTGCTCCATCAGTCGTGCCAGATGATCGGTGGCGAAGCCCTCACCCACCGTCGAGAGGTCGACATAGAGGTCCGGCAGATCTTTCTGCAGCCACTCTCCGTCTGCGCCCTGCAACACCCGCAAATGCTGCAACCCGGTCTGCGCACGGGCGGCAGCAATCTGTGTCGCATCCGGCGTGTGGACCGGCTGTTTCGTCGGGCCAAAGCCCCATAAATTGACCAGTGGCCCGACGGTGATATCCATCGCCCCGCCGGTTTTACGGCCAATCCGCAGTGAGGTCGTGACAATATCCGCCATGTTTTCACTCACCGGCTGCGGTGACAGGTCACGGCTTTGGTTGAAGCGCGATAACACGGAGTCTGGCTTCCAGGTTGAAAGCTCAGCATCATCCGCGTCCAGCAGCTGCTGAATCCGCTGCTGCAGCATCGGTTTGCGCTCCTTTTCCACCCCCGCCAGGCTGACCCGCCAGACGGTGCCCATGGTTTTTCCTTCCAGCACCATCGGGGTTGTCGGGGCAGATTCATTACAGCCCGCCACCACCAGAATTAAAACAGACATAAAGAGCAGATTAATCTTATAACGCATCATTCCTCGCTTGTAACACTTTATTAATAGCCACTACGAAGCATAAAATCCCAGTAAATTAACTTAAATAAAGTTGAATATTTTAGTGAACCAGGAGAGCATTCATCGGTCATCTATCCTGATTCCGCCTCTGATGAGGCGATTAACATTAATGAAAGTAAGGAGCTACAGATGATTTATATGATTCTCGCCGTTGCCCTGGGCCTGTTTGTTTACGGCAGCTATAAAGTTGTCGAACAGCGCCGTCATCGTCACATGACCCCTTCACGGCCGCGCCAGTAACAGGCTTAGCTGCACCGGTTTGGGGCAACTTGTCCCTGACGCGCGCGGCAAGTGTATCAAAACGGCCGTATTGTCTGTGGCTGTGAGAGCGGTAAAGCTGGCATGAATTCTGCACTGTTGAAACAGTGTTTATCTCTGAGAGGTGCAGAATGAAAAATTCGCAGAAGTGGCAGTCAGCATGGCATCACTGGCTGAGCTTTTCAGCCTTCACTCTGGCAGGCGTGGCGTTTGAAGGGGCACGATTCGGCAGTGTCATGTCGTCAGTGACAACGGCACCGGAAGCAACGAAGTGGCCAAAGGCTGAAGTGCTAAGCCCGGAAAATAACGCAGGAGCGCAGCCGTAACTGCGCTCCCTGATAACTCAGAACTGGTAAACCAGACCGACACCCACCACGTCGTCGGTATTGATACCGGCTGCGTCGGTGAAGGCGTTGTCGTCCAGCAGGTTGATCTGGTAATCAACATAGGTGGACATGTTTTTGTTGAAGTAATACGTCGCGCCTACATCGATATATTTTTTCAGATTCTGTTTACCCCAGTTCTGAATATCGGTGCCGCGTGAGGTGACGTACGCCAGGGATGGACGCAGGCCAAAGTCGAACTGATACTGCGCAACCAGTTCCCAGTTGTCCGCTTTATCCGCATAGCCATAAGCTGAAGAGGTATTGCTGCTATCACCGAAGCGGGTCGCATTGAACGAACGTGAGTACATCGCTGCCAGATAGACATTGTTCGCGTCATATTTCAGACCGCCCGTATACACTTCCGCTTTATCACCACGGCCAAGGATACCTGATGTTGCGCTGTTCTGGTCGTTGGTACGGTCAGACTGGAAGGTTGCCGCACCAATGCCGAAACCTGAACCCAGATCATACGTGGTGCTCAGACCCCAGCCGTCGCCGTTCTGGCCCAGTACGTCGCGGCCATTAGATGATTCGCTGCTGTTGCCATTCTTGCCCTGATACTGGACGGCAAAGTTCCAGCCATCCACCAGGCCGAAGAAGTTATTGTTACGGTAGGTTGCCATGCCGTTACCGCGCTGATACATGAAGTTATCCGCGCCATAGGTATCGCCGCCGAACTCCGGCAGGACGTCGGTCCATGCGCCAATATCGTAGGCGACGCCGTAGTTACGACCGTAGTCGAACGATCCCGCATCACCAAATTTCACACCGGCAAAGCCAACACGCGTAAAGCTGTCAGCCGTCCCCTGAGCTTCAGAGTTGTTCAGTGCGGCCTGGTATTCCCACTGGCCATAACCGGTCAGCTGATTGCTGATTTCAGTTTCACCTTTGAAGCCGAAGCGAACATATGACTGGTCGCCGTCAGAATTGCTGTTGTCAGAGAAGTAGTGCAGACCGTCAACTTTACCGAAGAGATCTAATTTGTTGCCGTCTTTGTTATAGATTTCAGCTGCGTTTGCTGATCCTGCTGCAACCAGCAACGCAGGGATCATCAGGGAGAGAACGCGACGTTTCATTTTATTACCCTCTGTTATGTGCCTTTATTATTTGCCACTGCTAACTGAACGATTAAAAATTCAGCCGGCAGGCCATTGTTGTTTTATAACGGGTAATAATCCACCAGGAAAATGCTACTAAATTTCCAAAACTGTTTCATACATCGAAACAGTTATTTCATAATGTAAATAACGGGGAACTTATAAGCAGCACGGATCGGTAAAAAATGGCGCACAAATTGACAATCTCATTTTGATTTCATTGTTATCAACAAGTTACATAGGATTATTCTGAAGCACTGAATGATAAAACTTTTACGGCATCCGGTAATAGAATAGACCCCGCTATCATCATTTATTCCATTATTACCTTCATTCTCCCCGAATGAGATGTACAACTTATTATTTCCCGCCGGACAAATTGTCCGGCATTTTTTTGCCTTCAATTTACCGTCGCGTTATATCTCTGTAAACTTTCTTAATCGCGTTAAATTAATGCCAATCTGCTTCCGCACAGATTGTTAAATTGCGCACGCTTTGCCCCATAACTGCCCAAATATCCGCCATGTTAATTTATCACCGTAATTAAGAAGACGGATAGATGAGCTGGTGCCGATCCTCAGCGCTCGCGCAGCGATTCTTTGACTTTATTCAGCGGCTTAACCAGATAATCCATGACAGATTTCTGACCGGTTTTAATCTCTACATTGGCCACCATTCCGGGCACAATCGGGAATTTCCGGCCAGCGCGATTGGTCAGCTCGGCTTTCTGGGTACGCACGTAGACACGATAGTAATATTGATCACGTTTTACCTCATCCTGCAGGGTGTCTGGCGAGACCGTTTCCACTTCGCCGTGCAGATCGCCATAGATTGAGGAGTCATAGGCGGTGACTTTTACGGTGGCAGCCAGGCCGGGTCGGATCCAGGCGATATCGCGTGGATTGATACGCGTCTCAATCAGCAACTGATCCTCCAGCGGCACGATTTCCATCAGTTTGCCGCCCGGCTCCAGTACGCCACCGACCGTAGTAACCTGAATATCTTTGACGATACCGCGCACCGGCGAGTAGAGCGTGGCGCGCGTCAGCTGATCCTCTTTGCCTGCGGCAACCTGCAACTGCGCATCCAGTTCGGCATTGTTTTTCACCTGCTCTTCGTGCGCGCGCACCAGATAGTCGTTGCGCGCCTCGTCGATTTTGCCGCGCAGATCGCTGACCTGGCGACGCAGACGAATCACCTCAACCTGGCCTGCCGCACCTTTCGCCACCAGCGGTTCAGTCAGCCGCAGCTCATCCTGCACCAGTTTCAGCGACTGCTGCAGATTACTGATAGTTTCGGTGAGATTACGACGACGTGACTCATAGAGTTGCCGTTCTCGCGTGACCAGGTTCGGCTCCTTCAGCGTTTCTGCGCTGAACGCCAGCGGCGTACCTGACAGCTCCGCCTCCAGTCGCTCGGATGAGGCGCGAAGCGTGCGCACTTTGGCCTGCGCCTCACCAAAGTTCGACTGGAAGCGTGTCGGATCGAGGGTTGCCAGCACCTGCCCTTTCTCCACAATATCGCCTTCATGCACGTTAAGCTGTTTGACGATGCCGCCATCCAGGCTGTCGATCACCTGCGCGCGGCTGGAAGGGGTGACTTTGCCCGTGCCAACCGTCACCTCATCCAGAATGGCGAAGTGCGCCCAGATCAGAAATATGGCCAGCGCGGCGGTGCAGAGCCAGATAATCGCCGAGGTCCGGCGCTCATGACGGGCAAGATCTTTATCAACAATCACCAGACTCATGCGGCACCTCCTTTACCTGGCGTCGCGGGCGGATTCGCGCGGCGCAGGATCTCGTCACGTGGGCCATCCGCTACAATCCGGCCGTTATCCATCACCACAATACGATCGACCATTTTCAGCAGTGCCGGACGGTGCGTCACCAGCACCAGCGTCCGGCCGCTAATCCAGCCCTGCAGCTGACGGATCACATGCTCCTCCAGCTGTTCATCCATTGCCGCAGTGGGTTCATCCAGCAGCACCACCTGCGGCTGACGCAGGATCAACCGGCTCAGCATCACCATCTGACGTTGCCCACCCGAAAGCCCACGCCCACCTTCATTGATAATACGATCCAGGCTGGCGGCATCCTGCTGGACCAGCGACAGTGCGCCGCTGATGCGCAGTGCCTGCAGCATCTCCTGTTCGCTGGCATGGGGATTGCCCAGCATCAGGTTCTGTCGCAGCGTGCCAAAGAAAAGTCGGGAGTCGTGCGACAGCCAGCCGAGCTGACGGCGTAAATCGGTAGGATCGATACGCTCAATATCGACGCCATCGACAATCACCTTGCCCTGGCTGGCCTGGGCCTGACCGGCGAGGATCTTCAGCAGCGTCGACTTCCCTGCCCCGACTTTGCCCAGAATGGCAATCTTCTCGCCGGGTTTAATCTGCAGTTGCTGAACGTTGAGCACATTCTTTTCATTCTCTTCGTCATAGCTGTAATGCACATTGCGCAGATCATACTGGCCGGTGAGTGTCGGACAGTGCGCCAGCGTGGCCGCTTCAGGTTGATCAAGGGGCTTTTTCAGCAACTCATCCAGGCCTTTCATCGCCATTTTAGCGTGCTGCCAGCGTGAGAAGACCATGGTCAGCTGCATCAGCGGGGCGATGGTGCGGGATGAGAGCAGGCTACAGGCGACCAGCGTACCGGTGGTGATTTGTGAATCGAGCACCAGATAGACCCCAAACACCAGCATGCCCGCATAGGTGAGCTGCTGAACCGTTGACGCCCAGCCGGTCAGGCGCGCGCCCCACAACCGCTGCTGATTGCTGATGGCGGCGCTGACTTCGTGCGTCTGCTCCCACTGACGCTGGAAATAGGGTTCCGCCTGCAGCGCCTTGATATCCTCAATGCCTTCGATAGTCTCCACCAGCACCGCATTACGCAGCGCGCCCTCGCGCAGCCCTTCTTTGGCCAGCCGCGCCATCGGGATCTGCACCAGCAGGCCGGGAATGACGATCAGCGGGATCGCCGCCAGCGGGATCAGCACCAGCCAGCCACCCACAAACGACATAATAAACAGGAAAAGAATAACAAACGGCAGATCGGCCGCTGCGCCGACCGTGGTCGAGGTCAGCAGCTCACGCACCTGGTCGATCTCACGCAGCTGCGAGATAAATGAGCCGGTCGATTTCGGCCGTGCTTCGTTACGGATGCTCATCGCCCGTGCAAACAGCATGGCGGAGACTTTCAGGTCGATGCGTTTGCCCATTAAGTCTGACACCTGGGTTCGCATCAGCCGAATCAGATACTCAATGGCCGCAGCGATCAGCACCCCGACAAACAGCACCCACAGCGTGGACTGCGACTGCGCCGGAATAACCCGGTCGTAGACCTGCATCGAAAAGAGAATACCGGCCAGCGCCAGCACATTGCTGACGACCGAGGCCAGTGAAATCTCGGTGATACGACGCCCCATACCGTGAAAATTTTTCCAGAACCAGTGTGGCTCATAGGGCTGGATGAATTCGTCGATACGCGCATCACGGCCACGCGCCGCTACCCCTATCACACCGACATCGCCCTGAGCGCGGGTCAGCAAGTCCGATAAGGCGCTTTCACGCACCACATCGCCGCCTTCACTGAGCCAGTAACGCGCGCTGCCGTCCGAATCGATATTCTCCAGCACCGCCACGCTGGCATTTTCCAGCACCAGCACCACCGGGGTGATCTCCTGACGCCAGCGCAGTTTGTTCTGCGGCACCATGGTCAGATGCAGTCCCAGCAGCCCGGAGAGCCGCTCCAGCTGCTGTGACACCGGCAGATGTTCAAACCAGCGCATCTGCTGACGCAGGGTTTTGCCATCGGCAGGTTTACCGAATCGCGCGGCGACACGCAGCATGGCGGCAATCCAGTTATCGGTATTCAGGGTTGAAGTACTCATTATTTATGCCTTATCGCTATTGCAGCGAAGGAAGGAGATCGCCGCTGCTTTGCTGGCGATCGATACCCATGATATCGAGCAGATTGTCTACCGCGGCGGCATAACGCACGGTGGCATCCCAGCCATCGTAGAGCGCGGTGATACGTGAGCTGTCAGCCTGAAACACATCCTGTTCAACGCTAAGCAGATCGTTCAGGCTGCGCTTGCTCAGGCGATATTCATCGGCGTAGACATTACGGGTATGGTCGGCGCTGGCCAGCTGCACTTCCCCGGCCGCCTGCCGTTGCTGCGCGCCAATCATGTCGGCATAGGCGGTAGAGGCATTTTGATTGATGGCGAGCTTGGCCTGCTGAATCGCGGCCTGCGCCGCTTCACGATCGCCCTCCGCTGACTGAGTTTTCGCATTCACCAGGCCGCCCTGGTAAAGCGGCGCTTCTACCTGCAGCTGCACTTCATCATCCCAGTAAGATTGACGATCGTTTTCATAGCGGGTCCGGCCTGCCTGGACTTTAATCGTCGGCCAGTGACCGGACTCTGCCTGGCGCACCCGTTCCCGGGCGGCCTCCTGTTTCGACTGCGCGCTACGCACCGCCGCGCTGCTTTCATAGGCGATTTTGTCGAGGGTGATCTGCTGTTTCAGCAGCGCCTGTGGCAGTTCAGGCAGCGTGGCGGGGACCACGCCGGTCAGCACGGTCAGTTGCGCGGTGGCGGAACGGTGCTGGGCACGATATTGCTCCAGCGTGGCCTGCATTGCGGCAATGCGGGTTTCCGCCTGCAGCACGTCTGACTGGGAATTGAGCCCCGCATCGGCGCGCAGTTTCGCGATATCCCGCACCCGCTGCAGCGAGGCGATATTGGTGTGCGCCGTTTCTGCCAGCGCCTGGTAACGTTTGACTTCGAGGTAGGCCTGCAGCGTATCTTCCGCCACGGTGGTCATGGCGTCGAACAGGCTGTAACGATAAGCATCTGACAGCGCATGCTGCTCATCGATGGCGCTGCCGGTGCGACCAAAGTCGTAAAGCAGCTGACTGAGCGTGATGCCACCGGAGCCATTGTTGCTGAGGCTCCCGGCGGAGTCGGTCTGATGGGAGCGGCCCGCCGCACCCTGTAGTGAGATTTGCGGATACCAGGCGCTGCGGGCGGCATCAAGATCGCCCTGACCGACATGGATCTGTGCCGCGGATTCTGAGATTTTCGGATTACGGGCGAAGGCCCGGAGAATGGCGTCGCGCAGCGTTAAACTGGCAATCTGCTCTTCGCTGGGCGCGGCGCGCCAGTTAAATTCGGCTTTAGGTAACGGTGCGGCACAGGCCGCATGCACTGCCACGCCACTCAGGGCGCACAACAAAAAAGTTAATCGTGCTTTGTTCATTATCTCTACCAACAGGGGGTCTTATCTTCATGGTTTTTTCCCGGTGAACAAAGCATGCAAAAAGGTGCGTCACTAAGGGCCTTACAGATTTATTGCATTATTTTATTTATGGTTAGCCAGCCAGACGATAAACCGCCCTTAACATTATTAGATCATATCCGTTACTTATTCCTGCTTAAAGCAGATGAAATATCTGATATTTCTACCGACCGATTGAAAAGTAACCACCAGATACTTTCACGCCAATCCAGACAGACTTAACAGACCCGTCCGGAAAGGAGTGATTTCACTAATGTTTTAGCGTCAGACTATTGGCTGTGCCGCAGGATGCAGCAGCAGGTGATCGGCAAGGGTGTAAGACACATCAGAGAAGAGATGGCTCTCCTGTGGAACAGCAGCAGTGGAAGCCTGCGCCACGTGCGCGGTCTCTGCCTGCTGGGTCAGACTGACCGTTTCAAGCAGTTGATCCACCGTCTGACCCTCCATCAGGCTGGCGGTTTCGGTATGTGATGACACCTGCACCGTCTGGCTGGCTGTGGCCACATTACCGGCGCTGTCTTTGCCACTGACCGTCATCGGGTATTCCCCGTCGTCCAGCGGAGCCAGCTGCCCGGCCAGAATGGTCAGCGCCCAGCCACCATCCGCTTTTACACTGGCGCTATAGTGTTGATCACCCAGCGTTAACTCGACCAGGCTGCCCGGTTGCAGATGGCTGGAGGTACCCTGAATCAGATGCCAGCTGTTCACATCGGCAGCATCAATAACGTTATCGCCAAAGGGGGTGTCCAGAGTCAGCGTTGGCCGCTGATGCACAGCGACAGTAAAGAATTCATCATAGGTTTCGCTGTCGCTGTTGCCATACTGATCCCAGCGATGAAACGTGGCGGAAACCGGACCATCCGGCAGCGCCAGCAGCTCGCTGGAGGTGAGCGTCACCATGCCTTTGGCGTCGGGCTGGTAGGTTTTACCATTGATCTCTACGGTATTGGCCCCCTCAACGTAGAAACTCAGATCGTGCTGCGCCTCCTGATAATTGAGTGTCATATCACCACCGATATTCATTTCGGTGTAGATCGGGATAAAGCCGGTTTTGATATTCAGTTCATGCGTGGCATCCGTGTAGTTATTCGCCCCGTCGATCGACCAGGCGCGGATTTCACCCATGTTAATAAAAGCGTGTACGTCCGTTGCCGGAATAACCACCTGCCAGTGTCCACCCTCGTCCAGCGTGGCGGCATAATCTTTCTCATTGGCCCCGGTTATCACCAACCGATGACCTGGCATAACGGTAGAAAGCGTGCCGCTGAGCAACAGATCCTGCCGGGTTTCTGCCAGGTTAATCACATCATCCGCCGTAACCTTATCGAAGGCGATGATTGGCAGGCTGCTCAGGTGGGTGATCAACGTCAGATCATGATATTCAGTGGCGGTATTTCCATTGGGATCGGTTGCCGTGACTTTCAGGCTGTAAACGCCATCCTTGAGTGCCTGCATATCACTCTCATGAAAAGTGCCATACCACTTGCCATCGCTGCCCATGCTGGCGGTGGTCGTTCGGTCGCCCAGGGTCAGCAGCAGCTCCGTCCCCACCGGCAAATGCGTTGCGCTGCCGCTGATCTCGACACCATAAATGCTCTCGGCGATATTCACCGCGTTATCACCACTGATCGTGTCCACCGTCAGGATCGGTTTGATGGTGCGATCGACATAAAGACCAAAATCAACGGTGGTTGCGGTGCTTTGTCCGGCTTTATCGGTAATGGTCAGCACCAGGCTGTGATTGCCATCTGGCACGCCCTTTAGCGCGTCAGCGGGCATGGAAGCGTTCCAGTAGCCCCACTGATTAACCGTGCTTTGCCAGCTCTGGTCATTGAAGGCCAGCGTGACGGTAGAACCCGCTTCGCCTTCAGCATGACCGCGCAGATGGATTGGCTGCTGCGCTTCCCAGCCGGCAATGATTCCGTCCATGGCAAGCGGTTCGTAAGGCTGTAGTGCAGCGGGTGGTGTACTCGCCGCTGCGCTGACGGCCAGGGCGCTGTAGTTGAGCGGGCTGCTATGCACTGTTTCGGTGGAGAATGTGGTGATCGGCAGGCTCAGGCTCTCCGTGGCGACAGGCGCAATGGCGGGCAGCGCGCTGTCGGTTACGGCAAAGTCGCTCACTGCCGTCTGGAAAATGGATTCAAGCCGGATGGGACGAAGCGTATCGCGTGTTGACATAGGTAACCTCAGTTCAGAACAGAAACGCAGACTAAAATCTTCGGATAAACCGATCGTGAAGTCTGACGACGTGATAATGGGTCAGCCAATGCTGCCCGTTTCCGCTGGTCGGAACTGATTACCCGCAGGTAACAAGGATGAAGAAAGAAGACGCCAGTAAAAGCGCCAAATGGAGCCAGAATCGTGTATTACGGCGTGACGCCGTTTGCTGCGCCTACCCTAATCTTTCATCCTGCTAATGAATAGTGGCGATAATCTGGAAAATGCACTTATCACGTGACATGAACAAAAAAAAGCGGGTGCTTTCGCATCCGCTTCTCAGATCAACCTGACGGCGGTTATCGTGGCTACACAACATGCACCTGCAGGTTCTGCTGCACCAGCACATCGCCCAGGGTGTTTTCGCTGGTCAGCGCCGAGTTGTGGTAGATCTCAAACACTCTTCCTTCTACCGTGCGCTCACCGGCCACTTCCCAGATACCGCCGTTGCTGTTCGCCAGCGTCACCTGGCTGCCCTCCGCGCCTTTGATCATCAAATCATCACTCTGTTTATCCGTAATACTGAGTGCTTCATTGAGATTGAGCTTCACGGAGTTGGTGCCGGTTTTACCCAAATCGAGCACTTCAATGTGTTCGACTTTCAGGCCCAGCGTGGTGAGATCCAGGTTGAGATGCTCCCCGTTAAGCACCAGTGTATCGGTGCCTGCGCCGCCATCAATATGCGTAAAGTTAAGGTCACTGACCGTCACGGTATCTGCGCCGCTGCTGCCAGTGACCATGGCGCCCTCTGCTTTGGTGCCATCGGCCAGCGTAATCACGACGCCGCCGATGGTGTAGCCAGACTCCTCTGCCGGGGGTGCCGACACTGCGGCGTTATCAGCCACCGCAGTTTCTCTGCTGCTGACCGGCGTTACGGTATCCGCTTCGGTAATCAGCGTCGAGGCCACGGCTACATGGGCGCTGTTATCGTCGGTGCTGGTGCTGCTGGTGTGCTGCGTCCCGGCGCTGGCACTGGCGACTGTGACGCTGTCATCCGCCACTGAGAA
Source organism: Candidatus Pantoea rara (assembly GCF_051136265.1). Classification (NCBI taxonomy): domain Bacteria; kingdom Pseudomonadati; phylum Pseudomonadota; class Gammaproteobacteria; order Enterobacterales; family Erwiniaceae; genus Pantoea; species Candidatus Pantoea rara. The sequence goes on along the minus strand of NZ_CP194942.1, from coordinate 1,346,382 downwards.
CAACGCAAGTGACTCGGATGCCGCCAGCGTGACCGGAAGTACCGCACCCAACAACAGCGTGTTTGTGGTGGTGTAACTGTTACCGGCTACATCGGTGATCGAGACTTTTGCCAGCGTCCCCAGCGACAGCAGCAGGCCCCCCACCGACAGCAGTGACGGTGTGAAGTTAACCGCATAACGCCCCAGCGCATCGGTCGTGGTATTCAGCGTCGGTCCATTGTTACCGTTGGCCAGCAGCAGCGTGACGCTGACTTTCGATCCCTGTGCAGCATTCAGCGATCCGCCCTGCACTACCAGACCGGCAAACAAAGAACCGACGATGCTAAGCACCGGATCGACGCCTACCAGCGGCTGACTATGCGACAGCGCGGTAAAGCTGCTGGTGCTGGTCGCGGTGTTGCCACCGATGTCCGCCACCGTTACGGTTAACGGATGGCTGCCATCCGGGATCCCTTTCAGCGTCGCTGACGGCACGCTGAGACTCCATGCGCCGTTCGCACCGATGGTAGTGGTAAGGATGTTGCCCGACACGTTCACCGTTACTGTGCCGCCCGCCGCGTTAGTGCTGGTTCCTCTAATGGTCTCAGGCGCATTGGCTTCTGAGATATTGAGATAACCATCCCCACCGAAGAAGCTGTTAACGCTGACCGTCGGCGTGGTGTGACTCACTACACCCAGTGACGCCGAGGTGGAGCCGCTGGTACCTGCACCGTTGATGACGCTGGCGGTGACAGTCTGCAGTCCATCCGCAATGGCGGCAAGGTTAGCCGCCGGAACAGAGAGACTCCAGTTACCGTTGCTGCTCACGGTAGTGCTGTAAGTCTGACCGCCCAACGCCACCCGCACCACCGATCCCTCGGCGTTGCTGGCAGTACCGCTGATGGTCTGTGCGCTTTTCACATCCACCGCACTCAGGGCGTTATCGCCAAACAGCGAAGTAATGGCGACGACAGGCGTCGACTGACTGATGACACTCAGCGTGCCGCTGCTGTTCACCGTATTACCGTAAGTATCGGTGCCGGTAACCGCCACGGTTTTCGTGCCGTCAGTTATCGCGGCAAGATCCGCTTTTGGCACGCTGATGCTCCAGTTGCCGCCACTTACCACTTTGGTGGTGTAGGTCTGGCCATTCAGCGTCGCGCTGACGGCAGACCCCGTGGACAGGCTGGAGGTGCCGCTCAGGGTCTGGTTTGAGGCCAGATCAAAGGCGCTCAGAATGCCGTCGCCAAACACCGTATTCACTGTCAGGGTTGGCGGGATCAGCCCCAGTGATACGCCCGCGCTGGTGCTGCTGACGTTACCGACCGGGTCTGTGACCGCCGCGCTAACGGTGAAGTTACCGCTCAGCAGCGTCGAGAGCACGGCTGGGGAGACGGTGGTTGAGAAGGAGCCATCGGGATTGACCTGCGCACTGACGTTGGTATTGCCAATCGCCAGCCTGACGCTGCTGCCCGCGGCCAGACCGGAGACGGTGCCGCTGATGGTCTGCGTAACCAGCGATTCCGCCAGGTTAAGCACACCGTCACCAAACAGCGGATTAAGCGTCACTTTTGGCAGATTGTGAATACCCACCAGCGCCCCGGCGGTGGTGCTGGTCGTGTTACCGGCGCTGTCGGTGACGCTGACACCCACCGTCAGGTTGCCATCGGCAATCCCCTGCAGCAGGGCTGGCGTCAGCGAGACGTTAAAGTTGCCATTCGCATCGGTCGCCGTCACTAACTGCTGTGCACCCACCGACACCACCACGCGCGACCCCGCTTCGGCACCGCCCACGACGCCGCTAATGACCTGCGTCACCAGCGCATCCGCCACGTTAAGCAGACCGTCGCCGAACAGCGGATTCACCGTGAGGGTCGGCAGCAGCGTGTCGACGCGGACACCGGCGCTGGTGCTGGCGGTATTACCCGCCGCATCCGTTACCGAGGCGCTCACCGTCACGTTGCCCTGCGCCAGGGTGCCCAGAATATCCGGCGTCACCGTGGCGCTGAACGCCCCGCCTGCACCCACTGTCGCGGTCACCTTGCTGTTGCCCACCGAGAGGGTGACCACACTGTCCTGTGCAATGTTGTTCACCACGCCGCTGATCGCCTGTCCGGTAGCGATATCAGCCAGATTCAGCACGCCATCGCCAAACAGTGAAGTCAGCGAGATGGATGGCGTCTGGGTAAAGATGCCGATTGACGCACTATTGGAAGCGACGTTACCCGCTGCATCCCTGACGCTGACGCCCAGCGTCAGATTACCATCCAGCAGTGAGGTGAGATCGCTGCCTGGCAGGCTAACGTTCCACACGCCACCCGCCTGTACCGTTGTACTGTACGTCTTGCTGCCAAAGGTCACTGTCACCTGTGAACCTGCAGCTGCATTGCTGATCACGCCCCCGACCAGTTGTCCGGCTGCCGCTTCCGCAACGTTCAGCAGGTTATCGCCGCCAAACAAGCCGGTGAGCGGGCCAACCACCGGCACCGCATCGACAATCGCCGTAGCGGTTTCACCCACCGTGCGGGTGTTGCCTGCCGCATCCGTCAGGGTGACGTTAAACGCCAGCTGGCCGTCGGGGACCAGACCCAGCACCGCGGGTGGCACCACGATGGCCCATTTACCATCCTGACCCACTGAGGCAGAGAGCGTGGTCCCGCCCAGTACCACTGAAACTGTTGCACCGACGCCCGCGGAGAGTGCGGTTCCGGAGATCGTCTGCGCGACGGTGGTATCCAGCGCGCTGAGCGTACCGTCGCCGAACACAGAATCGACTACCAGCGTCAGCGCACTGTTGACCACTTTATTGACCGTCAGCGTGGCGTCAGTCTGGTTGCCTGCAAGGTCATTCACCCGCACGCCAAACACCAGCGCACCGTCAGTGAGGCTCGACAGGACGTTCGGCGCCAGATCGATGCTCCAGCGTCCGTCAGCTCCCACCGTCGCGGTGGCAATCGGCGAGGCATCACCCAGGTAGAGGCCGATGGTCTGGCCTTCTGCGCCCTGTGCGCTGCCGGTCAGCACCTGACTGATGGCCAGATCAGCAGCGTTGATCAGGTTGTCGCCAAGGAATGCGTCAACTTCGACCAGTGGCGCGATGGTGTCTACGGTTACTGTCTGAGTAGCCGTTCCCACGTTCCCGGCGGCATCCGTCAGCTGCGCGGTAATTACTGGTGCACTGCCATCGGGCAGTGCCTGCATCGCGCTGGCAGGAACGGTTGTGGACCAGGTGCCGTTGCTCTGCACCACGGCGCTGTAGGTCTGACTATTCAAGGTCACAACGACCGTGCGGCCTGCCTCAGCGACATCGGCGGTGCCGGTAATCGCCTGGCTGATGATGCTTTCATTGCCATTAACCTGGTTATCACCCGCAAAGGTATTGATCGACAACGTGGGTGGCGTGAGGTCAATCAGGACGTTGCCGCTGGTAGTCACCGGCGTCGTGCCATCAGTGGCCGTCACTGTTATGCCGACGCTGCCGTCCGCGTTGCCAAAGGCGCCGACCGGCAGCGTCCCGGTCGACCAGTTGCCCGACGCATCCAGCGTGGTGGCATAGGTCACACCCTTGATCACCACCTCCACTGACCCGTTCGCGCCGAGGTTAGCAGAGGTACCCCTTACCACCACCCCACCCGCAACATCCTGGGTGCTGATGATGTTGTCGCCCGAGACGGTGCCCAGCGTCACCAGCGGGCCTGGCGGTGGCGTCAGATCCACCGTCAGCGCGACCGGCGCGGTTGCGGTATTGCCGGCCAGATCGGTCACTGCCAGCGTCAGCGTGGTTGATGCCGTAAAGGTGGCCATCTGCTCTGGCGTCAGCGTCATGCTCCAGTTGCCGTTACCGTCAACGACGGCGGTGCCGAGGGTCGTGGTATTCAGCGAAACCGTGACGACGGCGCCCGTCTCTGCGCCTGTCGCGGTGCCGCTGAGGATCTGCGGCTGAATGCTCTCGGCGTAGTTCAGTGCGTTGTCCCCGGCGAAGGCTGCTGCATTCAGTACCGGTGGGGTTTTGTCGAGCACCAGCGAACTGTTAATTGTGGTGCTGTTGCCCGCTGCATCGGTGACCGTAACAGTGACCGGATAGGTGGCATCCGGCAGCGCTGAAAGTTGCGCGGTTGTCAGTGGCACTGTCCAGTTGCCATTGGCATCCACGGTTGCAGAGTAAGCCGTGCCGCCCAGCGTAAGCTGCACCGACTGATTCGCACCCGCTTCACCAGTGGTGCCGCTCAGCGTAATGCCTGCATCAACATCGCCGCTATTTACATAGCCGCCCAGGAATTCCGGATTGAACGCTGGCAACGGCGCGGTGAGATCCGCCGTGAATGGCAGCTGTGCCGACGCGCTGTTGCCCGCCGCATCCACCACGTTAACCGTCAGAGTCTGATCGCCGCTGCTTAGCGAACTCAGGGCATCCGGTGGAATGTTTACGGTCCAGTTTCCGTTGCCATCCACCGAGCCAGAATAGAGGCTGCCGTTAACCTCTACGGTGATGCTGACCGCCTGGTTCGCTCCCACGCTGCCGGTGGTGCCCGTCAGGGTCACGCCTGCTGCGGCTTCACTGATGTTCAGCTGGTTGTCGCCGCCAAACGCGCCAGGGTTAAAGGTTGGCAACGGCACGGCCACTTCGGTGACCACGCTCAGCGCCGTCGCGTCGCTGTTACCCGCGATATCGGCAGCCGTGACGGTAATCGTGTGGGTACCGCTGGTGAAAGTGGCTAACTGGGCTGGCGACAGGGCCAGAGACCAGCTGCCATCGGTCTGCACCGTGGCGGCCAGCGGCTGGCCGTTGTTAAAGCCGGAGATCAGCACTGAGACCGTCTGTCCGGCACCGGTAATGCCGGTGTTGCCAGTGAGGATCTGTTCAGTTCCCGCCTCAGTGGCGTTCAGTGCACCGTCACCAAACGGCAGATTCAGGGTGACATCCGGCAGCGTGTTCACCGCCACCAGCAGGGCGCCGCTGGTCGTGCCGGTGTTGCCGTTCACGTCGGTGACAGTCACATTAATCGGCAGATTGCCGTCCGGCAGTGACTGCAATACGGCAGGCGGCAATTCCAGTGACCAGTTTGCCCCACCATTCGTGAGCGTCGCGGTATAGATGGTGCCATTAACGGTCACCGCAACCGCGGCCGGATCATCACTGTTGACTGCACCGGTCAGCGTACCGTTCACTGCCGCTTCCGCCGCGTTAAGACGGCCATCCGTAAATGGCGTATCCAGCGTCGGTAAAGCAATCGGCGTAATCGCCGCGACAAACGTCTGGGTCGCTTCGATGCTGTTACCGGCCCGATCCGTGGTCGTGAGCGTCAGGGTCTGTTCCCCGGCCCCCAGACTGGCAATCACCGCGGGGGTCAGGCTTGCCGTCCAGTTGCCACTGGGATCGACCGTGACTGACAACGGGATATTGTCATCGCCCACCGCGACGCTCAGGGTCTGGCCCGCCACGACGGTGGAGGTGCCGGTCACCAGCTGAACCGAAGCGGCTTCGGTGATGTTAATGACGTTATCGCCGAACTGCGTGACAGCGAAGTCAGCTGAGACCGGTGGGGTCTGCAGGATCTCAACGCCTGCGGTGGCCTGCGCCGGATTACCGGCAGCATCTGCGGCGGTGACCACCACCTGGGTCAGCCCATCGTCCAGGGTCGTTAGCGCACCCGGTGCCAGGTTCAGCGCCCAGTTGCCGCTGGCATCCGTCGTGGTGCTGAAAGTCAGCCCGCCGACAGCGATGTTCACCACACTGCCTTCCGGCAGATTAGTACTGTCACCACTCAGCGTTATCGGGCCTGCGGTCTCTGCCAGATTGAGCAGCGTATCGCCAAATGGCGTATCCAGAGTCAGCGCTGGCAGGGTATTAAACGCCACATCCAGCGAGGTGGCAGTATCTGTGATGATATTGCCGGCTGCATCGGTGACCGAAACGGTGATCGCGTTAGGGCCATCCGCCAGCTGCTGCACGTCTGCCGTCGGAATGGTGAGCGTCCAGTTTCCGTCAGCATCTGCCGTGGTGGTGTAATTAACATTATTCAGCGTCACCGTCACTGGCAATGCGCCCGTGGTGGTGCCGGTGACGGTGAGATCCTCCAGCGACTCCGCCACGTTAAGGGTGTCACCCGCGCTGACCGTGATATCCGTCAGCACAGGCGGTGTCGTACTGAAACTCACCTCCTGAGTGGCGGTTGCCGGATTACCCGCGACATCCGTGGCCGTCACGGTAAAGGTCTGGGTGCTGCCTGGCGCCACGTCGGTAAAGACCGTCGACGGCACCGTCACCGTCCAGTTGCCGTTAGCGTCGAGTGTGGTCGTGGTGGCGTAATCCGTACTGAATGTCACCGTCACCACCGTACCTTCGGCCAGTTGGGTGCTGCTGCCGCTAACGACAACATCGGCAGTGGCCTCAATGATATTAATCACATCATCGCCGGCCACCACGTTCATGCTCAGCGTTGGCTGAACCTGCGCGCTGGCCAGCACGACCAGGCTGGCGCTGCTGCTGGCCGGATTGCCAGACGTATCCGTTGCCACCACCTGCACCAGTTGATCGCCATCCGGCAGATTACCCAGCGCGGCGGCCGGAACAGTCACCGTCCAGCTGCCGTTGGCTGCCACCGTGCCACTGTACTGAACGTCGTTCAGCGTCACGGTCACCAGCTGACCTGACAGATTCGTACTGGTGCCGCCGATGCTCAGATCCTGCTGTGAATCTGCCTGGTTAAGGAAGTTATCGCCACTGAGTGTCCCGAGGGTCAGGGTCGGCAGGTTCAGGCTATCAGCATCACGCGTCAGTGTGGTCTGAACAGCAACAGCCGGGTTGCCCGCTGCATCGGTCATGGAGACTGTAACCGGGTAGGTGTTATCCGGCAGCCCCTGCACGACGCTGGCAGGCAACGTTACCTGCCAGGTGCCGTCAGAAAGCACCAGGCTGGTGTAATCGACATTCTGGAAACTCACTGTCACTGTCTGGCCAGCATCCGACACCGTTGCCGTACCACTGATGGCGACCGCTTCCAGCACCTCCAGGGAATTGATGATGTTGTCGCCACCGATGGGGTTGACGCTGAGCACTGGCGCGGTGAGATCAACCGTGACGGCGCTGGTCAGCGAGCCCGTGTTACCGGCCGCATCACTGGCATTGACGACCAGGGTATTAATCCCCTCGCCCAGCGTCTGCACCTGTGCCGGGGTTAAGTTCAGCGTCCAGTTGCCCTGCGCATCCACAGTGGCAGTGTAATCATTTCCGCCCAGCGTCACGGTGACGGTCTGGCCGTCCCCTGCCACACCGGTGCTGCCGGTCAGCGTCTGACCAACACCCTGTTCTGTCAGGTTCAGATAGCCATCGCCAAACGGTGTGTCAATGCTGACAGCCAATGCCGCTGTCGATACGGTAATTTCACGCGTTTCGGTGACCGGATTGCCCGCCGCATCGCTGACCGTCACAGTCAGGATATAGGCGCCGGCTGGAATTCCTGCCAGCGAACCCGCAGGCAGCGTCAGGCTCCAGTCCCCATCCTGAGTAACGGTAGTGGTCCAGATTTGATTGTTGAGGCTGAGGGTGACCTGTTGCCCTGCTTCGGCAGTGCTGCTGCCACTGAGCACAATCGGTGCGAAGCTTTCGGCGATATTAACGCTGTCATCACCCGCGACCGTGTTCAGGGTCAGGGCCGGCGGTGTCAGATCCACCGTGACGCTGCCTGGGATGCTACCGGTGTTACCCGCCGCATCCTGCACCGTAACGGTATAGTTCAGGACAGCTTCCGGCAGGGTGGACAGCACCGTGGCAGGCAGGCTGATCTGCCAGTTGCCGTTGCTGTCGACCGTGCCATTGTAAGTGGCGCCGTTAAGTACCACGCTCACCGTCTGGCCATCACCGGTCACGCCGGTGGTACCGCTCAGGGTTTGTGCCGAGGTGATCTCGCTACTGTTGAGCAGACCATCGCCGAAGGCAGAGACAATCTGCGGCTCGGGCAGACTGGTCGCCAGCACACTGAGCGTCGCCTCGCTGCTCAGTGTCGCCCCGCCGCTGTCCGTGGCGGTGACGGTTACGGTGTAAGGCCCATCGGCGAGCGCCGTCAGTGCCTCAGCCGGAACGATCGCACTCCAGCGGCCCGTGGCCGAGACCTGGGCGGTATAGCTGATAGTGTTAAACAGCAGCGTAACCGTACTGCCCTCAGGCACATTCACCGAGGTGCCGGTGACGATTAACGCCTGGCCCAGTTCCTGTGCATTCAGGTAGTTGTCCTGGCTGATGGCATCCATCGCCAGGCCAGAGGCCGTGCTGTTGACCTCAACGTTAAGGTTACTGGTGGTGGTGTTGCCCGCCACGTCGCTGACCGCCACGGTAAAGCTGGCGCTACCATCATTAATGGCCGCCAGCGCACCGGCTGGTACGGTCAGGCTCCATGCCCCGCTCGCCTGCACGGCGGCGCTATAGACTGTGCCATCAAGGGTTACAGTGACGAGCTGGCCCGCCTCGACGTTAGTGGTCGTGCCGGAGAGACGTTGATCGGTGAGGCGTTCCGCGCCATCGACCACGTTGTTACCGGCAAAGGCATCCAGCGTCAGGGTTGGCAGCGTGCCTGGATCCACTTTCAGCGCCAGATCGCGGCTGGTAGTGGTGGCGTTACCTGCCGCATCGCTGGCGGTCACGGTCAGTGGATAGCTGCCGTTGCCCAGCCCGGTGTAAACCGTGGCAGGCAGTTCCAGCGACCAGGTGCCGTTGACGTCGGCGCTGGTGCTCAGCGTCGTGCCGTTGAAGCTGGCAACAATCAGCGCATTCGCTTCGCTGCTACCAGCCAGTGTCAGAGGCTGCTGGCTCTCAGCAGCGCTGATAATGCCATCGGATGGTGTGATGAAGTTCAGCACCGGAGGCGCAGTATCCACCACGACGTTGCCATTCGCCTGGCTGGTGTTGCCCGCCACATCACTCACGAGCACGGTGTAAGATGCATTGCCCTGTGGCAGCGCTGCCAGAACATTGGCCGGAACCGCAACCTGCCAGTTGCCCTGTGCATCGACCGTGCCGCTGTAGTTGTTACCACCCAGCGTCACGACAACCGTCTGGCCGTCACCGGTTACGCCGGTGCTGCCGGTGATCACGCTACCCGCAGCCGCTTCCTCGCCATTAAGAATGCCATCTTCAAAGGCGACGCCTGGGGTCGCCACAGGCAGCGTGCTTGCAACGACCGTCAGAGTGGTGTCACCGGTCGCAAGCTGTACCCCGTTTGCGTCGCTGGCGGTGGCGGTGAGGGTCTGCGGGCCGTCTGCTGCCCCGGTAAACGTGCCTGCCGGTAAGGTCAGGCTCCAGCTTCCATCTGCCGCCACGGTGGCACTGACCGGCGTCCCATTCGCCACGACGGTGACAATGCTGCCGTCAGGCAGACCACTGGTACTGCCGCTGACGACGATGGCCCCATTCACTTCCTGTGCATTCAGGTAGTTGTCGTCGCTGATCGGTGCCAGCGCAACCGACGGCAGGGTGTTATCCACGCTGAAGTTAACCGGGCTGATGGCCGTATTACCCACAACGTTAATCACGCTGACGTTGAGCGTCTGATTGCCCTCTCCCAGTTCAGCCAGGGCGCCCGCAGGCAGAATAATGCTCCAGCTACCGCTGGCCGCGACCACACCGCTGTATTCCGTGCCGCTCAGGGAGATGATCACCTGCTGGCCCGCTTCGACATTGTTGCTGCTGCCACGCACCGTAATCGGCTGCAGCTGCTCAGCTGCCGTAACAATGCCGTCCCCGGCAAAGGTGCTGCTGTCGAGGATCAGTACAGGCAGATCGTCAGGCGAGGTGGCTACATTCAGATCCACCACCTGGCTGGTCTGATTGCCGTTCGCACTGGTTTCCGTGACCGTGACCAGATTAGTGCCTGAAGGCAGTGCCGCCAGCGCTTCCGGGGCGATCTGCAGCGCCCACTGACCATTCACGCCGACGGTGGTGCTGTAGGGCTGGTTGTTAAGCTGGACCGTAACAATATCGCCGTTCTGGCCGCTGCCACTGATAACCAGCGGCTGCGCCAGTTCGCCGACGTTCAGCGCGTTATCCCCGCTGACCGGCGCGACCACCAGCGGAGGCGGCGTGGTGGCAATGGTCAGCGCACTGTCCTGGCTGCTGCTGTTCCCTGCCTCATCGGTGACGGTGACTACCACCGGATAGGTGCTGCCATTGGTCAGACCGGCAAGTGCCGCTGGCGGTACGGTCAGCGCCCAGTTGTTTTCACTATTAACGGTACCCGTGTACGTCACGCCATTCAGCGTCACACTAACGCGATCCCCTTCAGTGCCTGCACCGCTGAAACTGAAGCCGTTGGCCTGTTCGGCGATGTTCAGCACGCCATCGCCAGCAGGCGTAACAAAGCTGAAGTCGGGTGGCGTGGTATCCACGGTAACCGGGAATGGTGTGGTGACCACATTGCCACCCACAGTCGTGACGGTCACGTTCAAATCGTAACGTCCATCAGTCAGCTGTTGCAGACTGGCCGCAGGCACGGTAGCGGTCCAGCTGCCATCGGCGGCAACCACCGCGTTGTAGGTCTGATTATTCAGCGCAAGGCTGACGCTACTGCCCGGCGCAGCGGTGCCGCTCAGAATCAGATCCGTGGCCGTTTCAGCCGCATTAATCATGTTATCGGTGGCAATCGGGTTAACGGTCAGCGCCGGTATGCCGGTATCAACAGTCAGCGGTTCGCTGAGGGTGGCACTGTTACCTGCTTCATCCCTCACCGTCACCGTCATCGGATTACTGCCCTGCGCCAGAGCCTGGAGTGCAGCCGGTGGCAGTGTGACACTCCATTGACCATTAGCGTCGACCGTAGCCGGATAACTGGTGCCGCCCAGGGTCACACTGACGGCCTGGCCAGGCAGAACTGTACCGGTCAGCGTCTGCGCCACGCTGGCTTCATCGGTGTTGAGGATGCCGTCAGTGAATGGCGTGTTGATTTGGGGAGCGGCCAGCGGCGTGGTCGCCACCAGCAGCGGCTGATTGATCTGCACATCACCCGAGGAGACGGTAACCGTGGTGGTGCCCTGGGGCAGGTTCGCCAGGTCGGCAGCGGGCACGGTCAGGGTCCAGCTGCCGTTTTCATCGGTTGTGGTGGTGTAGGCAGTGCCGTTGGGTTCCAGCGTCACGCTAATCGGGCTGTTAGCGGGCAGGTTCGCAGAACCGCCACTCATGGTGAGATCGCTCTGCGCCTCCAGCACATTAAGTGCATTATCGTCACTGATCGGGGCAACCGACAGCGAGGGTACGGGTGAGGTAACCACGCTGAACTGCCCTTCAGCAGGCAGTGCCGGGTTACCCGCCGCGTCGGTAATCGCCACGGTAAAGGTTTTATTTCCTGCGCCACCCAGCGATCCGGCGGGCAGCGTCACACGCCAGTTGCCGTTCGTCAGCACCTCGCCGTCGTAAGACTGCCCGTTAAGGGTCAGTAATACCGGCGAACCGGCCGGTACGCCGGTGACATTACCGGTGACCACAATGTCGGTGAGCTGTTCCGCGCTGTCGACCTGGTTGTCGGAGGTCACCGGATTAATGGTCAGTGCGGGTGGCGTGGCCGCCAGCACGGTGACGCTGGTCAATTGCGAGGTGGTGTTGCCATACGCATCGCTGATCGCCACGTTGATCGGATAGATCGCGTCGCCCAGCTGGCTGACGATCGCGGCGGGCACCGTCACGCTCCACGCGCCGCTGGTATCCACGGTGGCGGTGTAGGTTTCATTATTGAACGTCACCGTGACGCTATCGCCCTGCGCACCGCCGCGCCCGTCGAGAATGAGATTCTGGGTGTGCTCCGCAATATTGATATAACCATCGCTGCCCGGCGGGGAGACGTCCAGCAGCGGCGGCGTGGTGGCGAAAATCAATGAACTGACGGTCTCTGTGGTGTTGCCATCGGCATCAGTCGCCACCACCGTTACGGTCTGGGTGCCATTAGGTACATTCGCCAGATCAGAAGCAGGAATATTGACGCTCCAGTTGCCATCCGGTCCCACCCCGGCGCTGTAAGATACGCCATTCAGCGTGACGCGAATAATGTCACCTTCGTCGCCAGTGCCGCTGACGGTCAGCGGCTGCTGCGCATCGCTGTTGTTAATTGCACCATCATCGCTCAGATCGTTCAGCGTCAGAGCCGGTAACGCTATAGCAACCTGCAAAGACGTATCCTGCGTGCTGCTGTTACCGGCCGGATCGGTCACGGTGACCGTTACCGGATAGGTCTGATTGGTCAGCGAGCCCAGATCGGCAACCGGAACGGAAGCAACCCATTCTCCGTTTTCATCAACAATGGCGGTATAAGGCTTGCCGTTTAACTCTACCGTCACAGTGTCGCCCGTGGTGCCGGTGCCGCTGATCAGCAGCGGCTGAGTCAGTTCGTTGTTGGTCAGAACCCCATCACCGCCCGGTGCGGTCACGGCCGCAACCGGGCGCTGCGTGTTGACTAACAGCGTCTGCGTCTGGGTGGCGATGTTCCCGCTGGCGTCGGTCAGCGTGACGGTCAGCGCATAGCTGCTGCCATCAGACAAGGCCTGCAGTGCTGCTGGCGGCAGATCAATCGTCCAGTTGCCCTGCTCATCGACGGTGGCGCTGTAACTCTGGTTGTTCAGCGAAACAGAAACCCGCTCGCCCGGCAATGCACCTGAACCACTGACCGGCACACCCGCCGCCACTTCACTGCTGTTGAGAATGCTATCGCCACCTGCGACCTCAGCCACAATCAGCGTCGGTGGCAGCGTGTCGACGCTGAAGTTCACCGTCTGGTCCGCGCGGTTACCCGCCTCGTCAATTGCGGTAATGATCAGGCTGTTAGCGCCCTGCGCCAGTAAAGCGAGATCGCTGGCCGGCAGCGGCAGGCTCCAGCTGCCGTCGGCATTGACCGTGGTGCTGTAGGTTTTGCCGTTGAGTTCGACCTCAACCCGCTGGCCCTCCACGGCTTTGCCGGTGCTGCCGGTCATCAGCAGGTCGGAGCCCGCCTCCGCCCGGTTGAGAATACCCCCGGTGATCGCACTCTCGTTCAGCGTGATTTGCGGCAGCGCAGACGCGACCACGTTCAGCGAGGCTGAGTCGGTCAGCAGCGCGCCCGTGGTGTCGATGGCGGTCACTAAAATCTGTTTCACACCGTCAGTGATACCGGTGAGCGCGGCTGCCGGAACGGTGATGCTCCAGAAGCCATTGCTGCCCACCACCCCGCTGTAATTATTGCCGTTAAAATTAAGCTGCACCGCCTGGCCGGGATTTACGCCTACCGCCGAACCGCTGAGGATCAGATCACTGTTCAGCTCCTGCTGGTTGAGGAAACCATCCACGCTGACCGGTTCACTGATAGTGACTACGCCAGATTCACCTGCCGCCGGAGCAACGTTGATATCGCGCGTGTCGGTGGCTAACGCACCGGCTACTGTAGTGACGCTGACCGCAATAGCGGTACTGCCCGCCGCCAGTGCGCTGAGCGCCGCAGACGGAATCGGTGTACTCCAGCTGCCGTCAGGATTAACCGTGGCGCTGTAGTTCTGACCGCCCAGGGTGATGGTGACCGTCTGGCCCGCCTCCACGTTGCTGGTGGTGCCGGAGAGCGTCTGATCCAGGGCTTTTTCGCTGTTATCCACCAGATCGTCACCGGCAAACAGGGCGATAGCCACTGTGGGTGTACCGGGTTCTTCTGGGGTATCCACCACAATCGCCCGATCTTCGCTGGCGGTTATGCCCGCCTGACTGGAAACCGTGGCCGCGATAGTTGCATTGCCCGCCGCCAGTGCCGCCAGCGCGCTGGCTGGAACGTTCAGGCTCCAGCTGCCATCCGCGCCAACCGTGGCGCTGTAAGTCTGGTCCCCCAGCGTGACTGTGACGAGCTGACCGGCCTCGACGTTGGTGGAGCTGCCACTCAGCAGCTGGTCGCTGGTTTTCTCATCGTTGCTCAGAACGTCATCACCGGCAAACTGATTAATGGTGATGGTGGGCTGGCCCGGCTCAGTCACCAGTGGCTCGACGGTGATCGGCAGCGTGTCGCTGACGCTGGTGCCCGCTGCGTTGCTGGCCGTCACTACCAGCGAGGCAGATCCTGCGGCCAGCGCGCTCAGTGCATCGGCTGGAATCGCGATGTTCCAGCTGCCGTCGGGATTGACCGTGCCGCTGTAACTTTCTCCGCCCAGCGTGACGGTCACAATCTGGCCCGCTTCGACGTTGGTGGTGCTGCCGGAGACCGCCTGCGCCTCCAGCTTCTCATCGTTGCTCAGGATGTTGTCGTCAGCGAAGGCATTGATGGTTAACGTTGGGGCATTCGGTGAAGTGCCCGCTGACGCCACCAGGAAGTCACGGGTTTCACTGACGGGTGCGCCAGACGCATCGGTAACTGTCGCGTTCAGGGTCGCGCTACCGGCGGCCAGCGCCGCCAGCGAGCTGGCTGGGATCAGGACGCTCCAGTTGCCTTCCGCGCCAACCGCGGCGGTAAAGATCTCCCCGTTCAGGGTGATAGTGACCTGCTGGCCCTCAGCGATATTGGTGGTGGTGCCGCTCAGTAGCTGGTCGCTGGCTTTCTCGCTGTTGCTGAGGATATCATCCCCGGCAAAGGCGTTGAGGGTTACGGTGGCTTCACCCGGCTGCGTCGCCGGGGCTTCGACGGTGATCGACTGCGAGGTTGTCGCGGTGTCCCCCGCCGCATTGCTGAGCGAGGCGGTCAGGGTGGTCGTGCCAGCTGCCAGTGCGTTCAGCGCGGCGGATGGCACGGTGACGCTCCAGCTGCCGTCACCCTGCACGCTGGCGCTGTAGGTCTGACCACCGAGGGTCACGGTGACGATCTGTCCGGCTTCAACGTTGGTGGTCGTGCCGCTGACAGGCTGATCGGACGCTTTCTCGGTGTTGCTCAGGTCGTTATCGCTGGCAAATTCATTCAGGGTCAGGGCTGGCACGCCCGGCTCAGTCACCGGCGTCTCAACTGAGATATCCCGTGTTTCGCCTGCGCTCACACCATCGACGTTGCTGACGGTGGCACTGATGGCGCTGGATCCCGCAGGCAGGTTGCCCAGCGCACCAGCCGGAACAGTCACGCTCCAGTTACCACTGCCATCCACGATGCCAGCGTAAGTCTGGCCACCGAAGGTGATCGTAACCGTCTGGCCCGCTTCGACGTTGGTGGTGGTACCAGAAAGCGTCTGAGCAGTGCCTTTTTCGTCATTGCTGAGGATGTCATCCCCGGCAAATTCATTGATGGTGATGGTCGGTTCGCCGGGTTGCGTCACCGGCGCTTCCACGCTGATGGGCAGGCTGCCGGTCACGGTGTTACCGGCCGCATTGCTGACCGAAACCGTCAGTGTC
The DNA here is from genome assembly GCF_051136265.1 of Candidatus Pantoea rara. NCBI lineage: Bacteria > Pseudomonadati > Pseudomonadota > Gammaproteobacteria > Enterobacterales > Erwiniaceae > Pantoea > Candidatus Pantoea rara. The sequence continues at coordinate 1,331,099 of NZ_CP194942.1, read as the reverse complement.
GTTTCACCTGACGCCAGGACGCTCAGGGCCGCTAAGGGCAGCGTCACGCTCCAGTTGCCCTGCGCGTCTACGCTGCCGCTGTACGTCTGACCGCCCAGCGTGACCGTCACTACCTGACCCGGCTCGATACTGCTGGTGCTGCCGGTCACTGTCTGATCGGTGGTTTTCTCCGCGTTACTTAGCTGGTTGTCACCGGTAAACGCATCCACTGTGACCGCAGGTGGGCCCGGAATAGCGGGCGTATCGACGCTGATCGCGCGGTTTTCACTGGCTTCGATGCCAGCCTGATTAGTAACGACCGCAGAAATCGCAAGCGAACCGGCATTGAGCGCATTCAGCGCCGCAGGCGAGAGCGTGACACTCCAGTTGCCCTGCGCATCCACGACTGCGCTGATGGTCTGATCGCCCAGCGTGATGGTGACAACCTGACCCGGTTCCACGTTGCTGGTGGAACCGCTCAGCAGCTGGTCGCTGCTTTTTTCCGCATTGCTGAGGACATCATCACCGGCAAACTGATTGATGGTGATAACGGGCGTACCCGGCTCGGTCAGGGGCGGCTCGACGTTAAAGGTCAGGTTGCCGCTGGCGGCGGTGCCTGCCTGGTTAGTGACGGTTGCGGTGGCCGTGGTGGTGCCGGAAGCCAGTGCTATCAAGGCATCCGCAGGCACGGTGATGCTCCAGCTGCCATCACCGGCAACGCTGCCGCTGTAGCTCTGGCCGCCCAGCGTAACCGTGACAATCTGACCGGCTTCGACATTGCTGGTCGTGCCGCTCAGCACCTGTTCGGTGGTTTTTTCCGCATTATCCAGTACATTATCGCCAGCGAAAGCATTCAGGGTAATGGCAGGCGTCCCCGGAGTGACCGGTGTTCCCGGATCGGTGCCACCGGCGTTGCCGCCGCCGTTACCTCCTCCGCCGCTGCCGCCGCCACCAATGCCAACCGCCAGTCCGGCTAAGCCGAGCACACCCAGGCCGCCTGCGGTGATGACGCCCATTGAGGTGTTGGCGTTATCCGCCAGCAGCAGTGGCTCTACACTGTCGAGTGATTCATAGGTTGGCGTAACCGAGCTGGAAGCGAGTTCAGCCCCTTCTGCAGTCTGGGGAAAGAGCGCATGTTCCGGTGGATTGACGCCATCATCGAACACCAGTTCGCTGTGCTGACCCTCGGCGTCGTCAAGGAAGAATTTTTGATAGCGGACAGTTTGACCGTCACGCATCTGCAGCACCAGATCGTTACCCTGACGCTCATACTGCGTCACCATATCGCGAGTGCCGCTGATGCGGACAACGCTGGGCTCGGTGAGGTTAATGGTTTGTGACGAACTACCAACGGACTGCGAGATGAGAGTGCCGTTTTCGCGCGAGATGATGTCTACACGGCCTTGCGTGAGTTCTGCCATTTGCAACCTCTATTCCACCAGATTAGCTAATACACTGAATCCATAAACATAAATTTATTTTATGATTACGATCTTCATTCATAGTTTCACCTTCTGACATTCAGAAGGTGTCTTAACCTGGTGCAGGCAGAAACGGCAAAGCAAAGCCGCGTCACGAACCCAAAAAAAGCGGGATATGACGGTATTATTGTTAGTTTAACGTGTACGGAATTACGCAAAATGTAACGATTCTGACGAACTAATTTTTAGCGTAACCATGTTAAAAATCAATTTCAATCAACAGATTTAGTTATGATTTTATTTTAATTACATTAGCCATGTACGAAACAAAGTTTTTAGAAAATGCACTTTGCCTTTGTTTTTTCATGTCAATTTATTGCTGACTGTTTCCAGAAATGATGCGGACAGGTTAAAAAAACGCCATTTTATAAACTTCAGGGCTGCAGAAAAAATTTATTCATTATGCGACTCAGCCAGCATTTATACGGAGTCATGATCCTGTTTTTCAGCAGCACGCTGCTGAAAGGCGGCAGTGATGTTTGGGTTAAGTGACTTCACGCCTTCGGTGGTCATACCAGGAAAGTTCTGGAAAAAATTCGCGGCGCAATAAAAGTCGGTAAACTCCCGGTTTTGTCATTTATATGATGTTGCTGCACCCTTCTGATAAGAGGCATAACGGCCACTGATTCGCGGCCAGTGCTACACTTTTCCGCTTTACCATTGATGAATCTGACCTATGACCGCACTGGATGCTGCACAACAACATAAACATCAGAGCCGCCTGAACTGGGGCACGCGCACCATTTTCTTAATCAACGGATTAGGGATGTCAGCCTGGGCACCGCTGGTGCCCTTTGCCCGCGATCGTCTGCAGCTCAGCGGCGCATCACTGGGCGCGTTACTGCTCTGTCTGGGTATCGGTTCACTGGCTGCGATGCCGGTGACCGGCACGCTGGTGGCGAAGTTTGGCTGCCGTCGGGTAATGTGCTTCTCTACGCTGTTAGTTCTGATGATGATGCCGCTGCTGGCGACGGCTGACTCACACCTGGTGATGGCGGCGGCACTGATGATTTTTGGTGCCGGGCTGGGCATGCTGGATGTGGCGATGAATTATCAGGCAGTTCAGGTTGAGCAGGCTGCGGATAAACCCATGATGTCCGGCTTCCATGGGTTCTTCAGCCTGGGCGGGATTATGGGCGCGGGGACGGTGAGCCTGTTGCTGAGCCAGTCATTGACGCCGCTGACGGCCACGCTGGTGGTGATGGCGGTGATGCTTTTATTGTTGCTGTGGCGACTTCCGGTGTTGATGAATGAACGTCTGCACCAGCCCGATCAGCCCTGGCTTGTGATCCCACGCGGCTGGGTCGCGTTTCTTGGCCTGCTCTGCTTTATCCTGTTTCTGGCGGAAGGAGCCGTGCTGGACTGGGGCGCGCTGCTGCTGTTGCAGAATCCGGAAATGACACCCGCCTGGGCCGGACTCGGCTATGCGGTCTTTTCCGTGGCGATGACGCTGGGTCGTTTTAGCGGCGATAAGATCATCCAGCGTTTTGGCCGCTACCCGGTAATGCTCACCGGCGCGCTGACCGCTGCGGCGGGCATGAGTCTGGCCGTTTTGCTGCCGTGGCCGGAGATCGCCCTGCTCGCTTTCCTGCTGGTCGGCTTTGGTTTATCCAACACGGTGCCGATGTTGTTCAATGCTGCCGGGAATCAACGGGATATGCCTGCGAACCTGGCGATTTCTGCCATGACAACGCTGGGATATGCGGGTATTCTCTCAGGTCCGGCTTTAATCGGATTCATTTCGCAATGGATCAGCCTCAGCGGCGCATTTTTAGTGATCGCCCTGCTGCTGTTAGCGGTAGCCGTCAGTGCGCGAAAAGTTGCGCGATAATTCAGGTACCCGACACGCTATGTTGTATAAGTTTCCACTGACCTCCGGCAATGTCACCCGCTTTTTTGTGGTTTTCAATCTGGTGCTCCTGCTGGCGCTGGGCTTTATGGTGCACAACTCGGTCAACGCCTGGCTGACCGGGAAACGCTATGCCATGGACGATCTGGCGCGCGACGTGCAGAAGCGCATCGACGCCTATCGGTTTGCCACCTGGCAGATCTATGAAAACCTCTCTACCAGCGCAGCCGGTGCGACGCCTGGCAGTAACCTGCAGGAGACGCGGCTGCGTCCTGACGTCTATTATCTGGAAAAAACCCGCCGTAAAACCGAAGCGCTGATTTTCGGCTCCCATGACAGCAGCACGCTGGACATGACCATGCGAATGTCAAACTATCTCGACACGCTGTGGGGCGCGGAAAATCCAACCTGGTCGATGTACTTTTTGAATGGTCAGGACAATAGCCTGATTATGATCTCGACCCTGCCGCTGAAAGATATGGCGACACGCTATAAAGAGAGTGCCATCAGTTCGATGGTGGATGGCCGCCGTGCTGAGATGCTGCAGCAGGCCAATGCGCTGGATGAGCGCGAGAGCTTCTCGCCGCTGCGCCACCTGGCCTTCCAGAACGATCACTATTTCACGCTGCGCACCACCTTTAACCAGCCGGGCCATCTGGCCACGGTCGTGGCCTTTGATCTGCCGGTTAACGATCTCGTTCCGCAGAATATGCCGCTGGAAAACTTCCAGCTGCGTCAGGACAGTTCGATGCCTGCCAGCAGCAGTGAACAGCAGGAGGTCGAAAACACCCATGTTTCACTGGTTAATCCCAATATCGAGATTGCGGCCACGCTGCCCAGTACGTCGCTGCAGCTGGTCTATCAGGTGCCGATTACTCGCCTGATTATCGACACCCTGCACAATCTGCTCTGGCCGCTGCTGATCAACCTGCTGCTGTTCCTGCTGTCGCTGGCGGGTATCGTGCTGCTGCGCCAGCAGTCACTGCGTCCCAGCGAAAACCAGAGCGCTGAACTCGATTCACTTCGGGTATTAAATGAAGAGATTGTTGCCAGCCTGCCTGTCGGCCTGCTGGTGTATGACTTTGCCAGCAACCGTACTCTGCTGAGCAATAAGATTGCTGAACACCTTTTGCCTCACCTCAATCTGCAGAAGATCATTAATATGTCCGACCAGCATCAGGGCGTATTGCAGGCCACCATTAATAACGAAGTGTATGAAATCCGCCACGCCCGCAGCGTGCTGTCGCCGCATACGCAGCTGTTTATGATGCGTGACCAGGATCGTGAGCTGCTGGTGAACAAAAAACTGCAGAAAGCGCAGCAGGTGCTGGATCGTAACCATCAGATGCGTCAGCAGTTGCTGCATAATCTGGGCCATGCGCTGAATCAGCCACTGGAGAAGATGGTGACGCAGCTGGTGCAGCTCAGCCAGCGTGATGCCGATGAAACCGTGCTGGACCTGCTTGATGAGAGTCAGGGCCTGGCACGACTGGTGGATGATATCGTCCTGCTGAACCGACTTGAGGCGCACGACTGGTCACCGGATGCAGTCGTCTTTAACCTGCAGGAACTGCTGGATGAGATCGCACTGGAAAGCCTGCCGCTGATGCGCCGCAAAGGGCTGTCGCTGGTGGTGAATAATCACCTGCCGAATGACGAGACGCGCTTCGGCGACCGTCGTGCCCTGCGCAAAGTGCTGACCACGCTGATGCATTATGCCCTGACCACCACCCGCTGGGGCAAAATCACCCTGGAAGTTAAGGCTGCCGAAAAGCAGGCCGATAGAGTGTTCATCGAACTGGTGGATACCGGTGCGGGCCTGACGGTGGATGAACTGGCCAATGTCGACTTCCCGTTCCTGGGCGATACCAGTCAGGATCGCTACGGACAGGCTTCGGGCATGGCATTCTTCCTGTGTAAACAGCTCTGCAAGCAGATGGGTGGCAGCCTCGATATCGTTGCAAAAGTGGATATCGGCACACGCTACAACATGCAGCTGCCGCTGGTGCTGGAAGAGAAGCGCGAAGAAGAAGAGGAAAAAATTCTGGATGGTGTGACCGCGCTGGTGGAGGTCACTGTGGAGGACGTGCGTAAAATCGTCTGCCGCCATCTGGAAAACTGGGGAGCGCGTTGTCTGACGCCTGATGAGCGCATCTCCGGCCAGGATCACGATGTTATGGTGACCGACGATCCATCAAAGCTCAGCGGCTGGGCACTGCTGCTGGCTGAAGATGAACTGGGTCATCATGCACTGAACGACCAGCAGTATCGGGTCAATTTCAATCTCAGTAATGCAATGCTGGATGCATTGCTGGCCCTGATTGAGAAACAACTGTCGCATGATGTGATGGATAACGACATGGAAGACGACGCGGCCACGCCATTGATGAGCGGCGGCTATTTCCAGCTGTTTACGGAGACAGTTCCGGTTGATGTGAAGAGACTGTATACTGAGTCAGCGGAAAAGGACTACGCTTCGCTTGCTCAGACAGCGCATCGCCTTAAGGGCGTGTTTGCCATGCTCAATCTGACTCCCGGCAAACAGCTTTGTGAAGAGTTAGAACACCACATTAAAGCGTGTGACGATTCAAACATTACAAATACCACCAGTGATATTGACGCTTACGTCAATCAACTGCTGCAGCAAGGTAACCAATAAGATGAATAACTTAAACGTAATTATTGCCGATGACCATCCAATTGTCCTTTTCGGTATCCGAAAGTCTCTGGAACAAATTGAATGGGTCAACGTTGTAGGTGAGTTCGAAGACTCAACAGCACTGATCAATAATCTGTCCAAGCTTGACGCCAACGTCCTGATCACCGACCTCTCTATGCCAGGTGAGAAGTATGGCGATGGTATTACGCTGATTAAATACATTAAACGCCACTATCCGGATCTCTCGATTATTGTTCTGACCATGAACAATAACCCCGCGATTCTGAGTTCCGTGCTTGATCTCGACATCGAAGGGATTGTCCTGAAACAGGGCGCGCCTACCGATTTACCAAAAGCACTGGCTGCACTGCAGAAAGGCAAGAAGTACACGCCGGAAAGCGTTGCGAAACTGCTGGAGAAGATCAGTGCAGGTGGTTATGGCGACAAACGCCTGTCACCGAAAGAGAGCGAAGTGCTGCGTCTGTTTGCAGAAGGTTTCCTGGTCACTGAGATTGCCAAGAAGCTGAACCGCAGCATCAAAACCATCAGTAGCCAGAAGAAATCAGCAATGATGAAACTGGGCGTGGATAACGATATCGCACTGCTGAACTACCTGTCCTCTGTCAGCCAGAGCCAGGTCGAAAGAGACTAAGTGACCTCTGAGGTGGTGCAGCCTGCACCACCTCACCTCTGCCCTATCCTCTCCGCGTTTTACGCACCCGCTCAGCATAGATCGCCAGCGTCACTTTCAGTACATCTAACGTCACCGGTTTCGACAGGCAGTTATCCATACCCGCATCCATACAACGCTGTTTCTCTTCCGCCAGCGCATTCGCCGTCACGCCGACAACCGGGAAGAGATGACCCAGCTGACGTAAACGCTGCGTCAGGCGATAACCATCCATGTTCGGCATGTTCACATCGGTAAGCACAATATCGATCTCATTACGGCTCAGGACATTGAGCGCATCAACGCCATCCTGCGCGGTTTTCACCTGATAGCCCAGCGTGCCGAGCTGTTCTGACAGCAGCATGCGGTTAATCGGATGGTCATCAACAATCAGCACCATGATGTCATCGTTATGCACTTTCTCTTCGACCGGTGCAGTCAGTAACAGCGCATCTGCCGCGTCATGGCCCAGCGCGATCCGATAGATGCGCGCCAGCAGCGCCGGCACCTCGTGCAGCGTGGCGGTGGAGTGGATCCAGCGTCCCGGCTGACGTTCACGCGGCATATCCACATGCGATCCGTCAAACGTGACCAGCGCGCGCAACGGTAAATCGGTCTCCAGATCGTAGTCGGTCATTACCACATCGTCGTGCCCTGGCTTACCGTTATACTCCGCGACCTGAATGCCCTGCTGCTGAATCTGGCGCGTAATAAACTCTGCAAGATACGCGTTGCGCATCGCCAGCCAGATTTTCTTATCCTGCAGATCCTCCAGCAGCATCAGTGACGGCTTCTGCCCTTTGTAGATCGGGATTCGCACAATGAACTGACTGCCCATGCCTGGCTCTGAGTCCACCTCGATGTCACCGTCCATCATATTGATCAGCTTTTCACAGATCGCCAGTCCCAGCCCCGTGCCCTGGAAATTACGCTGAACGCCATTTCCCACCTGGAAGAAGGGATCGAACAGGCGCGGCAGCTCTTTCGCCGGAATGCCGACGCCGGTATCCCGGACGCGGAAGGCCAGATACCCCTCAGCAACATAGGCATGAAGGATAATACAGCCGGTATGGGTAAATTTAATCGCGTTATTCAGCAGGTTCGAAATCACCTGCTGCAGGCGCAGCGGATCGCCGTCCAGCACCTGCGGAACGTCGTTTTCGATAAAGCAGTAGAGCGTGAGTCGCTTTTTCACCACCAGCGACAGATAGTTGCCGACGATGTGCGTCACAATTTCACGAGGGGCAAACGGACGCGGCTCAATTTTCAGCTGCTCGGACTCAATTTTCGAGAAATCGAGAATATCGCTGATGATTTTCAGCAGCAGGCTGGAGGAGTTGTTCATCGCCGTGACCAGCGAGTCGATACCGCTGGGCAGCTCTTTAGTCTGTAGCAGATCGAGGTTACCGATAATCCCATAAAGCGGCGTGCGCAGTTCGTGACTGACGGTTGCGAGGAACATCGATTTTGACTGGCTCGCCTGCTCTGCCGCATGGGCCATTTCCTGCAGAGACTGCTCCATCCGGACACGTGCCGAGACATCGACCAGCACGCAAATCGCCACGTTCTCATTACGATAGCGCGAATGCACAAAGCTGATTTGCAGGTTAGTGTTGCTGCCGGTCAGCACATCGACAAAGTTAACCTGCTGGCCGCCGATAATTTCATTCAGCCGCAGGCGATCTTCCTGCGTCAGCAACGTCAGATAATTGTGCGCCAGCTCGTTACTCAGAATATTGGTGCCGTCACTGGTGCGTAAAATACAGATTCCGACCGGCGCAGAGGCGACAATCTTACGGTTAAACTGCTCATGCTCTTCCAGCCGGTGCGCATTCTCCTCCGCCGGCAGGAACATCCGCCGTTCAAATACCCAGGCGAGCGTAAACAGGATCACGGCGCTAAAAATATTGAGCAGCAGCGCATTAATGATCATTAGCTTAAGCTGATCCATCATCACGTCGGTGGGTATCGACCACACCACGTTAAGATCGGAAGGTGGCAGCGGCTTTTTCAGGACCAGCTGACGATAACCATTCAGATAACCAAACCAGGTTTTATCATCCGGCAGATTGTCGAGCGAGAAGCCCAGCCCACCACGCCGCGAGTTAAGCAGTGGACGATAATTTTCATCGGTAATGGACGCGACGATCGGCAGGCTGCCCGGCTGGATAAACTCATCCAGGCGGATATTCTGCTCAACACCCAGCAGCGCCTGTAATTTGTTAGCTACGTAAACCGGCACCACCATGTAGAAGGTTCCGACGCCGGGCTGAGCACTACTGTTGATCCAATACATCGGATTGCGGCGCTCTTCTTCGCTGCTGTTGCGATAGCGAAGCACATTTTCGCGCAACGATTTCAGGCTGCGGTCACGGTCAGCATTGTTGCTGCCAATAGTGAAGTCAGCCAGACACTGGCTCTCGCCCCCGATAAAGAACACCCGATTCAGTTCATACGAGGAGGCGAAGTTACTTTTCCAGTAATTGATGTAGTAGCTGAGTGAATCGAGCGAGTTGCGCCAGGTGTTACTCATTGAGGTGCAGTCGCCATCTGAAAAGAGTGGCGTAAACTGCGGCTGGGTGGCTTTACCCGGCATCACGCCAGTCAGCACATCCAGGCCACTGCTGGCATTGGTTAAGCGGTTCTCGGTGATATATTTCAGCTCACGCATCATGTCCGCCGAATGGCGCACATACCACTGAATGGTGCCGTAGTTGCTGGCAAACTCCTGCCGAACCTGCGTCTCTTTATTGTGCAGCACGCTGATAATGTAAAACGCCGTCAGAACAGCGCCCAGCGTCCAGATTAGCAGCGCCAGCGCGCGGAAAAGGTAGCGCGAGATGCGAAGCGTAGTGCGGAAAGAGACAGGATATTTCAAAGGTAACTCGCAGTTGGCAAGGTTAGTCGCATCATCGATTTTTAATGCCCATACACTAGCTTTATCGGGCGAAAAAAGCCAGCCAGCCGCAGGCTTAGCGGAAGGTTTGGGAATCTTTTAGGATAGTGAAAGCGACATCTTTACCCCAACATCAAGTGGCCGCATCTGTCCTTCAAACAAATACACGCCTGCATTCCTGCACAGCGAGACAACATTCAGAATCAGAAAGACCCGTAATGCCCGAAGAGCAAAGCCTCCACGCCAGGGATGCGGGAATCCTTTGCGATCGGGTATTACGGGCCTGTCGGCGGCTCCCGACTCACAGCAACGCGTTCCTGGCTCCCCTCGCGCACAAAAAAACGGCAGGCCGGGTTTCCCCTGACCTGCCGTTTCTGCAACGAACCTCAGCTTACGTCAGACAAATTACTCTTCGTCTTCAGCGGCGTCGTCTTCGTCTTCTGCGTCCGCTTCCGGTGCACTCTCTTCATCGTCGATCTCTGCCTCTGGCGCGATATCATCCTCGCCTTCCGCCACGCTACCGTCGATTGAATCCAGCTCTTCTTCTTCAACCGGCTCGGCAACACGCTGCAGACCGACTACGTTCTCATCCTCTGCGGTACGAATCAGAATCACACCCTGGGTATTACGGCCCACAATGCTGACTTCTGACACGCGGGTACGCACCAGCGTACCGGCATCGGTGATCATCATAATCTGATCGCCATCGACAACCTGAACAGCGCCAATCACCGGACCATTACGTTCGGTCACTTTAATTGAAATCACACCCTGCGTCGCACGCGACTTGGTCGGGTATTCACTGTTGGCAGTACGCTTACCGTAACCATTCTGCGTCACGGTCATGATTGCACCCTCTTCACGCGGCACAATCAGAGAGACAACGCGATCGCCTTCAGCCAGCCTGATGCCTCGAACGCCAGAGGCGGTACGACCCATCGCACGGACTGCGGTTTCTGCGAAGCGGACCACTTTACCGGCCGCTGAGAACAGCATCGCTTCGTCATTGCCGTTGGTCAGCGCCACACCGATCAGCTCATCGTCGTCACGCAGATTCACGGCAATAATGCCGGCGCTACGCGGACGGCTGAACTCTTTCAGCGCGGTCTTCTTCACGGTTCCCAACGCGGTCGCCATAAAGATATTGAAGCCTTCGGTATACTCACGTACCGGCAGAATCGCGGTAATACGCTCGTTGGCTTCCAGCGGCAGCAGGTTGACGATTGGACGTCCACGCGCACCACGACTCGCTTCCGGTAACTGATAAACCTTCATCCAGTACAGACGGCCGCGGCTTGAGAAGCAAAGAATCGTGTCATGGGTATTGGCCACCAGCAGACGATCAATGAAGTCCTCTTCTTTGATACGTGCGGCTGACTTGCCTTTACCACCACGACGCTGCGCTTCATAGTCGGTCAGTGGCTGATACTTCACATAGCCCTGATGCGACAATGTCACCACCACATCTTCCTGATTGATCAGGTCTTCGATATTAATATCAGCGGTGTTGGCAGTAATCTCTGTGCGACGCTCATCGCCGAACTGATCACGCATCAGCTCCAGCTCTTCGCGGATCACTTCCATCAGACGCTCGGCGTCAGACAGAATGCGTAACAGCTCTGCGATCTGCTCCAGCAGACCTTTATACTCATCCAGCAGTTTCTCGTGCTCAAGGCCAGTCAGTTTCTGCAGACGCAGATCCAGAATCGCCTGAGCCTGCTGCTCGGTCAGATAGTACTGACCTTCACGGATGCCGTACTGCGGATCCAGCCACTCCGGACGGGCGGCGTCATCGCCTGCACGTTCCAGCATCGCTGACACATTACCCAGATCCCACGCCTGCGCAATCAGACCCGCTTTCGCTTCTGCCGGGTTGGGTGCACGACGAATCAGCTCAATAATCGGATCGATATTCGCCAGCGCAATCGCCAGACCTTCCAGGATATGCGCACGGTCACGGGCTTTACGCAGTTCGAAAATAGTACGACGCGTCACGACTTCACGACGATGGCGAACGAAGGCGTCCAGAATCTCCTTCAGTGCCATAATCTTTGGCTGGCCCTGATGCAGCGCGACCATGTTGATACCAAATGAAGTCTGCAACTGGGTCAGTGAATAGAGATTATTCAGGACCACTTCGCCGACTGCATCGCGCTTTATCTCAATCACGATACGCATGCCGTCTTTATCAGACTCATCGCGCAGTGCGCTGATGCCTTCGACGCGTTTCTCTTTCACCAGCTCCGCAATCTTCTCAATCAGGCGTGCTTTGTTAACCTGATACGGAAGCTCATGAATAATGATGGTCTCGCGGCCCGTTTTCGCATCGGCTTCGACTTCGCCACGTGCACGAATATAAATCTTGCCGCGACCGGTGCGGTACGCTTCTTCAATGCCACGGCGACCATTGATGATGGCGGCGGTCGGGAAATCAGGCCCCGGAATGTGCTCCATCAGCTCTTCAATGCTGATGTCTTCATTTTCGATGTATGCCAGGCAGCCGTTGATCACTTCACGCAGGTTATGCGGTGGAATATTGGTTGCCATACCTACGGCGATACCGGAAGAACCGTTCACCAGCAGGTTAGGAATTTTGGTCGGCAGAACTTCAGGGATCTGCTCAGTGCCGTCGTAGTTCGGGACGAAATCGACGGTCTCTTTTTCCAGGTCAGCTAACAGGTCGTGGGCGATTTTCGACATGCGAATTTCGGTGTAACGCATCGCCGCGGCGGAGTCGCCGTCGATGGAACCGAAGTTGCCTTGTCCGTCCACCAGCATGTAACGCAGGGAGAAAGGCTGGGCCATACGTACAATGGTGTCGTAAACGGCAGAATCACCATGCGGGTGATATTTACCGATAACGTCACCGACGACGCGGGCAGATTTTTTATAGGGTTTGTTCCAGTCGTTACCCAGTACACTCATCGCAAAAAGAACGCGACGGTGAACCGGCTTCAGGCCATCACGCACATCGGGTAAAGCTCGGCCAACGATGACCGACATGGCGTAACCGAGGTAAGAATTTTTTAATTCTTCTTCGATATTGACCGGTGTAATTTCTCTCGCAAGGTCGCTCATGGAGCCGCTATCCCTCTACTTAATCCCGGATTTTAAAGGTGCGAAAGTATATCACACTGCAATGCTCTGGTGAACGTTAACCACCGATTTCCCCCGCTTTTCATTGCCCCTGAAAGGTGTGCCAACTGCGGTTAAGCGTTTATACTATGGGCACATTTTGTCAGGAGTTACGATTCAATGAATGCACAACCGCAGAATCATCAGCATAACGTCGATGCGCAGGAAATTGCCAAGTTTGAGGCCGTTGCCTCGCGCTGGTGGGATCTGGAGGGTGAATTTAAACCGTTGCACCGTATTAACCCGCTGCGCCTGGGCTACATCGCGCAGCACAGTAATGGCCTGTTCGGTAAAACCGTGCTCGACGTCGGATGCGGTGGCGGTATTTTATCCGAAAGCATGGCGCGTGAAGGCGCGGTAGTGACCGGTCTGGATATGGGAGCGGAACCCCTGGCCGTGGCGCGCCTGCATGCCATGGAGAGCGGCGTAACGCTGGACTATGTGCAGCAGACCGTTGAAGAGCATGCCGATCAGAACGCCGGAAAATATGATGTGGTGACCTGTATGGAGATGCTGGAGCACGTACCGGATCCACGCTCCGTGGTTCACGCCTGTGCGAAGCTGGTTAAACCCGGCGGCGAAGTCTTTTTCTCTACGCTGAACCGCAATCCCAAAGCGTGGCTACTGGCGATCTTTGGCGCGGAATATGTGCTCCGCATGCTGCCGCGCGGCACCCATGATGTGAAGAAGTTTATTCGTCCTTCCGAACTGCTTGGCTGGGTCGATGAAACAGCCCTGCGTGAACGCCACATTATTGGCCTGCATTACAACCCGGTGACCAACCGCTTCAAACTGGCACCCGGCACTGACGTGAATTATATGGTGCATACTCACCGCGCCAGCTGAGCAATCTGCCCGCCTGCATCCGGGCGGGCACTTTTTCCTTTGCCCGTGCTTTCTGCCTGAGCAGTCGCTGCCCTCGCTGCATCACAGGCATTCTGATAGTTGCCAATAGGTTACGTCATCCAAAACCCCGTCCGTTCACTGTTGCAGTTCCCTGCTAGCGGTTTTTAGCCATTTTTCATCCCTTTTCCTGCTGAATCTTAAGGATTGAATAAGAAACACGCGCCCGATCATATTAAGAAAAAAAAGTGTGATCTGGTTGACATGTTGCCAGGCCTTACAAGGCGTGGGCTAAGAAATTTCGCAAGAATTACAACCCCTCCAGCCATCATTTTTTGCTCTTGTTAAGCGGCCGTAAAATACTAAAATATGCCCCCATGTAGTTATGACTTTTCTCATCACCCCCTAGATGTAGTGTTTATCCACACATTATTCACAATGAATAGGCTGTGTATAAACCGGGATTTCTTTTAATTTTTGGATACTCACGCAAAGGTAAATACGCGACATGAACCAGAGTCTGCTCGTTACTAAACGCGATGGCCGCCAGGAGCGCATTGATCTCGACAAAATTCACCGTGTGCTGGACTGGGCAGCTGAAGGGCTGAACAACGTCTCAGTGTCACAGGTGGAACTGCGCTCTCACATTCAATTCTATGATGGAATCAGAACCTCTGACATTCATGAGACCATCATCAAGGCCGCAGCAGACCTCATCTCTCGCGATGCCCCTGACTATCAGTACCTGGCTGCCCGCCTGGCAATCTTCCACCTGCGCAAAAAAGCGTATGGTCAGTTTGAGCCGCCGAAGCTTTATGACCAGGTCGTTAAGATGGTCGACATGGGCAAATATGATCGCCACCTGCTGGAAGATTACAGCCAGGAAGAGTTCGCGCAGATGGACGCTTTCCTCGACCACTGGCGTGACATGAACTTTTCCTATGCCGCAGTTAAGCAGCTGGAAGGCAAATATCTGGTGCAGAACCGCGTCTCAGGTGAAATCTACGAGAGCGCGCAGTTCCTCTACATTCTGGTCGCGGCCTGCCTGTTCTCTGGCTATCCGCGCGACACGCGTATGGATTACATCAAGCGTTTCTATGATGCGATCTCAACGTTTAAAATCTCGCTGCCGACGCCAATCATGTCAGGCGTGCGTACCCCGACGCGTCAGTTCAGCTCCTGTGTGCTGATCGAGTGCGGCGACAGCCTGGACTCCATCAACGCCACCTCCAGCGCGATTGTGAAATATGTCTCTCAGCGTGCTGGTATCGGCATCAATGCCGGTCGTATCCGTGCGCTGGGCAGCCCGATTCGCGGCGGTGAAGCGTTCCATACCGGCTGTATCCCGTTCTACAAGCATTTCCAGACTGCGGTGAAGTCCTGTTCTCAGGGCGGCGTGCGTGGCGGCGCAGCGACGCTGTTCTACCCGATGTGGCATCTGGAAATAGAAAGCCTGCTGGTGCTGAAGAACAACCGCGGTGTTGAAGGCAACCGCGTGCGTCATATGGATTACGGTGTACAGCTCAACAAGCTGATGTATCAGCGCCTGCTGAAAGGCGAAGATATCACCCTCTTCAGTCCGTCTGATGTACCTGGCCTGTATGATGCGTTCTTCGCCGATCAGGACGAGTTCGAACGCCTTTATACCAAATATGAGCAGGATCAGAGCATCCGCAAGCAGCGTGTTAAAGCGGTCGATCTGTTCTCACTGATGATGCAGGAACGCGCGTCAACCGGCCGTATCTATATTCAGAACGTCGATCACTGCAACACCCACAGCCCGTTTGATCCGCGCATCGCGCCGGTTCGCCAGTCTAACCTCTGCCTGGAAATCGCCCTGCCGACCAAACCGCTGGAAGATGTTAACGACGAAAACGGTGAGATTGCCCTGTGCACGCTCTCTGCGTTCAACCTCGGTGCCATCGAAAGCCTCGACGATCTGGAAGAGCTGGCTACCCTGGCAGTACGTGCGCTTGATGCGCTGCTCGATTATCAGGATTACCCGATTCCGGCTGCCCAGCGTGGCGCAATGGGTCGTCGTACCTTGGGTATCGGCGTCATCAACTATGCCTACTATCTGGCGAAGCATGGTGTGCGCTACTCCGATGGCAGTGCCAATGGCCTGACCCACAAAACCTTTGAAGCGATTCAGTATTACCTGCTGAAAGCCTCAAACGCGCTGGCGAAAGAGCAAGGTGCCTGCCCGTGGTTCAACGAAACCACCTATGCGCAGGGCATCATGCCGATCGACACCTACAAGAAAGATCTGGACGCGATAAGCAACGAACCGCTGCATCTCGACTGGGACAGCCTGCGTGAAGAGATCAAAACACACGGCCTGCGCAACTCGACCCTGTCTGCGCTCATGCCGTCTGAGACCTCGTCGCAGATCTCCAATGCCACCAACGGTATTGAGCCACCACGTGGTCACATCAGCATCAAAGCATCGAAAGATGGCATCCTGCGTCAGGTCGTGCCGGAGTATGAGCGTCTGAAAGATCAGTACGAACTGCTGTGGGAAATGCCGAACAACGACGGCTACCTGCAACTGGTGGGTCTGATGCAGAAATTCATCGACCAGGCGATTTCGTCCAACACCAATTACGATCCGTCACGTTTTACCAACGGCAAAGTGCCGATGAAACAGCTGCTGAAAGATCTGCTGACGGCATACAAGTTCGGCGTGAAAACGCTCTACTATCAGAACACCCGTGACGGTGCGGAAGATGCGCAGGATGATCTGGCACCTTCTATCCAGGATGATGGCTGCGAGAGCGGCGCCTGTAAGATCTAATGGCCAGGCGGGAGATGCTCCCGCCTCATTCATTTCACGAGGCCTGGCTTCGTCTACTTTTGGACAACTTTTATGGCTTACTCCACTTTCTCACAGAACAAAAATGATCAGCTGAAAGAGCCGATGTTTTTCGGTCAGTCAGTCAACGTGGCGCGCTTTGACCAGCAAAAATATGACATCTTTGAAAAGCTGATCGAAAAGCAGCTCTCCTTTTTCTGGCGTCCGGAAGAGGTTGATGTTTCCCGCGATCGTATCGACTACCAGGCACTGCCAGAACACGAGAAGCATATCTTTATCAGCAACCTGAAGTATCAGACACTGCTGGATTCCATACAGGGTCGTAGCCCGAACGTTGCCCTGCTGCCGCTGATCTCGATTCCTGAACTGGAAACCTGGATTGAAACCTGGGCGTTCTCCGAAACAATCCACTCGCGTTCTTACACCCATATCATTCGTAATATTGTTAACGATCCTGCGGTGGTGTTTGACGATATCGTCACCAATGAGCAGATTCTGGCGCGTGCTCAGGATATCTCTCGCTATTACGACGATCTGATTGAGATGACCAACTACTGGCATCAGCTGGGCGAAGGCACCCATCAGGTCAACGGTAAGCCGGTTGTGGTCAGCCTGCGCGCCTTGAAGAAGCAGCTCTATATCTGCCTGATGAGCGTCAATGCGCTGGAAGCGATTCGTTTCTATGTCAGCTTCGCCTGTTCATTCGCTTTCGCCGAGCGTGAGCTGATGGAAGGCAACGCCAAAATCATCAAGCTGATCGCCCGCGATGAAGCGCTGCACCTGACCGGCACCCAGCACATGCTGAACCTGCTGCGCAGCGGTGAAGACGATCCAGAGATGAAAGAGATTGCGGCAGAGTGCCGTGAAGAGTGCTTCGAGCTGTTTAAGAAGGCGGCGCTGCAGGAGAAAGAGTGGGCGGAATATCTGTTCAGCGGCGGTTCAATGATCGGCCTGAACAAAGACATTCTCTGCCAGTACATTGAGTACATCACCAATATCCGTATGCAGGCGGTTGGCCTTGATCTCCCCTTCCAGACGCGCTCTAACCCGATTCCATGGATCAACTCCTGGCTGGTGTCTGACAACGTGCAGGTTGCACCGCAGGAAGTGGAAGTGAGCTCCTATCTGGTCGGTCAGATCGATTCTGAAGTGGGCGCAAACGACTTCGACGACTTCCAGCTTTAATCATGAGCCGCGACGTTGTTATTCTGCGCAGTTCCGGCACCCGGCTGGAATGTACAGACGAGCATACAAATCTGCTGACGCTGCTGGAAGCGAATAATCTTTGCGTGGAGTTTCAGTGCCGGGAAGGTTACTGCGGCTCCTGCCGGATGCGGCTGCTGAAAGGCGAAGTGCATTACCCTCAGCGGCCGCTGGCCTTTGTGCAGCAGGATGAGATCCTGCCCTGCTGCTGCAAAGCTAAAGGCGAGATTGAGCTTGAGTTATAACTGAGATGGGACACGTCTGGCCTGATTGGCGTTGAGATCGGGTTAGCTTATCTCTTGCTGCAGTAATGGCCCTGCATGAAGTTGATCAGCAAACTGAAACAAAACGGGCGCCCCAGGCGCCCGTTTTGTTTGCACTGACATTATTGTCTGACAGTTTCAACCACATCAATCCAGCCGTGACCGGTGCTGACTTCGCTGCCGTGTAACCAGCGGCGCAGCATGTTCATTGCCATCATCGCCACCACCTTCTGCCGCGTCTCCAGATTATAGCGACCCGTGCTGAACTTCACGCGCTGGCCAAAACTGCCTTCCGGTGTATGCAGTGCCACAGAAATCTCTTCCTGATCCAGACGACCCACAGAGAGCGCCAGCGCTGCCTGCTGCTGTACGGCAAGATTGCGGGTGCGTGTCATCTGCTGCTCCAGTGTCTCCTGCTGGCCTGCCAGGATGTCAGCGCCACGCAACGGCACGCTGGCGGCAGCCAGTTGCCAGTAAAGCAGCCCGGCAGTGTATTGCTCGCTGACCGTCAGGTACTCCCCGCGCTGCTCCAGCTCACGGGCCAGCAACGCTGGTAAGCCTTCCGTGCCTTCAAAGATAGTGCACTCCGCCAGTAACAGACGCACCTGCTGCCACACCTGCTCCATCGCTACGCGCTGACTGGCCGGGCCGGTCAGTTTGATCTCGATAATCGGCATTGATGAGCGATAGCCCATCACCACACCTTCCGGCAACGCCAGCGGCTCCAGTTCGGCGGCAATATCACTTTCACCGCGGCCAAAGGTGGTCAGTCGCAGACAAATCGGCGGTTCAGGCGGCGAGAATTTTGCATTCAGACGGGGAATGATCTGCTGCTCCACCATCACCTTAAATTCAGATGGCACGCCAGGCGTGAAGAACATCCAGCAGCGATTGAGTTGCAGTGCAAAGCCACAGGCAGTTCCGACCGGATTATCAATCAGCTCCGCATTGGCCGGGATTTCAGCCTGCTTGCGATTGCTGTCCGCCATCACCCGTCCGCGGCTGGCGAACCAGGCTTCCATCTGTTCGAGCCAGCTCTGCTGCATCTCCAGTTCCACCCCACAGGCCCTGGCCGCTGCCAGCGCACTGAGATCGTCACTGGTTGGCCCCAGGCCGCCATTGACTATCAGCACATCAGCTTCATGGCTGCGCGCCTGCAGCGTGGCAATTAGCGACGCCAGTGAGTCCCCTACCGTGGTGCGGCTGGTCATCGGTAAACCCTGCTGGAACAGCATATCCGCCAGCCAGGCGGCATTGGTATCGACGATTTGGCCATGCAGCACCTCATCCCCGGTCGACAGCATCTCTACTCTAATCACGTCGGATTCTCCTTTTCACGTTTGCTTTACTGTAGGAATTCTTCATGCGAAACACAATCGGCATCACGCGTGTTTGTCACCGTTGCGCCTAAGGCACGTTGCGCATAAAAGAGAGTGAGGGCAAAGCGGGATTGAAGGGAAATGGGTATGTTGTGCACGTTAAAAAACCAATAAAAACGGCGGGATTTCCCCGCCGCTTTTTTACTGCAGATGCCTGCTAAAATTTAACAGCGAGTCGAGATTAGCGACGCGCCAGCAGCAGACCGAGTACCAGACCGGCGGTTGCGCCGATACCCACACCCTGCCACGGTTTTTCGTGCACGTAATCATCTGCACGGTAAGCCGCCTGTTTAGCGCGATAATAGTAACTATCGGACGCCTGGCTGACACGGGATTTCACCTCGTTCAGCGCCTGTTCGGCTTTGCTTTTAAGCTCAATGTACTTCTGATCGGCTGGATCGCCTGATGCCTTAAGCACTTCTTCCAGGGTTTCGGTCAGTAACGCAATATCGTCATCGAGGCCCGATTCGAATTGATTTGTCTGATTTACCATCATTTCCTCCGTGTGAATTGCAAAGCAGTTCATTAACTATAGACATAATCTGGCGCTCTGCCGTTTTCCTGCTCCAGGAATCCCCTGATTTTTCATCTGTTAATCCTGCTCAGTGCAGGCTGTGCGCCGTTTCGCTACGCAAAGAAGTGTAAGACGCAGCGGCAACCGCCGAATTTCGCTTCGCTTCTTTGATTAATCTGATAAATTTTGTCGTGACTGAATTTTCCAGTAACCCTACTGTCGTACCCCTCTGTTGCCTGTGATTATCGGGCCATGAAAGTGCATGTTGCACAACAGTCACGACACCCTCGAACAGCTAAGGAATGATCTCTGGCATGAATCGAAGAATGTTTATGAAAGCGTCAATGGCCTTCTCTGCCGTCAGCGGCATGACCGGCCTGTCAACGCTGTTTGCGCAATCCGCATGGGCAGAAGATGGCATTGCTGACGGAACTGCCGTACGCTTCGATTTCGACGTATTGAAGAAAAACGCGGCTGCGCTGGCGAAGAAACCCTGGGGCGGTGCACCAGGCGCATTGCCGGAGACGCTGGCCACACTGACCCCGCAGGCGTACAACGAAATTCAGTATGACGCCAACCACTCACTCTGGAATAACCTGCCCGATCGTCAGCTGGACGTGCAGTTCTTCCACGTCGGTATGGGCTTCAAGCGCCGCATACGCATGTTCTCTGTTGACGGCGAAAGCCGCCAGGCGCGCGAAATTCACTTCCGCCCCGAACTGTTCAACTACAACAACGCCAACGTCGATACGAAGCAGCTGGAGGGCAAAACAGACCTCGGCTTCGCCGGTTTCCGCGCCTTTAAAAAACCGGAACTGGCCCGTCGCGACATCGTCTCTTTCCTTGGCGCAAGTTACTTCCGTGCGGTGGACGATACTTACCAGTACGGCCTCTCGGCGCGTGGTGTCGCGATCAACACCTTCAGCAATGGCCAGGAAGAGTTCCCCGATTTCACCGCCTTCTGGTTTGAAACGCCAAAAGCGGACGATACGACATTTACCTGCTACGCCCTGCTGGATGGTGCCAGTGTCACCGGTGCCTATAAGTTCATCATCCACTGCGAAAAGAAACGTGTGGTGATGGAGGTGGAAAACCATCTGTTTACGCGTAAAGAGATCCGTCAGATTGGCATCTCGCCAATGACCAGTATGTTCAGCTGCGGCACCAACGAGCGCCGCATGTGCAACACCTACCATCCGCAGATCCATGACTCCGATCGTCTGGCAATGTGGACCGGTAAAGGCGAATGGATTGCCCGTCCGCTGAATAATCCACAGCGTCTGCAGTTCAACGCCTATGAAGATGAGAATCCGCGTGGCTTTGGCCTGCTGCAGTTGAATCACGACTTCAAAGATTATCAGGATGTGATTGGCTGGTATGACAAACGTCCGAGCCTGTGGGTTGAGCCAGTCGGCAAGTGGGGCAAAGGCGCGATTAACCTGATGGAGATCCCGACTACCGGTGAAACGCTGGATAACGTGGTCTGCTTCTGGCAACCGGCTGAGCCGGTAAAAGCGGGCAGCGAGCTGAACTTCTCCTACAAGCTTTACTGGAGTGGTCTGCCACCGGTGCGTAGCGGACTGGCGCGCGTGGATGCAACCCGAACCGGTATCGGTGGTTTCCCGGAAGGATGGGCGCCCGGCGAACACTTCCCGGAAACCTGGTGTCGCCGCTTTGCCATCGATTTTATTGGTGGTGATCTGCAGGCCGCTGCACCGAAAGGCATTGAGCCGGTCATTACCGTTTCATCCGGCAGCGTGAAGCAGGTTGAGATTCTGTATGTCGATCCGCTCAAGGGTTACCGCATTCTGTTTGACTGGTATCCGAACAGCGATTCCACCGAGCCGGTGGAGATGCGTCTGTTCCTGCGCAGCAAGAATGAGACGCTGAGTGAAACCTGGCTCTATCAGTATTTCCCGCCTGCGCCGGATCAGCGCAAATATGTCGATGACCGTCAGATGACGGTGGGTTGATGGAAAAAGGCGAGGCTCAGGTCTCGCCTTTTTTATGGCGCATTCTTCAGCATATTGACGTGAGGAATGCCATCTTCCAGGTAGTTCTCCCCCACCGCCACAAAGCCATGCTGCCCATAGAAATTTTCCAGATGTGCCTGAGCGGAGAGAAACATGTCACGGCCTGGCCAGTGCTGCTGACAACTGCTGATCGCCTGCTCCATCAGACGATTGCCCAGACGCGCACCGCGAACCCGATCTGAAACGATTACGCGTCCGATTTTCACCGGGCTGTTCTCATCCTCTGGCGTGATAAGTCGCGCATAGGCCACCAGTTCATTGTCCGCCATGCCCAGCAAATGCCGGTTTTCCGCCTGTAAATCCCTACCGTCCACATCAAGGTAAGCACACTGCTGTTCGACCACGAACACGGCGCTGCGCAATGCCAGCAGCGCATAGAGTTCTGATGTGGTGAGTGCGCTATGGTGTTTATCCTGCCAGTCAATATTCATGGTCTCTCCTTTAAACCAAACACTCTACATCAGCACGGTGTCAGCATCACCTGCTGATGACCTCGTCTGACAGGCAAAAAAAATCAGGCCCGGAGGCCTGATTCATCAGTGGCAGTTATCTGCTTACATCAGTGGCTGGGCCATCTGCACCAGTCTGATCAGCGGCTGCGGGTAGACCCCTAACAGCAGCACCAGAATGGCAGAGATCAGGACTACCACACCACCGGCCGTAAATGCCCAGTTAGCCGGGGTATCACGGGTATGCAGTTCCGGCGGGCTGAGGTAGAGACTGACCGTCACGCGCAGATAGTAGTAGAGGCCAATCGCACTCCCCGCGACCACAGCACCGGTCAGCCACCACAGGTGAGCGCTCACACCTGAAGCGATAACGTAAAATTTACCGATAAAGCCCAGCGTCATCGGAATACCCGCCAGCGACAGCATCATCACGGTCATTACCGCTGACAGGATAGGACGGTGCCAGAAGAGACCACGATAAGAGTAGAGCGAATCGGCATCCGGGCCACGATACGGGCTGGACATCAGACTCACCACACCAAAGGCACCCAGGCTGCTGAACAGATAACCGGCCAGGTAAACGCCTGAGGTTTCCAGCGACAGCTGATGATCTTTCACTGCAATCAGCGCCACCAGCAGGTAACCGAGGTGGGCGATAGAGGAGTAACCCAGCAGACGCTTGATGTTGCTCTGCGAGATCGCCATCAGGTTACCGAACAGAATCGACACGAAGGCGATCATAGCCAGCACTGTGCGCACCGCTTCGCTGTCGGTCACCGGCGCGTACATGAACAGACGCATGATGACACCAAAAATCGCAATCTTGCTGGCGGTAGCCAGGAAGGTTGAAACCGGCGCAGGCGCACCCTGATAAACATCTGGTGTCCAGAGGTGGAACGGAACCAGGGAGAGCTTGAAGCCCAGACCGATGATCATCATGCCCAGACCCACCAGCAGCAGTGGCTCGTGAATCATGCTGTCCGTCAGGCTCTGACCCAGCGCAACGAAGCTCAGGTTACCGGAGTCAGCGTAGATTAGCGCAATACCAAACAGCAGGAACGATGAGGCCGCTGCGGAAAGAATGGTGTATTTCAGCGCCGCTTCCAGCGAACGTTTCTGGCGGAAAGCGTAGCCAATCAGACCAAACAGTGGCAGCGACAGCAGCTCAATGCCGATGAACAGTGAGGCCAGATGGTTAGCACTGGCCAGCACAATTCCACCGAGCGCAGCAATCAGCACCAGCAGATAGAACTCATCTTTGTTGTCCGGGTAGCCCGCCAGCCATGGATAGGCAAAGGTGCAGGTCGCCAGACTCGCCAGCATCACCAGCGCGGTGTAGAACATCGAATAGCCATCGACGCGCAGCAGCGGCGTGACATCCATCGCCCCCACCTGACCGACAAAGTACAGAGAGAGCAGCGCCAGGTTCAGGCCAACTACCGTTAGCGTGGCGTTAACGAAGTGGTTGCGTCGCCAGGCAATGGACAGCATCACAACCACCACCGTCAATCCGACGATTAACAGCGGTAGCAACGCAATCAATTGGTGAGGAGTTATTGTCATGGCGAATTACGGCCTTGTAGTTGAAATTGAAGCGGTAAACCACTGCTGAATATTGCTCATGGCAGCGTGCGAAGTATCCAGAATCGGCTGTGGATAGACGCCCAGCAGCACCAGCAGCACCACCAGAACACCGATGGTCATAAACTCACGCGGCGACATGCCTGGCAGCGGATCTTTTGATTTCGCTTCGCCATAGTAAGCGCGCTGCATCATCACCAGCGAGTAAATAGAGGCGAACACCAGACCAAAGGTCGCGATGATGATAATCATCGGCACCACCTGGAAGCTGCCGGTCAGAATCATAAATTCGCCGACGAAGTTACCGGTGCCCGGCATACCGAGGTTGGCGACAGCAAAGAAGAGCGACAGACCCGGAATCCATTTAATGCGCGACCACAGGCCACCCATCTGACGCATATCACGGGTATGCAGACGCTCATACAGCTGACCACACAGAATGAAGAGTGCTGCGGCGGACAGACCGTGTGCAATCATCTGAATCACCGCACCCTGCAGCGCCAGCTGGCTGCCGGTGTAGATGGCAATCAGCACAAAGCCCATGTGCGAAATCGAGGTGTAAGCAATCAGACGCTTGATATCGGTCTGCGAGAAAGCCATCCAGGCACCGTAGAAGATACCGATGATGCCTAACCACATGGCGATCGGCGCAAACTCCGCTGACGCGTTCGGGAACAGCGGCAGGCTGAAACGCAGTAAGCCGTAAGCCGCGGTTTTCAGCAGGATACCGGCCAGGTCAACAGAACCGGCTGTAGGTGCCTGGCTATGTGCATCCGGTAGCCAGCCATGCAACGGTACGACCGGCATCTTCACCGCAAAGGCGATAAAGAAGCCCAGCATCAGGAGATATTCAACACCGCTCGACATTGGCGTCTGCAGCAATTGTTCGTAGTTGAATGTCCATACGCCGGTTGCGTTGTAGTGAACAAACACCAGGCCCAGAATTGCAATCAGCATCACCAGACCCGAAGCCTGGGTATAGATGAAGAATTTGGTCGCGGCGGAAATACGGGTTTTGCCGTCTGATGCTTTATGACCCCAGAGCGCGATGAGGAAGTACATCGGCACCAGCATCATTTCCCAGAAGAAGAAGAACAGGAACAGGTCGATGGAGAGGAACACACCGATTACGCCGCCCAGAATCCACATCAGGTTCAGGTGGAAGAAGCCCTGATACTTTGAGATCTCATTCCAGGAACAGAGCACCGCCATCAGACCGAGCAGGCCGGTCAGCACCACCATCAGTAGCGACAGGCCATCAATGGCTAAATGGAAGCTGATGCCGAAGCGTGGGATCCACGGAACGGAGAAACTTGACTGCCACTGCGGAATGCCCGCTGCCTGCGTCAGTGAATAGCCTCCCTGCAACCAGAGTTGCAGCGAAAGCGCCAACGTCAGTCCCATGGTAATCAGCGCGATCCAGCGTGGCACCTTCGCGCCAAGGCGCTCAGTGAGCCAGCAGATCAGACCGCCGACGAAGGGTATGATAATTAGCCAAGGTAATAACACGGCACACTTCCCTTTTCTTTGTCTTAGTTCGGGCTATCTTGCTTGCCATTTTGATTCCCGGCAGTACTTGCAATCCTCACATACCTCGGTATGCTGCGGTTGCTGCGCGCTGGCGGTAACCAAACTGGCTGCGACGATAACGCCCTTGCTCAGGACAATTTTTGACATTCTCAATGGGCAGATTAACTAACCTGCCCCGCTCATCAATCTTTAAATCACCAGCAGCAGAGCCAGCACCAGTACGGCACCCAGGCTCATTGACGCAACATACCAGCGCAGGTAGCCATTCTCACTGACCACCAGGCCTTTGTTGGCAATGCGTGACAGCAGCGCAGGCAGGTTCATCAGACCATTCAGTGGGTCGCGCTTCAGCAGCCACGCAATACCCAGGTAAGGTTTGACGAACACTTTATCGTAGAGCCAGTCGAAGCCCCAGGCCGCAAACCACCAGGTGCCGAAGAAGCGGCCTGGCGCACTGTTTGCGATACGGGTAACCAGTTCACGTTTGCCCAGCCACAGCGCAGCAGCGATCAGAATGCCGACAATCGCTACAACGCCTGAGGTGATTTCCAGTCCCACTTTGCCCGCTTCACCAAACTCGTTGGCTGGCAATACACCCGCCAGCGGTGGCGTAATCAGCGCACCAATGAAGGTGGAGAGCAGCAGCAGCACAATCAGCGGCAGATGATGGGTAATGCCTTTACCGGCGTGCGCATGAATTTTCTCTTCGCCATGGAACACGATGAAGATCATGCGGAAGGTGTAGATAGAGGTCAGGAACGCCCCCACCAGACCCGCAACCATCAGATTGATGTGACCGTTAGCCAGTGCGCCAAACAGAATCTCATCTTTACTGTAGAAGCCCGCCGTAATCAGCGGCAGTGCCGCCAGCGCCGCGCCGCCAACCAGGAAGCAGGTGTAGACCAGCGGAATGCTCTTACGCAGGCCACCCATTTTGAAGATGTTCTGCTCGTGATGGCAGGCCAGAATCACGGAACCTGAGGAGAGGAACAGTAACGCTTTGAAGAAGGCGTGCGTCATCAGATGGAAAATCGCCGCATCCCACGCCTGAACACCCAGCGCCAGGAACATGTAGCCAATCTGACTCATGGTGGAGTAAGCGAGAACACGTTTGATGTCGGTCTGCACCAGTGCAGCAAAGCCTGCCAGCACCAGGGTAATTGCCCCGATGATTCCCACCAGATGCAGTACTTCGGGCGTCAGCAGGAAAAGACCGTGACTGCGGGCAATCAGATAAACACCCGCCGTCACCATGGTCGCGGCGTGGATCAGTGCCGAAACCGGGGTCGGACCTGCCATCGCATCCGCCAGCCAGGTCTGTAACGGCAGCTGTGCCGACTTACCGACCGCGCCGCCCAGCAGCATCAGCGTTGCCCACTGCAGCATATGGTTGTCTGCGGCAAAGTGCGCCGGAGCCAGTTCCATCATCTCGCGGAAGTTGAGCGTGCCCAGCTCGTTGTAAAGAATGAACAGGCCAAATGCCAGGAAGACGTCGCCCACGCGGGTAATGATGAACGCTTTCATCGCCGCTTTGCCGTTTTCCGGATTGCTGTAGTAGAAACCGATCAGCAGATAAGAGCAGAGCCCTACCCCTTCCCAGCCCAGATACATCAGCATCAGGTTATCGGCCAGCACCAGAACAACCATGCTGGCGATAAACAGGTTGGTATAGGCGAAGAAACGGGAGTAGCCCTCTTCTCCGCGCATGTACCAGGAGGCGAACATGTGAATAAAGAAGCCGACTCCGGTCACCACCGACAGCATGGTCAGCGACAGGCCGTCCAGCGCCAAATTCACCTTCATGTCGAAATTGCCGACATGCATCCAGGTCCAGAGTGACTGGGTGTAGGCTTGCTGACCATTGGCGAAGAAGTCGAAACCGATCATTGCCGTGGTCAGCGCTGCCAGACCCACGGATCCCATACCCACCGTAGCCGACAGGTTTTCTGACCAGCGACCGCGGGAAAACGCTAACAGCAGAAAGCCGATCAGCGGAAACAAGACAGTTAAATAGAGAAGATTCATCCGCGCATCTCGCTCACAGTATCAATGTTCAGCGTCTGACGACGACGATAGAGCTGAAGCAGCAGTGCCAGGCCAATACTGGCTTCCGCTGCCGCCAGGCTGATTGCCAGGATATACATCACCTGTCCATCGGCCTGACCCCAATAGCTCCCGGCAACCACCAGGGCTAAGGCGGCGGCGTTGATCATGATTTCAAGGCCGATCAGCATAAACAGCAGATTGCGGCGTATCACCAGCGACGTCAGTCCAAGGACAAACAGCACGGCAGCAAGAATCAATCCATGTTGTAACGGGATCATGCGTTCTCCTTTTTCACCTGAGCGGCGTCAGCATTACGGTTACTCAGGACTTCGCCCTGACGCTCTTCACGACCGATATGGAACGCCACGACCAGACCTGCCAGCAGCAGCATAGAGGCCAGTTCAACCGCCAGTACATAAGGACCAAACAGGCTGATGCCGACTGCTTTGGCGTCGATGATGGTGCCATCAATGCCCTGGTCATTTGCCGTCAGGATGGCGTAGACCATCACGACCAGCAGCAACAATGAAACGATGCCCGGACCAATCCACAGTGACGGGCTGAGCCACTCCCGCTCCTGCTTCTCAGTCTGTTTGCCCAGGTTCAGCATCATGACTACGAAGACGAACAGCACCATGATGGCACCGGCGTAAACGATGATCTCCAGCGCACCGGCAAAATAGGCACCCATCGAGAAGAAGACGCCCGCGATCGATAACAGCGAAACGATCAGGTACAGCAACGCATGTACCGGATTAGTGTGGGTAATGACGCGCAACGTCGTCAGCACCGCCACCAGTCCGCAAAGATAAAACGCAAATTCCATGCCTTGCTCCTTAAGGTAATAAGCCTTTGACGTCGATAGGCTTAGCTTCGTTTTCCGCTTCGCCCTTATCTTTACCGTCAATCGCCATACCTGCCATACGGTAGAAGTTGTACTCCGGATATTTACCCGGCCCCGAAATCAGCAGATCGTCCTTTTCATACACCAGATCCTGACGCTTAAACTCACCCAGTTCGAAATCGGGTGTCAGCTGAATCGCCGTGGTTGGACAGGCTTCTTCACACATGCCGCAGAAGATGCAGCGTGAGAAGTTGATGCGGAAAAACTCCGGGTACCAGCGGCCATCTTTGGTTTCGGCTTTCTGCAGTGAAATACAGCCAACCGGACAGGCTACCGCACACAGGTTACAGGCGACGCAACGCTCCTGACCATCCGGATCGCGGGTTAACACGATACGACCACGATAGCGTGGTGGCAGATAAACCGGCTCTTCCGGGTACATCTGAGTTTCACGTTTGGCGAAAGCGTGTAGCCCTATCAGCCAGATACTGCGAACTGTCGTGCCAAAGCCTACGACAATATCTTTCAAAGTCATTTGTTAACCCCTTACGGCGCTGTGTAGAGAATCACTGCGGCAGTCGCCAGCAGGTTCAACAGCGTCAACGGCAGACACACTTTCCAGCCGAATGACAGCACCTGGTCGTAGCGTGGACGCGGAAGCGCAGCACGAATCAGGATGAACATCATCATAAAGAACGCCGTTTTCAGGGCGAACCAGATGAACGGCGGCAGGAAAGGTCCGTGCCAGCCACCAAAGAACAGCGTGACAATCAGCGCTGAAACAGTGGTAATCGCCACATATTCGCCGACAAAGAACAGGCCGAACTTCATACCGGCATATTCAATGTGATAACCGTCCGCCAGTTCCTGCTCCGCTTCTGGCTGGTCAAACGGATGACGGTGACACACCGCCACGCCAGCAATACAGAAGGTCACGAAACCGAAGAACTGCGGAATGATGTTCCACAGATGCGTCTGGCTGTTGACGATATCGTTCATGTTGAACGAGCCCGCCTGCGCCACCACACCCATCAGCGACAGGCCCAGGAAGACTTCGTAGCTCAGGGTCTGCGCCGAGGCGCGCATTGCGCCCAGCAGCGAGTATTTGTTATTACTCGACCAGCCGGCAAACAGCACTGCGTAGACCGCAAGGCCCGCCATCATCAGGAAGAACAGCAAACCGATATTCAGGTCTGTCACCATCCAGGTTGGCGAAACCGGCACGATAGCAAAGGCCAGCAACAGAGAAACGAAGGCGATAACCGGCGCAAGGGTAAAGATAAAGCGGTCGGTAAACGGCGGGACCCAGTCCTCTTTAAAGAACATTTTGATCATGTCCGCGACCAGCTGGAGCGAGCCGCCCCAGCCTACGCGGTTGGGTCCGTAACGGTTCTGGAACAAGCCGAGCAGACGGCGCTCGGCGAAGCTCATGAACGCGCCGCAGGCCACAACCACCAGCAGAATCACGATGGCTTTAACAATGGCCAGCAGAATGTCGATAACGTCCGGTGTTAACCAGCTCATTGCACCGCCTCCTGCAGAGTGTCGATTTTACCGTTCGCCAGGAATGGCGGAACGCCTGGCATGCCCAGCGGCAGACCAATCTGTCCCGCCTGCAGTGACGCCGAAAAACGGACCGGCAGACGCACTGTCTCACCGGCACAGCTAAACTCAACCGCCGCGCCATTGTTGACGCCCAGTTTCGCTGCATCCTCCGGGTTAATCACCAGAGCAGGCTCCGCCATACGCTGCTGGAAAACCGGTGAACGCTGTGACATCTCTTCGCTACCAAACAACCGGTGGAGAGGCGCCACACGCCACTGTGCATCACTGACAAAGGCGGCAGGAACAGTGGTGAACCATGGCAACTCACTATTGCTGGCTTCAAACAGGCGCACGCCCGGATCGCCATGACGCAGTTTGCCGCCTACTTCAACCTGGAACTTGTTCCACGCCTGGGGTGAGTTCCAGCCTGGTGCCCAGGCAAATGGAATCTGCGAACGCGGAGCCGATGGCTGATTGTTCCCTTCCATAGAGAAGGCGAACATGGTGTCCTGATCCTGTGGCTGACGCGGTTCGTGAACGCTGATATTCGCGCGCATCGCAGTACGTCCACTGTTGCGGTTCGGAGAACGCGCCAGTTTCTGACCACGAATGCGGAAGCTGGCATCAGGCGCCGCTTCTTTGATACCCGCCAGCTGTGGCAGGCGGGTAACCACGGCATCGATCACATGATCAAGCTGAGTCCAGTCCACATGACGGCTTTCCAGCGTGCTGTGCAGCGAATGCAGCCAGCGCCAGCTTTCCAGCATCACAATAGTGTTGTCGTAATAGGCAGGATCGTAAACCTGGAAGAAACGCTGTGCGCGGCCTTCATGGTTAATCGAAGTGCCATCGCTTTCTGCGAAGCTGGCGGTAGATAATACCAGACCCGCTTTCTCCAGCGTTGCGGTGCGCTGATGATCAACCACAATAACGTTGGTGGTCTGAGCCAGCGCCGCATCCACTACGGCTTTCGGTGCATGCCGATAGAGATCATTTTCCAGCACTACCAGCGCATCGGCTTCACCGTTACTCAGCTGCTCCAGCGCATGCTCCAGCGGATTACCACCGATCATGCCCAGACCGATGCTGTTAGCGTGCCCCGCCAGCAAAGTAATGCCGACATCTGCGCCGCGTGCTTTCAGGGCTTTCGCCACGTTAGCCGCTGCTTCAATGACTGCGCTGCTGCCTGAGTGAGTACCGGAGATGATTAATGGCTTTTTCGCGCCGGCCAGCGCCTGAACGACAACATCCATTTTTCCATTGAGCTTGCTGTCGAAATCGGTAACCGCTGGCGCAGATTCATCCAGCGCACTGGCGATAGCAAAGCCAAGGCGCGCCTGATCTTCAACCGGCGCACGATAGCTCCATGCCGCAATATCATCCAGACGGGTTTCATCAACGTGGGTAACAAACAGCGGATGTTTCGCATTCTGACCAATGTTCATGATGGCGGCGATCTGCCAGTCGGCGACTTTCTGCGCAGCGGCCATATCGCGCGCTTTGCCTTTCACCGCCTGACGGACAGAGAGTGCCACTCGTGCGCCAACCTGTGTCAGGTCTTCACCCAGCACAAGCACCGCGTCATAACTTTCAATTTCACGCAGTGATGGCGTATAGATACCGCCCTCACGCAGGACGTTGAGCATCAGTTCAAGGCGGGCCTGTTCGTCCGCTGGCATACCAGTTGAAAAGTTCTCTGCACCCACGAGTTCACGCAGGGCGAAGTTACTTTCAATGCTGGCGCGCGGCGAGCCGATACCGATCACTTTTTTTGCCTGACGCAGCAAATCTGCACCGGCGTTGACCGCCTGCTCTGCATTCAGCGTAACCCAGTCGTTGCCGCGCAGCAGCATTGGCTGACGTGGACGATCTTTGCGGTTCACGTAGCCATAGCCAAAGCGGCCACGGTCACACAGGAAGTAGTGGTTTACGGTGCCGTTATAACGGTTTTCGATACGGCGTAACTCACCATAACGCTCACCCGGGCTGGTGTTACAGCCGACACTGCACTGCTGGCAGATGCTCGGTGCAAACTGCATATCCCATTTTCGGTTATAGCGTTCAGAGTGGGTTTTGTCGGTGAAGACGCCGGTCGGGCAGATTTCAACCAGGTTGCCGGAGAATTCGCTTTCCAGCGTGCCATCTTCCGGGCGACCAAAGTAGACGTTGTCGTGCGCGCCGTAGACACCCAGATCTTTGCCATCGGCATAATCTTTGTAGTAACGCACACAGCGGTAACAGGCGATACAGCGGTTCATCTCGTGGGAGATGAATGGACCGAGATCCTGATTACGGTGGGTACGTTTAGTGAAGCGATAGCGGCGGAAGCTGTGGCCGGTCATCACTGTCATATCCTGCAGGTGACAGTTACCGCCCTCTTCGCACACCGGGCAGTCGTGCGGGTGGTTGGTCATCAGCCACTCCACCACGCTTTCGCGGAACTCTTTCGCTTCGCCATCATCGATGGAGATGAATGTACCGTCAGAGGCCGGTGTCATGCAGGACATGACAAGACGGCCGCGGGTATCTTCGGCATTCTGGAATTGCTTTACCGCACACTGGCGGCAGGCCCCAACGCTTCCCAGCGCCGGATGCCAGCAAAAGTAAGGAATATCAAGGCCCAGAGAGAGACATGCCTGCAGCAGGTTGTCCGCTCCGTTCACATCATACTCTTTACCGTCTACATGAATTGTAGCCATAGTGACATGCTTCCGTAAGGCTCGTCAGAGACGAGCGTTAATCATATTCTTGCCCCGACGCACGACATTGTCGGGGCGGCGGCACCAGGCCTGTTCCGTATTCTTTGGTGAATTACCAGCGTGCTTTCAGCAGGTTCGGCTGGATCCCGCCAATAGCGCGGGTATTGCCAAACACCTGCGGTGCCATGCCAGCTTCAAACTCTTCACGGAAATATTTAATCGCACTCTGCAGCGGCTCAACCGCACCTGGCGCATGCGCACAGAAGGTTTTCCCCGGGCCAAGCTGACGGCAGAGTTGCAGTAAGGTTTCGATATCCCCTGGCTGCCCCTGCTTCTGCTCCAGCGCACGCAGAATTTTTACGCTCCACGGCAGGCCGTCGCGACACGGTGTACACCAGCCGCACGACTCACGGGCAAAGAACTCTTCCAGGTTACGTACCAGCGAGACCATGTTGATCTCGTGATCGACGGCCATCGCCAGCGCAGTCCCCAGACGGCTGCCTGCTTTGCCGATGCTGGCAAATTCCATCGGCAGATCCAGGTGCTGATCGGTCAGGAAGTCGGTCCCTGCGCCGCCGGGCTGCCAGGCTTTGAACTTCAGTCCGTCACGCATGCCGCCCGCATAATCTTCCAGGATTTCACGTGCAGTGATACCGAATGGCAGCTCCCAGACGCCGGGATTTTTAACCCGTCCGGAGAAGCCCATCATTTTGGTTCCGGCATCTTCACTTTTAGAGATGTTTTTGTACCACTCCACGCCGTTGGCCAGAATCGCCGGAACGTTGGAGAGGGTCTCCACGTTGTTCACGCAGGTCGGTTTGCCCCATGCGCCTGCACTCGCCGGGAATGGCGGCTTGGAACGTGGGTTAGCACGACGGCCTTCCAGTGAGTTAATCAGCGCTGTCTCTTCGCCGCAGATATAACGCCCTGCACCGGTGTGGACAATCAGCTCAAAGTCGAAGCCGGTGCCGAGAATGTTTTTACCGAGATAACCTGCTTCCGTCGCTTCAGCAATCGCACGACGCAGATGCACCGCGGCTTCAATGTATTCACCACGTAAGAAGATATAGCCACGGTAGGCCTTCAGCGCAAAGGCGCTGATCAGCATCCCTTCCACCAGCTGGTGAGGCATCTGCTCCATCAGCAGGCGGTCTTTATAGGTGCCCGGCTCCATCTCGTCGGCGTTACACAGCAGGTAACGGATGTTCATCGACTCATCTTTCGGCATCAGGCTCCACTTTAAACCCGTAGAGAAGCCTGCGCCGCCGCGCCCTTTCAGGCCGGAATCTTTCACTGCTGTGACGATTTCATCCTGTGACATGCTTTTCAGTGCTTTTTCCGCACCGGCATAACCGTTCTTGCTGCGATATTCCTCAAGCCAGACAGGTTGCTTGTCGTCACGCATCCGCCAGGTCAGCGGATGAGTTTCAGCAGTACGAATGATCTGTTTAATTGTCATTGATACTGCTCCAGTAATCCAGGGATGCCTTCCGGCGTCAGATGAACATGCGTGTCTTCATCCACCATCATCGTTGGGCCCTTGTCGCAGTTGCCCAGACAGCAGGTCGGCAGCAGCGTAAAGCGGCCATCGGCAGTGGTCTGGCCCGGCTTGATATTCAGCTGCTGCTCCAGTGCTGACTGGATGCCCTGATAACCGGTAATGTGGCAGACCACGCTGTCACAGTAACGGATCACATGACGGCCAACCGGCTGACGGAAGATCTGGCTGTAAAACGTCGCCACCCCCTCAACATCACTTGCCGGGATACCCAGCACGTCGGCAATCGCGTTAATCGCGCCATCGGGTACCCAGCCGCGCTGTTTCTGCACGATCTTCAGCGCTTCAATTGAGGCTGCACGCGCATCTTCATAGTGGTGTTTTTCGTGCTCAATAGCGTGATGCTCTTCCGCACTCAGCACGAAGACCTCGTTAGGGTCGATCGTTTTAATGGCAATGTGTTGATCGTGCATAATTAGCGGTCCACGTCTGACATAACAAAATCGATACTACCCAGATATACGATCAGGTCGGATACCAGGCTGCCACGGATTACTGAAGGAATCTGCTGCAGATGCGGGAAGCTCGGCGTACGCACGCGGGTGCGGTAGCTCATGGTGCTGCCATCGCTGGTCAGGTAATAGCTGTTGATCCCTTTCGTCGCTTCAATCATCTGGAACGATTCATTGGCTGGCATCACCGGTCCCCACGAAACCTGCAGGAAGTGGGTGATCAGCGTTTCGATGTGCTGCAGCGTACGCTCTTTCGGTGGTGGCGTGGTCAGCGGGTGATCCGCTTTAAACGGCCCCTCTGGCATATTGTTAAGACACTGCTCAAGAATACGCAGCGACTGCCACATCTCTTCCATCTTCAGCTGAACACGGCTGTACGCATCGCTGACGCCGTCGCCGACCGGGATTTCGAAATCGAAGTTTTCGTAGCCGGAGTAGGGGCGCCATTTGCGCACGTCAAAGTCGAGACCTGTCGCACGCAGACCAGCACCGGTAGTGCCCCACGCCAGTGCCTCTTCCATATTGTAAGCAGCAACGCCTTTAGAACGACCAATCAGCACGGTGTTACGCAGTGCCGCTTTGTCATATTCCTTCAGGCGCTTCGGCATCCAGTCCAGGAAGTCACGCAGCAGACGTTCCCAGCCTCGTGGCAGGTCATGTGCCACGCCACCGATGCGGAACCAGGCCGGATGCATACGGAAACCGGTAATGGCTTCAACCACATCATAGATTTTCTGACGATCGGTAAAGGCAAAGAACACCGGTGTCATTGCACCGACGTCCTGAATAAACGTAGAGATATAGAGCAGATGACTGTTGATGCGGAACAGCTCAGAGAGCATCACGCGGATCACGTTCACGCGATCGGGCACCACAATACCGGCCAGTTTTTCCACCGCCAGCACGTAAGGCATTTCATTTACGCAACCGCCGAGGTACTCGATACGGTCAGTGTAAGGAATGTAGCTGTGCCACGACTGACGCTCGCCCATCTTTTCGGCACCACGATGGTGATAACCGATGTCAGGCACGCAGTCGACGATCTCTTCACCATCCAGCTGCAGAATAATGCGGAACGCACCGTGCGCCGACGGGTGGTTAGGCCCGAGATTCAGGAACATGAAGTCTTCGTTGGTGGTACTGCGCTTCATGCCCCAGTCTTCAGGCTTAAAGGTCAGCGCCTCCATCTCTAAATCTTCTTTCTGCTTAGTCAGCGTGAAAGGATCGAATTCGGTGGCACGCGCCGGGTAATCTTTACGCAGCGGATGGCCTTCCCAGGTCGACGGCATCATGATGCGCGTCAGATGCGGGTGACCATCAAAAGTGATACCAAACATCTCCCACGTTTCACGCTCATACCAGTTGGCATTAGGGAAAAGACGGGTGATAGTCGGCAGATGCATATCGTTTTCAGAGAGTGCCACCTTGAGCATGATGTCGCGGTTGCGTTCAATCGACAGCAGGTGGTAGAAAACGGAAAAATCCGCTGCAGGCAGGCCTGCACGGTGGGTACGTAAACGCTCATCTACCCCATGCAGGTCATACAACATGACGTAAGGCTTGGGTAATTTACGCAGGAACTCGATAATTTCCAGTATCTGTTCACGCTTAACCCAGACCACCGGAATGCCGGTGCGGGTTGGCTGTACAGTGAAGGCATCCGGCCCAAAACGGTTACGCAACTCGCCGATCACCGGGTCATCAAGGTGATCACGGGTTTGCCATGAAGGCTGAGCGAGATCTTGCGTGGTCAAATCTGTCATACGTTACTCACCATTCCGGCCTGGTCTCAGGCACTCAAATGAAGGCGTCAGGATGGGGCCATGCATTAAATTGTGATGTTCTGCTGCAGGCGCTGTTTTCCATCCATACGGTTTTAAACTTCGTCCGGGCTTCGCAGGTTCGTTACTGCGATGCGCTCGCCGCGTTTTCTTTCACGCTCTGAAGGCATGTTGGCGCGGTAGACGCCCTGATCGCCAACAACCCACGAAAGTGGACGGCGCTCTTTGCCGATCGACTCTTGTAACAGCAGCAGTGCCTGCATGTAGGCTTCAGGGCGTGGCGGGCAGCCTGGAATATAGACATCTACCGGCAGGAATTTATCGACGCCCTGCACCACCGAATAGATGTCATACATGCCGCCCGAGTTGGCGCACGCACCCATGGAAATCACCCATTTTGGCTCCAGCATCTGGTCGTATAAACGCTGAATAACCGGGGCCATTTTGGTAAATGGCGTACCGGCAATAACCATGAAATCCGCCTGACGTGGCGAGGCGCGCATAACTTCAGCACCAAAACGAGCCACGTCATGGACTGCGGTAAACGATGTTGTCATCTCAACGTAACAACAGGACAGGCCAAAGTTATAAGGCCAGAGGGAGTTTTTACGTCCCCAGTTCACCATGTCATGCAGGGCATTCTCGAGTTTGCCCATGTAAACGCTGCGATGAACGTGCTGCTCCAGCGGATCGCTGACGATTTCCTGCTTTTGCAGAGGATAACGGTCGTTCTCACCACCGTTCGGGTCTATGCGGGTGAGCGTATAGTCCATCTTATTGCCTCTCTTTTACTGCTTATGAGGATTGGTGTGGCTGACCGTAGTAGTTTTCACTACCACGCGACGGCGAGCTGGAGCCCAGTCCAGTGCGCCAATGCGTACCAGATAGACCAGACCCGCCAGGAGCACCAAAATGAAAATTGCGGCTTCCACAAAGCCGATCCAACCACTTTCGCGGATTGAAGTCGCCCATGCGTATAAAAAGAGGGCTTCGACGTCGAAGATGACGAAAAACATCGCAACCAGATAAAATTTCGCCGACAGGCGGATATGGGTATCACCAACGGATTCAATGCCCGATTCGAATGGCGTGTCTTTGTAGCGGGCGCGCGCTCTGCCGCCAAGCAGCCATCCTCCGGTCAGCATGAAAGCACACAGGCCAAAGGCAATGACGATAAATACGATAAACGCCCAGTGCTGAGCGATGATTTCGGTGGTAGTTGACATACTCATTGCTTACTCATCAAAAGTGGCGCTGGCATCCTGCACGCGTTTCCCGCAGCAAACTGACCACATCGATTCAAGGGAAGGGGTAAAAACCTTTTAAATATCGCTGTTATTACGTAATAAACAGCTATTTAATGGGGTTTTTTACTCCTTTCTATAACCTTTTGTCAACTTTGACAAAAGTATCCAAACATTATTTCACACCTGCATCATATTATTAACAAATGATGCCCCGCTTTCCAGCTAAATCGCTTCAGTCTGTAGGGTTAATTTTAGTGTAGCGGGTATTCACATGCATGGATCGTGCATTTAACAAACATATTTTGACAGGTATGACTCTGTTTTCCTTCCCCTTACCAGGGGTATTTTCTTGATCCAGAACACACTTTTGCCCTTTTTGCGTTAAATTCCTCCACCTGAAGCAACATTCCGGAACAAATGGTTCATTCAGGTGGATGGCAGATTTCAATTTGTGAGGCAGTGAAATTCATTGAGGGGATTACATCAGGGCGGGGGCAGATGAAAGTGTCTGAAGGAAGTCAGAGATAAAAAAAGCCTCTCATTCTGTAAGGGAAATGAGAGGCCTATTTATAAGCGTTTGTTAAGACAACAACGCGGATGCTGAGTAGAACACGTTAGCGAAATTACTCTTCGTCATCCAGCAGCAATGTCCCTTCTGGATTATTGCTCAGGTTATACGGGTCATTGGTGGACTGCATGGCATTAAAGATAGCCAGCGCCAGCTCATTATCGCTGTCAGGATTACGGCACAGCAGATACTGAGTATCCGGCAGAACAGGCAGACCTTCAGCCGCACCCATAACACGCAGTTCCGGGCTCATCATCTCTACCGGACGTGCAGTTACGCCCAGACCCGCTTTCACTGCGGCCCGCACTGCAGCCAGTGTGGAAGCGACGTAAGAGATGCGCCACGGAATACCGGCTTCATTGAGATGATCAATGGCCATATCACGATAAGGACTTGGCTCATCCAGCAGCACCAGTGGAATGGCTTCACCGCGCTGGAAGATGTAGTCCGCTGCGCAGTACCACAACGTGGGTGAAGTACGCAGCACCTGATAGGTGAAATTGCCCGGGCTGGACGTTGTCACAACCAGGTCCACTTCACCCTGATTGAGCATTTCCATCATAAATGGATTACGTTTAACCCGCACATCGATTGCCAGTTTCGGATAAACCGAGGTCACCCGGTTTAACAGGAACGGCAAAATAGTATCAGAAGTGTCATCAGAGGCCCCAATGGTCAGGACGCCCTGTATGTTGCTGTACATCAGAGATGTGCAGGCTTCGTCGTTAAAACGAAGAATTTTTCTCGCATAGCCTAAAAGCTGGATGCCGTGCTCTGTTAACAGCTTATTACGTCCATGTCTGGCAAACAGCTCTTTACCTACCAATTGCTCCAGACGCTGCATCTGCTGACTGACTGCTGACTGGGTTCTGCAGACCGCTGCAGCGGCAGCTGCAAAGGTATTCAAATCCGCAACGGCAACGAAGGTTCTCAGCAGATCGAGGTCGAGATTCAGTATCGGACGATTTGCATTAGTCATGTTTTTTCTTCACTTATAAGATTTTTACGAACTACTACCCTGGTGTTATTACAAGCTTATCAAAGTGATAAGCAGTAATGGTGCTTAATGACAGTCCTGTGTGAAGACTGACACAAAAAAATTTTATGTGGAACCTGCGCAAATGACTCACCGGAAGGGGTCACCACGCTAGTCAAGACAGATACAACTTCTGAAC
Source organism: Candidatus Pantoea rara (assembly GCF_051136265.1). Classification (NCBI taxonomy): domain Bacteria; kingdom Pseudomonadati; phylum Pseudomonadota; class Gammaproteobacteria; order Enterobacterales; family Erwiniaceae; genus Pantoea; species Candidatus Pantoea rara. Next base: position 1,291,908 of record NZ_CP194942.1, on the reverse strand, counting down.
CGATGGCGCTGGGTGCGCAAATGCAGGAAGCTGCGTAGTTGTCTTATTCCCGCCAGAAAGACTCGGGCGGGATAAAAATCGCACTTTGCGGGCTATCAAGACGAAGCGGCTTAGTGCATTAAATAATAAATTATACTTAATCATTTTTGACTTCAAAATGGAAATGATTTTGTGAAAAGCGCTGTAAATTTTGCGTTAAAGGCATTTCTGGACCCTTATGCCATATTATTGATCACTTTTTAAGCCTTCAATGTTCTGAAATTTAGTGCGGAAGTGTTAAGTAGTGCTCACTATCCTGCGATTTGTATGCCGGACAAAGGGGTTCTTTTGATACTTTTCCGGCAATCACAAGGCCTTAAATGCGGCACTCTTAAGCAGCGTTAAGGCGTAATCATTACGCACGTTATAAAATCGTCCAAAAAATGAACATTAATACAATATCATTTAACTATTTCTCTAAGGGTATATTTCGGGTGCAAAGAAAAGTTTCAATTCGATAACTTCCAGATAGCTTTCATAATGCCAGAGCCAGATGTCGTCTCAGCCGCGCTTTGGACAAGTTAAAATACTGCCTTAACACCTATTTATAGTTTTATTAACCAGACCAGGCTTTAACCATTATTTTTTACGCTGCGCACTGTGCAAAAAGTTGTTAAACCCGCCAAAACGGGGCGGCACCCTTCTTTTGTGACCGTGAGGAGAGTACATTGTGCTGGTTCGATTTCTGTGGCAGCCAAAAGGATTCTGCCCATAAGGCGGTAACAATGACTTTTAAAATTGATAAATCCGGAAAACTCGATAACGTCTGCTATGACATCCGTGGCCCGGTACTAAAAGAGGCTAAGCGCCTCGAAGAGGAAGGTAATAAAGTTCTGAAACTGAACATCGGCAACCCGGCGCCGTTTGGTTTCGAAGCACCGGATGAAATCCTGGTTGATGTCATTCGTAACCTTCCCAGCTCTCAGGGTTATTGTGACTCCAAGGGTCTCTATTCCGCCCGTAAAGCCATCATGCAGCATTACCAGGCACGCGATATGCGCGATGTCACGGTAGAAGATATCTACATTGGTAATGGTGTTTCAGAGCTTATCGTGCAGGCGATGCAGGCGTTACTGAACAGCGGCGACGAAATGCTGGTGCCCGCACCCGACTATCCGTTATGGACGGCGGCCGTTTCCCTCTCCAGTGGTAAAGCAGTGCACTATCTGTGTGACGAGTCAGCAGGCTGGTTCCCTGATCTGGATGATATCCGCAGCAAGATAACACCGCGTACACGTGGCATTGTGATTATCAACCCGAATAACCCTACCGGTGCGGTTTACAGCAAAGAGTTGCTGTTAGAGGTGGTTGAAATTGCGCGTCAGCATAACCTGATTATTTTCGCCGATGAGATCTATGACAAGATTCTCTACGACGACGCACAGCACCACTGCATCGCGGCTCTCGCACCCGATCTGCTGACCGTGACGTTCAATGGCCTCTCCAAAACCTATCGCGTGGCCGGTTTCCGTCAGGGCTGGATGGTACTGAACGGGCCGAAGAAACACGCGAAAGGTTATATTGAAGGGCTGGAAATGCTCGCCTCCATGCGTCTGTGTGCCAACGTACCGGCGCAGCATGCGATTCAGACGGCACTGGGCGGCTATCAGAGCATCAGCGAATTTATCATGCCTGGCGGTCGTCTCTACGAACAGCGCCAGCGCGCCTGGGAGTTGATCAACGATATTCCTGGCGTCAGCTGTGTGAAGCCGCAGGGCGCGCTCTACATGTTCCCTAAAATTGATGCCAAAAAATTCAACATCTTCGACGATCAGAAGATGGTGCTGGATTTTCTGTTACAGGAGAAAGTGTTGCTGGTTCAGGGCAGTGCTTTTAACTGGCCGTGGCCCGATCACCTGCGCATCGTTACGTTGCCGCGCGTCGACGATCTTGAGATGGCGATTAATAAATTTGGTCGCTTCCTGCAAGGCTATCGTCAGTAATCCTGCCCGCGTATACTGACGCTATTTGGGGAGAGCCTGTCTCTCCCCTGCCTGCCAACAGGAACGCTCATGACACAAAGCCACTTCTTTGCTCACCTCTCCCGTCTTAAGCTCATCAATCGCTGGCCGCTGATGCGCAATGTGCGCACCGAAAATGTCTCTGAACACAGTCTGCAGGTCGCCATGGTGGCGCACGCCCTGGCGGTGATCAAAAATCTCAAGTTCAGCGGGTCGCTTAATGCCGATCGTATTGCCATGCTGGCGCTGTATCACGATGCCAGCGAAGTGCTTACCGGCGACTTACCCACGCCCGTAAAGTATTACAACGCGCAGATCGCCCACGAATATAAAAAAATCGAGAAGATTGCCCAGCAGAAGCTGATTGAGATGCTGCCGGAAGAATTTCAGGCAATCTATCGCCCGCTGATTGATGAACATCTGCATAGCGAAGAGGAGCAGGCCGTTGTGAAACAGGCGGATGCGCTCTGTGCCTATGTTAAGTGTCTTGAGGAGTTGTCTGCCGGGAATAATGAATTTTTACTGGCCAAAGCGCGGCTGGAAAAGACGTTAGCGCAGCGTCGATCGCCGGAGATGGATTACTTCGTTGAAGTGTTCATTCCAAGCTTCAGCCTGTCACTGGATGAAATCTCGCAGGATACGCCTCTGTAAGCCCGGCGATCTGGCCGCCGGGCCGACCCTTAAGCCTGCTGGCTAAAGGTAAAAGTGCCGTCAGATTGGCGGGTAACCACCAGCGACGCCAGTGATTCGAGCTTAAGCGCCACGTCATGCAGTCGGGGTGTCTCCGCCGGAGGATTGATTGCAATCACTGTGCAGCCCGCGTTCAGGCCAGATAAAATTCCGGCGGGAGCATCTTCTGCTACTACGCACGATGTCGCCGCTAACCCCAGCTTCTCCGCACCCAGCAGATAGGGATCAGGCTCAGGTTTACCCTTCGCCACCTGCTCAGCCGTAATGAACACAGCAGGCTTTGGTAACCCTGCGGCTTTATGACGGGCATGAGCGACCGGCACCGAGCCTGAGGTGACAATTGCCCAGGGAATATTCAGTTCGTTCAGCCGGTTCAGCAACGCGTTCGCACCGGGCAGCGCCTGCACACCGTCGGTGTCCGCCGCTTCAGCCTGTTCCAGCGCGACAAACTCCGCCTGGATAGCCTCTTCCGACTGGCCTGCCATAAAATGACGCAAAGAGGTAATCGCCTGTTTGCCATGAATGAAAACCAGGATCTCGTCAGCGGCGATGCCATGACGCGCACCCCACTGGCTCCAGGCTCGTTCAACCGCTGGCAGTGAATCCACCAGCGTGCCGTCTAAATCAAATAGAAAACCTCTGTAGGTCACGCGCTCCTCCTCATCAGGCATTGATCACTTGCGCAATTTCGTTTGCACTTAAATGGTACTGGCGCGGACAAGTCTGCCATAAAGCTAACATGCGTTGATACTTTTCCCACATCGGGGTCTGCGCATTAAAACCATGAGTGCCGGAATCGAAGTGGGTATAACGCCCTTCTGTATTGACCATAAAGCGGACGTAACCCAACAGACGAGCTTCCGTTGCCGCATCAAAGCCCAGAAAGGCGAGACGGCGCTCTTCCAGCGGACCCTGAGCTTTCAGATTTGACCAGGAGACGTGGAGAGCGTGATGCATCTCCATAATATCGATCACCGTCCGACAGACAGCTTCGCTGAGTTCACCAAACTCTTTGTCCAGCTCACGCATCTGCAGCGCATAGCCGCGTTCGATGATGGTCTGGTAACGGCGAAAGCGTTCAGCATTTTCAGGCTCAAGCATGGCCATGATTTTATATTGGTTGGTAAGAATCAAACGCTGTGCATGGGTCATTTCCATCATTTACTCCCGGTCATAGACCGCTCAGTCAATCGACAAGGGAGAAATGATTGCACAGCGTCAGCGACACGGAAATCGCCGTATCGCCTTTCTTTGATTTGGCCGCAGGTTAGCGGTAATTATTTTACCGCTCACCTGAGATGGATCAGAGATCGTCCAGGAAGGTACGATCGAGTTGTTTAAAGGCCCGCTTTAACAGATCGGCCAGCGTCTGATAGGTCGGCTTGCCTTCTACCGGTGCTATCGCCTGCCCCGCCTCTTCCAGTCGGGTCCGCACTTCATGAAACCAGCTAAGTAGCGTTGGGGGCAGTGGCGTCACTGAACGCTTGCCCAGCCACCACAGTCCCTGCATCGGCAGGCTACAGGCAAACAGCGCCGTCGCCACAGCCGGGCCTAACTGACCGTCCATCGCGATTTGCCAGGTCAGCGTAAAGATCGCCAGAGGTGGCATAAAACGAATGGCAAAACGCGTTGCCGATGAAATCCGGTTTTCCGGGAACACGGGGGCCAGGCGCTTATCAGCAGGCCAGGTCTTCATATAGTGCTGGCCGCGCTGAAACATCTGAAACCAATTGGTACTGCCAGATTCATTCGCCATGGCTCACCTCAACTAATACTGCAAAGATTAAAAAATAGTTATAAAGACACAACTTTACGTAACAACCTTCAATTATTTTTGTCTTTAAAGATGACTCCAGCTATTCTGACGCCGTTTTAACACCTCTCCGGAAGCGGAATGCGCCTTTGGGAAGAGGCCTGAGCCAGGTTTCGACAAGGCAATCTTCAAATTTTCGCGTAAGATTGCCGAAATTTTTTGCGGAATCGCAGATTTCTGTCTACCGCATGATGTTTGTCATTAATCTACCAGCTTTCATGGGCTACGCTGATAGTCTGATTGCGTTTTATTTAGCCACTCTCAAAAAATAGGTACTTCCATGTCGAGTAAGTTAGTTCTGGTTCTGAACTGTGGCAGCTCTTCCCTTAAGTTTGCCATTCTCAACCCTGCCAGCGGTGAAGAGTTTCTGTCCGGCCTGGCGGAATGTTTCCATTTGCCTGAAGCCCGCATCAAATGGAAGCTGGAAGGCGAAAAACAGGAAGCGCCTCTGGGTGCTGGCGCCGCGCACAGCGAAGCGCTGAACTTTATCGTTAAATCCATTCTGGCACAAAAACCTGAGCTTTCGGCACAAATTGCTGCAATCGGCCATCGTATCGTTCACGGCGGCGAGAAGCTGACTCAGTCAGTCATCATCACTGAAGAAATCGTCCAGGGCATTAAAGACGCCTCCTCTTTCGCACCGCTGCACAATCCGGCTCACCTGATCGGCATTGATGAAGCGATGAAAAATTTCCCTCACCTGTCAGACAAGAATGTGGCGGTATTTGACACCGCTTTCCATCAGACAATGCCGGAAGAGTCTTATCTCTATGCGCTGCCGTACAAATTGTACAAAGAACATGGCGTTCGTCGCTATGGCGCGCATGGTACCAGCCACTTCTACGTGACTCACGAAGCGGCCAAAATGCTTAACAAGCCACTGGCGTCACTGAACATCATCACCTGCCACCTCGGCAATGGCGGTTCGGTCTCTGCGATTCGCAACGGCGAGTGTGTGGACACCTCAATGGGTCTGACTCCGCTGGAAGGCCTGGTGATGGGTACGCGCAGTGGCGACATCGACCCGGCTATAATCTTCTTCCTCCACGATACGCTGGGTATGAGCGTTGACGCCATCAATAAACTGCTGACCAAGGAGTCTGGCCTGTTAGGTCTGACCGAAGTCACAAGCGACTGCCGCTACGTTGAAGATAACTACACCACCAAAGAAGATGCGAAGCGTGCAATGGATGTCTTCTGTCATCGTCTGGCAAAATATATCGGCAGCTACACCGCGCTGATGGATGGCCGTCTTGACGCTGTTGTGTTTACTGGCGGTATCGGCGAAAACGCCGCGATGGTGCGTGAACTCTCACTGAAAAAACTGGCGCTACTGGGCTTTGACGTTGACCACGATCGCAACCTGGCAGCCCGTTTCGGCAAGTCTGGTTACATCAATAAAGAAGGCACCCGCCCGGCGCTGGTGATTCCGACCAACGAAGAACTGGTCATCGCCCAGGACGCCGCGCGTCTGACTGCGTAAAACACTTCTCTCCGTCAGCTCAGGCTGGCGGAGTTGTTTTTGACACCCTGCCATTACTGAGAGGTTCAAACGTGTCACGTACAATTATGCTCATTCCGACCGGCACCAGCGTCGGCCTGACCAGTGTCAGTCTCGGCGTCATCCGCGCCATGGAGCGCAAAGGCGTTCGTCTCAGCGTCTTTAAGCCGATTGCTCAGCCGCGTAGCGGCGGCGATACGCCGGATCAAACCACCACTATTATCCGTAAGAACTCCTCGATTCCTGCCGCTGAACCGCTGCAGATGTCACGTGTGGAATCACTGCTGGGATCGAACCAGCAGGATGTGCTGATGGAAGAGATCATCTCCCGCTACCATGCCAACACGCAGGATGCGGAAGTGGTGCTGGTTGAAGGGCTTGTCCCGACCCGTAAGCATCAGTTCGCCAACGCGCTGAACTATGAAATCGCCAAAACCCTGAATGCGGAAATCGTCTTCGTGATGGCGCTGGGCAATGACTCTCCGGCACAATTGAAAGAGCGCATTGAACTGACTCAGAGCAGCTTCGGTGGTCAGAAAAACAAAAATATCACGGGCGTGATTATCAATAAACTCAACGCGCCGGTCGATGATCAGGGGCGTACCCGCCCTGACCTGTCAGAGATCTTTGATGACTCGTCAAAAGCCAGCATCGCCAATATCGATCCTAAACAGCTTTTCTCAGACAGTCCGCTGCCGGTGCTGGGCTGCGTGCCGTGGAGCTTTGATCTGATCGCCACCCGCGCGATCGATATGTGCCGCCACCTGGATGCGCGTATCATCAACGAAGGTGAGATTCAGACCCGCCGGGTTAAATCCGTCACCTTCTGCGCACGTAGTATCCCGCACATGCTGGAGCATTTCCGTCCAGGCTCACTGCTGGTGACGTCCGCAGACCGCCCTGATGTGCTGGTCGCCGCTTGTCTGGCCGCGATGAACGGCATTGAGATTGGTGCAATCCTGCTGACCGGTAACTACGAGATTGACGATCGCATCGCCCGTCTCTGCGACCGCGCCTTCCAGACCGGCCTGCCGGTGTTTATGGTGAAAACCAATACGTGGCAGACCTCCCTGAGCCTGCAGAGCTTTAACCTTGAAGTCCCTGCTGACGATACACAGCGCATTGAGAAAGTGCAGGAATATGTGGCCAGCTACATCAATGCTGACTGGATTGAGTCACTGACCGCCACCTCAGAGCGCAGCCGTCGCCTGTCGCCACCAGCCTTCCGTTATCAGCTGACTGAACTGGCGCGTAAAGCGGGCAAACGCGTCGTACTGCCAGAAGGTGATGAGCCGCGTACGGTCAAAGCGGCCTCTATCTGTGCTGAGCGCGGTATCGCCACCTGCGTACTGTTAGGCAATCCGGATGAGATCCAGCGTGTCGCTGCGGCTCAGGGTGTCGTACTGGGCAAAGGCGTCGAGATTGTTGACCCGGAACAGGTACGTGAAAACTACGTGCCACGTCTGGTTGAGCTGCGTAAGAGCAAAGGCATGACCGAAGTGGTCGCGCAGGAGCAGCTGGAAGATAACGTGGTGCTTGGCACCATGATGCTGGAGAGCGGCGAAGTGGATGGTCTGGTTTCAGGTGCGGTCCACACCACCGCCAATACCATTCGTCCGCCACTGCAGTTGATCAAAACCGCGCCGAACAGCTCACTGGTTTCATCCGTGTTCTTTATGCTGCTACCGGAGCAGGTACTGGTTTACGGTGACTGCGCGATTAATCCGGATCCGACCGCTGAACAGCTGGCTGAGATCGCTATCCAGTCAGCTGATTCTGCCAGCGCCTTCGGTATCGATCCGCGTGTGGCGATGATCTCCTACTCTACCGGTACATCAGGTGCAGGTAGCGATGTTGAGAAAGTGCGTGAAGCAACGCGCATTGCGCAGGAGAAACGTCCTGATCTGGTCATTGATGGTCCGCTGCAGTATGACGCCGCGATCATGGAAGATGTGGCGAAATCGAAAGCGCCTGATTCACAGGTTGCAGGTCGCGCTACCGTGTTTATCTTCCCGGATCTCAACACCGGTAACACCACGTATAAAGCGGTACAGCGTTCAGCCGATCTGATCTCAATCGGACCGATGCTGCAGGGTATGCGTAAGCCAGTCAACGATCTGTCGCGCGGTGCGCTGGTTGACGACATCGTCTATACCATCGCCCTGACGGCTATTCAGTCTCAGCAGGCTGAAGGCTAAGCGTCTGTCAGGAACAAAAAAGGCATGCCCCAGAGCATGCCTTTTTTTCGCCGGTAAAAACGCTGTACGCGTAAACGCGGGTCGCTGACACGCGTCAGAGCTTCTGTTATCAGGCCCGGTTATCGCCGTTGCGGCTCATCCACAGGGAGAGTGCTTTCAGCGAATCGTCGGTGAACTCATCACAGCGTGCGGTGATCTCATCGGGCGTCATCCAGATAATCTCATCGACTTCCGATTCCTGCATGGCGAATGGGCCGTGTGACACACAACTGAACAGACCGCCCCAGACACGGCAATGCTGATCTTCGAAGTAGAATTTGCCATGCTCAGCAAACGGCACGGCGGCAATCCCTAACTCCTCTTCCGCTTCACGTCGCGCAGATTCCAGCATATCTTCACCGCTCTGCACCACGCCGCCTGCGGTTGCGTCCAGTTTGCCCGGCATAAAATCTTTTATCTCGGTGCGACGCTGTACCAGAATCTTACCCATACCGTCATGAACCACGATATAGGTGGCGCGGTGACGCAGGCACTGAGCACGCATCTGCGCGCGGGTCGCCTGAGCAACGACTTCATTCTCTTCGTTTACGATATCGACCCACTCGATGCCGTCACCCGCAGTTTGATCCACCATCCGTAACCCTTTCCTGTTTGGCGTACAGTTGTGTACGCAGTTTGCCACGTCTTTATTTTTATGTGGCGTAAGGTAATCACTTCCGCCAGCCTGAGCAAGCCCTGGCTGTTACCGATTTTTACCACTTTCTGCTAACCACAGCTGTACCGAGGCTCGCTGCCACTGAAACTCAGCATAATGCTGTAAGCGTGCAGGCAAAGGATCGCCATGCAGCACCAGCCGGTTAAGCATCACCGCCAGATCGGTATCTGCAATTGACCACTCGCCAAACAGGTTCTGCTGTCCGTCTGGCAGCAGACGATCGACAGCCGTAACGAGTTTATCTACTGCCTGCTGGGCTGACGTGGTCAGCGGCGCAAAGCGTTCACCGGCAAACAGCACCTCTGTCGGACGCTCCTGACGAATCCACAGGAAGTCGCTGCGCAACCAGGCCTGAATCTCTCTGGCGCGCGCGCGCTTCTCGCGGTCACGTGGATAAAGGCGTTCAAACTCAGGTGCCGGAAAACGCTCTTCAAGGTATTCGGCAATCGCCGAGGATTCGCTTAACAGAAAGTCATCAATCTGCAGGGTTGGAACCCGGCAGGTCAGCGACAGCTCACGGTATGCCGCGGCGTATTGCTGATTCTGTGACAAATCGACGCGTTTCAGATGGAAAGGGATCCCTTTTTCGTTAAGGGCAACGTAGGCCGACATGGCGTAAGGACTAAAAAATGATGAATCTGACCACAGGGTGATGGACGGATAATTCATCGGTTACCTCAATTGGCTGTCAGGATTGCATCATGTTTACCGATTTTTTTTTGCGAAGGCAACGCTGAGCTGATCCGATCTCTGCTTCCGGAAGAAGAAAGCGCGACGCGACTCACTCTAGAGTGGCTCCACTCTTCTATGCTGAAAGGTGCAAATAACAAAAACATCAAGGGAGCTGCAACATGCACATTCTTATTACCGGTGGCACAGGACTGATTGGCCGTCACCTGATTCCTCGCCTGCAACAGCTGGGCCATCAGCTCAGTGTGGTAACGCGCGATGTGGTCAGCGCACGTGAAAAACTGGGCGATAACGTCTCGCTATGGTCAGGACTGACGCAACAGTCGAATCTGAATAACGTCGATGCGGTGATTAATCTGGCGGGTGAACCTATCGCCGACAAACGCTGGACAGAGCCGCATAAGCAGCAGTTGTGCGAAAGTCGCTGGCAGATAACGGAGCAGATCGCCTCACTGATCAACGCCAGCGCCACGCCACCCTCCGTATTCATCTCAGGTTCAGCAACCGGCTTTTATGGCAATACCGGCGATCTGGTGCTGACCGAAGAGGATCAGGGGCAGGATGAGTTTACGCATCAGCTCTGCGCCCGCTGGGAGCAGCTGGCGCTCACCGCTGAAAGCGAACGCACCCGCGTCTGTCTGCTGCGTACCGGCGTGGTGCTGGCACCCGAGGGTGGCGCGCTCAGCAAAATGAAGCTGCCCTTTAAGCTCGGCATCGGCGGGCCGATCGGCAGTGGCAAACAGTACATGCCGTGGATCCACATTGATGACATGCTTAACGCCATTATCTGGCTGCTGGATCACGACAATCTGCGGGGGCCGTTCAATATGGTTGCACCTTACGCGGTGCGTAATGAGCAGTTTGCCGCCACGCTGGGCCGGGTCATGCATCGTCCGGCCTTTATGCGCACGCCTGCCAGCGCTATTAAGCTGATGATGGGCGAATCATCGGTACTGGTGCTGGGAGGACAGCATGTGCTGCCAAAGCAGCTGGAAGCGTCAGGGTTTGCCTTCCGCTGGTACGATCTGCAGGAGGCGTTGCAGGATGTGGTGAAGCATTAACCTGAAGCCCGCGCCTTCCAGACGCGGGCGCAGGACTACTTAAGCGATCCCTTGAGGAACTGCTGTAAGCGTGGACTTTTCGGGCTGCCGAACACGTCCGCAGGTGGCCCCTGCTCTTCAATTTTGCCCTGATGCAGGAAAATCACATGACTGGAGACGTGACGGGCAAACTCCATCTCGTGGGTAACCACCACCATGGTTTTGCCCTCTTCCGCCAGTTTCTGCATGATGCGCAGCACTTCGCCTACCAGTTCCGGATCCAGCGCCGACGTCGGTTCATCAAACAGCAACACTTCCGGCTCCATCGCCAGCGCGCGTGCGATCGACACACGCTGCTGCTGTCCACCAGAGAGGTGTACCGGGTACTTCGCCTGCGCCCGTGCATCAATGCCCACTTTATCGAGATAGCGAATTGCGCGCTCACGCGCTTCCGCTTTGCTCAGGCCCAGCACCTGAATCGGCGCTTCCATCACGTTTTCCAGCACCGTCATGTGGCTCCAGAGATTGAAGTGCTGGAACACCATGGTGAGGCTGGTACGCAATGCGCGGAGCTGCTCTTTGTCAGCCACTTTGAGCTGACCATCCTTGTCGCGAACCAGCGTAATCTGCTGGTTATTGACCACGATGCTGCCCTCGCTTGGTTTTTCGAGGAAGTTGATGCAGCGTAAAAAGGTACTTTTCCCTGAACCGGACGACCCAATGATACTGATCACATCGCCCGCTTTAGCAGTTAACGAGACCCCTTTCAGCACTTCATGTTCACCGTAACGTTTATGCAATTCGGTGACGCTTAATTTATTGTCAGCCATAGTTCTACTCAATGCGATGAAGAGGGTTTCACGTGGGCCAGCCAGCGACGTTCCGCCAGGCGGAACAGGCTGATTAACACGTAAGAGATAATCAGGTACAACACAGCCGCCAGGCCAAAGGCGGTAAACGGCTGATAAGTCGCTGAGTTAATATCCCGTGCGATTTTCAGCAGATCGGGCACCGTAGCGGTAAAGGCCAGCGCCGTGGAGTGCAGCATCAGAATCACTTCGTTGCTGTAGGCCGGCAGTGCCGTGCGCAGCGCCGAGGGCAGGATAATACAGCGATAGAGTTTAAAGGTGGAGAAGCCATACGCCCGCGCTGCCTCAATCTCACCGTGTGGCACCGAACGAATGGCACCCGCAAAGATTTCCGTGGTGTAGGCGCAGGTGTTCAGGGTGAAGGCAAGTAACGTACAGTTCAGGCCGCTGCGGAAAAACGCGTTCAGCAATTCAGTGCCTTTCACAATCTCCAGAGTGTACATGCCGGAGTAGAAGACCAGCAACTGCACATAAAGCGGCGTACCGCGAAATACGTAGGTAAAGAGCCAGACCGGAAAACTGATAAACCGATTGGGCGAAACCCGCGCTATCGCCAGCAGGATGGCCAGACAGCCACCAACGGTAACCGACAGGATCAGCAGCCACAAGGTGATAGCCACACCGGTAAAACGATAACCGTCAGTCCAGAGCAGCGATTTCCAGTATTCCTGAATAATCTCAATCATAACTCGCCCTCTTCACACCGACCGTATAGCGACGGTTCAGCCACCACAGCACACCGTTCGACAGCGTGGTGAATACCAGATAAATCACACCGGCTACAATGGCAAAGTAGAATGGCTGCCAGGTACTTTTCCCCGCCAGTTGCGTTGCCTTCACGACATCTTCCAGTCCCAGCAGTGAGACCAGTGCGGTAGCTTTCAGAATCACCTGCCAGTTGTTGCCGATGCCCGGCAACGCATAGCGCATCATGGCCGGAAACAGAATGCGACGGAACACCTGCGCGCTGGTAAACCCAAATGCGGTGGCCGCTTCAATCTGCCCCTGAGGCACAGCCATAAAGGCACCACGGAAGGTTTCGGTAAAGTAGGCACCATAGATAAAGCCGAGTGTGATGATACCGGCCACCATCGGATCGATATCAAACTGCGCCATGCCCAGCGCATCGGTTACCTGGTTGAGGACAATCTGCAGACCGTAGAAGATCAGCAGCATCAGTACGAGGTCAGGCACGCCACGAATCAGCGTGGTGTAGCCTTCAAAAATCATCGCCAGCGGCCGGCTGCGCGACAGTTTCGCGCCTGCGCCAATCAGGCCCAGCAGCACGGCCAGTACGACGGAGGTGAGTGCCAGCTCCAGCGTCACCAGCGTGCCCCGAAGAATTACATCAGAATAGCCATACAGCATCGAAAGGGTCCTGTCGTGGGGTGAAAACGAAACGCTGCCCGCAAGCGAGACGGGCAGTTTAACTTTACCTCTCCGTTGAAGATGCTATCCGCCATCAGCGGGACTGGTCCGGTTTCTGCCTCGGGCAGAACGGGCTCAGTCCCGGCATAACGGAAACAGAGGGTAAAGCGACAGGATGGTTAGTCGCCGTACACATTGAAATCGAAGTATTTCTTCGCAATCTTGTCGTAGGTGCCATCTTTACGCATGTCAGAGAAGGCTTTGTCGATGGCCGCTTTCAGTTCGCTGTCATCTTTACGCAGTCCCATACCGGTGCCGACGCCAAAGATCTTGTCATCTTTCACCGACGGACCGGCGAAAGCGTAGTTTTTACCGACTGGCTGTTTAAGGAAACCTTCGCTGGCCTGCACTTCATCCTGGAAGGCAGCATCAATACGACCCGCATTCAGATCCTGATAAACCAGATCCTGGTTAGCATAAGGGGTTACGTTAACCCCTTTAGGCCGCCAGTTCTGATTGGCATAGGTTTCCTGCGTGGTGCCCTGCAGCAGGCCGATATTTTTGCCTTTCAGCGACTCGATAGTCGGCTGAATTTTCGATCCCTTCGGTGCGACTAAACGTGCGTTAGCGGCGTAAAGTTTTTCCGAGAAAGCGATCTCTTCCTGACGTTTTGCTGTGATGGAAAGTGAGGAGATGATGGCATCAATTTTCTTCGCTTTCAGCGAAGGGATCAGCGCATCGAAGTCGCTTTCAACGTAGGTGCATTGGGTATGAATACGTTTACAGATTTCGTTAGCGAGATCGATATCGAAGCCCACTAGCTTGCCTTGCGCGTTTTTCGACTCAAACGGTGGGTAAGTTGGATCTGTACCGATACGGATTGAACCCGGCACTGCCGCGAAGACGCTGGCAGCACTGGATAAGCCCAGCATCAGGGAAAGAGCCAGAACACGCTTTTTCATAGATTACCCTCAAGTGAAGTGCTTTTTGTTATGTGGTTCGTGATGTGTTTGCGCAAAGTAATTTGCATGTTTCATGCCAGATCTGCAAGTTATCCACGCTGTTAGCGTGATGTCAGACAGGCGAAAACGCTGTATTTGTGAGGGGAATATAGCAGTGTAGTGAAAGAGAAAAAGCGACGTTGTTAACTTTTGGTGCATCAAATGCACGAAGAGTGATCCGAGGCGCGCTTATGCACTAAATAAGTGCGCCAGCGGAACTTTATGCGCCCTGCCAGCGCACAAAGAGATCTTCAGGTAATTCGATATCAAACTGGTCGATAACCCGGTTGACGGTCTGATCGATCAACTGATCGATGGTTTCAGGCCGGTGATAAAATGCCGGCACAGGCGGCATGATAATCGCCCCCAGTTCCGCGGCGGTGGTCATCATTCGCAGATGACCGACATGCAGCGGGGTTTCGCGTACGCACAATACCAGCTTGCGCTGCTCTTTTAGCACCACATCAGCCGCTCGGGTCAGCAACGAATCACTGTAACTGTGCACGATGCCTGAAAGCGTTTTCATTGAGCAGGGTAAAATCGCCATGCCGAGCGTCTTAAACGATCCTGACGAGATATTTGCTGCAATATCGCGCACGTCATGCACCACATCGGCCAGCGCCTGCACGTCACGCAGCGAATAATCACTCTCCAGCGCCAGCGTCTGACGGGCCGCCTGACTCATGACCAGATGCGTTTCTACTTCTTCTACCTGCTGCAATACCTGCAGCATGCGCACGCCATAGATCACCCCGCTTGCGCCAGAGATGCCAATGATGAGTCGTTTCATATTCCAACCTTATGTCAGCCAATGCGCCATCATACGCGGCCAGCGGGTTTCTGAAAACAAACAGGGCGGGATTGCTCCCGCCCTGCTTTATGCTGCCCGCCTGCTGAGCGTATCAGCCCTCGTTGTGCAGCTCGAGGTTTTCGACTTCGTTCTGGCGCTGAAGCGCTTTGGCATCATCATTACGCAGCGACTCCAGATACTCCAGATACTGCTGATCGACATCTTTCGTCACGTAAATACCGTTGAACACCGAGCACTCAAACTGGGCAATGTCCGGGTTCTCTTCACGCACCGCTTCGATAAGATCGTCCAGGTCCTGGAAAATCAGCGCATCGGCTTTAATCAGCTGGCGAATCTCTTCCACTTCACGGCCATGCGCGATCAGTTCCGTGGCGCTTGGCATATCAATGCCGTAGACGTTAGGGAAGCGAATTTCCGGTGCTGCGGAGGCCAGATAAACCCGTTTTGCGCCGGCTTCACGCGCCATCTCAATGATCTGCTCTGAGGTGGTGCCGCGTACGATGGAGTCATCTACCAGCAGAACGTTTTTATCACGGAATTCGGCGCGGTTAGCGTTGAGCTTGCGGCGAACCGCGCTGCGACGTAACTGCTGGCCCGGCATGATAAAGGTACGGCCTACGTAACGGTTTTTCACGAAGCCCTGACGATAAGGCTTGTCGAGAATACGGGCAATTTCCAGCGCGATATCGGTAGAGGTTTCCGGAATCGGAATCACGACGTCGATATCAAGATCTTCCCACTCGCGGGCAATTTTCTCGCCCAGCTTGGTGCCCATGCGGACACGGGCGCTGTAGACGGAAATTTTATCAAGGAAAGAGTCCGGACGGGCAAAATAGACATATTCGAACAGACACGGATTGCTTTTCGGGTTTTCAGCACACTGTCGGGTAGACAGCTGGCCCGCTTCAGTAACATAAACCGCTTCACCCGGTGCGACGTCACGGATGAATTCAAAGCCCAGCGTATCCAGCGCCACGCTCTCGGAGGCAACCATATATTCAGTGCGACCATCAGCGATAACGCGCTTGCCCAGCACCAGCGGACGGATACCGTTGGGATCACGAAAAGCGACCATGCCATGACCGATAATCATCGCCACGACGGCGTAAGCACCGCGTACCTGCTGATGTACGGCAGCCACCGCAGCAAAAATGTTGTCGGCTTCCAGCGGATCATTTTGAAAACGATCAAGCTCCTGCGCAAAGATGTTCAGCAGGATTTCAGAATCTGAGGTGGTGTTAACGTGACGGCGGCCCTTTTCAAACAGGTGCTTACGCAGCACATGGGCGTTGGTCAGGTTACCGTTGTGCGCCAGGGTGATGCCATACGGGGAGTTTACATAGAATGGCTGCGCTTCTGAGGCACTGGAGCTTCCCGCGGTTGGATAACGCGCGTGGCCGATCCCCATATTGCCCTGCAGACGCTGCATGTGGCGTGCTTCGAAAACGTCGCTGACCAGGCCGTTTGCCTTTCGCAGGCGAAAACATTTCAGCGCATCAATGGTACAAATGCCTGCGGCATCCTGCCCGCGGTGCTGGAGCACCGTTAACGCGTCATAGATCGACTGGTTGACCGGCATGAAACCGGTGATACCGACAATACCGCACATGTTGTCATTTCCTCATTAAGCCGCACTCCCGGTCACATCACCGGGGTAAAAAACTCGACGTGCTTTTCAGGTAATCAAAAAACCACCTGATGATATAACTGAACTCGGGAATGAGTTGAGACTGTTGCCAGTCCGGACTTTTGGAAAAGCCAGTGAATGTATCAAGGAAGAATAGCAAGGCGGCTACAATCAGCACCCCACGCAACGCCCCGAAACAGACGCCCAACACCCGGTCGGTTCCCGACAGGCCGGTTTTCTCCACCAGCGTGCCGATAACGTAGTTCACAATCGCCCCCACAATCAGGGTAGCCACAAACAGCACACCAATAGCGATACCGTTACGAACCAGTTCGTCGTCAAAACCTGTAAACCAGACTGCAAGGTAGGCGTAGTAATGACTGGCGACAAAAAACGCACATCCCCAGGTAACGAGAGATAAGGCTTCCCGGACAAACCCACGAACGAGGCTGACCAGAGCCGAAAAACCAACTACCGCAATAATGACGTAATCAATCCAGATCATGAACTCTTCCAGCGCCAGTGCAATTGCACCCCTGCATCCAGTTCGGGGCGCATTCTAACAGAAAAAGAAAACGTTTGCGTAGCGGTTTTCTTTTTCTGCATCCATAAAAAAGGCGATGAAAAAAACCTCAATCGCCCGGGTGATTCTCAGCCGAATAGATCGTTGAAAATCTTCACTATTTTTCGCTGTAGTGCGCCTTTTACGCACTACCTGCCGGGCAAAAGACGCTGCCTGTTACTGCTATCGGCAGCGCCAATCACAGGGTTAGCGGGCGCTGTACGGTTTTACGACACCGCCCAGTCCTGAGATGCTTTTCAGCTCGCCAACCGCGCTCTGCATTTTAGCTTTCGAGGCATCCGGCCCCACGTAAATGCGGGTGATCTGACCCTGTACCGGCGTTGAAGGCACAGTAAAGGCGCGATAGCCCGACAACCGCAACTGCGCGACGATCTCATTGACTTTGCTGGCGTTTTTCAGCGCACCTAACTGCACCACATAAGCCTGCCCTGCCGGTGCCGTTGTCTCGGCCGCTTTAGGTGCCTCTTGCTGCTTCGGCTGTTCGACCGCTTTAGGCGGTTCTTCCGACTTCGGTTTAGGCTGTTCCACGGCTTTTGGCTTCTGCTGTTCGACCGGTTTCTGCTTAGGCTGCTCAGTGACTTTAGGTTTCTGCTGCTCTACCGCTTTCGGCTTCGTCACCGTCTGTGCAGGCACAGACTGATGAACCGGCGGCGGCGAGACCACTACCGGATCGCTCTCTTCATCCGGCTGAGTCCGCCCCTGCTCTGCCGTGGCGTTGTTTTTGCCATTGCCATTACTGCTGCTGACCGCATTGCCCGCGCCTTCCGGCGGCTGTGCCGGCAGCGACTGAGTAACCGGTGGCACCATTTCGCTGTCCTGCTGATCATCAGGTTTCGGCACCAGCGGAATGGCAGCGAACTCTTCTTTGTAATGCTTTTTCTGACCGTCCAGCAGCCCTGGCAGCACAATCACGCCAACGGCGACCAGAATAACGGTGCCGACTAAACGGTTCTGAAACTTACTTGCCACGTCCTTTCTCCGTTTCAATCGATTCCATGACCTGTGCAACGGTGTGGAATGAACCACAGACCAGCACAGTGTCCTGCGGCGCTGCTCGCTGGCGTGCCTGCTGCCAGGCGAGCTCAACCGAGCTAAAGGCTTCGCCCTGCGACAGACAATCCAGCAGTTGCTCAGCACTGGCGCCGCGTGGACCGTCAAGCGGTGCGCAGTACCAGGCATCGACCATGGGTGCCAGCGCCGTCAGCGTACCGGCGATATCTTTATCATGCAGCATGCCCACGACGGCATGCACTTTGCCGCGTTTCGGCAGGGTCGCCAGCCGCGACACCAGCCAGGACGCCGCATGCGGATTATGGGCGACATCCAGAATCACGCGCGGTGATTCACTGATAGTCTGAAAACGCCCTGGCAGCATCGCCAGCGGCAGGCTGGCACGAATCTGGGTTTCACTAACCTCAAGCCCCGAGACACGCAGCGCCACCAGTGCTGTCGCCGCGTTAGATAACGGCACCTGGGGCAGTGGCAGATCGTTCAGCTCGCCCTGCGCATCACGCAGCGACCAGCTTTCAGCCTGTGCATGCCATGACCAGTCACGGTTGCATTGTAATAGCTGAGCCCCTTTTTCCTGCGCGACCACAGCAATACTGTGAGGCATATCGGGTTCACCGACTACCGCAGGTTTTCCCGCCCGGAACACACCCGCTTTTTCACGCCCGATGCTTTCGCGATCCGGCCCAAGCCAGTCAGTATGATCCAGTGCAATGCTGGTGACCACGGCGACATCGGCATCCACGATGTTGGTGGCATCCAGCCGTCCACCGAGGCCAACTTCGAGGATCACCACATCCAGCTGCGCCTGGCGGAACAGATTGAGCGCAGAGAGCGTGCCAAATTCGAAATAGGTTAACGAAATATCCGCACGTCCGGCTTCAATCTCCGCAAAGCTGGCGCAGTGCTGCGCTTCACGCAGCTCCTCTCCCTGGACCCGAACACGCTCGGTGTAGCGCACCAGATGCGGCGAGCTGTAAACACCAACGCGGTAGCCCGCCGCGATCAGCAGCGTTTCCAGAGTGCGACAGGTCGTGCCTTTGCCGTTGGTACCGGCCACGGTAAAGACAAAGGGAGCAGGTTTCAGCAGGTCGAGACGAAGCGCTACCTGACGAATACGGTCCAGACCCAGTTCGATGGCCTGAGTATGCAGGTGCTCAAGATAATAAAGCCACGTGGCCAAAGGCGACGTGGCTTGAGGAAGGTGAAGATTGTCCATATGTCCCGTTTTGCTTATTTATACCTGGCAGACTGGTGCTGCGGTATACGGTGCATTGGTAAGAGGCGCGACGGGCGCGCCTCTCTATCTCCTGTCAGGCCTCGTTGCTTTCCGATTCAGTCGTCGCAGGAGCGGACTGTTCACCGTCATGCAGCGGTGCCGGCAGGTTCATCATTTTTGCCAGCAGGCTTGCCAGTTTGTAACGCATTTCCGGACGACGAATGATCATATCGATCGCGCCCTTCTCAATCAGGAACTCACTGCGCTGGAAGCCAGGCGGCAGTTTTTCACGCACGGTTTGCTCGATCACGCGTGGACCGGCAAAACCGATCAGCGCTTTAGGTTCTGCGATATTGAGGTCACCCAGCATCGCAAAACTGGCCGAAACGCCACCCATGGTCGGGTCAGTCAGCACGGAAATATACGGAAGACCGCGCTCACGCATTTTGGCCAGAGCCGCACTGGTTTTCGCCATCTGCATCAGCGACTGCAGCGCTTCCTGCATACGGGCACCACCACTGGCGGAGAAGCAGATCAGCGGGCAGTTATCTTCTAATGCCTGCTCAACCGCACGTACAAAGCGCGCACCGACGACAGAACCCATTGAACCGCCCATAAAGGCAAATTCAAAGGCTGCCGCAACAACCGGCATGTCGTGAAGCTGACCTTTCATGACGACCAGCGCATCTTTCTCGCCGGTATCTTTCTGGGCCGCTACCAGACGGTCTTTATACTTTTTGGAGTCACGGAACTTGAGCAGATCTTTAGGTTCAAGTTCACTGCCCAGCTCAACCATCGTGCCCTGATCCAGGACACTGACGAGGCGCTCACGTGCATGCATACGCATGTGATGGTCGCACTTCGGGCAGACCTCAAGATTACGCTCCAGCTCGGCGCGGTAGAGAACCTGACCACAGCTGTCACACTTGGTCCAGACCCCTTCCGGGATACTGGCTTTGCGCACAGGCGTTCCGGTGCTTTTATTAAGAATGCGTTCAATCCAGCTCATTGATGACCTTTCTGTTTAAAACTGACCTGGTCCAGTCGTCTTGATACTGCTGAAAACCGCTTCAGCAGACGGTAAATGTCGCTCATTAAACCACAACCTGTTCAGACTGTGGATAAAAATCTGGTCTTACCCCTGAGCGAAGTCTTATGGCTGCTTCTGCTGCTTAGCCTGACGGCGATGACGCCAGACTTCAATCACACCTGGCAGAATCGAGACCAGGATAATGCCAACAATCAGCAGCTTCAGGTTTTCCTGCACCACCGGCAGATCGCCAAACAGGTAGCCGGCGTAGGAGAACAGCAGCACCCACAACAGCGCACCCGTCACGTTGAACAGTGCAAAGTGGCGATAGGACATATGGCCCATACCGGCCACAAACGGCGCGAACGTCCGGACGATCGGCACAAAGCGCGCCAGAATAATGGTTTTTCCGCCGTGACGGGCATAAAACGCATGGGTTTTATCCAGATGGCTGCGACGGAAAATCTTCGAGTTCGGGTTACTGAACAACCGTTCGCCAAACAAGCGGCCAATGGTGTAATTCACCGCATCGCCCAGAACCGCCGCTATCACTAACAATGCCGCCATAATGTGCACATTGAGATCATTACCCGGTAGCGCGGCCAGAGCGCCCGCCACAAACAGCAGCGAATCACCCGGCAGGAATGGCGTCACCACCAGTCCGGTTTCACAGAACAAAATCAGGAACAAAATAGCGTAAATCCAGATACCGTACTGTGCAACCAGTTCGGCCAGATGCACATCGATGTGCAGAATAAAATCGACCAGAAAATGGAGAAACTCCATAGCGCGCCCTTTTAAGTCCTGAAAGTGAATTAATCCGCGAGGAACAATGGTCCCATCGACGGCTGTGGTAACGCAAAGTGGGATGGGTAATCCACCGCCACCAGATACAACCCTTCCGCCCGGGCTGTGGCTGCGGCTAATGTCCGATCCTTCGCCGCCAGCAGCGTTGCCATCCATGACTCCGGCTTATTGCCGCAGCCTATCTCCATCAGGCTGCCCACGATATTGCGCACCATGTGGTGCACAAAGGCGTTGGCTTTGATATCCACAACCACGTAAGGGCCCTGACGCGTCACGTTGAGGTGAATCACGTTGCGCCACGGGGTACGCGACTGGCACTGCACCGCGCGGAATGAGGTGAAATCATTCTCGCCTAACAAACATTGCCCGGCGCGCTGCATCTTCTCCGCATCCAGAGGATGGTAGAAGTGCGTCACGCCCTGCGCCAGCACGGCAGGACGCAGACGCTGATTGTAGATCAGGTAGCGATAGCGTCGGGCCGTAGCGCTGAAGCGGGCATGAAATTCATCCGGTACCGCTTTCACCCAGCGCACTGCAATATCCGGCGGCAGGTTAGCGTTCACGCCCAGCGTCCAGGCACCATCAGGTCGCTGCGATGTCGTTTCGAAATGGACCACCTGCCCCGTTCCGTGAACGCCTGCATCGGTGCGGCCCGCACAAAAAATGCTGACCGGATGATCGGCGACTTTCGACAGCGCGCGCTCTACCTTCTCCTGCACGCTGCGGACTTCATTCTGACGCTGCCAGCCGTAGTAACGGCTACCGTCATACTCGATGCCGAGCGCCAGTTTTTGCGTCTGACCATCGGACATGGTTACAGATACTCCTGAACCAGTTTCTCAGCAGTTTTCACCGCCATCAGCGCGCCGCCAAAACGAATATTGTCCGCCACTGACCAGAACTGCAGCAACTCCGGAATACCGTAGTCGTTGCGTACCGCGCCAATGCTCAGCTCGCCGTTGCCTGAGGCATCCGTAACCGGCGTCGGCACTTCATCCTCTTCGCTCAGACGAATATCTGACGCCAGCGCCAGCTCAGCACGTGCTTCTTCCGCAGAGAGCGGGCGCAGGTTTTCAATGTGCACAATCTGCGCATTACCGTAGAACACCGGCGCCTGTACGCTGCTGACCGCAATCGGTAAGCCTTCGTCCTGCAGTACCTTACGCACCTGATCAATCAGACGGCGTTCGCTTTCAACGCTGCCTTCTGCATCGGCCTGTTGCGGCATCAGGTTAAACGCCAGCTGACGACCAAAATGGTGTTCATCGGCTGGAATACCATTCAGCAAGCGGGCACTTTCCCCGGCCAGCGCATCCACCGCCACTTTGCCGTAGCTGGAGACCGAAATCAGGTTAGTCACCTGTAAACGACTTAATCCGGCCGCATCCACCAGCGGTTTAATTGCGGTCAGAAGCTGGCTTACCAGATTGTCCGCTACGCTGATGATGTTGCGATTGCGATAATCTGCCAGCACCTGTGGGTTCACATCCGGCACCACCAGCGGCACATCGGGTTCCAGCGCAAACAGCTCGCTGCTGTCGATCACCAGACAACCGGCGTTGGCCGCTTCATCGGCAAACCGCGCCGAAGCATCACGGCCCGCCACGAAAAAGGCCAGCTGCGCCTGTGACCAGTCGAACGTTTCAGCATTTTCGACCCGCACCGAGCGGCCCTCGTAACGCTTGATTTCGCCCGCGCTGTTTTCACTGGCCAGCAAATATAATTCACCAACCGGGAACTGGCGTTCCGCCAGCAGTTCCAGTACAGCGTTCCCTACTGCGCCTGTCGCGCCAAGTAGCGCAATATTCCAGCCGTCAGACATGTTGGTTTACTCCAGACAATGACATAAAAACAGAAGGCGGTGATATTCACCGCCCAGGGATTCAGATTTATCCCCGTCGTCTTTCACGTTGCATCTTTGTTGGCTGCATTCACTCACCCGAATCACTTACCTGAGTAAGCTCATCGGGATTCGTTCTCTTGCCGCCTCAATGCAACCCGAAATCCAATGGGTATATCCCCCCAAAAACCGCCGTCATGCAGACATGCCAGCCTTGCGCGTCTTCCGTTCACTGAATGATTCAGTGCGGGAAACGGCGCCGGGACGACTGACCGGCAGCGCCCGTTATTTCGGGGAGATGATTGCGTTAAAGCCCAGCTTGTTCAGCATCTCAGCCGTTGTGGCGTCATCACATGTCACCTGCAGCGACGACCATTCGCGACGCTCCAGATACTGTTTGCGCAGGCGATCAAACTCGCCGGGTTTGGCCGCCACTTTACGCAGGGGGGCATCATCGCGGCGCACATCATACACCAGATGCGCCAGGCGTTTCAGCGTTGGCTGATCCAGCGGGCCATTCAGGGTGATTTCACTGAATTCCGGCACCGGCAGCAAGCTACTGAGCGGCACCTGCTGCGGCTGACCGATAAAGTCACACCAGGCTTCAAACACCTGAGTCGTGCCGCGTGCTTTGCCTTCCAGCGTGTAGCCCGCGATGTGTGGTGTGGCGATGTCGACCTTATCGAGCAGCGCCAGCGAGAGATCCGGCTCCGGCTCCCACACATCCAGCACGACACTGAGATCATGGCGCATTTTCAGCACCTCCAGCAGCGCGCTGTTGTCCACCACCGGGCCGCGACAGGCGTTAATCAGAATGGTGTTGGGTTTCAGCGCCATCAGCAGCGCCGCATCCGCCAGATGCCAGCTTTTATAGGGACCGTCTTTAAACAGCGGGGTATGGAACGTCAGAATATCAGCCTGCTCTGTCACGGCTTCCAGCGACAGGAAATCCCCCTCGTCACCGCGATCGGCGCGCGGCGGATCGCACAGCAGGGTTTTGATGCCCCAGGCTTCCAGCCGCTTTTGCAGCCGGCCGCCAACATTACCGACGCCGACAATGCCGACCGTGCGGTCACGCAGCGTAAAACCATCGCGTTCCGCCAGCAGCAGCAGCGCAGAGAAAACATATTCCACCACCGCAATGGCGTTGCAGCCAGGTGCGGCAGAGAACGCAATGCCTGCCTGCTGCAGCCAGTGTTCGTCGATATGATCGGTGCCCGCCGTCGCGGTTCCGACAAATTTCACCGGTTTTCCTGCCAGCAGCGCCTCATTGACCTGGGTGACTGAGCGCACCATCAGACCATCGGCATCGGTGAGTTCAGTCACCGGCAGCGGACGTCCCGGCACCGCGACCACGTCGCCAGTCCGGCTGAATAACTCGCGGGCATAAGGCATATTTTCATCGACCAGAATTTTCACTGCGGCTTTCCTGTCAGTTACCTATCAGGCGATTATTCTGGCACAAAGCGACGCGTTAGCCTAACCGTGCACGGTAGCGTTCGGGCGTCGTTCCCGCCTGTTGCTGGAACATCACAATCAGCGCCGAAGCGGAACTGTATCCCAGCTCATGGGCAATGCTCTGCACGCTTTCCCCCTGCTCCAGCAGCACGATGGCACGCAGAAACCGCAGCCGCTGCCGCCACTCGCCAAAGGTCATATGAAGCTGCTGCTGGCAGCGCCGCGCCAGCGTCCTTTCGGTCGTAAAGACCCGCGCCGCCCAGCCCGCGAGCGTGGTGTTGTCGCCTGGATGCGCTTCCAGCGCATGCAACACCGGCGCCAGAAACTTATCGTCAGAGGTGGGCAGATAGCTTTCCTGCACCTGCGCCAGCTGCAGGCGATCGCGCAGCACCTCGCACAGCCGCCACTGCGCATCCGTTTCCGGTTGCTCGATCTGCTGCTCAGCAAACGCATCCATGATGGCGTGAGCGATCGGATCGACCCGCAGCAGGCAGGCGCGCCGGGGTAAGTCGGCGCATAACGGGGCTGCCAGATTAAAGGTCCGGAACTGTGCCTGACGATGGTTATAGCTACTGTGAAGCTGACCGGGCGGGACCCAGACCGGAATATCTGCCGGGGTAAGCAATCGTTCACCCTCGACCTGCATCTCCAGTACGTGACTTTTCACCATGATCAGCTGGCCCCAGGCATGGGCATGCGGCAGATATTCGGTACGGGCATTGGCCTGTTCGTCACGCATAAAGTAGCGTAACTGCGGCGCATCCACCGGCGGCTGGTAGGTCACTTTCAGGGTCATTCTGTCCGCTCAACGACTCATTTTGTCCGATATTAACTATCTGGATAAATCCGGACAAGCGTACACTGCGCCTCATTAATGGCGTGTGGAGAGTCAGCATGTTTTTCCTGTATCCGCTCTTTGCGGTAATGATCTGGTCGATCAATTCAATTGTCAGCAAACTCTCGGCCAGTGCAATTGATCCCGCGGCGATCTCATTCTATCGCTGGCTGCTGGCGCTGCTGGTGCTGACGCCCTTTGTACTGCCGGGCGCGTGGCGCGCGCGTCAGGTCATTAAACCGCACCTCTGGCGTCTGGCGATCCTTGGCCTGCTCGGCATGGTGCTCTATCAGAGCCTGGCCTATTACGCGGCTCACAGCGTCAGCGCACTGTTTATGGGCATTATCGGCGCCCTGATCCCGCTGCTTACCGTGCTGCTGAGCGTGGTGATCCTGCGGATTGCGCCGACGCGCGGTATCCTGCTGGGGAGCATCATCTCCTTTGGCGGCCTGGTGTGGCTGGTCAGTGAGGGCAACGTGATGCAGCTGTTGAATCATGGAATGGGCAAAGGGGAGCTGATGATGCTGGCCGCCTCCACCTCTTACGCACTGTATGGCGTTCTGACCAAACGCTGGGGGCTGCCACTGCCGATCTGGCAAAGCCTCTATGTGCAGATTTTATTCGGCGTGCTGCTGTTACTGCCCGGCTTTTTACTGGCACCCGACGTCGCGCTCAACCGGCACAATCTGCCACTGGTCGCGTTTGCCGGACTGTTCGCCTCCATCATCGCTCCCTTTTTGTGGATCCACGGTGTGCAGCGTCTGGGAGCCAGCACCACCAGCATCTTTATGAATCTGACCCCGGTATTTACCGCGGTGATTGCGGTGCTGTTTTTGCATGAGCAACTGCACAGTTACCACTGGATTGGCGGCGGCCTGACGCTGGCCGGGGTCATTCTGGCGCAGCGGCTACGCACACCTTTAACCCAGCGTAAAGCGGTGAACCAATCACAGCCCTGAACAGCGGTCCCCGAGGAATGTGGCAGTGGCAGTGGCAGTAGCAGTAGAAAATGATCATGCTGTTGCGGAGGGGCAGTGAAGAAGGGCAGGCGACGTTTGCCACGGAAGCATAATTCTCCTGCCGAAACGCGTACGCCCCCGTGGGATTTCCCGGGGGCTTTTGCTATCATGGCCTATTCTTTTTCCGGCGCACCCCACGCTGTTCTGTTTTCCCAAGGAATCCGCCATGCAACCTCTCAGCGGCCCCGGTGCGCCGGTCGATCGTTCATCTGTCAATCCACAAACCGGCGTCACGCGCCAGGGTTCTGTGGCTGGTGAACAGCCGCTTTCTCCTGCGCAGCGCACGACGTTAGAACGTCTGATCGTGCGTATTTCGTCGCTCAGCAATCTTAAGGCACCTGAATTGTGGGCGGGCGTCCGTCATGAAGTAGGCGTAAAAAGTGAAGCGGAGCTGCAGTCGCGCCATTTTCCGGCAGCAGAACAGTATCTGAATAATCGCCTCACGCAGACGCAGAACGGACATGCGACACGCCAGCTGATGACCCAGCTCACCGATTTGTTGCCAAAAGGCAATAACCGCCAGGCCGTCAGTGATTTCATCCGTCAGCAGTTTGGTCAGACCGTACTGAGCGCGCTGAGCCAGGATCAGCTGCGCCAGGTGCTGACAATGCTGCAGAACGGGCAAATGACGATTCCTCAGCCGCAGCAGATCCGCGTCAGTGACCGCACGCTGTTGCCTGCCGAGCACCATACGCTGAATCAGCAGGTGGTCCGCCTTGCCGCCGCTACCGGCGAGTCCACCGGTAAGCTCTGGACGGCTGCGCTGAAACTGGTGAATCTGACCAGCGGCGATCCGATCCCGTCGCGCCACTTCCCGCTGCTGACCCAGTATCTCCAGGTGCGCCAGACGCTGAGTCAGCACAGCGCTCCGACGCTCCATTTGCTTGAAGCCTCGCTGAAACAGCCGCTTGATCAGCAGGAGCGGCAGCAGCTGGAGGATTACAGTCAGCAGCGTTTCCAGGCTACACCGCTGACGGTGCTGACTGTGACTCAGACCCAGGATCTGCTGAACTTCCTGTTCAGCCGTCGCGCTGATCGGGCAGAAAAAATTCTCGAGCAGCCGCTGGCGCCCAGCGAGCTCAGACCGCAGCCGATCTGGTCGCCGTTTGTCGCGTCACTGCCGCCTGCAGTTCAGCCTCTGGCACAGCGTCCCCTGCTGGGTTTCTTTATCGTTCTGGTTGCCATCACCCTGATACTTTGGCTGGTACTCTGAGTTAACAGCCACAGGATGCTTTGGGCGCGGCGAGGGGCCATTCGCCCGGTGCATCACCCCAGGTCAGCGGATGACCGTCACGTTTCCAGAAATCCAGCCCGCCAATTAATTCCTTTACCTGAAACCCCAGCGATGCCAGCTTCAGGGCCGCTTTCGTCGAGCCGTTACAGCCAATACCGTCACAATAAGTGACATACACTTTGCTGCGGTCAAGCCGGGCCGTCGTGGTGGCGTCCATCCCGCGATGTGGAAAGTTTATTGCGCTGCAGATATGCCCGGCGCGATAAGCCTCCGGCGCACGCGCATCGATCACGACAATTTCCGTAAGCTGCTGCCCCAGGTCTTCCGCGAGATCCCAGGCGTCGGTGTAATAAGCGAGTTTCGCCTGCAGATAGTCGAGGCTTTGCTGCGGTGTGGCGGCGGGAATGCGTAAAACCGATGACATAACAATTCTCCTGTTGTGGTGAGTTCGCAGTTTACGGCAAAGTGGACTGCTTACTGAGACCCATTCCTCGTCAGGTATAAGACCCATATGTCTTCACCGCTATTACAACTCTTCCAGCATCAGGCCAGTGGCGGCGTGCGTGAGCGGCTCTGCTCTACTCTGCGACTGGCGATTAACCGTCACTATCTGCACGCCGATCAGCAGTTACCCTCCAGCCGACAGCTGGCGCAGGATCTGCATCTGTCACGCGTTACGGTGGAAGCAGCCTACGGCCAGCTTGAGAGTGAAGGCTATCTGCGACGCGAGACCGGACGCGGTACCTTTGTCGCTATCAGCATCCCCGCCAGCCCCTCAACCTTACCGGCCCGGCCTCAGCCCGCCCGCTTTTCGGCGCGGGGCTTGCAGGTGCTGGCAACCGGTGGCTGTCAGGATCCTCCTTTTCCCCATGCGTTCGCTGCAGGTTCACCCGAGTTACGCGCTTTTCCTCATGATACCTGGCGACGTCTCAGCAGCAGCGTACAGCGTTCACTGGGCAGCGCCGCCATGGGCTATGGCGATCCCGGCGGCTATCTGCCGTTACGCAGCGCACTTGCTGATTATCTGGCGCTCTCACGGGGCGTAGCGTGCCAGCCGGAGCAGGTGATCATTCTGACCAGCTCGCAACAGGCACTGCAGTTACTGGCCATGATGTTTGTCGATCCTGGTGATGACGTGTGGATGGAGGAGCCCGGCTATCCTGGTGCGCGTAATGCCTTTCTGGCCGCAGGGGCGAAGGTGCAAGGGATTACGGTCGATACCGAAGGTGCGCTTCCTGCGAGTGGCAGTGCAAAGCTGATGTATCTGACGCCCTCGCATCATTATCCTACCGGCGTCACGCTGAGTCTGTCCCGGCGTCTGGCATGGCTCGCCTGGGCGCAGCACAACCAGAGCTGGCTGATCGAAGATGATTACGACAGCGAATTTCACTATGACGAGCGTCCGATTCCGGCGCTGCAGGGACTGGATCGTCATCAGCGGGTCATCACGCTGGGTACCTTCTCGAAGTCGCTGTTTCCCTCCCTGCGGCTGGCCTGGATGGTGGTGCCGCCAGCGCTGATCACGCCCATAGGTCAGGCGCGCAGTGTGCTGGACGGGCACAGCGCTCTGCTTCCGCAGGCTGTCACTGCCGCCTTTCTGCAGCAGGGACACTTTGCCAGCCATCTGCGGCTGATGCGTCAGCTCTATCGAAGCCGTCGGGATCGGTTGCTCGCGCAGATTGAGCAGCGGCTTTCGCCGTGGATCACGCCAATACCCAGCGGCGGCGGATTACAGCTCACGGTGAAATTGCAGCAGGATGAAGCGCGCTTAACCGCGCTGGCGGCACAAGAAGGTCTGCTATTACCCCGTCTCAGCCCGCTCTATGCCGGACCTGCGTCTCAGCAAGGCTGAATGCTGGGCTTCGCCGCGCTGACGCCTGACGAGATTGTGGCAGGATGCGATAAGTTGCTGCGGCTACTGCAGCGGGAAAGTTAATACCGACAGGTAAATGCGGTAACGCAGATGGGCTGTAAAAACAAAAAGGGCCGGCAAGCCGGCCCTTCAGAGTGCTGACGTAATGATTACGCCTGATATTTACGCATGGTCAGCGTGGCATTGGTGCCGCCAAAACCAAAGCTGTTAGACATCACGGTGGTCAGCTCTTTTTCCATCGGCGCAGTGACGATGTTCATACCGGTTGCGGCAGCGTCCAGCGAGGTGATGTTGATGCTTGGCGCGATAAAGCCATGCTCCAGCATCAGCAGCGAGTAAATCGCTTCCTGCACACCCGCGGCACCCAGCGAGTGGCCGGTCATCGCTTTGGTAGCTGAGATGTGTGGCGTGTTATCGCCAAACACTTCACGAATCGCACCCAGCTCTTTCACATCGCCCACCGGGGTAGAGGTTCCATGGCTGTTCAGATAGTCGATAGGTGTATCGACACCGTGCATTGCCATCTTCATGCAGCGCACTGCACCTTCCCCTGAGGGTGCAACCATGTCTGCACCGTCAGAAGTTGCACCGTAACCAACGATTTCGGCATAGATGTGCGCACCACGTGCCAGCGCATGTTCCAGCTCTTCAACTACCACCATGCCACCGCCACCTGCGATAACAAAACCGTCGCGCTCATTGTCATAAGTGCGGGACGCTTTTTCTGGGGTGTCGTTGTAACGGGTAGAGAGCGCGCCCATGGCGTCGAACTCACAGGCCATTTCCCAGCACAGCTCTTCGCCGCCGCCCGCAAAAACGATATCCTGCTTGCCGAGCTGAATCTGCTCAACGGCATTACCGATACAGTGCGCCGAGGTGGCACAGGCAGAGCTAATCGAATAGTTTACGCCATGAATTTTGAACGGCGTGGCGAGGCAGGCAGAAACACCCGAAGCCATCGCTTTGGTGACCACGTAAGGGCCAACCGCTTTCAGGCCGCGTGGGCTGCGCATTGCATCAGCACCAAACACCTGGAAACGTGGAGAACCACCGCCTGAACCTGCAATCAGACCCACACGTGGGTTGCTCTGATACATTTCATTGGTGAGGCCGGAATCTTTAATCGCTTCTTCCATGGAAAGATAAGCATAGATGGACGCATCACTCATAAAACGCACAACTTTGCGATCGATGAGGCCGGTGGTATCTAATTTAACGTTACCCCAGACGTGACTACGCATGCCGGAATCTTTCATCTCTTCAGAAAAGGTGATGCCAGAGCGTCCTTCACGCAGAGATGACAGCACCTCCTGCTGGTTATTACCAATACTGGAAACGATCCCTAAGCCAGTAATCACAGCACGTTTCATTCAATCTTCCTCATCCACTTCTTCTTAATTGGCATGCACTCTAGCGTACACTTGTACGCCGAACAAGTCCGATCTGCTATTTCCTTTTGTAAATTTGCGTCATGTCACGTGGGTCGCTAGAATCGCGCCACTGCCTGAAAAACGAGCCTTTACCGTGAAATTAACACCGGTTGAACATGCGCAGCTAAACTGGAATGAACAGGGTACACCTGTTTCCCGAGCGTTTGGCGACGTCTATTTCTCTAATGACAATGGTCTGGAAGAGACACGCTATGTCTTCCTTGGCGGCAACGGTTTTCCCCAGCGTTTTGCCGGGCATCCGCGCGATCTGCTGATTGTGGCGGAAAGCGGTTTTGGCACCGGCCTCAATTTTCTGACGCTGTGGCAGGCATTCGATGCCTTTCAGCGCGAACAGCCCGATGCCACTTTAAAACGTCTGCATTTCATCAGCTTTGAGAAATTTCCGTTAACTCGTGACGACCTGGCGGCAGCGCAGCAGCACTGGCCTGAACTGGCCCCCTGGGCCGAAGCACTGCAGGCGCAATGGCCCGCTGCCCTGCCCGGCTGTCAGCGACTGCTGTTTGACGGCGGTCGCATCACGCTCGACCTGTGGCTGGGCGATATTAACCTGCTGATGGGACAGCTTGATGACAGCCTGAATCGTCAGGTGGATGCCTGGTTCCTGGATGGTTTTGCGCCCTCGAAGAACCCGGACATGTGGACGCCAGAGCTGTTCGGCATGATGGCAAAACTGGCGCGCCCGCAGGGAACTTTCGCGACCTTTACTGCCGCAGGTATTGTCCGGCGCGGCCTGCAACAGGCGGGCTTTGCAGTCATCCGCCGCAAAGGGTTTGGCCCGAAGCGCGAAATGTTATGCGGGCCGTTGCAGGATGCGCCGCCCTTACCCGGCACGCAGCCCTGGTATCATCGTCAATCTGCACAGCAGCGCGACGTTGCCCTGATTGGTGGCGGTGTTGCCAGTGCCACGCTGGCGCTGGCGCTGCTGCGCCGCGGCTGGCGGGTCACGCTTTACTGCGCTGATGACGCGCCCGCCCTGGGCGCGTCCGGCAATCGTCAGGGAGCGCTCTATCCGCTGCTCAACCAGCATGATCCGGCGCTTGCCACCTTTTTCCCGGCAGCCTTTAGCTTTGCCCGACGACTCTACGATCAGTTAACCGTAACCTATGAGCATCACTGGAGCGGTGTGCTGCAGCTGGGCTGGGATGAGAAAAGCCGTAAGAAGATTGATCAGATGCTGGCGATGGGCCTGCCTGAATCTATCGCCCATGGCGTCGATACGATAGAGGCTGAGAGGCTGGCGAATGTCGAACACGGCTGCGGCGGCATTTTCTACCCGCAGGGGGGCTGGCTCTCACCGGCCGAGCTGACTACTGCGATGCTGACGCATGCCGAAACCCAGGGATTGCGTATCCACTGGCTGCACCGCGTAAGCGAGCTGTCCCGGGATGATGATCTCTGGACGCTGACGTTCAGCGATCGTCCGGCAGTCCGTCATGCAACGGTGGTACTGGCAAATGGCCATGCGATTGCCGACTTTGCGCAGAGCGCCCCGCTGCCAACCTATCCGGTGGCTGGTCAGGTGAGCCATGTTCCCTCGACACCGGGCCTCGACGCACTGCAAACCGTACTCTGTTACGACGGCTATCTGACGCCAGCCAGCCCGCAGTCTGGCACCCACTGCATTGGCGCCAGCTATCATCGTGGCGATACTGCAACCGCTTATCGGGAGGACGACCAGCAGGAGAACCGCAGCCGCCTGGTACATTGTCTGCCTGACAGCCCGTGGGCAGAGTCGGTAGATGTCAGCGACGGTGAAGCAAGAATGGGTGTACGCTGCGCCACGCGGGATCATCTGCCGATGGTCGGGAGCGTGCCCGATTATAACGCTACGCTTATGCAGTACGCCGATTTACCGGCTGAGCGGCTCGCAGGTCATGACATCCCGGACGCACCTGATCTTGCGGGCCTGTATCTGTTTGGGGCGCTGGGATCGCGCGGCCTGTGCAGTGCACCGCTGGCGGCCGAAGTTCTGGCTGCTCAACTGACGGGCGAACCGCAGCCTCTGGATGCCAGTACACTGGCAGCGCTCAATCCGAATCGTTACTGGGTGAGGAAATTACTGAAGGGAAAAGCGGTTTAGCGGATGCTGAGGGCGGCACGCCGCCCTGTAGCGTTATGCGGAGAGCTGGCGTGCCTGAACAAACAGGTTATCCCACATCCCGACCACCAATGCCTGATCGCGCGGTGAGAGTTCCCCGGCAGCAATGGCATTCTGCAGGCTGCGGGAGACCTGAATCTGCAGCGCTTCTGGCGTATGTTCGCCCAGTTGCTCCACTTCAGCGACCGCCAGGGTCAGATGTCCGCGCAGATAACCGCTGGCGAACAGTTCATCGTCACTGGCATGCTCGACCATGTCGTCAATCAGGGCCAGAATACGCGCTTCAAATTCTGCGATCATCTCAATTCCTCTTTTTAATAATGCCTTCCTGCATCACAGATCGTCCGGCCAGGGAAACTGCGACGCGGTTAAAGAAGGCCTGCCATAAAATTCCGCCAGGGCGGTAATAAAACGCGCGGGACGGTCGGGAATGCCCGACGTCAGATAGCTCATAACCTGAGCATGTACTTTACGCTGGAACGCAATGCGATCCGGCTCACAATCTCCGTCGAGATTGTCACAACTCACGTTGAAGGGAAAGCCTGCCGCCGTACAAAACATCCACTCCAGCGCCTGAGGCTTTACTTCCACCGCTTCAAACTGGCTCTGAGTCAGCGCATCGCGGCCATCCGGACAGTACCAGTAGCCAAAATCGACCCGTTTACGGCGGGCTTCACCAGCAATGCACCAGTGAGAGATTTCGTGCAGAGCGCTGGCGTAAAAGCCGTGGGCGAAGACCACGCGGTTCCACGGGGACTCTGCATCAGCAGGAAGATAGATCGGTTCATCATCGCCTTTGATTAGACGGGTCTGAAATTCATCGCTGAAACAGCGATCAAACAGCGTGATCAGCTGTTCATAATGATGAGTCGGGTTCATGACGGTATCACGTTTTAGGTTACGAATGCAGCGTGGCCAGCCAGGCCAGAACGTCGCTGCCGTGGCTATCCCACAGTAATTTAATGCTCATGACGGCAGAGACAATCACCACCATCGGGCGGATCAGTTTCTGTCCGCGGCTCAGCACCAGCCGGGCCCCCAGACGTGCACCGCAGAAAGCGCCGAGCATCATGACAAGGCCAGTTCCCCACACCACTTTGCCGCCAAAAATAAAGAACAGCAGGCTGCCAAGGTTTGAGGTGAAGTTGAGCACCTTGGCATGGGCGGTCGCTTTGGCCAGGTTATAGCCGCAGAGCGTAACGAAAGCCAGCGCATAAAAAGAGCCTGCGCCCGGTCCGAAAAATCCGTCGTAGAATCCCACTGCTCCGCCGCCGACCAGCGCATAGGCCAGGCCGTGCAGGCGTCGCGCCTGATCGACTTCACCCAGGCGCGGCATCAGCAGGAACCACAAGCCAATAGCGATTAAAAACAGCGGCAGCATCTGGCGCAGGAAATCCGCCTGCAGGCGCTGAATCAGTATCGCGCCCAGCACCGATCCCAGCAGCGTCATGGCGATGTTGAGCCACTGTTCATTCAGGTTGACTGCACCACGCCGGACAAAGTAGAGACTGGCGGAAAACGATCCGCCTACCGATTGCAGTTTATTCGTCGCCAGCGCCTGAGCCGGAGAGAGGCCCGCAGCCAGCAACGAAGGTACCGTAAGTAATCCCCCGCCACCCGCGATTGAATCAATGAAACCGGCGAGCATGGCGATTGAAAACAGCAGCCCAACCAGCAGCGGGCTGACCACAAACCAATCCATGGGATCCCTTACAGTAAATGTTTATCCAGCAGGGCCTGACAGGCAGGCGGTAACGGCGGTGGCTCACGTTTCACCGGCGCGCCAGAACCCGGTTGTTTCGGCAGGAACCAGCTCTGCAGTTCGGCGCCACAGCCATCGCCCGGAGGCGGTGCGGGCTGATCTTCACAACCGATACTGCCGGCCGGGCAGCGCAGCCGCACATGCATATGGGCACGATGAGCAAACCACGGGCGCACTTTACGCAGCCAGTCACGATCGTTGCCCGCATCGGCACAAAGCTGCTTTTTAATCGCCGGATTGACGAAGATGCGCGTCACATCGTCATCTTTCGCCGCCAGTTTGATCAGGCTGTCGATTTCCGGCTGCCAGTGGCGCGCAATAACATTTTTATCGCCCGGCCCCACCAGATCAAGCGGCTGCGGCTTCAGCAACTGCTGCGCACTCCAGCGGGTTTTTGGCAGTTGCAGCCAGATATCCACATCCAGTCCGGTCTGATGACTGGCGTGACCGCTGCTGAAACGCCCGCCAGCTGCCATGCCCATGTCACCAATCAGCACGTTACCCAGTTGCAGATTATGCACCTGGGTGCTGAGCCGCTGAATAAACTGAATCAGATCGGGATGGCCAAAGTAACGCCGCTGATCCTGACGCATCACCTGATAGTAAGGTGAATTCAGCGGCAGCGACTGCGCACCAACAATACAGCCGTTGGCAAAGCCACCGATGGACTGCGGTGTGCCGCTGATTGGCTGCTGAATATTCTGCCACGGCGTCGCCGCCAGGCTGGAGGCGCTGATCAGCAGCGCACTCAGGGTAAGGAGAAGCGCCTTCATCCCATCACCAGCGCGGCACGGAGCTGTTAACGTCACCGTTCTGCGCCCGCTGGCGCAGCAGATGATCCATCAGGACGATCGCCATCATCGCCTCCGCGATCGGCACGGCACGGATCCCCACGCAGGGATCGTGGCGACCTTTTGTGATCATCTCCACTTCTTCGCCGTCGCGGGTAATGGTTTTGCCCGGCACGGTGATGCTGGAGGTCGGTTTCATCGCCACATTGGCGCTGATGGTCTGGCCGCTGCTGATGCCGCCCAGAATACCGCCCGCGTGGTTGCTCTGGAAACCATCGTGGCGGATCTCGTCACGGTGCTGGCTACCACGCTGGTTAACCACCGCAAAACCGTCACCGATTTCAACGCCTTTCACGGCATTAATGCTCATCAGCGCGTGTGCCAGATCGGCATCCAGTCGATCGAAGACCGGCTCGCCCAGGCCTGGCGGCACGTTCTCAGCCATGACAGTGACTTTAGCCCCAATGGAGTCGCCCTCTTTTTTCAGGCCGCGCATCAGCTCATCCAGCGCTTCCAGCTTGTCAGCATCCGGGCAGAAAAACGGGTTCTCTTCTACAATGCTCCAGTCTTTCAGCTCGCAGGCGATATCACCAATCTGTGACAGATAGCCGCGCACGACGACCCCGTGTTTCATTTGCAGATATTTCTTGGCAATGGCACCGGCTGCCACGCGCATCGCGGTCTCGCGCGCCGACGAGCGGCCACCGCCACGGTAGTCGCGCTGACCATATTTCTGCTCATAGGTGTAATCAGCATGGCCCGGACGGAACAGATCTTTGATCGCGCCGTAATCCTGCGAGCGCTGATCGGTGTTCTCAATCAGCAGGCCAATCGAGGTGCCGGTGGTTACCCCCTCAAACACACCGGACAAAATTTTCACCTGATCCGGCTCGCGGCGCTGGGTGGTATAGCGCGATGTGCCAGGACGACGGCGATCGAGATCATGCTGAATATCGGCTTCGGTCAGCGGGATACCTGGCGGTACGCCGTCAACGATGCAGCCCAGCGCAAGACCGTGGGACTCGCCAAAGGTGGTTACTCGAAAAAATTGCCCGATGCTGTTTCCGGCCATGCTGTTTCCTTCTCAGGGTTTGGCGGGCGATGCTTCGCCCCACTTTTAGTCTTTATAAAAAGAGAAATGGTGTTGTGCGTCGACAATCTGCTGGCGCGTCAGCGTAAAGACGCCGTCACCGCCGTTGTCGAATTCCAGCCAGGTAAAGGGCACATCGGGATACTGCTCGATCATGTGCACCATGCTGTTGCCCACTTCGCAGACCAGGACGCCCTGCTCACTGAGATAATCCGGTGCACAGGCCAGAATACGGCGCACCAGCTTCAGGCCATCGCTGCCTGCCGCCAGACCCAGCTCAGGTTCGTGGCGATATTCGTTTGGCAGATCATCCATGTCTTCCGCATCAACATACGGCGGATTCGTGACGATCAGATCGTATTTCAGCTGTGGCAGTTCGCGGAACAGGTCAGCACGAATCGGCGTCACCTGATGAATCAATCCATGCTCTTCAATGTTTTGCTCGGCGACGGCCAGCGCACCGGTGGAGATATCCACGGCGTCCACTTCCGCTTCCGGGAAGGCATAGGCGCAGGCAATCGCAATGCAGCCACTGCCGGTACACATATCAAGGATATGACGGGGCGGCGTGCTGACCAGACCGGCAAAGCGGTTCTCAATCAGTTCGCCAATCGGTGAGCGTGGCACCAGCACGCGCTCATCCACAAAGAATTCGTGGCCGCAGAACCAGGCTTTATTGGTCAGATAGGCGACCGGAATGCGTTCGTTGACGCGACGGATAACGCGCTCAACGATCAGCAGACGTTCGCTGGCGGTCAGACGCGCACTGCGCATATCTTCCGGAATATCCAGCGGCAGCCAGAGTGACGGCAGGACCAGTTGAACGGCTTCGTCCCAGGGATTATCTGTGCCATGTCCGTACCAGATTCCGGCAGCGGAAAAGCGGCTGACCGCCCAGCGCAGCATGTCCTGAATGGTGTGCAGTTCATTCACTGCCTCATCGACGAAAATTTTGTCCACGTAGCCCTCCGCAGGCCTTTTGCTAAATCGGCCAGTAGTGTGCCATGAAGCCGGGGAGAATTCAGCGCAGCGAGGTGAAAAAGCTGACATTTAATGACACTTAACGGTAAGGTAGCGGCTCTGCTGTGTGACAGCCTTTTCTGATATGACTGACCTGCCATGAGTAAAAAAACGCCACTAAGCCCGGATGATCAAGCGCTATTTCGCCAGTTAATGACGGGAACGCGGCAATTAAAACAGGACACCTTTGTCCACAAAGCGCCGGTGAAAACCCGCCAGATCCCGGTAAAGCGTCTGCTTTCAGAGCAGGCGGATAATAGTCACTACTTTTCGGATGAGTTTCAGCCGCTGCTCTCAACCGAAGGCGCTACCCGTTACGTACGCGCCGATGTCAGCCACTTTGAACTGAAAAAATTACGTCGAGGCGACTATACGCCGGAAATTTTCCTCGATCTGCACGGTTTAACGCAGCAGCAGGCCAAGCAGGAACTGGGGGCATTGATCGCCGCCTGCCGCCGTGAACATCTGTTCTGCGCGAGCGTTATGACCGGTCATGGAAAGCATATCCTGAAACAGCAGACGCCGCTGTGGCTGGCCCAGCATCCGTGGGTGATGGCTTTTCATCAGGCACCAAAGATGTTTGGCGGTGACGCCGCGCTGTTAGTTTTGATTGAGATTGAGGAGTGGCAACCGCCTGAGTTGCCTTAGGAGAGGGGCCGGAATAATCGGCCCACAGATGTCAGATTGCTTTAGCCAGTTTTTTGGGACTGACCTGCCACAGCAGTTTACCGGCACTTGCCGCGGGATCGAATTCCACGCAGGCAATAGCGGAAGTGGCAAACATTGGCGGTGCTTCCTGCGGGCACAGTTCCGAGACTAAATACCCCACCAACGGCAGATGTGAGATCACCAGAGCCGATTTCACGCCTTCATTCGCCAGGGCCTGCAGATAGCACCCCACCATTTCAGCATCGCCGCCCGGCGTTAACTCCGGCAGAACGTCCTGGCCCTCCGGCAGGGGAAAAGCTTCACGCACGGTTGCCAGCGTTTGCTGCGCGCGTAAATAGGGACTCACCAGAACTCGCTCAATGTCCGGCGTCTGACTGTTAAGCCAGTTGGCCATCTGACGTGATTCATTACAGCCACATAAGGTCAAAGGCCTGACTGAATCACTGGCTGCTTCCAGAGCCGCATCGCCGTGACGCATGATAAAAACTTGCATAAAGCACCGCTGTTGTTTGTCGACATCGCCCGACGCGTAGCGCCTGACTCTTCACTCTGCGAATGAACGCTGTGTTTTACCCTAATGGCTTCAGTATAGTCAACCGGTTGTTTATTAAATAAGCACTTCTCAGAATCATGCTGCGCCGCACACTCTGGCAGACTTTTTCTAAGCCGCTGAATCGGATTGGTTATTCCATTTTCAGCAGAAATGTAAAATTTCGTCTATTTTTTGGCCACCTCAATCAGCGCTTCACAGGGAGCAAAACGTTCCCCATGTTGCTGCGTAAGCCGGGTTAATCTGTTGACGACGTCTGCCGCCCCCAGTTTGTCGATGTAGTGGAATGGACCGCCCAAAAATGGCGGAAAACCGATGCCAAACACCGCACCGATATCGCCATCGCGCGCGCAGCGAATCACCTGCTCATCAAGACAGCGGGCCGCCTCATTCAGCATCATCATTACGCAGCGTTCAGCAATCTGCGCTTCACTCTGCCTGGCCTGCGGCGTGATCCTCAGCAATGTGTACAACGAAGCGTCAGGTTTTTTACGCTGCCAGCGCGGCTGGTCATAGCGATAAAAGCCTTTGCTGTTTTTACGCCCCTTGCGGCCATCTTTCAGTACCGCATCAAAAGCGGCTGGCGCGGCAAAGCGTTCGCCATAGGCCTGATGGAGTATGGGACTGATTTTGCTGCCGACGTCAATGCCGACCTCATCCAGTAGCTGAATCGGGCCGACCGGAAAACCAAACTTCACCAGCGCCCGATCAATATGGTCAATTGGCTCGCCCTCCAGCAGGCAACGCATCGCTTCATTTATATAGGGCGTCAGAATGCGGTTAACATAGAAACCCGGCTTGTCCGCCACCACAATCGGGGTTTTGCCCTGGCTGCGCGCCAGCGCCACAGTCGTCACCACCGTTGCGGTGGAGGTGTTCATATGGGGAATGACCTCCACCAGCGGCATTTTATCGACCGGACTGAAATAGTGCAGGCCGATGACGTTTTCCGGACGCTGCGCTTTGGCGGCGATTTCCTCAATCGGCAACGAAGAGGTGTTCGAGGCAAACAGCGTGTGCGGCTGACAGTGTGCCTCCACTTCGCTGACCATCTGCTGCTTCAGGGCTAAGTCTTCGAATACGGCTTCAATCACGACGTCGCGCTGTGAAAAGCCCTGATAATCTGTCCCGCCTGTGATACGTGCCATCTGCTGCTGCCGCTGTGTCGGCGTCAGCTGACGTCGTCTGACCTTTTTGCTCAGCAGTTCCCAGCTGCTTTTGAGCGCATGGTTTACCCCTTCCAGGCTGATATCTTTGATGCGTACCGGCAAGCCCGCGTTGATTGCGGTGACGCTGGCGATGCCGCCGCCCATCAGGCCACCGCCGAGAATAGCGACGCTCTTAATTGTGGCGGGTTCCGCTTCACCGCCCCGCTCCTTTTTCATCGCTGTAGTGGCGAAAAAGATCCCGCGTAGCGCAACCGATTCTGGCGTCATCGCCAGTTCACCGAAGGCACGCGCTTCAGCGTCGTGTCCGGCCCGGCTTCCCTGTTCCAGACCAGTGCGCACCACCTCAATAATGCGATTTGCTGCCGGATAGTTACCCTGTGTTTTGGCGGCTGTCTGACGGGTCGCCAGCGCAAACAGTGCCTGACGACCTACCGGACCGTGCAGCAGACGATCGCGCAGCGGCAGCGTTCTTCCACTGACCTTGCCCTTTTTCACCCGGGCGATGGCGGTCTCCAGAAGAATCGCCTGCGGCACCGCGTCATCCACTACACCCAGCTTACGCGCCTGTTTAGCCCGCAGCGTTTTGCCGGTCAGAATCAGCGGCAGCGCCTGCTGCACACCGATTAAGCGTGGCAGCCGCTGA
This sequence comes from Candidatus Pantoea rara, assembly GCF_051136265.1. Lineage (NCBI taxonomy): Bacteria > Pseudomonadati > Pseudomonadota > Gammaproteobacteria > Enterobacterales > Erwiniaceae > Pantoea > Candidatus Pantoea rara. The sequence goes on along the minus strand of NZ_CP194942.1, from coordinate 1,251,436 downwards.
GTGCCGCCAGAGCCTGGCAGCAAGCCGAGCTGCACCTCCGGCAGTCCCAGCCGGGTTTTCTCATCCAGCGAGCAGATACGTGCATCACAGGCCAGCACCAGCTCCAGCCCGCCACCCAGACAGGCACCGTGGATAGCCGCAACCACCGGGAAAGGCAGCGCATCGATCGCAGCCATCACTTCCTGACCCTGCTTTGCCAGCGCTTCGGCTTCCTGCGCACTCTGACAGCGATCGATCATACTGATGTCCGCGCCAGCGATGAAGTTGTCCGGTTTGCCGGAGATCAACACCAGACCCGCCAGCTGCGGGTCGCGCCGCGCCTCCGCAATGATGTCGGTGATCTGCGCAGCAAATTCCGCTTTCAGGGTGTTCATCTTCTCGCCAGGGACATCGATCGTAATAATGCCGACGTGATCCAGTCGCATCTTCAGATGAAACGCATTTTGCTCCATTATTCGGCCTCCAGAATCATTGCCGCACCCAGACCACCTGCTGCGCAGGCGGTGACCAGTCCTAACCCGCCACCGCGACGGCGTAATTCATTCAGCGTCTGGGTGATCATGCGCGCGCCCGTGGCGGCAAAAGGATGACCATAGGCTATTGAACCGCCCAGCACGTTAAAGCGCTCTTCATTCACTTCACCCAGCGCATGCGGACGATTCAGCACCTCGCGGGCAAAGCGCTCGTCGCGAAACATGTGCAGATTGCTCAGCGTCTGGGCGGCAAACGCTTCATGCATATCGATCAGCGTCAGATCGGCCAGGGTCACGCCAGCGCGATCCAGTGCCAGCGGTGAAGCGTACGCCGGGCCCAGCAGCATATCCTGTTGCACCCCAATCGCGGTAAAGGCATAGCTGCGCAGATAACCCAGCGGTCTGATACCCAGTTCGCGGGCACGGCCTTCACGCATCAGAATCACGGCAGCCGCGCCGTCGGTGAGTGGCGTACTGTTGGCCGCAGTGACACTACCGTGCTGGCGATCAAACGCCGGACGCAGTCGGGCGTAATCCTCCGCTTTGGCGTCTATGCGGACGTTATTGTCCTGATCGATAGCGGTTTTCCACGGCGGCACAAAGGCTGCCATCACTTCCTGATTCAGTACGCCGGATTGCCAGGCTCTGGCGGCATGTTGATGGGAGCGCAGCGCCAGCGCATCCTGTGCCTCACGGGTGATGCCGTGACTCTTGGCCATCTGCTCTGCCGTATCGCCCATGCGCAGGCCGGTCGAATACTCCGCCACTGCGGGTGGCACTGGCAGCAGATCGCGCGGGCGCAGACGTCGCAGGATGTGCAATTTCTGCCCAAAACTGCGGGCTTTGTTGAGATCCACCAGCGCGCGAGCCAGCGTTTTACTGACGCCGATTGGCAGCACTGAAGAGGAGTCCGCGCCGCCGGCCATGCCCGCAGAGATGGTGCCCGCCATCAGGCTTTCTGCCACATTCGCTACCGCCTGAAAACTGGTAGCGCAGGCACGGCTGACGCTGTAAGCGTCGGTGTTCACACTCAGTCCGCTGCTTAATACAATTTCACGCGCAATGTTCGGTGCTTCCGGCATCTGCACGACCTGACCAAAGACCAGTTGCTCGATCACCTCAGCAGGAAGTTCACTGCGCGCCATTAATTCGCTGACCACCATACGTCCCAGCTCAATGGCGGGAATGCCATGAAAGCCGGTCGCCTGGCGCAAGAAAGGGGTGCGTAACCCGTGGGTTATTGCGATGCGTTCACCATCACGCGTCAGCAGCGGCTGCGCTTTGCTCATTGTTCTCACCTGTGGCTGGGACTGTGGCATCATTGCCTGAAGAGGTCTGACCTGATCAGTGTTAACCACAAGCGGGTGAGCCGCCAATATCGGAAGAGAAAAAGTGCGAAGGGAAACACGAAAATGAAAAACGCCGCATTAACGCAGCGCTTTGGGACTTAACGCAAACCGAGCTGAAAAATCATGGTTTCAGCCTGGCAGCTGAAGGTGAAATCGATATCCAGCTCTACACCCTGATTCACTTCGCTGAAGCGCGATTCAATCAGGCAAGGTTCTGACTCTACCTCACGCGCGCGCTGTGTGAGTTGCGCTAATTTAGTTTCAGCATCCGCACGCTGAGCAAACCACTCCGACCAGCTGGCGGTGCAATCGGTGTTATCCATTACTGTGCCCACATCAACACAACAACAGGCTGCGGTTTCGGTCGCACTGCATTTTTTAATGGCATCAGTCATTTCATTCTCCTGACCAGTAATCTGGCGGGTTACGCGATTTTATCGTCGAAATTTTACCTGCTGGCTGAAAAATGCGCCACGCGCATGGCGCTAAGTGACGAATATCACAATAAAAATTGATCCAGAACAAACTGGAATCGGTATGCTGTGCAGAATCGGGGCTGTTTTGTTAAGCAGATCGAATTTTAAGCGATCAACCCTGAAATATTTTAAAAACAATATTGCAACATGCACACAGGTCGGACCTATACTCTCCGCACTGGTCTGATATGTGCGCTTTACATCAGTCCCTACAATCCGCCGTCCTTTGTTACGCGACGTTATAGCGTTAAATAATAATTCACATGAGGTTGTGGTCATGAACCATAAAAACCTGTTTGCAAAGTCAGCCGTGGCGGCTGCAGTGGCGCTTGTCTCTTCACACGTTTACGCAGCTGGATTTCAGTTAAATGAATTCTCAACGATTGGTTTAGGTCGCGCATATTCAGGCGAAGGGGCAATGGGCGATACGGCGGCGTCAGCCAGCCGTAACCCGGCCACAATGGCGTTAATGGATCGCCCGGAATTTTCACTCGGGGCGGTGTATATTGCGCCGGATGTCAACATCAGTGGTCGCAGTCCCAGTGGCCGCAGTCTGGATGCCAATAATATTGCCCCGAATCAGTGGGTCCCCAATATTCATTACGTTCAGCCTATCAACGATCAGTGGTGGATTGGGGCGTCCGCAACGTCAAATTACGGCTTAGCAACAGAGTTTAATAATGGTTATACCGCAGGCGGCTATGGTGGTAAAACCGACCTGATGACCGGCAATTTAAATCTCAGTACCGCCTACCGCTTTAATGAACATTTCAGCGTGGGTGTCGGTTTTGATGCCGTTTATGCCAAAGCCAAGATTGAACGCTATGCGGGTGAGTCAGGTGCAAGGCTGGGGGTTCCGGCTGATACCCAGGTGGCTCATCTGAAAGGTGATGAGTGGGGCTACGGCTGGAATGCTGGCATCCTGTATGAAGTGGATGAAAATAACCGCTTCGGCTTTACCTATCGTTCAGAAGTGAAAGTCGATTTCGATGGCGATTACAAAAGTAATCTCTCCTCCCGGCTGAATGCGGTGAATAATCCGCAAGTGTCAGGCGTACCTTTTGGCACCAACGGCACTACCGTTCCGGGCGCGTTAACCCTGAATCTGCCAGAGATGTGGGAAGTGTCGGGCTGGCATAAAGTGGCACCGCAGTGGGCGGTTCACTACAGCATGGCGTACACCAGCTGGAGCCAGTTCCAGGAGCTGAAAGCGACCGGTTCAAACGGCCAGACGCTGTTCTATAAAGATGAAAGCTTCCACGATGCGTACCGCATTGCGCTGGGCACCACCTATTCCTACGACAAGAACTGGACGTTCCGTACCGGTATCGCGTTTGATGACAGCCCGGTGCCGGCTGATAAGCGTTCAATCTCTATTCCTGACCAGGATCGTTTATGGCTGAGTGCCGGTACGTCTTATGCCTTTAACGATGATGCTTCGGTCGATTTAGGTGTTTCTTATATGCATGGACAGAAAGTAACCGTGAAAGAAGGTCCTTATACCTTTACCTCTGAAGGCAAAGCCTGGCTCTACGGCGCGAACTTTAACTACAAGTTCTGACTGGCGAGCAGGATCAAAAAGGGCGACTCGGATGAGTCGCCCTTTTTCGTGGCTGCGGACGCTGGCTGGCTCAGAGAGCATGCATTTACTGCGCGTCGATATCTTTCAGGTCATCCTGAATCGCGGCGGCGTTAGGATTGTCTTCCGGCTTGAGCTTACCGCCGCGCGCCAGGAAGTCGTGACGCTGGAAGTAGGCGTTTCGGATAAAGGCGTACGGATCGCTCTGCTGTTTCAGGATCGCATCGGAATCCAGCAGCTGCGCGCGGGTCTCAATCCCTTCAAGCGTCCATTTACCAATCGACATTGGCCAGGTCAGCCAGCCGAGGATGGGATAAAGCGTATCGACGTAGTCGCCGCCATCCTGACGCACCGTGAAGCTACCGTAAGCGGGCAGTTCAACATAAGGGCCATAGCCAACGCCGTAATGGCCCAGCGTCGTCCCGAAACGGTGCGGTTCTTCACGCGCCAGTTCCGGATTCGCTTTACCAGCAACGTCAATGAAACCGCCCAGACCCAGCACGCTGTTCAGGAAGAAACGGGTGAAGTGAATACCCGCGTCACGTCCGTCACCGACAAGGATGGCATTGACCATGCTGGCAGGCTCTTCCAGGTTGCCGAGGAAATTGCTCAGGCCGGTGCGTGCCGGGACCGGCACATAATCACGCCAGGCCACAGCAACCGGACGCAATACATACGGATCCAGCACGTTATAGTTAAAGTTAAACATCGTGCGGTTAAAGCCTTCGAACGGATCGCTGCGCTGAGCAGGATCGCTATTCGCCGGCTTTGAACTGGCACAACCCACCAGAAGGACGCTGGCCACAGCCAGGCTGGTCAGGCGATAATTCATTCCAATCTCCCTGTGCGGATGAAAAAGGTCTACCCATCGTTCAGGTCACAGCCCGGTGTCGAACCGGCTTACCCGATGAGCATAGCTGACTTTGTGCCAGAGGCAGGAGGCAATGGCACGCATCATTATTAACGTTATCAATTTTTACGTTCAGGGAAGCTGCTTATTGATCTCTACCGCGATTGACTGATGCCCATCCCAGGGCGTTACGGCGCTCAGCCCCAGCCAGTCACCCGGCTGCGGATTCGCGCTGCCATCGCGGGAGATTCGTACCCGAACCTCCACCTGATGCTGTGCCGAAAGCAGACGATCCGGCATCATGGCGTTACTGTCATCCAGCGTCAGCGACAGCGGGAAGTGGCTAAGCGGCATCCGCTTAACCGCCACCGGCACGGGTGAATTTCCGTCAGAAACCGAAATATACAACACTCCGTCCGGCGGTAACATTTTTTCTGCCTTTGGTGTCAGCGTCACGGTCAGCGCCAGCTGACGACTCTGCTGCCCTGCCTCACTTTTTGCCTTTTCAATGCTGCGGGCGATCATCGCGTACCGCTTATCATCGGCAGGCAACAGTCTTAAAAGAGTCTGCCATGCGTCGATAGCCTGATCGTATTGCTGCTGGCCATAGGCATTAAATGCCAGCAGGCTCAGCGTCCGCAGATTTTGCGGATCGGCTTTCAGCAATGATTGCAGCAGCAGTAACGCCTGACGATTATCCTGCGGATCAGGGGATCGCGTCAGGACTTCTGCATAATCCTGCTTCAGTGCCAGATCGTTGGGGGCCAGCTGTAAGGCATGCTCAAATGCCTGGCTGGCGATCTCCGCATTATTCAGCACCATGCCGAGCCGCCCCAGCATCGTCCAGTCGGCCAGATTATCCGGTTCAGTCTGCAACGCGGTACGCAATCCGAGCTGTAAACGTGCCAGCTCTTCCATGCTAAGCGGTTTAGCACCAGGGTCCATCAGTCGGGCACGCAGCTCAGGATACGCCTGCTGCACCTGCATCCAGCCGGTGAATTGCGCCAGTCCTCCGGTTTTCAGATAAGTCCCCAGCGATACCGCAATCAGCACGATCAGGCCTGGCAGCAAAATCCAGCGGCTGCTGCTGTGTAACTGCATCGTCTGTGCCGGCGGAATATCTGCCAGCAGCGTCTGCTGTAATTCCTGCTCCATCAGCGGTCGCTCAGTGACAACGCCCTGCTCTTCATCCTGCGCCAGCTCCTCTACACGCTGATGGTAGAAACGCTGATTAAGGCGATCGCGATCGCCTGCGCTGGCCTGACGTTGCCGCCATCCCGACGCCAGAAAGAGTGTGCAGGCGGCCAGAAGTAACAGAAAAAGGGTGATCCAAAATGCACTCATTACGGCTTCCTGTCTGACTTCAGTAGCGCATTAAGACGCTGTTGCTCATCTTCATCCAGCTCACTGCGGGTTTTACGCTGACGGCTGCGCAGGATGATTACCACGCCGCCCAGCAGCGCAAACAGCGCCGGGCCAGCCCAAAGAATCACGGTTGAAGGCGTCACCGGTGGCGAGTAGCTGACGAAGTTGCCATAGCGTGCCACCATGTAGTCAACAATCTGCTGGCGACTCTGCCCCTGCTTCATCAGTTGATAGACTTTCAACCGCATGTCGGCGGCAATCATGGCGTTCGAGTCGGCGATGCTGTTGTTCTGGCATTTCGGACAGCGCAGTGAAGCCGTCAGATCGCGGTATTGCTCTTCCTGCGCCACCGAGTCAAATTGCAGCGTGTCGATAGTCGCCCACAGGTTGATGCTGAACAGCAGACCGCAGAGCAGTAACAGCGTTCTCATGATCCCGCCTCCGCACTGTATTTCATCCACAAGGGTTTCACTTCCTGATCCCAGACGCGCGCATTCAAATCGCCCGCGTGGCGATAACGGATAATCCCTTTACCGTCGATCAGGAAGGTTTCCGGCGCGCCATAGACGCCGAGATCCAGGCCCAGCATGCCGTTGCCATCATAAAGGCTCAGCGCGTAGGGGTTGCCCAGTGTGTTCAGCCAGTTCACTGCTTTTTGACGATCGTCTTTGTAGTTCAATCCGACCACGCGAATGCCCTGCTCCGCCAGCGTATTCAGATACTGATGTTCGGCGCGGCAGGTCGGGCACCAGGTCGCCCAGACGTTCAGCAGTATCGGTTTGCCATCGGTCAGTACGCGCTGGTCGTAGATTTTGCCTGGCTGATCCAGTGCTTCCAGCCGGAACAACGGTACCGGTTTGCCAATCAGCGCGGATTCGAGACGGGTCGGATCGTCACCATCGGCATTACGGGTCAGCTGCCACAGCAGCGCCGCCGCCAGCAGCAGAAACAGCATCAGAGGTATAAACAGGATTTTCTTGTTCATGGCCGCGCCTCCGGTTCCGCTTTTTTACGCGAACGGTAACGGGGATCACACAGGCAGAAGAGCCCGCCCAGCGCCATCAGCGCGCCGCCAAACCAAATCCAGCGGACAAAGGGTTTGTAGTAAATGCGCACGGCCCAGCCACCATCTTCCAGCTCTTCGCCCAGCGCCGCGTAGAGATCGCGGCTGAAACCGCCATCGATCGCTGCTTCGGTCATCATGGTGCGGGCAGCCGTATAAAAGCGTTTTTCTGCCTGCAGCGTCGCTTCATGTTTGCCGTTGCGGGTCACATCAATAATGCCCATGCCACCGCTATAATTAGGCCCCTGCAGATTCTGCACGCCCCGGAAGACAAAGTGATAGTGATGAATATCGACGCTATCGCCCGCCTTCATCCTTACATCGCGTTCCACGCTGTACTGCGTGCTGAACGCGATCCCAATTACCGTTACACCCACACCCAGATGGCCCAGCACCATGCCCCAGTGGCTGCGTGACAGGTGACGTAAACCCACTAAGAACGGATGACGATGGGTGGCGCGCTCATGCAGCTCCAGCAGCGTCAGCACGATAATCCAGAGTGACATCAGCAGGCCAACTACGGTCATTGCTTCAATGCGATCCTGCAGCCACCAGGGAATGATGACGGAACAGGCCAGGGTCACGATCAGCGCCAGCGCCAGCCGTTTTGCCAGCTTCTGCGGCTCATCGCGACGCCAGCGCACCAGCGGACCGATTCCCATCAGCAGCGCAAACGGCGCCATCAGCCAGCTGAACATCGTGTTGAAGAACGGCTCGCCCACCGAAATGCTGCCCAGTCCCAGTTGCTTGTGAATCAGCGGCAACAGCGTGCCGAGCAGGACCACCAGCATCGCAGCAATCAGCAGCACGTTATTGCCCAGCAAAAACGATTCGCGCGACCAGGTTTCATTCTGTACCCGGCCACGCACCTGCCCGCCTTTGATGGCGTAGAGCAGCAGCGAGCTGCCGATGACAATTACCAGAAACGCGAGGATGAACATGCCTCGCGCCGGATCGGAAGCAAAGGAATGCACCGACACCAGTACCCCGGATCGCACCAGGAACGTCCCCAGCAGGCTCAGCGAAAAGGCGGTAATCGCCAGCAGCACGGTCCATGCCTTAAAGGTGCCACGCTTTTCAGTGACCGCCAGCGAGTGCATCAGGGCGGTACCCGCCAGCCACGGCATGAACGACGCATTTTCAACCGGGTCCCAGAACCACCAGCCGCCCCAGCCCAGTTCGTAATAGGCCCACGCAGAGCCAAGTACGATACCGATGGTCAGAAAGACCCAGGCCGCAGTCGTCCAGGGACGTGACCAGCGCGCCCAGGCGGTATCCAGCCGGCCAGCCATCAGTGAGGCGATGGCAAAGGCGAACGCCACTGAAAAACCGACGTAACCCATATAGAGCAGCGGTGGATGGAAAATCAGGCCGATATCCTGCAGCATCGGATTCAGGTCATGGCCGTCTATCGGGAAGTCCGGCAGCGTGCGGCCAAACGGATTAGAGGTCAGCAGGATAAACAGCAGGAAGCCGAGATTGATCATTCCCATCACCGCCAGCACACGGGCCAGCGCATCCTGCGGCATACCGCGACTGAATATCGCCACTGCCAGTGTCCAGGTGCTCAGCAGCAACACCCACAACAGCAACGATCCTTCATGCGCGCCCCAGGTGGCGGCGATGCGATAATAAACCGGCAGCAGGCTGTTGGAGTTTGTGACGACATAGGCAACGGTAAAATCGTTACTGATAAAGGCCCAGACCAGCAGCGCAAAAGCCGCCGCAATACAGACAAACAGACCGCTGGCCAGCGGACGCGCCATCGCCATCAGGCGGGCATCCTGGCGCACTGCGCCCCACAGCGGATAGCTGCTCAGCAACAGGGAGAGACCCAGCGCCAGGCAGAGTAGAAAGGTACCAATTTCGGGCATCATGATGATTTATTTCCCGCCTGATAAAGCGACTGCGGGCCGGTGTGATTACTCTTCATCGCATCTTCAATCTCCGGCGGCGTATATTTCTCATCATGTTTCGCCAGCACTTCTTTGGCGATCACCTGATTGCCCGCCGCCAGCACGCCCTGCGCCACGACACCCTGCCCTTCACGGAACAGGTCTGGCAGGATGCCTTCGAAACTGACGCTGACCACGCCGCGCGCATCATAAAGTTTGAACGAGACCGCCAGCGTTTTCGGATCGCGCCGGACACTGCCCGGCATGACCATGCCACCCACGCGCAGCCGCTGTCCCGCTTCAGGCTTCTCGTGCGCCTGACCTTTGCCGTAGAGGATTTCGCCAGGGGTATAGAAGAGATCGATGTTTGAGCGCAGTGCATACATCACCAGCGCGGTGGCCAGACCGAGGCCGAGCAGAATGGCCACTGCGGCATAGAGGCGGTTGCGTCGACGGGTATTCACACTGTCTCTCCTGCCGCTTCAGCCGCGGCTTTTTTAGATTTCGCCGCCCGGATACGGCGTTCCCGCGCATCGCGCTGGCGGATCTCAGCCAGCAGGCGTCGGCGCAGCAACAGGGTATGCAGAGTGAGGCCGACAAGTGGAAGCAACGTGCAGGTAACCGCAAGCCACACGTAGAAGGCGTAGCCTCCCATCGCAAAGAAGGCGTGCCAGGAGGAAAAGGCTGGAGTCATGCCTGTTCCCCCCGCTTCGCCACATCAATCGCCCAGGGACGATGGCGTTCGGTTAACAGAATCAGGTTGCGCAACCGCATCAGGGTCAGCGTGACAAACAGCAACAGATAACCGAGGATTGCCCAGCGCAGCGGCGTGCGCATGACCGGCGCAATCGCCTGCTGGAGAATGCCTGACGAGCCCTGATGGAGGGTGTTCCACCACTGTACTGAAAAGTGAATGATCGGCAGATTGACCACGCCGACCAGAATCAGAATACCCGCAGCCCGGCCTGCGGTACGGCGGTCATCAAAAGCGTGATAAAGCGCAATCACGCCCATATAGAGGAACAGCAGCACCAGCTCTGACGTGAGTCGGGCATCCCAGATCCACCAGGTACCCCACATGGGCTTGCCCCATGCAGAGCCGGTGACCAGCGCAATAAAGGTAAAGACCGCGCCCACCGGAGCCATGGCGGCAGAGATCAGATCGGCCATTTTCATCTGCCACACCAGGCCGATAAAGGCGGCGATAGCCATCGAAGCATAGATGCCCATCGACCACATCGCGGCGGGTACATGAATGTACATGATGCGGAAACTGTCGCCCTGCTGATAGTCAGCGGGTGCAAAGCCAAATCCCCAGACCCAGCCCAGCAGCAACGCCGCCAGCCCGGCGATGGCGAACCACGGAACCAGTGGCCCCGAAAACTGATAGAGCCGTTCGGGCCTGGCCAGCTGATGTAACGCTTTCCACATATCAAATGCTCACATTAACGATAAAAGAGTGTTGCCGCGTCTTTTACGCGCGGTTACTGCAACGTAATTCTTAGCGCCGCCGCCGTGGCAAACGGCGCGAGCGTAGCGCTGCCCACCAACATAGCGCCGAGGATTGCCAGATAGCCGCCAATCGGAAGCCCCTGACTGGCCGCCTCCATCGCCGCACTGGCGAAGATCAATACCGGAATAGCCAGCGGTAATACCAGCAGGCTCAGCAGCACGCCGCCGCGCCGTAATCCCACTGTCAGACCCACGCCAATCGCACCGAGGAAACTCAGCGTTGGCGTGCCGAGCAGCAGCGTCAGAGCCATTGCCCGCCAGCCGTTAAAATCCAGCGACAGCAGCAGCGCGGCCAACGGTGACAGGATAATCAGCGGCACACCCGTGACCAGCCAGTGCGCCACCACCTTGCCGATAACTGTCACCGGCAGCGGCGTCGGCAGCAACACCAGCTGCTCCAGCGAGCCATCGCTGAAGTCATCACGAAACAGCCGCTCCAGCGCCAGCAGCGACGCCAGCAGTGCGGCAACCCAGGCAACGCCCGGTGCAATGCGCGCCAGCTGTTGGGGGTCCGGTCCGATACCCAACGGAAACAGGGTAATGACGATCAGGAAAAACCAGAGTGGATTAACGACATCCGCACCGCCGCGAAAGGCGATGCGCAGTTCACGCTGGATGAGGCGAAACAGCATCAGTCTGCCTCCACGTCGCCGAGGCGAATTTTACGCACCCGCGCTGCCTCTACAGGCAGATCCTGATGGGTGGTCAGGATCACTGCACCGCCGTTATCGGCATGCCTGACGAATTTCGCCATTATTTTTTCAATGCCCGCTTTGTCGATGGCGGTCAGTGGCTCGTCGAGAATCCAGATGCGGGCCTGGCTAAGCCACAGCCGCGCCAGCGCCACACGACGCTGCTGCCCTGCCGACAACCGGCTGACCGGCACCTCTTCATCGCCAGTGAGATCGACGCTTTCCAGCGCAGAAAAAATCTGCGCATCCCTGCAATCGGGATGGTAAAAGCGCAGATTTTCCAGCGGCGTGAGCACGCCTTTGACACCGGGTTGATGGCCCAGATAGAGCATCGCCTGATGCCAGGCCTCGCGCTGCCGTAAAATCGGTTGATGCTGCCAGCGTATTTCACCCTCTTCCGGACGGCTCAGGCCAGCCAGCAGGCGCAATAACGAGGTCTTACCGGCACCATTGGGGCCTTCAATCTGCACAATGTCACCTGCGGATACGTGAAATGAGAGCCGCTGGAACAGCGACCGTTCGTCGTATGCACAAGTGAGTGTAATGATTTCCAGCATTCAGGGGGGAGTCGCACCAGCTAAAAGTGGCCGGGATATTACCACAATGTTGCTGTGGGCCGAAGTGTGAGCCAGCGCTCAGTTTGGCTGGTGAGGGATTATTCGTGCGGTATCAGCAGTAGTCGGAATAAAAATGCAGTTCCGAAAAACGTTGTTACGCTTATTCGCATCGGCCGTTACATTTCCGACAAATAAAAAACGGCTACGCTTATAACGTTACAGCACTATCACCAGGAGAAAATATGAAGCCTTCATCAGGTAATGAACAGGGTCCTAACGACGTAGAAAGCGAAGAGAAGGACAAGGGCACTGACATCGAAGTTGATGAAGAGGCTTTACCCTCCCGCGCTGCTGCAATTCATGAAGAGATTCGCCAGGACGGCGAAAAGGAGCTGGAGCGCGACGGCATGGCGCTGCTCTGGTCAGCTATTGCGGCCGGCTTATCCATGAGCGCCTCGCTGATGGCTAAGGGGATATTCCATGTACATCTGGATGGCGTACCGGGCGCATTCCTGCTGGAAAACCTCGGTTATACCTTTGGTTTTGTTATCGTCATTATGGCGCGCCAGCAACTGTTTACAGAAAACACCGTAACAGCCGTGTTACCGATAATGCACAAACCGACCTGGAGTAATGGCGTTCTGCTGTTACGGTTATGGGGCATCGTCTTACTGGGTAACCTGATCGGCACGGCACTGGGTGCGCTGGCATTCAATGAGATGCCGATATTTGACGAGGCCACCCGTCAGGCCTTTACCAGCATCAGTATGAAAGTAATGGAAAACACCCCCGGTGAGATGTTTGCCAATGCAGTGATTTCCGGCTGGATTATCGCCACCATGGTCTGGATGTTTCCCTCGGCGGGCGGCGCCAAACTACTAGTGATTGTGATGATGACCTGGCTGGTTGCGCTGGGCGATCTGGCGCATATCGTGGTGGGCTCGGTGGAAGTGCTCTATCTGGTGTTTAACGGCAGCATCAGCTGGCATGAATTCTTCTGGCCTTTTGCCCTGCCGACCTTACTGGGCAACATTACCGGCGGCACGCTGATTTTTGCGCTGATCAGCCACGCGCAGATCCGTAATGATATGAGTGAAGCGGCCGTGGCGAAAGCGAAGGCTGAGAAGAAGAAGCAGGAGAAACGCCGCCAGCGTGAAGAGAAGGAAGAGGCGGAGTAAACGGCAAAGGCAGACAGAGCAGATGTGACTGCTTTGTCTGCCTTCGGGCATCCTGGCTGAATAGGTAACATTGAGAACCTGGCTGCAGCATGTGGGGAAGCTTCATTTTCAGCGTGAGCGGATTTCAGCGATTCGCCCGCGACAGCAGCGAGCGCAATATCGGGATTGCTGGCAGAATGAGCAAACGCGCGGCAGCCTGGTGAATCTTCAGGACTGTTTCGCTATACTGCACGCCGCTGTCCTCTTAGTTAAATGGATATAACGAGCCCCTCCTAAGGGCTAGTTGCAGGTTCGATTCCTGCAGGGGACACCAGGCTCACACTATACTGAACCCGCCCAGTCAATTAAAATCCTTTACAATCAACAAGAAGTTATTCACAACGGCTATATTCTTCGCCCTTTATCTGCTCAATAACTCACAATCATTTTAAAACACGCGCTATCTTGTTCAGATAAATCAATGAATATCAGTCAATGAGTTGTGAGCATTACCTGTCAGATCTGGATTACGGGCGGCAGACATATCCCTCGAATATCTTTTTTATTTTAACGCATGCTGTTTTATTTCTGCATAGCGGGCAGTCAGTTGCTTCAGATGCATCTCCAGTTGAACTGTGGCAGCAGCGGGTAAAGGTTCGCCTGATGGCTTTTGTGACAATATCCGTAATTGCTCTTCAGCAGGGATTGATTGATTAAAAGACTGCATAGCCGTAAAAACCACTGACTTCAGCTCACTGACCGTTATGTACTTACCTTTCTGCTCATCCAGTCCGTTCAGCCGGTCACTCAGCTTTTGTAACGTGGTCATTCCCAGATACCAGCCATTAAGCTGTTCTGCTGGTAATGCGGCTGCATTAAGCTGTTGCTGCCACTGTTGTAACAGGGACTTTGCCTGCTCCGGCCACAATGCCTGAACCTGTTCGATGAGTTTTCTGCCGTATGCAATATCCCAGTCAGGAGGCAATTTATCCAGCCGGGCGAGCTGCTGCTGTGTCTGGGCGATAAGGTTCTGCGGTAACGGAGTATGCTGACGCAATATATTCAGCTGTTCAGGCGTAATAGGTGGAGGAAATGGCATCAGTGAGGCTGTAAGTTTCGTCTGTAGCGGGTCAGGCTGGTGAAAATGCTGCCAGCCCCACATTGACGCAACGTTTACCACCAACATGGTACACATGCCAGCAGCGAAGGATTTCCACTTTTTAACCGGAGCAGGCTTTGTCAACAGCACTTCCACATTTGGCTGCGGTTCCGGTTGCGCAACGTAAACCCACTTCACTGCACTCTCTGGCGTATCTTCATCCGGTTCACCAGCAAAGTCTCTCGTGGATGCTGTCGCATCATTCATCACGGTGGCAGGCAACACAATACCTGGCTGAATGGTCGATCCGGTACGGGTAATGCCATCGCTGTTTTCCAGCCGGACAGCACTGCTGTACATCAGGGTACGCAACGTATCGAGCTGGCTGAGATGTTTTAGCTCCAGGCGCTGCAATACCGCTTCCAGACCTGTAAGCAGTTGCTCCGCACGGTACAACTGGCTAAGGTCACTGTAATTCAGCGGGAGCGAACGCATCCGTTGATGCAGGCGCTGGCTCAGACTGCTGAGGATTTCCATGCGGGCATGGACTAGCTGAGGCCATAGCGCCCCCCACTGATGGCTTATCAGGGCCTCGAGTATCGTCAGCCCTTCATTGAGCCCGAATAAGCCGGCCAGCTGCGTACGCGCAAGCGTATACCAGGCCGCCGTTTGCAGTTCCACACCGTTCTGCTCAAACAGTGAGAGGCAGAGTTTTTCGACATAATGCCAGTTCACATCCGGGCGAGCCGGATGTGTCAGCTTACTCAGCTCACCACGCAAGGCGGCATAATCCGGAAGCGCTCTGGGGTCCCCACCGGTTTTAATTTTTCGCGGGTTGATGTCATTCATGACCAGTCGTCCATTTGGCGTATCAGGAACTATTGAAGGTTATCGTTTAGCAGCTTCGCTTTCTGCATATTCAAGGAGACAGGTACTGCAATATCCGCAACTATGGCAGAAGCGTTAGGATCAAACTAAAAAATGTACTTTCATCAAAACGCTGCTCAGGGCGAGATAATGTATGTACATGGAGGAGTAAAGATCCAGTTGTTCGTGGTACCTGACCGCATGAACAAACGTCCCAGTGACGTCACATTACCTCCATCATGAAAGGTCACCTCCATGCATCCGGTCATGCCCTGGCCGTACAAAAATACCGGCACAAACTTTACGGCCCGGTTGTCGACACGCAGGACGATACCGGAAATATCAAAAGCCCCGCCCTCCACCAGCAGGTCCGTGACGGATGCCGTGAACGCCTCCACACTTAGTCCGGTATCCACCAGCCACATGTCCATCTGTTCCTGAAGCTGCGTTATTCGCAGGCGAAAGTCTGCAATATCGGCCTGAGTCTTGCTGGCAAACGAGACCGGGGCAGACTGTCTGGCCTGCAGTTTTTTGAGGAACTGTGATTTTACTGACAGGGTGTTATCTGGCCTTACAGACGGGTTGTTGTGTCAAGATACTGTTGTTGCTTAAGATGTCGCAGGAGAACACGCCCTTCCGGCATAAACTCGGTTCCATAGCGCACGAAGCCAATGCCCTTCAGCTCAGCATCAATGGCGTAGCGCAGTTCACCGGGAACGTTCTGCCCCAGCAGAACGACCGCTATTTTTTTCAGGCGGGGCTCATATTTCAGCAGCAACTCAGACAGGGTCCCCATCAGCTCATGGGCGGTACCCGGCATCCCCTGTAAAATTTTGGTCATATCCGGCAAGCCGTAATCAGGAAGATGCGCCAGCGTCCCAGCGCGGCAGTTGAGAATGCGCTGCATGTTGTCGAGCACTGAGAGGATGACCTGGTTTTGTTCATTGACCTGTTGCAGAGGAAGCCCGCCGGTAAAATGGCCGGTGAGCATTTCATACAGCGACGGCGTGTGATGTCCCTGGGGCATTAGTCATCCTTCAATGGTTGCAGCGTCAGATGGTTATTCCCGGCTTCCAGAATACGCGGCTTATCCGGATCCAGGTCGTCACGCTGGATAACCAGCTTCCAGGTGTTGTTGACCATATCCGGATGGCGGAACAGTCCTACTACGGCCACGAACTGCGCATCGGTTTCCATCGGCATATCCAGGTTCGCATCACCGCCCGGTTTCACCACCACATCGCGCGTCGCCAGCAGGTCGTCTTTCAGAATAGTGTCGCCATCTTTAAGGAGCTGCTGATAAACCGTTTTGTCGAAGGTTTTGCGGTCTTTGAGCTGGTAGACACGAACCATAACGGATTCGGATAACGCGTTGCTTTCACGGGCATCCGTGTTCAGGGCTTCGCGGGCCGTGAAGTCCAGGTGCAGCAACTTTATCTTCTTGTAGAAAATGGCTGTGTAGGCCGATTTGGTGCCATCAGAGATATCCTGCGTTACGCCACAGCCGGTCAGGCTGAGTGCCAGAAGGCAGCATGTGGATTTAATCAAACTTGTACGTAACACATCGGTTTCCTTGTTGTGGTGTGGCGGGCTCCAGCCCCATGTAATAACCCAGTTCTGTGGTAAAGGTTTGCGGAATATCGTCCGCCAGCTCCCCTTCTTCTGCGCCCAGCACGCCATTCATGCCGAGCCAGAACGGGCCTTCGCCCAGAGGCGGCGCGGCCAGCAGACGGATACTGGTGGTCAGGGTGATTTTTGCCTTAAAGCGCCAGCCCAGATAGACCCGCAGCATCACCAGAAAATCCTGGTACAGCAGACCGTCCGGTTTCCAGCCCTGCGACTCTTTTTCATCTTCTGTCGAGAGTGCAATCAGCAGCTGACTGTTGGCATCCATCGCTTCCTCACCGAGCAGCGTGTTGCCGTCCAGCAGAAAATCCTCATCGCCGTAAAAGCCCAGCGGCTGGCTGATTTCTACTGGGCGCAGACAATACGGACTGACCTGTACCCGGGTATGCGGCGCCAGCAAACTGACTAGTGCCTGCATCCCCTGCTGGGTTTTTCCGGGCTGCTGTAACACACCAAGCAGTGCCAGAAATCGCGAGACTGGAGTGGCGATATTTTTCGCCGTTCCGGGAATGCCGAGTCCTACCAGGCCCAGCAGCGACTGTGAAATACTGTCAGTCCCGCCGGGCTCGAAGCTTGCCGGGTAAGAGTATTTACGCCAGATGCGGTAAAACTGCGTCAGAACGCGGTGGCTGAAGATATCGAGAAAACTCTGCAGCGCCTCGTGCCCTTCCGTGCGCAGCGTGATGTCATCGAGATAGACTGTCGGTAATGGTGAATCGACGCCGTACATGCCCATAAAAGTGGTGCGAACAACCGGCGATTTACGGTCGTCATCCTCGTCGTATTCGACGGCCTTCAGCTCACTGGCCGGAAAGCCCATTCCCGGATGCGGGGCAAAACGCACCGGGTCATCAGCCGGATGGCTGGTTGAACCCATCAGCGGTCTGCCCGGATTGCGTTTCTCCAGCAGCTGGCAGAAGCGGTAAAAGTTAATGCGGTGCAGGTCGGCTTCCAGTCGCGGGGTCAGCCGGGAATGCGGCGATTGTGCTTCTCTTCCCATTCCAGGCGCTCTCCGGTTGGTTGCAAAATGATAATCAGACGGTTAAACAGATAGATATCGGTATAGAGGGCAAAGAAGCGGCTCAGCATTTCACCAAACAGACAGATGTCGCCGCGCCCGGCAAAGCCATGGCTGTCGAGCGTCACCTCAATCTGTACGCCACGGACCAGATAGCCCTGCTCAAAGCGCTCGGTTTCGCTGTGTTTAACCTCAATGATGGCTTCGAGGCGACGGCGGTTCATCTCGCTGTTAGTCCACTCATACAGCGCCAGCGTCCCACGCAGCACTTCCGCGTTATCCATCATCGAAAGAAAACTGCTGCCAAGATGGCTCAGCACACGCCAGTGAAAACGGTCCTGGGCTGGCGGATAACAGGGCAGCGTTGGGGCACAGAGATTACGCACGGTAATACTGGCGGAGGTGGTTTTCATTACCGTATCGAGAACGGTGCTCTGCAGGGCGCGGCGCGGCAACTGCCCGTTGGTCCCGGTCAGCGCCAGCGACAGGCTTTCGTCTTCCGGCACGGTGTGATTATCAAACGCTTCGCCGCCGAGGATAAGCCAGGTGTTATGCAACCCTGACGGACCGCGCCGTACGTGGGTGTGATAGTAATATTCCGGTGCTTCATGGCGCATCATGCCGCCTCTGTGCCGGAAGCTTGAGAACGGCACGTAGGTATGCTGGCTCGATGACACCACCGAATCCACGGCGTAAATCTCAGTGTGACCATCCTGCACACGCATCGGACGCAGCATATATTCGGTCTGCAACGAATTCAGCGTCAGCGGGTCTGATTCCAGCGGGAACAGGTTAATCACCGGTACGCAGTTCATACGCAAATGTTTTTCCGTAAAGCTGAAGTCATGCTCCCAGCGTTCCGCCAGCACCACGTCGATTTCAAACCAGGAAAGCTCCGCCGGGAAAGCCACGGTATCCAGACCCCGCAGCCCGTTGAACATGAATTTCTCACGGAACGTGAAGTACTCCAGCAGCAGCTGGTAGCCGCTGAAACTGCTGTTTCCCGTCGGCCACAGCGCATCGTCGTCACCGAACCCAAGCGCAGTAAAGTGACCATCAAATGGTCTTCTGTCCACATCTCCGGGAAGACGCAACCACATCCGGGCCACGTTCATAGTAAAGGCTTCGTGCATGGCACAGGCTAGCGGTGCGTCAGCATTGAGATAGAGAGGAAGATAGCTGAGATCAATGCGGCTCCAGTCCGCCAGTTTGCTGCAACTGAAACGCAGCGTCACGACGGAGCGGCCATCCGGATCGGTGGCCAGACTCGCCCGCGCAAGCGACAGCGGCTGGAGGCTGAATTCTTTTGTTGTGGTGTAACGGCATCGGGTGCCCTTCTCACCAATAGGTCGGGAATACACCTCGAAGCCTTTTGCTATCCGCATCGGCTCCTTCATTTCACGCCAGTCGGGAGAAAACTCGACTACGGATAGCGATGGGATGGTGCGCAGATAATGCGGCCACAGCAGGCTGACCAGCCCTTCGGTCAGTTCCGGCAGATCGTCGTCCAGCTTCTCGCGAAGACGCCCCATCAGGAACGCAAAGCCTTCGAACAGGCGTTCGACATACGGGTCACGGGCGCCCGCTTTATCAAGATTGAGCATCGCCGCCTGCTCGGGGTGAGCACGGGCAAATTCTTCACCCGCTTCAAGCAGGTAGCGCATTTCGGCGTCGTAATAACGCAGGGTTAAGTCGTCCATAGTAGTTTCTGTTTAGTTAATTACTGCGTGATGAGCGATGAAGGGAATTCCAAAAATCGACAGGCGACTTCAAATAGAAAAGGTCGCTCATCAATATGGTTTACAGGAAAATCTTTCTTTTACATAACGAGTGGCTGTACCTGGCATCCAACCCGATGGAATGCCATTGCAGCGTACATATCCTCTGCTAATCAGCTCTTTTGGATAGAGGATAGAGTACAACAAACCTGGTACAACGATA
The DNA here is from genome assembly GCF_051136265.1 of Candidatus Pantoea rara. Lineage (NCBI taxonomy): Bacteria > Pseudomonadati > Pseudomonadota > Gammaproteobacteria > Enterobacterales > Erwiniaceae > Pantoea > Candidatus Pantoea rara. The sequence continues at coordinate 1,231,917 of NZ_CP194942.1, read as the reverse complement.
GCAATGCAACCCCATTTTAAATAAACGACATAGTAATCAATCTTCCTGAAAGCAAACTCTTTGCCCTTGAAGAGAACCAGAATAAAATAGACCAGTGGGAATATCATTACAAAAGGCAACGCAACCAAAGCAACGGTTAACCATGAAAAAACAATCTCATCACCAACGCTGAAATATTCTTTAAATATACTTCCCCCAAGATAAAAACTCAGAGAGCACAACCCAGGAATGATAATGATAGCGAAAAATGCGCGGACTCTATCTTTCATGTTGCAAACCCGAACTGAAACATAATTTTTTATCTACTACATATTTACTTGCTGTTCCTGGTGTCCATCCAGAGGGTACTCCCGAGCAAAGAGTATAACCTTTGCTTTTTAGTGCTGATAAATAACCAAACGACATTGCACATGATAATGCAAAAGTAAAAACACACATAAGCTTAAAAAGCGACATAATTCCATTAATTTTTTTTAGTGCATATTTCTCCCCATGTCGAAGTGAGAGGAAAAACCAGTATAAGGGAAATGCAAACATTATCGGTATCGATATAAGACTTAATGATATCCACGAAAAAACAATCTCTTCAGGGAATTCCAGATAATCAGAGATTTCGCTCAACCAAAAGCAAAATGACACAATAGAAACAACCAACAATATAACAACTGAAAAAACAGTCTTGGCTTTTTTATTCATATATTAGTATGTCCTTTTGGTAATATCGCCAATCGAATCTCTCAAATATCCTCTAATCTCTGATTCTATAATTTGCTTTCCTTTTATTAACATTTTCCCTGCAAGCATAGAACCTAAGTCCCAAAAACCATCTTCCATTTCTCTAGCTTTTTCAGCAAATTCTTGTTGAGCCGCATCAATGTACTCAACTACTTTGTCTGTCACACCAAATTTCTGGTCCAGCTTATTTAAACCCCAGGCAGCAAAAAATCCAACGCCAATGACGATTACAAGGTTAAATGCAATCAACGGGGTCACTACGACACTTCCAACGACAAATGTGACTACTGATACAATGCCGATTTTCACTACATCAGTAGCCAGAGATCCTATGAATTCAGCTAAAGACCTCTCATCGTTCAAAATGAAATCAATAGTCCTGTAAGCGGCTGCGACATAAAATGTCAGCCGTGCTCCTTCAACAACAGATTTTGCAAAGCCATATTTACCAATTCCCAAATCAACAATCTTTGGATTTTTAGCCGCAAACACAGGTGCATTCAATATTTTCCTTACACCAGGATAACCACTTATTTTTATCAGTTCTGTACCGTTGTGGTTTACATATGTTGTTGCTTTTATGCTGAAACTTCCCAATTGGTTTATCAACATGGATGCAGTCACAACATCCTTGATATTTGTTCCATAATTTACAACTATTTGTCCGGGGTCACTTTCTGTTATTGCTACCCACCCGTGTTTCCATGCCCCCCACGAGGACAATATTTCGAAAGCTTCTGGAAGAGTGAGCAGCATCACATCCTGATTAGTTTGCCTTAGCATAGCCCTCAAATTACCATCTGGTAAATCATGAGTATTCCGTAAAACTGGATAATCAGGTACAAATCCAGTCGGCTTTTGCTTACCGGTCAGATAACCCGGCAATTCTGGCGAAGTTTGCACAGGTGCTGCAAAGCCTGCTGCTGGTTCTGCGGCGCAAGCTCCACTGCTCTTCTCATACGTATCATCCAGCATCGACGGAATAAATTTTGCTTTGCAGGGGCAGGTGCTGTAACTGTCGAGGGTGCCAGCCATACGCCGGTCATGAATGGTGTCGTTATTGATACCGCCGGCAATTTTAAAAAGCCCGGCATGCTTACCACAGGTCACACTGTCCCGCTCTCTGGCAACGGGTTTATCAAAAAGGGTGTGATCCTCTGCACCCGTCGTTATTCTCCCGCCACAGGTTGTTTTATCACCCTGTACCAGATAGTTACCTTCTGCCATGTGTGGCTCTCCTTAATAAATTCAGTCCTGATTATCCGCACAGTACCGCGCTGCTTGCCGGGTCAAGCGCGATAAGACCCGCCAGAAGTAGATCCATCTCGGGCTGGAAGCGCGATTTATCGGTTTCACTGCGGGTGGCTTTCATGCGCAGCAGCCGGAGGCGGCGTGATTTGACTTCAAACAGCAGCTCTGGCGTCCACTGTGTCAGGGTGATGGACTGTGCAGTCCCATCGAGTTCACCCAGCAGATGAAGGGCCAGCTCATTCTTTCCCTTCTGCTCAGCCACGCGGGCCATCAGCAGGCGCAGCAGCCATTTATCACGGGCGTTGTCAGTGCCCGGCCGGGTCTGAAGCCACTGCAGTGTGGCATCAAGGCCTTCGCTGTCCGCTTTCTCCAGCGCTTCCGGCTCCAGGGCCAGAATATCGTTGTCCATGGCACTGATGGCGGTGACGGGCTCATCTTTCCAGCCCGGCATATCGTCCAGCACGCTTTCGCTTATCCAGTTCAGCGTGACCTCATCGGCAAACGGCGTCCCGTCATTAAAGGCCAGAGTTTCCAGCCCGATGAGGCGGCGAAGCAGCCCTTTCAGGTCGGCCACGATAATCTCTGCGAGGACGTTCTGCCCGGATTTCAGTAGCGCCTGATGGATATACCATTGCAGATCCAGCCAGAGATGGTTGGCGCCACGGGAAAAGGCACTGTCAGCCTGCTCCAGCATTTCCGACCAGCTTTTCTGCAGGTACAGGCGCTTGAGCATAGCCCGTTGATCTGCTCGCGGCGGTTCGATGCGCGTTTTCCCTTCCGCATCCGGAGCCGGGATCGCCCTCAGCGTGTCATGACGCAGGCTTTTCATCAGCCGGTGTGCGGCAAGCCAGCCATCAGGCTGTTCACGCAGGTAGCCCGTCAGCGTGCGGGCCTGTGCCAGCAGATCCTGTCCGGACGTGATGCGGGTCAGCACGGGAGCCGTGCTCCCCGTCATGTCAGGTACGAATGCTGGCGTGCTGCTGGCGTTCTGCGGTACCACCGCATCCACGCCGCCAGCTTTCATCAGACGGGATCCCAGTGCGCTGTAAAGCGCATTGAGCTCTGGCCGGGAGGCTTCCGGCTCTGACTCCAGGCATTCCCGGATAAGTAACAGCGCGCCGACAGTACGCTGTGCGTCATCACCCACGACTTCCGGATACAGCGACAGGCTGTCGAGCACGCGGGAGCCCGCCAGCCACTCCAGTGAGGCTTTACGGCTTCGGTCGCGCTGCGGATGCAACTGCGTGCCAAAGTGCTGCAGCATCCCGGCCAGCAACTCCAGTCCTTCGGCGAACCCGGCTTCGCCATCCTGATGCAGGCGCGCCCAGCAGTAATAGGTGGCAACACGAATGTCCAGGGCGGTGGTGGTGAGCAGCTTTTCCGCCAGCTGGCAAATCAGTGCAGTATCGATGCCGGAGAGTTTATTGACCTCTTCACGGATACGCTGGAAATCATCGTCGTATCCGGGATCTTCACCGGTCGGGTGACTGTCGCTGACGGGTGTTGTCCAGCGATGCCAGCTCTCCGTTCGCGCCTGTGCCTGTTGTTTCAGTTGGGTTTCATCAGCCTGACAGGCAGTCACAAGGTTCTGCAGTGTGCTCATTGTGTTATTCCACTCCGTCCATATCACTGTTTCCTGAACTCATCAGAGCCTGCGCCGTGGCGGCGCTGTCCACACTGAAAATCTGGTCCGGTAAGGTGAACCCCCGGAGGTCAAGCAGTGACAGCGGGCCTTTGCCCAGTTGGGAACGCAGCACCCACTGCAGTGTGCGACCATCTGGAGCGGTGAAACTCATCATCCACTGGCTGCGGTCAAGTTGCTGACGTTTACCCTGCTCCAGCCAGCGAATGAAACCCCATGTTCCGCTGTAATCCCCGAATAGCCGCGCACCTGCACTGGTCGAAGTCCAGGTCAGCATCGTACCGGGTTTGTAAGTGTCTCCCGGCCAGCGGAAGGTCTGCCAGTCGGCCATCTGGTTGAAGTAGTGCAACTGCTGACCATCGATGGTCAGTTGGGTTTCCACCACCTGCGGTACCGCACGGGCCTGAAGTTCGAAGCTGATGCCCTGACTGCCGTCGGTGAACAGAATGTCTGACAGCTGGCTCAGCTGGTTGACCGCTTTCAGGAACGCCGGGTTAAACACCATCCCCTGGCTGTTCACTTTATCTGGCACCCACTGGCTGCCCTCTTTGTGCAGCACACCACTGAGCTCCGTGGTCAGGAAGCGCTCAATACGTCCGCTGTCCTTACGCAAAAACTCCGCCAGCATCGGCAACGAGGCGTCACTTTTACTGGCGGCAAACGGATAGCGGCCATCAAAGGCCGTGTGCCAGTTGGCCACCACCGAACGACTCCACTTGTCATTGAGGCTCGCGGCTGACGGTTGCAGAACCGTTTCCCAGGCCTGGGTCAGCGGCTGCACAAATATCGTGCTGCCAAAGCCACTCCATTCTTCGCCAAGACTTGCCGAAATCAGGCTGCCGTACTGCTGGGTATCGGTCAGATCGATACTTTTACCCTGGAATACCGTCTGGGCCAGAGTCTGCATCATCTCCTGGGGGTCCGACGCGCTGGCGACCTGCTGCAGGCGCAGACGGACACGAGTGATGCGCGTCAGCCAGGTCTGCAGACTGAGCGAGGTGTCGGCCGACATCACGTTGCTGCCGGTGTTTTTCCCCATCAGGGTTAGTAGAGGACCAAAGGTTTCATCCATCGGCCCCTGTGGACCGGATGCAGTCTGGTCAATGGCTGGCTTCTCACTTCCGCCCACCAGGTCTTTGGCTGATTTGATAATGGAGTCAGACAGCCCTTCACTTTTCTGACCGGTCTGGCCCTGCCAGGCAATGGTGTTCATCAGCGCAATCAGCGGGGACTGGCGAACATCACTCATCAGCGTGAGCTGGTCGGTGACATCGGCGATATTGTTCGCCGAATTAAGTCGGAGGCTGTTGAGGAAGTTCAGCCAGCGGCTGGCAAAGTCGGTGAAATAACGCTGCGTCAGGCGCGCTTTCAGGGCTTCCGGCGACAGGTCAGCAGATAGTGCCTTATGACTGTCACTCAGCACCCAGTCGATTTCATCACGACGGGAAGTTGCTGCTTTCTCAATCGCCTGCTGAATGCCCCCTTCCCAGGCCTGACGCGTGAACATCCCCGGCACCACGTCTTCAGTGGTGAACAGGCGGCGGGCATCAGTGCCGCTGGTCATGTCTTCAAGTGTTACATCCGCAAAGTTGCGACGAACGGATTTGAGCATGTTTTCATACAGCGTGCTTTCGGCGTTACGGCGACCAATCTGCTGGAGCAGCACCTGACGACTCTGGCTGACCAGCTGCGCGTCCGGAGTGATTTTCCACTGCGGCTGCTTCGGCAGTTCGTAGAGATAGAAGGCCCACAAATCCGGTGACAGGCTCTGCCACAATCCGGTGGAAATGCCTGTTCGGGTAGGCTGCACGGACTTCATCGTTTCGGCATAGAACACGCCGTCAACCTTATCCGGACGTGACATCATCAGCCAGGCCTTGAGCTGGTCATAACCCGGTTTCGCCAGCTGCGTGCGCTGGTCACTATTGGGGGCCGAGTTTGCCAGCGCACTGAGCTTCTGCTGCAGGGCAAGGTTTGCCGGGTCACGAATAAGGCGGTTATTCGCCACGCCGTACCACGGCAGCATGGCATCGAGCAGTTGCTGATTATGGTCGAGGCTAAACCGCTGGTACCACGGCGAACCCTCGCTGATGTTATGCTTCAGGCGACCCGCATGGTTACGCAGGGTATGCAGTGCAGTCAGCTGGTCATCGGAAACGGAAGGGTGTTCCACCAGGGCGTGGGCCTGTTCGGCAACAGAAACAATCTGCAACCGGTTTACCGCAAACGACAGCAGCGTTCCCGCCCCCCAGATACCGATAATGGCCATCAGTGACCAGGCCAGCGTCTGCTCCCAGGCCATCCCGACCCGGCGTCCGCGTACCCGGGTACAGTCGTCCACAACTCCCTGCCAGGTGGCTGGTAATGTCAGGGCATGGCGCTGTAATGCCGGAATAAATTTCTCTTCACCGGCCGTCACCGGCGTGACTCCCTCCGGGTCTTCTGCAGGCTGGCTCTGTGGCAGGCTGAACATCAGGCCACGTAGCGGGATGCGTTGCTGAGTGGTATACAGCCAGGGGGACAGCTGCTCTGCCCAGCGGCGGATACCGCCTGTTTTCAGGGACTGGCCAAGACGCAGCAGAAAGTCGTTTTGCCGGTGTTGAGCAATCTGACTCACACCCTGTTCCCGTAACCCGGAGAGCATTGACTCCAGCTGATGGGTCACATCGTCAGTGCTGGCACGCAGCGGGAACGACGCCCCAACGGCCTGTTCGGTGCGGTTCGTTTGCGACCAGTCACTGTCGCACAGCTTCCATATCCAGACGGGAGCCGAATAGCGCAACAGCTCGCTGATTTTTTCAAACCCGCGCAGGTCGTTATCGCTGATTTGAGAGGTGAGATTCAGCGTCTGTGGTAGTACCCGGACAATACCGTCCAGAGGGCGACCCCGACGCAGTTTGCGCAGGGCGGTATATTTTTCTTTGTCGTGTTCAGCGGTCAGACTGCCACCATAAATCAGCACCGTGCGGTTCCCTTCCAGCCACTGATTTTCCTGCAGGCCGGGGAGCAGTTGTTCAATGGCTTCTTCGTTACCCGTGACCAGCAACAGGCGGACCTTACGGCGCCAGAAAAGGCCGAAACGTGAATGCAAATGGCGTCTAAGGGTGATACACATCGCTACGGCCGGATGAACAGCAACCTTCTCTGTTTCTCGTTTCTTTTTCTCGTCATCACCGTTTGTGCCATCCACCAGGTCATCAAATTCAGTCTTCCCGGCACTGCGAACTGCGAGCAAAAGCAACAGTGAAGCAAGCAAGGCACATCCCGTGACACAGCCCCCGGCAATAAGCCAGTAAGTCTGTTGCTCGCTGTCAGGCTGAAGGCCTGCCATGTCCGGGCGTTTCCAGACAATAAATGTCATGGCGGCCAGCAGGACCAGGAAGAACAGGGCGACAGCACGATAGCGGCCTTCCGTTGTTTTCGGTAATAGAGCTTTCAACCTCACGCGTCCATCTCCTGTCGGGAAGCAATCGGGGTAACGAGTGTGCTCCACAGCACATCCTGTGTGGTGTCGCCGCTGATGATCATCTGCGGTAATTGAGTTTGTCGGGCGATGTCTGTGGCTGCAGCAATAGCCAGCCAGGGAGCGGCTGCACCGGCATGTCCCATCGATACGTCAAGGTTTGCTACAGCGTCGTCTTCAACGGACTGAGCAGGATGCTTGTTCTGGCTCTCCACAACCTCCGCACGTTGCTCTTTCGTCAAGCCGGCAAGCCACAGGTGTTTGACGATATTTTCTTTGAGCGGAACATTATAGGCGGCCATTCGCATCCCCTCTTCCAGCCCTCCTGGTGGGGCGGGCTCTGGTCGATGCAGCAGTGCAACAGGTTCGAGAGCCTCCTGTGTCAGGCGGTTGCCGAGAAGAATGGCCACTGCCGCTTCAGCAGAGTTATTTGAAACCACTGGTGCGATCTGAAGTGACACAATCAGCAGCATTGCGGTCTCTTTAAAGCGATTGTTCATCCAGCTATCAATAACGCCAGGACCAGATCCATCGAGATACTCAACAGCGCAGTTTATGCCACTCTCCTGCCATTCTTGCTGCCAGATATCACGGACAGCATCGAGCGACACTGATGATGAAATATCAAGAACAACAACCAGTAAGGCATGTTCGGGGAACCGATCGACAGGCAGACCAGCAATGAGTTCTGAAAGCAGGCGTGATATGAGTAATTCCGGTGTATCTTCTGGTCCCACCAGAATGCGGCTCACCCGTTTACTTTTTTCTCCCTTCCAGTCAGCCTGGGAGGCGATGATGCTTTGATTGTTCAGCATCGCGGTAGCAACAACGTCCTTCTCAATCTCAGGATAAGCCGTTATATATGTAGTATTCAGCACTTGAAGCGCGCGCCTAGCCCTCCGGGTCTCGCGTAAAATCCATTGTTCCCTGCGGCTGTCGAAACCATTCGCTTTACTGTCCTGTAATGACCAGAACCACATGCGAATACCGAAACTGACAATCCACACAACGACTGGTGTGCCAATAGCAATTAACCAGAAGTGGCTGTTATCGATGTAGCGTCCAAATATACGCATGAGGATCACACTAATGACCAGCATTAACGCCAGAACAGCAAACCACCGGAATGTCTTTGGTGGGGCTGGTCGAGGGTAACGTTCAGGAAGATGCTTAAGGGAATACGGCATTCAAACTCTCATATGTCAATATTTATAAAAATCGACTAAAATAGAAAGATCGTTTGGTTTTCTCGGGGTATCTATCAAAAAGCACCTTATCTTTTTTAAAATCTCTATTTTTAATTTCAACAAATGCCACATCACCATTCCGAACATAAATCACATGAACGCCTTCCTCTACATAGTTCCCTTTTACGCAAACATAATTAATCTCTTCATTAGGACGGCCTCTCTCAATGCCTGACTCAAAATATCTTCGGCATTTCATTGTTTTACCATCAAGTGAACAAACGCCAAATTTCGCAAATGCAATCCCACTCTTTTTAAATGTATAAATAATGATTATATCTCCCTTGTAGAAGAAAAATTTATTTTCTAATCGGGATGTGTAAGCACAACCCAAATATAAATTACTTCTTTTGTCATTATCTATACCTGCTGGAGGCATACCATATCCAGCCCTGTCAATTTTTGAAAACGTAAATTTCACCTATTTCTTTTTTTCTTTCTTTCTTTCTTTCTTTCTTTCTTTCTTTCTTGAGCAAGTTTTTTATTCAAAAATTCAACTTTTGTTATCCCGCGAATGTATTCTTCATTCTCAGATTTATAAGTCATACATGCGCATGATTATTTTTTCGACACTAACCGTTTATCTTTCATTTCTGTTTCGAATTCTTTAACACCATTCTTATCATAAAATAATAATGTGTCGCCTCCAGAGTTGATAAGTACCCCACATGATCTTTTCAGATTGCCTGCTGCAAATTTTGACCAAGAAATAACCAAGAATAAAAGTAAACCTAAACTTTTAACATTCATACCCTTCCCCAAATACGACCAATAAAAAACGTTCTCCAATTCAGATACCTATGGATTGTTAACGATAATTAATCGGTCAGAGAATTGGCCAAATGTTCATGGTGAAGATTAGCTGTTTCTTACTGAAAATATAAAAGAGTAAATTTACTGAGGATTGATAATCCATAGCTTACACCTCATGAAAAAGTAAGATTGTGATCAATTACTGATGACTCACAAGAAAATTGATGCCCTGATAATAAATAGTCATTTGTAATAGCATCATTTCGTATTGATAAGCTTCCCATCCAACTCATCAAGTGTTTTATCACCCGAAAAAAGCTTTTTGCATTTACTGTCAATCACAGCATCATCTTTATCATCAGGGAATGTCACCTTCATTTTTTTGATTATATCCCACACACCAGGAAAAGAATCTACAGAACAATCAAGATCGTTAGGAGCAACGTACATTCCATTAGCTGATATTTTTCCGATGTAAAAGTCATCAGTTACAGGAAATGTATCATCCAAAATATTCACATCCTTTACACGTGGATTCCAAAAACCTTTCCCAGAGATAACATTCTTTTTCCCATCAAAACTTGACAGTATCGCTTGATGCGCTCCTGATCGGGCATCAATGGGAATTAAAGCGAGAATCAGTTTTTTATCGAAGTTAACATCGACAAGAGTAGATAATTTTTGGTCTAAATAATCTACGCTATATAGATTTACGAATTTGTTATTACAAGCCTCCAACTCCTTTGTTTTTAAAAACATATTGCTCCCAGCAACAATCACACCAACCTTATCACTTGTCAAAGCGAGTATTCCAGCCCCTAAATAGTACTTGCTATTCCAATTTTTAATTTTACATGAAGCGGAAACTTTCGAGGTGTCACTATGTACATCAACCACCCCTTGGTTATTTTTATTAAGACTAATCATATAACCATCAACTTTAATGGTATTGTAATATGCCCCCCAAGAGCTAAACGTAGCCATAAAGTACATCATTGAAGTTAAAAATGCTTTATTAAACGTCATCACCAATCACCTCCTTAGCTCTTTTCGTAAAGATTTTTCTCTCTGCAAGACCTTTGTCAGCACCATTTATTGCAGAGGTAACATTTTCAATAACCTGATCATCATCTGCTTTGCCATTTTTATCCCCATCCATTATTTTCACCGTTTTATCTTTAAACCCAACGATGAAAAAACCGCCAGTATCAATGCAATTATAACTACTTTCTGTTATTTTTTGTGGTGAGTCTATCTGAGGACTACGTTTTTTCATTTTTGCTGCATTTTTCTTTTTGTATTGAGGGTCATCCCACCAATATCGATCAAAGTCACTTACTGAGAGCCACCCTCGATATACCCAATAGCTAGAATAAGTATCGAGCCCAGTGAGCATTTTAAAACCACGCCCTCTGTATTTCTGGGCATCAACATCACCACAATTCCCATTAATCCAGCTGTAGGACCCTGTGATAACATTCCCTTTTGAATTGTATTTTTTACCAGAAAAATAATCGTCTTTTTCTTCTGTTAACTCTCCATACCAATGCCCGAGCTCCGCTTCATTTTTGGTTGACAGGTCAACAATTCCACCACCTTTGTGGACACCGTTCTCTATCAGTTGTTGCTGACTAACCTCCTGCATTGACAGCAAACTTCCGGATTCAACAGCCCCCTGCCCAAGAAAATGACATTTTCTATTGGTACTATAAAGATTGTATTTATTAAGTATGGCATTTATATCACCGTAATATTCAGTTACCTTCTTACTTATCTTACTTATCTTACTGATTTGCAACTTTGCCGTTGGCTTAGTATTTGCCACCATTATTTTTTCAATTACTTCACTATCAAGCCAGCCACATTTTCTAAATTGCCGAATAAATGCCTTTGGCTCAAAGTGCCACAAACGCCCCGATGCCAAAGAACCAGAATCAAAACACAGCGCTTCAGCGTGAGCCTTAAACTTCGCATAATCTTCTTCCGACATAGGATCATGCTCGTCACTGCCGATTTTCAGCCACGAGAACCGGGTATCTACGGTACTTTTTTCCCACTCAAACGGGAAATGACATATCAACTTGCTGCACTGATTGTCATAGTCACCATTTTCATTCAGCGAAGCGATCGCTGCGGAATTGCACTGGCTATTGGAATCCGCGTCATCGTCAACCAACTGCCAGCCAGTCCAGTGTGGAAAATCCGCGTCACTGAACTTTTTAATATTAGGATCAGCCAAATTGACCACTCCTTGCCCGCCCGGGTAATTAACCGTCATCCAAAGTGGGGCATCTGCCGGCACCAGCGTTTCATGCTCCGTATTGATGACCCGGCCAAAACGAAGCAGCTCAAATCCGGCGCTGGGGCTCTCCTTATAATTCCGCATCGCGGTTTTATAAAGATTGTATTCATAGTCTTCGCCATCGGCGTTAACCTGCGGCTCGCCCAGCAGATTATACTTCCCGTCAATTTGCGTATTTTTTTGCCGGGTCACCATCGTACAGTTGCCTTGTGCCAGAGTCATGCTGGCATACAGAGGCGCATTGCTGGTATAGAGTTCAGAAAGCCCGGTGATGGAGGTGCTGTTATCTGCCGGCGCCTTGTCATAAAACTTTGTTCCTGGTGGCAGATAAAAATGGATATCACCGTAAATTGCATCGGTTCGACCATCTTTCGAAATATCCAGCGCCTTCGTTTTTCTGCCTGTCATTTTTTTGATGTTGTCATCGTCGCAGAAAACCTGGAAGTGAAATTCATTCTGGCCGTCAGTCATTCCGGAAGAGCCAAGCGGGTCTTTACGGTAGATTTTGGCATCCGCTTTTATCTCTGCCTCCAGAAACTTCAGATGCATATACAGAGAGTAAAAAACAACCTTACCGTCCTCCCCGGAACCGATTTCTGTCTCATGTTTCAACAGGACATAGCCATCATCTGTTCCCCTGACAGGAGCATACTTCAGTGGGAACTGGTCTCTTTTCTCTGGCGGGGCGGGCTTACGGAACGATACCACCGTCCCGTCAGCAATTGTCCTTACTTTCTCCGGCGTTGTCCCTGCGTCCGTATGCGATATATGGATGCCCCCATGCCAGGACTCTGATGTATTGAGAGGATATCCCCGGCGAGCATTGACAGGCATCATCGCTTCAATCCAGTCTGCGTCAGACTGAGTGGCATCTTTATCTCTCAGAAACGGAGGACTGATGATCATGTTGTGACTCCCTGTCAGGAAAAGCTGAAGTTACTGGAAGGTTCGGTCGTTTCAGGTGCCACATTCGGGAAGTCTTTTGGCTCACTGGCCTTATCTTTTCGCCCATAATGCCCGGCTTTAGTCCGGTACTCCCCCTGAGTGGCGGATTCAATCCCGTTGGCATCCAGGTTGATGTAGCTCCCGCCGCCATTGATCACTACACGCTTATTTGCCGTTATGTGGATCTCATTCTCAGTACTGGTAATATTCAGCCCGCCGCGCGCGACCAGTTCCATCAGGTCATTTTGTGCCTGTATTTTCACTGGCCCCTGGTTGGCAATGAGCTTAATACCGAGCTTACGCACAAACACGCTGAGCGCATTACCAACCCCCACAAACAGATTCTTCACCACGCTGATATCGGCATTCTTGCCGGCAGTGGCTATCAGGTTCTGCCCGGCAGATACCTGCAGATGCTGTCCGCTGGTCAGCGCCATACCCTCCGGCGCGCTGAGCAGCAGTACCGATTTTTTGAGGTCTGTAAGCTGCTGTTCCAGCAGTTTGATTTGTGCCTGGAGGTCCGCCGGGTTCGCGGTCGCCTTCTGCGCGTCATCGGAGATGGATGTCATCTGCTCCCGGGCGTCACCCAGATTGCTGACCGCCGGCTGCATCTCCAGCACCTGGCCCTGTGCTTTCGTCTGGCCATCGGCGCTGATGAACATCCCTTTCTTCGCCCGGATGGCTCCCCGGCTGTCGGTTCTGAGCTCAAATCCCTCGCCGCGCTTCTGCTTCTCTGCATCCACTAAATGCCCGAGATTCAGCTGACTCTTGCCGCCGTATTCGGTAGAGATCTTGATATGCTCCTGATCGCGGCTGTCATCGAGGCGGATTTTATTATTTGCCGGGGTGCGCAGGACGTTACGTTTGTAGTTTCGGATGGTGACATGGTCGCCGTGCGCCGAGTCGTGCAGCACGCCTGAGATGTACGGCCGGTCCGGGTTACCGTCCTCAAAGCCAATTGCCACTTCGGTGCCCGCCAGCAGCGGCAGGTGCAGGCCGTAGGTGTCGCCCGCATACGGGCGGGACTGGCGCACCCACAGGCTCTCGAACCCGGCCTCCCGGTTATCACGGTCAAACAGTATGTTGACGCGATAGCGCCCGTCTTTATCGATGTGGCCGTAGGTGTCGTTCCCGGTGGTGCTCGTGACGCGTGCCGGCAATGTGCCAGCCATCACCGGGCGTGAGCCAGGCTCAGGACGGAAGCAAAAATCAGTGCTGTCCGGGATACCGTCAAAATTGACGCCAAAATCCTCATCACGCCGCGCATGGCTGTGCATCGCCGTGACGACCACGCCCTGCGCAAACACCTCTGCCACTTCGTACCCGCCGGTGACTTTCAGTACCTGCCCCGGAGAGAGCGTCGGACAGCTGGTGATGGCATGGGTCTGCGTCTGGTCATTTAGATAACGCTCGTGACGAATGCGGGCATAAAATGCCCCGGACTCCGGGGCCGGATTGCGGTCATACGCACTTCCAGGTGTCAGATAATTATCGCCGTAGTGGTAGGCCTCACCACAGGTGGTGGCATCCCCGAGGGTCGCGTCCACCCGGGTGTTCATGTCTTCCGTCGCCTGACGGTAGTTGTAGTCGCGGGTGCTGACCAGTTTCTGCACCACGTTGTGATGACATTCCATGCCCCAGACCGAATCCACGCCTTCCGAATGCTGTCCTGATGGGTATACTGACGGCAGCGTCAGGCCTTTCTCATAAGCCAGCTGACCGTCGTAAAACTCCACGACGTCAATATTCAGGCGCGTATCAGTGGTAAAGAGAAACCAGATACCCACCTCACCCAGCAGGCGGGTAATAAAGTGCAGGTCATCCTCGCCGTACTGCATCACCTGCTCACGACGCGGGTAATCTTTTGAGAGTGAGAACAGAAAATCCTGACCGCGCATGTTGTGACGCTCGCGCAGAATTTTTTCCACGATTTGCAGGACCGACATATCCTGATAAATGGCATTCTGGTGCGAACGGTCAAGCAGCGCCAGACGTGGCTGGAGCGTCAGGGCATAGTGGGTTTCATCCTTTGAGGTGTTGAGCCGTTCAAAGCCGCTCACCACGCCCTGAATGGTGCGCACGGCCTGTTGCATTTTGATGCCGTAACCCTGGTCTACCGGGGCCTGCAGCGTCAGGGAAGCCGCTTTCATCAGCATCGTCTCTTTACTGATGGCATGTTCAGCGCTGGTAAATTCAATACGGTAACTGAACGGCGCGCTCAGGGCTTCATAGCCTTCAAACGCCAGCACATCGAGTTCTGCTTCATATCCTTTAACCGACAGCTGGTGATGATTGTGGCTGAATCTGATCAGGGGATTGATGCTCATTGTATTCCTTCACATTGGCAGAAAAATTATGTTCTGAAACACCAGATATGCACTAAGTGAATTAGCTACTGTTTGATCTTTATCGTATATTTATTATAGAAATCTTGACCGGGATGCAACGTGCCAAGAGTAAACCCAGAAACAGTTACGGGATAACCACCTGATTTTTCGGAATACCAGATATAATGATACGATGGTAATCTTTATTTACTCCATCTTCTCCACCAAAACTATATTTTATTTCTTCCGGATTCCATACCAGCCCTGAACCATTTGGAGTTATACTTACTGACACACTGAATTCATTAACAGCACCACCATTTATTTCAATAACATCCCGGTAATTGTAATTAACTGTTGCAATTATGAGTTCATTTTTCAGGAAAAACTGTTAGGCGAGAAGCGGTGCAGTCGGACACAATAAAAATTTAAATACAAATAAAACATTTCATTTAGCTCAGCGGTTTCAAAATCACTCCCCCCAAAAAATGCTTAGATAAGTAGTCAATCCTGCTTTTATAATCTTTCGCCAATCCCTACAAAGAAAAAATATTAGTTCAAATCAATTTAAAATTTTGACAGCAACACTTACGCCATCAATCTAATTCAAAACATTAACCTCGTATTTCTTTACGAAAGTTCCCCCAGCACTAGCAACCAAACCGCCAGTTATGCTAATTGTTATAATTCCTTGTGTTTTTGGCTTACCTTGAATAGTGAAGTTATTATATATATATTTTGTATGATATTTTTTTTCAGCAAATATCAATTTCAAACCTGAATTTGATGGGTGAATATCATAATTAAAATCAACAACTGGCCCTGTCCCTCCAGAAATAGTTATGGGCACATAATATTTCTGACCAACATATCCATCAGGCAAGTTATTGGGTTCGAATGCAACATTATTGCCACAACCAGTCATAAACAAAGTAAAAAGAAATGACGAAAAATATTTTTTCATTTTAATTATGGTATTTTTGTGAATACCATTCCTCCAAAAGTACAACTTAAAAATTCAACTAATATTGATGATGCTCGAAGTGAATTATCTTAAGCCTCACTCCAAGAGAAAACTTCATTTCAATTAACAGATCTCACTAATTGATCGACTTGGCCTTGCATTTATTTAATTTCTAATGAATAGGTTTTATCAATTCTACTAGCTTTCGTGTACATAGAGCCATAAGTATAGCCAGATATAGATATCTTCACCTCACCCGATTTTAATGGCATCCCAGTAATAATATGATTGTATATAGGCAATCCATCTTTTCTTTTATTTGTAGCTACTACATGCAGTCCTATATCATAGGGATAGACATTTACACTTGCATTTTTATCAGTCAGAAATGCCGGATTATCATCTAGACCAGCTCCGATAATAGTCTCTTGCTTATAAATCACACCGACTTTCCCATTCGGCAAGGAATCTCCAGATGGATTATAATCAATATAAGATGAAGAGCATGATGCACTCAGTAAGATAATGGAGCATATAATCACTCTAAAAATTATATGTTATTTAATTGGTCTAAAAACTAACCTTCCGAATGTATGTTTCATAAAGGAACCCAAACTAATGTTATTCTTCAGTTGACTTCCAACTGTCCACCACGAGAATAAATTTAAATCCACAGCATCTTCACCGGAGGTAAGTTCGGATATAACTACTCCATTACTGCACTTCACTTGTTTAGCCCCAAATATCCAATGATTCTTTGATGAGCTATCACCAGGAAAATCCGATAGAATGCCAGCAGAGATTAAGCTTACAACTTTATATCTTTTGCCAAGAAAGATTTTTCAGACAGTACCACTGGGTTAATACCGGTACGACTGGAAACAATAAAGCTAAAGAAAAAGATAAAACATTTAACTCAACAGGTTGAAAGTCAAGCCTCTAAAACATGTTTACGGGTATATTCCAAATTTACCGATAAATAACACCATCCTCATAATTAATTATTCTTATCATATATTTCTTATCAATTTGGCTTCCCGGCGTTGATGTCCCCATAGAGTACCCATGAATATGAATCAGTATTTCACCTATCTTTTTAGGTTTACCACTAATTATTATGTGATGGTAGTCCTCCTCTTCTCTTTCCCTCCCTCCCCTTTTTAAGGTATTCACTTCAGGCTTCCATTTCAAACCTGAATCTATAGGTGAGATATCTACATCGATATTTTTTTTGAATAAAACAGCATTGGTTATTTCAATTTCAGCCAAATAGTCCTGCCACACAACCCCATCAGGGAGGTTACTTCCTTTTGGTGAAAAATTCGGTGCTGGATTTGCACAGGCAGAAACAAAGAAAATAATAAAAATAATTATTTTTTTCATGCTCATTTTATTGGTTTAAAAACCAACCCTCCAAAAACATGCTTAGCAAAGTAGCTAAGACTGCTTTTATCTTTTGTTTGCCAATCCACTCTTCCCCAAGAGAAAAGCTTCAAATCAATTAATTCATCACTATCTTTGGTAGTTATATCTCCACCAACAACCTTACAAACAGGTTTATCCCAAACAATCCAATGATTCTTTGACGATGAATCACCATCCCCCCATCCTTTTAACATCCCTGCGGATATGAGAGTTACAACTCTGTATCCTTGATTAGCATATGAATTAAGCTTTACTATATCTTTTTCGTTAGCATGTGTAAGGCTAATATTATCGAATATTTTCTCATATCCTGCTTTTTCAAACCATTCACTCAACTTCCCCCACATAGTTATTCCTGCGAGCTGATCGTCCACTTCATCATAACTCATTAGTGAATTTTCAGAATCCCTCAAGCTAGCTAATGTGATCCAGTCCAAACCTGATACTGCTTCTCTACCGTAATCATCATAGAATGCTCCTTTAGGGTGTCTGCATCCATCTCCTGGCGAAATATCCAGAGTACCTATTTTAGTTTTCCCATACAACCAGAGTTCATACGCAGCCTGTTTATATACATCCGGCCTGTCCATTTGTAGGCAGTAAAAGAAGGAAGCAGGCCCGCATAAACTGGTTCGCCCCTGATCAGGATAACTGCTATGATTCATCCTTGATGCAATCTGGTTTTCTATCTTTCGTCTATCAAAAGGATCATCAGGACTGCCGATTGGATACTCTTTCGCTATAAATGGTCTTTCCAGACAAGTGATCTTTACATTATGAATATTTTCATCACCGTTATCATTCGTGGGTTTAGTCTGAGTTTTAGTCTCAAAATAACAGATATTTTCTCTTTTATTTTTAGAGTATGCTTTCCCGGAGGCTATTTCACCAAGTGTATACATTTTTTTTCGCCGGGGATGATAGCACCGAAATCAACTTGCCACCGTGTTTACGGTACAAATTAATTTCTATGATGTAGATCACTGACAAATCATCATCAGTCTCATTCGTATCATGAGGCTGAGTATAATAACCAGGATCTATTGGTTGTTGCGTTACTGACAACAGGATATGTTTTTTATTATTAGCATCAGTTTTATATACATTAAGATCGTAAAACAGATTGGATAATTGAACATTCGATTCAATTTTTGTGTAGAAATTATACTTAGGCATTGATAACTCCTGGCATCATATGCAGCAACACATCCTGAGTCTGTGCAGAAGTAAACAGCCTCGTACACCCTTCATCATCACTAATACCTTCCAGTACTGAGCCATCAGCCAAAAATGCCCTGTAAGGAGTATTCAGCATCGGTATTCCATTATCATCTGCACATAAATAACGAATATTGTGGCTGCCGTCGTCGATAGCATTGGCTAAAGGTGAAATATCAGGCTTATGCTGCGCTCGCGTTTGTCTGGCATAATGCCCGGCCCTTGTTCTGAAATCACCCATCGTCGCAGATTCAATGGCATTAACATCCAGAGTGATATAACTCCCGCCGCCATTTACTGTCAGCTTCTTCTTCGCGATGATTTTGATTTCATCTTCCGTGCTGACAATGCTGATTTCTTTACGTGCCAGCAATTCCATCAGGTCATTCTGCGCCTGTATTTTTACCGGCCCCTGGTTCGCAATGAGTTTGATCCCCAGCTTACGAACAAACACGCTCAGGGCGTTGCCCACACCGATGAACAGATTTTTCACCACGCTGACGTCCGCATTTTTACCGGCAGTGGCTATCAGGTTCTGCCCGGCAGATACCTGCAGATGCTGTCCGCTGCTCAGCGCCATACCCTCCGGTGCACTGAGCAGCAGTACCGATTTTTTGAGGTCTGTAAGCTGCTGTTCCAGCAGTTTGATTTGTGCCTGGAGGTCCGCCGGGTTCGCGGTCGCCTTCTGCGCGTCATCGGAGATGGATGTCATCTGCTCCCGGGCGTCACCCAGATTGCTGACCGCCGGCTGCATCTCCAGCACCTGGCCCTGTGCTTTCGTCTGGCCATCGGCGCTGATGAACATCCCTTTCTTCGCCCGGATGGCTCCCCGGCTGTCGGTTCTGAGTTCAAAACCCTCCCCGCGCTGTTGTTTCTCACTGTCCACCAGATGCCCGAGATTGAGCTGGCTTTTGCCACCGTACTCCGTGCTGACCTTGATATGCTCTTTTCCGCGTTCATCGTCGAGGCGAATTTTGTTGTTCGCCGGAGTGCGCAGGACGTTACGTTTGTAGTTCTGGATAGTGACATGGTCGCCGTGCGCCGAGTCGTGCAGTACGCCGGAGATATACGGCCTGTCCGGGTTGCCGTCTTCAAAACCAATCGCCACTTCGGTCCCTGCCAGCAGCGGCAGGTGCAGACCGTAGGTGTCACCAGCATACGGGCGTGACTGGCGTACCCACAGGCTTTCAAAACCGGTCTCCCAAATATCACGGTCGAACAGCATGTTGACGCGGTAGCGGCCATCGCGGTCAATGTGTCCGTAGGTATCGTTCTCTTTGGTACTGGTGACGCGTGCCGGCAGGGTGCCGGCCATCACCGGACGGTCACCGGGCTCCGGGCGGAAGCCAAAATCGGGGCTGTCCGGGATACCCTCAAAATTAACACCAAAATCTTCGTCACGACGGGCGTGCGTGTGCATCGCCGTGACGACCACGCCCTGCGCAAACACCTCTGCCACCTCATAGCCGCCGGTGACCTTTAACAGCATACCCGGAAAGAGTGTCGGGCAGCTGGTGATGGCGCGGGTTTGTGTCTGACCATTCAGGTAACGTTCGTGGCGAATACGGGCACAGAACGCCCCGGATTCCGGGGCCGGATGGCGGTCGTATTTACTGCCCGGCGTCAGGTAATTGTCGGCATAGTGATAGGCATCACCGTAGGTGGTGGCGTCCCCCCGGGTCACATCGACCTGGATGTTCATGTCCTCGTTTGCCGCGCGGTAGTTGTAATCGCGGGTGCTGACCTGCTTTTGCACCACCGCGTGGTGGCACTCCATGCCCCAGACCGAGTCCACCCCTTTTGAGTGCTGGCCGGATGGCGGCACAGATGGCAGGGTCAGGCCTTTCTCATTGCCCTGCTGGCTGTCGTAAAATTCCACCACATCAATATTGAGGCGCGTGTCGGTGGTAAAGCGGAACCAGATGCCTACTTCGCCCAGCAGGCGGGTGATAAAATGCAGATCGTCCTCGCCGTACTGCATCACCTGCTCGCGGCGCGGATAGTCCTGAGTCAGTGAGAACAGAAAATCCTGGCCGCGCATGTTGTGGCGCTCGCGCAGAATTTTTTCAACAATCTGTGGAACCGACATATCCTGGTAGATGGCGTTCTGGTGTGAACGGCTGAGCAACGCCAGACGTGGGGTCAGCGTCAGGGCATAGTGTGTTTCGTCTTTTGAGGTACTGAGGCATTCAAAACCGCTGACTACCCCCTGAATGACGCGAACGGCCTGTTGCACCTTAATGCCATAGCCTTGATCCACCGGTGCCTGCAGCGTCAGGGAAGCGGCTTTCATCAGCATCATTTCCTTACTGATAGCATGATCGCCACTGGTGAACTCAATACGGTAGCTGAACGGTTGACTCAGGGCTTCGTGACCCTCAAAGGCCAGAACGTCCAGCCCGGACTCACAGCCTTTTACCGAAAGCCCGTGGTGATTGTGGCTGAAGAGGATTTTAAAATTCGTGCTCATGCGTCAGTTCCTTCTGGTTCAGTGGCTGGGGTATCAAACTCCAGTACAATGCCCTCCTCGTCGCTCCACTCCAGGGTCAGTAATTTGGGCTTCTGCTTCGCGGCCATATGGGTCAGCAACTGCTGACTCAGTACTGGCAGGATTTGCTGGTTGAGAAGACTATCAACGTTACGCGCACCGGTATCCGGCAACAGGCAGGCCACGGTCAGCGTGTCATACAGGCTATCGCCAATCTGCGTGGTCAGCCCGTAGTGACGCTTCAGGCGCTGGCTCACCTGGCTGAGCTTCATCTCCACGATGGTGCGGATGGCCGCTTCCGCCAGAGGGCGGTAAATCACGGTCTGGAAACGGGCCAGCAGCGCGGGCTGGAAGTGGTCACGTAAAATCGGGCGCAGCAGTTCGTGCAGGTCGCTTTCGCTGGCGTCTGGCTGTTCATCCAGCAGCTGCATGAGGTGGTCGCTGCCAAGGTTCGAGGTCATCAGAATAACGGTATTACGGAAGTCAATTTCACGCCCTTCGCCGTCGCGCATAAAGCCGCGGTCGAAGACCTGATAGAACAGATTCATCACGTCGCGGTGGGCTTTTTCCACTTCATCGAGCAGTACCACGCTGTACGGACGCTTGCGCACCGCTTCGGTCAGAATACCGCCCTGGCCGTAACCGACGTAACCCGGCGGGGAGCCCTTCAGCTGGGAAACGGTGTGCGGCTCCTGGTATTCGGACAGGTTGATGGTAATGAGTGACTTTTCACCACCGTACAGCACATCGGCCAGCGCCAGCGCGGTCTCGGTTTTACCGACTCCACTCGAACCGACCAGGAGGAACACGCCCTGAGGGCCGTTCTCAGACGTCAGACCGGTTTTCGCCGCCCGCAGACGCTGCGCAATGGCATTGAGGGACATATCCTGACCCACCACGCGCTTACCGATTTCAGCTTCCAGGGTCAGCAATTCGGTCTGCTCATCTTTCATCAGTGAGGAGAGCGGCACGCCGGTCCAGTCGGCAATCACGTTGGCCACGGTGCGGGGGCCCACGTCCAGCGAGAGCAACGGCGTGCTGCCCTGCAGCGTGGAGAGCTGGTTTTGCAGGTTGTTGATATCGGTCTGACGGCTGATGTCCTGACGCACGTCAAACAGCTGTTCCGTCAGGCTCAGCTCGCGGCCATACTGGGTTTCCAGCACGTCGAGCTCAACAATAAGATCGTTCTGCTGTTGTTCAATCGCCGCCAGGCGTTCGTCGTGGCGATGATTACCCAGCGCGATATCTTCCAGCAGCGCCTGCTTTTCGATGTCCAGGGCAGTGAGCTGCGCCCGAAACTGCGTCAGC
Organism: Candidatus Pantoea rara; assembly: GCF_051136265.1. Classification (NCBI taxonomy): domain Bacteria; kingdom Pseudomonadati; phylum Pseudomonadota; class Gammaproteobacteria; order Enterobacterales; family Erwiniaceae; genus Pantoea; species Candidatus Pantoea rara. The sequence goes on along the minus strand of NZ_CP194942.1, from coordinate 1,209,849 downwards.
GCTTCCGGCACGGTGTCGAGACTCATGCGCACACGGGCAGAGGCCGTATCGAGCAGGTCAACGGCTTTGTCCGGCAGCTGGCGGCCCGTCAGGTAGCGGCGAGAAAGCGTGACGGCGGCACGGACGGCATCGTCAGTGATATGTACGCCATGGTGTTCCGCGTAGCGGGATTTCAGGCCCCTGAGCATCAGGCAGGCGGTGTCGTCGTCCGGCTCGTCCACTTTCACCATCTGGAAGCGGCGCTCCAGCGCGGCATCACGCTCGAAATACTGTTTGTATTCGGACCAGGTAGTGGCCGCGATGGTGCGCAGTTCGCCGCGTGCCAGCGCAGGCTTCAGCAGATTGGCCGCATCCGCGCCTCCGGCCGAATTCCCCGCGCCGATGATGGTGTGTGCTTCGTCGATAAACAGCAGGACAGGCACCGGCGAATGCTGCACGGCATCGATGACATTTTTCAGGCGCTGTTCGAACTCACCCTTTACGCCAGCGCCCGCCTGCAGCAGACCGAGGTCCAGAGTACGCAGTACCACGGTTTTCAGGCTTTCGGGCACATTGCCCTCGGAGATCCGCAGCGCCAGGCCTTCCACCAGGGCCGTTTTACCGACACCCGGCTCGCCGACCAGGATCGGGTTGTTTTTACGGCGACGGGAGAGGATGTCCACCATCTGGCGAATTTCGGTATCACGGCCAAACACCGGGTCGATTTTGCCATCTTTCGCTTTGGCGGTGACATCGAGGGTGAATTTATCCAGCGCGTTCTGCAGCGCAGGCGACAACTCGCCTTCTTTGCCTTCAGAAACGCCGACCGGGAGACCCACGAACTCAACCGCATCGCTTTTGGCTAATTCTTCCTCCAGCTGCATGTCCGGGCGCTCGTCAGATTGCGTATCCAGCAACGGACGCAGTCGCTCAAGCTGGCTCTGGCCCAGCGTCAGCAATGGCCAAAGGCCATCGCAGCGCGCCAGTTTTGGCTGAGCAACCAGCGCCATCAGCAGATGAACACTGCGGATCTGTTCTTCCCCGGCAAGGGACGCCAGTAGCCAGGCTTCCTGCAGGAGGGTCTGAACGCTGGCGGACAGCTGTGGACGCTGACGAACTGAGCGGGGCTGATTATCCAGCCAGGCCAGCATGTCCTGCCACAGCGCATCCATATCCCACTCATAACGGCGGGCCAGCACCGTCAGGTCACCTTCACCCTGCTCAAGCAGTTTCAGCAGCCAGTGCTCAGGCAAAATTTCTGCATGCGCCCGGGTCTGGCAGAGCGAAGCCGCCCCTTCCATCGCACGGGCACAGTAAGGGTTCAGACGTCGCAGCAGAATGGCTGGATTTTCCATGACTTTCTCTCTTTGTCGTTTCCTGGACACGCTACCGCCCATCGCTGTTTCCCGGGAAGGGTACCAAAGCGCATACGGTCAGGCTGGCAGTTTGTGGGGTTCTTTGCTCAGCGCCCGCAGGGCAGACGTTCAGCAAAAACAAAAAAGCGGGCAGGATGTGCTGCCCACTTCTGGTCTTACGCGGTGGCGCGTTCGTTCCAGGAATCGGAATGAATGATGTTGCCGTCTTTGTAGGTCCAGGTGATTTTTTCGTAGCGCAGTTCAATGCGCTCAAGGTGGTTATGCTTCTCTTTGGATGGATCCTTGATGTCATACATTTCAGGATTCACCTTCACCACTTTCACGTTTTCCAGTTTGGTGTTGAAGTACTCCACTTCCTGACCCGCGTCGTTGATTTTGTACCACTTGAATTCAGCAGACTTCAGGGTCTGACCGGTGGTCACCGCCTTGTACAGGTACGGGCTTGAGGAGTCGATTTCCTTGGTGAACAGGAACGGGGTGTGGATACGGGTACCGGTCAGCTTGCCGGTGTTGTTGTCGGTCGGGATGTACAGATCGTGTTTCTGTGCCACCACTTCGATGCTGCCTTCGCGATCCTGAACGTCCACAGACCCTTTGATGTCCGCGCCGCCGTCGTCTTTCAGCCAAAGATAAACAGGAATTGCCATGTGATTTACTCCATTACAGTTTTATCTGCGCCATCATCCGATGACGCCAGGGGATTGCCCGGTATCTGACAGGCGTCGGCCTGCGGAACCAGACTGATTTCGACACGACGGTTAAGTGCGCGCCCTTCCGGGGTGTCGTTCGTTGCGACCGGGCGGCTTTCGCCATAGCCCTGCACCGCAAAACAGCTTTCCGGCACATCGCCGGTGTCACGCATCCAGTTACGTACCGCTTCGGCACGCCTCAGGGAGAGCGTCTGATTCAGTTGAGGGTTGCCGGTGTTATCGGTGTGGCCACTGACCACAATCAGCCAGCCCGGTTTGGCCTTAATGCCGACCAGGGAGGTCACCAGCATTTTGGTGGAGCCCGATTTCAGTTCAGATTTACCGGAATCGAACAGCGACATGCTGTCGAGACGAACGATTTTCGGAACCGGTTTGGGTTTCGGCTGCGGTTTGGGCGGCGGCGGCGGGGGCACATACGAGCGGATCGCTTCCAGCACCGGCATGCGCAGATGCCCGCCCTGATACAGACCCAGACTCATGTTCAGTGGTTCACCGTTACGCGACCAGTTATCCAGCAGTGCGCCGTCCTGACGCAGCACCTTCACGGCCTCTGCTTTCGGGCCGTAATCATCCATCGAAATGTGGTCATAGTGGGTGATGTCAAAGCTTACTCGCTGCAGCAACTGGTGATTATTCCAGCCACTGCTGAGCAGTGCCGCCATCGCCGCCAGGGTGAACATCCCGAGAGCACAACGCAGCGTCCTGCACCGCGGTGTCAGCCCCTGGCCTTCTGGCAGCAGCGGCAGAACAAAGTCAGGGAACAGTGACATCACCGTGCTGTCGGTGCCAACGGGCTGCCATCCGGCGACGTGTTGCATCGCGGTGTGGCGGGATAATGATGCTGTCCAGAGGGATGAGGCCAGGCTGCCAGCCAGAATGGGCCCAATTCCCCACAGCACGGCGGTCGGGGCAATGGCCGGGATATCCGGATTTTCATCCATGAAGACCGCTTTAACGTGATGGTGGAACCAGCTCATCAGGCTGTTCATCAGTACCTGTTGCTGCATCGCCATCGCCCCGCCGGTGGTGACCCAGCTGGCAATCGAGCAGGGCGCTGACGATCCTCGCCAGACGCTGCCCCCTTCGCCAGGTATTGCCGCCTGCCAGAGCATGTCGTTCATCATGACGCTGCCTGCCTGACCGTTCAGAACCAGTGGCACGGAATGACCACTCTTCTTACGCAGCTGGCTGATTTGCCAGCGCAAAGCCAGCAGACGACTGGTCAGAGCTTCACGGTCTGCGTGCTTCTGAGGGCAAACGCTGACCATTACCGACAGCTGCCGCCCCCAGTCCGGACGAAGCCATAACAGCTGACGCGCCACCTGCTCCAGGTCCTGATGGTCTTCAACCCGGATCCAGCACCCCTGGGTGACGGTCAGAACCTGAGACGGCTGTGACCAGGCCTGAGGCAGATCGCCGCAGACCAGCACCACCGGCTGGCGGTAAGTGGCGTCAGGCAGGTCATTCAGATTCAGAGTATCGCCCTGCTTCTGGCGACGGCTTGCCACAAACCAGCACGCCACGATGCCCCCCAGCGTCCCCAGCAGAAGCAGGATCGAGACCGGCTGTGACACCGGGAGAAACCCAAGGCACACCACGGCGCTCAGCAGAGCAGCCCACAATGCCAGTCCGCGCTGTTGTGCAGGACTCATTTCACCGCTCCCGGCAACAGGGCTTTCAGGGTCTGGTCAAGCCAGCAGTCCAGCCCCCACCAGAGCACCGTCACAACGAGCAGACTCAGGCCGATACGCGCCGGCCAGGAGGCCAGCCAGCCCCCCATGCCCCGTCCGGCACGACTTTCTGCCAGTACCGGGGGGGGCTGCGGATAGCTGAAGGGGGCGACGTGCTCACTGAGCGCACTGACGAGGGACTGCCGCGCCGGATCGTTCAGAGAGCGGTAGTTGCCGAGGAACCCCAGCATCATCACCCGCTGAAAACAGGTCAGTACAGCCGCATCGGGGGCGGGTTCACGCAGGACATCATGCATCCGGTCACAGAGCGTATCGCCAGCATCCATGGTGCCCAGGAAATGCCCCTGCAGCGGAATGTTGTACCACTGCACGCAGGCGTCATCCTCCACGCCCCGACCTTTCACCGCCTCATCGAGCAGGGCACACTGCGCGGCAAGAATGTGCTGACAGCCCGCCTCGTCCAGCTCACGCGCTTTCAGCTCTTGCCGGACCCGCTCCACATCGGCAATACAGCGCTCCCACAGGACCTGCCCCTCACCATCCTGAAACGTCGGGCCGTGGCGCAGACTGATGACCTGCAGCCAGGTATCCTGCAGCAGCTCATCAATATCGATGGACGCGGCCGCGCCGCGTTTGCACTCATTCATGTTCTCAGTACCGCAAAGAGTTCAAGTTCAGGCTCGCCGAGCATCCCCGGGACATAAAACATGCAACTGCCGCTTTGCAACATCTCGGTGGCCAGTGGGTGTGTCACATCAAGGTTGAAATACTGATTTTCCAGGCGCAGCGGAATGGCGGCCGGCACATGACGCAGTGGCGTCAGCGGCACCCCCACGCGGGAGGAGTTGACGATACTGCGAACGTGATCGGGACTGCCGACCTTGCACTGGCGCGGGAACTGCTCCTGCAGCTGTGCCACCGACATCGGCGAACGAACGGAGAGGTAATAATCGGCGCCTTCGCGCAGACGCGGATCGTGCAGACGGGCCTGCCAGAAATGCAGACGCGGATCGTAATCCAGTTCAATGGAAACCACCCGCGACGGCAGACTGGCTTCCAGCAGATCGCCCAGCAAATCAAACAGCGGCGGGAAGACGTTATTCAGCTGCTCATGCTGCCAGGCCGGAATGGCACTGACCTGGTGCTCCAGTGAGAAGGTCAGCAGGCTGCCCGCGAGCCTTGCCAGCTCTGGATACAGACGCTCAGGCGGACTTTGCGGGTGACGCTGGAACTGCCCCAGTACCGGCTCAGCACTGTTCAGCGCATTGAGCAACCAGAACAGGGACACATCGGCCACGGCAAAATCGGCCATCCGCTCATTGCTTTCACGGCGCATGGCCATCAGACGAGTCAGACGCGCACGCAGTTGCGTCATCAGTTGGTCCAGTTGGGTGACCAGCCAGCGGCTGCCCTGCAGCGCTAACAGAGGAGGAAGAAAGGCCTCATCGGGTGCCCAGTTACCCTGCGAGTTCTGCTGCAGACGCGCAACCGGACAGGTCAGGTAATCGCTGTTGTTCTGATGGGCAAAGCGCAGAGTCAGTTCAGGCTGAATGACCGCAATCTGGCGAGTATCTTCACCAAAGCGGTTGCGGACATCCCGCCAGCGCTGGCGGAAACGTACCGGGCGTTCAGCCACTTCATCAGGCTTCAGGCAGTTGCCACCATTGGCCCGCAGCAGCGGCAGGGCGAGGACCACCGTCACGGCCTGCGACTCGCTCTCAAGCGACAGCACCGGTGGCAGGTCGTCCGCATTATCCGTATCGATAAGCGTCCCGTCAGGGAAGCGGATATGCAGATGACGGGCCTGCAGACAACCCAGCTTCAGTGCATCCGGCTCAAACGTGGCCTCGATCATTCCCCAGGGCTGGGCAAGACCCAGCCGGGCGATACATTCCACAGACCAGGCCGCATACGCGGCCTGTTGCTGGAAGTGCTGGGGAGAGACCATCTGGCCTCTGCCCCATAACGGTTGTTCCGTTTTCATGGGCTTCCTGCCTTACTTAGGATTTCGCCTTCGGCATCTGGGAAACCAGTGATAGGTTGACGTCCATCCCTTCCACCTGGAAGTGCGGTACCGCATACAGCTTCACACGGAAGAAGCCCGGGTTATCTTCGATATCTTCCACCACCACTTTGGCATCGCGCAGCGGGTGAGACGCCTGCAGCTCGTCGCCCGGATCGGTCATTTCCGTCACCAGACTACGCACCCAGGTGTTGAGCTCGAGCTCCAGCAAACGGCGGTCCTTGGTGGTGCCGATGTTTTCACGCTGAATCAGCTTCAGGTAGTGAGCAATGCGTGACAGCAGGAAGATGTAAGGCAGACGGGCATTGATGCGGCTGTTGGCTGTGGCATCCGCGGTGTCATATAGGGCTGGTTTCTGGGTCGAGTTCGCCGAGAAGAAGCACGCATAGTCACGGTTCTTGTAGTAGGAGAGCGGAATGAAGCCGAGATTGGCAAACTCAAACTCACGGGTTTCAGGGATCATCACTTCAGATGGGATCTTGACCTGATTGCCGGTGCCCAGATCGTACAGATGAATAGGCAGATCCTGAACGGCACCACCGGCCTGCGGGCCACGGATTTGCACACACCAGCCGTTATTAATAAAACTGCGAACCATGTTGGATGCAAAGGCAAATGAGGCGTTGGTCCAGAGGTATTTGTCGTGATCCGGGCCTTTCACTTCTTCCACGTAATTGAAGCTGCGCACCGGCACGGTATCCGGGCCATATGGCAGACGGCCCAGGACACGCGGCATCACCAGACCGATATAGCGGGAATCGTCCGTCTCGCGAAAGGACTTCCATTTGATATATTCAGCGCGGTCAAAGTAGTTACCGATATCTTTTATAGCCGCCACTTCCTCCATCGAATCCTTGAGGAAAAATTTCGGGCCTGCGGAGCCGATAAACGGCATATGCGCAGCAGCAGACACTTTAGAGATGTTGCGCAGAAGCGTTACATCCTGAGCGGAAGCATCAAATTCGTAGCCGGAAATCAGCGCGGCAATCGGCTCACCGCCAGGGGTGTCATACTCGTTAACATAGGTGTGTTTATACAATCCACTCTGGATGATTTCCGGGCAGTCTTCGAAGTCCTGACGCAGGTCTTCTTTGGACATATCCAGCAGTTCAACTTTCACGTTCTGACGGAAATCAGCTTTGTCGACCAGCGATTTCACGCCCCGCCACAGGCTCTCCACCGCCTGGAATTCTTCGCTATGCATTACCGCATCCAGCTGACGGCTAATCTGGTAGTCCAGCTCCGCGATATGATGGTCAATCAGGTTTTTGTCGAGTTTTTCAACTTTTGAGCCCGCTTTCGTCAGGCATTCCAGAAATACCTGCATCCCCGCCGTTAAACGTTCATCCGCAGTCGCATCCGACATCGCCTGCGCATCCTGCCAGATATCCAGTGCACTGAGTTCGGAGACCGGGTTCAGATTGATTTTTTTAAACAGAGACGCATAAACCCCACCAGCAGCCGGACGTTCCAGCACCACACTCTCGCCACCCGCGACATTCTCAATTTTTACAGACATCAATATCCTCCTTATTAATCCGTTAAATCATCCTGACCGTTATGGCTGTTTCGGGGCCAGAGCAGACAGTTCTGCGCGGAGTTCTGCGCTTAATGCCGGGTCGAGCAGAATTTTTTCCAGCTCTTTTCGGAAAGCCTGATTATCCAGCAGGTTAGCTTTTAAGTCGCGAAGCAGATTGCGCATGGACAGCATCGCCTTTAGCTGAGGTATTTGACGGGAGACCTGCTCCGGGGTGAAATCCTTCATGCTCCGGAAGGTCAGGCTGATGTTGTCTTCGCTGCCGTCATCAGCCAGCGTGTTTTTAACGGTCAGATTGACGTTTGGGGAATATTCGGAAAGTACTGAGTCAAAGTTATTTTTGTTCAGATTAACTTTTTTTCGCTCAGACAGAGGTGCAGACTCCTGACCATGACTGAAGTCGCCTGCCACCAGTAATTTCAGGGGGAGTTCGGTTTTTTTGCTCGCACCGCCCGTATGCAAATCAAGTTTTAAATTAATACGTGCCTTGGGTATTTCGGACTGAAAGGAAGAGTTAGACATGGCTGTCCCTGTTCTATGGAGTGATAGAAACCGCCACAGCCAGCGTCAAATGTTAAGAACGGCTACCCCTGCCATAAATCATTCCTGCTATTAAACATTCATCTCAAAACAGGCGCTGCGGGCAGAAGCGAGTACATTCCATCTACTGGCGATATGACGCGGTTCAGAAGCGTGAATCCGTAAAATTAATTTTCAGATAAACACCAATAGCGTGAGTGTAAAAATAGTGGAACAGCTAAAGGAAATGATAAGATGAAACAAAATGTAACAGAGAGGGCGTGCGAGGAGTCAGGATATAGTGATCTGATATATAAGAGTTTTCTTAAGAAGCTCGCTCGCGGGTGCATGAAATCTGGGATTTCAAGATACTTCATTCCACTGTTCAATTGAGAATTGAGCCGTAAAATGACTGACGGCTAAAAAGTGCGGTTAATGACTATTTTATAGAATTGAGTCAGAAATTGATGACGAAACTTAACCCAAAAGGGTTAAGTTTAAACATAAAAAATGTTAATTATTTTTGGTGTTATTATGCGCTTCACATAACGCCTTTTGCTGCCAGGAAGATCAGCGACTCCCCCGTCGACACGCAGAAGGCGTCATGCCATAGACCTGACGGAAACGATGGCTGAAATGCGCAGAAGAGTGGAAACCACACTGAAGAGCAATCGCGGTCAGCGTCAAATCGGGATGCGCAAGCATTGTCCTCGCGCGATCCATGCGACGACGCATCACAAACTGGTGTGGCGCTTCGCCCGTGGTGTGACGGAACATACGGGCAAAGTGAAATTCACTTAATGCCGCTTCCTGCGCCAGCACCGTCAGGGTTAAAGGCTGGTCGAGATGGGTTTCAATAAATTCCAGAACACGTCGTAATACCACCGGAGCCAGTCCGCCGCGCACCTGGGGCAATTGCCACTTTACGTCGCTGTAGTGTTGCAACAGATGGGTCAGAAGCAGTGTTGATGCGCTGCTTAATGTCAGCTGGCTGGCGGGCTGTTGCCAGTCGCTGCTCAGCAGGAAGTGCCGATAGAGCTGGGTAATACGGTCATCCGTAGAAAAGACTTTTTCATGCAAATTTAATTGCGCCGGACTGCGGTCCCAGACCTGTTCGGCCAGCTGCCGCAGCTGATTTTCACTGCAATAAAGATGAACAAAAGCGAGATCGGCACGCAGATCCCAGGTTGACTCCGTGCCAGAAGGCATCAGACAGAAGCGATCCGGTGCACCACCGTTACGCCAGCCGTGCGCAGTTTTATGCCAGGTATCGTAGCCGCCCGCCACATAAAGGCTCAGCGTGTGATGATCGCTAAGGTTGGTTACGCGATCGCCACTATTGAACCAGGCCGCCAGCTGAATGCCGCTGTGAAGGTGCACCTGATCACGCAGTTGTGCTTTGTGGCGTTGCAGCATGTCAAAGGTCTGGTAACGGCTCATCGGGGTATCAGCTCAGATAAACAGAGGGCCAGTTTACGGATTGCGCGGGACAGAGAACAGGCCACAATGGGACGGACGGCAAAAATGCGCAAGATTTTGCAAATGCTGCGCAAGCTGCTGTAAGAACCGATCGGTTTACTGGTGCAGACTCGGCGTTTTGCAGTGGAGAATCTCGCAATGAATCTTTTTTTGTATCTCTCAGTTGTCCTCATCTGGGGTACCACCTGGATTGCTATCTATGCGCAACAGTCTGCGGGCATCAATGCCGTCACCGTCGCTGTTTTCTGGCGCTTCTTGCTGGCTTCACTGGTCATGCTATTGCTGCTAAAGCTGATAAAACGGCTGCACAGGCTAACACTACAGGACCACCTCTTCTGTGTGCTGCAGGGGGGCTGCGTCTTTGGCTTCAACTTCGTTTGTTTCTATTACGCTTCTGGCTATATCAGCAGCGGGCTGGAGTCAGTGATTTTCTCAATGGCTGTGATGTACAACGCTATTAATCAATGGATATTTTTCCGTCAGCGTCCTTCTGCACGCCTGATTCCGGCGATAGCACTGGGCATGGCAGGCATTGTTGCGTTGTTCTGGCACGATCTGCGTAGTACGCAGGCCTCTGCCGGATTGATGTGGGGCATTGGATTAAGTGCGCTGGGCACGCTGGGATTTTCTTTCGGCAATATGATCAGTCAGCGGCATCAGCGTCTCCAGCGCGACGTGCTGACAACCAACAGCTACGGCATGTTATACGGTGCGCTGATGATGGCACTGGTCTCGCTGCTACAGGGTGTTTCGCTGCAGCCAGCCTGGAATACGCAGTGGATTGGGGCCTTAACGTATCTGGCCATCGTGGGATCGGTGATGGGATTCGGGGCCTATTTTACGCTGGTGGGACGTATCGGCGCCAGTCGGGCTGCCTACACAACGGTGTTGTTTCCATTGGTTGCGCTGGCACTTTCTACCCACTTTGAGGGGTATGAGTGGCATGCCAGCGCCATCCCTGGCCTTGTCATGATTTTGCTGGGCAATGTCGTGATGTTTGCCCGCTGGCCGGCAAGCTGTCGCCGGGTAATCATCTGACGCCGAAGCGGGCTGAGGCCCGCTGCCGGATGGGCGTTACGCCCACTGTTGCTGAAGGAGTTTCTGGGGTTTATTGATCGCTTTACGCGCAATCCAGTAGAGCAGAACACGCTCATCGTCACTATCACGATCGGCCATCGACAGCAGTTTTAATGCCAGCGTCGATTTGGTCACAGGCTGTTGTTCTGTACTGAGTTCAATCACCGCCTGACCGATGATGCAGCAAACTTCATCCTCACTGGTGCTGGATTCATATGTCCGGTCTTTCATATTTCCTCCTGTTAAGTGAACTCTAAGCCTGGCAAGTAATCTGGAAACCTGCTCATAGAATCGTCTGATTGAAACATTATCTTACGGCTAATTACGCTTAATTATTAAGTTGCCGCTTTGGTTACTTCTGATTCGGCGGGGCTTAACTCCCGCGATGCTATTCATACCGCCTGAATGGCATTTCATTCCCTGATCCGTTCCGTTCATGCCTTTACTGCTCACGCGCGCGAATCACTGCTTTATTCTGACCGCAGTGTCCAGATTCCCGGACGGGAGAGAAAATCATGAACCAGACTCAACAGGCTTCTTACCAGCGTTCCCGCTGGCTTACATTGTTCGGCACCGTCATTACTCAGTTCGCACTTGGGTCAGTCTACACATGGAGTTTGTTTAATGGGCAGCTGTCACAGAAGCTGGATGCCTCCATCAGCCAGGTCGCTTTTTCGTTTGGCCTGCTGAGTTTAGGTCTGGCTATCGCCTCTTCGCTGGCCGGGAAATTACAGGAACGTTTTGGTGTACGCCGCGTCACTATCGGTGCGGGTGTACTGATGGCGCTGGGTTTCTGGCTCACCGCGCACGCCAGTAACCTGATGATGCTCTATTTCAGTGCCGGACTGCTGGTGGGTCTGGCCGATGGCGCAGGTTACCTGATGACACTGTCAAACTGCGTGAAATGGTTTCCGGAACGCAAAGGGATGATCTCTGCCTGTGCGATTGGTGCATACGGTCTGGGCAGCCTGGGATTCAAATTTATCTGCGGGACGCTGCTGGCAACGGTCGGTCTGGAACAGACCTTCATGATCTGGGGCGTGCTGGCGATGTCGATGATCATCCTCGGCGCGCTGCTGATGCGCGAAGCGCCACTGCAGCAGAACGGACCGGCTACCCTGGGTCAGCAACATGTGCGGGATTACACGCTGGCGCAATCAGTGCGACTGCCGCAGTACTGGATGCTGGCGCTGATGTTCCTGACCGCCTGCATGAGTGGCCTCTATGTGATAGGCGTTGCCAAAGATATCGGCGAAGGACTGGTGCATCTCTCCACACAGACCGCTGCCAGCGCGGTAACGGTTATCGCGATTGCCAACCTGAGTGGTCGGCTGGTATTAGGTGTGCTCTCCGACAAAATGCTGCGCATCAGAGTCATCTCACTGGCGCAAATCGTGTCGCTGACTGGAATGAGCGTGCTGCTGTTTAGCCGGATGAATGAGATGACCTTCTTCCTGTCACTCGCCTGTGTGGCCTTCAGCTTTGGCGGGACCATCACAGTATTCCCGTCGCTGGTAAGTGATTTCTTTGGCCTCAATAACCTGACCAAAAACTATGGCCTGCTCTATCTCGGCTTTGGTATCGGTAGCGTACTGGGTTCGCTGGTTGCCTCACTGTTTGGTGGTTTCACCGTCACATTCAGCCTGATTATGACGCTGCTGGTCATCTCGCTGTTCCTGTCACTCACCATTCGCTTGCCGCAGAGTTCCGTCACAGCAGAACCTGTGTTGCAACGGCATTAATGTTTGCAGACAATTACCACGGGCCGCGATTAAGCGGCCCGTTTACGTTTAGCCGCGGAATCGCGGCTCTGCCATTCCCGCCACCGCCAGGTCTACGGCAAAGATATCGCCAGACTGCGGATAGCGCGCCAGCTCTTCTTCAGTGCGGTCTTCGCGTGAACTGGTGATGAACAACGTTTTAAGATCAGCACCGCCAAAAGCCACCATGGTTGGCCACTTCACTGGCAACAGGATCTCATCGACGATGTCGCTGCTTAGTGGATCGATGCGCACCACGCGTCCGCCATCAAACTGTGCTGACCAGTAAAAGCCTTCGCTATCTACAGCGGCACCATCCGGCAAGCCACCTTTCGCGTCGAAACGACGGAACAGGGTGCGTTCGCCCGGTTCGCCCTGCTCGTTCAACGGGTAGCGATAGAGTGCCTCATTCGGCGTGTCACTGTGATACATCCAGCGTTGGTCGGGGGAGAATGCCAGCCCGTTGGAAATTTTAATGTCGCGCGCCTTCACCTCCAGCTTCAGGTCAGGCGTCACACGGCACAGCAGGCCACCGTTTTTGTCCTGCGGTTCCCACAGGCTGCCGCACCAGAAGTTACCCCAGGGATCGACGCGGCCATCATTAAAGCGACTTTGCGCAGCGATACCGGGATTCTCTGCGATTTTTTTTTCCGGCTTACCCTTAGCATCCAGCAGCCAGACACCACCACGCAGTGCAGCTATCAGGCCGCCCTGCTCACGCAGACCGATACATCCCACCTCTTCCGCTTGGGGGAAGGTCTGCAACTCGCCGCTGCCCGGATCAAAACGGTGAATGGCGGGTGCCAGGATATCGACACAGTAGAGCACCTGTTCTTCGACGGACCAGAGCGGGCATTCGCCCAGTTCAGCCTGTAAAGCCAGAATATTTTTAACGTCATGCGCCATGTTTCTCTCCCATTGAACTGACATGCTAATAATGTAGTGGTAAAAACTTTTAAATGAGAATTATTTTGGCTTGATTTTGAGACTATTCTCTTTGATAGTATTTATTATTCAGTTCATTCCGATTTCTTTAATTATCTCTGCTGCAAAATTCACCACTCTGAAATATTCCGTCATATCTTCCTTAATAACTCTACAAAGCCTGCATCTTCACTCCACTTTTCCAGCGTAGTGTCACAGTCATTGGAAAAGAGGAGAAGCTTCCGATGAAGAGATTAATTAAAGTCGCTTCTGTGGTTGCACTGATGACGTTATTAAGCGGTTGTATCATCAGACCAGAACACGACAATGGCTGGCATCGCGGTGGTGGCGGCGGATATCATGGAGGTTACTATGGAGGTTATCACGATGGGTATCATGGCGGTTACCATCGCCGCTAACGGGCAAAGATGTCACACAGCATAAAATAAAAGCGTTAAAATTTAAGGGCGGGATAATTATCCCGCCCGTTTTTATATTCAGCCTTTAAGTGCGTAATTACACTGGAACCACATTTTCTGCAGTCCTGGAATATGACTTTCCTGCGCAGGCAAGGCCTCAACTTTATCAAATCCTTTCTTATTGCAGTAATTCGCCAGATCTATATCCATTGCGTCACGATTGACCTTTGCCGGATCAAAACGGTACTGCACGGTGTTTGAGTCTGGATCTTCATCAACGCGTTCAAATGCCCCGGGTTTGCTGGCAGTACAACCACTCAGCAGAATCAGCGCCATTGCGCCGGTAATCAGTTTTTTCATTTAGTTATCCTCATGTTGCCGCGCAGTTTATGACGCAGCCAGTCACGCATCCATAGGATTAATGCGCGAAAAATCAAAAATTTAGAAGCTTTTACCGATTAATGCAATACGATTAAACGGCTATCACTATCATGACGGAAGTGACAGGATGTACTCAGACCAAACGAAATGAAGACTGCACCACACCAGGAAATGCCAAAATAAGAAATCTGTTCCTCTCTCTTCCCTGCCCGCGTTTAGCGGGCTTTTTTTCGCCTGCTATTCCGCCGTCGCTCACTGGCCCGTCATTGCCACCATTCTACGTAACAGGTTAGCGGCGCGCTTGTCCGGTAATGCCAGGATGGCACTGTAGAGATCAATCGACATGGCACACAGCGATGAACGATCAACTGCCGTATCAGCAGGCATATTCAGTTGCTGCAGCCTGTCGCCCCATTTCAGATAGAGCCGTGCGACGATTTTTTGCAGATCGTCCTGGGCCTGCGTCTTATCCAGCGGCTGCTCGGGTGGAGGACTGTTCAGCAACAACTGCTCCATGGCATCCGCCTCTTTGTGATTCAGCGAAGACGGCAGTGTGGTCAGCAAATTGATGCCCCCACTCACCTGTGGATAGAGATATCGGAAGCAAAGGCCAGGGTCGATTTGGTTCAGCGCCCGCATCTCTTCTACCGAGACGCCGATATAGTTAACGACCGCAGTATCCGTTCCGCGCATCAGTCGTTGGTTAATCACCTCAATCAGCCAGCCACGTAGCTCGCCCGTCGCCTTGTCAGCCGGCTCGCCCGCGCGGATTCGATGGCTCAGCTCCTGGGTCAGCAACAGCCATAATGCCGGTTCCTGCGTCTTCAGCACCCGATAGCCTGGCATAGTTGCCAGTTGATTTACCGCCTGCTCACGCTGCGCGGTCTGTGCCTGATGCGGCGCGACCCAACTGAACCAGACCAGATTTGCCAGTATCAGTGGCAGCAGAAAGAGGATCAGCCCCTGCCACAAACGCAGTCGGGTAGTTTTGATCAGCACAATGACGATAAACGCCAGCAGCGCAAAGGCGGCCAGCGTAATGAAGAGCAGAGAATTCATGCTGCGGAATTAATCCTTACGCACATCGATCAGCACAGGACAGTAAGCACGCTCGATAACCGATGCGCTGACGGAGCCTTTTAACAGCCGATTAAAAGAAGAGAGATGGCGACGTCCCATGATAATCATGCTGGCCTTGAGCTGTTGCGACTGGGCAACGATGGTATCTGCCGCATCACCCGCCAGTATCATGCCTCGTGCATTAATTCCCGCTCGCAGTAACGGTGCCAGCGCATGACGCACGACCATTTCCGCCGTATTCTGCTCATCCTGCGCCGCCACAAAATCGGCTGGATCTTCACCCGCATCGATTTCCATCGGCTGATTACAGGAGGAGTAGGCAGGATCGACACAGCACAGCACCACCACATCGGCACGATGCGCCAGCGCTTCTTCAATGGTTAACGCAACCACCTTCTCAGCGACAGGAGAGTGGTCAATGGCCATCAGCAGGGTTTTCATCAGTTGATTATCCTTCAATCGCGGCGATTTTGCCGATTTCACGCACCAGCGCCTCTTTACACTTCAGCATCTCGTCACGAAAACGGGCTTCGTGTCGAAGAAAACGAGCAGAGGGCACCAGCAAAGAGACTGAAAAGCGACCAAACAGCGTATCCAGGGCAAACGCCATGGTAGAGATCCCTTCCAGCGTTTCACCGCGATCCACGGCAATACCGGTTTCGCGCACTTCCCTGATAAGTTGCAGCAACTGTGGCAGCGTTTTCACCGTCATATCGGTTAACTCCTGCCAGGCGTCGCCGACGATCGTTCGCACATCTTTTTCACACTCCAGCGCCAGCAACGCCCGCCCACCAGAGGTACTGTAGAGTGGCAGATTAAGTCCCATATGCGGCACCACCCGAAGTTCCCGCGATGCCACCACATGGTGAATAATCGCCAGCTGGCTGCCACTGGCGCGGGCCAGCGAGACCGTTTCATTCGTGTCGGAAGAGAGTTTTTCCAGCAGCGGACTGACCAGATCGACCACGTCGGTGTGCACGCTGGAGATCAATTTTAACAGTGCCGGCCCCAGCCGCAGTCCACCCGCCCCGCTGCTTCGCACCAGTTCGGCGCTGTCGAGCGCAGCGACAATGCGCTGCACCGTTGAACGGGGCAGTTCCACCGCCTGAGCAATCTCGCCGAGGCTCATGCCGCCCGGCTGTTCGCCCAGCGCATTAAGAATTTTTGCCGCACGGGCGATGACCTGAATGCCGCCCGTTTTTTCCTCCTCGCGGCTGGAGGGTTGATGTGCCATAGCGTCGTCCTGTTTGAGCTGCCTTACTGTAGCGCGAATGCCGCACTTTTTACAGCCTGTACCACATTGCAATACAGCATACCGGGATGTAATATTACACCCTGTATCACATCGCAGTACACTGCATCATAATAACGAGATCGCCTGCCATGAACGCTAAGCCAGCCGCCGCGCCGGCCCCTCATCCTTTTACACTGCGACTGGCCCTCGGCCTGGTCGGCGTCCTCATCGCTGCGCTGACCTCCGGGCTGAACGACCGCGTCAGTGATATCGCGCTGGCCGATATTCGTGCCGCGATCGGCATCGGTTTTGATCAGGGTAGCTGGATTATCTCCGGTTATCAGGCAGCAGAAGTGGCCGCCATGATGATCGCGCCCTGGTTTGCCGTCACCCTGTCGCTGCGGCGTTTTACGCTCGGCGTGTCGGCGGGATTTATGCTGACCGGCATTCTGCTGCCACTGGTGCCGGATCCGACGCTGTTTATCAGCCTGCGCGTGCTGCAGGGCCTGTTTGGTGGCGCACTGCCGCCGATGCTGATGACCGTCGCCCTGCGCTTTCTGCCGCCGCCCTTTAAGTTGTTTGGCCTGGCAGGCTATGCCCTGACCGCGACATTTGGCCCCAATATGGCAGCCTCGCTGGCCTCGTTGTGGACCGACCATGTCAGCTGGATGATGGTGTTCTGGCAGGTCGTGCCCGGCATGCTGATTGCGATGGTGCTGATCAGCTGGGGGATACCACAGGATCCACTGCGTCCGGAACGCTTTCAGCAGATCGATCTGTTCGGCATGGTGACCGGTTGCAGTGCTGTCGCGCTGCTGGTTCTGGTCCTGACCCAGGGTGAGCGCCTCGACTGGCTGAACTCGCCACTGATTGCCGGTATGCTGCTCGCCGCATTGCCGCTGATGCTGGTTTTTCTGATCAACGAGTGGTTCCACCCGCTGCCGCTTTTTAAATTGCAGATGCTCCGACGGCCTAATCTGGCACACGGTCTGCTGGGACTGGCCTGCGTGCTTATTCTGGGGCTTTCAGGCTCCGCGCTGCCGTCGGCCTATTTTGCTCAGGTCAGTGGCTTTCGCACTCTTGAGTTTGCCCCGCTGGCACTGACCGTAGGCCTGCCGCAACTGCTTATTGCCCCACTGGTTGCGGCCCTGTTGAATATCCGCTGGATCGATTGCCGCTGGATGCTGACGGCGGGTGTCGGCCTGCTGGTGATCGCCTGTCTTATGGGCACGCAGATCACAAGTGACTGGGCCCGGCAGAATTTCTGGTTGTTGCAGGTCCTGCAGGCGTTCGGACAACCGATGATCATTTTGCCGATACTGATGAGCGCCACCAGCGTTGTGGCCCCACCAGAAGGCCCGTTTGCCTCGGCGATGTTTAATACGGTACGCGGTTTCTCCAGCATCGCCGCCTCCACACTGGTTGAGGTTTTCCTCTCTCATCGTGAGCAGTTTCACTCCAGTGTCCTGATTAATCAGGCCGCCAGTCGCAGCGGGCTGATGACCGCGCCGACGGTCAGTCAGGCCAGCCCCAGTCTGCCGCTTTTGCCGGATGGCAGCATCAGCACCAGCGATAATCTCAGTGGATTCGCCACGCTGGTCCGGCATCAGGCCACGGTGTTGAGCCTGAGCGACAGCTGGCTGATGTTGACCAGCTTTGCCGCCTGCCTGTTATTGCTTACCGCCATCCTGCCAAAACGGGTCTGGCCGCCTCAAACTTTGATTCAAAACCCTTCCCGGAATAACTGAATATGCGTACTTTCGAAATGAGAAGAACCCTGCTGCTGAGTCTGCTGCTGCTGGTGTTACTGGGCATCGCCTTTTTAGTCTGGTCGCTGATGACCGGCAACGATCATCGCACCAACGACGCTTACGTTAATGCGGATTACACCGTCGTGGCGCCAAAAGTCTCAGGCTATATCAGCAATGTGCAGGTGCAGGATAATCAGCAGGTCAAAGCGGGCCAGCTGCTGGTAACGCTGGATAATCGTGACTACCGTGTGGCACTGGAGAGTGCCGAAGCTGACCTGCAGGTGAGTCAGGCAAAACTGCTAAGCAGTCAGGCTCAACTGGAGCAACAGCAGTCGGTGATTGATCAGCAGAAAGCCAGCGTTGCGGCCAGCCAGGCTTCCGCACAGTATGCCGGTCAAAGCGCCGATCGCTATAACCGACTCTATAAAAGCGGTACCGTGGCAGCCGACGATCAGCAAAAGGCCAGCTCAAACCAGCGCTCAGCGCTGGCAGCCGTGCATCAGAGTCAGGCCGCGCTGGCGTCAGCAATGAAACAGGTCGGCGTATTACAGGCTGCGGTGCGTTCAGCGGAAGCCGACGTCGCCGCGGCTAAAGCCAGCGTCGATCAGGCCAGGCTCAATCTCTCCTATACGCGGATTACGGCTCCGGTGGACGGCATGGTGGGTCAGCGCTCGGCGCGGACCGGCGCGTACGTATCAGCCGGAACCCGTCTTCTGGCGGTGGTGCCGCTGCAGCAAACCTACATTACCGCTAACTATCTTGAGACGCAGTTAAGCGATGTGCGTCCGGGCCAGCGAGTACGAATCAGTGTCGATGCCCTGCCGGGCGAGACTTTTACCGGCCATGTAGACAGCATCGCACCCGCCACCGGCGCAACTTTTTCGGCGATCGCTCCCGATAACGCTACAGGCAACTACACTAAAGTCGTCCAACGTCTGCCGGTGAAGATTGTGCTGGATGGTGACCAACAGCATCTGGCTCAGTTACGTGTCGGCATGTCGGCGATCCCTGAAATCCAGGTACCCTAAAATTGTGAGCAATATCTCAGAACGGACCTATTTCATTTGGGCGGGATTACGCGTAAATTAGCGCCTGATCCTGTTCTGAGAGTTATTCAGATCGACCCGGAAGAGAGCAGACCATGCGTGAAATGGCGATCTCTTTTCCACATCTGTTCGCGTTGCACTGGTTTGGGATCGCCATCATCGTAACCGCTCAGAGGAGTTGCTTTGTGAAATATGCCTTGATGGGAATATCTTTTTTCGCGTTACTTTGGTTCGGAACCTTTGTTCTGTTGCTGAAGTAATGGCGTGACAGTGCCGCCACGGGGCGACCATTGCGTCGCCCCTGCTGGTTGTCAGCTCTCTTCTTCTGTTTTCATGCTGCCCGGCAATACGCCATCGGCACGAAACATCGCTTTAATTCCCCGTACCGCCTGACGAATACGATCGCTGTTTTCAATCAGCGCAAATCGCACGTGCGTGTCGCCATAGTCACCAAACCCGATGCCGGGTGAGACACAGACTTTCGCCTCCTGCAGCATGTGTTTGGCAAACTCCAGCGACCCCAGATGCGCATAATGGTCAGGAATTTTTGCCCAGACGTACATCGAGGCTTTCGGGTTATCTACCATCCACCCCGCTTCATGCAATCCTTTGACCAGCACATCACGGCGACGTTTGTACTGCTCTGCGATGTCGCGCACGCACTGTTGATCCCCTTCCAGCGCCGCAATCGCTGCCACCTGCAGCGGCGTAAAAGTGCCGTAGTCATGGTAACTTTTGATTCGCGCCAGCGCGGCGACCAGCTCTTTGTTGCCCACCATGAAACCGATGCGCCAGCCCGCCATGTTGTAGCTTTTTGACAGGGTAAAGAATTCGACGGCAACATCCCGTGCACCCGGTACCTGCATGATCGATGGCGCTTTCCAGCCGTCGTAAACGATGTCGGCATAGGCCAGATCGTGGATAACCAGCACGTTGTATTGCTTCGCCAGCGCAATTACTCGCTCAAAAAAGTCGAGCTCCACACACTGTGCGGTCGGGTTGGACGGGAAGCCGAGGATCATCATTTTTGGTTTGGGGTAGCTTTCGCGGATAGCACGTTCCAGCTCATTGAAGAAGTCGACACCCGCCACCAGCGGTACAGAGCGCACCTGCGCACCCGCAATCACCGCACCGTAGATGTGAATCGGATAGCTGGGATTGGGTACCAGCACGGTATCCCCGTGATCCAGCGTCGCCAGCATCAGGTGCGCGAGCCCCTCTTTGGAACCGATGGTAACAATCGCCTCAGATTCGGGATCGATCTCCACCTGATAGCGATCGGCATACCAGCGCGAGATCGCCCTGCGCAGACGCGGAATGCCGCGCGAGGTGGAATAACCGTGGGTATCGTCACGCTGCGCAACCTGGCATAACTTTTCGACGATGTGCGGCGGGGTCGGGCCATCAGGATTGCCCATTGAAAAGTCGATGATATCTTCGCCGCGCCGACGCGCAGCCATCTTCAGTTCAGCGGTGATGTTGAAAACGTAAGGGGGTAAGCGTTCAATACGCGAGAAACGACGGGGTGTGCTGTTATCAGCCATGATGTCCTCTGGATTACGTAAGCGCCCGGACCGTCCGA
Source organism: Candidatus Pantoea rara (assembly GCF_051136265.1). Classification (NCBI taxonomy): domain Bacteria; kingdom Pseudomonadati; phylum Pseudomonadota; class Gammaproteobacteria; order Enterobacterales; family Erwiniaceae; genus Pantoea; species Candidatus Pantoea rara. The sequence continues at coordinate 1,189,281 of NZ_CP194942.1, read as the reverse complement.
GCGACGCGGGTCACTGCGGTGACCCGTTACGAACATAACGTGGCAAGGATCATTTTGTCGAGGATGGCGGAAAGTTTTTTTATTTTTGCGGATTCAGCCGTCCCAGCAGCCAATCGTTCACCCAGCGACCATTCAGCAGATAATTATCCCGCAGCGTGCCCTCCAGCTGAAAGCCGTTTTTCTCCAGAATACGGCGTGACGCCCAGTTACCTTCAACCACCATCGCCTTGAGTTTATGGAAATCGGCTTCAAGCAAAAACTGGCATAGCGCCGCCAGCGCTTCGCTGCCATAGCCCTGACCGCAGTGGCGATGCAGCAGCATATAACCCACTTCCGCCTGACGGTGAGGCTCCCATTCGGGGCTACAGCCAAACAGCCCAATGGGTTCACCGCTGTCACGCCGTCGCGCCACCAGGCAGAGCATGTGGAAACTGCCCGGCTGCCAGGGTGCCAGACGCGTGGTGAAGCGCTGGCGGATATCCGCTTCATCGGGGATTTCGCTAACCCAGGTCATGGTGTCGGAATCTTCATGGACAGCACGAAACAGTTGCCAGTCCTCTGGCTGTAATTTACTCAGGGTTAATCTGGCGGTGACAAGTTGCATCTGCGGCTCCCGATGGGCGCGGTTTTCCAGCGACAGCTGGCGCGCGTCATCGCGCAACATAGCAAAACGGCATCGCAGCGACCAGTCCTGGCAGGCTGAAAAACTGTTCCCCTTTATTGCACTCAGGCTTTCCTCTTTTTACAGACTGGCCTTAAAAATTGATCTGAAACACGAACCCCCGGCATGATTGATCGGGGCGCTAGCGGTTCGCGATCACATTTTTTATCATAGCGGCACTTTCCATTGCCGACGAGTCGCCTGTGTCCTCCCACTTCACGATGTTACTGGCAGTATTTGACCGCGCCGCCCTGATGTTGATCTGCCTGTTCTTCCTGACGCGCACCCGTCCGTTTCGTCAGCTGCTGCAAAAAGATGAACACACACGCGCTGAAAAAGTGGCGGTGACGGCTATCTTTTCCCTGTTTGCGCTGTTCAGTACCTGGTCGGGCGTCAATGTCGACGGCTCGCTGCTGAATGTACGGGTGATCGCTGTCATGGCAGGCGGCATTCTGTTTGGTCCCTGGGTCGGTATCGCTACCGGTATCATCGCGGGTCTGCATCGCTTTATGATCGATATTCACGGCGTGACCTCCGTACCCTGTCTGATTACCAGCATCATTGCCGGTGTCGTTTCGGGCGGCATCAATCGCCGGGTGCTGAAAGAGCATCGCTGGCGCGCCGGTATCGTCGGCGGCATGCTGTGTGAAGCGCTGACGATGTTGCTGATTGTCCTGTGGGCGCGCCCGACTTCACTCGGGCTGGCGATTGTGTCAGAGATTGCCCTGCCGATGATCCTCGGCGCGTCCAGCATTGGCATCATTGTGTTACTGGTACAAAGCGTCGAGGGAGAAAAAGAGGCCATTGCTGCCCGTCAGGCCAAACTGGCGCTGGAAATAGCCAACAAAACCCTGCCACTGTTTCGTCAGGTGAACAGCGACTCGCTTCGCAACATCTGTGACATTATCCGGCGGGAGATCAAAGCCGATGCCGTGGCGATGACAGATAAAAAACAGATTCTGGCCTACGTCGGCTATGGCGAACACAACTATAAGCATGGGGATGATGGCATCAGCCCCACCACCGCCCAGTCGATCACAAGCGGTAAAATTATCATTAAGAACAACGATGAAGCACACCGCACCAAAGATATCCATTCGATGCTCGTCATCCCGCTATGGGAAAAAGGCAACGTTACCGGCACGCTGAAAATCTACTATCGCCGCGCACATCGTATTACAGGCTCGCTGAAGGAGATGGCGATCGGCCTGTCACAAATCATCTCAACCCAGCTCGAAGTGTCGCGCGCTGAGCAGCTGCGTGAGATGGCCAATAAAGCGGAACTCCGTGCGCTGCAAAGTAAAATAAATCCGCATTTCCTGTTCAACGCGCTGAATGCTATCTCCTCTTCTATCCGGCTCAATCCCGATACTGCCCGCCAGCTGGTGATCAACCTGTCACGCTACCTGCGCTATAACCTTGAACTGAATGACGATGAGCTGATCGACATCCGCAAAGAGCTGTGGCAGGTGAAAGATTACATCGCTATTGAGCAGGCGCGGTTTGGCGATAAGCTGACAATGATTTATGACGTCGATGAAGATCTCCATTTTCTGTTGCCGAGTCTGCTGATCCAGCCTCTGGTAGAGAACGCCATTGTGCATGGCATCCAGCCCTGTAAAGGCAAAGGCGTGGTAACGCTGAGCGTGCGGGATCTGGGCGACCAGGTGCGGATCTCAGTGCGGGATACCGGTCAGGGCATCAGTGACGAAGTGATGGAGCGGGTGGCGCGCAACGAGATGCCGGGTAATAAAATCGGCCTGCTCAATGTGCATCATCGGGTAAAGCTCCTGTCGGGTCAGGGACTGAACATCGTGCGGCGTCAGCCGGGCACCGAGATTTCCTTTACGCTGAGTAAAAATGGTCAGCGCCTGGCGGAGAATCTGTTATGAAAGCCATTATTGTTGAAGATGAATTTCTGGCGCAGCAGGAGCTGAGCTGGATGATTCAGCATCATAGCAACATCAGGATTGAAGCCTGCTTTGACGATGGTCTGGATGTGCTGAAGTATCTGCAACAGCATCGGGTTGATGTGATTTTCCTCGACATCAACATTCCCTCGCTGGATGGCATGCTGCTGGCACAGAATATTCATCAATTTGCTCACAAACCCCTGATTGTCTTTATTACCGCGTGGAAAGAGCATGCGGTGGAGGCGTTTGAGCTGGAGGCGTTTGACTACATTCTCAAGCCCTATCAGGAGTCGCGGATTGTCACCATGCTGAACAAGCTGGAAGCCACTGCGCAGGCACAGCAGGCGGTGAGTCAACTCAGTGCCACGCCTGCGCCGCAGACGGTCAATCTGATTAAAGATGAGCGCATTATCGTCACTGACGTGAATGATATTTACTACGTTGAGGCGCATGAGAAGCTGACGTTTGTGTATACCCGGCGCGAGTCCTATGTGATGTCGATGAATATTACCGAGTTCTGTTCACGTCTGCCGGAACAGCAGTTCTTCCGCTGCCACCGCTCTTACTGCGTCAGCCTCAGCAAGATTCGCGAAATCGAGCCGTGGTTTAACAACACCTATCTGCTAAAGCTGCGCGATCTGGAGTTTCAGGTGCCCGTCAGCCGCAGTAAGGTAAAGCAGTTCAGACAGCTGATGCGCCTGTAGCTTCACACGGTTACGGATCGATTCAGGTAAGGGAACGGGTTTAAGATAAATAGCCGTGGAAACAGCTTGAGACGTGAGGAGTGATTTCCCGATCCTGACCCACAGAACCAGTCAGGTCGGGAAAATCGTTCGCACACACAATGGCCGTACGTGCGAGGTAATACAGAATCAGATTTCGCGACCCAGCGTCTGGCGCAGATGTGCGCCCGCGCCCAGCAGGCCTGGCTGATCGTGCGTAATCATATAGACCGGGATGCTGGCAACATAGTCACGGAAGCGGCCTTTATCTTCGAACGCAGCACGGAAGCCCGACGACTTAAAGAACTCCAGGAAGCGTGGCACGATGCCACCCGCAATATAGACACCACCAAAGGTGCCCAGATTCAGCGCCAGATTGCCGCCAAAACGGCCCATGATCACGCAGAACATCGCCAGCGCACGACGGCAGTCAGTGCAGCTGTCATCCAGTGCACGCTGGCTGACATCTTTCGGCTTTAGATTCTCCGGCACGCGATTATCGACTTTCACAATGGCACGATAGAGGTTAACCAGACCCGCTCCTGACAGCACACGTTCGGCTGAAACATGGCCCAGCTCTTCGCGCAGTACTTCCAGGATCTGATCTTCTTCTTCGCTGTTAGCCGCGAAATCGACATGACCGCCCTCGCCCGGCAGGCTGACCCAGCGCTTGTCCACATGCACCAGATGGCTGACGCCTAAGCCAGTGCCGGCCCCATAAATGGCGATGGGTTTATCTTTGACCGGCTCTGAGCCGCCAAACTGAATCACGTTTTCGGCAGTCAGCATCGGGATCGCCATGGATACCGCGGTGAAGTCGTTAATGATTTCCAGGTGTTCAAAACCGATGTTCTCTTTGAGCTGGCGTGTTGAAAAGGCCCAGTCATGGTTGGTCATTTCAACCCAGTCATCGGTAATCGGGCAGGCGATAGCAATACAGCCATCTTTAACGTCCTGCTGTTGTTCATCAAGATAGTGGCGGATGACGGCTTCGAGGCTGTCGTATTCTGATGTTGAGAATGTTTTGGCCTGGGTGATGCTGCCGCTTTCCACCTCACACAGGGCGAGGCGCGCGTTAGTACCGCCGACATCGCCGACCAAGGCATAGGTTGTCATTCTTCTGTTGCTCCGCTTGGGGTCTTAAGAGTTGGTGGACACTATAAATTTCTGCCCATAAAACAACAACGCTCACCGGTGCGATTGGTGAGCGTCTTACTCAGTTGTGCTACAGCCTAACCGTGTTAGTCCACCCTGCACAGCGGCAACTATCTGAATCTTAGCCGCCGTTGCGCTGATTCAGGCAGGCGGTGACTTTTCGTAGCAGTGGCGGCAAATCATCTTTTGGCATAACCACCTCAACCAGCGACAGCCATTGAGGCGCTGAAAGTCGCGCCATTACCTCGTCTAACTGCACGGTTTCACTGATACGCCAGCTCTGCGCCTGGCCCTGAAGGCTAAGAGCGTGCGGTAAAGCCGTCCAGTTCCACGGGGCAATATCATTGTAACGTTGTGTTGCGCCATGAATGGCCCGTTCGACGGTATAGCCTTCATTATTCAGCAAAAAGATTATCAGCCGCTGCCGATCGCGCAGCATTGAACCCAGTTCCTGAATGGTCAGTTGCGCCGAGCCGTCTCCGATGATCAGGATAACCCGGCGCTCAGGGTCGGCAGTCTGCGCGCCAAATGCTGCCGGAAGAGTATAGCCGATTGATCCCCATAATGGCTGCACCACCAGCTGTGCCTGCGAGGGCAGTCGCAACGCGGCGGCACCAAAAGCCGCCGTCCCCTGTTCGGCCAGAATCAGATCGCCAGGTTGCAGGAATGTCTGCATCGCCTGCCAGAAGGCGTTCTGGCTGATTACCGCCGTGGGTTCTGCTGGCGGCGCGGCCGGAATCGCGGCGGCAGGCCGCCACTGATGGCCATAGCGTTCAAACAGCGGCTGCAGTTCACTGAGCGCATCCGCCATCGACAACGGAGCAAAGTTTTCACCGCCTGCGCTGGCACTGAAGGGCTGCAGATCAATCAGTTGTTCTGGCTTAAACTGCTGCGTGAAGCCTGCGGTAATCGTGTCGGTGAAACGCACTCCGACGCAGATTGCCACATCCACCTGCTCAATCTGTTCACATACCCGCCCTGCGCTGGCCTCACCGGCATAGGTACCAACATAGCCCGGTTGCTGCTCATCCAGTACCCCTTTGCCCATCAACAGACTGGCGCAGGGAATGGCGCTCTGTTCGCGCAGCGCGGCAAGCGCAGGCTGCTGCTGCCAGCGTAACGCCAGAAAATCTGCCAGCAATGAAACGCGCTGTGCGGGTGCCAGTAAGCGTTCTGCCGCGGCCCTGAAAGCGCGGCGCGCCTCAGCCGAAGAGGGCTGATTACTGTTCAGAGGCTGCGCAGGTGGCTGCACTTCTATAGTCGCCACGTCGACGGCCAGCGAGAGATAACCGGGACGACGGGCCTGCAGCGCACTCCTGATCACCCGATCAATCTCAGCCGTGGCATTGTCGGCAGTAAGCTGTGCGGTTGCGGCACTGACTTCTGCGGCCATGCGAATAAAATGCTGGAAATCGCCATCGCCCAGCGAGTGATGCACGCAGTCACCCTGCAACTGCGCCTGCGACGCGGGTGCGCCGATGATGTGAATCACCGGCAGATACTCGGCATAACTGCCCGCAGTGCCATTAATCGCGCTGAGCTCGCCAACGCCGAAGGTGGTTAATAAGGCCCCCGCACCGTTACAGCGCGCATAACCGTCCGCCGCATAAGCTGCATTGAGTTCATTAGCGCAGCCAACCCAGGCGATTTCCGGATGGTCGATGACCCGATCAAGAAACTGCAGGTTATAGTCGCCCGGCACGCCAAACAGATGCTTTACACCCATCTCCTGCAGACGGGTCAGCAGGTAATCTCCGACAGTAAACGTGGACATTGCGCATTCCTTTCAGGGAAGAGTCGGGTTAAGTATCTGACAGCGGATGAAATTAGCGAGGAAAGCGGCAATTTATGCCAGCCGCAATACCTGGAAAGTCGACGTTACGCTGGCGGATTATTCTGTAAAAACGCGAACTGCTGTGCGCTGTCACTGAGTGTAACCGTATACACTGATAGACTTTTGGCACATATCCCCGTTTTTACTCAGGAGCGCTGAATGTCCTCTTTTCCCAATCCCGATCGCTATCAACAGATGGAATATCGTCGCAGTGGCCGCAGCGGCATCAAACTACCCGCCATTTCGCTGGGACTTTGGCACAACTTTGGCGACAGCACCCGGGTTGATAACAGCCGTGAGCTGCTGCGTCATGCGTTTGATCTCGGCATCACCCATTTCGACTTAGCGAATAACTACGGACCGCCTCCTGGTTCAGCGGAAGAGAATTTCGGTCGTATTCTGCGTGAAGATTTTCGGGCCTATCGTGATGAGCTGATTATCTCCACCAAAGCAGGCTATACCATGTGGCAGGGGCCTTATGGGGATTGGGGTTCGCGTAAGTATCTGGTCGCCAGCCTGGATCAGAGCCTGAAGCGTATGGGACTGGAGTATGTGGATATTTTCTATCATCACCGTCCCGATCCTGAGACACCGCTGGAAGAGACGATGCGCGCGCTGGATCATGTCGTGCGCCAGGGTAAAGCGCTTTATGTGGCCCTTTCTAACTATCCGGCCGACCTTGCTGCCCAGGCGATCGCTATCCTGCGCGATCTCGGTACACCGTGCCTGATTCACCAGCCACGCTATTCGATGTTTGAACGTACGCCGGAACAGGGATTGATTCAGACGCTGGGCGATGCAGGCGTCGGCTGTATCGCTTTCTCTCCGCTGGCAGGCGGCGTACTTACCGATCGCTATCTGCAGGGCATCCCGGAAGATTCGCGTGCAGCCAGCGGCAGCAAGTTCCTCAGTGAAAGTCAGCTGACCGAAGAGAAGATGGAGAAGGTTCGCAGGCTGAATATTATTGCACAGCAGCGCGAACAGAAGCTGGCGCAAATGGCGCTGGCGTGGGTGTTGCGCGATGATAGTGTCACCTCGGTGCTGATTGGTGCCAGTAAAACGGCCCAGATTGATGACGCAGTGGCAATGCTTGCCCATCGTCAGTTCAGCGACACCGAATTAGCGGCCATTGACGCGGCTCTGATGTAAGGGTTCACCGCCCGGCGCAGGTCGGGCGTTTTTTTCGCCAGAATAGTCTCAATCCCCTTTCTCTCCCCAATTTCCTCACAATCTTCCGACACAATGATGCGGTAACAACAGTAATACGCAGGCATAATCACTGCGCCGCAACAGCATCTGTCTGTTGATGAGGAGAATATAATGAAAAGAGCTCTAATTTTTGCTGCCCTGCTGGCTCTGTTTTCGCCGCTGGCATATCACACAGCTGAGGCCTCCAGTGCCTCTATTTCTCTGGCCCCTGGCGTCACCCTGAATCTGGGCGATCGCGATAATCGTGGATATTACTGGGATGGCGGTCGCTGGCGTGAACCGCGCTGGTGGAATGATCGCTATTCATACAATGAACGCCGTTGGTGGCGACACGAAGAGTGGCGTCGTCAGCAGCAGTGGGAGCGTGAACGCCGCTGGCAGGAGCGCGACCGCGAGCGCCGCTGGGATCATCAGTATCGCCGCGATCGTGACTGGGATCATCATGACCGCCGTGGTCCGGGTCCTGGCCCGCGTGGTTTTGGGCCTCACGGACCCGGTGGACCCGGTCCTCATGGCCACGATCGTCACTAATAAAAAACGCCCGGCTGTGCCGGGCGTTTTTTATTTCCAGGAATCCTTACAGCCCCAGCGCTTCACCCACCAGCAGATAAAGATTCAACGCAATCACCACCAGCACGATCAGTCGCCCGGTGTTCTGCATCAGGCGTGAGTTAACCATATCATCGCCCATCAGCTCGCGGTTGCCGGTAAAGGAGAGCAATGGAATCAGCGCCAGCGCGATACCGAAGCTCAGCAGCACCTGACTCATCACCAGCACCTTTGTTGGGTCCCAGCCTGCCCAGATAACCACAAAGGAGGGCAGCATGGTGACAGTACGACGCACCCAGAGCGGAATATGGAAACGGATAAAGCCCTGCATCACCACCTGCCCCGCCAGCGTACCGACCACCGTTGAGGATAATCCAGCAGCCACCAGGCTCAGACCAAACACCGTCGCCGCAGCCTGACCTAACAGCGGTTGCAGCGTCAGATAGGCCTGATCGAGCTCAGCAATTTTACTGTGGCCGCTGAAGTGAAAGGCGGCTGCCGCGGTCGCCATCATCGCCAGGTTAACGAATCCGGCGATGGTCATCGCGATCGCGACATCCAGTTTGGTTGAGGAGTAACGCTGACTTTTGCTGTCCTCACTTTTGCCCTGCGTCAACGCAGAGTGCAGATAAATCACGTGCGGCATAATGGTTGCCCCCAGCACACCGGCTGCCAAAAACACGGCATCCGACGTCGGTAACGCGGGCAATGCCATGCCGACGACCAATTCTTTAACATTGGGCTGGGAAAAGAAGAGTTCGACGATATAGGCCGCAGCGACAAATAGCAGCAGTCCGCCAATCACCCGCTCCAGCGGCTTTTGTCCGCGGCTCTGTAACATCAGTATCAGGAACGTGGCGATACCGGTCAGCACCGCGCCCTGCATCAGTGAAATGCCGAGCAGCAGTTTGAACCCCAGTGCGGCACCGATAAACTCCGCCAGGTCGGTGGCCATCGCGATAATTTCCGCCTGCACCCAATAAAACCAGACGGCGGGCCGGGGGAAACGATCGCGAATGTGTTCGGCGAGGTTTTTGCCGGTGGCGATACCCAGCTTGGCGGACATCAGCTGAATCAGCATGGCCATGATATTGGCCCATACCACCACCCACAGCAATTTGTAGCCGTAAGCCGCGCCAGCCTGAATGTTGGTCGCAAAGTTGCCCGGATCGATATAGCCGATAGCGGCGATAAAGGCGGGGCCCAGCAGCGCGAGTTTGACTTTTCTGACTCCGCGAGCAGCGCGCTCGGCGGTACGACTTTCAAACATATCCGGTACCCTGTCTGAACATTTGCCTGCCCCGGGAGCTTAGGGGTTAGCATGTGCAAGTGAAATTCGTTTATTGTTATCGGTGTAATAGATGCTGCTATAAAGTATAGCCATTGCTATACATTACAGTAAAGGAAGTGATTGCTAAAAATGTGAGCAACAGTGTCACTTTACGCTCAGTGTAAAATTCAGACAATAATTATGTGGTTATCTGGAGTGAAGAATTTGTAAACAGGACGTGATCTCTGGAACTTTTCTGGAAAATATAGCGATAGCGAATACTTATATTGTGGTTCAGATCTCGTTTTTAAGTAACGCGTTACATAGAATACGCAACAAAATACAACCCTCCTCAAATTTGGAGCAACCATGTCCCATATTTTGCAATTTCTTTTAGCACTGGTGGTGGTCGGGATACTCTCCTTACTGGTCAGTCACGATCGTAAAAGCATTCGCATTCGCTACGTTATACAGCTACTGGTGATTGAAATTGTGCTCGCCTGGTTTTTCCTGAACTCTGAAGCGGGACTGGGTTTCGTCAAAGGATTCGCAGGGTTCTTTGACCATTTGCTGAAGTATGCGGCCCAGGGAACCAACTTTGTCTTTGGCAATATGAGCGATAAAGGCCTGGCCTTCTTCTTCCTTAACGTGTTATGCCCAATCGTCTTTATCTCTGCACTGATCGGTATTCTGCAGCATTTCCGTATCCTGCCATGGGTTATCCGCGGTATCGGTACTGTTCTGTCGAAAGTGAATGGCATGGGAAAACTGGAATCTTTCAACGCGGTGAGTTCTCTGATTCTGGGACAGTCAGAAAACTTCATCGCCTATAAAGATATCCTGGGCAAAATGTCACAGCGTCGCATGTACACCATGGCTGCCACGGCGATGTCGACCGTTTCGATGTCTATCGTCGGTGCCTATATGACCATGCTGCAGCCAAAGTATGTGGTTGCTGCGCTGGTACTCAACATGTTCAGCACATTTATTGTACTGTCGCTGATCAACCCTTACCGCGTTGAGAACGAAGAAGATCTGCAGTTACAGGATCTGCATAAAGGTCAGAGCTTCTTCGAGATGCTGGGCGAATATATCCTGGCCGGTTTCCGCGTCGCGATCATTGTTGCTGCCATGCTGATTGGTTTTATCGCGCTGATTTCAGGTCTGAATGCACTGTTTGATCTGATCTTCGGCATCAGCTTCCAGGGCGTTCTCGGCTTTGTCTTCTATCCGTTTGCCTGGGTGATGGGTGTGCCCGCTGGTGAAGCGTTGCAGGTCGGCAGTATCATGGCGACCAAGCTGGTTTCGAATGAGTTTGTGGCCATGATGGATCTGCAGAAAATTGCGGGGCAGTTGTCGCCACATTCAGAAGGTATTCTGTCAGTGTTCCTGGTGTCGTTCGCTAACTTCTCCTCAATCGGCATCGTAGCCGGTGCAATTAAAGGCCTGAACGAAGAACAGGGCAACGTCGTTTCCCGCTTTGGCCTCAAACTGCTGTACGGCTCTACACTGGTCAGCGTGCTCTCCGCCGCTATTGCCGGTCTGGTTCTGGCGTTCTGAATATCGTTCTGAACCTCAAAGGGCGAGCATGGCTCGCCCTTTTCATTTTGCGCTATCCCTGCTCTGCTTCCCGCTGATTCGCCCTCTCCGCTTCGCCACTTCCATGACGAACCATTCTGCATTCAATCCACGCATAAAAGGCAGCATAGCGTCTGGTCAGGGACGCTGGGGGCATCATAGAAGATCGATTACGGTAAATAAGGCATTAAACGTGTAGAGCAACGTGGCGGGAATGGCAAAGCCATAGCACTAAGATTCGCAGAAAGAGGCGAATGCATGGTCAATCGGAAAGAATTTTGACAACGACGTGTCAGAAAATGGTGGAGATAAGCGGGATCGAACCGCTGACCTCTTGCATGCCATGCAAGCGCTCTCCCAGCTGAGCTATACCCCCACATCTGGAATTGTTTTTCAGTGCCAAACGTCTGGGAAGAAGTTTGGTGGAGCTAAGCGGGATCGAACCGCTGACCTCCTGCATGCCATGCAGGCGCTCTCCCAGCTGAGCTATAGCCCCGAACCGAAAAACTGTCGCGTTAAGCGACGGACGGCATAATATGAAACCGCCTCCGGGGTGTCAACGGCAAAATGACATTCTCTGTTTGATCGCTGAAAAAGGCGGCAACCTGCGCAGTTTCAGCAGCATGCTGCAGGTAAAAACGGTGTCTGGTCAGGCAGGACCGTTTTTTTACTGTTATAGAGACTGCCATCAGGTTAAAGCACGGTTAAATATGTTATAGGAATTTTCTTGTCTTCGCCTTTTTCGCATGCAAAACTTAGCCCGCTAATTTAGTGGCCGCCAGGACCCTCTCCCGCGCGCCACGCGTCCACCAGGCGTAATCGTCCCCATTAATCATAAAAAAACTATTGAGATACTATGTCGCTGCATACACCTAAAGAAATCGCACAACTGGCGATCCAGTCAGGCGTGGCTAAAAGCCGTTCGCCTGTGAGCATCCTCTTGATTCTCGGCTTTATGGCGGGCGCATTTATTGCGACCGGCTTCCTGCTGGATCTTCATGTTATTAACTCCCTGCCCGCTGAATGGGGCTCTTTTAGTGGCCTGTTAGGTGCCGCCGTCTTCCCGGTGGGTATCATCATGACCGTGCTGGCGGGTGGCGAGTTACTGACCGGCAATATGATGACGTTACCCGTGGCCTGGTTCGCCCGTCGCATCAGTTTTATGAGCGTAGCGCGTAACTGGTTTTGGGTGACCCTGGCAAACTTCGTGGGCAGCGTAGCTGTCGCGTGGTTCTTCGGTCACATGCTGGGTATGACCGAAGGCGATTACCTGAAAAAGACCGTGGCTATCGCCTCTGCAAAAGTCCATGCCGATTTCCTGCACGCCTTTATTTCCGGCGTTGGCTGTAACTGGCTGGTTTGTCTGGCGGTCTGGCTGGCATTTGCCAGTAAAGATATGGTCGGTAAGATCTTCGGTATGTGGTTCCCGGTGATGGCGTTTGTTGCTATCGGCTTCCAGCACGTCGTCGCCAACATGTTTATTATCCCGGCCGCCATTTTTGCCGGTCAGATGAGCTGGGCAGAATACTTCCCTAACTTCGTTGCCGTCTTCTTAGGTAATGCCGTCGGTGGTGCCGTCTTCGTAGGTCTGGCCTATTTCCTGGCCTACCGTCCTGCCGCTGAACCCGCCAGCAATCCGCAGTAATCCTGTTTTGCCTTTTGTCATCAGACAAAAGGCAATTTCAGCCTCAGTTACTTTTCACCGTTACGTTTTCCTGTAAGATGTACCGCTAATGTATTTAACAGGGATAGCATCGTGAAAAAGGAATGGCTTACCCCCGAAGAACTGGCTGCAGAAACGGGTTACAGTCGGCAAACGGTGAATAAATGGATCAAGCGGGAGAACTGGACAACCACGCCAAAGCCCGGTGTACAGGGCGGTAAGGCGCGTCTGATTCATATTGATGAGCGCGTAAAAAGCTTTATTCAGTCGACCCGCAATCTCAACGAACCCGCTGCAACTTATGGTGCAGTAGCGAATTCGTTACCTGCGTTATTGATAAGTTCCATCCAGCAAATGAGTCAGGCTGAACAGGATCAGTTCACTGCATTAATTTTACGCGAAGGGATTAAAGGCGTGCTGGAGCGGCTGGGAATCGGTGAAGCGTAAAGAAACCGGAAGCGTGACGCTTCCGGTTGGAGTTTATTAAGCCTGTGCTTCACGCTCACTGATGAAGGCCAGAGCCTGCTCAATACGCGCAACGCTGCGGCTGCGGCCAATCGCTTCTACGGTGACATCCAGACCCGGAGACTGACCGGCACCGGTCACGGCCACACGCAATGGCATGCCCACTTTGCCCATTCCGACTTCCAGCTCATCTGCGGTGCTCTGAATAGCCTGATGTACGTTTTCAGCAGTCCATTCAGCGATCGCGGCCAGCTTATCGCGCACCACTTCCAGCGGCTGACGCGCCACAGGACGAAGATGTTTCTTCGCCGCGTCTGCATCAAACTCAGCAAAGTCTTCATAGAAGTAGCGGCAGGATGCAGCCATCTCTTTCAGCGTTTTGCAGCGCTCGCCCAGCAGCCCGACCAGCTTCGCCAGTTCAGGCCCGGTGCGGGTATCAATTTTCTGCTCTTCAATATGCCACTGCAAATGTGTCGCCACATATTCTGGCGGCAGCGTATTGATATAGTGATGGTTCAGCCACTGCAATTTCTCAGTATTGAACGCACTGGCAGATTTACTGACAGCATCCAGCGTAAACAGCTCAGCCATTTCAGCGACGCTGAAAATTTCCTGATCACCATGTGACCAGCCCAGACGAACCAGGTAGTTAAGCAGCGCTTCAGGCAGGTAGCCATCATCCCGATACTGCATTACGCCTACCGCGCCATGACGCTTGGAGAGCTTTTTGCCATCATCACCCAGAATCATTGAGACGTGGGCATAGACCGGCACCTCCGCGCCAATCGCTTTGAGGATGTTGATCTGACGAGGCGTGTTGTTGATATGGTCTTCACCGCGAATAACGTGGGTGATGCCCATATCCCAGTCATCTACGACGACGCAGAAGTTGTAAGTTGGCGACCCATCCGTGCGGCGGATGATCAGATCATCCAGTTCCTGGTTGCTGAACTCGATCGGGCCACGGATCTGGTCGTCAAAAATGACCGAACCTTCCTGCGGATTACGGAAACGCACGACACACGGCTCATCATCAGCATGATGTTCATGGCTGTCACGGCAGCGGCCGTCATAACGTGGCTTTTCGTTGTTCGCCATCTGCTCTTCACGCAGGGCTTCCAGACGTTCTTTAGAGCAGTAGCATTTATAGGCAGTGCCCGCTTCCAGCATGTCATCAATGACCGCGTTATAGCGATCAAAACGTTTAGTCTGGTAATAAGGGCCTTCGTTCCAGTCGAGGCTGAGCCAGTTCATGCCATCCATGATGGCTTCGATAGCTTCCGGTGTGGAGCGCTCCAGATCGGTATCTTCAATGCGCAGCACGAACTCGCCCTGGTTGTGACGGGCAAAGAGCCATGAGTAAAGTGCAGTACGGGCGCCACCGACATGTAAATAGCCGGTCGGGCTGGGCGCGAAGCGTGTTTTGATTTTCATTGAGTATTGCCTTAGATGCGCGGGTTCTCTGTCTGGATGACAAAAAACAGGTTAGTCGCGAAAAACAGTGGGCACATTCTAGCATCTGATGGTGAATCCTCAATGCATGCCCGGCGGTTGCCGTCCGGGAAAAGCGGCTTTTCTGCCAGTAAAACCAGCGTATTGGCTAAAAGCGCGACAGGATGTTTAAAAATAAACCGAACGCACATTTATGTTTTAAAAAGCGTTGACTCAAAATCAACTATCCCTATAATGCGACTCCACACAGCGGGGGTGATTAGCTCAGTTGGTAGAGCATCTCCCTTACAAGGAGGGGGTCGGCGGTTCGAACCCGTCATCACCCACCACTCTTAACAGCGTGGCCCGCAGTGAACAGGTATGAAGATATGGGTGATTAGCTCAGTTGGTAGAGCATCTCCCTTACAAGGAGGGGGTCGGCGGTTCGAACCCGTCATCACCCACCATATCCAGCCTGTTATAGTAGTACTGAAGTACGAAGTGGGTGATTAGCTCAGTTGGTAGAGCATCTCCCTTACAAGGAGGGGGTCGGCGGTTCGAACCCGTCATCACCCACCACTTCGGGTCGTTAGCTCAGTTGGTAGAGCAGTTGACTTTTAATCAATTGGTCGCAGGTTCGAATCCTGCACGACCCACCAATTCAGAAAAAAGCGCCTTTTGGGCGCTTTTTTCGTTTCTGCTGCGCAGATTTAATGCCTCCCCCTCTTTTACACAATCTTAACCATTTCTGCTCTCAAGTCGTTTCGCAGCGTGCCGATAACGTATGTGACCACTTACAGGGAGAAAATGATGTCTTCAATTACTGGAATTTTAAGCAGTGCAGTCAGTGGCGGTGATAGCGGCGGCGGCAGTGTGGCCTCGCAGGTTGCTGCGCTGAATAAACAGATTCAGAATGTCTTAACGCAGGTCAAAGAGCTGGCCGACAATAAAGAACTGACTGACGAACAGAAGTCTGAGATGCAGCAGATGTATCAGTCACAAATTACCATGCTGCAGGCGCAGATTGCTCAGCTGGAACAGAAGCAAGCCGAGCAGGATCAGCCACAAAGTGACAGCGCATCTGTCAGTGAAAACAAAGCGGACGGTATTAACCGCCCAACTGATACCAATAAAGTCGACGTCTATATCTAAAACGCGGGTCTGGCCTCACGTTGTTGCGCCAGCAGCGCCGCCTGCTGGCGCACTTCCTGCCATATTGCTTCGGCAGCCGGCGTCAGTGAGCGGTTTTTGCGTTTGATCAGCGTCAGGCTCCGATTAATTTCCGGATAAAGACGCCGCACTGTGAGGGCACGATCCGCCGGTAATGGTAAGGCCAGCGCAGGCAAAATACTAATGCCAATCCCTACCTGTACCATCGGAAACAGCGTAGCGGGATGGCCAATCTCCTGCACCACTTCAGCCCTGATATTCTGCTGCTGCATCGCCGCATCAATCAATACCCGGCTGCCAGACGCGTAATCCTGCAACACCATGGTGCGACCATCCAGCATCGACCATTCTGCTCTTTCCACCTGCGCCAGCGGATCATCATCGCGGCACAACAGCAGGAAAGGCTCATCCAGAATCGCGATGCTGTCAAAATCGCTGTCGCTGAGCGGCCCAATCACAATCCCGAAGTCGACTTCGGCGTTACGCACACTTTGCAGTACCCACTGCTGGGCGCGATCGTGCAGTATCACTTTAATATCGGGATAATGGTGCTGGCTGGCAGCCAGACATTGCGGCATAAGATGGGCGGAAATGGTCTGGCTGGCTGCTACTCTGACGGTGCCACTGCGCTGCTCACCGAAACTGCGGATATCCAGCAGCGTCGTATGAATCTCTTCCAGAAGGCGCTCCATGCGTGACGCCAGCTGTTTACCTGCCTCGGTCAGCATCACCTCACGCGTTGTTCGATCCAGCAACCGGACGCCGGTTTCCGCTTCCAGCTCTTTTATACTGTGGCTGACTGCCGACTGGCTCAGACCTATCGCCTGCCCCGCCTGACTGAAACCACCGTAGTGGGCAACTGCAATAAAAGTCCGTAGCTGACGCAGCGTGTAATTCATCGATTTAACTCATAGATTAATTCAATAAATCAATTTTATTTCTAAAACCATTTATCGCACAATCGCGCTATTGAAAAATTTACCGGATTTTAACAATGGGCTTTTTAAAACTCGATCCGATGATGGTTAAACTCATTATCACCGTGCTGCTGGCTACTTTCCTGCCAGCGAAAGGAATCTACGTCGATATCTTCAGCTACCTCGCGACGGCAGCGATAGCGCTGTTGTTCTTTATGCACGGTGCCAAACTTTCACGTGAAAAAATCATCGCAGGCAGCAGTCACTGGCAGTTGCATTTGTGGATTATGTTCAGCACTTTCGTGCTGTTTCCGGCACTGGGTCTGCTGCTGGTCTGGTGGCATCCGGTTGATGTCGGCCCGGAAATTTATACCGGCTTTATCTACCTCTGTATCCTGCCTGCTACCGTGCAGTCCGCCATCGCATTTACCTCAATGGCGGGCGGTAACGTCGCGGCAGCGGTGTGCAGCGCCTCGGCATCGAGCCTGCTGGGTGTGTTTATTTCGCCATTGCTGGTGAATCTGGTGATGGATATTCACAGCAGCGCGCCGAGTGATGGTCTGGAACAGATCGGTAAGATTATGCTGCAACTCATGGTGCCTTTCATTCTGGGTCACCTCTCACGTCGCTGGATCGGTGGCTGGATTGAGAAACACCGCAGCCTGATTGGCAAAACTGACCAGACCTCGATTCTGCTGGTGGTCTATTCCGCCTTCAGCGAAGCGGTGGTGAACGGTATCTGGCATCGCGTTGGCCTGATTACGCTGCTGTGGATTGTGGCGGGTTCCATTATCCTGCTAACTGCCGTGCTGATTATCAATCTGCTGGCTTCGCGTCTGTTCCGCTTTAAACGCGCCGACGAGATTGTGGTGCTGTTTTGTGGCTCGAAGAAGAGTCTGGCGAATGGGGTGCCGATGGCCAATATTCTGTTCCCGGCCAGTACCGTGGGGATCATTGTGTTGCCGCTGATGATTTTCCATCAGGTTCAGTTGATGGTCTGCTCGTTTATTGCCGGCCGTTACAAGAAGACCAATGAGAAACAGCAGACTATAAAGGTTAAAGATTCAGTGATGGAGTCACAGAAGTAAATCAGTCGCCCGCCTGCGCGGGCATTTTTTACTTGCGGGTCTGGAGCGGTTTAACTAATCCCTCCAGACCTTCTATTTTTATGGTCAGGGTAAGCTGCATCAAATCACCCAACAGACCAGACGGGAAGTCGCCACTGCGGGCAAACCACAGCAGATAAGCCTCAGGCAGATCGATCAGCATCAGCCCTTTATATTTGCCAAACGGCATAGGCGTATTGGCTATCGCCACCAGCTGATGTTCATCCACCTCCGGCCCCCAGCAGACGGATCATTTCCGCTTCATCAATCACTTCTATGCCCAGCTCCTGCGCTTTCGCCAGCTTTGAACCGGCCGCTTCACCGGCAATCAGCAGATCGGTTTTCTTCGATACGCTGCCGCTGACTTTTGCACCCAGCGCGGTCAGCTGCGCTTTAGCATCATCGCGGTTCATCTGGGACAGCGAGCCGGTCAGCACCACCGTTTTACCCGCAAACGGACTGTCGATCTCTTCGGCTCTCACCACCACCACCTGCGGCCAGTGGATACCAATTTCCTCGGTCAGCTGGCGAATAACCTCACGATTGCTCTCCTCCTCCATGAAATTCCGCACGTGTGCGGCAACGACTTTGCCGACATCCGGCACAGCAATCAGCGCCTCAAGATCGGCATCCATGACCTTCTGTAATTCACCAAAATGGTTAGCCAGGTTGGCGGCGGTAGCTTCACCTACTTCGCGAATGCCCAGCGCATAGAGGAAACGTGCCAGCGTGGTCGACTTCGCCTTCTCCAGCGCATCGACGACGTTTTGCGCCGATTTCGGCCCCATACGATCCAGCCCGGTCAGCTTGCCCGCCGTAAGACGGAACAGGTCGGCGGGCGTGTTGACATACTCTTTCTCCACCAGCTGGTCGATAATCTTATCGCCCATGCCATCAACATCCAGCGCCCGACGTGAGACAAAATGCTTCAGTGCTTCTTTGCGCTGTGCGCCGCAGATCAAGCCGCCAGTGCAGCGCGTGACCGATTCTCCTTCGACCCGTTCCACCTCGGAGCCGCAGACCGGACAGTGGGCCGGGAACAGGACTTCACGCGTCTCTTCAGGGCGCTCAGCGATCACCACATTCACCACCTGCGGGATCACATCACCGGCGCGGCGAATGACGACCCGATCCCCGATACGCAGACCCAGCCGTGCGATTTCATCCGCATTATGCAGTGTGGCATTACTGACGATAACGCCCGCGACCTGTACCGGCTCAAGGCGCGCCACCGGCGTGATGGCGCCCGTACGTCCAACCTGAAATTCGACGTCACGTACCCAGGTCAGCTGTTCCTGTGCCGGAAATTTAAAGGCAATCGCCCAGCGCGGGGCGCGAGCTACAAAGCCCAGTTTCTCCTGCAGAGCCTGTGAATCGACCTTGATCACGACACCATCAATATCAAAACCCAGTTTCGGACGCTGTTGCTCAATATCACGGTAGAAGGCCAGAGCTTCTTCCGCGTTTTGCACCAGTTTAATGCGGTCGCTGACCGGCAGACCCCAGGCTTTAAACTGTTGCAGACGCCCCATGTGACTGTGCGGCATCTCACCGCCTTCCAGCAGGCCAAATCCGTAGCAGAAGAAGGTCAGCGGACGTTTGGCAGTAATGCGCGGATCAAGCTGGCGCAAAGAGCCTGCTGCTGCGTTACGCGGGTTAGCAAAAACTTTGCCGTCTGTCCGACGCGCTTCGTCATTCAGCTTTTCAAAGCCGCGCTGCGTCATAAACACTTCGCCGCGCACTTCCAGCCGGGCCGGGATGTTGTCGCCTTTCAGCCGCAACGGGATCGCGCGAATGGTACGGACGTTGGCGGTAATGTTCTCGCCAGTCGTCCCGTCACCGCGCGTTGCCGCCTGAACCAGCAGGCCATTTTCATACATCAGGCTGACCGCAGCGCCATCAAGCTTGAGCTCGCAGCAGTAGGTAATGTCTTCACTACTTTTAAGTCGATCCTGCACCCGCTTGTTAAAGGCCAAAAATGTGGCTTCGTCAAAGGCGTTATCCAGCGACAGCATGGGGACTTCATGGCGCACCTGCTCAAACACCGTCAACGGCGCAGCGCCCACGCGCTGTGTCGGCGAGTCCGGGGTGATAAGGTCGGGGTGTTCCTCTTCCAACTGGCGCAGTTCGCGCATCAGGCGATCGTATTCGGCATCCGGCACTTCCGGCGCATCCATGACATGATAGAGATATTCATGATGGCGCAACGTGGTGCGCAGTTCGGTGATGTGATCCTGGACGGATTTCATAAAGCCCCATCAGATAAAAAACCCCCGACAGGCGGGGGTTTGTTTTAACAATTCAGATAGCGGTTAGCGCAGATCTCAGACGCCAACCACATCGCGGATACGCGCTTTGTAGGTTTCCAGCTTCTGTGGCGTCATCATGCGACGCTCATCATCCAACACCACGCCGCCAACATCATCAGCGATACGTTGTGCCGATTGCAGCATCAATTTGAAGTTCTGATTCGCATCACCATACGAAGGCACCATCATAAAGATTGAGATGCCAGGCGTGCTGAAATCAGTCATCAGGTCAGGGTTGAACGAGCCTGGCTTAACCATATTAGCCAGACTGAACAGGACCGGACCACTGCCAGCAGGACTAAGATGGCGATGGAAAATGTTCATTTCACCAAACTGGAAGCCCGCCTGCAGAATACCCTGCAGCAATGCCTCACCGTTCAGTTCACCGCCCGAATGTGCGGCAACATGTAACACCAGTACCGCTTCCTTCGGTTTTTCCGCTGGCGCTTTAGCAGCAGGCTGTTCTGGTACAGGAGCCGATGACACTTCAGGCTGTGGCTCAGGTTCGGCCTGGTACTGTGGTGCCGGCTGTACAGATTCAAGTGGATCGAGATCCAGCAGCGGGTCGGCCTGGACGGGCGGCGCGACAAAAGTCGGTGCAGGCTGCTGACGAGCCGGTTCAGGGCGCGGTTGCGGAGCAGACTTCGGCGCCGTGTTGAAAAGCGGATCGCTTTCAGTTTCGGGCTGCGGTGCGGGTCGTGGCGCAGGCTGACGCACAGGCTCAGCAGGCGCTTGCTTACGCGGCGCTTCTGGCTGTGGCTCGCGGATCTCATCGAAACGCGGTTCCTGATGGACGTTGCGCTCAGAACGAACACGAACCTCGCCGACGCCGTCATCTTCGTCGTCAATCAGGTCCTGCTCATCATGTTCATCACGTTGTTTTAGACGTTTGTGCGGGCGATCGCGGAACACTGACGAACGCTCTTTACGGCTGGTCCACAGCCCGTGAAGAAGGAGCGCTATAATGGCGATCGCGCCAACAACGATTAATATCAGACGCAAATCCTGCATCATTGTATTCTCTGTTGTTCCAATACCTTGCCACCGCGGCAAACTTTATCCTCTAACTGTATTTGCCCTGCTACACAAGTGCAAGTCTGTGCAGTATTTTCTGACAAATAAGATAGACAACCCACGCTTTTTCGCTGTTTTTTTACTCAAACAGCACCTGGCCTGGAGAAAAAGCCAGGTTATAGTGAGCGCGCCCTAACACCTTCAGGAGAATTGGCTTTATGGCCCTTGAGAATTCCGTCTCAAATTTTAACGGCATGCACTACTTTAGCCAGGGCTGGAAACTGGTTCGTCTTCCTGGCATTCGCCGCTTTGTCGTAATGCCACTGCTGATCAACATCATCATGCTGGGCGGCGCATTCGTCTGGCTTTTCTTCCGTCTCGGTGACTGGATCCCACGCCTGATGGCACATGTTCCGGAGTGGCTGCAGTGGCTGAGCTATCTGTTATGGCCGCTGTCGGTGATTGCGATTGTGCTGGTCTTTAGTTACTTCTTTTCGACGCTGGCAAACCTCATTGCCGCCCCTTTTTGTGGCCTGCTGGCCGAGCAACTTGAAGGCCGCCTGACCGGTAAGCCTCTGCCTGACAGTGGCTGGGCGGGAATGATCAAAGATGTGCCGCGCATTATGAAACGCGAAATGCAAAAACTGGGCTACTACCTGCCTCGCGCGCTGGGACTGCTGCTGCTCTACTTCATTCCTGGTTTTGGTCAGACGGTTGCACCGGTGTTGTGGTTCCTGTTCAGTGCATGGATGTTATCCATTCAGTATTGCGACTATCCTTTCGATAACCACAAAGTGCCGTTTCAACAGATGCGTAACGCCCTGCGTCGGCATAAAACGGCCAATATGCAGTTTGGCGCGCTAACCAGCCTGTTTACTATGATTCCGATTCTGAACCTGGTGATCATGCCTGTTGCCGTCTGCGGTGCCACCGCCATGTGGGTCGATCGCTACCGACCACAACTTGCCCGCCGTGAGGTGCGTTAAACTGACCCGCGCGCCTTATGCTCTTTTTAGCAGGGCTTATTGCCAGGGGACATATAGATATACGATTTCTTTCCTTCCGCCCCCAGGCAGAACAGGTATGCTCATAGGGTTCCCAATAATTCATACAGTTAAGGGCAGGCTATGAGTAAGATCTATGAAGACAACTCTTTGACAATTGGTCATACGCCGCTGGTTCGACTGAACCGCATCGGTAACGGCCGCATTCTTGCGAAAGTTGAATCCCGTAACCCGAGCTTCAGCATTAAATGCCGTATCGGTGCCAATATGATTTGGGACGCTGAGAAACGCGGTATTCTGAAACCAGGCATTGAGTTGGTTGAACCGACCAGCGGTAACACCGGTATTGCCCTGGCCTACGTTGCCGCTGCGCGCGGTTATAAACTCACGCTGACCATGCCGGAAACCATGTCAGTGGAACGCCGTAAATTGCTGAAAGCGCTGGGCGCCAGGCTGATACTGACTGAAGGCGCCAAAGGCATGAAAGGTGCCATTGGCAAAGCGGAAGAGATTGTCGCCAGCGATCCGGACAAATATGTGCTGTTGCAGCAGTTCAGCAACCCGGCTAACCCGGAAATCCACGAAAAGACGACCGGCCCGGAAATCTGGGAAGATACCGATGGTGAAGTGGATGTCTTTATTGCCGGTGTCGGCACTGGCGGGACACTGACTGGTGTGAGCCGCTACATCAAGAACACCAAAGGCAAGAAAGATCTGATTACGGTCGCGGTTGAGCCGACCGATTCACCCGTCATTGCTCAGGCAATGGCCGGTGAAGAGATCAAACCTGGCCCACATAAAATCCAGGGTATCGGTGCAGGTTTCATTCCGGGTAACCTGGAGCTGAATCTGGTTGACCGCGTGGTGGCTATCACCAACGAAGAAGCGATCAGTACGGCACGCAGGCTGATGGAAGAGGAAGGTATTCTGGCCGGCATCTCATCCGGTGCTGCCGTAGCCGCAGCACTGAAGCTGCAGGAAGATGAAACCTTCGCCAACAAGAACATTGTGGTGATTCTGCCCTCCTCTGGCGAACGCTATCTGAGTACCGCGTTGTTCGCCGATCTCTTCACTGAAAAAGAGCTCCAGTAGCAGAAGCGGATAGTCTGAAAATGGAGAAAAAAGCACCCGACCGGGTGCTTTTTTGTGGTGCAGATCTCACTTTCATCACCCGGCAGATTGATTTCAGTGATACCGATCTGGTATTCAGACTGCCAATTATTTCGATGCCTGAAATTAATCCGCGCTTGAAGTGGATCAAGCTGAATCGATTTACAGATTCAGTGAAACGGCGAATCACGGCATAATTAACCGGTGACGTGTAGAATCGGTTTTGAGACGCAACGGATTGTAGATTTGACGCATGCGCGTCTTTGGTCAGCATGAAGCTATACCCGCGCACCTACACAGGCTAAAGTGAAGGCTCCAGGCTAGACTTTAGATCCATAACACTCATCCTGATAACGTTGGGGAAATAGAATGTTCCAGCAAGAAGTTACCATTACTGCACCAAACGGTCTGCATACTCGCCCAGCTGCGCAATTCGTAAAAGAAGCCAAAGCGTTCCAGTCAGAAATTACCGTGACCTCAAACGGTAAATCAGCGAGCGCGAAAAGCCTGTTCAAGCTGCAGACACTGGGTTTAACCCAGGGAACGGTTGTGACCCTTTCTGCGGAAGGTGAAGACGAGCAGAAAGCAGTTGAGCATCTGGTCAAACTGATGGCTGAACTGGAGTAATCTCCGCTCAGCTCGCCAGCCAATCGACTCCTCTGCGCCATTGAGTGCAAACATCTTGATCGCGGACAACCTGTCCGCGTTATTGCTTTCGTAGAGTACGTGTCCCGCGACAATGGCACCGCATAGAGTCCCATCAGCCATCGTGATTAAAAGGTAGCGTTATGATTTCAGGCATTTTAGCATCACCAGGTATCGCTTTCGGCAAAGCACTGCTGCTGAAAGAAGACGAGATCGTCATCAACCGTAAGAAAATTTCTGATGACCAGGTTGAGCAGGAAGTACAGCGCTTCCTCGATGGCCGTAGCAAAGCGGCATTACAACTGGAAGCGATTCGCGTCAAAGCGGGTGAAACCCTCGGTGAAGAGAAAGCAGCCATCTTCGAAGGCCACATTATGTTGCTGGAAGATGAAGAGCTGGAGCAGGAAATCATCGATCTGATTAAAAAAGATCACGCTTCTGCCGATGCTGCTGCTTATTCTGTCATCGATGGCCAGGCAAAAGCCCTGGAAGAGTTAGATGACGAATATCTGAAAGAGCGTGCGGCTGACGTGCGCGACATCGGTAAGCGTTTGCTGCAAAACATCCTCGGTCTGCACATCGTTGACCTGAGCGCTATTCCGGACGAATCCATTCTGGTGGCCAAAGATTTAACGCCGTCAGAAACTGCACAGCTGAATCTGAAAAAGGTGCTGGGCTTTATCACCGATCTGGGTGGCCGTACCTCACATACCTCAATCATGGCGCGCTCACTGGAGATTCCAGCTATTGTCGGAACCGGCAATGTGACCGTCACGGTTAAAAACGGCGATTTCCTGATCCTTGACGGCGTTAATAATGCGATTCACGTCAATCCCTCAGAAGCGATTCAGGAAGAGCTGAAAGCCGTACAGAACCAGTATCTGTCGGAAAAACACGAATTAGCCAAGCTGAAAGATCTGCCAGCCGTCACGCTGGATGGTCATCAGGTTGAAGTCTGCGCCAACATTGGTACCGTGCGCGATATCGCCGGTGCTGAGCGTAACGGTGCCGAAGGCGTTGGCCTCTACCGTACCGAATTCCTGTTCATGGACCGTGACTCTCTGCCGAGTGAAGAAGAGCAGTTCCAGGCGTACAAAGCCGTGGCTGAAGCGATGGGTTCACAGGCCGTTATCGTGCGTACCATGGACATCGGCGGTGACAAAGATCTGCCTTACATGAACCTGCCGAAAGAAGAGAACCCGTTCCTCGGCTGGCGCGCGATCCGTATCGCCATGGACCGCAAAGAGATTCTGCATGCGCAGCTGCGTGCCATCCTGCGCGCCTCCTCCTTCGGTAAACTGCGCATTATGTTCCCGATGATTATTTCGGTTGAAGAAGTCCGCAGCCTGAAAGCGGAACTTGAACTGCTGAAAGCGCAGTTGCGCGAAGAAGGTAAAGCCTTTGATGAGAGCATCGAAGTCGGCATTATGGTGGAAACCCCGGCTTCAGCTGTGATTGCGCATCATCTGGCGAAAGAAGTCGACTTCTTCAGTATTGGGACAAACGATCTGACGCAGTATACTCTGGCGGTCGATCGTGGTAATGATTTGATCTCGCACCTGTACAACCCAATGTCGCCGTCTGTGCTTAACTTAATCAAGCAAGTCATTGATGCATCTCACGCTGAAGGTAAATGGACCGGCATGTGTGGTGAGCTGGCAGGTGATGAACGTGCTACACTACTGTTACTGGGAATGGGGCTGGACGAGTTCAGCATGAGTGCCATTTCTATCCCTGGCATCAAGAAAATCATTCGTAATACTAATTTTGAAGATGCGAAGGCATTGGCAGAGCAGGCACTGGCTCAACCTACTGCGGATGAGTTAATGAACCTGGTCAACAAGTTCATTAAGGAAAAGACGCTCTGCTAATCTGCATGATGCTGGCCCCAAATTACTGCTTAGGAGAAGATCATGGGTTTGTTTTCTAAACTTTTTGGCGAAAAAACGGATAGCGCTGGGACAATTGACATCGTAGCGCCTCTGTCAGGCGAAATCGTGAACATTGAAGACGTACCAGATGTGGTGTTTGCAGAGAAAATCGTGGGCGACGGTATTGCGATCAAACCCAGCGGCAACAAAATGGTTGCGCCTGTGGATGGCACTATCGGCAAGATTTTTGAAACTAATCACGCTTTTTCGATCGAATCAGACAACGGCATTGAGCTGTTCGTCCATTTCGGTATCGATACGGTTGAACTGAAAGGTGAAGGCTTCAAACGCATCGCTGAAGAAGGCCAGAAGGTCAAAAAAGGCGACGTGGTTATCGAGTTCGATCTGCCGTTGCTGGAAGAGAAAGCGAAATCAACCCTGACACCGGTTGTCATCTCCAACATGGATGAAATCAAGGAATTGATTAAGCTGTCTGGCCAGGTCACCGTCGGCGAAACGCCGGTGATTCGCATCAAAAAGTAAGCATTCGTTCATAACATAACGGCACCCACGGGTGCCGTTATCGTTTCTGGGGCATCCGTTTTCAGGGCTGCCAGTGTGGCAGACGCAGCGTCAGCTCCAGTCCGCCTTCAGGCCGGTTACGAGCCTCAACTTCACCATGATGTGCCAGCACCACCTTGCGCACGATAGCCAGCCCCAGACCATAGCCTTTGCCCATCAGCGGCGAATTCACCCGCACAAACGGATCGAAAATGCTGGAGAGTTTCTCCTCATCGACGCCTGGCCCCTGATCGCGCACCTGGATCGCCAGCCACTGCTGCTCTGCACGTAAATCGACCTCAATACGCTGGCCTGGCAGGGAGAAGCGCAGCGCGTTACGTAGCACGTTCTCGACGCCGCGCCGTATCAGCTCTGCGTTGCCCCGGACGGTATAATCGGCCTCATTATCGACCTGCAACTCTACCTGCACGCCAGGAATCTGCGCTTCATAACGGACATCGGTAATAACCGCCTGCAGCAAACCCGTCAGATCAAAATATTGCTCATCCGGCATGCTTTCATGCTCAGCTCGCGACAGCGTCAGCAGTTCGCCGATCATCTTGTCCAGCCGCCGCGCCTCTTCATCAATGCGGTCAAGCGAACTGTTTACACTTTCTGGCGTCTGCCTGGCCAGACCGGTCGCCAGTTGCAGTCGTGCCAGCGGTGAACGAAGCTCATGTGAGATATCGTGCAGCAGCTCTTCACGGGCACGCACCAGCGTATCAAGCCGCTCGACCATGGCATCGAAGGCTTCTGCCACGTTTGAGATTTCGTCGTGGCGCTTACGCATAATCGGGAACAGCCGTACGCTTAAATCGCCCTCAGCCACCCGTGAAAATCCTTCCCGCAGCTGACGCATGGGGCGCGTCAGATTCCAGGCCAGCAGCAGACTGAAGAGCAAGCCCACCGAACCGGCGAAGATAAACATCGGCTCGGGAATATTCAGAAATTTGCGCCGCATCATGTCATGTGTGCTGTCTTTACGCATGCCATCCAGGTCGTAGCGCAGCTGATACTCTTTGCCATCGGCACCGCGAACCCAGCGCACCACCTCTTCAGGAAGGCGCCCCACGTAATCCAGATTGCCGCTGTTTTGTGATTGTGTTGATTCTGTCTGCTGCGTCACGTGGAAAAATTGCCGATCGCTGCTATCCCAGTCCGACAGCATCGCATTCAGCGCATCAGGTCCGGCCCGTTCCAGCACCGACGCGGCAGAAGTCATCTGCAGATCCACAATACGACGGATAGCCAGGATTTCCGGCGGTTCGTGCCGCTTACCGGAGAGCGTGAAGCCAAGCCAGATGAGCTGGCTCATGATGACAAAAACGACCCAGAAGCCAATAAAGATCTTCCAGAACATGCGTCCACGGTAACTCTGCCTCATCGAATGCGGTAACCGATACTGCGGACGGTTTCGATGTTGATAGTGTCAGCAGTTAACGCGCTGAGCTTCTGACGGATGTTACTGATATGCACATCGACACTGCGGTCATAGGCTTCACGCGGACGTCCCAGCCCCTTTTCAGAAAGCTCATCTTTCGAAACCACTCTGTCTGGCGCACGCAGCAGCAAATCCAGCAGATTAAATTCTGATGCAGTCAGATCGAAGGCTCGCCCCTGCCATTCGCTTATACGTGTGGCAGGATTCAGTGTCAGATCCCCCCAGCGCAGCGGCTCTTTGGTGCCTGGCTGCGGCACCTGTTCTTCGAAACGACGCAATACCGCACGCAGGCGGGCCACCAGCTCGCGCGGATAACAGGGCTTAGGCATATAGTCATCCGCGCCCATCTCCAGACCAATAACGCGATCGATGTTATCGCCTTTAGCCGTCAGCATAATCACCGGTATCCGGCTGTTCTGACGCACCTGACGTAATACATCGATGCCGCTCATGTCGGGCAGCATGATGTCCAGAATCATGGCAGTGAATTCTCCCGACAGCGCGCCCTGAATGCCGGCGCTGCCGGTCAGAACCAGCTGTGCATCAAATCCTTCGGCAATCAGGTACTGGCTTAGCATCGTGCCTAATTCGACATCATCATCAACAAGCAAAATTTTCATGGTTATCTCTCAACAGAATTGGCGCTATTTTGTCCTGTGCCGGGCATTCGCGCAGCCTGATTTACGTGA
Organism: Candidatus Pantoea rara; assembly: GCF_051136265.1. Classification (NCBI taxonomy): domain Bacteria; kingdom Pseudomonadati; phylum Pseudomonadota; class Gammaproteobacteria; order Enterobacterales; family Erwiniaceae; genus Pantoea; species Candidatus Pantoea rara. Next base: position 1,160,994 of record NZ_CP194942.1, on the reverse strand, counting down.
TCCTTACAGATTCAGCCTATCCGGCGCGTGGAATCCTGGCTGAAAAAAAGGCCTGTGGGCAGCAAACGCGCGCACAGGCCTGATTTCTGTATCCGCAGAGGTTACTGGTGATAGAGTCCGGTCGAGAGATAACGATCGCCGCGATCGCAGGCGATCGCTACCACCACGCTGCCCGGATTTGCCTGTGCAATACGCAGCGCGCCCGCTACCGCGCCACCTGAACTGACGCCACAGAAAATGCCTTCACGGCGAGCCAGCGCCCGCATGGTCTCTTCGGCTTCTTTCTGCGTCATATCCATCACATCATCCACCAGATCGGGCCGGTAGATCCCCGGCAGATAGGCCAGCGGCCAGCGACGAATACCGGGAATGCTGCTGCCTTCACTCGGCTGTAAACCGATCACTTTCACGCCCGTATTGTGCTCTTTCAGGTAACGCCCCACGCCGGTGATGGTGCCAGTGGTGCCCATGCTGGAGACAAAATGGGTCATGCGCTGATTCGACTGCTGCCACAACTCTGGCCCGGTTGTTTGATAGTGACCCAGCGGGTTATCGGGATTATTGAACTGATCCAGCACCCGGCCTTCACCACGCGCCGCCATCGCCTGCGCCAGATCGCGCGCCCCTTCCATGCCCTGCTCTCGCGGCACCAGAATCAGCTCCGCGCCGTAAGCCCGCATCGCGTCCTGCCGCTCCTGACTCATGTTATCCGGCATCAGCAGGCGAAGACGATAGCCTTTCATCGCCGCGATCATCGCCAGTGCAATACCGGTGTTGCCACTGGTGGCTTCAATCAACTGATCGCCGGGCGAAATATCACCACGCAGCTCTGCCTGATTAATCATCGACCAGGCCGCGCGATCTTTTACCGAGCCCGCCGGATTATTGCCTTCCAGCTTGAGCCAGACCTCACTGCCGTTGGCAGGCGTCAGGCGCTGCAACTTAATCAGCGGAGTATTGCCGATGGTATTTTCAAGAGTCGTCACGGTCTGCTTCCTGGCCTGTTACAAACGAGAGGCGAAAAAAAGGCGGGAGTCACACTCCCGCCCGCTGTTGATGAGAAAATATCAGGCGCTCTGTGCAAAGGCAACCGGGCGCAGCGGTGTATCGCCTTTATAGAGGCGCGCCTGCTGCAGGCCAACGAACAGGCGTTCGCCGCGAATCGGGGCCGTCTGCTCACCTTCAAACACCACCGAAACTGGCTCGCTCTGCCAGCCAGCGGGCTGAACCACCAGCTGCCAGAAATGACCACGCGGGCTGACTTCCAGCACCTGAACCGGCAGCGGCGTTTCCAGACTGCTGCGGCGTGAAACGTCGATTTCCCACGGACGCAGGAACAGTTCAACCGCGCCCTGATGTGCCGAGGTATAACCCAGCGGCCAGTGATGCGCGCCAACGTGGAACTGCGATCCCTGAATGTCACCATCAAAGCGATTCACTTCACCCAAAAACTTCAGCACAAAGCGGGTTGCCGGATCGCGCCATACATCATCTGGCGTGCCGACCTGTTCGATGTTGCCCTGGCTCATCACCACAACGCGATCCGCGACTTCCATCGCCTCTTCCTGGTCGTGGGTCACGAACACGCTGGTGAATTTAATCTCTTCATGCAACTGACGCAGCCAGCGACGCAGCTCTTTACGCACCTGCGCATCCAGCGCGCCAAAAGGTTCATCCAGCAGCAGAATTTGTGGTTCAACCGCTAGTGCACGCGCCAGCGCCACACGCTGTTTCTGGCCGCCCGACAGCTGTGCCGGGAAGCGATTCGCCAGATGGGACAGCTGCACCATCTCCAGCAGACGGGTAACACGCTGTTTGATCTCCGCCGTTGAAGGGCGTTTACGACGCGGCAGCACGGTCAGGCCAAAGGCGATATTGTCGAACACCGTCATATGACGGAACAGCGCGTAGTGCTGGAAGACGAAACCAACCTGACGATCGCGCGCATGCAGGCGGCTTACATCGTTGCCATGAAAACGGATCTGACCGCTGTTCTGATGCTCCAGCCCGGCGATAATACGCAGCAGCGTGGTTTTACCCGAGCCTGATGGGCCAAGCAGCGCCATCATTTCACCCGAGGCAATATCCAGAGAGATATCGTTCAGCACCGAGGTGCGACCAAAGGACTTGTTGATCTTGTTAATCTCAATGCTCATGATTTCCCTCCTGTTGCAGGCGTTTGTGCTGTTGCTCTAAACGCCACTGCACAATGCTTTTCAGAAACAGTGTCACAATTGCCATCAGGGTTAACAGAGCAGCTGCGGTAAACGCGCCAACGGTGTTGTAGTCCTGATGCAATAATTCAACCTGAAGCGGTAATGTGTAGGTCTCACCGCGAATCGATCCCGATACCACCGAGACCGCACCAAATTCACCAATCGCACGGGCATTAGTCAGCACGATGCCATACAGCAGCGCCCAGCGAATGTTTGGCAGCGTCACACGACGGAACATTTGCCAGCCAGACGCACCTAACAGCACCGCCGCTTCATCTTCGTGACTGCCCTGACTCAGCATGACCGGGACCAGTTCGCGCACCACAAAAGGACAGGTCACAAACACCGTCGCCAGCACCATGCCAGGCCAGGCAAACATAACCTGGATGTTATGTGCATCCAGCCAGCCGCCCGCCGGGCCATTCACGCCCCAGAACAGCAGATACATCAGACCGGCGACTACCGGCGACACAGCAAAAGGAATATCGAACAGGGTCAGCAGCAACTGGCGACCTGGAAAGGTAAAGCGCGTCACCAGCCAGGCGAGCAGCGTGCCGAACACCAGATTCACCGGTACGGTAATCAGTGCCACCATCACTGTCAGCCAGATGGCGTGCAGCATGTCAGGATCGGCCAGATTATGGAGAGCGACAATCAGCCCCTGATTCAGCGCTTCCCAGAAGATAGAGGCCATCGGCACCACCAGCAACAGAATCGAGATCAACGTGCCGATACCAATCAGCAACCACTTGCCCCAGTTCACAGGCTGATGCGCCGCATGATTCAGTTGTGAAACCTCAGCCATTAGTGACCTCCCAGACGACGGCCAAAGCGGCTTTGTAGTGTATTAATCGCGAATAACAGAATCAGCGAGGCCGCCAGGATCACCGAGGCGATGGCGCTGGCCGCCGGATAGTCGAACTCCTGCAGCCGGACAAAAATCATCAGTGAGGTGACTTCCGTTTTCCAGGCAATATTACCGGCAATAAAGATCACCGCACCGAACTCACCCAGGCTGCGGGTAAAAGAAAGCGCCGTACCGGCCAGCAGCGCAGGCGCCACTTCCGGCAGCACCACGCGGCGGAAGCTCTGCCATGGCGTGGCTCCCAGCGTTTCGGCCGCCTCTTCATACTCAGGACCTAACTCTTCCAGCACTGGCTGGACGGTACGCACCACAAACGGAATACTGGTAAAGGCCATGGCAATGGCGATACCTATCCAGGTGTAGGAAATTTTGATGTCGAAATGGGCGAACCACTGTCCGTACCAGCCATTGACGGAAAAGAGTCCGGCAAGAGTCAGGCCCGCCACAGCCGTTGGCAATGCAAAAGGAAGATCCATCAGGCCATCCAGCAATGCCCGACCCGGAAAGCGATAACGGGTCAGTATCCATGCCATCAGCATGCCGAACACCGCATTAAACAGAGAGGCGACACCGGCAGAGAGCAGCGTCACTTTATAGGCTGCTATCAGCTGCGGGTTGGTGACCACATCCCAGTACTGCTGCAGCGTCATCTGCGACAGTTGCATAATCACCGCACTGATCGGCAGCAGCAGAATCAGGCAGGTAAAGAGCAGGCTGGTACCAAGGCTAAGACCAAAGCCGGGCAATACACGTTTCTGGCTGGCTGCAAACATTATCCGCGCCCCGCCGCTAACAATTTATCGAGCTCACCGCCGCTGACGAAATGCGTCTTCATCACCTTATCCCAGCCGCCAAAGGCATCTTCAACCCGGAACAGGCGGGTCTCCGGGAAGCGATCTTTCTGCGCTGTCATCAGCTGTGGGTTGTTCACGCGGTAGTAGTAGTGCGTAATAATGTTCTGTGCTTCGGGCGTATAGAGATAGTTCAGGTAAGCACTGGCCGCCTCAGCGGTTTTATTGATGCCGACGTTCTTATCCACCCACGCCACCGGAAACTCCGCCAGAATATTGGTTTTCGGCACCACGACTTCATACTCATCTTTGCCGTACTGATTGCGGATATTATTCACTTCCGACTCAAAGCTAATCAGTACGTCTCCCAGCCCGCGCTCAGCAAAGGTCGTCGTCGCGCCGCGGCCGCCGGTATCAAACACTTCCACGTTTTTCAGGAACTGAGTCATAAAGGCCTGGGTTTTGGCCTGATCGCCGCCATCGGCTTTGTCGGCTGCGCCCCAGGCGGCCAGATAGGTATAACGGCCATTACCGGAAGTCTTTGGGTTAGGGAAAATCAGCTTCACATCGCTGCGGGTCAGATCTGACCAGTCGTGAATCTGCTTAGGATTTCCTTTGCGCACCAGAAACGCCATGGTGGAGTAGAAAGGTGAGCTGTTGTTCGGCAGGCGGCTTTTCCAGTCTGCGGCAATCAGGTTGCCTTTGTCATGCAGCACCTGCACATCCGTAACCTGATTATAGGTCACCACATCCGCGCGCAGTCCCTGCAGAATAGCCAGCGCCTGCTTCGATGAGCCAGCGTGCGACATTTTGATGGTAAGGGGATCAGCAGGATGGCTGGCATCCCACTGTTTAACAAACGGAGCATTCAGGGCAACAAACAACTCCCGCGACACATCGTAAGAGCTATTAAGCAGTTCAGTGGCATTGGCTGCGCCGGCCATGCTCAGCGACAACGCGATACCGCTCACGATTTTTTTCATCGCTTGTAATGTCATTTGGCACCCTGAAAAAGTTTGATGCGGATCTCACCCGCTGAGGCACCAGTTTATTTATAACTCAGTGAAAACCAGTAACGGTTTTATATATCGTTTGATGATTTCAAAGTCGAAAAAAGCATAAGACGTCAGGAGAGTTTATGCACAAATCAGCAAAAGCCGATGGGGATAAGGAACCGCTTGTCGCGTGGGCTGCCAGGGATTTTTAGGGGTTCAGCGGCCGCCTGACGGGCGGCCGCTGATAAGGCAGGCTTAACGCTGCCAGACAATCCTGCTGATTTTCCAGTTTTTCAGGGTATCGTCAGAAGGCATCAATCCTTCCGGCCCATGCCAGTCGCCATGATAGACATAGGTCAGGTGCTGACTGCCAGGCGCACGGCACGCCACGTCCCGCGCGTCGGTGCCGCTGGCTAAGGTGCAGTTGTCGAAGGCTTTGCTGAACTTATTACTGAAGGCATCACCCACTTTGCTGCCGTCGCTGCTGGCAATCGCGCTGTCCATGACCTCAATACGGTCGACCTGTGACTGCCCGTAAATCACCAGCTTAACCTTGCCATCATTCAGCGCCTGCCAGAATGAAATCACCTGGCCGTTCTGGCTGCGCATGCCCTGACGCAGGGTATAGTCGCCGTTCAGTCCGTCCTTAATCGCGTCCTCTTTCATAGCGGTCGAGGCGGTTAACCCACCCACACCCTGTTCAGTCGCGGTCAGTGTCGAACCGAACCAGTTCCACGGCAGCGCCGAAGACCAGTGATACGTCAGCGGATTCCACCAGCTTGCCTGCGGGCTGCTGTCAGCGCCGGAACCCGAACTGGCACAACCGCTTAGTGCAACGGCGGCGATCAGTAGCGTCGAACGAACAGCTTTCATGAGAACTCCTGTAAATGCGATGCCGGAAAGGCGGAACTGATTGGAGTCGCAAAGCGACAAAAAGTTTAGTTGAGATGATGTTCGGGCAGAAAGCAGTCGCGGCAGCGGCGATTGAATTGCAGCCAGATCAGCGCCAGCAGGTCGAACAGCGTCAGCAGCAAAGGCAGCGGTGAGCTGAGCAGATCCCCCTGCACAAACTGCCCGCCCTGCCAGAGCAGGTTTATCAGTAACGACAGCGCCAGTACGCTGCGCCAGGCGTGCCAGAGTCGCGGCAGGCGCGTGCGATAACCGGTCAGCAGCAGGCCCGCCAGCGCGGGTAAGCCCAGCGCCAGACCGACCCAGAACGCCTGGCGATCCGGATAGAACAGCGCCAGCAGATCGTTGCCCTGCTGCCGCGACGCCCCGGCCATCACCAGCAGCAGCCAGGTACGCGACTGAAGTAACAGGATCATCCAAAAAAGAAACGGCAGCCGTAGCTGCCCTCTGCCGTCATACTCATCCGGCTGATAACCAGGCAACGGATTAGTATTCACGATCTTCGATCAGACGTTTACCAAACAGCAGCGCATCAACCGGCTCATAATCAAGCTTCTCATAGAATGCCACCACCTGATCGTTCTCTTCGCGGATCATCAGATGCAGTTTCGGACAGCCGCGTGCAATCAGCTTCTTTTCCAGACGGTTCATCAGCGCATTGGCAAAGCCGCGTCCCTGATAGTCAGGATGCACCGCCAGGTAATACGCCGCGCCACGATGACCATCGTAACCGCCCATCAGCGTACCGACGACCACACCGCCCACTTCAGCGACCAGAAAGAGATCGGGGTCGTGATTCATTTTGCGTTCGATATCCAGCTCCGGATCGTTCCATGGCCGTAACAAATCGCAACGTTCCCATAAGGTGATCACTTCTTCAAAATCTTCCTGGCGGAAGGCGCGGATTTCCATCTTCTTTACCTGCAAATAAGCACAATTTGCTGATTATCACGCATTCTCTGCTGCACGCAACCCTCCATGACGGGCGACAAATAAAAAAGCGTAAATTTCCTGTTCGTGACCTGCAATACAAAGTAATGCCCTGAAATGGTTCTGTGATCGCAGGGAACAGAGGCTTAGGCTATAACACCGGCAAGATTTCTGTTACCGGACCCGTACATGCACCTGCTTAAACGTTTGATTCATCGTCGCCAGTTACTGCTTTCCGGGCTGGCTCTCGCCATCTTATCGCCGCGCGCGGTTCAGGCTAAAGAAAAGGCTCTTACCGGGGCAAACCATCACACTCGCCCGGCTCCACCGGCGAAAAACGGTAAACGTATCGTGATGATCGACCCTGGCCATGGGGGCATCGATTCCGGAGCCGTTGGCGAAGAAGGGTCTGAAGAGAAACATATCGTGCTGGAGATCGCTGGCAACGTGCAGCGCCAGTTGCAGAGCCATCCGCGCATTGAAGTGCGCCTGACCCGCGACAGCGACCACTTTATTCCACTCTATCAGCGTGTAGAGATTGCCCATCAGCACGGCGCCGATCTCTTTATGTCGATTCATGCCGACGGTTTTACCAGCCCCGATGCCAGCGGTGCCTCCGTGTTCGCGCTCTCTAACCGGGGTGCCAGCAGCTCAATGGCGCGTTACCTGTCACAGCGCGAGAATGATGCAGACAAACTGGGCGGCGTGAAAGCGCAGCAGCAGGATCACTATCTGCAGCAGATCCTGTTCGACCTGGTGCAGACCGACACGATCAAGAACAGCCTGACGCTGGGCAAACACGTGCTGGACCAGATCCGTCCGGTTCACCATCTGCACAGCCAGCACACCGAGCAGGCGGCCTTCGCGGTGCTCAAGTCACCGTCGATCCCCTCGGTGCTGGTCGAGACCTCCTTTATTACCAATCCGCGCGAAGAGCAGCTGCTCGGCACTACCGCGTTTCGCCAGAAAATTGCCTCTGCGATTGCCAGCGGCATCGTCAATTACTTTGATGAGTTTGACCGCCGCAATGCCTGATTCGGGACGTGTGTTTACGCCGGGCGACGCGCCGCATTCATGCAAGCTGCGCGGTTTTGCGTATAATCGCGTCAGACTTTGACCAACAATAAGCGAAAAGATGGCTGATATTTCACGCGTAAAAGCATTCCTGCTCGCCTTGCAGGATGAGATTTGTAACCAGCTGGCAGCTGAAGATGGCGGCGCACAGTTTGCCGAAGATAGCTGGCAGCGCCCTGGCGGCGGCGGCGGTCAGAGCCGCGTCCTGCGCAACGGCGCGGTGTTTGAGCAGGCGGGCGTTAACTTTTCGCATGTACATGGCGATCAGATGCCGGCATCGGCTACCGCTCACCGGCCAGAACTGGCGGGTCGTAGCTTTGAAGCGATGGGCGTGTCACTGGTGATCCATCCAAACAATCCCTATGTACCCACCAGCCACGCCAACGTGCGCTTCTTTATCGCCGAGAAACCGGATGCCGATCCGGTCTGGTGGTTTGGCGGCGGGTTTGACCTGACCCCTTTTTATGGTTTCGAAGAAGATGCGCTGCACTGGCATCAGACCGCAGCCAGTATCTGTCAGCCCTTTGGCGAGGATGTCTATCCACGCTATAAAAAATGGTGTGATGACTATTTCTATCTGAAACATCGTGATGAGCAGCGCGGCATTGGCGGCCTGTTTTTTGACGATCTCAATACGCCTGACTTTGAGCAGAGCTTCAGCTTTATGCAGGCGGTAGGCCGGGGCTTTATTGATGCCTATCGGCCGATTGTGGCGCGCCGTAAAGATCACCCGTGGGGCGATCGTGAGCGCCAGTTCCAGCTCTACCGGCGAGGCCGCTATGTGGAGTTTAATCTGGTGTGGGACCGCGGCACCCTGTTTGGTCTGCAGACCGGTGGTCGCACAGAATCGATCCTGATGTCGATGCCACCGCTGGTACGCTGGGAATATGATTATCAGCCTGATCCTGACTCGCCTGAAGCTGCCCTCTATCGCGATTTCCTGCCGGTGAAGAACTGGCTGAACCTGCCCGTCTGATTGCTTCTGCTGCTGCAGCGCGGGCCTTTACCCCGCGCTGCGCTTACCACCCGCCTGGCTGGCCTCTGATTATTTACAGGGCACAGATTGCTACAGTGTGGCCTGCGTCATTCCGCCTGACTGCTATGCTTATAGATGGAATATGGCGCATCCCACGGTAAATACCGCATGACGGCTCCTTCGCACCGCCTCGCAGCGCAACAATCAGAGAAACCGCATTTCCATCACAGAGTCTCTGTTGCAATGTTATGGGTTCGCGTTACCGGTAGCAGAACATGCCACAGATCGGCTGCGAGGCCTGAGGTGCTCCCTGTTCGCTTTCATTTTTCTTTTCAAGGAGTTTAGAGATGAACCAGCTAGAAGCCCTAAAACAGTTCACCACAGTGGTGGCGGACAGTGGCGATATCGAATCGATTCGTAATTACCATCCGGAAGACGCCACCACCAATCCCTCACTCATTCTGAAAGCGTCCGGTCTAGAAGGGTATAAACACCTGATGGACGACGCGATTGAGTACGCCAAAAAACAGGGCGGCAGCAAAGAGACACAGATCATCAACGCCAGCGACAAAGTGGCGATCAACCTCGGTATGGAAATCCTGAAGAGCATACCGGGCCGTGTTTCGACCGAAGTGGATGCGCGCCTCTCCTTCGATCGTGGCATGTGTGTCACCAAAGCAGAGAAACTGATTCGCATGTATGAAGAGCACGGCATCGATCGCTCACGTGTGCTGATCAAGCTGGCTTCGACCTGGGAAGGCATCCGCGCGGCGGAAGAGCTGGAGAAAAATGGCATTAAGTGCAACCTGACACTGCTGTTCTCCTTTGCCCAGGCGCGGGCCTGTGCCGAAGCGGGCGTGTTCCTGATCTCCCCGTTTGTGGGCCGCATCTACGACTGGTACAACTCACGCAAGCCAATGGAACCCTATGTGGCGGATGAAGATCCTGGCGTGAAATCTGTACGTCGCATCTACGATTACTATAAAAAGCACCGTTACAGCACCGTCATCATGGGTGCCAGCTTCCGTAAAGTGGAGCAGATTGTGGCACTGGCCGGCTGCGATCGCCTGACCCTGTCTCCGAACCTGCTGGAAGAATTGCAGAACAGCGATGCGCCGCTGGAGCGCAAGCTGGAGCCATCTACCGAAGGTTTCCATCAGCCGTCGCCGCTCTCTGAAGCGGAGTTCCGCTGGGAACATAACCAGGATCCGATGGCAGTTGAAAAACTCTCAGACGGCATCCGCCAGTTCGCGGTTGACCAGCAGAAGCTGGAAGATGTGCTTGCCGCACGCCTGTAGTCTTCATTTTAGTCGGGCGGGACTTTCCCGCCCTGATGCATAACAAGGGAGAACTTTATGTCCTCACGCAGAGAGTTGGCAAACGCGATTCGTGCACTGAGCATGGATGCAGTCCAGAAGGCAAATTCAGGCCACCCCGGTGCGCCGATGGGTATGGCCGATATCGCCGAAGTGTTGTGGCGCGACTTCCTCCAGCACAATCCGACCAATCCCGCATGGCTTGATCGTGACCGCTTTATCCTTTCCAACGGCCACGGCTCGATGCTGCTTTATAGCCTGCTGCATCTCAGCGGTTATGACCTGCCGATTGAAGAGCTGAAAAATTTCCGTCAGCTGCACTCTAAAACGCCGGGCCACCCGGAAATCGGCTACACGCCTGGCGTTGAAACCACCACCGGCCCGCTGGGTCAGGGACTGGCAAACGCCGTAGGTCTGGCGATTGCAGAACGCACGCTGGCCGCACAGTTTAACCGTCCGGACCATGAAATCGTCGATCACCACACCTATGTGTTTATGGGCGATGGCTGTCTGATGGAAGGGATCTCGCACGAAGTCTGTTCACTGGCGGGCACCCTGGGTCTTGGCAAACTGATCGGCTTCTACGACCATAACGGTATTTCAATCGATGGCGAGACCGAAGGCTGGTTTACCGACGACACTCACAAACGCTTTGAGTCCTATAACTGGCATGTGATTGGCGACATCGACGGGCATGACGCCGATGCAATTCGTCAGGCAATCAAGGAAGCGCAGAGCGTCACCGATAAGCCTTCACTGATCATCTGCCGCACCATTATCGGTTTCGGTTCCCCGAACAAAGCTGGTAAAGAAGAGTCGCACGGCGCGGCGCTGGGTGAGGCCGAAGTTGCCCTGACCCGTAAGCAGCTCGGCTGGAACTATCCGGCATTTGAAATCCCGGCTGACATCTATCAGCAGTGGGATGCCAAAGCAGCGGGTGCTGAACGTGAAAAAGCCTGGGATGCAAAATTTGCCGCTTATAAGGAAGCCCATCCAGAGCTGGCGAAAGAGTATGAGCGCCGCATGAATGGCGAAATGCCTGCCAACTGGGAAACCGAAGCGACCCGTTTCATTCAGGAGTTGCAGGCTAATCCGCAGAAAATCGCCAGCCGTAAAGCATCACAGAATTCGCTGGAAGCGTACGGCAAAATGCTGCCGGAATTCCTGGGCGGTTCTGCTGACCTGGCACCAAGTAACCTTACTATCTGGTCAGGCTCCAAATCGATCAAAGAGGATCCAGCCGGTAACTACATTCACTACGGCGTGCGTGAATTTGGTATGACGGCGATTGGTAACGGTATCGCGCACCACGGCGGTTTCGTTCCTTACACTGCGACCTTCCTGATGTTTGTCGAATATGCGCGTAACGCGGCGCGTATGGCGGCATTAATGAAGGCACGTCAGATTCTGGTCTACACCCATGACTCCATCGGTCTGGGCGAAGACGGTCCGACGCACCAGCCGGTTGAGCAGATTGCCAGCCTGCGTCTGACGCCAAACATGAGCGTATGGCGTCCTTGTGACCAGGTTGAAACCGCGGTGGCGTGGAAAGCCGCTGTCGAGCGCCATCACGGCCCGACCGCGCTGATCCTCTCCCGTCAGAATCTGCTGCAGCCGGAGCGTACCCCGGAGCAGATCGAAAATATCAAACGCGGCGGCTACGTGCTGAAGGATTGCGACGGTACACCAGACGTGATTCTGATCGCGACCGGTTCAGAAATTGAGATCACCCTGGGTGCAGCAGAGAAGCTCACTACGGGCGGTCACAAGGTGCGGGTGGTTTCACTGCCTTCAACTGACCTGTTCGATGCGCAGGATGCCGCTTACCGCGAATCTGTGCTGCCGAGTGGCGTGAAAGCGCGTGTGGCAGTCGAAGCGGGTATTGCTGACTACTGGTTCAAGTATGTCGGTCTGGATGGCGCGATTGTCGGCATGACGACCTTTGGTGAGTCGGCCCCGGCCAGTCAGCTGTTCGCCGAGTTTGGCTTTACGGTAGAGAATATCGTCAGCCACGCTGAAGCATTACTCAAGCCCGTTTAATGCCTCTGCCCTTCCCGGTTTACCGGGAAGGGCCATTTCATCCTATAGCCCGAAACAGAAAAATATCTTTATTCCCCTCTTCCCGCCCTGCGCAAACTCATTACTATAGAGCCGTCATACTTAATGCTGCCTGTGCACTGACTGTCCGTCTGTACCTGCTGTTGTTCCTGCCGGGATAAAGCGGTTCGCCGACCGGGTGTCTCCCCATGAGTGAAGGCAGATTTCCTCCGATATTTATAGCGAAGCCACTTCCGTTGAACATGCGCACCCCCTATTTACTGGCCCTGATGGTTTCACTGCTTCCTTTAAAAAGCATGGCGCAAGTCGCGCCCGATCCGCTACTGGCCTCTCAGATTGTTGATCGCTATGCGGAGCATATCTTTTATGGCAGCGGTGCAACCGGCATGGCGCTGGTGGCGATTGATGGCAATCAGCGGGTGTTCGCCAGCTTCGGTGAAACCCGTCCCGGTAACAATATCCGTCCGCAGAAAGATTCGCTGATTCGCATCGCCTCACTGAGTAAGCTGATGACCAGTGAAGTGATGGTGAAGATGGCTGAGCGCGGAAAGATTCGCCTCGACGATCCCCTGAGTAAATATGCGCCGCCGGGAGCACGTGTGCCCACTTACAATGGACAGCCGATTCGCCTGATTAATCTCTCGACCCACACCAGCGGCCTGCCGCGCGAACAGCCTGGCGGCAAAGCGCAGCGTCCGGTGTTTGTCTGGCCGACGAAGAACGAACGCTGGGCGTGGCTGGCGCGCGCAAACCTTAAAGCGGCTCCAGGCAGCAGTGCCGCCTACTCCAATCTGGGCTACGATCTGCTGAGTGATGCGCTGTCACGCGCCGCTGGTACGCCCTACCCGGCGCTGTTTCAGCAGCTGATTACCCGTCCGCTCGGCATGAAAGACACCACCTTTACGCCATCGCCTGAGCAGTGCGGACGCCTGATGGTGGCGGAAAAAGGAGCCAGTCCGTGCAATAACACCCTGGCGGCCATTGGCAGCGGCGGTGTGTACTCCACGCCGGATGATATGGGCCGCTGGATGCAGCAGTTCCTTAACTCTTCAGTTAACCATCGCACGCCACAGATCGATCGGCTTCAGACACTGATTTATCGTCGCGATCAGCTGAACAAAGTAGAAGGCATGGACGTGCCAGGTAAAGCGGATGCGCTGGGCATGGGCTGGGTCTTTATGGGACCGAAAAATGGTCGCCCTGGCATCATTCAGAAAACCGGTGGCGGCGGCGGGTTCATCACCTATATGGCGATGGTGCCGCAGCATAACGTGGGGGTTTTTGTGGTGGTGACGCGCTCGCCGCTGACCCGCTTTACGCCAATGAGCGACGGCGTGAACAATATGCTGGCTGAACTGGTCGGTAACCAGCTTGGCTCACCGATGATGGTACAGGCCATTCCCTAACGCTGCTGTACGCTACCGTCAGACTGGCTGACCCACAGGGTTGGCCAGTCATCACTGCTGTGCCAGGCGTCACAGGTCGACTCTTCTGCATACTCTGCTAACACAAAACGTGTGCCATCAAACTGCCAGCGTGTCGCACTGCCACAGTCACCCAGTCCCCGTCCTTTACCAAAGGTGTAAAGCTGGCCGCTGGCCGCATCATACTCGGCGTTAATCAGCTCAAGCTGTCGATCACTGGCACCCGGCGGTGTAAACGGCAGGGTTAAGGTGATGCCTCTCGCCACGTAAGGCTGGCTGCGCGTCACCTCAAACGCCAGGTCGATCACGTTATATGCCCCCATTTCACAACTCACCAGCAGCAACGCGCGCTGGTCGGTGAGGGGTGCAACGCTGACTTCCCGGCGTAGCGGATCAAGTGAGCAGGAATCGGTATTGACCCGCCAGGTTCCGTAATCAATGAGTCCGCTGGTCTCATCTCGCGTTAGTGCCGCAGGCGGGGCAACCGCAGGTGGCAAGGGCGGCAGCGCAGGCGGCGGCGGAACGTCCCAGCTGGCACGGTCGCCACGCTTGATCCACGCGCTCAGGCTGTTGACCCGCCCCTGGGTGTCATCCATCAGCAACAGGGCAGCTTTCATGCCGCGCAGCGAGATTAGCGCATCAGGATCAAAGGTGAGCTGCAGGGTTTTCGCCTCCATCACCAGATCCAGGAACTCATCAATGGCGATGGCGTTGCTGGTAGCGAGATGATGGGGTTCTACCGTCCAGTGTTTGAGGTCGGGTTTCAGGCGGCGCTGGTCGAGCAGCAGGTTATCCTGAAGCGGACCGCCAGGCAGCGCACCGCTGTAGGCACTACCGTAATCGATTCGCAGCAAGGGACGATCGTTGACGCCCGCATGACGCGAAATCGTCATCACCAGCCCTTTGTCGCCGGGAATATTGCGCGCCACGCAAAAGGCTTCGTTATTGCAGGTGATTTGCCAGTCGTTGAATGACTTTTGCAACGGTTCCGCCTGAACACAGGCAACCCACAGAGACGGCAACAGCCACAGCGATTTCATCCAATACGACATTAAGAAGATCGATCCCCGAATACCCAGAGTGGAGAGGATAGCGCATCAACGGGTCTGCCAGGGTCCGCATTCTGTGAACCTGTGCAAAAAGCGCCGTTAACTGCTTAAAAATCGTGCATAAAGTGGATAAAGCCTCACCCATCCCCTTTCAACACTGTCGCGCGGCAACAGGTTTTACAGCACGTTTTTCTATGGCTTCAGCCAGCCAGCAATCTGCGCATGCTGTAGCAGCATAATGGTTTTGCCGTCGCGAATGCGGCCATCAGCAACCATCGCCAGTGCATCAGGGAAACGCAGCTCCAGCACGTCGATTGACTCATCTTCAACACCCCCGCCTGCGTTGTCACGCAGCGATTCATTATATTCGGCCGCGAAAAAGTGGATCAGTTCGGTTACGCCGCCCGGCGACATATAGCAGGCATAGAGTTTTTCCACCTCGCCCACCGCATACCCGGTCTCTTCAATCGCCTCTTTGCGGATGCAATCTTCCGGGGAGTCGTTGTCCAGCAGTCCCGCACAGGCTTCGATTAACATGCCGCCGTCGTTACCGTTGACGTAAGTAGCAATACGGAACTGGCGAGTCAGTACGACGCTGTTCTTTTCACGGTTATAAAGCAGGATGGTCGCCCCGTTTCCGCGATCGTAGACTTCGCGTTTATGGCGAATAACCTCGCCACGGCGATCGGTGATGTCATAGGTGTAGTTACGCAGCACAAACCAGTTTTCAGACAGGAGTTTATCTTTGATGATATTGATCTTAAACGACATGAAGACTCCGCTACCGCATAAAGGGAGTCGTTCATCATAGGGGTAAGCCGATGAGAAAACTATCCTAATTCGCACTCTGAAGTGTCGATTTCCGGCCAAAAAAAAGCCAGCCCGGAGGCTGGCCTGATCGCTACAGAACTTATTAGTGTGAGGTGTCGTCAGCCAGTCGGGTCGGCTGAGGTTCCTCTTCGTGATGATCCTGTTCGGTCTCAGCTATGGCATGCACACGCTTACGCACGCCAAACCATCCCAGCACCAGTAACAACGCAATCAGCGGAATGGAGGCGATGGTGTAAGTCCCATTCGGGTAGTCAAACGCCATCAGGACTAACACGCTGAACAGGAACAGCAGCGTCAGCCATGAGGTAAACGGTGCACCTGGCAGCTTGAAGCTGACATCATCCGCCTTACCTTCTTTAATCGCTTTGCGCAGACGCAGCTGGCAAACCACGATAAAGGCCCAGGAAGAGATGATGCCCAGCGAGGCAACGTTCAGTACGATCTCAAACACCTGAGAAGGCACATAGTAGTTAAGGACTACGCCAATCACATAAACGGCGATGGTCACCAGAATACCGGCATAAGGCACCTGCTGACTGTTCATCTTAGACATGAATTTCGGTGCAGAGCCGCCCATCGACATAGAGCGCAGAATACGTCCGGTCGAGTAGAGGCCGGAGTTCAGGCTGGAGAGCGCCGCGCTCAGAACGACGATGTTCATGATGCTGCCCACGTAAGGCACGCCCAGCTTAGAGAAGAAGGTCACAAACGGACTTTGACCCGCCTGATAGGCGTTCCATGGCAGCAGCAGCACCAGCAGGACCACAGAGCCAACGTAGAACAGGCCGATACGCCAGATCACACTGTTGATCGCTTTCGGCAGCATGGTTTTCGGGTCTTTACATTCGCCGGCTGCCGTACCTACCAGCTCGATAGAGGCAAAGGCGAACACCACGCCCTGAATCAGCACCAGCGCCGGCAGTAAGCCGTGCGGGAACATACCACCGTTATCGGTGATCAGATGGAAGCCGGTGCTGTTGCCATCCAGTGGTTTGCCGGTGCCAAGGAACACCACGCCCACGACCAGGAAGATGACAATCGCCAGCACTTTCACCAGCGCGAACCAGAACTCCATCTCAGCAAACCACTTAACGCCGATCATGTTCATCGTGCCGACAATCGCCAGCGCGCCCAGGGCGAACACCCACTGTGGCACATCACCAAACGCGCCCCAGTAATGCATGTAAAGCGCAACGGCAGTAATGTCGACGATGCCGGTCATTGCCCAGTTAACGAAGTACATCCAGCCCGCCACGTAGGAGGCTTTCTCACCCAGGAATTCGCGGGCGTAGGAGACGAAACTGCCACTGCTGGGACGGTGTAAAACCAGTTCGCCCAGTGCACGCAGAATGAAGAAGGAGAAGATGCCACACACCAGATAGATGATGGCTAAGGCGGGGCCAGCAGCCTGCAAACGGCCACCTGCACCCAGGAACAAACCGGTGCCAATAGCACCGCCAATCGCAATCATCTGCACGTGACGGTTACCCATCGCTTTCTGGTAGCCAGCATCGTGAGAGTTCAGCCAGCGGCGTTTCGCAGCGCGCATCTCACTTGGGGTTTTCTTTTTAGATTTCATAGCATTCCTGTTTGTCCGGACCATCAGTCGTCGTCTCCCCAATGCGGACGTAACGTCCTGCAAACTGGGGGATTTTCCTCTGTGCCTTTGCCCGTGAGTGAGTGCCGGGCAACGCGGGAATTTACGGCGATGAATCCTACCCGTTCTGCAAGAACGAAGCAAAATATACCGGGCAGATGCACAGGCTGATTTGTAAGAATCCATCCTGATGCACAAAAACAAAAAAACCGGCCATTTTCAGGCCGGTAAAAGCTACAGGGATGGAAACAGGCGGGTTGGGTTAGCGATAAATCTCTGCGGTGCCGCTCCACAGGCTGGAATCGCCTGGATTATCGACACCAATAACACGGTAATGGCTGGCGCCCATTTCTTCCGCTTTTTGCGACAACTGACGGTTAGCATCGTCCAGTGAGCCGCGAACGCCCGAGACCGACACGCTACCGATGCTCTGCATACCCTGCGCCTGAGAGTGGTCGACGGGCGCGGCGGCGAAAGTCGTTAATGAGGCTGTAGACAGTAATGCACCCGCCAGTACAGCATTCAGCTTTTTCATTGGATGCTCCTTAATCTGAGAGGGGTTGAGCTGATGACTGAAGGGATTATTAACGCTGCAATGAAAAGCAACATCGGGACGATGTAAAACTGTCCCTTTTTTAACCGTAAAACGGTAGCGCATCCTGGGAAATGTCAGTCGCGGTCATTTTGTGTGCGATGTGTTACGTCCTGTGCGATAAACAGGAGCGGGATCATTTGCGTTACGTTACTGCGCTCTTATAATTCCCGCACTCAGAACAGGGCCATTCATGTGATCGTAAAACGTTCCGTTACTCAAAGCATCGCCCAGGCGCTCAGCGCCATTGTCCTGCTGTCGCTGCTCACGACCGGCCTGGCCTTAGTCACGCTGCTTAGCAGTCAGCGCGACGCAGAGGCGATCAATCTGGCGGGTTCACTGCGCATGCAGAGTTATCGCATGGCCTGGGATGCCAGCCGTCAGCCGCAAAACCTGGCGCATCATCTGGCGCGCTATCAGCAAACGCTGGATGCGCCGGTGCTGCAAAAACTGGATCGGCCCTGGGTACCGCGCGAAGTAAGCGTTCGCTACCAGCGGCTGCGCGCCGCCTGGCCTGCCCTGCAGCAGCAGTTACAACAGGGCGATACCGTGGCGTATCAGCAGCAGGTGCCGATTTACGTCGGTGAAATCGATCGCTTTGTTCTGGGTCTGCAACGCTATACCGAACTGAAAATGCATCTGGTTGCCGTCAGCAGCCTGGTGGGTGTCATTGCGATTGTGGCGCTGGCGCTGATGACCATTCGCTTTACCCGACTGAAGGTCGTGCGGCCACTGAACGCGCTGGTCACGGCCAGTCGCTACGTCGAGAGCGGCAATTTTGCTTTTCCGCCGCTGCACGTTGAGCAGCAGAATGAGCTGCGCGTGCTGTCGCACGCCTTTAGCGGCATGGCGGCCCGTCTGCATTCGCACTACCAGCTGCTGGAAAGCACGGTACGCGAGAAAACAGAAGATTTAACCCAGGCAAATCGCACGCTGTCGTTGCTTTATGACAGCTCACAGATGCTGACCGCCAGCCCGCTGCATCCGGCGCTGTTTGAAGCGGTACTGAGCAATGTACTGACGCGCGAAAAGCTGACGGCGATCCGGCTCGACAGCGACCATTTTCAGTTCCATGCAGGTGATGAAAAGGCAGCCGGGGAGTGGCAACGCCAGCCGTTGCAGCAGGATGAGCAGCAGATGGGTGAACTACGCTGGCAGACGACGGGCGCCTCCCGGCCGGATGAGATGATGCGCAGTCTGGCGGCGATGCTGGGACGTGCGCTCTGGATCTGGCAGGCGCAGCAGCAGTATCAACAGATGCTGCTGATTGAAGAGCGCACCACTATCGCCCGGGAATTACATGATTCACTGGCGCAGTCGCTCTCTTTTCTACGCATTCAACTGACGCTGTTACGCCGCACCGTGGATAAAGAGGACATCGCCGCCCACGCCATTATCGCTGACTTCGATCAGGCGCTGGCCGATGCCTACCGCCAGCTGCGTGAACTGCTGACCACCTTCCGTCTGACCATTGAGCAGGCGGATCTGGTGGCGGCGATGCAGGCGATGATCGCCTCACTGCGGGAAAAGAGTGGCGCAGAGATACAGTTTACCTATCAGACCGGTCTGCAGAGTCTGGAGGCGCAACAGCAGGTGCATGTGTTGCAGATCGCCCGTGAGGCGCTGCTGAATGCGATTCGTCACGCCAGCGCGCAGGTTATCCGCGTAGATTATCAGCACAGTGAACAAGGTGAGCACTTACTGACGATTACGGATGACGGCACAGGCATCAACAGCACCGACGAACCGCCGGGTCATTACGGCCTGACCATTATGGCTGAACGCGCCCAGCGCCTGAGTGGCAACCTGACTATTCATGCACAGCAACGGGGTACCCGGGTGGAGCTGCGCTTTCCACCACAACCGACACGGCAGCTGGCGTAATTTACCATTCAATTAATTAACACACTCTATCGGCAGCAGACAGCAGGCTATTCCAGGCACGGGGAAGCACCAGCAAGCACCAGGCTCTGCCCCGCCGCAGTCTGAACCGATAAAACGGAGAAAATATGCAACAGTCGGCATTAACATTGATGATAGTGGATGATCACCCGCTGATGCGGCGGGGCGTGCGTCAGCTGCTGGCGCTGGATCCCCGGCTGGACGTCATCGCCGAGGCCAGCAACGGCACCGAAGCGCTGGCGGAAGCCCGCCGTCAGGAACCTGACATCATTCTGCTCGACCTGAATATGAAAGGCATGTCCGGACTGGATACGCTGAAGGCACTGCGCCACGAAGGGATCAGCTCACGCATTCTGGTGCTGACCGTCTCCGACGCCCGCAGTGATATTTTCGCCATGGCAGATGCCGGTGCCGATGGCTATCTGCTTAAAGACAGCGAGCCGGAGACCCTGCTGGGACATATCCTGCAGGCATCGCGGGGCGAGAAAGTCTTCAGTGAGGGCGTCGCCAGTTATCTGGACAATCGTCAGCATAGCGCCGATCCCCTGCGTCAGCTCACTGATCGCGAGCGGGATGTGTTGCAGGAGGTGGCACGCGGCCTGTCGAACAAAGAGATCGCCGCCATTCTGCATATCTCTGAAGAGACAGTGAAAGTGCATATCCGCAACCTGCTGCGTAAGCTGGATGTCCGCTCGCGCGTTGCCGCTACCGTGATGTGGCTTGAAAGCCGCAAATAGCCAACGAATTTACATTTTCTCCTCATTTTCTCCACGATTTCCCCCGCTGCCGCACGTAAAGTGAAAGGCGGCGGAGAATCGTGGCAAAGCCCCTCCGATTTTTCTGCCTGTGCGCCCGTTGCCGGTGGGCCTGACCGATAATAATAAGTCCTGAGGAGTGTCGATTTAATGTCGAATTTCTTTATCGACCGCCCCATCTTTGCCTGGGTGCTGGCGATTCTGCTGTGCCTGTGTGGCACACTTTCGATTATTTCGCTGCCTGTTGAGCAGTACCCCGATCTGGCTCCCCCCAATGTGCGTATCACTGCTAATTATCCCGGCGCATCCGCCGAAACGCTGGAAAACACCGTTACTCAGGTGATCGAGCAGAACATGACCGGCATCGATAATCTGATGTACATGTCCTCGAACAGCAGCAACACCGGTCAGGCTCAAATCACCCTTACCTTTACTGCCGGGACCAATCCCGACGAAGCCCGCCAGCAGGTTCAGAACCAGTTGCAGTCCGCACTGCGCAAATTGCCACAGGCGGTGCAGTCTCAAGGCGTGACGGTGAATAAGACCGGTGACAGCAATATTCTGATGGTGGCTTTCGTCTCCACCGACGGCAGCATGGATAAGCAGGATATTTCAGACTATGTCGCCAGTAATATTCAGGACCCGCTGAGCCGTATTGATGGCGTCGGCCAGGTTGATGCTTACGGTTCGCAATATGCGATGCGCATCTGGCTCGATCCCAACAAACTGATCGCCTACGCGCTGACTACCGACGATGTCGTTAGTGCGATCCAGTCGCAGAATACCCAGGTTGCTGTGGGTCAGGTCGGTGGCCTGCCATCGGTGCAGAAACAGGCGCTGAATGCCACGGTTAACGCCCAGTCGATGCTGCAGACCCCCGAGCAGTTCCGGGCCATCACCCTGAAGAACAATCCTGATGGTTCTGTGGTGACGCTGGGCGATGTCGCCACCGTGGCGCTGGGGGCAGAGAAGTATGATTATCTGAGCCGGTACAACGGCCAGCCCGCGTCAGGTCTGGGTGTGAAGCTCGCCTCCGGTGCCAATGAGATGAACACCGACAAGCTGGTGCGGGCGCGCATTGAAGAACTGTCGCACTACTTCCCGCACGGCCTGGAAGCGAAAATCGCCTATGAAACCTCACCGTTCGTTAAAGCGTCGATCACCGATGTGGTGAAGACGCTGCTGGAGGCGATCGTGCTGGTGTTTGGCGTGATGTATCTGTTTATGCAGAACTTCCGCGCCACCCTGATTCCGACCATCGCCGTGCCGGTGGTCCTGTTCGGCACCTTCAGCGTGCTCTATGCCTTTGGGTTCAGCATCAATACCCTGACCATGTTTGCCATGGTGCTGGCGATAGGCCTGCTGGTGGATGATGCCATCGTAGTGGTGGAAAACGTCGAACGCATCATGCATGAAGAAGGGCTCTCGCCACGCGCCGCGACGCGAAAATCGATGGGCCAGATTCAGGGCGCGCTGGTGGGTATTGCGCTGGTACTCTCCGCGGTGTTTGTGCCGATGGCATTTTTCGGCGGTACCGTCGGCGCCATTTACCGTCAGTTCTCCATCACCATTGTCTCGGCGATGGTGCTGTCAGTGCTGGTGGCGATGATCCTGACGCCGGCACTGTGTGCCACGCTGCTAAAACCGGCGAAAACAGGCGAGGAGCATGAGCGGCGCGGCTTCTTCGGCTGGTTCAACCGTCACTTTAATCATAACGCTGACCGCTACGAGCGTGGCGTCGCGGGCATCCTGCGGACGGGAGGTCGCTGGCTGCTGCTCTATCTCGGTATTATCGGTCTGATGGCGTTCCTGTTTCTGCGTCTGCCGACGTCATTTCTGCCGCAGGAAGATCGCGGTGTATTTCTGACGCAGGTTCAGCTTCCGGCAGGTGCAACGCTTGAGCAGACAGCCAGCGTAGTCGCGAAAGTCGAAAATTATTATCTCACCGAGGAGAAGGCCAACGTGCTGTCGGTTTTCTCCACCATCGGCGCAGGTCCGGGCGGCAATGGCCAGAACGTGGCACGTCTGTTTGTGCGGCTGAAAGACTGGGAAGCGCGGCCCGGTTCCGATCGCACCTCGTTCGCGATTATCGATCGCGCAACGAAAGCATTTCAGAAAATTACAGAGGGCCGGGTGATTGCCAGCAGTCCGCCTGCCATCACCGGTATGGGCAGCAGCTCCGGCTTTGACATGGAACTGCAGGATCACGCCGGTATCGGGCATACTCAACTGATGGCAATGCGCGACAGGCTGCTGGAGATGGCAGGCAACGACAGGTCGCTGTCACGCGTACGACATAACGGACTGGATGACAGTCCGCAACTGCAGATTGATGTGGATGCCCGTAAAGCCCAGGCGCTGGGCGTATCGCTGGATACCATTAACGACACCCTGACCACGGCCTGGGGCTCCACCTATGTGAACGACTTCCTGGATCGTGGTCGGGTGAAAAAGGTCTATGTGCAGGCCGCCGCCGAATTCCGCATGCTGCCAGACGACGTCAAAAAATGGTATGTGCGCAACAGCAGCGGCAAAATGGTGCCCTTCTCCGCCTTTGCCACCAGCCGCTGGGAAACCGGTTCGCCCCGTCTTGAACGCTATAACGGCTATTCATCGCTGGAGATTGTTGGCGAAGCGGCTAATGGCGTCAGCAGCGGTACGGCGATGGATGAGATGGAAAAGCTGGTGAATGCCCTGCCGCTGGGCGTCGGGTTCCAGTGGACCGGTGCTTCTTATCAGGAGCGGCTCTCCGGTTCGCAGGCACCGGCGCTCTATGTGATTTCGCTGCTGGTGGTGTTCCTCTGTCTGGCCGCGCTGTATGAGAGCTGGTCGATCCCGTTCTCGGTGATGCTGGTGGTGCCGCTCGGCGTGGTGGGCGCGCTGATTGCGACCTGGATGCGCGGGCTAGAAAATGATGTCTACTTCCAGGTTGGCCTGCTGACGGTGGTCGGTCTGTCGGCCAAAAACGCCATCCTGATTGTGGAATTTGCTAACGAGATTAACAGCCGGGGACGCGAGCTGGTGGAGTCAACGCTGGCGGCGTCGCGTCAGCGTCTGCGGCCGATTCTGATGACCTCGCTGGCCTTTATCTTCGGGGTTCTGCCAATGGCAATCAGCAGCGGCGCAGGTTCAGGCAGTCAGCACGCGGTGGGCACCGGTGTGATGGGCGGAATGATCTCCGCCACGCTGCTGGCGATCTTTTTTGTGCCTCTGTTCTTTGTGCTGGTCCGCCGTCGCTTCCCGCTCAAAGAGAAGCCGCACGACTAGAGACAAATAAAAAGCGGCCACTGATTTCAGTGACCGCCTTATTTATGTGTGTTAAGAATTCCAGCAAGCGGGATTGTCCTGCTTTTCTCTTAGCGTATTACTTGTTACGTAACATCGCTTCGATAAATTCTTTCCAGGTTCCCATTTCGGTGTCAATCATAATGCCCTCTCTTATTGTGCTGGCAATACTACGCTCTTTTTTTAATCAGGTGAATACGTTTACACCTGTTATATCTATCGGCAAGCCTCACAAAAACATGAATGTTGCTGATTCTGGAAGCTGACGCACATTTCAGCAACCCATTAACACCATTAGAAATAATTTTTTATAAGCCCAGCGGTAGACTATTTTATCAGCATGGCGAAATTCTTAAGCATCCATTGATGATCAGGGTAATAATTCACTGCGAAATTGATAACGTTTACCTGGTGCGAAACAGTGACACGCCGTTCAGGATATCGAGGACGATTACCGCGCCCGCACAGATGCCGCAACGGATCACACTATGCTAAACTCGCGCTTTGGCTGCTTTTTTCAGCTTTCTCTTCTCACAGGACAATAAGGATCGGGCAATGAGCACGCAGTGGGTGATGTTCGGGATTAAAAATTGCGACACCATAAAAAAAGCCCGGCGCTTTTTAACAGACGCAGGCGTTGAGTATCACTTTCACGACTACCGTGCCGATGGCCTGAGCGATGACCTGTTGCAGACGTTTATCGATGCGCTGGGCTATGAAGCCCTGCTTAACACCCGCGGCACCACATGGCGTAAACTGCCCGATGCTGACCGTGAAGCGGTGACCGATGCCAGCAGCGCCAAAGCGTTGATGCTGGCGCATCCCGCCATGATTAAGCGTCCACTGTTGCGCACCCCGGATGGCTCCCTGCTCGCCGGTTTCAGCGAAGCCACCTATCAGAATGCTATCCAGGAGAAGTCATAATATGTTTTGCCCGGTCATTGAGCTGACGCAGCAGCTTATACGTCGCCCCTCTCTCAGTCCCGATGATGCCGGATGTCAGGCTCTGCTGATCGCCCGTCTTGAAGCTATTGGCTTTAAGATTGAAACGATGAACATCGACGACACCCTGAATTTCTGGGCCACCCGTGGCGAAGGTGAAACGCTGGCGTTTGCCGGTCACACCGATGTAGTGCCACCTGGTGATGCCAGTCGCTGGATTAATCCGCCATTTGAACCGACCATCCGCGATGGCATGCTGTTTGGCCGCGGTGCGGCGGACATGAAAGGCTCGCTGGCGGCCATGGTGGTGGCGGCCGAACGTTTTGTTGCGGTGCGCCCTAATCACAGAGGGAGGCTCGCCTTTATGATTACCTCTGATGAAGAGGCCAGCGGTGCCAACGGTACGGTTAAAGTGGTTGAACGACTGATGGCGCGCCGGGAACGGCTCGACTATTGCCTGGTCGGCGAGCCGTCCAGCACTGAGGTGGTCGGTGACGTGGTAAAAAATGGCCGCCGTGGCTCAATTACCGCCAATCTGACGGTACATGGCGTGCAGGGTCACGTCGCCTATCCGCATCTGGCGGATAACCCGGTTCACCGGGCGATGCCTGCGCTGACTGAGCTGGTCGCGACAGAGTGGGATCAGGGGAATGAGTTCTTCCCGGCCACCAGCATGCAAATCGCCAACGTCCAGGCGGGCACCGGCAGCAACAACGTGATACCTGGTGAACTGTTTGTGCAGTTTAATTTCCGCTTCAGCACCGAACTGACCGATGAGATGATTCGCCAGCGGGTCGCAGACCTGCTGGATCGTCACCAGCTGCGTTACACCATTGAGTGGAAACTCTCTGGTCAGCCCTTCCTGACCACGCGTGGTAAGCTGGTTGATGCCGTCGTGAAAGCTGTAGCGCACTATAATGAAATTAAGCCGCAGCTGCTGACCACAGGCGGAACCTCCGATGGCCGCTTTATTGCCCGGATGGGCGCGCAGGTGGTGGAACTGGGGCCGGTGAATGCCACCATTCATAAA
Source organism: Candidatus Pantoea rara (assembly GCF_051136265.1). NCBI lineage: Bacteria > Pseudomonadati > Pseudomonadota > Gammaproteobacteria > Enterobacterales > Erwiniaceae > Pantoea > Candidatus Pantoea rara. Next base: position 1,135,457 of record NZ_CP194942.1, on the reverse strand, counting down.
ATCAATGAGTGTGTGAAAGCCTCTGACCTGCAGATGCTGAGCCGGATGTACCAACGCATCATGGAACAACTGATCGCCTGACGGCGGTTTTAAGGAGCAGCAAATGGAATTTATTAAAGATTACTGGTGGATCCTGGTGATCCTGCTGATGGTTGGCGTGCTGATGAACGTTTATAAAGATCTGAAACGCATCGATCACAAAAAATTTATGGATAACAAACCGGACCTGCCGCCGCATCGTGATTTCAATGATAAATGGGATGACGACGACAACTGGCCGAAGAAGAAGTAAATGAAAAAGCCCCTGCAATGCAGGGGCTTTTTTACATCATCATAATAACGTCATCGTCACCGGGTTTTGCGCCGCTTAACGCCTCATCAAAATAGCGTTTCGGTACCGTATAACGCAGATGATTCAGCGCCAGTTCCATGCTGTGGTGATCGATGGCATGCGCCAGATCGTCAACGATATCCAACGTGACGTCGCCACCGCAGGCGGTCAGCCGCTGCTCCGCCTGCTGAGCATGGTGCAGCGGGATCTGCTCATCATAATCCCCGTGGATCAGGTGAATCGTGGTGCGGGTACTGGCCTTCTCTGGCAGGGTAATAAACCGGCCGCTGAACACCACTGCGCGGCCCGCCAGATTCGGATACGCTTTAACCCCTTCCAGCACCATACTGCCGCCCTGCGAAAAGCCGATTAGCGCTGTCGCTTCGGGCCGCACGCCGCTCTTTTTTTGCCAGTGGCGCACAGACTCAACAAACTGCGGCATCGCCGCATCCACCCGCTGCTGCACCGTCTGATCGTGCAGATCGGTTTCGCCAAACCACTGACGAACCGTGCCCGGCGAACCGACGGACACCACCAGCGCGTCAGGAAACGTGCGGGCAAACCAGTTGCCAATCTCACCCATTGAGTCAGGATTATCGCCAACGCCGTGGTAGAGCAGCAACAGCTGCGCTGTGGTGGCAGGCTGTTGAACGATTACATATTTCAGTGTCATGTTGACCTCCTGTGTTTACTCTACGCCGCGTGGAGCAAAATGATATGAGGATAATTTGAGGCAGATGGTCGAATTATTTCACCGGACGATGCAGCGAGTCCGCAGCAACACCCAGGCTTTCGAGTGCCGTTGCCGCCTGCTGACGCAGCTTCGCTATCAGCGCTTTGCGGCCGCTCACGCCTGCCTGCCGGGCCAGCTCGCTTAGCGCATCGGGTGTGGCAACGGCTGCGGCCAGCAACGGGGCGGGCGCGATGCTGGCTTCTGCCAGACGCTGCAATACCGGAAGGCTCGCCTCCAGAGGCCGATGCGCCCAGGCAAAACCAACGGCCAGATGAATATCCTGCGCGGTCAATCCGTCGTCTGTGGCTTTATCAAACTGCAGGTCCAGCGCGATATGCTGGCGCAATAGCGGCCAGTCACGTGCCAGCTGTGCTGCCGCCCGGCGCGCTAATACCCTGCCCGCAGCAGAACAGGGCAGGATAGCCATCGCCGCGTAGCAGCCGCTGCTGGCTTCACGCTGACTGCCAATCCGTACCAGGGTAAAGCCACAGGCGTGCCAGAACGCCCAGAGTGATTCAGTGTAGCCGAAGCTGACGGAGAGATAGTCGTGATCGGCAGCCGCACTGGCCGCTGCCGCAACAAGCTGCTGGCCGGTTCCCTGCCGACGGCTCTCTGCCGCCACGGCTATGCGGCTAATCCGTAGCGAGCGCAGGGTTGCCGCTTCAGCCAGACCGGCATGGGCTGCCAGTGACTGTGCCACCAGATTTCCGCGCGGTCGCCGGGTGCCCGCCCAGACCGCCTGCGCCAGATCAGGTTCAAGATCGCCCTCCTCCACCAGCCAGAGCGCGCCCTGTAACGCAGGTGCCTCTCCCGCCCGCCACAACGCCATACCCGGCGCATCCAGCAGGCGGCGCAGATCAAGCGGCGAAGTGCGGTAGTGCGCGCTGGTCAGCAGACGATAGGCAGCCTCCAGCGTGCTGAAATCGTGACGTTCAACCCGATGCGGCGTTACGGGAGAATCGGGGGCAGCAGCGCTGGCATCGTCAAACAGCAGCGCCTGATTCAGCCACTGCTCCAGCGGATCGAAACGCGACCAGCGCAGCGGCTCATCCAGCGTGAAATAGTGTGCATCCGTAAGGCCAGCGCAGAATTTAAGGATAAAGCCGCGTCCGCTGCCTTCGTAACCCTGCACAGTGGTGGTGAGTAACACGCGGGAATAGCGGCTGACCAGCGCCCGTAGCAGCGGTGCCGGGATTGCCGCGGCTTCATCCACAATCAGCCAGTCCGCCTGGGGTGACGTCTCCAGCGCCAGCAGCGCATCAGGCGCCATAAAATGAAAGCGCTCGCCAGCAAAGGTGGCCAGCACCTCCGTTGAGGCTTTCGCCGGCGCGGTGACCAGACATCGGCCATTCAATCGTGCCAGCATCCCCGCCAGCGCCGATTTACCCCGTCCACGGGCGGCGGTCAGCACGGCGACACCCGATGGCAGCGTCATCAGCTGATTGAGTATCGCCTGCTGCTGTTGCGGTGCCTGACAATGCCACTGCGGCCAGTCGGGCTGCACCGGAAAACGGCAAGGCAGATGCTGCCGCGCCAGTAGCACCTGATCATCCGCCAGGATCAGCTGTTGCAGGTGGTGAACAAAATGAGGTGTTGGGATGGGTTCAGCGACATCCGCCCAGCGCAGGCTGTCGGTGTCAGGCTGTTGCGACCACTGTTCCCAGGGCGGTACCAGTAGCAGCAGCCAGCTACCAGCGGTCAGCGTGCCAGCCAGCGCAGCGAAAGCCTCAGCATGAAAGCCCTGACGGGCATCGAATATCGCATGACGAAATTCACGGCCAAGCAGCGTGCGAACCGCGCCTGGCGTTTTATGCAGGAGTGGCTCTTCAGAGGAAGCAGAGAAGAGTGGCTCCGCGCTTAGCGTCAGCCAGTCACCCGGCAACGCTTCACGCCATTCCGCAGCGCGATCCACGCACCAGGCCGGGTCGCCGCTGATGACTGCCAGACGACGCACACCGGCCTGCTGCATAACCTGCGTTGGGATCATCAGTTGCTGGCGAAGGTATTGCACTGTCCTGGATCGCCACCATCGAATCCGCGCTTGAACCAGGTGTAGCGCTGCTCAGAAGTCCCGTGGGTAAAGCTGTCCGGCACCACGCGGCCCTGGCCTTTCTGCTGCAGGCGGTCATCACCAATCGCCTCAGCGGCGTTCAGTGCTTCCTGCAGATCGCCGGCTTCAAGGATGTTCTCCTGCTGCATATAGTGTCCCCAGACACCGGCAAAACAGTCTGCCTGCAGTTCCATTTTCACAGAAAGCTGATTGACCTGGGTCTGGCTCGCGCCCTGCTGCATTTCACGCACTTTCGGTTCAATGCCCAGCAGCTTCTGCACATGGTGGCCCACTTCATGCGCGACAACGTAGCCCTGGGCAAAGTCACCGTCCGCGCCGAGTTTGGTTTTCATCTCGTCATAGAAAGAGAGGTCGATGTAGACGGTCTGGTCGGCAGGACAGTAGAACGGTCCCATCACAGACTGTCCGGTACCGCAGCCGGTGCGGGTTGCGCCGCGATACATCACCAGCTTCGGTGGGACATATTGTTTGTTCATCTGTTTGAACAATTTACCCCAGGTATCTTCCGTGGTCGCCAGAATCACCTTAGTGAATTTGGCGGCCTCGTCATCATTGGCGCTGACGCTGCGCTGTTGCTGCTGACTGGTCGGTGCGACCTCGCCACCGGTCAGCAGTGCGGTCAGGTCATAACCGTAATAACCGGCGATAGCTACCACGATCAGCAGCACGATACCGCCTTTACCGCGCGGCAGACGAATCTGACGGCCTCCGCCGCCTAAACCGGACGATTGATCGCGACGGTCCTCTACATTGTCGCTTTCGCGACGCCCTTGCCAGCGCATGCTGTATTCCCTCAGTCATTTTTTCAGATGGCATGATTTTAGTTGTGTGAGGGAGCAATCACCAGCTTTACACCAAAATGAAAAAAGGAGAGCCGGGGCTCTCCTTTTTCTTTCTGCTTTCCAGGTGCGCTAAAGACAAACTCAGTCGAGTTTTACACCCAGTCGCTGCGCCACGGCTTCATAGGCTTCGACTACGCCGCCGAGGCTCTGGCGGAAACGGTCTTTGTCCATTTTATCCAGCGTCTCTTTGTCCCACAGGCGTGCACCGTCTGGTGAAAACTCATCGCCCAGTGTGACTTCGCCATTGAACAGACCAAATTCCAGTTTGAAGTCGACCAGAATCAGACCTGCATCGTCGAACAATTTGCTCAGCACCTCGTTGGCTTTAAAGGTCAGTTCCTGCATCCGCGCCAGGTTCTGCTTGCTGACCCAGCCAAAAGTTTCGCAGTAGGATTCGTTGACCATCGGGTCATGCTTTTCATCATCTTTGAGGAAAAGATCAAACAGCGGTGGATTGAGCACAATACCCTCTTCCACGCCCAGACGTTTTACCAGCGAGCCTGCTGCGCGGTTACGTACCACGCACTCTACCGGCACCATCTCCAGCTTCTTCACCAGCGCTTCGGTATCGGACAGCAGCGCTTCCATCTGGGTCGGGATACCCGCTTCCTGCAATTTGGTCATGATGAAGTGGTTAAATTTGTTGTTAACCATTCCCTTGCGATCAAACTGCTCAATTCGGGCGCCATCACCTGCTGACGTATCGTTGCGGAATTCGAGTATCAGCAGATCCGGGTTATCGGTGCTGTATACGGTTTTCGCTTTACCGCGATACAACTCAGCTCGCTTTTGCATCTTGTTCACTCCAGACTTGAAATAACGGGTGTTCAGCGGCCAGTGCCGCTGCGGCGATTGCCTTGACGCAATCGTTTACTTCGCCGCGCGCTATTATGCCAAAAACAAAATAAAAAGGCCGGAGAATCTCCGGCCTCAGGCAACTTTATTTGTTCAGCGCCGCCTGGAACACGGCCACCAGCGCATCGTTCTGCGACTGGGTCAGCACATGCCCTTTCGGGTCGATGAATTGCAGACTGGTGCGGTTGTCGAGATCACCCACCTGCACTTTGTAATCACCGTTTTCTAATTCCGGATCTTTCGCGCCAACTGAATCCCAGTCGCTGCTGCTCAGGGCCTTGTAGGTCACCTTCATGCTGCCGGTGGAGCGGGTAGTATCGGTCACGTCCATCCCGACGCGTTTCATCGCCTCTGGCAGACGCTGCCATGCCACGTTGTATGGCGTACGCAGAATCAGCATTGGCAGTCCGGTATCATCTGCGCCGCTCTGCACATCAATGGCACCACTCACCCGACCCGCCGCCGCGTTTTCACTGGCGGTATCAATCTTGTCCAGACCGGTGCTGAGTTCATTCAGCATCTGCGCGGTGTAACGCTGAATCTGTACAGGAGAAGTAATGGTTTTTCCATCCTGCTGCAGCTCCAGCAGACGCACGGTAAGCTGCTGCTGATAGCTCTGCGACTGCACGCTGATCTGGTAGCGGCCGCGATACTGCTGGTCTTCATCAGCACGGTTCCACTGCACCCAGTCAGTCGTCAGCTGCTGGCCGGCATCATTACGTGAAGCAATCGGGAACTTGTTTGACTGCACGACGCTGACGACCCGAGGCCAGACTGAACCGCGGTTGTTATCAATCATCAGTGCGCCAGTATTGTTGCTGAACTGCGCGCGGGTGCCGTTCATCAGCGCCAGCGGCTGAGCTGGCGGACGAATGTCGAGTTGCTTGCCGGTCGGGGCCTTGCTGGTGGTGCGCGGCACATCGTAATCACCACGCTGAACCGGCAGGATCATTCCGGCAGGCGCTTTCAGTTCATTTAACTGACTGGCTTCAAGATAAGATTCGTCACCGCTGACCTGGCGCTTATAACGCTGATCGCTTGAACAGGCCGACAACAGCATCAGGGTAGAAAGCCCCACCACTGTGGCTACTGTTGACCGCTTTACTGAGTAATTCATTCAAACTCCCTAAATTATCGCAAACCCGCTTTCACCAGCGCCTGCTCCACTTTCGGCTGGCCGGCTGCAGTCAGTGGCGTCATTGGCAGACGCAGCGTGTCGTTAGCGATTAATCCTAGCTGTTTCGCAGCCCATTTCACCGGGATAGGATTGGGTTCACAGAAAAGCGTCTGGTGCAGGTGCATCAGACGCTGATTCAGGCGACGTGCCTCGACGAAATTGCCCTGCTGTGCAAGTTGACACAGTTCGACCATTTCGCGCGCAGCGACGTTTGCGGTCACCGAAATGACGCCTTTACCGCCCAGTTGCATAAAGTCCAGCGCAGTCGCGTCATCGCCACTCACCAGAATGAAATCTTCATTAACCAGCTCTTGGATCTGACTAACTCGCGATAAGTTCCCGGTTGCCTCTTTGATTCCGATAATATTTTTGATTTCGGCCAGACGGGCAACGGTTTCCGGCAGCATGTCACAACCGGTACGTGAGGGAACGTTATACAGCATCTGTGGCAGGCTGGTGCTATTCGCAATCGCTTTAAAGTGCTGGAACAGCCCTTCCTGCGTCGGACGATTGTAATAAGGTGTCACGGTCAGGCAACCCACCACGCCGGAATTTTCAAAACGCTTCGTCAGAGAGATGCCTTCAGCGGTGGCGTTTGCACCGGTTCCGGCAATCACCGGAATACGGCCATCGGCCAGTTCCAGGGTCAGCATCACCACATCACCATGTTCTTCATGGCTCAGGGTTGCAGATTCGCCTGTGGTGCCGACGGAAACGATCGCCGCGGTGCCGCTGGCGACGTGATAATCAATCAGTTTTTTCAGACTCGACCGGCAGACATTACCGCTGTCATCCATTGGCGTAACGAGTGCAACAATACTTCCCGTAAACATTGGCGATCCCCTCGACAAACAAGTGCTTCATGGTACGTTTTACACTTAGGGAAAAGCAAGCAAGCCACGCCATTCCCGCGCTTGTCAGCAGTTTTTTTTATGTTTACCTTATGGTTATTAGCGAAAGCAGAGGAAAAGCCATTTTGCCGCAATCTCAGCCCCATCATCTGGTGATCACCGCGCTCGGTGTTGACCGTCCGGGTATCGTCAATACCATTACCCGACACGTCAGCAGTTGCGGTTGCAACATTGAAGATAGCCGTCTTGCCATGCTCGGGGATGAGTTCACCTTTATTATGCTGCTGTCGGGCAGCTGGAACGCGATCACACTCATTGAATCGACCCTGCCGCTGAAAGGCGCAGAGCTGGAACTGCTGATCGTGATGAAGCGCACCAACGCCCGGCTCCGTCCACCGATGCCGGACACCGCCTTCATTCAGGTTGAAGTCGCCGATTCGCCGCATATCATTGAGCGCTTCACCGATCTTATCGATAAGCATCAGATGAATGTGGCCGAACTGGTGTCGCGCATCACACCTGCGCAACACAATTTGCCGCCAACGCTCTATATTCAAATGACCGCCCACAGCCCGACGCGAACCCGTGGCACGACGTTTGAACAGGCATTCAATACCCTGTGTCAGGAGCTGAATGCGCAGGGGACACTGCGTCTCTATAGTGTGTCTGACGCCGACAGCAGCGAATCTGTCAGCGCAGTACGCTAAGCTTTGGTTCATAAGCCGGAGTTATTTCTCCACATAACTGACGCGTGCGCGGCTATGTGGTGAAATACCCCCTGATGGTAATCTTGCCTCTGGCCGTTTCTGGCCGAATGGTGTATTACCCACAGCCTGAATAAGAAAATGGAGAGATGTGATGAATCCACTGAAAGCCGGAGATACTGCACCTGCATTTAGCCTGCCTGATCAGGACGGCGAACACGTGAATCTGACCGACTTCCAGGGACAGCGCGTTCTGGTGTACTTCTACCCGAAGGCGATGACACCAGGCTGCACCGTGCAGGCGTGCGGTCTGCGTGACAACATGGATGAGTTGAAGAAAGCGGGTGTGGAAGTGCTGGGTATCAGCACCGACAAACCAGAAAAGCTGTCAAAGTTTGTCGAAAAAGAGCTGCTGAACTTTACGCTGCTGTCAGATGAAAATCATGAAGTCTGCCAGGCGTTTGGCGTCTGGGGTGAAAAAACGTTTATGGGGAAAACCTATGACGGCATTCATCGCATCAGCTTCCTGGTGGATGCTGAGGGCAAGATCGAAAAAGTGTTTGATAACTTTAAGACCTCAAATCACCACGACATGGTGCTGGATTACATTAAGTCAGCCTGATGTTGAAGGGCGCGGTAGTTTGATCGCCGCGCCCTGCTTAATTCCCCTTCCCCGCACATCTTTATACTGCCGCTGCGAAACCTCCAGCGTTCATGCGATTGATTAAGATGCAGCAACAATAACGCAGTTACGCCCGGCATTTTTCGCTTCATAAAGCGCCGCATCGGCCTGTTTTAAGCTGTTTTCCAGTCCGGCATCCTGCGACCCGTTCCAGGCCGCGACGCCGATAGAGAGGGTAATTCGCCCCACATCGGTCAGCCAGGCTTCTTTAATGCCGAGCCGCACGCGCTCCGCGATGACCTGCGCCTCATCCAGTACCGTTGCCGGCAACAGCATCAGAAACTCCTCTCCGCCGTTGCGACAGACCACATCAGACTGGCGGGCGCTGGCACGCAGTGTGCTCGCCACCTGCTGAATGACCCGGTCGCCCACGTCGTGACCCCAGCTGTCGTTAACGTTTTTGAAGTGATCGATATCCAGTGCCAGCACTGAGAAAGGCTGGTGCACCGTGCGGTAGTACTCCAGCACCGCGTTAAGACCGCGGCGATTCAGTAGCTGAGTCAGCGGATCGGTCTGCACTTCGGAGCTAAGGCGCCCAATTTTGTCCTGCACCAGGCCAATCCCGGTGAGCAGCGCGCGCTTGACCTGCGCCGCCTCGAAATACCAGGCGGTGATGCCGCCGATCTCTTTTGAGACGCCCTGTGCATCCATCCGGCTGGCTTTACGGGCCAGCTGGAAAAGTGGCTGGGCAATCAGGCGCGCCAGCACCACAGCCACCAGCAGGGTCAGCAGCGCGAACGGCACCGAGTTTTTCAGGACCTTCATTAACAGACCCGACAGCGGATCCAGCGTGACGTTCACCGGCTTCAGCGCCACTACCGTCCAGCCGGTGGTCGGCACCACGGCAAAGCCCGCCAGCTGAGTCGTTTTGCCCGGACCGGCCATCATCAGCGAGCCATTAGTCTGGTCATCACGCGGACTGACGATGGCGGGCAGCGTTTTGCCGATTAGCTGACGATTCTGGTGATACAGCACCTCATTATTACTGTCGAGCACGTAGACCGTGGTGCCATCCCGGTAGAACTGCTCACCCAGTAGCGCATTCAGAATGCTTTTTTTCTTCAGATAGATGGTGCCACCGATATAGCCCAGATAGTCACCTTCGGGGCTCCAGATGGGCCATGAGACAAACACCAGCAGATTATTGGCAGCAGAAAGTGTGGGTTTACTGATGATCGGCTGTCGCAGCGTCAGTGCCTCCCGCGAGGCGTCACTGGTGAGGTGCATTCCTTTCAGCGTCAGGGATTCGGGCGAGATCGCTTTGATCACGCCCTGCGCATCCACTATCGCGACTGAGTTGAAACTGGTGGTCTGCTCGCGAAGGCGGTTAACTTCACTATCCAGTAGCCCCGCATTACCAAAGTCACGGCTGAGCTGATTGGCGCTGTAGTGCAGTTGCGACTGCGCCAGCTGGAAGAAAATTTCACTGGTTGAGGCGAGCTTGGCAGCATAGGCCCGGTTCGCCTCCAGTGTGGAATCGATCAGCACCTGGCGCTGAACCCGCCAGGTGGCGTAGAGCGTGTTCCCGAGCGTGATAACAATGCTGACAATCACCAGCAGGGCGATCAGATTGCGCAAATCGGCCTTGGGCCGAAAGAGCTTTAGCATGGCGTCGCCGCCCTGAAGAAGAGTGTCATGTCGTAAATGCCTGATTATATTTTTATGTGTGCCAGAGGCCCTGATATCCGGGCTTAAGTCTACACGCTGTCGGCATTTTTGAGCAGTATTAAGACAAATTTCACCTCTCTGAATACAGATTTGGCTGGCACTAATCGATTAATCCCTGGCTGTCGTAAAAGGGCCAGGGGCCAGAAAAGTGACCAATTGCGCATTGATGCGTGACCATTCCCTGCCCGGGTTGCCAGCAGTGCAACAAAAAGCCGGGCGGCTCCAGAATAAAATGAGCCGGTGCCTCGGGATGCAGATCCAGCGCCACCTGATGCGATACGCCTGGTGCGACACAAGCCAGCGTCCCGGCAAAGCGGGTCTGCAGGCTGCGATGCAGATGACCGCAGAGCACCCGCTCAACCTGAGGATGGCGGGCAATAATCGCCGCCAGAGCCTCCGGATGACGTAATCTTTGCCGATCCATATGCACAATGCCACAGGCAAAAGGAGGATGATGCAGCATGACCAGCGTGGGCTGCTCGGCGGCCGCGCTCAGTGCCTGATCCAGCCACTGCAGCTGTTGCTCGTCCAGCTCCCCCCACGGTTGTTGCGGCACGCTGGAGTCCAGCGCCAGCAGCCTGACGCCGCCCACGCTGAACTGCCAGTTCAGGGTCGGCCCCGCCTGCAGATAGCGGTGATCCGGGAAGGCAGCACGCAGCGCCTCGCGGTCGTCGTGATTACCCGCCATCAGATAAAACGGCAGCTGAAGACGCTGCAGAGCTTCGCGCAGCGTCTGGTACTCTTCCGGCCTGCCAAAATCGACCAGGTCGCCAGTAATCACTACCACATCGGGTCGCGGCTGCAGCGCGTTAAGGGTGTCGATAACCTGCAGTAACGCCGCATAGGTATCGACCTGTTTGTACGAGAGGCGGCCATTGGCCTTGATATGCAGATCGCTGATCTGGGCGATCACAGTGGGTTGAACAGACACAACAGACTCCTTAGCAACTAAATTCCAGTATGGCCTGGCGGGTCAGCGACCAGCTGATGCGCTGCCCCGCCTGCCAGATTTCGCGGGCATGTCGTTCTACCTGGATGGGATTGTCCAGCCCGATATCGATCAGTAAACGCTGCGAAGCACCGAGAAACATGCTGCCCACCACCACGCCGCGCTGGGGATAGCGCGTGTCGTCGGCCAGCAACACATCTTCCGGGCGACAAAAACGCAGGGGCTGACCGTCAGGATCGTGCGCAATGCAGTTAATGGCCCCCACAAAATCAGCCACAAAGCGCGAAGCCGGGCGCTGATAGATGCCCTGCGGTGTATCGAGCTGCACCAGACGGCCCTGCTCCATCACCGCGATGCGATCGCCCAGCGCCATCGCCTCCTGCTGATCATGAGTGACGTAAACCGCGGTGATCGCCAGCCGCTTAAGCAGCGCACCGATCTCCAGCCGCAGACGATCGCGCAGCCTGGCGTCGAGCGCCGCCAGCGGCTCATCAAACAGCAGCACTTTAGGCCGGGCGGCCAGCGCACGTGCCAGCGCCACACGCTGCTTCTGCCCGCCGGACAATTTATCAATTGCACGATGTGCCAGATGGCTCAGATCAACCAGTGCCAGCATCTCCGCGACCCGCGCTTCACGTTCGGCCCGCGGCACGCCCTGCACCTTCAGGCCATAGGCGACGTTCTGCGCCACGTTAAGCGTCGGGAACAGCGCGTAGTTCTGAAACACCATGCCGACATTGCGTTTCTCAATGGGCAGCGCGGTCACGTTACGCTGATCGAACCAGATCTCACCCGGCGAATCACTGCTTTCCAGGCCGCTGATGATACGCAGTAGCGTGGTTTTGCCGCAGCCCGATGGGCCAAGCAGAACCAGTGTTTCTCCAGCCTGGACCCGCAGATTGAGCGGATGCAGCGCGACCTGCTGATTGAAGCGACGCGAGCAGTGGCGCAGCGTCACAGTGACAGCCTCTTTCATACGGTTTCCTCTCTCTGCTGCCGCGAAGTTTGCCGTTCCAGCCAGAGATTACAGGCGTTGAGCAGCAGCAGCAGCGGCAAAATCATCATAATGAAGATCAGGGTATAGGCGGATCCGACTTCAAGCCGCATCGAGGTGTAACTGTCGGCCAGCCCGACCGGCAGGGTTTTGGTCAGCGGCGTATGCAGCATCCAGGTAATGTTGAACTCCCCTACTGAAAGGGTGATCACCATAAATGCGCCCGCCAGAATGCCGTTGCGGCAGTTCGGGACGACCACCGTAAAGAAGCGGTGCCAGAAACCCGCTCCCAGGCTGGCGGCAGCCTCTTCCAGGCGCGGCAGATCGATCGCCTGCATCACCGACAGCACCGGTCGGATCATAAACGGCAGCGTAAAGAGCACATGGCCGATGAGGATGAAGAGCCAGCTGTCGCGCAACGTGCTGAACTGGCCATAAAGCAGAATGATGCCCAGCGCGGTAGCGAGTCCGGGCAACGCGACCGGCAGCATCAGACACTCCTCAATACGCGAGGCCCAGCGTGACGGTGACTTCAGTAAGCCCCAGGCCGCTGGCACGCCAGCGATGACCGTCACCGCCAGACAACTCAGAGCAATCAGCAGTGACAGCCAGAAAGTGTCGGCATACATCTGCCACACCTGTTCCACCCACTTCAGCGTCAGGCCGCTGCGCAGACCCGCGAAGTAGTTCTGCGTAACGCCCGCCAGCATCGAAAGCATGACCGGCACGATCATAAACAGTGCGGTGAGGCTGGTGATCGCCACCTGCAGCCAGAACAGACCCCGGCGCTTCATGATGATCGCTCCTTCCGGCCCGCAAGCCCATTAGCCAGCATCAGTGCCAGCCAGGCCACCCCTCCCATTACCACTGAGAGTGCCGCCGCAGTGGCAAAGTTAGCGTAATTGGTGAACTCACCATAAATGGTCAGCGGCAGTACAGCGAGTTCGGTTCCCAGCGTAAAGGCGGTGCCAAATGCGCCCATACTGGTGGCGAAACAGAGTGCGCCACAGGAGAGCAGCGCCGGTTTCAGCCCTGGAATGATGACGTCTGTGATGATGCGCCACTGGCTGGCACCCAGCGAGCGGGCCGCCTCTTCCAGCGATCGATCCAGCTTCTCACTGGCCGCCACCAGCGTCACGATGGCGCGCGGCAGCGAAAAGTAGAGATAGCCCGTAAATAATCCGCTGAGCGAATAGGCGAACACCCAGCGCTCATGAAACAGGCTGAGGCTGAGTTGCGCCAGCACCCCCTGACGCCCCGCCAGCATGACCATCAGGAACCCCACCACCACGCCCGGAAAGGCCAGAGGAAAAGTCAGCAGCGCCAGCAAGGTGCCTCGTCCGGGAAAGCGCTGCCGCGCCAGAAAGCAGCCCACCACCGCAGCAATCACCAGCGTCACCAGTGTCACCGCCGCCGAGAGCAGGACGGTATTCAGCAGGCTTTGCAGATACTGTGGCTGACTGATCACCGTCCAGTAGCCACTGTGATGTGTGGTGCGATCCTCCGTTACACCGATCTGTAACAGACGGGCAAATGGCAGCAGCCAGAAAGCGGCAAAGAAGAGCAGCGCAGGCAGCAGCATCCACGGCCAGTTCGCCCCCAGCGGGCGGAGACGATGGCGAACCGGCCCGCCAGCGGCAAACGGATTGATTGCAGACAGTGACATCAACGAATCTCACTCAGATAGCGTGCGGAGAAGCCCTTCTGCGCATCAGCCATCTGCTGATAATCGACCGTGTGGGCGCGCGCATAATCGCTGTCAGGCAGGAAATATTTTTTCGCCTCGGCTGACATCGCGCCAGCCCGCACCGGACGCAGCCAGGCGTTGGCCCAGATCGCCTGACCAGCATCTGACAGCACGAAATCAATCACCTTCTTACCGTTGGCCGGATGCGGCGCATTCTTCACCAGGCTGATCACGTACGGCACCGTGACCGTGCCCTCGCTGGGGATCACAAACTCGACATTGGCGTGATCTTTGTAGCGGGCACGATAGGCGTTGAAGTCATAGTCGATCAGAATCGGGATTTCGCCTGAAATCAGCCGCGCATAGGCGGTCTGCTTAGGCACAATTGGCTGGTTGCGTTGCAGTGCTTTGAACCAGTTGATGGCGGGCGTGAAGTCCTGCAGGCTGCCGCCTTTGGCCTGATTCACCGCCACCGCCGCAACATAACCCACAAAGGCGCTGGCCGGATCGAGATAGCCCACCATGCCTTTATATTCCGGCTTCAGCAGATCATCCCAGGCACGTGGCACCGGTGCGCCACCCAGCGCATCAACATTGACCATAAAGCCCATAGTTCCGGAGTGCAGCGCCACCCACTTGCCTGCCGGATCCTTCATTCCTGCCGGGATCTGATCCCAGTTAGCCGGTTTGTAGGCGCTGACTACGTCGGCGCTGACGGCCTGAATGCCGAAACTGACGCCGTAATAGACCACGTCGGCGACCGGATTGTTTTTCTCGGCGACCAGTTGCGCCAGCGCCTGACCGGAGTTTTTATTGTCCTGCGGCACATGAATGCCGGTCGCTTTTTCGATCGCCTGGAGCTGCGTGGCCCAGTCGGCCCACTCTGGCGGACAGTTGTAGCAGATAGCATTTTCCGCCGCCTGTACCCACGAACTGGTGAGCGTGCATCCGGCCAGCAGCGCAGCGCTGGCGATCTGTTTGATATTAACGGTGAGTGACATGATGTTTCCCTGAAATAGAACCATGAAATGCCGGGGCGATACTCTCCCCAGTTCGTAAGTGATGGGCCAGCAGGTGGGTGTTGCCGCCTGGATTCAGAAGCAGGTCAATGGCACGCGTGCCCATCAGCGCAATCGGCTGAACCACGCTGGCCAGTGACGGTGAAAGCTGTTCGCCCAATTCGATCCCGTCAAAGCCCATTACGGAGAGCTGATGGGGTACGCTGACACCGGCTCGCGCAGCGGCCCCCAGCAGGCTGATAGCCAGCAGATCGTTACTGCAAATCACCGCCGTCAGCGGCGAAGGGGCATTCATCAATGGCTGCAGCGGCCTGAAATCAGAGTGGATATGGCTGGGCATCTCAATCATCGCCTGCGGCTGGAGACCCGCCTGCTGCATCCCCTGGCAGTAGCCGAGATAGCGCAGACGCGCCCGGTCAGATTGCTGCATCGGGCCAGCCGCCATGACAATGTGGCGGTGGCCGAGAGAGATGAGATGAGCAGTCGCTTCCGCCATGGCTCTGCGGTTGTCGACGCATATAGCGGGCCATTCGTGCTGTTGCGGAACGCTGTGAGTCAGCACAAAGGGCATCTTCGCCGCCACCAGTTTTGGCAGCAACGCACTGCTGTCGGCGTCTGCCACCGTCAAAACCAGACCGGCCACACGCTGGTGCAGCATATGTTCGACAATGGCTGCTTCCCGCTCAGCCTGATAATCACTGGTCGCCACCAGCAGGGCATAGCCTGCCTGCCGGGCCTGCTGCTCCATCGCCTGCAATTGCATGGCAAAAACCGGATTAAGCAGTGAAGGCAGCAGAACGCCAAACGTGGTGGAGTGTTGGGTGCGAAGCTGGCGGGCAATATGATTCGGGCGAAAGCCCATCTGTTCGGAGGCAGCAAGCACCTTCTGCAGCGTGACGGGTTTTAACAGGTGAGGATCAGAAAAGGCGCGCGCCGCGGTTGCGCGGGAGACCCCTGCCAGTCTGGCTACGCTGATTAAATCGGTCATGCCTGCCTCGTTTATCGTCAATGAGATCGATCTCATTGCGACGTAAACTAACGGCGTTATATGACAGGCGCATCACGGTAAAATGACTGGCAGGTGACAGCGGCAGTGACGCCGCTGCTGGAATTAAAGCATCAGGAAAGCGTAACCACTGTTTTCCAGCGTGGCAACGGTGGTGCCGCTGGAGATAGTGTGTGTAACCATCGGGTCGATCCAGTTGCGTTCAAGCTGATGAAACGCGACTGACTGGTCGCAGATAGTGACCTGAACGCCCGCTTTTTTCAGTTCGCTGATCAGCTTCAGGTTCGGGTTATCGACGCCGTAAGCTTTGCTGAACTGGTCATTATTCAGGGCTGATGAAACGGCATCGCCGTTAATCGATACCACAAATTTCAGCTGGTCGAGTGGAACTCCCGCCGCATAATAGAGGTTGGTAACGCGTGCTACGCGCTCCAGACCCAGGTTCGGCTTACGAATATCGCCTTCATTACGGTTAATCTGGAAAACAATTTTATTACTCAGACCCGCTGTCGTGCCGGGTTTAAATGCAGGCGTATCGACATAATGTATTTTGCCGTAGCCATCGATTGCTGGTGTACTCCAGAAATCAGCAGGCTCAGATTTATTATCTGCCATTTTGCCGCTGACCTTATCGACTAATTCTGGCAACTGTAAAACATTGCCCCCGATAAATCCCGCTACGGCTGCCATTACCACTAAAGCTGCTGGACGCATTAACTCTTCTCCCGGTCGTTTAAAACATCAATTACATTGCCAGCCACGCGTATCCCTGATTTTCCAGGGTTGATACGGTGGTCGGACTGGAAAGCGCATGAATTACTGACTTATCAATCCAGTTATTGGGATAGTGATGGAATGCCACGGACTGATCGCAGACCGAGACCTTCACTCCCGCCTGATTCAGCTCGTTAATCAGCTTCAGGTTTGGATTTTCGATGCCATAAAACTTTTTAAAATGGGCGTTATCCAGCATGGCAGGGGTTGCGTCACCGGTAACTGAAACCACGAACTTCAGCTGGTCGGCCGGGATGCCGGAGGCGATATATAAATTCACCACGCGCGCCACACGCTCCAGTCCGAGATTCGGTGCGGTCATCGCGCCGTCGCTGC
This sequence comes from Candidatus Pantoea rara, assembly GCF_051136265.1. Classification (NCBI taxonomy): domain Bacteria; kingdom Pseudomonadati; phylum Pseudomonadota; class Gammaproteobacteria; order Enterobacterales; family Erwiniaceae; genus Pantoea; species Candidatus Pantoea rara. Next base: position 1,118,778 of record NZ_CP194942.1, on the reverse strand, counting down.
GGGTGATCTGGAAAACAATTTTGTTGCTCAGGCCTGCCACCGGTTTAAACGCGGCGTCAGGCTCATAATGAATTTTTCCGTAACCTTCAATCGCCGGTGTACTCCAGAATCCGGGCGCTTCCTGTGGCTCGGTTGCAAAATGGCGTGTTACTTTGTCGTAAATATCGCCACTCTGTGTGACAGCCGCGCCAACAACGCCGCCAATAATGGCGATTAACGCGTATGAAACAACTGAACGCATAACACTTCTCTCCGGCAAATAATGTCTGGCAGATTCAGGACTGAATCAGGTCGGCTATCTATACCACAGCGCAGGCATAAATCTTGCTTCTGTAAATTCAGGTCAACACGCCACTGATAACCGCTGAAATGGTTCATCGTGATAATTAATCGAAAAGTTTTATCATGCAGAAAAAAGAGTCTTACTGGAAATGGACCTGATTATCCCGTCTGAATTCTTTGCCTGTTAATTCATTCGGAAAAAATAACAGCCGGGCTAATCTGGAATGGAAAAGATAAAAGCGGGCGCTACGATTTAAATTATCAATGGCGGAGAGGCATTTAGCGACGCTGAGCACGCTGTTTTTTCAGAGTAGACCTGGAAAAATGCATGCCATATTCAGTTTTTTTGAGTGAATTTACATAACTTTAAAATAAGAATACAAACTGCTTCAGGTGCCAGACAGCAGATTCTGCTCTAATCCTCCAAAGCGTAATGGGAATGAGTAGCTAATTGGTAATTTAACCGTTAACAACCCCAGTGATATCCCGTCATTTTTTATTCGTTTAACTTCGGTTTATGTTGCAAGGACATTCAATTTTTTTCGCCAAAATCGGCGATCTTGCACAAATCACGTCGGGCCTGAACCAGAAAACAACATTTCTTTCTTTTGATGCTCTGGTTAAGATAGTCACGAACCGTCGTTATCTGTGAAAAATGGAACATTCCCGCTGCGCATCTGTCCATTTTCAGGGCCTCTCTACAGGATTAAGGCATGTTGAACCGGTTAAAGAAAACGCTGATCGCCGCGCTCCTTCCGACGCTCATTTTCACCACTCTGACACCTGCTAATGCCGATGTCAGTGATTCACTTCCCGATATTGGCACCACGGCAGGTTCCACGCTGTCGATTAATCAGGAACTGCAGATGGGCGACTTCTATGTGCGCCAGCTGCGCGCCAGTGCGCCGTTAATCAACGATCCCCTGCTCAATCAATATATTAATCAGCTGGGACAGAGACTGGTGTCGCACGCCGACTCGGTGAAAACCCCGTTCCACTTTTTTCTTATCCAGAACGATGAGCTCAACGCCTTTGCCTTTTTCGGGGGCAACGTGGTGCTGCACTCGGCGCTGTTCCGCTTTACCGATAATGAAAGCCAGCTGGCATCCGTCATGGCACATGAAATCTCGCACGTCACCCAGCGCCATCTGGCACGCGCCATGGAAGATCAGAAGCGCAATGCGCCGCTGACCTGGGTCGGTGCGCTGGGCTCTATTCTGCTGGCGATGGCGAGTCCGCAGGCGGGCATGGCCGCACTCACCGGCACCCTGGCAGGTACGCAGCAGGGGATTATCAGCTTTACCCAGGGTAATGAGCAGGAAGCGGACCGCATCGGGATTCAGGTGCTGCAGCGCTCAGGGTTCGATCCTCAGGCGATGCCGAACTTTCTGCAGAAGCTGGCAGATCAGAGCCGCTTCTCCTCGAAGCCCCCTGAAATTCTGCTGACGCACCCCCTGCCCGACAGCCGTCTGGCGGATGCCCGTAACCGCGCCAATCAGATGCGGCCGATGGTGGTGCAATCGACTCAGGATTTCTATCTCGCAAAAGTACGGTCGCTGGGCATGTACTCCACCGGCCGCAACCAGCTGACCGATGAACTGCTGAGTCAGTATGCCAGCGGCAATTCCCGTGAGCAGCTGGCGTCACACTATGGCAAAGCCATACAGTTTTTGCAGGCGAAGAGTTATGCCGATGCGAAGCGAATTGTCTCACCGCTGCTGGCAAAACAGCCTGATAATGTCTGGTTCCTGGATATCATGTCGGACATCGACATTGGCCTGAACCAGCCACAACAGGCCATCGCCCTGCTCACCGCTGCCACCGGCGCCAGAAACAGCCCGGTGGTGCAGCTCAATCTGGCGAATGCCTACGTAGAAGCGAAACAGTATGCCAGTGCCAGCCGTATTCTGAACCGCTATACCTGGGCTAATAAAGACGATCCCAACGGCTGGGATTTACTGGCGCAGGCCTCTGCACAGCAGGGACTGCATGATGAAGAGTTATCGGCGCGGGCAGAGAGTCTGGCGCTGAATGGCCAGCTTGATCAGGCAATCACCACGCTCAGCAGCGCCAGCGCACAGGTGCCGCTCGGCAGCCTGAAGCAGGCGCGCTACGATGCCCGTATCGATCAGCTGCGTCAGTTACAACAGCGCTTTAAGCAGTATCAGAAAGGCTAAGCATCCAGACTGGCAGCACGCCGCGAAGAGAGAATAAAGGAGAATCTGAGATGGTGACGATTTACCATAACCCACGTTGCAGCAAGAGCCGTGAGACGCTGGCGTTGCTGAATGCCCGCGGAATTGAGCCGGACGTAGTGCTTTATCTGCAGACCCCGCCCGATCGTGAGACGCTGCAAATTCTGTTACAGAAACTGGGCATGCAGAGCGCAAGGGAGTTAATGCGGACGAAAGAGGCGCTCTATAGCGAGCTGGCACTCAGCGGCAAAAGCGAAAGTGCACTGCTGGATGCGCTGATGGAAAATCCGGTGCTGATTGAAAGGCCGATTGTGATCAAAGGCGACAGGGCGCGGATCGGACGTCCGCCAGATGCGGTGCTCGACATTCTTTAAAGGCCGAGCGTCTCTTTAACAAACGGAATGGTGAGTTTACGCTGAGCGCTGATCGAGGCGCGATCAAGCCGATCCAGCGTATCAAACAGTGTGCGCATTTCACGATCCAGTCGCTTCAGCAGGAAGCGACCCACATCTTCCGGCAGCTCAAATCCACGTAGCCCGGCGCGCAGTTGCAGCGCCTGTAGTTTGTCGTCGTCGGAGAGCGGCTGCAGGCGGTAAATCTGTCCCCAGTCCAGCCGCGAGGCGAGATCGGGCAGTTGCAGATTCAGCTGGCGTGGCGGACGATCGCCGGTGATAAACAGGCGGGTGTTGCCGGTTTCCAGAATACGGTTATAGAGATCGAAGATCGCCATTTCCCACTCTGGTTCCCCTGCAATGCACTCGATGTTATCGATGCAGACCAGTGAGAGCTGCTCCATTCCTTCCAGGACTTCCGGGACAAACCAGGTGCGTTTATCCAGCGGAACATAACCGACTGCTTCGCTGCGGGCTGACATTTCGGCGCACGCCGCGTGCAGCAAATGGCTCCGCCCACCGCCTTCACGTGACCAGAAGTAGAGATAGCTGCCATGTTGTTGATTGAGAGCGCCTTTTAGTGCGGCAATCAGCGACGGGTTTTCCCCCGGCCAGAAGCTGGAGAAGGTTTCATCGTCGGGTAAATAGAGTGGCAATGACAATTGTGCCGGCGTGTTCAGAAGCACCTCAGCAAGAGAACAAGCAAAAAATCGGGGGAAGTCTAACACAGTTTTCAGAAAGAGATGAATGGGGCGTCCCTGCCCCGGATCCTGTCAGGCTCGCGACGATCAATGCTCGCGCGGTTCTTCAGCCTCCAGCACCATTTCTTCCGGTCGGAGCCACGAGATCACGCGGAAGATCAGCGCCAGCCCGACACCCACGATCGTCGCCAGCGCCATGCCTTTCAACTCCGCCGCACCGATGTGCACCTTCGCACCGCTGACGCCGATGATCAGAATCACCGAGGTGAGGATCAGGTTTTGCGCTTTGTTGTAATCCACTTTAGATTCGATCAATACCCGGATACCCGATGCGCCAATGACGCCATACAGCAGCAGCGACACGCCGCCCATGACCGGAACCGGGATCGCCTGGATCACTGCCGCCAGCTTGCCGACGCAGGAAAGCAGAATCGCCAGAATCGCCGCACCGCCAATCACCCAGGTACTGTAGACACGGGTAATCGCCATCACACCGATGTTTTCACCGTAGGTCGTGTTGGGCGTGGAACCAAAAAAGCCGGAGATCACGGTGGATAAGCCGTTGGCGAACATCGAACGATGCAGTCCGGGGTCACGAATCAGATCTTTTTTGACGATGTTAGCGGTGACGACCAGATGACCGATATGCTCGGCAATCACCACCAGCGCCGCCGGCAAAATCGTCAGCATCGCCACCCACTCAAAGCGCGGCGTATAGAAGGTTGGCAGCGCAAACCACGGCGCTTTAACCACGCCACTCCAGTCAACGATGCCCATAAACGCAGAGAGCAGATAGCCTGCCACCACGCCAACCAGAATCGGGATGATCGCCAGGAAGCCACGGAACAGCACGGAACCGAAGACCGTTACACCCAGCGTGACCAGCGAAATCAGCACGGTTTTGCTGTCGGGCGCACTGCCTTCAGCGGGCAACAGGCCGGCCATATTTGCGGCCACACCCGCCAGCTCCAGCCCGATGACGGCGACAATCGCGCCCATCGCCGCCGGGGGAAACATCACGTCGAGCCAGCCGGTGCCCGCGCGTTTCACAATCAGCGCCACAATACAGAACAATACGCCGCACAGGATAAATCCGCCCAGCGCGACCTCATAACCCAGCGGCAGCAACAGCAGCACCGGCGAGATAAAGGCAAAGCTTGAACCCAGGTAGGCGGGAATTTTACCTTTACAGATAAAGAGATAAATCAATGTGCCGACGCCGTTAAATAACAGCACGGTCGCCGGATTGATGTGGAACAGAATCGGTACCAGAACCGTGGCACCAAACATGGCGAACAGGTGTTGCAGGCTGAGTGGAATGGTTTGCAGTAACGGCGGTCGTTCACTGACGCCAATGGCGCGACGAGTCATCATTTATCCCCTTATGTTTTGTATCCCCGAGGGTTCGCGCCTCTGGCACAGCAGCAGGCACGCCGGTGCGCCTTGCGGCAGACCGAATCCGTCCGGGACGTTTTTTTGCCAAAAAAAAGCCGACTCTCTGGTCGGCTGTGCGATTTATTTGGTTCCGAAAATCTTGTCCCCGGCATCGCCGAGCCCGGGAATTATGTAACCCTTTTCGTTCAGTCCCTGATCCACTGACGCGGTGTAAAGCTCGACGTCAGGATGCGCTTTCTCCAGCGCGGCAATCCCTTCCGGGGCGGCAACCAGAACCAGCACTTTGATGCTGGTGCAGCCCGCTTTCTTCAGCAGATCGATGGTGGCGATCATAGAACCACCAGTCGCCAGCATCGGGTCGACCACCAGCGCCAGGCGCTCTTCGATGTTAGAAACCAGCTTCTGGAAGTAAGGAACCGGCTCCAGCGTCTCTTCATCACGGTAAACACCTACCACGCTGATACGTGCGCTGGGAACGTGCTCCAGCACCCCTTCCATCATGCCCAGGCCGGCACGCAGAATCGGGACCACCGTGATTTTTTTGCCTTTGATCTGATCGATTTCTACCGGGCCGTTCCAGCCCTCAATGGTGACGCGCTCTGTTTCCAGATCGGCGGTCGCTTCGTAGGTCAGCAGGCTGCCCACTTCAGAGGCCAGCTCGCGAAAACGCTTTGTACTGATATCATGCTCACGCATCAGGCCCAGTTTATGTTTGACCAGCGGGTGTCTGACTTCCACGATCTTCATTGGTGTTCTCCCGGAATGAGTTGAGCTAAAAAAAATCGCGGGATTATACCGCCTTTTGCGCGCTGCGCCACCTGCTCTTGCGCAATGCCGCGGGATTTACCAGGACAGATAGAGGATTAATGAAAATCACCCGATGCGCAATACCGGACTCGCAAACGTTTGCCTGCACTGATAGAATTGCCGCGCTTTATTTTAAACCACCAACCGCAATTCGCGTGGGGACCTCGCAGTGACCGACAAAACCTCTCTCAGTTACAAAGACGCCGGTGTTGATATTGATGCTGGTAACGCTCTGGTTGACCGTATTAAAGGCGTCGTGAAAAAGACGCGTCGCCCGGAAGTGATGGGTGGACTGGGCGGGTTTGGTGCGCTTTGCGCGCTGCCGCAAAAATACCGTGAACCGGTTCTGGTCTCCGGCACCGATGGCGTTGGCACCAAGCTGCGTCTGGCGATGGATCTTAAACGTCACGATGCTATTGGCGTTGACCTGGTCGCGATGTGCGTTAACGACCTGGTGGTACAGGGTGCTGAGCCGCTCTTCTTCCTCGACTACTACGCCACCGGCAAACTGGATGTGGATACCGCCTCTGCGGTGATCACCGGCATCGCCGAAGGGTGTCTGCAGTCGGGTTGTGCGCTGGTCGGGGGTGAAACCGCTGAGATGCCAGGCATGTATCACGGCGAAGATTACGACGTGGCCGGTTTCTGTGTCGGCGTGGTGGAAAAGTCAGAAATTATTGATGGCAGCAAAGTGCAGGATGGCGACGTACTGATCGCACTCGGCTCCAGCGGCCCGCACTCCAACGGCTATTCACTGGTGCGCAAGATTCTGGAAGTCAGCAACACCGATCCGCTGGCTGAACAGCTGGAAGGCAAACCGCTGGCGGATCATCTGCTGGAACCCACCCGCATCTATGTGAAAAATATCCTGAGCCTGATCGAGCAGGTTGATGTGCATGCTATCGCACACCTGACCGGCGGCGGCTTCTGGGAGAATATTCCGCGTGTGCTGCCTGACAACACCCAGGCCGTAATCGACGAGAAGAGCTGGCAGTGGCCGGCGGTCTTCAGCTGGTTACAGCAGGCGGGCAACGTCAGCCGCTTCGAGATGTACCGTACCTTTAACTGCGGCGTCGGCATGATCATTGCCCTGAGCCCGACAGAGGCGGACAACGCCATTGCGCTGATGCAGGCCGCAGGCGAGAAAGCCTGGAAGCTCGGCGTGATTAAAGCGTCTGATGCCGAAGAGCGTGTGGTCATCAACGGATGAAAAAGCTGGTTGTACTGATTTCCGGCAACGGAAGTAACCTTCAGTCCATCCTTGACGCCTGTGCAAGCGGGCGGATTCGCGGTAGCGTCGCTGCCGTGTTCAGCAACCGTGTCGCCGCTTATGGCCTGACGCGGGCGCAGGAGGCGGGAATTCCCGCCCACGCGCTTGCCGCCAGCGACTTCGCTGACCGCGAAGCCTTTGATCGTCAGCTCATCGCTGAAATCGAAGCCTACAGTCCGGACCTGATTGTGCTGGCCGGTTATATGCGCATTCTCAGCAGCGCTTTCGTGGCGCATTTCCACGATCGCCTGCTGAATATCCACCCTTCCCTGCTGCCGAAATATCCGGGTCTGCATACGCATCGTCAGGCGCTGGAAAATGGCGACAGCGAACATGGCACTTCCGTGCATTTCGTGACTGACGAACTGGATGGTGGACCGGTGATCCTGCAGGCCAAAGTACCGGTCTTTCCTGGCGACAGTGAAGCGGAGATTACGGAGCGGGTGCAGCATCAGGAGCACGCTATCTATCCGCTGGTGATCGGCTGGTTTGTCGAGGGTCGACTGGAAATGCGAGACGGCAAAGCCTGGCTGGATGGCGAACCGCTGCCGCCGCAGGGCTATGCTAACGACTGACCGTTGCGGGTTTTCCACAGACGGCTGAAAAGCTTAACGCGAGGGGAGCCCGTGCTCTGTTCCACACCTGCCCCCTCTCCACCTTCCCTTTCCTTAACCGTAGCGCCCCGTAATGTAATCTTCGGTCCGTCGCTGTTTCGGCGCAGTGAAAATCCGGTCGGTCTCATCAAACTCCACTAACGCGCCCTGATGCATAAACGCGGTGTAATCTGACACACGCGACGCCTGCTGCATGTTGTGCGTCACCAGCACCAGCGTGAAATGTTGCTTCAGTGTGGTCATCAACTCTTCAATCACCAGCGTGGAGATCGGGTCCAGCGCGGAGGTCGGCTCATCCAGCAGCAGCACTTCCGGCTCAATCGCAATGGCGCGGGCAATCACCAGCCGCTGCTGCTGTCCGGTCGAGAGCGTCAGCGCATTCTGTGACAGCTGATCTTTGACCTCGCTCCACAGCGCCGCCGCGCGCAGCGCACGCTCACAGGCTTCATTCAGCACCCGCCTGTCACGCACCCCCTGTAAACGCAGCCCGTAGACCACATTTTCATAGATCGATTTTGGAAAAGGATTGGGCCGCTGAAACACCATGCCGACGCGACGGCGCAGCGCGGAGAGATCCTGCTCAGGTCGCAGGATCGGCAGCGAACCCAGCAGCACGTCGCCCTCTACCCGGCAGTGATCAATCACATCATTCATGCGATTAAAACAGCGCAGCAGCGTCGATTTGCCACAGCCCGACGGGCCAATCAGCGCGGTAATCCTGTTTTTCGGCACCTGCAGAGAAATATCCTGCAGCGCCAGGCGCTCGCCATACCACAGCGACAGATGGTTAATGGTCAGCGCGATATCCGTGTCGGACGTCATAGTCATAGCCTGTTATTGAGTCATAAGGCGATAGCGTTCACGCAGACGGTGACGCAGGCTCATCGCCAGCAGATTAAGCGACAGAATTATCAGCACCAGCAGCAGCGCGGTGGCAAACACCAGTGGCCGATCAGCTTCAATATTCGGACTCTGAAACGCCAGATCATAAATCTGGAAGCCCAGATGCATAAACTTGCGATCCAGATGCAGATAAGGGAACACAACGTCGACCGGCAGTTCCGGCACCATTTTTACGACGCCAACCAGCATCAGCGGCGCGGTCTCACCCGCGGCACGCGCTACCGCCAGAATCAGGCCGGTCAGCATGGCTGGCACCGCCATCGGCAGCACCACGTTCCACAGCGTTTCCGCCTGGGTTGCGCCCAGCGCCAGCGACCCCTGACGCAGGCTGTTGGGAATACGGGATAAGCCTTCTTCCGTTGCCACAATCACCACCGGCAGCGTCAGTAACGCCAGCGTCAGTGAGGCCCACAGCAAACCCGGCGTGCCAAAAGTGGGATTGGGCAGCGTGCTGGCGAAGAAGAGCTGGTCAAGGGTGCCGCCCACCAGCCAGACAAAGAAGCCCAGACCAAACACGCCATAAACGATTGAGGGGACGCCCGCCAGATTGACCACTGCGATGCGCACCAGCCTGGTCAGCGCATTGCGTCCGGCATATTCGTGTAGCCAGATGGCGGCGATGACGCCCAGCGGCATCACGACCACCGACATCAGCAGCACCATCAGCACGGTGCCAAAGATCGCCGGAAACGCGCCAGATTCACTTTCACCGTCGGCGGGGGAATCACTGACGAAGCGCCACAGCTGATGCAGAAAATGCCCGGTTTTGCCGGTCAGCGTCATCGCATTCGGCTTCCAGCTGTCGACAATCCCGGTCAGCGGGATCGCATGTTCTGTGCCCTGCACATCCCGCAGAATTAACAGGTCTCGCTGACTCTGCAGTTGCAGAGAAGCCAGTGTCTCACTCAGTTGATTAAAGCGTCGCTGTAAGGCGGCCTGATTGGCCTGATATTCTGATTCGGCCTGCAGATCAAAGCGCCCGGCAGCACGGTTTGTAGCCGCCTGCTCATCAAGCTCCTCACGCTGGCTGTTGATGCGCGCCATGTCGATCCGGCGAATCTGGTTAGCCTGCCGCACCAGCATCTGCACCTGTCCAAGCCGCTGATGCAGCAGCGCATCGGGATCCTGGGCCGTTAACTCTTCATTATCTTCACGCAGGCCGACAAACCAGCCATAAGCCTGTCCGTGGCTGCGGCGTTGCAGCACCATGATATCTGCTGGCTGGCTGACCTTCGCGGCCGCACGACTGTAGACGACGCGGAAATCGGGTGCGTCCCAGTCACGGTTACCGGTTTTAATCAGATAACGGTTCACCAGCCCGCCGCTGTTGCCCTGCTCATCGGCCGGAGCCGGAAAACGCCGCTGATGTTCCAGGGTTTCGCCCAGCAGATGTGTTTCGCCACCTTCCGGCTGACTGAACGTATAAAGGTCAACGCGCTGCGGCCAGAAGGCGCGCACGCCCTGCCAGGCCAGTAATCCGATCAGCAGCGTAAAGGCCAGCACGCAGACGGCGACGGCACCAGCGGTTAACCAGCGCCAGCGGTCATTTTGTCGCATCGCCTTCATGCCTGCTCCTCGTGCTGGCTGTAGCGCTGACGCAGTCGCTGACGGATTAGCTCGGCAACCGTGTTAATCACCAGCGTAAACAGCAGCAGCATCAGGGCGCTGAGAAACAGCACGCGATAGTGGGCACTGCCCGCTGCAGCTTCCGGCATTTCAATGGCGATATTGGCGGACAGTGCGCGCAGCCCGCTGAACAGGCCACCTTCACTTTGCGGCGTATTGCCGGTCGCCATCAGCAAAATCATGGTTTCTCCTACGGCACGTCCCAGACCGATCATCAGGGCGGCAAAAATACCGGCAGAGGCACCCGGCAGCACGACGCGGGTCAGGGTTTGCCACGGCGTTGCACCCAGTGCTAGTGAGCCCTGCCCCAGCGCAGCAGGCACGCTGAACAGCGCATCTTCAGAGAGGGTGAAGATCAGCGGCACCAGCGCAAAGCCCATCGCCAGCGCCGCTACCAGCAGATTGCGCTGCTCATAATGCGGCAGCCAGTCGCCCGCATCCGGTATAAACAGTGTGGGCAGCCACAGCGTCAGCAGCGTGACCAGCAGCAACAGCGGCAGCAGAATCAGAACCTCACGGCCTGGCTGACGCCAGCGCGGCGGTAAACGCGTGCTGAACACGCCACACAGCAGCAGCGAACCCGCCAGCGTCAGCGGCAGCAGCAGTACGCCCACCAGCGCCTGGCCAATATGCGGCGCGAGCCAGATCCCGGCAATCAGCCCCACGACTACGCTCGGCAGCGCCCCCATCATTTCGATTGCCGGTTTAACCCAGCGTCGCAGGCCTGGCGCCATGAACCACGCGGTGTACATCGCCGCAGCCAGCGCAAGCGGTGTCGCAAACAGCAGCGCAAGACTGGCCGCTTTCAGCGTTCCCATGACCATTGGCATCAGGCTGAACTTGGCCTGATAGCTGTCACCGGCCGCAGTCGATTGCCAGACCCAGTCCGGTCCGGGGTAGTTTTCATACCAGATTTTTTGCCAGAAATTGCGCCAGGTGACGTCCGGCCACGGATTATCAAGCCGCAGCGTCTGCCAGCTTCCCGGCCGCTCAATCAGCAGGCTGTCGCCACGGGGGGAAAACTGCGCCTGCACAATGCCAGGTTCCAGCCGACGCTGCAGTATCGGGCCATTCTGCTTGCTGGCAAACAGCCGCAGCATCCCCTGCTTACTGAGTGTTGCAAACACGCGACGCTGTGATTCTGTCACCAGAATCGTCTCGCCGTCGCTGTGGGCAAAGGTCCGGATGCGCTGCAGACGTGGTCCCTGATCGCTGGCAATCGCAAACCACTGCGTAACGCCGCTGCGATCCTGAATCAGCAGGCTTCGGCCACCCACCAGCAGATGCAGACTGATCGGACGCTGCGGCAGGGTGTGCGTTTCACGCAACAGTGCCTGGTTATCGTCAAGTTGCCATACCCGCAGCAGATTGCCTTCGGTGGTATAGAGCAGATCGCCGGATGGCGAGAGCGCCAGCAAATCCAGCTGACGTTGCGGAAGCGGGATAATCAAGGCCTGACGATCGGTGTCCAGCGTCAGCACCCGAAGTCCGGCCTCGGTCAGTGCGGCTATGCGCCACTGCCCGGCATGGCGCGATGCCAGCGCCATCTTCGTCACCGCGCCATCAGGCAGATGAAAGGGTTTGTCGCCCAGCGGGAAACGCCACTGCTGGTCGGTTGCAGGCTGCATCAGCGTCAGCGCGCCCTGCATATTCAGCAGCAGCGTCTGCCCATCAGCACTCAGCGCGGCGTCACTGGGCGCGGGGGTTAGCGCCAGCGCCGGTTCCGCAGGCTGACCATCCAGCGGAATAAAACGTGCTGCACCGCGCGCGCTGATACGCCAGCCGGTATTACCCTGATTGCCCATCGCTAAGGCGGGGGCGCGATCCCAGAGTTGCTGGCTGGCCGCAATTTGCAGGCCAGGTGCATTAAACAGCGGCAAAACCACGCCAATCAGCCAGCAGAACAGCAGCAGCATCAACAGCAGGATCGCCACGCCACAGCAGGTGACCAGCCGCCGCGTCAGACGATCAACGGCACGACGCTTACGATCGCTGAATTGGACAGGAATGTGGTTTGCGCTCATGCGGTTCCGGTGGCAGCCTGAAATAAGCCGCTATGTTGCCCGTAGCCGATTGATATGACAACTCCTGGCGTTGGACAACGCTGCCATACTCTCGCCATAATGTTGGTGGATACTGGATCTTCAGTCCTGCAACCGCTAAATGGAGTGAGAATGGGTCAGGTAAAGCTTTATATTGAAAAAGAATTAAGCTGGTTATCCTTTAATGAACGGGTTTTGCAGGAAGCAGCAGACAAAAGCAATCCACTGATTGAGCGGATGCGCTTTCTGGGCATCTACTCCAACAATCTCGACGAATTCTATAAAGTGCGTTTCGCCGACCTCAAACGCCGCATTCTGATTGGTGAAGAGCAGGGTTCAGCCAGTACGCCCCGCCATCTCTTTAAGAAAATTCAGCAGCGGGTGATGAAGTCCGATCAGGAGTTTGACGCGCTTTATAACGATCTGCTGCTGGAGATGGCACGCAACCAGATCTTCCTGATCAACGAACGTCAGCTCTCATCCAATCAGCAGGCGTGGCTGCGCCACTACTTCAAGCATGAGCTGCGTCAGCATATTTCGCCGATCCTGATTACCCAGGAAACGGATCTGACCGAATTCCTTAAAGATGACTACACCTATCTGGCGGTAGAGATTATCCGCGGTGACCATATTCAGTATGCACTGCTGGAAATTCCGTCGGATAAAGTGCCGCGTTTCATTAACTTACCGGCAGAGCCACCGCGCCGCCGTAAACCGATGATCCTGCTGGATAACATTCTGCGTTACTGCCTGGATGACATTTTTAAAGGCTTCTACGACTACGACGCACTCAACGCCTATTCCATGAAAATGACGCGTGACGCTGAGTACGATCTGGTCACGGAGATGGAGTCGAGCCTGCTGGAACTGATGTCCTCCAGCCTGAAGCAGCGACTGACGGCGGAACCGGTGCGGTTTGTCTACCAGCGCGACATGCCCGACACGATGGTCTCGCTGCTGTGCCACAAGCTTTCCATCTCTAACCTGGACTCCATCCTGCCAGGCGGCCGCTACCACAACTTCAAAGACTTTATTGGCTTCCCGAACGTTGGCAAAAATAACCTGGTGAACCGCCCGTTGCCGCAGATTCGCCACATCGGCTTTGATGGCTTCCGCAACGGCTTTGATGCCATTCGCGATCGTGACGTGCTGCTCTATTACCCGTACCACACCTTTGAGCATGTGCTGGAACTGCTGCGTCAGGCGTCGTTTGACCCGAGCGTGCTGGCGATCAAAATCAACATCTATCGCGTCGCGAAACACTCCCGCATCATGGATGCGATGATCCATGCCGCCTATAACGGTAAAAAAGTCACGGTGGTGGTGGAGCTGCAGGCGCGCTTCGATGAAGAAGCCAACATCTACTGGGCGAAACGCCTGACCGAAGCGGGCGTGCATGTGATTTTCTCTGCGCCAGGCCTCAAAATTCACGCCAAGCTGTTCCTGATCTCACGCCGCGAAGGTGAAGAGATCGTGCGCTATGCGCATATCGGTACCGGCAACTTTAACGAGAAAACCGCGCGGCTCTATACCGATTACTCGTTGCTGACTGCGGATGCGCGCATTACCAATGAAGTGCGCCGGGTGTTCAACTTTATTGAGAATCCTTACCGGCCTGTGACGTTCGATCACCTGATGGTCTCGCCACAGAACTCGCGCCGGATGCTGTATGAACTGATCGACACCGAAATTGCTAATGCCCAGCAGAATAAGCCCTGCGGCATTACTCTGAAAATCAACAATCTGGTGGACAAAGGTCTGGTTGATCGGCTTTATACAGCCTCCAGCGTAGGGGTGAAGGTCAATCTTCTGGTACGTGGAATGTGCTCATTAATCCCTGACTTGCCCGGGATCAGTGAAAATATTCGTGTCATCAGTATTGTTGACCGTTATCTGGAACACGATCGCGTCTATATTTTTGAGAATGGCGGCGAGAAAAAGGTGTTCCTCTCCTCCGCTGACTGGATGACACGTAACATTGATTACCGCATTGAAGTGGCCGTGGCGATTCTCGATCCCCACATCCGGCAGCGCATACTCGACATTATTGCTATTCAGTTGAGTGATACGGTGAAAGCACGCATCGTCGATAAAGAGTTGAGTAACCATTACGTCCAGCGCGGCAATCGTCGTAAAGTGCGCTCGCAGCTGGCCATCTATGATTACATCAAGAAACTGGAACAACCTGAATAAATCCTATGCCAATTTCTCATAAAAGTACGCCAAAACCCCAGGAGTTTGCGGCGATTGACCTGGGCTCGAACAGTTTCCATATGGTGATTGCGCGGGTTGTCGATGGTGCGATGCAGGTACTGGGCCGCCTTAAACAGCGCGTCCATCTGGCTGATGGGCTGGATGCTCAACACAACCTCAGTGAGGAAGCGATGGAGCGGGGCCTGGCCTGTCTGGCCCTGTTCGCCGAGCGTCTGCAGGGATTCAGTCCCAGCAACGTGACGATTGTTGGCACCCATACGCTGCGCGAGGCGATAAACGCCGAAACTTTCCTGCAGCGTGCTGCTGAGGTGATTCCCTATCCTATCGAAGTGATTTCAGGCCATGAAGAGGCCCGTCTGATCTTTATGGGCGTTGAACACACGCAGCCGGAAAAAGGCCGCAAGCTGGTAATCGACATCGGCGGCGGCTCCACCGAAATGGTGATTGGTGAAGATTTTGAACCTCAACTGGTTGAGAGCCGGCGGATGGGCTGTGTCAGTTTCGCCCAGCTCTATTTCCCGAAAGGTGAAATCAGCCGTGAAAACTTCCGTCGTGCCCGCTTAGCCGCCGCGCAGAAGCTGGAAACGCTGGCGTGGCAATATCGTCTGCATGGCTGGCAATATGCGCTGGGCGCGTCCGGTACCATCAAAGCCGCCTGTGAAGTGCTGCAGGCGATGGATGAGAAAGAGAAGCTGATAACGCCTGAGCGCCTTGAAAAGCTCTATGACGAAGTGATGAAACATAAATCCTTCTCTGCACTGAGCCTGCCGGGCCTGTCAGAAGAGCGCAAAGGTGTGTTTGTACCCGGGCTGGCTATTCTCTGTGGCGTTTTCGATGCGCTGGCGATTCGCGAACTGCGCCTCTCTGACGGTGCGCTGCGTGAAGGTGTGCTGTATGAGATGGAGGGCCGCTTTCGCCATCAGGATATTCGCAGCCGGACGGCGCAAAGCCTGGCTAACCATTACGCCATCGACAGCGATCAGGCGCGACGCGTGCTGGAAACCACCGAGCAGCTCTATCTGCAGTGGAGCGAGCAGAATCCTAAACTCGCGAATCCGCAGCTGGCTGCACTGCTGAAATGGGCAGCGATGCTGCACGAAGTGGGCCTGACCATCAATCACAGCGGTCTGCAACGCCATTCAGCCTATATTCTGCAAAATACCAACCTGCCGGGCTTCAATCAGGATCAGCAGATGCTGCTGGCGGCGCTGGTCAGATTCCATCGTAAAGCGGTGAAGCTGGATGAGTTGCCGCGCGTCACGCTGTTTAAGAAAAAACAGTTTGTACCGCTGATTTTCCTGCTGCGCCTGGGCACCCTGCTGAATAATCAGCGCCAGGCTACCACGCGTCCGGAGGCATTAACCCTGAAATGCGATGATGGTCACTGGACGCTGATTTTCCCGGCGGGCTACTTTGCGCAGAACAACCTGGTCCAGCTCGATCTTGAACGTGAACAGGTTTACTGGAACGATGTCACGGGATGGAAGCTGATCCTCGAAGAAGAAGTCTGACAACCTGGGCGCCTGGCGCCCTTTTAACTGAATTGATGAAAATGACACAACCAACCGCACCACGTTCAGGTGAAAACTATTTTGCCGAAACCTATGGTTTAACGCCGCCCCACTCCGAAGTGGTTGCGGCTCTGCCCCAGCTCAACGTCGGCAAGGCACTTGACCTTGGCTGTGGCGTGGGACGCAATACGCTGTATCTGAATCAGCACGGTTTCGACGTCACGGCATGGGATCATAATCCGCAAAGCCTGGCGCGCCTGCAGGAGATTATTGCGCAGGAAAACCTCAGCGGAATTCACACCGAGCAGCGCGATCTGAACAATACGCGCTTCAATGGCGGCTTTAACTTTGTGCTGTCGACCGTGGTGATGATGTTTCTGCAACCGCAGACCATTCCGCAGCTGATTGCCGACATGCAGGCCTGCACGGTCAGGGAGGGTTTCAACCTGATTGTGGCGGCGATGAACACGGACGATATGCCCTGCCCGGCTGATTTCTCTTTTGCTTTTAAGTCGGGCGAGCTCAGCCATTATTACCGCAACTGGCACATCGTGAAGTACAACGAGCACCCCGGTCAGTTGCACCGTAAAGATGAAAATGGCAACCGCATCACCTGCCGCTTTGCGACGTTACTGGCGCAAAAAGCGAGTTACTGATTTTTATCTGCTGTTTTTTTCAACAGCGATTGATTTCATCAGGCGACTGTGACTAAATATTGCCGTCGCCCCCGATGGGCTCATTACAGGAACCACCCCGCGTGAACAGCGCTATATCTCCCCGAAGACGTCAAAAAACCGGCACCATGACCCGCATTGTGTTGCTGATCAGTTTTATCATTCTTTTTAGTCGCCTGATTTTTATCCTGCCTGCTGCCTTCGAGCATCATCAGCAACAGAAAGCGATTTCTGAACCGGTTGCCGTAACATCAGGCGATACGCGTTAGCAAATACTGTCTTTTCGCCTGAAACATAAACGTTATCCAGATAACTGGACTCTTTTTTGCATCTCTTTTTCAGGCGAAACGCTACACTTCGTGCTGGTGCTTTCAGACTAAGGGATCCAATGTGTCTGTCTCTCATTCTCAACGTTTAAGTGAAATACGTCATCGCATTCTGACGCTGCTGCTCAACGAGCACGATCTGGTTGATTCCCTGCTGGAAAAGTCCGGCGATCTCAATCCTGAACAGCAACGTGAAAATGCGGCCCAGCGTGACGCGCTGGAGCAGGATATTCAGCAGCTTCATGCCGCTGACCTCGCCGATATTCTCGAAGCCCTGCCCGAAGAGGAGCGTCAGGCGCTGTGGCGGCTGGTGCCGAACGAGCGGCGCGGTCATGTGCTGGTTGAAGCTTCCGAAACGGTCTGGGCCAGCCTCACCGAAGAGATGAGCGACCGCGATATTCTGCGTGCTATCCAGCCGCTGGATATTGATGACCAGGTCTGGCTGGCGCAGTATCTGCCACGTGACCTGACCGGACGCCTGCTGGCGACCGTGGAGCCGGGTCTGCGCGCCCGTATGCTCGATATGGTGCAGCTTGACCGTGATCGCGTAGGCCGGGTGATGGATTTCAATATCCTGACAGTGCGCGACGATGTCACGCTGGCAACGGTGCAGCGTTTTCTCCGTAAGCGAAAAAGCATGCCAGGCGGTACCGATAAACTCTTTATCACCAATAAAGACAACCAGCTGCTGGGCGAGCTGCTGCTGACGGATATCCTGCTTAACAAACCTAAAACGCTGGTGAGCGACGTCATGAACGCACGCCCTACCACCTTCCAGCTCAACGACAAGGCCGAGGACGCCGCGAGCGCCTTTGAGCGTTATAACCTGATTTCTGCCGCCGTCACTGACGCGAAGGGTAAACTGATTGGCCGCGTGACCATTGAAGACATCGTCGACCTCGTCAATGCTGAAAACGAAAGTAACATTCGTAAAATGGGTGGTATCAGTCAGGAAGAGGATGTGTTTGCGCCGGTGCGTAAATCCGTGCGTAAACGCTGGGCCTGGCTGGCTATTAATCTCTGTACCGCTTTTATCGCCTCACGGGTCATCGGGCTGTTTGAGGGAACCATTTCGCAAATTGTGGCGCTTGCCACCCTGATGCCGATCGTCGCGGGTATCGGTGGTAATACCGGTAATCAGACCATCACCATGATTGTGCGGGCCTTGGCCTTACATCAGGTTGAACCCGGTAACTTCTCGTTTCTGATTGTTCGTGAACTGGGCGTGGCGCTGATTAACGGCCTGTTCTGGGGCGGCATCATGGGCGGCGTTACCTGGCTGATGTATGACAATATGGCGCTGGGCGGCGTCATGATGCTGGCCATGGCGCTGAACCTCCTGCTGGCCGCATTGATGGGCGTACTGGTGCCGCTGGTGATGACCAAAATGAATCGCGATCCCGCCGTTGGCTCCAGCGTATTGATCACCGCGCTGACCGATACCGGCGGCTTCTTTATCTTCCTGGGACTGGCGACGATCTTCCTGTTGCCACACTGATCAGGCGTGAAGGCCGTAACGTTGCAGCGACCCGTTAAGATTGCGCTGGCGCGTCACCTGTGCCAGCTCACGGGTCGCCGCAGGCAGCGTATAGTTGCCGCGCCGGCTCAGCCACTCCAGCACATCCGCTAAGTGCCAGATGGCGGTTTTACCATCATGCACCGGCAGCGGAAACGGCGGGCGGTGGCTGAGCATCAGCTTACGCATATTCTGACGCGTCATGCCGATGATCTCTGCCACATCCGTCAATCCAACAAAATCAGGTGCCGCTTCCACCAGCGCGGCGCCCGGTATTGCGCGCAGCACATTCTGTTCCGCCTGCATCAAAACATCCGTTGCAGAGTCAGACTCCCGGGTAAACTCCAGTGCAATGCGCCCAGGCATACCCAGACCAATCAGTGCATCATCACAGCCTGCTGCTGCCAGTATTTCCAGCAACTCATCCACCGGCGCATGCCCTTCCGGCAGGCTAAACCGCAGTGTAAAACAATATTCCATATGCCTCTCCTTGTGCTGCATCAGGACTTCAGATAGTGACAGTGCTCAACCACGCGTCGCAGCGCCTGGGCATGCTGATGTGCATTTTTCGGTGTGCTCCAGATGCAGGTCAGACAAAACTCCCCACATCGGCATATCAATAGATTTTTCGGACAATACATTTTTCCCCAGCGTGATGGCCTCCCACGACGACCAGCCAGCCTTGGGATTCGGCGTAACGTAGCGCCGTTTCGACCGCTTTATTAGGATGCCGCTTCCTTGCCATGTGTGTCCCTATCCTGACGCCGAAATAATGAGTTGTCAACTGACAACCTGATGAATATTTCTTAATGCGGCTCAGCATGCGCAGACTTTTTCTCGCAGTAAATTGGTCAGGGTATAAACTGGAAAACGTTACGCAAAAAATGATCATCGCCAGCATCAATCTGGCAGCAGCAACAGCAAACAACGGAGATAATATGTTTAAAGCAGAGGATTTTGTTCAGTCGAAAACCGGCGGACCTAAAATGCAGGTGCTGCGCGTCGAAGGCGAGACCCTGTGGTGCGCACGCGTTGATGATGCGGCGAAGAAAGAGATCGAAGTGAAGGCAGAGAGCGTCAATCTCTATCATGAAGAGGGTGACTTTGGCGTGTGCTGAGTCGAAACGGCCCCGCTAGCGGGGCCAGAGGGTCAGGGCTTATCCTTCTGAAGGTTGTCATTGCCCAGGCCACCGATAAACGGCAGACGCAGCCCGAACGGCGCAAAGTCGAGTCCCATGTTCAGACCCAGCAGGTTCACTTCAAATCCCTCCTCCGCGCCCAGCGTGACACCCGCCACACCCAGAATCGACACCTGCACACCGCGGCCGGATGGTGGCAGTCCGATTGGCCGCCAAAGTGGCCGGTAATCCTTGCCCAGCGCGTTAGCGGGCAGATCCAGTTTTAAAGCCGGCACTTCGCGGCCAATATGTGCCAGAAAAGTGTTGCTGTTCGGTCCGGGCCAGGCGCGATAGGTTGTCGGCCACGGATAGGATTTAATGGCGGCCTCTATCTGCGGGATCATCGCTTCCGCTTCCGGTCCGCGATGCTCCACCAGCAGCCGGGGTTTTGCGCCATACCAGTAACCGTCTGGCAGATTCGTGTTGCGGCGGACCTTATCGCCGCTGCCCCAGCTAATCACTTCATAGCGCGTGTAGCGCGTTTCGCCAGCACGTTTGAAGATGATCCACGGATGCACCGCCACCCGCCCTTTCCAGCCATAGGTCGGCGCGGCATAGACCTGCACAATGGCCAGGTTGTATAACGCGCGCGGATCGGGCGCTATCCCGGACGAATCGCGTCGGGCGGTCGCCCAGCCGCCTGGCTGTGCGGTTTCGCCGTGACGCGTTGCCTGCGCGATGCTGGCACCCAGCGACAGCAGCAGTACGGCAACAAAAAACAGGCTGAACACTTTGAGTGAGAGCATGACAACATTCCTGGTGACGTAAAAATCATAAAACGCCTTAGTGGCAGGCGGTTTCAGTAAGTGGCGGCTTTGGAATACGGATTATCGAAGCGGCGGATAAAAGCAGGACACAAAGGAAGGTAAGTGCAGGCTTCTACTGCAGGGAGAATAGCGTAATTTCTAGTAAAGTGAACAGAAAACCGCCAGCAATGGGTGTGGATGTGGTGAAAGGTTAAAACAGGGAGCGGTGCGCAGTTGAAGCCATAAAAAGCCCGCTCGAATGCGGGCTTTTTAACGTCAGGATTTAATCGGCGCGAACCGGTTTATTCCCACTCAATGGTCGCCGGTGGCTTACCGCTGATGTCATACACCACGCGGGAAATGCCGTCGACTTCATTGATGATACGGTTAGAGACGCGGCCGAGGAAATCATACGGCAGGTGCGCCCAGTGTGCGGTCATGAAGTCGATGGTTTCCACCGCACGTAGCGAGACAACCCAGTCATATTTACGGCCATCACCCATCACACCAACCGAACGAACCGGCAGGAAGACAGTGAACGCCTGGCTGACTTTGTTGTAGAGATCCGCTTTGTGCAGTTCTTCGATGAAGATGGCATCGGCACGACGCAGCAGGTCGCAATACTCTTTCTTCACTTCGCCCAGCACACGCACGCCCAGACCCGGACCCGGGAACGGATGGCGATAGAGCATGTCGTACGGCAGACCCAGCTCCAGACCAATCTTACGCACTTCATCTTTGAACAGCTCACGCAGCGGCTCAACCAGGCCCATCTTCATCTCTTTCGGCAGGCCGCCGACGTTGTGATGCGATTTGATGACGTGCGCCTTACCGGTTGCAGAGGCCGCGGACTCAATGACATCCGGATAGATGGTGCCCTGCGCCAGCCATTTAACGTCCTGCAGCTTCAGCGCTTCTTCGTCGAAGACTTCCACAAAGACGCGACCGATAATTTTACGTTTCGCTTCCGGCTCATTCTCACCTGCCAGCGCGTCGAGGAAGCGCGCTTCGCCTTCAACGTGAATAATGTTGAGGCCGAAGTGGTCGCCAAACATATCCATAACCTGTTGTGCTTCGTTCAGGCGCAGCAGGCCGTTATCCACGAACACGCAGGTCAGACGGTCGCCAATGGCGCGATGCAGCAGCATTGCCGTCACGGAGGAGTCCACACCGCCAGACAGGCCCAGGATTACTTTGTCGTTACCGACCTGCACACGCAGGCGTTCAACTGCATCTTCAATGATTTTAGCTGGCGTCCACAGGGCTTCACATTCACAGATGTCGATAACGAAGCGCTCAAGCATCCGCAGGCCCTGGCGGGTATGGGTCACTTCCGGGTGAAACTGCACGCCGTAGAAACGCTTCTCTTCGTTGGCCATGATGGCAAACGGACAGGTTTCTGTGCTGGCAACGGTCACGAAGTCAGCCGGAATCGCCGTGACTTTGTCGCCGTGGCTCATCCAGACATCCAGCAGCGGTTTACCGGCGGCGCTGATCGCATCTTCGATATCGCGAACCAGCGCGCTTGGCGTGGTGACCTCGACCTGCGCATAACCGAACTCGCGCTCGTTTGAGCCAGCAACGGTGCCGCCCAGCTGCATCGCCATGGTCTGCATACCGTAGCAGACACCCAGCACCGGCACGCCAGCGTTGAAGACATATTCAGGTGCACGCGGGCTGTTCAGTTCGGTGGTACTTTCCGGGCCACCTGAAAGGATGATGCCGCTTGGGTTGAACTGGCGAATCTGCTCTTCGGTGACATCCCATGCCCAGAGTTCACAGTAAACGCCGAGTTCGCGCACGCGACGTGCAACCAGCTGAGTATATTGTGAGCCGAAATCGAGAATCAGAATGCGATGCTTATGGATATTTTCCGTCGTCATTGAGGGGTTTCCAGAACGGTGACTTGATCAATAAAAGCGCCCGGCTTGAGCCGGGCGGGAAATCGGGATTATGAACCCATGCGGTAGTTCGGTGACTCTTTGGTTATGGTCACATCATGCACGTGGCTCTCATTAATGCCTGCGCCGCTGATGCGGACAAATTCCGCTTTGGTGCGCAGGTCGTCAATGGTCGGGCAACCGGTCAGGCCCATGCAAGAGCGCAATCCACCCATCTGCTGATGCACGATCTCTTTCAGACGGCCTTTATAGGCCACGCGACCTTCGATTCCTTCCGGTACCAGTTTGTCAGCGGCATTATCGGTCTGGAAGTAACGGTCAGAAGAGCCTTTTGACATCGCGCCCAGTGAACCCATACCGCGATAAGATTTGAATGAACGGCCCTGATAGAGTTCGATTTCGCCCGGTGACTCTTCGGTCCCCGCCAGCATCGAACCGACCATGACACAGGACGCACCAGCGGCGATCGCTTTGGCGATGTCACCGGAGAAGCGGATACCACCATCAGCAATCACAGGAATACCGGTGCCTTCGAGCGCAGTCACGGCATCAGAGACGGCAGTGATCTGCGGAACGCCCACGCCAGTAACAATACGGGTTGTACAGATAGAGCCAGGGCCGATACCGACTTTAACAGCGCTGACGCCTGCCGCGACCAGCGCCAGAGCGCCTGCACCGGTAGCGACGTTGCCGCCGACAATTTCCAGGTCCGGGTATTTAGCACGCGTTTCACGGATACGTGACAGCACGCCTTCAGAGTGGCCGTGTGAAGAGTCAATCAGCAGCACGTCAACGCCTGCTGCGACCAGCGCATCAATACGCTCTTCGTTACCGGCACCGGCTCCCACCGCCGCGCCAACACGCAGACGACCCTGCGCATCTTTACAGGCGTTAGGTTTACGTTCGGCTTTCTGGAAGTCTTTAACAGTGATCATGCCCAGCAGATGGAAGCTGTCATCCACGACCAGCGCTTTCTCAACACGCTTTTCGTGCATTTTATGCAGCACGACGTCGCGCGCTTCGCCTTCTTTCACCGTCACCAGACGATCTTTCGGGGTCATTACCGCAGAAACGGGCTGAGAAAGGTCAGTCACAAAGCGCACGTCACGACCGGTGATGATCCCCACCAGTTCGTTATCGCGGTTCACGACCGGGTAGCCTGCAAAGCCGTTGCGCTCGGTCAGCACTTTAACGTCAGCCAGTGGCGTAGTAGGAAGAACGGTTTGTGGTTCAGTGACCACGCCGCTCTCATGTTTCTTCACCTTACGCACTTCGTCCGCCTGGCGTTCAATCGACATGTTTTT
Source organism: Candidatus Pantoea rara (assembly GCF_051136265.1). Lineage (NCBI taxonomy): Bacteria > Pseudomonadati > Pseudomonadota > Gammaproteobacteria > Enterobacterales > Erwiniaceae > Pantoea > Candidatus Pantoea rara. Next base: position 1,095,181 of record NZ_CP194942.1, on the reverse strand, counting down.
ATGGATGAAGCCAAGGCCGCCTTCCTGTGCCAGCGCAATCGCCAGACCCGATTCGGTCACGGTGTCCATGGCAGCGGAGAGCATAGGAATGTTTAAACGGATATTTTTGGTCAGCTGAGTGCTGAGATCGGCCGTATTAGGCAGGACGGTGGAGTGTGCAGGGACGAGCAGAACGTCGTCAAAAGTGAGTGCTTCTTTAGCGATTCTTAACATGGCAATACTCCACCTCGGGTGATTGAGAATAGATAAAATATTGCCGCGGCATTATACAGGCCGTAATCGATTGCCTCCAGCATTATTTAAGAAAAACTCTTGATCCACACCGGCAGCAATGTAGTATCGATGAATTAACCTGCTGATTTGGAATTTGATCTTCGTCACATGTCGCTGCCACCCATCGCCAATATTTTTACCGTCAGCCGTCTCAATACAACAGTGCGTCAGCTGCTGGAGAAAGAGATGGGCCTTGTCTGGATCAGCGCCGAGATTTCCAACTTCACCCAACCAGCATCCGGTCACTGGTACTTCACGCTGAAAGATGATGGCGCTCAGGTTCGCTGTGCCATGTTCCGCAACAGCAATCGTCGCGTCACCTTCCGGCCACAGCATGGTCAGCAGGTGCTGGTTCGCGCCAACATCACGCTCTATGAACCCCGCGGTGACTATCAGCTGATTGCCGAAAGTATGCATCCGGCGGGTGAAGGCTTGCTACAGCAGCAGTTTGAACTACTGAAGGCAAAGCTGGCGACTGAAGGATTGTTCGATCCGCAGCATAAGCAACCCCTGCCGGAACCGGCGCGTCAGGTTGGTGTAATCACCTCTTCCACCGGCGCAGCGCTGCACGATGTGTTACGCGTGCTGCATCGCCGCGATCCCTCCCTGCCCGTCATAATCTATCCGACTGTGGTTCAGGGCGTTGATGCGCCAGCGGCGATTGTCCGCGCAATTGAAATCGCTAACCTGCGCAATGAGTGCGACGTGTTAATTGTCGGGCGCGGCGGCGGTTCGCTGGAAGATTTATGGAGCTTTAACGACGAACGCGTGGCGCGCGCTATTTTTGCCAGCCGCATTCCCATCGTCAGCGCCGTGGGGCATGAAACCGATGTCACCATTGCTGACTTCGTTGCCGATTTACGTGCGCCTACCCCTTCCGCCGCCGCTGAGATTATCAGCCGTAACCAGCTTGAGCTGCTGCGTCAGTTGCAGTCGCAGCAACAGCGGCTGGAGATGGCGATGGATTACTACCTGGCGCGCCAGCAGCGGCTTTATACCCGCCTTGAGCATCGCCTGCAGCAGCAGCATCCTCAACTGCGGCTGGCCCGTCAGCAGACCGCCTTGTTCCGCCTGCAACAGCGTCTGGGTGAAGCGATGGAAACCCGCCTGCGCCTGGCGACGCGTCAGCAGGATCGCCTGGCGCATCGGCTCACTGCTCAACAGCCGCAGCAGCGTCTGTTTGAGGCGCAAAAACAGCTGCAAAGCTGGCACTACCGCCTTCAGCAGAGCATGACCAGACAACTGAACAGCAACAAACAGGACTTTGGTCAACGGGTGGCGCAGCTGGAAGGCGTCAGCCCGCTGGCGACGCTGGCGCGTGGTTTTAGCGTAACCACTGACACCGCCGGACAGGTCGTGAAGAAAACCGCACAGCTCCAGAGCGGCGATTTGCTTCGCACGCGTCTTGATGATGGCTGGGTTGAAAGCCAGGTGACACAGCTGTTGCCTGAGAAAAAGCGCCGCCGCAAAACGGCTTCCTGACGCCAGCTATGCCCGTTAGCTCACATTTTTCCACTTACCGATGGCCTCAATGACCAGGTCTATCCCGCCTCACGGGTCTATACTTTTTGGCACATCCCTGATGCCAAGGAGTTTCAGATGCCTTACTGCGTTATTCCTCCCTATATCCTTCGCAAAATCATCGCGCACGGTTCCGGCCACCAGCAGGAGCAGGCGCGCCGTACCCTGACTCACGTTCAGCACCTCATGGCGGAACACTGGCAAAAGCCGACCGGCGTTAAAACGGCGGCGGGCGGTCATGTGGATCGTGAAATTTATGATGCCCAGAGTCAGGAAACTCTGCCAGGCAAGCTGATTCGTCAGGAGGGTCAGCCCGGTAATGATGATGTCGCGGCTGAAGAAGCCTGGGACTACCTGGGTGTGACCTATGACTTCTTCTGGCAGGCTTATCAGCGTAACTCGCTGGATAATCAGGGGCTGAAACTGCTGGGTACCGTGCACTATGGTGAAAAATACCAGAACGCTTTCTGGAACGGTCAGCAGATGGTATTTGGTGATGGTGACGGCGAAATATTTAATCGCTTCACCATTGCGATTGACGTTGTGGCGCATGAACTGGCGCATGGCGTCACAGAAAATGAAGCCGGGTTAATTTACTTTGAACAGGCTGGCGCGCTGAATGAGTCGCTGTCTGACGTCTTCGGCTCGCTGGTGAAACAGTTCAGTAAAAAACAGCGCGCCGATGAGGCGGACTGGCTTATCGGTGAAGGCCTGCTGGCGAAAGGCATTAACGGACGTGGTCTGCGATCGATGTCTGAACCTGGCACCGCCTACGATGACCCGATGCTGGGCAAAGATCCGCAACCGGCACATATGGATCACTACGTGAAGACCCGTGAAGATAACGGTGGCGTTCATATTAACTCCGGCATTCCTAACCGGGCCTTTTATCTGGCGGCCAAAGCGCTGGGTGGTTATGCCTGGGAACAGGCGGGGTATGCCTGGTACGACACCGTGTGTGACGACGAACTGCCACAGGATGCAGACTTTAAGACCTTTGCCCGCTTCACCGTACAGCATGGTAAAAAACGGTTCAACGAGTCGGTCAGCAGTGCTATTGAACAGGCGTGGAAGGAGGTTGGCGTGCTATGAGTGACCTGCCCGAACTCACCGATGATGCCACCATCATCGTCGCACGTGAAGGCGGCATGGCCTTTATCCCGGGGCTACGCGCCGAACGTCGCTTTATGCTGGGCGAGTTGCCGGCGACAGAAAAACAGCGTGTCTGCCATGCGCTGGAGCAGGCAATGCCGCTGGGCGAACCCGAGGATAAAGCCGCGCAGGTGGGCAGTGGCGATCAACGTTATTTCCGTATCCAGATTCAATATGCCACCCGCCGTGAGGTGGGCACCATTGTGCTGCTGATTCCGGAACAGGTTGCGCCGCCCGAGTTGAAGGCGCTATGGCGCGACGGCAAATAAAAAAAGGGCCGACAATGTCGGCCCTTTTCCTTATACGTTGTTACTTGCTGTCTGGCAGCGCGTAAGCAATCACGTAATCACCGCGGTCCGGTGACTGACGTGCGCCACCTGCAGAGATGAGAATGTACTGCTTACCATCTTTCGGTGAGACGTAGCTCATCGGCCCCCCCTGACTGCCAACGGGCAGACGTGCTTTCCACACTTCTTTACCGGTTGAAGAGTCAAAGGCGCGCAGGTAGTAATCCTGTGTACCGGCGATGAACACCAGGCCACCCTGCGTTGCCAGCGTACCCCCCAGCGTTGGCATACCAATTGGCATTTTCATGCGCATCTTGATGCCGAACGGACCGGTATCCTGCACAGTACCGACCGGCACCTGCCAGACGATTTTCTGCGTTTTCAGGTCAATCGCCGACAGCGTACCAAATGGCGGTTTCTGACAAGGAATGCCCAGCGGAGACATAAAGCGGTTTTTATTCACTGCATAGGGCGTGCCTTTCAGCGGAACGGCACCCATACCGGTGTTGATCGCTTCACCGCCATTGCTACCACGCGCCGTTTTACTGGTATCCGCCGGGATCATCTGAACCCACAGGCCCAGACGCATGTCATTAACGAACAACAGGTGGTTGTTCGGATCGATGGACATGCTGCCCCAGTTCATACCGCCCAGCGAACCCGGGAAGCTCAGAGACTTATCTGTGTCCGGCACGGTGAACAGGCCGTCATAGCGCATCGATTTAAAACCAATGCGGCAGGCCAGTTGATCAAATGGCGTTGCACCCCACATGTCAGACTCTTTCAGCGTCTGGTTGCCAATCTGCGGCATACCGGTAGAGTGTGGCTGTGTTTTGGTGTACTGCTCGTTCGGAATATGCCCCTGCGGCATCGGCAGTTCTTCGACTTTGGTCAGCGGCTTGCCGGTCATACGGTCAAGCACGAAGATCATGCCAGTTTTGCCGCCAATCACGACCGCTGGTGTGGTACTGCCATCTTTTTGCGGGAAGTCGATCAGGCCTGGCTGCATCGGCAGGTCAAAGTCCCACAGATCGTTATGCACGGTCTGATAGACCCATTTCTCTTTACCGGTGGTGGCATCCAGCGCCAGCACGGATGCGCCATATTTGTGATCCAGTTCGGTACGGTTCGCACCCCACAGGTCAACTGACGAACTGCCCATCGGAATGAACACGGTGTTCATTGACGGGTCGTAAGACATCGGTGCCCAGGAGTTCGGTGTACTGCGGGTATAATCTTTACCCGGCATCAGAATCGCATTCGGGTCAACATTGCCTGGGTCAAACGCCCAGCGCATCTTACCGGTAATAACGTCGAAGCCACGCAAAACACCACCCGGCATATCCGTCTGCACGTTATCCGCGACACGGCCACCCACCACGACCGTAGTACCGGCCAGCGTTGGCGCGGAAGTCAGCTGATATTGCGGATCCGGTGCCTGCCCCATGCCTGCTTTGAGATCAACAATGCCATGATCGCCAAAGTTTTCACAAAACTCACCGTTATCGGCGTTGATCGCAATCAGACGCGCATCGATGGTGTTCATCAGAATACGACGCTGACAGTTGTCACCGGCTGGCAGTACAGCCGCAGTCACCGGAACCGATCCCGGCTTATCCGGCTGTTGCAGTGGTTTGGTTGCGTCGAAGTAAGCCAGACCACGGCAGCGCGGCCAGACTTCGGCTTTGGCATTAATTTCGCGTTTCCAGATCTGCTTACCACTGTTGGCTTCAACGGCGATAACGTTGTTGTGCGGCGTACAGAGATAAAGGGTGTTGCCAATCTGCAATGGCGTCTGCTGATCTTCTGCACCGTTACCCGTCGGGCTGACAGGCGTATCACCAGTGCGGAAGGTCCAGGCGACCTGCAGATCTTTCACGTTATCGCGGGTGATTTGGTCCAGCGCCACAAAGCGACTGCCTTGCGGAGTGTTACCGTAGTTATCCCAGTTTTTCTGCTGTTTCGCTTTATCTACCGGGATTAATGGCAGTTCTGAGCCGGTGGCTGCAACGGTAGGATGTGGCTGGAACATCTGCACCAGCGTAAAGACCATCCCTGCCGCCAGCAGCGCAGAGAAGACGTATGAAGGTTTTGCCAGTGAGTGCTTACCTTCGTGCTTACGCAGTGAAGGCCAGATCAGGAAAGCCAGCACCATCAGTCCGGCTGGCACCATCAGGCGTGAAACCAGTGGCCAGAACTCCAGACCCGCATCAAACAGCGACCAGATTAGGGTGCCGATAAAGACCAGCAGGAACAGGACCACTGCCGATGATTTGCGACGGAAGAACTGAATAGCGGCGAGGACAGTCACGATACCCGCAATTAAAAAGTACCAACTGCCGCCCAGGGCAACCAGTTTACCGCCGCCGATTGCAAAAAACAGACCGGTGGCAAGCAGCACCAGTCCGAGCAGCACGGATGCTATTCCCAGCCCCTTTCCGGAACGGGAGGATGTTTCAGCCATAACTCTTACTCTCCTGAATAAACAGAGCGCCCGGACAGGTGCCATCCGGACTCCGGCGCGATAACAGGTGCGCGCAGAGCATCGCTCGGTTTCAAATCGAATATAAACAAGCCCGCGTCCGTGAGAATCTACAGGCCGGAAGAGCATAGATGTGGCTGACCCCTCCCACGACGCGGCAGGATTGTACCACCTGGTACGTTACAGAGTGAACATATCCAACCGATTTGTTACGGCGCAATAGCATTTTTGCTACAAAAAGAGTCAGGCGTCGCCAGTGATTCTCAGGCAGATCGAGCGTAGCTGAAAGCGGAATTAGAGACCTGGCGGCTGGAAAAGGATGCGCTTGCGAGAGATCAGGCCGTGTCCGTTCCGGCAAAAATAGTCCACTGCACCGCAGGCTTTTAACACCTCAAGCGGCTGGTGACATTCAGGACAGCAGGGTTGCGCGGGGTAATGCGCACCACAGGCACAGCAGATAAATTCATCGGCACTGAGCGTCAGCGGTTGCTGACATTTTTCACACATCACATTCATGATTCTCTCCCTGCCCTGATGAGTTCAGAGCAAAAAAAAGAGGGCCAGATGGCCCTCATTTTCTTAACGCTTATTCTTTTTCATATGCGCAAGCAGACGCTTACGTTTACGCTGCTGCGTTGGCGTCAGCAGGTTACGTTTGCCTTCATAAGGGTTATCACCCTCTTTGAACTGAATGCGGATTGGCGTTCCCATTACGTTGAGTGATTTACGGAAATAGTTCATCAGGTAGCGTTTGTAAGAATCGGGCAGATCCTTAACCTGATTACCGTGGATCACCACAATCGGCGGGTTATAACCACCGGCATGCGCGTATTTAAGTTTAACGCGACGACTGCGCACCAGCGGTGGCTGGTGATCGTCTGCGGCCATGTTCATGATGCGGGTCAGCAGCGAAGTGTTTACGCGCTTCGTCGAACAGTCATAGGCTTCAGTGATTGATTCAAACAGGTTACCGACGCCGCTGCCGTGCAGCGCAGAAATAAAGTGGATGCGGGCGAAATCGATAAAGCCCAGACGGTAGTCCAGCGTCTCTTTCACTTCATCACGCACTTCCTGCGACAGGCCATCCCACTTGTTAACCACAATCACCAGCGAACGACCACTGTTGAGAATGAAGCCAAGCAGCGAGAGATCCTGATCGGAAATACCGGCGTGAGCATCAATCACCAGCATCACCACGTTGGCATCTTCAATCGCCTGCAGTGTCTTGATTACTGAGAATTTCTCAACGGTGTCAGAGATTTTGGCACGCTTACGCACACCGGCGGTGTCGATCAGAACGTATTCACGTCCATCACGCTCCATCGGGATGTAGATGCTGTCGCGGGTGGTGCCCGGCATATCGTAGACCACCACGCGGTCTTCACCGAGAATGCGGTTAGTAAGCGTTGACTTACCTACGTTAGGACGGCCAACGATCGCCAGTTTGATTGGCAAGCCTGTCGGGTCGAAGTTTTCTTCTTCCTCTGCAGCTTCCTGCTCAGCAATCTCGTCAGCTTCAAGCGCAGCCCAGTAAGCCTGGTTCTCTTCTTCTTCAGTGAGCTCGACCGCCTCAACTTTGTCCATCCACGGTAGCAGTGCCTCTTCTATCAGGCTGCTCACGCCACGACCATGCGATGCCGCAATGGCGTGGATTTCACCCAGCCCCAGTGAATAGAAGTCGACAACCGCCTGATCCGGATCCATCCCGTCAGTTTTATTTGCCACCAGGAAGGTCGCTTTCTGACGGGAACGCAGATGCTTAGCGATTTGCAGATCGGCGGCCATCAGGCCTGCACGAGCATCGACCATAAACAGCACAACGTCGGCTTCTTCAATCGCCAGCAGTGACTGCTCGGCCATCCGCGTTTCGACACCCTCTTCGGAGCCGTCGATACCACCGGTATCAATAACAATAAATTCGCGCCCTTCCACTTCGGCGCGACCATATTTGCGATCGCGAGTCAGTCCAGGAAAATCCGCTACCAGCGCATCACGTGTGCGTGTTAAACGGTTGAATAGCGTAGATTTTCCCACATTGGGACGCCCAACCAGCGCGACCACAGGTACCATAACAAAATGCCTCAATAAATAATTAATCGCCCGAATGGCGTGATTATAACGGCTCTGGCCGTTAAGTTCAGGCTTAAGGCGCAAAGAATACCATGCCTGACTAAAAACGAAACGGCCCCTGATTAAATCAGGAGCCGTCGGAACGGAGGATTGCACCTGCCAGACGTTTACCCGTTAACGGGTAATCGCATAAACCTCACCATCTTTCGACTGGATCAGCAGCTTATCGCTGGCGACCACCGGCTCGGTCTGGAAGCCTGAGCTATCCAGTTCCTGCTGGGCGACAAAACGACCATCAGTGGTGTTCAGCCAGTGCAGGTAACCTTCGCTGTCGCCGACCACCAGGTAGCCGTTGTAGAGTACCGGTGAAGTCAGGTTACGATGCAGCAGATCACTTTGACGCCAGATAGCAACACCACCGTCAGCGTTCAGGGCAATGACACGATCGTCCTGATCGACCAGATAGATTCGGCCGGCATCAACAATCAGATCTTTGACACCGCCGATTTCGCGTTTCCACAAAATCTGGCCGGAACGCAGATCCAGTGCGGTCAGATTGCCGTTATATGCCAGCGCGTAAACTACGCCGTTGACGATAACCGGGGTAGTATCAACATCGTTAAGACGATCAATCTCTGTTGCACCACTAACCTGAGATATACGCTGCTGCCAGATCAGTTGACCCTGATTTAGCACCACAGCGCTGACACGACCATTGTCACCACCGACAATTGCGCCGCCAAAGGCTACAGCCGGAGCAGATTCACCGCGCAGAGACAACGCTGGCATATCCAGGTTGACGCTCCACTTCACGGCACCGCTGCTCTGATCCAGTCCCTGCAACATACCGTTGCTGGTATGTACCAGCACCAGACCATCGCTGATCACCGGACGCGACAGTGCTTCACCGGCCACTTTGGTCTGCCAGACCAGGCTACCATCACTGCTGTTAAGGGCATAAACCTGGCCGCGTTCGCTGCCAACATAAACCCGATCGCCATCAGCGGTCAGGCCACCCGATAACATGGCTGAGCGATTTTTCGAGAAGAAGCCGGTTTTCTCAGAGAGATCGGCTTTCCATTTTTCTTTACCGTCTGCGGCATCCAGTGCTTTGACGATACCAAAGCGGTCGGCGGCGTAAACCGTATTGTCCTGCCAGGCAGGATGCAGATTTGAGTAGAAATCACCGACACCATCGCCTACCGAGGTGTTCCACACTTTCTGTGGCGTGAACTGATTTTCCACCTTCGGCAACGGGGCCATTTTTACTACATCTTCTTCGCCGCTAAACAGCGAACAACCGCTGAGCAAAGTGACTGAAATCAGTCCCGGCAGCAGGTATTTACGTAATTCCATGCGCTCTCTCTTGACTGGCTTAGCTTAAGTTATTCATCTTCATCTGCATCATTTGCTTCAATGCCGGAGAGGCGTCAGATTCAACCCCTTTACTCCAGGCATCGCGCGCGCCCTGCTTGTCGCCTTTGGTCAGCAGCGCTTCGCCGCGAATATCGGCCACAATGGCTGTCCAGCCATCACCCTTCACACCGTCAAGGGTTTTAAGCGCCGCATCGGCTTGATTCTGTTGCAGTTGAATGCGGGCCAGGCGCAGGTTGATGACCGCCTGCAGATTGGCATCTTTGGTATCTTTCAATCCGTTTTGCAGCAACGTCGCAGCCTTATCCAGTTGACCGGCGTCAACATACTGCTTCGCCAGATCCATCGCTGCCAGCGCACCGTAGGTATTGCTGTTTTCACTGGCAAAACGGTTTACCGCTTCCAGCGTTTCCGGTTTGCCTGCCTGCATGGCGCTGGTCAGTTGCTGATACTGCGCAGACACTGACTTCGCCGTATCGTCCTGATGACTGCTCCAGTAACGCCAGCCACCCAGCGCAGCAATGCCGATCACTACGCCAATGGCTAACGCTTTGCCATTGTTGGCAAAAAAGTTGCGCAGCGCGTCGGTCTGCTCGTTCTCATTGCTATACACTTCCACGCAATCCCTCTCCTTTCTATGGTTGGTGCTGTGTCACGCTTACTGTAACAGCGTACGCAATACAGCAGCAGCCTCTGCCTGATCCAGCGTTTGCTGCTCGCCACGGCGCAGATCTTTAATCACGACCTGCCCGGCTTTGACTTCATCCTCGCCTAACACCAGGGCGACACGAGCGCCCCATTTGTCAGCACGGGCAAATTGCTTCTTGAAGTTACCGCCGCCAAAGTTGGTCATCAGCCTCAGTTCTGGCGCTTCGTCACGCAATTTCTCAGCCAGCTGCATAGCGGCGGACTGCACGCCCTGACCTGAAGCGATAACATAGACATCCACATTGCTCGTCGGTTCAAATTCAGGATTAACCGCCTGAACCAGCAGCACCAGACGCTCCATGCCCATAGCAAAGCCAACGGCCGGTGTTGAACGACCACCGAGCTGCTCGACCAGACCATCATAGCGACCACCACCGCAGACTGTGCCCTGTGAACCCAGGCTATCGGTGACCCACTCAATCACGGTGCGATTGTAGTAATCCAGACCGCGCACCAGACGCTGATTGACGGTGTAGCTGATCCCGGCATCATCCAGCAGGGCACACAGGCCGCTGAAATGTTCGCGTGATTCGTCATCCAGATAGTCACCAAGCTGTGGCGCATCATTCAGCAGTTGCTGAACATCGGGATTTTTACTGTCGAGAACGCGCATCGGATTGCTGTACATGCGGCGTTTGCAATCCTCATCCAGCACGTCTTTGTGCTGTTCAAGGAAGGCCACCAGCGCGTCGCGATAGCGAGCACGGGCTTCCAGCGAACCGATAGAGTTAAGTTCCAGACGAACGTGCCCGGAGATACCCAGGGCTTTCCACCAGCGGGCATTCAGCATAATCAGCTCAGCATCGATGTCCGGTCCCTGAAGACCAAACACTTCCACGCCAATCTGATAGAACTGACGATAGCGGCCTTTCTGCGGACGCTCATAGCGGAACATCGGTCCCATGTACCACAGGCGCTGTTCCTGGTTGTAGAGTAACCCGTGTTCGATACCGGCTCGCACGCAGCCAGCCGTGCCTTCCGGACGCAGCGTCAGGCTTTCACCGTTGCGATCCTCGAAGGTATACATCTCTTTTTCAACCACGTCGGTGACTTCACCAATGGCGCGTTTAAACAGTGGGGTTTGCTCTACCAGCGGTAAGCGAATTTCGCTGTAACCGTAGCTCGCCAGCGTCTGCTTGAGAACGCCTTCAATCCGTTGCCAGAGGGCAGTATCGGCAGGCAGGTAGTCGTTCATCCCGCGAATCGCCTGAATATTCTTCGCCACGTTAAAATCTCTTAATGCAAAAAAACCTGTCCGGCATCATACCTTATGAGGATGAAACCGCACAGGTTCAGTCAAAAAAGTCACGCACGCAGACCGCGTACGCCATTATTTTTCCAGATGCTGCACATCAATACGGCGACTGGCATCCAGCATCGACGCTTTCGCACGAATGCGCGCTTCCAGCTGATCGATCATGTCATTGTTATCGAGACGATCGCGCTGACGCACACCATCCTCGTAGAAACCACTCTTCTTGCTGCCGCCAGTTACGCCCAGCGTAGAGAGTGTCGCTTCACCCGGTCCGTTGACCACACAGCCGATAATGGAGACATCCATCGGGGTGATCAGGTCTTCCAGACGCTGTTCCAGCGCGTTGACCGTGCCGATCACGTCAAACTCCTGACGTGAGCAGGTTGGACAGGCGATGAAGTTAATTCCACGAGAGCGAATGCGCAGTGATTTCAGGATATCGAAACCGACTTTAACTTCTTCAACCGGATCGGCCGCCAGCGAAATACGCAGCGTATCGCCGATCCCTTCGGACAGTAGCAGCCCCAGACCAATTGCAGATTTCACTGCGCCTGCGCGCGCGCCGCCCGCTTCGGTGATACCGAGATGCAGGGGCTGTTCGATCTGTTTCGCCAGCAGGCGATAAGATTCAACGGCGAGGAAGACGTCAGAGGCTTTTACGCTGACTTTGAATTGATCGAAGTTAAGGCGGTCGAGATGATCAACATGGCGCATGGCAGATTCCAGCAACGCCTGAGGCGTCGGCTCGCCATACTTTTCCTGTAGATCTTTTTCAAGGGAACCCGCGTTCACGCCAATTCGAATGGGAATATTGTTGTCGCGTGCGCAGTCGACCACCATGCGGATGCGCTCATTGTTTCCGATATTACCAGGATTGATGCGCAGACAGTCGACGCCATACTCGGCGACTTTCAGGGCGATGCGGTAGTCAAAATGAATATCTGCAACCAGCGGTACGTTCACCTGCTGTTTGATCAGTCTGAATGCTTCTGCGGCATCCATGGTAGGCACCGAGATGCGCACGATGTCGACACCGACTCGCTCAAGGGCTCTGATCTGATTTACCGTCGCTTCCACGTCAGTGGTGCGGGTGTTGGTCATCGACTGAACAGCGATGGGTGCGCCGTCACCGACCGGCACCTTGCCGACGTAAATGCGTTTGGATTTACGGCGGATAATGGGTGCTTCGTTATGCATATTTTTCTTCTCCACAATTGCCCGGTACGCGATACGCTGTTATTGCGCACCCAACGTCAGGCGAGCAACCTGGTTATTACGGATAAAACGACTTAAATCAACGGGCTGATTCTGATATTGCACCTGAACAGCGGAAGGCGCGCCAATTTTCAGACGATACGGAGGCGTTCCTGCGAGGCTGAGTTTACCACCACTGCGCTGAATGCCGCTGAACAGTTTTTTGCCGGTAGCATCGCTCACTTCCAGCCAGCAGTCGGCGTTGAAAGTCATGACCACCGCGTTAGGATCAGCCGCCGGTTCACTGACGGCGGCGGCACCCACTGGCATCGGTGATGCCGGGCTGGTACTGGAATGCGTGGCTGCAGGTGCAGCCGCTGAATTCTCCACTGGCGCCTGGCTCGGCGACACCACGGTATTGCTGGTAGCATCCGGCTGTGAAGGGGTTGCATTATTGGTGGCGCTGGCGGCCGGAGCCGCACTCGCTGGCGCAGTGGTCGCGCTATTATTGCTGGTCGTGGTATTGCTTTCGTCAGGCGCGGCAGGTGCCGCGCTGTCACCGCTGGACTCACCCAGCGGAATCGACTGTCCGTTATCACTGCCGCTACTGCTCTGATCGGTCATCGGTACCAGATCATCCTGCGACGCTTTGTGATTCTGCCACCACCAGGCGCCAGTCAGGCCCACCACCACAAACACCACCAGCCAGGTGAAAATCATCAACCAGCCGTCACGTTTTTTGCGGCGTTTGCCCAGAGAGAAACTTTGCATCGGCTCGATCTTTGAAGAACGAATCGGGGTCTGTTTCGCCATCATCGGCAGCAGTTCCTCTTCAGGAATGTGCACCAGTCGCGCATAAGAGCGAATATATCCGCGCAGGAACGTGGTCGCTAAATCGGCGGGCGATTTGTCTTCCTCGATATCACGCACGGTAGAGAGTTTCAGACACAGGCGTTCAGCGACGTTCTGCTGCGTCAGCCCCATCTGCTCACGGGCCAGTCGCAGGCGTTCACCTGTTGATTGTAATGCAGAGTTTTCTTGAGTGGCTTCAGTATTCATTAGCTAAATAACGCTGGTACTGTATCGATTGCGGAAAACGTCGCGCTAACCGGTCGCCATAACGTGAAACGTCAGCGGCATTTCCCTGTAGCGCGGCGAAACGTAAGTGTAACGCCAGACTTAGTGCCGTTTCGGGCAGCTGTTGCTGATAAACGTCGAGCAAAACCTGCACCTTCGCCAGATGGTTATCTGCCAGATGCTTTTCAGCTTCAGACAGCAGCGAGTCAGCTTTGCGCCTGTCAGCTTCAATAGCCTGACGTAACGTCCTGCGGGCAGCAGCAACATCGCCAGCCTGCAGATAACAAAATCCAGCCAGTTCAAGTGCGTCATTGCGTGCATCAAACTGCGGCGCTGCACCTGCCCGACTAAACTGTTGATGCGCTTCGCCATACTGCCTTAAAGCGCAGAGAAACGCACCGTAATTGTTAGCAACAAAACCATTATCCGGGGCCTGTTGCTGTGCCAGTATAAACCGTGCCTGCGCCGCTGTCTGATTACCCTGCTTTTGGGCCAGCCGTGCCAGTGCAAGCGAGACCCGGTAATCGTCTGGCACGGCAGCCTGCGCGCGTAGAAAGTTCCGCTCAGCCGCGGCATAGTCGCCACCTGCCAGATAGTGCATCCCTAACTGCAGACGCACCTCTTCTGCGCCAGGTTTGTATGGCTGACTGACACACCCGCTTACAACAAACAGCGCCAGTAAAACTGCAGGTAATCCGTTACGCATAATCGTTTCCATCCGGTTGACATTGACAGGCTGCAAGCCTGCCACGCGTCATAACTTCAGGAAACGCTCTGTGTCCGTCTTCTAGAGAGGCTTCACAGAGATGGCTTCACCCGCCATTTTAATGCGCATTGTCCGCTTGGTACGGTCAATGACTTCTCCGGCTAACTGACCACAGGCGGCATCAATGTCGTCGCCACGGGTTTTACGCACGATGGTGGTAAAACCATAGTCCATCAGGACCTTGGAGAAACGATCAATACGGCTGTTTGAGCTACGGCCATACGGCGCGCCCGGGAAGGGATTCCAGGGAATCAGGTTGATTTTACACGGCGTTTCTTTCAGCAGTGCGGCAAGCTCATGCGCATCATCGGTGCTGTCATTGACGTGATCCAGCAACACGTACTCAATGGTCACGCGTCCCTGATTGGCGTTGGATTTTGCAATGTAGCGTTTCACCGCCGCCAGGAAGGTTTCGATATTGTACTTTTTGTTGATCGGCACGATGTCATCACGCAGCTTGTCGTTTGCTGCATGCAGGGAGATCGCCAGCGCGACATCGATCATGTCGCCCAGTTTATCCAGCGCAGGCACAACACCTGACGTGGACAGGGTCACGCGACGCTTTGACAGACCAAAACCGAAGTCATCCAGCATGATCTCCATCGCCGGAACCACATTATTGAGGTTAAGCAGTGGCTCGCCCATGCCCATCATCACCACGTTAGTGATAGGCCGCTGGCCGGTGATTTTTGCTGCGCCGACAATTTTCGCCGCACGCCACACCTGACCAATAATTTCTGACACCCGCAGGTTACGGTTAAACCCCTGCTGCGCGGTCGAACAGAATTTACACTCCAGCGCACACCCCACCTGTGAAGAGACACAGAGCGTAGCGCGGTCACCTTCCGGGATATAGACCGTTTCAACCAGCTGATCGCCCACGCGAATGGCCCATTTGATGGTGCCATCGGTGGAGCGCATCTCTTCCGCCACTTCTGGCGCGCGGATCTCCGTCAGCTCCATCAGCCGGTTACGCAGCTTTTTGTTGATGTCAGTCATCTGCTCGAAGTCATCGCAGCAGTAGTGATAGATCCACTTCATGACCTGATCGGCGCGGAACGGCTTTTCGCCCAGCGAAAGGAAGAATTCCCGCATCTGCTGGCGGTTGAGATCCAGCAGGTTTATTTTCTGGCTTTTGGGGGAAACGACAAGGGGGGAAGCGGACGCGGACGTCTCAATCTGTTCGGACATAATATTCTCTGGCCTCGTTGTTACACGTTATGGCGCTGTTCAGGGATAGGTGAAAAAATTGCGCCTTCATTAATCGATGTCAATGAAGGCGCAATATTGTACAACATCTGCGGCCTGATAACAGGCGGGAGTGACCTCCCCTACGCAGATTTTTGTAAAGCCGCTGTAACGTTTATCGCCCGGGCGATTAACGGGTACGTGGGCAGATTTCGTTTTCGCCGAAGAAATAGGCGATTTCGCGAGCAGCAGACTCTGCAGAATCTGAACCGTGGGTCGCGTTTTCGGTGAAGCTGTCAGCGTAGTCAGCACGCAGTGTGCCAGCCAGTGCGTTTGCCGGGTTAGTTGCACCCATCAGGTCACGGTGACGCTGAACCGCATTTTCACCTTCCAGCACGGAAACAACAACCGGGCCAGAGGTCATGAATTCAACCAGGCCATCGAAGAATGGTTTGCCCTGGTGCTCAGCGTAAAAACCTTCAGCCTGCTCTTTGCTCAGCTGCAGCATTTTTGCACCAACGATTTTGAAGCCTGCGCTTTCAAAACGGTTGTAGATAGCACCAATCACATTTTTAGCGACGGCGTTTGGCTTGATGATAGAAAAAGTACGTTCGATTGCCATGATGACCTCTGTCTTGACGTTCTGAAGAAACCGGTGGCGTCCGCCCCGGTTAAGAAACGGCGCCGATTATAGGGGCTGAGTCCGGCATTGCCTATCAGAGATCCCTAATTTATTGAAAATTCTTGATCTGAGTCGAAGCAGACGCGCAACGGTTATGATTTAGCGCAGAAAAGCGTCAACCCCGGCTGAAAGTAACCGAGACAAGCTGCCCCTCTTCATCCATCACCACCAGCTGATACTCTCCCGGATGATTAAGGTGCAGCGACAGGCTATCGGCAACGTTTTGCGTCATCAGCGGCTCACCATTCAGGAACCACCAGCGCTGCGCGCCCTGCCCACCCTGCACCGCGACCGGGATCGTCAGCGCGCTATTGCCCGGCAGCGGCTTAACGATTTGCCCCTCAATGACGCCCGTGACGATCAGTGGTGCGCTACTGCCCTGCTGTAGAGGCGGACAATGGGCATCAATGGGGGGTAAGCGCTGCGCCCGCCGCTCCTGAGGCGGCAGCCAGGCCTCCAGCGGTAGCGGCCAGACCAGCCGTTCATGACGGGTGGCACCGGGGCAATCTGCTGCGACCCGCAACCCCTGCGCATTCTGCCAGTAGCCCAGGCGTAATCCGCTGAGGCTCTCCTGCCCCGGCGCCAGCAGGGTTGGCGGCAGCGTATCCGAGGCAACCCAGCTTTGCCGACGCTGGCGACAGCTCTCATCTCCGGCTGGCAGCGGCTGACCACCAGGCCAGCAAATGGTCGCGACCGTCACCGAGGCCGGTCGCGGATCGACCGGCACGTCACGCCTGCCGAGGCGACTCATCAGCACGCTGTTAATCTGATTCATGATCGGTACGGCAGAGGCAAAACCAAACTGCCCGGCAACCGGGGTAGCATCGGGTCGCCCGACCCAGACGCCAATCAGATAACGGGGATTGATGCCCACCGACCAGGCGTCGCGATAGCCGTAACTGGTGCCGGTCTTCCAGGCCAGCGGTACCACGTCGGGTACGCTGCCATTACCGGCAGGCTGCGCTTCTCCCGCAAGGATACGCCGGATGATCCACGCCGATTCCTTCGAAAGCAGCGGCCGCTGCTGCAAAGGTTGATCGGGCATCCAGCGCAGCTGAGCGGCATTACCGTGACGGGCAAAGGCGCTATAAGCCGCCACAATTTCATCCATGCGCGCCCCGGTGCCGCCAAGAATCAACGAAAGATTAGGTTCCGCACCTGGCGGGAAACGTAAATTCAGACCCACATTGCGCAGACGCGCCGCAACGTTTTTCGGTCCCAGCGACTCCAGCACCTGCACGGCAGGCAGATTCAGGGAGCGCACCAGTGCATCGCTGGCGCTGACCGGCCCATGAAAGCCAGTGTCAAAGTTGCCTGGCCGGTAATCGCCAAAGCGACGCGGCACATCCTGCAACAGCGATTCGGCATGAATCAGTCCTTCATCCAGCGCCATGCCGTAAATAAACGGTTTTAACACCGAGCCTGGCGAGCGCACGCTGGCGATCATGTCCACATGCCCAAAACGGCTGTCATCGGTAAAGTCAGCCGAACCGACGTAGCCCCTGACCGCCATAGTAGTGTGATCCACCACCAGCATCGCCAGCGAGGTGCGCGGCGGAAGCTGGTTTTTAACGTTCAACGCCAGGCTCTCCAGCTCGCGCTGCAATGAAGGATCGAGCGTGGAGACAATCTTGTCACTGGCGTTGATCGACAGCAGACGCCGGGCCAGCAGCGGTGCCATCTGCGGCATCTGTCGTGGCGGCAGCCAGACCGGCTCCTGACGAATTTCCGCCACCTGTTCAGCGGACCAGATGTTATATTCCGCCAGTCGATCCAGCACTTTATTGCGTGCGGCTTCCGCCCGCTCCGGCCAGCGATCGGGCCGCAGTCGGCTGGGTGCCTGCGGCAAAACGGCAAGCAGCGCTGCCTCGCCCGGCGTCAGCTGCGACGGGGCCTTTCCCAGCCAGCTCCAGCTTGCTGCGCCCACGCCTTCCAGAGTGCCGCCAAAGGGCGCACGGTTAAGATAGAGTGTCAGGATGTCACGTTTGGAAAGGTGCCACTCCAGCTGCAGCGCCCGCCACGCCTGGATTAGCTTGCCGCGCAGCGTACGGGGTTGCGGGTCGATAAGGCGTGCTACCTGCATGGTCAGCGTGCTGCCACCGGAAATGACGCTTTGATGGCGTAAATCCTGCCAGGCCGCACGCACCAGCGCCAGGGGATTGATACCGGGGTGATACCAGAACCAGCGATCTTCATAGGTCAGCAGCGCCTGCAGATAAACAGGGGCCACCTCCTCTGGCGTGACGGGATAGCGCCAGATGCCTTTGCTGTCAGCAAAGCGCCACAGCGGCGTTCCGTCGCTGGCCACAATCACCCGCGCAGGCTGCACCTGTTTAAGCGGCAGCGGGAACAGGCGATCCAGTCCCCACGTCACCAGCCATAACGCCAGAAAAAAAAACGGCAGCGCGAGCCACCGCCTTTTAATGGTGCTGATGTTTAACACGCCCCGCGTCACTTACTGGATATGCAGCTGCGGCGGCGTACTGCCGGTAGCGCGCCACTCTGGCACATACATCGACTCCACCTGCGGCGGCGGCATCAGGTAGCGACCCGGCGTGACCGCCCGCGCCAGATAGACCAGCGTTGCGGGACGATAAGTATCTACCGCAAGCGCCGCAACAAAGCGATCGTCACGGAACTCAATGTGCCTGATGTCAGCCTGTTGCATGTCTCCCATGCTTTCCTTCAGCGCATCCGCACTGTCACCGAGGCTGGCGCTGCTGTCGGCCAGATTCTGGTTTTCCAGCTCCAGACCAGCAGGCAGCAGATCCACCACCAGCGCATCACTGATGCTGCGTTTCGACGAAACGATCAGACGGACCACCAGCAACTCACCGCTGCGCAGATTGTTGAGATCGGCAGCTTTGCCATCCAGGGTGAAGTATTCACGCTTTATCCCGAGCACGTTGCTCTCAGGCTGAGGCGCGGCCAGCGGATAACCGGTGACGTCCAGACGACCATACAGCGGCGCACTGCCCGGATTACTGATGGTTAAGCCCTGCAACAGCCGCTCAGCCCCCAGCCCTTTGTTCAGCGGTGCATCGCTTTGCAGAGGCTGTGGATTGCCCGAAAGCAGCGCCTGCCAGCTTCCGCCCTGCGCACGTTGCAGGGTATGAGCAGCCAGATAAAGCGCGTTATTTTCCTGGGTCGAGAACCAGCGTTTGCCCCTGACCTCTTTGGACAGCGACAGCAGCAGACTGTTCTGCAAATCAGGTTGCAGCTTATTCCCGGCTAACAGGGCAATCATCATTCCCTCATCGCGCACCGTGCTGCCATAGTCGCCGTACCACTCTTTGTCTGAACGCGTCAGCGTGGCACCCTGCATGATCGCAAGCGATGCGCGCTGCCCGTCCCCCATCAGCTTCAGCGCAACACCCAGCTGCATCAGCGCCAGGCCAGAGCGGGCTTTCTCACGTTTTTCATACAATGCACGCAGTGCACCCAGTGGCGCGCGCTGCTGACGCGCCAGCACCAGTCCGGCGTAAGCCTGCACGCTGAACTGCAGCGCGGCGTTGTCGTCACTGCCGCCGCCGCTGATCTGCGCTGGATCCTGCAGATAGCGCAGCAGCCGTGCGTTAGCGCGCTCAACCACATTATCCGGCAGCGCATAACCCGCCTCACTGGCACGCAGCAGGAAGTCCGTCACGTAAGGCGTCAGCCAGAACTCTTCTTCACTCTGTTTATCCCACAGCCCAAAGCTGCCGTTGGCCCGTTGCATGCCTGCCAGACGGGCGATGCCGGTATCGACGGCGGCCCGACGCGCTTCATCGCTGCTGGTTTTAATGCCCATGGCGGTTAGCTCAGCATGGCTGGTGTAGAGCGAAGGCCAGAGCCCGCTGGTAGTCTGTTCCAGACAGCCGTAGGGATAGGCATAAAGCGCACTGATATAGCTGGCGATGTTCAGTGGCGGGCGATTGCTCAGCGTCAGCTGTCCACTCAGCGTCTGCGCATCCAGGCCCGTCAGCGAAGCTGCCGCGACCTGCCAGGGCTGATCGGGATTGATGACGGCATCAAAGTTCAGCGTCACGGCCGGATAAGGTGGCCGGACGCCAATTTTCCACTGCTGTTTGCTGGGCTTTACCTGCTCGCCCGGCAGGTTCAGACCGGAAACCTGCACCGCAATCTCGCCATCACCAAAGCCAGCTTTCGCCGTGACCGGAATCTGCAGCGTTGTACGTGCGCCTTTGGCCAGCGTCACGCTCTGGCTGGCTGCACCGGCCAGATCCACTAAGCCACTGCTGGTCATATCTACTTTCAGCGTTTGTGGCAGGTCGGTAAGGTTAGTGAGATCCAGCGCCAGGGAGGCCGAATCGCCGCTGGCAAGGAAGCGCGGGGTTGCCAGTTCGCTGATCAGCGGCGCCGCGACCACCAGCTTGCGCTCTGCCGCACCGAAGCTGTCATCGCTCCAGGCCTGAGTCATCAGCCGCAGTTCGCCGTTAAACGCCGGGATCGGCAGCGTAATCGATCCATTACCCTCTTTATCCAGCGTCACCGCCTGCAACTGCTGCGCGACGATATTGACGTGCGTCACCGGCTTTTTACCGCCGCGCGTCATCGATTCATCCTCGCCATCACCACCAAAACGCAGTGCCGCCAGCCGGCCTCCGCCTTCGATTAACTGACCAAAGACGTCGTACTGATCGACGTTGTAGCGTTTACGGCCAAAGAAAGCCTGCCACGGATCGGGCGTTTTAAAATCTGTCACGCTCAGCACGCCGCTATCCACAGCTGACAACAGCACATTCACTTTTTCCGGCAGCGGCCCGCCGTCACGACTGGCATGAACTTTTACCGTCAGGAATTGCTCAGGACGGGTTTTGTCGGGTGCATCCAGCGTCAGGTTTAAGCGACGCGCCTCTGTCGCCATCGGCAGATGCAACAGCCCTACCGCGCGTTTTGGCGTTACGCCGCTGACCTTATCGCCATCACGGACCACAATAGCGCTGAAGTAGAGATCGTGACGCCGCCAGCTCTCAGCAACCGGCACATCCACTGTTGTGCCGCCCTTTGGTACGGTCAGCGGTTGCCACCACAGCGTGCCGCTGCTCGACTCCACCATCAGGTAACCTTTACCCGCAGCGGGTGACTCAACCTGCAGATGCACGGTATCGCCTGGCTGATAAGCCGCTTTGTCCAGCTTCAGTCTGACCTGGTCAGGGCGTAATGCGCCCGTGCCGTTGGTATTATCCTGCCAGTCATAACCGGCCTGGAAACGCACGCTGCTGACGATCTTTTCGCCCGCCTGCACTTCCAGCCTATAGTGGCCCCATTCAACCGGGAAGCTGACTTTGGTGCTGCCGTCAGCCGGGACAGAAATGGCACGTTCATCTTCCTGCAGATCCTTGTCACCATACTGTGACTGCCAGCCTTCACTGTCAGAGAAGCTCCAGTAGTAGTCACGGCGTTCACGAATCAGGCGCACATCCAGCTTGTCTGCCGCCAGTTTTTTGCCCTGACTGTTGGCATAGACAATGTCGAATTCGGCCAGGCTCTCTTCTGGCACGGTAGGCTCATCGTGATAACTGTCACTGCGGTAGTCATAAACGGCCTTGTTACCAAACAGTGGCCGGATGCCTGGCAGGGCGTCAGCGGGCCAGATAGCCTGAGTTGCGCGGCGGGTGACCGGACGGCCGCCGGTCTCCAGCAGGCTGGCCTGCAGGATCAGGTTGAGTGGAGAGTGCAGCTGATCCCACTGACTCTCTACCGAAAGCTGTGCTTTACCGCTGGCGTCCAGCTTGAGATCTACCTCATCCAGCGTTCGCTTTACTCCCTCTTCGGTGATGTCACCAAATTGGTAGCCCGGCAGTGCCGCCACCGCTTCGCGTGCCGGTCGCAGATAGAGTTGTCCCTGTAATGTATTACCTGCCGCAGGTGCGCCATAGAGATAGCGACCTTCAATGCCGAACTCAACGCTGGCATCAGCAGGCTGCGGCTGAGGGTCATTTTTCAGAGTTAACGCCATGCGCTCCGGCAGAAAATCCTCGACGTGTAACGTCCATTCGCGCTTGAGGTTATCGCCGGTATTGAGTCGCAGCATCCAGTCGCCGGTCATGGCGGATTCGGGGAGCGCCAGTCGTTGCTGATAAAATCCCGCTTCAGGCTGCCAGACAAAGGTCCGCATCACCTGGCCATCGGGCTGCACCAGCTCGGCTTTTATCGGCTGGGCGGGCAACGGGTGTCCGTCAGCATCGCGAAGCAGTGCATTAACGATGACGATTTCGCCAGGACGATAGATATCGCGCGGCCCAAAGACAAATAGCTGTTTGTCATAGCCCTGCGGTCCCGCAACCGGAAACTCAGCGAGATCCAGCGCCGGGCGCGCCAGGTCGATCATCGAGGTCTGTTCACCCTGCACAGCCAGCAGGATCTTGCCTTTTTCATCCGCCCTGAGACGCAGATGACCGGTGTTATCACTGGTCCCGCTCTGCAGCACCTGCCCTTTCGCATCCAGCAGCCTCACGCTGACGCCGGAAAGCGGCTGGCCATTTGCCAGGCTCTGGGCAAACAGGTCGAACTGCGTCGGGAAGCGATGCAAAGAAAGGCCAATGTCACTCAGGGTGAAAAGCGTCGCGGGCTGGCTGTAGTGATAGGTCCCGGCCTGTTTCATCACCGCCAGATAGACGCCCGGTTGCTGAAGCGCGGTAATATCGCTCATCGGCAGCTGCAATTTTTCGCGGGTGTTTCGCGCCGGGTTAAGCTCAAAGCGTCCGGTATAGACCAGCTGGCTGCTTTTCAGCAGATCCTGCGACTGCCAGCTGGAGAGGTTGTTGCCGTAATTCCACTGCGAGAGAAATTCCGCCAGGCCCGCATTCCTGATGCGGAAGAAATCGACATCGACCTGATTCACATTCAGCGCCAGCACCGGCAGTCCCTGCGTGATACGCAGCGGCAGCAGTGAACCGCGACTGGCAAAACCTACCATCGGCTGAATATCACTGGTGACAATTTTCTGGCTGTAATCGGCGGCAAGCGTTTCACCGCTGGCCGCGCGCAGTCCCGCATCCACTGTGACAGTGAAGTGACGTGCGGGTTCAGGATGGCGGAAGCGCAACGTTTTGCGGTTAGAAGAAAGTTCCCAGCCGCCGTCTACCCGACCCTGTTTATCGTCGGTCAGCCTGATTTTTTGCGCGATATCCTGTTTGTCATCCAGCGGCTGACTGAACGTTAAGACCAGCGCAGCGGCACCGTCGATCTGCAGTTCTGAGAGATCAATAATCGTCAGCGGTTTGCTGACCGGAGAAGTTGCGGGTGCCTCTGCGGCCTGAAGAGGTAAAACAGGTAACAGGGTCGCTGACAGCAGCGAGCCACCGAACAGCATACTGAGCAGCAGCCGGGTAGTGCGTTTCTTCATGGTAATTCCTTCACCGGGACGCAGGGAGTGTCGTTTGATTACGCCGCGCAATTTCATATCAATGCTCGCATTTAATCAACGCTTCTCTTGAGATGGTGCGCACATTCCCTGACACTGGTATGACAGATTGCTGAGATGAGGTTGTTATGACGACGCCACTGTTTGTGTCCGCCGACTGGTTACAAGAGCACTATAACGATGAACGGCTTCAGGTGCTGGATGCACGTATGTTGCCTGCCGGGATGGAAGCGGTTCGCGATATCCAGGCTGAATATCTGGCGGGTCATTTACCCGACGCCCCTTTTTACGATATTGAAGCGCTTTCCGATCACACCAGCCCCTATCCGCATATGCTGCCGCGCGCCGAGACGTTTGCCGTCGCGATGCGTGAGCTGGGCGTCAGCAGTGATAAGCACCTGGTGGTGTATGACGAGGGCAATCTCTTCTCCGCGCCGCGCGCCTGGTGGATGCTGAAGACTTTTGGTGTGGCTCAGGTGTCGATTCTTACCGGGGGTTTGCAGGGCTGGAAAGAGGCCGGTTTTGCGCTGGTAACCGGCGAAGTGAATCTGCCGGAAGGTGAATTTGAGGCCCATGCGGATGAAAGCCGGGTGAAACGCCTGACGGATGTGCTGCTGATCAGCCATGAAGGCGGCGCACAGATTGTTGATGCGCGTGCGGCTAACCGCTTTAACGCTGAAGTAGACGAGCCGCGACCCGGGCTGCATCGCGGGCATATTCCCAATAGCCTGAACGTGCCGTGGAATACGCTGGTTGAACAGGGAAAACTCAAGCCGGAAGCAGAACTGCGCAGGCTGTTTGCTGACGCGGGTGTCGATATTACTCAGCCAGTGGTCGCCAGTTGTGGCTCAGGCGTGACGGCGGTGGTGTTGATTCTGGCGCTGACCGCGCTGGGCGTACGGGATGCCACGCTGTATGACGGATCCTGGGGCGAATGGGGCAGTCGCGACGACTTACCGATAGCGAAATAAAAAACAGGCGGCCCATGAGCCGCCTGTTCTTCTGTTGCGTCAGATAATCCGCTCACTGCCCTTGAAGTCGCGCAGGAAACTGCCCCAGCGACGTTCATAGAATGGCGTGATGTGGGCGGTAAAGAAGTGGCTGATTCCGCGATCGTTCAGCGTCACTTCACAGATATCTACTGGCGCATCGTCCGGCAGTGTATCCGTTGCCACACTGCCCGCCGCCTGAATAATCGCCTCAATATTGCTGTCCGCTTCAATGCCGATCAGCAGATTAGGCGCTTCATCGGCCCGCTCACGAATGCTGGCGATAAACGCGCGGCGCACCTGCTTGTGCTTAGTGAACAACTGAGTCAGTGAGTCGATCATCTGCGCTGGCGGTTCTGCCACTTCAGAAAGCAGCAGGGATTGTCCGCCTTCCAGCACGGTTTGCTGGCTTAGCGCACTGCCTTCTTCGGCCAGCAGATGGGTGATCTCAGCCGCCGTAAATTCTTTGCCGGAAGGCAGTTTGGGATTGAGGAACAGCGTCTCACCGCGCGTCATCTCAAATAGCGTCTGCACGGGCAGACGCAGCCAGGATTGCTCACCGCTGACCGCTTCACTCATCGCCTCTTCTGACGTGAAGAAAGGAATGATGCTGCTGCCATCCTCTTTTTCCCAGTGCTGCAGATCAACGGGCGTGCTGGCATCAAGCTGTTGCGTGGTGCTTTCGCCTGGAACAAAGACGTCAGATTCCAGCAGCAACTGGAAAAACTCCGGCCGATGGGCAGGCTCAGTGGCCGCCAGCTTCAGCACCTCTTCAAGACGGTTCATAGTTTCCCTCTGAACGGTTTCCTTCTATACAGCGGCAGCATCAGCCACCGCTGAAATCGGCTTATTTCAGTAACAGATTGGCAAGGGTACGCACGCCAAGACCTGTTGCACCCGCTGCCCACTGATCAACGGCGCCTTTGCGATAGGTCGCGGAGCAGTCGATGTGCAGCCAGCCCTGCTGATAGTTGCTGACGAAGTGTGACAGGAACGCTGCTGCGCTGCTGGCACCTGCCGCATGAGACGGGCTGGCGATATTATTGAGATCGGCAAAGTTAGACGGCAGATGGCTGCGATGGAATTCAGCCAGCGGCAGACGCCAGAAAGGTTCGTTCTCACTGACCGCACTGCCCATCAGCGACTGCGCCATCACATCATCAAAGGTGAACAGTGCATGGTAATCATTGCCCAGCGCCGTCTTAGCCGCGCCGGTCAGCGTTGCAGCGTCGATGATCATCGTCGGATTCTGTTCGCTGGCGTCGATTAAACCGTCAGCCAGAACCAGGCGACCTTCCGCGTCGGTGTTCATCACTTCCACTGATTTACCGTTGCGATAGCGAATGATGTCGCCCAGCTTGAAGGCGTTACTGCTGACCATGTTATCGGCACAGCAGAGATAGAGTTTGACGCGCTTGTTGAGACCGCGCGAAATCGCCATGGCCAGCGCACCCGTCACGGTCGCTGCGCCGCCCATGTCAGACTTCATCGAGTCCATGAAGCTACTCTGCTTCAGGCTATAGCCGCCGGTATCAAAGGTGATGCCTTTTCCGACCAGGCAGGCGTAGACCGGCGCATTCTCGTCGCCGGTCGGGTTGTAGTCGAGCGCCAGATAGACCGGCGGGCGATTCGAACCGCGTCCTACGGTGTGCAGGCCCATGTAACCCTGCACCCGCAGTTCATCGCCTTTGGTAATGCGATAGCTGACGGCGTCACCGCCCACTTCACTGATCAGATCGACGGCATTGTGCGCCAGCTGCTCCGGCCCCAGATCTTCTGCAGGCAGGTTAATGACGTTGCGAACCCAGTCGATAATTTTCAGACGGCGATCAAACTCCGCCTGCTCATGTTCGCCCAGCGCTGGCCATTCAACCTGACGCTGGCCTTTCGGGCCACGGAAGCCCTGCCAGAATGCCCAGCACTGCTCAAGGTGCCAGCCTTCGCCGGTCAGCGCCACATGGCGAATACCCTGGCCGTCAATTTTGTGCGCCGCACGCTGAATGGTATTCAGCGCATCTGCGCCGGTCAGGTGCAATGTCATGCCGCTGTCATTGCTGCTGAGAATCGCTTTATCGCCCCAGCGCGCATCGGCGGGCTGGCTGCTAAGCGTAATAGTCATCGGTTGTGTGGTCATCGAAAAGCTCCGTAATCGTTATCTGTTTCATCCAGCCTGATTGTTATAGCGGCTTTAATAAGATGTTAAATGTAGTGCACAGAGAGACCTGATAACAGATTCCGCCAGGCGTTGCCAGCGAAGTGCCCATATTGGCGCAATTTCCGGACTAACACTGGGTATCAGGATTTCATTAAGGCCCGCAGACGGGTCACCGATTTCTGCACCAGTGTAATGGCGTAATCGATCTCTTCTTCAGTCGTGAAGCGTCCCAGTGAGAAACGCAGCGAACTGTGGGCCAGCTCTTCACTCAGGCCCAGCGCACGCAGGACATATGAAGGTTCCAGGCTGGCGGAGGTACAGGCCGAGCCGGAAGAGAGCGCCAGGTCTTTCAGCGCCATAATCAGTGATTCGCCCTCAACGTCGGCGAAACTGAGGTTAAGAATGTTGGGCGCGCGCAGGTTGTGATCGCCATTGAGGGTGACGCCCGGCAGTGTGCTGATGCCCTGCCACAGACGATCGCTCAGAGCCTTCAACCGCGCCATATCGGTTTCACGCTCTTCTGCTGCGATGCGATAGGCTTCACCCATGCCGACAATCTGATGCACCGGCAAGGTGCCGGAGCGCATCCCGCGCTCATGCCCGCCGCCGTGGATCTGCGCCGCGATCTGCACGCGCGGTTTACGCCGTACATAGAGCGCGCCGATACCTTTAGGGCCATAGAGTTTGTGGGCGGAAAAGGACATCAAATCGACCGGTAACTGGCTGAGATCGACAGGCAATTTGCCAACGCTCTGGGTAGCATCTACATGGAACAGAATCTCACGCTCACGGCAGAGTTCGCCAAAAGCGGCGATATCCTGAATCACCCCGGTTTCGTTATTCACGTGCATCAGGGTGACTAAAATCGTGTCGTCGCGCAGCGCCGCACGCAGCTGGTCAGGCGAGATAATGCCGTTTGCCGCTGGCGTCAGATACGTGACATTAAAGCCTTCGCGCTCCAGTTGCTGACAGCTGTCGAGCACCGCTTTGTGTTCTGTCTGGCTGGTGATGATATGTTTGCCGCGCGCCTGATGGGCGTGAGCCGCGCCTTTAATCGCGAGGTTATCGGATTCGGTGGCGCCAGAGGTAAAGACGATTTCGCGCGGATCAGCGTTAACCAGTTCGGCGATCTGATTGCGGGCAACATCCACCGCCTCTTCAGACTGCCAGCCAAAACGGTGCGATCGCGAGGCCGGATTACCGAACGTGCCATCCAGCGTCAGAAACTGCATCATTTTGCTGGCCACACGCGGATCGGCCGGCGTGGTGGCGGCGTAATCCAGGTAAATCGGTAATTTCATTGCGCTACAGCTCCGTATAAAAAATCATACGTCTTTATAGCAGATTCAGCCCTGACCGCGTTAGCAGTAAGGGCCGGAACAGCGGGGATTACGAGGCGCGCTGGTTAATGTTAATTTCCTGCGAACGCGGGCTCTGGAAGCGGCGATTATCGATCGCATTCTGACGATCGGCCACGTCCAGGATCTCCTGATTATTCACCAGCTCAGCCAGCGTAATATTGTTCAGGAACTCACTGATGCGCACGCTCAAATCGCGCCACAGCACATGAGTCAGGCAACGTTCGCCGCCCTGGCAGCCTTCTTTGCCCTGGCATTTGGTGGCATCAACGGACTCATCCACGGCGGTGATCACTTCACCAACAGAGATGGTGTTTGACTCTTTACCCAACAGATAACCGCCGCCGGGACCACGTACGCTGGAAACCAGACCATTTTTACGCAGTCGGGAGAATAACTGCTCCAGATAGGAGAGCGAGATGCCCTGACGCTCGGAAATATCTGCCAGCGGGACCGGGCCTTCATTGGAATGAAGGGCAACGTCCAGCATTGCAGTAACGGCATAACGTCCTTTGGATGTCAGTCTCATAGCGTACGACCTCAATAGCGTCCGGTTAGCGGAAGATTAGCAACAGATGCTCTGAAGTCTGCCATTCCCGAGTAATTTGGTCAACTATTTAACCTGGTAAATTAGTCAGGTATTTAACCTGGTAATTTACTCAACTATTATCTTCTTCTTTTTTCTCGTTTTTACGCTTTTCAAACGACGAAAGCATGCCGCGCAGGATGTTGAGTTCATCGCGTTCCGGGCGCGCACGGGTGTAAAGACGACGCAGTTTGCTCATCACCTGACCCGGATTGGCTTCGCGGATAAAGCCGCTGTTCAGCATCATTTGTTCCATATGCTGATAGAAGCGCTCAAGGTCATCCACCAGCGGATAAGGTGACTCTTCATACTTCGGTGCCGGGCTGGCCTGTTCCTGCGACTGCAACCACGCCATGCGTACTTCATAGGCGATAATCTGCACCGCCATCGCCAGGTTCAGTGAGCTGTATTCGGGATTGGCCTGAATCGCGACGTGATAGTGACACTTCTGCAACTCTTCATTGGTCAGGCCGACGCGTTCACGACCAAAAACCAGCGCGACCGGAGCCTGCTGGCCCTCTTCCACGCTTTTCACGCCGCATTCACGCGCATCCAGCATCGGCCAGGGCAGCGAACGGGAACGTGCGCTGGTGCCGACCACCAGGCTGCATCCGGCGATCGCCTCATCCAGTGAGTCGACGATTTTTGCTTCGCCGATAACGTCACTGGCACCGGCAGCCAGAGAGATCGCCTGTGAGTCAGGCTTAACCAGTGGATTCACCAGATAGAGGTTCGTTAAGCCCATGGTTTTCATGGCGCGCGCAACGGAGCCCATGTTACCGGTATGAGAAGTCTCGACCAGCACGATACGAATATTTTGCAACATGATTAGGGATACTCAGAAACGGGTCAGTAAAATCAGTAGAGAGAATCTTAACATAAAGCAGGACATTTACCGAACACGCTGCTATACTCCGCGCCGTTTTCCCCGTTCTTTAACATCCAGCGAGAGATACCGATGCATCCAATGCTCAACATTGCCGTGCGCGCAGCGCGCAAGGCCGGAAATTTAATTGCCAAATATTATGAAACCCCGGACGCCGTCGAAGCCAGCCAGAAAGGCAGCAACGACTTCGTAACCAATGTTGACCGCGAAGCAGAACGCCTGATTATCGAAATCATTCGTAAATCTTACCCGAAACACACCATCATCACTGAAGAAAGCGGTGAGCTGGCGGGCGAAGATCAGGACGTTCAATGGGTTATCGATCCGCTGGATGGCACGTCTAACTTCATCAAACGTTTACCTCACTTTGCCGTTTCAATCGCTGTGCGCATCAAAGGCCGCACTGAAGTCGCCGTCGTTTACGATCCTATGCGCAATGAACTGTTCACCTCTTCACGTGGTCAGGGCGCGCAGCTGAATGGCTATCGTCTGCGTGGCAGCACAGCACGCGATCTGGATGGCACTGTTCTGGCCACCGGCTTCCCATTCAAAATGAAGCAGCACGCGCCTGCTTATATGAACATCATGACCAAACTCTTTACTCAGTGTGCTGATTTCCGTCGCACCGGTTCTGCTGCGCTGGATCTGGCCTATGTGGCTGCGGGTCGCGTTGACGGCTATTTTGAGATTGGCCTGAAGCCGTGGGATTTTGCGGCGGGTGAACTGCTGGTTCGCGAAGCGGGCGGTCTGGTCACTGACTTCACCGGTAACCACGGCTACCTGCTGTCAGGCAACCTGGTCGCAGGTAACCCACGAGTGGTGAAAGCGATGCTCTCAAACATGCGTGATGAGCTGAGCGAAGCGTTAAAACGCTAAGTTTCAGTACAGAAAAAGGCGGCTTATCAGCCGCCTTTTTTGTTGCCTGTCATTCAGTGATGATTAACGACGTTCGTGTGTCAGCACCTGACGGGGCTGAGTACGACGACCTACCATACCCATCACACCGGCCAGTACGGCTTCGATAATCATCAGAATCAGGGCATACCAGCTCGCTTTAGCGGTTGCAGCAGCGGCTTTCTCACCGGCTTCACGCGCTTTCTGTTCAGCCTGCTGTTTCAGTTCCTGATACTTCTGAACGGCCTGCTGATAGCTCTGCTCAGTTTTGGCAACAATCTGATCCACTTCCTGATCGCTTTTACCGGTACGCGCTTTGATAATATTTTTCAGCGCATCACGATCGGCAGCCTGCAGGGTATCGGAATGACGATCCATCACCCCTTTCACCCAGTTCGTTAGATCGGTATCGGCTGTCTGCGGATGGTTCGCAGTATTGTTAGCCTGGTTTTCTGCATTCTGCGCTTCTTTATTTGCGTCCTGCTTCAAATTCTCAGGCTGTAATTCCGGTTTTCCGGTCTGACGTAATGTCGTTTCCAGTTCATTCTGCAGGTTATCTAAATTAATATTATTCTCCTGCAGTTTTTGTTTTGCCATTTGAGTAACCGAAGGCGCAGCTGCGGAAATACCACTACCCAGCGCCTGGAAACCTGAACCCACAATATTCATCGCGCCACCTAATACACTGGTTGCCAGCGTAATAGCCAGATAAATAGTGAAAATTGTGCTAAGGCCAAACATCAGTAAGCCGTGCAGTGCGCCTTCGCGCTGAGCCAGTCGACCAGCAACATAACTCCCTGCCGCCATCGCAACCAGCATTTCAATGGCCGTCCAGACCAGTGCGCCAGTGCCAAGGCCGTCAAGGGGATTCTGTTCTTTCATTGGATCAATGGTGGTGGCACCAATAGCTGTTCCCAGCAGCGTCAGAATGATATGAACGATTAAGGCACAAATAACACCAGCAAACACGGCGCTCCATGAAATACGCTTCAGCGGTAATCCAGCGGGTCCGGTCGCCAGCGTTTCGGTGTAGCCATTATTAATACGGGTATCAGCCATGAAATATACTCCTCGCAATAAACAGCAAGCTGTCTTGATCTTTTATCATTCCGACGGCGGAATGCCGTTTTGGTATTAACAGCGTAGACAGGGAAATGTTATTTCTCCACTAAACTACGCAGAGAAAAAATTAAAGAGGTGAATTTAAAGATAATTAACGAAGAGAAGAGCGCAGCGGCAATTTTATTTCCGCTGCGCTTTTATTCAGAAAGGTCGAATTCCGCCGCCGAGCGTCAGCTGCGCTGACTGCCATAATGCGATACCCGCCACGATTAAAATCAGGCTGCCGGTTAACGCCAGCACTGGCATCAGCAGTCGCGTGATGCCTGGGGCAGCACCAGGCTGTGCCAGCCGCTGTGCGACCGAGCGCGCCTGCTGCACCAGCAGGCCAATCGCCGAAATGGTCAGTGCTGTGCCGGCCGCCATTACGGCAGCAGAGAGAATGCCCCAGCCATAAACACCAATGACTTTGGAAAATAGCAGCATCATAATTGCGCCGGAACAGGGACGTAAGCCCATCGACACCACCACCAGCAGTTGGGTTCTCCCGCTAACGTTGGCACTCATCTGCTGCGGCGTCGGGAGATGTGGATGTCCGCAGCCGCACTGCTCATCGTGCTGATGCTGCGGCCTGAAAGCACGAAAAGCCAGGGTTTGCCGTGGACGCAATGCCCGCCACAACGCCCGCAACGCCCGATACCCGATCATTACGCCCAGCCCGATCACCAGCAAATAACTGCCCTTTTCCAGCCAGAAGCTGCTGAGATGCAGCTGGCGCGATGAGGTTTTCAGCAGCACCAGCATCACCGTGACCAGCACAATCGCAACCGAGCCCTGCAGCAATGAGGCAAGCAGCGTCAGCCTGATGCTGGTTCTGACGCGACTCGGATGGGTCGCCAGAAACGTTGCGATGACGACTTTACCGTGGCCCGGACCCAGCGCGTGCAATACGCCATACAGCAGGCTGAAAATCACCAGCGAGAGGCCAGCCTTGTGTGGCTGCTCCGACACCTGCTGTAATAGCTGGGTCATCTGCCGGTGCAGGTCTTTTTGCCACAGCACGCTCTGCAGCAGAATCTGCGACCAGTAAAGCCATACCAGCAGCGCACCGCCGAGGAAGAGTCCTGCCATCAGCCAGAATGGCCAGAGTCGGATGGCCCGTAAGGGTGTGGAGATCACTGACATGTCAGCACCACCGTCTGAGCGAACTGGCGACCCAGATCCATCTCCTCCGCCGGGGCGTCCGCTTTATCCAGCGATAGCGCATATTGCTTCAGTGAGTCGTTGGGCTTTGGCGTATTAAGGGCAAACTGGCAGCGCGTCTGAAGCGACGGTGGCAGCGTCAACGCGCCGGAATTGTCGTAGAACATATCGACGAAATAGGTGGGATCAAAGGTCAGGATCTCAAAGCGCTGGCCGGTCAGCTTCGGGGGTTCCGCCAGCGGCAGAATGAATTCCAGCACCGCTTTGTGGCCGTTACGCGAAAGGTTGTATTCCGTTGGCAGATTCAAAAACTTTACCCGCTGTTGGTTATGCCAGATTTCAGAAAAGTAGTGCTGGCCCAATACGTTCGCCATCACGCCCGCTGCCAGCTTTTTCCACACCACGCTGCCAGGTTTTGCATCGCCCGCGTCATACAGCAGATCGGCGGAGGTAATCTCATCCATCGTCCAGATCATCTTTAACCCGGTAAACGTATCACCCTGCACGACCAGTTCCGTTTTCATATCGATAAAGCTGTGAGGATGCGCCAGCACAGCCGGACTTAATACCATTAACAGAGCAAAGAGTACGCGTTTCATAATGTTATAAAGTAACGTTTCCGATTAAAAGGATCGATAAGTAACAAATTTTGTGACCCGCCTTAAACCTCCGGCAAATAAACCGCGTAAACCGCGCAGGCGCTGACCGGGTTGACTATTCTTAGCTCAAAATAGTCTGCTGGAAATCTGATTGATGAGTTCTGCTACCCCTTTGGCACCACTCTTCTCCCGTTCACAGCGTCAGTGCCATCTTTTATTGCTGCTGTTTCTGCCGACACCTTTGCTCACGCTTGAAAAAGTCTGCCAGCTGAATGGCGTCGATCCTGCTGTTGCCCGACAGGATATCGCGGATGTGGGCCTTGAGATACAGCGATATCACCAGCTGGAATTGCATCAGATGGTGGATGGCAGCTTTCGTCTTCATGGAACAGAGTTGGATCGGCGCCTCTGTCTGTTGCACAACCTGCGACGCAGTCTGCGTTTATCGCAGGATTTCGTCTGCGAGCATTTTGCTGCTCCTCTGCGTCAGCGCCTGAAGATCATGAAGATTGAGAAAGCGCTGTGGGATGAGACCAATTTACAGGCACTGATCCAGCACTGCAGCCTGCGTCTGAAGCGTGACTTCAGCGAACGTGACCGGCTTTTTCTGCAGATATTCATGAAGTATGGATTGTGCCAGCGCCAGCCAGTGCTGTTCAGTGAGGCGCAATGTCTCTGGCTGCAACAGAAGCCTGAGCGCCAGGCCGCCGAGGCTGTGATTTACCACTGGCGCAAACGCTGCCACATTGCTCCGCCCGTCAGCGAAGCGGACTTCTGGACGCTGCTGTTCAGTCAGATTCATACGCCAGTTGTTGACGCGGTGGCGCATCCTGCTGAGCAGCAGTTAATGAACGCGACTCAGCAGCTGATTAATGATTTTGAAGCCTGTGCCGGGATTACGTTTGCTGACCGCAACGAACTGCTGCACCAGCTCTATCCTCATCTGGCGCAGGCGCTGGATCGCACCCACTTCAATATCGGCATCGACAATAGCGTGGCACTGGATGTCAGCCGTCTCTATCCCCGACTGCTACGCACGACTCATGAGGCCCTGAAGGGTTTTGAGCAGCACTACAACATCGCTTTTACGCCGGAAGAAGTGAGCTTAGTGACCATTATTTTTGGCGCCTGGCTGATGCAGGAGAGTGCGCTGCAGGAGAAACAGGTCCTGATCCTGACCGGCGACGACGCCGATCTCGAGCAGGATGTGGAGCAGCAGATCCGGGAGATCACGCTGCTGCCAGTCAATATTACTTATCAGGACGTAAAGCAGTTTCAGCGGGATGGCGCGCCAAAGGATATCGACATCATCATTTCGCCCTACCCTACTTCGCTGCCCTTGTTCTCTCCGCCGCTGGTGCATGCGGAACTGCCGCTGACGTTACACCATCAGCAGCGAATTCGTTATTTACTGGAGTCGTAGCCGGGACGCAGGAACAGCGCGGGCAGCGCGACAAGCGCCATCACCCAGAACAGGTGTCCCTGCAGATGCGCGAACAGCACGCCGCAGATCATTGTCATCACCGCAATGCCACCGCCCATCGCCAGTGCGGAATAGAGTGATTGCAGCCGAATCACTTCCGCCCCCTTGCGCGCCGCGATAAATCGCATCGCCGCCAGATGGCAGACGGTGAAGCTGCCACAGTGGAGGATTTGCGCCACAATCAGCAGCGGCAGCGCGGTCGTTGCCCCCATCAGGCTCCAGCGGATCAGTGCGCAGATGCCCGAAAGCAGCAGCAGATCGCGCGCGCTCCAGCGGCGGAACAGCCGATTGCTCAGGGCAAACACCACAATCTCCGCCACCACACCCAGCGACCAGAGATAGCCCACCGTCGAGGCGGAATAGCCGCTCTCCTGCCACCAGATAGCACTAAATCCATAATAAGCGGCGTGTGCGCCCTGCAGCAGTGTCACGCAGAGCATGAATCGCCATACCGCATTCTCACGCAGCAACGCACGCCACACCTGCCAGCCGCCGCCGGCAGCACCCTGCCGCTCATTGCCCTGCGGCTGGGTGGCGGGTGTCAGCATCATGCCAGCCAGCATAGAAATGACACCGACGGAAAGCAGCAGCAGAATGGCGTTAGAGGAGTAGGCACTGACCAGCACGCCGGTTAACGCCGAGCTGATGACAAAGGCCAGCGATCCCCACAGTCTGACCGGCCCGTAGGCCAGCCCAATCTGCTGTGTCCAGGTCGCGGCCAGCGCATCGCTGAGCGGGACCAGCGGCGAGAAAAAGAGGTTAAAGCCAATCATGATCGTCAGCAGCCACATCCACTGCTCACCCACCCAGAAACCGGCGGCGAACAGACAGGTCATCAGCGCCAGCAGACGCAGCGCTGTAATCAATCGTGAAGGATTTTTGACCTGAGAAGCGATGAGCAGACTGCCGACAAAACGGGCCACCATGCCACAACCAAGAAGCAGGCCAATTTTTTCAGCATCCAGGCCGGTCCCTTTCAGCCACACGCCCCAGAATGGCAGATAGATGCCGTAACAGAAGAAGTAAGTGAAGTAGCCCAATCCGAGCCATCTGGCGGAGCCGATTGCCATATTCCCTCCAGCAGGTTTGCTGCCTGGCAGCATAAGTGGGCGCTACTCTGGCAGAGCGCCGCAGGACAGGCAATAAAAAAGGATGGCAGTTGCCATCCTTTTTATATTGTCTCACAACAGGTTAACGATTAAGCGTAGACCGGCAGACGGCTGCAGATTTCCAGCACTTTCTTCTTCGTGCGCTCAATGGTTGCTTCGTCATTGACGTTATCCAGCACATCGGCGATCCAGCCAGCCAGTTCGCGCACGTCCGCTTCGTTGAAACCACGACGCGTAACAGCAGGTGTACCGATACGAATACCGGAAGTGACAAAGGGGCTTTTCGGATCGTTAGGTACGCTGTTCTTGTTGACCGTGATGTTGGCACGGCCCAGCGCAGCATCTGCTTCTTTACCGGTCAGGTTTTTGCTCACCAGATCGATCAGGAACAGATGGTTATAGGTGCCACCAGAAACGATGTCATAGCCACGTTCAATCAGCACCTCAACCATTGCTTTGGCATTTTTTGCCACCTGCTGCTGGTAGGTTTTGAATTCCGGCTCCATCGCCTCTTTGAACGCGACCGCTTTACCCGCGATAACATGCATCAGAGGACCGCCCTGACCGCCAGGGAAGACAGCTGAGTTCAGTTTCTTATAGAAATCTTCGTCGCCGTTTTTCGCCAGAATAATACCACCGCGCGGACCTGCCAGCGTTTTATGGGTGGTAGAGGTGACAACGTGTGCATGCGCAATCGGACTTGGATAGACATCTGCAGCAATCAGGCCAGCAACGTGCGCCATGTCCACAAACAGCCAGGCACCCACGCTATCCGCGATTTCGCGCATTTTCGCCCAGTCGCAGACGCCGGAATACGCTGAGAATCCGCCAACGATCATTTTTGGCTTGTGGGTTTTCGCCAGTTCAGCCAGTTCGTCGTAGTCGATTTTGCCGGTCTCATCGATACCGTAAGCAACCACGTTATAGAGTTTACCGGACAGGTTAACCGGTGAGCCATGAGTCAGGTGTCCACCGTGCGCCAGATTCATCCCGAGAATGGTATCACCCGGCTGCAGCAACGCGGTGTAAACCGCGAAGTTAGCTTGTGAACCTGAGTGTGGCTGCACGTTAGCGTAATCAGCACCAAACAGCGCTTTTGCGCGATCGATGGCCAGTTGCTCAACGATATCAACGTACTCACAGCCGCCGTAATAGCGTTTGCCTGGATACCCTTCAGCGTATTTATTGGTGAGCTGAGAACCCTGTGCCTGCATAACACGCGGGCTGGTGTAGTTTTCAGAAGCAATCAGTTCAATGTGCTCTTCCTGACGCACTGTCTCCTGCTCCATCGCCTGCCACAACTCGGCATCGTAATCGGCAATGTTCATATCACGCTTTAACATCCGGATCTCCTGACTCAGCTAACTTTCTGACGGTATTTACCCCCCTTCAGGGGCGAAGGCCAACAGTGTAAACCGTTTTAACAGGTGAAGGTAGGGTGAACCGCCTCTTTTTACGCAAACGATTGGCTGGTGACTGGCACTGCTTTTTTACACCTTTTTACCCCGTTCAGACGTCACATTTTTTCTCTGGGATGTGACGGCGGCTTCTGTTCATGCACCTGAATGTTGCCATCTGCATAACCCGAAATTTTCCCGGGTTATTTACTCCACAGGCGAGTTAGCTATAAGATGCATTTAAAATACATGTTTATAAAGAGGCCACTGATATGCTTGATGCACACACCATCGCCACCGTTAAATCGACCCTGCCTGCCATCGCCGCTTGCGGCCCAAAGCTCACTGCCCACTTCTATGACCGCATGCTGTCGCACCATCCGGAACTCAAAAACGTCTTTAATATGAATAACCAGCGCAACGGCGATCAACGCGAAGCGCTGTTCAATGCCATCTGCGCTTACGGCGCGAATCTGGAAAATCTGGCCGTACTGCTGCCTGCGGTGGAAAAGATTGCGCAGAAACACACCAGCCTGAATATTCAGCCTGCACAGTACGCCATCGTGGGTGAAAATCTGCTGGCAACCATCAAAGAGCTACTGAATCCAGGCGAAGAGGCGCTGGCTGCATGGGGCCGGGCCTATGGCGTACTGGCAGATGTGTTTATCCATCGGGAAGAGGAAATTTATCAGGCGACCGAGCAGCAAACCGGAGGCTGGCGCGATACCCGTGCTTTTCGCATTAGCGCGATTGAGCAGCAAAGCGATGTGGTTAAAAGCTTTACCTTCAGCCCGATGGATGGCGGCCCGGTTGCGGCATTTAAGCCGGGTCAGTATCTGACAGTACATCTGCAGCCCGCCAGTTTCGACCATCACCAGATTCGTCAGTACTCGCTGACTCATCTCAGCAATGGCAAAGATTATCGGATTGCGGTGAAACGTGAAGCGCAGGGGACCGTTTCCGGCTGGTTGCATCAGAATGCTAAGGTGGGTGACGAACTGATGCTCGCCGCACCGCACGGTGACTTCTTCCTGGATGTCGATCCGGTCACACCGGTAGCGCTCATCTCTGCGGGCGTGGGTCAGACCCCGATGCTGGCGATGCTGCATTCACTGGCAGCTAACCAGCATCGCGCGCCGGTCAGCTGGCTGCACGCCGCAGAGAACGGCAAACAGCATGCTTTTGGCGATGAAGTGCGTGCCACTGGCGCGCAGTTCGCCGATTTCATGAGCGAGATCTGGTATCGTGAGCCCGCGACTGAAGATGCGGGTCGTTATGACGCGCAGGGTCTGATGGATATCAGCGTGATCGCCGCACGTCTTGCCTTACCCGATACCCACTTCTACCTCTGTGGCCCGCTGCCCTTTATGCAGCATGTGGTGGCGCAACTGCGTGATGCCCGCGTGGCAGACGCACGCATTCATTACGAACTCTTTGGCCCGCATAAAGGCATGTAATTGCGCCATAAAAAAAGCCCGCAGCGCGGGCTTCTTGATGCTGATAAAGCGCTGATAAAAAGCCTGTCAGATCGCCTCTTCATCTTCTTCGCCAGTTCGGATACGCACGACGCGCGCTACGTCGAAGACAAAGATCTTACCGTCACCGATTTTGCCGGTCTGCGCGGTGCGCATAATGGCCTCGACGCAGGTATCAACGATATCGTCGCCCACCACCATCTCGATTTTCACTTTAGGCAAAAAGTCGACCATATACTCTGCGCCGCGGTACAGCTCGGTGTGCCCTTTCTGGCGACCAAAGCCCTTCACTTCACTCACGGTCATCCCGGTGATGCCCACTTCCGCCAAGGCTTCACGGACATCATCGAGTTTGAATGGTTTGATAATCGCATCAATCTTTTTCATGTCAGACCCTTTTTCACTCCCTCCATGGTCAGAGGGTTTATCAAGTATAAATGTTGCTGGCGCTGTCGGGCGGTAATATCCGGGATTCTTCAGGTTGCCGCAAGCGCTGTCAGATTATGCTGACCGCACCCATTCAGATTCGGGCCTGAGCAGGCAACCTGCCGGTATCACATCGCAGCCTCCGCTACTCTTTGAAATCACTGGCATCCAGTTCATGACGAGACAGCAGCTTATAGAACTCCGTGCGGTTGCGTCCAGCCAGACGTGCGGCGTTAGTCACATTGCCTTTGGTCATCTGCAACAGCTTACGCAGATAGTTAAGCTCAAACTGATTGCGCGCCTCCGCAAAGGTCGGCAACGCGCTATTTTCGCCGCTCAACGCCTGCTCCACCAGCGCATCGCTGATCACCGGCGATGAACTCAACGCCACACACTGCTCAATCACGTTAACCAGCTGACGCACGTTGCCCGGCCAGCTGGCGGCCATCAAGCGCTTCATTGCATCGACGGAAAAACTGCGAATCTGCGGTTTATGCCGTTCCGCTGCCTGCCGCAACAGATGATTAGCCAGCAGCGGGATATCTTCCGTACGCTGATGCAGCGCCGGGATCTTCAGATTCACCACATTCAGACGATAGAAGAGATCCTCGCGAAACTCCTTTTTCTCCATTGCCCTGGGCAGATCGCGATGCGTGGCTGAAATAATCCGCACATCGATCTCACTATCATGATCGCTGCCCAGCGGCCTGACCTTACGCTCCTGCAACACCCGCAACAACTTAACCTGTAGCGTTTGCGGCATATCACCAATCTCATCCAGAAACAGCGTGCCGCCGCCAGCAGTCTTAAACAAACCTTCACGGGCACTGACCGCGCCGGTAAAGGCTCCTTTGGCATGGCCGAACAGCTCTGACTCCAGCAACTGCTCCGGCAGTGCGCCACAGTTAATGGCGACAAAAGGCTTGCCGTTACGCGGACTGGCGGCGTGAATCGCCTGCGCCAGCATCTCCTTACCGGTGCCACTCTGACCATTAATCAACACGCTGACGTCCGACTGCGCCACCATGTGCGCCTGCTCCAGCAGCCGTAACATCAGCGGGCTGCGGGTAACAATCGCCTCACGCCAGCGATCATCGCTGACCGGTGCCTGCTGTGCCAGCGCCTCATCAATGGCTTTATAGAGCGCATCTTTATCCACCGGCTTGGTCAGGAAGCTGAAGACGCCCTGCTGCGTGGCGGATACGGCGTCCGGGATTGAACCATGCGCCGTCAGGATAATCACCGGCAGACCAGTATGGCGCTTCTGGATCTCGCCAAACAGCGCCAGGCCATCCATCTCATCCATCCGCAGATCGCTAATCACCAGCTCGATCTTCTCTTTCTGCAGCAGACGCAATGCTTCGGGTCCGCTGCCTGCGGTGGTGACCTGATACCCTTCGCTGCGAAGACGCATGCCCAGCAGCTTCAGCAGGCTGGGATCGTCATCTACCAGCAGCAATTTAGCCGCTTGCCTCACCATTATTGCTCCTCATCCTGCGGCAGCGCCGTGCCGTGACTGCTGTCAGAGACATCCGGGGCTTTACGTGATGAAAGCTGGCGCTCAATGTCAGTCAGCCGCTCCAGCTTATGCTGTGTCTCGCTGAGCTGCTGCTGCTGTTTCACCATCTGCTGGCGTATCGTCTCCAGCTGCGTATCGCTGCTCTGCTGCAGATGGACATAACGGGTGCGCGCTTCACTGAGGTCGAGCTGCGCGGTCTGATTGCTGCGCCACAGCTGGATCAGCGGGCGCACAGACTGCGGGAAATCGCTGCTGTAGCGATCCAGCGTTTCAACATAGCGACGACGCTCCACGGGCGTCACATTGCCGTTGGACATCAGCACGCCCTGCTTAAAGGCGCGCGACCAGTTTTCTGCCGGCCAGCGATGCGCTTCGGCACGGGCCTCAGCGGGAGAAAGACGTTCAGCACAGTCGATCGCCCGCATCCAGTAGAGGGTATTATCCAGCGCCGCCCTATTCTCTATCGGCCACAGATCACTGCAGCGGGTCGCCAGGTAATCAGCAATTCTGACATCGGGTTCCGCCACCTGATGGCCTGACGGCAAAGAGGAGGTGGCCGGGGAGGTCGTACATCCGCTGAGGAGCAGCGTAGTCAGCGTGCTCAACAGCAAAGCGGGTAAATATTTCATCGGTCAGACTTTCCCGGATGTGGTGTTCAGTTCAATTCGAAAACAGACGTCAGCCTGCTCGCAGGGGACCAGCGTCAGGTCGCCGTGCATCCGGCGCAGGCAATCTTTGGCAATACTCAATCCCAGCCCGCTGCCTTTTACCGGCCCTTTGCGTTGCTGGCTACCCTGGAAGAACGGTTCGAAAATCATCGCCTGCTCTTCCGGCGGAATCGGCGAGCCACTATTTGCGACCTCAATCCAGATTCGATCACCCAGCTGCTGACTGCGAAGCCAGATGGTACCGGATTCGCTGCCGTAGTTCACGGCGTTCGAATAGAGGTTATCAATGACCCGCATCAGTAACGTCGGTTCGGCAAGGCAGTGAATGACCTCAAGATTGACCACCGTATGCATCAGTTTGGCACGCGCCGAGAGCGCATGTGCAGTGACTACGCCCTCCACGATTTCTGCCACGCTGACCGGCTTCAGTTCAATCGGGCCATCTGCCAGTTTACGGTTGTAATCGAGGAGCTGTTCAATCAGACGCTGCAGATGACGGCTGCTGCCATCGAGGATAGTCACCACCTCTTTTTGATCGGCATTCAGCGCGCCGGCGACTTCGTCCGCCAGCAGTTCGGTGCCTTCACGCAGGCTGGCCAGTGGCGTTTTCAATTCGTGAGAGAGATGGCGCAGAAATTCATGACGCTGCGATTCCAGCCATGCGAGCCGTTCGCTGAGCCAGACGATGCGCTGTCCCAGTGAGCGTAGTTCGCGCGGGCCACGAAATGTCACGCTGTCACCCAGTTCCCGTCCCTCGCCAAGCCGGTTGATCATCCGCTCAATACGCTTGACCGGGCCAATAATCATGCCGGTAAACAGCGTCATGAGGGCCAGACTAATGATAAAAAGAATCAGCGACTGCCAGCCAAAAAACTGGCCGCGATCGGCGATTTCACGCTGCAACTGTAAACCGCGCGAAAAGACCACTTCGCGCGTGTCCTGCACCATCTGGGCGTTAGTGGCAGAAAAACGATCCAGCGCCTCTGCGGCAGGCGGCACCGGGTTGCCATTATCGCATTTCAGTGGCGTCAGCAGCGGCAACGTCGCCTGTAAGGTCTGGAAGGCGGGCAGTTCGGGCAGGCTGGCGCTGTGCGAGCTCAGCATCTGACTGTAGCGCGTGTGCTGAGTCCGATAGAGCCGCGCCAGCGAAGCATCATCCAGCACGCAGTACTGACGATAGCTGCGCTCCAGCTCAACCGCCGTTCGCGCCATCGCCTCACTTCTGCGCACATCCGTAAAAGTATTGCGGTTAGTGTCCGCAGCCTGTTCGCTTAACGCAGAAAGACTTTCCCACGCCTGCCAGGCCAGCACCAGCAAGGGCAGCAGCACCAGCACAAATGCCATCAGCACCAGCTGACGCAGAGAACGGGGAAATAAACGCCATTTTTTCACGCAGCCGCTTCCTTAAGAATCACTGTCTGGATGCTAGCGGACTCTGTCAGCCGAAGAAAGGTGTCGGCAAAAGAAAGGGAACAAAAGAAAACGGCAGGCTCAATGGCCTGCCGCTGGCACGACGCGTAGTGCATCGCGTAAGAATGGGTGGAGCCTTACTCAACGTTACGTCCGGTGTTTGATAACGCAAGCGATTATCGGTCAGGTGGACGGCAGGCTCCGTTTGGTGCGTCATTCGGGCTTTATGAGCTCTTATCCGCTAAGCGGGGCAATCATAAACAGGTGAATGAGCAGCTGCAGGAGTATAGCAAGTTCCATGCCAGAAAATAAATCATTATATTTTTCAGCAGATTGAATCGGCCTGTTTAATCACTCTTGCGAAAATTCCGATATAAACAGGGACAATGTGTCTCCGCAAGACGACATCAAATCACGCCAGAATCCGGCTTATTTAAAATCAATGAGATAGATGTCGCCATAAAGAGACAGTGCGGCATCCCTGTTGTCGTCATTTGCCAACAACGGCGTAAAAAAGAACAGGAGGCACACTGGCCTCCTGTTCCATTCAGCGGAATAAATTAACCCAGCTGTCTGCGCGCATTGCGGAAAATACGCATCCACGGGCTGTCTTCGCCCCACTCTGCCGGGTGCCAGGAGTTGCTGATGGTGCGGAACACACGCTCCGGATGCGGCATCATGATGGTGACGCGACCACTTTCGTTGGTCACGGCGGTAATGCCGTTAGGAGAACCATTCGGGTTAGCCGGATAGGTTTCTGTCACCTTGCCGAAGTTATCGACAAAGCGCAGTGCCACCAGCCCTTTCGACTCCAGCGCCGCCAGATGCGTCGCATCACGCACTTCAACAAAGCCTTCACCGTGTGAAACCGCGATAGGCATATGCGAACCAGCCATCCCGTCCAGCAGCAGTGAGGGACTGGCGGCCACTTCGACCAGGCTGAAGCGCGCTTCAAAGCGTTCAGACTGGTTACGCACAAAGCGCGGCCAGAGATCGCTGCCTGGGATCAGTTCACGCAGATTCGACATCATCTGGCAACCGTTGCAGACGCCCAGCGCCAGAGTTTGCGGACGGTGGAAGAAGGTTTCGAACTCATCACGCACGCGCGGGTTGAACAGGATCGATTTCGCCCAGCCTTCACCGGCACCCAGCACATCACCGTAAGAGAAGCCGCCACAGGCGACCAGCGCCTGGAACTCTTCCAGACCGCGCCGTCCGGCGAGCAAATCGCTCATGTGAACGTCAATGGCGGTGAAACCGGCCCGATCAAAGGCGGCAGCCATCTCCACATGCGAGTTGACGCCCTGCTCACGCAGCACGGCGACGCGTGGACGTGCGCCAGTCGCGATCATCGGCGCCGCCACATCTTCCTGCGGATTAAAGGTCAGATTAACGTTCAGGCCAGGATCGCTGTCATTTTTCTTCGCTTCATGCTCCTGATCGGCACACGCCGGGTTGTCGCGCAGGCGCTGCATCTGCCAGGTGGTTTCTGCCCACCAGGTGCGCAGCGTGTTGCGGCTTTCACTGTAAACTGCGCTGTCACCGGAACGGATCACAAAGCGATCGCCCGGCTGCGCGCTGCCCAGCAGATGCGTTGAGGCGGCCAGGCCATGATCCGCCAGGATCTGCTCTACTGCGCCGCGATCGGCGGTGTTGATCTGAATTACCGCACCCAGCTCTTC
Organism: Candidatus Pantoea rara; assembly: GCF_051136265.1. Taxonomy (NCBI): domain Bacteria; kingdom Pseudomonadati; phylum Pseudomonadota; class Gammaproteobacteria; order Enterobacterales; family Erwiniaceae; genus Pantoea; species Candidatus Pantoea rara. Next base: position 1,050,885 of record NZ_CP194942.1, on the reverse strand, counting down.
GGTAAACAGGGCGGCCAGCGCATCGTTACCCAGTGAAGCAATATCAACGTCAATGCCGCAGTGACCGGCAAAGGCCATCTCGGCCAGCGTCACCAGCAGACCGCCGTCGGAGCGGTCGTGGTAGGCCAGCAGTTTCTGCTCAGCCACCAGCGCCTGAATCGCATTGAAGAAGCCCGCAAGCTGCGTAGCATCACGTACGTCAGCAGGCTTGTCGCCGAGCTGGCGATAGACCTGCGACAGCGCAGTTGCGCCCAGCGTATTTGCGCCGTTGCCCAGATCGATCAGCAGCAGCAGGTTATCCTGATCGGCCTGCAGCTGTGGCGTGACGGTGCGACGCACATCTTCAACGCGGGCAAAGGCGGTAATCACCAGCGACAGCGGCGAGGTCATCTCGCGTTGTTCAGTGCCTTCCTGCCAGCGGGTTTTCATCGACATCGAATCTTTACCAACCGGGATGGTGATCCCCAGCGCCGGGCAAAGCTCTTCACCGACCGCTTTTACCGCCGCATATAAACCGGCATCTTCACCCGGATGACCGGCTGCAGACATCCAGTTAGCGGAGAGCTTCACGCGCTTCAGCGAACCAATCTGCGTGGCGGCCAGGTTGGTCAGTGCTTCACCTACAGCCAGACGACCCGACGCTGCGAAATCCAGCAACGCAACGGGTGAACGTTCGCCCAGGGCAAAGGCTTCACCGTGGTAGCTGTCGAGGCTGGCAGTCGTCACCGCACAGTTGGCCACCGGGATCTGCCACGGCCCGACCATCTGGTCGCGCGCCACCATGCCGGTCACGCTGCGGTCACCGATGGTAATCAGGAAGGTTTTTTCCGCCACGGCAGGCAAGTGCATCACACGATTCACCGCGTCGACCAGCGTAATGCCGTCGCGCTGCAGTTCGGTGCCCTGCGCCTGCTGCGTCACCACATCCCGCGTCATCTTCGGCGTTTTGCCCAGCAGCACATCCAGCGGCATATCGATCGGCTTATTATCGAAATGGCTGTCTTCCAGGCTCAGGTGCAGCTCTTCGGTCGCTTCACCAATGACCGCAAACGGTGCGCGTTCGCGCTGGCAAATTGCCTCAAACTGCGCCAGCTGATCGGGTGCAACAGCCATCACATAACGTTCCTGTGATTCGTTACACCAGACTTCCAGCGGGCTCATGCCTGGCTCATCACTCAGGATGTCACGCAGGTTAAACCGGCCGCCACGGCCGCCATCGCTGACCAGCTCCGGCATGGCATTGGAGAGGCCGCCTGCGCCCACGTCATGGATAAACAGAATCGGGTTCTCATCACCCAACTGCCAGCAGCGGTCAATGACTTCCTGGCAACGGCGTTCCATCTCCGGGTTATCACGCTGTACCGAGGCGAAGTCGAGATCGGCATCTGACTGGCCCGAGGCCATGGATGAAGCCGCACCGCCGCCCAGACCGATGTTCATGGCCGGACCACCCAGCACCACCAGCTTCGCGCCCACGGTGATTTCGCCTTTCTGCACGTGGTCGGCACGGATGTTACCGATGCCGCCCGCCAGCATGATCGGCTTGTGGTAGCCGCGCAGCTCGGTGCCGTTGTGGCTGGTAACCTGCTCTTCATAAGTACGGAAGTAGCCGTTCAGTGCGGGACGACCAAATTCATTGTTAAAGGCAGCGCCGCCCAAAGGGCCGTCGGTCATGATCTCCAGCGCGCTGACGATGCGGGCTGGTTTGCCGAAGTCCTCTTCCCACGGCTGTTCAAAGCCCGGGATACGCAGGTTTGAGACCGAGAAACCGACCAGGCCCGCTTTTGGTTTAGAGCCACGTCCGGTTGCGCCTTCATCACGAATTTCACCACCGGAACCGGTCGCAGCACCCGGCCACGGCGAGATCGCCGTTGGGTGGTTGTGGGTTTCCACCTTCATCAGGATATGCGCCGCTTCCTGATGCCAGCGGTATTCGCTCTCTCCGGCGTCAGCAAAGAAGCGACCAACCTCTGAACCTTCCATTACGGCAGCGTTATCTTTATAAGCAGACAGCACGAAGTCCGGCGTCTGCTCCATCGTATTTTTAATCATCTTAAACAGCGACTTCGGCTGTTTCTCGCCGTCGATAATCCAGTCGGCGTTGAAAATCTTGTGACGACAGTGCTCAGAGTTCGCCTGCGCAAACATATAGAGTTCAATGTCGTTGGGGTTACGGCCCAGTGCGGTAAACGCCGCCACCAGGTAGTCAATTTCATCATCTGCCAGCGCCAGGCCCAGGGAGATATTGGCCTGAACCAGCGCCTGACGGCCCTCACCCAGCAGATCGACACTTTTGACCGGCTGCGGCGTGTGGTGCGCGAACAGCTGCTCAGCCTGCGCCAGATCGCTGAAAACCGTTTCCATCATCCGATCGTGCAGCAGCGTGCCCAGCGTTTGCCACTGTGCTTCGGTCAGCTGGGGAGCCTGTACATAGAAAGCCAGACCACGTTCCAGACGACGCACCTGTGGCAGGCCGCAGTTGTGGGCGATGTCGGTTGCTTTGGATGACCAGGGCGAAATCGTGCCAGGACGCGGCGTCACCAGCAGCAGACGACCCTGTGGGGCATGTTCAGCGAGAGAGGGACCATATTTCAGCAGGCGTTGCAGACGGCTCTGTTCGTCAGCGCTTAAGGGCGCGCTGACATCAGCAAAATGGATGTACTCAGCGTAAATATCACTCACCGGCAGATGAGCGTCCTGAAAGCGGGTCAGCAGTTTGTTTACACGAAATGCCGACAGGGCGGGCGAACCACGCAGAATTTCCATTAATAAGTCTCTCGTCAGGGCGCCGGGCGACGCAAATTGGGCGCAACAGGGAAAACGGGGCGTATTATAGAGAAAGCGACCTCGCGACGAAACCGTTTGCGCACAATTTTTGGCGACCCGGATTTGCCTGAATTTTGCGCAAAAGCTGCTATAAAAGTTGCTCAGCGTGATTTAGTTGCGCAAAATGCCCCTCGCTCTGGGAGTTCAAAGAAGATAAATACTGCCTTTAAAAGACAGAGGCCTTAGAGCCAGCGAGAGATAACTATTTGAAACGCCTAAAATTTAATTATCTGTTTATCGGTCTGGTTGCCGTGCTGTTAGCGTTAGCGCTGTGGCCCTCCATTCCCTGGTATGGGGGTGGGCAGGATACGATTTCACAGATTAAATCGCGGGGAGTGCTGCGTGTCAGTACCATCAACTCCCCATTGACTTACTACACAGTGAACAAGTTACCGGCCGGTATGGATTATGAGCTGGCAAAACGCTTCGCCGATTATCTGGGCGTCAAACTCGAGGTGACGGTTCGTCCTAACCTGAGCGATCTGTTTGATGACCTTGACGATGGTAAAGCCGATTTGCTGGCTGCTGGCCTCAACTATAACAATGAACGCCTGACGCGCTTTCAGACCGGGCCAGGTTACTACAACGTTTCGCAGCAGCTGGTCTATCGCGTGGATAAGCCGCGCCCTAAAAACCTCGGTGACTTAAAGGGGCGGCTGACGGTTGCATCGGGATCGGCTTATCTGTCAACGCTCAAGAGCGCGCGTTCCAGTCAGTTCCCCGATCTGGACTGGGCGATCTCCACCGATCTGAGTCCTAAAGCGTTGCTGGAAGCGGTGGCCGCTGGCAAGCTTGACTACACAATTGGCGATTCTGTAACCATCGCCCTGTTGCAACGCATCTATCCGCAGCTGGCGGTGGCGTTCGACGTCACGGATGAAGAGCCGGTGACCTGGTATGTGCGACACAGCGATGATGACAGCCTGAATGCGGCAATGCTCGACTTCTTTAACGGGATGGGTGAGGAAGGCGCAATGGCGCGGCTGGAGGAGAAATATCTTGGCCACGTCGGCACCTTCGACTATGTCGATACCCGCACTTTCCTGCGCGCCATCGACAATACGCTGCCCGACATTAAGCCGCTGTTCGAGAAGTACGCCACCAGCATTGACTGGCGACTGCTGGCGGCGATCTCCTATCAGGAGTCGCACTGGAATCCGCAGGCCACCTCCCCTACTGGCGTGCGCGGCATGATGATGCTGACGCGTAATACCGCTGATAGCCTGGATGTGGGCGACCGGACCGATCCCGAACAGAGTATCCGCGGCGGCAGTCAGTATCTGCAGGATATGATGGCGAAGGTGCCGCAGACCATCCCGGAAGATGAGCGCATATGGTTTGCACTGGCGGCCTATAACATGGGCTATGCGCATATGCTCGACGTCCGCAAGCTAACGGCGCGCCAGGGCGGCAATCCGGACAGCTGGGCCGATGTGAAGCTACGTCTGCCGATGCTGAGTCAGAAGCGATACTATACCCAGACGACGTATGGCTACGCCCGTGGGCATGAAGCGTATAATTACGTGGAGAATATCCGCAAGTATCAGATAAGCCTGGTAGGCTATCTGCAGGAGCAGGAGAAGCGTCTGACGCAGCAGGCAGAAGCCCAGGCTGAACTGGCGAAGGGCTATCCGGCGGTTGAACCGAAGATTGCGATGAACTAATCGCGGCGCTGCGCCTGCCGCAGCGCTTTTTTCTGCTCACGACGCATACGGAAGAAATCACTCAGCATGGCGGCACACTCCTCAGCAAGCACGCCGCTGTGCAGCTCAACCTGATGATTCATGCCGGGATGACCCAGTACATCCAGCAGCGATCCCGCCGCCCCACTTTTACTATCGTGTGCACCATACACAAGTCGCGTAATGCGGCTGTGAACCATGGCGCCGGCGCACATGACACACGGCTCAAGCGTTACGTAAAGCGTGGTATCCAGCAGACGATAATTTTCCAGCACTTTACCGCCCTGGCGCAGAGCCATCATCTCAGCATGCGCCGTCGGGTCGTGCTGGCCGATGGGCCGGTTCCAGCCTTCACCAATCACCCGGTCGTCCTGAACCAGTACCGCACCGACCGGGACTTCGCCCTGCTCCCAGGCCCGCCGCGCCAGGCCAAGCGCATGGCGCATCCAGTATTCATCTTGTTGTTTCACGCTGACCACTCCGGGCGACAGAAAAGCGGCGCATTATAGCGGTCTCATTGATCCTTTAGAAACTTATTCCAGCTGCTGCAGCTCACCCGCCGGGGTCACGCGCCAGCGATGCTGACAGAAAAACAGCAGCGGGTTATCCTGTTTGCTATCGCTGTAGCCGCTGTAGAGCTGAAGCGGCGTGCCGATTTTCTCTTCCAGTTGCGCCACTTTCTCATGGCCAAGACAGCGCATCGCCAGCACTCGCCCACCCCAGCCGCGCTGCATCTGGCTCGCAATCATCTTCACGCGTGGCAGAAACGCGGAGTCGTAATAGACCTGCTCCACCAGCGACTGTGGCGATCCGGTGATCAGCCAGACGTCAGCATCATCACTGCTGAGATACTCTGTCAGGCGCTGCTGCACCACCGGGAATGCTTTGACGCGCAGGCGAAACCATTGCGCAAACTCCGCTTCGAGGCGCAGTAATGTCCGCTCAGAGCGGCCAAAGGTGATTGACCAGAGCAGCAGGCTCATGGGCCAGCGTGCCGCGCGGCCTTTAAACAGCAGGCCAATGCCCACCACCGGCAATAATGGCACCACCAGCAGCAGGTTCAGTGGCCGGCGACGCAGCAGATAGCGCATAAATGTGCCGAACATGTCCTGCTGATGCAAAGTGCCATCCAGGTCAAAAAATACGATGCGACGTTGTGTTCCCCTGGTCAAACAACTCTCCTTTACGGCTGATTCCGGGATGATAAAGAGTAGTGTAGCTATCATCAGGCGGTACGGCGATGACTGTCATTTTTAATTCCGATGACTACAATGCCAGATGAATAGTTTATTCTTCACTGATTATCCCTGAATTACGAGGATTGGGCATGAGTTCATTGCTGCGCATTCGCCAGCTTTATCCACGTCTGGCATTGAACGAGCGTCGGCTGGCGGATTTTTTACTGTCGCAACCCGATCGGGCGCGTCACCTGAGTTCACAGAAACTCGCGGAAGAATCCGGCGTTAGCCAGTCGAGCGTGGTGAAGTTTGCTCAGAAGCTGGGATACAAAGGCTTTCCGGCGCTTAAGCTGGCCCTGAGTGAGTCACTGGCGGACAAGGATGCCATTACTGTGCACAACCATATTCTCAGCGACGACCCGCTTAAAATGGTGGGTGAAAAGTTGCTGACAGAAAAGCTCTCAGCAATTCGCGCCACGCTGGATATTAATAGCGAAGAAAAGCTCAATGACGTGTTACAGCTGCTGAAAAATGCCCGACGCATTTTACTGGTGGGCATCGGCGCATCGGGCCTGGTGGCCAAGGACTTCTCCTGGAAGCTGATGAAGATTGGCATTAATGCGGTAGCGGAACAGGATATGCACGCCCTGCTGGCCAGCGTACAGGCGATGGGGCCAGGCGATGTGCTGCTTGCCATCTCTTACACGGGTGAACGGCGAGAGATCAATCTGGCGGCGCAGGAAGCGGTTCAGGTGGGCGCGGATGTGGTGGCGTTTACCGGCTTTACGCCGAATACCCTGCAGCAGAGCGCCAGTTACTGTCTCTATACGGTGGCGGAAGAACAGAGTACCCGCAGCGCGGCGATCTCCTCGACCACGGCGCAGCTGGCACTGACCGATCTGCTGTTTATGGCGCTGGTGCAAAACGATCCGGAGCGCGCGTCAAGCCATATTCGTCACAGCGAAGCGCTGGTGAAAAAGCTGGTCTGATCAGCAGCAGTGCGTATAATACCCGCGCTTTTTCTGTTGTTATCAGGTGGGTAAAATGGCGCTGTTGATTACGTCCAGATGCATTAACTGCGATATGTGTGAACCGGAGTGCCCGAACCAGGCGATTTCGCTGGGCGATGCGATCTATGAGATAGATGTCAGCCGCTGTACGGAATGCGTCGGACATTATGAGGTACCCACCTGCCAGCAGGTCTGCCCCATCGACAACACCATTATCATTGACCCACAGCACACCGAATCACGCGATGCGCTGTGGGAAAAGTTTGTACTGCTGCACGGCTAGCTTTCAATGATCACCGTGGCGCAGGCGTAGTGACGTTCATCGGCCAGGGTGACGTGAACGTGCTTAACGCCCAGCCTCTCCGCCACGTCAGCAGCATGCTGAAAGAAGCGTAACTCCGGTTTTCCCAGCGCATCGTTGTAAACTTCAAACTGATTAAACGCCAGCCCCCCACGAATACCGGTGCCAAAGGCTTTGGCTGCCGCCTCTTTGACCGCAAAGCGTTTGGAGAGAAAGCGCACCGGCTGTTTGTGCGTCTGATACTGCTGCCATTCAGCTTCGCTCAGCACCCGACGCGCCAGCCGGTCGCCAGAGCGCTCTATCACCCCGGCGATGCGTTCAATCTCAACAATGTCTGTACCCAGTCCGAGAATAGCCATCAGCGGCGGGCTTCACGCAGTAGCTGTTTCATCTCTTTGACTGCATCCGGCAGCCCATTCATCACCGCACGACCGATAATCGCATGGCCGATATTCAGCTCATGCATTTCCGGCAGCGCCGCAATCGGTAACACGTTATGGTAGGTCAGACCGTGACCGGCGTTGACCTTCAGCCCCAGACTGGCGGCGAATGTCGCAGCGTGACGGATGCGTGCCAGCTCAGCGTCACGCGCCAGTCCCTCAGGTGCTTCGGCATAAGCGCCGGTGTGAATTTCGATGTAAGGCGCACCGGTAGCAACGGCCGCTTCGATCTGGCGGTGATCGGCATCGATAAACAGCGAAACCAGAATGCCTGCATCTTTCAGCAGTTGTACGGCCGCATTCATCTTCTCCTGCTGTCCCGCCACATCCAGTCCGCCTTCAGTGGTGACTTCCTGACGCTTTTCCGGCACCAGGCAGCAGAAATGGGGCTGGATATCACAGGCGATGCCGATCATCTCATCGGTGACCGCCATCTCCAGATTCATGCGCGTCTGGATAGTGTCACGCAAAATACGCACGTCACGATCGGTGATGTGACGGCGATCTTCACGCAGGTGCACGGTAATGCCGTCTGCGCCCGCCTGTTCGGCGATAAACGCCGCCTGCACCGGATCGGGATAGTTTGTCCCACGCGCGTTACGCACCGTGGCAATGTGATCGATATTGACGCCTAACAGCAACTCAGCCATGACCATCCTCACTTCTTTTCCATCGTGATGTTGAGTGTACCGCGCTTATTTAACCAGGCGGTACGACCCGCGCTATTCTTCTGACTGTTCGGGCTTTTTCTTCGGGATAAACTGGCGGAACAGCTCCTGGCTTTTCAGCGGCTTACCGCCAAGATAGGGTTTCAGGGCGATGCGCGTAAAGCGCTTCGCGGCGCGCAGGGTATCGGCATCGGGAAACTCTCGCTCGCACAGGGCCTGCAACTCGCGGCCGGTAAAGCTGCGATTGTTAACCACCAGACTGGCGATAAAGCCACGCTCTTCACGATAGCTATACGTCATGTCATCGCTGACCGGCTCGCCGCTGCCCGCGCAGTGCAGGAAGTCGACGCCATATCCGAGGTGACCGAGCAGTGCCAGTTCAAAGCGTCGCAGTGCCGGTTCGGGCTTGCCGTGCGTTGAGGCTAATGCCTGAAGACAGTTGAGATAGTCGAAGAAGAGTTCCGGGAAGGGAGATTCCTGCTGCAATACGCGCGAGACCAGCTCATTGACGTAGAGACCGCAGTAAAGCGTGATGCCGCTGAGCGGTAAAGCCAGCGACACCGCTTCGGCATTGCGCAGGGTTTTGACTTCCCCTCGCCCGCTCCAGCGAACCAGGAGCGGGGTAAAAGGTTGTAACGCGCCTTTCAGATGTGAGCGCCGGGAACGTGCGCCCTTAGCCAGTACCCGCACCCGCCCTTCATTTTCGCTGAACAGGTCGAGCAGCAGACTGGTTTCGCTGAAGGGACGACTATGCAGCACAAAGGCGCGTTGCCAGCCTTCCATTGAATCAGAGATCGTCTGTATAACCCAGGCTGCGCAGAGCACGTTCGTCATCTGCCCAGCCGGATTTCACTTTCACCCACAGTTCGAGATGCACTTTCGCTTCGAACATCTCTTCCATGTCCCTGCGCGCTTCTGTTCCGATGACTTTGATTTTGGCGCCTTTGTTGCCAATTACCATCTTCTTCTGCCCTTCACGCTCAACCAGGATCAGACCATGGATGTCGTAACCGCCGCGTTCGTTGGTGACGAATCGCTCGATTTCAACCGTGACGGAGTAAGGCAGTTCAGCACCCAGAAAGCGCATCAGTTTTTCACGGATCATCTCTGATGCCATGAAACGCTGTGAACGGTCAGTGATGTAATCTTCCGGGAAGTGATGATCAGCCTGTGGCAGATGCTTGCGGGTAATGGCCGCAATGGTATCGACGTTTTTGCCGCTCTCAGCAGAGATAGGCACGATATCGAGGAAGTTCATCTGCTGGCTCAGGAATTGCAGATGCGGCAGCAAAATGCTTTTATCCTGAATGTTGTCGACCTTATTGATCGCCAGCACGACCGGCACTTTGTTTTCGCGCAGTTTGCCCAACACCATCTCATCATCTGGCGTCCAGCGGGTGCCTTCAACCACGAAGATCACCAGTTCTACATCGCCAATCGAACTGCTGGCTGCACGGTTCATCAGACGGTTAATCGCGCGCTTCTCTTCCATGTGCAGGCCCGGGGTATCGACGTAAATCGCCTGATATTCGCCCTCGGTGTGAATGCCCATGATGCGGTGGCGCGTGGTTTGCGGCTTACGCGAGGTGATCGACACCTTCTGCCCCAGCAACTGGTTCAGTAAGGTGGATTTACCGACGTTTGGTCGGCCAACAATCGCGACAAAGCCGCAATAAGTAACGTTTTCGCTCATTCGAGTCCTGAATTGTTCAGCGCCGGATGCGGCGCCGAAAGAGTGCTATTTGAGTCATATGTCATTCAGCGTCTTCTGACGCCGTGATAGAACTGTCAGAGGGTAATGGATTCAGCGCCAGTTCAGGCACCTGTCACCCCGACAAACCTATTCGAGACCTAATTTTATCAGTGCCTGTTCAGCCGCTGCCTGCTCGGCTTTACGACGGCTGGAGCCGACGCCGACGACCGGCTCGGCCATGCCACTCACCTGACAGTGAATGGTGAATTCCTGATCGTGGGCTTCGCCACGCACCTGGACTACCAGATAACTTGGCAGCGGCAGATGACGTCCCTGCAGATACTCCTGCAGGCGCGTTTTCGGATCTTTTTGTTTGTCGCCAGGACTGATTTCGTCCAGACGGCTCTGATACCAGTCGAGGATCAGCTGCTCTACCCGCTCAATACCGCTGTCGAGGAAGATTCCGCCAATGAGCGCCTCCACCGTATCTGCAAGAATAGATTCACGACGGAAACCGCCGCTTTTCAGCTCGCCTGGCCCCAGGCGCAGGCACTCGCCAATATCAAATTCGCGAGCCATTTCAGCCAGCGTATTGCCGCGCACCAGCGTGGCGCGCATGCGGCTCATGTCACCTTCATCCACCCGCGGGAAGCGGTGATAAAGGGCATTCGCAATCACATAGCTAAGAATTGAATCGCCCAGGAATTCCAGGCGTTCGTTGTGTTTACTGCTGGCGCTGCGGTGAGTCAGGGCCTGCTGTAACAGTTCCGAATGAGTAAAAGTGTAGCCCAGTTTGCGCTGAAGCTTGTTAATCAGGATGGGATTCATGCGATTCCAGTTCTTTGTTGCGTCTGTGACTCTGCATACCAAACGGGGCTGGTAATCCAACACGTTCCGTTTGGTGTGCAGTGGCCTCCCTGAGGAGGCCACCCGAATTGCCTGCTAATCAGACAATGTTGTTAGTGGATACCGCCGATGCGACTGAATCGCACGCCGGTTGGCCACTGGCCTTCTTGTTTTTCAAAGCTCATCCAGATAGCGACCGCTTTACCGACCAGGTTACGCTCCGGGACAAAGCCCCAGTAGCGGCTGTCTGCGCTGTTATCACGGTTGTCGCCCATCATGAAGTATTGCCCTTGCGGCACGACCCAGCTCGACTGCGGCTGACCCGGCTGCTGATAATACATACCTGCCTGGCTCTGCGCTTCATTTACCAGCAGAATGTCATGCGTCACGTTACCGATTGTCTCTTTACGGGTGGCCAGGCGCAGACCACCACGCATGGTATCGCCCTGCGGCACCTGATAGAAACCGTTGCCCGTTTCGTTGCCATCAAAGCCGCTAAAAGTCTGAATAAAGTTACTTGGCTCAACGTCGGTATACGTCACCGCTAACGCTGTGTCACAGGCTTTATCGCCACTACAGGTCGGCTTCACCGTCAGCGTTTTGCTGTAAGGATCATAGATGACTTTGTCGCCTGGCAGGCCAATAACGCGCTTAATGTAATCCAGGCTCGGATCTTTCGGGTATTTAAATACTGCGATGTCGCCGCGCTTCGGCTGACCCGTTGGGATCAGCGTCGTCTGGGTAATCGGATCTTTAATACCGTAAGCGAATTTCTCCACCAGGATAAAATCACCAATCAGCAGCGTTGGCATCATCGAACCAGAGGGAATCTGGAAGGGTTCGTAGATAAACGAACGCACAATGAAAACCACAGCCAGCACCGGGAACACAGACGCGGTGGTCTCAATCCAGCCTGGCTTTGCCGCGACCTTCGCCAGCGTTTTGCTGTCGAGCGAGTTACCGGTCTGGGCCTGCACTTCAGCCTGTTTCGCGCGACGTGCAGGTGCCCATTTAAAACGATCAATTACCCATACGATGCCAGTAATCAGCGTCGCTATCGCCAGAATCAGGGCGAACATATTAGCCATTGGAAATCCTTATTTGCTGTCCTTACCGACATGCAGAATGGCGAGGAACGCTTCCTGTGGCAGCTCAACGTTACCAACCTGCTTCATACGCTTCTTACCATCTTTCTGTTTCTGCAACAGTTTCTTTTTACGGCTCACGTCACCGCCATAACACTTGGCGAGAACGTTTTTACGCAGCTGTTTAACCGTTGAACGCGCAATGATGTGGTTACCGATGGCAGCCTGAATCGCAATATCGAACTGCTGACGCGGGATGAGTTCTTTCATTTTCTCAACCAGATCGCGTCCGCGATAAGGCGCGTTGTCGCGGTGGGTAATCAGCGCCAGCGCATCCACACGTTCAGAGTTAATCAGGACGTCGACGCGCACCATGTCTGAAGGCTGGAAACGTTTAAAGTTGTAATCCAGCGAGGCATAACCACGCGAGGTTGACTTCAGACGGTCAAAGAAGTCGAGTACCACTTCTGCCATCGGAATTTCGTAAGTCAGTGCAACCTGATTGCCGTGGTAAACCATGTTGGTCTGCACGCCACGCTTCTCAATACACAGCGTGATCACATTGCCCAGATACTCCTGCGGCAGCAGCATGTGACACTCCGCAATCGGTTCACGCAGCTCTTCAATATTGTTCAGCGCGGGCAGCTTGGATGGGCTGTCGACATGAACGATATCGCCGCTGGTGGTTACGACTTCATACACTACCGTGGGTGCGGTGGTGATCAGGTCGAGATCGTATTCGCGCTCAAGACGCTCCTGGATGATCTCCATGTGTAGCAGGCCGAGGAAGCCGCAGCGGAAACCAAAGCCCAGCGCCGTTGAGCTTTCTGGCTCATAGAACAGCGAGGCATCGTTCAGGCTCAGCTTGCCGAGCGCATCACGGAACGCTTCATAGTCGTCAGAGCTGATTGGGAACAGACCAGCGTAAACCTGCGGCTTCACTTTTTTGAAGCCTGGCAGCGCTTTGTCTGCCGGATTACGTGCGGTTGTCAGCGTATCGCCTACCGGTGCGCCGAGGATATCTTTGATGGCGCAGACCAGCCAGCCCACTTCACCGCAGTTCAGTTCATTACGGTCGACACGTTTCGGGGTGAAAATACCCAGACGGTCGGCGTTATAAATCTGGCCGGTGCTCAGGACTTTAATCTTGTCGCCTTTGCGCATGGTGCCGTTTTTCACACGTACCAGAGAGACAACGCCCAGGTAGTTATCAAACCAGGAGTCGATAATCAGCGCCTGCAGCGGGCCTTCCGGATCGCCTTCCGGCGGCGGTATGTCACGCACTAAGCGTTCCAGCACTTCCGGTACGCCGACGCCGGTTTTGGCTGAACAGCGCACCGCATCCGTTGCATCAATGCCGACGATATCTTCAATTTCCTGTGCGGCACGATCGGGATCGGCTGCAGGCAGGTCAATTTTGTTCAGAACCGGCACCACTTCCAGATCCATCTCCATCGCGGTATAGCAGTTCGCCAGTGTCTGCGCTTCAACACCCTGACCGGCATCCACCACCAGCAGCGCACCTTCACAGGCGGCCAGTGAGCGGGAAACTTCGTAAGAGAAGTCTACGTGGCCTGGGGTATCGATGAAATTGAGCTGGTAAGTTTGGCCGTCTTTCGCGTGGTAATCGAGTGTCACGCTCTGGGCTTTGATGGTGATGCCACGCTCGCGCTCCAGATCCATAGAGTCGAGAACCTGCGCAGCCATTTCACGAGCGGTGAGGCCGCCACAGATCTGAATCAGACGGTCAGAGAGCGTAGATTTACCATGGTCGATATGAGCGATGATGGAGAAATTTCTTATGTGCTTCATTTATTGGGATATCTTCGCTTAAAATTCAGTTGAAAACCTGAGCACAGACACATTCAGGAAGATCGCTCTTTACCCACAATCCTGTCAGCCTCATTAATGACGACGCATATTACACTGTTAACGCCGCGCATAAAAGAATGGAACGTGGTGGAAGCGAAACAGATATCTGCGCAAGGCAGAATGGACAAAGGCCGCGGGATGCGCGGCCTGGACGTACGTTACGCTTCGCTTTCAACACGCAGCGCATCAGGGGGCAAAGCAATGTTCAGAATGACCGGTTGAAAAGCTTCGCGATCGCCGAATTTCATTGAAACGCCTTTAGCGACAATAAAGCCGCCAATGCCGCCCAGCAGCGCACCGCAGGCCGCAGCTAAATCACTGTTGAACAGCGCCTGAAACAGGCCGGCAACTACGAACAGGCCAAACAGCGGGGTCATGTAGACCAGCAGCGCAGAACCGAGCAGGCTGCTCTCTTTAATGCCTAATTCGATACGCTGTCCCGGTTGCAGTGGCTTGCTGCTGGCGATCTGCATCACATGAGCATTCTTCGGACCGAGTTTATTCAGCATATGGCTGCCGCAGCCTTTACGCGCCTGGCAGCTATTGCAGGACGTTTTTGCTTCAGTGTGCAGTGTCGCGATGCCATTCTGCCATGCCACCACGGTGGCCCATTCTCTCATCATTTTTGTGACCCCAGGTCGATGCTATCCGCAATACGTTTTGCGGTTGCCGGCGGTAACTCGCCAATCACCGCAATTTCGTTATTATTACGTACAACGGTCTGAACCGTACGACGTCCAGTGCGCAATGTCTGCGTTGTACTGGTTTTATCGGTTGGCGTCACGTTGATTGCGAAACTAAACAGACCATCGCTGTAGAGCTTCGACTCCATATTTTTGTCCAGACCCGGCAGCGTACGACGGTTCTGCGACACCAGCGACATCCCGGCGGGTATCCAGCCTGGCTGCCAGGCGAGTTTGACCGGATCCCCTTTCGGCACGGAGAGCGATGGTGGTAGATTCGCTTTCTCCAGCCCCTGCATCAGGTTACGCACCCCTTCATCTACCGCAAAGCTAATGACGCGGAACTGCTCCAGCGTCTCGCCGTCACGATCCAGCAGGTCGATACGTAGCGGTAACCTGGTGTCTACATCCAGCCACACCACATAGCTGTAACGGGTACCATCGCGCGAAACAATGCGCAATACATCACACATCTGATCGGCGATACGCGACCGGCCAACGGTAATAAAATCGTAGGCGGAGGCGAGCTTGGTGAAGTCAGCAAAAATCACCGATGGCAAGGCATCGATAATGTGATTGCCAGGAAGTGAGAAAGGATCGAGGCCAGGTTCGAAATAGCTGATATCGTTACCACGCTGGATGACTTCCCGACGTGGACCGTCCATCTGCAACAGCTGCGCGAATATGCGGTTATCAATCACAGCGTGACGATAACGCAGCGATTCGATGCCGATGCGCGAGACGTTGATATAGGCGAATTCGTAATTGAGGTTCTGACTTGCCTGCTCCATCTGCTGCAATAGCGCCCCGGACGCGCTGGTTTGCGCCGGGGCGGCAGATGACCACAACAGGCTGCCTGTCAGCAGGCTAACAGCATACCAAAGCGGCTTCATTACTGCTGTTGCTGTCCTAATGACTGGTTTCCGGGAACATCAACCTGCGCCTGTTTTGGCGCGTTGGTTTCGAATTGCAGCTGGTCAGCGTGCAGGCGACGTTGCAGTTCATAGTCCTGCAGCATGGCATTTACGCGACGACGCTGGTCCTGAACCTGCTGATTGGAGCTGTTAGTGTCAAAAGCATCAGACGGCACGCCCAGGCTCACTGGCGAGGCTTTCCCCATCATCGGCATGGTATTGAACACCGGCGAATCAGAGGTCTGTGTGGCGCTGCCCGCAGGCTGATTGTAGTGCTGAACACCCACGATCACTGCCAGTGAAACACAGGCAGCCACACCCACCTGAGTCAGTTGCGCAGCCCATGGGCGCGCTTTTTTCCAGAATGGCATTTTTTCCCAGCGGGAAGGTTCTGGCTGAGCTTCAGGGATCAGCGTGGTAACCGTTCGAAGCGGTTCTTTTTCGATGGCAGCAGCGACGCGCGCAGAGATATCGAAGTGCAGGACATCACCCACATCACCACGCAGGGTATCGCGGATGAGATGATAGCTCGCCCAGCTTTTCTGCAATTCTGCGTCCTTAGACAAGGCGGAAAACAGCTCGTTATCTAAGGTCTCACCATCCATTAAAGCGGAAAGTTTTTCTTTCTGCATGCCTATGTACCCTTCCAGTAGCCGTTATCACTAACGTTGGATAAGCGGTTGAACTTTGTTATCAATGGCCTCTCGCGCACGAAAGATACGTGATCGAACAGTGCCTACCGGGCAATCCATAATGACGGCGATCTCTTCATAACTCAGACCGTCCAGTTCCCTGAGGGTGATTGCCATACGCAAGTCCTCGGGTAGCGCCTCGATGGTACGAAAGACAATTTGTTTCAATTCATCAGACAACATTAAGTTCTCAGGGTTCGAAATTTCTTTTAATGCACCCGCACTTTCGAAATTTTCTGCGTCAATCGCATCCACATCGCTGGATGGCGGACGGCGCCCCTGAGCAACCAGGTAATTTTTCGCTGTATTTACCGCAATGCGGTACAGCCAGGTATAAAACGCGCTATCGCCCCGGAAAGAGTCCAGTGCGCGATACGCTTTAATAAATGATTCCTGTACTACATCAGGGACGTCGCCTGAGGGGACATAGCGTGAAACCAAACTCGCCACTTTATGCTGGTAACGAATTACCAGTAAGTTGAACGCTTTTTGATCTCCCTTCTGAACCCGCTCGACAAGGACCTGATCCGTTAACTGCTCGCTCATCCGAGGTAATGTCTCCCCAAATTTTTCATATGCAAAAGTAACTGCCAGCACATCTCATGTTCTGAGCAAGCATGCGCTTAGAGTTGTGATGTGGTGCGAAGTTCACTTTTCGCCCTGATATTTACCGCACCAGTGGACATTACACAGGTTGTTCGTTTTCGTTTAGTGTAAGGCGCGTAAATCGCAGGCAGAGTAACCTATGACAACAGCTTTTTCATCATTAAATCCTTTAGGTTTAATAAGTTTGCTATAAAAAACCAGGTCTGATACGACGCGATTTTAACTCACTGATTATAAGTAACTTTGAGAAATCATCTGACGAATAGCGGCAACTGGTGTTTAAAATACTTCACAGGTCACCCCATTGCGCTTATGCTCAGACGCATTCTTGTTTAGTAAATTAAACATTATGATGAATGTGACCCCGGATTATGAGTGTGATGTATTAATTGTTGGCAGCGGCGCCGCCGGTCTGTCGCTGGCTTTACGGCTGGCAAAACAGTATCAGGTGACCGTTCTCAGTAAAGCGCAGGTCAATGAAGGTTCAACCCTGTACGCCCAGGGCGGTATTGCAGCGGTATTTGATGAGACGGACAGCATCGAGTCGCACATAGAGGATACGCTGATTGCTGGCGCAGGATTATGTGACCGTGAAGCGGTCTCGTTTATTGCCAGCAATGCCCGGCATTGCGTGCAGTGGTTGATCGACAATGGCGTTGCCTTTGATCTTGATCCGCAGGCGGCAGGCGATATGCGCTATCACCTGACCCGCGAAGGCGGCCATAGTCATCGCCGCATCCTGCACAGCGCAGACGCCACCGGCCACGCGGTGGAAACTACCCTGGTGAGCCAGGCATTAAGTCATCCCAACGTCCGGATTCTGGAACGCACCAACGCAGTCGATCTGATCCTTTCAGATAAAATCGGCCAGCCAGGCCCACGTCGGGTGGTGGGTGCGTGGATCTGGAACCGTAATCGCGAGCAGGTTGAAACCTGTCGGGCGCGGGCCGTAGTGGTCGCAACCGGCGGTGCCGCTAAAGTCTATCAATATACCACCAACCCCGACATCGCCTCCGGTGATGGCATCGCAATGGCCTGGCGCGCGGGCTGCCGGGTCGCCAATCTGGAATTTAACCAGTTCCATCCGACCTGTCTGTTTCATCCGCAGGCGCAGAATTTCCTGTTAACCGAAGCGTTACGCGGTGAAGGTGCCTGGCTGTTGCGTCCCGATGGCAGCCGTTTCATGCCCGATTTTGATGAGCGTGCCGAACTGGCCCCGCGTGATATCGTCGCCCGGGCAATCGATCATGAAATGAAGCGCCTTGGCGTCGACTGTATGTATCTGGATATCAGCCACCAGCCTGAAGAATTTGTTCGCGCACATTTCCCGATGATCTATGAGAAGTTACTGACCTTTGGCTTTGACCTCACTAAAGAGCCGATCCCGATTGTGCCCGCCGCGCATTACACCTGTGGTGGCGTGGTAGTTGATCAGCACGGTCAGACCGACGTCAGTGGCCTCTTTGCCATTGGTGAGGTGAGTTACACCGGCCTGCACGGCGCTAACCGCATGGCATCCAACTCACTGCTGGAGTGTCTGGTCTATGGCTGGTCCGCGGCAGAAGAGCTGCTCCGTACCCTGCCCACCATCGAAGCCGTCACTGCGCTGCCAGCATGGGATGAAAGTCAGGTTGATGACGCCGATGAGCGCGTAGTGATCCAGCATAACTGGCACGAGCTGCGGTTATTCATGTGGGATTACATGGGAATCGTGCGCACTACCCGACGGCTGGAACGGGCGTTGCGCCGCATCAACCTCCTTCAGCAGGAGATCGATGAATATTATCGCCATTTCCGGCTCTCCAATAATCTGCTGGAGCTGCGGAATCTGGTGCAGGTCGCTGACCTGATGGTGCGCTGTGCGCTGGAACGAAAAGAGAGTCGCGGCCTGCACTATATCCGCGACTATCCGGATTTACTGCCAGAAGCGCTGCCGACCATTCTGACGCCGCCAGGCTACATGAAGAGATAAAACTCCCGCGTCAGGCTGCACCACTCATCTGAATAGCGGGTGTCTGGCGCGCGGATGGCGAGACGCTCCAGCAGCGTCTCACCGGCCTGCGGCGACAGACCCAGCACGACGCGATGTGGCAGACGATGGGCATATTCCGCCACGTCCAGCCGGAAGCGCAGATACCAGCCATCCGCCTGTGCCAGCTCAATAAAATCCTGGCCGGTGGCGGTGGGCAGCACCACACAGAACATTCCCTCTTCTTCAATCAGTAGTGCTGCACTGCGTAATAGCGTCTGATGATCGAGCGAGGCCGTCGCGCGTGCGCTGTCCCGAGCCGCGGTAGAACAGGCCACGCCCGGCGCGAAATAAGGGGGGTTGCTGACAATCAGCGAGTAACGTTTATCGCACTGCTCAGCCCAGTCGGCGATATCCTGCTGATGAACCTGAATACGCTCCGGCCACGGCGACTGCTGCACATTCTCCTGCGCCTGTTGTGCGGCTTCCGGTTCTAATTCCACCGCATCGATGTGGACCGGCGCCGGCGTACGCTGCGCCAGCATCAGCGCGATCAAGCCGCTGCCGCTGCCAATATCCAGAATGCGTCTTATCCCGGCAACCGGCGCCCAGGCCCCGAGCAGGATGGCATCGGTGCCTACTTTCATCGCACAGCGATCGTGCGCGACAAAAAATTGTTTAAAGGTAAATCCGTTCTTGTTTAACTGTGGCCGTTCACGCGGCTTATCCTGCATCATTCGTCACTACCATCGTTTTTTTCCTGCCGTACGGCAGCGCATAAGTGTAACGTGGCGACAGAGGGAATTCACGCGGCAGACAACCCCAGGCGCAGCCGAAACGGATTAACAGATGAAGATTCAGTCTGATCTGTCTATAATCAGCGCCCCAAACTGAGGTAGACCATGACAGTAACCACATTTTCCGAACTCGAACTTGACGAAAGCCTGCTACAAGCGTTGCAGGAAAAAGGCTTTACGCGCCCAACAGTGATCCAGGCTGCTGCAATTCCGCCCGCACTGGAGGGTCGTGACGTTCTGGGTTCGGCACCTACAGGGACCGGGAAAACCGCCGCATATCTGTTACCGGCGTTGCAGCACCTGCTTGATTTTCCGCGCAAGAAATCCGGGCCACCCCGCATCCTGATTGTGACTCCAACCCGCGAACTGGCGATGCAGGTCGCCGACCATGCGCGTGAGCTGGCGAAACATACCCATCTGGATATCGCCACCATTACCGGCGGCGTGGCTTACATGAACCATGCCGAAGTGTTCAGCGAAAATCAGGACATCGTGGTCGCGACCACCGGCCGCCTGCTGCAGTACATCAAAGAAGAGAACTTTGACTGCCGCGCCGTAGAAACCCTGGTGCTGGATGAAGCGGACCGTATGCTCGATATGGGCTTTGCCCAGGATATCGAAACCATCGCGGCTGAAACGCGCTGGCGCAAGCAAACCCTGCTGTTTTCCGCCACGCTGGAAGGCGACAACATCCGTGACTTCGCCGAGCGTCTGCTGAACGATCCGGTTGAGCTGGAAGCAGACCCTAGCCGTCGTGAGCGCAAAAAGATCCAGCAGTGGTACTACCGTGCTGATGATCTGCAGCATAAGACCAAATTACTGATTCATCTGTTGAAGCAGCCGGATGTGACGCGCAGCATCGTTTTCGTGCGTAAGCGTGAACGTCTG
This sequence comes from Candidatus Pantoea rara, assembly GCF_051136265.1. Taxonomy (NCBI): domain Bacteria; kingdom Pseudomonadati; phylum Pseudomonadota; class Gammaproteobacteria; order Enterobacterales; family Erwiniaceae; genus Pantoea; species Candidatus Pantoea rara. The sequence goes on along the minus strand of NZ_CP194942.1, from coordinate 1,030,735 downwards.
CATGAGCTGGTGAGCTGGTTGCACGAAGCGGGGATTCGTAGCAGCTATCTTGAAGGCGAAATGGTGCAGGCGAAACGTAACGAAGCGATTAAACGTCTGAGTGAAGGCCGCGTTAACGTGCTGGTTGCGACGGATATCGCCGCGCGCGGCATCGATGTTGAAGATGTCAGTCACGTCTTTAACTTTGATATGACGCGCACTGCTGATACCTATCTGCACCGCATCGGTCGTACCGGGCGTGCAGGCCGTAAAGGCATCGCCATCTCACTGGTTGAAGCGCACGATTTCGTCCTGTTGGGCAAAATCACCCGCTATGTGAACGAGCCGATCAAAGCCCGTGTGATTGATGAGCTGCGTCCTGAGACGCGAGCGCCAAGTGCCAAAACTACGGGGAAACCGTCGAAAAAAGTACTGGCGAAGCGTGCAGAGCAGAAAGCCAGTGAAACAGAAAAACCGCGTGTAAAAAAACGCCATCGTGACGCCAAAAATGTCGGCAAACGCCGTAAGGCAAGCGGCAGTACGCCAGCTAACGAGAATGCGGAATAAATCATCGCAGGGTTAAAAAAATCGCCTCACAGGAGGCGATTTTTTTTATCTGATAATCAGTAACAACCCTTTCACAATGCTTTTACTACGAGAATGCTTTCTTTTTGAAAATAGACTATCGAAGCCGGGCTATTCCCTTTTTATCTCTTTCATACCATTGATAAAATTGCTGTGTGCGCTTTGCACTTATTTTCATCACCTGTTAATTCAGGCTGATTAAAGACTTTCAGTAAAGGTACGGGTAATCACGTCACGCTGTTGTTCAGGCGTCAGTGAGTTAAAACGCACGGCATAGCCTGAAACGCGAATGGTCAGCTGCGGGTAGTTTTCTGGATGTTTAACCGCATCTTCCAGCGTTTCGCGACGCAGAACGTTGACATTCAGATGCTGTCCGCCTTCAACACGCACCTGCGGTTTGATTTCAACCGGTACTTCACGGTAAGCGAACTCACCCAGTTCGCTGATAGCGACAACCTGATCTTCTTCGTAGCCCGCTTTTGCACACAGGCAACGCGCTTCGGCTTTCTCTTCGTCCAGCAGCCAGAAGGAGTTCAGTAGTTGTGAATTGTTTGATTGAGTGATCTGGATACCAGTGATCATGATTGCGTCTCCCGGATAATACGTGAATAAATCAAATTTGAAGCCCCCGGTATAGCACTCTTCATTTTGGTCAGCCTTGACCTGTGTCAATATTAATCAGGCGTTATGGCGGCTTTTCCGCTAAGCCCTTGATCTCAACAACCCCGCCAGCTCAACTTAATTTGTATTATTCAAATTATTTTGCCTTCAGGTCGGGGGCTGGAACCGCTAAGCTTACGGTACTAACGCTAAGGGAGTTAAACATGGCTGAAAAGCTGACCTGGCACGACGTGCTGGCTGAAGAGAAAGAGAAACCCTATTTTATTGAGACGCTGAAGCAGGTCGCCGATCGACGCGCCGCCGGTGTTACGGTCTATCCGCCACAGAAAGATGTGTTCAACGCTTTTCGCCTGACGGAGCTGGGTGACGTCAACGTCGTCATCCTGGGTCAGGATCCTTATCACGGGCCTAATCAGGCGCATGGACTGGCCTTCTCGGTGCTGCCCGGCGTTCAGGTGCCGCCTTCATTGCAGAATATCTACAAAGAGCTGGTGCAGGATATTCCCGGCTTTCAGAAGCCTGACCACGGCTTTCTTGAGAGCTGGGCGAAACAGGGTGTAATGTTGCTGAACACGGTGTTGACGGTTGAAGCGGGCAAAGCCCATTCTCATGCGCGATTCGGCTGGGAGACTTTTACCGATAACGTGATTGCGGCGATTAACCAGCACTGTGAAGGGGTGATTTTTCTGCTGTGGGGCTCACACGCGCAGAAGAAAGGCAGCATTATTGATCGGAAGCGCCATCATGTGTTGCAGGCACCGCATCCTTCACCGCTCTCCGCGCACCGTGGCTTTTTCGGCAGCAAACACTTTTCGACGACCAATGAATTGCTGAACGCGGCCGGCAAAAAGCCGGTGGACTGGACCCCGGAGCTACCGGCATAACGCCAGAAAGCACACGGCCGCGTCAGTGCGCGGCCGTGTAACGGGATTCAGGCGTTGAATCAGCTTTTCGCTTTAGAAACCGCAACCATCGCCGGGCGCAGCAGGCGACCATTCAGTGTATAGCCACGCTGCATCACCAGCATGACATGGTTAGGTTCAAACTCTTCAGACTCCATCATCGACATCGCCTGATGCACTTCCGGGTTAAATGGTACGCCGGTTTCGCCGACCACTTCAACACCGAATTTACGCACGGCACCCAGCAGTCCTTTCAGGGTCAGTTCAATCCCTTCAATCATGGATGCCAGCTGTGGGTCTTCTTTGTTCGCCACTTCCAGCGCACGTTCCAGGCTATCGATCACCGGCAGCAATTCGTTGGCAAACTTCTCCAGCGCAAATTTATGCGCCTTCTCAACGTCCATCTCTGCACGACGACGAATGTTCTCAATTTCTGCCTGCGCACGCAGCTGGGCATCACGCACACCAGTCTGCGACTGCGCTAATTCAGCTTCGAGCTGGGCGATACGCTCATCACGCGGATCCACCTCTGCCGCTGTCTCCGCTTCCTGAGGTTGCTGCTGATCCTGCTGAATTTCGTCTGAGACTTGCTCGTTTGGGGTGTTCTGTTCTTTACTACTCATGAATTTCTCCGCGTTTTGCACATTCATTTCGCTGGTTGGCTTATTATGGGGATTGGTATGACGGATTCAAGGGAACCTATCACATTGCCTTACCGTTTTGGCTTATAAGGAACACCGACCAGATGAACAAACACTTTAACTGCATTGGCATTGTGGGTCATCCGCGCCATCCCACCGCGTTAACCACGCATGAGATGCTCTGGCGCTGGCTGACAGCCAAAGGTTATCAAGTGATCGTTGAGAAGCAAATTGCACAGGAGCTGTCGCTTCACGATGTGCAGACAGGTACGCTGGCGGAGATTGGCCAGCAGGCTGATTTAGCGGTCGTGGTGGGCGGTGACGGCAATATGCTGGGCGCAGCGCGAGTGCTGGCGCGTTACGACATCAAAGTGATTGGCATCAACCGTGGTAATCTCGGTTTTCTCACTGACCTGGACCCGGACAACGCGCAGCAACAACTGGATGAGGTGCTGCAGGGCAACTACTTCGTCGAAAGCCGCTTTCTGCTGGAAGCGCAGGTGTGCAAATCTGACTGTTCGCCGCGTATTGGCTCCGCCATCAACGAAGTAGTGCTGCATCCCGGCAAAGTCGCGCACATGATCGAATTTGAAGTCTACATCGATGAAGTGTTCGCCTTTTCCCAGCGATCAGACGGTCTGATTATCTCGACGCCCACCGGCTCTACCGCCTATTCACTCTCTGCGGGCGGACCGATTCTGACGCCGTCACTCGAAGCGATCGTGCTGGTGCCGATGTTCCCGCATACGCTATCGGCACGGCCACTGGTGATCAACAGCAGCAGTACCATCCGTCTGCGCTTTTCTTCACGTCGCAGCGACCTGGAAATCAGCTGTGACAGCCAGATTGCGCTGCCCATCCAGGAAGGCGAGGATGTACTGATTAGACGCAGTTCCGGTCATCTCGATTTAATCCATCCTAAAAACTACAGCTATTTCAACACGCTGAGTTCAAAACTGGGCTGGTCAAAAAAATTGTTCTGAAAACCCGCCTCTCCCCTTTACTGGATAAAAAACCAGTTTATACTGTATGAAAAACCATATGTGTTTATTCATACAGGTGAACCTATGCTGGCCCAACTGACCATCAGTAATTTCGCTATCGTTCGTGAGCTCGACATTGATTTCCAACGCGGCATGACAGCAATCACTGGTGAGACCGGTGCCGGCAAGTCTATCGCAATTGATGCGCTGGGATTATGTCTGGGCGGTCGTGCTGATGCTGACATGGTGCGTCAGGGTGCCAGCCGGGCTGACCTCTGCGCCCGCTTCCAGCTGAAGTCCTCCCCTTCTGCCCAGCGCTGGCTGATGGATAATCATCTGGATGAGGGCAACGAATGTTTGCTGCGCCGGGTGATCAGCGCTGACGGACGTTCGCGCGGCTTTATCAATGGCACAGCGGTGCCGCTCTCTCAACTGCGCGATCTCGGCCAGTTGCTGATTCAGATCCACGGTCAGCATGCCCATCAGCTTCTGCTCAAACCCGACCACCAGAAACATCTGCTGGATGCCTATGCCGGTCATGACGATCTGTTGCAGCAAATGCGTACCAGCTATCAGACCTGGCATCAGAGCTGCCGCACCCTTGCGCTGCATCTGCAGCAGGCGCAGGAGCGTGAATCACGTCGCGAGCTGTTGCAGTATCAGCTGAAAGAGCTGAACGACTTCGCGCCACAACAGGGTGAATATGAGCAGATCGACGAAGAGTATAAGCGTCTGGCTAACAGCGGACAGCTCCTGTCGACCAGTCAGCAGGCGCTGCAACTCTTAGCCGACAGCGATGACACGAATCTCAACAGCCTGCTTTACAGCGCGCGTGAGATGATTTCAGAACTGACCTCGCTGGATGAGAAGCTGAGCGGCGTTCAGAATCTGCTTGAAGAGGCGGCAATTCAGCTGACCGAAGCCAGCGACGAGCTGCGCCATTACTGTGACAGCCTGGATCTGGATCCTAACCGCCTGTATGAACTGGAACAGCGTATTTCACGCCAGATTGCTCTGGCGCGTAAGCATCACGTCACGCCAGAAGCACTGCCTGAACTGCATCAGCAACTGCTGGCGGAAGCAGAGTTGCTTTCACAGCATGAGAGCGATCAGGAGAGCCTGCAGTCAATGGTGGGGGAACACTATCAGGCCGCGCTGCAAAGCGCTGAGCAGCTGCATCAGCAGCGCAACCACTTCGCTGATGAATTGCAGCAGTTGATTACCCAGAGTATGCATCTGCTCTCGATGCCGCATGGCCAGTTTAAAATCGCGCTGACCTTTAATCCGGATCAACTGACGGCAGACGGCGCGAGCCGCGTCGATTTCCAGGTTACCACTAACCCAGGCCAGCCACTGCAGCCACTCGGTAAAGTGGCTTCCGGTGGTGAACTGTCACGTATCGCGCTGGCGATTCAGGTGATTACCGCGAAGAAAATGGAAACACCGGCGATGATTTTCGATGAAGTGGATGTCGGAATCAGCGGCCCGACCGCCGCCGTCGTCGGTAAACTGCTGCGTCAGCTGGGTGAATCGACCCAGGTGATGTGCGTAACTCACCTGCCGCAGGTTGCCGGTTGTGGTCATCAGCATTTCTATGTCAGCAAAGAGACCGATGGCGCGATGACTGAAACCCATATGCAGCCGCTGGACAAGCGGGCGCGTCTGCAGGAACTGGCGCGACTGCTGGGCGGCAGCGAGGTCACCCGCAATACTCTGGCCAACGCAAAAGAACTTTTAGCCGCATAGCAGCGCACTTTTTTAACTCACCGTGGTCATAAGCTTGCTCTGTAGAGGTTTCCAACGGCGAAAAGGTTTATTATCATCGGCACTTATGTCGCCAGAGTAATAAAGCCTGCCGCAGGCAGAGTTCAGATTTTGATGGCAAGAAAGCCGCCTGTAAAAGGCGTTTGGCCCCGGAAAAGGAATGTATAGATGCGCTGTAAAACGCTGACTGCCGCGGCAGTAGTAATGTTGATGATGACCGCCGGATGTTCCACCTTAGAGCGCGTGGTCTATCGTCCTGATATCAACCAGGGTAACTATCTGGTTGCCAACGATGTGGCCAAGATCCATACCGGTATGACACAGCAGCAGGTGGCTTACACGCTCGGTACGCCGATGATGAAAGATCCGTTTGGCAGCAACGTCTGGTATTACGTTTTCCGTCAGGAGCCAGGTCATGAAAGCGTGAAACAGCAGACGCTGACGCTAAACTTTGATGGTAAAGGTGTGCTGACTAACATCGACAACAAGCAGAATCTGTCACCGAACAACGACTGACTGAACGAGATAACGTTTGAAAGTCAGACAGCAAAAAAGGCGCACTGAGCGCCTTTTTTATGCCTGTTATCCGCTGAGTATGGCGGGATACGGCTTATTTTTTGCTTTCTGCCGCTCGCTCTGCGCGCTGCCTGCGTAACTCTTTAGGATCGGCAATCAGCGGACGATAAACTTCGATACGATCGCCCTCATTCACCACATCATCCAGTTTCACAGGCCGACTATAGATACCGACCTTATTGCTGGCGAGATCAATCTCCCGACGCAGTTCAAGCAAACCTGATTTCAGGATGGCATGCTCTACCGTGCTGCCCTGCTCCACTTTCACGTAAAGCTGATACTGCTTTTCAGGCAAGGCATAGACCACCTCGACGGAGATGTCAGGCACGGTAAACCTCTTTGGCGCGCTGGGTGAAAGCCTGCACCATGCTGTTGGCCAGCTCTTTGAAGATACGTCCAAAGGCCATCTCTACCAGCATATTGGTGAACTCGAACTCCAGGCTTAACTCAACCTTGCAGGCGTCATCACCCAGCGAGACAAACGTCCAGCCACCGGTCAGTTTACGGAATGGCCCATCAACCAGTTGCATATGGATGCTCTGGTTATCCGTGAGAGTATTGCGGGTGGTAAATGTTTTGCTGATGCCCGCTTTCGACACATCCACGGACGCCGTCATCTGATTATCAGACGCATCCAGCACACGGCTTCCGGTGCAACCCGGCAGGAATTGCGGATAAGCATCTACATCATTTACAAGTTTGTACATCTGCCCGGCACTAAACGGGACCAGCGCCGAACGACTAATCTGAGCCATAATGGTTCCTGTTCATCACAAAACCGCTGAATAATAGCATTTTCAGCGATTAAACAAAAATGTCCCCTGGTGAGGGTGTGCTAGAATATCCCGTTTCCTGCCGCCCCGCTGGACTGGGGATGCGATAACCGACTAAGTGATGTAAAATACGCCGCACTATGACAAAGAAAAAAGCACACAAACCCGGTTCTGCCACTGTTGCCATGAACAAACGCGCCCGCCACGAGTACTTCATTGAAGAGGAGTATGAAGCGGGATTGTCGTTACAAGGATGGGAAGTTAAATCACTTCGTGCCGGTAAAGCCAACATCAGCGACAGCTATATTCTGCTGCGCGATGGCGAAGCCTTTCTGTTCGGTTCAACCTTTCAACCCTTAGCCGTTGCCTCCAGCCATGTGGTCTGTGATCCGACACGCAGTCGTAAGCTGCTGTTGAAGCAACGTGAACTCGACTCCCTGTATGGCCGCGTGAACCGCGAAGGTTACACAATCGTGGCACTGTCGCTGTACTGGAAGAATGCCTGGTGCAAACTGAAGATTGGTGTTGCACGCGGTAAGAAAGAGCACGACAAGCGCGACGATATCAAAGACCGCGAATGGCAGTTAGACAAAGCACGTATCATGAAGAATTCAAAGCGTTAAGCACTGGATTTTGATTTGTTTTGTTGCTAGTATTTGAAGTTCTGGGGCTGATTCTGGACTCGACGGGATTGTGAAGCCTTAGGAGCATGCCGAGGGGCGGTTTGCCTCGTAAAAAGCCGCAAAAAAATAGTCGCAAACGACGAAAACTACGCACTAGCAGCTTAATAACCTGCTTAGAGCCTTCTCTCCCTAGCTTCCGCTCTTAAGACGGGGATCAAGAGAAGTCAAACCCAAAAGAGATCGCGTGGATGCCTTGCCTGGGGTTGAAGCGTTAAATCCAATCAGGCTAGTCTGTTAGTGGCGTGTCTGTTCGCAGCTAACCGGCGAATGTAAAAACTGACTAAGCATGTAGTGCCGACGGTGTAGTAATTTCGGACGCGGGTTCAACTCCCGCCAGCTCCACCAAAATTCTTGGTTGATGGTTACCAGAACCATCATCTAAGTCCTGAGAGCCCGCAAGGTGAAAGCCTTGCGGGCTTTTTTGTGTCTGTGATCCTCTAAGGCGATTTGTTTGACTCCAGAGGTAACGGTTAGGCTTTCAGGTACACTCTATTTGATAGGCCAAAACATGTGCCAACTATGAACAGCAATCAACCATGGCGTGAAAGCCCCACTTCCATACCAAAAACGAAATTCTTAGAGCTAAGCCTCACGAGATTCTGAAAATAGTTTCTCCCCGCTCTCCCATTTAGCGTGAACCAAAACTGGCAACACGCGTCCTCCCCAACATGTTGAGACAAAGACAGCTTCCGTTTTGATAATTACCAAATGGCTCTGGCTGTGTAACAGGCGCAGCCGCTCAGCCCGTTTGAATCCGTCAGTGAGGCCAACCTGAAGGCCATGAGCGCCAGCCAGAAGGCCGAGCTGCTGGTCGCCCATTATGGTGAGGCGCTGGCCGTGCCGCCGGTCGGGGAGGAAATCTGCCGCTATGAGAACGGCGCATGGCAGGTGATGGAGGCGAAGACGCTGCGCCGGGAAATCGCCGCGCTTTTTCAGAAAGTACGCGCACCGTTCTCGGCCGCTGGTATCGGCAGCGTGCTGGACACACTCAAGCTGATGGGGCCGCAGATGGGTGAACCGTCCCGCCGGCTGATTGGTTTCCGTAACGGTGTGTATGGTGTATGACACCACGACAGGCACATTCAGCCCGCACCGCCGCGAGCACTGGCTGCGCACCGTCAACAGCGTGGACTACACCGCCCCGCGTCCAGGTGAGAACCTCGCAGACCACGCCCCGGCCTTCTGGCGCTGGTTAACGCGGGCAGCCGGACATAATCACGACAAGCAGGAGCGCATCCTCGCGGCATTATTTATGGTGCTGGCAAATCGCTATGACTGGCAGATGTTTCTCAAAGTCACCGGCCCCGGCGGCAGCGGTAAAAGCGTCATGGCCTCGATAGCCACTCTGCTGGCCGGAAAAGACAACACCACGTCCGCCACTATCGACACGCTGGAATCCTCACGCGAGCGCGCCAGCGTGGTGGGTTTTTCGCTCCTTATCCTGCCTGACCAGGAAAAATGGAGCGGCGACGGCGCAGGCATCAAGGCTATTACCGGCGGCGACGCAGTAGCCATCGATCCAAAATACCGTGACGCCTATTCAACGCATATCCCGGCGGTCATTCTGGCGTTGAACAACAATCCGATGCGCTTCAGCGACCGCAGCGGCGGCGTGTCACGTCGCCGGGTAATCCTGACCTTCCCCGAGGTGATACCGGCAAATGAGCGTGACCCGCAGTTGCTGGATAAAATCAGCAACGAGCTGGCCGTCATCGTTCGTCATCTGATGCAGCGTTTCAGCAGACCCGACGATGCGCGAGAATTACTACAGGCGCAGCAGACTTCCGGCGAAGCACTGGAGATTAAAAGACAGGCTGATCCACTGGTCGATTTCTGTGGCTATCTAATGCCGATAAGCACGGCTACCGGCCTGTTTATGGGTAACGCAAACATCCGCCTCATAAACCCAAAGCGTTATCTCTATCATGCGTATCTGTCGTTTATGGAGTCACGCGGCCATCAGCACCCCCTGAGCCTGACCGCATTCGGCCAGGCGGTGCCGCAGACGCTGAAAGAGTATGAGCGCGTGTTGCTTAAGCGCAGGACGAATAACGGTATACAGACCAATCTCACGTTACATGAGGACAGCGAGGCGGATTGGTTGCACACATGTAGCATCTGATAACATAATTCCACGTAAACCGGCTTAGGCCGGTTTTTTTATATTTGATGCAAATATTAATGTCAGCCAAGGTTCGCTAAGAGCGAAGAGCTGCCGTTCGTAATTTCCCTCGAAGTCGATTGAGGCGTTTCTTGCATACTTTAGAACTAATCAACGCGTAGCTATCCAATTTAAATATTAGAAGATAAGCTCAGGCTGACGCAGCTAACTATGCCAACCTAAAACTTATACTATCAACGTATCTATTTTATTTTAGAACCTCTGCGTGGATAACGAGGTAATTTCTTTTGCGCGATTAAGGTATCTATCGCGGACTGGGCGAGTCTGTTTGAAATTGCCAGGTTAGATGCTATGATTCTATGTATGCCTTTTCCCCAACTTGTTTTATTTCCTTCAGGCATTAAATCATACACCTCATTGAGAAGCTTAGGGTTTATGATAGTTTTATGTGACACAATAATTTCGCTCAACCTTTCTTGCATCAGTTTTCTTATTTTCCTTATCCCCACCAGTAAGCTGTCATTGTCATTATATTCTTTTGTGATTGTGATTTTTTCTAATTTATTATATATAAATAATCTTGTGCGGTTATAAGCAGAGGATAGGAATGAAAATTTTCTAAAATTAAATCTTTTTGAGAGTAAGTTGTTTTTAACTTTGATGAAGAGCGCATCAGTGTAACCATAACTTTTCATTGATCGTACATGTAACTTATACATAATACTAATTAATGAACAGCTTCTTTTTGCAAGTGCTAAACTACGGTTAAATATCAGTTCGTCAGGAAAGGATTGCTTATGTGTTTGGATTGTATAGCAACTTTCCTGAATCAGATTAAGTACATGGTAAAACTTCATTAGTACGGAATCATTTCCAAAACCCGTTAAATCAGATTGGTTAGCATGGAAAATAATATAATTAGAGCTGGCTTCAAATCGTGATGTTATTGTTTTCAATATAGATTGTGTTAGCGGAATATTCTGCGCATTAAATGCACTAATGAGATCATCATTGAGCTTATAAAGTTCTATGCAAAAGGCATCAATGCGTCTCTGGCAGTCGCTTGTATGTACTAAGAGGAGCATGGCTTGCTGCCGTTCGGATGCAAATTTCCCTATTAATAATGAAGTGAAGAGCAATCCACTTAATGTAAGTATTACTGATATAAAACGAGCAAATCCGACAGGGGTTAGGTCCCCATAACCTAGTGTCGTAAATGTCACAAAACTGAAATAAAGCGAATCGATAAAACCATGAGAATCATTTAGCTTTCCAAAGAGGGTGATCAAAGTTGAACCCAAAAATATAACCATGACAGCGCCTATAATTAAGTCAGTGTATGTGGCTTTTTGAATTAATTTCCCTATGGTGGATGACAATTCATATTTAATATCTGGTGGGGTGGCCAATGAATCGTCATCATCAGAAATGAGAAGGTCTGTTTGCAGTGGCATTTTTTTCATAAGTAAAAATTCCTTTTCAGAGATGAGTTTTAAAAAAAAACATAAAGCAATTACTAAATTTATTATGAGTGGAAGGAATCAAAATTACCAGGCTCTGTTTAAGTTAGTAACTTCCCAATCAATCCTCTTAGAGACTGAAAGGGAGACCCAAACCCATCAACCATTCTCGTTTTCCAAACGTTGTCGAACTGTGCTAAAAAACATTAAATATACATAACCGCACCGCAAAAAGAAGGGACATCTTGCCCAGCGGCTGCGTTCTGATGTCATGCAGGCTAAAGCTAGGCTTATTATACCGAGCATTGCTTAATAACGCATTTTTCTTCATGACAATCAATACGCCATTGAGTGCCATAACGGACTTAAATAAGTGTCTTACAGCCGCCATGTCAAACTCATGTTGCCTTTAAGAATTACACAAATCGCTATTGAGGTATCCCATTTATTGCTGGGCCATCTACGTTCAGTGGTTTCTGCAACGCATGCTTCGTAGATTTATTGTTCAACTTCCAGGGCTTTATCGGACGGTTAAGTGCAATCTCAACCCGGACAAAATCGAGGCGGTCTAGCCACGCCCAGAATTGTTGACCAATCATCTTTGATTAAAACAAGCTACCCCAGAAACTTCCGCTTCTGGCACAAAGCGGACCATTGACAACATCAGCGTCTAATAACCTCACATTATCATAGTGGCTCAGTTTGCTTTTTGTCATCTTGGCTAAGGTGGTCACCAAAAGTGCATACTAGTGTACATCTCGCCTCAAATCATTCATTACCTAATGAATTGAAATTTATAAAAAAAAGCCAAAAGTGAACAGTGTGAATACTTCTCTCTAAAATCATTTTAATTGTATCTAGCGCCGGGCATTCGTTATCCTTGCTGTGCTGCTTCAGCGTATGAGATCCAATAATTGGTACACGTTTAGGTACACAAACCAAAGTTGAATTGAAAAAAAACAACTAATTTCAAATGATTGTGTACTCTGTTCAGACTCCGCCAGCTCCACCAAAATCCTTGGTTGATGGTTACCAGAACCATCATCGAAGTCCTGAGAGCCCGCAAGGTGAAAACCTTGCGGGCTTTTTTGTGTCCTCACTTCGAACATTTCAAACATCTGATCCTCTTTTTCCGATAACGTCTTTCTGAGCATCACATTGAATATCAGAATGTACCGGATGGCCTTTCTGATTCGCTATCAACCGTCTCCCACGCACCATCCCGGCGCACTCATTTTTTGCACTCCATCAAATTTATTCTGCCTGTAATTCTATTACTAATTGAATTTAATGATTTTTTTAAACTGGCACATATCCTGCTTCGTCGCGTTATGTACATCAGGGATTTGGCATCAGCAGATATTGATGTGAATCGTGCAATGCCAGAACAATGTGTAAACAGAGCAGACTGATTTCAGCTGTGTAGCAGAGCGTAATGTGGAGACATAATAATGACCTCGATAAGCGAACCGGTGGTAATAGCGAAACACAGTAAGTGGGTGCAGCTTCTGCTTGGACTCATTTGCATGGCGGCTATTTCCAGCCCGCAGTACGTCTGGACGCTGTTGACCAAACCGATGATTGCCAGACTCGGCGTCGGGCTGGCGGAACTTCAGGTCACCTTCTCGCTGCTGATTATTCTGCAGACCTTTTTTTCACCCTTCCAGGGTCGGCTGGTTGAGCGTTTTGGTCCACGTCTGCTGATATCCATCGGTACGCTGATGGCCGGCTTCAGCTGGGTAATCGCGGCCCGGGTCGACAGCCTGACTGCACTCTATCTGGTCTATGGCTGCCTGGGCGGACTGGGGACGGGTATTGTTTATATCGGCGTGGTGGGACTGGTGATGAAGTGGTTTCCACAGCAGCGCGGTTTTGCCGCCGGAACCGTGGCGGCGGGCTACGGCATGGGCGCAATTTTTACCACCTTCCCGATTTCCATTTCTCTGAATAGCTATGGACTGGAACAGACGATGACGACATTTGGCCTCATCTTCGCTGCCGTAGGTCTTCTCGCCAGCCAGAACCTGAGGCTGCCTGAAAGCAGCGCGATGATGCCGGTCAGCAACACATCGTCGCCCTTGCGGGGCCAGCGCCAGTTTAAATCCAGGGAAATGCTGCGCCAGCCGCTGTTCTGGCTGATGTTCATGATGATGACCATGATGTCGACCTCAGGGCTGATGGTCACCTCGCAGATGGCGATTTTTGCCGAAGACTTCGGCATCAGTAAGGCAGTCGTTTTCGGAATGGCCGCCCTGCCCCTGGCGCTGACCATCGACCGTTTCACTAACGGTTTAACGCGCCCCCTGTTTGGTTTTATTTCCGACCGCTACGGCCGCGAAAATACCATGTTTATTGCCTTCGCACTGGAAGGTGTTGCGATGACGCTGTGGCTTGCCTGCCGCGAAGATCCCGTACTGTTCGTTCTGCTTTCAGGCGTCGTGTTCTTCGGCTGGGGTGAAATCTTCTCGCTGTTCCCCTCCACACTGACCGACACCTTTGGCAGCGAAAATGCCTCAACAAATTATGGCTGGCTCTATATGTCGCAGGGTATAGGTTCGATCTTTGGTGGCCCGCTGGCAGCCCTGATGTATCAACACACCCATAACTGGCACCTGGTATTTGGCTGCGCGATTACCTTCGACTTCATCACCGCCGGTCTGGCGTTGTGGGTGCTCAAGCCCTGGCGTACGCGATTCATGCACGCGCAAAATAATCTTTCACACTGATTATCGGTAGCGAACAAAACGCTTGAAACAGCCGGGACGTTAACCGTCCCGGCCTCGGTTAACGCTAGAAACTATAATCCACGGCCGCAAAGTATCTGCGCCCATCTTCGTTATAGCTGTAGTCGTCGCGGTTGAGATCTTTATCTGTCAGGTTCAGAACCCCTGCCCGGATCTTCACCGCTTTGTTCACCTTATACGACCCGCCGGTATTCCAGACGGTATATCCACCCGGTGTAGCGTTGCCGTCGGTCACGGTGCGGCTCTTGCCTTTATAATTCGCGGAAAGATAGAAGCTCCAGTCCTCCAGCGGTTTCCAGTCGAGGGTCGCATTACTCGTATGGAACGGCAGTTCGGACAACGGTTTGTTGCCGCCGTTACTTTGGTCGCGGGCGTCGTTATAGGTGTAATTCAGTTTGAGGTTCAGCGTATCGGAGACCGGCAGACCGAGTTCAGTTTCCAGCCCGCGGATACGTGCTTTATTCACGTTGTAATACCGGAAGATCGGATTGCCACTGGCATCAAATCCGGCAAAGTTCTGATAGGTCTGTGCCAGATTGCGGTTAGCGGTGCGGATAACCGTGATCATGTCGTCGATGTCGTTCTGAAACACCGTTGCGCTGGCGGTCACATCTTCGAGCAGACCTTCCTGACCGGCATAATACAGGCCGAATTCCACGCTTTCGCTGGTTTCCGCTTTCAGATCCTTGCTGCCTACAACATTACAACTGCCGCGGCAGGAAGCACTTTGCCAGTCCGGGCTCAGCTGCAGTAAAGAAGGCGCTTTGAAAGCGGATGCCCAGCCGCCTTTCATTGTGACCGTATCGGTGGCGTTGTAAACCAGATAAGCACGCGGACTCCAGTTGACGCCGTAGTTTTGGTGGTCATCCATACGCACGCCGCCGGTCAGCGCCAGGTTTTCAAAGATGTGCCACTCATCTTCCAGGAACAGCGCGTACTGATTCGCCTGCGCGCTGCCGCCGTTTTTCATATTTACCGCGTCTTCGAGTTTATCGTTGCGGTATTCGCCGCCGAACGTCAGGAACTGGGTGTAATCGCCTAACGGGATCACAACTTTGCCATCGAGAGTGTTATTTTTCGAGGTGATGGTTTCGGTGTTTTTATTTTCGATTTTTTCACCGTAGAACCGCAGTTCGGTGTTCGCCCCTCCCCAGCGTCCATTGTGGCCGAGCGAGTAGTTTTCGCGCTCAATACGGTTTTTATCCAGCGAGTCGGAATCACGATCCTGACGATCCTTCCCGTATCCAAACGTGATGTCCTGATCTTTATCCGGGGTCAGGGAAAATTCGACGTTAGCGTTACGCGATGTGTAGCCTTCGATACGTGGCTGACCGGTGCTGCCGCTGGCCGAACTGGCCTGATCTTTCTCGCGCTTACCCAGCGCACCGTAAACTTTCACACCCAGTAAATCGTCAACGAGCGGACCACTGGCAAAGACATTACCGTTGCCACTGTCGCCACGATCGCGGTGTTCCTGAACGGTGGTATCGGCGCTCAACGTGCCGTGCCATTGCGTGCCAACTTTACGGGTAATGATGTTAACCACGCCGCCCAGCGCATCGGAACCATATAAAGACGACATCGGCCCGCGCACCACTTCTATACGTTCGATCGATTCCGCCGGGATCCAGCTCAGATCGAAATCGTTATGGCGGAATACGGCATTGCGGGAATTTACGCGTTTGCCGTCGACCAGGATCAGCGTATAGCCGCTGCCCAGTCCGCGGATGCTGACGCCCTGACGGTTGTCGCTTTCATTGGTGATCTGTACGCCCGGAACGTCTTTCAGCACATCTTTGAGATTTTGTACCGGTTTCTTCTGCAGATCGTCGCGGGTTATTACGCTGATACTTGCAGGCGCATCTTTAAGATTCTGTTCAATCGAGGAGGCAGTGACCACCATCTGCTCTTCATTCTCTTTCACTTCGCTGGCGTCTTCCGCCATCACCGGCATCGCGGCAGCAATCAGTTGCGCGAGCAGCCCGGCTTTAACGGCCGGTGTAAATTTAACCTTAACCATCTTGTCTCTCCGTGATGTTTAAAGCCCCGGCAGCCGGGGCAAAGTCCCTTTTACTCGGTCCAGTAAGTGCCGGTCGGTTCGACGGCGAGGAACTGTTTATAGAGTTGTTTTTGCGTTTGCTGCGGATCGAGATCGGCAAACTTCTGCGGATAAAACGCTTTGGCGAAGAGCTGCACGGCCAGCACGTTATAGGGGGAGTTGTAATAGTTGTGCCAGATGCCAAAACTGCGGCCCTCTTCCACCGCTTTCAGCGTGTTGATGCCTTTACGCGCCAGCAGTGGCTTCAGGCTGGCGCTCGCCTGTTGCGGTGTGGTCTGCGCGCCCAGCACTAAACCGGCGGGTAGCGTATCGCCCGCTTTTGGCGGGTTGGCGCCACCGCTGACCAGGTACACATCCGGTTGCGCAGCGATAACTTTTTCCAGATTCACCTGGCCGAGCGCGCCAGGGAGCAGCGGTCGGGCGATATTCACGCCACCCGCCAGATCGATAAAGTCACCCATGTTGCCGTTACCGGCTGAGCGGCAACATTCATCCGCCGTGGAGGCGCGCAGTTCGATAAAGACTTTCGGTTTATCCTGCTGAGGAATCTCTTTAGTTACGTCGGTGACACGCCTGATATTGTCCTGATAGAAGCGGATATAGTCCTGCGCCTGCTTCTCGCGGTTCAGGATTTTGCCCAGCAGTTCCATACTCGGCAGGGTATTTTTGAGCGGAGAAGTACGGAAATCAACAAACACTACGGGAACACCGGCGTTTTGCAGCTGTTTCACCAGCTCACTGTTTTTGCCCGGCCCATGGCCTGACAAACCGAAAATCGCCAGCTGCGGATTCAGCGTCAGCACTTTTTCCGGGCTGATGGTGTCGGCGCTGGTGGTGCCAATCAGCGGAATGTTGTCGATCTGCGGGAATTTCGCCCGATAAGTGGCATAGGTTTGCGGGTCAAGCTTACGGAAATCGCCCTGCCAGCCGACGATACGGTCAAACGGTTTCTGGCCCTCAAGCAGCGAAAGAGCGAAGAACAAGCGGCCCTCTCCGAGCACTACGCGCTGAACATCATTCGGTACGGTAACCGTGCGCCCCGCAACGTCTGTGACGGTGACCGCCTGTGCCGTTACACTGAGCAAGCCGAATGTGAGGCCTGCGAATCCGGCAGCCATCTGCTTGCCAGAAAGCACTTTTAATAGTGTCTGAGGATAATTCATCTTCTTCCGATTCCTTTTCGTTTCCCTGAAGAGGAACGAACAATAATGTAAACGATAACTACTATCAATTACATTTACATTTGGAGGGATCTTTAAATCTGAAGGGGGGCGCGCACGAAAATGAGGATGACTGAAAACCTCAACGAAGCCCTGGAAGCGTATACGGGACGTGTTACGACGTCATAGCGTGAGGCATGCTTCAGGACTTCATACACTCCTCACAATTTACCCTGACTCTCGTTTGCCTGAATATTCTGTTTAATGCGATGGGAATAGGTCGGGTTAAGTCAATAACCTCTCTATCAGTCGATTCCCTGGCGAGAGGTAACGCTCAGGCTCTTTGCAGTCGAAAATAGCGGCCTTCCTCACTCCTTACTCAGCAAGCTTCCTCACTCCCCTTTACAGCCCCAACCCAAACACGAAATAATCTCCCTTCGAGCCAGACCACGTATGACGGTAAGGCCTTAACTTAACTTCAACGCTGCGGACACCCTATGAATAACGAAATTTCCCTTAAATACTATGATGTCGCAGATGAGTATGCGACGGAGTCTGCTAAGCCCGTGAGCGAAGCAGAACGTACCCCGCTGGCGCATTACTTCCAGCTGCTGATCACCCGTTTGATGAACAACGAAGAGATCAGTGAAGCATCGCAGCAGGATATGGCGCGTGAAGCCGGCATTGATGAGCAGCGTATTGATGAAATCGCGGAGTTTTTGAACCGCTGGGGCAACGAGTAACTGTCACTCACCGCCAGACGAGTGAGCGCCATCCCCTCGCCATCTGGCGCAGCTGAAAATTATCATCCAGACTTATATAGTCTGTGCAGGCATTGTGTTTTACACTGCGCGCTGTAAAAAACTGAGTAGATTAAGCAGGCAAAAATGGCGATGAACGGAACGATCACAACCTGGTTTGAAGATAAAGGTTTTGGCTTTATCAAAGATGAAAACGGCGATAACCGCTATTTTCATGTGATTAAGGTCGCCAACCCTGACCTGATCAAAAAAGATGCGGCGGTGACCTTTGAACCCACCACCAACAACAAAGGCTTGTCCGCCTATGCGGTGAAAGTGGCACCGACAAGCAAATACATCTATATCGCAGGTGAGCGTCTGAAGATCACCTCGATTAAGTCTTATCTGGTCTACAACGAAGAAGTCCCGGTCGATGCCGGTGTCGACAAAGAGAACGCCGTGCTGTCAGTCGGTCTGTTGCTGAATAATATCCGGCCGAAATCTGACCCTGACGCCAGTGAGATGCGCTCGCTGAAAAAGCTGGCAGTGACCACCTTCCAGGGAACGACACTGATCTTCTCCGAAGATGAGATCGACATTGAAAGCACGGTTAAGGTGCTTAAAGGCCTGAAATAATCCCGCAGTCAGAGCCGAAATTCTGTTTCAGGATTTCGGCTCTGACGTCCCACCAGCCGGCTTTTCAGGCACATTTCTCTGACACAACATCCCCGGCCGCCGGGTTGATCCGCGACAAAGCACTCCTCTTGCAGATAAAACTGCCCTGTACTCCCCCCTAATCTATATGTTTATGATAAAACACAGGTCAAAAGCGCAGGTCATCAAGGTTCATCCCCACAAGGCGACTTTCCAGGGTAGAATCGGAGACTTTGTTCAGTCATTGCCAATGTTTTCCATCATCGCAAAGTGATACGAAAAGCGGGTGAAATAAGGTATAAAGCCGCATGAAAATCCCAAACAGAATCCAGCCACTGGTCGATGACGGCCTGATTGACGATGTCCTGCAGCGGCTGAAAAGCGGCAAAGAAGCAGACGTCTATACCGTGCTATGCGGCGGCAAAGTGCAGTGCGCCAAAGTCTATAAAGAAGCGACCCAGCGTAGCTTCAAGCAGGCGGTGCAGTATCAGGAAGGACGTAAAACCCGTAACAGCCGTAACGCCCGCGCGATGCAGAAAGGTACGAAGTTCGGCCGCAAGCAGCAGGAAGAGTCCTGGCAGACCGCCGAAGTCGATGCCCTGTTCCGCCTGGCTAACGCCGGTGTTCGCGTGCCCCAGCCTTATCTCTGCATAGACGGTGTATTGCTGATGGAGCTGGTGACCGACGCCAATGGCTCAGTTGCGCCACGTCTCAGCGATGTCTCTTTGTCTGAAGAGGAGGCGGTCACCGATTTCCACACCATGATTCGCAACATCGTGCGCATGCTCTGTGCCGGTATCGTGCATGGCGACTTATCAGAGTTCAATGTGCTGCTGGATGATCAGGGACCCGTGATCATCGACCTGCCACAGGCGGTTGATGCCGCAGCCAATAACCATGCCGAGTCGATGTTTGAGCGCGACGTAGACAACATTACCTCCTACTACGGCCAGTTCGCTCCGCAGCTTCTGAAGACGCGCTATGCCAAAGAGATCTGGCTTCTGTATGAAGATGGCAAGCTGACCCCCGAAACGCCGCTTACCGGCGAGTTCGTGGAAGAAGAGCGTGTGGTGGATATGGATTCTCTGATGGATGAGATCATCACCGCAGAAGATGAATATTACGAGCGTCAGCGCGCCAGCCGTGAGCGCGACGAAGAGTAAATAAAAAGGCAGCGAGTAGACTCGCTGCCTTTTTACTATCGCACTATCACAACGCCCTCACCGCACGATGACCGTCAGCGCAATCAGAGTTAAGCCGATGATCATCACGCCGACAAATACCTTATCGAGCCTGTTTTTTTTCATCTTCGCCTCCCTAGAACCACTGACCAAAACGGCGGATGTAGAAACGTTTCATGCCCTGCGCGACCAGGCAGTAGCTGAACAGCGTCAGCACCAGCCACGGGAAGTATTGCCATGGCAGTGGCACCAGACCGACCATCGCGCCCAGCGGTGAGAACGGAATCAGAATGCCCAGCACCATCACGGCTAGCGTGGTCAGCATCACCGGTAAGGTGGCGCGACTCTGGATAAACGGAATCTTCCGGGTACGCAGCATATGTACCACCAGCGTCTGAGACAGCAGCCCCTCAATAAACCAGCCGGACTGGAACAGCGACTGCACGCCAGCATGATTAGCACCGAATACGAACCACATCAGCGCAAACGTTGTGATGTCAAAAATTGACGACGTCGGCCCCATCCACAGCATGAAGCGTTTGATGTTGCCAGCATCCCATTTACGCGGCTTATTCAGAAACTCACGGTCAACCTTGTCCCACGGCAGCGCCAGCTGTGAGACGTCATACATCAGGTTCTGAATCAGCAGATGAATCGACAGCATCGGCAGAAACGGAATAAAGGCACTGGCCACCAGCAGCGAGAAAACGTTGCCGAAGTTCGAGCTGGCGGTCATGTTGAGATACTTGATGATGTTGCCAAAGGTCTCACGTCCTTTGAGTACACCCTCATTCAGCACCTGCAGATCTTTCTCCAGCAGGATAATGTCCGATGAGGCTTTCGCCACATCTGCCGCGCTGTCCACGGAAATCCCGGTGTCGGCCGCCCGCAGTGCGGGCGCGTCATTGATGCCATCGCCAAGGAATCCGACGGTGTGACCGTTCTGCTGCATCAACCGCACCAGACGTGATTTCTGCAGCGGTGTCAGCTGAGCAAACAGGGTGCAACGCTCCGCTTCCAGCGCCAGTTCATCGTCATTCATCGCCTCAATCTGATCGCCGGTCAGCATGGCCGGATCGGTCAGCCCGACATCGGCACAGACCCGCAGCGTGACCAGCGGATTGTCGCCGGTCAGCACTTTCACCGTGACGCCGCTGTCGCGCAGAGCTTTAATCGCCTTACCTGCACTGGCTTTCGGCGGATCGCGGAAGGTCAGCATGCCCTGGATAACCAGATCGCGCTCATCACTGTCGCTGAGCGGCGCGCGCAGCTCGCCATCCCGTGTCGCCACCAGCAGCACACGATAGCCCTGCTGATGATAGTGTTCAGTCTGCGCCAGCAGCGCCGCACGCTGCGCCGCATCCAGTGCAACTACCGCATCGCCCTTCCGCACGGCAGTGCTCACCGCCAGCATCTCTTCCACTGCGCCTTTGCAGATCAGCTGTGAACGATGCTGAGCCAGATTCTCCACCAGCACCGACACCCGGCGGCGGGTAAAATCGAACGGCAGTTCATCGACCAGCTGAAACTGGCTGCGCTGAGACTGGGAAATGATTTTATCGCCCACGCTGAGCACAGCGCGGTCCATCAGGTTTTTCACGCCACTCTGGCTGCCGCTGTTAAGCCATGCCAGCAGCAGCACCTCTGCATCGTCATTGCCCTGCGCGTCCAGATGATGGGACAGCAGTATGGTGTCCTGGGTCAGCGTGCCGGTTTTATCCGTGCAGAGCACATCCATCGCGCCGAGGTTCTGAATGGCGTTGAGCTTTTTGACGATCACTTTGCGACGAGACATCGCAACCGCGCCTTTGGCCAGGTTGGCGCTGACAATCATCGGCAACATTTCCGGCGTCAGCCCGACCGCAACCGCCAGGGCAAACAGCGTGGCATCCATCCAGTCGCCTTTGGTGAAGCCGTTAATCAGCAGCACTACTGGCACCATCACCAGCATGAAGCGGATCAGCAGCTTACTGACGCTGTTGACACCGCGATCAAACGCGGTCTGCGGACGGCTGCCGGTCAGTGATGAAGCCAGCGAGCCAAACCAGGTTTCGCCGCCGGTCGCCACCACCACTGCACTGGCTGTGCCGCTGGCCACGCTGGTGCCCATCAGGCAGAGATTCGGTGACGCCAGCAGCTCTTGAGCGGTCTGGCCTTCGCCATCGATACCCACATCACTGCTGTGTTTCTCAACGGGCAGCGACTCGCCGGTCAGCACGGCTTCACTGATAAACAGGTTACGTGAACTCAGCAGGCGAACATCGGCTGGCACCTGGTCGCCGGTGCTGAGCAGAATGATATCGCCCGGCACCAGTTCACGCATATCCACATCCTGGCGCTGCGCGGTTTCGCTGTCTGCCTCACGCCGCAGCACGGTGACCTGGCTGCGAACCAGTGACTTCAGCGCCTGCGCCGCCCGGTTGGTACGAAACTCCTGCCAGAAGCGCAACAGCCCGCTCAGCATCACCATGGTGCAGATGATGATCACCCCGGAAAGATCGGTTTCCTGACCGGCGCGCAGCGGCAGCCAGAAGTCAGTCACAAAACTCACCAGCGCCAGGACCAGTAGTACGTAAATAAACGGGTTATTAAATGCCATCAGCAGCTGAATCAGCGCTGGTGGTGCTTTCTCATGAGCCACTTCATTGCGGCCATATAAAGCCAGTCGTTTCGCCGCTTCCGCCTGAGTCAGCCCCTGACGATGGCTGCGCAGGTTGTTCAGCGTGATCTCAATGTGCTGGCCTGCCTGCTGTGCCACAGCAAACATTTTTTTACTTTTTTTATCAACGCGGTTGCCACTTGAATTGATCGCAACCTGTTCCAGTTTCATGTCGCTCATTTCGACATCTCCCTGATTTAAAGCAATAGTCGTTCTGCACGCAAAATAAGGTGCATAGATAAAACCTGGCGTGACCGGGTTATTTAATTCAGCGACCTTCAGGAATAATCACGTTATTCCGCCTGCGCATAAAATAACGACGCACACAGGGTTAGCCGACGTCGGTTAAACGCAGCGTGTTGAAAGTCTGAGATCGGCAATCGGGCGTAGACTGAGCTACGCCAGTCGGGGTGGAGGAAAAAGAGCGAATACAAACAGCAGCATAACGCGCACTCCTGTGGATGGCAGGATTAAAAATAAGGAGCGCGATCGTTAATTAAAGCGGGGATCGCTGCTCGCCGGGTGGCAAGCAGCATAGGAAATTCAGCTTGCCAGAATTAACGTTAATCTCGTATCACTGTCCAACTGAATTCTCCTGAAGTTATCTGCCGCCATTATAAAGAGAGGCGGGCTTCGGTAAAGCAATAATGCCCTGAATAATGCTTTCGTTGAGGATTTGTTTCTGCTCAGATTGCCGTTTCGTTAACACTGTAGCGATCTTCTTATAACCACCAGCTAACCCTTATAACCTTTTGGCATATGATTAGCCCATATTCGACTATTCTTCGCATCGGCCCTTTCGTAAACTCGCGTAACTTTTTAGAGGCAAGGAAATTTCATGAAAACTATAATTCCATCACTGCTGGCGCTGACGCTGGCTGCCGCCTTCACAGCACAGGCCGCAACACCGAAAGATACCCTGGTGATTGCACAATCTACTGACGATGCCGACAGCTTCGACCCGGCCAAAGGGTTTGAACTGACCAGCGTTCAGGCTTTTACAAACATCTATCAGCGTCTGGTGCAGTCTGATCCGCAGAATCCGGTGGATCTGAAACCTACTCTGGCGACCTCATGGCAGCCCGGCAGCGACAACCGCAGCCTGACCTTTGAACTGCGCAAAGATGCGAAATTCTCCACCGGCAACCCGCTGCGTCCGGAAGATGTGATCTTCTCGCTGGGCCGCGTGGTGAAGCTGAACCTCGATCCCTCTTTCATCCTGACGCAGCTTGGCTGGACCAAAGATAACGTCGATGGCTTCCTGAAGAAAGTCGACGACAATCACGTGCAGATCAGCTGGACCGCTAACGTCAGTCCGACCTATGTGCTGAGCCTGCTCTCTGCCCCGGTTTCTTCCATCATCGATGAAAAAACCGCGATGGCGAACGAGAAGAACGGCGATTTTGGTAACGCCTGGCTGGCAACCCACTCTGCGGGCAGCGGTCCGTATCAGATCCGTAAAGTGGTGATGCATCAGGTCGTGCTGCTCAGCGCTAACCCGACCTCACCGGCGGGCGCGCCGAAGATGAAGAATATCCTGATCAAAAACGTACCGGAACCGGCTGCGCGTCGTCTGCTGCTGGAACAGGGCGATGCCGATATCGCCCGTAACCTGGGTGCCGATCAGATCGCCGCGCTCAACGGCAAGAAAGGCGTGAAGACGGAAGCGATTCCAATGGCGTCCCTCTACTACATCCAGTTCAACATCGGCGCGAACGAGACGATGAAGAATCCAGCCTTCTGGGAAGCGGCACGCTATCTGTGGGATTACAAAGGCATCGCTAACGAGCTGCTGAAAGGTCAGTTCGACGTGCATCAGAGTTTCCTGCCGAAGGGCTTCCTGGGCGCGATCAACGACACGCCATACAGCTACGATCCGGAAAAAGCCAAAGCGATTCTGAAGAAAGCGGGCCTGAGCAACGTGACGTTCAAGCTTTCTACCAGCAACCAGCCGCCTTATCTGGATATCGCGCAGGCGCTGCAGGGCAGCTTCGCCAAAGCGGGTGTGAAAGTGGAAGTGGTGCCGGGCCTGAGCTCAGAGGTGTCCACCAACGTGAAAGCACATAAATATGAAGCGACACTGAACGCCTGGGGCTCTGACTATTTCGATCCGAACACCAATGCCGCCTCGTTTGCTTATAACCCGGAAGATGGCAGCAAAACCATCGCTTACCGTTCAGACTGGCACACTCCGGAGCTGAACAAGCAGGTGATTGCGGCGACTGCGGAAAGTGATCCGAAGAAGCGCATCGCGCTGTATGAAGCGATGCAGCGTGAAGTCATGAAGAACTCACCTTACGTGATTGGGATGCAGGCGAAGAACCTGATCGCCCTGCGCGACAACCTGAAAGGCTATGTGCAGGGTATCAACCCTGACATGGTGTATTACTCGCAGGTCACTAAGTAATGGCACAGTCTGTACCTTCAGCCGGGTTCGCCCGGCTTTTTTGGCAGCGTGGCGGACGGCTGATCGGTAGCGTGTTATCGCTGCTGGTCACGCTGCTTGGCCTGCTCGCCTTCACCTTTATGCTGTCGCATCTCTCGCCGATCGATCCGGTACAGCAGATCGCCGGCGATCACGCCAGTGAAGCAACCTATGCGCAGGTGCGTCATGATTTGGGTCTTGATGAGCCGGTGCTGATGCAGTTCTGGCGCTACGTCGAACATCTGGCGCACGGCGATTTGGGTGTCTCCCGCCTGACTAATCAGTCGGTGAGCGGCGACCTGATGACCACCTTCCCCGCCACCATTGAACTGGCAACCTGCGCGATGATCTTCGCGGTGGTGTTCGGCGTTTCGCTGGCGCTGCTTGCGGCGTGGAAACCGGGCAGCTGGATCGATAACCTTGCCCGCTTTATCTCGCTGCTGGGCTACTCGGTGCCGGTGTTCTGGCTCGGCCTGCTGGGCCTGCTGCTGTTTTATGCGGTGCTGCACTGGTCCGCCGGACCGGGACGGCTTGATGATATCTGGGTCTATACCCTGGAGCCGAAGACCGGTTTTGTGCTGATTGACAGCTGGCTGTCGGGCGAACCGGAGATGTTCCGCAACGCGATTGCACACCTCTGGCTGCCGGTAGTGATCCTCGGCCTGCTGGCGATGGCGGGCATTACCCGCCTGCTGCGTGCTGCGCTGCTGGAAGAGAGTAGCAAAGAGTATGTGGTGCTGGCGCGTGCCAAAGGCGCGGGTCGGGTACGCATCCTGCTGCGCCATATTTTCCCCAACGTGCTGGGCACGCTGGTCACGGTGATTGCCCTCTCCTACGCAACCCTACTGGAAGGCTCGGTGCTGACCGAAACCGTCTTCGCCTGGCCGGGTGTGGGTCGCTATATGACCAATGCGCTGTTCTCCGGCGATGTGCCGGCGATTCTGGGCTCAACCCTGTTGATCGGCGGCTGCTTTATTCTGATTAATACCCTGGCGGATGTCTTAACCTGGTTAACCGATCCGAGAACCCGATGACGCAACAACTCTCTGAACTCGAAACGCTGCGACCACGCCGTCGCCGTCAACGCGTTACCTCGTTAACCGTTGGCCTGACGCTGGTCGCGATTCTTATCCTGATGGCGCTGCTGGCGCCGCTGATTGCGCCGTTCGACCCAAATGTGCAGACCATGTCGAGTCGCCTTCTGGCACCGTCAGCGCAGCACTGGTTCGGCACCGATGGCTTTGGCCGCGATCTGCTGTCACGCGTCATTTACGGTGCGCGCCCGACTCTGCTGCTGGTGTCGCTGATCCTGGTGCTGACCATTCCGGCCGGACTGCTGATTGGCATCACCGCCGGTTATGTCGGCGGCTGGACCGAACGCCTGCTGATGCGCATTACCGATATCTTCCTGTCGCTGCCGAACCTGGTGATCGCGCTGGCGCTGGTGGCGATTCTCGGCCCTGGCCTGATGAACGGTGCGCTGGCACTGGCACTGACCAGCTGGCCGCCGTTTGCCCGCCAGGCCCGCGCTGAAACCCTGGCGCTGCGCCGTAGCGACTATCTTGCTGCCGCGCGGATGCAGGGGATTACCGGTTTTCGCCTGATGTTCGGTCATATTCTGCCGCTTTGCATGCCGACTGCGGTTGTGCGCGCTGCGCTAAGCCTGGGCGGGATTATCCTGGCTGCGGCCGGACTCGGTTTCCTCGGCATGGGCGTTCAGCCGCCAACGGCAGAATGGGGCTCAATGGTCGCCGAAGGCAGTAAAGTCATCTTCGATCAGTGGTGGGTTGCTGCTGCACCGGGCGCGGCTATTCTGTTTGCCAGCCTGGCCTTTAACCTGACAGGCGATGGCCTGCGCGACCGACTGGATACCCGTCATGCAAAATAATCTGCTCCTTGCCGAAGGGCTGACCATTCGCAGTGATGAAGCGCTGCTGGTCGATAACATTAGCTTTTCCGTGGGCCGCGAGCGTGTGGCGCTGGTCGGTGAATCCGGATCCGGCAAGTCACTGACTGCCCGCAGCCTGATGGGACTGCTCTCGCCCGCGCTGCATCTGCAGGCCAGCCAGCTTCAGGTGGCCGGTGAGAATGCACTGACGCTGAGTGAGCGTCACTGGAACCAGCTGCGCGGTAACCGCGTGGCGATGGTGATGCAGGACCCGAAATATGCCCTTAACCCGACGCGCACCATTGGCTGGCAGGTGGAAGAGCCGCTGATCCTGCATCGCCGCCTGAGTCGTGCCGAACGTAAAGAGAAAGTGTGTGACATGCTGGATGCGGTCGGCCTGCCCGATCCGCGTCGTCTGATGCAACAGTATCCGCATCAGCTCTCTGGCGGCATGGGCCAGCGTGTGATGCTGGCGATCGCGCTAATCACCGATCCTGACTTCCTGATCGCCGATGAACCTACCTCCGCGCTGGATCATGCCATGCGCGATCAGGTGCTGGCACTGATCCGCGGTCTGGTGGAAGCGCGCAATATGGGGTTGCTGCTGATCAGCCACGATTTGCAGCAGGTCTCAGAACATTGTGAGCGGGTGATGGTGATGTACAAAGGCCGGTTGCTGGATACGCTGCCCGCAGCCGAACTGCCCCACGCGACCCATCCTTATACCCGCACGCTGTGGGCCTGCCGTCCGGGCAAAGCGACTCATGGACAGACATTACCGGTACTGGATCGCGCTGCGCTGGAGGCCAATTATGATTGAGTTACACAATCTCAGCGTCGCCCACAAACAGGGTTATGACCTGCGCACGGTGGTGCATGAGGTCAACCTGGACGTTAACGCTGGCGAGTGTTTTGGTCTGGTGGGTCCGTCGGGCTGCGGCAAGTCGTCTCTGTTGTGGGTGCTGGCGGGTCTGAACCCACACTGGCAGGGCCAGATGCAGCTTGCCGGTCATGAGGTTCAGCCGGGCAAAGCCTTCACCGGCGCGCTGCGTCAGGAAGTGCAGATGGTGTTCCAGGATCCCTATGCCTCGCTGCATCCGCGTCACCGTTTGCGTCGTACGCTGTCGGAGCCGCTGAAGCTGCTGAAACGCGACAACATCAACGATCGTATCGATCAGGGCTTCCGTCACGTCGGACTCGATCCCGCACTGGCGGATCGCTATCCGCATCAGCTCTCTGGCGGTCAGCGTCAGCGCGTCGCTATCGTGCGCGCCCTGCTGCTGCAGCCGAAAATCCTGCTGCTGGATGAGCCGACGTCAGCGCTGGATATGTCCGTGCAGGCGGAGATCCTGAATCTGCTTAACGATCTGAAACAGCAGGATGGGCTGACGATGGTGCTGGTCAGCCACGATCCCGATGTTATCGATCACATGTGTGATCGTGCCGTGCGCATGGCGCAGGGTCGCATCATCGAACAGCTCTCTGCCTGAAGCCAGTCCGGGCGGCGTTAATCTGCCGTCCGGCACTGCAGTTTTCTCTCGCCTGTCTTAACGCTCCTCTATGCCCGCTGTTAACCTCTCCCCTCTCCTGCCACAACGGCACCCTATTCACTTAATCCAGCAAAGTATCCAGCGGCGCAAAACGCAGCGGCAGGCTGATGCGGTATAATCGCGACCACTATTTCATGAGAGGAAAAGGCTATGACGGTAAAACTGCGTCCGCTGGAGCGGGAAGATCTGCACTTTGTCCATCAGCTGGATAACAACGCCAGCGTGATGCGCTACTGGTTTGAGGAGCCGTATGAGGCCTTTGTCGAGCTGTCCGATCTCTACAACAAGCACATTCACGATCAGACCGAACGCCGCTTTGTGGTGGAGCACAGCGGGCAGAAAGCAGGATTAGTGGAACTGGTCGAGATTAACCATGTGCACCGCCGCGCCGAGTTTCAGATCATTATCGATCCGGCGCATCAGGGCAAAGGGCTGGCGACGCAGGCGGCTAAGCTGGCGATGGATTACGGCTTTTCGGTGCTGAATCTCTATAAGCTCTACCTGATTGTCGATCAGGAGAACGAAAAAGCGATCCACATCTACACCAAGCTCGGCTTCGAGATTGAAGGCGTGCTTAAACATGAGTTTTTCATTAACGGGGAGTACCGCAACACCATCCGCATGTGCATTTTCCAGCATCAGTATCTGGAACGCCATAAAACGCCAGGCGGAATGGTGAAGCCGACCGCGCAGTAATCAGCCGCGCGCGCCAACCGGGTTCATGAAGGGACGTGGATGTTCCGGCTTGAGGTCGTACATGCCGCCATAGAAAGGATCGACCAGCAGCCAGCCAGGGAATCCACCCAGCGGAATGTTGCCCAGCAGATACCAGAGGTTAGCGCGTGCCTCGATTGGCACTGTGACTGGCACATAGCCCGGACTTTCCAGCATCAGCAGATAGTGCTTTTTGCCGAAGTAGCGGCCGGTAGATTTTGCCAGCTCAACGGTCTGCGGCGTGAAACCCTGCGCAACCGCGTAGCCACGCTCATCCTGCACGGTGAAGCGCGCTCCCTGCGGCAGAGAGTCGATGCGCACCATTTGGGTTTCAGTGCCGACAATGGTGGCGCAGCCGCTAAGCAGCAGCGCGGCGGCCAGAGCCAGAATTCGCTGTTTCATGAAGGGGTCCACAGAGTGATCAATGATCAGAGTGTAGACCGCCCTCTCAGACTCAATCGGGCTATCATCGCCCGATTCAGCCAGCTTATTGCGGTTGACAAGCGCGGGCGATAGCCGCGATGTCGTTGGGTGAGGTGCGACAGCAGCCGCCAATGAGCTTCGCGCCCGCCTGCTGCCACTCATCCAGCTTGTCATGCAGCGTGCAGCCCGACGGCGCGGAATGCCAGGTTTTGCTGCCGGCATCGTACTGCTCGCCGGAGTTGGGATAGGCCACCAGCGGCTTGTCGGTCAGCTTCTGCAACTGTTGCAGCGCAGGCGTCACGCTCTCAAGTGCCACGCAGTTGATCCCCAGCGCTACCACCTGTGGCTGCTGATTCAGCCAGCTCACCACCTCTGACAGCGGCGTGCCGTCGCTGATGTGTTCAGCGTCGCGCAGGGTAAACGTAAACCAGGCGCGGCCTTCAGGGAATTCTGCCAGCAGTTTCACCAGTGCCTGCGCTTCCGCAAAGGAAGGCAGGGTTTCGCAGGCCAGCAGATCGGCTCCCGCCGCCAGCAGCGCCTGCACGCGCGGGCGGTGAAACGCCATCATCTCCGCTTCCGGTAACGCATAGTCGCCGCGATATTCCGAACCATCTGCCAGGAAAGCGCCGTACGGACCCACCGAACCCGCCACCAGCAGCGTTTTCGCGTCGGGCCGCACCGCCAGATAGTCGTGACGGGCGCGTCGCGCCAGCTCGACGCTCTGGGCGATCAACGCCAGTGACTGTGCCTCATCGAGACCACGCGTGGCAAAGCCCTGCGGCGTCGCCTGGTAGCTGGCGGTAATGGCACAACGTGCGCCAGCGACAAAATAGTCATAATGAACCTGATAGATCAGCTCAGGATTTTCCATCAGCACCTTTGCTGACCAGAGCGCATCGGCCAGATGGCAGCCGCGGGCTTCCAGTTCGGTGGCCAGCGCGCCATCCAGAATCAGCAATGGTGACTCTGTTAAAGCCTGCGCGACAGGGTTATGCGACATCATTGGCCTCCTCAGGCTTCGGGGATGATTTGTGGGTCAGATGGTAAGCGGCGTAGCAGAACAGCACAAACGGGATGCCACACCACAGCGCGATACGCTGGGTCGGATCAAACGCCAGACCGACACAGGCCAGCAGGCAGAGCAGAAAACCCAGGATCGGCGTCAGCGGATAGAGTGGCGCACGGTAGCCCAGCTCGGCCAGCGATTTGCCCTGCTGAAGATGTCGGCGACGGAAAACGAAATGTGAGGCGCAGATACTGAGCCAGACCGCAACTACTGCAAAACCGGAGATAGCCGACAGCGCCACAAACACTGTGTCTGGCGCGACCACGCTGGAGACCAGCGCCAGCAAGCCGCCCGCCATGCTGACAGTGATCGCCAGCAGCGGTATGCCGCGCTTATTTACCCGGGCAAAGGCGCGCGGCAGCGTATTTTCATTGGCCAGCGACCAGAGCATACGTCCTGACGCATAAAGGCCGGAGTTGGCTGCTGACAGGATAGCGGTCAGGATTACAAAATTAATAATGTCAGCGGCATAGGGGATGCCAATCTTTTCAAATACCAGCACAAACGGGCTTTTCACGATGCCCGCCTGATCCATGGGAATCAGCGCTGCCAGTACAAATACCGTGCCGATGAAGAAGATGATCAGCCTTGCCACAGTGGTGCGGATCGCCAGCGGCAGCACTTTCTCCGGCTGCTGGGTTTCACCGGCCGCAATCCCGATCAGCTCGGTGCCGGAAAAGGCGAAGTTCACCGCCACCATCGTCATCAGAATCGGCAGTACGCCATTGGGCAGCCAGCCGTGCGCGGTAAGATTGCTCAGGCCCGGCGCGGGCGTGCCATCTTTCATCGGGATAAAGCCAAACATCGCTGCGCCGCCCAGCACGATAAAGGCGACAATCGTGACCACCTTAATCAGCGAGAACCAGAACTCCCCTTCGGCGAAGAAGCGGGTTGAGATGACGTTCAGCAGATAGATGGCGCAGCAGAAGACCAGGCACCAGATCCACACCGGAATCTGCGGGAACCAGTACTGCATGCAGAAGCCCGCCGCCGTCAGGCTGGAACCCAGGGCCACTGTCCAGGTGAGCCAGTAGAGCCAGGCCACGGTATAGCCGGTTGCCGGGCTGAGATAACGCGCGGCGTAAACGTGGAATGCGCCGGTTTCCGGCATCGCCACGGAGAGTTCGCCCAGACAGACCATTACCAGCCAGACCACCAGCGCGCCAATCAGATAGGCAAGCAGCGTTCCTGCCGCCCCGGTAGTTGAAATGATATAGCCAGTGTTAAAAAACAGGCCGGTGCCGATTACGCCGCCCAGCGATAACATCACCAGATGGCGCACTTTCATGGTGCGTTTAAATTGTTCCTGCGAGGGAGTTGGCTGTTCGCTCATCACTTTTATCCGTATGGACGTCTAAACATCTATAGTGGACAATTTTATACGCGTCACAGCCAGTAATTGCAATGGCAGGGGAAACAGGGAGGACGGTCAGGCTGTTCAGTGCCCCGTCGCGGCGGGGCCTGATGCGTTAGCCGAAAACGCTTTGAATATAGCGTTCCAGCGCCATGCGGGAACTGAATCCGTGCGGGATGCCGTAGTGTTCCTGTGAATCACCCGCCAGGTAGAGAGGGAATTGGGTGTAGTGATCGCAGGTCTTCATTTCTGAAGCAGGTTCAGCGAACGGCTGGCTCTTCTCTTTCAGTGTCGGGTGAATGACTAAAGCCATGCGCCCCATGCGCGCTTCACGATTCACATAAACGTAGTTCTCTCCACGGCGATAGCCATAGGCCCGTGGGGTAATTTCATCGACTTCGAAACCCGCTTTTTCCAGTACGCGCGCTACCTCATCCGGTCGTAAATACATGCTCGATCCTCTCCTCTTTCAAAAGCTTCGCAACCTTACATCAGCATGACAGAGTGGGCATTCGGAATTTTCCCTAAAGAACACTCCCGCGTCTCGTTTATCAAAAGGTCGTCTACACTAGTATTACGTTTTTAATTCAAAGGGAGCTAAAAAATGTTTAATCGCACTGTAAAAAACGATGACATTGATATCAATCAGGACGTTAACGAACTGGCCGATTCACTGGAAGCGCTGTTGAAATCTTACGGCAGTGACGCCAAAGACGAAGTAGACTCCGCCCGCAGTCAGGCAGAAAAGCTGCTGAAACAGACCCGTTCAAGACTGAATGGCGGCAGCAACCGTGTGTCACAGGTTGCGCGTGATGCCTCTGCGCAGGTTGATACCTATGTCCATGACAAGCCATGGCACGGTGTAGGTATCGGTGCCGCATTCGGTATCGTCGTGGGCGTGCTGCTGGCTTCACGCCGCTAAGCCCCAAAAATAATCCCCTGAGCCCTGCCCCGTGCGGGGCTTTTTTTTGCCCTTTTTCTGATCGCAATATTTTCAAAATTTTTTTTCAGGCTGCAGAGCGCATTGCTACTGGCTTTGCCTGTGTTGCGCAAATACAAATCTTAAAGCCCTATATATGGTGGGCTTGACCTGAAAAACCACCACATCTAGTATTTACCTCATCATCACGACACCCGATGTTCGCCACAATGAAGCCCGCAACCTGCCGCGTCTGCTTTGTTTCCGGGCATCAGAACCGCACACAGAGGGAAATACGAATCATGCGCATTATTATTTACACTAAAAATAACTGTGTCCAGTGCACGGCGACCAAAAATGCGATGGACCGTCAGGGTCTCGCTTATGAGTTGATCAATCTCGACAGCCAGCCGGACGCGATCGACAGCCTGAAATCACTGGGTTACCGCCAGGTGCCGGTAGTAATGGCAGATAACGATCACTGGAGCGGCTTCCGCCCGGACAAGATCGCCACTCTGCGCTCCCTTTCTGCCGTCGGAGGCTAAGCGTATGTTCCCGCTGGTCTATTTTTCCAGCCAGTCGGAAAACACCCACCGGTTTGTGACGCGCCTCGGCCTGCCCGCCCGGCGCATCCCGCTTGATGCCCGACAGCAACTCCATATCGACCAGCCCTATATTCTGGTGGTGCCCAGTTATGGCGGTGGCAGCAGTCGCGGTGCCGTGCCCGGTCAGGTGATTCAGTTTCTTAATGATGAGGCGAACCGGTGCGGTATTCGTGGCGTGATCGCGGCGGGCAACCGTAACTTCGGTGCCGGTTACTGCCTGGCGGGCAGCATCATTGCAAAAAAATGTCAGGTTCCTTGTCTCTACCGCTTCGAGCTGATGGGAACGCCTGACGATATTGCGAAAGTTAAAGCGGGAGTAACCCAATTTTGGCAACAACAGATACCCTCAACGGCGTGACACTCGATTATCACGCCCTTAATGCCATGCTCAACCTCTATGACGCCGAGGGCCGCATCCAGTTCGACAAGGATCGCGAAGCGACACGTCAGTTTTATCTGCAGCATGTGCAACCCAATACCGTCCCCTTCTCCAGCAGCGCCGAGCGTTTACGCTATCTGGTCGCAGAGAGCTATTACGAAGCAGACATACTGAATCAGTACGACTTTGATTTTCTGCTTGAGCTGCATGAGGAAGCGGAGAACCGGGGATTTGAGTTCAAAACCTTTCTGGGTGCCTGGAAGTACTACACCAGCTACACCCTGAAGACCTTTGACGGCAAACGCTATCTGGAAACCTTCGAACAGCGCGCCTGCATGGTAGCACTGACGCTGGCTCAGGGTGATGAAACACTCGCACGGGCACTGCTCGAAGAGATCCTCAGCGGCCGTTTCCAGCCCGCCACGCCGACCTTTCTGAACTGCGGCAAACAGCAGCGCGGTGAGCTGGTCTCCTGCTTCCTGCTGCGCATCGAAGACAATATGGAGTCGATTGGTCGCGCCGTGAACTCGGCACTGCAGTTATCAAAACGCGGCGGCGGCGTCGCCTTTTTGCTGTCGAACCTCCGGGAGTCTGGTGCGCCGATTAAGCGTATTGAAAATCAGTCGTCGGGCGTTATCCCGGTGATGAAGATGCTGGAAGATGCCTTCTCCTATGCGAATCAGCTTGGCGCACGTCAGGGTGCTGGCGCGGTGTGGCTCAATGCGCACCATCCCGATATTTTTCGCTTTCTTGATACCAAACGCGAAAATGCCGACGAGAAGATCCGCATCAAAACCCTGTCGCTGGGTGTGGTGATACCCGATATCACCTTCCAGCTGGCCAAAGAGAACAAACCGATGGCGCTGTTCTCGCCTTATGACGTTGAGCGGATTTATGGCCAGGCCTTTGGCGATATCAGCATCAGCGAGAAGTATGACGAGATGCTGGCGGATGATCGCATCCGTAAAACGTATATTCAGCCACGCGACTTCTTCCAGACGCTGGCCGAGATTCAGTTTGAGTCGGGCTATCCCTACATCATGTATGAGGACAGCGTGAACCGCAGCAACCCGATTGCCGGTCGCATCAACATGAGTAACCTCTGCTCTGAGATTCTGCAGGTGAACAGCGCCAGTGAGTTCCATGATGACCTGAGCTATCGCCGGGTCGGCAAAGATATCTCCTGTAATCTCGGCTCACTGAATATTGCGCACGCCATGGATTCACGCGATCTGGCCCGCACCGTGGAGGTAGCGGTGCGCGCGCTGACGGCGGTATCGATGATGAGCGAGATTGGCTCCGTGCCTTCCGTCGCCGAAGGCAATCGCCGTTCGCATGCCATTGGTCTGGGTCAGATGAATCTGCATGGCTATCTGGCGCGTGAAGGCATCGCCTACGGTTCGCCGGAAGCGCTGGATTTCACCAATCTCTACTTCTATTGCATTACTTACTATGCGCTGCGCACCTCAAATCAGCTGGCGCAGGAGCATCAGCAGACCTTCGACGGCTTTGCGGATTCGCAGTACGCCAGCGGCGTCTACTTCGATAAATATCTGCAGCGGGAATGGCTGCCGCGCACTGAACGCGTTGCGACGCTGTTTGCCGATGCCGGACTGACGCTGCCGACGCAGTCGGACTGGCGGTCGCTGCGTGATGCGGTGATGCAGCACGGGCTGTTTAATCAGAATCTGCAGGCGATCCCGCCGACCGGTTCGATCTCCTATATTAACCATGCGACCTCCAGCATTCATCCGATTGTCTCCCCTATTGAGATCCGCAAAGAGGGCAAAACCGGCCGCGTCTACTATCCCGCGCCGTTTATGACCAATGAGAATCTCCCTCTCTATCAGGATGCGTATCAGATTGGGCCGGAAGCGATTATTGATACCTACGCAGAAGCAACTCAGCACGTCGATCAGGGCCTGTCGCTGACGCTGTTCTTCCGCGATGACGTCACAACCCGTGACATCAATAAAGCGCAGATTTACGCGTGGAAAAAAGGCATCAAAACGCTCTATTACATTCGACTGCGTCAGATGGCGCTTCAGGGCACGGAGGTTCAGGGCTGCGTCTCTTGCTCCCTGTGATGAAAATGATGAAACTTAAACAAATTCAGGCTATTAACTGGAACCGCATTCAGGATGATAAAGATCTTGAGGTGTGGAACCGTCTCACCAGCAACTTCTGGCTGCCGGAGAAGGTGCCGCTTTCTAACGATCTGCCCGGCTGGCAGACGCTGGATAAACAGCAGCAGCAGCTGACTATCCGTGTCTTCACCGGCCTGACGCTGCTCGACACCATCCAGAATGTGATCGGCGCGCCGGGGCTGATGGACGATGCCATTACCCCGCACGAAGAGGCGGTGTTGTCGAATATCAGCTTTATGGAAGCGGTGCATGCCCGTTCTTACAGTTCGATCTTCTCTACACTGTGTAACACGCAGGATGTGGATGCCGCCTATCAGTGGAGCGAAGAGAATGCGCCGCTGCAGAACAAGGCGCGCATTATCCTGGAACATTACCGTGCCGATGATCCGCTGAAGAAGAAGATCGTCAGCGTCTTCCTGGAGTCGTTTCTGTTCTATTCCGGCTTCTGGCTGCCAATGTACTGGTCGAGCCGGGGCAAGCTGACCAACACCGCAGATCTGATTCGGCTGATTATTCGCGATGAAGCGGTGCACGGTTACTACATCGGCTACAAATATCAGCAGGCGCTGGCGACCACTGACGATCTGCGTCGCGAAGAGCTGCAGCAGTTTGCCTATGATCTGCTGCTGGCGCTGTATGAGAACGAAGTGGCTTACACCGAAGCGCTCTATGCCGACGTTGGCTGGGTGGAAGAGGTGAAAACCTTCCTGCACTACAACGCCAATAAAGCGCTGATGAATCTGGGCTACGAGGCGCTGTTCCCGGCGGAGCTGACGGCGGTGAATCCGGCCATTCTGTCGGCGCTGTCGCCCAACGCCGACGAAAACCACGACTTCTTCTCCGGTTCAGGCTCCTCCTATGTGATGGGAAAAGCGGTCGAAACCGAAGACGAAGACTGGAATTTCTGATGGTCGGGCAGGTCATTCTGATTGTCAGGATGACCTGCCAAAGCTGACAAAGATGCTCCCGTCGCTTTAAACCTCTGCGTTGTCTGTGAGACGTTAAGCCCCTGACCGTTAGTTGTCACAATCCTCTTAGGGCACACCTCCTCTACCGTTGTTTAAACTGTTGTTATAACTGGTATGGCCTGTTAATAAACATACGTGTGAAATAGTTTTTTGAGTTATTATTAACCTCAAATGATTATTAGCGACCGATGCTGTTTATGAATGCGACTCGCCAGGGTCTGACGCCTGCTTTAGTGGTCCTGATGTCGGTAGCAACCGGCCTCTGCGTAGCCAGTAACTACTACGTTCAGCCACTGCTCAATACCATCGCCCAACAGTTTGATCTCTCTGTGAGCCTCGCCGGGTTTATTGTCACCACGGCGCAACTCGGCTACGCCTGCGGTCTGTTGTTGCTGGTGCCGCTGGGTGATCGCTTTGAACGACGCAGCCTGATTGTGACGATGATCCTGCTGGCTGCTGCGGGCATGGTGATTATCGCCCTTTCGCACTCCTTTGCTTTTTTACTGCTGGGCACGGTGATGACCGGTTTGTTCTCGGTCGCCGCACAAATCCTGGTGCCGCTGGCCGCCACGCTGGCTGAGCCGGAGCGGCGCGGTAAAATCGTCGGTACGGTCATGAGCGGCTTGCTGCTGGGGATTCTGCTGGCACGCACCGTGGCAGGCGGTCTGGCGCAGCTTGGCGGCTGGCGCACGGTTTACTGGACCGCCAGCCTGCTGATGATGGTTATGGCACTGGCGCTGTGGCGATCGCTGCCACGCGTGAAACAGTCCCTGCCTATGAGCTATCCGCAACTGCTGGCCTCTATCTTTCGTCTTTATGCAGGCAATCGGGTGATACGCACCCGCGCCTGGACTGGCTGCCTCTCATTTGCCAATTTCAGTCTGCTGTGGACCTCAATGGCGTTTCTTCTCTCTGGCGCGCCCTATCACTTCTCAGAAGGCGAGATTGGCTTGCTGGGGCTGGTCGGTGCCGCAGGTGCACTGGCTGCACGTCAGGCGGGTTCGCTGGCTGACATGGGTAAAGCGAAGCTGACGACCCGATTGGGCCTGCTGCTCATGCTGCTGTCGTGGGCTGCTATTGCGTGGGGTGCTGAGCAGCTGGTACCGCTGATCGTCGGCATTCTGCTACTGGATCTGGCGGTTCAGGCCGTCCATATCACGAATCAAAGCGTGATCTATGCGCAGATGCCGGAGGCACGTAATCGTCTTAATGCCGGTTACATGACCAGCTACTTTATGGGCGGTGCGGCTGGCTCGTTACTCTCCGCTACCGCTTACCATCTGTGGGGCTGGTATGGCGTGTGTGGTGCTGGCGCGCTGCTGACGCTGATTAATCTGCTGATCTGGGCAAACGGATCGCGCTTTGAGCCGGAAAAAATCAACTGAAGTCTGGCCGGACAGTGCAATGGTCTGGTCACAAATGGTTAGGTTTGTTATGGTTAGTAACAAAGCTATTCACTTCGGTTATTTTTCCTCGCGATATTATTAAATTTGCCCCCCTTTTGAAAACGTCCCGGCTCAGCGCTACTGCCGGACGTAAGGGTTTTTGACCCAGGGCCAGGGAATGGCCTGGAATACCTTTGATGGTACAGAGTGCGAGTCTGTGAGCGATCACCTGCCAAAAAGTGACTACGCTTACCCTGTCACCATAGTTATTATACAAGTTGCAATTAGTGAGGTTTTTTTTAATGGAAAGTTCGTTTACTCCCATTGAGCAGATGCTAAACATCCGTGCCAATCGCCATAAGGATTTTCCGTTACAGGAAATTATTCTGACGCGTCTCTGTATGCATATGCAGGGTAAACTGCTGGACAACCGTAATAAGATGCTGAAAGCACAGGGGATTAATGAAACCCTGTTTATGGCGTTGATTACGCTGGATGCGCAGGAAAATCACAGCATTCAGCCTTCTGAGCTCAGTTCTGCTCTTGGCTCCTCACGCACCAATGCGACGCGCATTGCGGATGAGCTGGAGAAGCGCGGCTGGATCGAGCGTCGCGAA
Source organism: Candidatus Pantoea rara (assembly GCF_051136265.1). Taxonomy (NCBI): domain Bacteria; kingdom Pseudomonadati; phylum Pseudomonadota; class Gammaproteobacteria; order Enterobacterales; family Erwiniaceae; genus Pantoea; species Candidatus Pantoea rara. Next base: position 992,009 of record NZ_CP194942.1, on the reverse strand, counting down.
AGCGATCACGACCGTCGTTGCCTGCACCTGCACCTGACTGAAAAAGGGATGGAGTTCCTGCGTCAGTTGCTGCCACCTCAGCATCAGAGCCTGCAGTACCTCTGGTCGTCGCTGTCGGTCGATGAGAAATCCCAGCTGGAAGGCATCACCCGTAAGCTGCTTAATCGTCTTGATAAAATGGATGAAGATCAGCTGATCGCCTCGCTGTCCCGCTAATAGCAATAAGTGCGACACAATCACCTGTCGAAATCGTTATTTTAATTTCCTTTTTATCTGGCCAGCGCTCAGTCGCTGGCTTTTTCGACTCGGGCGCTGGCGGAAATGGATTTCTGCCGCCCGACTAAATGGAAAATGTGGAGAAAGTCATGAGTGCAACGGCAGAAGCACAAAGCCCGCAACCATCAGCCAGCAAAAAGAAGAAGCGCAAAAGTGTGCTCATTGTGCTGGCGCTGATCTTTGTGCTGATTGGTATTGCCTGGGGTGTTTACTGGTTCCTGGTCCTGCGCCATTTTCAGGAAACGGATGACGCCTACGTTGCGGGTAATCAGGTACAGGTGATGGCACAGGTTTCCGGTAGCGTGAATAAAGTCTGGTTTGAAGATACCGATTTCGTCAAAAAAGGCGATGTGCTGGTTTCACTCGATAAGACCGATGCGGAACAGGCGTTTGAAAAAGCGCAAACGGCTCTGGCCACCAGCGTGCGTCAGACGCATCAGCTGATGATCAATGGCAAACAGTATCAGGCCAGCATTACGCTGCAACAGACCGCACTGGCGCAGGCAGAAGCCGACCTGAAACGTCGTGAGCCGCTGGGTGCAGCTAACCTGATTGGTCGTGAAGAGTTGCAGCACGCCCGCGACGCGGTGGCCACCGCAAAAGCGCAGCTGGACGTAGCGATTCAGCAATACAATGCCAATCAGGCAATGATCCTCAACACCTCGCTGGAAAATCAGCCTGCCGTTCAACAGAGCGCGGCTGAGCTGCGTGACGCCTGGCTGGCGCTGCAACGCACTGAAATCCGCAGCCCGATGGATGGTTTTATTTCCCGTCGCAGCGTGCAGGTCGGTTCGCAAATTTCCACCAGCACCCCGCTGCTGGCGGTCGTCCCTGCCACCAATTTGTGGGTCGATGCCAACTTCAAAGAGACTCAACTGGCTGGCGTGCGCATTGGTCAGCCTGTCACCGTGGTTGCCGACATCTACGGTGACGACATCGTTTATCATGGCAAAGTGGCAGGACTGGATATGGGCACCGGCAGCGCCTTCTCGCTGCTGCCAGCACAGAATGCCACCGGTAACTGGATCAAAGTGGTTCAGCGCCTGCCCGTTCGTATTGAACTGAATCAGGAAGATATCGCCAGACATCCGTTGCGTATTGGTCTCTCCACGCTGGTAAAAATCGATACCACCAGCAACGAGGGCAGCGCGCTGGCCACCAGCGCCCGTCAGCAGGCCGCTTACAGCAGCAACGCCCTGGCGATTGATCTTGCGCCGGTCAATCAGCTGATCACCGATATCGTCCGCGCCAACGCCGGATGATGACGCGGAGTCTGTAATGGCACAAAAACCGCTTGAAGGAATGCCGCTGGTCCTGATGACCATTGCGCTGTCGCTGGCGACGTTCATGCAGGTTCTGGACTCGACCATCGCCAACGTGGCTATCCCCACGATTGCCGGTAACCTGGGCGCGTCGAACTCGCAGGGCACCTGGGTAATTACCTCGTTTGGCGTTGCCAATGCGATCTCGATTCCCCTGACCGGCTGGCTGGCAAAACGCATCGGTGAAGTAAAGCTGTTCACCTGGTCGACCATTCTGTTTGCTGTCGCCTCCTGGGCGTGCGGCATGTCAGATAGCCTGGAGATGTTGATCTTCTTCCGCGTCATTCAGGGGATCGTCGCGGGTCCTTTGATCCCGCTGTCGCAAAGCCTGCTGCTCAACAACTATCCGCCCGCTAAGCGCAGTGTTGCGCTGTCACTGTGGGCGATGACGGTGATTGTCGCACCAATCTGCGGCCCGATACTGGGTGGCTGGATCAGCGATAACTATCACTGGGGCTGGATCTTCTTTATCAACGTGCCCATTGGTGTGGCCGTGGTGATACTGACGCTGCAAACCCTGCGTGGGCGTGAAACCAAAACCGAAATCCGGCCGATCGATATGGTCGGGCTGGTGCTGCTGGTGGTGGGGATCGGCTGTCTGCAGGTGATGCTGGATCGCGGCAAGGAGCTCGACTGGTTCAACTCGTCCGAGATTATCGTGCTTGGGGTGGTGGCCGTGATTGCGCTATCCGTGCTGCTGGTGTGGGAGCTGACCGACGATCATCCGATCATCGACCTGTCGCTGTTTAAGTCGCGAAACTTCACCATTGGCTGTCTGTCGATCAGTCTGGCTTACATGCTCTACTTCGGCTCGATAGTCCTGTTGCCGCAACTGCTACAGGAGGTTTACGGTTATACCGCAACCTGGGCCGGTCTGGCGTCTGCGCCAGTGGGGATTTTGCCGGTGATTCTGTCGCCCATCATTGGTCGCTTTGCCCATAAGTTAGACATGCGACGGCTGGTCACCTTCAGCTTTATTATGTATGCCGTCTGCTTCTACTGGCGTGCGTATACCTTTGAACCGGGGATGGATTTTGGTGCCTCAGCGTGGCCGCAGTTTATCCAGGGCTTTGCCGTGGCCTGCTTCTTTATGCCGCTGACCACCATTACGCTGTCGGGACTGCCGCCAGAGCGTATGGCCGCCGCATCCAGCCTGTCGAACTTTATGCGTACTTTTGCCGGTTCGGTGGGAACGTCGATTACTACCACGATGTGGACTAACCGCGAGTCGATGCATCATAGCTACCTGACGGAGTCGATTACCCCGTACAACGTCAATTCGCAGCAGATGTATAGCCAGCTGGAGAACCTGGGGATGACGCAGCAGCAGGCGTCAGCCTATATCGCACAGCAGATTACCAATCAGGGACTGATTATTTCAGCGAATGAAATCTTCTGGGCGTCGGCAGGCGTGTTCCTTATCCTGCTGGTGCTGATCTGGTTTGCCCGTCCGCCGTTTAGCCCAGGCGGTGGTGGGGGTGGCGCGCACTGATATCACGCAGTTGGATAAACCCGGCAGCAACGGATTAGCTTAACACTGACCCGTACCTGCCAAAAAAAACGGGCCTTTCGGCCCGTTTTTTTATGCGTTCTGACGCCACCATTCGGCGAGTAGTACGCCCGTTGCGACTGAGACGTTGAGACTTTCTACGTTACCAGTGCCGCCAATCGACAGGCTCATGTCGCCCTGTTTGAACGCAGTGTCAGAAAGACCTTCACGCTCCTGACCTAACACCAGCACCATTTTCTCCGGCAGCTGAGCCTGCGCCAGCGGCGTACCCTGATGGCTGGAGGTGGTCACGATGGTGTAACCCGCTTTACGGAACGCTTCCAGACCTTCGCTGAAGGTTGCTCCGCTGATAGCCTGCACATGCTCAGCACCGCCTTCTGCAGTGCGCACGGCAGCGCCGGACTCCAGTAGTGAAGCATCGTTTACCAGCAAACCTTTTACGCCAAAGTGCGCGCAACTGCGCATAATCGCGCCAAGGTTATGCGGGTTGCTGACATCTTCCAGTGCCAGTACGCAATCTTTGGCCGGTGCCTGGCTCAGCCATTCTGAAACCGCCATACCCATGCGCTTTTTAATCAGGAAACAGACGCCGCCGTGATGCTCAGTGCCTGACGCTTTAGTGATCTCTGCATCTTCTACCACGTGATAGGCTTTGCGATTAGCCGCCAGCCAGCGCAGCGATTCACGGAAACGCGGAGTCACTTCCTGAATGAACCAGGCGCGAACAATCGCTTCCGGACGGCTCTGGAACAGTGCCTGACAGGCGTTCTCACCATAGACGCGGGTTTCTTCGTTGCGCTGACGACGAATCTGCTCAGGATCGACAAAGCTCTTGCCGCTGATGCCGCCATGATCGGGCTTATCACTCTCAGGCGATGCTGCACGATCGGCTGATGGCGCACGTGACACAGTGCGCCACGGGGAATCGCTGCTGCCATAGGCACCCCGGCTATCATCGCCACGATCGTTGCGGCGACCTGCGCCATCGTCTGAACGGCGTGGTGCGCCACGTCCGCCTTCGTCACGGCGTGGTGAACTGCTGCGACCGGTGTCGTCGCTGCGACGGCCAGCAGAGCGACCGCCTTCCTGACTGCGTTCAGTTCGGGGGCCAGACGAACGACGATTATCATCCGGGCGGGCAGCAGAGTGACCACCTTTGCCTGTACGAGGATTCGGCGCACGCGCGCTTTTATCGTCCTCGCCACGCACGTACATCACCTTAACCTTGCCGCTCTTGCCTTTAAATTCGTCGTTCATGTCTTCCTCCTGCATTTAGAGCGCGCAGATTACCTGATGTGCTGGCGCTTAGCTATCAACTATTGAACCTATAGATCAATCCAGATTGAGCAAAAATCCGCCCCCTTTCATAATGGACAACTATTACCAGACTGACACTTTTCAACCCCAGAGGTTCCTATGAATACGGTATGCGCTTCCTGTCAGGCAACCAATCGCGTTCCTGAAGAACGCCTTGCCGACGCGGCGAAATGTGGCCGCTGCGGAAATGCGTTGTTTGATGGCGAAGTGGTGAATGCCACCAGCGCTAACTTTGACAAATATCTGCAGGACGATCTGCCGGTGGTGATCGATTTCTGGGCACCCTGGTGCGGTCCCTGCGTCAATTTTGCGCCGGTGTTCAAAGATGTCGCCAGTGAGCGCAGCGGGAAAGTTCGCTTTATTAAAGTAAACACCGAAGCGGAACCGGCCCTGAGCGCCCGTTTCAACATTCGCAGTATTCCGACCATCATGCTGTTTAAGAACGGCGAACGGGTCGACATGCTGAACGGTGCCATGCCCAAAGCGCCGTTTAACGAATGGCTGGATGAATCACTGTAATCTTCAGAGGCCAGCCAGTCTGGCCTTTTCCTTTTCACCTGCGCTTCGATTACACTGACGTTTTTCCTGCCCTGAATACTCATGTCTGATAATGCTGTTTTGCGCTTGCGCACCCAACGCCTGGCCCGTGCCACTCGTCCTTTCCTCGCACGCGGAAATCGGGTCATTCGCTGCCAGGGCTGTCTGCTCCCAGAGGCCAACTGTCTCTGCAGTCAGATCGTGCCGCAGACTGCCCATAGCCGCTTCTGCCTGGTGATGTTTGATACCGAGCCGATGAAGCCGAGCAATACCGGGCGTCTGATTGCCGATATTCTGCCGGATACCCAGGCTTTTGGCTGGTCACGCACCGAGCCGGATCCGCTGCTGCTGGCAGCCGTGCGCAATCCCGATTTTCAGCCACTGGTCGTCTTTCCGGCCGCCTATGCCGATCCCGGTCGCGAGGTGCTGACAACGCCACCCACCAGCGGCAAACCGCCGCTGTTTATCATGCTGGATGGCACCTGGACTGAAGCACGCAAAATGTTCCGCAAAAGCCCCTGGCTCGATGCCCTGCCGGTGATGTCGCTGGATGTCACCACGCCTTCGCGTTATACGCTGCGTGAAGCGCACGGCGAAGGTCAGCACTGCACCGCTGAAGTCGCTGCGGCGCTGCTGGCACAGGCGGGCGATTGGCGGGCAGCAGAAGCGCTATCTCACCATTTTGATCAGTTCCGTGCGGCCTACCTGGCTGGGAAACCGCATCACGCCGGACAGGCTTAGCCTCCACCCTCTTCTTCTGGCAGGCGAAAGCCTGCTCTGACCGATCCCGGGTTGCGGATGTTCAGCCTGCGATCTGCCCGGAAGCACTGACCGCAAAAAGCGTTTACAATCACGCAAATCCCGATCTCTGGAGGGCGAGATGAGCCAACGCGGACTGGAAGCGCTGTTACGACCTAAATCAATTGCGGTAATTGGTGCCTCGGTAACGCCAGGGCGTGCCGGATACTTTATGATGCGTAACCTGCTGGCGGGCGGTTTTAGCGGGCCAGTATTGCCGGTGACACCAAAATATAAAGCGGTCAGCGGTGTACTGGCCTGGCCCACCATCGGCAGCTTACCTTTTGCACCAGACCTTGCGGTGATCTGCACCCACTCGAAACGTAACCTTGAGTTGCTGCAACAGCTCGGCGAAAAAGGCTGCAAGGCCTGCATTATCCTCTCCGCACCCGCCAGCCAGTCAGCCGAACTCAAAGCCTGCGCCAGCCGGTGGCAGATACGTCTGCTGGGACCGAACAGTCTGGGGCTGCTGGCACCCTGGCAGGGATTGAATGCCAGCTTCTCGCCGGTGCCGATAGAGAAAGGCCGCATTGCGTTTATCTCTCAGTCCGCCGCCGTGTCTAATACCATTCTCGACTGGGCGCAGCAGCGTAACCTCGGTTTCTCCTGGTTTATCGCGCTGGGTGACAGCCTGGATACCGATGTTGATGACCTGCTCGACTTCCTGGCTCGCGACGGGAAAACCAGCGCCATCCTGCTCTATCTTGAACACCTCAGTGACGCACGTCGTTTTGTTTCCGCCTCACGCAGCGCCTCACGTAATAAACCGATACTGGTCATCAAGAGTGGCCGCAGCCGTGAAGCGCAGGCGCTGCTTGGCACCCACAGTGGTCTGGACGCGGCCTGGGATGCGGCCATTCAGCGTGCGGGGTTACTGCGGGTACAGGATACCCATGAGCTGTTCTCCGCCGTGGAGTCACTGAGTCATATGCGGCCGCTGCGGGGCGAGAGGCTGATGATCATCAGCAATGGTGCCGCACCCGCCGCGCTGGCGCTGGATGAGCTCTATGCCCGCAACGGGAAACTGGCGCAACTCAGCGATGAGACGTATCAGCAGCTGGAGGCGTTGTTGCCCGCAGGTGCGGGGCGTGGGAATCCGTTGGATTTAAAAGATGATGCCACCGCCGGGCGCTATGCTGCCTGTGTGGAGATCCTGCTCAACAGCCATGAGCTTGATGCATTAATGATTATTCATGCGCCAAGCGCGGTTGCGCCTGCGACTGAAACGGCCTCGCATCTGATCGACACCATTGCCCGTCACCCGCGCGGTAAGCTGGTGACGTTGCTGACCAACTGGAGTGGCGAGTTCTCTTCCCAGGCTGCGCGTCGTGCCTTTACGCAGGCGGGTATACCGACCTGGCGCACACCCGAAGGTACCGTCACCGCCTTTATGCATCAGGTTGAGTACCGGCGTAACCAGAAGCAGCTGCGTGAAACCCCTGCCCTGCCCGTCACGCTGAATCAGGACAGCGCCCATGCGCACCAGTTGCTGTCACAGGCGCTGGCGCGCGGTATTACCGCGCTGGATACGCACGAAGTGCAGCCGGTGCTGCAAGCTTACGGGCTGGCGACGCTGCCGACCTGGATCGCCAGCGACAGCGCGGCGGCTGTGGCAATTGCCGATCAGATTGGCTATCCGGTTGCGCTGAAATTGCGTTCGCCCGATATCGTCCATAAGTCGGAGGTACAGGGTGTGATGCTCTACCTGCGCAATGCCAGCGAAGTGGAGCATGCCGCAGAGGCCATTTTTGATCGAGTCAGACAGACACTACCGCAGGCACGTATCGAAGGGCTGCTGGTTCAGAGCATGGCCAGCCGTGCGGGCGCGCAGGAACTGCGGGTCGTGGTCGAACAGGATGCCCTTTTTGGCCCGATCATTATGCTGGGCGAAGGTGGCCTTGAATGGCAGGCCGATAAGCAGGCTGCCGTTGCCCTGCCTCCGCTGAACATGACGCTGGCGCGCTATCTGGTAATCCAGGCGATCAAGAGCGGTAAAATCCGCAGCCGCAGCGCCCTGAATCCGCTTGATATCCCCGGTCTGAGTCAGTTGCTGGTGCAGGTATCAAACCTGGTAGTGGATTGCCCGGAAATCCAGCAACTGGATATTCATCCGTTGCTGGCGGCGGGCAATGATTTTACTCTGCTGGATGTGACTCTGACGCTGGCTCCGTTCCATGGCGATAACGAAGCACGACTGGCAATACGTCCCTACCCGCAGCATCTGGAAGAAGAAGTGGAATTAAAAGATGGGCAGTTTTGCCTGTTCCGGCCCATCCTGCCTGAAGATGAACCCTTGCTGCGCGATTTCATCGGTCAGGTGACTAAAGAGGATCTTTACTACCGCTACTTCAGTGAAATCAATGAGTTTACGCATGATGATCTCGCCAATATGACCCAGATCGATTATGACCGTGAGATGGCGATTGTGGCAGTACGTCAGCAGCAGGGACGCCCAGAGATCATCGGCGTCACCCGCGCTATTTCTGATGCGGATAACATTGATGCGGAGTTTTCAGTACTGGTTCGTTCCGACCTGAAAGGGCTAGGCATGGGTCGTCGTCTGCTTGAAAAGATGATTCGTTACACCCGACATCACGGCTTGCAACAATTGAACGGTATCACGATGCCCCATAATCGCGGCATGATTACGCTGGCCCGGAAACTGAATTTTAATGTTGATATTCAACTGGATGACGGTATTGTCAGCCTGAAATTGTCTTTACAGAATGAGATCAACTAACCTTGTAGAGAAAGGTAAAAAACGTTCGAATCGACGGAGTTGATGTTATTATTTGTGGTTATAACCCTGATTTGATGGCAAAAGGCCATGCAATGAACAGAGAAGAAGTGCACTGTGATGTTGTCTAAATTTAAACGTAACAAACACCAACAACACCTCGCACAGCTGCCGAAACTGTCACAATCCGTTGCGGATGTGTCGACACTTTATTCGCCTGCCGAATTTCGCCAGACGTTGCTGGAGAAGATTGCGGCCGCGCAGACACGCATCTGTATTGTTGCGCTCTATCTGGAAAATGATGACGCCGGACGTGCCGTTATGGATGCGCTTTATAGTGCGAAGCAGGTGCGGCCGGAGCTGGATATTTCGATTCTGGTTGACTGGCACCGTGCGCAGCGTGGCCGAATTGGCGCAGCACGAGGTGTAACCAATGCCGACTGGTACTGCGAAATGGCAACCCGCTATCCGGATATCGCCATCCCGGTTTATGGTATCCCGGTTAATACCCGTGAAGCGCTGGGGGTACTGCATCTCAAAGGGTTTATCATTGATGATATGCTGCTCTATAGCGGAGCCAGCATCAATGATGTCTACCTGCATCAGCATGATAAGTATCGTTATGACCGCTACCAGGTTATCCGTAATCCCCAACTGACCGATACGATGTATGACTGGATCACACTCAATCTGAAGCCAGCGGAAGCGGTCAACCGGCTCGATTTTGCTGAGCGCCCTTCAAGCCCTGAAATTAAAAATGAGACGCGCCAGTTTCGTCAGGATCTGCGAGGTTTTAATTATCAGTTTGAAGGCAATGCGGGCAACGATGAACTGACGGTTACGCCGCTGGTTGGTCTGGGTAAGCATAGTCTGCTCAATAAAACCATTTTCCACCTGATGCCCTGTGCGGAACAGAAGCTGATTATCTGTACCCCCTATTTCAATATGCCGGCCCTACTGGTGCGTAATATCATTCATCTGCTGCGTCAGGGGAAACAGGTTGAGATCATCGTTGGTGATAAAACAGCCAATGATTTCTATATCGCGCCCGATCAGCCGTTCAAAATCATCGGCGCGCTGCCTTACCTGTATGAAATCAATCTGCGTCGTTTCATGAGTCGTCTGCACTACTACGTTACGACCGATCAGCTGGTCGTGAGACTGTGGAAAGATGGTGAAAACAGTTATCACCTAAAAGGAATGTGGGTTGATGATGAGTGGCAGCTGATTACCGGTAATAACCTCAATCCCCGAGCATGGCGGCTCGATCTGGAAAATGCGGTGCTGATCCACGATCCTCATCAGGAGTTAGCCGCTCAGCGCGAGAAGGAGCTGATGTTGATCCGCCAGAACACGACGATAGTGACGCACTTCCGTGAGCTTGAGAGTATTGCCGATTATCCGGCTAAAGTGCGGAAACTGATTCGCCGTCTGCGCCGGATACGTATCGATCGCCTTATCAGCCGTATTCTTTAATCACTGCCGCTCTATGAGGGTGTCCCTTATACGAAGTGTGTTGCCTGCTCTGCTGCTGTGTTGTGGATGTGCCCAAAGGGCAGCGGCTGGCGCTGGAAAGATGTCGCGTGGGGTGCCGCCGGTGCTGCCAGCGGCATTGCCCTGTTGAATTGGTGTCAGTCGCCCCGTTAAAGCTTAATACCCTTCCCTCGCTTATGCAGCAACAGCGACACCAGAAATGCCACCGCGCCCATTGCTGAGACATACCAGAAGAAGGAGGTCTCAATCCCCTGCTGCTTCATCAGCAACGCCACATACTCTGCCGACCCACCGAACAGCGCATTCGCTACCGCATACGAGAGCCCTACACCCAGTGCGCGCACCTGTGGTGGAAACATTTCGGCTTTAAGAATGCCGCTGATGGCGGTGTAGAAACTGGTAATCAGCAGTGCCAGCATAATCAACAGGAAAGCGACGCCAGGGCTTTGCACGTTTTGCAGCAGAGTCAGAATCGGTACCGTACAGATCGCTGCGCCTGCGCCAAAGATCATCATCGAAGTGCGACGACCGATTTTATCTGACAGAGCTCCGATAATTGGCTGAATCAGCATAAAGACCAGCAGCACACCGGTCATCAGCCCGCTGGCTGTTTTAGGATCCATACCCGACGTGTTAACCAGATACTTTTGCATGTAGGTGGTGAAAGTGTAAAAACTCAGGGAGCCGCCCGCGGTGAAACCCAGCACCATCAGGAAGGGACGAGTGTGATTGCGCAGTAACCCGATTACGCTTCCTGCGTCGCGGTGTTCACGGCTGGCCTTATCTGACGTTTCTTCCAGAGAGCGTCGTAGCCATAACGCGACAACGGCGAGCAGTGCGCCGAGGAAGAACGGAATGCGCCAGCCCCAGCTGCGCAGCTCTGCATCAGTGAGCAGAAATTGCAGGACCACCACAGTCAGTACCGCCGCTAACTGGCCACCAATCAGTGTGACATACTGGAATGAGGCGTAGAACCCTTTACGTCCTTCCAGAGCTACTTCGCTCATATAGGTTGCGCTGGTCCCATATTCCCCGCCCACCGATAATCCCTGAAACATACGTGCCAGCAGCAGAATAATGGGAGCCGCCACGCCGATGGTTGCATAACCGGGCAGGCAGGCGATCACCAGCGAACCAAAGCACATCATACAGACCGAAACCAGCATCGAATTTTTTCGGCCATGTTTGTCGCCGATATAGCCGAACAGCCAGCCGCCAATCGGACGCATCAGAAATCCTGCCGCAAATACACCTGCCGTCTGTAACAACTGCGTGGTGGTGTCGCCCTGCGGGAAGAAAATGTGTGCAAAGTAGAGCGAGAAGAATGAATAGACGTAGAAGTCAAACCACTCAACCAGGTTGCCCGAGGACGCGCCGACGATAGCCCAGATGCGTTTCTTTGTATCATCTGTTTGAGTTTTATTATTGGGTGTCATGCTTTACCTCTGTCCCTTGCCGATAAAGAGCGTTTAAAAGAGTGAGTAAAGCATTTAAGTCTACCAGAGGTAAAGGTGGGGTATTCCGGAATGATTATTGTGAACCATGTCGCTAATTATCGATAAATCAGCGGGTTGCTGGTGATTATCAGAGAAAACATGAGGTAACAGGGGCTACATGAAACGGGCTTAAAGGTCCCTATTCCAGCTTAAACTGACAGACTTCAGACGTAAAAAAGCCCCGCACTTCCGTGCGGGGCTTCTTCACTTATATAATGCCTGGCAGTTCCCTACTCTCGCATGGGGAGACCCCACACTACCATCGGCGCTACGGCGTTTCACTTCTGAGTTCGGCATGGGGTCAGGTGGGACCACCGCGCTAAAGCCGCCAGGCAAATTCTGTCTCCGCGCCGCCCGTTAAGGCCGCGCAGATTATCCGGTACAAGGCTGAAAATCGTGTCTCTCAAAAACGCCTCTGGCGTTGTAAGGTTAAGCCTCACGGGTCATTAGTACCGGTTAGCTCAACGCATCGCTGCGCTTACACACCCGGCCTATCAACGTCGTAGTCTTCAACGTCCCTTCAGGACTCTCAAGGAGTCAGGGAGAACTCATCTCGGGGCAAGTTTCGTGCTTAGATGCTTTCAGCACTTATCTTTTCCGCACTTAGCTACCGGGCAATGCCATTGGCATGACAACCCGAACACCAGTGGTGCGTTCACTCCGGTCCTCTCGTACTAGGAGCAACCCCCCTCAATTCTCCAGCGCCCACGGCAGATAGGGACCGAACTGTCTCACGACGTTCTAAACCCAGCTCGCGTACCACTTTAAACGGCGAACAGCCGTACCCTTGGGACCTACTTCAGCCCCAGGATGTGATGAGCCGACATCGAGGTGCCAAACACCGCCGTCGATATGAACTCTTGGGCGGTATCAGCCTGTTATCCCCGGAGTACCTTTTATCCGTTGAGCGATGGCCCTTCCATTCAGAACCACCGGATCACTATGACCTGCTTTCGCACCTGCTCGAGCCGTCACTCTCGCAGTCAAGCCAGCTTATGCCATTGCACTAACCTCACGATGTCCGACCGTGATTAGCTGACCTTCGTGCTCCTCCGTTACTCTTTAGGAGGAGACCGCCCCAGTCAAACTACCCACCAGACACTGTCCGCAGCCCGGGTAACGGGCCTACGTTAGAACATCAAACATTAAAGGGTGGTATTTCAAGGTTGGCTCCACGCGAACTGGCGTCCGCGCTTCAAAGCCTCCCACCTATCCTACACATCAAGGCTCAATGTTCAGTGTCAAGCTGTAGTAAAGGTTCACGGGGTCTTTCCGTCTTGCCGCGGGTACACTGCATCTTCACAGCGAGTTCAATTTCACTGAGTCTCGGGTGGAGACAGCCTGGCCATCATTACGCCATTCGTGCAGGTCGGAACTTACCCGACAAGGAATTTCGCTACCTTAGGACCGTTATAGTTACGGCCGCCGTTTACCGGGGCTTCGATCAAGAGCTTCTCCTTGCGGATAACCCCATCAATTAACCTTCCGGCACCGGGCAGGCGTCACACCGTATACGTCCACTTTCGTGTTTGCACAGTGCTGTGTTTTTAATAAACAGTTGCAGCCAGCTGGTATCTTCGACTGGCTTCGGCTCGGGGAGCAGGTCCCTCCACCTACGCGCCAGCGTGCCTTCTCCCGAAGTTACGGCACCATTTTGCCTAGTTCCTTCACCCGAGTTCTCTCAAGCGCCTTGGTATTCTCTACCTGACCACCTGTGTCGGTTTGGGGTACGATTCTGTGTTACCTGATGCTTAGAGGCTTTTCCTGGAAGCTGGGCATTTATCACTTCAGCACCGTAGTGCCTCGTCGTCACGCCTCAGCGTTAATAAGGGACCGGATTTACCTGGACCCTCCGCCTACACGCTTAAACCGGGACAACCGTCGCCCGGCCGATATAGCCTTCTCCGTCCCCCCTTCGCAGTAACACCGAGTACAGGAATATTAACCTGTTTCCCATCGACTACGCCTTTCGGCCTCGCCTTAGGGGTCGACTCACCCTGCTCCGATTAACGTTGAACAGGAACCCTTGGTCTTCCGGCGAGCGGGCTTTTCACCCGCTTTATCGTTACTTATGTCAGCATTCGCACTTCTGATACCTCCAGCAGCCCTCACAGGCCACCTTCGACGGCTTACAGAACGCTCCCCTACCCAACAACACATAGTGTCGCTGCCGCAGCTTCGGTGCATGGTTTAGCCCCGTTACATCTTCCGCGCAGGCCGACTCGACCAGTGAGCTATTACGCTTTCTTTAAATGATGGCTGCTTCTAAGCCAACATCCTGGCTGTCTGTGCCTTCCCACATCGTTTCCCACTTAACCATGACTTTGGGACCTTAGCTGGCGGTCTGGGTTGTTTCCCTCTTCACGACGGACGTTAGCACCCGCCGTGTGTCTCCCGTGATAACATTCTCCGGTATTCGCAGTTTGCATCGGGTTGGTAAGCCGGGATGGCCCCCTAGCCGAAACAGTGCTCTACCCCCGAAGATGAGTTCACGAGGCGCTACCTAAATAGCTTTCGGGGAGAACCAGCTATCTCCCGGTTTGATTGGCCTTTCACCCCCAGCCACAGGTCATCCGCTAATTTTTCAACATTAGTCGGTTCGGTCCTCCAGTTAGTGTTACCCAACCTTCAACCTGCCCATGGCTAGATCACCGGGTTTCGGGTCTATACCCTGCAACTTAACGCCCAGTTAAGACTCGGTTTCCCTGCGGCTCCCCTATACGGTTAACCTTGCTACAGAATATAAGTCGCTGACCCATTATACAAAAGGTACGCAGTCACCCTGATAAATCAAGGCTCCCACTGCTTGTACGTACACGGTTTCAGGTTCTGTTTCACTCCCCTCGCCGGGGTTCTTTTCGCCTTTCCCTCACGGTACTGGTTCACTATCGGTCAGTCAGGAGTATTTAGCCTTGGAGGATGGTCCCCCCATATTCAGACAGGATACCACGTGTCCCGCCTTACTCATCGAGCTCACAGCGCGTGTGCTTTTGTGTACGGGAGTATCACCCTGTACCCTGCGACTTTCCAGACGCTTCCACTAACACACATGCTGATTCAGGCTCTGGGCTGCTCCCCGTTCGCTCGCCGCTACTGGGGGAATCTCGGTTGATTTCTTTTCCTCGGGGTACTTAGATGTTTCAGTTCCCCCGGTTCGCCTTGCAGCACTATGTATTCATGCTGCAATGATGCACAGAGTGCACCGGGTTTCCCCATTCGGACATCGACGGCTGTAGCGGTTCATATCACCTTACCGTCGCTTTACGCAGATTAGCACGTCCTTCATCGCCTCTGACTGCCTGGGCATCCACCGTGTACGCTTAGTCGCTTAACCTCACAACCCACAGGCGTTTTACAACGCTTGCAAGTCACGAGCATTTGAGAGACTCGAACGCATCGTGCTTTTCATTCTTATTACGGAGAATGAAAACGACGCGTCGTTTCAATTTTCAGCTTGTTCCGGATTGTTAAAGAGCATAATACTTCGCAGCGCACCGTTGCCGGTACGCTCTGAAGTATTCAGAAAAAACAGATTAACGGTATGGTGGAGCTAAGCGGGATCGAACCGCTGACCTCCTGCGTGCAAGGCAGGCGCTCTCCCAGCTGAGCTATAGCCCCATACAGTTACTGCAGAGACCACTACTACCACTCAACCGAGTACACTTCGTGAGAAATGCAATTCGTGCTCAGGCAAGGCATGTTTCCGCGAAGCATAGTGAACTATGCGAGCCGGGAACATAACGCAGCGTGAGTGCGAATTTGGTAGGCCTGAGTGGACTTGAACCACCGACCTCACCCTTATCAGGGGTGCGCTCTAACCACCTGAGCTACAAGCCTGTAGAGGTTTTTTCTGCTCGTTACTTTTTATCAGACAATCTGTGTGGACACTGCGCGGGAAGGTATCTTCAGGTAAGGAGGTGATCCAACCGCAGGTTCCCCTACGGTTACCTTGTTACGACTTCACCCCAGTCATGAATCACAAAGTGGTAAGCGCCCTCCCGAAGGTTAAGCTACCTACTTCTTTTGCAACCCACTCCCATGGTGTGACGGGCGGTGTGTACAAGGCCCGGGAACGTATTCACCGTGGCATTCTGATCCACGATTACTAGCGATTCCGACTTCACGGAGTCGAGTTGCAGACTCCGATCCGGACTACGACGCACTTTGTGAGGTCCGCTTGCTCTCGCGAGGTCGCTTCTCTTTGTATGCGCCATTGTAGCACGTGTGTAGCCCTACTCGTAAGGGCCATGATGACTTGACGTCATCCCCACCTTCCTCCGGTTTATCACCGGCAGTCTCCTTTGAGTTCCCGACATTACTCGCTGGCAACAAAGGATAAGGGTTGCGCTCGTTGCGGGACTTAACCCAACATTTCACAACACGAGCTGACGACAGCCATGCAGCACCTGTCTCACGGTTCCCGAAGGCACTAAGGCATCTCTGCCAAATTCCGTGGATGTCAAGAGTAGGTAAGGTTCTTCGCGTTGCATCGAATTAAACCACATGCTCCACCGCTTGTGCGGGCCCCCGTCAATTCATTTGAGTTTTAACCTTGCGGCCGTACTCCCCAGGCGGTCGACTTAACGCGTTAGCTCCGGAAGCCACTCCTCAAGGGAACAACCTCCAAGTCGACATCGTTTACGGCGTGGACTACCAGGGTATCTAATCCTGTTTGCTCCCCACGCTTTCGCACCTGAGCGTCAGTCTTTGTCCAGGGGGCCGCCTTCGCCACCGGTATTCCTCCAGATCTCTACGCATTTCACCGCTACACCTGGAATTCTACCCCCCTCTACAAGACTCAAGCCTGCCAGTTTCAAATGCAGTTCCCAGGTTAAGCCCGGGGATTTCACATCTGACTTAACAGACCGCCTGCGTGCGCTTTACGCCCAGTAATTCCGATTAACGCTTGCACCCTCCGTATTACCGCGGCTGCTGGCACGGAGTTAGCCGGTGCTTCTTCTGCGGGTAACGTCAATCGACGCGGTTATTAACCGCATCGCCTTCCTCCCCGCTGAAAGTACTTTACAACCCGAAGGCCTTCTTCATACACGCGGCATGGCTGCATCAGGCTTGCGCCCATTGTGCAATATTCCCCACTGCTGCCTCCCGTAGGAGTCTGGACCGTGTCTCAGTTCCAGTGTGGCTGGTCATCCTCTCAGACCAGCTAGGGATCGTCGCCTAGGTGGGCCATTACCCCGCCTACTAGCTAATCCCATCTGGGTTCATCCGATAGTGAGAGGCCCGAAGGTCCCCCTCTTTGGTCTTGCGACGTTATGCGGTATTAGCCACCGTTTCCAGTGGTTATCCCCCTCTATCGGGCAGATCCCCAGACATTACTCACCCGTCCGCCACTCGTCACCCAAGAGCAAGCTCTCTGTGCTACCGTCCGACTTGCATGTGTTAGGCCTGCCGCCAGCGTTCAATCTGAGCCATGATCAAACTCTTCAATTTAAGTTTGATTTGCTTAAACAAGTTAAGCGGTGCTCATCTGTAAAACGTCATAATGAATTTCATTATGTGTTCACTCGTGAGGCTTGATATATTTTTTACGTCCGGAGACGCTGATATCAATCCTGCGAGTGCCCACACAGATTGTCTGATAAATTGTTAAAGAGCAGTGCGAACAGTGCGTTAGCGTCCTGTCGCGAGGTGGCGTATATTACGCTTTCCTCCTGCAGAGTCAACCTCTTTTTCAGAAGTTTTTCTCCGGCGGCGCAGTCTCCTGTGCCTCTCAGCCCGTTTCCCGTTGCCGGTGTTCCGTGTTGATGGAGGCGCATTATAGGGAACGGCTGAGAGAGCGCAAGTGCAAACTTCAACTTTTTTGCTGATCGTTCAATTTGCATTCAAAAGGAATAATAAATAAGCAAAACCGCCTCAAAAGGGCCAAAAAAAACGGGCCAGCGGCCCGTTTTTTGATTCCCACTATTACTGATGTGCAGTAATGACGTCGTTTTCCACATCCATTTCGATGGTTTTGCCCGGCACCAGCGACCCTGCGAGGATCTGCTGAGCCAGCGGGTTCTCGATCTGCTGCTGTATCGCACGTTTTAGCGGACGTGCACCGTAGACCGGGTCATACCCATTCTCGGCCAGCAGTTTGATTGCCTCATCAGAGATGTGCAGCTGATAGCCACGTTCATCCAGACGTTTGTACAACCGCTGCAGCTGAATCTGCGCAATAGACGCAATGTGTTTCTCAGCCAGCGGATGGAACACCACCACCTCATCAATACGGTTGACGAATTCAGGACGGAAATGCTGGCCGACCACACCCATCACAATATCTTTCATTTCCGGATAGCTGAGATTGCCGAACCGCTCCTGGATTAAATCTGATCCCAGGTTAGAGGTCATGATCACCACGCTGTTACGGAAATCGACTGTACGACCCTGCCCATCCGTCAGACGCCCATCATCCAGCACCTGCAGCAGAATGTTGAAGACATCAGGATGCGCCTTCTCGACTTCATCCAGCAGGATTACTGAATAGGGGCGACGGCGCACAGCTTCGGTCAGATAACCGCCTTCTTCATAGCCGACGTAGCCCGGAGGCGCGCCCACCAGCCTTGACACTGAGTGTTTTTCCATAAATTCGGACATGTCGATACGCACCATCGCATCGTCACTGTCGAACAGGAAGTTAGCCAGCGACTTACACAGTTCGGTCTTACCTACCCCGGTAGGTCCCAGGAACAGGAAAGAACCGATCGGCCGGTTGGGATCAGACAGACCTGCACGGCTTCGGCGGATAGCATTCGATACCGCTTCAACCGCTTCATCCTGTCCGATGACCCGGCCATGCAGATCCTGCTCCATGCGCAGCAACTTATCGCGTTCACCTTCCATCATTCTTGCCACCGGGATACCCGTCCAGCGAGCCAGCACATCGGCAATCTCCACATCCGTTACGCGGTTACGCAGTAACTTCATGGTTTTACCTTCCGCCTGAGTCGCTGCGGCTAACTGTTTTTCCAGTGCCGGAATTTTACCGTACTGCAGCTCTGACATCTGAGCGAGATCACCCTGGCGACGAGCCTGCTCTAAATTAAGACGCGCCTGCTCCAGTTCAGCTTTGATGTTCTGCGTGCCGGACAGTGAGGCTTTCTCAGTCTTCCACTCATCTTCCAGCTCGGCGTATTCACGCTCTTTCTGATTCAGCTCGGTTTCCAGCATCTCCAGACGCTTAATACTGGCATCGTCCGCCTCTTTCTTCAGCGCCTGCTGTTCCAGCTTCAGCTGAATGATACGGCGCTCCAGGCGATCCAGTGACTCCGGTTTTGAGTCCATCTGCATACGAATGCTTGATGCCGCCTCATCAATCAGGTCAATCGCTTTATCCGGCAACTGACGGTCAGCAATGTAACGATGAGACAGAGTCGCCGCCGCGACAATCGCCGGGTCAGTGATCTGCACATGGTGATGCAGTTCGTAACGCTCTTTCAGGCCTCGCAAAATGGCGATGGTGTCTTCCACACTCGGCTCAGCCACAAAAACTTTCTGGAAACGACGCTCCAGCGCGGCATCTTTTTCAATGTACTGACGGTACTCATCAAGTGTAGTGGCACCCACGCAGTGCAGTTCACCACGAGCCAGCGCAGGCTTAAGCATGTTACCGGCATCCATCGCACCGTCCGCTTTACCGGCACCTACCATAGTGTGCAGTTCGTCGATAAACAGGATGACGTTGCCTTCCTGTTTCGACAGGTCACTAAGCACACCTTTCAGACGCTCTTCGAACTCACCACGATATTTCGCCCCGGCCACCAGCGCCCCCATATCCAGCGCCAGTACCCGACGACCTTTCAGCCCTTCAGGCACTTCGCCGTTAATGATGCGCTGAGCCAGTCCTTCAACAATCGCGGTTTTACCCACACCAGGCTCACCTATCAGTACCGGATTATTTTTAGTACGGCGCTGCAGAACCTGGATGGTGCGGCGAATCTCTTCGTCACGGCCAATGACTGGATCGAGTTTGCCCTTCTCGGCACGCTCGGTCAGATCAATCGTGTATTTCTTTAATGCCTGGCGCTGATCTTCAGCCCCCTGATCGTTCACGTTGTCTCCTCCCCGCATCTGTTCAATCGCACCGGTGATTTTTTCGCGTGTTGCACCCGCTGCTTTGAGCAGATCGGCCAGTGAGCCACGAGATTCCAGGGCGGCCAGAACAAATAATTCTGATGAAATGAAGTTATCGTTGCGCTTCTGCGCCAGCTTGTCGCACAGGTTTAATACGCGGACGAGGTCAGATGAGGGTTGTACATCCCCTTCGCTGCCTTCAACTTGTGGCAGGCGATCAATTGCCTGCTCAACCTGAGCGCGAAAAGACGCTACATCGACACCGGCCGACGTCAGTAAAGGTGAAACCGATCCGCCTTCCTGTTTGAGCAACGCGCTCATCAGGTGCAGAGGTTCTATGAATTGATTGTCGTGTCCCAGAGCCAGGGACTGCGCGTCGGCGAGAGCCAGCTGAAATTTGTTAGTAAGACGATCCAGACGCATAATTCCTCCCATTACAGGTCAAAATGCTACTGGAGATTAAATGAGGTCATCCCTCAAAATTTCAAGGTTAATGGCCTGAGATTTGAGTAAAAAACACGCTAACTGGACCGTCTTATGGCGTAAGGTTATAACAGCCAGATCAAAGTTGCCATACGCCCGGTGATCCCATCGCGGCGGAAGGAGAAGAAATCGTCGCGCTGCGTAAAGGTACAATGGCTGTCGGCGCTGATTGAATTCACGCCCGCTGCCTGCAGTCGCATACGCGCCAGCAGCCAGATATCAGCGTAAAAACGGTCGCCTGAAGGACGGAAAGCCTGCACGGCGCGGGGATCCTGCATCATAAAGGCCTGACGCACTTCTGCACCGACCTCAAACGCATCCGGTCCAATCGCCGGTCCCAGCCAGGCATGAATCTGCTCAGGTGGCGAGCGAAACTGCGCCAGCGTCTTTTCCAGCACACCCGCACAAAGTCCGCGCCAGCCTGCATGTGCCGCCGCCACCTCCGTCCCATCCTGTGAACAGAACAGAACCGGCAGACAGTCAGCGGTCATGATGGCGCAGACGACGCCAGGCTGATCGGTAATACAGGCATCAGCACGTAATGGCGTACTTTCTCCCGCTGTCAGACGCACCACTTCAGTACCATGAACCTGCTCCAGCCACTGCGGCATTGCAGGCAAACCCGCATCTTTTAACAGCAATTGCCGGTTACGCGCCACCGCATCCGGATTATCTCCCACATGTGCACCGAGATTCAGTGCATTCCAGGGCGATGTACTGACGCCGCCCTGCCGCTGCGTAGAGCAAGCCCGAACACGTGACGGAGCGGGCCATTGAGGAGTGATCAACTTCATCACCAATTCATCTGGTCTTTAAACTCTTCTGTGTCTGCTTTTAACGCCGCGATCAAATCAACCATGTCCTGCGGAAGCGCAGCATGGAATTCCATCTCAATACCGCTTATAGGATGATAGAGGCGCAACATCGTGGCGTGAAGCGCCTGACGATCAAAACCACGTAGCGTAGTAATGAATGCATCTGATGCTCCTTTTGGCGGACGCGGACGGCCACCGTAAAGCGGATCGCCCACCAGTGGATGGCTGATGTGAGACATATGCACACGGATCTGGTGCGTACGACCGGTTTCCAGACGCAGACGCAGACGGGTATGAGCCCGGAAGTGCTCCATGATGCGATAATGCGTCACCGCCGGTTTACCCATGGGGTGTACCGCCATGTGGGTGCGTTTGGTTGAGTGACGGCTGATAGGCTGCTCAACAGTGCCGCCCGCAGTCATATTTCCAATCGCAACGGCTTCGTATTCACGGGTGATTTCGCGACGTTGCAGCGAGTCCACCAGATGCGTCTGAGCCGGAACGGTTTTCGCGACCACCATTAAACCGGTAGTGTCTTTATCCAGGCGGTGTACGATGCCCGCGCGTGGCACATCCATGATCGCAGGAAAGTGATGAAGTAAGGCGTTTAATACCGTGCCATCCGGATTACCGGCGCCAGGGTGAACCACGAAGTCGCGTGGTTTGTTGATGACAATAATGTCTTCATCTTCATAAACGATGTCGAGTGGCAGATCCTGCGGTTCCCAGCGCTGTGCCTCTTCGATCTCAGCGTCAATCGTGACCAGCTCGCCGCCCAGCACTTTTTCTTTGGGTGTATCGACCATGACGCCGTTTACAGTAACGCGACGGTCAAGGATCCACTCTTTTATGCGAGAACGTGAATAATCAGGGAACAATTCCGCCAAAGTCTGATCTAAGCGTTGTCCGAGTTGTGATTCGGATACCGTTGCGGTGAGTTGAACTTGTTGTGCCATATACAGCTTCTTCGTTAACGTTGGGTTTTCACGGCGATGCCGTTTAATATAATGTGCTATCGTACCTGGTCATTAACGGGAGCTATACGGACAGCTTCCGCCATAACATTTGAGGATAATCACTTCGTCATGACGCGTATGAAACATCTGGTGGCTGCTGCCACACTGAGCCTGGCACTTGTTGGTTGTTCCGGCTCAAATGACGCGGTACCGGACAACCCGCCTTCTGAAATCTATGCTACAGCGCAGCAAAAGCTGCAGGACGGTAACTTTAAAGCCGCGATTAAGCAACTGGAAGCGCTGGATAATCGTTATCCGTTCGGTCCTTATTCGCAGCAGGTGCAGCTGGATTTAATCTACGCGTACTATAAAAATGCCGATCTGCCCCTGGCGCAGGCCGCCATTGCCCGCTTTATGCGTCTGAACCCTACGCATCCGAACATTGACTATGTCATCTATATGAAAGGTCTGACGGATATGGCGCTGGATGACTCCGCGCTGCAGGGCTTCTTTGGTATCGATCGTTCTGACCGCGATCCGACGCACGCTCGTGATGCTTTCCGCGACTTCTCCCAGCTGCTGCGTAATTACCCAAACAGCCAGTATGCGGCTGATGCTCAGAAACGTCTGGTCTATCTGAAAGACCGTCTGGCTAAATATGAGCTGTCAGTGGCGCAATTCTATACTAAGCGTGAGGCTTATGTCGCGGTTGTTAACCGTGTCGAAGGTATGATGCGCGATTATCCGGATACGCAGGCGACACACGATGCCCTGCCGCTGATGGAAAATGCCTACCGTAATCTGCAACTGAACGCAGAAGCCGATAAAGTGGCGAAAATCATTGCAGCAAACAAAAGCTGATAGCCCGAGAGATTTGAGCCATAAAAAAAAGCAGCCTGCGATGGCTGCTTTTTTTTGCTCAAAGAACAGTCAGAAGTGGATCTGATGCCAGCGAGCTAACTCATCAAGCATGCCGTGTTAATCGTTTCGCTTCAAGCCATTTCAGACAGTTTCTCTGCCTTTCTCACAGAATGTTGTGACTGACAAAAAGTGACATTTTTTCGTGATAGAAATCTCACATTCAACGCTTTTTCGCGCTATGCTGAGAAGACCAAGACGGAAATGACAGAGAGGTAAGAACGATGATTCTGAACATTACCAGTAAACAAATGGACATCACCCCGGCAATCCGAAGCCATGTTGAAGACCGTCTCGCCAAACTCGAAAAATGGCAAACCGACCTTATTAATCCGCATATTGTCCTGTCTAAAGAGCCCAAAGAATTCGTGGCTGATGCCACTATTAATACACCGAACGGGACTCTGGTGGCCAGTGCCAAACATGATGATATGTATACCGCCATCAACGATTTGATTGCGAAGCTCGAGCGTCAGCTGAATAAAGTTCAGCATAAGTCTGAAGCGCGCCGTGCCAGTGCCAGCGTAAAAGACATTATCCCCGCCGACGAAGAGTCCTGATTTTCATAACGCGCCTCCGGGCGCGTTTTTTATTGACAGCTTTTAAGCAGTACGGTTACTCTCAAGTCACTCTCTTTACGGACGTTACCATGAAACTTGACCTGTTTTTCTTCGCTTTCTTTTTTACCTTCCCCTGAACGGGAGGCTATTCGTCGTGTGAAAATGAAAGCGAAGACGAACAACGAAGCCTCCCAACCGGGAGGCTTTTTTATTGGATAGCATACAGGTGAGCCCTATGAATCCCGACAATCCATTGCTGGCGCTACGCGATAAGATCAGCGCAGTGGATAACAAACTTCTGACGCTGCTGGCCGAGCGTCGTCTGCTGGCAGTGGAAGTCGCACAAGCAAAACTGGCAACGCATCGTCCGATTCGTGATGTGGAACGTGAACGCGCGCTGCTGGAGAATCTGATTGTGCTGGGAAAAGCGCACAAACTGGATGCGCACTTCATCACCCGCCTGTTTCAGCTGGTCATCGAAGATTCTGTGCTGACTCAGCAAGCGCTGCTACAGAAAAACCTTAACCATCCCCATGCACACGCCGCCCGTATCGCATTCCTCGGCCCGAAAGGCTCTTACTCACACCTTGCCGCACGCAACTACGCATCACGTCATTTTGATAGCATGGTGGAGTGTGGCTGCCTTAAGTTTCACGACATCATTAAGCAGGTCGAGAATGCCGTAGCGGATTACGCGGTGATGCCGATTGAGAACACAAGTTCTGGCTCGATCAACGATGTTTACGATCTGCTACAACAGACCAGCCTTTCCATCGTGGGCGAGCTGACCTTACCTATAGACCATTGCGTGCTGGTGAATGGCCCCACCGATTTGCAGCAGATTGAGACGGTATACAGCCATCCTCAGCCCTTCCAGCAGTGCAGTCAGTTCATTAACCGTTTCCCACACTGGAAAATCGAATACACCGAGAGTACTGCGGCTGCGATGGAGAAAGTGGCTGCGCTCAATTCGCCTAAGGTGGCGGCGCTGGGCAGTGAAGCCGGTGGCGAGCTCTATCAGCTGCAGGTGCTGGAGCGTAATCTGGCGAATCAGCAGCAAAACCACACCCGCTTTATCGTGCTGGCCCGCAAAGCCATCGAAGTTTCGGATCAGGTGCCAGCCAAAACCACGCTGATTATGGCGACCGGCCAGCAGGCGGGTGCGCTGGTCGACGCGCTGCTGGTTCTGCGTCAGCACAACCTGATTATGAGTAAGCTGGAGTCCCGCCCGATTAATGGCAATCCGTGGGAGGAGATGTTTTACATTGATGTGCAGGGCAATCTGCAATCAGAACGGATGCAGCAGGCTCTTCAGGAACTACAGACCATGACCCGCTCGCTGAAGGTGCTGGGCTGCTATCCCAGCGAGAATGTGGTACCCGCTGAACCTGGCGATGAAACTGCCGAATAGAAAAAAGGCATCCGCAAGGATGCCTTTTTCATTTATGGCCGGCTGTCATTAGCCGAACGCAACAGGCTACGACTTTCCACCAGGAAACGTTTCGCGTGATCGCCAAACCACTGTTCAACCCGGTTAAAGCTGGCAATAAATGCCTGCTTGTCACCCTGCTCAAGCAGCGCGATCGCTTCACCAAACCGCTGGTAATAGCGTTTGATTAGCGCCAGATTACTCTCTGACGACATGATGATATCCGCATAAAGTTGCGGGTCCTGAGCAAATAGTCGCCCTACCATCGCCAGCTCCAGCCTGTAAATCGGTGACGAGAGCGCCAGAAGCTGATCAAGATTGACGTTCTCTTCGGCTAAATGAAGGCCATAGGCAAAGGTGGCAAAATGACGTAGCGCCTGAATAAACGCCATATTCTGGTCATGCTCAACCGCGCTGATGCGATGCAGACGCGCCCCCCAGACCTGGATCTGCTCCAGGAACCACTGATAGGCTTCCGGCTGTCTTCCATCACACCAGACCACCACCTGTTTTGCCAGGCTACCGCTGTCCGGGCCAAACATCGGATGCAGACCCAGAACCGGACCGCTATGGGCGGCCAGCATTGCCTGCAGAGGCCGGTTTTTCACAGACGCCAGATCAACCAGAATACAATCTTCCGGCAGTGGTGGCAGTTGGGCAATAACCTGCTCAGTCAGGTGAATGGGTACGCTGATAATTACCATACCGGCATCGCTGAGCAGCGTTTCAGCCTGCGGCCAGTCCTCTTTATCCAGCGTTTTTACCGTATAGCCCGACAGGCCGAGCATTTTTTCAAAAAGTCGGCCCATCTGGCCCTTACCACCGACGATCACCACCGGCCGCAATTCAGGACAGAGGGTTTTAAAGCCTTTGTCATTCTCGCTGGTATAGGACTCACGCATCACGCGACGCAGTATATCTTCAATGAGATCCGGTGGTACACCGAGCGCCTCAGCCTCTTTGCGACGGGAAGCCAGCATTGATGCTTCACGCTCAGGCACATAGATAGGCAGACCGTAACGGCTCTTGACCTCCCCAACTTCCGCTACCAGCTCTAGTCGTTTAGCCAGCATATCCAGCAGCGCTTTATCAACACTGTCAATTTGATCGCGTAACGCGGTCAGTTCAGCCACCATTGCTCTTACACCTCTTGTGACAGACGCGCCGACAGCACTCCCTGCAGATTCTGATGCATCTCACGCAGCAACGTTTCGGTCACTTCCCAGCTGATACAGGCATCAGTGACGGAAACGCCATACTTCATTTCGCTGCGTGGCTGCTCAGAAGACTGGTTACCTTCATTGATATGGCTTTCCAGCATCAAACCAATGATTGAACGGTTTCCGTCTTTGATCTGCGCAATAGCGGATTCCGCTACGCCAGGCTGACGGCTGTAGTCTTTGTTCGAATTGCCATGGCTGCAATCTATCATTAAGGCTGGACGCAGTCCCGCCTTCAGCATCTCTTTTTCACACTGCGCAACATCCTCAGGACCGTAGTTGGGCGCTTTGCCGCCACGCAGAATTACGTGACCATCCGGATTGCCCTGAGTCTGCAGCAGACAGACCTGACCGGCCTGATTAATGCCGACAAAACGGTGCGGCATTGCAGCAGCACGCATGGCGTTAATTGCCGTTCCCAGGCTGCCATCGGTGCCATTTTTAAAGCCGACCGGCATCGACAGGCCCGAGGCCATTTCACGGTGGGTCTGAGATTCTGTCGTCCGTGCGCCAATGGCGGACCAGCTGAACAGGTCGCCCAGGTATTGGGGGCTATTCGGATCCAGCGCTTCAGTCGCCAGCGGCAGGCCCATTTCAACCAGGTTTACCAGCAGCTGGCGCGCAATGTGCAGACCCGCTTCCATATCAAACGAGTTATCCATGTAAGGATCGTTGATCAGCCCTTTCCAGCCGACGGTAGTACGAGGCTTTTCAAAATAGACGCGCATCACGATAAAGAGCTGATCTTTCAGCTGTTCGGAAAGGGTTTGCAGACGACGAGCATATTCCAGAGCCACTTCGGTATCGTGAATCGAACAGGGTCCGCATACCACCAGCAGACGCGGATCGCGGCCGGCAATAATGTCAGAGATGGTCTGGCGGGATGCCGCGACCTGAGCCTGCTGTTCAGTGGTCAGTGGGAACTTTGCTTTCAGCTCTTCAGGCGTGATTAATACCTGTTCACCGGCGATATGCACATTGTTCAGCGCGTCTTTTTGCATGATGGCGATCCTTTGGCTCGTATTGGCGGATAAGGGCTCCTCGTTGAGGAATGCAAATACTGTATCACAGGCAATACATAGTGCAATATTATATGTACACTTTTATTACCACCAATCAAAACCTGTAGCTTAATTCTTTAATAAATACATAAAAATCAAACATTTAAATTATAATGAATTTTAAAAACATCAATCAATATGTACATATATCTTTACATCAAGGTTTGTTGCGTTTCTGCCTTCTGCAGGCAAAATGAGGACATTGATTATTTTCATCCGGGTTCACCATGCACTCTTCCTCACCTGTCATTCATCTGCGACCTTTTGAACTTAGCGATATCCCCGGATTTACCGCTGCGGTTAATGCCTCTCTGGACAGCCTGATCCCGTGGATGGTCTGGGCACATCACGATTATCAGCCTCATGACGCCGAAAGCTGGATCCGCTTTACCCATTGGCAACGGATGAAAGAAGAAGCGGAAGAGTTTGCGATCGTTGATCAGCATGACCAGCTACTGGGTGGCGCAGGAATACGCTTTGCCCGTCATCCAGGCGATACCAGCGCTATTGGTTATTGGGTTCGCAGTGACGCCCAGGGTCAGGGGATCGCCAGCCGCGCGGTGACAAAGCTGCTACCGATGGGGTTTTCACGACATGACACCAGGGTGATTGAAATTCTTGCGGCTGAAGATAACCTGGCCAGTCGGAGAGTCGCTGAAAAGTGCGGTGGCCAGTTTATTGGCTGTCGCTATGGCCTGATCGTATTAGAAGCCGGGCCGGTTAATACGGCGATTTATCATTTTCAGCGGCCGGACGCCGGGTAATTTCTGCCATCTGGCTGCCATCAGGACAAAAAAAGGGTTGGCAGATGCCAACCCCTTGTTTGCTATTAACTTTTAGATGTTGCGTTAGCGATACCTTAGTTAAGACGGTTTTATTAAGTCGCCCAATACATCATGCACTTATCAATAAAAACAACTAGTTAAACTAGTATTCAATGCACCAAGTTGCAGTGTTATGAAATCTCTGCTGCCACTCTGTAACATGGCGTTTTATAAAGCTTGGCTCCCTAATTCGTCATCATGCATACCAAACAGCAACTGTTGTTCGGCGTTATTCGAAACTAACCTTTTATGCTTGGTGACATTGACGCTTCATACTCCTTCAATTCTATAAATTTTTTATTTAATGGAAAGTAATTCATAAAACCAAGTAGCAAAACAGTAAAAATAACAAATGAAAGCACCGAAATGCTCATGAATGCGGATCTCGCTTCTTTAGCAGATTCAACCTTAATATTTATTTTATCTTTCTCTTTACTTCCAATATGTAAAAAATAGTCACATATATTAGCATAGTTATCTCCTCCAGCCTTAACTTCACTTTTATTATTGCAATCGATGTATTTATTATTTTTCTCATCCAGTACTTCATTAGTATTTATATACATAAATGAACCATCATCAAAGTTATAATTTGCAAAGCCTGGTTTATAATTTGCAACCTGCCAGCCAGAAGCAAACGCAATAGCTAAAGAGGCGAAAGCAATAATTGCCACGCCAACGAAATCCCAAAAATTTATTTTTTTACCTACTGCACCAAAAAACCCCGCACCTAAAAATGCCACACCTTTAAATTTACCCTGGCGAATATTTCGCTGCATAAACAATGCATCTTCTATATTACTTACATTCACTCCACTAATAAACCTATAAAGTTGAAGGTCAAATAACTTATTGTTCTCTGCCTCAATACTTTTATCATCAAACTTTAACCTTATAATCTTTAGTGCAAATCTAAAAACGAAGGAAACCCCTCCCGTCCTGATTACAGCCAAAATAAATATAAATGCACCCAAAATCCATTTATAGTATTCTATATTAGAGCCATCTATTAACATGGTCATTCCTTTCATCAAAGTCTATTATTGAAGCTATAGGGTTGAACTGAGCAGCCTCTTCTAAATGGTCTGGAGCGAAGTTAGCATAACGCATAGTTTCACGAATATTGGCATGACCGAGAATGCGCTGCAATACCAAAATATTGCCCCCATTCATCATGAAGTGACTGGCGAAGGTATGGCGCAGTACATGCGTCTTTTGCCCTTCCGCCAATTCAATGTCGGTCAGGGCCAGCAGCTTTTTTAAATTCCTGATAGCAGGAGTTGAACATTTTACCCTGTAGTGGCGATAGTTCATATAGAGCCAACGTGGGATCGGATCGGATCTATTTTTACCGCCTTTCATTTTGGTAAAGGTCAACTTTTAAGGTGATAACTGAGAACGGATAAGCCTCTCCGCTTCACTCCATCTTGCGCCAGTTGTAAGGTATACCATAGTGATACACTTCAGATAAAATTTGCCGAAAGACTTGCACACCTTATGCAGTGCCTTAATCTAGCTATCAAGCAGTAAAGACATGTCCTACATTCAGAGACAGCAGCTAAGATATCAAATTAAGGCAGCATCTAATGTAGCATAGAAAATTCACACCCATTGTTAGTATATCAACAGTGATTATATTTTTTATTATGTGGGCTTTGCTAGCCCCATCATTAAGCTCTTCAAAACAGGATTAGTGATACATCCTGTCTTAATTGCATCAACAATAGCTAACAGTCTAACTCACACATCCTACTTATTCATCAAACGATAAACTAAAAAATGCTAACACCAAGCTAAAAATATATATCGTCAGAAAAATTTAAAGCAGCATCATTTTTGTTGATTTTTACATCCCTTATTAGTAATTCACCTTCCTGATTAAGTAACTTATCTATACCAGCATCAGTAATTCTGTAAGCTTAGTATTCATCCCCAGAGTTATTATCAACTTGTAGCGAACGTTCAATAAATGACATACGTTCCAGCTTAACTAATTGAATTGTTACCAACTGTTCTCCAATCTTTTTTTAAAGACCATACAATAGATGCAGATGATATACCATCAGGATACTTAGTGTGTGTTACAAGGTAAGCTGCCAGAACTTTAATAGACGCATAATTAAGTTCATAGCAATAAGGATTCACTATTAATTTATCATTCGTAGTTAAGGTGATACGATTTAACCGCCCCTGAGATTTCATCGCAGTATCCATTTTATGGCATGCAGGAAACAAAGCTGCATCGATATTCTTATCTGACCTTTGCGCATCGTATTCTGCCAGTGTCATACCCAATAAGTCGCTAGGTAGTTTTAATTCTTCTCCACGAGGCTTTACGATGAAAGAGCGTTTAACACCAATGGCACCAATAAACTAACCAAGCTCAAACAAGACATTATCGCGAACCACATGTTCTTGCTTGCCCCTTGATTCGATTAAATCATCAGGCTGAAACACGAAAACGGCGAAATGTGTCGTTGATGACTCTGTAACAAGCTCATTAATAGTTGTACTCGATAAGGAGAAACTGCCACTACTCCAAGGAGTTACTTAATATTCATGCTCTAGGTTTGTACTAATAGCTCTTGTTATTGACAAAATTTCACTAGATGAAGCGATAAAAATCTTTGGCTTAACCATTCTTTTCTTACTCCTGCGAATTTTTAAATAACTTATCAACTAATTTATTTAAAATCCAATGATTCATCCAACTTCATCTATATTTTTCCCTATTCTACAGGTGCTTTATAAACACCAAAAAAAGGGGCTGGCAGATGCCAACCCCTTGTTTGCTATTAACTTTTAGATGTCGCGTTAGCGATACCTTAGTTAAGACGCTTTTTCTAGCCACCATTGATATATAAGATTTTTAATTATTAAACAGTTAGTTAACCCCATACCTGGTGCAACCAAATGCAGGTGCGTTCATGCTGCGTAGTCATTATGTAGGCAACTATTTAAGGCGCTTACGATAAACCTCAGTATTTTCAACTATATCCTCAAAATTAGAAGGAATTGATTTTCTGAATTTCTCAAAATATTCATCATGAGTTAAGTTAAGGACAGTTCGGCAATAACCTAAACTATTCCATAGCTGATGATCTTCATAATCATTCTTTTCTACTTCTGAAGCTTCGAAAGAATCTATTACTGGTAGTGCTTTAATGATGAACTGCTCCATGTCCCAAAGTGAGATATTTAAAGGCTTAATCTCTTCTAAAAAATCATGCATTCCTTGATAGTAAACTTCTCTACCCGGTGAATATTTCTCCACTAATGACATAAGATTATCAACATTTAATTCGATATTTTTCTTTTCATTATCCTCTTTCTTCATTACTTCTTCATTGTAAAATTTCTTTGCATTTTTTATGGTTTCAAATTGCTCATCTGCTAACTCTATTAAAGCGCTTAGCCTATGGAGTTTTCTTTTTATCGGTTTTGGCACATCGCTTTCGCGTTTATAAAGTAACTTATGACTTATAGCCGCCCAAGAATGCATTAATATAGTTCTCACTTGAATTTCAGCTTTAAATCCCTGCACGCCTCTAAATGAAGGAGCGTTGAGCCATTCTTTTTTTATTTCTATAATGTAGTGGCGGGACGCATAACCAAAACGATCTTCAGCAGCCTCTGATTGCTTATCGCTATCTGAGATAACATTAAATTCATCATGAATTATTTCATGGATTTTGTCCAAATCTGAAGCATAATAGGCAATAAGCCTAACACCACAAATGTCCTCGACTTCCGTAAATGGATTTTGATAGCCTTTTCTGGTTACCTTATCTATAAAAGACTGGGTATCCTTAACTCTAGACTCCAAATTAAATAATGAAATACTATTTTGCTCTAATACTTCAGTTAATTCTGACACAATACCTTTCTTTAATTTCTTGTAGATGGGTTTTTTTCGTTCAAACTCCAAACCTAGATCATTCATATATAGTCCTAATTTTAGTTAGAGGGTTAAGGGCGGCGGCTTCTTCTAAATGGTCAGGAGCAAAGTGAGCATACTTCATGGTTTCACGGATGTTGGCGTGACCGAGTATTCTTTGCAGCACCAGAATATTGCCACCATTCATCATAAAATGACTGGCAAAAGTGTGCCGGAGAACATGTGTTTTCTGGCCTTCTATAAGCTGGATAGTTGTAGTAGCCAGCATCTTCTTGAAGTCCTGATAGCATGGCTTAAACATCCTCCCCTGTCTTTCCTTTAGCTCGTCATAAAGCCATTGCTGGATAGGAACCGTTCTGTTTTTGCCGCCTTTAGTTTTAAAGAATGAAATTTTATTAGGTGATAGCTGTGAACGGGTCAGGGTTTCCGCTTCAGTCCAGCGCGCACCAGTAGCCAGGCAAACTTTGCATATCATCTTTAAATCTGGCTTCCCATAAAGCTCGCAACCATCAAGAAGTTCTGCGATCTGCTTTAAGGTAAGCCAGGACATTTCCTTTTCATCTTCCCGGAACGTCCTCACTCCATCCAGTGGGTTAGGTAAAGACCATTCACCTAACCTCTTCAACTCATTGAACACAGCGGCAAGATAGTTTTGTTCTCTGTTGACCGTTATAGGCCTTACTTTCCACTTTGATTCATCATCGTGATAGCCGTTAGAAATCTCGCCTTTAAGGCGACGATCACGATAATGCGCCCAATCTTTTGCCGTCAGTTGCGAAGCTATCGGGTCCCCTAGTCCGGCACACACAATATTTAATTTCGCCTTACGAGACTTGACGGCCTTGAGTGACTGTCCATGCAGAGAATCCCAAAGCTTAATCAGTTCACTTAGCTTGCGGCGGTCCTCCTTCTCTTTTATCCACGGTTTGTTTTCGGCCTCCGCACGCGTGTAATCTTCGAAGGCTACCGCTTCGCCTTTCGTTGCAAAGCTTTTCCTTACACGTCGGCTACCGCGCCCATCTAAATAAAAATCAGCAAGCCATTCGCCAGACGAAAGTTTTTTGATTGACATGTTATCTGACCAGAGATTTTTTAAATACAGATATACTATTGATTAGGATGACAATACAAAACGCCGCTATTGTGTAAGAAGCCCACATAGGGGCTAAAAAACTAAAAAGCATTATTGTTCCCAGCACTGCCCCACCAAGGCAAAGACTCATAAAAGCTTTGAAGACTCTGATGTTTTTGGTTTTACAATTAAAATGTGCTGAAGCAATTCCGCTCACTATCGCTATTATTAATAAAATAAATTCGACCATGATTTACCTATAAACATTTTGATATTGCCAGCATTACCAAGCCAATAGGCGTTACGTCACTTTCTGCACATTCAAATGAAGATGAATTGTTAGTAACTTTAATCCTATTTCCCGGAAGGCGAGACACCGTATAAATATCTTTATTTCCATCAATATCTAATAGCCAATCACCATTACCAATGGTCTGAGCGTCCCCTTCCACGATCCATGACATGGAGCCGCGTTGAATATAGAGGGGGTTAGTTAAATCAAGGCTAAAAAGAGAAAGATTAAAACTCACATCAGCCTGTTTCTCTAATGTGCCTCCGGAGAGTTTTCGCGCAGGTATGGATGGTATCAGCTGATCAGCTAAATCTCTCGTGGGTAGTGCCTCATCCTCATGGCCAGTAGCTAACCAGGAAAGAGAAAACCCCGTATCAAGTGCGCATGTAATGACAACATCACCAGGAAAGTAATCTCTGCGAACCCATGCGCTCATCGTCGCTGAAGGAATATCAAGCAAGTCACCTAGCTGCTTCTGCATAGTAAAACCATATGCGTGCATTATGCGATCTAATACTGCTCGCCCGCCATTAGCCAGCATAGTGTCGTAAAGTTTCTTCCCTTTAAGAGAGGGATGCCCCACTTCACCTGAACTTACATTTGTAAGCTCACCATTTACTAGCCATCTAAGACTTACCCCCGTATCCAATGCGCATTGAATGATGTAATCACCAGGTAAACTCTGGCGAGCCACCCAATTTTGGATAGTAGGTAACGGAATTTTTAGAAGTTCCGCTAGCTCTGGGCGTGAGCTAACCCCATAAGATTTAAGGATTCTCTCCAGTATGGCCTTAACATCGTTGTTGTAATCGGTCATATACCCTTCAAATAATCCAATATGATCTGTTTACACAAACCCATTTGGAATATATCATCCACTTCGTTAGTGAAAATGCACGCCAATGCACTGTAAATACTGCCAACTGGAGATAATCCCCGATGACCAATCAAATTACAATACCTAGCGGCCCCGACCTGATGACTTATGAACAGTTCGCACAGGCTTATGGTTACAGCCTTCGCACTGTGAAGCAGATGGTTGAAGACGGCGATCTGCTTGTTATGCCACGTAAAAAAATTGGTGGTGCTGCACGCATCAATATGGTCGCCTTCCGCGCGCGTTTGCTCGCTCAAGGTGTCAATTGCCGCTATGTCGCTGCGTAGTAACTTAATTATTTAAGTTGAGCAAAGGAATGACCATGTTTGATTTTAAGACTTCCACCCATAACCACTATGAAGACGCCTGCCGCAAGTTTGCGCTGACTCACAATATGCGGGAGCTGGCCCAGCAAGCTGGCATGAAAGTGCAGACGCTTCGCAACAAGCTGAATCCTGATCAGGTGCATCAACTGACTGTTACAGAAGTGCTGCTACTGACTGATCTGACCGAGGACGCGACTCTGATGGATGGGATGCTGGCGCAGTTGCACTGTCTGCCTTGCGTTCCAGTGAATGAACATGCTGCAGAAAAGTTTTCCGCTTACGTGCTCAACGCCTCCGCGCAGGTCGGAACGCTTGCTGCCAGTGCTGCAAATCACACCAGCATTACGACTTCATGCCGTCGCGGGATTGTTGAGGCAGCTAATACCGGCATTCGTTGCATGATGCTGGCGGCTCTCGCTGTACAGGCGCGTATTCATTCAAATCCTACCATCGCATCAACTGTAGATATTGCAGGTGCAATCGGTTCTTCAATAGGCATGAGCTAGGGATATGAGCCAGGAATTTACCTATTTCTTTCGCTATCGCGGAAAAGAAATGTCAGTAGATGCTGAAAATGTCGCGCTTTATTACCCGTCTATTTCAGGCGACGGAAGTGGCTTTTTTACATTGGTAAATGGTGAGCGTTTTCGTGGTGAAAATGTAAGAGAAATAAGTAAGGGGAAAAGTGAATTATGCCGGTATTTGTAAGGCTTTTAAAAAATCAGTCACCACCGCAGCAGTTAGCAGCATCAGGTCATGGATGGATAGAAACGAAAGCAAGTAAGAGCTGGCACCCGGCAATCTCACAGGCCGAACTGCTGGCAGGATTAACGTGTAAGAGGAAAGAATCATGGGTTACAAAGCTGAAAGTATCACTGTTCAGATGAATGCGGGGCAGCGCGCCAGTGCGCTTAATCATATTTCCGCGCTTCGTACCATGATGTACGGCGATTGCAGCCACGAACTGAAACGCTTTATCGCAGATATGCGTGATAAGCGCGATCACCAGGCTGAACAGAATGGCCGCGCACTGAGCGCAATTTTCTTCCTGGCAAATATCAGCAAAGAACGTCACAGCGTTGATTTCAGTGAACTGACGAGTGACGAGAAAACTGCGCTAATTAGCGTAATGAATCACTTAAAAGCAGTCGTGAGTTTATTTCCCAAGAATCTGACGTTACCTAACTAATCAACACATCGAAATTAAATGGCGTAAACCCGCCGGGCATTCTTTTGCCCGAATTCAGGAGAAAGAGAAATGCGAAATATCCAGACCCTTAATTTTAAAGCTGACGACGACGCGCTTAGCGCTCTGCTGAGCAAGGCAAAAACCGAGCAGCGTTCTGATGATGCGCTGTCCGTTTCTATCCGCCTGGCCGCACTGGCAATTCATGCCCGCCAGCAGGAAATGTCAGCAGCAGAAATCATCGAGCTGCTGGACAAAGAAGCAGAACGCTTTGAGAACCAGGCGCAGGAGCTGCACTGATGGCTGATTCAATGGACATGGTACAGCAGCGCGTGCAGGAAGAACTGGCGCGCAATCTGGCTAACGCGACTCACCGCCCGGCAGGGGCGAGTGAGTTTTTCTGTTTGTCTTGCGGCGAAGAAATCCCGGAGCTGCGCCGCCGCGCACTGCCGGGCGTTTCCCTCTGCGTGACCTGTAAAGAAGTCAGTGAGCTGAAAAGCGTGCATTACAAAGGGGCAGCGTTATGAAAACCATCCTGAAATGGGCCGGCAGCAAGTCCGGCCTGATGCCTGAGCTGGTTAAACACCTGCCTGCCGGTAATCGCCTGGTTGAGCCTTTTGCCGGTTCCTGTGCCGTCATGATGAATACGGATTACCCGGCTTATCTGGTGGCGGATGTTAATCTCGATCTGATTAACCTTTATCGGCAGGTTAAAGAGCATACGCGCCCGTTTATTGTCGTTGCGTTATCGCTTTTTAATCAGAATCAAACTGAAGAAAATTATTATCAGGTTCGCAAAGATTTTAACTTCAATGCGGCGCTGCCACTGCTGGAACGTGCTGCGCAATTCCTCTACCTGAACCGCCACGGCCACCGTGGTCTTTGCCGTTATAACAAACGCGGCGAATTCAATAATCCTTACGGCTATTACAAACAGCCATATTTCCCGCTGGCCGAAATCGAGGCTTTTGCCCTGAAGGCACAGTGCGCAACGTTTGAATGCCAGGGTTATAGCGAAACATTGGGAATGGTCCGTGCCGGTGATGTTGTGTACTGCGATCCACCGTATCACGGCACATTCACCGCTTATCACACTGATGGGTTCAGCGACGATGATCAGCACTCGCTGGCCTGCATCCTGCTGGGTATCTCTGAGCGTAACCCGATCATTGTTTCAAACAGCGACACCCTGTTTACCCGCAGTATCTACCGAGAATTTGGTCTGAATAAAGTCACTGCGGCCCGCTCTATCAGCCTGACTGCGGGCGAGAAGAAGCAGGCGGCTGAAATCATCGCAGTACGTCGTCCTCAATCCTCACCGATATGGATGGGCTTTGATGTGGCAACGGGAACGGATTACTCCTGTGAAGCGGAGGTGAAGCCATGATCGATGCTCGTTGCTTCGGACCAGGCATGATAAACCTTGTCACCGTTTCGGGAGGGAAAGACAGCCTTGCAGACTGGCTGCTTGCTATTGAGTCCGGCGTAGAGTTTCAGGCCGCACACGCTGATACAGGTCACGAGCACCCAGAAACTGTCGAATATCTTGATTACCTTGAAACCAGGCTCGGTCCGCTACGTCGCGTCAGGGCTGACTTCTCACAGCGTATCGCTGACAAGAGAACGTTCGTCAAAGATAAGTGGCCTGTCTCTCTGGTCAGGGATTTAGGATTCACAGAGGAAGAGGCTGCGCAGACAGTACGTCGGGCGCTGAATGCCCTGAAGCCTACCGGCATCCCTTTTCTTGATTTATGTATCTGGAAAGGCACATTCCCTTCAAGCCAGCGTAAGTTCTGCTCTTTCGAGCTTAAACAGATCCCGATGCAGAAGCAGGTAGTTGACCGGTTTATTGCTGAAGGTAATCACGTCATCACGTGGCAGGGAGTTCGTGCCCAGGAATCAGCAAGCCGGGCGGCACTGCCTGAATGGGAGGAAGGATTCGACCTTGGTCCTAGTCTGTCGCTATACCGCCCGATTCTCAACTGGACACATGATGACGTGTTTGCACTGGCCCGGCGTCACGGCATCAAGCCAAATCCGCTTTATCAGCAGGGGTGCAGCCGTGTTGGTTGCATGCCATGCGTCAACGTTAATAAAGCTGAACTGGCGGAGATTTTCACCCGCTGGCCAGAAGAGATTAGCCGGGTTGCTGAGTGGGAACGGATTGTTGCCATGTGCTCACGTCGCGGGAACGCAGCGTTTTTTCATTCAGGTTTGGACCCGGTAAAAGCTGAAACAAACGGCAGCAAAGTATCTCTCGCCTCGCACGGTATCGAAACCTATCGGGACTGGGCGCTGACTACACGCGGCGGTCGCCAGTTCGACATGCTGGCCGCCATGGACAACAAGTCGGTTTGCAGCAGTGTTTATCTGGGAGTTTGTGAGTGAGCCATATCTACGCTTACCCATGGAATGCCCCAAAAAAGGCAATCAATCCACAGATGGACCCGGCGGAAGTTGCGCCGGTGTCCGCGCTTTCAAACCTGATCAGTCTTTATGCTGCAGATAACGAGCAGAAGCAGCTGCGCCGTGAGGCAATGAGTGATGAGGTTTGGGACCGCTACTTTTTCAACGAATCCCGCGATCCTGTCCAGCGTGAAATTGTGCAGGACAGAATTGTCAGCCGGGCAAAGATGGCCCGCGAACAGCAGCAACACAATCCCGATCTGGTTATCGTGGCCGATGTCAGCGCCCAGCCTTCGCACATCAGTAAGCCACTCATGGAGCGCGTTAAGTTTTTCCACAATCTCGGCAGGCTGCAGGCTTATTCCCGCTACCTGCGCGAAACCATTCGCCCCTGCCTTGAGAGGCTGGCCCGCGTGCGCGAAAGCCAGATTTCAGCCTCATTCCGTTTTATGGCCGGTCATGACGGGCTGGACGGCCTGCTGGCGTTATCCGAAATGAACCAGAATCAGGTCAAGCGATTATCTACACTGGTCGCTGCGCACATGAGCATGTGTCTGGATAAGGCCAGCGGCCATCTGTTCGTCAGTGACGACGTGACGCCGGAGCAGGTCCGCCAGGCATGGGAACTTGTCGCAGCGGAAGCGATGCACCTGGACGTAATCCCCCCGGCCTTTGAGCAGCTACGCCGCAAAAAGCGCCGTCGCAAGCCCGTGCCCTATGATCTGATCCCGCCCTCGCTGGCCCGTATGCTCTGCGCGGACTGGTGGTATCGCAAGTTATGGCAGCTGCGCTGTGAATGGCGTGAAGAGCAGTTGCGTGCTGTCTGCCTGGTCAACAAAAAAGCGTCCCCCTACGTCAGCTTTGAAGCGGTGATTCATAAGCGAGAGCAGCGCCGGAAGTCTCTGGAGTTCTTCCGTTCGCATGAGCTGGTCAGCAATGAAGGCGACACGCTGGATATGGAAGACGTGGTGAATGCCAGTAACAGCAACCCGGCACACCGCCGCAATGAAATGATGGCCTGCGTTAAAGGGCTGGAGCTTATCGCGGAAATGCGCGGCGACTGCGCCGTGTTTTACACCATAACCTGCCCGTCACGTTTTCACGCAACGCTTAACAACGGCAGACCGAATCCGAAGTGGACCACGGCCACCGTTCGCCAGAGCAGTGATTATCTGGTTGATACGTTTGCCGCCTTCCGCAAGGCCATGCACAAAGCCGGTATGCGCTGGTATGGCGTGCGGGTTGCTGAGCCACATCATGACGGCACCGTACACTGGCACCTGCTTTGCTTCATGCGCAAAAAAGAGCGCCGTTCAGTCACCGCGCTGCTGCGGAAATTCGCCATTCGTGAAGACCGTGAAGAGCTTGGCAGCAATACCGGGCCGCGCTTTAAAGCTGAATTAATCAACCCGCGCAAAGGTTCACCGACAAGTTATATCGCTAAATACGTCAGTAAAAATATTGATGGCCGTGGCCTGTCTGATGAAATCAGTGCAGAAACAGGTAAATCACTGCGTGACAGCGCAGAGAACGTCGGGGCGTGGGCGTCACTTCATCGCGTTCAGCAGTTCCGTTTCTTTGGCATTCCGGGCCGCCAGGCTTACCGGGAATTACGCCTGCTTGCCGGTCAGGCGTTGAGAAATCAGAGCGATAAAAAAGCCCGTGCGCCAGTGCTTGAAAACGCGCAGCTGGACGCTGTGCTGGCCGCTGCAGATGTGGGCTGCTTTGCCACCTACATCATGAAACAGGGCGGCGTACTGGTTCCGCGCAAACACCACATCGTCAGAACTGCTTACGAACTTAACGACGAGCCAACCCCTTACGGCGATCACGGCACCCGCATTTATGGCATCTGGTCCCCGTTAGTGGCTGGCCGCATCTGCACGCACGCAACGAAGTGGAAAATGGTTCGTAAGGCAGTTGACGTTCAGGAGGCGACAGCCGACCAGGGCGCTCGCGCCCCTTGGACTCGTGGCAATAACTGTCCCCCTGATGAAAAACTAAACATTTCAGGGGGTGAGCCGGTATCAGTTGAACCTGTAGAGCCGGGCGAAACACCTGTGTATGGTCCGACAGATTTCAACAACATGACTAGAAAACAGCGCCGTGATCTGCTGGCGCGTCTCCGGGTGGTGAAGCCGCGCCAGAAACAGAGTTATAAGCAGGAAATTGACGATGATCAGCGGGCGCTTCTGGTTGCAGAACTGCAGGTGAGAGGATTTACCGGGGAAGAAAAAGAAATAAACCTACTTCTGTCCTGTGGGAGCCTTAATTCTGGTGCAGGTATGCGCATTTTTTACCAGAACGGACGGCTGCAGGAAGATGATAAGTGGCGTCAGTGGATCTGAACTAATAAAGCTGGCATAAGCGAAGCCGCTAACGGCAGGTAGTACACGCTTTATCCAATCAAAATAACGGCTTGGGATCACTGGAAATTGCAGTTTTCATTTTCAGATTAGGACCGATTGAAGGAAAAAACATTTCACATTTCTTAACGCATCTACTACTGTATGGTTATACAGTCTTTAGAGTTAAGGGAGGGTAAGATGGACACTCAAGATTTGGCACCTATAAACCGTAAGATGGCTTGCGTTCAGTTCATTGCTGAGGTGTCGCTTATAGCAAATTGCAAGCAATCTGACATGAAACTGGCGATGAGTATCATCGCTGAGTTAGCTCATTCTAGCTGCGAAAAAGTCCCCGACGATGAGATTTTTTACGCTGCGGAGTAGCGTGAGTCCGCAGTCAGGCATATTGATAACGTTGCTGGTGACAAAATTTATTTTTGGCACTGGCAAGGTTGAACAACGAGTCCCACGAGGCGTTAGGCTATGGCCGGAAGCGATTCGAATTACCAGGTAGTTTACCGCGGCGAAAGCCTGATTGATTATGGGCCTGGCGGATTAGTTTTCTTTCAGCGGCCAAAAGAGAACGGCGGCGGCTTCTGGTTAGGCCGGACTTATGATGGTGTTTTCTGGCTTGAGATTTCTTTTCCCGTCTCTCTTTCTCAGGGGCTGCTTTATCTGCAGGCGCTAAACAATCCTGTTACGGTCGATCCGAAAATCACTGAGCCAGATAACAACTTGCCCCTGTTCTGACTCTTTGCAGGTAAGTGCATGTCTATGCTGCATGAATCCGCATGATCCCAAAAGGATCGTTTACCCTTCGGCCCGCCAGTAATGGCGGGCTTTCGTTTATGTCATGCACCTGCATGAAAACCGCAGCATAAAGCGGGCAGGCGTGGCGGGGCTACGAGCGCGCGCAAACCCTTAATGAGTAGCATTGCTTAATAATATTATCTATATGTATAGTGTAGGAGAATCTCTCAAATCACATGTCACGCTGTTTAGCGAGGAACTATGCATCCTGTATTGAATCAATATATCAATGACTTAGCTACAATGTTGGAAATTGAAGATGATGAGGCAAAGCTTTTCGAATACTTCTGCAACTATGTAATAACTTCTAAAAGTTACTTGGGACGATTCAATCCTGTTGAAGTTACTACTCAAGAAGACGATGCATCAATTGATGGAATAACAATTTTGATAGATGGGGAGTTGATTTTAACTTCTGAAGATGCTGTGGCCGCTTTTGAGAGCCATAAAAATAATATCCCAGTTGAAATTGTTATAACTCAAGCTAAATCAGGTGAGCGCTTTTCGAAAGAAAAAATTTCAAATTTTAACTTAGGACTGCAAGATCTATTTAGCTTAGACCCAAAGCTTCCCAATGGAATATACAATAAAGTTGCAGTGGAAATCCTTAATATAATTATTGCCAATTTAAAAAAGGTCAGGAACAAGCTGCCGGATTTGAAAGTAAACTTTTGTACTAGCGGTGTGTACGTTGCGGAACGAGAACTAGAGGCCGCATTCAAATTAGTAGAAGATACTTGTCGTAATGCTGATTTATTTGGCCATATAGATGTCACTCCATTAGGGCGCGGCGAGTTAATGAAATTATGGCGCTCAATAACTCAAAAAAGCGAAACTAGTTTAGAACTTATAAACTTCATGGGCATCAATGAAATGCCTGGAATACCTCAAGCATATATAACAACGGTTAAAGCTAAAGAGTTTATTGAGAAAGTGGCAATGGATGATGACAGAAACATTCGGGAAGAAGTTTTTGATGAGAATGTACGAGCATTTCTTGGCGCGGAGAACAGTGTAAATTTAGATATATCAAAAACTCTCGAATCTGATAAGTCGAAGCAGTTTGCTGTTTTGAATAATGGTGTAACCATTATTGCTCCTGAGTTGACATTAACTCCCAGCAAAAAAACAATGCATATTGCAAACTATCAAATAATAAACGGCTGTCAAACCACCAACACATTATTCAACCATTACGCCTTATTAAATGATTCTGTGGAACTGGTGGTTAAATTTATCCAATCGGATGAAAGTGATGTGGCAATTGACATTGTAACAGCTACTAATAATCAGTCTAAAGTCGAAAGCTCGTCATTTTACGCTCTAAGAGATAAGGCGAGAATGGTACAAAAGTTCTTCGAAATCCAAAGAGGAATCGAAGGAAGGGAACAACTATATTTTGAAAGAAGGGAAAGTGAGTATAGAAACAAATCTATAAAAAACACAAAGATATTTGATATAGTTGAAATGGCTAGATGTTTCTTATCTGTATTTAAGCAAAGACCTCACAATGCAGCTATGTATGTTAAGAAAGTATTGCATGAGAATAAAGATACATGTTATCTGGATAATGATAATGAAGTAGCATATTACACGGCGGCATATATTTGCTACAAGTACAATACTTTGATTAACGGGAGAAAGATAACTTCACCCCGGTACAATAAGCTCAGGTGGCATATAGCAATGCTATATCCTTGGGTGGTCAATAAATCTGTGGATACTCCGGCACCAAACTCCGGAAAAATGACAGCCTACTGTGATAAGCTAATGAAAACATTGACTAGTGATGCCTATGTCACTTACTTCAAAGAGTGCCAAGATATTATTGACTCTATTACATGGCCTACAGATGACCAGATAAAAAGAGGAAAGTATACAAGCGAACTCAAATCCGCAGCAGAGGTTTATTTGCGAAGCTAGCTTGATGGAATTTATTAAATTGGGGTGTATCCCCAATTTAATAGTTCTTTCATAAATTAATTTTAAGAGAGATTATAGCTTTCAAATTTAATGATTTCCTCACCTAACCAATGGTTGAGTTCTTCAAATCTTTTTTGTAGCGGCATTAGTTCATTTCGCACGAATACAAGACTTGCTTTCTCAATATCACCAAACCCACCTGTGTTGTTCGGGATTATCCCCATCAGCTGCGGCGGAACGCGATGCACGGCCAGCATGTCGTCGCGGCTAACGTTTTTGATGTTCAGGAATTCATCCTTCGCCGCTACCTCAGACAGCGGGATTATCTGGATGCCGTCCTTTTTCCCGTTCGGGCTGT
Organism: Candidatus Pantoea rara; assembly: GCF_051136265.1. Lineage (NCBI taxonomy): Bacteria > Pseudomonadati > Pseudomonadota > Gammaproteobacteria > Enterobacterales > Erwiniaceae > Pantoea > Candidatus Pantoea rara. The sequence goes on along the minus strand of NZ_CP194942.1, from coordinate 948,684 downwards.
ACATAAACAGGTTGCGGAAGTTGCCAGGGCCCTTTGCGCTTTTCATGGCGCCGCGGATATTGTCCACGTCCTGCTGACTCTGCGCAGGGTCGGTCATGTACATGATGAAACCCGCATGGCTGCCGTTAAGGTAATACTTACGGCGGAACAGCGTAGCCGACTCATTCAGCAGCGCCGACGGGATGGCAGACAGGTAGCCCGGCAGACCATAAATCTCCTGATTGATGTCCGGCTCCATCAGGTGAAACACGCTGCCCTTCGCAAACTCATACGGCTCCGTGTTAATGCCATAGTGCGCATACCAGTACGTGTCCAGGTCGAAGCCGCGCCGGGTGAACTTTGCCAGCGACGGCTCCAGCTTCAGCGCGTTACCGAGGCGGCTGGTCCGCTTCTCCAGGTAGGCATTGCCGAAAATCAGGTAATCCAGCGCAAAGCGGCTGAACGCCTGCTGACTCAGTAGCGGATGCGGGATAAAGGTACTCGCCAGAATATTGCACTTTACGCTGATGGGTGAGCTGTGATGCACGGCGGCGCGGAACGTGCGCGCCAGCCCGTCAACGCTTACAGGCGGTTCATACCAGCGATCATTGATTACGCACTCCACGTAGTCCAGCAGTTCGCGGCGGTCCAGCACCGGGATTGGGTCGCCAAAGGTGAACGCCTCCGACGCTGCCCCGCTGGTCATGTTTTCCGGCTGCGGCACGGGCTGCGTGCGGGTGCGGTTCCTGCGTTTGCTCATTAATAAATCTCCACAATGTTCTGCGTGTGTGCCGCCTGTCCCTGCAGCGGCTCGTTTGCCAGCGCGTGCATGGTCGCCCAGGCTAAATCGCCGTGGCTGACTTCTTCGCTGCGGCTGGTTTCATAGGTCGGACGGTTGCCGCTGGCCGTGGTGGCCTTGCGGATAGACATGAAGGACTGCGCGATGTCGAGGTGGCTGGCGTCAAACTCCAGCCGCCCGCTGGCGATGGTGTCGTAAGCCTTCAGCACCAGGGCATTTTTCACGTTCGGGTTATAAACAAACTCCTTCACCTGCGGGAAAAACGCTTTGACGTTTTCATACACGCCCAGCCCGACGCCGGTGGAGTCGATGCCGATATAGGTAACGTTATACTGCTGCGTCAGCGTCCTGATGGCGTCAGCCTGCGCCCGGAAGTCCATCCCGCGCCACTGGTGGCGCTCAAGGATGCGGAACTTACCGCCCGGCGCGGCAGGCGGTGCCATGACCACACATCCGGCACTGTCGCCGTTCTGCGTTCCCTTCGCCGGGTCATAGCCGATCCATACCTCTTTCCAGCCGAACGGCCGCAGTGCCAGCGCCTCAAAGTCGGTCCAGACTTCCCAGCTGTCCACCATGCACTTCTGCAGCATGGCCAGCTGAAACACCGATGCCAGATCGTCCATAAAGACGCACATCAGCAGGTTCTGGTAATCCTCCGGGCTGTAGCGCGTGCGCAGCTGCTCAAGGTCAAACAGGTCACAGCCGCCGCGCACCGCATCTTCCACCGTGACAATCTGGCGAAACTGGCCGTCTTCGCAGAGGCGACCGGCGGCCACTGACTGATGGCTGAGGTCAATATCAACCCGGTCCGCTTTGACCCGGCCCTTGTTGAACTGTGAACCGGACCAGAACGGATAGGCGCTGTGCGTGAGGCTGGAAGGCGTGGAAAAGTAGGTTTCGCGCCACTTCTTGTGCAGCGCCATGCCGGACGCCACTTTCTGCAGTTCCTGAAACTTCGGGATCCAGAAATATTCATCCAGGTACAGATTGCCGTGATAGCTCTGCGCGGTGCGGGCGTTGGTGCCTAAGAAATACAGGCACGCGCCGTTACTCAGCGTCATCGGGTCGCCCTTCAGGTCTACGTCCACCTCGCGGGCAAATTCGATGATGTACTGTTTGAAAACGTGCGCCTGCGCCTTGCTGGCCGAAAGAAAAATCTGGTTGCGCCCGGTGGTCAGCGCATCGATCAGCGCCTCGCGGGCAAAAAAGAAGGTCGCCCCGATCTGGCGCGACTTCAGCAGGTTGCGGACCGAATATTTATTTCCGGCTTCCCACCACTGGCGCTGATAGCCGAACATCGAGCCGTGGAAAACCTCCTGCAGCTTCTCAATCTGCTCGTCGCTGAACAGGTTCTTTTCAGGTGGCTTACGCGGGCCTTTGTTCCGGTTCTCCACGTTCGGATTAAGATCCGCTTCATTGCCGCCGTTGCTGAATTTACCGATCCGGGCGTGACGCTCTGACTGGCGCGCCAGCAGGTCGATTTCCTTAAAGTCTTTCCCTTCCTTCTGCTCCTTCATGATGAGCTGGCAGTAGCGTGCGGCGGTGGTCAGCTGCATCTGATCCAGCGGGCCATAGTCGCCCCACCTGTCGCGCTTCTTCCAGCTGTGAACGGTTGCGGGTTTCTCTCCCAGCATTTCAGCAATGCGGGCGATGCGGTATCCCTGAAAGTACAGCAGTAAAGCCTGCCTGCGGGGATCGAGGTCGTCGGGGGCGGGTGTCATGTTCATGCAGTCAAAATACGGCCCCGCCGCTTCCTTTTCCGCCATCCCTCATTGTGTGGTTTCCCGCACAACGTCCGCGCGTTGTTTCGATACCCCTGCCGCCGCAACCATAGGGCCTCACAGAGTTTTACTTACCGGAGCCTGGACAATGGCAAAGAAAGCAAAGCGTTTTCGTATCGGGGTGGAAGGTGCCACCACGGACGGGCGCACCATCGAGCGCAGCTGGCTTGAGCAGATGGCGGCAAATTACAGCCCTGAGCTGTACACCGCCGTGATCAACATGGAGCACATCAAGGGCTATACGCCTGACAGTCCGTTTCGCCGCTTTGGCGTAGTGGAAGCACTGGACGCAGAAGAAATCAGCGACGGCCCGCTGAAAGGCAGGCTGGGGCTGTATGCCCTGATCAACCCGACTGACGAGCTGGTCACGCTGACCGGCACCATGCAGAAAATCTTCACCTCTATGGAGATCCGCCCGGAGTTCGCGGACACCGGCGCGGCTTACCTGATTGGCCTGGCCGTGACAGACGATCCGGCCAGCCTCGGCACGGAAATGCTGCAGTTCAGCGCCAGCGCCGGGGCGAACCCGCTGGCAAACCGCAAGCAGCATCCTGACAACGTTTTCTCTGCCGCTGAAGAAACCCTGATTGAGTTTGAGGACGTGGCCGACGTAAAGCCCGCCCTGTTTACCCGCATCAAGGCGATGTTCAGCAAACAGCAGCAGACCGACGCGGACCGCTTCAGCGACGTGCACCAGGCCGTTGAGCTGATTGCCACGGAGCAGCAGGACCTGAGCACGCGCATTGAAACGGCACTGAGCGAACAGGCCGACAGCCTGAAATCACATTTCAGCAGTGCGCTGGGTGAGGAAGTGCTGAAGCGCGAACAGCTGCAGGCGGACTTCACCGAACTGCAGCAGCAGCTGAGCCGGGAAGATGGCCGTCAGCAGGTCCGCCCGCGCACGCAGGGTAACGGCAGCGGCGGCGAAGTGCGCACCGACTGCTGATACAGCGGCGGCAAACCTTTAACGAACAGAGAAAGCGAAACGATGAAAAATACTACCCGTTTTAAGCTGAATGCTTATATGTCGGTGCTGGCAGAAATCAACAAGATTGACCTGTCCGCGCTGAACAGCAAATTCACCATTGAGCCGTCCGTGTCGCAGACGCTGGAAAGCAAAATTCAGGAATCGTCCGCGTTTCTGCAGGCCATCAACATCATGCCGGTCAGTGAGCAGAACGGCGAACGGCTGGGGCTGGGGATCGGCACCACCATTGCGGGCACCACCGATACCACCCAGAAAGAGCGCGAGCCTACCGATCCGACCTACATCGACGGCGATGGATACAAATGTACCCAGACCAACTTTGACACGGCGCTGCCTTATTCAAAGCTGGACATGTGGGCGAAGTTCAGCGATTTCCAGGTGCGCATCCGTGATGCCATCGTGAAGCGTCAGGCGCTGGACCGCATCATGATCGGCTTCAACGGCCTGAAGCGTGAGAAAACCTCTAACCGCGTACAGAACCCGCTGCTGCAGGATGTGAATATCGGCTGGCTGGAGAAAATCCGCCAGGAAAAACCGTCGCAGGTGCTGGGTCAGCACATCGGTGACGACGGCAAGGTGGTGTCGGACAAAATCACCGTGGGTAAAAATGGCCTGTTCCGTAACCTGGACGCGGTGGTGATGGGTGCGGTATCGGAAAAAATCGGCGTGCAGTATCAGGACGACACCGAACTGGTGGTTATCTGCGGACGCCAGCTGCTGGCTGATAAGTATTTCCCGCTGGTCAATCAGAGCCAGCCCAACACCGAAGCACTGGCCGCTGATCTGATCATCAGCCAGAAGCGCATCGGCGGCCTGCAGGCAGTCCGTGCGCCGTACTTCCCGGCGAATGCGCTGCTGATCACCCGCCTGGATAACCTGTCTATCTACTGGCAGGAAGAAACGCGCCGCCGCTCGATCATCGACAACCCGAAACGTGACCGCATCGAAAACCTTGAGTCGGTCAACGAGGCTTACGTGGTCGAGGACTACGACTGCACCTGCCTGGTGGAAAACATCGAGCTGCTGGAGCAGGAGCCGGAAAAAGAGCCGGGCGAAATGAGCGAAGCGGAAATTGCACGCATCGCCGCCGTGGCGGCCAGCGTGGTCAAGACAATGACCGGCGCGGGCAGTTCAGCCGCCAGCGCGGACACCACGCAGACCGGTGATGCCGGTGATGGCAGCAAAGACGGAGCGTAACCCGTGACTAACCCCTTCCGCGCGCATACGCGCTTTATTCAGGCACAGGAGGCCGCCCGGTCGGGCGGCAGTGGCCGCAGCACAAAGGGCTATGACCTGATGCTGCTGCAGCTGAACGAAGACCGCCGCCGCCTCAAGGGCATTCAGTCCAACGTCCGAAAAGCTGAAATCAAGGTGGAGGTGCTGCCGAAGTACGCCGCCTGGGCTGAGGGCGTGCTGAGCGCGGACGGCGCGCAGCAGGACGACGTGCTGATGTACGTGATGCTGTGGCGCGTTGACGCCGGTGACTATGCCGGTGCGCTGGCGATTGGCCGCCACGCACTGAAGCACGGCTGGGCGATGCCGCTGGGACAACGCACCACGGCGACGGTGCTGGCCGAAGAAATTGCCGACGCGGCAAAGGCCGCCATTCTGGCGCAGACGCCGTTTGATCCGGCCCTGCTGCTGGAGGCGCTGGAAGTTGTGGACGCGCACGACATGCCCGATCAGTCACGCGCCCGTCTGCACAAGTCCATTGGGTGGGTGCTGACGGAAAGCAGCCCGGCGTCCGCGCTGAACCATCTGAAGCGCGCCCTGCAGCTGGACGAGAAATGCGGCGTTAAAAAAGACATTGAGCAGCTGGAGCGGAAAATCCGTAACGCCAGCTGATAACCGGACGTGCCCACGCGCGGGGCGGCACGGGGTGGCGACAGGCAGCGCCGCATCAAAACCCCGTCCACCGCCCACCTATTCAGGAGTAACAGAGCAATGGAATTTATCGCGCCACAGAAGGCGACGGGAACGCCGGACATCATCCCCAACAATTCATTCTGGCCCGACGTTGATCTGGCGAAGTTCCGCAGCGTCATGCGCGTTGACGGCACCGTGACGCCAGAGCGTCTGCGTCAGGTGGTACTGACCGCGATGGCGGAGGTTAACACGGAGCTTTACCCGTGGCGTGAGCGGCAGGAGCTGGCCGGTCATAACGGCCTGGCCGACGTTCCGGCGGAGCGTCTGGCCGGTGTGAGTGTGCGGCTGCATCATTATGAAAATGCGGTGTGGTGCTGGACGCGCGCGGTGCTGAACGAGCGCTATCAGGACTTTGACGCCACCGCCTCCGCCGTGAAGCGCGGCGAAGAACTGAATGATGCCAGCGGCGATCTCTGGCGCGATGCGCGCTGGGCCATCAGCCGCGTGCAGGACATGCCGCACTGCACCGTGGAGCTTATCTGATGAAAGTACGTGCGCAGCAGTATGACACGGTGGACGTACTCTGCTGGCGTCACTACGGGCGCACGCAGGGCATGACGGAACAGGTGCTGCAGGCAAATCCGGGGCTGGCGGAGCACGGCCCCCTCTTACCGCACGGACTGGAGGTGGAGTTGCCGGACGTGACAGCGACGGCCACCGTGCAGGCCATCCAGCTTTGGGACTGAATCATGTGGGAAAAAATCAGCACCTTTTTAACCTGGTGCATTGCGGTGGTGATGGCGTGGCTGGGCGGCATGGACCTGAAGGACATGTCTACCGTGGCCGGTGTGCTTATCGGCCTGCTGATGGCGCTAATCAGCTGGTACTACAAACACAAAACCTACCAGCTCCTGGCAAGCGGGCGCATTACGCGGAGTGAATATGAATCTGCAGACCGTTAAACGCTGCGCCGTGGGCGTGGTGCTGGCGCTGGCCGCCACGATGCCCGGCTTTCAGCTGCTTCACACCTCCGTGGAGGGGCTGAGGCTGATTGCCGACTATGAGGGCTGCCGCCTGCAGCCGTACCAGTGCAGCGCGGGAAAGTGGACCGACGGCATTGGTAACACGTCCGGCGTGGTGCCGGGTAAGTCCATCACGGAACGGCAGGCGGCGGGGAATTTCATCACCAACGTGTTACGCACTGAGGCGGCACTGGCGCGCTGCGTGGCGGTTTCCATGCCGCAGCAGGTTTATGACGCGCTGGTGTCGCTGGCGTTCAACGTCGGAACCGGCAACGTGTGCGGCTCAGCGATGGTGGCGCTGCTGAAAAAGGGTAAATGGCGCGAGGCGTGTTATCAGCTGCCGCGCTGGGTGTACGTGAAAGGCGTATTTAATCAGGGGCTGGATAACCGGCGCGGACGTGAACTGGCATGGTGCCTTAAGGGAGTCTGAGCACATGAAGAACATCATCGTGATGGTTCTTTTTTTTCTGGGAATTGTGTTTTGGCAGTCGTGGAACCTGCACAACGCCTATCAGAAGATTCACGCGCATGAGGCAGTCATTGAAACTCAGCGAAAAAAGCTGAGCCAGAAAAACAGCCAGCTGATTGCCCTGAACATCCTGACGCAGACAAGCAGCCAGGCGCAGACGCAGCTTTACGCCGCCGCTGAACGCAACAGCCAGCTGCTGCGCGACCGGCAGCGAAAGATTGAGGAACTAAAACGTGAAAATGAAGACCTTCGCCGCTGGAGCGATACCGCTTTGCCTGATCCTTTTGTCCGGCTGCGCCAGCGACCGGCCCTCGCAGGAGGTGAATCTTACCGTGAGTGGCTGTCCGAAAATCACCCGCTGCCAGCTGGACCCGGCAGCGCCGCGCACTAACGGCGACCTTCTGACCCTGCTGGACGAGACGGAGGCCGCCTGGGCGGCGTGTGCCGGTAAGGTCGATATCATCATCAGCTGTCAGGAAAAAGACGATGAACAAGCCGCAGTCCTTACGCAGCGCCCTGAATAAGTCGGTCCCTTACGTGGCCGAAAACCCGGACCGCCTGCACCTGTTCGTGGACAGCGGCCAGCTGGTCGCCACGTCCGCCGCGTCCCTGTCGTGGGAGTATCGCTACACCCTGAACGTGGTGATCACCGACTTCACCGGCGACCAGAATCTGCTGATGGCCCCGGTGCTTTTGTGGCTGCAGGAAAACCAGCCCGATGCGCTGCAGAACAGTGAGGCGCGCGAAAGGCTGTTTGCTTTTGAGGTGGATATTCTGGGGAATGACCGCTGCGATATCAGCATGTACCTGAAGCTGACCGAGCGCGTGATAGCGACTATTGAGGACGGGAAGGCACACATTGAGGCAGTGCCGGAGCCGGACGTGCCGGAGGAATTCTGGGCGGTGAAACGTGGCTGAACTGCATGAAGTGGATGCCTGGCTGGCGGCGCTGTTGTCACAGCTGGAACCGGCGGCCCGGAAAAAGATGCTGCGCGAGGTGGCGCGCGACGTGCGACGAATTCAGCAGGCGAACATCACCGCGCAGCATTGCCCGGACGGCACCGCATGGGAGCCGCGCCGCGTCAGTGCCCGCAGCAAAAAGGGCCGCATCCGTCGCGGCATGTTTGCGAAGCTGAAAACGGCGAAATACCTGAAGGCGCATGCGAATGCAGACGCCGCTGAAGTTGCCTTTATTCCGGGGGTGCAGAAGCTGGCCCGCGTTCACCACTACGGCCTGCGGGACCGGGTAAGCCGTCGCGGCCCGATGGTGAAATATGCGGAACGTCCGCTGCTGGGCGTTAATGGCGAGGTTGAAAATTTAATGCGCGAAACCCTGATGCGCTGGCTAAACTAAACAGCGCATTCAAAAAATTCACGTCGGGATGTCAGCTAGCTGCTTGAGTTGTGAAAGAGAAGGCTCTAAATATCTTTCGAGACTATCTTTAATATTATAGGATAATAAAGGCATTGATTTTTCATCTGCTATTTTCTTAATGTTTTTTACAAATGATGAAAATACAGGTATTTCAGATATTAACTCTTTAGAAGAATGCTGGTAAGCATATCTTTCTTTAAAAGCATAGCTTATCGTACTTTTACTTCTACAAGCTAGAAAAGCTTTCGTTAATTCATCGCAGTCAATAAACGCCAGCATTGGTTTATCATGGTAAGATTTTATTCCACGATCGTTGTAATTAAGAAGAAGGAAATAATCCTTGTCATCATTTCTAATAAATTCAACTAGCTTTTTAGATGCGTTCACGAGTTCAGCTTCTAAAGCTTTCTGCTGAACAAGTTTTACATAGTTGCAAATATCCTTAAAAGCCAAGCTATCTCGTTCAAAGAAGCCAAGCCCTCCCCAAGACTCATTGTAACGATATTGAGGGTGCGCGTGGTCTTCATACTCCACACCTCCTGATTCAACCATCTTATCAATGCATTTCTTAGATAAGGCTAAAACTTTATTCATATCGGCATCAATAAGTGCTATTTTATTAAAGTGTTCCATCATACCAACTATATGTTTGACAATATTAATATTAGTGAAAGACAAAGACTCTAATTCTGAAAATACTTGCTTGTACAATCTTGCAAATTCATCATCCTTTAACACGGTAAATTCCCAGAGCTTAACCCAGTTTGCCTCTTGAGAACTCATAGAAGTTAAGCGGAAATTAATTTCCTCTTCTATTGTTTTACCCACAACATTGCCATTATTAATTATTTCATTCCAAGTGGGGTCGCTTAGAATTAAATCACCGAACGTATTAAAGGAATATTTTTCATACAAAGCTTTGAATGCACCGTCGTTTCGCTTGATAAGGTTATCCGAAATATTTTCCACATCGAATAAATTAATATGGTTAGATGTTTTTTCGAAATAGAATATAAAGTAAGTTGCAAGTAGCCTTTCCATTATAGTGTCATTCTTTCTAATATCTGAAGGGATGGCATTGTAAAGCTTTTCAAAGTCTAAAATGAACTTCCTAAGCAGTCTTAAGTTATTAGACTTGGCTATATCTATGGTGCTCAATAATATAGAGCCCTTGCTCTGCATAAAGCCTTTAAATAAAGGTGTAGAATGATTGCCAGCAAAGCTTAAAAGCGCAGAATTAGTATCGGCTTTTACTTTCAATGTCTGCCCTACAACTTTTTCTTTAGATGTCAAATAGCTGCTTATATCTTTTTTAATTTTCTCGCTTTCCTCATTGGTTATAATTATTGCTTTGCAACCACTTTCCTCAGTAAAGTGATTGACGTAACCAAAAAATTGCTCCCAAGATATTTCGCATCGTTCAAAGTCATCAAATATTAAAATGGTGTCTTCTGGTTTCTTTGATAGTTTCTCAAAATTTATTTCCGGGATGCCAAGGCTCATAGATGCATCATCTTTCTGATCGCTATTGAAATCTATTTTTAACGTACCTTTAAGTAATGCTTTTGACAGAGCCCCAGCAATCAACATCCCTTTACCAGATAAAACAGGATGAACTTTCTTGTATATTTCAGTATCTATTTGGCCTGTGTTAGTTAGGCCATATAAACTCACTTTAATTATGGCATATTCTTTCTTGTCGTATGGTTTTAAAATATCATCAACAAGCCATGTTTTCCCTGAACCCCACTCACCGTTTATAACTACCGCAAACTTAGGTTTCTGATTCATTTCAATATAATACTTCAAGTAGTTTCTTACATGCTCATTCATTACATTAAGTTCCTTCTTGATTGTCTCACAGCTCACACAATCGTTATCAATAGATAAAATCATGATGATGTTAATACTAGCGCTATGAACTCACAACTGTCAGAAATCATGCGCCTTATCACCAATCTGATCCGCACCGGCATTGTGTCCGAAGTGGACCCGGTGAACTGGCTGTGCCGGGTGAAAACGGGCGACCTCGAAACCAACTGGATCAACTGGCTCACCCTGCGCGCCGGTAATACACGCACATGGTGGCAACCTACCGTGGGGGAACAGGTTGTGCTGCTGAGCCTGGGCGGCAATCTTGAAACTGCCTTTGCGCTACCCGCCGTTTATTCCGAAGCCTTTCCGCCGCCCGACTACTCGGAAGACGGCACCACCACCGTGTTTAAGGATGGCGGCTGGTTTCAGTACGAGCCGGAAACCGGCCAACTGCTAATAAAAAACATCAAAAGCGTGCGCATTGAAGCGGCAGACGGCATTCAGCTGATCACCGATGCGCTGGGGATAGAGGCCAGCCAGACACGGATTAACGGTGACACCACGATGAACGGTGATGTGACCCACGGCGGCGGTTCAATGAGTTCTAACGGTGTAATTGCTGATAAGCATTTACACAACAAAGTAAAGAGTGGCGGCGATATGTCAGGAGGCCCGCAGTGATGTATCTCGGCATGAACCGTGATAACGGCAAAGCCATTACCGATATCGATCACATCCGGCAGAGCGTGCGCGACATCCTGATCACCCCGGAAGGCAGCCGCATCGCCCGGCGTGATTACGGTTCGCTGCTGTCGGTGCTGATTGACCAGCCACAGAACGACGTGATCCGCCTGCAGGTCATGGCGGCGGTGTATGTCGCCATCAGCCGCTGGGAACCTCGCGTGAGGCTGAGCACTGTAAACCTTACCAGCGACTTTGACGGCTCTATGGTGGTTGAGCTGACCGGCCAGCGGGATGACGGTTCGCCGGTTGCTATGTCTGTACCAACGGGGGTGAAAAGTGGCGGTAATTGACCTGTCCCAGCTGCCCGCACCGCAGATTATTGAGGTGCCGGACTTTGAATCGCTGCTGGCTGATCGCAAAGAGGCGCTGGTTGCACTTTATCCGGCGGATGAACAGGCCGCTATGCGCCGCGTGCTGGCGCTGGAGTCTGAGCCGATTGTGAAAAGCCTGCAGGAAAACACCTACCGCGAAATCCTGTTGCGCCAGCGCATCAATGAGGCGGCGCAGGCGGTAATGGTGGCCTACGCCATCGGCAGCGATCTGGACCAGCAGGCCGCCCGCAATAACGTGAAGCGGCTGACCATTACGCCTGCGAATCCTGACGCCGTTCCGCCGGTGGATGCGGTGATGGAGTCGGACGACGCGCTGCGCGTGCGCGTGCCGGAGGCGTTTGAGGGGCTGAGCGTGGCCGGACCGACGGGCGCATATGAGTTTCACGCAAAAAGCGCTGATGGCAGGGTTCAGGACGTGTCCGCGATCAGCCCGTCACCGGCGACGGTGCTGATCACCGTCCTGAGCCGTGAAGGTGACGGCACGGCGTCGGAGGATTTGCTGACCACAGTGAACACCGCGCTGAGCGCCGACAGTGTGCGCCCGGTAGCCGACCGCGTGACGGTTCAGGGCGCGGCCATCCGCAGTTACAGCGTGAAGGCCAGGCTGCACCTGTTCGACGGCGTGGCCGCTGGTCCCTGCCTTGAGGCGGCGAACGCAAGGCTGGCGAGTTATCTTACCGAGCAGAAAAAGCTGGGGCGCAGCGTGCGGCGAGAGTCCTACGGGGCGGTGATGCGCGTGGCCGGTGTGGACTGGGTGGAAATCACCGAACCGGCGGCGGACATCATCATGGACCGCACGCAGGCGGGTTACTGCACCGGCACGGATGTGTCCGTGGCGGGCGATCAGGGGGTGACATGAGCAACAGCAGCCTGATGCCACCCGGTTCGTCTGCGCTGGAGCGCCGTTTAGCGCAGGCATGTAGCGGTATTTCCGGGCTGAACGTGCCGCTGCGCGACCTGTGGAACCCGGCCACCTGTCCGGTGAGTTTTCTGCCTTATCTGGCCTGGGCGTTTTCAGTGGATCGCTGGGACGAAAGCTGGGCGGAGAGCGTCAAGCGGCAGGTGGTGAGCGATGCGTTTTACATCCATCAGCATAAGGGCACTATCAGCGCCATCCGTCGCGTGGTGGAGCCGTTCGGCTTCCTGATCCGGGTTGTTGAGTGGTGGAAAAATGGTGAAGCACCCGGCACGTTCCGGCTGGACATCGGTGTGCAGGACCAGGGCATAACCGAAGAAACCTATCAGGAACTTGAGCGGCTGATCAGCGATGCAAAACCCTGCAGCCGTCACCTGCTGGGAATGTCGATAAACCTGCAGGTCAGCGGTGAAACGCTTATAGCGGCGGCCAGCTATGACGGTGATGACCTGACCGTTTATCCGTATACCCCGGAAATTATTTCCGTCAGCGGCGCAGTTTATGGCGGCGCGGCGGTTCACGTTATTGACCTGATGGAAGTGGGACCATGACACAAAAATACTATGCAATCGTAACCAACCTGGGCGCGTCGAAGATTGCCAACGCCGCTGCACTCGGTACAAAACTGAATATCACGCAGATGGCCGTGGGCGACGGCGGCGGCACCTTGCCGACACCGAACGCCAGCCAGACGAAGCTGGTTAACGAGGTGCGCCGCGCCGCCATCAATACGCTGAGCATTGACCCAGCCAACGCCAGCCAGATGATTGCCGAACAGGTGATCCCCGAAACGTCGGGAGGATTTTGGATCAGAGAAATGGGACTCTTTGATGCCGACGGCACGCTGATTGCGGTGTGCAACACGCCGGAAACTTACAAGCCCGCGCTGCAGGAAGGCAGCGGTCGCACGCAGACCGTTCGCATGATTCTGATCATCAACAGCACCGACGCCATAACCCTTAAGATTGACCCGTCCGTGGTGCTGGCAACGCGTAAATATGTTGATGATGCTGTGATCGAGGTGAAAGCCTACGCTGACAGCGTAATGAAAACTCACACCGATGCTAAAAACCCACACAGCCAGTATCTGCAGGTCGCAAGCGCCCTGGCAGAAATCAAAGACGCCGGGCTGGTTGCTGACCTTCTCAAAAACCTCGGTTTAACAGAAAAGTTTTCCGGGCGTTTTATTGGCCGCCAGATTTTTACCACGCCGGGCGCTATCAGCTACAAACCTACACCCGGTACTAAACGCGCCCGAATCATCGTCACCGGTGGCGGCGGGCGCGGTTATGGGTTTCTGGGCTGGGGCGATAACTACCGCGCGCGCGGTGGCGGCGGTGGCGCTGGCGGTACGGTGATCGCAACGCTGGACATTGATGATTCTAAAACCTATGCGGGTGTTGTTGGTCAGGGCAGTAATGAAACAAAATCGTCAACCAGCAGCACGTTCAACGGTCAGCTGACAGCCGCAAACGGTGGAAACTCTGCCGGTGATGCCGGTGGTGGTGGCGGCCTGGCCGTGGGTGGCGATCTGAATATTCAGGGAGGAGACGGCAGCGATGCGCCCGGCGTGGTCAGCGCCTCATCTAACCCCTACCGGGGCGGATCGGGTGATGGTGGTGTCAGCTATTGGGGAGGCGGCCCGCGTAGTGCAGAGGGAACCACGTCAGGTGCTCAGGCGACATTTGGTTCAGGCGGCGGCGGTAATATTCGCTCAACACCATATATTGGCAATTATGGTTCAAACGGGATTATTTACATTGAGGAGTTCAGCTGATGAAAACTTATGCCCGGATTGAAAATCAGTGCGTTGCTGAAATCGTCTCGCTGAATGTGAAGCCTGAAAAACTCTATCATCCGTCACTGGTATGGGTGGATATTACTGCGCTATCCGAACAGCCCGATGTAAATTATCGCTACAGTGACGGCGTGTTTAGCGCCCCGGCTATAGAAGCTGATAACGCAGTACTTATTGCCAGCAGCAGGCTTAGCGCTGAAATGGATGTGGCAAACCGGACAATCGCGCCGCTTCAGGATGCGGTCGATATCAGCATTGCAACAGATGCTGAGATAGCCCGCCTGGCAGAATGGAAGCGTTACCGGGTGGCACTCAGCCGGATTGATACCAGTAAGGCTCCAGATATTACATGGCCGGTCAGGCCGCAGTGAACAAAGCCCGCATACGCGGGCTAATTTTATGGCAGTCTGAATTCTTTATAATCGGTCTGATATTTCGCATCGCCATAAAAACGGCCATCATCAGGATTATAAAAAGCCCCCGGCTGCGCGGCATTGTCTTGACCGATTTCTATCAAATAGCAGCCCTTGATTGTAAAGCCAGAAGGTGCGGCAATTGTGTTTTCAACAAGGTAACCACCTGTTTTAATTACTGAATATTGTTTATTCATTATGCGTACTCGTAAAAGATTGCAACGCCATTAGCCCCTGTGCCGGATGGTTTGGCACTGTATACTGCAGCATCCGGTTTAGTCTCGTCATAAAGGTTACAGGTTCCGCTTCCCCCGGCCCCATAACCAGCATCACCACCGTTCGCACCGCTACCTTTATTACCCGTTGCAGATGTTTCGCCTGCCAGAGCGCTGGCACCACCGCAACCGCCTAACTGGCCCTGCGTACCCAGATAACCCCAGCCGCCATAATTACCGTTAGCCTTACGGATAAGCCTGTACCCGGTCGCAGTCTCTTTAAATTCTCCGAAACCTGGCAGGCCGGGAATCACCATTAGTGAACTGACCGTGTTTGAATAATCAGCACGCGGGCGTGTTGCTAACGAGCCTGTATTACCACCTGATGCAGAAATTTTGGTACCGAACCATGTAGTGCCGCCTTTGATACCTTCCGATCCGGTTACTGCTGCACCGCCCAGACCAATGGTGACAGGAACACTGTCAACCTTCGCTTTAGTCAGATCAATTTCAAACTCCACAAAACCGCCACCGCCACCGCCGCCGCCAGCAGCAGTATACGAGGCAGAATTAACCGCAGCGGGGCTGCTTCCACTGGCACCGGCACCGACTATCTGACCACGCACTTTTGTAGCAGCCGGATCGGGCGTGTAATTGCCGGAAACGGTCATCACTACAGTGCGCAAAAGCCTGCCGGAAAACTTTTCTGTTAAACCGAGGTTTTTGAGAAACAAACGCCTGGCCCTGCGCCGCGCCGCGCTGGCACACTTGCGGCCATTTGCGGAGAACTCAGCGTGCTGATTGGCTACATCAGGGTGTCAACAAATGACCAGAACACGGACTTACAGCGGATTGCGCTGCAGAGCGCAGATTGTGAGCTGATTTTCGAGGACAGGATAAGCGGGAAAACCAGTGACAGGCCGGGGCTGAAGAAGGCGCTGCGATGCCTGCAGGCGGGCGACACACTGGTTGTGTGGAAGCTGGACCGGCTCGGCAGAAGTATGCGCCATCTGGTCATGCTGACTGAAGAGCTGCGGGAACGGGGCGTAAATTTTCGCAGTCTTACCGACAGCATTGATACCAGTACGCCAATGGGCCGGTTTTTCTTCCATGTTATGGGTGCCCTGGCGGAAATGGAACGCGAGCTGATCGTAGAGCGCACCCGTGCCGGGCTGGCCGCTGCGCGTGATAAAGGGCGCATCGGCGGCAGGCGGCGGAAGATGACGCCGGAAACGGTGGAGCGTGCCCGGCGGATGCTGGCGCAGGGCGCAACGCTGCTGCAGGTGTCACTGGTGCTGGACGTGTCAGTGAAGACGCTTTACCGCTATATCCCCGCCCCGGAACAGAAAACCCTGCGTGAAAACGGCGCGCCTGTTGTGTCAGGTATGGCACAACAGCCAGCGCGTGCCCCGTCATAGCGGACCATAGACCATAGCGGAACCCCTTCACAGGAGAACCGCCACATGGCACAGGATTATCACCACGGCGTGCGCGTTGAGGAAATCAACGAGGGCACCCGAACCATCACCACCGTCAGCACCGCGATTGTCGGGCTGGTCTGCACCGGCGACGACGCCGACGCGGCCACCTTCCCGCTTAATCGTCCGGTGCTGTTAACCGACGTACTCACCGCCAGCGGCAAGGCCGGGGAGTCCGGCACGCTGGCCCGTTCACTGGACGCCATCGCGGACCAGTCGAAACCCGTCACCGTCGTTGTGCGCGTGCCGCAGGGCGAAACTGAAGCGGAAACCACAGCTAACATCATCGGCGGCGTGACGGACGGCCAGCGCACCGGCATGAAGGCGCTGCTGGCCGCGCAGTCCGTGTGCGGCGTAAAGCCCCGCATTCTGGGCGTGCCGGGGCACGACACAAAAGCCGTCGCCACCGAGCTGCTGAGCGTGGCGCAGAGCCTGCGCGGCTTTGCCTACCTGTCCGCGTATGGCTGCAAAAGCGTTGAAGAGGCGATTGCCTACCGCAGCAACTTCAGCCAGCGCGAAGGGATGCTGATCTGGCCTGACTTCATCAGTTTTGACACCGCGCTGAAGGCGGACGCAACGGCCTACGCCACCGCCCGCGCGCTGGGCCTGCGTGCCAAAATCGACGAGCAGACCGGCTGGCATAAATCCCTGTCAAACGTGGGCGTGAACGGCGTCACCGGCATTTCTAAAGACGTCTTCTGGGACCTGCAGGATCCGGCCACTGATGCGGGCCTGCTGAACCAGAACGACGTGACCACGCTGATCCGCAAAGACGGCTTCCGCTTCTGGGGTTCCCGCTGCCTCAGTGATGACGCGCTCTTTCAGTTTGAGTGTTACACCCGCACGGCGCAGGTGCTCATGGACACGATGGCTGAAGCGCAGATGTGGTCCGTTGACGGCGCGCTGAACCCGTCACTGGCCCGTGACATCATCGAGAGCATCCGCGCGAAGCTGCGCAGCCTGGTGAATCAGGGCTATCTGATTGGCGCGGACTGCTGGCTGGACGAGAGCGTGAACGATAAAGACACGCTCAAGGCAGGCAAGCTACTGATCGATTACGACTACACGCCGGTGCCGCCACTGGAAAACCTGCTGCTGCGTCAGCGCATCACTGACCAGTACCTGGTCGATTTCAGCAGCCGCGTCAGCGCATAAGGAGACTGAAAGATGGCATTACCCCGCAAACTCAAGCACCTGAACGTGTTCAACGCAGGCAACAACTGGCAGGGGCTGGTTGAGTCCGTGACGCTGCCGAAAGTCACCCGTAAGTTCGAAAAATATCGCGGCGGTGGCATGGCCGGTGCGGTGGACATCGACATGGGCCTGGACGACGGTGCGCTGGATACGGAGTTCACCGTAGGCGGCACTGAAGCGCTGCTGTTTAAGCAGCTTGGCACCGAAACCGTGGACGGCATCCAGCTGCGCTTTACCGGCTCCATTCAGCGCGACGATACCGGCGAAGTGCAGGCGGTAGAGCTGGTCACGCGCGGACGCTATAAGGAGCTGGACTCCGGCGAATGGAAAACCGGTGAATCCAGCACCACCAAAGTGTCCGCAACCAACAGCTACGCAAAGCTGACCATTAACGGCGAAGTGGTTTACGAGATCGACATCGTGAACATGATCCACATCGTGGATGGTAAGGACCTGATGGAAGCGCACCGCAACGCGCTGGGCCTGTAATCACACCGGCAGGCCGCGCGCCTGCCGCTTATCTCTCTTTTTAACGGAAAAGCATCATGACTGATAAAACCGCTCCAAATGAAAAAGTCGTCGAGCTGGATACCCCGATCCTGCGCGGCAAAACCGAAATCACCTCCGTCACCGTGCGCAAGCCGCAGTCCGGTGCGCTGCGCGGCACCCGCCTGCAGGCGCTGCTGGACATGGACGTGAACGCACTGATCACCGTGCTGCCGCGTATCACAACCCCGGCCCTGACCACGGCGGAAATCAACGAAATGGACCCCGCCGATCTGGTGAGCCTGTCTGTAGAGTTGGTCACTTTTTTGCTGAAGAAGTCGGTCCTGTCGGATTTAGCGACGGCCTGACGGTAGACGATCTGGTGGCGGATATCGCTACCGTCTTTCACTGGCCGCCCTCCGTTACCGAGTTCATGACGCTGACGGAAGTTCTGGAGTGGCGGTACAAAGCAATCCTGCGACACAGGGCCAGCGATGAGTGATAAAAATCTGCGTTTGCAGGTCGTGCTGGGCGCAGTCGATAAGCTGACGCGCCCCTTCCGCAGCGCCCGCGACAGCACACGGGAGCTGGCTGGTACGCTGCGAGATACCCGCAACACCCTTAAAGAGCTGGACGCGCAGGCCGGGCGCATTGACGGCTTCCGCAAGACCCGCTCACAGCTTGCCATCACTGCCAATAACCTTAAAGCCGCCCGCGAAGAAGCGGCGCGGCTGGCCGTGCAGTTTACAGAAACAAACAGGCCCACAGCTGCACAGGCCCGCGTGCTGGAGCAGGCAAAAAACCGCGCCAGCCAGCTGCAGCAGACTTACAACGGGCTGCGCCTGTCGGTGCAGCGTCAGCGTGAGGCGCTGGGCGCTGCCGGTATCGACACGAAGAAACTGAGCCAGGCACAGCGCGAACTTAAAAGTCAGTCTGACGAGGCCCGCGCCGCCATTGACCGGCAGCAGCAGTCGCTTAAAAAGCTGGGAGAACGGCAGGCAAAGCTGAGCGCGGTACGTGAGCGATATTCCCGATCGCTTGAGGTGCGCGATCGCGTGGCCGGTGCCGGAGCGGCAACGTCTGCCGCCGGGCTGGCGATGGTTGCGCCGGTTGCTGCTGCCGTGCATGCATCAGCGGCAATGGAAGACGCCATGAAGGGCGTGGCAAAGCAGGTTAACGGACTGCGCGACTATAAAGGAAACCGCACAAAACAGTTCTATGACATGCAGGCCGCCATCAAAGCCGCCAGTGAGCAGCTGCCGATGGAAAACGGCGCAATTGACTACGCCGCGCTGGTTGAGGGCGGCGCGCGCATGGGCGTGACGAACCAGAACGACTCCTATGAGGACCAGAAACGCGACCTGATGGCCTTTGCCACCACGGCGGCGAAGGCCTCGACCGCGTTTGAGCTGCCCGCCGGTGAGCTGGCCGAAGGGCTTGGCAAGATTGCGCAGCTGTACAAAATCCCCACGCGCAATATCGAGCAGCTGGGCGACGCGCTGAACTACCTGGACGATAACGCCATGTCCAAAGGGGCGGACATCATTGATGTGCTACAGCGTATGGGTGGCGTGGCCGACAGGATGAACTTCCGACAGGTAGCGGCGCTGGGTTCAACATTCCTGACGCTGGGCGCCACCTCTGAGATTGCGGCCAGTTCCGCTAATGCCATGGTACGCGAGCTGTCTATAGCCACGATGCAGAGCAACCGGTTTATGGACGGCATGGACCTGCTGAAACTGGACCCGGCAAAGATTGAAAAGCAGATGACCACGGATGCGATGGGCACCATCATGCGCGTTCTGGAAAAGGTTAAAGAACTGCCGGACAGCAAGAGAGTGCCCGCGCTGACGATGCTCTTTGGCAAAGAGTTCGGCCCTGCAGCGGCAAAGCTTGTCAATAACATGCCGGAGCTTCGCAGGCAGCTGGCACTGACACAGGGAGATGCTGCAAAAGGTTCGATGCAGAAAGAGTCGGACATCAATAAAGACTCGCTTTCTGCACAGTGGATGCTGACCAAAACCGGCGTATCCAACACCATGAGCGGCCTGGGCGATTCACTGCGCACGCCGCTGATGGACATCATGGATATGGTGAAGAAAGTCACCGGTGTGACCCGCAGCTGGGTGGAAAACAACAAGGAACTGGCGGGCACGTTCGTGAAGGCAGCGGCGGTTGTATCGGTGGTGGTGATTGCGCTGGGTACGCTCATGATCGGCATGGCGGCAGTGCTTGGACCGCTTGCGCTGCTGAGGCTCAGCTTCAGCGTGTTAGGTATTAAAGCATTCGGCTCCTTCGGGCTGATCAAAAGTGCCATCGGGATCGTGGGGAACGGCGTGCTGTGGCTGGGACGGCTGATGATGGCAAACCCGATTCTGGCCGTTATCGGGCTGATTGCCACCGGGGCACTGCTTATCTGGCAGAACTGGGACACGCTGGGGCCGAAACTTGCCGCTATCTGGGACGCTATCAGCACAAAGGTCAGCAGCGTCTGGACTGCGATCCGCACCTACATCAGCACTAAGTGGGGTGAGATTGTCGCCGACGCGAAGGCCCTGCCCGCGCGTTTTCAGGAGGCCGGTTCACAGATGATTGACGGACTGATGGCGGGTATCAGCCAAAAGTGGGACGCCATTAAAAACAAGCTGTCGTCACTGACCGGCTACCTGCCGGACTTTCTTAAGCCGGGCGGTGATAAGACCGGCGGGCCGCAGTTGCCGCGCCCGGCAACTGTAAAAACGGGTGGCGGTGTATCCCTGCCGCCGGGCGGGTTCCCCGGATTTGCGGGCATGTACGACAGCGGCGGCTTCATCCCGTCCGGGCAGTTCGGCGTGGCCGGTGAGAACGGGCCGGAGCTGGTCAGCGGTCCGGCAAACGTGACCAGCCGCCGAAGCACCGCACGGCTGGCAGCACTGGCGGCGCTGACGCTGGGCGGTGCCGGAGCGACAGCGGAGGCGAAGCCGCTGCACCCGCTCAGCCTGCCGGTTCAGGCGTACCGGCAGGAAACACCGCGCATGAGTGGCAGCGCTACACAGGGAGCTGCGCCGCAGATTCACGCCTCCTTCACCATCGTACAGCAGCCGGGGCAGAGCCAGCAGGATCTGGTTGATGAGGTGATGCGCAGGCTTGAGGCAAAAGAGCGACAGGCGCAGGCCCGCGCCCGCAGCAGTTACAGTGACAGAGGAGGATTTGAGGGATGATGATGACGCTGGGCTTATTTGTTTTCATGCTCAGGACGGTGCCCTACCAGGAACTGCAATATCAGCGCAGCTGGCGCTTTCCGTCAAACAACCGCGTTGGGGTGAGGCCGTCGTTGCAGTTCTTAGGCCCGGACAACGACACGCTGACGCTTTCCGGCGTGCTGCTGCCGGAGATTACCGGCGGCAGGCTGTCGCTGTTTGCGCTGGAACAGATTGCGGAGCTGGGCCGCGCGTGGCCGCTTATTGAGGGCAGCGGGACAATTTACGGCATGTTCGTGATTGAAAGCCTGAGTCAGACCAAAGCGGAATTCTTCAGCAGCGGCGTGTGCCGCCGCATTGAATTTACGCTGACGCTGAAGCGCACCGATGAATCACTGGGGGAAATGTTCGGCAGCCTCAGCGATCAGCTGTCTGCCATGCAGGGCGCAGCAGTTACCGCTGCCGGGAGGGTGAGCGCCGCAGCAGGAGGGTTATTCTCATGATGACAACTCCGTGGATTAACGGCCAGCAGAATTCCCCCGCATTCCGTCTGACGATGGACGGGGCAGACATCACGCAGAAGCTGGAAAAGCGCCTGCTGAGCCTGACGCTCACTGATAACCGGGGCTTTGAGGCGGATCAGCTGGACATTGAACTGGACGACGCGGACGGCCAGCTGCAGCTGCCGCGCCGGGGCGTCGTGCTCTCGCTGTCGCTGGGCTGGCAGGGAGAGGCACTTTTTCCGAAAGGCAGCTATACGGTTGACGAAATCGAGCACAGCGGCACACCTGACCGGCTGACGCTGAGGGCGCGCAGCGCGGACTTCCGGCAGACGCTGAACACGAAGCGGGAGAAGTCCTGGCACAAAACCACTGCAGGCGAAATTGTCCGGGACCTCGCCGGACGCCATAAGCTAAAGGCGGCCATGGGTGAAGACATGGCCGCCGCAGAAATTGACCACCTTGATCAGACCAACGAATCAGACGCCAGCTTTCTGATGCGCCTGGCTAAACAGTGCGGCGCAGTGGCCTGCATCAAGGACGGTAGTTTGCTTTTTATCCGCCAGGGTCAGGGTAAAACAGCAAGCGGCAAAGCGCTGCCGGTAATCACCCTTCAGCGCAGGGACGGAGACAGCCACCGCTTCACCCTTGCGGACCGCGACGCCTATACCGGCGTGATCGCCAGCTGGCTCCACACCCGCGAACCGGCAAAAAAGCCTGTAGCGAAGGTGAAGCGCAGGCGACGTAAAACCACGGCGAAGAAGAAGAAAGAACCGGAGGCGAAGCAGGGAGATTATCTGATCGGCACTGATGAAAACGTGCTGGTATTGAGCCGCACTTACGCGAACAGGGGCAACGCCGAACGGGCGGCCAAAATGCAGTGGGAACGCCTGCAGCGTGGTGTAGCAACGTTCTCAATCCAGCTGGCGAAGGGACGCGCAGAGCTATATACGGAAATGCCGGTGAAGGTAAGTGGCTTCAAACAGCAGGTAGATGCCGGGGAATGGATCATCACAACGCTGACGCACAGCCTGAGCGCTGACAGCGGATATACGACTAGCATCGAACTGGAAGTTAAAATCGAGGACTCAAGCTTGCAATAGTAATATTTATTATCCTTTTGGGTGATCAATAGGTATGATCAAGTTAAATATTCAACAGGGCGAATCCTAAATGATGAATTGTCCAAAGTGCTCTCACGCTGCACATACACGCAGCAGTGTTGTGCTCTCTGAGAACACAAAAGAACGATACAACCAGTGCCAGAACATCAACTGCGGATGTACTTTCAAATCCTTAGAAACTGTAACTGATATAATCATGTGTCCAGGTAGAGTAAATCCCGTACCGCCCCACCCTGCCCGCGGAGGCACCAAAACGTCCCAAGGCCAACTCTGGCTCTAACCCGCTTCGGCGGGTTTTTTAATGCCTACATTTGACTACAAAATAAATCTGCGTAGCCAATCCGTGGACAAGACAATAAAAAAAGGGGCTGGCATCACGCCAACCCCTTGTTTGCTATTAACTTTTAGATGTCGCGTTAGCGATACCTTAGTTAAGACGCTCTTTAATACGAGCAGACTTACCAGTACGCTCACGCAGGTAGTACAGTTTGGCTTTACGCACAGCGCCACGACGTTTAACAGCGATGCTGTCAATTACAGGTGAATGAGTCTGGAATACACGCTCAACGCCTTCGCCGTTAGAAATTTTGCGAACAGTGAATGCAGAGTGCAGACCGCGGTTACGAATAGCGATAACCACGCCCTCGAATGCCTGCAGACGTTTTTTAGAACCTTCAACGACCCATACTTTCACTTCCACGGAATCACCCGGGCGGAAGGAAGGTACGTCCTGTTTCATCTGCTCTTGTTCAATTTGCTTGATAATGTTGCTCATAATTAAATCTCATATCCTGGGTAAACTGATAGTCGGGGAAGATCACTCTTCCACATCATCGTTTTGTTGCTGTTGAGATTCCCGCTGGAACTCACTCAGCAACCTTGCTTGCTCTTCAGTCAGAGCCAGGTTTTCCAGAAGTTCAGGTCTTCTCAGCCAGGTACGGCCTAGCGACTGCTTCAGACGCCAGCGGCGAATATCAGCATGGTTACCTGACAGTAATACTGCCGGGACTTCCACGCCATCTAACACTTCAGGTCGGGTATAGTGCGGACAATCCAGCAAGCCATCAGAGAACGAATCCTCGTCGGCTGACGCCTGCTTGCCGAGTACGCCAGGAATAAACCGGGCGACTGCATCAATCATCGTCATCGCTGGCAGTTCCCCGCCACTGAGAACGTAATCACCGATTGACCATTCTTCATCAATTTCGGTCTGGATTACGCGCTCATCAATCCCTTCATAACGGCCACAGACCAGAATTAACTTGTCCCGTGCCGCCAGTTCGCAAACGCCCTGTTGGTCTAATTTGCGACCCTGAGGTGAAAGATATATCACCCTGGCCCCATCACCTGCCGCTGCTTTCGCTGCGGAGATGGCATCCCGTAAGGGTTGTACCATCATCAGCATTCCCGGTCCGCCACCGTAAGGACGATCATCCACGGTACGGTGCCGGTCGTGCGTGAAGTCACGAGGACTCCAGCTCTGAATGCTGAGCAGACCGTTTTTTACAGCCCGGCCAGTTACCCCGTAATCGGTAATAGCGCGAAACATTTCTGGAAACAGGCTAATAACACCAATCCACATTGTATTCGCCGTTACGTTACCGTTCGATTCGGAGATCAAAAACCAGGATCCCAATCTACCTCAATGACGCCAGTAGAGAGATCGACTTTCCTGATAACCTGTTCATCAAGAAACGGAATTAACCGCTCCTGAGCACCGAACGCATCCTTCAGGTTTGCCTTAACGACGAGAACGTCGTTCGAGCCGGTTTCCATCATATCGATGACTTTGCCCATCTCGTAGCCTTCGAGGTTAACCACCTGGCAGCCCATAAGGTCTTTCCAGTAGTAGTCGCCCTCTTCCAGCGATGGCAACTGCGTCGAGTCAACCTGAATTTCGCAATTGGTTAACTGAGCCGCCGCATCCCGATCTTCAATGCCTTTGACTTTGATGATCAGGTCCTGATTGTGGTGCTTCCAACCTTCAAGTTCGACCTGCTGCCATTTACCGGCACGCTGGATGAACCAGGGTTGGTAGTTGAAGATGCTTTCAGCGTCTTCAGTGGAGGAAAACACTTTGAGCCAGCCGCGAATACCGTAGGCGGCTCCCATCTTACCCAATACAATTGGGTTAACAGGAGGCTGTGCGGCAAGTTGTCTGCTCATGCTCACCACCGTGACAGATTAAGCTGCTTTCTTAGCTTCTTTGACCAGCGCGTTAACGCGATCAGAAAGCGTTGCGCCCTGGCCAACCCAGTGCTCGATACGATCCAGATCAAGACGCAGACCTTCAGCCTGACCAGATGCGATCGGGTTGAAGAAACCAACGCGCTCGATGAAACGACCGTTGCGTGCATTGCGGCTGTCAGTGACGACGACCTGATAGAACGGACGCTTTTTAGCGCCGTGACGTGCCAAACGAATTGTTACCATAACATCCTCTTCAGTTAATAAAACACCCGGCCCCCATCGAGGAACGGGGTCCGGGTGCTGTATAAAAAGCCCGAAAATTTTAATCATTTTGGCGAAAAAAGCAACCTAAACCGTACCTTTTCGGGCTTTTTTGTGGAACGCTTTAGCGGCCAGGGAAACCTGGCGGCATCATACCTTTCATGCCGCGCATCATTTTCGCCATACCGCCCTTCTTCATTTTCTTCATCATACGCTGCATGTCGTCGAACTGCTTTAATAAGCGGTTAACGTCCTGCACCTGCATACCGGAACCGGTAGCAATGCGGCGCTTGCGCGAGCCTTTGATGATTTCTGGTTTCTCACGCTCTTTGCGTGTCATCGAGTTGATGATGGCTTCCATGCGCACCAGGACTTTGTCATCCATCTGTGACTTCACATTATCAGGCAGCTGTCCCATACCCGGGAGTTTACCCATCAGGCTGGCCATGCCGCCCATGTTACGCATCTGCTTCAACTGCTCAAGGAAGTCATTAAGATCAAAACCGTCGCCAGTTTTCAGCTTCTTAGCCAGTTTCTCGGCCTGATCGCGGTCAACCTTACTTTCGATATCTTCGATCAGTGACAGTACGTCACCCATGCCGAGAATACGTGAAGCGATACGTTCCGGATAAAACGGCTCAAGAGCTTCGGTCTTTTCGCCGACACCCATGAATTTAATCGGTTTGCCAGTTATATGACGAATTGACAATGCCGCACCACCGCGTGCATCACCATCAACTTTCGTCAGAATAACACCGGTCAGCGGCAGCGCTTCATTAAAGGCTTTAGCCGTGTTAGCCGCATCCTGGCCGGTCATGGCATCGACCACAAACAGCGTTTCTACCGGCTTGATCGCGGCATGAACCTGCTTGATTTCGTCCATCATCGCTTCGTCAACGTGCAGACGACCGGCGGTATCCACCAGCAGCACATCGTAGAACTTCAGGCGAGCTTCACGTAGCGCATTGTTGACGATATCAACCGGCTTCTGGCTGAGATCGGACGGGCAGAAATCTACACCAACCTGTTGTGCCAGAGTTTCCAGCTGTTTGATTGCCGCCGGACGATAAACGTCGGCCGAAACCACTAAGACTTTCTTTTTGTGCTTCTCACGCAGGAACTTACCCAGCTTAGCGACGCTGGTCGTTTTACCGGCACCCTGCAGGCCCGCCATCAGAACTACGGCTGGCGGCTGAGCGGCCAGGTCGAGTGCGTTGTTCTCAGCACCCATCGCCGCAACCAGTTCGTTACGAACGATTTTGATAAACTCCTGACCTGGGGTCAGGCTTTTATTCACATCATGACCGACCGCGCTCTCTTTCACACGGTTGATGAAGTCACGCACCACGGGCAGCGCAACGTCAGCTTCAAGCAGTGCCATACGCACTTCACGCAGGGTCTCTTTGATGTTCTCTTCAGTCAGCCTTCCGCGGCCGCTGATATTTCGCAGGGTTTGCGACAAACGATCGGTTAAATTATCAAACATGGTCTCTCACTAAAAAAAAGATCGCGAGGCGCCTGATCGGCAGAATGCGGCGGATTATAACACGAAGCCTCGGCGATCTCTGCAATTGCCCCTCAGATCGTTTGGAGCCTGCTTCGGCTGGCGCTATACTGCCTTTTCCTTATCTGACTGAACCTGAAAGGATCTATGTTCGTTTTCGCGATAGTGGCGCTATTCGCCTACTCCTTAAGTCTTGCCCTGATCATTCCCAGCCTGTTGAAACGCAACGGCGGCTGGCGGCGAATGGCGATGCTCTCTGCCTGTGTGGCGCTGGTGACACACGCGGTGGCCTTGCAGCAACGCATATTTGCTGTTGATAGCGGACAGAATTTAAGCCTGCTCAACATAGGCTCGCTGGTTAGTCTGTTGATCTGCGCCATCATGACCATTGTGGCGGCACGTAACCGTGGCTGGCTGCTGCTGCCGATTGTTTACAGCTTCGCGCTGATCAATCTGGCCTTCGCCACTTTTGTCCCTAATGCATTCATCACCCATCTGGAAACCACGCCAGGCATGATGATCCATATCGGCCTGTCCCTGTTTGCCTACGCAACGCTGATCATTGCTGCTCTCTATGCGCTTCAGCTGGCGTGGATCGATTATCAGTTAAAAAACAAACGACTGGCCTTTACGCAGGATATGCCGCCTCTGCTGACCATTGAACGTAAGATGTTTCATATCACCCAGGTCGGCGTCGTTCTGTTAACGCTGGTGCTCTGCACCGGTCTGTTTTATATGCAGGATCTCTTCAGTGCAGAAAACGTTGATAAAGCGGTGCTCTCGATCATCGCGTGGTTTGTTTATATCGTTTTGCTTTGGGGGCACTATCATGAAGGCTGGCGTGGTCGCCGCGTCGTCTGGTTTAACTGCAGCGGTGCGGTGCTGTTGACCATGGCTTACTTCGGCAGTCGCATCCTGCAGCATCTGCTTGTCCCTACCTCTCGTTAAAAAGGAAGTTCTGCGTTGGAGAATGTTTCAACCACCACGCTGATTATTATTCTCTGCGTCATGGTACTGGTTTCAGCTTATTTCTCAGGTTCTGAAACCGGCATGATGACGCTGAATCGCTATAAATTGCGCCATCAGGCTAAAAATGGTGATCGCGCAGCTCGACGTGTCGAAAAACTGCTGCGCCGCCCTGATCGTCTGATCAGTCTGGTCCTGATTGGTAATAACCTGGTCAACATCCTTGCTTCCGCGTTAGGCACCATTGTCGGAATGCGTCTGTATGGTGATGCCGGCGTCGCCATTGCAACCGGCGTGCTGACCTTCGTGGTACTGGTCTTTGCTGAAGTGTTGCCCAAAACCGTGGCGGCGCTTTATCCGGAAAAAGTGGCCTATCCCAGCAGCTTTTTACTCACCCCGTTGCAATACGTCATGTTACCGCTGGTCTGGCTGCTGAACACCATTACACGGTTGCTGATGCGCATGGTGGGGATTCGCTCTGACGGCTCTGTTAACTCCGCGCTGAGTAAAGAAGAGTTACGCACCATCGTCTATGAGTCGCGTAGCCTGATGTCACGCCGTAATCAGGACATGCTGCTCTCTGTGCTCGACCTGGAAAAAGTGAGCGTGGATGACATTATGGTGCCGCGTAATGAGATCGTGGGTATCAACATTAACGATGACTGGAAGTCAGTCGTTCGTCAGCTGAGCCACTCGCCACATGGCCGCATTGTGCTGTATCGGGACTCACTGGATGACTGCGTCGGCATGCTTCGCGTGCGTGAAGCCTGGCGCATGATGACAGAGAAAAAAGAGTTCACCAAAGAGATGCTGCTGCGCGCCGCCGATGAGATCTACTACATCCCCGAAGGAACGCCACTAAACACCCAGTTGGTGAAGTTTCAGCGCAACAAAGAGAAAGCGGGCGTGGTGGTGGATGAATATGGCGACATCAAAGGGCTGGTGACAATAGAGGATATTCTGGAGGAGATTGTCGGCGACTTTACAACCTCCATGTCACCGTCGCTGGCAGAAGAGGTGATGCCGCAGAATGATGGCTCTGTGCTGATTGAAGGCAGTGCCAGTGTGCGTGAAATCAATAAGGCGTTTAACTGGCATCTGCCAGAGCAGGAAGCCCGCACCATCAACGGCATGCTGCTGGAAGCACTGGAAGAGATCCCTGCCATCGCCACACGTGTTCAGATCGGTCACTACAACGTCGATATTCTGGACGTGCAGGACAACATGATTAAGCAGGTGCGGATTACGCCTGCTACGCCACTGAAAAAGTCGGTCGGATCCTGAAGCCATAAAAAAACGCCGCAATCGGCATGATGCGGCGTTTTTATTAGCAAAGAAGCCCTGACTAGATGTGCAATTCTTTCAGCTTTTCAGCAGGCAGTTTCAGATCTTCATTGCGGTTAACGCCGATCTCATGTGCCAGCACATTGCGGGCGATCTGCTGCGCTTCATCCAGTGAGTGCAGCTTATAGCTGCCACACTGGTATTCATTCAGCTCAGGGATCTGGTTCTGGTCTTTGACTTTCAGAACATCTTCCATCGCCCCTTTCCACGCTTTCGCAACGCGCTGCTCGTCTGGCGTACCAATCAGGCTCATGTAGAAACCGGTACGGCAACCCATTGGCGAGATATCGACGATTTCCACACCGTCACCATTCAGGTGGTCACGCATGAAGCCTGCGAAAAGATGCTCCAGCGTATGAATGCCACGCTCAGTGAGGATATCAATGTTCGGGCGGCAAAAACGCAGGTCAAAAACGGTAATCGTATCGCCATGCGGAGTCTTCATGGTTTTCGCAACGCGTACTGCCGGTGCGCCCATGATGGTGTGGTCAACGGTAAAACTGTCCAGTAGTGGCATACGTCACCTCCTGTTCTGAGAATTTTTTTTAAAACGATGAAACTTTTCTGTTCGCCCAACGTCTGAATATATGAAAGACGCGCATTTGTTATCATCATCCCTGACAACAGAGATGTTAATTTGGCCACATTGATGTGGCCTTTTTCTTTTCTACCCTTCCCGGCCTGCCAGATACGCTTCAAAATCCAGCTTATCATCTGCTTCCAGCTGCTGCTGTGCAGTTACAGATTCCTGCGCCTGACGCGTGAAATCCTCTTCTGTCAGCACTTCCAGCGGCTCTTCGCAGAGCAGATGGCGATACTGTTCAGCCAGCGCCACACCGGTTCCGGTGACACCATTCTCCTTCATTGCCTGAAGGATGCGCGCCGAGTAGGTTAGCTCAGGATCGTCGAACGATGCTACCAGTTGATCGCAAACCTGCTGATATTCCGTGCTGTCCTGATTATGACTGTCTAAGACTTCAGCAACCCGACGCAGATCGGCAAACAGGGTTTTGCCCACTTCAACCAGCGAATGTTCAGCTTCTCCGCAGCCCACAGCAATTTTCTGATCCGGTTTACGCCCTTCCAGCACCACACGATTCCAGTTTTTGCGGGTGCACTGCAACTCATCTGCACTCATTTCCGGCGCATCGGCCAGAGTACACCAGATCAGGAACAGGTCGAGGAAACGAACCTGATTCTCATCAACGCCGATGGCAGAGAACGGGTTAATATCCAGCGAACGCACTTCAATGTATTCGATGCCACCACGCAGCAGCGCATCAGAAGGCGCTTCACCCGAACGTGTGACACGCTTAGGTCGGATTGGGGCATAGAGCTCGTTCTCAATCTGCAGCACGTTGGTGTTGAGCTGCAGCCAGTTACCGTCAGCATCTTTAGTGCCCATCGCCGCATACTCTTCTGACGGCGTTTTGATCGCCTTCTTCAGTGCAGTGACATAGCCTTCCAGCGAATTAAACGTGATGCCCAGAGAGCTCTGCGATTTATTGGTGTAGCCTAAATCGCTCAGACGCAGCGATGTGGCGTACGGCAGCCACATCGTGTCTTTGTCATTGGTTTCGAAGGGCAGCGCGCTCTCACGGCCCTGCAGGAAGCTGGAGCTGATAGCTGGCGAGGCACCAAACAGATATGGGATCACCCAGCCGAAGCGATAATAGTTGCGGATCAGCCGCAGGTAGCCCGCTGAGATGGTCTCTTTTCCGCTTTCCTGATCTTTCACGTCAGCCCACTCCTGCCAGAATGAAAGTGGCAGCGAGAAGTTGTAGTGAATGCCGGAGATGGTCTGCATCAACGCGCCGTAGCGGTTTTTCAGGCCTTCGCGATAGAGGGTCTTCATCTTACCGATATTGGATGTGCCATATTGCGCCAGCTCGATGTTGTCTGCGTCGTCAATCACACACGGCATACTGAATGGCCACATGCGTTCATCACCCAGTTCACGGGCAACGTGGCGGTGAATATCGCGCAGGAATGCCAGCATATGATCGATGCTGTGATCCACTGGCGTAATAAATTCCAGTAATGTTTCGGCAAAATCAGTGGTGATCCAGTCATGCTTAAGCGCCGAGCCCAGATATTCCGGGTGGCCGCTTTTTGCCAGATCGCCATTTTCCTGTACACGCAGCGTTTCACGTTCGATGCCACGGCCAATCCCTTTAAGGGCATTGGGATGCGCTTCCAGCCAGGAAAGCGCTTTAGATACGTCTGGGATCACATTACCCCCCCGCTGTGATAATAATTTATTTTTGTTCAGCATAATGTTAACCGTAGCCTCGAATCTGTGCGAATCAATGCCACCATTGCAAACCCTGTAATGTGGCAGTCGCGATAACGATATAACGCAGTGTTTTGCCGATAGCGAGAAACAGCATCGCGGGCAGCCAGGCGAAACGTAACCAGCCTGCGAGAACGCAAAGCAGATCACCTATCACCGGCAGCCAGCTGAATAATAATGCTGCAGGTCCCAGTCGGTGCAACCACGTCATTGCTGTGTCATGCCATCGCCCCTGACGTTTTAGCGGCAGCAAGCGACCAATAAGAATGTTGGTTAAACCGCCCAAGGTGTTTCCCAGTGATGCGGCTAAAAGCAACCCGTAAACTGATGTCTTTTTTGCGATTAATAGTGCTATCAGCAATGCTTCAGAGCTTCCCGGCAGGAGTGTCGCACTCAGAAAACTGCTGCCAAACATTGAGGCATAGGTAAGAACGTCACTCACAGTAAGCGGACATCCACCACAGCCATGCCTGCCGCCTTCGCAGCCTGAATACCAAAGTCTGCATCCTCAAACACTACACAACGTGCCGGAGCCACACCCATCAGCTCAGCGCAGCGTAAGAAGGTTTCAGGCTCAGGTTTATGACACTGTACGTCGTCAGCACCGACAACTGCCGCAAAAAGCTCACGCACGCCCAACTGCGTTAATAACGCCTCTGCCATGCTATGTTCGCTTCCTGTACCTACCGCCATCGGACGACGCCCGTGGTACGCTTTCACCACGTCCATTAAAGGCAGCGGCTTAACATTTTCCAGCAGCATCGCTTTCACAGCAGCGGTTTTTTC
Source organism: Candidatus Pantoea rara (assembly GCF_051136265.1). Classification (NCBI taxonomy): domain Bacteria; kingdom Pseudomonadati; phylum Pseudomonadota; class Gammaproteobacteria; order Enterobacterales; family Erwiniaceae; genus Pantoea; species Candidatus Pantoea rara. The sequence goes on along the minus strand of NZ_CP194942.1, from coordinate 916,867 downwards.
TGCGGCAAGAAGATGGGGATCGTGTGACGACTGATTGGATTCAATGATGAACTGCGCAAGCCGCCAGGCGGGTGCGCCATTGAAGTCGATAATACGTTCTTCATCCAGCGTTAATCCGTAACGCTGGAGAACCTGACGCCACGCTTTTCGATGTGTCGGCTCAGTATCAAGAATCGTGCCGTCCATATCGAAAATCAGGGCGTCATATTGATCGTACATTGTCACTCCGGACGTTCACCAAATGAGACATTACTTTAGCCTAATGTGGACAGGTTGTCGCCAGGGCGGATGAACAGCAAATGCTTTGAAAGCATTAGCAATTTTTGTTTTCAGATAAAGGTGATCGTGCGCGGCCAGTCATAACCGTACGAATTTTCAGCGATTTTTTAACATTATTCTTGCAAGCAAGCAGCGGCGGACGGGCGTGGGCAGTAAAATGGAGAACGCTGACGCGGAAAAGAGGTGTTACGTGTCGCTTAAGTCAGGATGATGAATCAGTGAGGCTGATTGCGCAGAAAAACAGTGCGGGTAAAGCCAGAGGGTAACTGCAGGGGAGAGGTCTGAATAGTGATTCAATTCGCGCCAGGCTCTGCGGAGATGATAAACGTGATATCTGCCTATAAGCGCTGAACGATTTTTACGTCATAACAAAGTGGGGGTTTTTGAAACTGAAGATAATGGTGCATCCAGGAGGATTCGAACCTCCGACCGCTCGGTTCGTAGCCGAGTACTCTATCCAGCTGAGCTATGGATGCATTGGGGTCTGTCTTTTGAGGTACAGCTTTTTATGGACTTACAGAAACCAACCTGAGGATGTTACAAAGAATGGTGCATCCAGGAGGATTCGAACCTCCGACCGCTCGGTTCGTAGCCGAGTACTCTATCCAGCTGAGCTATGGATGCATATATCTAATTCTTGTACAGCGCAGGGTGCTAACTACTCACCATGAAAGGAATTGCTAATTCGCTTTGTTTTTTTCGATGGTGCATCCAGGAGGATTCGAACCTCCGACCGCTCGGTTCGTAGCCGAGTACTCTATCCAGCTGAGCTATGGATGCATCGAAAATGGCGGTGAGGGAGGGATTCGAACCCTCGATACAGCTTTTGACCGTATACTCCCTTAGCAGGGGAGCGCCTTCAGCCTCTCGGCCACCTCACCATACGCTTTCTTTCGAACTGTGCGTCTGAACGTTGTTTCTGCTCATCGGCACTGCGTGGCGCACATATTACTTTCCCGGACTTTTAAGTCAAACAATTTTTCTGAAACTTTGTTTGATTGAGCAAATCACACACAATTGGGACAAAATGGCGACAAAAAGAGTGATTTATCAACAACGAAAGATGATGAGGTTAACAAAACAGTAGGGAAGCGGGAGAAAAGAAAAGAGACGATTTTTAGATAAAGCGGTAGCGCCTCGCACAGGTGCGAGACGCTGAATCCGTTAAACGCTGGTTTGTTGCGTTTTTTCAGCCTGGATGCGTTGATAGATCTCTTCGCGATGCACAGACACTTCTTTCGGCGCGTTAACCCCAATACGAACCTGGTTACCCTTAACACCCAGCACCGTTACAGTTACCTCATCACCGATCATGAGGGTTTCACCAACTCGACGAGTTAGAATAAGCATTCTTTGCTCCTTGAAAGATTAAAAGAGTCGGGCTAGTACAGGCTCCCGGCATTATCCATCATTTAACGCTGCACATTGACTATGAGAAATACACCAATGCACATCGATGCGCCAATACATTCTGCTGATAGTTAGTTTAGCCGAAATACACTACATCAACCTGACTTTGTCATTTGCTGCTTTAGCACCGTATTAAAAAGCGTCGGAACCGGAGTTCTGACGCTTTTTACAATGCCTTGTTCTATATGTTACAGGCGGCTGTTAACCCAGCTCTCAACCCCTGCCAGAGCCCCTTTCAGCGCTTCAGCATCAGTACCACCAGCTTGTGCCATGTCAGGACGCCCACCGCCCTTCCCGCCAACCTGCTGTGCCAGACCGGCAATCAACTCACCCGCTTTAACGCGGTCAGTCAGATCTTTGGTCACACCCGCAATCAGCGACACCTTACCTTCAGCAACCGTCGCCAGCACAATAATCGCCGACCCCAGTTGATTCTTAAGATCATCAACCATGGTACGCAACATTTTAGGTTCAACATTGTTGAGCTCACTGACCAGCAGTTTCACTCCCTTAACGTCGATGGCATTGCTGCTCAGTGAAGCGCTCTCCTGCGCGGCTTGCTGATCGCGCAGTTGCTGCAACTCTTTCTCCAGCGCCCGCACATGATCAACCAGACCACGCACTTTCTCGTTCAGGTTGCTGATGTTCGCTTTTACCAGCTGCGCCAGATCCTGTAGCTGGCTGCTCTGCGCATTGACCTGCGCCAGCGCACCTTCACCCGTAATCGCTTCGATACGACGAATACCCGCTGCAGTCCCTGACTCAGCCTGAATACGGAACAGGCCGATATCACCGGTGCGCGTAGCATGGGTACCACCGCACAGCTCAACCGAGAAATCACCCATAGTCAGAACGCGCACGCGCTGATCATATTTCTCGCCAAACAGTGCCATTGCACCTTTAGACTTTGCCGCATCCAGATCCATCACTTCGGTTTCTACCGGCAGGTTGCGACGAATCTGCGCATTGACGATATCTTCGACCTGACGAATCTCCTGAGGTTTCATCGCCTCAAAATGCGAGAAGTCGAAACGCAGGTATTTATCGTTAACCAGCGAGCCTTTCTGCGCAACATGCTCACCTAAAACCTGACGCAATGCGGCATGTAACAAGTGGGTTGCAGAGTGGTTAAGACGAATGCGCGCACGACGTGCAGCATCAACCTGCGCCTCAAGACGATCACCGATACGCAATTGCCCTGCGGTCAGCTTACCGACATGACCGATTGCCTGACCATATTTTTGTGTATCCTGGACGCTAAATTCAGCATTCTTCCCTTTCAGCAGGCCGGTATCGCCTACCTGACCACCTGATTCACCATAGAATGGCGTTTCATCCAGCACGACCACAGCATCCTGACCCGCAGTTACTTCATCAACCGCTTCGCCCGCAACATAAAGCGCTTTAACTGTGGCGGCTAAATCGAGCTGGTCGTAGCCTTTGAAGGAGGAGGCGGCATCGATGCGAATAACGTTGCTGTAGTCAGCGCCGAAGCCACTTGCTTCACGTGCGCGCTGACGCTGTTGCTCCATCGCCTGCTCAAAGCCCGCTTCGTCGATTTTCAGATTACGTTCGCGGCAGACATCAGCCGTTAAATCAGCCGGGAAGCCAAAGGTATCGTAAAGCCGGAAGACGATTTCGCCATCCAGCGTGTCGCCCTGCAGTTTTTCCAGCTCTTCGTCCAGCAGGGCCAGTCCGCGCTCCAGCGTTCTGGCAAACTGGTCTTCTTCGCTTTTCAGCACCAGCTCAACCTGAGCCTGCTGACGCTGTAACTCTTCGCCTGCAGCACCCATGACCTCAACCAGTGGCGCAACCAGCTTATAGAAAAAGGCTTCCTTGGCGCCCAGCATGTTGCCATGACGCACGGCACGACGAATGATACGACGCAGCACATAGCCACGGTTCTCATTCGACGGAATCACGCCATCGGCAATCAGGAAAGCACAGGAGCGGATGTGGTCGGCAATAACGCGCAGCGATTTGTTACTGAGGTCAGTCGCACCGGTAACCCGTGCAACAGCCTGAATCAGTTTCTGGAACAGGTCGATTTCATAGTTGGAGTTGACGTGCTGCAGAACGGCAGAAATACGCTCAAGGCCCATTCCGGTATCAACCGACGGTTTTGGCAGCGGCAGCATGGTGCCATCAGCCTGGCGGTTGAACTGCATAAAGACGATGTTCCAGATCTCAATGTAACGGTCCCCATCTTCCTCCGGGCTACCCGGCGGGCCACCCCAGATGTGATCGCCGTGATCGTAGAAAATTTCGCTGCATGGACCACAAGGACCGGTATCGCCCATCTGCCAGAAGTTATCTGACGCATACGCGCTGCCCTTGTTGTCGCCGATACGAATAATACGCTCGCGTGGCACACCGATTTCATTCGCCCAGATATCAAAGGCTTCATCATCGGTTTCATAGACCGTCACCCACAGACGCTCTTTTGGCAGGCTGAACCACTGCTCGCTCGTCAGCAGTTCCCAGGCAAAACCAATCGCCTCTCTCTTGAAGTAGTCACCAAAGCTGAAGTTACCCAGCATTTCAAAGAAGGTGTGGTGACGTGCGGTGTAACCGACGTTTTCAAGATCGTTGTGTTTACCGCCTGCGCGTACGCAGCGCTGTGACGTGGTCGCACGTGTGTAATCACGTTTGTCCTGACCGAGGAACACATCTTTAAACTGGTTCATCCCGGCGTTAGTAAACAACAAGGTTGGATCGTTATTCGGTACGAGGGAGCTGCTGGTTACAACCTCATGTCCCTTGCTATGAAAAAAGTCGAGAAACGCTTGACGGATCTCAGCAGTGCTCTTGCTCATATATGTCCTGGAATCACGCTAACGAACGTTCCCTCTGATCGGCGCGGCCACATTCTCGTGGTGCCTGATTAGCGGAACAAAAAGTGGGAATAAGATAAATTTTCTTCAGTGGGAAGTAAAATTACATCGGCTTTTAGTCATCAAAATTTCTGAAAACAGACTGGATATCGTCGGTCTGAAAGCCCTTTGACTGCAGATAGCGTAAGACTTTCGCCTTCTCTTTCCATTCTGTAGGCAGCGGGTGTCCGAATTTTCGTTCAGCCAGCTGAGCCGCGCATGCTGCCCAGTCGACTTCCGTCTCTTCCATTGCAATATCAATGGCTTCACGGTCGATGCCTTTCTGGGCCAGTTCAAGACGCACGCGCTGCGAGCCAAAGCCTTTACGGCTTCGACTCTGAATGAACCGTTCGGTGAAGCGTTCGTCGTTTAACCAACCGCTGTCCTGGCACCAGTCCAGTACCTGCTCCAGCAGCGCTTCGGTAATAATTTCGGGCTCTTTTTTTTGCGCCCATGCAGCACGCTGAGCTGACTGTTGCAGCTTACGGGCTAATTCTGCACGGCTGTGATCGCGCTGACCCAGGATACGCATCGCACGGTCAAGCAGACGAGAGTAAGAGACGGCATTAGGTTGGGGCTGAGAGGGTTCAGTCATACTGCGCACCTTGTACAAACAGAATGAGATTATGGCGACAGAACAGAGCAGAGGGAAGGCAAGAAAGGCAATAGAGGGGCTAAAAAACTACGGGAGAGGCTTTCGCCCCTCCCGCATCAGAGATTAGAAGTCTTCGTTCGCTTCACTTGCTGCATCTTCTTTCTCGGCAGCCTTGTCGGCTGCTGCGAGTTTGTCATCCGCGCCGTTGAGCAACATCTCACGCAACTTCAGATCAATTTCGTTTGCCACAGCCGCATTCTCTTTCAGGAAGTTGCCAGCATTCGATTTACCCTGACCAATCTTGTCGCCATTGTAGCTGTACCAGGCACCCGCTTTTTCAATCAGCTTGTGCTTCACGCCCAGGTCGACCAGCTCGCCAAAGGTATTAATACCTTCGCCGTACATGATCTGGAACTCAGCCTGTTTGAATGGCGCAGCGATTTTGTTTTTCACCACTTTAACGCGTGTCTCACTGCCGACCACGTTATCGCCCTCTTTAATTGCACCGATACGGCGAATATCAAGACGGACAGAGGCATAGAACTTCAGCGCGTTACCACCCGTGGTGGTTTCCGGGTTACCAAACATGACACCAATTTTCATACGGATCTGGTTGATGAAAATCAGCAGAGTATTGGACTGCTTCAGGTTACCGGCCAGTTTACGCATCGCCTGGCTCATCATACGTGCCGCGAGGCCCATGTGTGAGTCACCGATTTCACCTTCGATTTCCGCTTTAGGCGTCAGAGCGGCAACGGAGTCGACGATGATGACATCAACGGCACCAGAGCGCGCCAGCGCATCACAGATTTCCAGCGCCTGCTCACCAGTATCGGGCTGTGAGCAGAGCAGGTTATCAATGTCTACGCCCAGTTTCTTGGCGTAAACCGGATCCAGCGCATGCTCGGCATCAATAAAGGCACAGGTTTTGCCTTTACGCTGTGCTGAGGCGATAACCTGCAGAGTCAGCGTGGTTTTACCGGAAGACTCGGGTCCGTAGATCTCAACGATACGGCCCATTGGCAGACCGCCTGCACCTAATGCGATATCCAGCGACAGCGAGCCGGTAGAGATCGTTTCCACATCCATTGAGCGGTCTTCACCCAAGCGCATGATGGAGCCTTTACCAAATTGTTTCTCAATCTGGCCAAGCGCGGCAGCTAAAGCCTTCTGTTTGTTTTCATCAATCGCCATTTCAACTCCTAATCAAGCCGGGTAAACACGCACTCGGGGTGCCTGTACTCTTTCTGTTGCCGACAATTATACTGTATAGTCATACAGTATCAAGTTTAATTTGTCAGAAATTCGCCATACAGTTTCTGTAAGGCCCATGCCACCGACTGGCGGCGAACGGCATCGCGATTGCCATTAAAAATCTGTTTAAAAGTCAATACTTTATCCTCCGGCCCGGCAAAGCCAAACCACACCGTGCCGACCGGTTTTTCTTCACTGCCACCATCCGGGCCGGCAATGCCGCTGACAGAAATAGAATAGTCAGCATGAGCCGCCTGGCAGGCTCCCAGCGCCATCTCACGCACTACCGCATCACTTACCGCGCCATACTGCGCCAGCGAGTCAGCCTGAACATTCACCAGCTGCTGTTTGGCCTCATTACTGTAGGTCACGAAACCGCGTTCGAACCAGGCGGAACTGCCGCTGATATCGGTAAAGACTTTGGCAATCCACCCCCCCGTGCAGGATTCCGCACAGGTTACGGTGGCATTGCGCTGCTTCAGTTGCTCACCTATCTGCGCACTGAGTGCCTGTAATTGCTGATCATCCATTGCAGCTCTCCCTTAAGCTATGAGTTGAAGGTGGTGCAGAAAGACCACTTTTTCAAGGTCACTCGATCCTATTGCACTGTTTTTGCGACCGGCTTTCCATCACGCTTACTCTTTTTTCACTGCAACCATGAAAAAACGCGGGAAAGCGAGCAGAACCTGACCATTGGCCTGAGCCGGATAGGCGGTGAGCAGACGCTGGTGATAATCAGACAGAAAATCTCTCTGTTCAGATGCATCCAGCGTCGCCAGGAAAGGCCGTAATCCGGTCGCCTGCAGCCAGCTGATAATCGCCTGCGCATCGGCCATCACGTGATAATAGGTGGTACGCCAGATATCCACTTCGCAGCCTGCCTGCGTCAGCAAATTGTAATATTCACCAGTGGAAAGCAGCTGTGTACGCTCAGCGGCATCGGCTTTAATCCGTGAACGCCAGCGCTCCGTGGCTGCCACCTCGCGCATCAGTTGATGCGAGGGCTCATTGAGGTTATCAGGCATCTGGATCGCCAGCACGCCACCGGATGCCAGCTGGCTGACAAGATGAGGAAACAAGGCGGTATGATTGTCCAGCCATTGCAGAGACGCGTTGGCATAAACCACCTGCTGCGGCGCATCTGCCTGCCAGCTGCGGATGTCTGCCTGGAGAAAAAGGCAATTCGGCAGCCGTTCACTGGCCTGAGATAACATCGCCGCTGAACTGTCGAGCCCGGTGATCTGCGCCAGCGGCCAGGCATCGGCGAGCAGCTCGGTACTGTTGCCGGGCCCGCACCCCAGATCGGTTACCTGCTCAACCTGTTCCAGGCTGATGCGCGCCAGCAATTCGCGGGCTGGACGGGTTCGTTCCGCTTCAAATTTGCGATACAGCACAGGATCCCACTCTTTCATCATCACCTCTCACTCAGTTATCAGATGCATTTCCTTACTGAGACGGACGAAAGACGAAAAAGTGCGACCCGTTGCTCACTTTTGAATCATGCGCTGGCAGAGGCTGGCTGGAATAATTAAGTTAAAACGCTGTTTCATTTTTCAACATCTGCTTCAGGAGTCCGCTATGAGTGAAAAATCGGCCTTTGCCGGTGTCTGGTGCCCTACTGTCACCCCGTTCAATGCGCAGGGTGCCGTCGATATCGACGCGCTCGGGCGACACTTTTCCCGCCTCAATGACGCCGGTATCGATACCCTGCTCGTGATGGGCAGCATTGGCGAGTTCGCCTCACTGACGCAGCAGGAGCGTTTACAGCTGATTCAGGAAGCCCGATCCTTATCACCGCTGAAAATGGTAGCTAACGTCTCGGCCACCTGTATCCCTGACATGCTGAAGCTGGCTGAAGCCGCCTGGAAAAATGACTTTGATGCGGTGATGGTGCTGCCGCCCTACTATTACGGCCAGACGCAAAAGCAGCTGATGCACTACTTCGAAGCACTTGATGCGCAGCTGGGGGGGAAATGGTTTGCCTACAATTTTCCTGCACGCACCGGTTGCGATCTGACACCAGCGTTAATTGCCGCGCTGGCGGCAAAGCTGCCCAACTTTATCGGCATCAAAGATACGGTGGATTGCCTGTCGCATAATCGGGCGATGATCGAAGAAACCCGCAAGGTACGCAGTGATTTTGCCGTGCTGTCGGGGTATGACGAATATCTGCTTCCCAATCTGCTGGCGGGCGGTGCCGGGGTGATTTCAGGCCTGAATAATATTGTACCGGAGTACTTTGCAGAAATGATGGCGGCCTGGCGGACAGGCAATCTGCCTGAGCTGGCGCGTCTGCAACAGCAGATTGGCAGGCTGATGGCGATTTACACTGTTGGCGATGATTTTGTGACGACGATTAAAACGGCTGTGGCACGACGCTATAACTCGATGAGCAGCACCTCAAGAAACTACGGTGGCACGCTGAATGCGGAGCAGTGCGCCGCGATCGATCGACTGTTCAGCGAATAGAATAACGGGCGCGTCCCTGCGCCCCGGATCTCAGTTCTTTTTCACGAACTCAGATTTTAATTTCATCTGACCAAAGCCCTCGATTTTACAATCGATGTTGTGGTCCCCTTCCACCAGGCGAATACCTTTCACTTTGGTGCCGATCTTAAGCGATGAAGAGCTGCCCTTCACCTTGAGATCTTTGATCACCGTGACGCTGTCGCCATCTGCCAGCAAATTGCCGTTGGCATCACGCACTTCCAGCGATCCGTTGCTGCTGTCACCCTCTCCTTCGGTCCAGATATGACCGCAGGAGGGACAGTTGAGGTTCTCGCCATCTTGCCAGGTGTAATCGGCATGACAAGCTGGGCAGGAAGGTAAAGACATAACGACTCCAGAGGTATCAGTGGCTGTGTGGCCTGAAAAAGGGCGTCATCATATAACCTTACAGTTAACAAGGATAGTCTTTATAACAAGCCGCCCTGCCGTGCTTTGCTTACGGCCTCACCCAGTTGCCATACCGCCATCGCATAATGGGTACTATGGTTGTAGCGGGTGATGACATAAAAATTCGGCAGGCCGTACCAGTACTGGTAGCTGGTGCCTAAGTCGAGGCGCAGCAGACTGACCTGATTGTTACCGTCCAGCGAGCCCTGTGGCGACAGGCCTGACGCCGCCAGCATGCTCACGCTGTAACTGGTTTTGAAACCATCTTCCAGCATTGGTGCCTGACCGCTGGCCGGAACCGCCACATTTTCGCCACTGCGCCAGCCGTGCTTCTGGAAGTAGTGCGCCACGCTGCCGATAGCATCCACCGGATCCCACAGGTTTGCATGCCCGTCACCGTTGAAATCAACTGCATAATCGTTGTAAGAAGAAGGCATAAACTGACCATAACCCATCGCCCCGGCGAAAGACCCTTTTAGCGCCAGCGGGTCATCCTGTTCTTTACGCGACATCAGAAGGAAGGTTTCCAGCTCGCTGCTGAAGTATTCGGCGCGGCGCGGATAGTTAAACGATAAGGTCGCAAGCGCATCCAGAATCCGCGTTTTCCCCATCACGCGACCCCAGCGGGTTTCCACGCCAATGATGCCGACAATAATTTCCGGCGGCACGCCATAGACCTGCTGCGCGCGTTGCAGCGCATCCTGATACTGGTTCCAGAATGCCACACCGTTTTGCACGTTATCCGGCGTAATGAACTTGTTGCGATAGCGGATCCAGGCCCCATTAGGGCCCGGCGCGGGCGTATAGCTTGGTGCCTGTCGATCCATTAACCGCAGTACATAGTCCAGTCGTTTTGCCTGACCGATGATGTTGTGTAACTGCTCACGATCAAAGTCATGCTTCTCCACCATCTTATCGATAAATTGCTCTGCTGCCGGATTACCGGCGAAGTCACCAAACATCGCCTGTCCGCTGTGCGACGGCTGCAGTAAAAAACCGCCCTGTGGCGCAGCCAGCATCTTCTGCTGGGTCGGAACTTCAGGTTTGCTGCTGCAGGAGGCCAGAAGCGGAATGAACGCAAGGAGGGCTAACTTGAGACGCATCGGTTATCCATAAACGAGGAGGGTAAATTCAGATGCGGTAATAGTAGTCGTTCAGCGCGGTGACATACAGTCCGGAATCTTAAAAAAACGTCAACGCAGCGGTGGGTTAAAAACGGCTGCGGGGTGGAGTCTCCCCCGCAGCCATCCTGCGTTTAGCGGCGGTTTCTCACCAGCTGATAACGACGGGTCAGATACTCAACCGGCGCGCTCCAGATATGCACCAGGCGGCAGAACGGGAACAGCAGGAACAATGTCATCCCCAGCACCATGTGCACGCGGTAGATCACGGCTACGCCTTCCAGATGCTGCGACGCGCCACCGTGGAAGGTCACCACCGCCTGCGCCCAGCCCACCAGCTTCATCATTTCACTGCCGTCCATATGCTGGGCAGAGAACGGAATGGTCAGTAAGCCCAGCGTAGCCTGAGCCACCAGCAGGGTCATAATCAGAATGTCGCCGACGCTACTGGTCGCCCGCACCCGAGGATTGGTCAGACGGCGCTTCAGCAGCAGCGCGCCACCCGCCAGCGTCATCGCACCGAATAGCCCACCGGCAATCATCGCCAGCTTCTGCTTCACGTCGATTGGCAGGAACGATTCATACATCCAGTGTGGCGTCAGCATCCCGACGATGTGGCCGAAGAAAATACCGATGATGCCGATGTGGAACAGGTTAGAGGCAAGACGCATCCCTTTTTTGTCCAGCATCTGACTGGAACCGGCCCGCCAGCTGTACTGCCCATAGTCATAGCGCAGCCAGCTCCCCACCAGGAAGACTGTTCCGGCCAGATAGGGGTAAATATCAAAGAAGAAAGTGTTAATAAAATTCATGCTGATTCTCCTGTGGTGCGCGCCGTCGCTGCGGCGATATCGAGATACTGCGGCGCGACCGCATCGGCGAAGCGACGCTGATGCATCGCCTGCTGGGCCGAGGCGCAGCCCTGTTCGCCGAGAAACTTAATCTGTTCCTCTTCCCACACCGCATCGAGTGCTGCCGGAGTATCATCGCGCGCTTCCTGCGCCACCTGGGGTTTGAGGGCCGCAGGATCGACCGTACTACCGGACAACGTCAGTAACACCGTGAAGAGATCGGCGTAAGGACTCTGGCGATCTTCCAGACGCGCCGCCAGTAAGGCCAGAATCGGCACGATGTCATCCAGTCCCTGACGTGCGGCCTCATCACTTTTACAGGCGAGATATTCCAGGTAGAGCGGCAGATAATCGGGCAACTCTTTGCTGTCCAGCTCCAGACCGTCGGCCCGGTACTGTTCCAGCAGATCGACCATCGCCTGACCGCGATCGCGGGATTCACCGTGCACATGTTCAAACAGCAGCAGCGAGGTGGCGCGGCCGCGATCAAACAGCTCGCAGTAGTCAGCCTGCACATCCAGCATTGGCCTGGCGCAGAGCTGACTGATGAAGCACAAAAGCCGTGCGCTCTGCTGCAGATTGAGTTCAGGGGCGTTTTCCAGCGCCGCGATCAGATCGGGATAGTGGGTAAACAGCGCCTCATCCGGGTAATCCAGCAGGCGCGACAGCACGCGCAGCGTCATCATGAGGCATCCTCCGGACGCGTGGTTTTCTTACTAACGTCGATAGCATCGATACGGCGGCTGTTGAACAGGTTGAATTTGCTGTCGCTGCCGTGACAGCCATCGCCAAAGCTAAAGCCGCAGCCTTTGCTTTCAGGGAAGGCTTCACGCGCCAGTTCGCGATGACCTGAAGGCACCACAAAGCGATCTTCATAGTTCGCAATCGCCAGATAACGGTACATCTCCTGCGCCTGTGCTTCAGTCAGACCGACCTGCTCCAGCGCCCGAATGTCATGCGCACCGTCTACGCTTTCTGCGCGCTTGTAATGGCGCATCGCCAGCATGCGTTTTAGTGCCAGCAGTACCGGCGCGGTGTCACCTGCGGTCAGCAGGTTTGCCAGATACTCAACCGGAATGCGCAGGCTTTCCACATCCGGCAGCACGCCGGTGTGCGCCAGCGCCCCACCATCCACGACCGACTGAATGGGTGACAACGGCGGCACATACCAGACCATCGGCAGCGTGCGGTATTCAGGGTGAAGCGGCAGCGCCAGCTTCCACTCCATCGCCATTTTATAAACCGGTGAACGCTGTGCTGCGTCGATCACGCTCTGCGCGACGCCATCTTTCAGCGCCTGCGCAATCACCACCGGATCGTTGGGATCAAGGAAGATATCCAGCTGGCGCTGATAGAGATCTTTCTCGTTTTCTGCTGCGGCAGCCTCTTCAATTCGGTCAGCGTCATAGAGCAGCACGCCGAGGTAGCGGATACGGCCAACACAGGTTTCCGAGCAAACAGTCGGCTGACCCGCTTCGATGCGTGGATAACAGAAAATACATTTTTCTGATTTGCCGCTTTTCCAGTTGAAGTAGATCTTCTTGTACGGACAGCCGGTCAGGCACATGCGCCAGCCGCGACATTTATCCTGGTCGATCAGCACGATGCCATCTTCGCCACGCTTGTAGATCGCGCCGCTTGGACAGGTCGCCACACACGCTGGATTAAGGCAATGCTCACACAGGCGTGGCAGGTACATCATGAAGGTGTGTTCAAACTGGCCGTAAATCTCCTTCTGGATGTTATCGAAGTTCTTGTCCTGCGAGCGTTTGGCAAACTCGCCGCCAAGGATCTCTTCCCAGTTCGGGCCGTTTTCGATCTTTTTCATCCGCTGACCGGTGATCAGCGAGCGCGGACGTGCGATCGGCTGATGTTTACCGGCAGGTGCATTGTGCAGATGCTGATAATCGAAATCGAACGGCTCGTAGTAATCATCCAGTGCAGGCACATCCGGGTTGGCGAAGATCTTCGACAGCAGGCCGACGCGACTGCCCATGCGCGGCTCCAGTTTGCCGTTGATCTTACGGATCCAGCCGCTCTTCCACTTCTTCTGATCTTCCCAGGCGTGCGGATAGCCGACGCCAGGTTTGCTTTCGACATTGTTGAACCAGGCGTATTCCATGCCCTCGCGGCTGGTCCAGACGTTTTTACAGGTCACCGAGCAGGTGTGGCAGCCGATACATTTGTCGAGGTTCAGCACCATGCCGACCTGTGAACGAATTTTCATAGTTTTACCTCCTGCTGGCTGCCCTGGCAGGCATCGTTGCCTTCCCCATCTAACCAGTTAACGTTGTTCATTTTTCTCACCACCACGAACTCATCGCGGTTAGAGCCGACGGTGCCGTAGTAGTTAAAGCCCCAGGAGAGCTGCGCATAACCGCCGATCATATGGGTCGGTTTCGGGCAGGTTCGCGTCACAGAGTTATGGATGCCGCCACGCTGGCTGGTGATCTCCGAGCCGGGGATATTCACGATGCGTTCCTGGGCGTGGTACATCATGGTCATGCCGGCCGGTATACGCTGGCTCACCACCGCACGCGCGGTCAGCGCACCGTTAGCGTTGAACGCCTCGATCCAGTCGTTATCCACAATGCCCAGCTCGCGGGCATCATCTTCACTCATCCAGACGATGGGTCCGCCGCGTGACAGCGTCAGCATCAGCAGGTTGTCGCTGTAGGTAGAGTGAATGCCCCATTTCTGATGTGGCGTCAGGAAGTTCAGCGCCTTCTCCGGGTTACCGTTGGGCTTGCTGTTCAGCAACGGCTCCGCCGCGCGGGTATCGATGGGCGGACGATAGACCATCAGACTTTCACCGAAGGCGCGCATCCACTCATGATCCTGATAGAGCTGCTGACGGCCGCTCAGGGTTCGCCACGGGATCAGCTCATGGACGTTGGTGTAGCAGGCGTTGTAAGAGACATGCTCATCTTCCAGGCCTGACCAGGTCGGGCTGGAGATAATTTTGCGCGGCTGCGCCTGGATATCGCGGAAGCGGATCTTCTCGTCTTCCTTGTTCAAAGCCAGATGCGTGTGGTCACGGCCGGTAATCACACCCAGTGCCTGCCAGGCTTTCACCGCCACCTGACCATTAGTTTCCGGTGCCAGCGCCAGGATCACTTCTGCTGCATCGATCGCCGTGTCGATATTCGGCCGTCCCGCCGCCGGGCCATCCGCTTTGACATAGTTCAGCTGTTTGAGGAAATCGACCTCTTTGCTGGTGTTCCAGCTGATGCCTTTGCCGCCATTACCCTGGGTATCCAGCAACGGTCCCAGCGAGGTAAAGCGCTCCCAGGTCGCCGGATAGTCGCGCTCGACCACCATAATGTGTGGCGCGGTTTTGCCTGGAATCAGGTCGCACTCGCCTTTTTTCCAGTCTTTTGCCTCAAACGGCTGCGCCAGTTCAGCAGGCGAGTCATGCAACACCGGCAGCGTAACCACATCCGTTTCAACGCCTAAATGTCCAGGGCAGAGATCAGAGAACGCTCTGGCAATGCCTTTATAGATCTCCCAGTCGCTTTTGGAATCCCAGGCCGGGTCAACAGCGGCCGAAAGCGGATGAATAAACGGATGCATATCCGAGGTATTCATATCGTCTTTTTCATACCAGGTAGCGGTAGGCAACACCACGTCGGAGTAGAGACAGGTGCTCGACATGCGGAAGTCGAGTGTGACCACCAGATCCAGTTTGCCTTCGGCGCCCTGGTCCAGCCATTCCACTTCTTCGGGCTTCACGCGACCCTGCTGGCCCAAATCTTTTCCCTGAATACCGTTTTCGGTGCCCAGCAGGTATTTCAGCATGTACTCATGCCCTTTACCGGATGAGCCAAGTAAATTGGAACGCCAGACAAACAGATTGCGTGGGAAGTTCTGCGGGTCATCCGGCTGTTCAGCGGCAAACCGCATGGTGCCCTGCTTCAGGCTTTCCACGGTGAAATCCAGCGGTGACTGACCGGCGGCTTTCGCCTGCGCTGCGATGTGCAGCGGGTTGACGTTAAGCTGAGGCGCGGAAGGGAGCCAGCCCATGCGTTCAGAACGAACATTAAGGTCGATCAAACTGCCGCTGTAACGGCTTTTGTCCGCCAGCGGTGACAGCAGTTCGCTGGTGGCCAGGGTTTCATAGCGCCACTGACTGGAGTGGTTATAGAAGAAAGAGGTACTGTTCATCTGACGTGGCGGACGCTGCCAGTCGAGGCCAAAAGCCAGCGGAGTCCAGCCGGTCTGCGGACGGAGTTTCTCCTGGCCAACATAGTGCGCCCAGCCCCCCCCGCTCTGACCGACACAGCCGCAAAAAATCAGCATGTTCATCAGGCCACGGTAGTTCATATCCATGTGATACCAGTGGTTCATACCGGCACCAACGATGATCATTGAACGGCCACGGGTTTTCTCTGCGTTTTCGGCAAACTCGCGGGCAATGCGAATGATGTTTTGACGCGAAACACCTGTAATCTGTTCCGCCCAGGCCGGGCTATAGGCTTTAATCTCGTCGTAGTTTTGCGCGCAGTTGGCATCATCCAGACCGCGATCCAGACCGTAGTTCGCCAGGGTCAGGTCGTAGACGCTGGTGACCCACGCTTCACTGCCATCGGCCAGCTGCAGACGTTTTACCGGCAGCTTGTGCAGCAGGATCTCATCCAGCGCGACGCTGTTGAAATGCTCGCTGGTGATGCCACCAAAGTAAGGAAAACCAACCTCAACCACCTCATCGTGGCTGCCGAGCAGACTAAGCTGAAGCTCGACTTCCTTCTGTGACAGGCCGTCACGCTGCTCCAGGTTCCATTTGCCTTTTTCGCCCCAGCGGAAGCCGATAGAGCCCTGCGGTGCAATCAGTTCACCGGTCGCCTGATCCAGCGCCACGGTTTTCCATTCCGGGTTATTTTCCTGACCCAGGCCATCCACCAGATCGCTGGCGCGCAGCTGACGGCCCGCCGCGTAGTAACCACCCTCACGGGGCTCCAGCATGACCAGCATCGGCATATCGGTATAACGACGTACGTAGTCGCGGAAATAACTGACTTCGCGATCAAGATGAAACTCTTTCAGCATCACGTGGCCCATCGCCAGCGCCATCGCGCTGTCGGTGCCCTGCTTCGGACTCAGCCACTGGTCGCATAGCTTCGCGACTTCAGCATAGTCCGGGGTGATCGCCACGGTTTTTGTCCCTTTATAGCGGACTTCGGTAAAGAAGTGCGCATCCGGGGTACGGGTCTGCGGCACGTTCGAGCCCCAGGCAATGATGTATGAGGAGTTGTACCAGTCGGCCGATTCCGGCACGTCGGTCTGCTCACCCCAGGTCATCGGTGACGCAGGTGGCAGATCGCAGTACCAGTCGTAGAAGCTCAGGCAGGTGCCACCAATCAGTGACAGGTAACGTGCGCCGGCAGCGTAAGAGACCATCGACATCGCCGGAATCGGCGAGAATCCCATAATACGGTCAGGGCCATAGGTCTTCGCGGTGCAGATGTTCGCGGCGGCGATCATCTCGTTCACTTCCTGCCAGCTGGAGCGAACAAAGCCACCGCGTCCACGGGCCTGCTTGTAACTTTTGGCCTTTTCAGGATTGCTGATAATGGATGCCCAGGCATCCACCGGATCGCTGTGCTGCGCTTTCGCATCACGCCACAACTGAATCAGCTTCTTGCGCATTAGCGGATATTTCAGGCGGTTAGCGCTGTAAAGATACCAGGAGTAGCTGGCACCGCGTGGGCAGCCGCGCGGCTCATGGTTGGGCAGATCGGGACGGGTACGTGGATAGTCGGTCTGCTGGGTCTCCCAGGTGACCAGACCGTTTTTCACGTAGATTTTCCAGCTGCATGAGCCGGTACAGTTAACACCGTGGGTGGATCGCACAATTTTATCGTGCTGCCAGCGGCTGCGGTAGCCATCTTCCCAGTCGCGATTACTGTTTAAGGTCTGGCCATGCTGGCCGGAAAACGGCTCAGCCAGCTGTTTAAAATAACGAAATCGATCAAGAAACTTGCTCATCCGGAATACTCCTGAAGGCCTGGTATGACATTGCTGACTCTGCATCTGTCGCGACACAGAAAGTAAAATTTTGCCGGTGCGCCACACCGGCTTTGTCGTTATCAGGCGCGTGCTTTTCGCCCGTAAACCACCCAGGTCACGGCGATACAGCAGAGGTAAAAGACCAGGAAGATTTTCATCGCGCCAGCGGGTGAACCGGTCATGGCGAGCGACAGGCCAAAGGTCTGCGGAATAAAGAAGCCGCCCAGCGCGCCAATCGCAGAGATAAAGCCCAGCGCAGCCGAGGTTTCTGTCGCCGCTTCACGCTGTGCCAGGGTATCGTCGCCACCCTCGGCTTTGATACGTTCCAGCGTCAACTTGCGGAAGAGCACCGCAATCATCTGATAGGTGGAGCCGCTGCCCAGACCGGAGGTCAGGAACAGGCCCATAAATACGGCGAAGAAGGCGATAAACGAACCGTCATGTCCGTTACCCGGCAGGGTGAGGAACAGCAGCGCGGCAAACAGCGCCATGAGGATGTAGTTGACCAGCGTGACGCGGGTTCCGCCGAGGCGGTCAGATATGATGCCGCCTGCTGAACGGGCCAGCGCGCCAATCAACGGACCGAAAAAGGCGTAATGCATGATCACGACATCAGGAAACTGTGTCTTCGTCAGCATGGCAAAACCGGCAGAGAAACCAATAAAGGAACCAAAGGTCGCCAGATAGAGCAGCGCCATGACCCACAGGTGTGGACGTTTCAGCACCGGCAACTGCTCACGTAGCGAGGATTTCGCCGCTGCCAGGTCGTTCATGCCGAACCAGGCTGCCAGCGTGCCGATTGCCAGAAACGGCACCCAGATCCAGGCCGCATTTTCCAGCCAGAGGCTGTCGCCGGTGACGGTGGTATGACCCACATCAGCAAAACCAAAGATGGCGCAGGAGATCGCCAGCGGCGCGACAAACTGCATGACGCTGACGCCAAGATTACCGAGGCCGCCGTTGATGCCCAGCGCGCCGCCCTGGCGGGCTTTGGGAAAGAAGAAGCTGATGTTGCCCATGCTCGAAGCGAAGTTAGCGCCGCCAAAACCGCACAGCAGTGAAATCACCATGAAAGTCGCGAATGAGGTCTGACTATCCTGCACGGCAAAACCAAGCCACAGGCAGGGAATAATCAGGATACCGGTGCTGAAGGCGGTCCAGCGGCGTCCGCCAAAGATAGGAATAACAAAAGAGTAAGGGACGCGCAGCAAGGCACCGGAGACCGACGGCAGCGCGGTCAGTAAAAAGAGCTGTTCGGTACTGAAGTTAAAGCCAACTTTGTTCAGGTTCACCGCGACGGTGCTGAACAGCATCCAGACGCAGAAGCCCAGCAACAGGCAGAAAACAGAAATCCACAGGTTACGGCTGGCGATACGTTTACCGCGTGACTGCCAGAACGCATCGTTTTCCGGTTGCCAGTCCTGAATTAACGCGCCGCGCGTCGGGGTTTGCAAAGAGGCGGATTGGGTCATAAATCTCTCATCAGCAGAATAATAATTGTGCATATCCTGCGCATCCGGCCTGGCGGCGTGCTTGATACAAATCAACGGCAAGGCAGGTTACGAAGGTGTGGCAACCCCAGCCTGTCCCGGTTAAGTAGTTTAATGAATCCGGATAACCCTTATAAATCATGCGGTTTAATTGAGGCGACAGATGCCATCAGCAAAAGGGAGCCAGAATGGAAATAAAGGAGTAGTCCATTAGGTGTATATAGTGACCCCGCTTCATCGGTAAGATAGGCCTCCCGCCCGCTCAGGCCGGCGAATATGACAGGAACAGGAGCCATTGTGGCGACAGAGAAATTCACGCTCTTATTGATCGACGACCATCCCATGCTGCGTAACGGGTTAAAGCAGCTGATTGCGCTGGATGACCGACTGCAGGTGGTTGCCGAAGCGGGTAATGGCATCGATGGACTGGCGCTGGCACAGCAGCATGATCCCGACCTGATCCTGCTTGATCTTAATATGCCGGGTCTGAACGGACTGGATACCCTGACCCAGCTGCGTGAAATTGCTCTCTCTGGCCGGGTGGTGGTATTCAGCGTTTCAGATAATGAAGAGGATGTAGTCTGCGCGCTGAAGCGCGGCGCGGATGGCTATCTGCTGAAGGATATGGAACCGGAAGCCTTGCTAAAAGCGCTGCATCAGGCTGCTGCCGGGCAAATCGTGCTGAGCGAAGCGCTGACTCCGATTCTGGTTGCCCGATTACGCGAAGCGCAACCTGCTCAGATGCGCGATATCAATCAGCTGACCCGCCGTGAACGCGACATCCTGCAACTGATCAGCGACGGGATGACCAACAAAGCGATTGCCCGCAAACTGGACATCAGTGAAAGCACAGTCAAGGTCCACGTCAAATATCTGCTGAAAAAGATGAACCTTAAATCCCGGCTTGAAGCCGCCGTCTGGGCGCTGCAGAACGGGCTGCACTAACCCGCCCCCCACCCTGATGCGGTGCATTGCCGCCCTGCCCACCGTAAACTGTCGCAGAAATCGCGAGCCACCTCGCAGCCCCGGGTCAGAGTCCTGAAAAAAGGCTCTTTTATGTCGCCAGCCGCCGCCACATTTGCCAGGATGCCCTTCAGGTTACACCCGGTCAGGATCAGGGCGATGTATCAGGCTGGCATATGCCCTGCCCTATTCGTTATCATCTGACTATCCTGCACGCCTGGAATCCCTTTCGGTTTCATGGGCGTTGACCCCCAGAAATTTACCGCATTAAAGATGAGTCAAAACCTTATGCAAGAGCCAACTGAAAAGGACTTTCCTTCTCACACGCCCATGATGCAGCAGTACCTTCGCCTCAAGGCAGAGCATCCTGACATTCTGCTGTTTTACCGTATGGGTGACTTCTACGAGCTGTTTTATGACGATGCGAAGCGCGCCTCACAGCTGCTGGAGATTTCACTCACCAAACGCGGTGCGTCAGCGGGCGAACCGATTCCGATGGCCGGGGTACCCTATCATGCGGTGGAAGGCTATCTGGCTAAACTGGTTCAACTGGGCGAGTCCGTAGCCATTTGCGAGCAGATAGGCGATCCGGCGCTGAGCAAAGGCCCGGTTGAGCGTAAAGTGGTTCGTATCGTCACGCCAGGCACCATCAGTGATGAGGCGCTGCTACAGGAGCGGCACGACAATCTGCTGGCAGCGATTGTGCAAAGCCCGCGCGGTTTTGGTTACGCCACGCTGGATATCAGCTCCGGCCGTTTTCGCCTGAGCGAACCTGCCGATGCAGAAACCATGGCGGCAGAGCTGCAGCGCACCAATCCGGCTGAGATGCTCTATCCCGAAGATTTTCAGGCTATGTCGTTGATCGATCAGCGACGTGGCCTGCGCCGCCGCCCGCTGTGGGAATTTGAGATTGATACCGCGCGCCAGCAGCTGAACCTGCAGTTTGGCACCCGTGACCTCAATGGCTTCGGCGTGGAGAGCGCACACCTCGGACTGAGTGCGGCGGGCTGCCTGCTGCAATATGTCAAAGATACTCAGCGCACCACGCTGCCGCACATCCGCTCGCTGAGCATGGAGCGGCAACAGGACAGCATCATCATGGATGCCGCCACCCGCCGTAATCTGGAGATTACCCAGAACCTGGCCGGTGGCACCGACAACACCTTAGCGGCCGTACTGGATAAAACCGTCACGCCGATGGGCAGCCGGATGCTCAAGCGCTGGCTGCATATGCCGCTGCGCGATGCGCGCATCATTAACCAGCGTCAGGAATCGATTGCTGAGCTGCAAAATCTCAGCGACGTGCTACAGCCAGTGCTGCGTCAGGTCGGCGATCTTGAGCGAATCCTGGCCCGCCTGGCGCTGCGTACAGCACGTCCGCGCGATCTGGCCCGCATGCGTCATGCATTTCAGCAACTGCCAGAACTGAACCAGTTGCTGGCCGATGTCGAAGCACCGCAGCTGCAGAAACTGCGCACACAGATGGGCGAGTTCACCGCGTTACGTGAGCTGCTGGAGCAGGCGGTAATTGAGTCACCACCGGTGCTGATCCGTGATGGCGGAGTGATTGCGCCCGGTTATAACGCAGAGCTGGATGAGTGGCGCGCGCTGGCCGATGGCGCAACCGACTATCTCGATCGGCTGGAGATTCGCGAACGCGAGAAGCTGGGACTGGATACCCTTAAAGTTGGTTTTAACGGTGTGCATGGCTATTACATCCAGGTCAGCCGTGGGCAGAGTCATCAGGTTCCGATGCACTATGTCCGTCGTCAGACCCTGAAAAACGCTGAGCGCTATATCATCCCGGAACTGAAAGAGTACGAAGACAAAGTTCTCACCTCTAAGGGCAAAGCGCTGTCGCTGGAGAAAAGCCTGTATGAGGCGCTGTTCGATCAGCTGCTGCCGCATCTTGAAGCGTTGCAGCTCAGTGCTGCCGCGCTGGCAGAGCTGGATGTGTTAAGCAACCTGGCGGAACGCGCCTGGTCGCTGAATTATTGTCGTCCGGTGTTGCAGGATAAAGCCGGGATTAAAATCAGCGGCGGTCGCCATCCGGTGGTTGAACAGGTCCTGAAAGAGCCGTTTATTGCCAACCCGCTGTCCCTGGCACCCCAGCGCCGAATGCTGATCATTACTGGCCCCAATATGGGCGGTAAGAGTACCTATATGCGGCAGGCCGCGCTGATTGCGCTGATGGCATGGATTGGCAGTTTTGTTCCAGCCGATGAGACACTGATTGGCCCGCTGGATCGCATCTTTACCCGCGTCGGTGCCGCTGATGACCTCGCCTCCGGACGCTCAACCTTTATGGTTGAGATGACCGAAACCGCCAACATCCTGCACAACGCCACTGAAAACAGCCTGGTGTTGATGGATGAGATTGGACGCGGAACCTCCACCTATGACGGTTTGTCGCTGGCCTGGGCCTGCGCCGAAAACCTGGCGAACCGCATCAAAGCGATGACGCTGTTTGCCACCCATTACTTCGAGCTGACCACCCTGCCGGAAAAAATGGAAGGCGTGGTCAACGTCCATCTGGATGCCGTTGAGCACGGTGACACCATCGCCTTTATGCACAGCGTGCAGGAAGGAGCCGCGAGTAAGAGTTATGGTCTGGCGGTAGCCGCACTGGCTGGCGTCCCCAAAGAGGTGATTAAGCGGGCGCGCAACAAGCTGAAGGAACTGGAGAACGTTTCAAATCATTCCGCGTCATCGACGGTCGATGGTTCTCAGCTGCCGCTGCTGGTCGAAGAGACCTCGCCTGCCGTAGAGGCACTTGAGGCCCTGGATCCGGATACACTGACACCGCGTCAGGCGCTCGACTGGATTTATCGTCTTAAATCGCTGGTCTGATAATACGCTGCACCGCTTAATGCGCGGTGCGGTGCTTTTGTTTACCCGCAATCACTTTTCTGCAGACATAAAAAAAGCGATGGTTTTCACCATCGCTTTTTGCATTCGTACTCAGATAATCTTATAAACGATTATTCACGAAAAAGTGCTTCAATGCTGAGGCCCTGCGCCTGCAGGATTTCACGCAGACGGCGCAAACCTTCAACCTGAATCTGGCGTACACGCTCACGGGTTAAGCCGATTTCACGACCTACATCCTCAAGCGTTGCCGCTTCATAGCCCAACAGGCCGAAACGACGTGCCAGCACTTCACGCTGCTTGGCGTTCAGTTCGAACAGCCATTTGACGATGCTTTGTTTCATATCATCGTCCTGCGTGGTGTCTTCCGGGCCGTTGTCTTTCTCATCGGCCAGAATGTCCAGCAGCGCTTTTTCAGAATCACCGCCTAATGGCGTATCAACCGAGGTAATGCGTTCGTTAAGACGTAACATGCGGCTTACGTCATCAACCGGTTTATCCAGCTGTTCGGCGATCTCTTCTGCACTCGGCTCGTGGTCGAGTTTATGAGAAAGTTCACGCGCAGTACGCAGATAAACATTCAGTTCTTTCACAATGTGAATTGGCAGACGAATGGTACGGGTTTGATTCATTATCGCCCGTTCAATAGTCTGACGAATCCACCAGGTGGCGTACGTTGAGAAACGGAACCCGCGCTCCGGGTCAAATTTCTCTACGGCGCGAATCAGGCCGAGGTTACCTTCTTCAATCAGGTCCAGCAGAGCTAAACCACGATTGCTGTAACGACGGGCGATTTTTACCACCAGGCGTAAGTTACTTTCGATCATGCGGCGACGGGAAGGGATATCACCCCGCAATGCACGGCGAGCGAAGAAAACTTCTTCCTCTGCCGTTAACAACGGAGAATAGCCAATCTCCCCGAGATAGAGCTGCGTCGCATCTAATACACGCTGCGTCGCACCCTGTGATAGCAACTCTTCTTCCGCTACGTCGCTATCACTGGCTTCGTTTTCAACGAGTGCCTTCTCGTCAAAAATTTCAGCTCCGTTCTCATCGAATTCCGCGTTCTCATGTAACTCGTTTACTTTCAGCGTATTCTGGCTCATAAGCGGCTCCTACCCGTGATTCCAGGGCAGAACATACATCTGTTTTGTTCTGCCGGATTATCGCTGCGGTAAATAACGCAACGGGTTTACGGATTTCCCCTTGTAACGAATTTCAAAGTGTAATCTGACTGAACTGGTTCCGGTGCTACCCATGGTAGCGATCTTTTGCCCCGCCTTAACTTCCTGTTGTTCCCGAACCAGCATTGTATCGTTGTGGGCGTAGGCGCTCAGGTAATCATCGTTGTGTTTAATGATGATTAAATTACCGTAACCCCGGAGTGCGTTACCTGCGTAAACCACTCGTCCTGAAGCAGTGGCCACAACAGATTGTCCGCGCGTCCCGGCGATATCGATGCCTTTGTTGCCACCTTCGGCGGCAGAGAAGTTATCGATAATCTTCCCGTCAGTCGGCCAGCGCCAGCTTCCGACCGGCGTTGAACTGTTGGTTGTACTGCTAACCGTTGGGGGTGCGGTAACCACTGGAGCTGTTGTCGTTGCAACATTTGCTCCTTTCGAAGGCAACAATTTGCTGCCACCCGAATTACCCGAATCATCAGAATACGTAATAACAGGTTGCTGTGCAACAACAGGCGCTTTAATTTGCGGTGCCGCCGGAACCCCGCCCTGCGTTGCATCAGCAACGGTAATGGGATTGCCGCCGGTAATCGGCTGACCCGACCCATTGCCAATCTGTAAAGTCTGGCCGACATTCAGGCCATATGGCGCAGGAACATTGTTGCGCTGGGCTAAATCACGGAAATCGTTGCCGGTAATCCAGGCGATGTAAAATAATGTGTCGCCTCGCTTAACGGTATAAGTTTCACCGGAGTAGCTACCCTTAGGAATGTTCTGATAACTGCGATTGTAAACAATCCGGCCATTCTGCGTCTCAACATTACTGTTGGTACTAATCATTCCACCAGTAGCGGGGACAGATGCTGAATTTTTGCTTAACATTTGTCCCTGGGCTGGTGTGGCAGGAACGCCGCCTGAAACCGTGTCTGCTCCAGACTGGTTTGTGTTCATGCCGCCATTATCGCCAACGCGACTGATGGGGGCCTGTGAATTGTCGCTGGAGCTGCAGCCTGCCAGCCAAAAACCTACCAGTGAAAGCGCCGCCAGACGGCGTAACTGAAAAAGTGTGCTTCCCGTGCTCATTAATCCCCCGTGATGGCAACTCTGATCTATCTGTTTCACTGTATCTGCCAGCAGGATACTCTGCGCGGCGCGATAAAATCTGCGTTTTCGTTGTATAAACCGGATAGTAACAACATCAGGTACGTGGTGCCATGAAACAGTTGTGAAGAAATACGAAGAGGGTCAGGCCAGATCGCCCTGCACCAGTGGGACAAAACGTACTGGTTCGATGATCTCTTCTGTGACCTCTTCGCCCTGACGACGCAGGCGCTTCAGTACCTGCTGATCTTCGCCAACCGGCAGCACCATGATGCCGCCTTCTGCCAGTTGTGCTATCAGCGCAATCGGAATTTCCGGTGGTGCGGCAGTGACGATAATGGCGTCGAACGGGCCACGTGAAGGCCAGCCCTGCCAGCCATCGCCATGACGGGTCGAGACATTATGCAGATCCAGCTGTTTCAGGCGACGCTTAGCTTGCCACTGCAGCCCTTTGATGCGTTCCACTGAATAGACATGGTCCACCAGATAGGCAAGAATCGCCGTCTGATAACCTGAACCCGTCCCAATCTCAAGTACGCGAGAATGCGGATTAAGTTCCAGCAGCGCGGTCATCCGCGCGACCATATAAGGCTGAGATATCGTCTGGCCAGAGCCGATAGGCAGGGCAACATTGTCCCAGGCTTTATGCTCGAACGCCTCGTCAATAAAACGTTCGCGCGGGACCTCGCTAATGGCTTTCAGCAGGTTTTCATCATCAATGCCCTGCTGACACAGTTGTGACAGCAGTGTCTCAATACGCCGATTCACCATGCCAGGTTTACCTCAGCTTTTGCCAGCCAGTCACTGAGCACGTCCTGCGCGCTGTGCGCCGTTAAGTCGACATGCAGCGCGGTGACCGAGACGTAGCCCTGATCCACGGCAGCAAAATCCGTATCCGGACCCGCATCGAGCTTTTCGCCTGGTGGTCCAATCCAGTAGAGGGTATTGCCGCGCGGATCCTGCTGCGCAATCACCTGATCCGCTGGATGGCGGCTGCCACAGCGCGTCACGCGGATACCTTTTAGTTCGGACAACGGCAGATCAGGGACATTGATGTTGAGAATGCGGCCGGTACGCAGCGGTTCATGCGTCAGCGCCCTGAGGAGTGCGCAGGTCACCGCCGCTGCGGTGTCGTAATGCTGATGGCCATTGAGCGACACCGCGATTGCCGGTAAGCCAAGATGTCGTCCCTCCATTGCTGCCGCCACTGTGCCGGAATAGATCACATCGTCGCCCAGATTGGGGCCAGCATTGATGCCTGATACCACAATGTCGGGACGCGGCTGCATCAGCGCATTCACCCCCAGATAGACGCAGTCGGTCGGCGTCCCCATCTGAACCGCGATATCACCGTTTTCATGGGTGAACGTACGCAGAGGTGTTTCCAGCGTTAATGAGTTTGAGGCACCGCTTCGGTTACGATCGGGGGCAACAACCTGTACATCAGCAATCTGCCGCAGGGCTTTCGCCAGAGTCTGAATGCCTGGCGCATGAATGCCGTCATCGTTGCTGAGCAATATCCGCATTTCGTTCTGACCTTTTTTTATTCGACTGGTCGCCGTGACTGAACCTGTTTTAACTGCATGGCAACAGGTGAGAAATGGACAGCGATTTTTGCATTCTAGCGAGGCGCGCCAGGAAGTGGTAGGCGTAAATCACACGACAGTGGGGGTTTGCCGCAACATTACCCACACAGCGGGTCAGGTTGCGGCGAAGATTACTCATCAATCTGATCGGGCGAGTCTGCGGGGGTCAGTAACTCACGAACCACGCTGGTCGCAAAGCTGCCTGCGGGCAGCCAGAATGACAGCGACAGCGTGACGTCATCCCACCAGCTCCACTGCATATCGCGCGGCACCATCAGCATGGCGCGACGGGCTGCATCAACCTTTTCACGTTCAATCAGTCCCAGCAGCA
This sequence comes from Candidatus Pantoea rara, assembly GCF_051136265.1. Lineage (NCBI taxonomy): Bacteria > Pseudomonadati > Pseudomonadota > Gammaproteobacteria > Enterobacterales > Erwiniaceae > Pantoea > Candidatus Pantoea rara. Next base: position 890,063 of record NZ_CP194942.1, on the reverse strand, counting down.
GCGTGTCATTCGCCAGCGCCTGCTGTTCGAAGGCAAGCGCGTCAGCCTGCGGGCCCGGCTCACCACGTCCGGGTAGCGGCGCGGTAATGCGCAGCTCATGCTGATCAACCCGGCGCTGTGACTCTTCAAGTTCATCAGGTTGAGCGACAAACCAGCTGCCGCGTCCGGTCAGCTGTAAAGCATCGCCGTTAAGCACCTGAGTCAGGCCGCCCTGCTGTTGCAGACGCGCACTGGTCACCTGATTAAACAGCGCACTGCGCGCGGCAGAGAGCATCAGGCTGCGCTTGTTGCGGTCACGAACAATGATTTCATTGCGCGCCCATTTTTCCGCCATCACCAGGTTGTTGCCACCGCGGCCAAAGCGCTGTTCACCAAAATAGTTGGGTACGCCCGCATCGCGAATCTGCGCCAGTCGCGTTTCGACTGCATTACGGTCACTGATCTGGCGGATGACCAGACGGAACGCATTCCCTGCCAGCGCGCCGATGCGCAGCTTGCGTTTGTGGCGCACCGCCTGAAGTATCTCGATCCCTTCCAGCGCAAAACCGCGCAGGTCGGGCATTGCATTACCCGGCAGACGAAAACAGAGCGTCTGTTCTGTCACCGCATGGCGATCTTTCATCCCGGCATAGCTCATGTCGCGCTGATGAATACCGAGATACTTAGCCAGTGCCTCCGCTACAAAGCGGGTATTGGCGCCGACTTTGCGGATGCGCACCAGTAAGTGCTCACCTTCACCATCCGCGCTATAACCGAGATCTTCAAGCACCACGAAATCTTCCGGATTGGCTTTGATCACGCCAGAAGCCATGGGTGTGCCGTGCAGGTAATTCAGAATCATTGGCTGTCAGCTTTCAGGACTAACGCGACCGCTTCGCAGGCGATGCCTTCGCCGCGCCCGGTAAAGCCGAGTTTCTCGGTAGTGGTCGCTTTAACGTTGACCGCGTCCATATGGCAGCCCAGATCCTCTGCAATATTGATGCGCATCTGCGGCACGTGCGGCAGCATTTTCGGTGCCTGAGCAATAATCGTAACGTCGACATTACCGATGCGATAGCCTTTGGCTTCGATACGACGCCAGGCTTCACGCAGCAGGCCGCGGCTGTCGGCTCCTTTGAAGGCCGGATCGGTGTCGGGGAACAGCTTGCCGATATCACCCATTGCCACTGCGCCAAGCAGCGCGTCAGTCAGCGCATGCAGCGCCACATCGCCATCCGAATGGGCGATAAAACCGTGTTCAAACGGGATCCGCACACCGCCAATCACTAACGGACCCTCTCCGCCAAAGGCGTGAACGTCAAAACCGTGACCGATACGCATCATGCGCTCTCCTTTAATTGAATCTGATTCAGATAAAAAGCCGCCAGCGCCAGATCCTCTGGCCGGGTGACTTTGATGTTATCACTGCGTCCGCTGACCAGCAGCGGATGGTAACCGCAATACTCCAGCGCCGAGGCTTCATCGGTGATGGTTGCGCCTTCTGTCAGCGCCCGCGTCAGGCAGGCAGTAAGCAGCGCATGCGGGAAAAATTGCGGTGTTAAGGCGTGCCAGAGATCGTCGCGTTCCACGGTATGGGCCACTGCGTCTTTGCCTGGCTCGCCCCGTTTCATGGTGTCGCGCACTGGTGCAGCGAGAATTCCGCCCACGTGGCTCTGTTCACGCACGTTAAGCAGTTTCTGGAGATCGTCGGGATGCAGACAGGGACGTGCAGCGTCATGAACCAGCACCCAGGCGGAACCCTGTGCGGCCTGCAATCCGGCCAGCACCGATTCGGCGCGGGTCTCTCCGCCTGTGACCCTGAGCACGCGAGGATCGCATGCCAGCGGCAGCGAAGCGAAATGCTGATCATCAGGGCTGAGGGCGACAATCACCTGTTTGATGGCGGGATGGGAAAACAGACGCGCAATGCTGTGTTCCAGAAGGGTGTGCTGACCAATCGTCAGATACTGCTTCGGACAGGTTGATTGCATGCGGCTGCCGATCCCGGCAGCAGGCACCACGGCAATCACATCCGCAAGGGAGGCCAGAGTGTTCATGTTTTATCGTTGTTGGTTGAGCGCTGCTTGTTGCGCGTTGCGTTTGCTCTGGTCAGGCACCAGACGATAGAAAGTCTCACCGGGCTTAATCATGCCCAGTTCATTGCGTGCGCGCTCCTCGATCGCTTCCGAGCCGCCATTGAGATCGTCAATTTCGGCAAACAGCTGATCGTTTCGCGATTTAAGTTTGGCATTGTTTGCCTGTTGCACCGCGACATCATCATTGACGCGCGTATAGTCATGGATGCCATTTTTCCCCAGCCACAACGAATATTGTAGCCAGCCAAGCAGCACCAATAACAGTAACGTCAGTTTTCCCATCCCGCCCCCTAAAAACGGCCCAATCATCCCATAACTTTGCACAGGACTCCACACCAGCGGCGAAAATGGCGCGCTTTGCTGCGCGTCTGTGTAATCAGTACCGATTCTGACGGGAAAAGCTTTGTAACCTGCCGATGCGTTTGCACATCAGCGCGGACGCCGTAATGGCTTACCAGCCGGAGAGAAAAGAGAACATTAACCAGAAGAGAGTCACCACCATAATGACCGTGGCGAGGGCGGCCCAGAGCCAGTGTCCGCTCAGCAGCGTGTTCAGTGCGATGCCCGTGACCACGGCAACCGGCAGCAGCGCCAGAAAGAATGGCCAGGTATAGAGAAAGAAGAACAGGGTGTTAGAGCCGAACAGCAGGAAAGGAAGTGCCAGCGCACACCAGTAAGCGAGTAAGCCGATAACGCCGCCCGGCAGCAATGAGCGTGGCTCATCCTGGGGGGAGTCATCTTTACGAGCGAGCATGGGTGTGATGTTCTGCATAGGCATCCTGTTGTTGCGAGGGCGGCAAACCCGAAGCGATTTGCCGCTGTCTCTTCAGGATCTGATGATATCGCGGTCGCGCAGCACGTCTAACAATTGGGCGGCCAGTTTTGTAACCAATTGTTCGCCATCCAGCTGGATTTCCGGGCTTTCGGGCGCCTCATACACACTGTCGATACCGGTGAAATTACGCAGCTCACCAGCGCGTGCTTTGCGGTATAACCCTTTCGGGTCGCGCGCTTCACACACCGCTAACGGCGTATCGACAAATACCTCAATAAACTGACCCGGTTCCAGCAGGTCGCGCACCATCTGGCGCTCAGCGCGATGCGGTGAAATAAAAGCAGTGAGCACCACGAGTCCGGCATCCACCATCAGTTTCGCCACTTCGCCGACCCGCCGGATGTTCTCTTTGCGATCATCGTCGCTGAAGCCAAGGTCACGACACAAGCCGTGACGCACATTGTCACCATCCAGCAGATAGGTGCTGACACCAATGCGATGCAGCGACTGCTCCAGTACACCTGCGACTGTGGATTTCCCCGAGCCCGAAAGCCCGGTGAACCACAGCACCACGCCCTGATGACCGTGTTGCTGTTCGCGTGAGGCACGTGTTACGGGATGGTCATGCCACACCACGTTATCATCGTGCTGAGCCATTATTGGCCGCCCAGCAGATCGCGTGCATTCCAGTGTGGGAAATGACGGCGCACCAGCGCATTCAGTTCCAGCTCAAATGCGCTGAACTCACCAGCGTTAACCGGGGCATCATGGTTTGGCTGATGAATCATGCCGGCACCTACGGTGACGTTGGTCAGGCGATCGATAAAGATCATGCCGCCGGTCACCGGGTTCTGCTGATAGCTGTCGAGTACCATCGGTTCGTCGAAGGTTAACTCAATGCGACCTATACCGTTCAGCGGCAGTGCATCAACCTGACGCGTCTCCAGCGAGTTGATCTCGACCTGATGCAGCACCTTCTCTACCCGACCACGGGTTTTCTTACCGGCGATTTTCAGATCATAGCTCTGACCGGCCTGCAGCGGCTGTTCTGCCATCCAGACCACGTCAACGCTGGCAGACTGAACCGCAGCCAGCGTTTCGCTGGCATCGACCAGCAGATCGCCACGGCTGATATCAATCTCATCCTGCAGTACCAGGGTGATCGCTTCGCCTGCGCCCGCTTCCTGCAGATCGCCATCAAAGGTCACAATGCGGGCAATGGTCGACTCCACGCCAGACGGCAGTACTTTAACGCGCTGGCCCACCTGCACGCTGCCTGATGCCAGGGTACCGGCATAGCCACGGAAATCCAGGTTAGGACGGTTGACATACTGCACCGGGAAACGCATCGGCTGATGATCGACGACGCGCTTCAGCTCCACAGTCTCCAGTACATCCAGCAGTGTCGGGCCGCTGTACCACGACATCGTCTGACTGGCAGAGGCCACGTTATCCCCTTCCAGCGCCGACATTGGCACAAAGCGGATATCGAGGTCGTCCGGCAGCTGGCCAGCAAAATCCAGGTAATCCTGTTTGATCTGCTCGTAGCGTGCCTGATCGTACTCCACCAGATCCATCTTGTTGATCGCCACCACCAGGTGTTTGATCCCCAGCAGCGTCGAGATAAAGCTGTGACGACGGGTCTGATCCAGCACGCCTTTACGCGCATCGATCAACAGGATCGCCAGATCACAGGTAGATGCACCGGTCGCCATATTACGGGTGTACTGCTCATGTCCCGGCGTGTCGGCGATAATAAATTTACGCTTTTCAGTCGAGAAGTAGCGGTAGGCCACATCAATGGTAATGCCCTGCTCACGCTCAGCCTGCAGACCATCTACCAGCAGCGCCAGATCGAGTTTCTCGCCCTGGGTGCCATGGCGTTTGCTGTCGTTGTGCAGCGAGGAAAGCTGATCTTCATAGATCTGACGGGTATCGTGCAACAGACGGCCAATCAGCGTACTTTTTCCGTCGTCAACGCTGCCGCAGGTCAGAAAACGCAGCAGGCTCTTGTGCTGTTGAGTGGTCAGCCAGGCTTCAACGCCGCCCTGGTCAGCGATCTGTTGTGCAATTACGGTATTCATCTGGCGTCTCCTTAGAAATAACCCTGGCGTTTTTTCAGTTCCATCGAACCGGACTGATCGCGATCGATCATGCGGCCCTGACGCTCGCTGGTGGTGGAAACCAGCATCTCTTCGATGATCTCAGGCAGCGTCTGCGCTTCGGACTCGACTGCACCAGTCAGCGGCCAGCAGCCGAGCGTACGGAAACGGACCATCCGCTGGGTGATCTCTTCACCCGGCTGCAGGTTGATGCGATCGTCGTCGATCATCATCAGCATGCCATCACGCTCCAGCACCGGACGTGGCGCGGCGAGATAGAGCGGTACGATCTCGATGTTTTCCAGGAAGATGTACTGCCAGATATCCAGTTCGGTCCAGTTCGACAGCGGGAAGACGCGGATGCTCTCGCCCTTGTTGATCTGACCGTTGTAGTTGTGCCACAGCTCAGGGCGCTGGTTTTTCGGGTCCCAGCGATGGAAGCGGTCACGGAAGGAGTAGATACGCTCTTTGGCACGTGACTTCTCTTCATCGCGACGTGCGCCGCCAAAGGCCGCATCAAAACCATATTTGTTCAGTGCCTGCTTCAGCCCTTCGGTTTTCATAATGTCAGTGTGTTTAGCACTGCCGTGGACAAACGGGTTAATCCCCATCGCCACACCTTCCGGGTTGCGGTGAACCAGCAACTCTGCGCCCATCGCTTTCACGGTGCGGTCGCGAAATTCATACATTTCGCGGAATTTCCAGCCGGTATCCACATGCAGTAACGGAAATGGCAGCGTGCCTGGATAGAAGGCTTTACGCGCCAGATGCAGCATCACCGAAGAGTCTTTACCGATGGAGTACATCATCACCGGGTTGCTGAACTCCGCCGCGACTTCGCGAATGATGTGAATACTCTCCGCCTCCAGCTGACGCAGATGAGTGAGTCGTTTTTGGTCCATGATTTTCCCTCAAGCCAGATTGACAACGGCGGACTCGCGAGCCCCCTGCTGTGCCGAATGTTTAAACCAGGCGAGTTGCCCGTGCAGATTAACCACCTCGCCGATCACCAGTAGCGCCGGAGTAGGTGCTGAGGCGGCCAGCGCCTCAAGTTGTTCTAAGGTGCCGGTCAGCACCTGTTGATCCTGACGGGTGCCGCGACTGATTACCGCCACCGGCGTTGACGGCGCACGACCGTGCTGAATCAGCGCCTGGCTGATGGCAGCCGCTTTAACCGTTCCCATGTAGATCGCCAGCGTCTGACGCGCACGCGCCAGCGATGGCCAGTCAATGTCATCCCCATCGGGACGGCAGTGACCGGTAATAAACATCACGCTCTGCGCGTAATCGCGATGGGTCAGCGGAATACCGGCATAGGCTGTCGCCCCGGCAGCCGCGGTAACGCCCGGCACCACCTGGAAAGGAATGCCCGCCTGCTGCGCCGCCTGCAGTTCTTCGCCGCCACGGCCAAAGATAAACGGATCACCACCTTTAAGGCGGACAACACGCTTGCCTTTCAGCGCCAGTGAAACCAGTAACTGGTTTATCTCTTCCTGCGGCAACGTGTGTGCGCTGGCCCGTTTGCCGACGCAGATGCGATCGGCGTCGCGGCGCACCAGATCCAGTACTTCTTCGCTGACCAGATGGTCATAGAGCACCACATCGGCTAACTGCATCACCTGCAGCCCGCGCAGCGTCAGCAGGCCGCTGTCACCAGGCCCGGCTCCCACCAGAAAAATTTCGCCCTGGCGGGTCGGCTCTTCCTGCAGTTCACGGTCCAGCGTGCGTTTCGCCTCTTCGACGTTACCGGCTGACATCTCACTGGCGAACCGGCCGTTAAAAGCCCTTTCCCAGAAGCGCCGACGATCAGACATGCGGCTGAAGCGCTGTTTGACTTTATCGCGCCAGAGTCCGGCCACTTCTGCCATCTGGCCGAGGCTGGCGGGCAGCAGCGTTTCGATTTTTTCGCGCAGCATGCGTGCCAGCACCGGTGCAGTGCCGCTGGAGGAGATCGCCACCACCAGCGGTGAGCGGTCAACAATCGAGGGGAAGATGAAGGTGCATTTTGGCTGGTCATCCACCACGTTAACCAGCTTATGCCGCGCGTTAGCGGCTTCAAACACCTGGGCGTTGAGATGGTTGTCATCGGTGGCAGCAATCACCAGGAAAACGCCATCCAGCTGGGACGGATCAAATTCGGTCGCCAGCCACTCCAGCTCCTGCTTATCCAGCAGTTCCTGCAGTTCAGGGCAAAGTTCACGAGAGGCGATCAGAACGCGCGCACGCGCACGACGCAACAGTTCAATTTTTCGCGACGCAATATCTCCACCGCCGACAACCAGAACCGGGCGGCCAGAGAGATCGGCAAAAAGAGGCAAATAGTCCACGTTAACCCTGATGTTTTAACTTTGTATTAACGCGACTATACGTCGCTGGGTTTATCCAGATGAAATTACGAATTGGAATGAGTAGTTACCGAATGGAATAACGACGCCGCAAAGCACAGAACAATTTGGTCTTAGCAGATGAAATTTAATGCCTTTTTCGTGAACAGGTTCACAGATTCGCACTCGTTCCTGCGGCTGTAAAAGCAGATAAGTGCCAGCGATAAGTGCGCGTCGCTTCTTTCTGTTCACGCAGCGCCCGATTCCGCTAACCAGGTCGCAGAACAAAAAGAGTATAATACGCGCGACATGACTGGCCCTGGCCGGCATGCAGCACGCCTCCCGGATAATGAAAAGAAGGATGCATTATGTTTTGTTCCCTCCGCTTGAGGGTAGCGACAGCTTTTTTTGGCGCACTCATTTCCCCGCTGGCGCTGGCCTCGCAAACTGGCCAGTTTGCCGAACAGCAGGTCCGGCACATCGCCACTTATTTCCCTGGCCGCATGAGCGGCAGTCCGGCTGAGCTGATGGCCGCTGACTACCTGCAACAGCAATTTACCGCGCTGGGTTATAAAACCAATACCCGCCAGTTCAACACCGGCTATAAGTGGCAGGAAGATGACGGCACGCAGCGCTGGCATAAGCTCACGGCCACTTCGGTGATTGCTGCGCGCGCAGGCAGCGTGCCGCAGGAGATTCTGATCGTGGCGCATCTGGATACCTGGACGCCGCAAAACAGCAACCAGGTCCATCATAATCTGGGTGGCTTACGGCTGCAGGGTGTTGACGATAATGCGTCCGGCCTTGGCGTGATGCTGGAGCTGGCACAGCAGCTGAGTCGCAAGCCGCTGCACTATGGCATCCGCTTTGTAGCCCTGAGCGCCGGAGAAATGGATTTGCACGGCATGGATGATTATGTTGAGCGTATGAGCGCGCGCGAAAAGAAGAACACGTTGCTGGTCATCGATCTCAACAGCCTGATCACCGGCGATCATCTCTATTTCAATAGCGGCATGAACACGCCCAGGGCGGTGCGCAAGCAGACCAGCGATCGCGCCCTGCTACTGGCGCGTCAGCAGGGCATTCCCGCCGCCAGTCATCAGCTGAATCGCAAGGACTTTAACGGTCTGAATGCCTTCGACAAGGCGGGCTTTCCGTTGCTGGATGTCACCGCCAGCAACTGGACGCTGGGTAACAAAGATGGCGCGCTGCAGCGTCATCGCAGCCCGCACTTTCCTGATGGCGTGACCCGTCATCAGACTGACCTGGATAATCTGAGCTATATCGACCGCTGGCTGCCGGGTCAGATAGCCGTGCGAACCCGCGACAGCATCCGCGTGCTGCTGCCGCTGATCAGCGAACTGAGCAATCCCAAAGTGTGATGGTCTGATAGGTACGTGGTCTTTCTGAATTATTTTCGTCCGATAGAAGACGTTGACGCGCTGCTGGTCAGGGAGATGGAACGTGAAGCGCTGGAGGCGATCTTAGCGGAAGATCCGTTTGTCGCGGTGGCAGAGTATGAGGTGACGAAAGTGAATGTGACCCGTGCAGCGGAGGCGTTTGCCGGATTAAAAGGCGTTTAACCTCCCGCCTGACGGTCGCGAAACACTTCTCTCCCTGATTTCAGGGAGAGAAGTACGGCATTAGCCTTCGTGCAGACCACACTCACGCTTAAGACCGAAGAAGCGTGTCTCTTCTTCTGCCATACCCGGCTCCCACTTGCGGGTGGTATGGGTATCGCCCACCGAAAGATAACCTTCATCCCACAGCGGATGGTACTTCAGCTTGTGCTGCTCCAGATACTGATGAATCTGGCGGTTATCCCAGTCGATAATCGGCAGCAGCTTGAAGACGCCACGCTGCACGCCCAGCACCGGCAGATTCGCCCGGCTGCCGGACTGGTCGCGGCGCAGGCCGGCAAACCAGGTCTGCGCGCCCAGGGTTTCAATAGCGCGGTTCATCGGCTCGACTTTGTTGATCTCGTTATATTTCTCAATCCCCTCAACGCCCTGCTCCCACAGTTTGCCGTAACGCGCTTCCTGCCAGGCCGGTGAGGTTTCAGCACGAAACACTTTGAGGTTGAGATTGAGCTGGTCTGCCAGCTCATCAATAAAACGATAGGTCTCCGGGAACAGATAGCCGGTGTCAGTCAGGATCACCGGAATATCGGGCTGCTGACGCGTCACCAGATGCAGCGACACCGCGGCCTGAATACCGAAACTGGAGGAGAGCACATAGGCGCCCGGCAGATTCTCCAGCGCCCAGCTGACCCGCTCTTCCGCTGATGACTTCTCCAGCTGCGCATTGGTCGCAGCCAGCGCCATTGCACGCTGGACTTTGGACATCTCATTCAGTGCTGCGAGGTCGGGCTGACTCATTTTGCTTCCTCCCAAAAATCGCGTGCCGGGTCCAGCACCGGCGCAACAATGCCCGCGCGGATGGTGAAGTCACCAAAGCCTTCTGCGGCCTGGCGCTCGGTCGCCCAGCGTCCCACCAGCTCATCAATCGTGGCGAGAATTTCGCTTTCGTTAATGTTTTCACGGTACATACGGGGAATACGCGTTCCGCTGCGGTTTCCGCCCAGATGCAGGTTGTAGCGGCCTGGCGCTTTACCCACCAGACCCAGCTCAGCCAGCATGGCACGGCCACAACCGTTCGGACAACCAGTAACGCGTAACACTATGTGCTCATCGCCGACGCCATGCGCGTGCATGATCCCTTCCACTTTGGTCACAAACGCTGGCAGGAAACGTTCGGCTTCTGCCATCGCCAGCGGACAGGTCGGGAACGCGACGCAGGCCATCGAGTTTTCGCGCTGAGGCGTGACGTGGTCCATCAGACCATGTTCACGGGCGATCGCTTCGATCTGCGCTTTTTCACTTTCCGGCACGCCTGCCACAATCAGATTCTGATTAGCGGTCAGGCGGAAATCGCCCTGATGGATTCTGGCAATTTCAGCGATGCCGCTTTTCAGCGGTCGGCCCGGATAGTCGAGCAGTCGGCCATTTTCAATAAACAGCGTGAGGTGCCATTTATTGTCGATGCCTTTGATCCAGCCAATGCGATCGCCACGGGTGGTGAACTCGTACGGACGGATCGGCTCAAACGTCACACCGGCACGTTTTTCAACTTCTGCTTTAAAGGTCTCGACGCCAACGCGTTCCAGGGTGTACTTAGTTTTGGCGTTTTTACGGTCGGTACGGTTACCCCAGTCGCGCTGAGTCGTGACAACCGCCTCGGCCACATCAAGGATCTTCTCAACCGGGAAATAACCAAACTCGCTGGCGGTGCGCGCATACGTTGCTTTGTTACCGTGCTCAATCGACAGGCCGCCGCCCACCAGCAGGTTGAAGCCCACCAGCTTGCCGTGCTCGGCGACCGCGACAAAGTTCAGATCGTTGGCATGCAGATCCACATCGTTATGCGGCGGGATCACTACCGTGGTTTTGAATTTACGCGGCAGATAGGTTTCACCGAGGATCGGTTCTTCATCGGTGGTGGCGACTTTTTCTTTATCCCACCAGATCTCTGCATAGGCACGGGTGCGTGGCAGCAGATGCTCAGAGAGCTTCTTCGCCCACTCATAGGCTTCCTGATGCAGTTCCGATTCCACCGGATTCGAAGTACAGAGCACATTACGGTTCACATCGTTGGCGGTCGCCAGCGCATCCAGTCCGACTTCATGCAGCATCTGGTGCGTTGGCTTGACGTTCTTCTTCAGAATACCGTGAAACTGGAAGGTCTGACGGTTGGTCAGACGGATGCTGCCATAAATGGTTTTATCGGTGGCAAATTTGTCGATGGCCAGCCACTGGGTCGGCGTAATGATGCCACCCGGCAGTCGGCAGCGCAGCATCATTGCATGGCGCGGTTCCAGCTTCTGCTCGGCACGTTCGGCGCGAATGTCGCGATCGTCCTGCTGATACATGCCGTGAAAACGGATTAACAGGAAGTTGTCGCCGGTAAAACCGCCGGTCAGACCTTCTTCCAGATCTTCTTTGATGGTGCCGCGCAGATAGTTACTCTGCTTCTTCAGACGCTCAGCGTCTGTTAATTTGCCTTCGACAACCAGCGGTCCAGGGTGTTTATCACTCATTAGTAAACGTCTCGCTGATAACGGCGCTCAATGCGCAGCTCACTTAAAAATTCGTCGGCCGTTTCACGATCCATTCCGCCGTGTTCGACCACCACATCCAGCAGTGCCTGCTCGACGTCTTTTGCCATACGGTTCGCATCGCCACAGACATAAAGATGCGCGCCCTCTTCAATCCAGCGCCAGACTTCGGCCCCTTTCGCGCGGATCTTATCCTGTACGTAAATCTTCTCTGCCTGATCGCGTGACCAGGCGAGATCGATATTCGTCAGCAGACCATCCTTCACATATTTCTGCCACTCCACCTGATAGAGGAAATCGTCGGTGAAGTGCGGATTACCAAAGAATAGCCAGTTTTTGCCGCTGGCACCGTCGTTGTCGCGCTGCTGCATAAAGGCGCGGAACGGCGCGATGCCGGTGCCAGGGCCAATCATGATCACCGGCGCGTCCGGATTAGCCGGCAGGCGGAAATTGTCGTTGTGTTCGATGAAGACGCGGACTTCGCCCTCTTCTTCGATGCGATCGGCCAGCCAGGTCGATGCACCGCCGCCGCGCTGACGACCTTCAATATCAAAGCGCACGGCACCCACGGTGATGTGCACTTCGGACTCGGTTTCGGCCTGCGAAGAGGCAATAGAGTAGAGTCGCGGCGTCAGTGGTCGCAACATACTGGTCAGCTGTTCTGCAGTGAGTTCAGCTGGCGCCAGACGCACCATATCCACAATCGGATAGTGCTGCGCATACTGCTGCAACCTGGCTTTATCATCCACCAGCGACAGCAGCTCGGCGTTGCGGGACAGCTGGGCGTACTGCGACACGATCTGCGCAGTATTCACCGTCAGCTCGAAATGCTTCTGCAGCGCCTCAGCCAGCGGCAGGGTTTTGCCCTGAACCTCTACTGACTCATCGCCTTTCAGCCACACCAGCTCCAGCAGCTCGCTGACCAGCGCCGCGTCATTCTCATACCAGACGCCCAGCGCATCGCCAGGCTGGTAGCGCAGACCCGAGTCGCCCAGATCGATTTCGATATGGCGCACATCTTTGTCTGAGTCACGTCCTGTAATTTTCTGATTCACCGCCAGACTGGCGCTGAGCGGAGACTCTTTGCTGTAGGGACTGGTGGTGACTTCGTTGACGCTGCCTGCCGCTGTCGCCGCAGCCTGCGCCGGGGATTCGGTCGGCACGCGCTTTTTCAGAATTTCCGTCAGCGCACTGCGCCAGGCGGTAGCCTGCTCTGCATACTCGACGTCCGCATCGACGCGATCCAGCAGACGTTCGCCGCCCAGTTCGGCCAGACGAGTGTCAAAATCTTTGCCCGCCTGACTGAAGAATTCATAGGAGGTATCGCCCAGGCCAAACACCGCAAAAGCTGCACCGGCCATTTTGGGTGCCTTTTTCGACATCAGGAATTTATGCAGCGCCACCGCCTCTTCCGGCGGCTCGCCTTCGCCCTGGGTGGAGGTCACAACCACCAGCATTTTTTCCTGGCCAATCTGTTTGAATTTGTAATCACCGGCATTCACCAGATTGACGTTCAGCTTCGCGGCCAGCAGGTCATCACGCAACTGTTCAGCCAGACGACGGGCGTTACCGGTCTGGGAAGCGGAAAGCAGCGTAATGGCGGGCACTTCAGCCGGAGCAGGCGCGGATGCAGTGCTGGCGACGGCGCTACCCGGCGTCTGTTCAACCCGGCCCCAGAAATAGCCTGACAGCCACGCCAGTTGAGTCGGGGAATAATCTGTCGTCGCCGCCTGTAAGCGGGCGAGTTGTTCCGGGGAGAGCGGAAGCATTGAACCAGGTGCCTGAGTCGTCATCGCGTTAAAAATTCCAGTATCAGAAGTCCGGACCGTAAAGTGGCGGAAGAGTGCGTAGGTTACCGGTCCGTATATTAACGATTAAATACACCTTCGACATATCAAATAACCAAAATGACTAAATGGTTTTCCAGGTAGTCATAATCGTTAAAAGTGGTAAGCAAAGCGGTGATATATCAGTTAATTAGCTGGACGTCAGGGAGAGAACGCGCAGTAAAAGTATCGCTTTGTGCGGTGCGGGTGCGAAAAAAGCGGTAATCAGGTAGAATTCAGCGGTTTTTTAATGTCTGAGAACCACTATGTCTACCACCTTGTTTAAAGAGTTCCAGTTCGAAGCCGCGCACCATCTTCCGAATGTGCCGGCCGGACACAAATGTGGCCGTCTGCACGGTCATTCGTTCCTGGTTCGTCTGGAGATTACCGGCGAAGTGGATGCGCATACCGGCTGGGTTATGGATTTTGCTGAACTGAAGGCGGCGTTTAAGCCGGTCTACAATCGGCTGGACCACTACTATCTGAATGATATTCCTGGCCTGGAAAATCCCACCAGCGAAGTGCTGGCGAAATGGATCTGGGATCAGATGAAGCCAGAACTGCCGTTGTTGAGCGCGGTAATGATCAAAGAAACCTGTACTGCAGGCTGCGTTTACCGCGGCTAGGCCTGTCGGATCGAACCCTTCGATCCGACGCTATTCCCCTCTCCGTCACGCATCTGAATTCCCCTCTTCCCTGCGGTTAACCACTCAACGCGCTTTATCAGGCGATATTGAGGTATTTATGGGTCTGCATCGACAGACGCCAGTTGCGTGCAATGCAGGTTTCAATACAGAGTCGGGTGGCATCATCTTTGCGGCTGATCGGCTGTAACGCGATGATCCGGGCTTTGGTGTCATTTATCCCTGCCAGCAGCAGATCCAGCGCTTCCACATCACGCTCGCGCGCCACCGGATGTTTGATTTCATCGGCCCGGCTCAGCGCCTGGGGCAGCACATCGTAACCGCCGCGCATATTCACCTTCGGGGAAACGGTTACCCAGGTCTGTTCGGAACAGTGGATTTCGTGGGTGCCGCTGGTTTCAATCTGACACTGAAAACCGTGTTGTTCCAGCGCAGTCGTTAACGGACGCAGGTCGTAAATCGCTGGTTCACCGCCGGTGATCACCACGTGGCGCGCCGTCCAGCCCTGCTGTGCAATGGCGCTCACCAGGCTCGCCGCGTCGGCATCACCCCAGGCATCGCTTTCCACTGTCTTGATCAAAATATCGCCCAGCGACGTTTCCCGATCTGTCCGCTTTTCCCAGGTGTGCTTGGTATCGCACCAGCTACAGCCCACCGGGCATCCCTGCAGGCGAATGAAAATGGCAGGCACGCCGGTGTAATAACCTTCGCCCTGCAGTGTCTGGAACATTTCGTTAATCGGGTAGAACATTTTTTACTCGCCTGGAGAAATCGGGGCGCTGATTATGCCAGCGTGTGCCGCACAACAACAGCTGCGCGACACGAAAAAGCAAAAGCCCCGCACAAGGCGGGGCTTTCAGAATATGCGATGCCGCTTAACGCGACATCAGCACAGGGTCATTACTGACCTTTAACTTCTTTCAGACCGTTGAATGGCGCTTTAGAACCCAGCGCTTCTTCGATACGGATCAGCTGGTTGTACTTAGCAACACGGTCAGAACGGCTCATTGAACCGGTTTTGATCTGGCCCGCTGCAGTACCTACTGCCAGGTCAGCGATGGTCGCATCTTCGGTTTCGCCTGAACGGTGAGAGATCACGGCAGTGTAGCCCGCGTCTTTCGCCATTTTGATCGCAGCCAGAGTTTCGGTCAGAGAACCGATCTGGTTGAATTTGATCAGAATGGAGTTAGCGATACCTTTATCGATACCTTCTTTCAGGATTTTGGTGTTGGTGACGAACAGGTCATCGCCCACCAGCTGGATTTTGTCGCCCAGAACTTTAGTCTGGTAAGCGAAGCCGTCCCAGTCAGATTCGTCCAGGCCATCTTCGATAGATACGATCGGATACTGTTTAGTCAGATCTTCCAGGAAGTGGGTGAACTCTTCAGACGTGAACGCTTTACCGCCTTCACCGGCCAGAACATATTTGCCATCTTTGTAGAACTCAGATGCCGCACAGTCCATCGCCAGGGTGATGTCTTTGCCCAGCTCGTAGCCTGCTGCTTTTACCGCTTCAGCGATAACTGCCAGCGCTTCGGCGTTGGAAGCCAGGTTAGGCGCATAGCCGCCTTCATCACCGACTGCCGTGCTCATGCCTTTGCTTTTCAGCACTTTTGCCAGGTTGTGGAAAACTTCAGAACCCATACGGATAGCTTCTTTCAGTGTAGAAGCGCCAACCGGCTGGATCATGAATTCCTGGATGTCGACGTTGTTGTCGGCATGTTCGCCGCCGTTGATGATGTTCATCATTGGCAGTGGCATAGAGTATTTTCCTGGGGTGCCGTTCAGTTCAGCGATGTGCTCATACAGCGGCTGACCTTTTGAAGCTGCAGCAGCTTTAGCCGCTGCCAGTGAAACAGCCAGAATGGCGTTAGCACCGAAGTTAGATTTGTTCTCAGTACCGTCCAGGTCGATCATGATCTTATCGATGTTCGCCTGATCTTTCGCGTCTTTGCCTTTTACCGCTTCAGCAATCGGACCGTTTACTGCAGCAACGGCTTTAGTTACGCCTTTGCCCATATAACGTGATTTGTCACCGTCACGCAGTTCCAGCGCTTCGCGTGAACCGGTAGAGGCACCTGATGGCGCAGCGGCCAGGCCTACGAAACCGCCTTCCAGATGCACTTCAGCTTCAACAGTCGGGTTACCACGTGAGTCGATAATTTCGCGACCGATGACTTTTACGATTTTGGACATTACGATTTTCCTCAGTACAAGTTAGTCAATCCTAAGACAAGCAACGCGCGAAAAGTTCGCGCACTGCCTGTGAAACTTACTTCGCTAAACGCTTCTGATGCTCATGCGCGGCTTTAACAAAGCCGGCAAACAACGGATGGCCGTCGCGTGGGGTCGAGGTAAACTCAGGGTGGAACTGGCAGGCCACAAACCACGGATGGTTCGGGATCTCAATAATCACAACCAGTTGATCATCACCCGAGCGACCTGCTACGCGCAGACCGGCTGCTTCAATCTGCTTTAACAGCATATTGTTCACTTCATAGCGGTGGCGATGGCGCTCAACGATGGTGTCAGAGCCGTAGAGCTGGCGAACCTGGCTGCCCGGCGTTAACTGACACTGCTGGCTGCCCAGACGCATGGTGCCGCCCAGATCGCTCTGCTCGCTGCGGACTTCGACGTTGCCCTCTTCGTCACGCCATTCGGTGATTAATGCCACCACCGGGTATTTACAGTCTGGCACAAATTCAGTGGAGTTGGCGCCAGGCATGCCAGCGACATTGCGGGCAAACTCCATCAGCGCGACCTGCATACCCAGGCAAATGCCGAGGTAAGGCACGTTGTTTTCACGTGCGTACTGCGCGGTCATCAGCTTGCCTTCCACGCCACGGTAACCGAAGCCAC
This sequence comes from Candidatus Pantoea rara, assembly GCF_051136265.1. Lineage (NCBI taxonomy): Bacteria > Pseudomonadati > Pseudomonadota > Gammaproteobacteria > Enterobacterales > Erwiniaceae > Pantoea > Candidatus Pantoea rara. Next base: position 873,344 of record NZ_CP194942.1, on the reverse strand, counting down.
CTGGAATCAGAATCGCATCCAAATCTTTCAGTAATTCGACACCACGTGACTCAACATCCTGCGAATCGATCAGTTTGATGTTCACAGTAACGCGATTTTTCAGACCGCCATGTTTCAGCGCTTCGATAACTGACTTATAGGCATCCGGCAGCTCAACATACTTGCCCACCATGCCGATGGTGACTTCACCACCTGGATTAGCTTCTTCGTAGATCACCTGCTCCCACTCGGCCAGATTGGCTTCCGGTGCGTTCAGGTTGAAGCGCTTGCAGATATAGTCATCCAGACCCTGCGATTTCAGCATGCCAGGAATCTTGTAGATGGAATCGACGTCTTTCAGCGAGATAACCGCTTTTTCAGGGACGTTACAGAACAGGGCGATTTTGGCGCGTTCATTAGCCGGTACGGCACGGTCAGAACGGCAAATCAGCACGTCTGGCTGGATACCAATCGACAGCAGCTCTTTTACAGAGTGCTGAGTCGGTTTGGTTTTCACTTCACCCGCCGCCGCCATATAAGGCACCAGCGTCAGGTGCATATACATCGTGTGTTCGCGGCCCACATCTACGGCCATCTGGCGAATCGCTTCCAGGAACGGCAGTGATTCGATATCCCCTACCGTGCCGCCGATTTCGACCAGCACCACATCATGACCTTCACCGCCTTCAATAATGCGTTCTTTGATGGCATTGGTGATGTGCGGGATAACCTGAATGGTTGCGCCCAGATAATCGCCACGGCGCTCTTTGCGCAGGACTTCTGAGTAGATACGGCCGGTGGTGAAGTTGTTACGACGCGACATTTTGGTACGGATGAAGCGCTCGTAGTGACCCAAATCCAGATCGGTTTCAGCGCCGTCATCAGTGACGAAAACTTCACCGTGCTGCGTCGGGCTCATGGTGCCTGGATCCACGTTGATATACGGGTCCAGCTTCATGATGGTCACGTTCAGACCACGGGCTTCAAGAATGGCTGCGAGGGAGGCTGCGGCAATGCCTTTACCCAGAGAGGAAACGACCCCGCCGGTCACAAAAATATAATTCGTTGTCATGCTGAACCTGAGAGTTTAGGTTTAAAGACGGTGGAATAACCAGGACGGGAAAACAGTATACTGGAAACCGCTATCAGCCACAATTGATGAATCACAGCCATCCTCCAACGCATTGCTGCGCCTTAACATAGCGGATAGCTGCCGATGAAATGTTGATGTGCGTCACAAAGTTGCCGCCACGCTGAATCGAGTAAGCGCAAGCGGCGACTTAATGCACAGCGCTGGAATAATCAGCACTTCTCGCCCTGTTTCACCTGCTGCCAGGCCGCTTCCATCTGTTCCAGCGTTGCACCCGGCATGCTCAGCCCCTGCGCAGCGATGATCGCTTCCACTTCGCGGAACCGGCGCTCAAACTTGTCATTGGCCTTTTGCAGCGCGGTTTCTGCTTTGCTGCCAAGATGGCGTGACAGATTAACCGTGGCAAACAGCAGATCGCCAATCTCCTCTTCCAGCTTCTCGCCATCCACCACGCTCTGCTGCGCCTCATGCATCACTTCATCAATCTCTTCATGCACTTTCGCTACAACCGGTCCCAGCGTGGTCCAGTCAAAGCCGACATTGTGGCAACGCTTCTGAATCTTATGGGCGCGCATCAACGCAGGCAGGGCTTTGGGGATATCGTCCAGCGCGGAATGCTGGGCTTTATCAGCCCGCTCGGCAGTTTTAATCGCTTCCCAGTTTTTCAGCACTTCGCTGCTGGTTTCTGCCGTGGCATCGCCAAAAATATGCGGATGGCGGCGCTCCAGCTTGTCGCTGATCGCGTGGCAGATATCCTCAAAATTGAAGCGTTCCTGTTCGCTGGCCATCTGCGCATAAAACACCACCTGAAAAAGCAGGTCGCCCAGCTCGCCGCGCAGGTCGTCAAAATCTTCGCGCTGAATAGCGTCCAGCACTTCATAGGTCTCTTCCAGCGTGTAGGGCGCGATGGTGGCGAAGGTCTGTTCACGATCCCACGGGCAGCCATGTTGTGGATCGCGCAAGGTTTTCATAATGCCAAGCAGGCGCTCAATAGCGTTCATTCAGAGAGGTCCTTGAGTAGTCAGGTGACAGGCAACGGGCGAAGAGGCAAGGCGTGCAACATGGCCGGACGCGGTGAACAGCGTCCGGCCATGTTTTAAGGTGCAGAAAACGCCCTCGCAACCTCCTGTTGCCGGTTGCCGCAGTGCCTGACTGAATATCAGTGCAGGCGGCGGGCGTCAATGATATCAGAGACCTGGTTCAGGCGTGCCAGGACACGTCCCAGTACCTGGTGATTGTAGATCTCGATATCCATGTCGATGGTCGCCAGCTGCTTTTTAGTGTCGCTGCGGCTTGAAACACCCAGTACATTCACTTTCTCATTGGCGAGAATGGTAGTAATGTCGCGCAGTAAGCCGCTGCGATCATTGGCGGTGACACGCACCACCAGCGAGTAGCCGCTGGAGTAGCTTTCGCCCCACACCGCATCGACGATACGTTCCGGCGCGTGGGAAGTGAGTTCAGCCAGCTGGTCGCAGTCGGCGCGGTGAATGGAGATACCGCGCCCCTGTGTGATGAAGCCGACAATGTCATCCCCCGGAATCGGCTGGCAGCAGCGGGCAATGTGGTGCATCAGATTGCCAACGCCTTCCACGACCACGCGTCCACTCTCTTTACGGGCGGAGGGGGTATACGATTTCTGGGTCAGCTGACGCAGCGCTTCGCGATCTTCCTCTTCGGCGCTTGGCTTGTTGAGCTTCGCCTGCAGGAAGTTAACCATCTGGTTAAGACGAATATCCCCGCCGCCAATCGCCGCCAGCAGCTCTTCAAGCGAGGTCACGTTATAACGCGGCAGCAGCAGTTTTTCCGCTTCGCGCAGGCTGATATCCAGTTGATTCAGTTCGTTATCCAGAATTTGTCGTCCGGCGACAATGTTCTTGTCACGATCCTGTTTGCGGAACCAGTTGTGGATCTTCGAGCGCCCGCGGCTGGTCGTGATGTAGCCCAGATTCGGATTGAGCCAGTCACGGCTCGGGTTCGGCTGCTTCTGGGTGATGACTTCAACCTGATCGCCCATCTGCAGCTGATAGGTGAACGGCACGATGCGGCCACCAATTTTCGCGCCGATGCAGCGGTGACCGATATCACTGTGAATATGGTAGGCGAAGTCGAGCGGCGTCGATCCGGCAGGCAGATCCACGACGTCGCCTTTCGGGGTAAAGACGTAGACCCGATCATCAAACACCTGGCTGCGGACTTCTTCCAGTAGCTCGCCAGAGTCTGCCATCTCTTCCTGCCAGCTGATCAGTTTACGCAGCCAGGCAATACGCTCTTCGTGACCCGCTGCGCCACGTGCGCTGCTGCTGGAAGGGCCTTCTTTATATTTCCAGTGCGCCGCAACACCCAGCTCGGCATCTTCATGCATCTGGCGGGTACGGATCTGTATCTCCACCGTTTTACCCTGCGGGCCTAATACCACCGTATGAATTGACTGGTAGCCGTTGGGTTTGGGGTTAGCGACGTAGTCATCAAACTCGCTGGGCAGATGGCGATAGAGCGTATGCACCGTGCCCAGCGCGCCGTAGCAATCCTGCAGGCGGTCGGCCACAATGCGCACCGCACGCACGTCAAACAGCTCATCAAAGGCCAGCGACTTTTTCTGCATCTTGCGCCAGATGCTATAGATATGTTTCGGACGACCATAGACTTCGGCGCGCACGCCCTCTTTGGCCATCTCTTTGCGCAGGTTGCTGACGAAATTATCGATGTACTGCTCGCGGTCGATTCTTCGCTCATGCAGTAATTTGGCAATGCGCTTATATTCGTCGGGATGCAGGTAGCGGAAGCAGTAATCTTCCAGCTCCCATTTGAGCTGACCAATACCCAGACGGTTGGCCAGTGGCGCATAGATGTTGGTGCTCTCTTTGGCGGCCAGTACGCGCTCATCTTCCGGCGCATCTTTCATTTCGCGCAGGTTCATGATGCGTTCGGCCAGCTTCAGCACCACGCAGCGGAAATCTTCCACCATCGCCAGCAGCATACGGCGGACATTATCGACCTGTTCAGAGGCCATGGAGTCGTTGTGGATCGCTTTCAGCTGGCGGATGGCGTCCATATCGCGCACGCCATGTACCAGCGAGACGATGCCTTTGCCGACGGCATTTCCCAGCTCCTCTTCGCTCACCACTTCATCGTTAGCCAGCGGGAAAATCAGCGCCGCACACAAGCTTTCGATATCCATGCTGAGCATTGAGAGGATTTCCACCATCTCAATACCGCGCCACAGCAGCAGTGACTGATCGGGATGGCCCTGCGTCTGCGCTTCGCAGTAGCGCCAGGTCTCAGCAACGCGTTGACATGATTGCGGGTTGGCAATACCGAGACTGGCGATCCACTGGTCGAGGGCGAAATCCCCCTCAGTATTTAAATGCGCACTTCTGACCGCAACCATAACCTCTCCTGCACAACGACTTACATCGCTTATGTTTTTCTGAACAGCACCATGGATTCGAGATGACGGGTATGTGGGAACATATCCAGCATCGCGACCCTTTCCAAGTGGTAGCCTGCCGACAGCAATGTCTGGCTGTCGCGGGCGAGTGTTGTGGGATTACACGAAACATAGACCACGCGTTCTGGTGCAAGTTTAATCACATGCGCCATGACGCCCGCAGCCCCGGCGCGTGCCGGATCGAGTAATACCTTGTTAAAACCCTGTGCCGCCCACGGCTGGCGCGACACCTCTTCTTCCAGATTATGCTGAAAGAAACTTACATTTTTAAGATTATTCAAATCAGCATTATACTCTGCCTGCCGCACTAATGCTGCAATCCCCTCCACACCAACCACATTATGTACGAAGATTCCTATAGGAAGTGTGAAGTTTCCCATGCCGCAAAACAGATCCAGAACCCGGTCTTCCGGCTGCAGTTCGAGCCAGGCGATCGCCTTCGCCACCATCTGCTGATTAATACCATCGTTAACCTGAATAAAATCCTGTGGGCTAAAGGTTAGCTTAAGCTGATGAGATTGATAAAACGGCGTCGACTCACTAAGCGCGATCAATGCTTCATCGCCGGCATCCAGAAACAGCATCAGCTGATGCTTATGCGAAAACTGTTCCAGTTTTTCACGGTCATCGGCATGCAGCGCATCAAGATGGCGCAGAATCATCAGCGGGCCATTGTCGGCCAGCACCAGTTCCACATGGCCGAGACGCCTGACGGCACGTAAGTCGCTGAGACACTGATGCAGCGGAACCAGTAATGCCTCAAGTTCGGGCGCTAAAACAGGGCAATGCTGAATATTCACCAGATCGTTACTGGCTTCCTGTCGGAATCCCATCTGCAGCCGCTGCGCTTTATTTTGCCATTGCAGACCCAGACGAGCGCGACGGCGATAGCCCCAGGGCTGACCGGCAATCACCTCATCCACCGTCACGTTCTGTGCCGAAGTCTGGCTCAGCATCCGGCTTAGCGCCTGGGCTTTACTCTGCTGTTGCAGCGCCACATCGGCATGCTGCTGCTGGCAGCCACCGCAGCGATCGTAGTGTGGGCAGCGCGGTGTGACGCGCGCCGGGCTGCGACTAATCAGTCGTGTGACTTTCGCCCGGGCAAATTGACGTTTATCCTCTGTCAGCATGACCTCCGCCTGTTCCCCCGGCAGGGCACCCGTAACAAACAGGGTTTTGCCCTTGTGGCGCGCCACCCCTTGTCCGAACGGGTCGAGCTCCTCAATGGTGACGGTGATCCGTTGTTGCGTCGTCACGCGCTGTTTTGCAACGTAGAATTGCGCCATAGTGTTATTCATTCTCTTTATCGAAAACGGCCTGCATCGTTTTTATCGACAGCATGCACAGGGACGTTAATGCCGGAGTAGCCAGGCGACTATTATGACCAAATACAGCCTGCGGGCGCGAATGATGATTTTAATTCTGGCACCCACGCTGATGGTTGGCCTGCTGCTCAGCTCATTTTTTGTGGTGCATCGCTACAATGAACTGCAGCGTCAGGTGATCGATGCCGGAGCCAACATCATCGAACCGCTGGCGATCTCCAGTGAATACAGCATGACCTGGCACAACCGTGACGCCATGCGTGAACTGGTGAGCCTGCTGCACCGTCGCCACTCCGGCATCGTCCGGGCGATCTCGGTGTTTGATAATCATAACCAGCTCTACGTCACTTCCAATCACAAGCAAAACCTCAGCCTGCTGCAACAGGATGATATCCGCGGCCTGCCCGATGATGTCTCGATGGAGCGTCATGGCAACATACTTATTCTGCGCACGCCGATTACCAGCGAGCGTTACGATGTGGATGAATTACCGGATGAAGATGCTAAGCCATCGGGCAATCCGCTGGGCTATGTGGCGATAGAACTGGATTTGCAGTCGGTGCGGCTGCAGCAGTACAAAGAGGTGTTTGTCGCCACGCTGATGCTGCTCTTCTGCCTGTGTCTCGCCATGCTCTTTGCTTATCGTCTGATGCGCGATGTGACCGGCCCGATCCGCAATATGGTCACCACCGTTGACCGCATTCGTCGCGGCCAGCTCGACAGCCGCGTTGAGGGCTACATGCTGGGTGAACTCAGCATTCTGAAAAACGGTATCAATGCGATGGCGATGTCTTTAACCGCCTATCACGAAGAGATGCAGCACAATATCGACCAGGCGACCTACGATTTACGTGAAACGCTGGAACAGCTGGAAATTCAGAACGTTGAACTGGATCTGGCGAAAAAACGCGCCCAGGAAGCGGCGCGTATTAAATCTGAGTTTCTGGCCAATATGTCCCATGAGCTGCGAACGCCGCTCAATGGTGTGCTGGGCTTTACCCGGCAGATGCTGAAAACTCAGTTGCGCACTACGCAGCGCGACTATATGCAGACCATCGAACGTTCCGCTAATAATCTGCTCAGTATTATCAATGACGTGCTCGATTTTTCGAAGCTGGAAGCGGGCAAGCTGATGCTGGAGGCTATCCCCTTCCCGCTGCGCGCCACGCTGGATGAAACGCTGGTGCTGCTGGCCCCGTCGGCGCATGAAAAAGGGCTGGAGCTGACGGTGGTGTGTGACAGCAGCGTGCCGGACAACGTGATTGGCGATGCGCTGCGCCTGCAACAGATTCTGATTAACCTGATCGGTAACGCCATCAAGTTTACCGAAAAAGGATATATCGGCCTGCGCGTGGGACAACGGGTAATTACGCAGTCGCGCGTCGAGCTGGAGATTCAGGTCGAGGACACCGGTATCGGCATCTCGGAGCTGCAACAGACGCAGCTGTTCCAGGCGTTCCGTCAGGCTGACGCCAGCATTACACGTCGTCACGGCGGCACCGGGCTGGGGCTGGTTATCACCCAGAAACTGGTGCGGGAGATGGGCGGTGAAATCACCTTCAGCAGCCAGCCGGATCAGGGCTCTGTCTTTGTCATTCGCGTGCAGCTGGATCTCAACCCGAATGCGCCCGGCATGCCACGCGTGCTGGAGGCGCTCTCCAATGTGCGCATTGCCTATGTGGAAGCGGATGCAAACGTTGCCAGCCCGGCGCTGGAGATGCTGAGCGCCACACCATTGCAGATCGACTACAGCGAAACACTGGAGGGATTGAAAGAGCCTCACTACCCACTGCTGCTGATGGCGATGCCGATCGATATCAGCCAGCCCGAACTGCTTAATGAGCGCCTGATTAATGGGCTGCTGGACCGGGCAGACAATGTGCTGATGGCGCTTCCCAGCCCGATGATGTTGCTGGCTGATGAACTGAAGGTGCGCGGCATTGATGGCTGTATCGCTAAGCCGATCTCCCTGACGCGACTCCTGCCGATGTTACTGGATCTGCATACCCGTCAGATCAGTGAAGTGCCGCTTTCGCCGCGCCTGCCGCTGACGGTGATGGCCGTAGATGATAACCCCGCCAACCTCAAGCTGATTGGCGCGCTGCTGGAGGAGCAGGTGCAGAGCATCCTGCTGTGCAGCAGTGCTGAACACGCCATTCGCGAGGCGCGCCAGCAGTCGCTGGATGTCATTCTGATGGATATTCAGATGCCTGAGATAGATGGGATTCGCGCCAGCGAAATTATTCGCAGCATGTCCCATCATGCAAGTACACCGATTGTAGCGGTGACCGCCCATGCCATTGATGGCGAACGTGAACAACTGATCAAGGCGGGCATGAATGACTACCTGGCCAAGCCGATTGATGAAAGCAAGTTAAGACAGCTGCTGGCGCGCTATACGCCACCGCCAGTGGTCTCTGTGCCGGAACTGCTGCCGATATTACCCACGCTGGACTGGCAACTGGCGCTGCGACAGGCGGCGAATAAACCCGATCTGGCGCGTGATCTGCTCCGGATGCTGCTGGAGTTTTTACCGGAAGTGCATGCGAAGATGGCGCAGTCTATGGCGGCCAATGAGGTCAATGCCCTGCGTGAGATCATTCATAAGCTACACGGCAGCGCCAGCTACAGCGGCGTGCTGCGTATGAAGCAGCTTTGTCATCAGCTGGAGCGTGGGCTGCTGGAGGCCAGCGATATTGCCGCGCTAGAGCCGGAACTGCTGGAGCTGCAGGATGAAATGGAGAACGTTGCCAGAGAAGCCCGGCAGTTCTTAGGCATTGTGTAAGGCTTCTGCGATTCTGTCGCTATCGCAGAAGCTCACCGGGCTGCGGATCAGCGCTGACTGACCGCAACCGGATGTAATAAAGATTGCCGGCTGACGCTGTGAGTACACGCATCGCGTCAGACCTTCAGCCTGCTGAATCCCGCCAGGGTCAGTTGACCGTCCGCTTCCCGCTTATTTAAACCCGGCGACTTTAAGTGTGGCGGCCACATTACGCGCCGTCATCTCAACATTCTTTCCGGCACTGGCAAGTGCCTCATCCAGCGTGCAGATACTGTAGAGCACGCTGAATACCGCATCGATACCATGCTGATGGACCACGCCGACATCCGCCGTCAGGCTTCCGGCGATGCCAATCACCGGCTTGTTAAAACGCTTTGCCACACTGGCAACCCCAATTGGCACCTTGCCATTAATACTCTGGCTGTCGATGCGCCCTTCACCCGTAATCACCAGGTCAGCATCTTTCACCTCTTCAGCCAGCCCCAGCGCCTCCGTGACAATCTCAATGCCGCGCCGCAGTTCTGCCTGACAGAAGGCGTGAAGCGCCGCACCCATACCGCCCGCAGCGCCGCCGCCTGGAATATGCAGCACATCAATATCGAGATCGCGATGGATAATCGCGGCGTAATGGGCCAGCGCCTGATCGAGTTGCTGCACCAGTGCCGGTGTCGCCCCTTTCTGCGGGCCGAAAATGGCCGAAGCGCCCTCTTTGCCGGTCAGCGGATTAGTGACGTCGCAGGCCACTTCGATACGGCACTGATGAATGCGGGCATCCAGAGCATCAATATCAATGCTGGCAAGATCAGAGAGCGCACCGCCACCGTAACCAATCTCGCTGCCATGATCATCCAGCAATCGTGCGCCCAGCGCCTGCATCATCCCGGCGCCGCCATCATTGGTGGCGCTGCCACCGATACCAACAATGATGTGGCCGACGCCCTTATCCAGCGCATGTCTGATCAACTCGCCGGTGCCGAATGAGGTCGTTATCAGCGGGTCACGCTGTGAAGCAGGCACCCGCTCCAGTCCGCTGGCCGCTGCCATTTCGATAAAGGCAGTGGACTCATCACCGGACAGACCATAAAAGGCATCAACCTGCGTGCCCAGCGGCCCGGTCACCTTCAGCCTGACGATTTTTCCCTTCGTCGCCGCTACCATCGCTTCTACCGTTCCTTCACCACCGTCGGCGACCGGTATTTTCACGTAATGCGCATCGGGGAAGATGTCACGGAAACCCGCTTCAATCGCCGATGCCACATCCAGGGCGGATAAACTCTCTTTATATGAATCCGGTGCGATTACGATTTTCATAGGCAATCCGAGCGCAGTTGAGTGATTGAAATGGCGCTTAACCAGTCCGGTTTTGGGAGACCGGTACCCGGTTTTAGCGGGCGATTTCAACCTTCGCTAACTTCTCATAATAGCAGGCCAGCGCGCTGTGGTCGGCGTTACCCTGTCCGTCGTTACGCAGCGCCTGCATCATCTCCATCACCGCCGCAGTCAGCGGCAGATGCGCACCGATGCTGTGCGAAGTATCCAGCGCGTTCGCCAGATCCTTGATATGCAAATCAATACGGAAGCCAGGCTTGAAGTTACGATCCATCACCATCGGCGCTTTGGCATCCAGCACTGTACTGCCGGCAAGGCCGCCGCGAATCGCCTGATAGACCAGATCCGGATTTACCCCTGCTTTGGTCGCCAGTGATAACGCCTCTGACATCGCCGCAATGTTCAGCGCCACAATGACCTGGTTAGCCAGCTTCGTCACGTTACCTGCGCCGATGTCGCCGGTATGCACCACCGATCCCGCCATGGACTTCATGATGTCATAGCAGGCATCAAACACCGCTTTATCACCGCCAACCATCACAGAAAGTGTGCCTTCAATTGCTTTGGGCTCACCACCACTGACCGGCGCATCGAGCATTTTTATCTGCTTTTCTGCCAGCGCATCATGCACTTCCCGGCTCGCCAGTGGCGCAATCGAACTCATGTCGATGACCACCAGGCCTGGCTTCGCCCCTTCAATAATGCCGTTTTTACCCAGACAAACATCAATGACCTGCGGTGAGTTGGGCACCATGGTAATCACCACATCACACAGCTCAGCCACCTCTTTAGGCGTTTTTGCCACGGTTGCGCCCAGTTTAGCCAGCTCCGCTTCGTTTTCGACGTTGTTGTCGCGTACCACCAGCGAATAACCGGCTTTCACCAGATTTTTACTCATGGGTTTGCCCATAATGCCCAGGCCGATGAATCCAATTTTCATTGCGTTTCCCCTTAATCGATTAGCGCTTAAATTTGTCGCATAACGCCTGCGAGGCGTTGCGGAACATCCCGACATCGCTGCCGACGGCCACAAAGGTGGCGCCCCACTCCAGATAGCGACGCGCGTCCGCTTCTACCGGTGCCAGAATGCCGCTCGGCTTACCGGCGGCTTTGGCACGTTCAAAAATGTGTTTAATCACTTTCAGCACGTCAGGATGTGCGGGCTGACCGAGATAGCCCAGCGCAGCGGAGAGATCGCCCGGCCCGACGAATATACCGTCGACGCCGTCCACCGCTGCGATCGCGTCAATGTTGTCGACTGCCTGCTGCGTTTCGATCTGCACCAGCACCGTGATGTTGTCATTGATGGTGCTGTTGTAATCCGGCAGCGTGCCGTACATGTTGCTGCGGTGCGACACCGAGACACCGCGAATACCGGCTGGCGGATAGCGGGTTGAGGCGACGGCTCGCAGAGCTTCCTCTTCGGTCTCGACAAAGGGCACCAGGAAGTTGTTAAACCCGATATCCAGCAGACGCTTAATGATCACCGGCTCGTTGCAGGGCGGCCGCACCACGGGCGCACTGTGGCTGCCTTTCAGCGCCATCAGTTGCGGTACAAAGGTCGTGATGTCGTTGGGCGCGTGCTCTCCATCCAGGACCAGCCAGTCGAAACCGGCAAGCCCCAGAATTTCAGTCGAAATCGGGCTGGCCAGCGCGCACCAGCTGCCAATCAGGGTGTCGCCCGCTAACAGGCGACGACGAAATCCATTGGGCCAGGCTGCATTACTCATGGTTGAACTCCTGTGACGATGGCTCCGCAGGGGAGCCGTAAAGGTTAACGTACCAGGCACGGGCGTTTATTGTCGAAAGTCCATCCCGGCACTAAAAATTGCATCGCTTCGGCATCGTCACGCGCGCCCAGACCCTGCTTCTGATAGAGCGCATTGGCCTGCATCACCTGATCCATATCCAGCTCCACGCCGAGACCCGGTTTCTGCGGCACCTGCACCATACCGCCTTTAATCTGGAACGGCTCTTTGGTCAGACGCTGATTGCCCTCCTGCCAGATCCAGTGGGTATCAATGGCGGTGATCGCGCCCGGCGCAGCCGCGGCAACGTGGGTGAACATCGCCAGCGAAATATCGAAGTGGTTATTGGAGTGCGAGCCCCAGGTCAGACCGAAGTCGTGACACATCTGCGCCACCCGCACCGAGCCCTGCATGGTCCAGAAGTGCGGGTCAGCCAGCGGAATGTCTACCGACTGTAGTGACAGGGTATGGCCCATCTGCCGCCAGTCGGTGGCGATCATATTGGTGGCAGTTGGCATGCCGGTAGCACGGCGGAACTCGGCCATCACTTCGCGGCCAGAGTAACCCTGTTCAGCTCCACAAGGGTCTTCCGCGTAGGCCAGCACATCTTTGAGCTGTTTGCCGAGCATGATCGCCTCGTTGAGCGACCAGGCCCCGTTGGGATCGAGAGTAATACGGGCTTCAGGAAAACGTTTTGCCAGCGCGGTAACGGCTTCGGCCTCTTCACCGCCGCGCAGCACGCCGCCTTTGAGTTTGAAATCGTTGAAGCCATATTTCTCATAAGCCGCTTCCGCCAGACGCACTACCGCATCCGGGGTGAGCGCCTCTTCATGGCGCAGGCGATACCAGTCGCACGGATCGTCCTGCTGGTTCTGATAAGAGAGCGAGGTTTTATTGCGGTCGCCGATGTAGAACAGGTAGCCGAGCATCTCAACGCGGTCGCGCTGCTGCCCGTCGCCCAGCAGCGAGGCGACATTAACGCCCAGGTGCTGGCCCAGCAAATCAAGCAGCGCCGCTTCAATGCCGGTCACCACATGGATTGTGGTACGCAGATCAAACGTCTGGTTGCCGCGCCCATTCGCATCGCGGTCCGCAAAGGTGCTGCGCACAAGGCTGAGGGTATTTTTGTACTCACCCAGCGTTTTGCCGATCACCAGCGAGGCGGCATCTTCCAGCGTCTGGCGGATTTTCTCGCCGCCCGGGATCTCGCCGACGCCAGTGTGTCCGGCGTTATCTTTGATAATCACAATATTGCGGGTAAAGAATGGCGAGTGAGCGCCGCTGAGGTTCAGCAGCATGCTGTCGTAGCCTGCGACCGGAATAACCTGCATGGCAGTCACTTTCGGTGTTGAACTCATCTCCTGCTCCTTATGCTGTTGCCCGGCCAAATGCCGGGCGCTTGCGATCAAAAGTCCAGCCGGGGACCAGATACTGCATCGCCGTGGCGTCGTTACGCGCACCGGCGGGCAGTGACTGATAAAGCTGATGGGCTTTGTTTACCTGCTCCCAGTCGAGCTCAATGCCCAGGCCAGGCGCATCCGGTACGGCAATTTTTCCGTTACGGATTTGCAGCGGATTTTTGGTCAGGCGCTGATCGCCCTCCTGCCAGATCCAGTGGGTGTCAATCGCGGTAGGATTACCCGGCGCTGCTGCACCAACATGGGTGAACATCGCCAGCGAAATATCGAAGTGGTTATTGGAATGGCAGCCCCAGGTTAGGCCCCACTCATCACATAACTGCGCGACACGTACAGCACCGCTCAGCGTCCAGAAGTGAGGATCGGCCAGTGGAATATCGACCGCATTGACCATCACCGCATGATTCATCTCGCGCCAGTTGGTGGCGATCATATTTGTGGCGACGGGCAGGCCGGTTGCGCGCCGGAACTCGGCCATCACTTCACGCCCGGAATAGCCCTGCTCTGCGCCGCACGGATCTTCAGCGTAGCTCAGCACATCCTTCATCCCTTTACACAGCGCGATTGCTTCATCCAGCAGCCAGGCACCATTGGGATCGACTGTGATACGGGCATCGGGAAAGCGCTGCTTCAGGGCTGCCGCTGTGGCGATCTCCTGCTCGCCGGGGAGCACGCCACCTTTGAGCTTGAAATCTTTAAAGCCATATTTATCCTGTGCCGCTTCAGCCAGACGCACCACCGCATCGCTGGTCAGTGCTTCCTGATGACGCAGGTGATACCAGTCGTGGCTGGCCTGCTCGCCGCTGAGATAAGGGAGGTCGGTTTTGCAGCGGTCGCCGAGATAAAACAGATAGCCCAGCACCGTGACTTCATCACGCTGTTTACCTGGCCCCAGCAGTTCAGCCACCGGTACGCCCAGGCACTGTCCCAACAGATCGAGCAGCGCCGCTTCCAGCGCGGCCACCGCATTGACCCGCAACTCAAAGGTCCAGGCACCGTTGCCGAAAGTGGTGAAGTCGGCCGACTGATTGCCTTTGTGCACCTGCTGCACCAGACGATTCATTCGGGCAATCTGCTGGCCTTTCACCTGCGGAATCGCCTCCACCAGCGTCTGATAGATGGTGTTACCGCCGGGCGCTTCACCGACGCCGGTGTGACCGGCACTATCGGTGAGCACCACGATGTTGCGGGTAAAGCAGGCGTTGTGCGCACCGCCAATATTGAGCAGCATGCTGTCGTAACCGGCGACCGGGATCACCTGCATCTCAGTAATCACCGGTGAACTTTGCGTATTCATGATGCGTCCTTACCGGGCCAGGTTTTCAGTTCGACACGTTTGATATCGCCAGCAATGACCAGGAAGCTGAATGCCGCGACAAAGGCATGAATGCCGACATAGACCAGCGCGCCTTCAAAAGAGCCACTCGTGGCAATGATGTAGCCGATGGCGATAGGGGTCACGATGCCGGAGAAGTTACCGAACATGTTAAACAAACCACCGCTCAGGCCGCTGATCTCTTTCGGCGCAGTATCTGCCATCACCGCCCAGCCCAGTGCACCGATGCCTTTACCAAAGAACGCCAGTGCCATAAAGAACACCACCAACCATTCGGTATCGGTGTAGTTACACATCACCATTGAAATAGAGAGCAGCATACCGAGTACGATCGGTGTTTTACGGGCGATATTCAGCGAGCCGGTTTTACGCATCAGCCAGTCGGAGATCACGCCGCCCAGTACACCGCCGAGGAAGCCGCACACCGCCGGAATCGAAGCAATAAAGCCCGCTTTGAGAATCGACATGCCGCGCGCCTGCACCAGATAAACCGGGAACCAGGTAATAAAGAAATAGGTTAAGGCGTTAACACAGTATTGACCGAGGTAGATACCCAGCATCATGCGTGACGTCAGCAGCTGCTTGATCTGGAACCACTTCTCGCTCCAGCTCACTTTGCGGCTATCCTTTTTCACATCCATATTGATCAGCGCACCGCCCTGCTCCATGTACTCCAGTTCAGCCTTGTTCACGCCAGGATGATCGGTAGGATCGTGGATCACTTTCAGCCAGATAAAGCTGAGGATGATGCCCAGGCCGCCCATGAACCAGAATACATGCGCCCAGCCCACGGATGAGACCAGCCAGCCCATGATCGGTGCGAAAATGACGGTAGCGAAGTATTGTGCTGAGTTGAAGATCGCCACGGCCGTGCCACGCTCCTGCGCCGGAAACCAGGCCGCGACAATGCGGCTATTACCAGGGAAAGATGGCGCTTCGGCCAGCCCCACCAGGAAACGCAGGATAAACAGCGACATGATAATGCCGAAGCCGCTGAACAGATCGACGAATCCCTGCAGAAAGGTAAACAGCGACCAGGTGAAGATGCTCCAGAAGTAGACGCGTTTTGAGCCGAAGCGATCGAGCAACCAGCCGCCCGGAATCTGACCAATAACGTACGCCCATGAGAAGGCAGAGAAGATATAGCCCAGTCCGACCGAATCAAGGCCGATATCTTTGGACATCGCCGAACCGGCGATCGAGATGGTAGCGCGGTCACCGTAGTTGAATGAGGTGACGATAAATAACATCACCACAATCCAGTAACGGGCATTGGTGCGTTTCTGCACCGTTTCCGCGGTCTGGCTAAAACTATTCATGATGCACTCCTGAAATATAGCGTGAGCTACATTCGCTCTGACTGCATACACATCGCGTTGGGTATCAGAGAGAAGTTGGGTTAAACACGGCGATCTTGTTGTTTTGGCAAACCTTTATTTATTCATCCAGCTGCAGACAGACGCGGCCGTAACAGGCCACTTCAACCTCTGCGGATGAGTAATACGTCGTGACAGATAACCTGACTTTGGCTAACGGAACCCAGTATAAGAACAGGGTTTAGCGATCACATTGGCGAATCGCCCTGGAATAATCGCGTTATTGAATTGAATGTCTGGCGGATGCACAAAAGCCTGCGGCGTGGCTCACGAAAGTGGCAAATACCCGTTCGAAAACCGTCCCAAATGACGCTCTCCCGCATTGTTTGTGAGGCTCTTCACTTGCTTTTGGATAACCGACCCAAAACAGCGAGCTGAATCACCTTAATGGTGGTCATTTGCACAATGCGCCATTTACCTCGCCTCCCTATACTGAAGCTGGCAAACAAGCGTGTGACAGGTCAGAACATTACAACGTGCCGCACAAGTACGGTACGACAGACAGGAAGGTGAGCGATGAACCCCAATAAAGATGAACAACCGCTCTATATCAAAGTCCATGAGCACGACAATGTGGCGATTGTGGTCAACAGCCTGGGTCTGCCAGCCGGCACGCAGTTTGCGGATGGCCTGACCCTGACAGAGCATGTGCCGCAGGGCCACAAAGTGGCACTGAGCGCGATTAACCAGGGTGCAGAGATCGTGCGTTATGGCGAAGTCATAGGCTTCGCATTACGGGACATTGCCCATGGTAGCTGGATTGATGAATCCCTGGTGGCGCTGCCGGAAGCCCCTCCACTGGAGAGTCTGCCGTTAGCCACGCAGGTTCCCCCTGATTTGCCGCCACTGGAGGGCTATACCTTTGAAGGTTACCGTAATGCGGATGGCAGCGTAGGTACGCGTAATCTGCTTGGCATCACCACCAGCGTCCACTGCGTGGCCGGTGTGGTGGATCATGTCGTGCAGATCATTGAACGGGATTTACTGCCGCGCTATCCGAATGTCGATGGTGTGGTCGCCCTGAACCACCTTTATGGCTGTGGTGTGGCGATCAACGCACCGGCCGCAGTCGTGCCGATTCGCACCATTCATAACCTGGCACTGAATGCGAATTTCGGCGGCGAAGTGATGATCGTCAGCCTTGGCTGTGAAAAGTTACAGCCAGAACGTCTGCTGACCGGCACGCCCGACGTGCAGGCGATTTCGCTGGACGATCATGACATCGTGCGTTTGCAGGATGAAAAGCTGGTGGGTTTCGGTGCGATGGTGAATGAGATCCTGCAGGTGGCGGAACGTCATCTCCAGCGGCTCAATCAGCGCCAGCGCGAAACCTGCTCCGCGGCAGAACTGATTGTCGGTATGCAGTGTGGGGGCAGCGATGCGTTTTCGGGCGTGACGGCTAATCCGGCAGTGGGCTTCGCCTCTGACCTGCTGGTGCGCTGCGGTGCTACCGTAATGTTCTCGGAAGTGACTGAAGTGCGTGATGCGATTCACCTGCTGACACCGCGGGTGATTAATCAGGAAGTGGGTAAGCGCTTGCTGGAGGAGATGGCCTGGTATGACAATTACCTCGACCAGGGCCAGACCGATCGCAGCGCTAACCCGTCTCCAGGCAATAAAAAAGGCGGACTGGCCAACGTGGTAGAAAAGGCACTGGGATCGATCGCCAAATCGGGACGCAGCGCCATTGTCGAAGTGCTTTCACCTGGCCAGCGGCCCACGCGGCGTGGATTAATTTATGCGGCGACGCCCGCCAGCGATTTTGTCTGCGGTACGCAGCAGCTGGCGTCCGGCATCACGCTGCAGGTGTTCACCACGGGCCGGGGTACGCCTTACGGTCTGGCTGCGATTCCGGTGATCAAGATGGCGACACGCAATGCGCTGGCAGAGCGCTGGCACGATCTCATGGACATCAATGCCGGGACTATAGCTACCGGTGAAGAGAGTATTGAGCAGGTGGGCTGGCGACTGTTTGAGTTGATTCTGGACATTGCCAGTGGCAGGAAGCAGACCTGGTCCGATCGCTGGGGCATCCGTAATCAGCTGGCGGTGTTTAACCCGGCACCTGTTACGTGATATCGCGATGTACGCCAGGCTTATCTGTATGCTACTAAAGCAGAGATAAGCCTGGCGTCGCTATCAGAGCTGTGCGCCCCAGGCTTCAACCCAGGGAGAAGTGACTGCTTCAGGCTCAGGGTTTTCAGTGGCATCAACCAGTAATACCTCACCGACCCGCTGTGCGCCCTGTTCCTGCAGCAGCGCATCAAAGGCTTTGCCCGCGCCACAAAAATGGTCATAACTGCTGTCACCCAGCGCAATCACGCCATAGCGCAGCGTGGGCTGATGACCCAGCTTATCTTTAACCGCATGGAACAGACCTGAAATCGTGTCGGGAAAATCGCCCTGTCCGGTGGTTGACGTGACGACCAGCGCCACGTCGCTGGCATAGTTCTGCCAGTCAGCCAGCGTCGGATCATCAAACACGGTGACGCTGTGCCCCTGTTGCTGCAGTAACGGCTCCGCTTCTTCCGCCACCAGCAATGCATTGCCATATACCGTACCTACAAAAATGCCAATCTTTGCCATCTGCTTTCTCCCTTATTCTGAAACGTTATCCTGTCCTGGCGCTGCGTCAAACTCAACCCGCGGCACCTCAGGGATCTGATCCTGCCAGCCAAACTGATTCATCAGATTTTGCCAGACGCCATCCAGTCCTGCACGGATCAGCAAAGGTTCACCGGTCACCGGATGGGTCAATGCCAGGCTGCTGGCGTGCAGCATCAGTCGGTTAGCGCCGAAATGTTCGGCGGCACCCCGGTTCTGACGCAGATCACCGTGCGCCGAATCACCAATAATCGGATGACGCAGGTGTGACATATGGCGACGCAGCTGATGCTTGCGACCGGTTTTAGGGGCCATTTCAACCAGGCTGTAACGCGACGTGGGATAACGGCCAATGCCGACCGGCATCTCAACGGTGGCCAGTGACTGATAATCGGTGACGGCGGGCTGCGCGATACGCGCTTCCGTGGCATGCTTATCAGCAATTTTATCCAGCTCTTCCACCAGCGGATAATCAAGCGTCCCGCTGCTCTCCAGCCAGCCGCGTACCACGGCGTGGTAGCTTTTCTGCATCTGGTGCTGTTCAAACTGCAGGGAAAGCAGACGTCCGACTTCACTCGAAAGCCCCATCAGCAGCACGCCTGACGTGGGTTTGTCCAGTCGATGCGCGGTAAAGACATGCTGTCCGATCTGATCACGAACCGTCTGCATCACAAACACCGTTTCGTGGCGATCCAGCCAGCTGCGATGAACCAGCCAGCCGCTAGGCTTGTTGACGGCAACCAGCCACTCATCCTGATAAAGTATTTCCAGCATCAGTGGGCAGCATCCGTGAGCAACGCATCCAGCTGACGCAGGGTCAGCAGTAGCGGTGCAATACCGGGCTGATCAGGCACCAGAGCAATCTCGTAATAGGGGGCAACGGCAAAGTTTTGCGGCAGCGGGTGCTTCGCGGCAATCAGGGCATGCATCCGGGGGATTAAGACCCATTGCAGCCACTGCAGTGGCTCCAGCGTATCCAGACAAAAAGGTTCCCGGCTCTCGAGCGCGCCCTCGGCCGGAGGGGTACTTTGCCAGAGATGGTTCTCACGCATCACCGCTTCCAGTTGCTCCAGCCGTTGCGTAATCAATTGTTCAGGCGTCATGCGCCACCTCCAGCGAGCAGTGAAAAATGGGCGGCAAGCATATCACTTGTTGGCACAGGCACAAAAAAAGGGAGCACTGTATAAACAGTGCTCCCGGTTCGTTTGCAGCCATCCTGCTACATTTTTGCTCCCTGCTCTTCCATGACAACTTGTCCAGTGCGAACTCCTGTCGCGCATCGTCCTGATGTATCCTTAGCATCCTGGCCCACCACCTCTTCTGAGGGGTTCTCATTCTCCATCCTGGAGGTGTCCCTTACTCAACCCTGAGTGATCCTGTTTCGTCCTGAAACCTTCCGTGTGCCGTAAGCTCCGTTACGTTCCTGCCTCATGGCTTATCATCATCCTGACGATATCTGTTTCCTGAGCGTCCTGCAGTGCGAAACATTTTGACAGAACTCGTTACGTGCACAAGGTACTCACAGCAGAACTTTACGAAATGTGCTGCGCAAATTAGGATAAACGCCATTAAGTTTATGATTCACAATATTTTTACATCCTGGCCTTCCAGATGTCTCAACTGTTATATGGCGATCTCTCACAGCAGATGTAAGAGATGTCTTACAAGGTAAGCAGCAAATCACTGCAAATCAGATGATAACCGGTTGTAATGACTTAAGAAATATCTCAAGACTTTCGGCTAATACGCTGTGCTGTTTGCGGCCAGGCTGCTCCAGAATGATTTCGCCACTGAGATTGGAAAGCGAGATGATCTCCTCTTCTGAATCCGTCGTGGCAATAAACAGCGTAGGCGACTGTTTCAGGCGGCGCTGCATCACCAGATGCCCAATCAGATTCTCCTGTAACCGCAGGAAATCCTCTTCACTCCACACCTGCAACAGTGTCAGCTGATTCTCACCAAAACGAGCCTGCATATCCCCGGCAAACTGCGTGGTATAGAAATCCGTGATCGAAGGCTGGAGCTGGATATCGATTGCCCGCTCAATCGCATCCAGTGTCGGTGGCAGACTAAACGGCTGCGGTTGCCAGACGACACGCTGATCGCGTTCCTCCAGTGTACAGGGCGAGGGGACGCCATAAAGATCGCTGCTGGCTGGCCCATGTCCTGCCTCCTGAAGCCAGTGCTGGCAGTATCGGGTGGTGAAGTCGCGCAACGTGGCGGCAGTTTGCTGCATCATTCTTATTCTCACTTCTGATGGGTTACACTTACCCACTTTGATTAATTTTGGTGGTAACCGCAATGACTACGCACGAACAGGATCAGGCACTCAGTAACCTGACGCTGGGTAAACCCACAGCCTATCACGATCAATATGACAACAGCCTACTGCAGTCGGTGCCTCGCAGCCTGAACCGTGAACCGCTTGGCCTGTTTCCCGACAGCCTGCCCTTTACCGGCAGCGATATCTGGACCCTGTATGAACTCTCGTGGCTTAACAGTAAAGGTCTGCCTCAGGTTGCCGTTGGCGAAGTGGTGCTGGATGCGCAGAGCCGAAATCTTATCGAGTCGAAAAGCTTCAAGCTATACCTGAACAGCTTCAACCAGACCCGCTTTGCCGACTGGGGCGAGGTCCGGCAGACGCTGGAGCGGGATCTGAGTGCCTGTGCAGAAGGTGATGTCCGGGTCGCGCTGTTCCGTCTTAATGAAATAGAGGGTCAGCCTATCGGTCACTTTGAGGGTTACTGCATTGATGAGCAGGATATCGCCATCGAGGATTATCGCTTCAATGCTGATTATCTGGCGGATGCCACAGGCAGCGAAATTGTTTCAGAGACGCTGGTCAGTCATCTGCTCAAGTCAAACTGCCTCATTACCAATCAGCCTGACTGGGGCTCGGTGATGATCCGCTATACAGGCCCGCGTATCGACCGTGAAGCGCTGCTGCGCTATCTGGTCTCATTCCGCCAGCACAACGAATTTCACGAGCAGTGTGTCGAGCGGATCTTTAATGATGTGATGCGTTTCTGTCATCCGGAAGCGCTCACGGTTTATGCACGCTATACACGTCGTGGCGGGCTGGATATCAACCCATGGCGCACCAATGTGCCCTTCTCTCCCGGTTTTTCACGCCTGGTTCGTCAGTAGTTTGCGAGACTTCTCGCAGGCTGCGTGCAGGAAGCGCAGTTCCGCTTGAGCTGTGCGGGCCGACAAGGCTACTCTGGTGATAGCGGTAACCTGCGGGTTGCCGACCAGGGATTTTCGTCACTGCCTTTGCAGTGCCAACACGCACCCAGGCGGGTGTAAAGGAGTTCATTTGATTACCCATATCAGCCCACTTGGTTCAATGGATCTGCTTTCGCAGATGGAAGTCGACATGCTTAAGCGCACAGCCAGCAGCGACCTCTATCAGCTATTTCGCAATTGCTCTCTGGCCGTGCTTAACTCCGGCAGCCAGACTGACAGCAGCCAGGAGCTGCTCTCCCGCTTTGAAAATTTCGATATTAATGTGTTGCGCCGAGAGCGCGGCGTCAAACTGGAACTGATCAATCCACCGGAAGAGGCGTTCGTGGATGGCCGCATCATCCGTTCCCTGCAGGCAAACCTGTTTGCGGTGCTGCGTGACATCCTGTTTGTCAGCGGCCAGCTCAACATGCCTGGCCGCTTCACGGCAGCCGAAGAGAACGATTCCGCTACGATCACCAACACCGTCTTTTCCATTCTGCGTAATGCGCGGGCACTGCATATCGGCGAGTATCCCAACACCGTGGTGTGCTGGGGTGGTCACTCAATCAACGCCGTTGAATACCAGTATTGCCGCAATGTTGGTACGCAGCTTGGACTGCGTGAACTGAACATCTGTACTGGCTGCGGGCCGGGCGTGATGGAAGCACCGATGAAAGGAGCCGCCGTTGGTCATGCTCAGCAGCGCTATCGTGACAGCCGCTTTATCGGCCTGACCGAACCCTCAATCATTGCGGCTGAACCGCCGAATCCGCTGGTGAATGAGCTAATTATCATGCCAGACATTGAAAAACGTCTGGAAGCGTTTGTGCGCATCGCCCACGGCATCATCATTTTCCCTGGCGGCGTCGGTACGGCAGAAGAGTTGCTCTATCTGCTGGGCATCCTGATGAATCCGCACAACAGCGATCAGGTGCTGCCGCTGATTCTGACCGGACCAGAAGAGAGCGCCGACTACTTCCGCGTGCTGGATGATTTCATCGTTAACACGCTGGGTGAACAGGCGCGTAAGCATTATCAGATTATTATTGATGATGCAGCCGAAGTGGCGCGCCTGATGAAGAAAGCGATGCCGCAGGTGAAAGAAAACCGTCGCGAAACCGGCGATGCTTACAGCTTTAACTGGTCGATTCGCATTGAACCCGACCTGCAGGTGCCATTCCTGCCAACCCATGAAAATATGGCGAACCTCAATCTCTACACCAATCAGCCTCCTGAAAAACTGGCTGCCGACCTGCGCCGTGCCTTCTCAGGCATCGTCGCGGGTAACGTTAAAGAGATGGGCATCCGCGAAATCCGTGAGAAGGGGCGCTTTAAACTGCATGGCGACCCCGACATCATGCACCGCATGGATGAACTGCTGCAGGGATTTGTTGCCCAGCAACGCATGAAACTGCCAGGCACCGCCTACATCCCCTGCTACGAAATTATCAAATAAACCAGGAGGCAGCCCCCGGGCTGCCCATACTCTCATGGCTCTTCATCTTGTTATTGTTGACGCGTTGAATCTGATTCGCCGTCTGCATGCGGTACAAGGTTCACCTTGTGTCGAGGGCTGCGTGGCTGCGCTGCGCCAGGTTCTGGGTCACGCCCACCCTACCCACGCCGTGGCGGTGTTTGATGGCGAAGCGCGTCATCAGGGCTGGCGGCATCAGCTGCTTCCTGACTACAAAAGCGGTCGCCCGCCAATGCCCGAGGATTTACAGGCAGAGATGCCGGCGTTACAGGACGCCTTTCGCGCCGCAGGCGTAAGCTGCTGGATAGCAGGCGAGGATGAGGCAGATGATTTAGCGGCGACGCTGGCGGTAAAAATGGCCCAGGCCGGACATCAGGCCACCATTGTTTCCACTGACAAAGGTTACTGTCAGCTGCTGGCACCCGAGATCCGCATACGTGATTACTTCCAGAAACGCTGGCTCGATCTGCCCTTTATCGACGCTGAGTTTGGCGTGGCGCCCCAGCTGTTGCCCGATTACTGGGGGTTGTGCGGCATCAGTAGCAGTAAAATTCCGGGCATCACCGGTATCGGCCCGAAAAGCGCGAAACAGCTGCTGAGCGAGTTTCACTCGCTCGAAGGGATCTATCAGCAACTGGATAAGGTGCCCGCAAAATGGCAGGAAAAGCTTGCTGAAGGTCAGCAGATGGCAGAAATCAGCCGTCAGGTAGCTACGCTGAAGCGGGATCTTGTGTTGCAGGGGAATCTGAATACGCTGCGTTATACCGGCTGAGTGCAGCTGCACTCAGCCCGGCGATTAACGTTCGTCGCGACGGCCACCGGTTGCAGCCCACATACGGCGCACATGAACCGTCACTTCTTCGCGGTCATGATAGAGCTGGCGGGCGCGAATCTGCACGTTGATGCCATTCTCATCAAAGCGCTCCTGCATCATTGCCAGATTCTGCGTAACCTCTTCATAACGCTTTTTCATCGGCAATTTCAGGTTGAAGATCGCTTCACGGCACCAGCCGTTGACCAGCCAGTCGGTCATCAGGTTAGCTACGCGAACCGGCTTCTCCACCATGTCACACACCAGCCAGCTGATGTTGGTACGTGGTGGACGGAATTTAAATCCATCGGCTTTCTCGTGCATCACCTGCCCGGTATCCATAAGGCTCGGCGCCATCGGTCCATTGTCCACCGCATAAACCATCATACTGCGCTGGACCAGTTGATAGGTCCAGCCGCCCGGACAGGCTCCGAGATCCACGGCATACATGCCGCTGGCTAAACGCTCATCCCACTCATCTGCAGGAATAAAGACGTGGAACGCCTCTTCCAGCTTAAGCGTGGAACGGCTTGGCGCATCGGAAGGAAACTTAAGGCGTGGAATACCCATGTAAAACGGCGAGCTGTTTTCCCGAACGGAGTAGCCGACGTAGCAGGTGCCAGGTGCGATGAAAAACACATGCACGACCGGGCGTTTCGCGCTTTCATAATTCAGCAGAATTTTGCTTTCGCGTAGTGCTGAACGTAGCGGCACGGTAAACTTGCGGCAGAATTTGGTCAGCTCTTTGGCTTCGTTGGTGTCAGGCACTTCAACACGCAATTCACCGCCCTTTTCCACCACGCCGGTCAGCATGCCGACAATCGGGGTAATGCGATCTTCCTGTGGCAGGTCACGCAGCATTTCACCGACGACCAGCATCTGGCGCGCAAAGATCAGCTCATCAAATGGCAACTCACGCGCCAGACGGTCAGCATCTTCGAACTGATAGCACTCAAACAACACGTAGCCAGAGTCATCTTTAACACGGGGAAAGCCGTAGATTTCACGTTCCGCCGCTTTGGCGCTGATTTCCGCCGCACACTCTTTTTCAAAACCGGGACGACAATAGAGTAAAACTTTATTCATGGCGTTCTGCCTTTCGTTTAAGACGCAGAGCGCCAATCAACATCAATACCCAACCGGCAAGGAAGCAGATCCCGCCCACGGGGGTGATAAAAACCCAAAACTTCAGGTGTGACAGTGCCAGACAATAGAGGCTGCCACTAAACAACACGGTGCCGAGCGCCATCAGCGCACTGCTCCAGTAAAACCAGATATTGGCGCGGCGTAACATCGCGGCACCCAGTCCCATCACCGCTAAGGTGTGATAAGCCTGATATTCCAGCCCGGTATGAATCCAGGCCATTTCAGCCGCGCCAAGCGACTGACTCAAAACGTGGGCACCAAATGCGCCAAAAGCCACCAGCAGAAATCCGCTGATAGCCGCAAAGACAAACATGGCACGACTGGACATTAACCGATCCTCAGGGTGCTATTGCATCTGAATGCAAAAAAATCAATACGTTACTGTTGATAGCGGAAACGGAATTTTTCTTGTTCGGTTGCAGCTTTTTCCAGGATCCACTGTCGGAAGGCGGCTATTTTACCCAGTTCTGCCTGACTGTCATGACAAACCAGATAAAAAGCGTTTTTACTGACTAATACGTCATTAAACGGACAGATTAATCGTCCGGCTTCTATTTCACTCTGCGCCATCACATTATTCGCCAGCGCCACGCCCTGACCATGAATCGCTGCCTGCAGAACCATGGCGCTGTGACTGAAGATAGGCCCCTGCTGCACATTGATGTGCTGCAGTCCCAGTTGACGGATATACGATTGCCACTCACGACGGGACGCATCATGCAGCAGAGTAAAGCGCGACAGATCCATGGGTGTTTTCAGCGGGTTCTCGCCTGTCATCAGTGACGGCGAACAGACCGGCAGCAGATATTCGGCATAGAGTTTTTCAACCCGCAGTCCGGGCCAGTTTCCTCGTCCGTAAAAAATCGCCACATCGACATCATCGGCCAGTTTCTCTTCGTCGCGGTCAACCGCCTGGATACGCACGTCGATTCCCGGATAAGCCATATTAAAGCTGGAGAGCCGGGGAACCAGCCACTGAATGGCAAAGCTCGGCAGTAAACTGACCGTCAGCGCACCTTTGGCACTACGCGCCTGCAGTTTGCGGGTCGCTTCATTTATTGCCGAGAAAATCTCTTTAATATCGAGATAGTAACTTTGTCCTTCTTCGGTCAGTAACAGCGAACGATTCCTCCGGCGAAACAGCTTTAACCCCAGAAAATCTTCCAGAGATTTAATCTGATGGCTTACAGCAGCCTGGGTGACAAACAGCTCTTCAGCGGCTTTGGTAAAGCTTAAATGGCGCGCAGCTGCATCAAAAACACGCAGTGCGTTAAGAGGAGGAAGGCGTTTCGACATGTTTTACCGTATCCGGATCGGCGAAAAATACGCAGGCTCATACAAAGCATTTACGTATTAGAATTTTTAATCCGAGGCATTATAATTTGTCCGTTGAGGAACCTCCAGCAAATACCTATAGTTGCCGCACTTCCTGAGCCGGAACGAAAAGTTTTTAGAATTGTGAGTGAGTTCGCAGATTTTCTGAAAGCTTTTGGCTTGTGGTCGTGATGTTGTGTTTGCAATTTTTGGTCCGACGATTGCGGATCAAGCGCTTAATTCCTGTAGATTTACCCTGTCTGTCCATAGTGATTTTTAAATAGCACCGCTAATTGCGGTGCTTTTTTTTTGCTTATTACTTGCCAGACTCGACCATTTCTTTCACATCAGAGCGGTTGATTTGCTGCTCGTTGCCATTCGCATCTTTATAGCTAATCATACCGGTATCGTTATCGACTTTAGGCTTGCCGGCAGCGACAATGGTGCGTCCATCATTGGTATGCATCACGTAGTTGCTTGAACAGGCAGTCAGGGTGAAAGCCAGGGTACACATGGCCAGTACTGCGGTTAATTTTTTCATCTGCTATCTCCTTGTAGATTGATTGCATCAAACCACCCGCGTTACGCTAACCGAGGCAGCCGATAAGTGAGTTCGACTAGTAAACGTCGCGTAGTTATGCGGGTTTGGTTCAAACCTTGCAATATTCAGCATAACGCGCTTTTCCAGCTTTGCCAGACGCAGACCATTCTTTCAGTGTGGTCCTAATTTTTCTTATCATGGACCAGGCATGACCGCATTTAATCCCGCCGCATTCCGCCAGCAGTTTCCCGCGCTCGCCGACGCCGGCGTTTATCTCGACAGCGCCGCGACCACGCTAAAGCCGCAGGCCGTTATTGATAGCACCCAGCAGTTTTACAGCCTCAGTGCGGGGACGGTACATCGTAGCCAGTTTGCCGCCGCCCAGGCCTTAACCCATCGCTATGAGCAGGCACGCAATCAGGTTGCCCGCTGGCTTAACGCCGCAGACGATCGTGAGATTGTCTGGACGCGCGGCACTACAGAGGCGATAAACCTGGTGGCGAACAGCTGGTTGCGCCCGCGCCTGCAGCCCGGTGATGAGATAGTGGTTAGCGAGGCTGAACACCACGCCAACCTGGTCCCCTGGCTAATGGCTGCCGAAGCTTGCGGCGCCCGCGTCGTAAAATGGCCATTGGGGTCGGACCGTCTGCCAGATATCAGCCAGCTACCTGCCCTGCTCAACAACCGTACCCGACTGCTGGCTGTCGGTCAGATGTCGAATGTCACCGGCGGGTGTCCTGATCTCGCTCAGGCGATTCCGCTGGCGCACGCTGTGGGTGCGAAAGTGATGGTCGATGGCGCGCAGGGCGTGGTGCACTGCCCGCCTGACGTACAGGCGCTGGATATCGACTTTTACGCTTTTTCCGGCCATAAGATTTACGGCCCGATGGGTATTGGCGCGTTATATGGCAAAGCGGAATTGCTGGAAGCGATGGCGCCCTGGCAGGGCGGCGGTAAAATGATCACGGATGTCGATTTCAGTGGTTTCACGCCGCAGCCGGTGCCATGGCGTTTTGAGGCCGGCACCCCAAATGTGGCGGGCGTGATAGGCCTGAGTGCAGCGTTGAGCTGGCTGGCGCAGTACGACCTGCCAGAAGCTGAGCGCTGGAGTCAGCAGCTGGCTTCACTGGCGGAAGAGCAGCTGGCTGAATTACCGGGCTTCCGCAGCTTCCGTTCGGGCAACGCCAGCCTGCTGGCTTTTGAATTTGCTGACCTGCATCCCAGCGATCTGGTGACGCTGCTGGCTGAGCAGGGAATCGCCCTGCGCGCTGGCCAGCACTGTGCGCAGCCGTTGCTGGCGGCGCTGGGCGTCAGCGGCACGTTGCGGGCTTCTTTTGCCCCCTATAATAGTTTGCAGGATGTTGATGCGCTGGTGCGCGCCATGAAAGGCGCCATCTCGCTGTTATCGGAGTTTTGATTATGTGTTCATCGCTGTTAGCGCCACACCCGTTTGGCGAACAGATTACCGTTGCCAGCCTGAAAGAGAGCTTTGGCCGCTTTCATCAGTGGGAGGATCGTTATCGTCAGCTGATCCAGCTGAGTCGTCAGTTGCCTGCCTTGCCGGAGGAACTGAAAACAGCGGAAATTGAACTCAGCGGGTGTGAAAACCGGGTCTGGCTGGGCAGCCAGTCATGTGAGGATGGCTCAATGCACTTTTACGGTGACAGTGAAGGACGCATTGTGCGAGGCCTGCTGGCCGTGCTGCTGACAGCCGTTGAGGGGCAGACACCGCAACAGTTGCTGGCCACCGATCCCTTAGCCCTGTTTGATGAACTGGGCCTGCGCACCCAGCTCAGCGCCTCCCGCAGCAGTGGCCTGCAGGCGCTGGCCACCGCAGTCGGGCATGCCGCGCGTCAGGCACTGACAGCGTCCTGACGTGCGGCGCGCGCCAGAAACTTCTTCAGCGCATGCGAAACGGCGACAAAGCCGAAGGTGGCGGTGACCATCGTTGCCGCGCCAAAGCCGGATGCACAATCCATTCTCTTCGGTCCTTCTGCCGTGCTGCGTGAAGCACAGACGCTGCCATCTGCCTGCGGATAGACCAGCGCTTCGGTGGAATAAACACAGTCGATGCCAAGTTTGCCTTTGCTGTTTTTCACTACGCCCAGGCTTTTCAGTCGTTCGCGCAGTTTCGCCGCCAGCGGATCCTGAATGGTTTTTGCCAGATCGGTTACCTGGATCTGAGTAGGATCAATCTGCCCGCCTGCCCCGCCCGTGGTGATCAACGGGATCTTATTCCGGCGACACCAGGCGATCAGCGCCGCTTTAGGCCGCACACTGTCGATAGCGTCGATCACGTAGTCGAAACCGGCAGCCATCAGTTCGGCAGTGTTCTCGGGCGTAATAAAATCATCTATGCAAATCACTTCGCAGTCAGGATTGATCGCGCGCAGCCGATCTGCCATCACGTCCGTTTTAGCTTTGCCGACGTTGCCCTGCAGCGCATGAAGCTGTCGGTTAGTATTGGTAATACAGACATCATCCATATCAATCAGAGTGATTTTACCAATCCCGGTGCGCACTAATGCTTCCGCCGCCCAGGATCCGACGCCGCCAATACCGATGACGCAGAAGTGTGCGTCAGCAAAACGTTGCAGCGCATCCTGGCCATAGAGACGCGCCGTGCCGCCAAAGCGCTGATGCCAGGCGTCGTTTAACACTTTCATAGTTGAACCTGTTACGTCGTGCGGGCCCAGAGGCCCGCAGAGAAGAAATTAGTTAGCGCCGAGAAGCAGTGAACCATTATGACCGTTTTGCGCGCTGGAGAACAGCGACTGTCCGGCCCCCGGTGCGGCTTTGATCACCCAGACGCGTCCGTAGTGATTATAGAAGCCCGCCAGATGTGCGGCGTCCGGACCGATGCCCTGATAGATATCAAAGTGCTGCCCTTTAATCGCGCCACCCACGTCGAGCGCCACCATCAGGCGCATCTCATATTTGCCGTTGAATTTGCCCTTTTCATTTAACTGCGGCACTTCCGCCAGCAGTACGGTACCCGCCGGAATTATTGAGCGGTCAGAGGCAACGGAAGCTTTCGCAACCAGCGGAACGGCGCTGGCACCGCGCACTGGTGTAAACGGCTCAGCTTTAAAGAAGACGAATGACGGATTGGTTTCCAGCAACGCACGCACTTCCTGTGGTGAGTGCTCCTGCGCCCACTGGCGAATCGCCTGCATCGACATATCTTCGCGTTTCACTTCGCCGCGATCGATCAGCTCTTTACCAATACTGTGGTAACCCCAGCCATTTTTACCGGCGTAACCAAAGAAGGTCATCGGGCGGCCATCGCCAAAGTCGACATAACCACTTCCCTGTACATCCATCATGAAGTTGTCAATCAGCGAGTTGCTGTAGGCAATGACGTAGCGGTCATCAAGTCCGCCACTATAGATAGAGGCACGGCTCGGCAATTTTTCACCGCGTTTGCGCGGTGGCATGCGGTAGATCGGATACTGGAACTCGCCCTGACGGGTGTAACGCGCTTCCACGACCGGCGTATAATAACCGGTGAACTGCACGTTACCGTAGTTATCCGTGCCCTCCATCTGCCAGGCGTTGAGGCCATACTGACGAAGCTGTCGGGTATCGGCTCCCGCCATCAGCCAGCTTTCAATCGCGCTGTAGGTCCCGTTCTGACGACTATAAAGCGCGGATGAGGCGGACTGAATCTGTCGAACCTGATCGCCAAAGTCTTTGCCATTAACCGGCGCGCCTTTGGCATTGGGCTGATTTACCAGCGCCAGCGGCTGTTCCAGTTTTCCATCTTTATATTGCTGACCGCGATCGGTCGGTTTAGAGCTACAGGCCGCCAGCAGCGTGATTAACGCGCCAGTGAGTGCATACTTCGCCCAATGTGATTTCATTATCTTCTCTTTTTATAACTGTTCGCCCCGCGACGATAGCAAAGCCCCCGACAGAATGAAATGCATCCGCTTTGACCGGGCACATATCAGTTCAATAATTAATCAGATGGTTGAATCCTTCAGCAACTGGCTGTTAATTTGACGTTTATCTGCAAAAAGGGGTTGCATGAATTAGCGCGGAGAGTATAGTGCGCTTCCACGGACGCGGGGTGGAGCAGCCTGGTAGCTCGTCGGGCTCATAACCCGAAGGTCGTCGGTTCAAATCCGGCCCCCGCAACCAATACTTCTGCAGGCGTTTTACAGAAGTCACAATGTGAGAAGTAAAAGTAATAGAAGCAATACGGACGCGGGGTGGAGCAGCCTGGTAGCTCGTCGGGCTCATAACCCGAAGGTCGTCGGTTCAAATCCGGCCCCCGCAACCAATACTTCTGCAGCTGTTTTACAGAAGTCACAATGTGAAGAAAGTATGATACGGACGCGGGGTGGAGCAGCCTGGTAGCTCGTCGGGCTCATAACCCGAAGGTCGTCGGTTCAAATCCGGCCCCCGCAACCAATCATTTAAACACCTGAAAGGGTGTTTTTTTGTTTCTGCCGTTCCCGGATACTTCTTTGCCCCCCACTTCGCTCCGAAAATCGCGCGGATAGCCTGGCTACCCGCCTGTCTTTACCGATGGGCCAGTGCCGCCCCACTTTTCACATACGCTTTAATGCCCTCCAGAATCGCCTCCGCAACCTGATGCTGATAGCGGGTGGTTCGCAACTTTCGCTCCTCCTCCACATTACTGATAAATGCGGTCTCTACCAGGATGGACGGGATATCCGGGGCTTTCAGCACGGCGAATCCGGCCTGATCCACAGTGCGTTTGTGCAGATGGTTGATGCGCCCCATGCGATGCAGCACCTCTTTTCCAAACTTCAGGCTGTCATGAATCGTCTGGCGCTGCACCATATCGAACATGGTGTGATCAAGATAGCGGTCACCGCTTTTGCTGACACCGCCAATCAGGTCAGATTCATTCTGCGTCTGCGCCAGGAAACGGGCTGCTGCGGAGGTGGCGCCGCTGGTCGATAAGGCAAACACCGAAGAGCCGCGAGCTGCGCGGCTGGTAAAGGCATCCGCATGGATCGACACAAAGAGATCGGCGCGCTGTTTACGGGCTTTGGCGACCCTGACGCGCAGCGGAATAAAGACATCTTCATTGCGCGTCATATAGGCTTTCATGTTGGGCTGCTTATCGATTAGCGCTTTTAGCCGCCGTCCAATCTTCAGCACAATATCTTTCTCGCGGGTTTTATATTTGCCGTGCGCGCCCGGATCTTCCCCGCCGTGACCAGGATCGATCATGATGATGATCGGACGATCACGCCCCGCTTTACCCGGCAACGGTGCCTGCACACCTTCATCTTTCTCCAGATCGCCCTGATTATAATCTTTCAGCAACGCCAGCAGCGGATCCTCTTCTACCGGATTCTGGCTCGGATAGAGATCAACCACCAGCCGGTGATTGATTCCGGCGACCGGCGAGAGATTAAAGATCTTCGGGGCAACGTTGCGCTTCAGCTCAAGAACGACACGCACCGTGTTGCTGTCGAACTGGCCGACCCGCGCATTTTTAATGAAGGGATCGTCGACCCGTACCTGCTTATCCACCCCTTTCAGGGCCGAATTGAGATGCAGGCCCTGAATATCGATCACCAGGCGTTCGGGATTGCTCAGCGCAAACTGCTTGTACTTCAGCGCGACATTGGACTCCAGCGTCATCCGCGAGTAGGTGGATGAGGGCCAGATACGCACCGCCACAATGTGATTTTTCGCCGCCAGCCCTGTGCGGCTGACACTTAACAGCAGTAAGGCGCCCGTCCCCTGTAAAAATCGTCTGCGTGAAAATTGGGAATTACCGTCTGACATGCCGCTCCAGCTGCTGTGTTATGTCTAAAAAATCGCCAGTTAATCAAATGGCGGCAAAAACTTTATCCAATCCGCAGCATGATGTCACTCCGGAAACTCTAAATAATGCAGGCTGTTAGCGGCTTTGACACTCATAAAAACGTAAATTTTCGTCAGGATTAAGACTTGCAAAATCGGGCGCAAAAGCATAAAAATACAAAAAATACGAATAAACATTCACTGAGGGTTGGCCGTGAAGGAACGTAGTACCGAACTGGTTCAGGGTTTTCGCCATACCGTTCCCTATATCAATGCCCACCGGGGTAAAACCTTTGTCATCATGCTGGGTGGCGAAGCAATTGAGCATGAGAACTTCTCTGGCATCGTTAATGATATCGGACTGCTGCATAGCCTGGGCATCCGCCTGGTCGTGGTTTATGGCGCACGGCCGCAGATTGATGCCAGCCTTGCCCAGCAGCAGCTGGAGCCGGTTTATCATAAATTTACCCGGGTGACCGACGCGCAATCGCTGGAATTAGTGAAGCAGGCTGCGGGCCGGTTGCAGTTAGATATTACAGCCCGCCTTTCAATGAGTCTCAACAACACCCCACTGCAGGGCGCGCATATCAATGTGGTCAGCGGTAACTTCATTATTTCACAGCCACTGGGCGTGGATGATGGCGTGGACTACTGTCACAGCGGGCGCATCCGTCGTATTGATGAAGAGGCGATTCATCGCCAGCTGGATAACGATGCCATTGTTCTTATGGGGCCGGTGGCAGTCTCCGTGACCGGCGAAAGCTTTAATCTGACGTCGGAAGAAGTGGCCACCCAACTGGCGATTAAGCTCAAAGCGGAAAAAATGATCGGCTTCTGCTCTGAACAGGGCGTGCTGAACAGCGAAGGTGAAATCATTTCCGAGCTGTTCCCGAATGACGCGCAGGCCCGTATCGACGAGATTGAAAAGGAAGGCGACTATCTTTCCGGAACGGTTCGCTTTCTGCGTGGCGCGGTTAAAGCCTGCCGTAGTGGTGTGCGCCGTAGCCATTTAATCAGTTATCAGGAAGATGGCGCGCTGTTGCAGGAGCTCTTCTCTCGCGACGGTATCGGTACGCAGATCGTTATGGAGTCGGCAGAGCAGATCCGTCGCGCCAATATCAACGATATCGGCGGCATCCTCGAACTGATTCGTCCCCTGGAGCAGCAGGGTATTCTGGTGCGCCGCTCACGCGAACAGCTGGAAATGGAGATCGATAAGTTCACGATTATTCAGCGCGACAATCTGACTATCGCCTGTGCTGCACTCTATCCATTTATGGACGAGAAGATTGGCGAGATGGCATGTGTGGCGGTTCATCCTGACTATCGTAGCTCCTCACGCGGTGAGATGCTGTTGCAGCGCGTAGCGTTGCAGGCAAAGCAGATGGGGCTGGAAAAGCTGTTTGTGTTAACCACCCGCAGCATCCATTGGTTCCAGGAACGCGGCTTTACGCCGGTAGATATCGAGTCACTGCCTGAGAGTAAAAAAGAGATGTATAACTATCAGCGCCGCTCAAAAGTGCTGATGGCCGACCTCACCTGATTCAATCATAAAGGGACAGACACCACCCCGTTGCTCTGTCCCTTTCCGTCTTAAATGGTTTCCCCCAGTCTATCCACCAGACCGCTGCGTCGCTGCGTTTGCAACTGTACGGCACGCTGAAACACGCCCGGTTCGCTATAAATAGTCAGTTGTTTGCGGGCACGTGTAATCGCGGTATAGACCAGTTCACGGGTCAGCACCGGCAGAAACTGTGTCGGCATAACCAGCGCGGTGTGTTCAAATTCCGATCCCTGCGATTTGTGCACTGTCATCACCCAGGCTGTTTCATGTGAAGGCAAACGGCTCGGCTGAATCGCTTTAATCGACCCGTCCGGCAGCGGAAAAAAGACCTTCAGGTTGCTCTCTTCATCCCGTAGCATAATGCCGATATCGCCGTTAAACAGGCCGAGTGCACTGTCATTTCGGGTAATCATCACCGGACGGCCTTCATACCAGCGACTGCCCATACCGGGACGCCGGATGCGCTGCAGCTGCATCAGTCGCTGCTCAATACGCTGGTTCAGACCCTGGACGCCAAATGGCCCATCACGGAGTGCACACAGTAGCTGATAACGGCCAAAAGCGGCTATCACCTCAGCAGGCGATGCCTGCTGTCTGATGAGTTGCAGGAAAGGCTGATAGCCCTGAGCGATCTCATCCAGCATCGCCTGATACGCTTCCGCGCTGTTCAGCGGCTGATAGCTGATATCCTGATGCGCCGCTGCAAACACCGCTCTGACATGCTCAGCATCACCCTGATTGATCGCTTTTGCCAGCTGGCCGATGCCGGATGAGGCGTCAAAACGATAACTTTTCTGCAGCAGACAGATGCTGTCACGCACGGCCGGTGCCTGCGCATCATCACTGCCCTGCAGGGTGCAGCCAGTCAGCAGGGCGAGCTGCTCTGCCCGCGCCAGGCTGTAGCCGCTTTCCGTACAGCGACAGATATCACCCAGCACCGCTCCGGCTTCAACGGAGGCCAGCTGATCGCGATCGCCCAGAAACACCACGCGCGCATGGGCAGGCAGCGCCGCGATCAGTTTTGCCATCATTGAGAGATCGACCATCGACGCTTCATCCACCACCAGCACATCAAGATGCAATGGATTACCGGCATGGTAGCGCAACCGCTGGGTATCGGGCTGCGCGCCCAGCAGGCGATGAAGCGTAGTGGCTTCGGCAGGAAAACGCCGCCGTTCTTCGTCGCTGACTGCCAGGTCCTGCAGTGCCCTGCCCAGTGACTCAGTCAGCCGCGCGGCGGCCTTGCCGGTCGGTGCCGCCAGCTGAATGCGTAATGTGCCGGGGTTCAGGCGAATCAGGGCTGCGAGCAGTTTCGCTACAGTGGTGGTTTTGCCGGTGCCCGGCCCGCCGGAAATGACTGCCGTCTTGCGGGTCAGCGCCACGGCCGCAGCGATTTTCTGCCAGTTTTCCGGCTGGTCGCCAAACAGGCTATTAAGGACTTCGCCTGCGGCGCTGATATCAAACGCGGTTTTCACTTCCTGCGCAGCAAAGAAGTCAGCGACCCGGCCTTCGCTTTGCCAGAGCCGATGCAGATATAAACGCTGATTACTCAGCACCAGTGGCGTCACCCGGCCGCCGTCACTGACCGCCGGCCAGTCTGCAAGGTGTGATGGCCAGTCATCCGGCGCGCCAGCCGCCTGCCAGATGGCCTGCGCCAGCGCAGGCTGACGCCCGGCAAACAGGTTCGCTTCACTGAGATTGCTCAGCGGTAAACAGACGTGCCCTTCACCGGCCTCAGCGCTGACGCAGGCGGCCGCGAGCAACAGCGCAGGCTGTAATTCCGGCGCCACCAGTTGGGCAAACTGAATATCCAGTGGCCGCAGGAGACGCTTCTCTACCGCCTGCAGCAACAGATCCAGCATGTCACTCATAACATCTCCCCGGTTTCACCAAACAGTGCATCGATCTCTTCCACAAAGGCTTCGTCAGGCCGGGTGGCAAAAATGCCGTTGTCCGGTGAGCTGCCATCCATCCCGCGTAAAAACAGATAAAACACCCCACCAAAATGTTGCTGATAGTGGTAGTCCGGCAGGCGATGCTGCAGATAGCGATGCAGCGCCAGCGTATAGAGCTGATACTGCAAATCGTAGCGATGACCAATCATCGCCTGTGCCATCGCCTCTGGCGTGTAAGCGGCATGGCTGTCACCCAGCCAGTTGGATTTGTAATCGAGCAAATAATATTTTCCCTGCCAGCGGAAGACCAGATCGATAAATCCTTTCAGCATGCCGCGCACCTGACGGAAATCCAGGGCAGCGGCCTGCTGAGAGAGGCTGTCGTGCCGGCGCAGCAGATCGTCAAGATCGGCCGCCGTCAGCAAATTGTTGATCGGCAGATAGAACTCCATTTCGATCAGTCGCTCGCTGCTCTTGATCGCCGACAGCATCAGCCCCTCCGCGTTAAGCGGCGTGTGTAAAACCCGATCAATCCACTGTTCTACGACCGGCAACCAGCTCAGCGGATAGCCATTATGCTGCAGCTGATCTTCCAGCCAGATGCGATCCGGTGGCTCGGTAAAGTCGATTGACTCAAACAGGCCGTGCAGGAAGGTACCAGGTGCCGCGCCGCGTGGAAAGTGGTGCGGCGTCAATGCCGCCTCTTCACCACGCTCTTCTTCACCCGCCGCATCAATATCGAAATTCGGAAGCGCATCCAGCAGCGGCGAGCTGTGATGCTGTTGCAGGCCGGAGTAACTGGTTACCCGCCAGACATCCGCCAGCGCGCGGGTCACGTCGCGGCTGCTTAATGCCTCATCCCCCTGCTCAGCGTCCTGCCATCTTTCACCCGGCATCAGCCCCGCTTCGACCAGTGCAATACCTTCACCAGTTAATGCGGTGAGCCGCTGGCTGAGCTGCTGCGCATCGGCCGCCTGGCCCTGCTGCACCAGGTAGCCCAGCGCGCTCTTGTGCAGATCGCTTTCACCCTCTTTCTTGCGGGTGCCCTTGATCAGCGGTGCAATGCCGACGCTGCAATGATAAACCGAACGGGTCAGCGCCACGTAGAGCAGACGCAGATCCTCTGCCAGACGCTCCTCTTCGGCCAGCGCCAGACTCTGTGCATCGCCCTGTACATCGAGCAGTGCCGTGAAATTGTCGCGATCGTGATAGAGCGCGCTGCCTGCCTCGCGGAACCCGGCGGCAAAAGGCAGCCAGACCAGCGGATATTGCAGCCCTTTTGATTTGTGGATGGTGATGATCTGCACCAGATGACGGTCGCTTTCCAGACGCAGCTGCTGGCTGGAAGCCTGGCTGTTCGGTCGGGCAATCTGCTGCGCCAGGAAGCGCACCAGGGCATGCGGACTTTCCAGCTGTACTGAAGCTTCCTGGAGGAGTTCACCCAAGTGCATCAGGTCAGTCAGGCGACGTTCCCCATTCTCCGAGGCCAGCATATTTTCCGCCAGCTGCCGCTTAATCATGACATCACGCAGCATCGGTAATACACCGCGCTGGTGCCACAGCTGCTGCCAGACGGCAAACTGCTCAACCAGCGCATCCCACTCGCGTTCATTCTGTGTCAGCGCGTCGAGTGTCGCCGCATCAATGGCGAAAACAGAGGTCGCCAGTGCGCTGCGCAGCAGCCGCTCCTGCTCAGGAGCCTGAATCGCCTGCAGTAACCAGAGCAGTTCGCGCGCTTCCGGCGTGGTATAGACGCTGTCCCGGCTGGAGAGATAGACCGAAGGAATCGACAGCGCATTCAGCGCATCGCGGATCAAGCCAGCTTCATTGCGACTGCGCACCAGCACGGTGATATCGGAAGCCCGCACCGGCTTCAGCGTCTCGCCTTTGCCCAGGCAGGCGCGTCCCTGCTGTCCTGCTACCAGCCAGCGGCTGATATCGGCGGCACACTGCTGGGCCATAAACTGCTGATAATCGCTGTTACCGACGCCCTCACCAGGCTGCAGCCAGAACCGTAATGCCGGTTGTTGCTGCTCGTCAAAAATCAGCTTTAACGTCTGATTGGGCGCAGCGGGCATAACCGGCTGAAAGGGAATCGCTGAGAACAGGAAAGGCGAATCGAGCTGAGAAAAGAGGCGGTTAACGCTCTCTACCATCTCGGGTGAAGAACGCCAGTTGGTATCCAGTGTGTAGTGAGCACTGACTTCGTTTCTGGCACGCAGATAGGTAAAGATATCCGCACCGCGAAACGCATAGATGGCCTGCTTGGGATCGCCAATCAGAAACAGCGCCTGTTCCGGCTGATTAA
Organism: Candidatus Pantoea rara; assembly: GCF_051136265.1. Taxonomy (NCBI): domain Bacteria; kingdom Pseudomonadati; phylum Pseudomonadota; class Gammaproteobacteria; order Enterobacterales; family Erwiniaceae; genus Pantoea; species Candidatus Pantoea rara. The sequence continues at coordinate 834,835 of NZ_CP194942.1, read as the reverse complement.
TATAGAGCGAACGAAAGATACGATACTGCTGCGGATCGGTATCCTGGAATTCATCAATCATGGCCACCGGGAAGCGTGCCCGGATGGTTTCTGCCAGCAAAACGCCGCCCGGCTGCTGCAATGCCTCATCCAGCTTACTGAGCAGATCGTCGAAGCCTAACAGCGCACGTAACCGTTTCTCACGCTGAACCGTGGCACGCACATCGGTCAGCGCCTGCGCAATGATCACATCCCGCAGCGACAGCGGTTCTGCCAGGAACTGATCGATTGCCTCAAACAATGAATGACGTGGCGCTTCACCCTTTTTGGTTTTCTCATCCAGCACCTGCTGACCAAACCGTTCCAGTTCTTTAGGCAGCTGATAATCCAGCGTTTCGCTGCTGGCCCACTGCGTAACGCGGGCGACCCAGTTGGGCAGGTGTTTACTGCTGTAACTGCGTTTATCCACACCGGATGCGCTGATCATTCCCTCAACATCGGCGCTAAGCGCCTGCCATTGCTGCTTGATGGCATCAATACGGGCCAGATTGCGGGCATGGCGTGATTCCAGCGTCTCACCAGCGGCGGGCGGACGTTTCAGGCCCGGCGACTCACCCTGAAGCCAGGGACGCAGCGTCGTCAGCAGGCTGTCCGGGCCGCTCCACTCTGCGGCGATAATTCGCGCCACATCAAGCGTCAGTGGATAGCACTGACGACGCCAGAAATCGGCGGTCGACTGCTTCAGCAGCGCCTGCTCATCTTCAATCAGTTCCTGCTCGAACAGCATGCCCGATTCAAAGGCGTTGAGATTCAGCATCCGCTGACAAAAGCCGTGAATGGTGAAGATGGCGGCTTCGTCCATCTGGCGCTCAGCCGCCAGCAACTGCGCGGCGGCCTGATTCAGATCCGGCATCTGCTCCAGCAGTAGCTGGTGCATCGGATTGCTGCTTTTACCGCGGATACAGGCCAGGCGCAGCTGATGAATATTCTCGCGGATGCGGCCGCGCAGCTCAGCGGTGGCGGCCTCGGTGAAGGTCACCACTAAAATTTCTTCTACCGACAGCGGTCGGCTATACGCGTTTTCTCCGCCCAGTCCCAGCAGCAGGCGCAGATAGAGCAGACCAATGGTAAAGGTTTTTCCGGTGCCCGCTGACGCCTCAATCAGCCGCTCGCCTCTGAGCGGCAGAGTTAAAGGATTCAGCGATACGGGAGGTAACTGCGTCATTGGGTCTCACTTTTTACCGGCAGCGACTGCTGCAATTGCGCCACTTCATTCCAGGTTTTCCAGCCAGGCTGGCGGGCAAATTCAATTTTGCCATTGCCATTGCCGGCAATCTGCGAGGTCATCACCATGCCCTTGTGTTCCATCACGGCCTGCCGGAAAAAGTCAGCCAGGCTGGCCGGGGTTAACCGCTGAACCTGCTCTGTCATTTTTTGCCGGGTATCAAATTGATCGTTCTGCCGATCAAAATCGCGACTAAAGCGATCCGCTTCCTCAAAAAGCGTCTGAGGACGCTGCTGCAAATCATTGATCATCGCCTGCTGATACTGAGCAAAGTCAGCCTGACTCATACTGCGCAGCCGTTTTTCCGCCTGTGGATAGAAGGCCTGATAGCGCTGCAACAGCCAGCCCGGTTGTTTGCTGTTACTTTGCAGCAGGAAGCCAATACCCCACTGGCGACCCACTGGCATCTGGAAAGCAAAGACCGCATAGCCGAGCTGCTCTTTGGTCCGCAGCTGATTGTAGAACCAGGGCTGCACAATCTGGCTCAGCATGGCGCTGTGCGCCATGCTCTGATATTCATTGTATCCCAGGGGAACATAGAGCGCGGCAAGGGCGGAGTCGGTGCTGCTGCCCTGCTGCTGCAGGTTGGCTTTCAGCGGTTTTTTAATGGCTATATACTGGCTGCGCCAGTCGCGGGTCGCATTACTCTGCATCTGCTGCTTAAGCTCATGCCCCAGTTGCTTCACGCTGTCAGCACTGAGGTTACCCACCACCAGCATCTCCGGCGTGGCGTCCCGGAACAGCGTATCGCGATAGCTCGTCACATCCCTGAGCGTGACAGTGTTTACCAGCTTGCGGCGGGTTTCGCGCTGGGTATAAGGCAGCTGCGACAGCAGCTGCATCGGCTGAATCGCCTGTTCAAACGCCTTGCCTTTTTCCGCCGCGTCCAGCCGCTCGAGATACCAGGATTTGGCCTGCTCCAGTTGCTGTTCTGTTGGCTGGAAGGTGGCATAACCTTCCACCAGTTTCTTCAGCAGCACGGGCAGCCGCTGAGTGAAACCACTGGCGCTGAACACCAGTCCTTCATCTTCGCCGGTTGAGAAGCTGATGCCGCCCACCGAAGCCTGCGAATTAAGCTCGTCCAGTGCCAGGCTGGAGAGGTAGTCATTAAGGCCAAACAGCACCTGCTGACGGGCGTCGCTAATGGCATTTTTATTGCGTAACGCCAGCGTAATCGCGGCTTTAGGCTCGCTGGCGTAATAACGGCTGGGCATCCAGTAAATGCGCATACCGTCGTTATTATCCAGCTTCACCGGATGCTGATACGTTTTACCGTCTGACGGCAACAGGGTGAAGTCATCCGGGATATACGGATTCAGCACAGGCATCGCCAGCGTAATCTGGCTGGCGCGCTGCTGCCAGTCGGCAACAGTTTGTGGCGATATCTTCTCAACCTGATAAGGCGCATCCACAAAATAGGCCGTTTTGTTGTGCGGCTCCTGCGGGCTGATGTACCAGATGCGCGCATGTTCAGGGGTCATCTCGTCCAGCCGGGCTTTTATCGCGGCGGCATCGTACTGATCTGCCAGATAAGGCGCATCCAGCGTGTGTTCGACCGGCACGCGAAGCATGGTGTCGACCAGCCATTCGATGTAATCCATATCGCGGGTGATGGAAGGATAGCGGAAGTCCAGCGCCAGTACGTGTGAGACTTCGTCGAAATAGCGCTTATCATCGGCCTGCTGACGCAGCAGATTGATGTAACTGAATATCGCCGCCACCACTTCGTCACGCTGTGCCAGACCTTTATCTGTGAGTGAAGCGGTAATCGCAAACACGCCGCTATTACGTTCGGTCATCGGGTCTGCGCCCGCGTTCACCCCATCCGCCAGCCCCTGTTTTTGCAGCCAGTCGGTCAGCGTGTTTTTACTTCGGTTACTGATTAAGTAACTGATCAGCGTGTCGGTTTTACTGCGGAAGCGATCGCTGTTGTTAGCAATACGGAATTCAATTTTGAGCTGCTTGCGGGGTTGGGCCGGAACGTAATGAATGATGATGCCCTGCTGCGCATCGGTCACCACTGGCACCGCAATCTCCGGTACGCTGGCGTCATGGTTTTGCACCCGACCAAAGGTTTTAGCCGCAATCGAGGCCATTTCCGGCAGGGGTTTGTTGCTGTAGATCACCGCCTTCATCAGGTTGGCAGAGTAATGGGTGTGGTAAAAATCCAGCAGCGCCTGGTGCAGTTTGCTGCCTGGCTTATCTTTCAGGGTCTCAAGGTTGCCGCCCGAGAAACGTGACGCCGGATGTGCCGGGTTCAGGGTTTCCGCGCCAACCTGGGCCATACGCAGGCCATCACGCGAGCGCGCCATGGTCAGCTCGGCATTCACGGCATGGCGTTCACGGTCAGCGTTAACCGGATCCAGCAGTGGCTCAGCGACCGCATCCGCCAGGCGATCGACCGCCGGCTCCAGCGAATCATTTTCCACTTCCAGGTAAAAAGCAGTGCGGTAAGAGGCGGTGCTGGCGTTGTGGCTGCCGCCATGCTTTTTCAGAAATTCAGCCAGGTTATCGGGCTGCGGATAGTGCTTTGAGCCCATCAGCACCATATGCTCAAGGTAGTGCGCCAGCCCCGCCTGCTGATCGGGATCATCCAGCGATCCTATCGGCAGCGTCAGCGCCGCCAGCGATTTCGGAGCCACGGGATCGGAAACCAGTAACACCGTCATCCCGTTATCAAGCCGGATAGCCTGATAGTGACGAGGATCCTGTTCACTTTTGCGAATGGTGTCGTTAACTGGCTGCCAGCCTGAAGATGTCTGCGCCTGTGCTGTGCAAGCCACCAGGCTAAACAGTAGCGCCGCTATCCAGCGTGCGTATACCCGCATGTAAACCCCTCTCGTTTCCCGATAAACCGCCAATGTCGGACGCGGCGGCTCAAAGCAGAGCAAAATTTTTGTGTAATGAGTCAGTAAGCAAAAATGCCCGCTGACCTGCTATTCATCATCCTGATGTGCAGCCAGAACCGGTAAATACCAGCGCTGTGCCGCCTCAGTTATCTGCTGTAGTTGTGGCTCGTCCAGTACCCGGCAAAGCCGTTGCAGATAGGGATCTCCGCCCTCACCCTCAACCTGATAGTTACCCTGCCAGGCGGTCAGCAGGCGATTACGCGCTTTGAGCTGCGTCGCTTCATCGGTCAGTAACTGCTGACTTTTTTTGTCGTAACAGGCAGTGAGCCAGGCGCCGCCGCTTTTGGAAAGCAGCATCAGCGGCTGACGCATACCGGCGAGATATCCCGCAACATACTCATTCAGTGCAGCAATCGCTTCTGTCTGCGGCACGGCAAGGAAAGACCAGCGGCTCTGCTGCCGGCCAAACATCCGGCTGCTGCCGGTTCCGCCCAGCGCGCAGTAAACAAGGTGCTCCAGCCAGAGTAATAATCCGTCGTTCATGTTGAGCACGCCAGGCCGCCAGCGAAGTAATCCATCACTCTGCACCTGCGTCAGCCAGCCGGTTAAACTGACCTGCTCCAGTTGCAGATTCACTTCCCAGCTCTCGCCTTCGCTGCGTTGCGTCACCACTTCTGCCGCCACTTCCTGCATCTCATCGCGCTGCGCCTGCCAGAACAGCTCACCGAACGCGCCGTAAGGCAGATTCCCGGCCGCACGATGGTGCGTATAAAGCCGCTGAGTATCCTCGCCTTCGACCAGGGCATTCAGCAACTGGGCGTTGATCTGATAACGCTCCAGGTTGTCGAGGGCAAACGGCTCACTGTCGGGCAGTTCGTTCTCCTCCAGCCAGAAACTCACGCCGAGACGCTGATGGAACCAGGCACGCACCGGATGTCGCCAGAAGCGCAGAAATGCCTCCAGCGTCAGTGCATCTATGCGTGGCGTTTCAAGAGGCTGAACAAAATCAGGTTGGCGCTGCCCCGCGCCCTGCGCAGCAGGCAGCCACTCACGCGCGAAACTCTGCAATCTGGCCGCTGGCTGGAAGTTCTCCGCAGCAAACGGCATCCGGCTGTGCAGGTGCTGCAGATGCATCCGCACCCGTTCGGCACTCTCATCCAGCTCAAGATGACTATCACCGTCCAGATAAAAACTCTGTCCAATGTAATCCAGCAATTCTGTAACCAGCACCGAAGGGTAGCGTTCCGTATTGTCCTGAATCGCCCGGCCAATATAGCTGATATAGAGCTGCTGCTGTGCCGAGATCATCGCCTCCAGGAACAGATAGCGGTCATCATCACGGCGACTGCGATCGCCTTTGCGGGACTGCTGCTGCATCAGATCAAAACCTAACGGTGCTAAGGTGCGTGGATAGACGCCGTCGTTCATGCCCAGCAGACAGACCAGCTGAAAAGGAATGGAGCGCATCGGCATCAGGGTACAGAAGTTAATCTGCCCCGCCAGGAATCGCTGGCTAATGCGTTGCTGATCAAGCCGGCTGCGCAGATCATCGCGCAACAACGCCACCGGAATCGCCTCTTCAAACCGCGCATCCAGCCCATATTCAATCAATTGCTGCCACTGCTCCTCCACCAGCAGCAAGGCGGCCTCGGTTTCTGCATCGGGGCTGAAAAAAGCGTTCAGCAGTTCCCGGCACAGGGGCAGCCAGTCCGACAGTGGCCGGTGTTCAGCCAGCCGTTGTCGCCAGTGATTAAGCCGTGAGAGCAGCTCTGCCAGATGACCCGCCAGCTCCCCCACCAGACCACCCGACTCGTCATAAGGCAGAATCCCTTCCCAGTCACCGTTGTGGCTCTCCATCGCATAGCCCAGCAGCATACGCTGCAGGCCAAAGCGCCAGGTATGCTGGCCGGTAATCGGAAGTGAAAGGGCTTCTACGCTGGCATCATCCAGCCCCCAGCGAACACCCGATTCGCTGACCCAGCGCCGCAGTAAACGCAGGCCGCTTTCATCGATTGAGAAGTGGGAAGCCAGCGCCGGAACATCCAGCAGCGCCAGCACATCCTCGGAGACAAAACGGCTGTCCGGCAATGCCAGCAGATGAAGAAATGCCACGATGGCCGGATGAGCCTGACTGGCACGGCGATCTGAAATTGCAAAAGGCAGATAGCGATCAGCAGGTGCGTTGGCGAACACGGCCTGAATAAAAGGCGCGTAGGCGTCGATATCCGCCACCATGACGATGATGTCACGCGCTTTCAGCGTTGGGTCGGCCTCCATCATCGCCAGCAGATGATCCTGCAACACTTCGACTTCACGCTGGGCGCTGTGACAGACCTGCACCGCAATTGAGCGATCATCCGGATCCAGGCGGCGCTTCTGATCGCTGTGCGCCAGTTCTTCCGCATTCAGTCCGATGACAGCGTTATCCTGCAGATTGAGAAGATCGTGCTGCATGCAGTGCAGCAGGTTATCCGGCTCCACATCCACAAACGCATCAATGTCGTCATTCGACTCCATCTGACTGAGCAGAAACAGGTTGTCGCGGCCCAGCTTGCCCCATGAGGCGAGCAAAGGGTTGGTCAGCTGCTGTTCGCCAGCCTCGTTAAACAGCGCCGCTGCCTGCTGTGCATCCCGGAAGAGTCCGCGAGAATCATCTGCTCCATGACGTCGGCGCTGACGGCTTTGCAGTTTCGCCAGAAACGCATAGTCCTGAATGTCGCCCCAGTAATCGCGGCAGGGATTGGTGAACAGCAAATGGATATCAATGTGGCGTCCCAGCGCCTGTAACGCCTGCAGATAGACCGGCGGCAGCGCGGAGATGCCACAAATGAAGACCCGCTTAGGCAGGTTTTCTGGCGTGCTTTTCGCCTGCTCCAGCGTCTGGATAAAGCGAGAATAGAGATTGGCACGGTGCCATTCAGGCTGACGCAGCGCCTGGGTATAACTCACCAGATCGCGCCAGAGTGCGGCCTGCCAGCGCTGAGCATCGCCGAGCCCCTCAATGGTTTCGCCGCGCTCCCAGCTGTTGAGCCAGTCGGCACGATAGACCAGATACTGGTCGAACAGATCGGCCACGCGGGAGCTGAGCTGAAACAGTTTTCGCTTGTCGCCGTCGTCATGGAGATAGTGACGCAAAGAGGTGAATTCTTCATGCTCCAGCATTACCGGCAGCCGGTGCATCAGCTTCCAGCCCATGCTGGCCTTACTGAAGGCACTTTCTACCGGGATATCGGGCAGTACGCGGACGAACATCTCCCAGATAAAACTGGCGGGCAGCGGGAATTCGATATTGGCTGCAATCCCAAAGGTTTGCGCCAGCTCCATTTGCAGCCACTGCGCCATACCCGGGCTCTGCACCAGCACCATTTCTGAAGCGAAAGGATCATCAAGAGGATCATGTTTAATCACCGCAGCCGCCAGAATCTTCAGCACATCAAGCTGATTTGAGTGATAAACGTGAAACATGACAACTCCTGTGATAATTCAGAACATGACTGCGGTAATGCGGCTCTGCCACTTTACCGCGTATCGCGGTTGAAACCCATCAAAAGGGCGACCCGTGGCGTTTAACAGCGCAGTCGTGTCAGGGTGGCACTACGCTGCCAGGGGCCCGTTACTTCAGCCCGCTCCAGGGTGCAGCCTGAGGGGCCGCTCTGCTGTTGCAGCGTGGATTTCCACCCTATTACTTCATGCCCTGCCAGACGCTGCTCAGCAACCCGCCATGCCTCACGCTGATACCACTGCTGGCTGAATCCCACTGCCAGTGCGCGATGATAGTGCAACAGGGTGCTGCTGCTTAATGCCATTAACAGCAGAGCAAACAACACTTCCGGCAAGCTGAATCCACCGCACTTACAAACAGGCTGCCGGAGGCGTGAGCGGGCAGTAGTCGATCCAGCCGTGCGGCAGCGCAGTAATTTGATTACCCCGAAAGCGGACCCAATGCCAGACAGCCATGCCACTGCCGCTCGCCTCACCTTTAAGCAGTCCTTCATCCTTTTCACCTCGCTGTAAGCAGCTGCGCCAGCCCTGGTGATTATCCTGCTGACAGCTGGCCGCCTCAGTGACAGGCCAGTTCAGGGATAAGCCCCATTGCAGTGCCGACTGCGCCCGCCAGAAATCCTGCAAAAACTGCTGTTCATCGGCCAGAAGCCGCATTCCCTGCTCTGACATCTTTCGGCTGGCATGCAGCGTAAAGCTGCCGATGACCATTATCATCAACACCATGCCCAAGGCGCTGCTGCCTCGCTGCTTCACAGGTTTTCTCCCTCAACCCAGCTCTCCACGGTTTCAAGCCAGTGACCGGCCTGGCCCTGCAGCACTATTCTTACCTGGCCGTCCTGCTGGCTGACGCTGAACTGCTCAAGCGTCATGAACGCGGGATCGGAGAGTCGCTCCCAGCCCGCTGACTGACACTGGTCAACACCACGCTGCATCTCAAGCTGCTTCTGTCGCAGGCGATAACCGTAGTAGTCACTCTCTGCATGGCTTACCGCTTCCCATTTACCGTTGCTGTTCTCGTCCCAGCGCAGCAGCAGGCAGCTCTCACTGATTTTCAGTGCGCCACTGCCACACGCACCGTGACAGTAACCCGCCCGTCGCACCGCCTTTTCCAGTGTCGCCATCATCTGCTGTAACTCCTGCCGCAGCTGCGCCCGTTGCAGCACGCCAGCGTTTTCAGCCAGCAGCAACGGCAGAAAACGGCCCGCACTGAGCATGAGCACCGCGCTGATTGCCATGGCGATTAGCATCTCCAGCAGGCTGAATCCCTCACTTTTCAACGGCACGCCTCTTCATCTGTCATGCAGAGACGAATCCGGGCTCTGGCCGAGATAATCAGCCGCATACGTCCGGCGCTGTTCCCCAGTTCAATACTGCCCGCTTTAGCCACATTGCGACGGCCATAAAACCCCGGCTCCCCCCGGATGCCATAAAGTACAACCCCCGGGTACGGCGCGATGAAATGCAGCCGTTTCCCGTGACCACAACCCGCAACGGGGCGACTTCCGGCACCGATACACCAGGGATCGTCAGGCTGTGACCATAAAACCAGGTCGCTATTTTGCCGGTTGGCCTGGGCGCGCAGGCGTAGCAGGAATCCCTGCAATTGCTGAGCGCTGTCGCGCAGTTGCTGCCGCTGTTGCCAGCGCTGCCAGCCGTGCAGCGCAGCAAGACTGAGCAAGCCGGCAATCACCATCACCAGCAGCAGCTCCGGCAGGGTAAAACCCCGTAAGTGTGCTGTTTTCATGGCGTCAGCGTGCGGGTTAAGGAGAGGCGAAACAAGGTGAGTGATGTCAGTCTGAAAAGCGTGCCGCAGAGAATATTTCTTACGCTCTGGCAGTGTCAGAAGCGTGCGAGCGGTGCTGCAGACTTACCGTTGTGCAGGCAAAAAAAAGCCCCGGCGACGTTGCCAGGGCGTTATCTTTATCGCGAATCAGATAGCGACAGGGGCTTTGATCGCAGGATGCGGATCGTAGCCTTGAATCTCAAAATCGTCGAACTCGTAGTCAAACAGTGACGCCGGTTTGCGTTTGATAACAAGTGATGGCAGCGGACGCGGCTCGCGGGTCAGCTGCAGGCGCGCCTGCTCCAGATGGTTGCTGTAGAGGTGCGTATCACCACCGGTCCAGACGAAGTCGCCCACCTGCAGATCGCACTGCTGCGCCACCATATGCACCAGCAGTGCATAGCTGGCGATGTTAAACGGCAGGCCCAGGAAGATGTCACACGAGCGCTGATAAAGCTGGCAGGAGAGCTTGCCATCGGCCACGTAGAACTGGAAAAACGCATGACAAGGAGCCAGTGCCATCTCGCTGAGTTCGCCGACGTTCCAGGCAGAAACGATAATCCGGCGAGAGTCCGGATCGCGCTTCAGCTGCTCCATCACCTGGCTTAACTGGTCGATCTCCTGACCGCTGGCCGTTCCCCAGCTGCGCCACTGCTTGCCATACACCGGACCGAGATCGCCCTTCTCATCTGCCCACTCATCCCAGATTGAGACGTTGTTTTCCTTGAGATAACCGATGTTGGTATCACCTTTCAGGAACCACAGCAGCTCATGAATAATGGAGCGGATGTGACATTTCTTGGTAGTGACCAGCGGAAAACCATCCTGCAGATTGAAACGCATCTGGTGACCAAAAATTGAAAGCGTACCGGTGCCGGTACGGTCAGCTTTTGGTGTGCCTTCGTGCAGCACGTGTTGCATTAAATCCAGATACTGTTTCATTTTTCCTCGCGAAATTGTGGCTGCGGACGACGACGATACGCCCAGATCATCATAATAATACCGGCAACAATCATCGGCACAGAGAGGATCTGTCCCATACTGATTCCGCCTTCAAACAGGCCAAGCTGAGCATCCGGCTGGCGGAAGAACTCAACGATAATACGGAAAGCACCATAGCCGATCAGGAACAGGCCAGAAACGCTGCCCATCGGGCGTGGCTTGCGAATAAACAGGTTCAGGATGATGAACAGCACCACCCCTTCCAGCGCCAGTTCGTAAAGCTGTGAAGGATGACGTGGCAGCACTCCATAGGTGTTGAGCAGTTCCTGATATTGCGGATTCGTGGCGGCCAGCGCGACATCTTCGCTGCGGGAGCCTGGGAACAGCATGGCGTAGCGGAAGCCCGGATCGACACGGCCCCAGAGCTCGCCGTTAATGAAGTTACCAAGACGACCGGCACCCAGACCAAACGGGATCAGCGGCGCAATGAAATCCGCGACCTGGAAGAAATGGCGCTTAGTACGGCGGGCAAAGACCAGCATCACCACAATGACCCCGATCAGGCCACCGTGGAATGACATGCCGCCATCCCAGACTTTGAACAGGTAGAGCGGATTTTCCAGGAACAGCGGTAAGTTGTAGAACAGGACATAGCCGATACGGCCGCCCAGGAATACCCCCAGGAAACCGGCGTAAAGCAGGTTCTCAACTTCTTCTTTTTTCCAGCCGCTGCCAGGCTGATTTGCACGACGCACAGCCAGCCACATGGCGAAAACAAAGCCCACCAGATACATCAGACCGTACCAGTGAAGCGAAACCGGTCCGATCGAGAAGATCACCGGATCGAACTGCGGAAATGCAATATAGCCGTTATTCATCATTCACCGTCTATTTTTCAACCCTGAAAAGGGGCGTTGTCAGGCACATAAATTAAGGCTGCGCATAATAGCACAGCCGGTTTTGTGAATTGTCTTGCAAATGTAAACGCGGATAACCCATCTGGTCTGACGGGCCAGGCATTTAACGACCGCCGCGGATCAGCCCACCCAGGCCACGCCGCTCCATAAAGGCCGAAACCTGATGGCGAACTTCAGTGGCAGTGTGGGCATTCATCGCCCTCTCGCTGAGCTTCTGCGCTTCTTCGTGATCCAGATGCCGCAGCAGGTATTTGACGCGCGGGACATTTTTACCGTTCATGCTGAGATGGTGATACCCCAGCCCGACCAGCAGTGCGACGCACATTGGATCACCCGCCATTTCACCACACAGGCACAATTCCAGATTGGCCAGGCGGGCTTCCTGCGCAATTGCATTCAGTGCGCGTAGCATCGCCGGATGCAGTGAGTCATATAGGTTAGCGACGCGGGTGTTGTTACGGTCTACCGCCAGCAGATACTGCGTCAGATCGTTGGTGCCGACCGAAACAAAATCGACCCGTGACGCCAGATGCGGGATCATAAACAGCATCGACGGCACTTCTATCATGATACCAATGCGCGGCCTGGGAATCGGGAAGCCCAGCATCTCTTCCACTTCGCGTCCGGCGCGATCGATCAGCTGTTTTGCGTCATCGATCTCATCGATATGGCTGATCATTGGCAGCAGAATGCTGAGGTTGCCGGACGCGGCGTTGGCACGCAGCATCGCGCGTACCTGCACCAGGAAAATTTCCGGCTGATCCAGCGTCAGACGAATGCCGCGCCAGCCCAGACAGGGGTTCTCTTCACTAATCGGCATGTAAGGCAGCTGTTTATCTGCCCCCACATCCAGCGTTCGCAGCGTGACCGGTTTGTTGCGAAACAGCTGCAGCATGCCCTGATACTGTGCCACCTGCTCCTCTTCGGACGGGAAGCCGTTCTGCAACATAAACGGGATTTCGGTGCGGTAGAGGCCGATGCCATCCACCCAGCTGCCAAGTGCCTGCTCATGCTCCGGGCTTAGTCCGGCATTGAGCATCACCTGCACGCGTTCGCCGCTTTTCAGCTCACCTGGCTGATCGACTGCGCCTTCCGCCATTTTACTCAGCGCGTTCTCTTCGCTGATCAGCCGCTGATACTCCTGCACCAGCACCGGCTCAGGATCGATCAGCAGCTCACCGCGATAACCGTCGACAATCAGCAGCCGTTTGTTGAGCTGATGAGGCTGGATGTCAGCGCCCATGACTGTCGGGATCCCCATCGCGCGGGTCAGGATCGCCGCATGGGAGTTGGCTGCACCGTCACGCACTACCACGCCAGCCAGCCGCTCCTGCGGCAGCTCCGCTAAGGTGGTGGCAGTAAGTTCATCGGCCACCAGCACAAAGCGTTCCGGCCAGGCATTCGTGCCGACCAGCGTGTCATCGAGGTGGAACAGCAGACGCTGGCCAAGTACCCGCAGATCACCCGCGCGTTCACGCAGGTAATTGTCCGTCAGGCTGGCGAACTGTTCAGCAAACTTCTCGATCACCTGTTTTACCGCCCATTCGGCGACCGATCCACGTTCGATCTCATCGAACAGATCTTTCTTCAGACGGGCATCGGTTAACAGGTGCGAGTAGAGATCGAAAATGGCCGCGCTCTCTTTCTGTGCGCTGGCGCTGAAACGTTTGCTGAAACGGCGAAATTCATTGGTTGCTTCGCTCATCGCGAGCGACAGACGCTCACGTTCACGCTGAACATCCAGCGTTGAGGCGGCCGATACCTGATCGAGCAGAGGCTGCGTCTCATCGACCCAGCCCGGCGCCACCGCGACGCCGGGTGCCGCTGCAATCGCGCGCACCCGCGTCTGGCGGAACTGACCAAACAGCTGACCCATCTGAGATTGCGACAGCAGCGCCGCCATCTGGGTAGCCAGCGTGACCAGGAATGACTCTTCGCTTTCATCAAACTGACGGTGTTCGCGCTGCTGCACGACCAGCACGCCAAGGAGCTGACGACGGCTGATCACCGGCACGCCGAGGAAGGAGCGATAGCGCTCCTCTTTTACTGCGGGGATATATTTAAAGCTGGGGTGACTCTGGGCGTCAGCAAGGTTGATCGGTTCAGCCAGACGGCCCACTAAACCAACGATACCCTCGTCAAAAGCCAGCGTTACGGTGCGGCCACGCGGTTTTTTGAGTCCGCGCGTCGCCATCAGGTAATAGCAGCGACGGTCCTGGTCGGCGAGATAAACGGAACAGACTTCCGTATCCATCGCCAGACAGATCTCATTGACCAGGATGTCGAGTGCTTCATTGAGACGCGGCGCACTCGCCACTTTTTCTACAATTTCGCGCAACTGAGTGAGCATAAAGGGCGTGGCCTATCCTCTCTTACGTCGATGGGCAGGATTATTTCGCTGCCCCGCACTCTCCTGCATAGACATCACCACGCCAGCGAATTCCTTCATTACCCGACGATAAACGTCGCGCTTAAAGGAGACAACCTGACGCACCGGATACCAGAAACTGACCCAGCGCCAGCCGTCAAATTCCGGCGTACTGCTGTGCTGCACATTGATATCCGCGTCATTACACATTAACTGCAGAAGAAACCACTTTTGTTTCTGGCCGATACATACCGGCTTTGTGTCCCAACGCACCAAACGTTTTGGCAACTTGTAACGCAACCAGTTGCGGGTAGAAGCAAGTATTCGAACATCTTTCCGGTGTAAGCCAACCTCTTCGAACAATTCGCGATACATCGCCTGCTCTGCGGTTTCACCGGGATTGATGCCTCCCTGAGGAAATTGCCAGGAGTGCTGTCCAAAGCGCCTGGCCCATAACACTTGTCCCTGCCGGTTACAGATTACGATACCAACATTCGGGCGGTAGCCATCATCATCGATCACCGGACTACCTCAAAGCAAAATTTGAATGCGCTGATTGTTTCACACTCCTTACAGGCGGTAAACCACTGGATTCATGGGGTATCAGCTCATCAAAGCTGGGATAACTCACAGAAAAGGGCAAAGTTATAAACAAAGACCGCGAAAAAAATCGATCTTATTCACGTTTTCTGTGGATAGCTTTGTGCAGAACGCGGGAGTTAACTGAATAACATTTTCAGGGGTCGCCTGCGGACTGAAAAGCATTATTACCTTATCACAATGAATTTAAACAAAATTAAATCTTAATGACCAACCATAAAACTTTCATAAAACGGCAATATGTTCGCGACAACTGACAATCGATTAAAATATAAGCACAGTGCTTTTTATCCACAGTTAATCGCTCAGGGTTAGGCCAGAGAGGCGAAATTATGCTCATATCGTGAAAAGTCAAGGCTGTAAATGGAACCAGTACTGCACAGAAACAGTGTTATCCCATTTTTCTGTGGATAACCGGGCTGGAGATCCTGTTCATTGTTGCGGGTAAGCTGGGATAACCCTGACTGTCCGCAGATGTTGAGCAGGAGATGCGCTAAAAAAAGCATGATCAATCATGTTATTATCGATCCGTGACGCGGTTTATTTTAGAGAAAAGATAAACCCGGCCGCCACTGTACAAATTTTAATCACTGCGAGTCATCAACATGAGTTACCTGCCAGGACCACCTGAAGATGAGGCCAGCCTGCTGGCACGCGCGCATGATTTAGCCGGATTGACGCTGGAAACGCTGGCCGCCCGCGCCGGTCTGGCCATGCCTGCGGATCTTAAACGCGATAAAGGCTGGGTCGGCATGCTGCTGGAATGGCATCTGGGTGCCAGCGCGGGCAGCAAAGCGGAACAGGATTTTGCTCATCTGGGTATCGAACTGAAAACCATCCCAATTGATGCGCAGGGTAAACCGCTGGAAACCACCTTTGTCTGTGTCGCACCGCTGACCGGCAACAGCGGCGTCACCTGGCTCACCAGCCATGTGCGTCACAAGCTGGCGCGGGTGTTATGGATCCCGGTTGAAGGCGGGCGTGAGATTCCGCTGCGGGAACGCCGTGTTGGCGCGCCGCTGTTATGGACTCCGAACACAGAAGAAGATGAGATGCTGCGTCAGGACTGGGAAGAGCTGATGGATATGATTGTGCTGGGACGCGTTGAGCAGATTACCGCACGACATGGCGCCTGGCTGCAGATCCGCCCTAAAGCCGCCAACAGTAAGGCGCTGACAGAGGGCATCGGCGATCAGGGCCAGCCAATCATGACCCTGCCGCGCGGCTTCTACCTCAAGAAGAGCTTCACCGGGCCACTGCTGGCACGTCATTTTCTCCTCTGAATGTCACCACGCACGCCGTCAGTTCGGAATTTTATGGGAGATCGGCGGATTGAATGCGTATAATCGCCGTTTACTTTTCGTTTAGGATTGAATGTCGGTATGTTTGAGTGGATTTCTGATCCCAACGCCTGGCTGGCGCTGGGCACCCTGACCATCCTTGAAGTGGTGCTGGGTATTGATAACATCATTTTCCTGTCGCTGGTGGTCGCTAAACTGCCAAAGCACCAGCAAGCCAGCGCACGTCGCATTGGTCTGATGGGCGCGATGCTGATGCGTCTTGGCCTGCTGGCCTCTATCGCGTGGGTTGCCCGTCTGACTAACCCGCTGTTTACGCTGATGGATCATGCGTTTTCGGCGCGCGATCTGATTCTGCTGTTTGGTGGACTGTTCCTGCTGTGGAAATCGAGCATGGAGATCCATGAAACGATCGAAGGCAGCGAAGGCGAGCACAACACCCGCGTCCATTCGTTCCTCGGCGCGATTGTGCAGATCATGATGCTCGACATTATTTTCAGCCTCGACTCGGTCATCACCGCTATCGGCCTCTCCGATCATCTGTTCATTATGATGGCGGCCGTTGTAATTGCGGTGCTGATGATGATGTTCGCCGCACGCGCCATTGGTGAGTTTGTTGAACGTCATCCATCGGTGAAAATGCTGGCGCTCTCTTTCCTGATCCTGGTCGGTTTTACCCTGATTCTGGAGAGTTTTGCGGTCCATGTACCAAAAGGTTACATTTATTTCGCGATGTTCTTCTCGATGGCGGTTGAGTGCCTTAACCTGATGCGCAGTAAGAAAAAGCACGCCTGATAAAGTCAAGGGCGAGCCTGCTCGCCCCGTTACTTTCAGATTTCTGCGATTAACCCTGCCGGCAAAACCATTTATTACTACACTGTTTGCACTTGACCATTTGTGAGGATAAGTCGTGATGAAAGGGTTGGCAGGAGTAGCACTGGTGATGGTAACCGCCGCATTCTTAAGTGGATGCAGTTCTGATTATGTCATGGCGACCAAAGATGGCCGGATGATCATGACCGAAGGCAAGCCGAGCATTGATAAAGAGACCGGCCTGGTGGAGTACACTGACCAGACGGGTCATATGGTGCAGATTAACAGCGATGAGGTCTCAACGATCATTGAACGTTAATTGCCCGATTTAATCACCTGCCACCGATTCCCCGCTGGCAGGTGATTTCCCCGACTTTTCCCCCTTCCTTCCCCGCCATTGCTCGCGCTATAGTCCCTGAGAACACAACATTCCATTCCATAAAGAAAAGGAAGCTGGCAATGCACTATCATCGTATTCCTCACAGCACGCTGGAAGTGAGTCAGCTGGGATTGGGCACCATGACGTTTGGCGAACAGAACAGCGAAGCCGACGCGCATGCTCAACTGGATTTAGCACTCCGTTCCGGCATCAACTTTATTGATACTGCCGAGATGTATCCGGTGCCTCCGCGCCCGGAAACCCAGGGTCTGACCGAACACTATATTGGCAGCTGGCTCAAACAGCGCGGCAGTCGTGACAAAATCATTCTGGCCAGTAAAGTGGCCGGACCGTCGCGCGGCAATGATGCGTCGATTCGCCCGGATATGGCGCTGGACCGTAAAAACATCCGCGCCGCACTTGATGCCAGCCTGAAACGTCTGAACACCGATTACCTTGATCTCTACCAGTTGCACTGGCCGCAGCGTCAGACCAACTACTTCGGCAAACTCGGCTATCAGTACAGCGAGACCACCGCTCAGGTGACGCTGCTGGAGACGCTCGAAGCACTGGCCGAACAGGTGCGTGCCGGTAAGATCCGCTACATCGGGGTGTCGAACGAAACCGCGTGGGGTGTGATGCGTTATCTGCAGCTGGCAGAGAAGCATGAACTGCCGCGCATCGTCAGCATTCAGAATCCCTACAGCCTGCTGAACCGCAGCTTCGAAGTGGGTCTGGCCGAAATC
Source organism: Candidatus Pantoea rara (assembly GCF_051136265.1). Classification (NCBI taxonomy): domain Bacteria; kingdom Pseudomonadati; phylum Pseudomonadota; class Gammaproteobacteria; order Enterobacterales; family Erwiniaceae; genus Pantoea; species Candidatus Pantoea rara. Next base: position 817,372 of record NZ_CP194942.1, on the reverse strand, counting down.
AGCCAGCATGAAGGCGTAGAGTTGCTGGCGTATTCCAGCCTGGCATTTGGTACGCTGAGCGGCAAATACCTGAATGGCGCGCAGCCTGCGGGCGCACGCAACACGCTGTTCAGCCGCTTTACCCGCTACAGCGGCGAGCAGTCACAAAAGGCGATTGCCGAATATGTGGCGCTGGCTCAACAGCATCAGATCGACCCGTCGCAGATGGCACTGGCCTATGTGCGTCAGCAGCCGTTTGTGGCCAGTACGCTGCTGGGTGCCACCACGCTTGAGCAGTTGCAGGTCAATATCGACAGTTTCAATCTGACCTTAAACGCTGAGATCCTGGAAGGCATTGAGGCGATCCACCGTCGTTATACCTACCCGGCGCCATAAGTGCGCCTTTGCCAGCTGCCGCAGTGGCGGCTGGCCTCTCTTACAGGTCGCGATAATAGAGTTTTACCGGTTTATCGGGATACTCCAGCGCTTCGCCCTGTGGCAGCCAGCCATAACGTTCGTAGTAGCCCCCAAACGTCGACCATAACCACAACCGTGAATAGCCCCGCGCCTGTGCATAAGCAATGACATGCTGCTGCAGCGCCTCACTGACACCTTTGCCGCGCGAAGAATCATCAACATATAGCGCCGCCAGCCACGGGAAAAGATCCTGACGGCTGATCAGGTCGCAGCGCCAGAATCCTACGGTGCCGACCGCCCTGCCCGCCTCCAGAGCGACAAAGGTTACGGGGAAGTCAGCACCGTTCAGGCTGCTGTTCACCACACTGGCAAAGAACGCGTGGCTACTGGCTTCACCAAATGCGCGCCACTGCCAGTCAATAATCTGATCGGCAAACTGTGGGGCATCACTGAGCGAGACAATCTCAATCACAACAGTTTCCCCTGAAAGATCGGGACTGAATCAAACAGGTAGCCATCAAAATCAGGCGCATCGGCGTCGGAAAGCTCCAGCAGCGTATTTTTGACGTTCTCAAGGTGCTGCCAGGTCGACTGCCAGGCTCCCATCACATCGCGCCGACGCAGAGCAGCCAGGATAGTCTGGTGATCGCCGAGCCACTTCAGGCGATAGGCGCGGGTTTCAAACTGCGGGCGCAGCTGCTGCCAGAGCGGGCTGCTGTCGTGATGCCGCCAGATACTGGTAACGGTATCGAGCAGCATCTGATTCTGACTCGCACCCGCCAGCAGCAGATGAAACAATTTGTCGTTATCCTGACTGCTGTCGTTGGCGGCGATGGCACGTTGCTCCTGTTCCAGCGTACGTCGCAGATTTTCAATGTCCGCTTTAGTCGCCATTTTTGCGGCAAAGGCGGCAATATTGCTCTCCAGCAACTGACGCGCCTGTAGCATTTCAAACGGGCCTACGTCGCTGCGGAAAAAAGCCTCTTCTTCATCATCACTGGCGGAAGGAATACGCATTACATAGACGCCGGAGCTCTGACGGATATCCACCGTACCTTCCAGCTCAAGCATCAATAATGCCTCGCGCACGATGGTCCGGCTGACGCCCCAGGTTTCAGCCAACTGACGTTCAGGCGGCAGGCGCGATCCCACCGGATAGTGTCCGTCACTGATCTGCTGACGCAGGTGCTGACCAATTTCCTGGTACTGCTTTTTTTCTTGCGGCGCTTCGGCTTTGTCCACACTTTCACCCTTTGCAATCAACGCGCTAACGGCATTGCCGCCGTTCCCTGCGCGACAATGCCCGCGAACCGGAGAGGCTGGCTCGCAAACTGGGGCTCAGTGTATCAAAGCCAGCGCCTGATCGAGTACCTTTGCACCATTCAGCGTACCGTAAGCAACCGTATCGATTACCGCGATAGGCAACTGATAGCTGTCAGTGAGTTTTCTGTTCTCCTCCAGTTTGAAGCGCACCTGTGGCCCGAGCAGCACCACCGCCACCTCGCTGCCGTAGTTTTGCAGCTCTTCACGCAGGTTTTGCTCCGGAATAGCGTAGATCTGAAATGCCAGTCCGCGAGCGGCGACCTCTTTTTCCATCCGCGTGACCACCATTGAGGTCGACATGCCCGCAGCACAGGCCAGAACAATTCGTTTCATGCTCGTTTCCTCGCGTTATTTCGGCTCATCATCAAGCCACAGGGTAAATTGCTGCGTGTCACGCAGCGTACGGAACCAATGGGCAGATTTCTTCATACGGCGCTGACGGTGCTTATCTAAGTCGATTTCGATCAGACCATAGCGGTTTTTAAAGGCATTCATTGGTGAGACGTTGTCGGTAAACGCCCACAGCATGTAGCCCTGACAGTTAATGCCCGCCTGGCTGGCGCGTATCGCCTGATGCAGGTGTTCGCTGATAAACGCGATACGGTAATCGTCCTGAATTTCCCCACCGGCATCTTTGAATTGGGTTTCGTTCTCAATGCCCATACCGCTTTCCGCCACAAACCACGGGATATTGCCGTACTCATCGCGCATTCGTTGTGCCATATCCCAGATAATTTCAGGCTGAATTTCCCAGCCGCGCGAACGATTCATCCGCCGCCCAGGCAGTTCAAAGTGTTCGTAATACCATGCAGGATGAAAGGGCGTCTCGGGATGCCAGGCGCGGGACGGCGCCTTCACGCGATGGGGATAGTAGAGATTAAGGCCGACCTCATCGACGGTATTGGCAGCAATAATCGCCAGCTCTTCCGGCGTGGTTTCCCACTCAATCTGATGCTGATCAAGCAGCGCCAGCAGCTCCGCCGGATACTCGCCTTTAATCGCGGGGTCGAGAAACACCCGGTTGTAGAACAGGTCATAAATATGCGCCGCCTTCTGGTCGTGCGGGGCGGATGATCGCGGATAGGTGACCTCCGGGTTAAGAATGGTACCAATGCGACCGGCATAGCCACGCTTGCGGAACAGCTGCACTGCCCGGGCAGTCGCGAGATTTTTATGGTGGTTCCACTGCATCCATTTATGCGTGTTCTGCTCATAAGGCCAGCGCAGCGCGTCGAGATAGACGCGGGTCTGCACCACAATGGGCTCATTAAACACAAACCAGCGTGTGACCCGACCGGCATAACGTTTAAAAACCTGTTCGACATAACGAATAAACAGTTCAACCACATGCTTTGACTGCCAGCCTCCATATTGCTCAAGCAGCAAGGCTGGCAGCTCGTAATGCTCCAGACAGAGCATCAGTTCAATGCCCTGACGCTGCATTTCATCAATCAGCCGGTCATAGTAAGCGGCATATTCCTCATCGACCGTGGCGGTTTCATAATCGATCAGGAAACGCGACCAGTTGATGGAAGTCCGGTAGTGGGTCAGCCCGCTGGCCTTCATTAGCGCCACATCTTCACTAAAGCGATTGATAAAGTCAGTGGCAACCGCCGGGCCATAGCCGTTGTGCCAGACGTGACGATCCTGCTGATACCAGGCGTCAGGCCAGGAGTCCTGGCCCGGCTTTTTTCCGCTCCAGCCTTCCGTCTGCCAGGCGGAGGCAGCAGCCCCCAGAATGAAATTCTCAGGTATGTGGACAGTCTGACGACTCATAACACCTCCGTTCGGTTGGGGTTCAGCTCAGGTTGCAGGCTTTTTGCTTCCGCTGCATCCGCGCGGCGGGCTGCGACTTTCACAAAGGGCAGATAGATGAGTACTGACACCAGAATGCAGACGATCTGTGTCACCACTGCGCCCATCGATCCAGCCGTTGAAAGCCAGGCATTGATAATCGGAGGCGTGGTCCAGGGCACCATCACCACGGCTTTCCCGGCAAAGCCCATCACCGTCGCGAAATAGCCAATAGAACCTGTCACCAGCGGTGTGATGATGAAAGGGATAGCCAGAATCGGGTTAAGCATAATCGGCATACCAAATATAACCGGTTCGTTGATATTGAAAATGCCTGGGCCGAACGACAGTTTGGCAATTTCACGCATCTCTTTGCGTCGCGTCGCCAGCATTACGGCAGTGAGTAGCCCGATGGTCAGGCCGGATCCGCCGATGCTCATATAGACATCCCAGAACGGCATGGTGATGATGTTCGGTGCCTCTTTTCCCTGCTCAAAAGCGGTCATGTTGACCAGAATTGCGCCCAGTAACAGTGGCTCACGGATCGGTTTCACCATCTGGTTACCGTGTATGCCAATCACCCAGAACAGCTGGGCAACGAACATCAGAATCAGAATGCCCCACAGACTCTGCACCACCGACTCCAGCGGCTGCTGCACCACCTGGTATACCGCGTCGTAGAGGTACATGCCGGTAACGCGATGGAAGATAAAGCCAAAGGTCGCTACCAGCGTCACAGTAATAATTGAGGGGATAAGCGCAGAGAATGAGGCGGCCACATTGGGCGGCACAGTGTCGGGCATTTTGATTTTCAGCCGCTCAACCTGTTCAAGGCGGCAGTAGATGTCTACCGACAGAATGGCGATAAACATGCCGAGAAACAGGCTCTTGGTATCGGAGAATTGTTTGGCCAGCACATCGGTGACCAGATGCATCTGCCCATCGACCATCATCTGTAAGGTGGTCGGCGTCACCGATATAAAGCAGATGATTGCCAGCAGACCGGGAAACAGCGTTTTTATACCGTTGATGCGCCCAAGCTCAATACCAATCAGGAACACCGCACCAATGTTAAGAAAGCTGAGCGTGGCGTAATTGATACTGCTGGTGATGGGCTTGAGGTCAGCTAAGAAAGCCAGAGCGGCAAAGCTGGCAAGGCCATTTTTGCTGTCCAGCACCATGTTAGAGATCAATACCGAGAAGGCGCCAACAATGATTACCGGCATCAGGGTAATGAACGAGGCTTTAATCGCCATGATGTAGCGATAACTGTTAAAGCGGGTGGCGAAGCTGCCCAGGGAATCGATAAGGCGGTCCTGTAAAGACATGATCAATCCTCAGAGATGTAAGATCGGTAGTCCTGTAATCATCATGATCTTCCTTGTTAGTGGCATACCAAAATGACGAATACCCGCGTTTTTTTCTGTGATGAATCTCCCGGAAATGTTTTTTGGCATTCCAGTATGATTAAAAAGGCCAATTTGGCATACCAATAGCGGAGGCGTTATGGATTACGAACAGACTATGATGGAATTACTGATCAATGCGGGAGAAGCACGCTCGTCGGCGATGATGGCGATTCAGTGCGCGCGCAAACGCGACTGGGCCGGGGCTGATGCGGGGCTGGCAGCCTCTGATACTGCGGCAAAAGCGGCACATAAAATCCAGACCACGTTGATTGGCGCAGACGAAGGAAGCGGAAAATTACCGGTCACGCTGATTCTGGTACATGCGCAGGATCATCTGATGAATGCCATGCTGTGTCGCGAACTGGCCGAGGAACTGATCATGCTGCGAAAAGAGATCTATAGCTGACAGGCGGCACGTGGGCCGCCTGAGCGAGGTGATTAGATAATTTCCAGTGCCAGCAGCGACTCGATAGTTTGTGCACGTCGAATTTCGCGGGGCTGGCCCTGGTCAAACAGCACCTCCGGGATCAGCGGACGGCTGTTGTAGTTAGAAGACATGGATGCGCCGTAAGCGCCAGTGTCGTGGAACACCAGATAATCGCCCACTTTCGCCGCCGGAATCGCGCGTGGTTCGACCATGCCGCCCTCCAGCTGGGTAAAGACATCACCCGATTCACACAGCGGGCCAGCGACCACCGTGTCGAGGGTCTGCTGCTCATCAATCGCCCGCCCATCGCCCGCCATCAGCGAGATATGGTGATAGCTGCCATACATTGAGGGGCGCATCAGATCGCTGAAACCGGCATCGACCAGCACAAAGTGACGGCTTCCCATCGCTTTCACCGCCCGTACCTGTGACACCAGCACGCCAGCCTCAGCAACCAGAAAACGGCCCGGTTCGATCTCCAGCTTTACTGCGTGCCCCAGATGCTGAGCGATACGCTGCCGCGCCGCGTCCCACAGGCCGAAATAGTGATGGGTATCGATCGCCTCTTCGCCATAGCGATAAGGGACAGAAAGCCCGCCCCCCGCAGAGATTGCCGTCAGATCCTGACCTGACGCCATCACCAGTTCAACCATCGCATCGCAGACCTGCTGCAGATGCGCATAATCGACGCCAGAGCCGATATGCATGTGAATACCCACCAGCTGCAGACCGTGCTGGTTAATAGCTGCCAGCGCCTCGGCTAAGTCGCCATGCCAGATCCCGTGCTTGCTGTTTTCGCCGCCAGTATTGGTTTTCTGACTGTGGCCATGACCAAAGCCAGGGTTGACCCGCAGCCACACCGCGTGTCCCGGAGACACTGCGCCGAGCTGATGCAGCATATCGATCGAACCGGCATTTACTGGCACCTTCAACGCCGTTACCCGCGCCAGGGTAGGTTGATCGAACAGATCGGCGGTAAAGACGATCTCGTCACCGCCGGGCTGATAACCAGCGGCCAGCGCACGTTCGATCTCGCCCAGCGATACCGAATCCACTTTTACACCCGCCGCGCGCATCAGCCGCAGGATATGCGTATTCGAGCAGGCTTTCTGCGCAAAACGTACCACATCAAACGACTGCAGCTGAGCAATACGCGCCTGGATAATCTGCGCGTCGTAGGCCCAGAATGGCCCGGCATAGCGGCGTGCCAGTGGCAGCAGATTAACGACGTTGAGTGCGGTTTCAGTACTCTGTAATGAACGTGGCATAGCAATTCTCCTGTGGCGATAACCGCATTAAGCCAGAATCGTGTCATAGCGAAAAATATCTGTTTTAATAGCATCTATTCAGAATGGATATAGGTAAGCGGCGTGGCCAACATTAACTGGCGGCATATCGAAATTTTTCATGCGGTGATGACCAGCGGCAATCTGACGCAGGCCGCCACACTGCTGCACACCTCACAGCCTACCGTGAGTCGGGAGCTGGCCCGTCTGGAGCAGCAACTGGGATTAGAGCTGTTCGGGCGGGTACGCGGCCGCCTGCAGCCGACGGTGCAGGGATTGCGTCTGTTTGAAGAGGTGCAGCGATCCTGGTACGGTCTGGACCGCATCATGGAAGCGGCGGAAGGCCTGCGCCAGTTTCGTCAGGGCGAGCTATCGATCGCCTGCCTGCCCGTTTTTTCGCAGTCGCTGCTGCCCCCGCTGTGTCAGCCCTTTTTACAGCGCTATCCGGATGTGAGCCTGAATGTAATTCCTCAGGAGTCACCGCTGCTGGAGGAGTGGCTGTCAGCACAGCGCTACGATATCGGCTTAACCGAGACCCAGCACGCGCCGGCCGGAACTGAGCGCCTTGCCCTGTTGACCTGCGATGAAGTATGCGTGTTGCCGCAGCATCACCCCTTAAGTCAGCGTGAGGTGCTGACACCGAACGATTTTGCGGGCGAAAAGTATGTGAGCCTGTCGCGCAGCGACAGCTATCGTCAGCTGCTGGATGCGTTGTTTCAGGAGCAGGGCGTCGAACGGCGGCTGGTACTGGAGACGCACAGCGCCGCTTCGGTGTGCGCGATGGTCAGAGCGGGCGTAGGGATTTCTATCGTGAATCCGCTGACAGCGCTGGATTACGCCGACAGCGGTGTCGTGATGCGCAAATTCAGCGTAGCGGTGCCGTTTACCGTCAGCCTGGTGAGGCCGCAACACCGCCCCGCCTCAGCGCTGGTTGATGCCTTTGTCAGCCATCTGCAACAGCAGGTGGCTGACTTTCCGGCACGAATCACCGCCCGCCTGGCTTAAGCGCGAACTCTGGTGGCCGCGTGGCCCGATTTACGGAACGTAATCAGGCAGACCAGCAGACCAATGACGGCCAGCGCAGCCGCCGCTACCGGTACCGCCGTCAGGCCGAAACCCCGACCAATCACTGCGCCGCCAACCCAGGCACCCAGTGCATTACCGACATTAAACGCCGAAATATTCAGGGTTGAGACCAGGTTCGGTGCCTCTTTGCCGTGACGCACCACGTTAATTTGCAGGCCCGGCACCGTTGCAAAGGTCGCCATCGCCCACAGGAACAGGGTGATCTCCGCCAGCCACAGCGCATGGCTGGTCCAGCTGAACAGCAGCGAGAAGATAGCAATCAGTGAGAAGCTGAGGATCAGGCTGAAGGAGACTTTCCAGTCGGCCAGTTTACCGCCGAGAATATTACCGACCGTCAGGCCCGCACCAATCAGGAACAGCGTCCAGCTGACACCGCGATCGCTGATGCCCGTCACCTCTAACAGCAGCGGCGCAATGTAGCTGAACAGCGCAAACATTGCCGCCGCGAAGCACACTGTCATCAGCAACGACAGCCACAGTTTGCCGTTAGCCAGTGCGCCAATTTCACTCGCCAGATGAACCGGTTTTTCCTGTTTGTTGTTGGGCAGACTGACGATTAAGGCGATAAACGCCAGTACGCCGATGACTGCCACGCCCCAGAAGGTGGCCCGCCAGCCAAACATCTGTCCGAAGCTGGTTCCCAGTGGCACGCCCAGCACGTTGGCTAAGGTGAGCCCGGTGAACATCAGCGCGACAGCGGAAGCCTGTCGACCGGCAGGGACCAGACTGGCGGCCACCACCGCGCCAATACCGAAGAAGGCACCGTGACAGAGCGCGGTAACGATGCGTGCCAGCATCAGCAGGTTATAGTTGTAAGCCAGCGCACACAGCAGGTTGCCGACGATAAAGATCACCATCAGCAGGATCAGCGTTTTTTTGCGTGGCAGTCTGGCGGTGAGCAGCGCCATAATCGGCGCACCAATCGCTACCCCCAGCGCATAGCCGCTGATCAGCCAGCCCGCCGACGGAATCGACACCTGAAGGTCGCGCGCCACCTCCGGCAGCAATCCCATAATGACAAACTCAGTGGTTCCGATGGCGAACGCACTCAACGCCAGCGCCATTAATGCTACAGGCATAATACTCTCCCGGTTTCATATGCAGGTGAACCGCGCAGACACGCAGCCCCTCGACGTTTATTAAAATTTGATCTGCGTCACGTTGAGTATTACAGCACAGCGCTGATGCGCCACATAGCCTGCTTACAGCAAAGGATTATTGCCGCGACCGCAATAATCCTGCCTTCTTCCTGAAACAAACCGCTTACTACCTGCCTGCACACAATCCGCCAAAAGGTCTTACGCCCAGGACACAGTTGTCATTTCCCGCTAAGCGGTTACGCTTTTTAGTGCGTATTTAATTAATAAATCCTTAACGTTGCCGATATATCCCTAATCAATTGCCAGGTGATGTAATGAACTTCGGACGCAGGGAGAGAGAATGCAACGACTCATAGCCTTAATGGTTTTTGGCTTAACCGGCTGCTCGGTGGGTCATTATGAGTACAGTAAAGAGGCTGAAAGGCGGGTTGATATGACCGTGACCGGCATTCCTACCGTGCTGGGTTTAGGCACGCTTGGTACCACCATCCCGCTGACGCCGGAGTATAGCCTGACTGCCGCGCATGTTGCGAAGTTCTCCCTTTATCGCGTCAAAGCCTGGCATCCGGAATGCGATCTGGCCGTGATCTACCATAAAAACAGCGAAATGAATCTGCCACCCAGCTTCCGCAACAGCCATATCGGCGATCAGGTCAATCTTTATGGCTACAGTTTTATTTCGGCCATGCCGGTCAGTTCCAGCGGGCAAAACCTGATCAATACCACACTGGCGAACAGCTGGAACAAGCCAGACTGCGTCGTTGTGGCGGCGAATGCGGGTGTGGTCAAAGGGATGTCAGGCGGCGCAGTCTATAACGCCTCTGATGATACGCTGGCGGGCGTAATTATCGGCTACAGCAATAATATCAATGACAATGTCAGCGGTAAGACACTCTATAAGAACGTTGCACTCTATGTGCCCTATGCGCGGTTTCAAAGCTGGCTGGATCAGGCGATTAAATCCTGATATCTGCTGAACGAATAGAGGTAAAAAAGGCCGGAAGATCCGGCCTTTTGATTGATGACGCTTACTTGCTGCCTGGACGCAGTGCCGGGAACAGAATCACATCGCGGATTGTGTGGCTGTTGGTAAACAGCATCACCATACGGTCAATACCGATACCCAGACCGGCGGTAGGCGGCAGACCATGTTCCAGCGCGGTGACATAGTCTTCGTCGTAGAACATCGCTTCGTCGTCACCCGCATCTTTGGCATTCACCTGCTGCAGGAAACGCTCAGCCTGATCTTCCGCATCGTTCAGCTCAGAGAAGCCGTTACCGATTTCACGACCACCAATGAAGAACTCAAAGCGATCGGTGATTTCCGGGTTCTCGTCGTTACGACGGGCCAGCGGAGAGACTTCAGCCGGGTATTCGGTGATAAAGGTCGGCTGAATCAGATGCGCTTCGGCCGTCTCTTCGAAGATCTCCGTCACAACGCGGCCCAGACCCCAGCTTTTCTCTACTTTGATATGCAGGGATTGTGCAATCGCCACCGCTTTATCAAAGTCTTCCAGATCGGCCAGATCCGTTTCCGGACGGTATTTCTTGATCGCTTCACGCATGGTCAGCTTTTCAAATGGCTTACCGAAGTCAAACTCCTGCTCGCCGTAAGGCACGACCGTGCTGCCCAGCACATCCTGCGCCAGCGTACGGAACAGGCTTTCGGTCAGCTCGATCAGATCTTTATAATCCGCATAGGCCATATAGAGTTCCATCATGGTGAACTCTGGGTTATGGCGTGGCGAAATACCTTCGTTGCGGAAGTTACGGTTAATCTCGAACACGCGATCAAAACCGCCCACCACCAGACGCTTCAGGTAGAGTTCTGGTGCGATACGCAGATACATGTCGATATCCAGCGCATTATGATGGGTGATGAACGGACGTGCAGAAGCACCGCCTGGAATCACCTGCATCATCGGGGTTTCCACTTCCATAAAGTCGCGGCCCACCATGAACTGGCGAATGCCGGCCATGATCTGCGAACGAATTTTGAAGGTATTGCGCGATTCTTCGTTGGCGATCAGATCAAGGTAACGCTGACGGTAACGGGTTTCCTGATCGGCCAGGCCATGGAACTTGTCCGGCAGTGGACGCAGGGCTTTAGTCAGCAGGCGCAGTTCTGAACAGTGAATCGACAGTTCGCCGGTTTTGGTTCTGAACAGTTTGCCACGCGCGCCGAGGATATCGCCGAGGTCCCATTTCTTGAACTGCTCGTTGTAGATGCCTTCAGCCAGATCGTCACGCGAAACGTAAAGCTGAATCCGGCCGCCCACATCCTGCAGGGTGACGAAAGAGGCTTTACCCATGATACGACGGGTCATCATACGTCCGGCGACGCTGACTTCGATACCTGCCTCTTCCAGCTCTTCGTTGCTCTTCTCGCCATAGCTTTCCAGCAGCTGGTTTGAAAGGCTGTCACGACGGAAGTCGTTGGGAAACGCCAGACCATTGGCACGCAGCGCACTCAGCTTTTCGCGGCGCGTTTTCAGTTCGTTATTTAACTCAACGGCGGCATCAGCGCTCTGCGGTTGTTGTTCAGACATGTCTATAACCCTGCTTTTAAACTAGCTTCAATGAATCGATCCAGATCGCCGTCCAGCACCGCCTGGGTGTTACGCGTCTCTACGCCGGTGCGCAGATCTTTGATGCGTGCATCATCGAGAACGTAAGAACGGATCTGACTTCCCCAGCCAATGTCGGACTTGTTGTCCTCCAGCGCCTGCTTCTCAGCATTTTTCTTCTGCATCTCAAGCTCGTACAGCTTCGCCTTCATCTGCTTCATCGCCTGATCTTTGTTCTTGTGCTGAGAACGGTCATTCTGACACTGGGTGACAGTACCGGTTGGAATATGGGTAATACGCACCGCAGATTCCGTCCGGTTAACGTGCTGGCCGCCCGCACCCGACGCGCGATAAACGTCAATGCGCAGATCGGCTGGGTTGATGTCGATATCAATATCGTCATCCACTTCCGGATAAATAAAGGCGGAGCTGAATGAGGTGTGACGACGGCCACCAGAGTCAAACGGGCTCTTACGCACCAGGCGATGCACGCCGGTTTCGGTGCGTAACCAGCCAAAGGCGTAGTCGCCTGACACGCGAATAGTGACAGACTTGATGCCCGCAACTTCACCTTCAGACTCTTCGATAATTTCTGTTTTAAAGCCTTTGGCTTCAGCCCAGCGCAGATACATACGCATCAGCATGCTGGCCCAGTCCTGCGCTTCGGTGCCGCCGGAACCCGCCTGCAGATCGATATAGCAGTCGGCGCTGTCATACTCGCCAGAGAACATGCGGCGGAATTCCAGTTCGCCCAGCTTGCCCTCAAGGACATCCAGCTCGACGACAGCTTCGTTGAAAGTCTCTTCGTCTTCCGCTTCTACTGCCAGTTCAAGCAGGCCCTGCACATCTTCCAGGCCCTGCGACATCTGATCCAGCGTCTGCACGATCGCTTCCAGTGAGGAGCGCTCTTTGCCCAGCGCCTGAGCACGCTCAGGTTCGTTCCAGACATCGGGCTGTTCCAGCTCGGCGTTTACTTCTTCGAGGCGTTCTTTCTTGGCATCGTAGTCAAAGATACCCCCGAAGAACGTCGCTGCGCTCACTGAGGTCCTGAATACGGTTTTTGACCGGGTTGATTTCAAACATGGCTTTAGCGTCTTTTTTATGTTCGATGGGACAGGAAAATTAACGCACAAGTTTACCCGAAACTGGCGGCAGATTGTAGCGCTGAGACAGGGGGCTGATGCCGGGGTTGCGTAAGGGCTCGCATTTGCGCGACATCTTCGCGCGCAGCAGATGAACGCCGGGGATAACCAGGCTGACGCGCGTCTGCCGTAGACGGAGACGCGCGCGCGCTGTTTAACTCAGTTCAGCGGCCAGATATGGTCGATGATCAGCTGCACCGAACGGTTACCGCGATACTCATTGATATCCAGCTTGTAGGCCAGTTCAACCTGACGAATGCTGCTGTCGGGCCACAGCGTGGTATCAACATTAAAGGCGATACCGTCGATTAGCGGCCCCCCGTCCAGCGGCTCAACCATCACTTTCAGATGCCGCTCGCCCACCAGTCGCTGTTGCAGCAGCTTAAATTTGCCGTCAAAAGCGGGCTCCGGGAACGCCTGGCCCCAGGGGCCGGCTTCGCGCAGCATTTCGGCGGTCTGCAGGGAAAACTCCTGCGGCTGCAGGCCGCCATCTGACCAGATGATGCCCTGCAGCGATTCGCCATCCAGCCACTCTCCGACCAGATCGGCAAAGCGCTGACGAAACTCCTCGTAGCGTGCGGTTTCCAGCGATAAGCCGGCCGCCATCGCGTGACCGCCAAACTTCATCATCAGACCAGGATGCAGCGTATCCAGACGCTCCAGCGCATCGCGCAGATGCAGTCCGGCAATCGAGCGGCCCGATCCTTTCAGTGTGCCGTCGCCCGCCGGAGCAAAGGCAATCACCGGACGATGGAAACGCTCTTTCAAACGCGAGGCGAGAATACCCACCACGCCCTGATGCCATTCGGGATGATAGAAGGCCAGGCCCAACGGCAGATCGCTCTGCTCGCGCTCCAGCGCCTGACACAGCGCCAGCGCTTCGCTCTGCATGCCCTGCTCTATCTCTTTGCGTGTCTGGTTCAGTGCATCCAGTTCGCTGGCTAACATCCGCGCCTGGCTGAGATCGTCAGTCATTAACAGCGCCACGCCCACCGACATATCATCGAGCCGGCCTGCGGCGTTGAGCCGTGGCCCCAGCGCAAAGCCAAGATCGCTGGCCGCCAGCTGACGGGCATCGCGATTAGCAATTTCCAGCAGCGCCCGGATGCCTGGCCGGCATTTTCCGGCCCGGATACGGCTGAGCCCCTGCCACACCAGAATGCGGTTATTGACGTCGAGCGGCACCACATCAGCAACCGTACCGAGCGCGACCAGATCGAGCATCTCCGCCAGATTCGGTTCCGTGCGTGTAGTGCCAAACCATCCCTGGGCGCGCAGATGGGCACGCAGCGCCAGCATCAGATAGAATGCCACGCCCACGCCCGCCAGCGCGCGCGAGGGAAAGTTACAGTCCGGCAGATTGGGATTCACGATCGCCTCAGCGGCCGGTAAGGTCTCGCCCGGCAGATGGTGGTCGGTAATCAGCACCGGAATCCCGTGCTGGTGGGCGAAATCAACGCCAGCGTGGGAGGAAATGCCGTTATCGACGGTCAGGATCATCGCGGCGCCGCGCGCACGCGCCTGCTCAACCACTTCCGGGCTGAGGCCATAACCATCTTCAAAGCGGTTAGGCACCAGATACTGCACATTACCGCCGCCCATGCTGCGCAGCGCCATTACTGTCAGCGCGGTACTGGTCGCGCCGTCGGCATCAAAGTCGCCCACGACCATAATGCGACGTCCATCCAGCAGCGCCTGATGCAGCAGTTCCACTGCACTCTCTATCCCGCTTAAGGACTGATACGACAGCAGGTTTTTCGCACCGCGCTCCAGCTCAGCGGCGTCACGCACGCCGCGTTGCAGGTAGAGCCGCTTCAGCAGCGGTGGCAGTGTGGCCGGTAACGCATCGTCAACCGTCACCTCACGGCGACGCAGTTCCACTTCCTGTTTTACCACCGATTAACCACCACGCTTCTGATTGTCCAGTACCTGCTTCAGCTCCTGCGGCGACTGATAACCCGGGATCATCATGCCGGTATCCGTCAGCATCGCAGGGGTGCCCTGAATGCCAAACAGCACACCCAGTTTGTAATGCTGAGAAATATCGATTTTGCAGCTGTCTGGTGCGGCCATCTTCGGCGCATTGCCTTTCATCGCCTCATCAAACGCTTTATTCCGGTCAGCGCTGCACCAGATCGCCTTCATCGCCGGTTCAATCTGACCATTCAGCCCCTCTCGCGGGAACGCCAGATAACGCACGGTAATACCCAGCGCATTGTAGTCGGCCATCTGCTCGTGCAGCTTGTGGCAATAGCCACAGGTGATATCGGTGAAGACGGTGATCACATGCTGCTCTTTCGGGGCTTTGTAAACGATCATCTCCGGCACCAGCGCCTCGACTTTTTTGTCCAGCAGCTGGTTGGTGACGTTGACCGGCTGTTTGCCGCTGACGTCATAGAGCGGACCCTGGATCATATGTTTGCCGTCATCGGTCACATAAAGGACACCGCTTTCCGACAGCACGGTTTTAAAGCCCGGCAGCGGTGACGGGCTAATCTCCGTCTGGTTCAGACCGAGCTTTTTAAGTGATTGCTGAATGGCGCTGTCATCGGCCTGTGCGAGACCGGAAAAGGCGCTGGCTAACAGGGCCAGCATGGCAAAATGCTTGTTCATTTTTATCCTTATGGCCGCGAATCAGGCTCGCGGATGGTGTTGTTGATGTAACTGACGCAGCCGCTCAGTAGCGACGTGCGTATAAATTTGGGTAGTGGAGAGATCGCTGTGTCCCAGCAGCATCTGTACGACACGCAGATCGGCGCCGTGGTTCAGCAGATGGGTCGCAAAGGCATGGCGCATCACATGCGGCGATAGCTTTTCGCTGTCGATGCCCGCCAGCGTGGCGTAGTGCTTGATGCGATGCCAGAAAGTCTGGCGCGTCATCTGCTGCGCCCGATTGCTGGGAAACATCACGTCCAGCGTCTGCCCATTGAGCAGCCAGGGACGACCATGTTCCATATATTGCTCCAGCCAGTAAACCGCTTCTTCACCTAAAGGCACAAGCCGCTCTTTATCCCCCTTACCGATAACCCGCACGACGCCCTGACGCAGGCTGATGTCGCTGAGCGTCAGGCCAATCAGTTCAGAGACGCGCAGGCCGGTGGCATAGAGCAACTCCAGCATTGCTTTGTCGCGCAGCTCCAGCGGAATATCGATATTGGGCGCCTGTAACAGCCGCTCGACCTGCGCTTCACTCAGATCTTTCGGCAAACGCTGCGGCAGTTTTGGCGCGGACAGCAGCGCGCTGGGATCGTCCAGGCGCAGCTTTTCGCGATAAAGATACTGAAACAGGCGACGCATGGCGCTGAGCAGCCGCGCGGAGCTGGTCGCCTTGTAGCCACCCTCCAGCCGTTCGGCCAGGAACTGCTGCAGATCCAGCGGCGTCACGCTAAGCAACGTCAGCTGGTGATGCGCCAGCCAGCCGGTCAGCGTCTGGAGATCCTGGCGATAAGAGGAGAGAGTATTCTGCGCCAGATTGCGTTCAATCCAGAGCGCATCAAGAAACTGTTCTGTCAGATCGCTGTCCTGCACGTTGTCTCCGCCGTCTGGTGTAAAATCATGCTCATTATGCCTGATTCAGCAGCGCTTCTGGTACAATTGCGCCAAAGTCAGTATTTACAGAGTGTTATCTGCATGAAAATCGGTCTTTTTTACGGTTCCAGTACCTGTTACACCGAAATCGTAGCGGAGAAAATTCGCGATTTTATTGGCGAAGAGTTAGTGACGCTGCATAACGTGAAAGATGACGACCCGCGCCTGATGGAGCAATATGACTTGCTGATCATGGGCATCCCGACCTGGGATTTCGGTGAGCTGCAGGAGGACTGGGAGGCGATCTGGACGCAGCTGCCCGCTCTGAATCTGCAAAACAAGATTGTCGCGCTCTATGGCATGGGCGATCAGATTGGTTATGGCGAGTGGTTTTTAGATGCGCTCGGCATGCTGCACGATTTGCTGCAGCCAATGGGCGTGCATTTTGTCGGCTACTGGCCGCTTGAGGGTTACGAGTTCACCAGCCCTAAACCGCTGAGTGCCGATGGTTCGCAGTTTGTGGGTCTGGCGCTGGATGATGTAAATCAGTTTGAGATTACCGATGAGCGCGTTGAGCAATGGTGCGAGCAGGTGTTAACCGAAACCGCCGCGCTGCTCTGACCGGCCAGCGCTCTGGATTGCCGCTGCTGAACCAGAGCGCCAGCAAATGAACGGCTGTCACCGCCCCTCACCTGCCCCGCTGCCATTAATGCCGCGCTTTGCTGAAACAGCAGGCGCGTAAAGCACGCCATTCTCCAGGCTGCATATTGTCCCGCATCAGCCACCAGCGCAGCGTGGCCCCGTTTTCACTCCGGGCCACCATCAGCACGCCAATCGGTAACCAGCGTAGCGGTTGAGTTGGCCGCCAGCGTTTTCCCTGCCAGATCCAGCAATGGGGGCCTTCCCGCTGTAATCCGCCGTGCCGCTGAATCAATCGCCAGACGCTGAGCCAGCCCTCTGCCAGCAACAGCAGAATAATCGGCGCCTTAATCAGCCAGCCGCCCACAGGCAGGGGCATCATTAAGACACCGGTGACGGCGGCCAACAGCCAGGCGCACAGTATGGCGCACGCCAGGCGAGAAGGCCTCAGCTTACATTGCCACGGGGCCGCGGTCATGGTTACGCTGCTGGATCAGATTCACCATCCGCTTAAGCTCCGGATCTTTTGGCTCACCGTGATTCATCAGCCAGTTGAACAGATCGGGATCGTCACTCTTCAGCAAATCAACAAAGACCTGCTTATCGGTATCGTTCAGCGTGTCATACTCAAATTTGAAGAACGGCATAATAGCCACATCCAGCTCCAGCATGCCGCGACGGCAGGCCCACTGAATACGTGATTTATCATTAATATCCATGCAGCAAGTTCCACAATTCACAACGTGGCCGCTAGTGTAACCTGGTTTAATGCGGCTCGCAGGCACAGCGTCGCAGGCTGTGCAACCTGCCACATTTCAGATTGTATCTTTTCAGGGTTATCACGCCTTTTGTGCGCCGTTTTCCGTAAACAGGTTGCATTGCCAGTCGGCTCTTTTAACATTAAAGATAATGTTCCGGATGAACCTTCTTATACAGGATATCTCCATGCCCACTTTTACTTTACCGCCGCGCCAGCCTGCCGCGTCGTCTCGTTTGCCATTAACCCTGATGTCACTGGATCGCTGGGCGCTGGTTTCTATTACCGGTGCCGACAGCACCGCTTACCTGCAGGGTCAGTTAACGCTGGATGTCGCGGCGCTGGATGCAGACCATCATTCGCCTGCCGCACACTGCGATGCTAAAGGCAAAATGTGGAGCAATATGCGCCTGTTCCATCGCGGTGAAGGCTATGCCTATCTGATCCGTCGTGAACTGCGCGACACTCAGCTGCCCGAGTTAAAAAAATACGCGGTATTTTCGAAAGTGACGATGGCAGCTGACGATGAATCCGTGTTGCTGGGCCTGGCCGGTTTTCAGGCACGCGCCGCGCTGGCGAATCTGTTTGATAGCCTGCCCGACAGCGAGAAACCGGTCGTGCAGCAGGGAGAAACGACGCTGCTATGGTTTGCCCAACCCGCCGAACGTTTTCTGATTGTCACCTCGCTGGCCCAGGCAGAAACGCTGAAGCAGAAGCTTAATGACGATGCCCAGTTCAATGACAGCCAGCAGTGGCTGGCGCTGGATATTGAAGCGGGGATTCCGGTTATCGATCCCGCCACCAGTGTGCAGTTTATTCCGCAGGCCACTAACCTGCAGGCACTGGATGCTATCAGCTTCAAAAAGGGCTGCTATGCCGGTCAGGAGATGGTCGCCAGGGCGAAATATCGCGGTGCCAATAAACGCGCACTCTACTGGCTGGCGGGTCAGGCAAGTCATCTGCCAGAAGCCAATGCTCCGCTGGAGTTACAGATGGGTGAGCGCTGGCGTCGTACCGGCAGCGTGCTGGCTGCGGTGCAGTTAGATGATGGAATCAGCTGGATTCAGGTGGTGATGAATAATGATCTGGAGCCAGATAGCGTGTTGCGGGTTGAGGGTGATGAAGGCGGGCATCTGACCATTCAGCCGCTGCCCTACTCGCTGACTGAAGAGTGATTTAACGGCATAGCCCTTCCATTAACCGAAGGGCTATGCCGCCATCTACTCAGCGCACATAGAAGTAGATGGCGCAGAAGTGACAGAGACTGCCGCCCAGTACGAACAGATGCCAGATGGCGTGGTTAAAGGGAATGCGGCGCGCCACATAGAAAATCACCCCCAGCGAATAGATAATTCCGCCTGCGGCCAGCAGCCAGATGCAGCCCGCCGGCAGGATCATCGCCAGCTGATAAACCACAATCAGCGATAACCACCCCATACAGAGATAGGTCACCAGCGACAGCGCTTTAAAGCGATGCGCAATCGTGAGCTTGAACACGATACCCGCCATTGCCAGCCCCCAGATCACCGCCATTAATCCATACGCCAGCGGCGTCCTTAGTCCGACCAGCAGAAACGGCGTATAGGTGCCTGCGATCAGCAGATAGATGGCGCAGTGATCCAGCTTTTTCAGCCAGGGTCTGGCCGCTCCATCCGGAATAGCGTGATAGAGCGTTGAGGCCAGAAACAACAGGATCATGCTGCTGCCATAGAGGCTGTAACTGATAAAGGTGAGGGTGTCAGCCTGCCTCACAGTGGCCTGATTGAGCATCAGTATCAGCCCGACGATACCAAACAGGCAGCCAAGACCGTGACTGATACTGTTGGCAATTTCCTCGGCGACGGAATAGCCCGCAGCGGGTCGGTGTTTTTGAGAAAGTGTGGTGGTCATATCAGGTTCCTGAACAGCGCCATAGCAGTAATAACTGTTACCCAGCGTAGCCAATAATTTTTTCAGTGTACACGTGTACGCTAAAAATGCTCACTGAAATTCACTATCCCTTAAACCCCGTACTGAATCTGGTAAACTGACCGCCGGTCAACTGTTCAATGAGTCCTCCATGTTTTCGCATCGCGATCTCGCCCGCCTTAACGACCTGGAAATGCAGGTCTATCAGTTCATCATTAAGCACCGTGAAGGCGTCAGCTACATGACGATCCGCGAGCTGGCTGAGCAGGCCGGTGTCTCCACCACTACCGTGCTGCGTTTCTGCCGCAAGATGGATTGCGAAGGCTGGTCGGAGTTCCGCATCCGCCTGCGCTTAAGCGAGCAACAGAGTGCGCCACTGCTTAACACGGCGGGCGTCAGCGAGATGCTGAGCTTTTTCAAAAGTATTAATAACCCGGAATTTGAACAGCTCATCACCCAGGCCGCACAGAAAATCAATCAGTCAGATCAGGTCTTCTTTATTGGCGTAGGCACCTCCGGCAGTCTGGCAAAATATGGCGCACGTTTTTTCTCTAACCTTGGTAAATTCAGCCATGCGATTGACGATCCCTATTATCCGGTCAGCCCTGAT
The DNA here is from genome assembly GCF_051136265.1 of Candidatus Pantoea rara. Classification (NCBI taxonomy): domain Bacteria; kingdom Pseudomonadati; phylum Pseudomonadota; class Gammaproteobacteria; order Enterobacterales; family Erwiniaceae; genus Pantoea; species Candidatus Pantoea rara. The sequence goes on along the minus strand of NZ_CP194942.1, from coordinate 797,400 downwards.
CTGTATGACAATGCTGTCGCCATTATTTTATCGGTCTCTGGCGAAACGGAAGAGATCCTGCGCATAGCCAGCCAGTTCAGCCTGAATAAGTGCAAAATCATTGCAATAACTAATACGGAAAGCTGCTCACTGGCGAAAATTGGTGATTTCAACCTCTGCTACCATGTGCCGATTATCCGCATGGCGGACAATTCTGACATTACGACTCAGGTGCCGGTGACCTATATTATTGAAGCGATCGGTCGCCAGCTGGGGAAATAAAACAGGCTGTTTTTTAGATGTAACAAACGCAATTATCTGCGCGCTGTTATATCGTGACTTTCATTATTGCCTTGCTACACTCAGCTCAATTTCAATATCCGTAATGGGGTGAAACATGAGTGCAGAATTGCAGTTACCAAAAGGCTTTCTTTGGGGCGGCGCGGTCGCGGCACATCAGGTTGAAGGCGGCTGGGATCAGGGCGGCAAAGGCGTCAGTATTGCTGACGTGATGACCGGCGGTTCACACGGTGTTGACCGTGTCATCACCGATGGCGTGCAGCCCGGCCACTTCTACCCGAACCACAAAGGCGTGGAGTTTTACTCCCATTACAAACAGGATGTCGCACTGTTTGCCGAGATGGGCTTCAAGTGTTTCCGCACCTCAATAGCCTGGACCCGCATCTTCCCCAACGGGGATGAGCAGCAGCCTAACGAAGCGGGCCTGCAATTCTATGACAATCTGTTTGATGAACTACTGAAATATGGCATTGAACCGGTCATCACCCTTTCGCACTTCGAAATGCCTTATCACCTGGTCAAAGAGTATGGCGGATGGCACAACCGCAAAGTAGTCGACTTCTTTGTACGCTTCAGCGAAGTGGTGCTGAACCGCTATAAGAACAAAGTAAAATACTGGATGACCTTCAACGAGATTAACAACCAGCGCAACTGGCAATATCCGCTGTTTGGTTACTGCTGTTCAGGCGTGATCTTTACCGAGCATGAAAAACCTGAACAGGCGATGTATCAGGTCATGCACCACCAGTTTGTTGCCAGCGCCAAAGTGGTGAAACTCGGTCACGACATCAATCCTGACTTACAGATTGGCTGCATGATCGCCATGGTGCCGATCTATCCCTTCTCCTGCCATCCGGACGATGTGGTGCTGGCGCAGGAATCGATGCATCAGCGCTATGTGTTCAGTGACGTGCAGATGCGCGGCTACTACCCGGCGTACACCCTGAAAGAGTGGGCACGCAAAGGTTATGATATCCAGATGGAAGCGGACGATGCCGAGACGCTGCGCCAGGGCTGCGCAGACTATGTCGGCTTCAGCTACTACATGAGCAACGCCGTGAAGACCGATGCCAGCGGCGTTGACGATCCGATCACCGGCTTTGAAGGCGTAGTGAAAAACCCGCATGTGAAAGCATCAGACTGGGGCTGGCAGATCGATCCGGTCGGCCTGCGCTATGCCATGAACGAGATGTACGAGCGTTACCAGAAGCCGCTGTTTATTGTGGAAAACGGCTTTGGTGCGATCGATAAGCCCAACGCGGAAGGCGTGATTGAAGATGATTACCGCATCGACTATCTGCGTGCGCACATCGAAGAAATGAAGAAGGCCGTGGCGTATGATGGTGTGGATTTAATGGGCTACACCCCATGGGGTTGCCTGGATTGCGTCTCTTTTACCACCGGCCAGTACGATAAGCGCTACGGCTTTATTCATGTGAATAAAAACGATGATGGCAGCGGCGATTTTTCTCGTGCGAAGAAGAAGAGCTTCAGCTGGTATCAGCAGGTTATCGCCAGCAACGGCGAAAACCTCTGATTACGCAAGCCGCATAAGCTACGAAGCAAGTTAACGACCACCGGCAGCGTCAATGATGCTGCCGGTGATGTAAGAGGCCGCGTCGCTGGCCAGCCAGACGATCGCTTCCGCCACCTCTTCTGCCTCACCGCCGCGCCCCATCGGAATGACACTGGCCAGCCTGTCCACCCTGCCCGGCTCTCCGCCATCGGCATGCATCTCTGTATAGATGAATCCCGGGCGTACGCCATTGACCCGAATCCCCTGCTGCGCCACTTCCAGCGACAATCCTTTGGTCAGCGTATCCATCGCCCCTTTTGAGGCGGCGTAATCAACATATTCGCCAGGCGCACCGATACGCGACGCGGCCGACGAGACATTTACAATCGCACCACCCTGACCGCCATGATGGGTACCCATTCGCTTAACCGCCTCACGACAGCAGAGAAAAGATCCGATGACGTTGGTCGCAAAGACCTTATGCAAGCGAGCCGCATCAAGCTGTTCGGTGCGGCATTGCTGAAACAGAATCCCGGCGTTGTTCACCAGCAACGCCAGCGGTTCAGACTGCTGATCGAGCTGCGCAAACATCGCCATCACCTGAGGTTCATCACTGATATCTGCCTGAACCGCAAAGGCTTCACCGCCCTGCTGCCGGATCTGCGCCACCAGCTGTTGCGCTTCGGCCTCGCGATGACGATAGTTTACCGCAACCCGATAACCCCGGGCTGCCAGTAACAGCGACGTAGCCCGCCCGATACCGCGACTGCCTCCCGTGACCAATGCCAGTTTCATGCTGATTCTCCATAACAAAGGGCCGACAAATCGGCCCTGTAAAGTTACTGCCTGCCTGCGAGGCGATTACTGATAGTCGCTCATCGGCACACAGGAGCAGAACAGATTGCGATCGCCAAACACATCATCCAGACGTTTTACCGTCGGCCAGTATTTGTTATGGCTGCCCGCCGGGAAGACCGCCAGTTCACGGCTGTAAGGATGTGACCACTCACTGACGATTTCCAGTTGGGTATGCGGCGCATTAACCAGTGGGTTGTCGTCCAGCGGCCATTCACCTGCCGCTACCCGGTCAATTTCCATACGAATCGCCAGCATCGCGTCAATAAAGCGATCCAGTTCAATTTTGCTCTCTGACTCGGTCGGCTCCACCATCAGCGTACCCGCTACCGGGAATGACATGGTCGGCGCGTGGAATCCATAATCGATCAGGCGCTTCGCAATATCCAGCTCACTGATACCGGTCTGCTCTTTCAGCGGACGGATGTCGAGAATACATTCGTGCGCCACGCGACCCTCACGGCCCGTGTAGAGCACCGGATAGGCAGACTGCAGGCGGCTGGCAATATAGTTAGCATTCAGAATCGCGACTGAACTGGCCTGTTTCAGCCCTTCGGCGCCCATCATGCGAATATACATCCAGCTAATCGGCAGAATAGAGGCGCTGCCAAACGGTGCTGCGGAGACCGCGCCCTGCTGCGTCAGCACACCGTCGATCTGCACTACGCTGTGTCCCGGAACAAAGGGAGCCAGGTGCGCTTTCACGCCAATCGGTCCCATACCCGGACCACCACCGCCGTGCGGAATGCAGAAGGTTTTGTGCAGATTGAGGTGCGAGACATCTGCGCCGATGTAGCCTGGCGTGGTGATGCCGACCTGCGCATTCATGTTCGCGCCATCCAGATAAACCTGACCGCCGTACTGATGCACGATCTGGCACACTTCACGGATGGTCTCTTCATAGACGCCGTGGGTAGAAGGATAAGTCACCATGATGCAGGAGAGCCTGTCGCCCGCCTGCGCCGCCTTTTCACGCAGGTCGCCGAGGTCGATGTTGCCCTGTTTATCACAGGCCACCACCACCACGTCCATGCCGGCCATCTGGGCTGATGCCGGGTTCGTCCCATGCGCCGAACTCGGGATCAGACAGAGATGACGATCGCCCTCGCCACGGCTTTCGTGATAGCGGCGGATCGCCAGCAGCCCGGCATATTCACCCTGCGCGCCGGAGTTTGGCTGCATACACAGTGCGTCATAACCGGTGAGTTGTACCAGCCACTGCGAAAGCTGACCGATCATCTGCAGATAGCCGGTAGCCTGCTCAGCCGGACAGAACGGATGCAGCTCAGCGAATTCCGGCCAGGTGATCGGGATCATCTCGGCGGCAGCGTTGAGCTTCATGGTGCAGGAGCCGAGCGGGATCATCGCCTGATTCAGCGCCAGGTCCTTTTTCTCCAGGCTGTGCATGTAACGCATCATCTCGGTTTCGCTGTGATGACGGTTGAACACCGGATGGGTCAGAATTTCGCTGTGACGTTGCAGGCCAGCAGGAATCGCGTGGCTTTCGCTGGCGACTTCGCTGTCGAGTTTCTCCAGATCCTGGCCGTGTTCATCACCCAGCAGAATGGCAAACAGCGCCAGAATATCTTCACGGCTGGTGGTTTCATCCAGCGTGATACCGACGGCGTTATGGATGTCGCTGCGCAGGTTAACGCCAAAGCTCAGGGCACGGTTCAGCACGGCGGCTTTATCCGTCACTTCCACCGTCAGCGTATCGAACCAGTGCTGATGGCGCAGCTTCAGGCCACCCTGCTGCAGTCCGGCTGCCAGGATGTTGGTGAAGCGGTGAATGCGAGAGGCAATACGCTTCAGACCGGTCGGGCCGTGGAATACCGCGTAGAGACCCGCGATGTTTGCCAGCAGCACCTGTGAAGTACAGATGTTGGAGTTAGCCTTTTCACGGCGGATATGTTGTTCACGGGTCTGCATCGCCATGCGCAGCGCCGTGTTACCCGCGGCATCACGTGACACACCGATGATACGGCCTGGCATAGAGCGTTTATGCTCGTCGCGGCTGGCGAAGAAGGCAGCGTGAGGGCCGCCATAACCCATCGGCACGCCGAAACGCTGAGCGGAACCAAAGACAATGTCTGCACCCTGCTTGCCTGGCGCTTCCAGTAACACCAGCGACATAAAGTCCGCCGCCACGCTGACCACGACTTTGCGTGCTTTCAGCCCGGCAATCAGCGCGCTGTAATCGTGCGCTTCACCGGTGGTGCCCACCTGTTGCAGCAATACACCAAACAGGTCGTCGTGATCGGATGCTTTATCGGCGCTATCGATGATCAGTTCGAAACCGAACGTCTCCGCACGAGTCCGCACCACATCCAGCGTCTGCGGATGAATATCATCGGCAATGAAGAATTTATTGGCGTTTTTTAGCTTACTGACGCGTTTTGCCATCGCCATCGCTTCGGCGGCGGCAGTGGCTTCATCCAGCAGTGAGGCGGACGCGATATCCATTCCGGTGAGATCCAGCGTCAGCTGCTGGAAGTTGAGCAGCGCTTCTAAGCGGCCTTGCGAGACCTCAGGCTGATACGGGGTATAGGCGGTGTACCAGCCCGGATTTTCCAGCATATTACGCAGGATAACCGGCGGGGTGATGACCGCGCTGTATCCCATACCGATCCAGGATTTGTAACGCAGATTCTGGCTGGCAATGGCTTTCAGTTCGGCCAGCGCCTGCTGTTCAGTCGCGGCTTCACCAACCGCGGGCGGGCCCGGCAGCTGAATGTCTGCCGGCACAATCGTGCTGATTAACGCGTCCAGCGAACGGGCACCAATCGCGTCAAGCATCTGCGCCTGCTGCTCAGGTGAAGGACCAATATGGCGCTCAATGAATGCACCGTTGTGTTCAAGCTGGCTGAGAGTCTGGGTCATTAGCTGTAAATCCTGAATCGGGCTGGGGGAACCGGAGAGCAAACAGAAATCTGCGGCCTCTGTACGAGGCCGCCTGACGACTACTCGTCGATGGAGGCTTTATAAGCATCCGCATCCAGCAGCGTGTCGATTTCAGACGCGTCGCTGGCTTTAATTTTAAATAACCAGCCGCCGTCATAAGGCTCGCTGTTGACCTGCTCCGGTGAGTCAGTCAGTGCTTCATTGACCGCGACAATCTCACCGCTGACTGGCGCATAGATATCTGAAGCCGCTTTAACGGATTCTGCAACCGCGCACTCTTCACCAGCGGCAAACGTCGCGCCTACTTCCGGCAGATCGACAAATACCATGTCGCCCAGTAATTCCTGCGCATGTTCAGTAATCCCCACCGTGTAGCTGCCATCGGCTTCTTTGCGCACCCATTCGTGGCTGTCGCGGTACTTCAACGTATTCGGCACATTGCTCATTGGCCATTTCTCCTGAATAAAATTTACTGGGCGACCGGTTTACCGGCGCGGACAAAAACGGGACGGGTAACCTGGACGGGCATCTGGCGGTTACGGATCTCAACAATGGCGGTGTTGCCTACGGAGGCTGGTACACGCGCCAGGGCGATGCTGCAACCCAGTGTCGGTGAGAAAGATCCACTGGTGATGATCCCCTCCTGCGGCTGCCCCTGGTCATCGGTGAAACGCACCGGCTGGCCGTTACGCAGCACCCCTTTTTCAGTGAGGATCAGCCCCACCAGTTTTTCGGTGCCGCGTTCACGCTGCAGTTCCAGCACTTCCCGACCAATGAAGTCGCGGTCAGCGGGTTCCCAGCAGACCGTCCAGCCCATATTGGCGGCCAGCGGTGAAACGCCTTCGTCCATCTCCTGACCATAAAGATTCATTCCGGCTTCCAGACGCAGCGTGTCGCGTGCGCCCAGTCCGGCAGGTTTGACGCCAGCGGCCAGCAGACGCTGCCAGAAATCGGCCGCCTCATCTGCAGGCATCGCAATTTCATATCCCGCTTCGCCGGTGTAGCCGGTGGTCGCGATAAACAGGTCACCTGACTGCACACCAAAAAACGGCTTCATGCCAGCAACAGCCTGACGCTGCTCCTCACTGAACAGCGTCTGCGCTTTCTGCTGCGCCTGCGGGCCCTGCACAGCAATCAGCGCCAGGTCATCACGTTCCGTCAGCGTAATGCCATAGCCCTGCGCATGTTGCGTAATCCAGGCGAGATCGTTTTCACGGGTCGCGGAGTTCACCACCAGCCGGAAGAATTCCTCGCTCATAAAGTAAACAATCAAATCGTCAATGACGCCACCCGAAGCATTCAGCATTCCGGTATAGAGCGCTTTGCCTGGCTGCGTCAGTTTTGCCACATCATTTGCCAGCAGGTAGCGCAGGAATTCGCGGGTACGCGGGCCTGTCAGATCGACAATGGTCATGTGAGAAACATCAAACATCCCGGCGTCAGTGCGCACCACATGGTGTTCATCCATCTGGGAGCCATAGTGCAGCGGCATCATCCAGCCATGAAAATCCACCATACGGGCACCGCAGGCCTGATGCTGTTCAAACAGAGGTGTTTGCTGAGTCATAACCATCCTGTGCAGAAGCGAGTGAGGGCAAAAGTGCGTCGGAATTTGTGCCGACGCAAACGTTCTCTTATGGCTGACGTTACCACCGAATTTGACGTTTAACCATAAGCAAACCGGGGTCGAAAGCAGATACACAGCCTAACCAGGAACAGGAAATGACAGGATAAAAAACTGCAATTTTGTGATTAATCGCGCAATAAATGCAGGGCTTTTAAATATACACAGCAAATTTATGCGGGATGGCGTTCAGGATGTTAAAAAAAACCCTTTGCGCGCAGAGAGATGGATGAGAAAAAGTAATGCGAATTCGCTCGCAAAATTAGAATAAATCAAACGAAGACCTCTGCTGGTGCAGCGTTGCCTTTTGGTGGTGCAGAGGGATTCAGGCATAAAAAAAGCCAGCAGACGCTGGCTTATAAGAAGGCGTGGATTTAGCGTAACCAGGCGGGCAAATCATTCAGGCCCATCGCCTGCTTCAGCATTAGAGGTTTTACTCCTGGCAGCCGATCAGCCAGCTTCAGACCGACGTCACGCAGCAGTTTTTTCGCCGGATTATTGCCTGCGAACATCTCCCGGAAGCCCTGCATTCCTGCCAGCATCATTGCGGCGCTGTGTTTACGGCTGCGCTCGTAGCGACGCAGATAGAGGTGCTGACCAATATCTTTGCCCTCCTGATGCAGACGGCGAATCTCACCAATCAGCTCGGCAGCATCCATAAAGCCAAGGTTAACGCCCTGGCCCGCCAGCGGATGAATGGTATGAGCTGCATCGCCCACCAGCGCCAGACGGTGTGCCGCAAAGTTGCGGGCATAGCGCGCCACCAGCGGAAACGACTTGCGCTCGCTTTCCAGCTGGCACAGGCCGAGTCGCATATCAAACGCGACAGAGAGCTGCTGATTGAACAACGCTTCCGGCATGGTCTCCAGACGGCTCGCTTCCTGCGGCGAGAGCGACCAGACGATGGAGCTTATATGCGGATCCTGCATTGGCAGGAAAGCCAGAATACCATCGCCGTGGAACACCTGTCGCGCCACCGCGTCGTGCGGTCTTTCAGTGCGGACGTTAGCGACTAACGCATGGTGATCGTAGTCCCAGAAGGTGAGCGGGATATCGGCTTTGTTGCGCAGCCAGGAGTTAGCGCCATCAGCGGCAATCATTAATCGCGCACTTAACATGCTGCCATCTTCCAGGGTAACAAAGGCTTCATTATCACCAAACGCCACCTGCTGTAACTGCGAGGGTGCCATTATCGTCACGTCGCTGCAGGCGCTGGCACGCTGCCAGAGTGCATTGTGGATCACCGGGTTTTCGATGATATGGCCAAGATGTGACAAGCCCTGATGCTGATCATCAAAGGCAATGGAACCGAAGCTGTCCTTATCCCACACTTCCATGCCGTGATAAGCGCTTGCACGCAGTGAGAGTATGGTCGACCAGACATCCAGCTTCTGCAGCAGCCGCTCGCTGGCGGCGTTGATTGCCGACACGCGAATAGACGGGGACGCACTCAGCGCCAGCGGTGGCTCCGGCGATTTTTCCAGTACGGCGATGCGCAGTCCGCTGCCCTGCAAGCCGCAGGCCACAGCCAGTCCCACCATACCGCCACCGGCAATCACCACATCAAAAGTTTGCATCTGAGCCTCTTTATTAACGCTTAACCCAGCCAAGCGTACGCTCAGCCAGTTGATTTCGTAACCACGGCAGATGATCCATCGCCAGCAGGCCCAGGTTACGTCCAGCTACCATCGGGCCATAGCGATTCGCAAAGGCGCGAACCAGTCCGTCGGTGATACCGATAGTGGCGGCGCGATCGGGCTGACGGCGCTGCTGGTAATGATGCAACACCGCATAGCTGCCGGGATCCTGCTGTTGACGATGGGCGGCTGCCAGCGTTTCAGCCAGCGACATCACATCGCGCAAGCCCAGGTTGAAGCCCTGCCCGGCAATCGGATGCAGCGTCTGTGCTGCATTGCCCACCACCGCCACCCGATGCGTCACTGGCGACATCGCCCGGTGCAGCGCCAGCGGGTAAAATTCACGCTGGCCGGTGTGGGTGAATTTGCCCAGTCGCCAGCCAAAAGCACGTTGCAGATGGCTCAGGAATTCGGCCTCGCTCCACTGCTCAATACGTTCACGCTGCGAAACCGGATGACACCAGACCAGTGACAGACGGTTGCCGGACATCGGCAACAGCGCCAGTGGGCCATGTTCGGTGAAACGCTCGAATGCCCGGCCCTGATGGGGAAGCGCGGTGGAGACGTTGGCAATCACCGCAAGCTGCTGATAATCGTCCCGTTGCCACTGAATGCCGCACGAGGCAGCCAGCGCAGAGCGCGTACCATCTGCTGCCACCAGCAGTTTGCCGCTGAGTTGTTCGCCACTGTCCAGCGTTACCTCAACCTGCTGTTCGCTACGGCGTGCCTGGGTGACGCGCGCCGGACAGCGTAACGTCACGCCAGGGGCTTTTTTCAGTTCAGCGAAAAGACGCTGACCGACGTCAAACAGCTCAACAACCTGTCCCAGCGCCGGAATGGCGTAGTCAGCCGCCGCCAGCGACACAAAGCCCGCATGACCGCGATCAGAAACATGGATATCGGTAATCGGCGTAGCACAACGGGCGATGTGCTGCCACAGATTAATGTCAGCCAGCTGCTGGCAGGTTCCGGCAGAGAGCGCAATAGCGCGGCCATCGAAACCAGGATGCGCCCGGCTGCCTGGCTCGCTGCTTTCAATCAGCGTCACCGGCAGTGTGCCCTGGGTCAGATGGGAGATCGCCAGCGCCAGCGTCGCCCCGGTCATGCCGCCACCGGCAATCAGAATCGTCATGCCTGTTTTGCCGCCGCCATCAGTGCTTCAATCTCATCGGCCTCTTTAACTACGCTGTCGGTGAGATTCTCAATGCCATCTTCAGTGATCACGATGTCATCTTCGATTCGGATGCCGATGCCGCGATACTGCACAGGCACATCCGCATCCGGTCCGATATAAAGACCCGGCTCGACGGTTAACACCATGCCCGGTTCCAGAATCCGGTCGCGGCTCGGTGTGCCGTAGTGGCCGACGTCGTGAACATCCAGCCCCAGCCAGTGGCCCAGGCCATGCATGTAGAACTGGCGATGCACTTCTCCGGCGATCAGCGTATCGACGTCGCCCTCCAGGATGCCCAGCTCAACCAGACCGGTGATCATGATGCGTACCACTTCATCATTCACTTCCCGAATGCTGACGCCAGGCCGGAACATCTCAAGCGACCGCTTCAGCGAAGCCAGTACGATGTCATAAATGGCACGCTGCGCCGGGCTGAACCTGCCGTTCACCGGGAAGGTGCGCGTGATATCCCCGGCATAGCCATGGAACTCACAGCCTGCATCGATCAGCACCAGATCGCCGTCACGCATTTCACTTTCATTTTCGGTGTAGTGCAGAATGCAGCCGTTTTCCCCGGCACCCACGATGGTGTTATAGGAGGGATAACGCGCGCCGTGACGAGTAAATTCGTGATGAATTTCCCCTTCGAGCTGATATTCAAACATGCCCGGCTGGCAGGTTAGCATCGCGCGGGTATGCGCCAGTGCGCTGATTTTCCCGGCGCGACGTAACAGCTCAACCTCGTCCGCATCTTTAAACAGGCGCATCTCATGCACCCACGGACGCCAGTCAATGACGGTAGCAGGCGCGCTGAGATTCTGGCGGAATCCGCGACGCAGTTTATCCAGCGCGCTGAACACAAGGGTGTCCGCATGGGCATATTCGCCCTGCGCATGGTAAATCACATCCAGACCATTCAGCAGCAGGTGCAGCTGTTCACCGATATCGTTCCAGGGCAAAGCGCGATCCACGCCCAGTTTATCTGGCGCGGCCTCCTGGCCCAGCCGACGGCCAGACCAGACTTCCGCTGCGGGGTCACGCACGCGGTTAAATAGCACACTGTGATTATGATTTTCATCGCTTTTGATCAACACCAGCAGCGCCTGCGGCTCGTTGAAGCCGGTGAAATAGCTGAAGTCGCTGCTCTGGCGGAACGGATATTCCGTGTCATTACTTCGCGTTACTTCAGGCGCAGCAAAAATCAACGCTGCGCTGCCAGGCACCATCTTCGCCAGCAGCGCCTGACGACGCTGCAGGTATCGTTCCAGTGAAATCATCTCTGCACTCCCTGTAAACTGACCGGTTAAATTCGTTGACCTGAAATTAGTGTAGCGTCGGTTTTTGCACTTCTGGCGCGGTTGGCTGCGGACGGGTGAAGGTATCGTGGCACAGCAGTGCAGCGACACGCACATACTCGATCACCTCTTCCAGCGACTGCTCCAGCTCTTCCTGGTCTTCATCTTCTTCGTAACCAAGCTGTGCGATAGTACGCAGATCATCGATTGCTTCGCCGGTTTCGCCGGTGACTTTATCCAGTTTAGGCTGTGTTACCCCCAGGCCGAGCAGAAAATGGTTAACCCATCCTGCCAGCGCATCCGCACGGTCAAAGACAGTGATGTCGTCATCAGCAGGCAGCAGCAGCTGAAACAGGAAGCCGTCATCTTCCAGCGTGGTGGCGGTGTGCTCGTGCAGGGCCGCCAGCGGCACCGCAAGCGTGTGTGAAAACGCCATGCCTTCGTTAGCCAGATCGTGTACCAGCGTCTTCCAGCTGGTGTCCTGGTTGCCGCCACAGAGGATCCCGCTCAGCAGGCCGTGCATTTCAGCGGGCGTCATTCCAATGCCCTGCTGTGAGAGCACCGCCGCGAGCGCGTTGTAATCGGGGGTTGCGTTCTGTAAGGACATAAGTTTTCATCGTCGTTGGCAGAATAAGTTCGTGTTATGCTACCACTAGCTGCCTCAAGGTTTCCAGAAAAGGGGTTGTATCTTATTTCGTGGGTCTATATAGTTGCCCGCCTCCCAAGCCATTGACTGCTAAGGGAGTTGCGAGCGAAGTAATCAGTCAGGAAGGTGGCATGTCTGCACAACCGGTAGATTTACAAATTTTTGGTCGTTCGTTGAGAGTGAATTGTCCGCCAGAGCAGCAAGATGCGCTCAATAGCGCGGCTGAAGATCTCAATCAACGGTTGCAAGATCTAAAAGTTCGCACTAGAGTCACCAATACAGAACAACTGGTGTTCATCGCCGCGTTAAACGTCTGCCACGAGCTGGCGCAAGAGAAAGTGAAAACGCGCGATTATGCTGCTAATATGGAACAGCGTATCCGTATGTTGCAGCAGACGATTGAACAGGCATTAGTTGAGCAGGGTCGTATCTCTGATCGTGAGGGTGCGAAGTTCGAATAAAACTTCATGGTTGCTATACTTAAAGTAACGGTGAGGTAAATTTTCTCTGAGATGTTTGCATGTGGGCCAGTCCCCTGAGCCGATATTTCGAAAAAACAGAATGTGACGCTCGTAACCTGTGTGCATGCTCGGTTCGTCCGAGAAGCCTGATGGTTATGACGGCATATTCACCTTGAACCAAGGGTTCAAGGGTTACAGCCTACGGCGGCATCTCGGAGATCTCTCTTCCTGTAGTCCTGCTTTCTTCCCCATACCGACATGTTATAGTCGCTGTTCAGCGACTTATCCGGCGGGGAATCATGTCTGAATCTTCCATGTCATCACCTTCAATGATACAGCGTCAGGTTATCCGTCAGCAGGTACGCCATCTGCGTCGTGCGATGACTGATGATCAGCAGGCCCTGGCAGCCGAACAACTCGCTGACCTCGCCCTTAACTACGCTCCCATGACTGCCGCGCGCAATATTGCTCTGTTTTTGTCGGTTGATGGTGAGCTGAATACCCGTCCGCTGATTGCCAGACTCTGGCATCTGAAGAAAGCCGTCTATCTTCCCGTTTTACACCCCTTCTCCCCCGGTAATTTACTGTTTTTGCGCTACTCGCCCGATACTCCCTTGCACATCAATAAACTTCGTATTCCTGAACCGCCGCTGGATATCCGGCAGTTGATTACGCTTGATCAGCTGGATCTGATGATGGTGCCGCTGGTGGCGTTTGATCAGCATGGGCAGCGACTGGGGATGGGCGGAGGCTTCTATGATCGCACCCTGCAGAACTGGCGGCAGCATGGCTTTTTGCCCGTGGGTCTGGCACACGATTGTCAGCAGGTTGACAACCTGCCTGTGGCGGAATGGGATGTCCCTTTGCCGGCAGTGATGACGCCGTCAAAACTCTGGCAGTGGGAGTAGCAGAGCCGCTGTTATGGGCTTTTTCAGACGGCTCAGAAACCCGAATCAGGGTGAAGCCTGCAACAATGGAATAGCACCACGCATAGGGAATACGGTTGAAGAGGAAAGCGTCCCGCGTGCGGGACGAGCAGTCAGGGATGACCTGTTTGCGACTTTCCGATCTGACCGGGTTTACTGAGCAGACTCAGTAAACCCGGTCAGATCGTAACTGACAACATGAAGTGGGGCTATTCAGCGCCACTTCATGTCTGCATCGCTTAGTAAAGCAGACGGGCGCGGATAGTACCCGGAATGGCCTTCATCAGCTGCAGCGCGTTCTCTGCCACTTCCGGCTCTGCATCAATGTCGATAACTACATAACCCATAAACGGCGAGGTTTGCAGATACTGGGCGGCGATGTTAATGCCCTGCTCGGCAAAAATCTGGTTGATGGCTGTCAGCACGCCAGGACGGTTCTCATGGATGTGCAACAGACGACTGGCGCTGATGCCGTGAATCGGCAATGACACTTCCGGGAAGTTAACAGCTGACAGGGTGGAGCCGTTATCGGAGTATTTCGCCAGCTTACCCGCAACTTCAATCCCGATGTTCTCCTGCGCTTCTTCCGTCGATCCGCCAATGTGCGGCGTCAGGATCACGTTGTCGAACTCACTCAGTGGCGAAATAAACGGCTCGCTGTTAGTGGCGGGTTCTGTCGGGAAGACGTCGATAGCCGCGCCACCGACATGTTTACTGGCCAGCGCATCGCACAGCGCCGGAATATCGACCACGGTACCGCGTGAGGCGTTAATCAGCAGCGCACCAGGCTTCATCTGCGCCAGCTCCTCTGCATCAATCATATCCTGTGTAGAGGCTGTCTCCGGCACATGCAGGCTGACAACGTCGCTCATGTTGAGCAGATCGGCAAGATGGCGTACCTGCGTGGCATTACCCAGCGGCAGCTTGTTTTCAATGTCGTAGAAAAAAACATGCATACCCAGACTTTCTGCCAGTACGCCCAGCTGCATGCCGATATGACCGTAACCGATGATACCCAGCTTTTTGCCACGCGCTTCAAATGAGCCTTTGGCAATCTTGTTCCAGATGCCTCGGTGCGCTTTCGCATTCGCTTCCGGGATGCCACGCAGCATCAGCAGCATCTCACCAATCACCAGCTCCGCAACCGAACGGGTATTCGAGAATGGCGCATTGAACACCGGAATCCCCCGGCTGGCAGCAGCCTGAAGATCAACCTGGTTGGTACCGATACAGAAACAGCCAACAGCGACCAGCTTCTCAGCCGCCGCAAAAATCTCTTCAGTGAGCTGGGAGCGGGAACGGATACCAATGAAGTGCGCATCGCGGATCGATGCTTTTAACGCATCGGAGTCCAGCGCGCCCTTGTGGAATTCGATGTTGGTATAGCCTGCAGCCCGCAGGTTCTCTAGCGCGCTCTGATGGACACCTTCCACCAGCAGGAACTTAATCTTATCTTTTTCCAGTGATACCTTTGCCATTTCCCGATCCTATTCAGCATTCAATGAGGACTACCATAAGCCAGCCTTCTGTCAAAATATCAAAAAAATCGCGTCCGGCAATACAAACGATTGCCCGGCAGCCAGCACGGCAACGGCTGACAGCCGCACATTGCCGGACAAAATCATGAGGTCGGCGGAGATGAGAGAACGAACCCACTGCCGATGACGCTTATGTGACATAAGTCACCAAATTTCACCGGCGCGAGAAAAGATGATTTGCAGGCAGAAATAACCGGCGCCTTTACAGCGCCAGACAGATCATTTTTTGATGGTTTTCACCCCATCAGGCCCGCCAATTAACGCGATATCGGCTCCGCGCGCAGCAAAAAGGCCCACGGTGACCACGCCAGGTAAGGCGTTGATAGTTTTTTCCAGCTCAATCGGGTCGAGAATACGCAGATTATGCACATCGAGAATAATGTTGCCGTTGTCTGTGACCACGTTCTGACGATACTCCGGTAAGCCCCCCATTTTCACCAGCTGACGCGCCACATAGCTGCGCGCCATCGGAATCACTTCAACCGGCAGCGGGAAACGGCCCAGCACATCCACCTCTTTTGAAGCGTCAGCGATACAGATAAAGGTCTCTGCCACCGCAGCCACGATCTTTTCACGCGTCAGCGCTGCGCCACCGCCTTTGATCATCTGCATCTGTGGGTTGATCTCATCCGCGCCATCAACGTACACCGACAGCACATCAAGCTCGTTCAGATCGAACACCTGAATGCCCAGGCTTTTCAGCTTCTGGGTGGAGGCATCGGAGCTGGAGACAGCACCTTCGATCTGATGCCTGACCGTGGCAAGCGCATCAATAAAGTGTGCTGCGGTAGATCCGGTGCCTACGCCAACAACGGTGCCCGGCTGCACGTACTCAAGTGCAGCCCAGCCAACGGCTTTTTTCAGTTCATCCTGGGTCATGGTATGTTTAAAACCTGTGCGACAACGAAGTGCGCGTAGTATAAAACAAGGCTTGCTGAAAATGCTCGGCTGACCGCCGTGGATTTATCGCTTTGGAAGCCAGCCCACAAAAAACAAGAGAGCCATCACAGGTGACACTTTTGTGGCATAGTGACGTCCACCCTGAGGAGAGAGAACAATAATGAAACGCCCGGATTATCGAACGCTTCAGGCGCTGGATTCAGTGATCCGCGAACGCGGATTTGAGCGTGCCGCACAAAAATTGTGTATCACCCAGTCGGCAGTTTCACAGCGTATCAAGCAGCTGGAGAACCTGTTTGGGCAGCCGCTGCTGGTGCGCACCGTGCCGCCGCGTCCGACCGAACAGGGTCAGAAACTGCTGGCGTTACTGCATCAGGTTGAGCTGCTGGAAGAGGAGTGGCTGGGCGATGAGAACAGTGGTACCACGCCACTGCTGCTGTCGCTGGCGGTCAACGCCGACAGTCTGGCGACCTGGTTGTTGCCTGCGCTGAAAGATGTGCTGGCTGATTCTCCCGTCCGCCTTAATCTGCAGGTCGAAGATGAAACCCGCACCCAGGAGCGTCTGCGCCGGGGTGAAGTGGTGGGTGCAGTGAGTATTCAGCCGCAGCCGCTGCCAAGTTGTCTGGTGGATCAGCTCGGTGCGCTCGACTACCTGTTTGTGGCGTCACGCGACTTTGCCGATCGCTTCTTCCCGAACGGCGTCACCCGCTCTGCCCTGCTAAAAGCGCCTGCGGTGGCGTTTGACCATCTTGATGATATGCATCAGGCCTTCCTGCAACAGAACTTTGATCTTTCACCGGGCAGCGTACCCTGTCACATCGTGAACTCTTCTGAGGCCTTTGTGCAGATGGCCCGGCAGGGTTCGACCTGCTGTATGATCCCGCATCTGCAGATTGAGCGTGAGCTGGCGAGCGGTGAGTTAATTGATTTGACGCCGGGTTTGTATCAGCGCCGGATGCTCTACTGGCATCGCTTTGCGCCGGAAAGCCGGTTAATGCGTCGGGTGACCGATGCGCTGATTGCGCATGGGCATCGGGTGCTGCGTCAGGATCATGTCGCAGCCTGAAAACAAAAACGGGGCATCAGCCCCGTTTTGCATTATGGCGTATTGGGCTTGATTTCAAACACTACATCAACCTGATCGTCAAAGTTGATGCTCTGCTGATCATAGGTCTCCTGAGCCGTGGTATCTGCCGCTGCAGCCGCTTTATACATGCGGTTCATTGGCATCGGCTGATAGTTGGCGACCTGATAACGAATGCTGTAAATCGATCCCAGCTTCGCGTTAAAGCCTTCAGCCAGTTCAGATGCCTGCTGAGTCGCGTTTTTAATCGCGGCTTTACGTGCCTGCTCTTTGTAGCTCTCCGGGTTTGCCACGCCCAACTCGACGCTGCGCACTTCATTCAGACCGGACTTCAGCGCCCCGTCCAGCAGATCATTCAGCTTGTCCAGTTGACGCAGGGTGACCTGTACCTGACGCACCGCACGATAGCCTTTCAGTACCGATTTACCCTCTTTGGTGTAATCGTACTCTGGCTGCGTGCTCAGGTTAGCCGCATCGATGTCTTTCTTCTCAATACCGTTTTTCTGCAGAAAATCGAAATATTGCGCAACGCGGCTATCCGCCTGCTTCTTCGCATCTGCGGCATCTTTTGATGACACGTTCACCACGATAGAGAGCGTTGCGATATCGGGACGGGCATCGACCGTTGCCTTGCCTGAGGTCACCACGTGCGGTCCGTTCGGTAACTCATCAGCGTGTACGCCAGGCAATACGCCAGCGCTCATGATTGCGGCCAGAGCCAATGCTTTCAGTTTCATGAAAGTCCTCCTTGAAAAGGTCACTATGACGGCTTCCAACCGGCGAAGCCCAAAAGCGCATGGGTATGCGCCATGCTTTGAGTGGTCATTATGGCAAAAGTTCGCCCGCAGCGCGGCAATTACTGCCACGGATCGAGGCTGGGATCAAAAACCAGCAATGCCCTGGCGCGCCAGCTGCAGGGCGATAAACCACATCACAGCACCTACCAGCAGGTTAATAATGCGCTGTGCTTTCGCGGTGCGCAGGCGCGGTGAGAGCCACGCAGCCAGCAGGGCCAGACCGAAGAACCAGAGAATCGACGCGCTGATAGTACCCAGCGCGAACCACTGACGCGCCGTGGTGGTCGGCAACTGACCGCCAAGACTCCCGAGCACCACAAAGGTGTCGAGATAAACGTGCGGGTTAAGCCAGGTCACCGCCAGCAGCGTCGCAATAATACGTCCTCTGCTGTGCTTTAACGGCTCGCCATCCACCAGAGCGGCGTCGCCACGAAAGGCGCTTCGCAGCGCTCCCCAGCCATACCAGACCAGAAAAGCCACGCCCGCCCAGGTAATCATCATCAATAGCAGCGGAGACTGGCTAAGCAGCGCGCTACCGCCAAAGATGCCAGCGCATATCAGCAGAATATCGCTCAGCGAGCAAAGTGCCGCCGTCAAAAGATGATACTGGCGCTTTATGCCCTGATTCATCACAAAAGCGTTCTGCGGCCCCAGCGGCAGGATCAGTGCAGCACCCAGAGCAAGCCCCTGAAAGTAGAGAGATATCACTGGATTTTTTCCTCACATGGTCAGATGTGGGGGAAGTATAAAGAGAGGGAATGATTAGCGGAAATTGAAAAAATTAATCTGCGATTAGCAGAATTAATGGGCGACCGATGCCGCCCATTAAAATCGTTACTGCGGCTGTGTCTCTGGCGTAGGTGCATCCGACTGTCTGACGCGGTGCAGATGCACGTCCATCTGCGGATAAGGAATACCAATCCCTTTACCATCCAGCGTACGCTTGAAGTTCTTCATCAGGTCCCAGTAGACGTTCTGCAGGTCTCCACTGTTGCTCCAGCAGCGCACGACAAAATTCATTGAGGATGCGGCTAACTCATTAAGCCCAATCTGGATACCCATCTCTTTTAATACACGCTCATCTGCTTCTACGACTTCCCGCAGCAGCGTCAGAACCTGATCAACATCTGCATCGTAGGAGACGCCGATAATAAATTCATTGCGGCGTACCGGCTCACGCGAAAAGTTAACGATGTTTCCGGCAAGAATTTTACCGTTCGGCACCACCACTCGCTTGCCATCAGCTGACTTGAGCGTTGTGGAGAAGATCTGCACGTTCATTACCGTCCCCATGATCCCACCCAGATCAACAAACTCACCGGTTCGGAAGTGGCGGAAAATCACCAGCAGCACACCAGCAGCAAGGTTTGACAGGGAATCCTTTAATGCCAGACCCACGGCCAGACCGGCCGCACCAAGGATTGCGATGACCGAAGTTGTCTGTACACCAATGCGTCCGAGTGCGGCGATAAGTGTGAATGCGATAATACCGTAGCGCACCAGCGCCGACAGAAAGTCAGCAACAGTCGTATCAATGTGGCGCGCAAGCAGCAGACGATTAGCGGCGTTGGAGATGATGCGTGCAATCATCATACCCACAAAGATAATCGCAATGGCTGCGACAATGTTGACCGCATAGCTAATCAGGAGCTCCTGATTGCGTACTATCCAGTTACCTGCGTTGTTGAGTTCATCAAACATACCCGTATCCTGCATGGAACCGTCCTGTAATTAAATTCCCAAGGGAAGTAACAACATATTGTCAGAACCGCTCTGACAATCCCTGACAAAAGGGTAAACAATAAATGCCAGCGTGCCAATCCTGCATGACTTTTGACGCAAATCAGGCAAAAAAAGGTCAAAAAAAAGGCCCTTTCGGGCCTTTTTTGTACGGTAACTAAACGTCAGTTACAGAACGTCGACAGCGTTAAGCTCTTTGAAAGCCTGCTCCAGACGCACCACCATAGAGGCCTGGGCAGAACGCAGCCAGACACGTGGGTCGTAGTATTTTTTGTTTGGTTTGTCGGCGCCTTCCGGATTACCCAGCTGCGATTGCAGATAGCCTTCGTTCTTTTTGTAGTACTGCAGGATGCCGTCCCAGGTTGCCCATTGGGTATCGGTATCGATGTTCATCTTGATCACGCCGTAGCTGATAGACTCTTCGATTTCTGCAGCTGAAGAACCTGAACCGCCGTGGAAAACGAAGTCCAGCGCGTTGTGCGGCAGACCATGTTTTTCACATACATATTTCTGTGAATCACGCAGAATGGTTGGGGTCAGTTTCACGTTACCTGGCTTATAAACGCCGTGTACGTTGCCGAATGAGGCCGCAATGGTGAAGCGCGGGCTGATAGCATTCAGTTTTTCGTATGCGTAGTTCACATCTTCTGGCTGAGTGTAAAGGGCAGATGCGTCCATATGGCTGTTATCAACGCCATCTTCTTCACCACCGGTGCAGCCCAGCTCGATTTCCAGCGTCATGTCGAGTTTCGCCATGCGCGCCAGGTACTTGCTGCTGATTTCGATGTTTTCTTCCAGTGACTCTTCTGACAGGTCGATCATGTGAGAAGAGAAAAGTGGCTTACCGTTTTTCTGGAAGTACTCTTCACCCGCGTCCAGCAGACCGTCGATCCACGGCAGCAGTTTCTTAGCGCAGTGGTCAGTATGCAGGATAACCGGCACGCCGTACTGCTCTGCCATCAGGTGAACGTGGTGTGCACCGGCGATAGCACCGAAGATTGCCGCACCCTGTGGTTTGTCAGTCTTGAAGCCTTTACCGGCGATAAATGCAGCACCACCGTTAGAGAACTGGATGATGATTGGCGCTTTAACTTTCGCCGCCGCTTCCAGTGCTGCATTGATAGAGTCGGTGCCGACGCAGTTTACGGCTGGCAGTGCGAATTTGTTCTCTTTCGCAACTTTGAAGATCTTCTGTACGTCATCACCAGTGACAACGCCGGGTTTTACGAAATCAAAAATTTTAGACATGATTGTGTCCTGTTTCGTGACCGTTGTTCCCCTTGAGGAACGTCGATTTAAACGCCCAGACGGGCAAGACTTCAGGCGATACCGCAAGGCATCGCCCCCAAAGGATTACTGCTTCGCACGCTCTTCCAGCATGGCAACTGCAGGCAGTTTTTTGCCTTCCACGAACTCAAGGAACGCGCCGCCGCCGGTAGAGATGTAGGAAATTTTGTCTTCGATGCCGAACAGGTCGATAGCCGCTAAGGTATCGCCGCCGCCTGCAACAGAGAAAGCATCGCTGTCTGCAATGGCGTTAGCCACGATCTCGGTGCCTTTACGGAAGTTAGGGAATTCAAACACGCCTACCGGGCCGTTCCACAGGATGGTTTTCGCATCCTTCAGGATGGCAGCCATGGCCTGAGCGGTTTCATCGCCGAAGTCCATAATCTCTTCGTTATCCGCTACTTCCGAAACCTTTTTCACGGTTGCTGGTGCAGTTTCAGAGAATTCTGTGCCGACACGTGAGTCAGTTGGAACCGGGATACCGTGCTGATCGCGCAGGCCCTTAGCCGCTTCAACGAAGTCGGGTTCATAAAGTGACTTACCGACATTGTTGTCGATAGCCACGAAGGTGTTTGCGATGCCGCCACCTACAATCACGGTATCCGCGATTTTGACCAGAGACTGCAGCACGTCAAATTTGGTAGAGACTTTAGAACCGCCTACGACAGCCACCAGCGGACGCTCAGGGTTGCTCATGACTTTACCCAGTGCTTCCAGTTCTGCTGAGAGCAGCGGACCAGCACAGGCGATAGGGGCAAATTTGCCAACGCCGTGGGTAGAAGCCTGCGCGCGGTGTGCAGTACCAAACGCGTCCATCACGAATACGTCGCACAGGGCCGCATATTTTTTAGACAGTGCTTCGTCATCTTTCTTCTCGCCTTTGTTAAAGCGAACGTTTTCCAGCACAACCAGTTCGCCAGCGCCGACTTCAACGCCATCGAGGTAATCTTTTGCCAGGGTGACGGTGGTGCCGCTCAGCTTGTCTTTCAGGTAGTTAACTACCGGCAGCAGCGAGAACTCTTCGTTGTATTCACCTTCGGTCGGACGACCCAGGTGAGAGGTAACCATTACTTTCGCGCCCTGTTTCAACGCCGCTTCAATGGTTGGCAGAGAAGCACGGATACGTGCATCAGACGTCACTTTACCTTCTTTAACTGGTACGTTCAGATCGGCACGGATCAGAACGCGTTTACCCGCCAGATCCAGATCGGTCATCTTAATTACAGACATGGTGAATCCTCTCGTTGATTCTCATAAGTTTTGCCAGACGCAAACCGCGTCTTACCTGAAACCGCTTGCGGCCATCGCTAACGTCGTGTCGAGCATTCGGTTAGCAAAGCCCCATTCATTGTCACACCAGACCAGTGTCTTGATAAGGTGTTGACCGCTGACCCGCGTTTGTGTTCCGTCCACAATGGCACTGTGCGGATCATGGTTAAAATCTACTGAGACTAACGGTAATTCCGTGTAGTCAACTATACCACGAAATGCCCCTTCTGCCGCGCTTCGCAACAAGGTGTTAACGTCACACGCTGTTACCGCGTTATGCACTGAGACGCTGAGATCAATGGCCGTCACGTTAATCGTCGGGACGCGAACGGCTATCGCCTCAAAGCGATCGTTGAATTTCGGAAAAATACGGGTAATGCCTGCCGCCAGGCGAGTATCCACCGGGATAATCGACTGACTGGCGGCGCGGGTCCGGCGCAGATCGCTGTGATAGGCGTCGATCACCTGCTGATCGTGCATCGCCGAGTGGATCGTGGTAACAGTGCCGGATTCGATACCAAACTCATCATCCAGCAGTTTAATGACCGGGATAATGCAGTTCGTGGTACAGGAAGCGTTGGAAACGATGCGGTCGCTGGCGGTGAGATCCTGCTGGTTAACGCCGAACACGACGGTGGCGTCGAGATCGTTTCCGCCGGGATGAGAGAACAGCACTTTTTTGGCACCCGCCTGCAGATGGGCTTCGCCATCAGCCCGTGAGCCATAGACGCCGGTGCAGTCCAGCACCACATCCACATCAAGTTCACGCCACGGCAAATCGGCTATTTCTGCACGGTGCAAAATGCGCAGGGTATCGCCCCCCACCCACATGACATCACGCTCCTGGCGGACATCGAAAGCAAAACGGCCATGGCTGGTATCGTATTTCAGCAGGTGCGCCATACCGGTGGCTTCTGCCAGCTCGTTAATCGCGACGACGGTGATCTCTGCACGTCGGCCCGTCTCATAGAGCGCACGCAGGACGTTGCGTCCAATCCGGCCAAAACCATTTATCGCTACCCGTACCGTCATTTCTCTCCTGCCACGTCAGACTGAAAAAAACGTGCCGTTAGCCTGAGCGTTTCACTGCACTTTGTACAGGAGATTCTTACCCGGCATTGTCCGAAATCAGGGCGGTTCGCCCCGCAACTGAAACGGTTCAGCCAGAATAATAGAAGGAAGGAATAACAGGAATGATTGCGATCAATCTGACTGCTTAAATTTGGATCTGCGTCACAAATTGAAGCCAGAATTGTTTATTACTGCAGGAATAAAATAGCAAAAGGGACGAAACGCTCGTCCCTTTAGTTTCACTGCCAGACGGGAGCAGGCCCGCCTGGCCGATTTTTACGCCAGCAGCGCTTTCGCTTTCGCGACCACATTGTCGACGGTGAAGCCAAACAGCTCGAACAGCTGATCAGCCGGAGCAGATTCGCCGAAGCTGGTCATACCCACGATAGCACCGTTCAGGCCGGTGTATTTGAACCAGTAATCCGCGATGCCCGCTTCGATAGCAACACGAGCGCTGACCGCTTTCGGCAGCACAGATTCACGGTACTCATCGCTCTGCTTGTCGAAAGCATCGGTTGACGGCATAGAGACCACGCGCACTTTGCGGCCTTCGCTGGTGAGTTTGTCCCAGGCACCGACAGCCAGTTCAACTTCTGAACCGGTCGCGATCAGGATCAGCTCAGGCGTACCGTCGCAATCTTTCAGCACATAACCACCGCGCGTCACGTTAGCCAGCTGTGCAGCATCACGTTCCTGCTGCGCCAGGTTCTGACGGGAGAAGATCAGCGCCGTCGGGCCATCCTGACGTTCGATGGCATATTTCCATGCCACCGCGGATTCAACCTGGTCACATGGACGCCACAGGCTCATGTTTGGTGTGGTACGCAGGCTCGCCATCTGCTCTACCGGCTGATGCGTCGGGCCATCTTCGCCCAGACCGATAGAGTCGTGGGTGTAGACCATGATCTGACGGATCTTCATCAGTGCCGCCATACGCGCTGCGTTACGCGCATATTCAACGAACATCAGGAAGGTGGCGGTGTAAGGCAGGAAGCCGCCGTGCAGCGCCAGGCCATTGGCGATGGCGGTCATGCCGAACTCGCGTACGCCGTAATGGATGTAGTTACCAGCCGCATCTTCGTTGATAGGCTTAGAGCCAGACCAGATAGTCAGGTTACTCGGTGCCAGGTCGGCAGAGCCGCCCAGATATTCCGGCAGGATTTTACCAAAGGCTTCGATAGCATTCTGTGAGGCTTTACGGCTGGCGATCTTCGCCGGGTTCGCCTGCAGCTGCTCAACGAATTTCTGCGACTCTTCCTGCCAGTTCGCAGGCAGTTCGTTGCTCACGCGACGTTTGAACTCGGTGGCCAGTTCAGGATGTGCCTGCGCATACGCAGCGAATTTCTCATCCCATGCAGCTTCTTTCGCCTTGCCTGCTTCTTTCGCGTCCCACTCAGCGTAGATGTCTGAAGGAATAACGAAGGGTGCGTGGTTCCAGCCCAGCTGTTTGCGGGTCAGTGCCACTTCGTCATCACCCAGCGGTGCGCCGTGTGAATCGTGGGTGCCCGCTTTGTTCGGTGAACCGAAGCCGATTACTGTTTTGCACATCAGCAGTGAAGGCTTGTCGCTGACGCGCTTCGCTTCGTCGATCGCTTTAGCAATCGCATCTGCATCGTGACCATCAACGCCGCGCACCACGTGCCAGCCATAGGCTTCAAAGCGCTTAGCGGTGTCATCGGTGAACCAGCCATCAATGTGACCATCGATAGAAATACCGTTGTCATCGTAGAACGCAACCAGTTTGCCCAGCTTCAGCGTACCCGCCAGTGAGCAGACTTCGTGAGAAATACCTTCCATCATGCAGCCATCACCCATGAAGACATAGGTGTTGTGGTCTACGATGTCATGACCCGGACGGTTAAACTGCGCGGCCAGTGTGCGTTCAGCAATGGCGAAGCCGACGGCGTTGGCGATGCCCTGCCCCAGCGGACCGGTGGTGGTTTCAACGCCCACGGTGTAGCCATATTCAGGGTGACCTGGAGTTTTTGAGTGCAGCTGGCGGAAGTTTTCCAGCTCGCTCAGTGGCAGATCGTAGCCGGTCAGATGCAGCAGGCTGTAGATCAGCATGGAGCCGTGACCGTTAGAGAGCACGAAACGGTCGCGGTCAGCCCACAGCGGGTTGGTTGGGTTATGGTTCAGGTAGCCGCGCCAGAGTACTTCAGCGATGTCCGCCATGCCCATTGGGGCACCCGGATGTCCCGATTTCGCTTTCTGTACTGCATCCATACTTAACGCACGAATGGCGTTGGCAAGCTCTTTACGAGAGGGCATTTTCTACTCCAGGTCGGATTAATGCTTCGCACCTTAACTGATTGTTATTAATGAGTTATCGGGCAAAACAAGGAAAAAGTTGCCCATCAATGTACATGAAAGTCAGGTCAAAAGTACATGTTGTAAAACGCTAAATGTCACCGCTTCGTATGGCTTTTTCGGCGAGGTCTGCTAGCAAAGTGCAGACTGGCACGCTATAACCAAATCGTTTATTCATCTGAGTGTGTTTCAGGTGTTTGTTTTTCTTACCTTGTTATGGATGGGATACAGCATGAAAACCAAAAAAATGGTGTTAGCACTTGGCCTGACGGCAATGCTCAGCGGTTGTCAGGGTTTAGACAATAATGCGCTGATGCAATCTGGCGCGCAGGCGTATCAGGCTTATAGCCTGAGCGACGATCAGGTAAAGCTTCTGAGCGATAAATCCTGTGAGCAGATGGACAAAGATAATCAGCTTGCGCCAGCCAACAGCGAGTATCAGCAGCGTCTGAACAAGATCGCGGCCGCGCTGGGCGACAACATCAACGGGGTTCCCGCGAACTATAAGGTTTATCAGACTAAAGATGTCAACGCCTGGGCGATGGCAAACGGCTGCATCCGCGTTTACAGCGGTCTGATGGATATGATGACCGACAATGAAGTGGAAGGCGTGCTGGGCCATGAGATGGGCCACGTGGCGTTAGGCCATACGCGTAAAGCAATGCAGCTGGCGTATGCCACGACCGCCGCCCGCACGGCAGCGGCCTCAGTGGGCGGCGTAATCGGTTCACTGTCACAGTCGCAGTTGGGTGAAATGGGTGAAAAGCTGGTTAATGCTCAGTTCTCCCAGACTCAGGAATCGCAGGCAGATGACTACTCTTACGATCTGATGAAGAAGCGCAACATCAATCCAGAGGGTCTGGTGACCAGCTTCGAAAAACTGGCGAAACTGGAACAGGGTCGTCAGAGTTCAATGTTTGACTCGCACCCGGCTTCTGAAGCGCGTGCCGCGCACATCCGTGAGCGCATTGCTGCTGACGCGAAGTAACGCATAATGCAGGCGCATGCACGGTGCATGCGCCTGTCGTGCCGGTCAGGTCAGCATCACAGACCTACCGTTTGAATATCTGATCCACCATCGAACCTAAATCGAGTTTGTTCTCGTGCAGTGACGCCTCATCCATATGCCCCTGGGGCGACATTTTGTCGATCAGCTGCGGCAGAATGACCGCCAGCGTGCCCGCTGCGCCCTTAACGTCGGTTCCCAGCTTATCCGCCAGTGACTGCAGTTCAGCCTGCCCAAACGCAGAGTGGATGTCGCTGTGTTCTACCGGCTGATTACTTCCAGTGCCGATCCACGAGCCAAACACCTCACCCAGCCCGCCCTGCTGGAATTTTTGCAGCAGCACTTCAATACCGCCCTGCTCCTGCACCCAGTGCCAGACCGCCTGCAGTTGTCCGGGCAAATGCCCATCACTCTGATTACCCTGCAACGATCCCGCCAGTTCATCAAGAAAGCCCATCATTGCCTCCACGTTAAGAATTGATATCTGTCAGTTTAGTTGCTGATGCGCGGTTACGCCTGAGGCGCATGCGCTGTCACAGAGGAAACGATCTGGAGGGGGAAAGCGGATGGAGGTCGTTACGGGTGCTGTGCCGCATTTGCCGGCAGCGCAGAGCCTGCCGGATTAATCCGGCAGGCTCTTAACGGGATTAACCTTTGTTTGCAGCCTGAACATGCAGCATATCCAGCGCGAGCGTCGCCGCCGCCAGCGCGGTCAGGTCAGCGTGATCGTAACCCGGCGCCACTTCCACCAGATCCATGCCGACAATGTTCATACCCTGCAGGCCACGAATCAGCTTGGTCGCTTTATCGGTGGTCAGGCCGCCAATCACCGGTGTGCCGGTGCCAGGCGCATGCGCCGGATCCAGACAGTCAATGTCGAAGGTCAGATAGATCGGCAGATCGCCGACAGTGCGTTTCACTTCGGCGAGGATATCGTCAACGCTGCGATCATTGACCTGCGCCGCATCCAGCACGTTGAAGCCCAGGCTCTTGTCGAATTCGGTACGGATACCGATCTGCACAGAATGCTGTGGATCAATCAGCCCCTCTTTCGGCGCGGTGAAGAACATGGTGCCGTGGTCGAAGGTCGGGCCGTTGGAGTAAGTGTCGGTATGCGCATCAAAGTGCACCAGGGCCATCTTGCCGAAGTGTTTCGCATGGGCACGCAGCAGTGGCAGCGTAACGTAGTGGTCGCCGCCAAAGGTCATCATGCGTTTACCATTGGCCAGCAGTTTTTCAGCGTGGGCCTGTAACTTGTCGGAGAGATCCTGCGAATCACCAAAGGCGTAAACCAGATCGCCGCAATCCACGACGTTCAGACGCTGACGCAGGTCGAAATCCCACGGCCAGCGGCAGCCTTCCCAGGCCAGATTGGTGGAGATCTGACGAATCGCGCCCGGACCCAGGCGGCTGCCCGGACGACCCGATGTTGCAGCATCAAACGGCACGCCGGTGATAACCCATTCGGCGTCGCTGTCGTAAGGCTGGAAATTCAGCGGAAAACGCATGAAACCAAAGGCGTTAGAAACCAGGGAGTTGTCGTACTGATTGCCAAGCGTGTTATACATAATTGCTCTCTCTCTATGTGCGTAAGTCGGGCCAGGCCCGCAAGCCATCAGGCTGAGATAAAAAAAATCCCCTCCGCGTCGTTAGGCCCGACGAGGAAGGGATTGAGTGAGTCAGATTATCGACATAGTTAACGGCAACTGCAATATGCGATTGCGGGCTGCCCGGGCCGATTACTCATCTTCTAAATAGGTGTATCCGTAAAGGCCACTCTCAAACTCTTCCAGGAACTGCGCGCGCAGCTCTTCGTCGAGATCGGACGCCTGCACCTGATTACGGAACAGCGCCATCAGCTCGTTGGGATCAAGCTGCACGTAGCGCAGCATGTCCGCCACGGTGTCGCCTTCATCAGAAAGCTGCACTTCCACATCGCCATTTTCGCGTGCGTAGACATCCACCGCTTCGGTGTCACCGAACAGGTTGTGCATGTTGCCCAGAATTTCCTGATAAGCCCCGACCATGAAGAAGCCCAACATTGGCGGGTTATCCAGGTCATATTCCGGCATCGGCATGGTAGTTGCGATACCGTCGCCATCCACGTAGTGATCGATGGTGCCATCAGAGTCACAGGTGATGTCGAGCAGCACGGCGCGGCGCTCCGGTTTCTTGTTCAGCCCTTCCAGCGGCAGTACCGGGAACAGCTGATCGATACCCCAGGCATCCGGCATGGACTGGAACAGCGAGAAGTTAACGTAGATCTTATCCGCCATCCGCTCCTGCAGCTCGTCGATGATCGGACGGTGCGCACGGTTGCTGGGATCGAGATGCTGCTGAATATAGTGGCAGATGCTCAGATAGAGCTGCTCAGCCCATGAACGCTGCTTGAGATCGTAGGTGCCAGACGAGTAGCCGGTATGGATATCAAACAGATCCATCTGGCTGTCGTGCAGCCATTCACGCAGCGAACGGCGGGTGCTTGGCTCATGCATCTCCTGCCAGGTTTCCCACATGCTGAGGATCGGGCGCGGCGCATCCGCATCCGGCGTTTCAGGTTCGCTGAACTCGTTACGCTCCACACCAATGATATTGGAAACCAGCACCGTGTGGTGCGCGGTCACAGCACGACCCGACTCGGTAATCACCGTCGGATGCTCCAGACCGTGCTCATCACAGGCTGCACCAATCGCCCAGATCACATTGTTGGCATACTCATTCAGGCCATAGTTGACCGAGCAGTCAGACTGCGAGCGCGTTCCTTCGTAATCGACGCCCAGACCGCCGCCGACGTCGAAGCATTTGATGTTAACGCCCAGCTTCGCCAGTTCGACGTAGAAACGCGCCGACTCACGCACGCCGGTAGCGATGTCGCGGATATTGGACATCTGCGAGCCCAGATGGAAGTGCAGCAGCTGCAGGCTGTCGATGCGACCGGCTTCACGCATGATCTCAACCAGCTTCAGCACCTGGGTCGCTGACAGGCCAAACTTCGACTTTTCGCCGCCACTCGACTGCCATTTACCGGAGCCCTGTGAAGCCAGACGCGCACGGATACCGAGACGCGGCACCACATTCAGACGCTCCGCTTCTTCCAGCACCAGCCGCACTTCCGTCATCTTCTCCAGCACCAGATAGACCTTGTGGCCCATCTTCTCGCCGATCAGCGCCAGACGAATATATTCGCGGTCTTTATAGCCGTTGCAAACGATCACTGAGCGGGTCTGACCGGCGTGCGCCAGTACGGCCATCAGCTCTGCTTTCGAGCCGGCTTCCAGTCCCAGCGGTTCGCCCGAGTGGATCAGCGATTCGATGACGCGTTTGTGCTGGTTAACTTTGATCGGGTAAACCAGGAAGTAGTCGCCTTTGTAGCCGTAAGATTCACGCGCACGTTTAAAGGCGGCGTTAATCGAGCGAAGACGGTGTTGCAGAATCTGTGGGAAGCAGAACAAGGCAGGCAAACGCTGGCCCTGTGCTTCGCGCTCTTTAACCAGGCGGGCTAAGTCGACGCGCACGTCCGGACGGTCCGGATCGGGGCAGACACTGATGTGGCCCAGTTCGTTAACGTCGTAATAGTTGTTGCCCCACCAGGCGATGTTGTAGGTTCGCAACATTTTACTCGCATCCTGATCGTTCATTGCAACCTCCTGCATGGAGCGGAGTGCACCCTGTTCGCCAGCTGACGAACCTTTGATATTCTTCATGTCGTCAGACATCGCGAACCTCAATTTTCCGTTGAAAGATAAAACTGTTAACCGGCTTTATGGCCGCTAATCTGAAAACCTGTTGCCACATTAAACGCATTGTCCTGTTCACCTGACGTTGCCGTCAGCGCGATTCACGCATGAGAGTTAAGTGTAAAACACCCTGGCCATTTCCGTTTAAACAGAGAACATTTAACTGTCTGGTATTGACCATGGATAACCTGCGTCGTTCCGCTGCGCGGACGCAGAGAAGAGACAAAACGGGTCGAACAGAGATAAAGATTAGCCTGCGCCTGTGTCGGTAAAATTACCGCATCGGACATAGTGTCGGCAGGAAAAAGAAACAGATGGGAGGCAGGAGAGAGCCAGCGCAGCGTCGCAGCGCGAAGAACCGAAAGAAGAAAAAGCGTGGTTCATTACTTGTATCACCTCCGCATATGCCAGCGGCACATGGAAAACAACCTGGGTGAAAGCCAGACCAGAGTCTGACAGGCGCGACGCAAACAGTGGCGTCATCCTTGCTGCTGCTATCGAAGCAGCGGCGTTTTATACAGTTTACAGCCCTAAAATGCAAAAATATTATCCGGGAATTGCGTGGAGTGTCAGCAAATTATGCCGATAACGATTACAGGTTAAGCGCCGAAACAGAAAAAGGGCTGGTAATTGGTTTACCCTCTATCCTAAAATAGCCGTCCAGATGGTTTTCCATCTAAACAGGTTATTATCCAGGCGGTGTCAGCCTGCTGTGCTGATACACCTCACTGCTCGCGGCTTTGCCTGAAGGGGCGTCAGGTCAGACAACCTCACTGGCGCTATGCAGTCGAACTCAAACCATATTTAAGGTAAAGAACAGAATGGCTAAACACCTTTTTACGTCCGAGTCCGTATCAGAAGGACATCCCGATAAAATCGCCGACCAGATTTCCGATGCTGTGCTGGATGCAATCCTGGAACAGGATCCTAAAGCACGCGTGGCCTGCGAAACCTACGTTAAAACCGGTATGGTGCTGGTTGGCGGTGAAATCACCACCAGCGCATGGGTCGATATCGAAGAGATCACCCGTCAGACCGTACGTGAAATCGGCTATGTTCATTCCGATATGGGCTTTGATGCCAACTCCTGCGCGGTACTGAGCGCGATTGGTAAACAGTCTCAGGATATCAACCAGGGGGTTGACCGCACCGATCCGCTGGAACAGGGCGCGGGTGACCAGGGTCTGATGTTCGGCTATGCCACCAATGAAACAGACGTGCTGATGCCTGCGCCCGTGACCTATGCGCACCGTCTGGTTCAGCGTCAGGCTGAAGTGCGTAAAAATGGTACTCTGCCGTGGCTGCGTCCCGATGCCAAGAGCCAGGTCACTTTCCAGTATGACGATGGCAAAATCGTGGGTATCGATGCAGTCGTGCTTTCTACACAGCACGCCGAATCCATCAGCCAGAAAGATCTGCAGGAAGCGGTGATGGAAGAGATCATCAAGCCGGTTCTGCCAGCAGAATGGCTGAGCGCCTCAACCAAATTTCACATCAACCCAACTGGTCGCTTTGTGATCGGCGGCCCGATGGGCGATTGCGGTCTGACCGGTCGTAAAATCATTGTGGACACCTACGGCGGTATGGCGCGTCACGGTGGCGGTGCGTTCTCGGGTAAAGATCCTTCCAAAGTTGACCGCTCTGCAGCCTATGCGGCGCGTTATGTGGCGAAAAACATCGTGGCCGCCGGCCTGGCTGACCGTTGTGAAATCCAGGTCTCCTACGCTATCGGCGTCGCTGAACCGACTTCCATCATGGTGGAAACCTTCGGCACCGAGAAAGTTTCAACTGAACAGCTGACCCTGCTGGTACGCGAGTTCTTCGACCTGCGTCCATACGGTCTGATTCAGATGCTGGATCTGCTGCACCCAATCTATAAAGAGACCGCGGCTTATGGTCACTTTGGTCGTGAACACTTCCCGTGGGAAAAAACCGACAAAGCGGCCCTGCTGCGTGAAGCTGCTGGCCTGTAAGGTCAGCGGCTAATGATAAAAACCCTGCCCCTGCGGCGGGGTTTTTTATTGCCTTTTCAGCCCCAATGCTAACCGGAGAATTTTTGCTTACGCCATCGTCCAGAAAGAGCTGACCGCACCGTTTTCAGCGCGCGCCCGGCGATGGAAAAAACGAATCTTTCCGGCATCTCCTTCACTCTGCAGCAAATTTTCAATTCTCAACTACAATTCCTTTCGCTTTTTCTGACGACGAAATGTTAACGATTACAAATTGAAATGCTTTGTTTATCCGATATTTAGGAATTAACGCACGTAGTTATTATGCTGAAAATGCGTTATTTTCAGCGTCGTCTGATAGCCACTAAATAGACCATTGTCAGAAACTTAATGAGTGCTATACCTCACTGGTTAATTAATCTTTCCGGGAAAAATATGCTGAATTTCAGGGTTTCAGCGTGTGTAAACGATTACACTGATGTGATCAGGCTCACTTTTTTCCCGCAAAAGGTTTTTTAACATTGATAAAAACAATGATGGATAAACCTGGAGGCTAAAATGCCTGGCAATACACACAAAAGCAGAACTTCAAATAAGGCGATGACCTTATTTGTCTGCTTTCTGGCGGCCCTTGCGGGACTGCTGTTCGGTCTGGATATCGGCGTCATCGCCGGTGCTCTGCCGTTTATCGCAAAGGACTTTAACGTCACCCCTCATCAGCAGGAGTGGATCGTCAGTTCCATGATGTTTGGTGCGGCGGTCGGTGCTATCGGCAGCGGCTGGATGTCATCCCGCCTGGGCCGTAAGAAAAGCCTGATGGCTGGTGCGATTCTGTTCGTCATCGGTTCACTCTGGTCAGCGATGTCACCAAACCCGGAAATGCTGATCAGCGCCCGCGTTCTGCTGGGCCTGGCTGTCGGTATCGCCTCTTATACCGCCCCGCTTTATCTTTCTGAGATCGCGCCGGAAAAAATTCGCGGCAGTATGATTTCGCTTTACCAGCTGATGATCACCATCGGTATCCTGGGTGCTTACCTTACCGATACGGCCTTCAGCTTTACCGGCAACTGGCGCTGGATGCTGGGCATCATCACTATTCCGGCACTTCTGTTGCTGGTCGGTGTTTTCTTCCTGCCAAACAGCCCACGCTGGCTGGCGGCGCGAGGCAACTTCCGCGATGCACAACGCGTCCTGGATCGCCTGCGTGACACCAGCGAACAGGC
Organism: Candidatus Pantoea rara; assembly: GCF_051136265.1. Taxonomy (NCBI): domain Bacteria; kingdom Pseudomonadati; phylum Pseudomonadota; class Gammaproteobacteria; order Enterobacterales; family Erwiniaceae; genus Pantoea; species Candidatus Pantoea rara. The sequence continues at coordinate 764,175 of NZ_CP194942.1, read as the reverse complement.
AAAACGTGAGCTGGAAGAGATTCGTGAGAGCCTGAAGGTCAAGCAATCTGGCTGGGGTCTGTTCACCAGCAGCAGCCACTTCCGTCGCGCGGTCTACCTCGGCATTCTGTTGCAGGTGATGCAGCAGTTTACCGGCATGAACGTCATCATGTACTACGCGCCAAAAATCTTTGAAATTGCGGGCTTCACCAATACCACCCAGCAGATGTGGGGCACGGTAATTGTGGGTCTGGTCAACGTACTGGCGACCTTCATTGCTATTGGTCTGGTGGATCGCTGGGGTCGTAAACCTACCCTGATCCTCGGCTTTATGGTGATGGCAGCCGGTATGGGCGTGCTGGGCACGATGCTGCACTTCGGCATTCACTCAGCGGGTGCACAGTACTTCGCGGTCGGTATGCTGCTGATGTTCATCGTCGGTTTTGCCATGTCAGCCGGTCCGTTGATCTGGGTACTCTGTTCCGAAATTCAGCCGCTGAAAGGCCGCGATTTCGGTATCACTGTCTCCACGACCACCAACTGGATCGCGAACATGATCGTAGGTGCGACCTTCCTGACCATGCTGAATACGCTGGGCAACGCGAACACCTTCTGGGTCTACGGACTGCTTAACCTGTTCTTCATCCTGCTGACTGTGATGCTGATTCCTGAGACCAAAAACGTCTCGCTGGAACACATCGAACGTAACCTGATGGCAGGTAAGAAACTGCGCGACATCGGTTCACGCGACTAACATTACGCGGTAAAAAAAACGGCGGGGTTTCTCTGGAAACCCCGCCGTTTTTATTGGTTCAGACCAACACTATGCAGACGTCACCCGCGTCACCGGCAGCGGCCGCCGTATGCAGCAGAGCGCCAGCGCCATCATGAAGATGGTAGCAGTCTGATTATAAGGCAGCACTGAATCGGTCAATCCGGCGATAAACAGCCCCAGCATCGGCAGCGCTACGCCGCGCAGATCGCACTTCTTCAGCACGCCTGTCAGCACCGTCAGATAGATCAGCGCCAGCGACAGCGTGCCCAGCCAGCCCTGCAGCGTGGTCACTTCCAGAAACTCGTTATGCATGTTGTATTTGACATTGGTGTAGCCTTCAACGTTGAGGGGATAGTGCGCCATGATGAACTGACGCGCCTCGGTGGTGCGTGCATCCGGTGTCGTAAAGCCGCCGCCATGATGCTCAATAAAGTTAACCGCCCCGCCCCAGATAGCCACACGTGCGCCCAGCGAGGTCGAGCTGTTTGAGCCGTAGTTCTCAATATCCTGCATCCCTTCCACCCAGCGGTTGCTGGTCATCAGAATCAGCACCGCCAGCACGCCCACCAGCAGAGCGCTGATCCGCCAGTTAGTCAGCAGCGACAGCCGATAAGTCTGCACCAGGAACAGCAGCCCCACAGCAATCATCGCAATGAGGGTCACGCGGGTACCGCAGAGGTAGAGCAAGGCAAAGGTCACGGCCAGCACAACGACATCGGCCACCTTCCAGTATGCATGTGTCTCAAAGCGGCTCAGCCACAGCCAGGCACAGTAGATAAACAGAATCATATACGAGGACATCGAGGCCGCTTCGGTGGTGAGTTTGATGCGGATATTCTCGGTGTAGAGATGCTCGTGGATACCAAAGCCCAGCGTAATCAGCAGTCCGACAAGGATTAACCCTCTTCCGATACGGAGCGTGGTTGTGGAGACCCGATGCCCATAAATTGCCAGACTGAGCAGCACAAAAGCGCCGAGTAGCAGCCGCTTCGCCCCCAACAGATAATTGCCGATATTGGTCATGGCATCGGTTGAGGGCGCAGTGTCGATTCCTTTCACATGTATCGCCCAGAAGAGACGGATCAGGGCGAAAATAATCAGCACAGCAAACAGGGCGAGATAAAAACCATTTTCTTTAAAGTCTATTCGCCTGCGCGCTACGCCATACAGGATGGATGCGACGGAGAGATAAGAGACCAGATAGAATATTTTTTGCGGCAGGCCGGTGACAAACATATTCAGTGACAGCGCCAGGCAGAGCGCAATGACTGAAAAATTAACCATTATCGTTAATCCATTGCGACTGATTTTATTCGTCATGCTTAACCTCAGTAAGGCGGTTAAACACACTCATCAGGTGCTTCATATAATTTTCCTCATAAAAACCGGTGATGCTCGCTTTAATGACCTGATGGTCGGGGAAGTGAAAATCCCCGCTCATGGCATTGAGAATAGCGGCCAGCGCCATGCTGTCATTGGTGGGATAGAGCTGACCATTGATTCCGTTCTGAATAATTTCTGACGGGCCGCTGATACAGTCGGATGACACGCAATAAACGCCACGCGACATCGCCTCCAGCAGGATCAGCGGGAAGCCTTCAAAGTTGGAGGTCATAAGCAGACAGGTAACCTGTTTAATATGGTGGCGGACATACTCCCAGGCGTTCTCCTGCCAGCCATGCCAGGTAATGCGATCCTGAATCCCAAGTTGCGCCACGTAGTGCTGACACTGCTTCAGGTCTTCCCCGTCACCCACAATCTCCAGCGTCCACGGCGCATCCAGATGCTTTAACGCATCAAAAAGATCTTTAAGCTGTTTCTGCCGCTGAAAATGGACGCGACCGATATAGAGAAACTTCAGCCCCTGCGGTCTGCCGATAACGACATCATTGCGCCTGATGGGGTTGTAGATGACGTCAACGTCATTGGCGCGTGCGCCTAACTCCACCAGTTGCTCTTTGATCTGATTACTGATGGCAAAATGGTGCTCGGCCCGCAGCAGATAATGGGGACGATACCGTTCACGCGGTGGCAGGTGCATCCAGCTCGACAGGACGATTTTACGCCCTGAAAGCGTAATGGCCCGGCGCGTCATCAGGCAGGGAATGGTGTTAAGCGTCAGGATATGATCGGGCTGATAGCGACGAAAGAAGGCGGCCATTCTCAGCGTGTGAATAAGATTTTTTATCTTCTTATTCCGCAGCGTGCAGAGGCTCTCTGCCAGAACGGCATTGGCGGTCCAGGCGCGGGACTGGCTCTCCTCTCCGCTGTTAATAATAAACAGCCCCGCTTCGGTGCCGGGCTCCGCATTCAGAGCCGTGATCAACTGACCGGTGACATTTTCCATTCCCCCCCGACCGGCCATCAGATCCGTCACCAGCACAATCCGTTGTTTCCTGACGTTATCATTATTTTTCATTGCCTTATCCCTGCTCTGTGCCGTTCGCTTCTCATTCATCCACTCTGCGGTGAATATTATCAATAGGATATTCTAAAAAACGCCATAACCATATTTAAACCAGAATTTTCCTCCCCGCCAGAACCGCGCCGGAGGTTGCCAGCGTTGAGTTCCTGCACGGCGGCGATTATTCTGAGCACCATGAAAACTTCTCGTCTCCCCATTGCCCTGCAGCAGGCTGTGATGCGTTCACTGCGCCAGTCGCTTGAACGTGCAAATCAGGCACTGAAAACCGCCTACCCGGAACCGAAACTGCTCTACCAGCAGCGTGGGACGGCGGCGGGTACCGCCTGGCTGGCGTCCTGGGAGATCCGCATCAATCCGGTGCTGCTGCTGGAAAACCAGCAGGCATTTATCGATGAAGTAGTGCCGCACGAGCTGGCGCATCTGCTGGTCTGGAAGCAGTTCGGTCGCGTCGCCCCCCACGGTAAAGAGTGGAAGTGGATGATGGAGACTGTGCTGGGTGTTCCGGCACGACGCACCCATCAGTTTGAGATAGCCTCCGTGCGCAGCAAGACCTTTGCTTACCGCTGTCAGTGTCAGCAACATCAGCTGACGGTGCGCCGCCACAATCGGGTGCTGCGCAAAGAGAGTGAATATCGCTGTGTGCACTGTGGCAGCCTGCTGATCGCAGGGGAGTTTATCGCCTCCTGAGAACACTCCCCATTCCGCACTATTCCACATTCTGTTAACCTGCCGCCCTTTTTCATATTAGGTAGAAGCTGGAATATGTCTCGCATAATAAGTCTGGCGGTTGCGCTGCTGTTCGCACCCGCCGCTGACGCCCTGAACCTGAATAACTATCATCAAAATAATTTTCAGCAGGCAAAAACCTTTGCTGCGGCGATTAACGCCGATGCGCCGGGTTCGTTCTACTGTGGCTGTAAGATTCAGTGGCAGGGGAAAAAAGGCATTCCCGATCTCAACAGCTGTGGCTATCAGCCGCGTAAAAACGCGAATCGCGCCGCACGCATTGAGTGGGAACATGTGATGCCGGCCTGGGAGTTTGGTCATCAGCGCCAGTGCTGGCAGGACGGTGGCCGCAAAAACTGCAGCAAAGATCCCGACTATCGCCGCATCGAAAGTGACCTGCACAATCTGGAACCGGCGGTGGGTGAAGTGAATGGCGACCGTGGGAACTTCGCCTACAGTCAATGGAATGGCAGCGAGAAGCAGTATGGCCAGTGTGAGATGAAGATCGACTTTACACTCAAACAGGCAGAGCCACCTGCACGGGCGCGCGGCGCCATTGCCCGCACCTATTTCTATATGCGCGACCAGTATAATCTGCGTATTTCGCGCCAGCAGACGCAGCTATTTACCGCCTGGGACAAGCTCTATCCCGTCACCCAATGGGAGTGTGAACGCGATCAGCGCATTGCAAAGGTTCAGGGCAATCACAATCCTTATGTGCAGCAGGCTTGCCAGCGCTAAAATCCCTGCCCTACACTAGCTCTTTTTCCCATGACGCCGCTGCGCGGCGTCCGGTCTCAGGAACCTTATGCGCATACCTCGCATCTATCACGCCGGGCCATTAGACATCGGCAGTGAAATTACCCTGGATGAAGATGCATCCAATCATGTGGGCCGGGTACTCCGGATGACGGCAGGTCAGCGTCTGGAACTCTTTGATGGCACTAATCTGACTTTTGCAGCAGAGATCACGCATGTTGATAAAAAGCGTGTAAAAGTATCGGTCACAGAGAGCCAGCCGGATGATCGCGAGTCGCCTTTACATCTGCATTTAGGTCAGGTGATGTCGCGCGGTGAAAAAATGGAATTCACTATCCAGAAATCGATCGAACTGGGCGTAAATGTCATTACACCCTTGTTTTCCGAGCGCTGTGGCGTAAAGCTTGATGCTGAGCGTCTGGCGAAAAAGATCCAGCAGTGGCAGAAAATTGCTATTGCCGCCTGCGAGCAGTGCGGCCGTAATCGCGTGCCGGAGATTCGTGAAGCGATGACGCTGGAAGCGTGGTGTGCAGAAGCGGATAGCGGTCTGAAGCTCAACCTGCATCCGCGTGCCAGCCACAGCATCAACACGCTGCCACAGCCTGTTGAGCGTGTACGACTGCTGATTGGCCCTGAAGGCGGTTTGTCTGCGGACGAAATTGCGATGACGGCGCAGCACGATTTTACTGACATTCTGCTTGGCCCACGGGTATTACGCACCGAAACTACCGCACTGACCGCCATTACGGCACTTCAGGTGAGGTTTGGCGACCTGGGTTAAGCGATACTTTCAGCGGACAGAGAGCAGGCATGATGTCCTGACCGATCGGCCCACTGCAGACCGAACCAGACGAGACGGTAAATACCGCCTCACCGAGGAGATAATAATGATTAAACTTGGCATCGTGATGGACCCTATTTCGTCCATCAATATTAAAAAAGACTCCAGCTTCGCTATGCTGCTGGAAGCACAGCACCGTGGTTACGAAATTCACTACATGGAGATGCACGATCTCTCCCTGCGCGGTGGCGTGGCGTCTGCCCGCACCCGCCTGCTGACCGTTGAGCAGAACCCTGAGAACTGGTACCAGTTCGGCAGCGAGCAGGTGATCCCGCTGGCTGATCTGAACGTGGTGCTGATGCGTAAAGATCCGCCATTCGATACCGAGTTCATCTATGCGACCTACATTCTGGAGCGCGCTGAAGAGCTGGGTACGCTGATCGTGAATAAACCGCAGAGCCTGCGTGACTGTAACGAAAAGCTCTATACCGCCTGGTTTGCGGAATTTACGCCTGACACCCTGGTGACCCGCAGCAAAGCACAGCTGCGTGACTTCTGGCAGGAGCATGGTGACATCATCATGAAGCCGCTGGATGGCATGGGTGGCGCGTCGATTTTCCGCGTGAAGAAAGATGATCCTAACTTTGGCGTGATTACCGAAACCCTGACCGAGCATGAGAGCCGTTTCTGCATGGCGCAGAACTACATCGCGGCGATCACCGAGGGTGACAAACGCGTGCTGGTCGTGGATGGTGAGCCGGTGCCTTACTGCCTGGCACGTATCCCGCAGGGCGGTGAAACGCGCGGCAACCTTGCCGCCGGTGGTCGTGGTGAAGCACGTCCGCTGAGCGAAAGCGATTGGGAAATTGCGCGCCGTGTTGGCCCGACACTAAAAGCAAAAGGGCTGATTTTTGTCGGTCTGGACATCATCGGTGATAAACTGACTGAAGTTAACGTAACCAGCCCAACCTGCATTCGTGAAATTGAGGCTGCGTTCCCCATCTCCATCACCGGCATGTTGATGGATGCCATTGAGAAGCGCCTGGGCTGAGCATGACGCCGGGGCGTGGCTCCGTGATCAACCCAATACCGGTGCGGCAGTCGCGTGCCGGTTATTTTTTTGGTACATCGTGTGAGAATGAATTTACAACATCACTTTTTGATTGCCATGCCTTCATTGCAGGATCCTTTCTTCAAACGTTCCGTAGTTTATCTCTGCGAACATAACGAAGAGGGTGCAATGGGACTGATCATCAATAAACCCATGGAAAACCTGACGGTTGAAGGCATTCTGAAGAAGCTGAAAATATCTGCTGACGATCGCGATCCGTCGATCAAGCTGGATAAACCGGTGTTTACCGGCGGCCCGCTGGCAGAGGATCGTGGCTTTATCCTGCACTCAGCACAACGTACCTTTACCTCCAGTATTCGTGTCTCCGATAACACGATTATCACCACGTCCCGTGATGTGCTGGAGTCAATCGGCACCGCCACTCAGCCCACCAATGTCCTGGTGGCACTGGGTTACTGCGCCTGGGAAAAAGATCAGCTGGAAAATGAGCTGATGGAAAATGCCTGGCTGACTACGCCCGCTAACAGCAACATCCTGTTCCAGACGCCGATTTCAGAGCGCTGGCGCGAAGCGGCGCGCAGTATTGGCGTCGATATTCACAACATGGCCAGCGACGCAGGACACGCCTGATGTCAACTCAGACTCTTTTAGGTTTCGATTTCGGCACCAAAAGCATTGGTGTCGCCGTAGGTCAGGAGCTTACTGGCAGCGCCCGTCCGTTGACCGCGATCAAAGCGCAGGATGGCATCCCGGACTGGCAGGTGATTGAAAAACTGCTGAAAGAGTGGCAGCCCGATTTCGTGGTCGTCGGCCTGCCGCTGAATATGGATGGCACCGAGCAGCCACTGACTGAGCGCGCGCGTAAATTTGCCAACCGTCTGCACGGTCGCTTCGGCATCCGGGTAGAGTTGCAGGATGAACGGCTCAGCACGGTAGAAGCGCGTGCTGGCCTGTTTGAGCGCGGCGGCTATCGCGCGCTTAATAAAGGGTCGGTTGATTCACAGTCTGCCGCCATCATTTTGCAGGACTGGTTCGAAAACCATTACTGATCTACTTATTCTAATAGTCCGGCCGCCTGGCGTGCCAGCCGGCTCTGCTCAAACGTCTGCATACCGGCCTGCGCGCCGGTCTGCAGCAGCGCGGGGATCTGGTGCATCTTGCCTTCCCGGATCAGATTCGTGATGCCGGGTGTGGCGATCAGTACTTCAAACAGTCCGATGCGCGATCCAGCAACAGAGGGTACCAGCCGCTGCGCAATCACGGCTTTCAGACTGCCCGCCAGCTGAGTACGCACCAGCTGCTTCTCCTCCGCCGGAAAGACATCCACCAGCCGATCTACCGCCTGCGCCGCGCCACGCGTGTGCAGCGTTGCCAGCACCAGATGGCCGGTTTCTGCCGCCGTGAGCGCCTGACGAATGGTATCGCTGTCGCGCAGTTCACCCAGCAGAATGACGTCAGGATCTTCACGCAGTGCCCCCTTTATCCCTAGCGAGAACGAACCGCAGTGCAGGCCGATTTCGCGCTGCTGAATCAGCGACTGCTGGCTGTGATGAATAAATTCAATCGGGTCTTCCAGCGTGATGATATGACGCGCCTGCTGGCAGTTCAGCGCATCGACCAGCGCCGCCAGCGTGGTCGATTTCCCGCTGCCGGTCGCCCCCGTCACCAGAATCAGCCCATCCTGCTGTTCCAGCAACGTCGGCACAATCGCGGGCAGTTGCAAACTCTCCATCGTCGGGCACGTCGTGGCGATAATGCGCAAGGCCAGAGACAGGCCGTTACGCTGCATAAACAGATTCGCCCTCAGACGCTGGCCGCTGGCCAGGCTCAGGGCGAAATCAAGCTGCCCTGCGCGCTCCAGCGCCTGCCGTTGCGGGTCACTCAGCCAGCGGGCCATAAACTGCTCCATCCAGGCGGCAGAGAGCCTGGCCTGCTGCGGAATCACTTCCAGCTTTCCCTCCCGCCGCCAGTAGGGCAAATGTCCGCTGCAAAGGTGCAGATCGGCGGCATTATGCTTTACACTAAGCCCCACCATTTCATCCAGATTCATAATTTCTCCTGACTATGACCTCAATCCAGCAGAACCTACAGCAAGTGCGGCAGCGAATCGCCGCCGCTGCCGCGCGTTGCGGCCGCGCACCAGATGAAATTACCCTGCTTGCAGTCAGTAAAACCAAACCTGCGAGCGCGGTCGAAGAAGCCTTTGCCGCTGGCCAGATGGCCTTTGGTGAAAATTACGTTCAGGAAGGGGTTGAAAAGGTTCAGGCACTGGCCTCACATCCTGAGCTGGAGTGGCACTTCATCGGCCCGTTACAGTCCAATAAAAGCCGTCTGGTGGCAGAAAATTTCGCCTGGTGTCACACCATTGACCGCCAGCGTATTGCGCAGCGGCTCAACGATCAGCGGCCCGCGTCGCTGCCACCGCTGAATGTGTTAATTCAGGTAAATATCAGTGACGAAAACAGCAAATCTGGCATCATGCTGGAGGCTGTTTCCGGGCTGGCGGAGCAGATCGCTGCCCTGCCGCAACTGCGGCTGCGGGGTTTGATGGCCATTCCGGCAGCGGAAAGTGATTACCCGCGGCAGCTGGCGGTGTGTCAGCAGATGGCGGAAGCCTTCAGGCAACTGCAACAGCAGTATGCTGACATTGACACGCTTTCACTGGGAATGAGCGATGACATGGAGGCGGCTATCGCCGCAGGCAGTACGATGGTGCGTATCGGCACCGCCATTTTTGGCGCACGAGATTATGCGCACAACTCACAACAATAATAGAGGAACTTCATGTTAACACTGACGTTTTTAGTAAAAACGCTGATCGATCTCTACGTCATGGTGCTGCTGTTACGCATCTGGATGCAGTGGTCCCGCTGCGATTTTTACAATCCAGTGGCACAGTTTGTCGTTAAAGTTACCCAGCCAATTGTTAAGCCGCTGCGCCGCATACTCCCGGCTCTGGGGCCGATTGATACTGCCTCGCTGCTGCTGGCCTTTGTGCTGACCACGCTGAAATACCCGATTTTATTGCTGATCCAGGTGGGTGTATTCTCGGTCGATCCGACTAATCTGCTGGTCGGCCTGTTGTCGCTGGTCAAATCCGCTGGCTACCTGGTCTTCTGGGTCATCATCGTACGCTCTCTGATGAGCTGGATCAGCCAGGGACGTGGCCCGGTCGATTATCTGCTGGTGCAGTTAACCGAGCCGATGATGGCACCGATTCGCCGTATTCTGCCTGCGATGGGCGGCATCGATTTCTCAGCGATGATCGTTATCCTGGTGCTGTATGCCCTGAACTTTCTCGGCATGGACCTGTTCCCGGGTCTCTGGTACTTGCTGTAAATGAATCAAACTGGAACTGTTATGCAAAAAGTTGTCCTCGCAACCGGCAATCCCGGCAAAGTGCGTGAGCTGGCGGAGTTACTCTCCGCCTTTGGTCTGGATATCGTCGCACAGACCGACCTTGGGGTTGAATCGGCGGAAGAGACCGGCCTGACCTTTATTGAGAACGCAATTCTCAAGGCGCGTCACGCGGCACAGATTACCGGATTACCGGCCATTGCTGATGACTCCGGCCTGGCTGTAGATGCACTGGGCGGCGCGCCTGGCATCTACTCAGCCCGCTACGCCGGTGAAGATGCCAGTGATCAACAGAATCTGGAAAAGCTGCTGCAGGCGCTGGAAAACGTGCCTGACGGTCAGCGTCAGGCGCAGTTTCACTGTGTGCTGGTCTATCTGCGTCATGCGGAAGACCCGACTCCACTGGTGTTCCACGGCAGCTGGGAGGGTGAGATCACCCGCTCCGCCTCTGGCACCGGTGGCTTTGGATACGACCCGATTTTCTTTGTCCCGGCGCTGGGAAAAACAGCCGCCGAGCTGAGTAAAGCGGAAAAAGGTGCAGTTTCTCACCGGGGTAAAGCATTGACGCTGTTGCTGGAAGCGATGCGTAATGCCTAATCTGCCGCCGTTAAGTCTCTACATCCACATTCCGTGGTGCGTACAGAAATGTCCCTACTGTGATTTCAACTCCCACGCGCTGAAAGATGAGGTGCCGCACGTTGAATACGTGCAGCACCTGCTGCGCGACCTGGAGATCGACTTACCCCTGATCGGGGACCGGGAAGTGCGCACTATCTTCATTGGTGGCGGCACGCCCAGCCTGCTGAGCAGCAGTGCGATGCAGATGCTGATGGATGGGGTTCGGGCGCGTCTGACGCTCTCTCCTGATGCTGAAGTAACCATGGAAGCTAATCCAGGCACCGTGGAAGCGGACCGGTTCAGCGCCTATCAGCGCGCCGGTATCAACCGTATTTCGATTGGTGTGCAAAGTTTCAGTCCGCAAAAGCTGCAGCGTCTTGGCCGCATTCATGGCCCGGAAGAGGCCGTCCGTGCCGCTGAACTGGCGGAGTCGTTGTCGCTGCGCAGCTTTAACCTCGACCTGATGCATGGCCTGCCCGATCAGTCGCTGGAAGAGGCGCTCGACGATCTTCGTCAGGCGATTGCGCTAAATCCGCCGCATCTCTCCTGGTATCAGCTCACTATCGAACCCAACACTCTATTTGGCTCACGCCCGCCGGTGCTGCCGGATGATGATGCGCTGTGGGATATTTTCGAACAGGGCGATCAGCTGCTGCAGGCTGCCGGTTATCAGCAGTATGAGACCTCCGCCTACGCGAAGCCGGGATATCGCTGTGAACACAATCTCAACTACTGGCGCTTCGGCGACTATCTGGGGATTGGGTGTGGCGCGCACGGCAAGCTGACGCAGCCGGATGGCCGCATTGTCCGCACGGTGAAAACCCGTCATCCGCGTGGATTCATGCAGGGTAACTACCGCGAAAAGCAGTATGACGTTGCCGATAGCGACAAGCCGTTCGAATATTTCATGAACCGCTTTCGCCTGCTGGAAGCCGCACCACGCGATGAGTTCAGCCGCTACACCGGTTTATCAGAGCAGGTGATCCGTCCGCAGATGGATGCCGCGATTGCCGCCGGTTACGTGAATGAAACCCCGCAGCAGTGGCAGATTACGGAAAAAGGAAAGTTGTTCCTGAATTCACTGCTGGAGCTGTTTTTAGCGGAAGAGTAAAAAGCGGAAGAGAAAAAAAGCGCCTCAGCCCGGCAGGCTGAAGCGCTTTTTTATTTTTTCAGTGCGCCGGTAAGCTGTTTACGCTGATCTTCCAGCGAAATAACGCGATTACACACCTCATGACCGAAGTTCTGGAAATCCTGCTCCTGCTTGCTCCACTCAGCCTGAATTGACTGCTGCAGACCGCCCAGATTTCCCATAATCGCCTGCAGCGGATTACTGCCGCCGCTGCCCTGCTTACTGCCCATTTCATTCAGGCTATCCTGCATCACGCCGCCCAGCGTTGACTGCACCAGTCTTTCGCCTTCGGCGCGCACCTGATCGATCGCCTGGTGGTGGAACGTCAGCCCATCTTCACGGTGTTCAATGATGCGGTTCATCTGCTGTTTCAGCTGGCCATTCAGCGTGGTCAGGCGGTTACGTACGTTGCTGTCGGTGCCCAGTTTCTCAACGATGACCCGATCCAGCGCCGCGCGCCCCTTCTCCAGACGTGACGTCGCCCCGCTGTCGATCCACGGCAGATCGCGACGGAGCGCGTTCTGATAGTCGATCGCTTTCTGGCGTTCAGCATTATCCAGCGTGACCTTCTGTCCATTGAACTGCAAGTCACCCTGCGGCGAGATTTCCATATTGCCGTTAGCACCGACCACCTGCACACTCTGCGGCCTGATGACCACATCGTCCTGTGGCTTAACGCTGCATTCATAGGCTGCCTGAGCCTGAGTTGCTGCTACCAGCAGCACAGCAAGAAGCGCTTTACGCATCATATCTACTCCCTAAGATCGGATCTGAAACCCTCTGATCGGGCATGGGCCCGATACGTTGTGACGACTTAGTCCCACCAGACGTCAAAGAGTTCAGTCATCTGCACGTCCTGCAGTTTGCGGTCTTCCAGCCATTTGCGGACCAGCGCACGATGCTCATCGGTACATTTGCCGGTTTTCTGCAGGCAAACCAGACCTTCCCACACCAGGTAACCGCTGCCATCGAAAGCCAGACCGTTAGGATCGATCGCTTCATTGATGAACTGGTTCAGCGTCTCATCAATTTCGCTTTCGCTGGTGCCTTCCGGGAAGCGCCAGGCAACCGAGAAGCCCAGTTCCTGAAACTCGTCGATGTGCAGTTTTTTACGTAAACGGCGGCTGCGTTGTGTGGCCATTATTTCACCCTCTCAAACATTAAATCCCATACGCCGTGGCCTAAACGCTGCCCGCGCTGCTCAAACTTGGTCAGTGGACGCGTCTCAGGACGCGGCACGTAATTCTGTTGTTCTGACTGGTTGCGGTAGCCATCAATGCTGTTCATCACTTCAAGCATATGCTCCGCGTAGGCTTCCCAGTCGGTCGCCATGTGGAAAACGCCGCCCAGTTTCAGTTTACGCATCACCAGCTCAGCGAAGGGTACCTGAACGATACGGCGTTTGTTGTGGCGTGCTTTATGCCACGGATCGGGGAAGAAGAGCTGTACCATGCGCAGCGAGTTATCCGGAATCATCTTCTCCAGCACTTCCACGGCATCGTGACACATCACCCGCAGGTTCTGTAAATCGGCTTCTTTGGCGGCGGCGAGACAGGCACCCACGCCCGGTGCGTGCACTTCAATACCCAGGAAGTCCTGATGCGGCGTGTTCTGCGCCATGGTCACCAGCGATGCGCCCATGCCAAAGCCAATCTCCAGCGTCACCGGGGCTTCACGGCCAAATAGCGCGGGCAGATCGACAGGCGTCGGCTGATATTCCACCCCCATGACCGGCCACAGGGTATCCAGCGCCTGCTGCTGGCCTTTCGTTAAGCGACCCTGGCGGCGCACAAAACTGCGGATCCGGCGCAATGGCCGCCCGTTCTCATCAAATTCTGGGGTGATGACGTCATTAATCATGTAAAAGCCTGCTGGTTAGCCTGTTCCGGGAAACGGGCATTATGCAAAGTTCATAAGCAGAAGCAAGCCTTTGCAATCTTCCGGTTTACACCCAGGTGCGCATGTGCTGGAATTCCTGCCTGAGTGTAGAGTAAACACGGAAAATTTCCTTCTTATGATGCAAGCGCCGCAGTTCGCGCAACAGGTGCTGGACTGGTATCAGCGCTTTGGTCGCAAAACCCTGCCGTGGCAGCTGGAGAAAACGCCTTATAAGGTGTGGCTCTCCGAAGTGATGCTACAGCAAACCCAGGTTGCCACGGTAATCCCCTATTTTGAACGCTTTATGGCGCGCTTCCCCACGGTCACCGATCTGGCTGCGGCTCCGCTGGATGAGGTGCTGCATCTCTGGACCGGCCTTGGCTATTACGCCCGTGCGCGTAATCTGCATAAAGCCGCAAAGCAGATTGTCGAGGTGCATGAGGGCACGTTCCCGCGTAATTTCGACGATGTCTCTGCTCTGCCCGGTGTCGGCCGCTCAACGGCGGGCGCGATTCTGTCGCTGTCGCTGGGGCAGCATTTCCCCATTCTGGATGGCAACGTTAAGCGCGTGCTGGCTCGCTGCTATGCCGTCAGCGGCTGGCCGGGTAAGAAAGAGGTTGAAAAGCGGCTCTGGCAGATTAGCGAGGAGGTCACGCCTGCCGAGGGCGTCAGCCAGTTTAATCAGGCGATGATGGATCTGGGGGCTATCGTCTGTACCCGTTCGAAGCCGAAGTGCGAAATCTGTCCGCTGAACAGCGGGTGTGAGGCCTATGCCACCAGCAGCTGGGCGAGCTATCCTGGTAAGAAGCCTAAGCAGGTGCTGCCAGAGCGCAGCGGCTGGTTCCTGATGATGCAGGATGGTGATGATGTCTGGCTGGAGCAGCGGCCGCCTGTGGGCCTGTGGGGCGGTCTGTTCTGCTTCCCGCAGTTTACTACGGAAGCGGCGCTGACCGACTGGCTGGCGACGCGCGGCATCCATGCAAAACCTCAGCAGCTCACCGCATTTCGTCACACCTTCAGCCATTTCCATCTTGATATCGTACCCATGTGGCTGGCATGGCCTGTTGCCGGGTCGGCGATGGATGAAGCAGGCGGTCTCTGGTATAACTTAGCGCTGCCACCATCTGTGGGACTAGCCGCACCCGTTGAGCGCCTGTTAAACGAGCTACGCCATCCCCGACAACTGGCTTTAAGCCGTTGTGAGATCAATGAGGAAGAATAATGAGCCGCACCATTTTTTGTACTTTTTTACAGCGCGACGCCGAAGGACAGGATTTTCAGCTCTATCCAGGCGATCTGGGTAAGCGCATTTACAATGATATTTCTAAAGAAGCCTGGCAGAAGTGGATGGCGAAACAAACCATGTTGATTAACGAGAAGAAGCTCAACATGATGAATCCCGACGATCGTAAAGTGCTGGAGAAGGAGATGATCAATTTCCTGTTCGAAGGTAAAGACGTTCATATCGAAGGCTATACACCGCCAGAAGCGTAAACATTCCGGGCCTCATCGCTGAGGCCGGTTATCCAGGTCAGGCTTGCACTCCCAATGAATAAAAAATTAATCGCCCTGCTGGTGATAGCACCACTTTTGGTTTCCTGCTCCGGGTCAAAGAAGCCGCAGTCCCACGAGGAGTGGGTAAAAGATACTAATGCCTTTGATATTCTGATGGGGCAGTTTGCTCACAATATTGAGAATATCTGGGGTATCAACGAGGTCCTGATCGCCGGACCTAAAGATTACGTCAAATATAGCGACAACTATTACACCCGCAGCCACATCAACTTTGAAAGCGGTAAGCTGACCATTGAGACGATTTCCGGTACCGATCCGATGGCAAGTCTGCGTCAGGCGATCGTGACCACGCTGTTGATTGGTGAAGATCCGGGTAATGTCGATCTCTATTCTGATGCCAACGACATTGAAATCAGTAAAGAGCCGCTGCTGTATGGGCAGGTGCTGGATAATACCGGTCAGCCGATTCGCTGGCAGGGCCGCGCGGAAGCTTTTGCTGACTATCTGATTCAGAATAAATTGATGCGCCGCACCTCGGGTCTGCATGTGATTTACAGCATTTCGATTCCGATGGTGCCGAACCACCTGGACAAGCGTGCGCACAAATACCTGCCAATGGTGCGTAAAGCTGCCGAACAGTATGGTGTTGATGCCTCGTTGATCCTGGCGATTATGCAGACCGAGTCGAGCTTCAACCCCTACGCCGTGAGTCATTCAGATGCGCTGGGTCTGATGCAGGTGGTGCAGCATACCGCCGGTGTTGACGTATTCCGCATGAAGGGGAAATGGGGCAAGCCGAGCCGCAGCTATCTGCTGGATCCGGAGAACAATATCGATGCCGGTACGGCTTATCTGTCGCTGTTGCAGCGTAGCTATCTGGGCGGCATTCAGGATCCGGTCTCACGCCGCTATGCGGTGATCACCGCCTATAACGGTGGTGCAGGCAGCGTGTTGCGCGTCTTCTCCAGCGATAAAGATCGGGCGTTCTCGATGATCAACGGTATGTCATCCAGCAAGGTTTACTCGACCCTGGCAAACCAGCACCCGTCTGCGGAGTCGCGTCGTTATCTGTATAAGGTGAGTACTGCGCAGAAGAGTTATCGGGGATTCTGATCGGCGCCGCTGCAGCGGGGATTATTGTTCGCTGCGCGAACGGGCTATGAGAAGGTTTCGTTCGCCTGGCAGGCTGGGCAGTTTCAGACACGCCTCTGCAGGCGACCCACAAGGGGGCGCCAGTGCCGCGCCCCCTTGACCCCGCGCTCCGGCCTGCTTGACCGCCGCTTCGCGGTCCCTTCGTGTCTTCCGGATTTCTCACGGACCGCCGGGACGCGCCATCCCTGGCACGAACCCGCCTCTTCGCGACATCCCTGTCGCTCGTCCTGAAATCCCTCATCCGCTCAGCGGTTCTGACGGCCTTCCTCCCCCGCTTTTATCTCTTCTTTTTGTGTTGAGTACTTTATCGCTTTACGTTTCCGGAGCTGTCTTTATCCGGCAGATAACGCAGCATCAAAATACATAAAAAATTCACAGGCGAGGGTTTGTGAGAGGCATCCGAAGCGCTGAGGAACAACCGGAGGCCAGGATGAGCCGACAGGACGTCGGCGAAAGGACGGTTCGCGCCAGGGATGGCGCGTCCGGACGGTCCGTCGGCCGCAGAGCGTGACGAGGGCACCCCGCAAAGCGGGGCGCGCAGGCAGCCGGACGCCGGGATTGTTAAGGGGCGGGCGTACGCCCCTTAACGCGTCCGCCTGCACGGGCGACCTGAAACTCCCTGCCGCCTGGCGGGCGTAACCTTCTCATAGCCTCATTCGCGCAGCGAACCATAGGCCTGACGGGCGTAACCTGCTCATAGCCCGTTCGCGCAGCGAACAAAAAGGCCCGGCGGGCCGCTAGCCGCCTCTGCCCCGCTCAGATCAGTGCCCCACCATCATATTCGCCACCAGATACTTCTGTCCCTGCTCATCCTCTTCGGTGTAAACGCCCTGCAGCTCCGGTGAGAAGCCCGGCAGCAGATTAAGTCCCTCTTCCAGCGCCAGGAAGTAACGCTGCACCGCGCCGCCCCAGACTTCCCCTGGCACGACGCACAGCACGCCTGGAGGGTAAGGCAGCGCGCCTTCAGCAGCGACACGACCGGCTGCATCAGCAATGGGGACCAGCTCCACTTCGCCGCGAATATAAGCCTGATGCGCATCCTGCGGATTGACCCTGACCGGGGGGAACTCCGCAGCGCGGAACATCAGTCGCTGCAGATCTTTAACGTTGTGACTGACGTAAAGATCGTGCATCTCCTGACAGAGGCGACGCAGGGTATAACCGGCATAGCGTTGCGCGTTTTTGCGATGAATCGTCGGCAGCACTTCGGCCAGTGGCGCATCCTCTTTAACGTGCTGCTCAAACTGCGCCAGCATCGCCACCAGATTCGCCATCTTCTCCGGACTCTCAGCCGGGGTCAGCAGGAACAGGATCGAGTTGAGATCGCACTTCTCCGGCACAATGCCATTCTCACGCAGGTAGTTCGCCAGAATGGTCGCAGGGATCCCAAAATCACTGTACTCCCCGCTGGCCGCGTCAATGCCCGGCGTAGTCAGCAGCAGCTTGCAGGGATCGACCCGATACTGATCGCGCGCGTAACCTGCAAAGCCGTGCCATTTCGCCTGTGGTTCAAAGCTGAAATAGCGCAGATCGCGGGCGATCGTCTCCGTGGGTGCATCCTGCCAGCGCTGACCCTCTACCGTCTCCGGCACAAACGGCAGGATCATTTCACAGCGATCAAGTATCGCTTTACGCGCTTCAATACCCAGCACGACGCACTCATCCCACATGCGACGCCCCGCTTCGCCCTGATGCATCCTGGCGTTGATATCCAGCGCGGCAAACAGCGGATAAAACGGACTGGTTGAGGCGTGCAGCATAAAAGCGTTATTCAGTCGCTTGTGCGGGCAAAAGCGCCGCTGTCCACGAATGTGATTATCTTTTTTGTGGATCTGCGAGGTCTGCGAAAAGCCTGCCAGCTGCTTATGCACGGACTGAGTGACAAAGATGCCGGGATCGTTCTCATTCAGCTCCAGGGTCAGCGGTGAACAGCCTTCCATCAGCGGAATGAACTGCTCATAGCCGAGCCACGCGGAATCAAACAGGATGTAATCACACAGATGACCAATGCGATCCACCACCTGACGTGCGTTGTAGACCGTGCCGTCGTAGGTACCCAGCTGAATAATCGCCAGACGGAAAGGCCGCGCCTCTTCCGCGCGCTGCGGATCCACTGCCGCGATCTGCTCGCGCAGATAAGCCTCATCAAAACAGTGCGCGTCAATACCGCCAATAAAGCCGAAGGGGTTGCGTGCTGCTTCCAGATAAATCGGGGTCGCCCCCGCCTGAATCAATGCGCCGTGATGGTTCGACTTGTGATTGTTGCGGTCAAACAGGACTAAATCGCCACGGGTCAGCAGCGCATTAGTCACCACTTTATTGGCGCTGGAGGTGCCGTTAAGCACAAAGTAGGTTTTGTCAGCGTTAAACACTTTTGCCGCATACTTCTGCGCATCTTTGGCTGAACCTTCGTGGATCAGAAGATCGCCCAGTTTGACGTCGGCGTTGCACATATCAGAGCGGAAAACATTCTCGCCGTAGAAGTCATAAAACTGTTTGCCCGCCGGATGTTTTTTAAAGAACGCGCCGCCCTGATGTCCGGGACAGGCAAAGGTGCTGTTCTGCATATCGACATAGCGGGTCAGCGTCTCGAAGAAAGGTGGCAGCAGCTCAGCTTCATATGCCTGCGCAGCAGCTTCCAGGGCAATCCACTCCTGCGGCTCGCCATTCAGTTCACCGCTGACGCCCGGCAGGTGCATTACCTCTTCTTCAAACGCATTCGCGACAAACACTGGCAGATTAAAGCCGGTGTGACGCAGCAGCGCCAGCACACCGCTACGGGTATCCGCCAGCGAGACGACAACCGCCGCCACATCCGTAAAGTCGGTGTTATCCAGCGTCACTACGTCACGCGCGGTGTTCAGGGTCAGACTGGGCGCGACAGCGGCGCTGGCAGCAATTTTCAGTGGAGTCATAACAGAATCCCCAACGTCAGGGAGGAAGTGCCTGAGGCACAATCATGGGGACAACGCCCCGGCGAATTATTAGCAGTCAGGAGGCATTACGCAGTCTGTGGAGAAAAAACCCACAGCCGCGGCCTGGCTGGCCTCACCGGATGAGGAATAACGCAGAGTCCGGAAATGAGGAAAACCCGGTGAGCGCCGGAAAAAGCGAACGGTAATCCGGGCGAGTGCGCGGTGAACCGGACATGGCGACGTCCTCTGTGGTGGTGAAGCAGGGTCAAAAAGTGGCGGTCATAATGTCATCTTTTTTACGCATGAACAACCCAGGCCGGGCAATTACTCAATCACACCTGTAAACGTAACGACATGATTTATATAGTCTATTTATCATATAAGATTCATAATACGACTAATCAGATGAATTATATGCAGATTTATGCAAATAGCTTGCTGCGCGATTTTTGGGGCCAGCCGCTGCTTTAACGTCCAGAAGTGGCCATTGCCCTACCGCATTCCTTTTGCCAGGCGTAAACTTATCCCCTCTCTCCCACTCTGCCGGAGGCTGCATGTTCAAGGCACTGGTCATTGAAAATGACGAACAAGGTTACCGTTCCCTGCTGAAAGATCTCCCCGAATCCCAACTGCCCGATCATGATGTCACGCTCGACGTCAGCTACTCATCTCTGAACTACAAAGATGCCCTGGCTATCTGCAACAAAGGCCCGATTGTGCGCCAGTTCCCGATGGTGCCGGGTATCGATTTTGTGGGCCGGGTGACAGCAAGCCGCCATCCCGACTGGAAAGAGGATGATGTGGCGCTGCTGACCGGCTGGGGTGTGGGCGAAAAACAGTGGGGCGGACTGGCGCAGAAAGCCAGCGTCAGCGGCGACTGGCTGGTGCGGCCGCCCGCCACGCTGAGCCCGCTGCAAACTATGGCCATCGGTACGGCGGGGCTGACCGCGATGCTCTGCGTGATGGCGCTGGAAAAACAGGGCATCACACCTGACCGCGGGCCGGTGCTGGTGACCGGTGCCAGTGGCGGCGTCGGTAGCTACAGCGTCAGCATGCTGGCACGCCTCGGTTATGAGGTGATCGCGTCGAGCGGACGCGCCAGCGACCATACGTATCTGATCGAGAAGCTGGGCGCAGCATCGGTGATTGACCGTGAAGCGCTCTCCCAGCCTGGCAAGCCGCTGGCTAAAGAGCACTGGGCTGCCGCGATAGACAGCGTCGGGAGCCACACGCTGGCGAATGTGCTGGCCGCTACACAGCGGGACGGCGTGGTTGCCGCCTGCGGGATGGCGCAGGGACTCGATCTGCCAGCCAGCGTCGCACCCTTTATTTTGCGTGGCGTTACGCTGGCTGGTGTCGATAGCGTAATGTGTCCGAAGCCGCTTCGTGAACAGGCGTGGCAGCGACTCGGTGAGCTGATGGATAGCGAACGGCTTAATCAGTTGAGCCGGGTCATTCCGCTGAGTGAAGCCAGAGAGGGTGCGCAGGCACTGCTGGATGGCAAAGTGCAGGGCCGTCTGATTGTCGACTGCCGCTAACCGGTTTTAAAAGGCGCGTACACCGCGCCTTTATCGATCGGCCCGCTGCAGCCGTTTAATCAGCCCTTCCAGCGCAAACTGCGTGCCCTGCTCCATCACCGATTTGGGATCGCCACTGAACTGGTGGCACTCCGCCTCGTCACTGCCATCGGGCAGTGCCCAGCCAAACCAGATAGTACCTGCTGGTGTGCCATCTTCGCCGCCACCCGGCCCCGCATAACCGGTGATCGATAATCCCACCGGTTCACCAGAACGGGCGCAGGCTCCCTGCACCATCTCCCGCGCCGTCTGCTCACTCACCGCCGTGTGCTGTTTCAGGGTTTCGGGCTTTACGCACAGCAGACGGATTTTGGCATTTTCGCTGTAGGTTACGAAGCCGCTGGTGTAGAAGTCACCGCTATTTTCCACGGCGGCCAGCGTCATGCTGATCAGCCCGGCGGTACAGGATTCGGCGGTCGCCAGTTGAAGTCCGGAGGAGAGTAAAATATTCCCCAGTTGCTCAGCGGTTTGATCTAATGATTTTGCCATTATGGTCTCCTTAAGACGGTCCGGAACTCCAGGTATAGCGCAAAATCATCGAATGAAACTCCGCAAGGCAATGTTTTTAAAGCGAAACGGTCGAATTCCTCAGCTGAATGCCGGTCGATTTACGCCTCATCGAACTCCCCTAACATTTGAGGCGGAGAACTGTGAGTCTCTACTTTATGAGTCTGAGAGGGTCGCGAAAAACGTCTGCTAAAACCGACGCGGTTTAGTCAATCTCCTAAAACAAGGTGGCACAGGCGCGAATCCCCTGATTAGTTGTTAGTATTCACTCCCTTGCTTGCTGGATAACAAAAATGGCGCTGCATAAAAGCCATAAAAAAGTTGATCAGTATGCTGATGAAGCAAGGTTCGTACCCGACAGGATGCAATTCAGAACTGTTTTTAAAAGCTTTATAAATTCATAAATAAACCACAGCGCACACTTTTTTAACCCGAATGCACTGGCATTTATCAACACGTAAAGGAATAGAGTTATGGCGCAAAAACCTGTGGTTGTTATTCACTACTGTATGCAATGCAACTGGCTGATGCGGTCAGCGTGGATGGCACAGGAACTCCTGCATACTTTCGCTGAGGATCTGTCAGAGGTGACGCTGAAACCGGGCACTGGCGGTATCTTTGAAATTACGCTGGATGAGCATCTGCTGTGGGAACGTAAGCGCGATGGTGGCTTCCCGGATGCGACTACGCTCAAACAGCGCGTACGCGACATCTGTTTCCCGGATCGTACCCTGGGCCACATCGACAAAAACAAAGCTGAAATCAGCTGATTAACTGTGAGTGATTTTTTCAGCCGCGTCGTGCAGCGCCTTAATCAGCGTCTGCAGCGCGGCTTCTGAGATATCTTCCTGCGCCAGTCGCCGGTTCAATGCTGTTTTGAGCCCGTGAATCGCCTCTTCAACAGCAGGAATACTGCGGTTATTGACCAGGATCGCCAGCGTAGAAAGCCGCGTAATCAGGCCGGAGACCGTTTCACGGTTATCAGCCAGCTGGCCCTCTCCCGCTGTCGTCAGGCGGTAGGCTTTGCGGGTTGCTTTCGTATCCACCACCTCAATTGCCTTCATCTCTTCCAGCAGCGTCAGATTGGGATAGATGATACCCGGACTGGGTGAATACTCGCCCTTAGAAAGCTCCTCAACAGACTTGATCAGCTCATAGCCGTGCGCCGCATTTTGCGCCAGGAAATGGAGCATCAGCAGGCGAATCTCACTCGCCTCCAGCATTTTTTCACGTCGTTTGCGTCGTCCGCCGCAGCCACCTGCGTGCCCGGACTGACCGTCAGAAGATGTGGAATTCGGATGCTGTTTCATGGCCTGCCCTGCGGGAAAAAAGTCGGATTGATGGTAGTCCGCTACCTGACAAAACTCAATTACCAGAGCCGCTTACTTCTGGTGCCAGTAAGCCACTGCCCGAACAAACTCACTGTTGAGGCCGCGCTGTACGGTGAAGTAGTCAGACAGCGCTTTGACGAACTCACCTTCGCCGGTCAGCCAGATAAAGTAATCTTCCGCAGGGAGCGTGAGCTGATCCAGTCGGGCAATCAGCTGGCTGAGCTGCGCTTTCTGCATCTGACCGCTGCCCATCCAGCTTGTCGTTACGCCCGCCGTATCGGATAAATAGTCGCGACCCGTCGCTTCATCGGTAAAGGCGTAGAGATGCAATGCCTGCGCATTTGCGTCACGCTGACGACGTGCGAAGGCGGGCAGCCCGGTTTCATCGCAGACGTAAAGCTGGAATGTATAATCGGCCGGCACCACCAGCGAACCCCGTGGCCCACCGATAATTAATTTATCGCCCACCTGTGCCTGCGTTGCCCAGTCACTCGCTACGCCCTGCTGATGAATATAGAAATCCAGGGTCAGTGAAGAGACACCATCGAATTCCAGCGGCGTGTAATCGCGCGCCTGCGGACGTAAACCTTCGGGCCAGACAATGCCCGCGTCGGTGATCTGTGGCAGGGCCAGTTTTTCACCTTCAGCGGAAGGGAAAAATACCTTGATGTGGTCATCAAATCCCTGAGACGTAAAGCCCGCCAGATCGCTGCCAGTGAACCGGATACGCCAGAATTTACCGGCAATATTAGTTTTACTGGCGACCTGGATGTGACGGAAACGCAGTTCATTACGGATGCGCTGGGGTAAACGCTGATTAGCTGATGCAGTCAAAATGTTTCTCCTCAATCGGGATCACTGCCCCTGATTCAGGGGCATGCTCACTATCATAAAACTGACATGTAATAACAATCATTCTCATTACAAGCGGGCAGATTAGCTATGATATATCTTGAGAACAAGAACGAAAAATGCGATTCAGCAAGTTAAGATATATTTTATGAAGATGCAGCTGTGCGCATAGCAGGCGTGAAGCGGCCCTGACAAAAGCGTTCATGGAAAGGTGACTGATTGGTTTAGTGAGGGAGGCTGATCAGGTTAAGGCTTGCCGGCTCCAGATGAGCCGGTCATGTTGCACCGCCGGGATTTGGCAGCGCAACAGCACTTACAGCGTGTCGTTGAATCCGGAGAGGGAAGCATTACTGCTGGTGTGTTCCGGCAGCTCACCGTCACCCAGAATTTCATGCTGAGAGGTGTGAGAGTGCGGATGCAGTCCAGCGGGCGGTGAGAAAGGCTCAGCCTGCTGTGCCATTGCCATAACAGGCAATGCCAGAACCAGTGAAATCATTAAGCGTCGCATAGTTTTCTTCGTTTGTTGTTTTGGCCGGAAAAGGCCTGAAATGCAGATGAATGTTCCAGCCCCATCACGGATGAACGATGATTCAGGTATGACGGGGTTTCAGTGGAGGATTTTACGCCAGACTGGCGAGTTATTTTATAAAATCGTGCGGTTTGTCACGGTTTACCGCACGAATTATGCATTTGAGCCTCTCTCCCTGCCCTGCAGGCTATGCCTGCATGACCGGAACAGAAAAAACGCCGCTTAACCAATCGGGCTTACATTGTGCAAAATCGAGACGCAGCAGATCTTTGCCAGGACGGCGGGACATTCCCAGCGCTGGCAGATGCTGATAGTAGATATCCTCGATAAAGCGCGTCAGCTGCTCCGGTCTGCCGCTCCAGTGAAGCGACGCATAGAGGCCCGGCACTTCACTCCAGTTGTCGGTGTGGTCACCCAGCAAACCGGCATATTGCGGCTCCAGCGCCTGAAACAGGCTGATATTCTGCTGGTCAGCAGAGCTATGACCGGGACTATACTGAAAGCCTAACCAGCCCTGCGCAACATGACTGCCCGCCAGCGCAACCAGTTGCCGCGCCTGCTCAGCCACCCGGTGATCGCGATCGGCAATGTAATCACCGAACTTACATTCCCACTCCTGCGTCTCTCCGCGCAGATGCAGCTCTTCCTGGCGTTCTACCAGCGTCGCACGTTCTGCCAGCGACCGCGCCAGAATGCGTCCATGGAAATTTTTCACCGGCAAATGGGGAATACGGCGAAATGCGCCAGGCGTCAGCGAAAAGTGACCTTTGAACACTCGGGTGAAGTTTTGCTGGTTATCAAAACCAAAACGCACGGCGATATCGATCAGCGTCATGTGCGTCAGACGCAGCGCCATGGCTGCCATCGTCAGACGCCGTTTACGGGTATAGGCCGCCAGCGTCTGTCCGGTCATCTCCTTGAACATGCGCTGCATGTGCCATTTCGAGTAACCTGATTTAAGGGTAATTTGATCGATATTGAGATCATCGGTGAGATTGGCTTCTATCCACTCGACCAAATCGGTAATGTGCTGTTTTTTAATGGCCTGACTGAGCATGATGGCGATTTACGACGCGGATGAGGACTGGGATTTTCGTCACAAAAGGATAACAAAAATCGCGAATCGGTGTAAGGAAAGGGTAAGGCACATGCGCCTGTTCGGGGCGATTCCGCATTAATTGCTTAGGTTACTAACTAAAAAGGCTGACCAATGTCAGCCTTCTGATTATTGATAAAAACTGCGCCGGATAGCGGTGAGACGCAGTCTGCGACAATTAATGACTACGCATACCCGCGGCAGTCATCATCATGCGGAACAGCGAGGCGACGACGCCCAGTGCCAGCACGCTGGCGGCATAGATAAACACCAGCCACATCACGCGCTTCCACCAGGGTGCTTT
This sequence comes from Candidatus Pantoea rara, assembly GCF_051136265.1. Lineage (NCBI taxonomy): Bacteria > Pseudomonadati > Pseudomonadota > Gammaproteobacteria > Enterobacterales > Erwiniaceae > Pantoea > Candidatus Pantoea rara. The sequence goes on along the minus strand of NZ_CP194942.1, from coordinate 738,898 downwards.
CGTCTCATCATGGTGATTGTGGTCTTTCATGCTGCTGAGGCTTTTCATATCAATGATATCCTTCATCTGCTTTGATTTTTCCACGGAATACATAGTAGCTCCAGAAGGTGTAGCCCAGGATCATCGGGATAATCAACAGGCTACCCACCAGCATAAACGCCTGGCTCTGCGGCGGCGACGCGGCGTCCCAGATGGTCACGGATGGCGGAATAATGTTTGGCCATACACTGATACCCAGCCCGGAGAAGCCCAGGAAGACCAGTGCCAGCGTCAGCAGGAACGGTGAATAGTGCGCCTCACGCTTAATGGCGCGCACAATGCCCCACGAACAGAGCAACACCAGCACCGGAACCGGCAGGAACAGGAACAGATTCGGCTTGCTGAACCAGCGATGCGCGATATCTGCATGCGCAAACGGTGTCCACAGACTGACGATGCCGATAATCACTAACAGTGCGATCACCAGCGGCGTCGCCAGCGCAGACATCTTGCGGTGCAGCTCGTTCTCGGTCTTCATGATGAGCCAGGTACAGCCCAGCAGCGCATACGCCACAACCAGACCTACGCCGCAGAACAGCGGGAACGGTGCCAGCCAGTCCAGCGCGGAACCGGCGAAACGGCGTCCCTCAACCGGAATGCCATCCAGGAACGCACCCACCGCGACACCCTGACTGAAGGTGGCGATAACGGACCCGGCAATAAATGATTTGTCCCAGAATGCCCGATGACCTTCAACCGCCTTGAAGCGGAACTCAAAGGCGACACCACGGAAAATCAGGCCAATCAGCATGGCAGTCAGCGGAATCGACAGCGCATCGGTAATCACTGCATAAGCCAGCGGGAACGCACCAAACAAGCCTGCACCACCCAGAACCAGCCAGGTTTCATTACCATCCCAGACCGGCGCCACGGTGTTCACCATCATGTCACGCTCGCCAGCATCTTTATTGAACGGGAACAGCAGACCAATACCCAGGTCAAAACCATCCATCACGATATACATCAGGGTTGCGAAGACGATAATCACAAACCAGATAACGGAATAATCGATCATCTTAGTGGTCTCCATCCTTAAAGGTGGCAGCGGAAAGCGGACGCGCTGGCGTTTTCTTCTGACCCGGTCCACCCTCTTCAGTGATATGACCTTCGCCGACAACCGGTCCCTGCTTAATCAGACGCATCATGTAGTGATACCCCACACCAAACACCGAGCTGTAGACCAGAATAAAGGCCAGCAGGCTGATGCTCATGTGCATATCGCCATGTGCCGAGACCGCATCAATGGTGCGCTGCACGCCATACACCACCCACGGCTGACGACCGATTTCAGTGGTAAACCAGCCCGCCAGAATCGCGATCAGACCCGATGGTCCCATCAACAGCGCAAACCACAGGAAAGGACGCGACTCATAGAGACGGCCTTTGAAACGCAGCCACAGACTGACCACGCCCAGCGTAATCATCAGCAGGCCCAGCGCCACCATCACGCGGAACGACCAGAAGATCACCGTCGAATTAGGCCGGTCCTCTTTCGGGAACGATTTCAGTGCAGGAACCTGCTTGTCCAGGCTGTGCGTCAGAATCAGGCTGCCGAGGTAAGGCACTTCCAGTGCATATTTGGTGCGCTCCTGCTCCATATCAGGAATACCGAACAGGATAAGCGGTGTGGCTTCACCCGGCGGGTTTTCCCAGTGTCCTTCAATTGCCGCGATTTTGGCAGGCTGATGCTCCAGGGTATTCAGACCGTGTGCATCACCAATCATCGCCTGAATCGGCGCGACAATCAGCGCCATCCACAGCGCCATGGAGAACATTTTACGGATAGCGGGATTGTTATTCCCCTTCAGCAAATGCCAGGCCGCCGACGACCCCACAAAGAAGGCACTCGCCAGGAATGCCGCTACCGACATATGGAACAGGCGGTAAGGGAAAGAGGGGTTAAAGACAATTTTGAACCAGTCCTGCGGAACCACAATGCCGTTTTCGATGATGAAGCCCTGAGGCGTCTGCATCCAGCTGTTAGAGGCAAGGATCCAGAAGGTTGAAATCAGCGTTCCCAGGGCCACCATGCAGGTAGCAAAGAAGTGCAGGCCCGGACCTACGCGATTCCAGCCAAACAGCATCACGCCCAGGAAGCCCGCTTCCAGGAAGAACGCTGTCAGCACTTCATAGGTCAGCAGCGGACCGGTAATACTGCCCGCAAACGCCGAGAAGCCGCTCCAGTTAGTGCCGAACTGATAAGCCATGACCAGTCCTGAGACCACACCCATACCGAAGTTAACGGCAAAGATTTTCGACCAGAAATGGTAGAGATCGCGATAGGTTTGATCGCGGGTTTTAAGCCACATACCTTCGAGTACGGCCAGAAAGCTGGCGAGACCGATGGTGATGGCGGGAAAGATAATATGGAAGGAAACAGTAAATGCGAACTGAATCCTGGCCAGATGAAAGGCATCTAATCCGAACATTGCTTACCTCTTTGCCACATAGAAAACCACGTGTTTACTTATAATTAACAACTTAAGCCTGATGCGCTGACTTCTCTGCGCTTATTGAAATTCCCGACGCAAATTTAGAGCTATTTGCGTCGGGGAAACAGAAACAGTGGGGTTAATGAAAACTATAACAGTCTTTATTGATTTTGATCATTGTTTTTAGCGTGAAATATTTATTTAAAAATAAGGCGTAAAGGTTAATCAGAGGGGTTTTATGTATCTTTAATGTTACGGTATTTCTTACATTAAAAACTGAAGAGTTAAAGCAAAGCCTGCCTGTAAAATATGTCCAACGGCCTGTTTTCAGGAGATTTTTTTCAAAAAAACTGTATATAACTCGGCTAAAAATGAGGATGGGTAATTTAAAATAAGCTTAGTTTTTAACAAGTTAAACCCATAAACATCTGCATCTGACGCTTTGTATTATTTTTTGTTATATCCATTCTAATCACGCAATCAGTTTTGATAAAACAAAGTGGAAATGGCACAGTTAAACGCCAGCGTAAATGTTAAATAAATGAGTCAAAAATCCAGCCTGAATTAACAGCGCACGCTATGCAGTCAATTATTCCAGCGCGGCCCCTGATAAAACGATTTAATAATGATCAACCGTGCTGAACGCCCGCCAGAATTATTTTCTTGCTGCGGCGTTATTGCTGTTTTGAAGGGTGAGATCACAGACGAGCGAAAACAGACATTTTCCGGAAAGGATAGTCATGCCGTCACATTCTGGCGGATAAGTCGGGATGATTTTGCGCTGCTGCGGATTTTTCGCGCTGTGCCAGAATCCGGCTAAGGTTCAGCTCCAGCCAGTCTGCCAGACCGACTACCTGTTCACCGACTTCACGTCCGAGCGGCGTCAGGCGATATTCCACGTGCGGCGGCACCACATCGTAAGCGATGCGCTGCACAAAGCCATCTTCCTCAAGGTAACGCAGATTCTGCGCCAGCATCCGTTCGCTGACGCCACCGACCGCCCGGCGCAATGCACTGAAGCGCAGCGTCTGGTCCTGCAGGGCCAGCAGAATCAGTACGCTCCAGCGGCTGGTTACGCGTTTCAGCACATCACGCGACGGACAGTTAACATTAAGCAACTCGCCACGACTAAATTTTTCACTCAATTTTTCAGTCATTTAACCTGCACACCTTAAGCTAACAATTCTGTAAGTACTTACTAAAAATTAGTTTATATCTTAGTCTGAATTTCACCAACAGCCACAGGAGCAACAACATGATTGCAGTAACAGGTGCCACCGGCCAGCTGGGCCGTTTTGTGATTGATGCATTACTGAAAAAAATGCCGGCGGGAGAGATCGTCGCCACAGTGCGTACGCCCGCCAAAGCGGCCGATCTTGCCGCGCTGGGCGTCGTTGTCCGCCAGGCCGATTATGGTCAGCCAGCAACGCTCAGGGCCGCTTTTGCAGGCGTCGATAAGCTGCTGCTGATCTCCGGCAGTGAAGTCGGCCAGCGTGAAGCGCAGCACAAAGCCGTCATTGAAGCGGCTCAGGCTGCAGGCGTGGGCTTTATCGCCTATACCAGCCTGCTGCACGCGGATACCTCACCCCTGGCCTTAGGCGTGGAACACCGCGCAACAGAAGCGCTGCTGAAAACCTCTGGCATTCCGTTCGCCCTGCTGCGTAACGGCTGGTACACCGAGAACTATGCCGCCAGCATTCCACCGGCGCTGGCGCATCACGCCTTTATCGGCGCGGCAGGTGAAGGTCGCATCGCTTCAGCTGCCCGCCGGGATTACGCTGAAGCCGCAGCTGAAGTGATGACCCGTGATGATCAGGCGGGTAAAGTGTATGAACTGTCGGGTGACGATAATTATACGCTGGCGCAGTTTGCTGCGGAGATTGCCACACAGAGTGGGGAGAAGGTCGATTACGTCAATCTGTCTCAGGCTGACTTTGCCGCCGCGCTGAAAGACGCAGGTCTGCCAGCGGGTCTCGCAGAGATGCTGGCAGATTCCGATGCCGGTGCAGAAAAAGGGGGGCTGTTTGATGATTCACGACAACTCAGCAAACTGATTGGTCGCCCGACCACGAGCTGGCAGGCAGTGATTCGCGCGGCACTGGCGAACCCATAATTTGACAGCCGCTGAGCGGGCAACCTGGCTCGCTCACTTCTCTATCACCCGAATTTCCGTTGCGTATGCCACTTTCTGCACCCTTTGCGGCTGCGGTTTCTTTTACAAAATGTGAATAAATGCCAGTTTTCTTCAGCTTAAATTTTTTTATTCATGTCGCTAAGAGATTCATCCGAAATGTGTTTTTTGTGAACACCGTTATATTTGGTTGAATTGTCTGGGATTTATTAAAAAAGCTCGATTAATCGACAATTTTTATTACGTTCATAGATATTCTGCGTTGTTGTTCCGTTCGATGAGAGGTCTATAATTTGTCTTTTGTGCAACCACGACCGCTCAGGAGGCCGTTATTAATACCCATCGCCAGCAACAAAATGCACTTGAAGAGGTTCGTGCCGGGGCGGAAGTTGAGTATCAATACGATCCCCATGAACTGAAACTGGATCGCATGCAGGATTCTGAACCGGAACCGGAGCTGATTGAAGGCTTACCGGCTCCGGATGCGCTGACGCCTGCCGATCGTTATCTGGAACTGTTCGAACATGTCCAGATGTCGCGGATTTTCGAGGACAGCAAAACCTTCCCCGACTGTTCGCCTAAGTACGATCCGCTGGATGTGCTGATGCGCTATCGTCGACAGAAACGCAGCAGTGATTTCGACCTGTCACGTTTTGTCGCCGATCACTTTTATCTGCCTGGCGTAAACGAAAGCTTTTATGTCTCCAACCCGGATAAAACGCTCAACGAGCATATTGATGACCTGTGGCCGGTTCTGACCAAAATGCCGCAGCAGCATATGCCGCATTCATCACTGCTGCCGTTACCAAAACCCTATGTCGTGCCCGGTGGACGCTTTGGCGAAACGTACTACTGGGACTCCTACTTCACTATGCTCGGGCTGGCAGAATCGGGCCGTGATGATTTGCTACGTCACATGGCGGATAACTTTGCCTGGCTGATCGATAACTACGGTCATGTGCCTAACGGCAACCGTACCTACTATCTCAGCCGTTCTCAGCCGCCCGTGTTTGCACTGATGGTGGAACTGTTCGAAGAAGATGGCGTGCGCGGTGCGAAACGTTATCAGGAACAGCTGATGAAGGAATATCAGTTCTGGATGGATGGTGCCGGTTCTCTGATGCCAAACCAGGCCTATCGTCACGTGGTGCGGATGCCAAACGGCTCACTGCTGAACCGCTACTGGGATGACCGCGATACGCCGCGTGATGAGTCGTGGATGGAAGATGTCGAAACCGCCCGCGAATCTAAGCGTCCGGCCAGTGAAGTCTATCGTGACCTGCGAGCGGGTGCGGAATCGGGCTGGGATTACTCCTCGCGCTGGCTGCGTAACCCGAAACGGCTATCGAGTATCCGTACTACACAGTTTATCCCGATCGATCTGAACTCGTTCCTGTACAAGCTGGAGCTGATGATCGCGACTCTGTCGCACGCGAAAGGTGAAGAGCTGACGGCGCTGGCATGGCAGAAAAAGGCGGAAGCGCGTAAACGTGCTATTACCCGCTATCTGTGGGACAGCACCGCCGGTGTGTTCCGCGACTATGACTGGCGTCGTGAGCGTTTTGGTGCCTTTACCGTGGCCTCGGTCGTGCCGCTGTTCGTGGGCCTGGCGACGCCGCATCAGGCGCACCTGCAGGCGATCTCATTGCGTCATCTGCTGTTGAGCAACGGCGGTCTGCTGACCTCGATGGTGGAAAGCGGTGAGCAGTGGGATAGACCTAACGGCTGGGCACCGATGCAGTGGATGGCGATTGTTGGCCTGAATAACTACGGTGAAGAAACGCTGGCTACTGAAGTGGCGGTGAACTGGCTCAATACGGTCAGTAACTTCTATCAGTTGCATCACAAGCTGGTCGAGAAGTATGACATCAGCGGCGATCGCGCCCGTCCAGGCGGCGGCGGTGAATATCCGTTACAGGATGGCTTCGGCTGGACTAACGGCGTTACCCGCAAGCTGATGACAATGTACGGGCATTTGATGGCTGACTAAACATCACAGACTGATTAGCATTAACGTAAAAAAGCCGGGAATTCCCGGCTTTTTTTATGCACGTATCTAAGCGCTATTTTTTCGCTTCAGTGCCTGGCTGTGACGCACGCTGCAGGAACTGCTGCGTGACGTCAGGCAGGTTCTGCAACAGCCACTCCGCCATTGCCACTTCCTGATCACGGATTTCATTCAGTACACGTACGCCCTGTGTATCGCCTACCTGCTCAGCCGCGGCAATCAGGCTGGTGTAACTGGCAATCTCGGCATTCTCGAATACATAGCCACTGATGGCACCCTTCACCACTTCATCCGAGTTAAACATACCGCCAACAGCCTGGCCTGTAGCCGCCATTTTGCCCATCGCATCTTTCATCACAGAGTGATCGATACCATGGCTGTCGAGCAGCTGTTCCAGCAGCGTCAGCTGATGTTTGGTCTCTTCCAGATGTTGTGCCAGACGCTGTTCCAGTGCCGGATAGTGTTCAAGACGGCCTGACATCTTACTCAGCATGCTTTCTGCTTGTTTTTCCATTGCATGCGCATCGCGCAGCCAGTCGTGATAATGTTCAATCGCAGTCATGTGTTACTCCTTAAGAGACAGTAATGGACTCAGCTACCTGGGTAAGCTTCTCATCCGTTTGCTTCTCTTCATTCAGGGTTGCTTCCAGCAGTTGCGCGGCTTTCGTGTAACCCAGCTTTAGCGCCAGCGCATGCAGGGTGCCGTACGTAGCAATCTCATAGTGTTCGACTTTCTGCGCCGCACCAATCAGTCCCTGATCGCGAATTTCGCCCTTCTCGACCGAGTCGATAATTTCCTGCGCTTCTTCAACCAGACCTTCCAGCGCATGGCATTTCATTCTTTTGATTTTGACTTCGGGCGTCACTTCTACCAGTTCGTCGAGTCGTTCAATCTGAGCCCGGGTCTCTTCCAGATGCTGATGAAACGCAGCGATAAGATTTTCGTCACTGGCTGCACGCGCCATTTTAGGCAATGCTCGGGTTATCTGCTTCTCAGCGCTGTATACATCGGATAAGTCATGGATGAACAGATCGTTTAACGTTTTCACTGTCATAAGATAGCCTCATTTATTAGAAAGCCGCGTCAATAATAACGCAGCGCCAGTCATATCGTTGGCACCTGAAAAGTCTAGTGGAGATTTTTAATATCGCACGCCACATCAGTATGAATTCAATACAAAAGTGGCATGTAAAATGCATTTTCCTTTTTACAGCAAACATTTAGCTGGAAAAATGTTTTTACCTTTGCGGCTTCGCTTGCATAACCAGAATTGTACAAAATTATAAATCGCTGTATACATTTTATCAGATTAAGCGCATAAAAAAGTACCAGCCAATTCTCACCTGTACAAAGTTGAATTAAACCGTATAACTTCAATCTATCGGAAATAAAAAACCGGAAGGGAAAACCCTTCCGGCTTAATTAAAATGCCCGGCCATTGCCAATGATTCATCACCGACATAATTCAGGACGTAATTATATTGCAGAATAACTAAATAGCGTCAGAATGCCCGGCTGACAGAGTAACCCTGCTGTCACAGCAGTGTTAAAGACGTTCAGCTCCGGCGGCTAACCTTACCTCCCTTGCGCCCCGCTTCAATGGCACGTTCAGGATCGTTCTTAAAGTTACCGCCGCTTTTCTGGCCACCTTTGCGTCCTGCTTCAGCAGCACGCTCTTTGTCGGCCGCAAAATTCCCGGCCCCACCGCGATATTGAGTCATATGCGTCCTCTTTGAATTTTAAAAATCAGAACTTGCACACTTAACGCTTCATCAGGCCGATTCAGCAACATAAATGTAGACAAAAAATCGGACCGTTCAAGTGAGATAAATAAAAAACCCGTCACAGTTCTGGTTTATTGCTTGTACCAGGCTTAACCGTATTGATAACGGATTTCAACCATCGCTCTTTTCTTTTCATAAAAGAGTCGCGGCGTGAAAAACCTTTATACCGGAAGTCGCCGCGCCCTATTAATCGATCATTTTCAAAAAAAGTCCAATTGAAAAAAACATAAGCGAAGCGGCATAGTGATAACTTCACTAATACAAGGTAGTGAAGATGATCAACAAACGATCAATTTACCCAAGCGAAGCGCTAAATAAAAATCAGGCGTTCTGCTTTTACCTTAAAAATAAGCGAAGCGTAATGCAGTGATTGCACCTGATTAAAATAACCAATATCGATCAATAAACAATCAATTATGCTGATTTAATGAATGTTTTCTCTAAAAGGGACGTCAGATCTCTCACTGACACGTGAATCCAGACGAAGCGGCAGAATTTACGCTTTCTAAAAGCAAAAATCAGGTTTTCGGATTAGTACTAAAAAGGGTTTTCTACAGGAGTATGCATACATCCTGGCCACCTGCAAAAAGGGGAGCTGAAAAGTTATGGCGTAAGACAGGTGCTATCCCAGAAGGGGGGATAACGCGTTACTCTCGCCTGCAAGGCAAATGCCCGACTCAGCGGAGTCAGAGGGGCCCCGAAAAACTGGAATCAAAAGCAACACCGCGCTTGCCGTTTTTCTTAATGCGGTACATCGCTTCATCAGCCCGTGCCAGAGCGGTATCAAAGTCATCTTTCAACTGCGCCTGAGAAACGCCCACTGAAGCGCCTATAAGCGCATGGCCGTTGGCCATATCAAATGGGGTAAGCACGGCATCAAGACAGGCGTGTGACAGCTGTCTGACCTGAGGATGATCAATCGCAAACGGCAATAACAGGACGAATTCATCGCCGCCGAGCCGGCCAATCATAACCTCTGCCGGAGCGAGTTCAGTTAACCGATGGCTTAACTGGATTAACACTTCATCACCGCTGCGATGCCCCAGGGTGTCGTTGACGTGTTTGAAGTTATCCAGGTCGATAAAGACAACGCAGAGGGGGCCCTGCGCTTTCAGTTCACAGAAATAGGTCTGCAGGGCATGGCGATTGTTGAGCAGCGTAAGAGGATCGTGCAGCGCCAGCAGAGCAAGCTGCTCTTCATATTGCTTCTCTTTGGTCATGTCGATGTGCGTGCCGATGACTTTTACTGGCTCTCCGTGTGCATTCCACTCGCTTACCCGGCCCCGATCCAGCACCCACGTGATGCTGCCATTTTTGGCAATCATGCGGTGAAGCGCTTCGTAGTAAGGCGCTTTCCCGGCAATGTGATCATTGAATGCCTGCAAAACTTCGTCAGCATCATCGGGATGCAGACTCTCTTTCCAGGACTCGAAGTTGGCGTCGGTCTCTTTAGGCTGGAAGCCCAGCATCGCCCCCCAGCGCCGGTTGAAGATCACCAGTTTGCCGCTGGGAATATCGAGCTGCCACAGGAACAATCCGGTGCCATCGAGCGCAGCATTGAGTTTTGTGCGGGCGTCATGCGCTATACGCTTCAGACGCGCATTATGCTTTTTCAGGTTCTGTATCTGCAGACGCAACGTTTCTTCTGACATGACCGTGACAGAGCTGGAAAAAGGGCTATTGTGCCTGTCAGGTTGATTCTGTAAAGGGTGGCTTATAAAACACGATTAGCCCCGGTCAATTGCAGGCTGGACAGGATATCAGGCGGTGACGCTCTGGCAACGCAGCACAGAGCCGGTACGGCAAAGTGGTTTCGACGTGAAATCTATTTGTGTTGCTACAGGATTGAGGGGGATATATGGCCAGAAGGCGTTGAAATTCGGAATGTTCGGGGATAGAGGGGAGTCTGGCTAACCAGGTTCGCCCTGGAACGCAAAAACCCGCCAGAGGCGGGTTCTTTAAAGATGGTGCCCGAACCCGGAATCGAACCAGGGACACGGGGATTTTCAATCCCCTGCTCTACCGACTGAGCTATTCGGGCAACGGGGCGCATTAAACCAAAGCGGCCCGGCAGCGTCAAACGCTTTTCGCCAAAACCCACCCGACTGACCGCTTTTCCATCAACTCAAATACCGTCTTTGACGTGGCACCTGAATTTCCCGGCTGCCCGGATAAATTTCAATCAGAAGCCAGCCTCAACCTCCATTGTGCCGCGATTTTGCCGATATAGCATGCGAGACCAACATGAATAATAAAGATCGCCATGTTTTCCACCATTACATCAGGCATCGCTTCGCGCCATAGCTGGCAGAAGCGCTCACACTCAGCCGCGACGCTAAGCTCCCTCAACGGCTCCATTGCCATGATTGAATTCTCCCCCGATGGCGCCATTCTTAGCGCCAATGCGCTGTTTCTGGCGCGCATGGGTTACACGCTGGCGGAGATCGAAGGCCAGCACCACAGCCTGTTTTGTACCCCAGAGCAGCTTCAGTCGCGGGCGTATCAGGATTTCTGGCAGCGACTCAACCGGGGTGAAAGCTTCAGCGATAAGTTTCTGCGTATGGCGAAAAACAGCCGCCCGATCTGGCTTGAAGCCAATTATGTGCCGGTACAGAACCGCCATGGCCGCGTGATTAAAATCGTCAAACTGGCCACCGATATTACCGAGCATATTAACGATGCGCATGAACAGCGCGCCATCACCACCGCCATTGAGCGGTCAATGGCGGTGATCGCCTTTAACCTCAAAGGTGAAGTGCTTAAAGCCAATGACAACTTCCTGAAAACGATGGGATACCGTCGTGAGGAAGTCGAAGGCGTTCATCACAGTCATTTCTGCTCGCAGGCGCTGCGCGACAGCCGCGAATATAGCGCGTTCTGGCAGCAACTGAATCGGGGTGAATTTGTCTCGGGTCAGTTTCCCCGGGTGAATAAACGCGGTGAAACGGTCTGGTTGCGCGCCACCTACAATCCGGTGTTTGACGAACAGGGTAAACTCTACAAGATCGTGAAATTCGCGACGGATGTCACCGCACAGGTGGAAAAGAATCAGCAGGAGCATGACGCGGCACAGCAGGCTTATCATACCGCACTGCAAACGGATCAAAGTACAAAGCTGGGTGCCGATGTTATCGCCAGCAGCGTGCAAACCATGAATGCCCTGGCGGGTGAACTCCAGGGGATCTCCGGTGATATTACCGGCCTGAGTGAATCCTCAGATCGTATCGGCGAGATTGTGGAAGGTATTCGTCGGATCGCCGATCAGACTAACCTGCTGGCGCTGAATGCGGCTATTGAAGCGGCACGGGCCGGAACCCATGGCCGCAGCTTTGCGGTGGTGGCTAACGAAGTCCGCACACTGGCGGCGAACATCAACCGCGCCACTACCGATATTGAAAATCGGGTACAGCAAAACCATCTTCTGGCGAGCCGGGCACTGAAAGGGATTGAATCAAACCTGAAGCGCGCCGATCAGGGCGTACAACTGGCCCAGGAAGCGGGCGGCGTGATTGCAGAAATCCGTGAAGGTGCAACGGACGTCGTGCGCGCCATCGGCCATGTCACCAAAACGCTTAAAATCTGACGCTCTGTGGGAGCAGTTGTCCCTCTTTTACGGTGTTGCCTGAACCGGCGCTTCTGGCGTCGGCGGAATAAAGATGTGGTCCAGAATCGCCCGCATCACGGGTGCCGCCGTAATCCCTTCATTGCCGCCGTTCTCCAGAATTAACGCCACCGCCACTTTCGGGTCGTTAAACGGCGCGAAGGCAGTGTAGAAGATATGGTCTCGCAGCCGTACCGGGATCATCTTCGCGTTATAGGTCTGGTTCTGGCGCAGGCTGAACACCTGCGACGTCCCACTCTTCGCGGCGATGCCATAAGGTGCCGTGTGGAAATATTTATAGCCGGTGCCGTTTGGCGCGTTAGCCATGCCAAACATCGCGTGGCGAACCAGCGACCAGTAGGGTGAGTGGGGATCGCCAATCTGCGCCTCGCGCTGCCCGGGATGGTAATTCTCCACCAGCGTGCCACGCTGGGTTTTCTCCAGCAGATGCGGTGCGATGACCCGACCATTGTTAATCAGCGCCACCATCGCTTTCACCATCTGAATCGGTGTCGCAACCCAGTAGCCCTGCCCGATGCCAACGGAAACCGTATCGCCCTGATACCATGTCTTTTTGTGCACCTTCTGCTTCCATTCACGGCTCGGCAGTAAGCCGTTGTACTCTTCATTGAGGTCGATGCCGGTCGATTTTCCGTAACCAAACTGGCTAAGCATGGTGTGAATCCGGTCAATGCCCATCATAAACGCCACCTGATAGAAGAAGGTGTCGGCGGACTCTTCAATCGCACGGGTGACATCCAGCATGCCGTGCCCGGTTTTTTTCCAGTCCCGATAACGCCGGTCCGTGCCTGGCAGCGTCCAGGTGGGCGCACCAAAGAACTGCGTTTGTGGCGTAATCACATGCGTCAGCAGCGCCGACATCGCCATATAGGGTTTCACCGTGGAGGCGGGCGGATAAAGGCCCTGCGTGACGCGGTTAATCAGCGGCAGGTCTTTATCCTGCAGCAGCTTTTTGTAGGCCTGATAGCTGATGCCTTTCACAAACGGATTAGGGTCGTAGCTGGGGCTGGAGACCATGGCCAGCACGGAGCCGTCGTGTGGATCTTCAACCAGCAGCGCCGCACGCTGTCCTGCCAGCAGACTCTCAATATATTGTTGCAGATGCAGATCAAGCGTCAGTGTCAGGTTTTTACCCGCCACAGGCGGCACCTCTTTCAGCACCCGCACAATGCGACCGTGGTTATCCACTTCCACTTCCTGATAACCCGGCTTGCCGTGCAGCAGCGCTTCGTAATAGCCCTCAATTCCCTGCTTACCGATGTTATGGTCAGCGGCATAGTTTTCGGCGATGCCCTCTGCATTCAGTCGTTTGTAGTCGTTATCGTTGATTTTCGATACATAACCGATCACATGTGCCAGATCCGCGCCATAGGGATACTGGCGATCCTGATAGGTTTCAAGACTGGCACCGGTAAAGCGAAACTGATTCACCGCAAAGCGCGCGACCTGCTCTTCAGTCAGCTCCTCCTTCAGCACCACCGGCTTGTAACGACTGGTCTGTTTCAGGGCGTGGCGGAACGTATCAATCTCATCGGGCGTCAGATTAATTAATGGTGTCAACGCCCGCAGTGTGGCATCCATATCGGTGATTTTGTAAGGGGTCAGCGTAATGGCGTACCAGCTGACGTTGCGCACCAGCGGAATACCATTGCGGTCATATATCAGCCCGCGCGTCGGGGCAATGGGGATCATCTTGATGTCGTTCTGGTTGGATCGCGTCTGGTAGTAGCTATGATCGCGCACCTGCAGACGATAAAGGTTTACGCCAAGAATAGTGAAGCAGATACAGACCAGAGCAAAGGCTATTGCGGCACGACGGGCAAACAGCTTCTCTTCAGCGTCGAAGTTACGAAAGTTCATCAGGAGGCATATCAGGCGATTAATTTTTATCTGTTATTGCGCACTATGATAAAGCGGGATCACAGCGGTGCCAGCGCGAAGATGCACAAGCCTCAGCAAAAGTGTGTCATTTGATGTGAATGTTACCAGGACGGCGAGGCGGGAAAATCAGATCCTCCGGCAGAGGAGGATCTGAACAGGCGAATCAGGCAGCAGGCATCAACAGGTACCCGCCGCGCCGATTAATCACCCAGCAGGACAGACTCCAGCGCAATAGTGATCATATCGTTGAAGGTGGTCTGACGCTCAGCAGCGGTGGTCTGCTCGCCGGTACGGATGTGGTCTGACACTGTGCAGATGGTCAGCGCTTTGGCACCGAACTCAGCGGCTACACCGTAGATACCTGCGGCTTCCATCTCAACGCCGAGGATGCCATATTTTTCCATCACGTCGAACATCTGCGGATCCGGCGTGTAGAAAAGATCGGCAGAGAAGATGTTACCTACGCGCGCTTCAACGCCCAGGTTTTTCGCTGCATCAACTGCGTTACGCACCATGTCGAAGTCAGCAATCGCAGCGAAGTCGTGATCTTTGAAACGCATACGGTTTACTTTGGAATCGGTGCTGGCACCCATACCAATCACGATGTCACGCAGTTTTACGTCGGCACGTACGGCACCACAGGAGCCAACACGGATGATCTTTTTAACGCCGAAGTCCGTGATCAGCTCTTTGGTGTAGATGGAGCAGGAAGGAATACCCATGCCGTGACCCATTACAGAGACTTTGCGGCCTTTGTAAGTGCCGGTGTAGCCCAGCATGCCGCGCACGTTGTTCACTTCAACCGCGTTTTCCAGGAAGGTTTCTGCGATGTGTTTTGCACGCAGTGGATCGCCAGGCATCAGCACGACGTCTGCGAAATCACCCATTTCAGCATTAATATGAGGGGTTGCCATTGTTTAATCCTTATTAAATTGCTGATTTACAGCATGTTCTTGCCATAGTCCATCTCGGACAGGCCAAAGTAATGTGCAATTGTCTGACCTATATCGGCGAACGTTTCACGGTATCCCAGAGAACCCGGCTCCACATTCGGTCCGTAGATCAGAATCGGAATGTGCTCACGTGTATGTTCAGTGCCCTGCCAGGTCGGGTCACAGCCGTGGTCAGCGGTCAGGATCAGGATGTCATCTTCGCCAACCAGCTTCATCAGCTCAGGCAGACGACGGTCAAACAGCTCCAGCCCGCCCGCATAACCGGCTACATCGCGACGATGTCCCCAGGTTGAGTCGAAATCAACAAAGTTGGTGAACACAATCGACTGATCCGGCGCGATTTTCATCTCCTGAATCGTCGCATCAAACAGCGCATCCAGACCGGTCGCTTTGACCTTTTTGGTAATACCCTGCTCAGCATAGATATCCGCGATTTTACCCACGGAAATCACGTGACCACCCTTCTCGTCCACCAGCTTTTTCAGCATGGTGGCAGATGGCGGCTCGACCGCCAGGTCGTGACGGTTACCGGTACGCTCGAACTGACCCGCTTTGTCACCCACAAACGGACGGGCGATGACGCGACCAATGTTATAGCCACCTTCAGTCAGCTCTTCACGGGCGATTTCGCACAGTGCATAGAGACGATCCAGACCAAAGGTCTCTTCGTGACAGGCGATCTGGAACACGGAGTCCGCAGAGGTGTAGAAAATCGGCTTGCCGGTTTTCATGTGCTCTTCGCCCAGCTGGTCGAGGATCACCGTACCTGACGAATGGCAGTTACCGAGATAGCCCGGCAGGTCTGCACGCTCAACCAGCTTGTCCAGCAGTTCCTGCGGGAAGCTGTTCTCTTTGTCGCTGAAGTAGCCCCAGTCAAACAGCACCGGCACGCCGGCGATCTCCCAGTGGCCTGATGGCGTATCTTTACCTGACGAAAGCTCGCTGGCGTAAGCATACGCGCCGGTGATCTTCGCTTCAGGATCAAGACCCAGCGGGAAGCGACCCGTCGACAGCTCAGCGGCTTTGCCCAGCCCCAGGGCGGTGAGATTAGGCAGATGCAATGGACCTTTACGGCCCTTGTCTGCTTCACCTTTAAAACAGGCTTCGGCAATATGACCTAAGGTATCTGAACCCACGTCACCGAATTTATCGGCATCTTTACTGGAGCCAATTCCAAAGGAATCGAGCACCATAATAAAAGCACGTTTCATGCAAGTCTCCTGCGCATTGGCGCGTGACAAGTCAAAAAAAAGCGATCAGATCAGTATACCCGAATGCATCACAGCTGGCACCGGTTACTGCTCAGTTAGCTGATATCGCTCACACGGCGATAGACAACCGGCGTCTCCGCCGGGGCAGAATCCCCGAGCACCAGCGCGGCTTTGACCGCTGCGGCGGCCTGCTGCCATTTGTCTTCGCTGCTGGCATGAATCATCGCCAGCGGACGCTGCGCATCGGCACGTTCGCCCAGGGTGATCATCTCACTGAAGCCGACGCTGTAATCGATGCTGTCGCTGGCGCGCTGACGTCCGCCGCCCATTGCCACGACAGCCAGACCCAGCGCACGGGTATCCATGCTGCTGACGATGCCAGGATTGTCGGCATAAACCGGTTTGCTCAGCATTGGCGCGGGCAGATAAGTGTCGTAGCGTTCGACGAAATCAGCCGGTCCCTGCTGGGCAGCCACCATGCGACCAAACACCTCGGCGGCTTTGCCGTTATCCAGCACCGTCATCAGCTTCTGACGCGCTTCGGTGTCGCTGGCGGCCAGTTTGCCGGAGATCAGCATTTCGCTGCAAAGCGCCAGCGTCACTTCCAGCAGGCGTGGATTGCGCTGTTCACCGGTCAGGAAGCGAACCGCTTCACGCACTTCCAGCGCATTACCGGCTGAGGAGGCAAGAACCTGATTCATGTCCGTCAGCAGCGCGGTGGTCTGACAGCCTGCGCCGTTAGCGACGCCCACAATCGACTGCGCCAGACTTTCTGAGGCTTCATAGGTGGGCATAAACGCACCGGAACCCACTTTGACATCCATCACCAGCGCATCCAGCCCTTCTGCCAGCTTCTTCGCCAGAATCGAGGCGGTGATCAGCGGAATAGAATCGACGGTGGCGGTGATGTCACGCGTGGCGTAGAAACGCTTATCCGCCGGTGCCAGCGAACTGGTCTGGCCGATAATGGCGACACCGACCTGCTTAATGATTTCGCGGAAGCGGTCATCGCTGGGGAAGATATCGAAGCCCGGAATCGCTTCCAGTTTATCCAGCGTGCCGCCGGTATGGCCGAGGCCACGACCGGAGATCATCGGTACATATCCACCACAGGCGGCGACCATCGGCCCTAACATCAGCGATGTCACATCGCCGACGCCGCCGGTCGAGTGCTTATCCACCACTGGCCCGTTAAGGTTAAGGGATTTCCAGTTAAGCACCGTACCGGAATCACGCATCGCCATCGTCAGCGCGACCCGTTCTGGCAGCGTCATGTCGTGGAAGTAGATGGTCATCGCCAGCGCGGCAATCTGACCTTCTGAGACGGTGTTATCACGCACGCCATTAATGAAGAAGCGAATCTCCTCTTCAGTCAGCGCATGGCCGTCACGTTTTTTGCGAATAATTTCTTGTGGCAGGAACAAGGTAGCCCCCTGGTTCAGGGAAAACAGAATGGAGAACAGGCGGTCAGCGACCGCCTGAAGAATCAGTAACCCGCTTTGCTGGTGTCGCTGTCATGACCCAGTGTGTTGAGCAGGCTCGCCAGCAGGCTTGATGCACCAAAGCGGAAATGGCGCGCATCAGCCCAGTCGGCACCCAGCGTATCTTCTGCCATTTGCAGATAGATCGCGGCATCTTCCGCTGTGCGTACGCCGCCCGCAGGCTTAAAGCCAACGTCCTTGCTGACGCCTTTATCACGGATCACATTCATCATGATCTGCGCCACTTCTGGCGTGGCGTTAACCGGCACTTTACCGGTAGAGGTTTTGATGAAGTCGGCACCTGCATCAATGGCAATTTCAGAGGCCTGACGGATCAGCGCGTCCTCCTTCAGCTCACCGGTTTCGATGATCACTTTCAGCAGCACGTCCGCTTCAGCACAGGCGGTTTTACAGGCTTTCACCAGATCGAAACCGACCTGACTGTTACCGGCGATCAGCGCGCGGTACGGGAACACCACATCCACTTCATCGGCACCGTAAGCGATAGCGGCGCGGGTTTCTGCCAGTGCAATGTCGATGTCGTCATTGCCGTGCGGGAAATTGGTCACCGTGGCGATGCGGATCTCCGGGGTACCCTGCTCGCGCAGCGTTTTGCGCGCAATGGGAATAAAACGCGGATAGATACAGATTGCCGCGGTGTTGCCTGCCGGGGATTTAGCCTGATGGCACAGGGCAATCACTTTTGCGTCGGTGTCGTCGTCATTCAGGGTGGTTAAATCCATCAGTTTCAGGGCGCGCAGGGCAAGGTGTTTGATATCGGTCATGAGGCTCTCCAAAGGATCGGGGTGCAACCCACCGGCTTGCCGGCGGAATGTTATAATAATAACACTCTGAAGCGGCCTGATATGTGCCAGCAGTCACATAGAAATAAGAAAATGGTGCAATCAGGTCACAGAAAACGTGACTGAAATCGCAGATTACACTACCTGATGGTGATTATACGCTAGCCGGAGCAATGTTACTATTATCACATTTTAGCGTAAGGGGTGTCGTTCAGGCGAAAGACGGACAGTCAGTTACGCAACGCCGGGAAAGCGGGATCGAGCTGAAACAGCTGCTGACTGTTGTGCCACAGTGCATCAGCAATGTCTTCAGGTGACTCTTCCCGCAGACTGCAGAGCACTTCCCACACCTGACGTGCCCGCTCCGGACGGTTTGGCTGGCCCTGAAAACCCTGCAGCGGCATATCGGGTGCATCGGTTTCCAGCAGCAGTGAAGAGAGCGGCAGCTGTGCCACGGTCTGACGGGTCTTGCTGGCACGTTCATAGGTAATGGTCCCGCCAATCCCAATCGCATAACCCAGCTTAATAAAGGCCTGCGCCTGTTGCAGACTGCCAGCGAAACCGTGCACCACGCCACGGCGCGGCACATCGTGACGACGCAGAATCTGCGCCAGCTTGTCATGGGTCCGGCGCGAATGCAGGATCACCGGCAACGCATAACGCTTTGCCAGCTTAAGCTGCGCGTCAAGAAAGCGCTGCTGCTTATCAAACTGTGGATCGTCGCGGTAGAGATCCAGTCCGATCTCGCCGATCGCCACCAGCTTACGCGGCCGCTGTTGCAGAAAGGTTTCCAGCTGATCGAGATGGACATCCTGATGATGTTCGATGGCAATCGGATGCAGGCCCAGCGCGGCATAGAGCGGTGGATGCACCGCGGCCAGCGCGCAGACCCGCTCAAAGCGGCTGGCATCGACCGCCGGAATAATAATCTTCTCCACGCCCGCTTCAGCGGCGCGTGCCAGGCTGGCGGCAATATCCCCTTCGAACGGCGGAAAGTCGAAGTGACAGTGCGTGTCGATAAACTTCATGCCAGCGATCCTTTGTCGTAATCCGCATCATTGTCCGCCAGGGGCGGTGTGACGATCAGTCGGGTATCCGGCGCATTGGCGACCGGCGCAGGCGGCGTAACGATACGCGCTGAGATCATGGGTTCTGCATCGCTCAGCCACTGGCCCAGCGTGGCGAGGAAATAGCGACCGCAGCGTCGTCCCAGGTGATAATCCTGATTCAGCGCCGCGATGCTGCTACCCAGCGCACTGCTCGCCAGCACGTGCGGCGGGAAGATTTCAATGATGCGCAAATCATCGGGTGGATTCTCAATAAACTGCTGAATTTCCTGATAGCTCTGCTCATGCTTATTCAGCACGTTAATCATCGGCTGCAGCGCACCGGTGCTGAGCCAGCGCTCCATCCGCTTAAACCATTTCGGGGTATAGAACATCTGCGACGGCACGGTGCGGATCACCACAATGGTATCGGCACCGCGCCGCGCGGCTTCACGTACCGGAATCGCATCGCTGATGCCGCCATCGTGATAGCTGATCCCTTCCAGATTGACGCCCAGCCGGTAAAAACCGGGAATGGCACTGGAGGCTTTAATCAGATCCAGCCAGTTATCGGCGTTGGGATTGAAGTAGCCGGGCGTGTAGTCATCGCTGCGGCAGGCGCACATATAGAATTCGCGACCGCTGGAGAACAGCGGTTCCGCACTGCTCATCGCCAGCGGAAATTCACTGCGGGTGATATCGATCAGCCAGTCGAGGTCAATCAGATTGCCTCCACGCACAAAGCGCAGCGGATCAAAAAAGAGTTTACTGGTGGTATAGCGGGTAATGACACGACGGGCATAGCCGGGCTGAGCACAGACAAAGGCAGAGAGATTTTGCGCACCGGCAGAAGTGCCGAGCATCAGCTGAAAAGGGTTAAATCGGGCGCGCTGAAATTCGTCGAGTACGCCTGCGGTGAAAATGCCACGCTGACCGCCGCCTTCACATACCAGGGCAATTTTCTGAGATTTAAACGGTGTCAGGGCCAGAGGTTCAATGGCGCCGAGTGTGACGGGAATGCGTATACCCACTGTGCGAACCTCAAAAAAGGGGTTCCGGGTATGCTGGAGGGTTAATCCATTTATTACGGCAGCATTCCGGAGAACCAGTCATCTAATCCTTTAACCGGCAGGCCAGCTGGGCTGGCTTACCTTGTAGCGATGTGAAGGTGTTCCTCTCTTCACGTCAGTCGCTACAGATGACTGGTCTCCGCTCTATGCTTTGCGTTGCATTAGACTGCAGAACTCATCGGCTAAAGCTTTTTACGGCCGGTAAACAGGCTGATGAGGAACAGGATAATACCAACGACGAAGACAACTTTAGCTGCCCATGCTGCTGTGCCCGCTAAACCGCCAAAACCTAACGCTGCAGCGATCAGTGCGATCACCAGAAAAATAATGCCCCAACGAAACATAAGCCTCTCCTTACCCAATTTAAAATCGAACTGGTTATTTCATCCCCGGATGGGTGTCTTTTATTCGTGCGGCCACCAGGGTGACCGCACATAAGCTTAAGATTTAACCGTCAGGTCATTCTTAACGCTTTTCACGCCTTCAATGGCTTTAGCGATGCTTTCTGCACGATCTGACTGTGCCTGATTAGCAACATGCCCTGAAAGCTGAACAACACCGTCGGTGGTCTCAACTTTAACGTTGCGCGACGGAACAATGTCGTCTGCTAATAGCTTAGCTTTAATTTCGCTGGTCGTAGCGGCATCGCCGGCATAACCTTTCATTGAAGATGATTTGCTGTCTCTGACGTGTAGTTTATCGCTGACGGATTTAACACCTTCGATTTTCTGCACCACAGCCACAGCCTTTTCAGCCTGATCCTGTGAGGTGACGAAACCGCTTAAGGTTACGACGCCGCTATGCGTTTTTACCGAGATATCCGTACTTTTAATTGCGTCGTCATCTACCAGTGCCGCTTTGGCTTTGGCAGTGATGCCGCTGTCATCCATATAACCATCGACTTTTTTCATAGAACTATCGATTTTTGAACCCGCGCTGTCGGCTGTCTGTGACGCTTTCTGCGACATTGATTCGTCAGCCAGTGCGCTGCCGCTGATCAGTGCTGAGCCAATCATGGCGGCCATCAGGGTTTTAGCAATCTTAGTCTTGTTCATCGATATCTTCCTTCTATCAGTTAACTCACCCAAAAACTGTGGGCGCAACAGAGGCAACCAGGGCCCCTGCGTTACAGGACGTAAGGACAAGAGAAGTCTCTTCCGCCGTCCGATAGGATAATCATAGACGGCATTTTGCAATTTGCCTGGCTAACTGGTTGATCACACGTCAAAACAGAAGAAACATGAAGTTTTTAGGAGGAGTCTGTAGCGGGGAAAACAGGGCCATTCCCAGCTGGAATGGCCCGGAAACAGGGGATTAGTGCTCGCGCGTTTTGCGGAAACGGACGTCAGGATAACGTTCCTGCGTAATATTCAGATTTACCATGGTCGGCGCGATATAAGCCAAATTATTACCGCCATCGAGCGCCAGGTTAACTTCATTTTTACGCTGGAAGTCTTCAAACTTTTTCGCATCGTCGCATTCAACCCAGCGTGCGGTAGAGACGTTAATCGCTTCGTAGATGGCTTCGACGTTATATTCGCTTTTCAGACGTGCGACCACCACATCGAACTGCAGCACCCCGACCGCGCCCACGATCAGATCGTTGTTATGCACCGGACGGAACACCTGCACAGCCCCCTCTTCCGACAGCTGAACCAGCCCTTTCAGTAGCTGTTTCTGCTTCAGCGGATCGCGCAGACGAATACGGCGGAACAGTTCCGGCGCGAAGTTCGGAATACCGGTGAACTTCATGTTTTCACCCTGCGTAAAGGTGTCGCCAATCTGAATGGTGCCGTGGTTATGCAGACCGATGATATCGCCAGGATAAGCTTCTTCAACGTGTGAACGGTCACCCGCCATAAAGGTCAGCGCATCGGAGATCACCACATCTTTGCCGGTACGAACCTGACGCAGCTTCATCCCTTTTTCATATTTACCGGACACCACGCGCATAAAGGCCACGCGGTCGCGGTGTTTCGGGTCCATGTTCGCCTGGATCTTAAACACAAAGCCGGTGAACTTCTCCTCTTTCGCTTCTACTGTACGGGTGTCGGTATCACGTGGCATCGGACGTGGCGCCCACGCAACCAGGCCATCCAGCATATGATCAACGCCAAAGTTACCCAGCGCGGTGCCGAAGAAGACAGGCGACAGTTTGCCGCTCAGGAAGGCCTCCTGCTCAAACTCGTGCGATGCGCCCTGCACCAGCTCCAGCTCTTCGCGCAGCTGGGCCGCCAGATCTTCACCCACTGCGGTGTCGAGATCCGGGTTGTCCAGCCCCTTCACGATGCGGACATCCTGAATAGTATGGCCTTTACCGGTCTGGTAGAGGTAAGTCTCATCTTTGTAGAGGTGATAAACCCCTTTGAACAGCTTGCCGCAGCCGATAGGCCAGGTGATAGGAGCGCAGGCGATTTTCAGCTCGCTTTCCACCTCATCCAGCACTTCCATCGGGTCACGGATGTCACGGTCAAGTTTGTTCATAAAGGTCAGGATCGGCGTATCGCGCAGACGGGTCACTTCCATCAGCTTGCGGGTACGATCCTCGACGCCTTTCGCAGCATCGATCACCATCAGACAGCAGTCGACTGCAGTCAGCGTACGGTAAGTATCTTCCGAGAAGTCTTCGTGACCTGGTGTATCCAGCAGGTTTACCAGGCTATCACGGTAAGGGAACTGCATCACCGAGGTCGTAATGGAGATACCACGCTGTTTCTCCATCTCCATCCAGTCCGACTTGGCGTGCTGGTTAGAGCCACGGCCTTTTACCGTACCGGCGGTCTGGATAGCCTGTCCGAACAGCAACACTTTTTCGGTAATGGTGGTTTTACCGGCATCCGGGTGCGAAATGATCGCGAAGGTGCGGCGGCGTGCCACCTCTTCTAAAAAGGGATTAGACATGGAATTCTTCTCAATAGGCAGCGCAACGTACTGGCGCTGCTGATAAATCACGGTGGCCGGCAGAACCTTACCGGCGGGTAAACGGTGCCAAAAACGATCTGTGATCGCTGGCGGGTCAGCGCGAAGTTACATTGGCGTGAAGTCCGGTTACCTGGTCAGCTTTAAGGCGGCATAGCATACAATATTTTGCGCGCGCGGCCTACAGGGAAGGGGGCAGGATTTCATGGGCAGGAAATCGGGGAACAGTGGATGCCGCAACAGGGCGGGACGGATCGGCATCCGCCCCGCCGCCATTATCCCAGCACCTTTCTGACGCAGGCTTTGAAGATCTGCACACCGATCTCAAGCGAGCTGAGATCAAAATGCATATCGGGATGATGCAGTCCTGGCGTCAGGTTGGTGCCCAGCCCCCAGAAGCCCGCTTTCACACCCGGACACTTCACCGGATAGTAAAAAAAGTCCTCGCTGCCTGGCGTGGTCCGGGTCGACAGTGCGCCCTCTTCGCCCAGCACCTCGACGATGGCGGCGCGGATCACCGCCGTCGCCTCATCATCAATCTCTGCGGCGGGCATCTCTTTCAGCACCCGCACCTCCGCAGTGGCACCCAGTGCCGCCACGCTGTGGGTAATGGCGCGCGTGACCTGCTCTTTCAGCAGCGTCATCGGCCCGTTCTCCTGTGAACGCAGATCCCACACCACGCGGGCTTCATCCGGCACCGAGTTGGTGACACCGGCATCGCACAGGAAGCGGGTCGCTTTGACGCTCCAGGTGAGGCCAGGCGAAAGATGGATGGCATTAACCGCCTGGACCGCTTGCGCGGCGGCATCCAGCGCGTTTACGCCAAGATGCGGACGCGCCGCATGGGCGGGCTGGCCTTTGATGGTCGCCTCCAGCGTGCTGCAGGCGGAGTAGAGCACCGCAGGCACCGCCTGACCCACTACGCACTCTTCAAGCGGCCGCAGATGAAAGCCCAGAATCATCTCCACATCATCCAGAGCGCCCCCTTCGATCATTGAGAGCGCCCCGGCACCCAGCTCCTCGGCGGGCTGGAACAGGATCTTTAGCCGGCCACGTTTCACTGCGCCCTCCGCAAGCAGCGCTGTCGCCGCCGTCAGCACCACTGAAGAGTGACCGTCGTGCCCACAGGTGTGACGCGCACATGGCACACCATCAATGATGTGGCCCAGCGCATCCATATCCGCACGCAGCGCCAGCACCGGCCCTGGCACCCCACTGTCGATCTCCGCCACGATGCCGGTGGTGTTATTAATATTACGTGTCACCTTCAGGCCCGCTTTCTCCAGCTGGTCTGCGATGTAAGCCGAGGTTTTCACCTCCTGAAAACCCAGCTCCGGAATTTCGTGCAGATAGTGGTAATGCTCTAATACCTTAGACACAGCGTTACTCCTGAATAAACAGACGCATAACAGACATCGCGATCAGCGCGTTAATGATGCTCACCAGCATCAGTAGCGGCCAGTATTTTTTGGGCACATCAGCCACACCCAGCAGCCGTCCCATATATTGCAGCTGCGATCCCATCAGGAAAATCGCCGGGGCCAGAATAGTGATATCCGCGCCAGTCAGTAGCCCTTTGGTCAGCAGGCTTACCGCTACGCCGGTGCCCGCCGACGATGAGAGCCAGGCGGTGAGCAACACGGTAATCGCCTCGCCCGGCAGGCCGAACAGTCCCATCACCGGCGCAAAGACATGCCCGAGAAACTGCATGATACCGAGCAGATTCAGCACTTCTGCCAGCACATAGGCCATCACCACATTCGGCATCAGGTTGTGAATGGCGATGTGGAAGCCTTTACGCGCACCGGTCACAAACACATCAAATGGATTACTGCTGGTCGTGATCTTATTTTCCATCAGTGAAATCCTTCTTATACACACTGTTTAACACAGCGCGCGTTATCGCCGCACCGACAAATTTAAGGACGAACATTAATAACAGCGGAATAATAATTGGCAGCGTCATTGAAGCGAACAGCGCTGAACCAATGGCGAAATAATTATTAATTAATCCGGCACCCGAATATTGCCAGGCGCTCATCACCACCACCTCTTTTTTACCGATCTGTTTCTGATCAGCCATCTCTTTGGTTAATGCCGCGCCCGCATCGGTACTTTGCAGGTCGGTGATTAACGCCAGACCGCAATGGCCAGGCAGCCCCATCAGGGGTTTTAGCAGCGGGGTCAGCAACCGGTGTGCCGCGCGAATGGCGCCGTAATGGGTGAAGATTTCCAGTACGCCCAGCGCCAGCATTACCGTGGGCGTCAGCGACAGCGCAAACAGGAAACCTGCTTTGGCGCTGAGTCCGCCTGCGCCCAGAAAGGTGTTACTGGCGGGATCTTTCATTGTGCCAAAACGGCCACCCAGGGTGGTGAAGTCAAAGGCACCCAGCCATGCAAGCCCCTCAACGTGATAAAACAGCCCTGAAAAAAACAGAATGGCAAAAATTAACGCGACATAACTGCCTTTGGTCGCCGTCATATTTACCGGATTAACCACACTCTCTTCTGACATTTCTTTCTCCTGATAAGCTGCTTTGCCGCAAATTCCCTGGCGTAGCAAATTTCAATTTAGGGAAATGATTCTTAAGCAGGATTTATGCCAGAGCCGACCAGAGCGCGATGATTACTATCGCGCCTGTCGCTTCCGGACGTTTAATCCCTGCCAGCCGTCATTCGCTTTCCGAAATAACGTTTTCCGACCGCGAGGTAATATTTTCGGTCGTCATCAGATGACGGCTATTTCGCCTGCGTTTGTGATGGTTGCACCAGCAGATCCACACCCGCCCGCACTATCATGGTGCTGATTACCCTGGCGTTATTGCCCGATAACCTGTGATACCCAATGAGAATTGGTCGCATTCAATTTCCGAAATAATTCTATTTAAATCAATCAGATAAATTAGCTTATTTTGCCGAAAAGGCTTCACTTTACTAACATGTTTGATGCATAATTCACCGACTATATATCTGTATTTAACATCTTCTTAAAAGGACTCGGCCATGCTGACTGCTGAAATGACTGGGCGTTTAAACGACCAGCTGAACCTGGAATTTTTCTCTGCCAATCTTTATCTGCAAATGAGCGCCTGGTGCAGCGACAAAGGATTTGAGGGTGCCGCTTCCTTCCTGAAGATGCATTCACGCGAAGAGATGCAGCATATGCAGCGTCTGTTTGATTACCTGAGCGATACCGGCGGCATGCCAGTGCTGGGCACCATCGCTGCGCCGCCCGTCTCTTTCACCTCACTGAATGAGATTCTGCAGCAGGCGCTGGAGCATGAGCAGCTGATCACCAGCAAAATCAATGAACTGGCCCATGCTGCGATGACCTCACAGGATTACTCTACCTTCAACTTCCTGCAGTGGTATGTTGCCGAGCAGCACGAAGAAGAGAAACTGTTCAAAACCGTGCTGGATAAACTGGCGCTGGTCAGCAACAGCGGCAACGGTCTGTTCCTGGTCGATAAAGATCTGGGCCGCATGAGCACCGAGAGCCACGCAGAATAAGCGTTATCGGCCCCTTTTCGGGGCCGATCTTATTTCCGTCTTGCTGACACCACTGCACCGCTATTCCAGCCGGTAACTCGCCGCTTGCTCGCCATTCACCCACAGTTCACGACGTTCACCTTCAGGCAGTAACAGTGCGATCTCTCGCCAGGCAGGCTGGTAATCACCACGTTTTTCCACCGTCAGGTCGATGCGGTCAGCGCTGCTGCACAATGTCCAGCTCAGCCACAGTGCATTACCCTGCTGCCAGCCGTGGCTCTCGCCATCGTCATCAAACATTTCGCCCTGAGTCGTTATGCCTTCTGGTGCTGGCCATAGCTGCCATTGCCGCACCGTATCGCGCCGTGCATCGGTGGTGCTTTCGCACTCGCCCAGCGGGATCACTGCACCAGCCCGCACCAGCAATGGCAGCCGATCCAGCGGTGCATCCAGCGTGATGGTCTCGCCACCTGCAAACGCCTTACCGCTGTGCCAGTCATACCAGCCGTCACGGTTACGTGGCAGATAGACTTCACGGCTGCGCGCCCCCTGCTCTACGACGCTGGCGACCAGCAAATCGCGTCCCAGCATAAAGTCATCGCACTCCTGATACGTCTGCGGATCCTGCTCGTGATCGAGGAAGGTCGGACGCAGCATCGGCTCATCTTCCACACTGGCCTGCCACGCCAGATTATAGAGGTAAGGCATCAGACGATAACGCAGCCGGATCGCCTCACGGATCATCGGTGTGACTGCCGGGTACATCCACGGCTCGTTCACCGTGTGATCGTCATTCCACGAATGGATAGTAAAGCGCGGATGCATTACGCCATTCTGAACCCAGCGCACAAACAGCTCGGCATCCGGTTTATCACCAGAGAAGCCGCCGACATCGTGTCCGACATTAAACAGCCCGGACAGGCTCATTCCCAGCCCCATGCGGATGTTGTAACGCAGGGTCTGCCAGCTGGTGCGGTTATCGCCGCTCCAGGTCTGCACATAGCGCTGCATCCCGGCACAGCCGGAACGGGAGATCAGATAAGGACGTTTCTCTGGAGCAAACTGCTGCTGCGCTTCCATTGAGGCGCGCATCATCAGCAGCGGCATCACCGGCCGGATATGCTTGATGGCAATGGGCTGACCAAAACCGTGACAGCGCGCTTCGCCATCCCACACCTCATATTCATTGTTATCGTTCCAGGTGGAATCGATGCCTTTTTCCAGCAACTGCTGAGTAACATTCTCCTGCCACCAGCGCACCGCCTGCGGATGGGTGAAATCCAGGTGCGATCCCTCATCATCCCAGAACACCGAACGCTCAGGACGATCCTGCTCAGAATCACGAATAAACAGCCCCTGTGATGCGACTTCCTGATAGCGAGGATGATCCTGCAGCAGACAGGGCTTGATGTTGGCCGCCAGCTTCATTCCGGCACGATGAAACGCGTCGCTCAGCGCATTGGGATTCGGGACTTTGTCGTAGTTCCAGTTGAAGACGTAGCGCTTGTTATTAATCGAGGTATAACCGGATGAGAGCTGGAACGAGTCGCAGGGAATCTCATGCTCACAACACAGGCGGATAAAGGATTGCAGCTGCTGCTGTGCGTCCGGCGCGTCGGTGTAATGCATGGTAGAACCGCTGTAACCCAGGCTCCACTTCGGCTGAAACAGCGTGCGTCCGGTCAGGCGTACAAAGGCTTTGGTCACGTCGAGCAGCGTCGGGCCAAGCATCATGTAGTAATCAAGATCACCCGCCTCGGCGCGGTAACGGCGATAAGGCAGATGGTAGTTATCCAGCTCATTTCCCAGATCGAGCCAGCTGCTGCTGAGGTTGTCATAGAACAGGCCAAAGCTGACGCCATCGCGCTGCGTCAGGGTAAACGGAATATGTTTGTAGAGCGGATCGGTACTGGCGGCGTTGTAGCCCATGGCGTCGAGATTACGCATCTCAAAACGGCGGTTAACGCGGTTCAGGTCGCCACTCTTCTCACCCAGACCATACACCCGATCCTGCGGCTGACGACGCTGATAGTGCTCGACACCGTCGCCGTGCGCATTCAGCAGATAAGCGCCGGTGTGGCGATCGGCCGTCAGTGGCTGCCAGTTCTCGCCATCGAACTGCTCCCAGCTCAGGCAGAGCGGCTGATGCACGGTGACGCGCAGCTGTTGGGTGCTGAGACGCAGTTGCTGCGCATCGTGTTCCACCTGAAACGTCGGCAACGTAAAACCATCCAGCGCCTCGCGGTCACGTCCCTCCCAGGGCACATCCTGACCGGGCGCAATACTCCAGGTGCGGTTCAGCGCCAGCTCACCGTCGCGTTTCAGCAGCACGCGCATCAGCTTTTCTTCCAGCACATAAAGCCGCAGGAAATGACGTTGTTCGACTTTGAGCTCAACAAAGTGATCCGCCTGCTGATGCAGCGTCCAGTTCTTCAGGGTTTTCATCGCGATATCCTTATGGGTTAGCAGGGCGCTGGCGGCGTTCGGCGATCAGCATCACCAGGAAAACGGCACCAATCAGGTCAAAAAAGCCCATCGCCACAAACAGCGGATTGAAGCCGATGGTATCGGCGGTGACACCGATAATCAGCGAGAAGATAAAGCTGGCGATCCAGGCGCAGGAGCCGCGCATGCCGTTGACCGTGGCCATCTGGCGGCGATCAAAACGCTCTACCACCAGCGCGCTCAGCATGCAGGAGATCACCTGATGACCGAAGCCACCGACGGAGATCAGGGCGATAGCCAGCCAGGGATCTTTCACCAGCGTCATCAGCGCCAGCGAGACCATCAACAGAGCGCCGGTCACCGAACTGGCGACAATGGAGTTGACGCGGGTAAGTCCAAACCAGCGCACGTAGATTTTGGTCAGATAGCCGCTGGCGACGCTGCCAAGGTCGGCGGCCAGGAATGGCAGCCAGGCGAACATCACAATCTGCTTGAGATCCATGCCGCGCTCATTGGCAAGATAGAGTGGCACCCAGAAGCTCAGCACCGCCCAGGCCGGTTCAGCCAGAAACGCAGGAATAGCGATGCCGTAGAATTTCTTCTCTTTACCAATCACTTTCAGCGCGGTGAAAAACGGCAATTTTTCACCGATCGTTTCGTTGTCCTGATTAATAAAGTTGCGCTCTTCATCAGAGAGACGAGGATGGGTTTCCGGCGAGTGATAGCCCCACCACCAGAGTCCCACCCACAGCAGGCCCAGGCCGCCGGTCAGCAGAAAGGCGCCCTGCCAGCCAAAAGTAATATGCGCGACATAGATAATCGGGGGAGCCAGCATGGCACCAATTGAAAAGCCGACGCCCGCCCAGCCCGCAGCAACCGGACGCTCCTTTTTGGGAAACCAGTCACCGATCGCTTTGGCGTTAGCCGGTGTGGCCGCCGCTTCTGACGCCCCCATGACGAAACGCAGCAGCGCCAGATGCAGCCAGCTTCCCGCGCCAGCGTGCAGCAGGCAGGTCACCGACCAGATGAGCGCGCAAATCAGGAACCCCATCTTCAGTCCGATCACATCGATCAGCCAGCCGCAGATGGGCTGAAACAGGGTATAGGCCAACTGAAACGCGGCGACCACCCAGGAGTACTGTTCGGTACTCATATGCAGGCTGTTTTTCAGTTCCGGTGCCAGAATGCCGAGTGAGTTGCGGGTGATGTAATTGACGGTGACACCCAGCAGGAACATGCCCAGCATCCACCAGCGTAAATTTTTAATCACGCGCACCGTGCGTGACGCACTGATGGGTTTCGTTGTTGATTCGAGGCTCATTGTGCCACTCCTGATTACCATTGATGACGCACACCGCCAGCAGGCGTACCGCGTGTCCTTTTCACGAACTTAGAAAAGTGCGAAACGTGGGTACAGCCCCTTTTTTGCAACGATTTTCATGGCAGGCTTAATACCAACAGGAAATAGCACTGAAACGCTTATCTGACACGATTCAGCACACTATGAAAAATTTTTCATTAGCAGATTTGAAGGCGATCACAGAATGAAACAAAGGCTGAAAGTAGGCGAAATTGCAGCACTGAGCGGCGTCTCGATCAGCACGGTATCGCGCGTGCTGGCGGGTAAAGCGAATACCCGGCCCGCTACCCGGGACAAAGTGCTGGCCGTGGCGCAGCAGCAGGGCGTGCTTAACAACCTGCATAGTGGTCGCCTGCTGCTGAATAACCTGATGGTCTTTGCCCCACCCCGCGCCTTCGACGTGCGCAGTGACATCTTCTACTACAAGGTCATTCAGGGGATTAGCCAGGCGGTGGAGCCTCACGAGGTACGGCTGCGCTACTGCCCGCTGGAAGAGGTGGAAAGTGATGCCGCGCTGTTTATCGATAAGATGCAGCAGACCGAAGCGGCGTTGCTGATTGGCATTGATGATGAGCATATCCATCAGCTGGCGGCGGAGATGAACAAACCCTGCGTGCTGATTAACGCCCGCGATCGTCGTATGCGCCTGCCGTCGGTCTCGCCGCATCATCAGCTGATCGGCGAGTTTTCAGCGCGTTATCTGTTTGAGCAGGGACACCGGCAGATCCTGTCGCTGCACTGCCTGCGCCGTTACACCATGGAGCAACGACTTCAGGGCGTGCGCGACGCCTGGCATGCCATGAACCTGCGCTTTGACAGCCGCCAGCATCTGCTGACCCTGAATAGCTTCAGCAGCAATGAGGCGGCGGAACGATTAGGGGAATATCTGCGCCACTGCCCGGATGCGCTGCGCCCAACGGCGATTCTCGCGAGCGGAGATTACATTGCCGCTGGCGCCGTCACTGCGCTTGAGCAAGCAGGCCTGCGGGTGCCGCAGGATATTTCAGTGATGAGTATGGATGGGTTTAACCTGGCCGCTATTCACGATATTCCGCTGACGTCGGTGCAGGTGCCGCGTGATGAGCTGGGCGCTGCAGCAGTGAGAATGCTACAGGAGATGCGACTGAATCCCGGCACACCCACCGGTAGCCTGCTGCTGAATGGCAGGCTGGTGGTGCGGGAGTCTGTGCGTCGCATCCGCGACAATCTCAGCCATGCGCCGGTCCAGCAGCATGGCCTTTATGATTAATGCGGGAGGATTAACTCAGCGTCTTCAGTCGCAATTCTGACGGCTGAGGCCGTCCAAACAGAAAGCCCTGAAACAGCGTGCAGCCCTCATCGCGCAGCTTAGCGAACTGCTCATCGCTCTCTACCCCTTCGGCGGTAATCTGGATATCCAGACTGCGGCTCATGCCCGTAATGGCACGGATGATTGCCAGCGCCTCGCGGCTGTCGCCCATATCGTTGATAAAGGATTTGTCGATTTTGATTTTGTCGAACGGGAAAGAGCGCAGGTAGCTCAGCGACGAATAGCCGGTGCCGAAATCATCCAGCGCAATCTGCACGCCCAGCGCCTTGAGGTTTTGCAGGGTACGGATATTCCCCAGTGAATCATCCAGCAGCACCGATTCAGTGATCTCAACTTCCAGCCGCGCCGGATCGAGACCCGACTCCTTCAGCGCGCCTTCGACCACCGGCACCAGCGAGCTGTTTTTGAACTGCAATGGTGAGAGGTTGACCGAGACCGACTGCACCCCTTCCCAGCTCGCCGCTTCACGACAGGCTTCGTAAAGCGCAAACGCTCCCAGCATATGGATCAGGCCGGTCTCTTCCGCAATCGGGATAAAGTCGTTTGGCATGATCAAGCCACGGATCGGATGATGCCAGCGCATCAGCGCCTCATACCCAATAATTGTGTGGTGATCGCCATTGGTGATGGGCTGATAGTAGAGCCGCAGATGCCCGCCACTGATCGCATCACGCAGATCGTTTTCAATCAGACGCCGGCTGCGCGCCACATCGTCCATCTCCAGCGTAAAATGCTCATAGCGGTTACGGCCGTTGCGTTTGGCTTCATACAGCGCCATGTCCGCACAGCGCAGCAGCTGCTCTGGCGTATTGGTAATAGTGGTGCTGAGTGCAATACCTACGCTCAGCCCAACCGTCAGATTATGACCTTCCACATTAACCGGCGAACGAATCGCCTCGATCAGGCGCTGCGCTACCGCGCTTGCCTCATCACTGTTCGCCACCGAAGGCAGCACGATGGCGAACTCATCGCCACCGATACGCGCCAGCGTATCCTGGTCGCGCAGCACGTTGCGCAGACGCTTTGCCACGCTGCGCAGCAGCTCATCGCCAATCTGGTGACCCAGTGCATCGTTTACATTTTTAAAGTTATCGAGGTCAAGGCAGAGCGCGGCGGTCTGACGCTGTGCCTGACCAGCGCTGCGTAAGGCTTCACTCAGACGCTGGCGGAACAGCATGCGGTTCGGCAGGCTGGTAAGGTTATCGTGGTGCGCCATATGGTGAATACGGGCATCGGCGGCGCGCTGGTCGGTGACATCTTCTACTAGCAGCATCAGATAGTTACGGCGCGCATCCTGGCCATTAATCGCGGTAGCGCGGGTATGCAGAATGCGTTCGCCGCTGGCGGTCATCAGCAACTGCTCGCGCTCATGCATGCCTTCACTGCGCAGTGCAACATCGGCCAGATTATTAAAGTAGTCACTGAGTTCAGGCGACATGCATTCGTGCGGGCGCTTGTTGACGATCAGTGATTTGGACAGGCCGAACAGCTGCTGTGTGCGGTCATTAACCAGCAGGATTTCACGTGTGATCGCATCTTCCACAATCACGCAGGAGGGGATGTTGGCGATGATGTTATCGAGGAATCTGGAGAGCGCCGTTTTCTGGGTGCTCTGGGCTTCGGCCAGATCGCGGGCGCGCAGGATCTGCTGCTCCTGTTCACGGCGTTCCGTGCGGTCGCGGGTGATCTTGGCGAAGCCGACCAGTTTACCGTCATCATCATGGATGGCGTCGATCACCACATGCGCCCAGAAAGCGCTGCCATCTTTGCGGTAACGCCACCCCTCATCTTCAAAGCGGCCGGTTTTCAGCGCGATACCGAGGTTGGCTTCCGGCGTCCGGTTCAGCCGCTCATGGGAACTGTAGAACAGTGAAAAGTGCTGACCGACCACTTCTTCCGCTGTGTAACCTTTGGCGCGCTGTGCGCCGGCATTCCAGTTCACCACCACGCCATCGACGTCGAGCATATAGATGGCGTAATCGGTAACGCCTTCTACCAGCAGACGGAAACGCTGCTCCTGCTCCCGTTGCTCACTGCGGATGCGTTGCTGGTCGGTGCAGTCGCGGGTGATTTTGGCATAGCCCAGCAGCTTGCCCTGATCGTCGCGGATCGTGTCGATCACCACATTCGCCCAGAAGGCGCTGCCATCTTTGCGATAGCGCCAGCCTTCATCTTCAAACCGGCCGGTGCGATACGCGGTTTGCAGGTTCTGCTCAGGAACATGATTCAGCCGATCCTGCGCGCTGTAGAAGCGGGAAAAATGCTGACCGACGATCTCTTCCGCCACATAACCTTTGGCCCGCTGCGCGCCAGCATTCCAGTTCACCACGTTGCCGTCGTGATCGAGCATGTAGATGGCGTAATCGGTGACGCCTTCCACCAGCAGACGGAAGCGCGACTCCTGCTCCCGCTCTTTGTGCTGCTGTTCCTGTTGCCGGGTACAGTCACGGCAGATAGCAGCAAATCCGACCAGCTGGGCCACTTCATTGCGGATCGGATAGATCACCACGTGAGCCCAGAACGTACTGCCATCTTTACGACAGCGCCAGCCTTCGGTTTCAAACCGTCCGGTGGTCGCTGCCGTATCGAGTTCGCGCTGAAGCTGACCGCGACGGCGATCCTCTTCGTTGTAAAACAGAGCGGCATGCTGACCAATAATTTCGTCTGGCCTGTAACCCAGGACGTGCAGCCCCCCGCCGTTCCAGCTGGCGACGGTTCCATCCGGTTTAAGCATGGTGATCGCATAATCGATCACGCTTTGTACCAGCATGCGATAGATGACATCAGAGTTATTATCCATTGTTATTTGCCTGCTGCTCGGGAGCCGGTTAATGGCTTAAGAATGTTCTTAATAAACTGGCCGAGACTAAAGCGGAAAAGGTCTGCAAACACAAGCGTATCAAGAAGAATAACTAATCTTAGCAGGTGATATATCGGCAGCGGTGGCCAAATATTCAATGGTATGACAACAGGATTACGCGCATGGCATTGGCGTTTAAAAGAGATTTCAGGGCAAAAAAGCAGAAGCGCGAGGCGTGCTCGCGCTTAATTATTTCATGACGGGCGCAGATATTTACAGATCCATCTGTTGCTGTAAATGCAGTGCGGCAATGGGCTGCCAGATCTCGGTTAAGGCGCCCTCTTTGCCGGTAAAAGGATCCTGCGTCGGCAAGGGCACTTTTTTCACCTGCTCCTGGGCCATTTTCAGCTTCGCAGGCTCATCGCGCATCGTCTCTGGCGACATGCCCTGCGGATAGGCACCCACCACCATAAAATCTTCGCTGGCGCTGACCTGACGATGGCCGACACCTGCCGGAATCAGCACCGCATCGCCTGCGCGCAGGGTGACCATCCGGCCACTGTCGCCGCCAAACAGCACTTCCGCCCAGCCTTCCGCCACGCCCAGCAGTTCATGGGTGTTGGGATGATAATGGGTATAGGGGAAAATCGGATAACGCCAGGCAGGCGGCCAGCCGTTTTCTTCGAAGGTTTTTTCAAACCACGTCGCGATCTCCTCATCTTCCGGCACCACCCGCGGCCAGATAATCAGAGGTAACGGGTTATTAGGCACGCCGCCCGAGGGGATACCGAACATAAGATGCTGAGGATTATCAGAGGCCCCGGCCGAGAAGGTTCCCGCAGCAAAGGACATCATTAACATCAGACTGGAGGATGTGGCACGCATACAGGTTCTCCGTTTTTTCTAAGTGTGGCAAACCTCCAGCACAATGCAATGTGCGCCAGAGAACACAATTGAGATAATTGACTGATATTGCTGACTAAAGCCAAATGTGTCGTTAACAATATTGCAACGAGGTCGTTGCGGGACGGCGGGAAGCGGTTCTTACTGCGGCAAAGTGTTGCAAAATGTCACATGTACAGACCCCCGCCGCTTCAGCCCGTTTTTCTGGTACGCATTTTCTCAACTGTTATAGAAAAATCGAACAAATCTGTTTCTGATATGCTTGACTGTTATCTGTTGTAATAGCTAACAGATGACAGTGAGGTAACCAATGGACGCTATTAAACAAATTCTGATTGACGAGATCGCCACGCTGAACCGCGAAGAACGTCGCGACAATTTGCCGCGCTTTAGCCTCTCGTTTCTGAAAAACCATCCTGGCCTCTGGGCAGTCATGTACCTCTGCTATGGGCTGTGCGTGGCGCTGATTTTCACCACCGAGATGCTCGGCTGGCCCGCTTTCTGGTTTGCCACCGTGTTTGTGCTGGTGATGAGCGTGCTGATGCTGCTGGATATCAACCCGAAATATCGCTTCGAAGATATCGATGCGCTCGATTTGCGCGTCTGCTACAACGGCGAGTGGTATTACGTCCAGCCGGTGCGCGAACAGGCTATTTCCCGCATTCTGTCGCTGCCTGAGACGCCGGAGCGGGTAAAAACCGGCATCCAGCGTCTGCTGACACAAAAAGGGGAAGTGGACTTCTATGATGTCTACTACCTGACCTGGGGCCATCAGGAAGCGGCACGGGTTTAATCGCTCTGCGGCTCCGCCATCAACTGACCCAGCGTTGCTATTGCCGCCTCGGCCCGGCTATCCCACGGCCAGGCGGTATTCAGCCGAAAACAGTGACTGAACTGCTCCCCTGCCGAAAATAACTGCCCCGGTGCAATACTGATCCCCCGCGCCAGCGCCTGCTGATAGAGCCGGGTAGTATTGATGCGATCCGGCAGCGTCACCCAGAGAAAATAGCCGCCGCGTGCTTCGCTGACCGTGGCCTGTGGTGGCAGCACCTTCAGCAACGCCTGCCGCACCATCTGCTGCCGCTTCGCCAGAATCTGCCGCAGCCGCTTCAGATGAGTGTCGTAACGCCGCGTGGCAAGAAAATCGGCCAGCGCCAGCTGCATCGGGGCGCTGGTCGAGAGCGTGCTCATCAGCTGTAGCCGCTGAATACGCTGCGCATGTTGTCCTGCCGCAACCCAGCCAACGCGAAATCCCGCCACCAGCGACTTTGAAAACGACCCGCAGTGCAGCACGTTCCCCTGGCGATCCCAGGCTTTCGCCGGCAATGGCGCCACATTCCCCGCCCAGAGTTCGGCATAGACGTCATCTTCGATCATCGGTACCTGATAGCGTGCAAGCAGCGCCACCAGCGCTTGTTTGCGTTCCGGGGTTAACGTCACGCTCAGTGGATTCTGCAGGGTTGTCATTAGCCAGCAGGCCTTTACCGGCCAGCGTTGCAGAGCCTCCTCCAGCTGAACAAGGTCGATGCCCTGTTTTGCATCGACCGGAATCGCCAGCGCTTTGAGCTTCAGTCGCTCTATCGCCTGCAGCGCGCCATAAAAACCCGGATGTTCAATTACTACATAGTCGCCGGGTTCGGTCAGGGATTGCAGGCTGAGGTTCAGCGCCTCCAGCGCCCCGCTGGTAATAACAATCTCATCCGGCGACAGAGTGATGCCCTGACGCGCATAACGCTGCGCGAGGAGCTGTCGCAGCGTGGCGTTGCCGGGTGGAAGATTGTGCAGCGCATCGGTTGGCGTCAGATGATGAGAGACGTTCGCCAGTGATCGCATCAGCTGGCGCTGTGGAAAGAGCGCGGGATCGGGAAAAGCGGAACCAAATGGCACGATAGCGGGATCGCGCGTGGCCTGCAGCACATCAAACACAAAATCGTTGATATCCACCTGTTCGCTGATTGCCACACTCAGCGGTGCGGGGGCTAAGGCTCGCGGTGCCACGTAGTAACCTGACTGTGGGCGGGAGACGATCCAGCCCTGACTCTCCAGCAATTCATAGGCATGCAGCACCGTCATCAGACTGACGCCCTGCTGCGCCACCTGCTGACGCAGAGAGGGTAAACGGGTGCCCGGCAGCCAGATGCCGGCCTCAATCTGCTGCTGAATCTCATCCATCAATCGCTGGTATTTCGCCACGGGTCGCCTCTCCCTGTTTAACCGTGAATAGTTAAACCGCAAGTAGTTTAAGCGCGAGACTTTACCACGGCAGGCGACCAATGGCAGGCGGCTATCGCTTAGCGCATGCGACCGCGCGGATTATGAGCGGCGTCAGGCGTCTCAGACCGCCGCCACTTGCGGCGTCAACAGTGGATCGACTTCAGGGCTCAGGCTGACATCCGCCAACGCCTCATCGGTTTCCGCCAGCACAAAATTAGCCAGGTCTGGCACCCGATCCGGGGGAACCGGCTTGCCCAGCAGATAGCCCTGAAGCGTGTTACAACCCAGGCGGGTCAGGAAAGCCTGCTGTTCGGCGGTTTCAACACCCTCAGCCACCACTTTCAGTTGCAGCGACTGCGCCAGTGCCACAATCGCCGACACAATGGTGGCATCTTCTTTCTGATGCTGCAGTTCATTCACAAAGGCCCGGTCGATCTTCAGCTCGCTGGCCGGCAGACGTTTCAGATAGAGCAGGCTGGAGTAGCCCGTGCCGAAGTCATCAATTGAGGCTTTTACGCCGAGCTGGGTCAGCTCGGTGAGAATACGTACGCTCTCATCAGGATCGCGCATCGCGGTCGTTTCTGTCACTTCCAGGGTCAGCAGTTCAGCCGGAATCTGATGTTTTTCCAGCGCATCCACCACCGTCGCTACCAGATTCGACTGCTCAAACTGCAGCGCTGACAGGTTCACCGCCACGGACCAGTCCGGATGGCCCTGCAGGTGCCACTGGCGCAGCTGGCGACAGGCTTCATGGATCACCCAGTTGCCGATGTTGACAATCATGCCGGTCTTTTCCGCCATCGGCAGGAATTTATCCGGCGACAGCAGGCCGCGCTTCGGATGCTCCCAGCGCAGCAGCGCCTCGAAACCGAGAATCGGGCCACACGGCGCGCAATATTTTGGCTGATAGAACAGGCGCAATTCATCGTTATCCAGCGCCTGCCAGAGATCGTTATTCAGCTGAAGCTGGCTCTGCGCCTGAATGTTCATTGAGGGCTGGAAGAAGGTATAGCCGTTGCGGCCATTATTTTTGGTGTGGTACATCGCCGCATCGGCGTTAAACATCAGTTCGCGCTCATCCATGCCATCGCCAGGATAAACCGCGATGCCAAGACTCAACGAGACCACCAGTTCATAGCGTGAGATATCAAACGAACGCCCCACCGCTTTAACCAGCTTATCGGCAATGGCCGCCGCATCGTTGGGATCATCAATCTCCACCAGCAGCACGAACTCGTCACCTCCGAGCCGCGCCAGCGTGTGGTAACCGTTCATCTGCTGGCTCATCCGCTCGGTCACGCCGACCAGCAGACTGTCGCCAATGTGGTGCCCGAACGCGTCGTTAACTGCCTTAAACCTATCGAGATCCATAAACATCAGGGCAAACTGCGTCTGCTCACGGTTCGCTTTATTGATCGCCTGCTCCAGCCGGTCTTCCAGCAGAATGCGGTTTGGCAGGCGCGTCAGGTTATCGTGCAGCGCCAGCTGTGCCAGCTCGCGGTTCGCTTCAGCCAGTGAGCTGGCGAGAATCGACGTACGCGCCTGCATCCGCGCATCCAGCATCGAGACCAGCAGCGTTATGCCCAGAATCGAGATCGTGACCACCGTGACCAGAATCGCCAGCCAGTTGCTGTTAACACCCTGACCGACCGGATGACTATGGACAGGAAACTCTGCCGCCATCATGCCGGTATAGTGCATGCCCGCAATCGCACAGCCCATCACCACCGAGGCACCAATGCGCAGCAGAGTGATCCGGCTGGTCTGCCCTTCCCGAAGATTAAACGCCAGCCACAGCGCTGCACCAGAGGCGGCCAGGGCGATCACGACTGAAAGCCCTACCCAGCCCCACTTCCAGACAATGCCGGGCGAGAACATCAGCGCCGCCATGCCGGTGTAGTGCATCGCCACCACGCCACTGCCGAGGATCAGTGCCCCCCCCACCAGACGCGATAAGGGCAGATCGGCACTGCTGCAGACCAGCCACAGCGCAAATATTGATGCACAGACCGCGATGGCGGCGGAGAAGGCCGTCAGTCCGGCGTTGTAGCTCATGACCATCTCCATGCTCATCGACAGCATGCCGATAAAGTGCATCGCCCAGATGCCAATGCCCATGGAAAACCCGCCGCCGAATAGCCAGACCAGCGCGACTTTGCCGGTGGAATGCACCACTCTTCCCGCCATATCTAAGGCAGTAAACGAAGCCAGCATCGCCACAAGAACGGAGACGATAACGATAAAAGAGTCGTATGAGGTTGCTAACATAGTGCATTCCCGCAAAAAGCCATGCTGATGGTCAGGCAGAGGTATTTTAAATTTATACTCTTTGTTATCGGCACGGCCCGGCGGTAAATAAGCCGTGAACCCTGCGCCCTTTCCACTCATTCTGAGTGATGAAATCTATCGCCAGCGTCAGACCGGCACTGAGGCTGTCGGCGTTCGCAGCAGGGGAAAATTAAACGCATCAACCCGGTCCGCTGGCGTCGGCTTGCCCAGCAGATACCCCTGCAGCGCATCAAAGCCCAGGCTGGTGAGCAACTGCTGCTGCTCTTCCGTCTCAACACCTTCCGCCACCATGCGCAGGTTAAGGCTTTGCGCCAGCGTCAGCATCGCGCTGACCACGGTCGCATCTTCACTGCCAGGGCGCAGACAGTTGATAAAGCTGCGATCGATTTTGAGTTCACTGGCATCCAGATCCTTAAGATGCAGCAGGTTGGCATAGCCGATGCCGAAATTATCAATGGCCACGCTGACGCCCGCCTGCTGCAGTTCACGAATACGCTGCTGGCTGAAAACGGGATCGCGCATAGCTATCACTTCCGTGATCTCCAGCATCAGCGCACTCCCGGGCAACTGATACCGCGCCAGCGTCTGCGTCAAGGTGTTCAGCAAATCACGCTGGTGAAACTGCAACGCGGAAAGATTCACCGAGACCGTCCAGTCGCTGTGTCCCTGACTGTGCCAGATTCTCAGCTGACGGCACGCCTCATCGATTACCCAGTTGCCGAGCGCGACAATCTGGCCGGTTTTTTCGGCACGCGGCAGAAACAGTTCCGGCGTCAGGATACCGCGCTGCGGATGCTGCCAGCGCAGCAGTGCTTCGAACCCCATGAGTCGTGTGCCACCGGAACGGAATTTAGGCTGATAGAACAGCCGCATCTGCTGGCGCTCGATCGCCTCCCAAAGATCGTTTGCCAGCTCCAGCTGATGCTGTGTCGCAATTCTCATCTCCGCTTCAAACAGGCACCAGCCGTTTCGTCCGCTGTGTTTGGTGTGGTACATCGCTGCATCCGCGTTCAGCAGCAGCTCCTGCCGGTTGAGGCCGTGCAGCGGAAATATTGCGATGCCCGCGCTGAGTGAAACGTGCAGCACGTAGCGATCCAGCTCGAACGGCGTACTGATTACTTTAACCAGTTTTTGCGCCAGCTGACAGGACGGGCTAATGTCGCACGCCTCTGCCATCAGCACAAATTCATCGCCGCCCAGACGCACCAGCAGCATCGTGTTACTGAGCTGGCTGCGCAACCGCTC
This sequence comes from Candidatus Pantoea rara, assembly GCF_051136265.1. NCBI lineage: Bacteria > Pseudomonadati > Pseudomonadota > Gammaproteobacteria > Enterobacterales > Erwiniaceae > Pantoea > Candidatus Pantoea rara. Next base: position 697,463 of record NZ_CP194942.1, on the reverse strand, counting down.
CGCTACTGCCACCAGCAAGCGATCACCGACGTGGTGCCCCCAGGTGTCATTCACCGCTTTGAAGCCATCGAGATCCATGTAGATCACGGCAAAGCGATGCTCATGGAGCATCGCCTGTTTAATGGCCAGATCGAGCTGCTGCTCCAGCATCACCCGATTGGGCAGCGTGGTCAGGTTGTCATGCAGCGCCAGCTGACGCAGCTCCTGGTTAGCGCGCCGGAGTCGGGTCGCCAGCCGCGCGGCGCGCAGCTGCGCATCCAGCATGGAGCTCAGCAGCGTGACACCCAGAATGATCAACGTAATCAGCGTCACCCACAACGCCAGCCCCGGATTACTGACGCCGCCCGGCTGCATTGTGCTGCTCTCACTGAAGTGGGCTGCAGACATGCCAACATAGTGCATACCGGCGATGGCGATGCCCATTACCAGCGAGGCAAGGCCCCGCCTCATCAGCAGAGGATGGTCGGCCTGACGCAGATGAAACGCCAGCCACAGCGCCAGACCTGAGGCCGCTAAGGCAATCAGTATGGAGAGCGCGATCCGCAGTGCATCCCACTCCGGTCGCGGATCAATCAACAGTGCATACATGCCGAGATAGTGCATCACTACGACCCCAGCGCTGAGGATTAGCGCGCCGCGCAGCAGCCGCGGACGCGTGAGATGCAGACCGCCCACCGTCTGACCAAAGGCGAGCATAGACGCCAGAATAGCCACCAGCAACGAGAGGATCGTCAGCCGTGTGTCAAAACGCATCGTCATCGGCATCATCATCGCCAGCATCCCGATAAAGTGCATCGCCCAGATGCCAATGCCCATGGCGGTGCCGCTCACCAGCAACCATAACCGGGCGCTCCAGCCACGGGATACTGCCACCCGTCCGGCGGTATCCAGGGCTGTAAAAGAAGCAATAAACGCCACGATCAGCGAAACGCCGATCAGAACGTTATCCCAGGTGACAGGCAACATCTGTAGCTCCTCACCACCCGCGCAGAAACGGATGCTGTGTGTAGTCTGATAAATGATCTAAAAACACCTGATGGGTGAAGGTGTTTAAATTTCGGTATGTTGTGAACCCGAAGGCCCGGCAAAACATGTCCGCAGACGCAGGCCCTTAAAGGCCTGCGTCTTATTACCCGTCTGCTTTGCCAGCGGATAAATCGTTATTATGTCTGATTGGTACAGGAACAGGTCACCGAAGCAGAAAGCCTGTCAGATGCCAAAAAAACCCGGGATTTTGCTTTCCCGTTTTGCTTATACGCCTTGCTGTAACTGGGTTATCGGCCAGAGAAGTCATTTGATTAATGGAAAATAAATGGCAGGACTTCGCGTAATGCATTAAGTGATCTATAGTAAGTAAAATTGATATAAATCATCATTCTTAAGTCTAAGATTTATCTTAAGACAGCGGCACTGCCCGCCTTGCTACTTTTATTTCCTTACTTTGGGTTGAATCGTTAAGAAACACCGGGTGAAAAAGCACTGACTCTCGATAATCCGTAAGGAAATATTATGAAACTCAAGCTTTTTCTGTGTGCCATTGCAGGTTTTACTGTCGCAATTCCCGCATTAACCCAGGCGGCGACGACCTCGGGAACCATCAATGCTACGTTAACGCTGACCACCGGGTGCCTGGTGAACGGTCAGTCAGCCACGGCGGGTGTCAACTTCGGTACCCTGAACTTTGGTAGCAGCGCCGCCACCTTTGATACTCTGAACGCCACACTGGTTGGTGCGGCAGGTAACGGTATTTTTGTCCGCTGTACCACGGGTCAGGACTACAGCGTGGTGGTGACCAGCAGTAATGCTGCGCCGGCGACCATCTATGGCACTGCCTCGACATCGCCGCGTTATCTGATTCTGGGATCGAATAATGCGCAGGGCATCGCCTATACCCTCTACAGTGACGCCTCCTTCACCACGGCGATCGCCAACAATACACCTATCGCGGCCAGTGGAACCACTGACCCGACGCGGGGAACCAACTACGCCATTTATGGCCGGGTAGTTGGCGGTGGTTTTAATCCCCTGATTCCTGCCGGAACCTATACCGATACGATTAACGTTGCCGTGAACTATTAACTGCTGTCGCAGGTAAATAAGGGTGGTTCTCTGGCGATCCTGCCTGATGATCGCATGCGGTCTGCCTCTGCTGATAGTGAGCATCAGCGCCTGGAGTCTGCCCACCAGCACCTTCCAGGTTACCGCTTCGGTGGTGGCAGGCTGCGTGATATCTGGTACCAATACCGGCGTTTTTGGCACGCTTAATTTCGGTACGCAGTCTGGCGTGGCGGCCACAACCGTCAGCGCCAGCTTTCTGCAAAGCACCTCGATAAATCTTGCCTGTACACCGGGCACCACACTGAGTATGAGCATTAATCAGGGCAGCAATTTCACCACCACCCGCAACCTGAAGCTGCCCAATTTCAGCAATACCGTTCCCTATACGCTCTTTAGTAACGCCAGCCACACCACGGTGATCCCGGTCAACCAGGCGGTGCCGCTGAGCTACAGCAATGCCAGTAATATTACGCTGCCGATCTATGGCCAGCTACAACTCCCCGGCACCGCGCGCGCCGGCGTTTATACCGATACGCTGACCGTCACCCTGAGCTGGTGAGGCAATAGAAAACAAGGATATGAACATGAAGTCACTGCGCGCCCTGCTGCTGCTGAGTCCCACCCTGCTCTCTCCGGTCTTTGCCGCTAATTCGGTGATGATCTGGCCTATTGATCCCGCGATTAATCCTGAAGAGAAAGCCAGTGAGCTCTGGCTGGAGAATCGCGGTAGCAGCACCACCATGATGCAGATCCGCGTCTTCAACTGGCAGCAAATCAACGGCCAGGAGCAGTATCAGACCCAGCAGCAGGTGGTCGCCAGCCCGCCGATGGTGCGGATGGAACCGGGCCAGAAACAGCTGGTCAGGCTGATTAAACAGACGCCGCCCGCGGCCGGTAAAGAGCTGGCCTACCGGGTGTTGCTGGATGAGATCCCGACACCGCGCACGCCTGGCGAGAATCAGGCCGGACTGACTTTCCAGATGCGCTATTCGGTGCCGCTGTTTGTTTATGGTGCCGGACTCTCTACCGACACCGCCCGCCCGGCTCTGCGCTGGCAACAGGTCAGCGAGGGCGGCAAGCGCTGGCTGCAACTGACTAACAGCGGCAACGGCCATGCCCGGCTGAGCAATGTCGCGATTGGGGGTCGCAAACTGGGTGAAGGTTTATATGGCTATGTGCTGGCGGACAGCGCTTACCGCTGGCCGCTCACTTCGCCGGTCAGCGGCGAGCTTACCGCAGAGGTCAACAAGAGCCCGTGGCGCAGCGCTGCCCAGAAGTAAGCGCTGAATGAGACCTTTTTCCCTCCATCCCTGCGCGCTGGCGGTGGCCAGCGTCATCTACGCTTTTACGCCGGAGCCTGCGCTGGCGGAGACTTACTCATCCCTGCCACCGCCACCCAGCCTGCAGACCAGCAACAGCGGTCAGCAATATATGCTGGAGCTGGTGATCAACCAGCAGGAGAACGGAAATATTGTGCCGGTCGAACAGCGCGACGGCCATTTCTGGCTACGCAGCGGCGATCTGCAGCGTGCCGGTCTGCCACCGGATAAGCTGGGTCAGCAGGAACAGGTGGATATCAGTAGCCTGCAACCCGTCAGGGTGGAGTATGACGCTGCGCGGCAGCGACTGCTACTCACCGTGCCGCCTGAGTGGCTGCCCGGTCAGGTGATTGGCGAGGCGAAGAACGGACCGCGCTATCCGGGGCGCACCAGCAGCGGCGCGCTGATCAACTACGACCTCTACGCCAGCCGCACCGATACCACCGGCACCCGACTTGCTGCCGGAAACGAACTGCGGCTGTTTGGTGATGCCGGACACTTCTCCACCAACGGCGTCTGGCAGCAGCAGCTGGAAGGCCGAACGACGTCTCAGGACAACGGCTATATCCGCTACGACAGCTGGTGGAGTAACGAAGATGAGAACACGGCCGTGAGCTGGCGGGTCGGCGATCTGGTGACTGACTCGCTCGCCTGGAGCAGCAGCGTGCGGCTCGGCGGTATCCGGGTCGGTCGCGACTTCAGCGTCCGTCCCGATCTGTTGACTTATCCGCTGCCCGCCTTTTCCGGCCAGGCTGCCGTTCCCTCCACTGTCGATCTTTTTATTAACGGCTATCGTTCCAGCCAGGCAAACGTGCAGCCAGGCCCCTGGTCGATGACCAATATGCCGTTCGTTAACGGCGCGGGTGACGCGGTGATTACCACTACCGACGCGGTGGGCCGACGCGTCACCACCACCATGCCGTTTTACGTCTCCAGTAACCTGCTGAAAGCGGGGTTGTCGGACTATGCATTCTCTGCCGGAGCAATACGCGAGAACTACGGCCTTAAAAACTTCGATTACGGTGCGGCGGCCGCCAGCGGCTCATATCGCTACGGCATGACCGACTGGCTGACGCTGGAGAGTCATGCCGAAGGCAGCGAAACCCTGGCGATGGGTGGGCTGGGGGGACAACTGCGTGTCGGCAGCTGGGGTGTGGTTAACGGCGCAGTGGCGCAAAGTCAGCTCGATGGTGAAAGCGGCAGACAATATAGCTGGGGCTATCAGTACAACAATCGCTGGTTCAACATCGGCACGCAGCAGACCCAGCGCAGCAGCGACTTTGGCAACCTGGCCCTGGTCGGCAGCCGTGCCGGTAGCCAGGCGGATAGCCGTTACGCGCTGTCGCGCCGCAGTGCCCAGTACAGCGCCAGCGTCTCACTGAACCGCTTTGGCAGCGTCGGTGCCGCCTTCATCGATATCACCGACGGCCAGGGCGATCGTACCCGCTTGTGGAACCTCTCCTGGAGTAAAAATCTGTGGGGCAACAGCAGCCTCTATGTCTCAGCCAGCCGTGATCAGGAGGAGAAGAGCTGGACCGGCGCCCTCTCGCTGGTGATTCCGTTTGGCGAACAGGGCAGCGCGGCCATCAGCACCGAACGCGATCAGCGCGGCCGCGACAGCCAGCGTATCTATGCTTCCAGCGCCATGCCCAGCGACGGCGGGTTCGCCTGGGATGCCTCATGGGCGAATCAGAGCGGTGACAGCGGTGATTACCGTCAGGGTAGTCTGCGCTATCGCAACAACCAGATCGACACCTCCGGCGGCTTCTACGGCGATAATGACAACCTGACGCAGTGGGCTGATCTCTCTGGCGCGCTGGTGTTAATGGACAACAGCGTCTTTGCCGCAAACGCCATCAACGACGCCTTTGTGCTGGTGAAAACCCGCTATCCCGACGTGAACGTGCGCTATGAAAATCAGTCGATGGGACGCACCAATCAGCAGGGCTATCTGCTGGTCCCCGCCATCAGCAGTTACTACCCAGCCAAATATGATATCGACACGCTCGACCTGCCCGCCGATATGACCACGCCTCATGTTGAGCAGCGTTTTGCGGTGAAACGTCAGAGCGGCTACCTGCTTAACTTCCCGGTGGAGAAACTGCGTTCAGCCAGCGTGATCCTGGTCGATGCGCAGGGCGAGCCGCTGCCGGTCTCAAGCCTGGTGCAGCGTCCTGACCACCCCACCGAGTATGTTGGCTGGGATGGCATCGTCTGGATGGAAAATCTCACTGCCCGTAATCCGGTGCAGGTAGTGACGCCCGATGGCCGCCACTGTGAAACCGAACTGCGCATCGCTAGCGGTCAGCCGCAGGCGCTGAAAACTTACGGCCCCCTGACCTGTGCGCTGCCCGCGCCCGCCGCTGGCAGCGCCGCCTCTCCCGCTGAATCTTTTACGTCCGGAACCCAACCATGATGAAATCGCTGTTACTGGCTGGCCTGCTGCTGATACTGCCTTCACTGGGTTACGCTGCCTGCACCCTGCCCGCCTCCACCGCCAGCTTTGGATCGGTTACTACCTTTGTAGCGAACACTGCCGTCAGTTCGGTCACCACCAACGCCAACGTCAACTGTGGGTCAGGCTCGGCGGTGTCGCTGCTCGGCAATAACCAGATCACATTTCAGCTGACCAGTGCGACCAATATCAGCGGCACGCGCGGCGTCCTGAAGCGCAGCGGAGATACCGGCAGCGATAATGTGCCGGTACGGCTCTGCACCGACAGCGCCTGTGCCGGTGAACTGACCATTGGCGGCACGCCGTTTGTTTATAGCTCCCAGACCCTGGCTAATCTGGCCGGTCTGCTGGGCAGCCTTAACTTCGCGATTCCGGTTTATCTGCGTACCGTGCCCGGTCAGGTGGTGGCCGCGGGTACCTATACCGTCACGCTGAATATGGCGGTGACTTACCGCATCTGCACCAGTGTCAATGTCGTCAATTTCTGTTTAAACGAGCAGAATGGCAGCGGCGTGATCCCGATTAACATCACCGTTATCCTCACCAATGATTGCACCACGATTACGGCGCCCAATATCAGCTTTGGCAGTGCGCCGCTGGTGGGCAGCTTCTCTGCCGTATCGCAGACCATCAATGTGCTGTGCAGTAAAGGCAGCACCTATACCGTCGGGCTGAGCAATGGCAGCTATCCGGCGGGCAGCGTCAGAAATATGGCGAGCGGGGCGAATCGTCTGAGCTATGAAATTTACCAGGGCACCACCAGCAATCGCTGGGGACCAACGGGCACGGAACGCTGGAGCAGCACCACCTCGACGGCGGTATCCACAGATGGACTGACGCGCGGCTTTAATTACACCGCGCGCATCCTGACCACTCAGAACACGCCGCCTGCGGGAAACTACAGCGACAGCGTGGTGGTCGATTTGTCGTTTTAAAGTGAGGCGCTGACCGCCGTCGTGCCGTTCTGACGCAACCGATACTGCTTCACCATCCGGCCAATCAGCAGCGTACCAATCAGCCCGCAGACGGCAGCAAAGGTCAGCCAGACACCAGGCATCGCTTTATCGCCCGTGGCGTGGATCAGATAGCTGGAGATAGCTGGCGTGAAGCCGCCAAACAGTGCCGTCGCCAGGCTATAGGCCATGGAGAAACCGGCAGCGCGCACCTCGGCAGGCATAATCTCCGCCAGATAAACCACCATCGCACCGTTGTAACTGGCATAGAGGAACGACAGCCACAGTTCCGCTTCCAGCAGGTGGGCGAAGCTGGCCGACCCCACCATCCAGTGCAGCACCGGCCAGGTGGTGACAATCATCAGCAGGGTAAAGCCAATCAGCAACGGACGGCGTCCGACGCGGTCCGACAGCGCGCCCATCAGCGGCAGCCAGAAGAGATTGGAAACACCCACACAGAGCGTCACCAGAAACGCCTGCTTGTCACTCATCATCAACACGGTTTTGCCAAAGGTCGGCGTAAAAGCGGTGATCATGTAGAACATGACCGTGGTGGTGACCACCATCAGCATCCCTGCCAGCACCAGCGCCCAGTTGCTGGCGACTGAGCGCATAATTTCCGTCATGCTCGGATGATGTTTACGTTTGCTGAACGCTTCAGTCTCTTCCAGCATCCGGCGGATATAGAACAGGAACGGCACAATCAGGCAGCCGACCACAAACGGGATACGCCAGCCCCACTCCGTCACCGCCTCTTTCGCCAGCAGATGATTCAGCATCAGACCCAGCAGCGCAGCAAAGATCACCGCAATCTGCTGACTGCCCGACTGCCAGCTCACGAAGAAGCCTTTGCGTCCTTCGGGCGCGACTTCGGCCAGATAGACCGACACCCCGCCCAGCTCAACGCCCGCCGAGAAGCCCTGCAGCAGTCGTCCCAGCAGGATCAGAATGGGCGCTGCCACGCCCAGCGTGGCATAGCCTGGCACCACCGCAATGGTCAGGGTACCGATCGCCATCAGGCCCAGCGTCAGCAACAGGCCTTTACGACGACCATGATGGTCGATGTAGGCCCCCAGAATGATCGCCCCCAGTGGGCGCATAAGGAAGCCAGCACCAAAGGTCATCAGGGTCAGCATCAGGGAGGCAAACGGGTCATCACCAGGGAAGAAGGTTTTTGAAATGGCGGTCGCGTAGTAGCCGAACACCATGAAATCGTACATCTCCAGGAAGTTACCACTGGTGACGGTAAAAATGGTTCGGGCGGCACTTTTCGGCGTGTTTTGTAAAGACGGGGTGTGACTCATAACGGCTTCCTGTTGTTTTTTAGCCGTTTTAGCCTGCCTGAAGCAGGATTAATGTGACCTGAGTCACCATTGCACTTTACAAATCTATGTACATAAGTAACAACCAATTAACAATTCAGAGCAGGCAGCATAAGTGATCGGCCTGACCGGCGATCTTCCTGATTTTATCTGGCTGGCGCGCGAGTATAAAAAAAGGCGACCTGAGCAGTCGCCTTTTATTCGTGCCGGATAACACGCTATTTCTTCACGGTTTCCATGCCCATCAGACCAATTTTCAGATAGCCCGCCGTCCGCAGCTTGTCCATCACGCCCATCAGTGTTTCATAATCTACCGACTTATCTGCCTGGAAGAAAATGGTGGTCTCTTTATTGCCCTGAGTCTGGCTGGTCAGCACGTTCACCAGCGAATCCGGCGTGACCTGATCGTTACCGACGTAAAGCTGCTTATCCGCTTTAATCGACAGGTAAACCGGCTTCTCTGGTCGTGGCTGCGGGGCGCTGGTTGAGGCGGGCAGATTGACACGTACGTCGACCGTAGCCAGCGGCGCGGCCACCATAAAAATGATCAGCAGCACCAGCATGACGTCGATAAACGGCGTCACGTTGATTTCATGCATTTCACCGTCGGTTTCCAGATCGTCGTTTAATCGCATTGCCATAACAACTTACCCTAAACGCAGTTTCTGAGCGGTCGCAGGACGCGGAACGTCGGTGGCGACGGTGCCCAGGTCGATATCACGACTCTGCAGCAGCATGACCTGAGCGGCGACATCACCCAGCGAGGCTTTATAGTTAGCGATCATGCGGGCAAAGATGTTGTAGATCACGACGGCCGGAATAGCGGCCACCAGGCCCACCGCCGTCGCCAGCAGCGCTTCGGCGATACCCGGAGCCACTACCGCAAGGTTGGTGGTCTGGGTTTTCGCGATGCCGATAAAGCTGTTCATAATGCCCCAGACGGTGCCGAACAGGCCGATAAACGGGGCGACAGAACCGATGGTTGCCAGGAAGCCATTGCCACGGCCTGCATGACGGCTGAAAGCAGCAACGCGACGCTCAAGACGGAAACTGGTGCGATCTTTAATGCCGTTGGTGTCTTCCACGCCCGCCGAAAGTTCAAGTTCATTCTGCGCATCGTTCAGCAGCACGATGCTGTGGCTGTGACCGGTAAACGACTGAGCAATGCGGGCGGCGTCATTGAGACTGCGGGCTTCGCCCAGAGCCAGTTGCTCACGCTTCAGACGGCGTTTAGCGGCGCTGAGTTCGGCATATTTGCCGAAGAAAATCGCCCAGGTCACCACTGAGGCCAACAACAGGCCAATCATGACCACCTTTACCACGATATCGGCATGTTGATACATGCCCCAAACGGAAAGGTCCGTTTGCATCAAATCACTGGCTACCACGCTGCTTCTCCAACTTCTGATTCAGGGATGCGAAACAAGCGCGAATAATAGCAAAATAGCGGCGAATTGATAGTAGTTCTCATTAGTATTTACAAACCCAATCGCCGTTATTGACCTCCCATTGACCTTGTTTAAACACTTTTTTCAGGGATGTTTCGAAAATGTGAAGTTGCATGAAAATTTATTAAAACAACGTTTCAAAATGTGACGTGATTCATTCAATCAGCATTGCTGCATTTTACTCAGACGCGTTTTCACTATGCTGGCTGCACACGGCCCTGTGCGGTTAGCCCAGACTCCAGGCCGTCCTACCTCTGCGGGAGACATATAATGAGAATGACGAAAACATGCCTGGCCAGTGCCCTGGCGGCGATGATGATCAGCGCCACCGCCACGGCACAGGTAATTAAAGTGGCTGAAGTCCAGCCTGCCGGCTATCCCACTGTGGTCGCCCTGCAACACATGGGTGACAAACTGAAACAGGCCACCGATGGACGGCTGGAGATGAAGCTCTACGCCGGTGGCGTGCTGGGCGATGAAGATCAGACGCTGCAACAGGTGCAGTTGGGTGCCATTGATATGATCCGGGTCTCGCTGGCGCCGGTCACCTCGATTGCTCCGGAAACCAGCGTGCTCACCCTGCCCTACATTTTCCGCGACGTTGACCACATGCACAAAGTGCTGGATGGCGAGATAGGCCGCGACATTGCTGACAAGTTCGACAAAGATCCCAATGCCCGCATGGTGTTCCTGGGCTGGACCGATGCCGGTGAGCGCAACATGATTACCAAGAAGCCACTGGCAAAGCCGGACGATCTCAAAGGCATGAAGATCCGGGTTCAGAACAGCGCTATCTCACTGGCGACGCTGAAAGCGATGGGCGCGAATCCGGTGGCGATGGGCGTCAGTGAAGTGTTCAGTGCGATGCAGACCGGCGTGGTCGATGGCACCGAGAACAACCCACCCACCTTTGTTGCCCATAACTACATGCCGGTCGCGAAGTACTACACCCTCACCGGCCACTTTATCCAGCCAGAGATGATCCTGTTTTCAAAGCGCGCCTGGGATCGTCTGAAGCCCGAGGATCAGGCACTGCTGAAGAAACTCGGCAAAGAGGCGCAGGATGAGGAGCGCCAGCTCTGGGCGACCTACACCGAACAGTCGATTGCCAAAATGAAGGCAGGCGGCGTGACCTTCCAGCAGACAGACCGCGACTACTTCGTTAAAGCGACCCAGCCAGTGCGCGATCAGTTTGGCGGCAAATATCAGGATCTGATGACCCGGATCGCTGAGGTGAAATAACCCAGACGCCACACTGCTGTGTGGCGTACTTAATCAGGGATCAACTATGTCTGCTTATACGCGTCTGATGGATGGGCTTTATCTGCTCTGTATGCTGGTGGCCGCCGTGGCGCTGTTGATCATGGTGACGGTGATCCCGATTGGGATCTTCGCCCGCTACGTGATGAACGGCGCGCTCTCCTGGCCTGAGCCGGTCGCCATTATCTGCATGATTATTTTTACCTTTATCGGTGCGCCGGTCGGCTTTCGTGCCGGAACCCATATCTGCGTGTCAATGGTTACGGATCGTCTGTCACCTGCCCGGCAGCGTCTGATGCTACGGGTCTGCGATCTGCTGATGATCATCACCTGTCTGGTGATCTTTCAGGCCAGCTACAGCCTGTGCGAAGCAATGTGGGTGCAGACGCTCGCTTCCCTTCCAGCGGTGACCTACGGCGAGATGTATCTGCCGATCCCGATTGGTGCCCTCTTCACCCTGCTGTTTGTCATTGAACGATTGCTGACCGGCGATCAAAGTCAGCGGCCTATTGTCACACTGGGCGGCACCCACTAATCCGGAGCAGAAGATGGATGCATTAATCTTGATAGGCAGTTTGCTGGTGTTGCTGTTAGTGGGTTTTCCGGTCGCCTTTGCGGTCGGCCTGAGCGCCTTTATCGGTGCCTGGTGGATCGATCTGCCGCTGGAAGCGGTGGTGATCCAGATTACCAATGGGATTAACAAATTTTCGCTGCTGACCATCCCGTTCTTTATCCTCGCAGGTGCGATCATGGCGGAAGGTGGCATTGCCCGGCGGCTGGTCAACTTCGCCTATATCTTTGTCGGCTTTATTCGCGGCGGCCTCTCGCTGGTTAACATCGTTGCCTCAACCTTCTTTGGCGCCATCTCCGGGTCGTCGGTGGCGGATACCGCCTCGATTGGATCGGTGATGATTCCGCAGATGGAGGAGAAAGGCTATCCTCGCGATTTTGCCGCGGCGGTGACCGCCAGCGGCTCCGTGCAGGCGGTGCTGACGCCGCCCAGCCATAACTCGGTGATTTACTCGCTGGCGACTGGCGGTCTGGTCACCATCTCCTCACTGTTTGTCGCGGGTATCCTGCCGGGACTGATGCTGGGGGGCTGCCTGATGGTGATGTGTCTCGGTTTCGCGCGTAAACGTGGCTACCCTAAGGGCGAGCGTATTCCGTTTCGTCAGGCGCTGAAGATTTTCTTCGACGCGTTCTGGGGCCTGTTCACCGTCGTCATCATTATGGGTGGGATCCTCTCCGGTATTTTCACCGCTTCAGAATCTGCGGCGATCGCCTGTATCTGGGCCTTCTTCGTTACCATGTTTATCTACCGCGACTTTAAATGGAATCAGCTGCATATCCTGCTGTTCCGTACCATTAAAACCGTCACCATCGTGATGGTGCTGATCGCCTTCGCGGCCGGGTTTGGCGCCGTGATGACGTTCATGCAACTGCCAACGATGATCACCGAAGCCTTTACCAGCCTCTCCGATAACAAATATGTGATTCTGATGTGCATCAACATCCTGCTGCTGGTGGTGGGTACGCTGATGGACATGGCACCACTGATTCTGATTCTTACACCCGTATTGCTGCCGGTGGCGACCTCACTGGGCATCGATCCGGTGCACTTCGGCATGATCATGCTGACCAATCTCGGAATCGGTCTGATAACCCCGCCGGTCGGCACGGTGCTGTTTGTCGCCAGCGCCGTCAGTAAGCAGAAGATTGAACAGGTGGTGAGCGCGATGCTGCCCTTCTACGGCATGCTGTTTATTGTTTTGATGCTGATTACCTATATTCCCGCCATTTCGCTCTGGTTACCGCGCCTGATGGGCGTGATGTAAGACAATGAAAACGGGCCCGCTTGCGGGCCTTTTTTTCCTGCGGCGCACTCTGATAATCACCATTGAATCTCAACCCTGCTGGCTGTTTCGTGGTAACGTGAGGGCTTAGTCTGAAGCGGTAAAGGCGACTCATGACCACCAGAAAAATTGATACCACGCTCGTCAGTGCAGGACGCAGCAAGCGTTATACCCAGGGCTCGGTGAACAGCGTGATTCAACGGGCCTCCTCGCTGGTTTTTGATACGGTCGCGGAAAAAAAACGCGCCACCGCCGGTCGGGCAAAAGGTGAACTCTTTTATGGCCGTCGTGGCACCCTGACGCACTTCGCGTTGCAGGATGCGATGACCGAGCTGGAAGGCGGCGCAGGCTGCGTCCTCTACCCCTGCGGCGCGGCTGCCGTGGCGAACGCGATTCTGGCCTTTGTCGAAGCGGGCGACCACGTGCTGATGAGCGGTGCGGTCTATGAACCGACGCAGGACTTTTGCACGAAAATCCTGGCTAAGCTGCAGGTGACAACGGGCTGGTTCGATCACTGCATCGGCAGTGAAATTGGTGCACTGGTGCAGCCCAACACCCGGGTGGTTTTCCTGGAGTCGCCTGCCTCAATTACCATGGAAGTTCAGGATATTCCGGCCATTGTGGCGGCGGTTCGTGCCAAAGCGCCTGAAGCGATCATCATGATCGACAACACCTGGGCGGCCGGTATTCTGTTCAACGCGCTGGCGCACGGTATCGATATTTCTATTCAGGCCGGCACCAAATATCTGATTGGTCACAGCGATGCGATGATTGGCACCGCAGTCGCCAATGCACGCTGCATCGATCAGCTGCGCGAGAACTCCTATCTGATGGGCCAGATGGTCGATGCCGATAGCGCCTACATGGCGAGCCGGGGTCTGCGTACGCTGGGCACCCGTCTCCGTCAGCATGAAGAGAGCGCGATTCAGGTGGCTGAGTGGCTGGCGGCGCGTCCCGACGTGGCAAGGGTGAATCATCCGGCGCTGGCGCAAAGTAAAGGCCATGAATTCTGGCAGCGCGATTTTAACGGTAGCAGCGGCCTGTTCTCATTTATCCTGCAGGAAAAATTAGACGCGCCCAGGCTGGCGGAATATCTCGATCACTTCCATCATTTCAGCATGGCTTACTCCTGGGGCGGCTATGAATCGCTGATCCTGGCCAATCAGCCGGAAGAGCTGGCAGAGATTCGTCCGGCGGGCGGCGTGGATTTCACCGGCACGCTGGTGCGGCTGCATATTGGCCTGGAGCATGTTGATGACCTGCTGGCTGACCTGGAGGCCGGTTTTGAACGCCTGATGCGCTGAGTCAGCACATCAGAAAGTAAACAGAAGATAAACCGGGTTGCGGTGGCCCGCAGAGTTTGCCGGGCAACGCCCTATTTATTGTTAAAATTTATCCCGCATCGTTCAGGTTGTCAGTGAGATCACTGCGCTGTCTGAACGCAGACGGAATGTTCCTTGTGACGTGATGGAATCGCTAATGGGTGTTTTACACGAGATTGTCCAGGCGCTCTGGCATCAGGATTTTGCTGCGCTGGCAAATCCGGATGTGGTGTGGGTGGTGTATGGCGTGATGTTTCTGACGCTGTTTCTGGAAAATGGTCTGTTACCCGCCTCTTTCCTGCCGGGCGACAGTCTGCTTCTGCTGGCAGGCGCGATGGTGGCTAAAGGGGTGATGGATTTTGTACCGACCATGGTGATCCTGACGACGGCCGCCAGCCTCGGCTGCTGGCTGAGCTATCTGCAGGGCCGCTGGCTGGGCAATACGCGACTGGTGAAAAGCTGGCTGATGCATCTGCCCGCGCAGTATCACCAGCGAGCCTGGAATATGTTTAATCGTCACGGTCTGATGGCGCTGCTGGTCGGCCGTTTCCTCGCTTTTATCCGCACCATCCTGCCGACTATGGCAGGCATTGCAGGTTTACAGAATGGTCGCTTCCAGCTGTTTAACTGGCTCAGCGGCATGTTGTGGGTCGGCATTGTCGTGACCTTTGGCTATGGCATCAGCCAGGTGCCGTTCATCAAGCGTCATGAAGATCAGGTGATGGCGATTCTGATGATACTGCCGATGGTGTTGCTGGTGCTCGGCCTGTTCGGCAGCATTCTGGTGATCTGGAAACAGCGTCGGCAGAAACGGGCCTGACGCGCTTAGCACACTGACCCGCCGCCACTCAGGCGGACGGGTCTGCTACTGTCTGTCTGACACGATTGACCTCTTCCCCCGGCGTTACGCCAAAGTAGCGTTTAAACTCCCGCGAAAACTGTGAAGGGCTTTCATAGCCAACCCGCACCGCCGCCGCACTCGCTTTCAGTCCATCGTGCAGCATCAGCAATCGCGCCTGATGCAGGCGATAGCGCTTGAGATACTGCAACGGCGAGGTCTGCGTTACCGTTTTGAAGTTATGGTGAAAGGCTGAAACGCTCATGTTTACTTCTGCCGCCAGCGTATCGACGCTGAGGTTCTCTGCATAGTGATTCTCGATTCGCCGCAGGGCACGCGCGATCAGGCTGAACTGCGTCTGTCGGCTCACGAGAGAGAGCAGCGCGCCGCCAATCGGGCCGGTCAGCACGTAGTAGATAATCTCCCGCACGATGTGCGGCCCCAGTACACGCGCGTCACGCGGCTGGGTCATCACATCCAGCAGCCGCTCAGCGGCACATAGCATCGGTTCCGTCAGCCATGCGGAATGAATGCCCGACGTCTGCGGCTGCGGCTGGAACTGATCGTCATCGCCGATTTCAATCAGCAGATCCTGCAGGCTGGCGGTATCGACGTTAAGGCACAGTCCGGCAATGGGTATCTCCGGTGAGGCCCAGGTTTCGCACTCCACCGGGAGTGGCACGGTGAGCATCAGATACTTGCTGGCGTCATACTGAAATACGGTGCTGCCGAGATAGCCGGTTTTGCTGCCCTGAAACAGGATCACAATGCCGGGCTGATACATCATTGGCGTGCGGGGACGATACTGATTCGCATAAATCAGTGACACATTTTCGACCGGACAAAGACGGTCGTGACCGTGGGTCATTAAGGTGACTACCTGCTGTGCCAGCCGGTGACACAGTGCATCATGCGCCATAGCGACTCCTGTTTCGGCCAAAAAGCCAGTGTGCCGCGCGAATGCCTGAATCGCCAGCAACCTGGAGAATCAGGCAAGAAATTTACTGAATCGGGCATGCCTGCAGAACTGCTGTTGTGACAAGAGCTGAGCAGGCTGACAATTGTTGGCTAGACTTAAGCACAGTGAAATCTCACGGATTAACCGCAACGGAAAGGAGCAACTATGGCAGACCAACCCATTATCAAACTGCGCGATGGCAATATGATGCCGCAACTCGGACTCGGTGTGTGGCAGGCCAGCATTGAAGATGCGCGCCATGCGGTGCTGAAAGCGCTTGAGGTCGGCTATCGCTCAATCGATACCGCCGCCGCCTATAAGAATGAAGAGGCGATTGGTCAGGCACTGCAGGAAACCGACGTGCCGCGTGAAGAGATTTTCGTGACCACCAAACTGTGGAATGACGATCAACAGAACGTTCAGCAGGCGATGGAAACCAGCCTGGAGAAACTGAAGCTGGATCAGGTTGATCTCTATCTGATGCACTGGCCGTGCCCGGAGAAAGACAATTATGTTGATGCCTGGAAGAAGATGATCGAACTGCAGCAGCAGGGTCTGACCAAAAGCATCGGTGTCTGTAACTTCCATGAAGCGCACCTGAAGCGCCTGCTGGATGAAACAGGTGTGACGCCAGTCGTGAACCAGATCGAGCTGCACCCGATGCTGCAGCAGCGCACGCTGCACGCGTGGAACGCACTGCATCAGATCCAGACCGAATCATGGAGTCCGCTGGCACAGGGTGGTAAAGGCGTTTTCGATCAGGACATCATTAAGTCGCTGGCGCAGAAATATGGCAAGACACCGGCGCAGATCGTGATCCGCTGGCATCTGGATAGCGGCCTGGTAGTGATTCCGAAGTCGGTAACGCCAGCGCGTATCGAAGAAAACTTTAAGGTGTTCGACTTCCGTCTGGATAAGCATGAAGTGAGTGATATTGCGAAACTGGACAGCGGCAATCGTCTGGGGCCGGACCCGGAAACCTTTAACTAAAGTCAGAGTGATCTGACACGCTCTGCCCTGCTGCTGCAGGACAGAAAGCGATTCACGCGGTCAGTCGGGTTCTTTCCGCCTGACCGCGCTGCTATGCGGTGGGTTGCACCACCAGTTGGCCCGCTGTCCCGCGGTCGGCCAGTTCCAGCGTCTGACTGTAGTAGACGAACGGGAAGTGATCGGACGAACTTTGCGGGAAGGTAACCAGCAGTTCCACGCTGCCATCGACCCACACCGTATCTTTCCAGCCACGATCTTCACCCATCGGCTGAGCCCCATTGACACTTTTAATCAGGAACATCACGCCCTGAATATGCAGCGCCTGAGGCCGATCAGCGTGCAGAATCCAGCGCTCAAAGGTGCCCTGCTGCGTGGTGGTGTCGATGCGGTTCACATCCCAGAGCGCGCCGTTAATGCCCGGCATGCTGTCACCGATGCGGAATTCACGGGTGCGAACCGCCACGCCATCCAGAATCTGATCGGCCAGCAGTCGCATTGGCAGATTATCTGTCACCAGCGGCAGCAAGCCGGTAGGTCGCAGCGTCAGGATCAGGGTAGAGGTAAGAATAGAGGATGGCTCAAAGAAACCGCGCAGCCGATCCATAATGCCCGCCGCCGCCCCCGCAGTAATCGACACTTCATCGCCCTGCGACATATCTACCAGCACTTCGCGGCGTTCGCCCGGCGCCAGTGACAGACGCTGCACCGCCACCGGTGCAGGCAGATAGCCCTGATCGCTGGCAATGACCATAAATGGACGGTTATCGCTGAGCACCATCTCATAGCGGCGCGCATTTGACGCGTTCAGCAAGCGCAGACGCACCCAGCCGCGTGACACTTCCACAAACGGATTGCGCACGCCATTTACCAGCAGCGTGTCGCCCAGGAAGCCGCCATCCTGCGGCGGGTCATAGACCGGCGTGGCAAAGTTATCGAGCCGTTTGTCCTGAATGATAATCGGGAAGTCATCGACGCCGTAATGCTTCGGCAGCGGTAGCTGCCGGCCGATATCATCTTCCACCAGCCACATGCCCGCCAGACCGTTGTAGATGTGCGGAGCCATGCGGTTTGGGGTGTTGGCATGATACCAGCAGGTTGCAGCCGCCTGACGAATCGGCAGCACCGGCGACCAGTCGACACCGGCCGACATCATACGCGGCGCACCTCCCATCAGTGCACCCGGCAACTGCAGGCCGCTGATGGTCATCGAGACAGGCTCATTCAGACGGTTGCTGTAGATCAGTTTAACGTCGTCGCCGCTGTATACCCGAACGGTCGGGCCAAGGTAGAGGCCGTTGATGCCCCATACCGGCACTTTGTTATTGTCGCCATTAAAAGACCAGTGGCTGCGCTGCATCGTCAGAAACAACGGCTGGCCGCGACGGGATTCCAGCAACGGCGGAATCGGAAGTGGCGTATCGCCATTAGCTGAAGAAGCGGCGTGCGCCGCATGAGGTAGTACACTGGCGCTAAGCGCCGCTCCGGCAGAAAGCTGGATGAACTGACGTCTGCTGAAAGACATAAAACTTCTGACCCTTTACGCGTGGCGCTAAGCGCCGACCCTGTTTTTATTGCTCTGATTTTGCTGTGCTGCGTTCACGGCGAGCCGGATAAGGCCCGCCGTGCGGCATCCATGCAGGATAGTTCGGCGAATGGTTCGCCGGTCAGATTTTTCCGTTTTTTTCGCGTTCTGCGACTTCGGCGTTCAGCTCTTCCAGCTTCGCCGCCATCTGTTCGCGACAGTGCGTGGCCAGCTTACGCACCGACGAGGACTCAAACGCTTTTACATCAACCGGTGGCAGCATCTCAACAATGACCAGGCCGTTGTTCCAGCGGTTGAGATTGATCTTGCCATGGGTGTTTGAGACCACGATCGGAATGATCGGTACGCCCGCCGCCACGGCTGCATGGAAAGCCCCGGTTTTAAACGGCAGCAAGCCACGACCACGACTGCGCGTTCCTTCCGGGAACATCCAGATCGAGATACGCTTACTGTTGAACTGATCCACCAGCTCACCAATGGTGCCGCGCGCTTTAGCACGGTCATCGCGGTCAATCAGCAGGTTACCGGTCAGCCAGTAGAGCAGGCCAAAAAATGGCACCCACAGCAGGCTCTTCTTGCCCACGGTGACCGTATAGGGCTGAACCATTTTGGCCGCCGTGACCATGTCATAATTGTTCTGATGGTTGGCGATGTAGATCGCATTACCATAATTCTCTGCGCCTTCCGGTCTGCGCAGCTCTACTTTAAGGCCAAATACCGTCGACAATTTGCCGAACAGACGACCAAAAGTCGCGACGTGGCGCGGATCACGTGGTGAAAAAAGACACCAGATACAGCCAAAGATACAGATTAGGATCGAATAAATGACGACGATAATGGCACGCAGAATCAGTAACATAGTTCCCTCATTGAGCCACGGCTGACGCAGGGTCAGCCGGGTAGTTTACGCTTCGCTATCCGGGCTCGCCGGACGCGCAGGCGCATCCAGTTCAACACGATCAATTTTTTGCAGGCCACGCGGTAACAGCGTACCGCGACGTCCGCGATCGGCGCGGAATTTCTGTAGTTCTTCACTGCGCAGCAACATTTTACGCTTGCCCACGTGCAGTGTAATCGCGCTGCCTGGCGGCAGGATCATCAGCCAGGCCAGTTTATCCTGACCAGCCGCCGCTTCCGCTGACGGAATCGAGATGATTTTGTTGCCCTTGCCTTTCGACATCTGCGGCAGCTCGCCCACCGGGAACATCAGCATCCGGCCCGCCTGCGTAATCGCCAGCAGCATGTCATCTTCATGATGCACTGCCATCGGTGTCATCACGCGGGCATTTTCCGGCAGCGTCAGCAGCGCTTTACCGGCGCGGTTACGTGATACCAGATCGTTGAAAGTACAGATAAAGCCATAGCCTGCATCAGAGGCCATCAGCAGACGCTGGTCATCCGGCTCCATCAGCACCTGTTCAACCACCGCCCCTGGCGGTGGAGTCAGTTTGCCGGTTAGCGGCTCGCCCTGCCCACGCGCGGAAGGCAGCGACGTTGGATCCAGTGTGTAGCTGCGGCCGGTAGAGTCAATAAAGGCCACCGGCTGATTGCTCTTACCGCGTGCCGCAGCCAGATAGCTGTCGCCCGCTTTATAGCTCAGGCCGGCCGGATCGATATCGTGACCTTTGGCGCTGCGCACCCAGCCCATCTGCGACAGCACAATGGTGACCGGTTCAGACGGCACCAGCTCGGTTTCGCTCAGGGCTTTGGCTTCTTCACGCTCACGCAGTGGCGAACGACGATCATCGCCGTAACTGGCGCTGTCAGCCTGTAATTCTTTTTTCAGCAGAGTATTCATCTTGCGTTCAGAGGCCAGCGTAGCCTGCAGCTGATCGCGCTCTTTTTCCAGATCCGCCTGCTCGCCACGAATCTTCATCTCTTCCAGTTTTGCCAGGTGGCGCAACTTCAGCTCGAGGATCGATTCGGCCTGAGTTTCGCTGATGCCAAAACGCGACATGAGAACCGGCTTAGGCTCATCCTCAGCACGGATGATCTCGATGACTTCATCAATGTTCAGGAACGCAACCAGCAAACCTTCAAGGATATGCAGGCGACGCAGCACCCGATCCAGTCGGTAGTTAAGACGGCGTTTGACCGTATCGCGACGGAACACCAGCCATTCGGTCAGGATCTCATGCAGGTTTTTCACCGCCGGACGGTTATCCAGCCCGATCATGTTGAGGTTAACGCGGTAGCTCTTCTCAAGATCGGTGGTGGCGAACAGATGATTCATCACCTGATCGAGATCGACGCGGTTGGAGCGCGGCACGATGACCAGGCGGGTCGGGTTCTCGTGATCCGATTCATCACGCAAATCCTCCACCATCGGCAGCTTTTTATTGCGCATCTGGTTAGCAATCTGCTCCAGCACGCGCGCGCCTGAAACCTGATGTGGCAGCGCGGTGATCACCGCCTCGCCCTCTTCCTTCTTCCATACCGCACGCTGGCGAATAGAGCCGCGACCGGTCTGATACATTTTGCGGATCTCGTCACGCGGCGTAATGATCTCCGCCTCGGTCGGGTAATCAGGCCCCTGGACAATATCCAGCAGCTGTTCCAGCGTGGTTTTCGGCGAATCGATCAGCGCAATAGCAGCCTGAGCCACTTCACGCAGGTTGTGTGGCGGAATATCAGTCGCCATGCCGACGGCAATACCGGTGGTGCCATTGAGCAGAATATTGGGCAGGCGCGCCGGCAGAATTTTCGGCTCCTGCAACGTGCCGTCAAAATTCGGCTGATATTCCACCGTTCCCTGGCCTAACTCACCTAATAACAGCTCGGCATATTTGGATAGACGGGATTCGGTGTAACGCATCGCTGCAAACGACTTAGGGTCATCCGGTGCTCCCCAGTTACCCTGCCCATCCACCAGCGGATAACGGTAGGAGAACGGTTGCGCCATCAATACCATTGCTTCATAGCAGGCGCTGTCACCGTGTGGATGGTATTTACCCAGTACATCACCTACGGTACGCGCCGATTTTTTAAATTTGGCGTTGGCATTGAGACCCAGTTCTGACATCGCGTAGATAATGCGTCGCTGTACAGGCTTAAGCCCGTCGCCGATATAAGGCAACGCGCGGTCCATGATGACGTACATCGAATATTTTAAATACGCATCCTCGGTAAAGGTATGCAGGGCAAGACGCTCTGCACCATCCTGCGTCAGTTCACTCATGAATTTCTCATCCTCACATCGTGACCCACAACGGCGGGACACCCGGCGGTGGTTTGGCGAGGATAGTACCTTATTCGCTGGTGTTAGTCACAGGGGAAGCGCGGGACAAGGGGCGTCCCGCTACGCGATTTAAGGTGCCGGAGGGACGCCGGATTCAGACCGGCAAGTGCCTGACCTGTCTGTGGAAGTGAATCAGGACTTTGCGCCCATCCACTGGCGGGCAATGTCACCATATTCACCGGTGGCGGTGCTGAGATGCACCCACTGATCGACATAGAGCTTCCAGCTGATATCGTCACGCGGAATCATATAAGCCTTCTCGCCATACTGTAACGGTTTGTCGGGATTGATCGCACAGAGCGTCGGGTAATGCTGCTGCTGAAAACGCGCTTCAGAGGCATCGGTGATCATCACATCCGCCTTGTTATCTACCAGTTGCTGGAAGATGGTGACGTTATCGTGAAACAGCGTCAGTGAGGCTTTCGGCAGATGGCTGCGTACAAAGGCTTCGTTGGTGCCGCCTGCCGGTTCAATCAGCCGCACATCAGGCCGGTTAAGCTCTTCGATGGTCTGGAAGCGATCTTTATCCGTGCAGCGAACCAGCGGGATTTTGCCGTCTGCATCCAGTGGCCGGGCAAACCAGGCGGTCTGCTGACGCTTTAGTGTGACGGAGACGCCACCGACGGCGATATCACACTGCTTTGCCAGAAAGTCCGGCATCAGGGTTTTCCAGGTGGTCGGCACCCACTGCACTTTTGCACCAAGTGAAGTCGCCAGCGCGTTCGCCATGCTGATATCCAGCCCTTCATACTGACCATCGGATCGCAGATAGCTGTAAGGCTTGTAATCGCCGGTGGTGCAGACCTTAAGCGTTTTAGAACTGAGAATGGTGTCGAGATGAGATTGTGCCTGGACAGCACCACTGACCAGCAACAATGCGAGGACGATTTTTTTCATTCTGATTTTTTTCTTTGATGTTTTGATGATGAGTTTGCCAATCGATGGTGCCATAAACCTGCGTATTGTTGCTGCCACAGCAAAAGTCTTGTGATCAACCTCCCATTTTTCTGCGGTCCCGGCACGCGTAAGCTGGGCACCATATTCAGAAAGCGAGGCAACCTATTTATGAGCAAAATTTTAATTATTGATGGCGGCAAAACCTTTGCCCACTCCAAAGGCGAACTGAACCATACCCTGACCGATGTCGCAGCAAGCCAGTTGCGTGACATGGGGCATGAGGTGTCTGTAACTGTGGCTGACAGCAATTATGTGGTCGCCGGGGAAGTGCAGAAATATGTCGACAGCGATGTGGTGATTTATCAGATGCCAGGCTGGTGGATGGGCGAACCCTGGACCGTGAAGCGTTACATCGATGAAGTCTTTACCGAAGGCCACGGCTCGCTCTACGCCAGTGATGGTCGTACCCGCGCTGATGCGGCGAAGAAATATGGTTCAGGCGGTCTGCTGCAGGGCAAAAAATATATGCTGTCACTGACCTGGAATGCACCGCTGCAGGCCTTTACCGACCCGGAGCAGTTCTTTGAAGGCGTCGGCGTCGACGGCCTCTATCTGCACTTCCACAAAGCTAACCAGTTCCTGGGAATGGAAGCGCTGCCGACCTTTATCTGCAATGACGTGATTAAAGCGCCGGACGTGCCACGCGATATTGCTGCTTATCGGACCCATCTTAGCCGCGTTTTTGCGTAAGATGGTTGAGGGGCTATCCCCTATTTTCCCACGAAAGAGGAATTCACGAATGTTAACAGTCGTTGCTGAAATTTGTGTTAAACCCGGTCGCCGTCAGGCCGTGCTGGATGCGGTGAAAAAGCTAATCCCGCTGGTCTTAGAAGAAGATGGCTGCCATCAGTATGACGCGCTGCTGGACCATCAGGCACAGGTGCCGTGGAAGCAGAACTCGCCAGACTCAATTTTCATGCTGGAACAGTGGGAAACGCTGCGCCATCTGGAGCAGCACCAGCAAATGCCACACATGGATGCGCATCGCGCCATCATTAAAGATGATGTGGTCGATGTGAAGATTCTGGTGCTGGAACCCAGCGCCTGATTATTGCTGAAGCCTTGATTCCGGTTGTGTCGCTGGGGTCAGGCTGGTGATAAATTCCGGTCTGACCCTGGTCCCTGCACGCTGAGCGAATGCATTGCGACCAGATTTGCCCGAAGGCGAAATTGTCACCCTCTGAACCTCTGCTCTGTGACAGAGGTTTTTTGTTTCTGACAAACCGGTTTACAGTAGTTGCCGCCGATCAATCTCGCTACGAAGAAAATCCAGAAAGCAGCCGATGCGCGAAGAGAGCGTAGTGTTACGGTAATAGACCGCATGCACCGGCAGCCGCAGTTCGCGGGTTTCAGCAGTTAACACCTGCACCAGCCTGCCCGCAGCGCAATCTTCCCGACTGACAAAGTCCGAGAGCCGTGCAATTCCCTGTCCTGCCAGCGCCAGCTGCCGAATAGTTTCGCCGCTGGAAGCAGAGAGAGTTGGCTTGATACGCATGAAATCGCCATCTGACTGCCAGACTGGCCAGACGTTGAGGGTGTCAGGATAACTGAAGCCGATGGTTTGATGCTGGGCGAGATCGGCAACGCTCTGCGGCGTGCCCGCTTTCGCCAGATAAGCCGGACTGGCCATCAGCCGGATCGCACTGCTGCCGAGCAGCCGGGCGCGCAGCGTTGAGTCACGCAGTTCGCCGATGCGAATGGCAACGTCGGTCTGCTGCTCTAAGAGATCGATCAGGATATCGTCGGTATTCAGTTCAAGCTGGATCAGCGGATAGCGGGCGCGGAAATCGTCCACCAGCGGCACAATCACATGTAGCATAAAGGGCGTTGCAGCGTTTACCCGCAGCCGTCCTGACGGCATCTCGCGCCGCAGGGCAATCTGCTCCTCCGCCTGCTCAACCGAAGCCAGGATCTGGCGCGCATGCTCCAGAAAAACCTGTCCCTCTTCGGTCAGCGCCAGCCGTCGGGTGGTGCGATGCAACAGGGTAGTCTGCAGCTTGCTCTCCAGCCGGGACAATGCACGGCTGATGCCGGAACTGGTCTGTGCCAGCTGGGATGCCGCTGCTGTAATGGAACCGCTGTCCACCACCGCCACCCAGGCGCGTAGCTCTTCCAGGGTAATCTTCACAATGGTTACTGTCTCTGCTCTGAATCTGCCGGGTTCTCTAAGGATGTGCCTGCTGAAGCACAAAGAGAACAGGACGCTTTCGCGTCCTGTTTTTTACACATCGATATCGGCCTTATCGCCTTTTTCCTGCAACCAGTTACGCCGGTCTTCGGAACGTTTCTTGGCCAGCAGCATATCCATCATGCGCAGCGTCTGGTCGATATCCTCTTCGCTGATGGTCAGCTGAACCAGGCGGCGGGTATTCGGATCCAGCGTTGTTTCGCGCAGCTGCAGTGGGTTCATCTCACCCAGCCCTTTAAAGCGCTGAACGTTAGGTTTGCCCTTTTTGCGTTTCAGCTGCTCCAGCACGCCCTCTTTCTCATCCTCGTCCAGCGCGTAGTAGACCTCTTTACCGAGATCGATACGGTAGAGCGGCGGCATGGCGACGTAGACGTGTCCGTTGCTGACCAGTGAGCGGAAATGTTTCACAAACAGCGCACAGAGCAGTGTAGCGATGTGCAGACCGTCGGAGTCCGCATCCGCCAGAATGCAGATCTTGCCATAGCGCAGCTGCGAAAGATCTTCGCTGTCAGGATCGATGCCGATCGCTACCGAAATATCATGCACTTCCTGCGACGCCAGCACCTCATCGGAAGAGACTTCCCAGGTGTTCAGGATCTTGCCTTTAAGCGGCATGATCGCCTGATATTCACGATCGCGTGCCTGCTTGGCCGATCCGCCTGCCGAGTCCCCTTCCACCAGGAAGAGTTCTGTTTTATTCAGATCCTGCGCGGTGCAGTCCGCCAGTTTGCCAGGCAGAGCCGGCCCGCTGGTGAGCTTTTTACGCACCACTTTTTTGGCGGCACGCATACGCCGCTGGGCGCTGGAGATTGCCAGTTCAGCCAGCTGTTCTGCCGTCTGAATATTCTGGTTCAGCCACAGACTAAAGGCATCTTTGACGACGCCAGAGACAAAGGCTGCGCATTGGCGTGAAGAGAGACGCTCTTTAGTCTGCCCGGCGAACTGCGGATCCTGCATCTTGACCGACAGCACATAGGCGCAGCGATCCCAGATATCTTCCGCAGAGAGCTTCACGCCACGCGGCAGAATGTTGCGGTATTCGCAGAACTCGCGCATCGCATCCAGCAGTCCCTGACGCAGACCGTTGACGTGCGTCCCGCCCTGCATGGTCGGGATCAGGTTAACGTAGCTTTCAGTTAACAGCTCACCGCCTTCCGGCAGCCACAACAGCGCCCAGTCCACCGCTTCCACATCACCGGAAAAGCTACCGACAAAGGGTTTTTCCGGCAGCGTCGGTAAGCCATTCACCGCTTCGCACAGGTAATCAGTCAGGCCATCTTCGTAGCACCAGGTCTGCTCGGTATTGTTCAGCTTGTCTTTAAAAACAATCTCAACGCCAGGACAGAGTACCGCCTTGGCTTTCAGCAGATGGGATAAACGTGACACCGAAAAGCGTGGACTGTCGAAGAAGCTTTCATCGGGCCAGAAATGGACGCGCGTGCCGGTATTGCGTTTCGCCACCGTCCCCGTGACGGTCAGATCCTGAACCTTGTCGCCATTTTCAAACGCCATGTCATAGATTTCGCCATTACGGCGCACCGTGACTTCGACGCGTTTTGACAGGGCGTTAACCACAGAAATACCGACGCCGTGCAGACCGCCAGAGAACTGATAGTTTTTATTGGAGAACTTGCCGCCCGCGTGCAGACGACACAGGATCAGCTCGACAGCGGGCACGCCCTCTTCCGGGTGGATATCCACCGGCATGCCGCGACCATCATCAATAACTTCCAGCGACTGGTCAGCGTGCAGAATCACTTCAACCCGCTTCGCATGGCCGCCCAGCGCCTCATCGACGCTGTTATCAATCACTTCCTGACCCAAATGGTTGGGCCGCGTCGTATCGGTGTACATGCCCGGACGACGGCGAACAGGCTCAAGGCCAGTCAGGACCTCAATGGCATCCGCGTTATAGTTTGATTGACTCATCGTAAATGTCTGATTAGAAGGGTGAAATGGGGTGCGATTTCCGCATTACTCAGGAATGATTCAGACCGAGAAAGTTCAGAATCTGCGGGAAATGGCGCTCGAATCCAGTAAATGCATGATTGCCGCCCTCTTCTACCGTGTGACGGCACGCGCTGTAATAGTCGAGCGCCTGTCGGTAATCGAGAACTTCATCGCCAGTCTGTTGCAGCAGCCAGAGTAAATCGGGCGCTTCCAGCGGTTCAATCTGCATTACTTTGAGATCGTAAATGTGGCGTGACTCTAACACATATTGCTGGCCCGTGTAGGGATTCTGATTTTCGCCCAGGAAATCTGCCAGCAGCTCAAAAGGCCGTACCGCAGGGTTGACGACGACGGCTGGCAGCATAAAACATTGTGACAGCCAGGTGGCGTAATAACCGCCCAGCGAAGAGCCCACCAGCCCCAACGTTTCGCCGCTCCGGCTCAACACCAGATCTTCCAGCAGGGCGGCAGCATCGGCCGGAAAGGTCGGCAGCTGTGGCACGATCATTTCGATCTCAGGATGCTGCGTCTCTAACCATTGCCGGAACTGAGTCGCCTTGGCCGACTGCGGCGAGCTGTTAAAACCGTGCAGATAGAGCAATGCCGCCACGCGTCAGTATCCTTCTGAGTCTAAGTCAGGACGAAAAGCATCGGTGTCGAGCCGGTTCACTTCGGTCTCAAGCCCGCCGTCCGGATGCAGGGTAAACCAGCGCCAGCCGGGGGCTACGGTGTCGATCGCAAAGCTGGTACAGTGCGGTTTGAACTGGACACAGGTTGACGGCGTGGCCAGTACCCGGCGACCATGCCACTCCATATCCAGCTCCTGGTGAATATGACCACAGACCAGCGTCCGGGCTAACGGGTAGCGCTGCAGCACGGCATCAAGCTGATGGGAATTGCGCAGGCTGTGCTGATCAAGCCAGGTACAGCCAGAGGCCAGCGGATGGTGATGCAGCATAACCAGCGTATGCCGTTGCGGAAAGCGCGCCAGGGCATTGTCGAGCCAATCCAGTTGATAGTCGCTCAGCATCCCATGCGGAACACCGTAGACCTGACTGTCGAGCAACACAATCTGCCACTGCTCGCCCACCAGCACCTGCTTGTGGGCATTGATGTGGGATGCGGCCAGCGTGTCGACCATCGCGGGCTGAAAATCGTGATTACCAGGCAGCCAGACGCAGGGCCGTGGCAAACGTGAGATACCCTCAGCGAAATGCTGATAGGCTTCGATAGAGTGATCCTGGGCGAGATCGCCGGTGGCGATGATCAGGTCGTAGTCGCGATGTTGCGCAATAATCGCGTCCAGCACCGCTTTATAGCTCGACCAGGTATTCACCCCAAGCAACGATTCATGTTTTCCCGCGAACAGGTGGGTATCCGTGATTTGCAAAATCCTGATTTCGGAACCGTTCGCTGCAGGAAGAGTTAGCAGGCTATCCAAAGCGTTTCCTTCGTCTCCACGCCATTTACTGCATTATACGCATCAGCAGACCGGAACTGCCATCGCGCCATGTGCCAGGCAGTAGCGCAGCCAGTCTGCGAGGAACTGGTTTATCTGATGTTTTTCATCGCGCTGATGCAATTTTTTATTAGGATAATCATAGCGCGCTTTGAAACGATAGATCTGTTGAGTTGAACACACTTCAGCGACCATCGCATCGTGATAGAGCCTGACCGACATCGAGGGCAGACTCCAGTAACTCACGGCAGGCGCGACCTGGCGAATCTCCACCAGCGTGGTGTAGCGTGTCGACTCCTGGATCGTCAGCTGATAACGGGCGCCACTCACCTGATAGATCACCGATTCTCCCGCCTCATCGTTACGCGGCAGCAGGCGGCGTAACTGGGCGAAATTGGTTTCGCAGAGCCGCATCATTTCGGGAAAGTCAGGGGTATAGCGCTGTTTCATTTTTGTATCCACTCTTCGCGTAGTTTTTCATGGTGCAACGCCAGCCATTGCAGGGCGATGACAGACGCCGCATTATCGATTATCCCCTCTTCCACCCAGCGGTAAGCCTGTTCGCGGCTCACGACATGGACAAGAATATCCTCATTCTCTTCCTCCAGACCATGGCATCCCTCTGCCTGGCTGGCATCCACTTCCCCAATCAGCACCGACAGACGTTCGCTGGTGCCACCAGGGCTGGCCAGATAGCTAAGCATAGGCTTAACGCGGCCGACTTCTAATCCTGCTTCTTCAACGGCTTCGCGGCGCACAACCTGTTCGACTGTTTCACCTGGCTCGATAATGCCGGCGACCATCTCCAGCAGCCAGGGTGAAGCACTGCTGTCATAAGCCGGGATGCGGATCTGTTCAATCAGCACCACTTCATCGCGTAAGGGATCATAAGGTAGCAGCACGGCGGCATGTCCGCGCTCAAAAACTTCGCGCTGCACTTCTCCACTCATTTCGCCATTAAACTGGCGGTGGCGGAAGCGGTAACGTTCGACGGAAAAAAAACCATCATAGACGGTTTCGCGTGTAATAATTTCTACATCGTTTTTTGTGAAAGTCACAGGGGATTTTTTTTCTTCCGGCATCATCAGGTTCCTTGTGCAGATTGGCGTGGAGCGAAAAAAGCCTGTAACCGTGCTCCATGTAAGTAGTTCTTTCTGAATTATTTACGTAAATTAGGGGGAGAAGGCACGTTCAGCCAACTTATCTCACAGTTGCCCTCTGCTAGAATCGGCGATAATTTTTTGGCTTACCCGGCAGCGCACCCCACTGCAATTTGCTGCAACAAAAGGAATGCAAATGAAAAAACTGCTCCCATTTTTTATTGGGCTGAGCCTGGGCGGTTTCAGCTTCGCCAGCCAGGCCGAAGACCTGCTTCAGGTTTACCAACAAGCACGTCTGAGCAACCCGGATCTGCGCAGCGCCGCTGCCGATCGCGATTCTGCTTTTGAGAAAATTAATGAAGCGCGTAGCCCATTATTACCCCAGCTCGGTCTGGGTGCAGACTATACCTACACCAACGGCTATCGTGACAGCAGCGGTCTCCATTCCAACACGACCAGCGGCTCGCTGCAATTAACCCAGACTATTTTCGACATGTCGAAATGGCGCGCGCTGACCCTTCAGGAAAAAGCCGCCGGTATCCAGGATGTGACCTATCAGGTAGCGCAGCAGGATTTGATTCTGAACACCGCGACCGCCTACTTCAACGTGCTGAAAGCGATTGATACGCTTTCTTACACCGAAGCGCAGAAACAGTCGATCTACCGCGAACTGGACCAGACGACTCAGCGCTTTAACGTAGGCCTGGTTGCCATTACTGACGTTCAGAACGCCCGGGCGCAATATGACAGCGTGCTGGCTAACGAAGTGACCGCGCGTAACAATCTTGATAACAATGTTGAAACGCTGCGTCAGATCACTGGCATGGACTACATGTCGCTGGCTTCACTGAGCATCGATCGTTTCAGAACTGATAAGCCTGACGCGGTGAGCGCCCTGCTCAAGCAGGCGGAAGCCCGTAACCTGTCACTGCTCTCTGCGCGTCTGAACCAGGATTTAGCCCGCGAGCAGATCCGCTCCGCTGAAACTGGTCATATGCCGACGCTGGGTCTGACTGCCTCGACCGGCCTGTCAAACAGCAAATATGGCGGCAGCCGTGCGAACCAGAGCCAGGGTTCTACTGACTCCATTACCGGTTCTAACCAGGTTGGCCTCAGCTTCTCACTGCCACTCTATAGCGGCGGCAGCGTCACCTCTCAGGTGAAACAGGCGCAGTATAGCTTCGTCAGCGCCAGTGAATCGCTGGAAAGCGCACACCGCTCTGCAGTTCAGACGGTACGCTCATCGTTTAACAACGTGAATGCGTCTATCAGCAGTATCAACGCCTACAAACAGGCTGTGGTCTCTGCGCAAAGTTCTCTGGACGCGTCAGAAGCGGGCTATCAGGTCGGTACGCGTACCATCGTCGATGTGCTGGATGCGACGACCGTGCTCTACAATGCTAAGCAGCAACTCTCTGATGCGCGCTACAGTTACCTGATTAATCAGCTGAATATCAGCTATGCGCTGGGTACGCTCAATGAGCAGAGCCTGCAGAAACTGAACAGCCAGCTGGGTAAAGAGATCCCGACTTCACCGGAAACGGTGGCACCAGAAAACGCACAGCAGACTGCGCGTGTGGATAGCGGCCCGGCGGCAACCGGCTCTTCTGAGGCAGCGCGTCCTGCAGCTCGCCACAGCAGTGCTAATCCTTTCGGTAATTAATCAGCGGACGGGCTGCTTTGCGGCCCGTCTCTCTGTTGAACGTATAACTAAGTAAAGATCCCTGTTGTATCAGGCCTCCAGCTTCAATTTTACCCCCCCATCCCCTATTCTATGCGCTACCTTTGGGCACAGGATAATCATAATGAAACGCACAAAATCTATTCGCTATGCCGCTTTTCGCAAGAGCTGGCAGGCACGCCATTTAACGCCCGTTGCTATCGCCGTATCGGCAGTATTTATGCTGGCTGGCTGCGAGCAGAACGATGAAACTGTTTCGATGTACCAGAACGCGGATGACTGTTCGAAAGCCAATCCGGGTCAGAGTGCACAATGTACTACCGCATTCAATGACGCCAAAAAAGAGGCAGAGCGCACCGCGCCAAAATATGCCACCCGTGAAGATTGTGTTGCTGAATTTGGCGAAAACCAGTGTCAGCAGACACCGGCTCAGGCGGGCGTGGGCAACACCAATGCCGAATCGCAGCAGAGTGGCGGCAGCTTCTGGATGCCACTGATGGCCGGTTATATGATGGGCCGCATGATGGGCGGTGGTTCAGGCTTTGCGCAGCAACCGCTATTCTCACCGAAAAACGCCCGCAGCCCGGCCAACGGCCAGTTTGTTGATGCATCCGGCCGTAACTATGGTGCTGCCACCTCCGGCAAAACCATGACCGTGCCTAAAACGGCGATGGCACCAAAACCAGCGACCACCTCAACCATTACCCGTGGTGGCTTTGGTGAAACCGTCGCGAAACAGAACAGCATGCAGCGTAGCAGCGCCAGCGGCACATCCAGCCGCTCAATGGGAGGCTAACGCCCCAATGGAACGCATTGCCATTTCAGAACGCCCAGGCTGGCGCGAAAAAGCCACCGAGTTCGGTTTTCGTTTTCACACCATGCATGGGGAACCCTACTGGTGTGAAGATGCTTATTACCAGTTCACGCTGGCGCAAATCGAGCATCTGGAAGATGTGACCGCAGAGTTGCATCAGATGTGCCTGCAGGTGGTGGAAAAAGTGGTTAACAGCGAAGCGCTGCTGACTAAATTCCGTATTCCTAAACACACCTGGGATTTCGTGCGCGATTCATGGCATCAGCGTCAGCCGTCGCTTTACTCACGTCTCGATCTCGCCTGGGATGGCAAAGGCGATGTGAAGCTGCTGGAGAACAATGCCGATACGCCGACCTCGCTGTATGAAGCAGCGTTTTTCCAGTGGCTGTGGCTGGAAGATCAGCTCAACGCTGGTCAACTCCCTGCTGGCAGCGATCAGTTTAATAGCCTGCAGGAAAAGCTGATTGAACGCTTTGCCGCGCTACATCAACAGCATGGCTTTAACTGGCTGCACTTTGCCTGCTGCCGTGACACCGACGAAGATCGTGGCACCGTACAATATCTTCAGGATTGCGCCACCGAAGCGGGTCTTCCGAGTGAATTCCTTTATATGGATGAGATTGGTCTGGGCGAAAAAGGGGAATTTACCGACGCTCAGGATCAGGTGATTAGCAACCTGTTCAAGCTCTATCCATGGGAGTTTATGCTACGTGAGATGTTCTCTACCAAACTGGGTGATGCTGGCGTACGCTGGCTTGAACCGGCATGGAAAAGCATTATCTCCAATAAAGCCTTGCTGCCACTGCTGTGGGAAATGTTCCCGAATCACCCTAACCTGCTGCCTGCCTGGTTCGCCGAAGATGACGTTCCGCATCTGGACAAATATGTGGTGAAGCCGCTGTTTTCACGTGAAGGAGCCAACATCCGGATCGTAGAAAATGGTCAGGAGATTGCCCGTGTTGATGGGCCGTACGGTGAAGAGGGAATGATCGTCCAGCAGTTCCATCCGCTGCCTAAATTTGGCGACAGCTATACGCTGATCGGCAGCTGGCTGATTGACGATCAACCCGCC
Source organism: Candidatus Pantoea rara (assembly GCF_051136265.1). Classification (NCBI taxonomy): domain Bacteria; kingdom Pseudomonadati; phylum Pseudomonadota; class Gammaproteobacteria; order Enterobacterales; family Erwiniaceae; genus Pantoea; species Candidatus Pantoea rara. Next base: position 664,685 of record NZ_CP194942.1, on the reverse strand, counting down.
GGCATTGGCCTGCGTGAAGATCGCGATTTGATCACTCAGGATCTCTCCCGTTTTTATCCGCACGCTTTTATCGGCTAATGCATCGTGAGAATACAGGCCAGCTTCTGGCCTGTATTCTCTCAGCCTCGCTCTAACCAACCTGTACCGACAACATGCTGATGGCACCCATCTCCATGCCGTCAATCGGAATACTGATTGCCTCGTCTGGCTGACGTGCGCCAAGCACATAGAGCAGCGGCAGATAGTGTTCAGGTGTCGGGTTAGAGAGCGCTGCACCTGGATGGTCCATAAAGTTAACCAGAGGATGAGAAGCGGCATCGCTCTGCACCGCCAGGTTATCGCGGACGAACTGTTCAAAACTGCTGGCCCAGGGATAAACATCGCTGTTGCCATCCCAGCGTACTTTACGCAGGTTATGGACCACGTTGCCGCTGGCGACAATCATCACACCCTGATCGCGCAGCGCAGCCAGTTTCTGGCCCATCTCAAAGTGCCATTCCGCAGGTTTGGTGCCATCAATACTTAGCTGCACTACCGGAATATCGGCATCCGGATACATCTTAATCAGGACGCCCCAGGAACCATGATCCAGTCCCCAATCATAATCCAGCCTGACTTCGACGGGTGCTAACTGCTCCACAAGCTGCTGCGCCAGTTCCGGCGATCCCGGAGCCGGATAGCGCGTATCAAACAGCGCCTGCGGAAAGCCGCCAAAATCATGAATGGTTTTTGGTTCTGCCATTGCTGTTACGGCGGTGCCACGCGTATACCAGTGCGCCGAAACCGCAATAATTGCGCGTGGACGTGGCAGAGTGTCGCCCGCGTGACGCCACGCAGCGGTATAGCGGTTCTCTTCAAGGGCATTCATCGGGCTGCCATGACCTAAAAACAGCGCTGGCATTCGTAACTGGCTCATTCGTGATCCCCGGGATCGATTATTTGATAGCCACTACGATACGCGTATTCGCCGCTTTATCACGCTGATAAGCGTGATGGAGATCATCAGAAAATTTGAATGAAATTTAACGTGGCAGATTTAATGGGTGTTCAGGGATGAGTGGAAGCCAGAGTTCAGGTTGTGCCATTACGGTGCGGGGCGAAGAAAAACAGGCCCTGAAAAGAGCCTGTTTATCATCTGACAAATTAGCTGGCGTGGCGCGTCTCGTGCGCGCGACGCCAGGCAATCAAATCTTCAATGGTCACTACCGGCATGTTGTGCTGACGAGCGAAGGTAATCGCTTCTGGCGCATGGGCCATAGTGCCGTCGTCATTGGTCAGTTCGCACAGGACACCGGCAGGCTTAAAACCAGCCAGTGTCACTAAATCGATGGTCGCTTCAGTATGTCCGCCACGTGTTAACACGCCGCCTTCGCTGGCACGCAACGGAAAAACATGGCCAGGGCGATGCAGGTCGGCAGGTTTAGCATTGTCGGCAATGGCAGTACGGATAGTGGTGATACGGTCCTGCGCGGAAACGCCCGTGGTGACGCCTTCTGCGGCCTCAATAGTCACGGTAAAGCCGGTACCAAAGGAGCTGGTGTTGTTTTCCACCATCATGGGCAGGTCGAGCTGCTGGCGACGCGCTTCGGTCAGGCAGAGGCAGACAATGCCGCTGCCGTGACGAATAGTCAGCGCCATCTGTTCAACGGTCATGGTTTCTGCGGCGAAGATCATATCGCCTTCGTTTTCGCGATTTTCATCGTCGAGTACCATCACACCGCGTCCCTCACGCAGGGCGGCGATAGCACGTTCTACACGCTGTTCAGGCGTGCCAAATTCAGAAAGTAGCGTCTGATTCATGGTAATAAAAACCTTAAAATGTATGGGTTACCAGAATCAGGGCGTGCTTAGGAGTGACGTCAAAAAGACGTGGCAATAACGTGAAGCAGACACAATTGTCCGACAGATGTCGTTACCCTCTCCCATCCGGACTGTAACCGTCGGCCCCGGAATTACACCGGATCTGCTGACCTTTACCTCTCTTTTCATCAAGATAAAGCGCTCGCGGGCTTTCAGCCGAGGCTGATTTACCGCCGGTGGGGAATTGCGCCCCGCCCTGAGAATAAGCCTTTCAACTATAACGCTGATCGTTTGAGGCGGCAATCATCAATAGCGCAATTGCTTTTGCATTTCCTGCGTTACCGATTTGAGGTTTATCCTTTTCATTTCTGGCATTACACTTAACACTTATTACGTTGGTAAACACGCTGACACAGCTCCCCGTAACCAGGAAATCATCATGATCGACACGAAAAAAATTGAACAACTTGCCCGTCAGGTTCACGAAGCGATGCCTAAAGGTGTTCGTGAGTTTGGTGATGATGTCGAAAAGAAAATTCGTCAGGTTCTTCAGGCGCAGCTGACCCGTATGGATCTGGTCAACCGTGAAGAGTTTGATGTGCAGACGCAGGTACTACTGCGTACGCGGGAGAAACTGGCGGCGCTGGAGCAACGTCTGGCCCAGCTGGAAAGCCAGGGTTCATCAACCGGTACGCCACCGACTGCCACTGCACCAGCCACTCCTGTTGCAGCAGCTACACCCTCTTCTGCAGTCGCGAGTTCACCAGCGGCTTCACCGGCATCGGTTGCGGACGTGGTGAAACCTGTTGTAGACAACAAGCCAGAATAAGCGCTTAAGCGGGAGCGCGGCTCCCGCTTACCTCAGCTTCAGCTACCGCGAATGGTTTTGATAATGTTGGTGGTAGAGATACCATCTTCGAAGTTCAGCACCTGCACGTCACCGCCATTTGCCCAGACTTCTTTACTGCCCGCGATATCTTCCGGCTTATAATCGCCACCTTTGACCAGCAGGTCAGGCAGAATGCCCGCAATCAGCCGCTGCGGCGTATCCTCTTCAAATACCACCACCCAGTCGACCGCTTCCAGCGCGCCCAGCACGATCATCCGGTTTTCCTGCGGATTCACCGGACGACTTTCACCTTTCAGACGTTTAGTCGACGCATCGCTGTTTACCGCGACAATCAGTCGATCGCCGAGCTTGCGGGCGTTTGCCAGGTAAGAGACATGACCCGCATGCAGGATGTCGAAGACGCCGTTGGTCATCACCACTTTTTCGCCACGACGGCGGGCCATCTCAACGGCGGCTTTTAACTGCGCTTCCGTCATGATGCCAAAACCCTGTTCCGGGCGGGCATGAATCGCATTTTCCAGCTCAACGGTGCTGACGGTCGAGGTACCCAGTTTACCCACCACGACACCCGCCGCCGCATTAGCCAGGAAACAGGCTTCTTCCAGCGAGTCGCCAGCAGCCAGAGCGGCAGCCAGCACGCCGATCACCGTATCGCCTGCACCGGTCACGTCATAGACTTCCTGCGCCTGAGTCGGCAGATGCAGAGGCGCTTTGCCCGGCTGAAGCAGCGTCATGCCATTTTCTGAACGGGTCACCAGCAATGCAGAGAGATCAAAATCAGCGATCAGCTGCGTGCCGCGCGCCACGATCTCGTCTTCGTTTTTGCATTTGCCGACTACGGCTTCAAACTCTGAGAGATTCGGCGTCAGCAGCGTCGCGCCCCGGTAGCGCGTAAAATCGGTGCCCTTCGGATCGATTAATACCGGCACACCTGCTTCGCGCGCCAGAGTAATCATGGTCTGGACGCTGGAGAGCGCGCCTTTGGCATAGTCGGACAGCACCAGCGCACCCGCTGCGGCCAGCGAATCACGCATTTTCTGGTGAATCGGCTCCGGATCAACCTGATCAAAGCCCTCTTCAAAATCGAGACGGATCAGTTGCTGATTGCGTGAAAGCACGCGCAGTTTGGTAATGGTTGGATGGCTTTTGACTGCCACAAAATCACAATGAACGTTGACGTCTTTCAGCGTGTTACTCAACACGCGCGCCGCATCATCTTCACCGGTCAGACCGATCAGGCGGGACGCGGCACCGAGTGCTGCAATGTTCATCGCCACGTTTGCTGCGCCGCCAGGGCGCTCTTCAACCGTGTCCACTTTCACCACCGGAACCGGGGCTTCAGGGGAGATACGGCTGGTTGGGCCATACCAGTAACGATCCAACATTACATCGCCAACAACCAGCACTGAGGCTTGGCCGAACGCGGGCAGAGTCACTTTCATTCCAGACACTCCAGACTGCATTAAAAATAGTGCGCGGATGATAGCACAGTTGCGATTTGTGCTATCAGCATCACGCCAGGATAGACGCAGGCGTTATCAGCCAGCGCTGCCAGCTGTTCAGAACCGTCTGCCGCTCCGTTGCGTAAGCCTCGGGTTCAACGTGACCAGGCAGCTCCTGCAAGGCGCGATGGTGCAATGCGTCGCGCAGCGTCACATATGCCTGCGTCAGTGCCTGCGCTTCATCAGCAGGCATTTTATGGTACTTCGCCATCAGCTCAAAAATACGCACATTGTCAGACCAGCGCGTCAGTTCGGGCTGTTCAGCGGCGTAGCGTAAGACAAGATATTGTGCGATGAATTCAATATCGGTGATGCCGCCCGCATCGGCTTTGATATCCCAGCGCCCTTTATGTTTGTTGCTGAGGTGAGCACGCATCTTTTCACGCATCTCACGCACTTCAGTTTGCAGCGCGTCTGCGGCACGTGACAGCGACAGAATGGCCTGACGGATCACGTTGAAACGCTCGCCAAGCGCCGCCTCGCCAAACACCACCCGCGCCCGGACCAGCGCCTGATGCTCCCAGGTCCAGGCCTCACTGCGCTGATACTCTTCAAAGGCCTCAAACGTACTGACCAGCATGCCCGCCGCACCCGAAGGACGCAGCCGCGCGTCGACTTCATAAAGAATGCCGGAAGAGGTACGGGTACTGAAGAGATGCATGATCCGCTGGGCCAGGCGCAGATAGAACTGACGGCCATCAATGCTGCGCTCCCCTTCTGTCACCGCGTCAGCCGGACAGTCATGCAGGAAGACTAAATCGAGGTCGGAACTGTAACCCAGCTCCCAGCCCCCCAGCTTGCCGTAGCCCAGCACCGCAAAGCCACGCTCATGTTCATTACTCAGGTGAGAAGGACGACCATAACGTTGCACCATCATATTCCACGCCTGACGGACCACTGATTCGATAATCGCTTCCGCCAGCCAGGTGAGATGGTCGCTGACTTTCATCACAGGCAGCGTGCCAGCGATATCAGCAGCAGCAATGCGCAGATGCTGGGCCTGCTTAAACTGCCGTACCGCTTCCAGCTGCTGCTCTTCATCTTCAGTGGGGATGCGCAGCAGATACTGTCGCAGCTCATCACGATAGGCGTCAGTGGCAGTCGGCTGATAGAGCGTGGCGGGGTCGAGTAGTTCATCAAGCAATAAGGGGTGACGCGCCAGCTGGCTGGCCACCATCGGTGAGGCCGCACACAGACGAATCAGATGACGCAGGGCACCGTGATACTCGGTCAGCAACTCAAGATAGGTACTGCGTGTCAGCACGCCGATCAGCAGCGGTGTCAGGCGACTAAGCGTCACGGCCGCATCTTCACGCGGGCAGACTTCACTCAGCAGACGCGGCATCAGCTGATCCAGTGCCTGACGGCCACGTGGACCGATAGTGCGTCGGTTAATATCCTGACGAAACGCTTCCAGTGACTGATGCAATGTCAGTCGCTGATCGTCACTGAGCTGCGGTACCAGCGGCGCCAGTTCGCTATCTTCCAGCCGGTCCTGCCACAGCACCTGAAAATCTGCCAGCTCACGCTGATCGCCAATTTCAGGGGTATCTTCGCCAATCAGCTCGTCAAAAATGGCCCGCACCGCCGCCATCTGGCTGTCGAGCCAGGTCATCAGTTCAGCCCAGTCATAACAGTCCATTGCCCACGCAAGCCGGGCACGATGAAGTTCATCCTCTGGCAGCGTCTGAGTTTGCTCGTCACCCAGGCTTTGCAGCAGATTTTCCAGCCGCCGCAGGAACAGGTAGGCATCTCGCAGTGCATCGACCTGATCGGCTGGTAACAGGGCCAGCGTTTTGATCGCCTCCAGCGTCGGCAGCAGCGATCGCAACTGCAGCGAGCGCTCACGCCCGCCGCGGATCAGCTGAAACACCTGCACGATAAACTCGGTTTCACGAATGCCGCCCGCGCCGAGTTTAATATTGTTCTTCAGCCCGCGCCGCCGCACTTCGCGGCTGATCATCCCTTTCATGTTACGCAGCGACTGAATCACGCTGAAGTCGATGTAGCGACGGTAGACGAATGGCCGCAGCATCTGTTGCAGCTCCAGGCTCCAGCGATCGTGGTCATCGCCCATGAGTCGCGCCTTGACCATGGCGTAACGCTCCCAGTCGCGTCCCTGCTCCTGGTAGTAATCTTCCAGCGCGGCAAAGCTCATCACCAGCGGGCCACTGTCGCCAAACGGACGCAGTCGCATATCCACCCGATAGACAAAGCCATCCATGGTGGGTTGATCAAGCACTTTGATCAGCCGCTGCCCCATACGGGTAAAGAACTGGGCGTTGTCGAGCTCACGCCGTCCGCCGCGCGTGGTGCCGTTTTCCGGCCAGGCAAAAATCAGGTCTATATCAGAGGAGAAATTAAGTTCGCCGCCACCCAGCTTACCCATCCCCAGAATCAGTAGCGGCTGCGCGTCGCCGTCCGCATTACAGGGCGTACCAAAATCGCGACAGCAATCCTGATAAACCCAGTCACGTGCCCGGCTGATCAGCACTTCAGCTAATACGCTGAGCTGCTGCAGGCTTTCTTCGGTCGTCGCGTGTTGCAGAGCCTGCATCCAGGCGACACGCACCAGCATACGGCGTCGAAACAGCCGCAGTTCGCGCATCAGGCTCGCTTCACTGTCGACTGTGTCCAGCGCCTGATTCAGCCATGCAGCGTAGTGTTGCCACTCATCAGGCTGCGGCGGCTGGTCGAGCATCGACTGCCACCAGTCGGGATGTTGTTGCAGGTTTTCCAGCACAAAATCGCTGAAAGCCAGCCCGGCTACCTGCTCCGGACTGAGCGAAGCCAGCGGAACCCCAAGCTGTCGGGCGGCCGCTTCGGCCTGGTCGCGTAGCAACGCGGGAAGTGCTGACAACATAACTCCCTCCTTGATGGCGTGACGGAATATCCGTTAGCGGGCAGCGCCGCTGGTGAGCCAGAACGGCTGTTGTTTCAGCGCCTGCATCGCCAGCCAGGCTAATCCGGATGTCTGCTTTTCATGGATTGCCGACAGCAGTTGCTGCCAGGGGTCGAGCCAGGCCATCACCGTTTCGACGGGATAGGAACCCGCCAGCAAGTGAACGGTCAGAAGCTGACGCGCCAGGCGGGTGGCTTTATCCTGATACTCATTGGGCTGTTTTACCGTGATAAAAGTTTCTCTCAGATCGGCATTCACGCGGCTCAGCATGATATCGCTGAAGCGCTTAAACGAACCCTGCAGCTTGGTTTCGCCTTTGGCATCGATCCACTGACGCCACTGAGATTCGGCCAGCCAGTGGGTCAGCGCCAGTTGCGTTTCAACAGAGAGGGAAGAGAGGCAGAAATCAGCTGCTTGCTGCTCCTCATTCACCAGCGTTTCTTCCAGTGTGGTCAACTGCTGACGCAGGACACTGCTGGCTTTGCGTGGCACCAGCGCACCAAACAGGCTGAAGGCCTGACGCAGCAGATCCAGCGCTTCGCGCACCGCATCCTGCCCCGCCGCGTTACCGCGCAGCCAGACTTCTTCATGATATTGCCAGTGACGCAGGCCAGCCGACATTGCAGCAACCATGCCCTGCTCTACGGTCGCTTTAGTGCCGGCTTTCAGCAACGGGAAGGCCTCAATCTGGCGCGGCGGATTCCCCTGCGCCAGCTGATAGCCGCGAGCCGCTTTGCTCAGGCTGCCCATACGCAGACCGCCCATCGCCACCAGCTGCTGTGCAAAGGCCAGCAGATCCTGACGTTCGCCACGTTTCAGTTCCAGTTCGATCTCGCAAAGCGGTTCGCTGAGCTCACCCGCCGTGACCGCGCCCTGATCAAATGCCACTTCTATTTCACTGTTGCCGATGGTGATCAGCCAGACTTCGCGCTGGAAATGCGTGGTGAACAGCGGCTGTAAGCGCGACTGCAGCGCCGGGATATCGGTGCCCTGCGGCCAGATCTCTGCGGGGAGACGAGCAATGTCCAGCACCGGCTCGCTGAGCTCAACGTTATATTCCGGACGCTGATGCAGGCCGCCTATCGTCTTCCCCGCCGCTTTGAGCGTCATTTCATAACGCCTGTCAACGCCCCGGATACGCAATCCCATGTCCCAGCGTCGCAGCTGGTTATCGTCGGTTTCGAAGTAGATGTTGGTCAGCTCGCGTGCAGCCTGATGCTGATGCGGCAGAGTGGAAAACAGTTCAGCCAGTTTCCCGGCTGCCTGTGGAGTTGCAATGAACTTTAGTTCGATTTCGATGGTCATAATTTTTTATTCACTACGCCGCTGGCACTTAAGAGGGTTTTTCCTGCATATTTCAGGCGATTATCAGCAGGTTACTCACGCTGTCGCCTGGAGGGCAAGGGGTTATCAGGCGAAGATTAATGCACAGAAGCCGCGCTGTCTCTGCTTTCTTTACTCTTTCGCAGACCTTTTCGCACTCTCATGAGACCAGGATAGTTCTCATTCAGATTTATGCGAGGCCTCTCCAGACTGTGCCGGTAAATTTTAAGTCAGACTAAGCCAAACGAAATCGAATGAAAAAAATCACACTCGCTGGACTCACTTTGCTGACCCTTAGCACCCTTGCACCTGCCCATGCCGACGAAAAACGCTATGTTTCTGATGAGCTTTCGACCTGGGTACGCAGCGGGCCAGGCGATCAGTTCCGCCTGCTCGGCAAACTGAATGCCGGGGAAGAGGTGCAGCTATTACAGACTAACAATGATACCCATTATGGCCAGATCCGTGATTCGGAAGGCCGCACCACCTGGATCCCCCTGTCGCAGCTCAGCGCGAATCCGAGCCTGCGTACACGAGTTCCGCAGCTTGAGCAGCAGGTGAAAGATCTGACGGCCAAACTGGATAACATCGACAACAGCTGGAATCAGCGTACGGCGGAGATGCAGAACAAAGTCGCCAGCAGCGACGGCGTAATCAACGGGCTGAAAGGCGAGAATCAGAAGCTGAAAAATGAGCTGATCGTCGCGCAGAAGAAAGTCAGCGCCGCCAACGTTCAGCTGGATGATAAACAGCGCACCATCATCATGCAGTGGTTTATGTATGGCGGCGGCGTGCTGGGTGTCGGCCTGCTGCTGGGTCTGTTACTGCCTCACATGCTGCCGCGTCGTAAGAAAAGCGATCGCTGGATGAACTGACACTATTCTGTCGAATTTAAGCAGGGGATTGCAGGATCCCCTTTTTGGCATGTCTGCAATCCGGGGAATTTGTGCAACAATAAAATGAGATGCACGGCTGATTTCAGGCGCGGGATGTGCCCGGCGTGCAGGTCATTTCTTTTTCTCTGGAGTTTTGCGTGAAGACGTTTCTTGTTGGCGGTGCGGTGCGTGATGCGCTGCTGAATCTGCCGGTTACAGACAAAGATTGGGTAGTAACAGGTTCTACACCCAAAGCCATGCTTGAGCAGGGCTATCAACAGGTCGGTCGCGATTTTCCCGTTTTCCTGCATCCCGTCAGTCGTGAAGAGTATGCGCTGGCACGGACCGAGCGGAAAAACGGGAAAGGCTACACCGGATTTGTCACCTGGTCTGCGCCCGACGTGACGCTGGAGCAGGACTTACAGCGCCGCGATCTGACCATCAATGCTATCGCACAGGATGAGAACGGCGCGCTGGTTGATCCATATAACGGTCAGCGTGATATCGCCCAGCGCCTGCTGCGTCACGTCTCTGAAGCCTTCAGTGAAGATCCGTTGCGGGTATTGCGCGTCGCACGCTTTGCTGCGCGTTTTGCCCATCTCAATTTCCGTATTGCTCCCGAGACGCAGCAGTTGATGCAGCAGATGGCCGAAAGCGGTGAGCTGTCAAATCTCACCGCTGAGCGGGTGTGGAAAGAGACCGAAAAGGCGCTGAGCTCCCGTAATCCGCAGGTCTATTTCCAGGTTCTGCGCGACTGTGGCGCATTGCAGGTGCTGTTTCCTGAGCTGGATAATCTTTTTGGTATTCCTGCGCCGATTAAGTGGCACCCGGAGATCGACACCGGCGTCCATACGCTGATGACACTGGCGATGGCCGCTGCCCTTTCCAGCGAGATCGATGTGCGCTTTGCCACGCTCTTTCATGACGTCGGCAAGGCGCTGACGCCGCCTGAGCTGTGGCCGAGCCATCACGGTCATGGACTGGCGGGCGTTCCGCTGGTCGAGGCCCTGTGTCAGCGGCTGCGCGTGCCCAATGCGACTCGCGATCTGGCACTGATCGTGACTGAATTTCACGACATTGTGCACACCATTGAACGGCAATCTGCAGCATCACTGGTGGCGCTGTTTGACCGGATCGATGCGTGGCGTAAGCCGCAGCGCGTTGAGCAGATGGCGCTGACCAGCGAAGCGGATGCCCGCGGACGTGCCGGACTGGAGAGCAGGCCTTATCCGCAGGGCGACTATCTGCGTCGAGCTTTTGCGCTGGCGCAGGCGGTGCCGACGAAAGCGGTGGTCGAAGCGGGATTCAAAGGAGCGGAAGTGCGGGAAGAGATGACGCGACGACGCATTGACGCCGTCGCGCAGGGGTTGGCGATCAGGCAGCCTGACTAGCAGGCTGCCCGGGGTTTACATGAAGATCATGTAAACCGCTGCCGCCACAATAAAGCGGTAAATGGCGAACGAGACAAAAGAGATGCGCTTGATGAGCTCAAGGAAGACTTTAATCGCAATCAGCGCCACAATAAACGCCGTCACAAAGCCCACTGCGAACATCGGGAAGTCCGCCATCGTCAGGAAGCCGATGCTCTTGTACATGTCCAGTACGGTCGCACCCATCATCATTGGCACCGCCAGGATGAAGGAGAACTCCGAGGCTGCATATCGACTCACACCCATCAGCATGCCGCCTGAGATGGTTGCACCAGAACGCGAGAAGCCCGGCCACAGGGCTAAGCACTGGAAACAGCCAATCATAAATGCCTGACGATAGGTAATGTCATCGACGCCAACGGCTTTCGGCTGTTTTGGCTTGAGGTACTCAGCGACCAGCAGCAGCACACCACCCACAACCAGCGCGTACATCACGTTGATCGGATTAAACAGTGTTTTAATCTGATCGTGCAGCACCAGACCCACGACCACTGCCGGAACCATACCCAGCAGGATGTGGATCAGCGACAGACGCCCGGTGCCGACACCTTCATGCTTAACTTCGCCAAAGTGGATACCAATCAGGCCAAAAAGACGGCGCCAGAACATGACAACCACAGCCAGAATCGATCCTAACTGGATCACAACTTCAAAGGTCTCGGCTTTTTCACCCTCAAAGCCCAGCAGGTGACCCACTATAATCATGTGCCCTGTGGAAGAGACCGGTAAGAATTCGGTCAGCCCTTCCACAATGCCCAGGATTGCAGCTACCCAAAGCTGATGAATATCTGCCATCAAATGTTCCCTCTATCCGTTTTCAAAACCATTAAAAAGGCGGTAGCGCGCTGCTATCGCCTGAAATTATGCCGCTATTAGCCTGAATTAAACCTTAAGGTCTACACCGTTTCGCCTGCTGTAACGAAACGGCACACGCTATGACAGACAGTAATTTGGTTTGGTTTCATTGTGATGGCAATCACATCGTATTTATTTAGGAATAGTCCCGCGCTCAATTCGCACGCCAACCTGCGCCGCCTGGGCTACAGCGCCCGGTTTGCTTACCTTTATACGCACGCCAGGCGAATTGAAACGGTTCATCAACAGATCCGCGATTTCTTCAGCAACCCGCTCAACCAGGGCAAAACGGCCGCCGTTAAGATGCGTCAGAATCGCGGAGGAGACGTCCGCATAGCTGAGACAATCGTTCACATCGTCGCTGCTCGCCGCCTGACGGTTATCCCAGGCCATTTCGACATCGAGCACCAGCTTCTGCTGTATGCCCTGTTCCCAGTCGTAAACGCCAATGGTGGTGAACACCGTGAGTTGTTCTATAAATACGATATCCATGATGAGAGTCTCTGTTTTTGGCTAAGCCGGATACCACTTCCGGCGGATTATGCGTATTATCCACGGTTGATGAGATCAAAACGACCCTAAAGGGAACGGTACGGTGTTATGAGTGCTTTCGCGCTTGGTATGATTATTTTCGCGTATCTTTGCGGTTCGATTTCCAGTGCGATTCTGGTCTGCAAACTCGCTGGCCTGCCCGATCCCCGCACACACGGTTCAGGCAATCCAGGTGCCACTAACGTACTGCGTCTGGGCGGTAAAGCCGCAGCAGTAACCGTACTCGTGTTTGATGTGCTGAAGGGAATGGTGCCGGTCTGGCTGGCCTATCTGATGCACGTGACGCCGCTCTATCTCGGCCTGACTGCCATTGCCGCCTGTCTGGGGCATATCTACCCGGTGTTTTTCCACTTTCGGGGTGGAAAAGGTGTGGCAACGGCATTTGGCGCAATTGCGCCGATTGGCTGGGACTTAACCGGGCTGGTCACTGGCACCTGGCTGTTAACGGTTTTACTCAGCGGCTATTCATCGCTGGGTGCTATCGTCAGCGCGTTAATCGCGCCATTCTATGTCTGGTGGTTCAAACCGCAGTTCACCTTCCCGGTTTCCATGCTCTCCTGTCTCATCCTGCTGCGTCATCACGATAATATTCAGCGGCTGTGGCGGGGTCAGGAAGGCAAGATCTGGAAGCGCAAAAAGAAATCTCAGTCATAAAAAAAGCCGGCAAGCCGGCTTTTTTTACATCAGATGGCGGGCAGTTCCGCCAGCGGCCAGCGCGGTCGCACGCTGATGCTTAACTCTCCCCGTGTTCCGCCCTTTAAGCGCACCATGCCCGCATACGCGATCATCGCGCCATTATCGGTACAGAACTCCGGGCGGGCGTAGAACACGTCTCCGCCACGCTTTTGCATCATGACCGCCATTTGCTCGCGCAGTGTGCGATTGGCGCTGACGCCACCCGCAATGACCAGACGCGTAAAGCCGGTCTGATCCAGCGCACGCTTACATTTGATCGACAGCGTATCCACCACCGCATCTTCAAACGCGCGGGCGATGTCAGCACGCGTTTGCTCATCGTCAGGGTTCGCGCGAATGGTATTAGCCGCAAAGGTTTTCAGGCCGGAGAAACTGAAATCCAGCCCCGGGCGGTCGGTCATCGGACGCGGGAAGGTAAAGCGCCCCGCTGTGCCCTGCTGCGCCATCTTCGACAGCATAGGCCCGCCCGGATAATCCAGACCGAGCAGCTTGGCTGTCTTATCAAAGGCTTCGCCCGCAGCATCATCAATCGATTCACCCAGCAATTCATATTCACCAACGCCGGTGACGCTAATCAGCTGAGTATGTCCGCCCGACACCAGCAGGGCGACAAACGGAAATGCCGGTGGATTCTCTTCCAGCATCGGTGCCAGCAGATGGCCTTCCATATGATGAACCGGCACGGCAGGTACTTTCCAGGCAAACGCCAGGGCGCGGCCAATAGTCGCGCCGACCAGCAGCGCACCGACCAGTCCGGGACCGGCAGTGTAGGCCACTGCATCGATCTGCTGCGGCTCCAGACCCGCCTCTTTCAGCGCCGCCTGAATCAGCGGCACAGTTTTACGCACATGATCACGTGAGGCCAGTTCCGGGACCACACCGCCATAATCGGCGTGTAGTTTTACCTGGCTGTAGAGTTGGTTAGCCAGTAATCCAGCCTCATCATCATAGATTGCGATGCCGGTTTCATCGCACGACGTTTCAATACCGAGAATTCGCATTGCATCACCTCATTCTTGCGGCGCGCAGTTTATCACAGCAATTGGATGTGCAGCGCGGTCACCCCAGGTAAAAAGTCATTTTCTGTCGGCTAAAGAGTGCGCTATACTTCCGCCCCTGGAAAAACCGGCAGCCGCACAGGCAAACGCTCCTGTTGGTTTCAAATTATCCATGGTGCTTTACAAACCAACTTGAGTTGGAGTAGAATGCTGCACCATTTTGAATTTGCTGACGCCGCAGTCAGCAGCAAAAACCGAATTTTATCGAGGTGAGAGTTACATGCCGGTAATTAAAGTACGTGAAAACGAGCCATTTGACGTAGCACTGCGTCGCTTCAAGCGTTCATGCGAGAAAGCAGGCGTTCTGGCTGAAGTTCGTCGTCGTGAGTTCTATGAAAAACCGACTACCGAACGTAAGCGCGCTAAAGCGTCAGCAGTTAAGCGTCACGCCAAGAAACTGGCTCGCGAAAACGCACGCCGCACTCGTCTGTACTAAGTCGTTCCGGAGGTTCGCCTCCACCGCGTGATTCACGCAGACAGAGTCAAGTAAAAGGCCGTGCTTTCCGAAAGGAAGCGCGGCTTGTTGCCGTTTATGAGCTGAAAATCTGGGGCGTATGGCTGGACGAATTCCACGCGTATTTATCAACGATTTACTTGCCCGCACGGATATCGTGGATCTTATCGATGCCCGCGTTAAGCTGAAAAAGCAGGGTAAGAATTTCCATGCGTGCTGTCCTTTCCATAATGAAAAAACGCCCTCTTTCACCGTAAACGGCGAAAAACAGTTCTATCACTGTTTCGGCTGTGGTGCACACGGCAACGCTATCGACTTTTTAATGAACTTTGATCGTCTGGAGTTTGTTGAAAGTATCGAAGAGTTAGCCACTTCCCACGGTTTAGACGTGCCTTACGAAGCAGGCAGCGGGCCCAGCCAGATGGAACGCCATCAGCGCCAGAGCCTGTATCAGCTGATGGAGAACCTGAACGGTTTTTATCAGCAGGGTCTGCAGCAATCCAATGCGCAGCCAGCACGCGACTATCTTGATCGTCGTGGTCTGAGCGCCGACATCATCAATCATTTCGCTATAGGTTACGCGCCAGCCGGCTGGGACAATGTTCTCAAGCGTTTTGGCAAGCAATCGGAAGACCGCGAGTCATTGATGGAAGCGGGCATGCTGGTCAGCAATGACAAAGGCCGTACCTATGACCGGTTTCGCGACCGCGTCATGTTTCCGATCCGCGATAAGCGTGGACGCGTCATTGGTTTTGGCGGACGCGTGCTGGGCAACGATACGCCGAAGTATCTGAACTCGCCGGAAACCCCTATTTTCCATAAAGGCCGCCAGCTCTATGGCCTGTATGAAGCCGTTAAGAACCATCCTGAACCCGCCCGCCTGTTAGTGGTTGAGGGATACATGGACGTGGTTGCGCTGGCGCAGTACGGCATCGATTATGCTGTCGCGTCATTAGGCACCTCCACCACAGCTGAACACATTCAGTTGCTGTTTCGCAGCACCGACACGGTGATCTGCTGTTACGACGGCGACAGGGCGGGGCGGGAAGCGGCATGGCGTGCGCTAGAGACCGCATTGCCTTACATGAATGATGGTCGTCAGCTACGCTTTATGTTTTTACCCGATGGTGAAGACCCGGATACGCTGGTACGCAAAGAGGGTAAAGCCGCCTTCGAAGCGAGGATGGAGCAGGCGATGCCGCTCTCTTCGTTTTTATTTGATAGCCTGCTGCCGCAGGTGGATCTGAGCTCACGCGACGGAAAAGCGCGCCTGAGCACGCTGGCTTTACCATTGATTACGCAGATCCCCGGTGAGACCTTACGTATTTATATGCGTCAGGAGCTGGGAAATAAGCTGGGTATTCTTGATGACAATCAGCTTGAAAAGCTGATGCCAAAGCTGGCCGCAAGCGGAACGGCGCCGGTAGCGCCACCGCTGAAACGCACCACTATGCGCGTTCTGATTGCTTTGCTGATTCAGAACCCGCAACTGGCCACGATGGTGCCGTCGCTTGATGGGCTGTCTGAGTCAAAAATGCCGGGTTTACCGCTATTTATTGAATTAGTGGGTCGTTGTACTGAGAATCCTGGATTGACCACCGGACAGCTACTAGAGTTATATCGCGGGACAAATTTTAGTCAGACGCTTGAAACACTGGCGATCTGGAACCACATGATAGTAGATGAAGAAGCCGAAGCGGTGTTTCAGGACTCGCTGGCCAGCATTTATGATTCAGCTCTTGAAGAACGTCTGGAGTTTTTGATTGCGCGTGAGCGCACCCTGGGACTCAACACCGATGAGCGCCGTGAACTCTGGACACTCAGTCAGGCGTTTGCCAGGAAATAACCGTTATCAGCATGCTGCCCGTTCCGAACAATGAAAGGACAGCCGCACAGATTTTAAGGTTTTGGCGAGTCAGCCAGGTCCTTAGCACAGAGTTAACACAAGCGGCTTAAGTGCCGATTACTGATGGGCAAAGCCCACGCCGCGACGAAGGCAGCGGCAAGAACTAAACGCCTTCACTGCTTATTGTTGGCGCGCTGCCGACCGACACCAATCTAATTTAACAGAAGTGTGGATACCGTCTTATGGAGCAAAACCCGCAGTCACAGCTCAAGCTTCTTGTCACCCGTGGTAAGGAGCAAGGCTATCTGACCTATGCTGAGGTCAATGACCATCTGCCGGAAGATATCGTCGACTCAGATCAGATCGAAGACATCATCCAGATGATTAACGACATGGGTATTCAGGTGGTTGAAGAAGCCCCTGATGCCGACGATCTGATGCTGAACGAAAACAGCTCCGATACTGACGAAGATGCCGCGGAAGCTGCCGCTCAGGTGTTATCCAGCGTTGAATCTGAGATCGGGCGCACCACTGACCCGGTTCGCATGTACATGCGTGAAATGGGTACCGTTGAACTGCTGACGCGTGAAGGCGAAATCGACATCGCTAAGCGTATTGAAGACGGTATCAACCAGGTTCAGTGTTCTGTCGCCGAATACCCTGAAGCGATTACTTATCTTTTGGATCAATACGACAAAGTTGAAGCAGGCGAGTCACGCCTCTCCGACCTGATCACCGGTTTTGTCGATCCTAACGCAGAAGCAGATATCGCCCCAACGGCAACGCACGTGGGCTCTGAACTTTCTGAAGCCGATCGTAAAGACGATGAAGAAGAAGACGAAGACGATGACGACAGCTCCGACGACGATAACTCAATCGATCCGGAGCTGGCACGCGAGAAGTTTTCTGACCTGCGTAAGCAGTATGAAACGACCCGCGCCGTGATTAAAAGCAAAGGTCGCAGTCATGCTGCTGCCGTTGCTGAAATCCAGAACCTCTCTGACGTCTTCAAGCAGTTCCGCCTGGTACCGAAGCAGTTCGATTACCTGGTAGGCAGCATGCGCACCATGATGGAACGCGTCCGTACCCAGGAACGTCTGATCATGAAGCTCTGTATTGAGCTGTGCAAAATGCCGAAGAAAAACTTCATCACGCTGTTCACTGGCAACGAGACGAATGAAACCTGGTTCAAAGCCGCACTGGCAATGAACAAGCCGTGGTCTGAAAAGCTGCTGGAAGTGCAGGATGACGTGACACGTTCCCTGCAGAAACTGGCACAGGTTGAAGAAGAGACCGGCCTGACTATTGAACAGGTCAAAGACATTAACCGTCGCATGTCGATCGGTGAAGCCAAAGCGCGTCGCGCCAAGAAAGAGATGGTGGAAGCTAACCTCCGTCTGGTTATTTCGATTGCGAAGAAATATACCAACCGCGGTCTGCAGTTCCTCGACCTGATTCAGGAAGGTAACATCGGCCTGATGAAAGCGGTTGATAAGTTTGAATATCGCCGTGGTTACAAGTTCTCGACCTATGCGACCTGGTGGATCCGTCAGGCTATCACCCGCTCTATCGCCGACCAGGCGCGTACCATCCGTATTCCGGTGCATATGATTGAGACCATCAACAAGCTCAACCGTATTTCGCGCCAGATGCTGCAGGAGATGGGCCGCGAGCCAACGCCGGAAGAGCTGGCTGAACGTATGCTGATGCCGGAAGATAAAATCCGCAAAGTGCTGAAAATCGCTAAAGAGCCGATCTCGATGGAGACGCCGATTGGTGATGATGAAGATTCGCATCTGGGCGATTTTATCGAAGACACCACGCTGGAGCTGCCGCTGGATTCTGCTACTTCAGAGAGCCTGCGTTCTGCCACCCACGATGTGCTGGCTGGCCTGACCGCCCGTGAAGCGAAAGTGCTTCGCATGCGTTTTGGTATCGATATGAACACGGACCATACGCTGGAAGAAGTGGGCAAACAGTTCGACGTGACGCGTGAGCGTATTCGTCAGATTGAAGCGAAAGCCCTGCGTAAACTGCGCCATCCGAGCCGTTCGGAAGTACTGCGTAGCTTCCTCGACGATTAAGTCCGACAAAAACCCCGGTTCGCCGGGGTTTTTTATGCCTGCCTTTTACCGTCTCTCCCCTGCCCTGCCCTGCCCAGATTCATATGCTCTGCGGATGCAGCGCCAGCCAGAGCTGACGATACGCTCCTACCATCTCGTCCAGCGATGCGCGATTTAGCCCACTCGGATTCGGCAATACCCACACCTGCGTTTTTCCCATACAGATTGGCTGCTTGCCCCATTCGACCTTGCTCTGCTTAAAGGCGCGACGAAAAGCATCTTTACCCAGAATCGCGAGCGCAGCGGGCTGATAATCCAGCACCTTTTGCATCAGACGTTTACCGCCATCGCGCAACTCATCAGGCGCTAACTCATTCGCCTGTACAGTGGGTCGTTCAACCAGCATGGTGATGCCGCAGCCGGTGTCTGTCAGACGCTGCTCCTCTTCCGGTTTCAGCTGCTGTTGGGTGAATCCCGCCAGATGAATCACCTTCCAGAACCGGTTGCCGGGATGCGCGAAGTGAAACCCCTGATGGGCAGTTGACTGACCTGGATTGATGCCACAGAACAGCACATCAAGATCGGAACTGATGATGTCGCGGATAGCGTGCTCACTCATGCTGCCACCTCCAGCGTACGCTGCTTCAGCGCATCGCGGCTGCGTTGCAGCATCTGGCTGGCCTGCTCTGCATCCGGACAGGCCCGCGCCAGTGCCAGTGCACCCACCATCTCTGCCAGCATGCTGGAGGCCAGCGCTTCCGCATCCGGCAATCTAAGCTCACGCAGTATCTGCGCCAGACCGGCATGCATCGTATTAAAGCCCTGGGCGAAGATCTGCCGTGTCGGCTGTGGAAGATGGGCCACTTCGCTCACCAGTGCCGCCAGTGGACAGCCCTGAGCTGGTGCAATGCGATGCGCATCAGAAAGATAGCTATCAATAAAATCAGCCAGCTGCGTTGCTGGCTGGGTCACGGATTTAGTAGGTTTGAAGGTATCAGATTCAGCAAACATATGTTTCAGCACCTCCTCAACCAGCTCCTCGCGTGACGCAAAATGTGCATAGAAGCCGCCATGTGTCAGGCCAACACGCTTCATCAGCGCCGCCACCCCAATCCCTTCAGTGCCGGTTTCACGCATCACACGCGCCGCCTCATCAAGGATACGCTGGCGGGTCTGCATCTTGCTGCTCTGCTTCTCCATCTCATCTCCTGCGGTTTTAACTGCATGGCTTCTGGCTATTATAGTAATTATTACGCTCATCATATTCCAGCTTGACGAATCATATGATGATCGTCATATTGATAATCATTATGACGACCATCATACGAGGAAGCAAACATGTCACAATCAGGCACAGCTTTAATCACCGGCGCATCCAGCGGTATCGGTGCAACTTACGCAAAACAACTGGCAGCACGCGGTTATGATCTGATCCTGATCGCACGGGATCAGGCACGACTCACCACACTGGCTGATGCGCTGACGCAGCAGCACGATGTCCGGGTAACCGTGATGAAGGCTGACTTAACGCATGAGCAGGACCTGCAGCGCGTGGAGTCGGAGCTGTCAAACAACGCTCAGATTACGCTGCTGCTGAACAACGCAGGCATGGGTGTCGAAGGCGAGTTTCTGGAGGCGGACATCACACGCATCAACAGCATGCTGGCGTTAAATATTCTGGCACCGACGCGTCTGGCACAGGCGGCTGGCCGGGCATTTAAAGCACGCGATCATGGCACTATTATCAATATCGCCTCGGTGCTGTCGCTGGTGCATGAGATGTTCAATGGCGCCTATAACGCCACTAAGTCTTATGTGCTGACTCTGACGCGCGCCATGCAGCGTGAACTCGCGGAGAGCGGTGTGCAGGTTCAGGCGGTGTTACCCGGCGCAACCCGTACAGAGATTTTTGATCGCGCAGGCCAGTCTATTAATGAAATCCCGGCTGAAATGCTGATGGACGTCGATGAGATGGTGGACGCCGCGCTGGCCGGACTCGACAGCAAGGAGACGGTCACCATTCCGGCGCTGGAAGATCTGCAGATGTGGCACGACTACGATCAGGCACGTGGCGCGATGGTCCCCCATCTTTCAAGGAATCAATCAGCATCTCGTTATCGTCAGAGCTGAGTCAGCATTAACCCATAGCGGCTGAAGTGTTGTTGAGTTAACGGCATGGATAAGCATTATCCATGCCGTTTTGCGACGTCGACTTCATGACAAGAGAGATTTGTTATAGAAATCAGCAGGTAAATCGCTGCTGCTTATTTCAGCAACCAGTGGCTGAGTGCTGGATCGCCCTGAAGAGATACTTTATAATCCCCGCTCCGCTGGCCCCTTAGCTCAGTGGTTAGAGCAGGCGACTCATAATCGCTTGGTCGCTGGTTCAAGCCCAGCAGGGGCCACCAAATTTAATGATATTTATCATGCAGTTAAGCCACCTTTTGAGGTGGCTTTTTTGTTTGCTCATTCCAACATTGGCAGCAAAATGGCAGCAGTTTTTTTGCTTACTTCCTAACCTTCAACCGTCATCTATGCTTAACGGGTGTATCACGCCTCTAAAAAGGGAATCACTTGCCTAAATTGTGTTCTTTTTGCATGATTGTTATAGTACTAACTAATGTTTAATGGGTAGATAAAGCGGCCATTTAGTTCACAACCTATAATAACGTTTAATTTTCATCTCACCAATAATAGATAAAATTAGTTAGCTATAAATAGTAGCTTTAATAATCACATATGATATTGCTTTATTATTAGAATGATGTTCATGGAGAACTCAAAGTGTCACCCAACAAATTAATATTAATCTCCTTACTAATGCTGTTAATCTTTTCAGCTGCCTCTGCTATTATAGCCATTTATAGTCCTTTTTGGATATTGAACGAAAGTCAAATACTCTATCTTTACTCAACATCATCCCAAGTTTTAGCTGGTGTATATGGGCTGACTTTGACAGGATTTATATTCTTTCGAAATGAACTTAGCAGGGAAGAGTCTGATGACGAATCATTAACAGATGCGGTGGAAAGCTTAAAAAATAGATACTTCAAACTTCTTATTTATGTAACTTCAATATCAATTTTTACGCTTTTTATTGGTAACCTAGTAATATCGATGGAGGATGAAGAAAAATCAGCATTTAAAACAATCATAATGAATGTTGCACAATCTTCATTTGTAATTAGCTTACTAACAATATCTTATTTTATATTTGATATCATTGCCCCAAAAAGAATTGAAAACGCCAGCAAGAGACTTCAGCAAAAATTTGATCCGATTGATGAAAATAGAAAAAAAGGGAGCCTTGAGACCTTCCTGAAAAACTTCAATAAAATCGAATCTATTTTACAAGAATACGGACAAAATCTTCAACCTGTAGCATATACTATCCAATCAAATAACTTCCAATCGAATTATCAGCGTAGAATTCCCAACTCAAAATTAGCTAAAATAATTTTGCAAGATGAGAAAATAGACGTAGACCTTTATAATGAATTAAGAAAATTAATAACTTTAAGAAATTCGGTAGTTCATGGATCCGATCCTGTTGTTAGCGAAAAATTGGTAACTACATCAGAAAATATCTTGAAGTCTTTATCTGAATCATTAAATGTTAAATTAGAACAAGAATAATAATTTCGGTTTGATAATAAAATTATGGTCTTTAAAATCGAAGCCCGCAAAACACGGGCAACGTAACCACAGCAGCAATCACAACCACAATGGTTGCTGCTGATTTCTTCCCGGATGCGGCGGCACCGGTTTAACGCTACCCGGCTTCATAATGATTTCAGACACAGTCTCATGGGATTTAAAAGTACAGCTGCAATTGATGTTCTGGCACTGGTTATAACGTTCTTTAGTTGTTGCTGATACCTGAAAGCTGCTGCGGGTATGTGCGGCGTTCCCGCACAAAGGGCAATTCATCATTATGTCGTCTCCAAAACCCAATTGAGATAAATATTACTCAATTTAACCATTTTGGGATAGCACTATTCCATTTCAAGCGAATCTATTTTCACTTCAAGTTCAATGCTGGTCGTGTAGCCGTTTTCCGAGCTCAGGCTGTGCGTCAGCGTGGTGATAATCCATTCCCCGGCATCAATCGGCTGTTTAAACCCGCTCACCTTTACCGGCATTTCCGTATAGAGATCTGCGCGACCACGCGCCAGCTGAATAGAGAAGGTCGCCACCCCGCGCTGCAGCCGCTCCCACTGCATTTTGGCCGCCCGTTCGGCGTTGCCCCGATTCGCGTAAGTGCGGCTAAGTACCAGCACGTTCTCATCCGTGCCGATCAGGTAATCGCCCTGTTTTGCCTCCGGCTCCTTTTTCTTCTTCGCCGTGGTTTTACGTCGCCTGCGCTTCACCTTCGCCACCGGCTTCTTTGTCGGTTCGCGGGTGTGCAGCCAGCTGGCAATAACGCCGGTGTAGGCGTCCCGGTCCGCCAGGGTGAAGCGGTGGCCGTCTCCGTCCCTGCGCTGAAGGGTGATAACCGGCAGCGCTCTGCCGCTTGCCGTCTTTCCCTGGCCCTGCCGGATAAATAGCAGATTACCGTCCTTGATGCAGGCAACCGCTCCGCACTGTTTAGCCAGGCGCATCATAAAGCTGGCGTCTGATTCGTTGGTCTGATCGAGGTGGTCAATATCCATCTTTGCCATATCCTCACCCATCGCCATTTTCAGCTTATGCCGGGCGGCCACCTCACGGACAATTTCGCCCACGCTGGTTTTGTGCCAGGACTTTTCACGCTTCGTGTTCAGCGTCTGCCTGAAGTCCGCGCTGCGCGCCCGCAGCGTCAGGCGGTCCGGCGTGCCGCTGTGTTCGATTTCGTCAACGGTATAGTTGCCTTTCGGGAAAAGCGGCGCATCCTGCCAGCCCAGCGACAGGGAAAGCACCACACCACGGCGCGGCAGCTGCAGCTGGCCGTCCGCGTCGTCCAGCTCGATGTCCAGCTGGTCCGCTTCAAAGCCCCGGTTGTCGGTAAGCGTCAGGCTCAGCAGGCGCTTTTCCAGCTTCTGCGTGATGTCTGCGCCGTCCATCGTCAGCCGGAACGCCGGTGAGTTCTGCTGGCCGTTAATCCACGGGGTTGTCATCATGAGAATAACCCTCCCGCTGCGGCGCTGACCTTACCGGCTGCGGTACCTGCTGCGCCCTGCATGGCAGACAGCTGATCGCTGAGGCTGCCGAACATTTCCCCCAGTGATTCATCGGTGCGCTTCAGCGTCAGCGTGAATTCAATGCGGCGGCACACGCCGCTGCTGAAGAACTCCGCTTTGGTCTGACCCAGGCTTTCAATCACGAACATGCCATAAATCGTCCCGCTGCCCTCAATAAGCGGCCACGCGCGGCCCAGCTCTGCAATCTGCTCCAGCGCAAACAGCGACAGCCTGCCGCCGGTAATCTCCGGCAGTAGCACGCCGGAAAGTGTCAGCGTGTCGTTGTCCGGGCCTAAGAACTGCAGCGACGGCCTCACGCCTACGCGGCTGTTTGACGGGAAACGCCAGCTGCGCTGATACTGCAGTTCCTGATAGGGCACCGTCCTCAGCATGAAAACAAATAAGCCCAGCGTCATCATCATTCCTCAAATCCTCCCCTGTCCCGGTAACTGCTGCGGGCACGGGCCTGCGCCTGCCGCTCTTTTGCCTCTATCCTGCGCATCACCTCATCAACCAGATCCTGCTGGCTCTGTCCGGGCTGCTGCACAATGGTGAAGGAGGCATGAATCTGCGGCGCAGCCCCCTGTGTAGCACTGCCACTCATGCGCGGTGCTTCCTGCCGGTACGCCTGAACCGGCAGGCTGAGCGGGTGCAGCGGCTTCGCCTCCGCTGTTGTTCCGGCACCGCCCAGCGTCAGCGCCGCCAGTGCTGCCAGCCGTGCAGTGCTCCGGCGGCTGGTCACGTTTGCCGGACCGATGACCAGCTCCGGGCCGTTCTCACCGGCCACGCCGAACTGCCCGGACGGGATGAAGCCGCCGCTGTCATACATGCCCGCAAATCCGGGGAACCCGCCCGGAGGCAGTGATACACCGCCATCCGTTTTGACTGTTGCCGGTCGCGGCAGCTGCGGCCCGCCGGACTTATCGCCGCCCGGCTTCAGGAAGTCCGGCAGGTAGTCGGTCAGTGACGACAGCTTGTTTTTAATTGCGTCCCACTTCTGGCTGATACCCGCCATCAGGCCGTCAATCATCTGTGAACCGGCCTCCTGAAAACGCGCAGGCAGCGCCTTCGCGTCGGCGACAATTTCACCCCACTTGGTGCTGATGTAGGTGCGGATCGCGGTCCAGATGCTGCTGACCTTTGTACTGATAGCGTCCCAGATGGCGGCAAGTTTCGGCCCCAGCGTGTCCCAGTTCTGCCAGATAAGCAGCGCCCCGGCGGCAATCAGCCCGATAACGGCCAGGATCGGGTTTGCAAACATCAGCCGCCCCAGCCACAACACACCGTTCCCCACGATACCGATGGCGCTTTTAATCAGCCCGAAGGCGCTGAATGCTTTTATTCCCAGCACGTTAAAGCTGAGTCGAAGCAGCGCCATCGGTCCCAGCACAGCAGCAAGGCCGATCATGAGCGTACCCAGCGCCAGCACAATCACCGATATAACTGCCGCAGCTTTTACCAGCGTGCCCGCCAGCTCCTTGTTATTTTCCACCCAGCGGCGAGTCACGCCGGTGACTTTCTTCACCATATTCATGATCTCCATGAGCGGCGTGCGCAGGGAATCGCCCAGGCCGCTCATGGTGTTAGATACGCCGGTTTTGGTCAGCATCCACTGTGCAGAAAGCGAGTCCTTGTTGATGTCTGACTCTTTCTGCATGGAGCCTTTCGCCCCGTCGCTCTGCGTCAGCTGAAGCTGTCGCCTCAGCTCCGGCATGTTATTAGCGAGTTTGGCCGCGTCCTTGCCGTACTCCTTGCCGAACACCATAGTCATGGCCGTCAGTCGCTTGTCTTTGGGCAGGTTGTTGACCTTTTCCAGCACGCGCTGGATGGTTCCCATTGCGTCCGTGGTCATCTGCTTTTCAATCTTTTTCGGATCGAGTTTTAGCAGGTCCATGCCGTCCATGAAGCGGTCACTCTGCATGGTGGCTACGGACAGCTCGCGCACCATGGCATTCGCTGCACTGGCGGCGGTTTCCGACGTTGCGCCCAGGCTCAGAAAGGTTGAGCCGAGCGCGGCCGCTTTGTGGTAGTCCAGCCTGTCAGCCACGCCACCCATGCGCTGCAGCACGTCGATGATGTCTGAACCTTTGGACATGGCGTTATCGTCCAGATAGTTCAGCGCATCGCCCAGCTGCTCAATGTTGCGTGTGGGGATGTTGTACAACTGCGCAATCTTGCCCAGCCCTTCAGCCAGCTCACCGGCAGGTAGCTCAAACGCGGTTGACGCCTTTGCCGCCGTGGTGGCAAAGGCCATCAGGTCGCGTTTCTGGTCCTCATAAGAATCATTCTGGTTCGTCACGCCCATGCGCGCGCCGCCCTCAACCAGCGCGGCGTAGTCAATCGCGCCGTTTTCCATCGGCAACTGCTCACTGGCGGCCTTGATGGCGGCCTGCATGTCATAGAACTGCTTCGTTCGGTTGCCGCTGTCGTCACGCAGCCCGTTAACCTGCTTTGCCACACCCTTCATGGCGTCTTCCATTGCCGCTGAAGACTTTACGGCGGCCAGCACCGGCGCGCCCATTGCCAGCCCGGCGGCAGACGTTGCGGCACCGGCACCAGCCACGCGATCGCGCACTTCAAGCGATCGGGAATATCGCTCACGCACCGCGCTCAGCTTTGCCTGTCGCTCTCCCAGCTTTTTAAGGGACAGCTGCTGCCGGTCAATGGCGGCGCGCGCCTCGTCCGACTGACTTTTAAGCTCGCGCTGTGCCTGGCTCAGTTTCTTCGTGTCGATACCGGCAGCGCCCAGCGCCTCACGCTGCCGCTGCACTGACAGGCGCAGCCCGTTGTAAGTCTGCTGCAGCTGGCTGGCGCGGTTTTTTGCCTGCTCCAGCACGCGGGCCTGCGCGGCGGTAGGCTTGTTTGTTTCCGTAAACTGCACGGCCAGCCGCGCCGCTTCTTCGCGGGCGGCTTTAAGGTTATTGGCAGTGATGGCAAGCTGCGAGCGGGTTTTACGGAAGCCGTCAATGCGCCCGGCCTGCGCGTCCAGTGCCTTGAGGGTATTGCGGGTGTCGCGCAGCGTGCCAGCCAGCTCACGTGTGCTGTCGCGGGCGCTGCGGAAGGGGCGTGTCAGCTTATCGACCGCGCCCAGAGCGACCTGTAAACGCAGATTTTTATCACTCATCGCTGGCCCTGTGTCGCAGGATTGCTTTGTGCCGCCATTCCAGCACCTCGGTCAGCGTCATGGACTCGGTAACGGAGGGCGGCCAGTGAAAGACGGTGGCGATATCCGCCACCAGATCGTCTACCGTCAGGCTGTCGCTAAATCCGACAGGACCGACTTCTTCAGCAAAAAAGTGACCACCTCTACCGACAAACTGACCAGATCGGCGGGGTCCATTTCGTTAATTTCCGCTGTGGTCAGCGCCGGGGTGGTGATACGCGGCAGCACGGTGATCAGTGCGTTCACGTCCATGTCCAGCAGCGCCTGCAGGCGGGTGCCGCGCAGCGCGCCGGACTGCGGCTTGCGCACGGTGACGGAGGTGATTTCTGTTTTACCGCGCAGGATAGGGGTGTCCAGCTCAACGACTTTTTCATTTGAAGCGGTTTTATCAGGCATGATTTGATTCCGTTAAAAAGAGAGATAAGCGGCAGGCTCAGCGCCTGCCGGGGTGATTACAGGCCCAGCGCGTCGCGGTGCGCTTCCATCAGGTCTTTGCCGTCAACGATTTCGATCATGTTCACCAGATCGCATTCGTAGAGCACTTCACCGTTGATGGTCAGCTTTGCGTAACTGTTGGTGCCGGACACTTTGGTGGTGCTGGATTCGCCGGTCTTCCATTCACCGGAATCCAGCTCTTTATAGCGTCCGCGCGTGACCAGCTCGACCGCCTGCACTTCGCCGGTGTCGTCGCGCTGAATAGAGCCGGTAAAGCGCAGCTGAATGCCGTCCACGGTGGTGGTGCCCATCTGCTTAATCAGCAGTGCTTCAGTGCCGCCAATGGTGAATTCCGTGTCCAGCGCGCCGTCGTCCAGGCCCATGTCGATATCCACCGCACCGGCCATGCCGCCGCCGCGATACTTCTCAAACTTGCGGGTGAATTTCGGCAGCGTCACGGACTCAACCAGCCCCTGCCAGTTATTGCCTGCGTTGAACAGGTTCAGATGCTTGAGTTTGCGGGGTAATGCCATCTTTCCGTCTCCTTATGCGCTGACGCGGCTGCTGAAATCGAGCAGGTACTGGTCTGTGATGCGCTGGCGCAGCAGCAGGTTTTCCAGCGGCGGCACCGGCGTGTAGTCGTAATCGATCAGCAGCTTGCCCGCCTTGAGCGTGTCTTTATCGTTCACGCTCTCATCCAGCCAGCAGTCCGCGCCAATCAGATAGCCCTGAGTCACCAGGCTGCGCAGCTTCGCGCGGATGCTCTCGATGATGTCGCGGGCCAGCGACGGGTTCAGCGCACCGTCAACGGACCACATCTGCCCTTCAGCCATCGTGTCCATCAGCACCTGCGCGGTGCGGGTGTAACACTCAAACTGAAAGAGCGGGTCATCACTGAGGCAGCGGGGACCCCAGAAGCGGAAGCCGTCTTTACGGATAAGCGTGGTGACGTCGTTCTGGTTCAGCAGGCCCGCATCAGTGGCCGGATCCTGCAGGTCCCAGAAGACGTCTTTTGAAATGCCGGTGACGCCGTTCACGCCGACGTTTGACAGGGACTTGTGCCAGCCGGTCTGCTCGTCAATTTTGGCGCGCAGGCCCAGCGCGCGGGCGGTGGCGTAAGCCGTAGCGTCCGCCTTCAGCACGGTGTCAAAGTTGATGAAGTCAGGCCAGATCAGCATCCCTTCGCGCTGGCTGAAATTGCTGCGGTAGGCAATCGCCTCTTCAACACTCTTGCAGCCGTAGGCGGACAGGTAGGCGAAGCCGCGCAGACTCTGCGCCACGCCCAGCAGCTCGGTGGCGACGGCTTTGGTGTCGTGGCCCGGCACGCCGAGAATGCGGGGTTTTACGCCGCAGACGGACTGCGCGGCCAGCAGCGCCTTCATGCCGGTGCGCTGGCCGTCGGTCACACCGCCGATGATGTTGGCGGTGGTTTCCGCTTCGGTTTCGCCCTGCGGCACGCGCACGACGACGGTGACGGGTTTGGACTGATCAGCGATGGCGTCCAGTGAGCGCGCCAGCGTGCCGGACTCTCCGGCCTTGCCGCTGGCTGTGAGTACGTCGGTTAACAGCACCGGGCGATTTAGCGGAAAGGTGGCCGCGTCGGCGTCGTCGCCGGTACAGACCAGCCCGACAATCGCGGTGCTGACGGTGGTGATAGTTCGCGTGCCTTCGTTGATTTCCTCAACGCGCACGCCGTGGTGATAATCCTGTGCCATATGGCGGTTCTCCTGTGAAGGGGTTCCGCTATGGTCCTTTTATCTTAAGTTTCAATCATTCGAATATCGTTGTATCGTAAATGGCACAATACTTTTAATGGAAGGAGCCATGATGTATTTCAGCGATATGACGGTTTTTACTTTTCAGGTTACAGCTGCATTGATGATGGGATGGGACTATCTGATGCCAGCCAGATGGAGAGAAAAAATGAATAACAAATTAAAAAACCGATTTTTAACTATTCAGAGTAATGTGGATAGTAAGATGATGGATTTCATTAAAGAAATCACATCAAATTATAAAGCAATAATAGTATCAGTATTCATGATAATCTTAGGATTGGTTATGATTAACAATATCAACGTACTGATGAAAATCGGATATCCTTCTGTAGCTTTTTTTATATCTTTGATTGGTACCATCAGTTTAGCTTTAGGTGGATATTTTCTTTTAAACTTAGTGAGCAGTATAATATTGCACTTTTTTATTGGTGGAGTTATGCCTAGAATTTTACTTACATTTCTGATAATGACCGAAAAAGGCCCATTCGCGGGAATGGGCTTTATCGTTCTGTTGATTTCTTTCTTTATGAGGTATCAGAACATAATTCATCAACCAATTAAGTAGTTATTAAACTTCCGGGCGAGGCGGCCAGCTAATTTTAGACGTGTGGGAGATGTCGATATTTTGTAAGGCCTGAATATATTTCATCCATGAGATGAGCGAAGCCTTATCCTTATCGGTGATCATGTCCAGGCGCAGTTGCGTTTGCCATGCCTGAGTAATACTGTTCGCTTCGGCAATCAGAAGAGCCTGCCGTTCTCTGGCTTCTTTGACAGCTGCTGCTTTCTCTTTAGCTGAATCAGTTATCCACTTTTCACCATCCCATTTATCCCAGGCGGTTGCAGGTTTTAGCGGTGTAGTGTCTACCGGATAATCACCCGGTGCGTTAATCATCACTGCTGTGCCGTCAGTGACTGAATAAACCGTTTTCCCACGATGATCTGCTACAACAGTCCAGGCTCCATCCTGATAAATTGCTACGCGCCCGGCTTCAGTAATGGGTGGTGCAGTGATGCAGGCATTAGCGGGTAGGCCAACACCCTGCGCCAGATACTCATCATTTGAGCCAGTAAATTCGCCGCTTACCGCATCAAAATTATAAATCGACAGTGTGCCGGCCGATTTTGCCAGGCCGTTTTTATCAAGCGTTGCCTTAGCCATTATGCGGCCCTCACAATGTAATTAAATGCCACGTTACGCGGGCGTGCTGTAATCCATACAGCAAAACCCGGAATGCCTGCCTGCAATTGAGTGGCCTGGATTGAGTTGTCACTTAGCACTGATCCTAACGTCCCATTGTCCGGGGTTTTCGCATCTGAAGGCTGAATTTTTGAAACTGAATCTGGCTGGTTAAAAGCAGTGCCTACCGTAGCCCCTGCAGTCGTTGCATCAATGCCGGGATAATCCACAGCAGCCGTTCTCAAGCCAGTGGCTGCCTGTGGGGTAATCAATGCACGTCCGGTATCAACGCCGCGACCATCATCCCAGCCACGGATAAACTCACCACGAAGATCAGCCAGCTTCAGTCCCGGATAAGCCAGCGCCAGCTTCGGGTATAGCGTACCGCTGAAGCTTGCCCCGTTACTTTTCAGAAAGACTATGCCAGCCATTGAGGGAAAGAGTTCATTAGGCATTTTTGCGTGAGGCCAGGGGAACGGTGAGCCGATAACGGGCGCGCCTTCGCCTAAACCGAGGTTTTTGAGAAGGTCCGCAATCAGCCCGGCGTCTTTGATTTCTGACAGGGCATTTGCAATCTGCAGGTACTGGCTGTGTGGGTTATCAGCATCAGCATGTTTTTTCATTACGCTGTCTGTGTATGCCTTCACTTCGATAACGGCATCATCCACATACTTCCGCGTTGCCAGCACCACTGACGGGTCAATCTTCAGGGTGATAGCGTCGGTGCTGTTAATGATCAGCATCATGCGCACGGTCTGCGTGCGGCCACTGCCTTCCTGCAGTGCGGGTTTGTAGGTTTCCGGCGTGTTGCAGACCGCGATCAGCGTCCCGTCCGCGTCGAACAGGCCCATTTCCCGGATCCAGAACCCGCCCGACGTTTCGGGGATCACCTGTTCGGCAATCATCTGGCTGGCGTTGGCCGGGTCAATGCTCAGCGTATTGATGGCGGCGCGACGCACCTCGTTAACCAGCTTCGTCTGGCTGGCGTTCGGTGTCGGCAAGGTGCCGCCGCCGTCGCCCACGGCCATCTGCGTGATATTCAGTTTTGTACCGAGTGCAGCGGCGTTGGCAATCTTCGACGCGCCCAGGTTGGTTACGATTGCATAGTATTTTTGTGTCATGGTCCCACTTCCATCAGGTCAATAACGTGAACCGCCGCGCCGCCATAAACTGCGCCGCTGACGGAAATAATTTCCGGGATATACGGGTAAACGGTCAGGTCATCACCGTCATAGCTGGCTGCCGCTATAATCGTTTCACCGCTGACCTGCAGGTTTATCGACATTCCCAGCAGGTGACGGCTGCACGGCTTCGCATCGCTGATCAGCCGCTCAAGCTCCTGATAGGTTTCTTCGGTTATGCCCTGGTCCTGCACGCCAATGTCCAGCCGGAACGTGCCGGGCGGCTCACTTGTTTTCCACCACTCAATCACCCGGATCAGGAAGCCGAACGGCTCCACCACGCGACGGATAGCGCTGATGGTTCCCTTGTGCTGATGAATGTAAAACGCATCGCTCACCACCTGCCGCTTGACGCTCTCCGCCCAGCTTTCATCCCAGCGGTCCACCGAAAAGGCCCAGGCCAGATAGGGCAGAAAACTCACCGGGCAGGTGGCCGGGTTCCACAGGTCGCGCAGCGGCACGTTCAGCCCGGAAATCCCGCTGCACGCCTGCGCTAAACGGCGCTCCAGCGCAGACGAACCGGGCGGCATCAGGCTGCTGTTGCTCATGTCACCCCCTGATCGCCCGCCACGGAAATGTCCGTACCAGTGCAGTAACCCGCCTGCGTGCGGTCCATGATGATGTCCTCCGCCGGTTCGGTGATTTCCACCCAATCCACACCGGCCACACGCATCACCGCCCCATATGACTCACGCCGCACGCTACGCCCCAGCTTTTTCTGTTCAGTAAGGTAAGCCGCCAGATTAGCGTTTGCCGCCTCAAGGCAGGGACCGGCGGCCACGCCGTCGAACAGGTGCAGCCTGGCCTTCACGCTGTAGTTGCGAATAGTTGCCCCCTGAACCGTCACACGGTCGGCCACCGGGCGCACGCTGTCGGCGCTCAGTGCTGTGTCCACTGTAGTCAGCAAATCCGCTGCCGCCGTGCCGTCGCCTTCGCGACTCAGGACAGTGATCAGTACTGTCGCCGGTGACGGGCTGATGGCGGACACGTCCTGCACCCGGCCATCGGCGCTTTTAGCGTGAAACTCATACGCGCCCGTCGGTCCGGCCACGCTCAGCCCCTCAAACGCCTCCGGCACGCGCACGCGCAGTGCATCGTCTGATTCCATCACTGCATCCACCGGCGGCACCGCGTCGGGATTCGCAGGCGTAATGATCAGCCGCTTTACGTTATTGCGGGCAGCCTGCTGGTCCAGATCGCTGCCGATTGCGTAGGCCACCATAACCGCCTGCGCCGCCTCATTGATGCGCTGGCGCAACAGGATTTCGCGGTAGGTGTTTTCCTGCAGACTTTTCACAATCGGCTCAGACTCCAGCGCCAGCACGCGGCGCATGGCGGCCTGTTTATCCGCCGGATAAAGCGCAATCAGCGCCTCTTTGCGCTCAGCCAGCAGCGTTTCAAAGTCCGGCACCTCAATAATCTGCGGTGCGGGCAGCTGGGAAAGGTCAATTACTGCCACTGTTCACCCCCGTTGGAACAGACATAGCAACCGGCGAACCGTCATCGCGCTGGCCGGTCAGCTCAACCACCATAGAACCGTCAAAATCGCTGGTGAGGTTTACGGTGCTCAGCCTCACGCGAGGCTCCCAGCGGCTGATGGCGACATACACCGCCGCCATGACCTGCAGGCGGATCACGTCGTTCTGTGGCTGGTCAATCAGCACCGACAGCAGCGAACCGTAATCACGCCGGGCGATGCGGCTGCCTTCCGGGGTGATCAGGATGTCGCGCACACTCTGCCGGATGTGATCGATGTCGGTAATGGCTTCGCCGGTGCCGCGGTTCATGCCGAGGTACATCATTGCGGGCCTCCTGACATATCGCCGCCACTCTTAACTTTATTGTGTAAGTGCTTATCAGCAATTACGCCGTTAGAACTCATTGAACCACCGCCGTGTGTTACATCGCCGTTCATCGTGGTGTCACCGTTGATCCGTGTCTGGCTGGCCTCTATCCCCAGCGCCTCGGTAATCAGCTGAATGCCGTCCGCCGCTTCAATGCGCACGCTTCTGATGTTCTTTATCAGCAGCTGGCCGGTTTCCGGCTCGTACTGAAACCAGCCGCCATCCTTAAACACGGTGGTGGTGCCATCTTCCGAGTAGTCAGGCGGCGGGAAGGCTTCGGAATAAATGGCAGGCAACGCAAAGGCAGTTTCAAGATTGCCGCCCAGGCTCAGCAGCACGACCTGTTCCCCCACTGTGGGCTTCCACCATGTGCGTGTATTACCGGCGCGCAGGGTGAGCCAGTTGATCCAGTTGGTTTTGAGATCGCCCGTTTTCACCCGGCACAGCCAGTTCACCGGGTCCACGTCGGACACAATGCCGGTGCGGATCAGGTTGGTGATAAGGCGCATGATTTCGGTGAGTTGTGTATTCATTCCCACATTATGAGAAGCTAACTTGTTATAATTAAGAGCCAGCAGTTGTGCCAATCACCATACAAAGGAAAATCTATGGCAAAGAAAAAACTTGAATCGCAAGAGTTAACATTCTCATTCGGCAATGAAAAATTAGAAAACATCGAATGCAGTGTTGAAGTTGACGATGACAGTAATTGGAATAAGATCAATGTCGTAACGAAAAATCCAGACATAATAAGGATTCAAGATTGCGAATGCGTTGACGTAAAAATCTCAATTAGAAATATAACTGGGGACTCATCTAGAGACACTGAAATCAACAAAGCATCCGTTCAAGGTTTTGGGATGTCTTTAGGAAGAAAAGATCCGACTTTCAGTTTTTATCTTTATCCGAAAGAAGTATATATATATCATCGCTATGCAAGGCCCACTGAACGTAGAAAGGTAACCCTTCATTACTATATAAACAAAGCACCAATGATTTCGCCATACTATCGCCTTATCCCGAATGAACTTGGCGAAGTGAAGAAAAATAGCAACCCTTCACTGGAAATTATATTAGATAATAAAATAAAGATTAAATCAGAAGTCGCATTTAGCTATAGTTTACAAGGCGATGACTTCGAATCTAAAAGATATCAAAGATTAACAACCTCTTTTTCTCGAAAAAGAAATGTTGTTAATTTTATTCAAGAGGAAATATCACCTCAAGTAGACGACCTTTTAATGCTTTCATCTCTGTTGCATGATGGCAAGGTTGCTTATACAAGCTGGAAAGCTGAAGCTGATGGTTTAACAATACTTTATTACAAGAGTTCGAGAAAAAAAGCTGATGATAATGATAGCGGGAGATTTAAAAATCTAATTGAACCGCAAAATGTAAGGGATTTTCTTACATCCACTTTAAAAGTTTATAAAAAATCACCGTACAAACACTCAATTGATAATGCAATCTATACTTTAATGCTAAGTAATAGCACTGTAATTGAACTATCTTACCTTGCATATTTCCAAGCTTTTGAATCAATGGTGTTAACATTTAAAAGAATAATGGGTACGGAATTCATTTTTAGCGAGAATGATTTTAAATTAATGCGTGTTTCTATTGAAAAAACAATTAGCATGCATATCCCAGATGATAAGCAGTTGAGACAAAAGGTTAAAGGTAAACTAGGTGAGTTAAGAAGAGTCTCTCTTAAAGATGCAGCCAATAATTTTATAGAGCACTTTGATATTGATCTGGGTAGCCTGTGGCCTTTGTTTGATGACAAAGGAAAAGGCATTATTGGTCTTACAAGCATTAGAAATGTATTAATACATGGAGATTTGCTGCCTCCTGATGCATTAAGAAGTGTTGCAATCGCATCTCATCACTTAAGGGTGTTGTTGATTCGATGTGTATTTTCTCTTTTGGATTGGGAGATACAGAGGACACAAGTAAGAAGCGATCATCTTATATCAACACACCATCTTTTCGATGGGGAAGTGTTGAGTGATTCGCTCTCTGATATTTTTTCTTTCTTCTCAGAGAAGAAATAAAGGTTAACATTAAGGATAGGCTTATTAAGCTACATTTTTTATAAAAAAGGTTAAATGAATTTCTTATCGACTCAACCTGCTAGCAATCGTAATAGAAGCTCATTTATAGCAATTTCAACCTTGCCATTTATACCCAGCAACGGGCGCTCAGCATATTTTACTATCGGGCCGCGACGACTTACCCGGTCCCGCAGGCCATAGTGATGGATGCGGGCCAGCTTCTGAACCCACGGCACAAAGGCAACATCAGCGGAGTCTGCATTCGCCTGCGTCTTGAGATACTTTGCCGTTTTCAGCTTCGCGAACATGCCGCGACGAATGCGGCCCTTTTTGCTGCGGGCGCTGACGCGGCGCGGCTCCCATGCGGTGCCGTCCGGAGAACGCTGCGCGGTGATGTTTGCCTGCTGAATGCGGCGCACATCGCGTGCCACTTCCCGCAGCATCTTTTTTCGGGCCGCCGGTTCCAGCTGTGAAAGCAGCGCCGCCAGCCAGGCATCTACCTCATGCAGTTCAGCCATGTTTCACCGTCCAGAATTCCACCGGCACGTCCGGCTCCGGCACCGCCTCAATGCTTATTTTACCGTCCACAGTGGTTGCCACGACGCGCTCGGTCAGCTTCAGATCCATGCTGATGTCGCAGCGGTCATTTGCCAGTATATCGACCTCAAACGAAAACAGCTTTTCGCGCGCATCACTGTTCTGCAGCGCATCGGGCTGATTTTCCCGCAGCCACAAAGCCACCGGGGCCATCAGCAGATTCTGATCGCCGGTGAAGTCGGTGATCACCACGTTCAGGGTGTAGCGATACTCCCACGACAGGGACGCGGCGGACGTGGCGACCAGCTGGCCGCTGTCCACGAACAGGTGCAGGCGGTCCGGGTTGTCGGCCACATACTGGACCGACTTATTCAGGGCGCTGCGTAAGGACTGCGGCTTGTTCATCGTCTTTTTCCTGACAGCTGATGATGGTATCGACCTTACCGGCACACGCCGCCCAGGCGGCCTCCGTTTCGTCCAGCAGGGCCAGAAGGTCGCCGTTAGTGCGCGGCGCTGCCGGATCCAGCTGGCAGCGGGTGATTTTCGGACAGCCACTCACGGTAAGATTCACCTCCTGCGAGGGGCGGTCGCTGGCGCAGCCGGACAACAGGATCAGGCAAAGCGGTATCACTCCAGCGGCGAAGGTCTTCATTTTCACGTTTCAGTTCCTCAATCTTTCGCTGCCGGTCGCGCAGCAGCTGGCCGTTGCGTTCTGCGGCGGCGTAAAGCTGCGCCTGCGCCTGGCTGCTGGTCTGCGTCAGGATGTTCAGGGCAATCAGCTGGCTGTTTTTCTGGCTCAGCTTTTTTCCCTGAGTTTCTATGACTGCCTCATGCGCGTGAATCTTCTGATAGGCGTTGTGCAGGTTCCACGACTGCCACAACACAATCCCCAGAAAAAAAAGAACCATCACGATGATGTTCTTCATGTGCTCAGACTCCCTTAAGGCACCAGGCCAGTTCACGCCCGCGCCGGTTGTCCAGCCCCTGATTAAATACGCCTTTCACGTACACCCAGCGCGGCAGCTGATAACACGCATCGCGCCATTTACCCTTTTTCAGCAACGCCACCATTGTTGAGCCGCACACGTTGCCGGTCCCGACGTTGAACGCCAGCGACACCAGCGCGTCATAAACCTGCTGCGGCATAGAGACCGCCACGCAGCGCGCCAGTGCCGCCTCAGTGCGTAACACGTTGGTGATGAAATTCCCCGCCGCCTGCCGTTCCGTGATGGATTTACCCGGCACAACGCCGGACGTGTTGCCGATCCCGTCGGTCCACTTTCCCGCGCTGCACTGGTACGGCTGCAGGCGGCAGCCCTCATAGTCGGCAATCAGCCGCAGCCCCTCGACGGAGGTGTGCAGCTGCTGAAAGCCGGGCAGCGTGGCGGCCAGCGCCAGCACCACGCCAACGGCGCAGCGTTTAACGGTTTGCAGATTCATATTCACTCCGCGTAATGCGCCCGCTTGCCAGCAGCTGGTAGGTTTTGTGTTTGTAGTACCAGCTGATAAGCGCCATCAGCAGGCCGATTAACACACCGGCCACGGTGGACATGTCTTTCAGGTCCATGCCGCCCAGCCACGCCATCACCACCGCAATGCACCAGGTTAAAAAGGTGCTGATTTTTTCCCACATGATTCAGTCCCAAAGCTGGACGGCCTGCACGGTGGCCGTCGCTGTCACGTCCGGCAACTCCACCTCCAGCCCGTGCGGTAAGAGGGGGCCGTGCTCCGCCAGCCCCGGATTTGCCTGCAGCACCTGTTCAGTCATGCCCTGCGTGCGCCCGTAGTGACGCCAGCAGAGTGCGTCCACCGTGTCATACTGCTGCGCACGCACTTTCATCAGATAAGCTCCACGGTGCAGTGCGGCATGTCCTGCACGCGGCTGATGGCCCAGCGCGCATCGCGCCAGAGATCGCCGCTGGCATCGCTCAGTTCTTCGCCGCGCTTCACGGCTGAGGCGGTGGCGTCAAAGTCCTGATAGCGCTCGTTCAGTACCGCTCGCGTCCAGCACCACACCGCGTTCATGTAGTGATGCAGGCGCACACTCTCACCGGCCAGCTTCTCAGCCGGAACGTCGGCCAGGCCGTTATGACCGGCCAGCTCCTGCCGCTCACGCCACGGGTAAAGCTCCGCATTAACCTCCGCCATCGCGGTCAGCAGCACCTGACGCAGACGCTCCGGCGTCACGGTGCCATCAACGCGCATGACGCTGCGGAACTTCGCCAGATCAACGTCGGGCCAGAATGAATTGTTGGGGATGATGTCCGGCGTTCCCGTCGCCTTCTGTGGCGCGATAAATTCCATTGCTCTGTTACTCCTGAATAGGTGGGCGGTGGACGGGGTTTTGATGCGGCGCTGCCTGTCGCCACCCCGTGCCGCCCCGCGCGTGGGCACGTCCGGTTATCAGCTGGCGTTACGGATTTTCCGCTCCAGCTGCTCAATGTCTTTTTTAACGCCGCATTTCTCGTCCAGCTGCAGGGCGCGCTTCAGATGGTTCAGCGCGGACGCCGGGCTGCTTTCCGTCAGCACCCAGCCGATGGACTTGTGCAGGCGGGCACGTGACTGATCGGGCATGTCGTGAGCGTCCACCACCTCCAGCGCCTCCAGCAGCAGGGCAGGATCAAAAGGCGTATTTGCCAGAATGGCGGCCTTTGCCGCGTCAGCAATTTCTTCAGCCAGCACCGTCGCCGTGGTGCGGTTTCCCAGCGGCATCGCCCAGCCGTGCTTCAGTGCATGGCGGCCAATCGCCAGCGCACCGGCATAGTCACCGGCGTCAACGCGCCAGAGCATCACGTACATCAGCACGTCGTCCTGCTGCGCGCCGTCAGCACTCAGCACGCCTTCAGCCCAGGCGGCGTACTTCGGCAGCACCTCCACCTTGATTTCGGCCTTACGGACGTTGGACTGAATGCCCTTGAGGCGGCGGCGGTCTTCGTTCAGCTGCAGCAGCATCAGGTCATAACCCTTTGTGCTGCGGCCACTGCCGCCCGACCGGGCGGCCTCCTGAGCCTGAATAAAGCGCGTATGCGCGCGGAAAGGGTTGGTCACGGGTTACGCTCCGGCGCTCGGGTTGGCTCCGGCGGCGGTTGAGTCACCTGCGCCGCTCATGGACTTGACCACGCTGGCCGCCACGGCGGCGATGCGGGCGATTTCCGCTTCGCTCATTTCGCCCGGCTCTTTTTCCGGCTCCTGTTCCAGCAGCTCGATGTTTTCCACCAGGCAGGTGCAGTCGTAGTCCTCGACCACGTAAGCCTCGTTGACCGACTCAAGGTTTTCGATGCGGTCACGCTTCGGGTTGTCGATGATGGAGCGGCGGCGCGTTTCTTCCTGCCAGTAGATGGACAGGTTATCCAGGCGGGTGATCAGCAGCGCATTCGCCGGGAAGTACGGAGCACGGACAGCCTGCAGGCCGCCGATGCGCTTCTGGCTGATGATCAGATCAGCGGCCAGCGCTTCGGTGTTGGGCTGGCTCTGATTGACCAGCGGGAAATACTTATCAGCCAGCAGCTGGCGTCCACAGATCACCACCAGTTCGGTGTCGTCCTGATACTGCACGCCGATTTTTTCCGACACCGCGCCCATCACCACGGCGTCCAGGTTACGGAACAGGCCGCTTTTGCCCACGGTGATTTTGTCCGACACCACCTTGCCGTCGTCACCGATGTGCTGACCCAGCACCTGCGCCGGTTTTTCCTGGCGGATTTTTTCCAGCCAGCCGATGTTCACGTCCTGCAGCAGCGGGTTCTGCACACGGTTGGATGTTTTCTCACGCTTCAGGCCGTTGAAGCCGATCATGATGCGGTCCAGCGCCTGACGCTTCACGATGGCGTCACGGATGCGCACCTGGAAATCGCTGAACTTCGCCCACATGTCCAGCTTTGAATAAGGCAGCGCCGTGTCAAAGTTGGTCTGGGTACATTTGTAGCCGTCGCCGTCGATGTAGGTCGGATCGGTCGGCTCACGCTCTTTCTGGGTGGTATCGGTGGTGCCCGCAATGGTGGTGCCGATCCCAAGCCCCAGCCGTTCGCCGCTCTGCTCACTGACCGGCATGATGTTGATGGCCTGCAGGAACGCGGACGACTCCTGAATTTTGCTTTCCAGCGTCTGCGACACGGACGGCTCAATGGTGAATTTGCTGTTCAGCGCGGACAGGTCAATCTTGTTGATTTCTGCCAGCACCGACATGTAAGCATTCAGCTTAAAACGGGTAGTATTTTTCATTGCTTCGCTTTCTCTGTTCGTTAAAAAGGTTTGCCGCCGCTGTATCAGCAGTCGGTGCGCACTTCGCCGCCGCTGCCGTTACCCTGCGTGCGCGGGCGGACCTGCTGACGGCCATCTTCCCGGCTCAGCTGCTGCTGCAGTTCGGTGAAGTCCGCCTGCAGCTGCTCGCGCTTCAGGACTTCTTCACCCAGCGCACTGCTGAAATGCGATTTCAGGCTGTCGGCCTGTTCGCTCAGCGCCGTTTCAATGCGCGCGCTCAGGTCCTGCTGCTCGGTGGCAATCAGCTCAACGGCCTGATGCACGTCGCTGAAGCGGGCCGCGTCGGTCTGCTGCTGTCTGCTGAACATCGCCTTAATGCGGGTAAAGAGGGCGGGTTTTTCATCTGCCACGTCCTCAAACTCGATCAGAGTTTCTTCAGCGGCAGAGAAAACGTTGTCAGGATGCTGCTTGCGGTTTGCCAGCGGGTTCGCTCCGGCGCTGGCGCTGAACTGCAGCATTTCCGTGCCGAGGCTGGCCGGATCGTCGGTAACGGCCAGGCCAATCAGATAGGCCGCGCCGGTGTCCGCGAACTCCGGGCGGATTTCCATAGAGGTGAAGATTTTCTGCATGGTGCCGGTCAGCGTGACCAGCTCGTCAGTCGGGTTGATCAGGGCATACAGCCCCAGCTTGCCTTTCAGCGGGCCGTCACTGATTTCTTCAGCGTCCAGCGCTTCCACTACGCCAAAGCGGCGAAACGGGCTGTCAGGCGTATAGCCCTTGATGTGCTCCATGTTGATCACGGCGGTGTACAGCTCAGGGCTGTAATTTGCCGCCATCTGTTCAAGCCAGCTGCGCTCGATGGTGCGCCCGTCCGTGGTGGCACCTTCCACCCCGATACGAAAACGCTTTGCTTTCTTTGCCATTGTCCAGGCTCCGGTCAGTAAAACTCTGTGAAGCTCTATGGTTGCGGCGGCAGGGGTATCGAAACAACGCGCGGACGTTGTGCGGGAAACCACACAATGAGGGATGGCGGAAAAGGAAGCGGCGGGGCCGTATTTTGGCTGCATGAACATGACACCCGCCCCCGACGACCTCGATCCCCGCAGGCAGGCTTTACTGCTGTACTTTCAGGGATACCGCATCGCCCGCATTGCTGAAATGCTGGGAGAGAAACCCGCAACCGTTCACAGCTGGAAGAAGCGCGACAGGTGGGGCGACTATGGCCCGCTGGATCAGATGCAACTGACCACTGCCGCACGCTACTGCCAGCTCATCATGAAGGAGCAGAAGGAAGGTAAGGACTTTAAGGAAATCGACCTGCTGGCGCGTCAGTCCGAGCGCCATGCCCGGATCGGCAAATTCAGCAACGGCGGCAATGAAGCGGACCTGAACCCGAACGTGGAGAACCGCAACAAAGGCCCTCGTAAGCCCCCGGAAAAGAACCTGTTCAGCGACGAACAGATTGAGAAGCTGCAGGAGGTTTTCCACGGCTCGATGTTCGGCTATCAGCGCCAGTGGTGGGAGGCCGGAAATAAGTATTCAGTCCGCAACCTGCTGAAGTCGCGCCAGATCGGGGCCACCTTCTTTTTTGCCCGCGAGGCGTTGATCGATGCGCTGACCACCGGGCGTAATCAGATTTTCCTGTCAGCCAGTAAGGCGCAGGCGCACGTATTCAAGCAGTACATCATTGAATTTGCCCGCGAGGTGGACGTAGACCTGAAGGGCGACCCGATGACGCTCAGTAACGGCGCGTGCCTGTATTTCCTGGGCACCAACGCCCGCACCGCGCAGAGCTATCACGGCAATCTGTACCTGGATGAATATTTCTGGATCCCGAAGTTTCAGGAACTGCAGAAAGTGGCGTCCGGCATGGCGCTGCACAAGAAGTGGCGCGAAACCTACTTTTCCACCCCGTCCAGCCTCACACACAGCGCCTATCCGTTCTGGTCCGGTTCGCAGTTCAACAAGGGCCGGGCCAAAGCGGACAGGGTTGATATCGACCTCAGCCATCAGTCACTGGCCGCCGGTCGCCTCTGCGAAGACGGCCAGTTTCGCCAGATTGTCACGGTTGAAGATGCGGTGCGCGGCGGGTGTGACCTGTTTGACCTGGAGCAACTGCGCACGCGCTACAGCCCGGAGGATTACCAGAACCTGCTGATGTGCGTCTTTATGGACGATCTGGCGTCGGTGTTCCAGCTGGCCATGCTGCAGAAGTGCATGGTGGACAGTTGGGAAGTCTGGACCGACTTTGAAGCGCTGGCGCTGCGGCCGTTCGGCTGGAAAGAGGTCTGGATCGGCTATGACCCTGCGAAGGGAACGCAGAACGGCGACAGCGCCGGATGTGTGGTCATGGCACCGCCTGCCGTGCCGGGCGGTAAGTTCCGCATCCTTGAGCGCCACCAGTGGCGCGGGATGGACTTCCGGGCGCAGGCCGATGCCATCAGAACGCTGACGCAGCAGTATAACGTCACCTATATCGGCATCGACTCCACCGGCGTCGGGCTGGGCGTATACGAGAACGTCAAAGCATTTTTCCCGCAGGTGAAGGAGTTTGTCTATAACCCGAACGTTAAAAACGCCCTGGTGCTTAAGGCTTACGACACCATCGCCAGCGGGCGGCTGGAGTTTGACGCCAGCCACCTCGACATCGCGC
This sequence comes from Candidatus Pantoea rara, assembly GCF_051136265.1. Classification (NCBI taxonomy): domain Bacteria; kingdom Pseudomonadati; phylum Pseudomonadota; class Gammaproteobacteria; order Enterobacterales; family Erwiniaceae; genus Pantoea; species Candidatus Pantoea rara. The sequence goes on along the minus strand of NZ_CP194942.1, from coordinate 622,295 downwards.
AGTCATTCATGTCTATCCGCAAGGCCACCACGGCCAGCGGTAACCGTCCGACCTATGAAACCAGCCGCAGCGAGGAAGTCAGCCACGGCGATTTAGCCTGGGCGACCATGCACGCGCTGGCAAACGAGCCGCTGCAGGGACAGGCGGCACACACGCAGAACATTGTGGAGATTTATTAATGAGCAAACGCAGGAACCGCACCCGCACCCAGCCCGTGCCGCAGCCGGATAACATGACCAGCGGGGCAGCGTCGGAGGCGTTTACCTTTGGCGACCCGATTCCGGTGCTGGACCGCCGCGAACTGCTGGACTACGTGGAGTGCGTTATCAATGATCGCTGGTATGAACCGCCGGTAAGCGTTGACGGGCTGGCGCGCACGTTCCGGGCCGCAGTGCATCACAGCTCACCCATCAGCGTTAAGTGCAACATTCTGGCGAGTACCTTTATCCCGCACCCGCTGCTGAGTCAGCAGGCGTTCAGCCGCTTTGCGCTGGATTACCTGATTTTCGGCAATGCCTACCTGGAGAAGCGGACCAGCCGCCTCGGTAACACGCTGAAGCTGGAGCCGTCGCTGGCAAAGTTCACCCGGCGCGGCCTTGACCTGGAGACGTACTGGTATGCGCACTATGGCATTAACACCGAGCCGTATGAGTTTGAGAAGGGCAGTGTCTTCCACCTGATGGAGCCGGACATCAATCAGGAGATTTACGGCCTGCCGGGCTACCTGTCTGCCATCCCGTCGGCGCTGCTAAACGAATCGGCTACGCTGTTCCGCCGCAAGTATTACCTTAACGGCAGCCATGCGGGTTTCATCATGTACATGACCGACCCGGCGCAGAGCCAGCAGGACGTGGACAATATCCGCGGTGCCATGAAAAGCGCAAAGGGCCCTGGCAACTTCCGCAACCTGTTTATGTACAGCCCGAACGGGAAAAAGGACGGCATTCAGATCATTCCGCTGTCTGAGGTGGCGGCAAAGGATGAATTCCTGAACATCAAAAACGTGAGCCGCGACGACATGCTGGCCGTGCATCGCGTTCCACCGCAGCTGATGGGGATTATGCCGAATAATGTTGGGGGATTTGGTGACATTGAGAAGGCCAGTAAAGTGTTTGTGCGTAATGAACTTATGCCGTTGCAGAGGCGATTTGAAGAGCTAAACCACTATTTAAATGAAGAAGTAATTAAGTTCAGAAGTTATGACCTTAATGTTTGATTAGCTTAAACACAAACATCAAACGCTTCTAAAAAAATAATGCACATAGCCATTTTAAAAGTGGCCATGTGCAAATCAACAACAATAAAAACACAATCACTTACTTTTTAATTTATTCAATGATTCTGCTAGCTTATCAATTAGCTTATCATCTTCATATCTGATAAACATTACACTTTGCAAGCTTGGCGGTAACGTTCCACCTTCCATTAAGACTGGTAATATTGGTATAAACCTATCGTCCTTTACGCTTCGATTTTTTAATAAGTAATCTATTTCTTTTTCTCCAAATTCAGAAAATCCTGATGAAGATGCAAAAAGAATAGCCGCAAAACTATCATCTAAAACTGATTGTATTTTTTTATTAATTATTTGGCCCGGCAGTAAATCCTCAGCACTAAACCAAATTTCAAATCCTAATTCTTTAAGTTTATGTGCTACTGGTGAAACTTTATCTAAATCATTAGGTGAATAAACAAGGAAAACCTTATTTATCTTATTTAGCCTCAACTTTCTTTTTTCCCGTATTTTGAAAACAACCAAAACAGCCAACCCAACATAACTTAATGAGAATGCAAATATATAATTTAATGTCTTTTCATCTTGCCCATTTAAAAAATCGAAAAAATATGGCATAAAAGCAACTATAGCACCAAATAATACACACAGAAAAGAACCTATATAGATAATTTTATTAAGTTTCATTTAAACACCTTTTACCCATATAACAAAGCAAGCGAACATAAAAATTCCGATTAGATTCCCCGCGACTGTCAACCTTAAAAACTGGCCTGTGACGTTGCCGGTCCTATTTTCCCAGTCCTGATGCAAAGCCACCAGAACCAATAAAATCACTAACGAAAAAAGCACAAAACCAGCATTAATTGAAAAAAGCTGTAGGAGGTTATCTTTTAATGAGCTTATTTTACCTTTAGCGGCATTAGCCAAATCATATAAATTTAATAATGCAGCACCAAGTGCAGTTAAAGTAAGCTCACTACCAAAATAAAAATCCTTTCTCGTCCATGAAGTACTTCTTACCAGTTTTTTTATTATTGCGCCGCACAGGATCAATAACAGAGGGATACCGATCGCCACAAAGTATTTACTTGTAAAAAATATCAAAATACACCCCATTCGTGACGACAATATTTGTCATTATTTTTTATGTTGCCTATTTTCCAATTCTAGTGCTTCTTAAACGTTTTGGCTACTGCCAGCAATTTGTAGCGCGCGCTCGTAGCCCCGCCACGCCTGCGCGCTTTATGCAGCGGTTTTCATGCAGGTGCATGACATATACAAAGGCCCGCCAATACTGGCGGGCCTGAGCATCAGAGATCCTTTTGGGATCATGCGATTTCATGCAGCATGGTCATGCACTCACGGCTCGCAGTTATGTTGGGCCTTTTTTCATTCAGCCTGGTTCATCGAAAGGCTGTATTCATGCTTTCGCAGACGCGCCATTAACTCATCTGTGAGTTCGGAAACCCACTCAATTGCCATGCGTTTTTCTTGATCACTACAATCACTGACAGCAACAAGTTTTAAAAAGAAATCAATACGCTGAAGCTTCACCGACTCCAAAAGATAGTCCTGCATGTTCCCTCCTCTGCCTACAACTACTGTTTATGCATACAGTATAGAAAATCCAACCGGAATTGAAACTATTTTTATGTATCAATGGGATTGATCTGAACCTTGTCAGATCAGTATGGTTCTTCCTGTAGTCTGCCGTTCCGGTAGAAAAGCCGCATTCCAGCACCTGCATTGAGGCTACAGCCCTTAAGCAACAGCTCAATTTCATATTCATCACTGTTAAACCTCCGGGCTTTTAGTTCCAGCTCTAACAGTCGACGCTGCTGCCCCGTACAGTTATTGACAGAACTCCAAGGGGCGGCGATGCCGCCAAAAAAACCAGCCTCCGCTGGCGCTTCGGCCAATTTAGCGACCTTTTCCCATTTGACCAGGCGCGTCATGACTTCTGAATCCGGCACCATTGGCGAATAGATACCCTGCACCCGCTGAACATCTTCGCCGTACTCATTGCCCATTTCCGTAAGTTCGTAGCAAAGACGGATCACTAAATCCTCACGCGCTACTAATGGCCCGCCCTGCGCCATCGTATAGGACGCCCAACAGCTGGCAACAGAAGCTGACGCCAGCACCGCATCCATCTGCTTATCTGGCAAACGTGTATCCCCCATACGACGTAGCTCACGCCAGACAGTCACAGGCGCACCGCCAATCTGCTGAAACTGACGAATACGCCAGCGTGAAGCCCATGCTGAAACGGCCTTAGCCATGTCGCGCATATTTGCGCCGGTTTCATCATCTTTCTCACCTTCCATCGCGTAACCGTCGATATTTTTTGAAATGTATTTGGCGATATAGCCTGTAGCACTGCCCTTCTCAGGGTCGATTGGCTCAGCATGAAATCGTGCTTTCCGTGCCTGCGGCGAGGTCAGTTCCCCGGAATCCTCTTTGTAAGCCTGATCACGCATGATTTGCTGAACCCGCTGGACGTTTTCAGGACGCATAAACAGCAGCATGTGCCAGTGCGGCGTGCCGTCGTGGTGAGGTTCAACAACGCGAAAACCGAAGACATGAATATCTTCACGGGACAGTGCCGCGCGGATCCGCGCCCATACGCGGCAGAGATAACGTTGGGTGTCACGCGGGCTAGAGCCGTTCCACTGAGAAACAAAGCCGCCCTGGCTATAAGCTGCGTGATAACGTGATGGTGCAGTGATTGTATAAAACTCACCTACGCACCCTGTCTCGTTGGCGACATCTTCGAACCCGCGCATTCGGGTCATCAGTTCGCGGCGGCGTATTGCCGGATTTGACACGCTGCGGTTGACCATTTCATCCAGCGCAATTCGGTCCCCCTCCTGATTGATGAGATCAAAACGTTTGAAGAATTCGCGGTTACGTTTTTTCTGCTCAATCCATTCGGCCAGCGTGCTGCGGGAAACGTAAGGTGATGCGGCTTTCTGTACCTGCCCTACCGCAATGGCCATGTGTTCACGCTGTAAATCGCGCATCTGCTTCAGGCGGCCACGCCACCATTCAGGCGCCATCATGCGAAGCAGACCGGATTGAGCTTTGCGCAGAGGCAGTTCACATTTAGCGGAACAGAACTCTGCCCAGTAAGGTGGCTGCGTCCCTGTCAGCGCAGCAAGTTCAGCGATGTAACGGTACCCGGTGAGCGTCACAGCCAGTTCGTCCGCCTCATGTGGCATGGAGACCTTATCAACGAACTCAACCAGACTTTGTGACAGGAAGGAGGCCACCTTATAAGCCAGATCGCGAATATCCTGGCGGTCCAGCGTCGGAAGGCGATCAAGCTGTCTGATAAAGGGCAACTCAAACTGCGCCGCATCGTTCAACCGGTAGCGACTGCGTACGAGCTGCAGACGTGGCAATACGCTCTGGCCGATGGTCTGGCGCAGAAACGCATTGGCTCGTCGACGGCCATGCTTTCCTGAAAGGATTTTTTGATAGCGGTCAGCGAAGTACCCGGCCAGGTAGTCTGGCATGTCATGCAGGTACTGGCTGCGCCAGCTGTGGTCGTCGGGATTGACGTTCCACAGCTTCAGCTCAGCCAGGGTCATGTCACGCGGCATTCTGATGCCATAATTCTCACGCTGCATTTTCAGGGCAGCGTGATAGGCACCATTAAACTCAACAGCGTTTACGGCAATATCGGTCACAGTGAAGCCATATGCTCAAAGACGACAATGGTCTGCATGGCGCACTTACCTTCTTCGGCAGCAAGGCCGGACTTACTGCCTGCCCACCTCAGGATGGTGCTCATAACGCCACCCCTTTGTAGTGCAAGCTTTTCAGCTCACTGATCTGTTTGCAGGTCACGCAGAGGGAAACGCCCGGCAGTGCGCGGCGGCGCTGCTCCGGGATTTCTTCGCCGCACGTGAGGCAGAAAAATTCACTCGCCCCCGCAGGACGATGAGTAGCGTTAGCCAGATTGCGCGCCAGCTCTTCCTGCACGCGCTGCTGTACCAGATCCATTGAGTCGGCCATCAGTGCATCTCCTGTGCCTGGTTCTCAAAGCGCTCAGCCTCTTTATCCAGCAGTTCGATAATTTCTGCTGCAGACATTTCCTTCTGGCGAGCATGAATTGCCATTGCGGCCAGACGGATAGAAACAGACAACGCATCATCAGAACGCTGCTCAGTTTTTGCCTTGATCAGCAGGGCATTAAGCGCGTCGTCGTCAGCTTTAAAATTACGGGTTTGGATATTTCGCATTTCTCTTTCTCCTGAATTCGGGCAAAAGAATACCCGGCGGGTTTACGCCATTTAATTCCGCTAGGTTAATTAATTAGGTAACGTCAGATTCTTTGGGAATAAACTCACGACTGCGCGAAGGTGATTCATTGCACTAATCAGCGCCGTTTTTTCGTCACTCGTCAGTTCACTGAAATCAACGCTGTGACGTTCTTTGCTGATATTAGCCAGGAAGAAAATTGCGCTCAGTGCGCGGCCATTCTGTTCAGACTGGTGATCGCGCTTATTCCGCATGTCTGCGATAAAGCGTTTAAGTTCGTGGCTGCAATCGCCGTACATCATGGTGCGAAGCGCAGAGATATGGTTAAGCGCACTAGCGCGCTGTCCTGCATTCATCTGAACAGTGACACTTTCAACCTTGTAACCCATGGTTCTTTCCTCTTACCGGTTAATCTTGCCAGCAGTTCGGCCTGTGATATTGCCGGATGCCAGCGCTGGCCTGTTTTAGTTTCAATCCAGCCATGCCCTAAAGCTTGTAACTGCTGTGGTGGTGACTGTTGTTTCAAAAATCTTACAAAAACCTGCATAATCCTCACTCCATTATCTATTACGACATGAGGTGCAAATGCTGAATGAGAAAGAAATAGAACGCTTCGAACTCCTGGAGAAAAACCTTCAGCAACTCCGCTCCGAAGTTGAAATTCAAAATATGGTTATTTCAGGACTTCTTAACGCTTACTTCACTAATAAAAAACATGATCACTCTCTTTTCTACTCTGCCGTTCGCAGTGAGTTAAACAAACTTACGCCCGGCTCTGACAACCAGCACATTTTCATGAACGCTATTGAAAAATGGGTTAACAGGTACAACAATTAAATATATGTAAGAGGTGATACTTTATTACGTATCACTTCTTTGACTTCTTCACCGCGAAACCTCGTACCATCTTTTAGAGTAAAGAAATAACTGCCATCACCTGAAATGGATGGAAAGCACAACGCAACATCCGAATCTTTAACCTCTGCGCGCTTACCTTGTAAATTAAATTGGTAGGTCAATACTTTGATCATAATTACCTCACACCATCCCGATTGATGCACCGATACCACTTAACACATCAGCAGTACCCGAAAGTGCAGGGTTAGAATGCACTCGTGCCTGAACCGCCAGTGCTGCCAGAGTCAGGCAGCGGATCCCTGCGTGTACGTTCTGAACCAGACCACGGCGGCAGGATGCTGTTAATTGCTCCTGGCTCACTACGCCCGCAGCTAACAGCCCTACTTCGGCAGTGGCTTTCAGTACATAAGCAGGTAGATTCTCCTGCGCCATTTCGTTAACAGGTACGCATGGCAGGCAATGCAGCTGCGCCAGCGCGCCGTCAATCAGCGTTGCGTCTTCGGTCAGATCGGTCAGTAGCAGCATTTCACGAACGGTTAACTGGTGAACCTGTTCCGGATTGAGTTTGTTACGGATGGTCTGTGGATTCAGCCCGGCTTTATTAGCCAGCTGAATGATGTTGTGCGTCAGTGCAAATGCCCGGCACGCATCATCGAAATGGCTATGTGTGGAGACTCGAAAATCAAACATGATAATTCCCTTCTGCTATCCCAATATGGATGCATCAAGCCTGCATTGTGATTTCACAGCCAGCGGCCGCTTCAATCGTCAATGCAACCATGTTGATCTCGATGAGACCGTTAACGCCTTCTTTCTTCCTGATGGGCAGGCGGTTCTCGCGGTACATCTGGCGTACGGTGCCTTCCTTGTAACCAGTGCGGCGGCAGAACTCTTCTACGGTAATGTAGGGTTCCGAAATCACGAGATTGATTGATGGGCGCATTGAAAGTTTACGGGTCATGATGCACTATCCTCTGTTGAGTTTTAGCCAACTCTATTCATCACTATTAAACACGTCTTGATACGACGAGTGAATATTAGGATCACAAATTGGAAAGGTCAACGAAAGATTTTACGAGTCGTAAAGCACCAGCTTTACCAGTGGGTGGCAAAGATCCCATTGAACGTATCGTTCAGGCATATGGTTTTTCATCGCGACAAGCACTTTGCCGCCATTTGAATGTGTCTCAAAGTACTATGGCTAACCGCATAATGCGTGGGAACTTTCCTGCTGACTGGGTTCTGATTTGCTCTATGGAAACCGGTACTTCGTTAGAGTGGCTGACATATGGCCGCGGGGATTCAAACATCACAAACCAAGATGCTTCATCAACTAAAATCCAATTTAAAAAAATCACAAATGGGAAATTTTCATCATCTGATTGGGTTGAATATGATGCGCAACTCTTGCCCAGTGATATTAAAGCCCCGTTATTAGTCCATTTTGAGAAGCAGAACTACCTGGTTGATATGACTGTCGCAGAGATCACAGATGGTCTGTGGCTCATCGAGATCGATAAGCTCATCAGCGTTAAGGAGCTATATCGTTTTCCTGGAGGACGTATTCGCGTTGAGAACGGAAAAGCCTCATTCGAATGCAAAGCAGATGACATAAAGGTATTGGGGAAAGTCGTTGCCCGCACTGAGTATCTATAAAGGCACAGCATGGCGATCAGTAAATTACCCAACGGGAAATGGCAGGCACAAGTTTTCCCAAACGGCCGCGACGGCAAAAGGATTCGCCGCCAGTTCGTCACTAAAGGTGAAGCGCAATCTTTTGAGAAGTTCGTAAAAGAGCAAGCTCAAGATAAGCCCTGGCTAGGAGAGAAAGCAGATAAGCGGCGGGTAATAGAGCTGGTTGAATTGTGGTTCAACACGCATGGCATTACCTTGGCGGATGGTGAGAAGCGGCGAACCACAATGGCGTTCGCCTGCGAGGCAATGGGAAACCCACTCGCAACCGAGTTCAACGCGAAAATTTTTGCGTCTTATCGCGAGCAGCGTTTAAGCGGGAAGATCACCCGCTCCAGCCGAGTGAAGACGGTTACGCCGCGCACTGTTAATTTAGAGCTGGCATATTTCAGGGCGATGTTTAACGAACTACGCCGGTTAGATGAATGGACCGCACCCAATCCGTTAGAGAACGTGCGAGAGTTTAAAATCAGTGAATCGGAGATGGCCTATCTCACCATTGAGGAAATCAGAACCCTCCTCGCCGAGTGTGAGAACAGCCGATCTAAAGATCTGACGACCATTGTGAAAATTTGCCTGGCAACAGGAGCACGATGGAGTGAAGCCGAAGGCTTGAAGGGCAATCAAATCCGCGCCGGTCAAATCATCTACGTTAAAACTAAAGGTAAGAAAAACCGCGCGGTGCCGATAACTGAAAAGTTACAAGCTGAACTGCCATCGAGCAGGAAATCGCAGTTGCTCTTTAAACCATGCTATTCAGCTTTTAGAAAGGCTATGCAACGTGCTGGCATCGAAACACCAGCTGGACAACTGACGCATGTCTTAAGACATACCTTCGCTTCTCATTTCATGATGAACGGCGGCAACATTCTCGTGCTTCAGCGAATTTTGGGACATACGGATATCAAAGTGACTATGCGTTATGCACATTTTGCTCCAGAACATTTATATGAAGCTAAGAATCTGAATCCACTAATTAACATTATTTAAAGTTTAATTCTCTCAAAAATCAGGATTGTTACATGTCAAAGTTAGATGTCTGGTCAACAAGAATTGCGAATTTTTCACAAATAGGAGTTCTAGCACTAGCAGCCTTTGGTTATTTTTATACCGTACTTCCTGTTTATCAGAAATCACTACTTGATGAAGAAATAGCAAAAAAGACTCTTGAACTTGAAAAAAAGACAAAAAGCTCTTAGAACTTAACGAAACTTTGAATGAAAAAACGATGGAACTAAGTCAGCTTTCGAAGGACGTCAACCAAGCAAAGGACGAAGCTCTCACAGCTAAATCAAATCTTAAAATAGTACAAGGTAAATTCTCCGAACAATACTCAGAATTAAGAGTACACCTACTATCACAATTTACATCACTGTCTTACTCCGAATGTTATAAATCACTGTCTAGCGCCAACAATATATCACAGTGCTTTAATAAAATAGCTGAATCGTACAACCTACGAGAGCTCAACATCAAAGATAAAGTTAACCTTAAGAAAAACATCAAAAAGGAAAGCCCTAAGTTATTTATAGATTACTCTAATAAAAAAGAGACGCATGATTATACATTAAATAAAATAAATGACAGAATCACACTTGCCAACCAAAAGTGTGAATCCAAAAAAGCAACTGATGATCACAAGGATAGATTTAAAAAAATAAATATTGACTACGAATGCAAAACTAAAATAAGCGAATTAGAAAATGAATCTTTGAAAGTAAAAATGGAATTAATTTTCGCGAAACAACGGTTAATGTCAGATTATTTAAACTCAATAATACAGCAAACTTTAAATTAAATAGACCTTAATTTTCGAACAGAGAGCGTTAACCACGCTCTCTGTTTTTGCCGCATAAATTAAAAATAACTCCCCTCAAAATCTTCTGCTTTACCAATTGATGGCCTGATTCTTTCAATCACCTGCTGGCAATTATCATTATTATCTTTCAAAGCTTTAATTGCCTTTTCCTTAATCCTTGGAATATTATTAAACTTCCCTTTCATCATCCCTTCAGCCCCAAACGCTCCCCAGTCGCCTGCTGTACAAATGTGAATTATAAGTTCAAAACAATTTAAATCATCCATTAAAATTGAGATATCACCATCATATGAGCTTGCACTCTGTGCAAAAGAGTTTGCCTCGGAGAAAGTCGAAGAGCCTGCCTGGTCAAAAATTGATTGTATAACTTTATCTTTAGCCCATTCATGCCCTTTAACATGTTTCATTAATACCGGGCTTAATTTGTATGTCTCAAAAACTTCGGCAAGGCTAGACTTAAAGCATCTGTCAATGACCATCGCATCTAAACCAATAATACTATTAGCAATTTGGACAGGGTGCCTTAAGTATGTATGTTGATCAGAGGGTTTTGTAACTGAAATAGTGTCCTCAAACATTTTGTTCAATCTCAAATAAACAATTTCATCTATATTTTTGAGTAGATTACCATTGGTTGAAATACACTCCATCAAGCATTGCCTTTTACTTTCATCAGTACTACATTCAATTAAAAGTTGCTTTTTTATCTGCTCAAGGACATCATCATTTAGAGGTTTAATGGATAAACCCAAGAGATATCTTTTCGCATTTAATTTTATTTGTTCATTTGCATTGTCGAGTGACTCGATTAGTTTTTTTAGGAGATATGAATACCCATCATGATGCAGGTTTTTAACACCTTCATTTACTACTGTAGCATGATCTTGAATGTTTGACGTCGGGAATAAATATGAGTTAGTCAACTTAGATAGGATTTGGTCGGCAACCTGAGTTGTTGATAAAACTGGCTTAGATAGAAATCTATGTATAGTTTCAGAATAAACGTATCGAGCTTCTTCAGCAGTGGGCTTATGGCCTGAAGGATGTGCTGCTTTATTTCTGAGCGTTCTTAGTACTGAAAGGAAATCCGCATCAATTTCTGTAATTATTTTTTCAGCTTTCAACTTATTAAGCAAATCACTTTCATAAACTTTTTGCTCATCTCTTTTTTTAGAGATTTCTATAAAAATTGCTCTAGCTACTCTATTTGTTGTAGCCATCCCGTCTAACTTTTTGAATAGATCTTCAAAAATAGCAATAAATGAAAGTACGACACATGCTCGATGTGCTCCGGTCATATAGCAAGTTAATGCTTCCCGCATGTATTCTTTCAACTCAACATCAACTATATCACTAATAAGTTCTTCCATATCCCTAAGGCTTGACATAATTACTCCTTTGATTTAATTACAATTTTGACTAATATACCTAAATACGAATTAGTAAAATACTAATATCGGCAAATTTTAACCGGATTTTAATGTTTTTTTTGACTGTCAACGAAATTATACCGTCAATCATCTACATTTTGGTTGGATTAAAATGGCAGCAAAGTGGCAGCAGAGCGCAACGCTATATGCCACTTTTCATCACTATTCGGTCTAAAGAAAACCTAATAATCAGTAAGTTACTGATTTCACTCGTTTCGAATTGGGACTCATAATCGCTTGGTCGCTGGTTCAAGCCCAGCAGGGGCCACCAAATTTATCATATGAAAACATATGCTTAAGCCGCTCATTGAAGCGGTTTTTTTGTATCTGGCTTTTCGAGAGGCGGTAATATGGCGATGCATTTTCACTGCCATGGGAAATCCTCAACTGATTATCCTGAGCAGCCCGAATCAAGGCCGTGAATAGTCGTCCCTTCTGCCAGCCTTTATCCTCAATGACAGGGCCGGCGCCACACAGCAGAATCGGTAGACGGTTTCAAAGAATCCATGACGCATCAATAATGGCTGAGGCCGGGAACAGCGACCCGGCTTCTCACCTGTAACTAACCCTAAACGCCTCTCATTAATCCAGCTCATTAAATGTTAGCTTCATGTTAAAGTCATTGGCATTGCCTGACCTGAAGACGAGAGCAACATAACCATGCATCCGATTTTCGAAATACTCTCAGAGTTATTTAGCGTGTGGCCTGCCACGTCAGGGAAGCAAAAAGAGAGAAAGCCAGTCAGGGATAGAAGAAAGGTCTCACGTCTTGACTACAAACCTTTATGCAAGATAACGACCGACCCAAAAAGAAATGATGTACCGCATAAAGATGAGAGCAACTGAGAAAACGTACTCTTCTTCCTATCTGCTGGTGTGAACACAAGCGAGGCAGGCAGAAGTCATCTTCCCCCACTGATCGTTGCACCTCAGCTCACAGTTTTCATCTTTTCAAGCGGCCTCGCGAATCGTCAGTCATTGTCCTGAATGTGGCGTCATCGCCACATTCAGGACACTATCCCGAAAGCGCCCACGACATCGTACTGAGCGAGGTGCGACAACGGGTTGCACTATCCTCCAGCCCTACCCGGCGGTATCCCGCATTGCCCTCTGCCCGATCGTCAGATTTAGTCATCTCTCATCCTTTCTGATCTGCAACCGCTCTTCCTCCAAAGTAATCCCTGGGACCTGTCTACACCGTATGGAGAAAAGGTGGCTGCGATTAAAACAGCCTGACGACGCAATTCCTGTCGCCAGCATTTAGATTTCAGGTAATTTAACCCGCGCAAACCCCATGCTATCTTGTGGTTTTGATTTTTTCAGTGGGCAAAACAGATGACAAAGTTGCGGGTAGGGATCGTGTTTGGCGGGAAATCGGCTGAGCATGAGGTGTCGTTGCAGTCGGCCAAAAATATCCTTGAGGCGATCGACAAGACCAGGTTTGACGTGGTGTTGCTGGGCATCGACAAACAGGGACACTGGCGTCTTAATGATGCGTCTAACTTCTTACTTAACGCTGAAAATCCGGCGCTGATCGCCCTGAATCATGCCGCTGAAGATGTGGCGCTGGTGCCGGGTACGACGCAGCAGCAGATCATCACCCGCCACAACGCCCATCCGCTGTCGCAGATCGACGTCATTTTCCCTATCGTGCACGGTACGCTGGGTGAAGATGGTTCCCTGCAGGGCCTGTTGCGTATGGCCTCGTTACCTTTTGTCGGTTCTGACGTGCTGGGCTCTGCGGTCAGCATGGACAAAGATTTCACCAAACGCCTGTTACGTGATGCCGGGCTTAATGTCGCGCCATGGCTGAGCGTCACTCAGGGCCAGCGCGCACAGCTGGACGCAGAGGCAGTCATTGCCCGCTTTGGTCTTCCACTGTTTATCAAACCCGCCAACCAGGGATCATCAGTTGGCGTCAGCAAAGTGGATAGCATTGAAGAGTTTGATGCTGCGCTGGCGCTGGCCTTTTCTTTCGACCGCAAAGTGCTGATTGAGCAAGGTATCAAAGGCCGGGAGATCGAGTGTGCGGTGCTGGGCAACGATGCGCCGGAAGCCAGCCCCTGCGGCGAAGTGGTGGTGCATGACGCCTTCTACTCGTATGACACCAAATATATCTCTGAGAGCGGTGCGCAGACGGTGGTCCCGGCGGCCATCGCACAGGAAACCAGTGATGCAATTCGTGACGTTGCCATCAAAGTCTTCTCCGCGCTGGAGTGCTTTGGCATGGCGCGCGTGGATGTATTCCTGACGGACGATGGTGAGATTATCGTCAATGAAGTGAATACCCTGCCTGGTTTCACCAATATCAGCATGTACCCGAAACTCTGGCAGGCGGCCGGACTGAGCTATCAGGATCTGATCACTCGTCTGATTGACCTGGCGATTGAACGCCACCAGCAGGCCAGCACCCTGAAAAGTAGCGTCAGCTGACCGAACCGAATCCGGTGACGTGGCGCTATGCCACGTCGCTGGTAATGCCGCGATAGTTAACCGGCGAAGTCTGATTACGGCCATTGCGCTTCGACAGATAAAGGTTTTTATCCGCCGCAGAGATCAGCCGGTTAATCACGCGGTGCCATTCCGTCGCCTCATCGGCACTGCCATGGGCCAGCCCCAGGCTGACGGTTACCGTGGCGGTACTGCCCTGCAGCCAGAACTTCTCTTTCGCCATCTTTTGTCGGATGCTTTCGGCAAGGAAATAGAGCTTTTCGGGGTTCTGATCGAACAGCACGACGACAAACTCCTCTCCGCCAAAGCGACAGATGCGCCCCGCCTTACCCACTACACGCTGTATCCGGCGGCCAATCTCTTCCAGTACGCTGTCACCCGCATCGTGACCAAAATTGTCATTAATCGCTTTGAAGTAGTCGACATCCAGCAGGATCACGCCCACCTTGCGATCCGGGAAAATAGGCTCCGCACGCAGGCTTTCATATAAGCCGGAACGTGACAGCAGGCGGGTCAGGAAATCGTAGTTCGCGCGCAGCGCCAGCCGCTGATTAAGCTGGCGGATTGCATCCATGCTCGCGGCAACAATCAGTGGGCTGATTGCGATGGTCGCCACGCCCAGCCGCGCTGAGGTCAGATGGCTGATCGGCAGCAGTGTGTCATCGCCCCGAATATTCATCACTCCATGGGAGACCAGAATGATCTCAGCAATACCGGCCAGCAGAATCACCAGGCTGGTCAGTGGCATCGGCAACACGACGGCGCACCACACCAGCGCCGGAACCGGAAACGTCAGGCTGCCCGCAACGCCCATCATCGTCCCGATCATCATCGAAAGGATCACGGCAATAACCGGTGCCAGCTTACGCATCTGTAAAAACTGGCGGGGTGACAGAGACGACCAGTCACGCGTCAGCAAAAACGGCAGCACCATCAGCCCGGTGGAGAATTGTTCACTGAACCACTCCCCCCACGCCGTCGCCAGTCCGGCCGTGAAATCAGCCTGCTGAGCCAGTGCGCCCCAGCTGGCACAGGCCAGCGCGGCCAGCAAACAGGCCGGGAAAATACGCAGCACATTGGTAATACGCTCGCTGCCGGAGTCGTGCTGAAGATGCTTTACCAGCAGCGTCACCGCCACCAGCACAAACAGAAGATTCGCCAGGTTGAGGGTAAAGGCAGAGAGCGTCCAGCCCGAAAAAACAGTGTCGTTAAACACCATCGCAGCAAAAACGGCCAGGTAATAGCGGGTTCGATGCAGAAAGGGATTCCGGACGATGACGCCAGTAACGATCGCGTTGACCGGCCAGAACAGCGACAGCTCCTGAGGGATGCGCAGGTGTCCGCCGATAAAGCTAAATAGCAACGTAACTAAAAACAGCGAAAATACGTTCTTCTTAGCGTCGTGCTCTTCAAACAGCTGTATGCGCATACATCCGGACCTTGTCGCAGAGAGGCTGGCTGTCCACGTCAGCCCGGTCAGGCGCGTGGTGTCAGAATGATTAAATCCTGGATACTCTCACCGTCATCTGGCAATCAAACCCCCTTCATGGGCTGACTCAGGGAAGTGAGCCTGAAAAGGTTAACGCCATCAGATGACAGTAAAAATTGGGGACTTATTATGCCTCGCAAATAAAAAAATCGGATATCCGAGATATCCGATTTTTGCCTTTCTGACGACTTTACCGTTGCGTTTAACGCTATTTTACCGCAACCGGCCACTGGCTCAGACGAATACCGCGTTTGTCTGCGTTATCGCCAAAATCTTTCAGCACCGCTTTGACATCGGGATCGATATATTCTGCATTGTCGTTATCGACGATGACCACACTGTTCTCCGGGATCTCATCCAGCAATCCCTGTAACTTTGGATTGTGCATAAACGTCAGGTTCTGCTGAAAGCGCAGCACGTAGTGGTCGTCGTAGCGGGTAAGCTGCAACGCGTTGCGATGACTCTTGTAGATGCTGTAGAGGATCTGGGTGGCGATGCCGATGCCAATACCGACCAGCATACCCAGCGTGATAATCCCAACGATGGTGGCCAGAAACGGCACGTACTGCTGTGCGCCCATCCGGAACTGCTCAACGAACAGTCGCGGTGTCGCCAGTTTATAACCGGTATAGAGCAGCACGGCAGCGAGGCTGGCCAGCGGAATGGCATTCAGCATCTCACTGAACCACATGCCGCAAATCAGCAAAAGCACACCGTGAATGAAGATCGACAGTTTGGTCTGTGCGCCCGCACTGACGTTGACTGAACTGCGCACAATCACCGCCGTTATCGGCATCGCGCCAAGAAAACCGGCCGCCAGGTTACCGATACCCTGCGCGAACATCTCTTTATTGGGCGACGGCGCGGGCGTCTGAGGACGCAGTTTTTTCAGCGCCTCCTGACTCAGCAGGGTCTCCAGACTGGCGACCAGTGCGAGCGTTACCGCAACGACCCAGACCTGTGGATTCTGCCAGGCCATCCAGTCGGGCGTTTCCAGCTCCGCCATCAGCGCGGAGACGCTGTCAAAAGCGGGCAGCGAAATACGCGCCAGGCCCTGGGTCATCTCAGGGAAGAGTCGCCCTCCTGCCACTGTCGCCAGGCAGCCGATCAGCACGGCAATCAGCGGGCCGGGGATCCAGGCCAGCGCTTTGATGCGTTTCACCGGCGCGGTGGTCCAGAGACATAAAATGGCTAATCCAACACCCGCTACCAGGATTGCGGGCAGCGAGAAGGTCATCTCGCCGGTCACCAGTGACACCAGCTCCGCATCGCCAGCGGCACCCAGCGCCACCGGGATCTGCTGCATGATGAGCAGCAAACCGATCGCCGCCAGCATGCCTTTAATGACGCTGCCCGGCACCAGCGAAATAAACCGTCCCGCGCGCAGCAGGCCAAACAGACATTGCAGTGCGCCGGCGATAATCAGGGCGGTGAGAAAAGCCGGGAAGCTGCCTAGCGACGCCATTGAGGCGACGACGATGGTAACCAGGCCCGCCGCCGGGCCGCTGACGGCAAACCGGGATGGGCTCAGCGAGGTGACCACCAGGCCGCCAATGACACCGGTCAGCAGACCGGCAAATGGCGGTAGCCCGCTGGCCTGGGCGATGCCAAGACAAAGCGGTAAGGCGACCAGAAACACCACCAGACCCGCCGGGATGTCGCGGCGCAGGGTATCGAGGTTCATAATGAAGGTTCCTCTGCAGATTGATGAATCAGCTCTTTGAGATGGCCGGTGCGCAGGTCATAAACACAACCAAACACCTCCAGTTCCTGGCCCGATTGCCAGATTTGCCGGACCGGTTCAGATTTCACCAGTCTGGCGAATTGCGCCTTAACGTTGGCCTCAACCAGCCGGTCGAGCTGTTCACCCGGCGCGGCGTCTGAGGCGGGACTTTCTGCCAGCCCCTGCTGAATATCATTTCGCAGCGTCTGAATGCGTCTCGCCAGCGCGCTTTCCTGTCCGTCCAGCACGCTGCCCGGCAGGTTTTGTGCGGCTTCCACGCCGCCGCAGCCATAGTGGCCGCTCAGTACAATGCGTTTCACGCCGAGAAAGAAGAGCGCGTATTGCAGCACGCTCAGTAAATTGTCGTCGTCCTCAATCACCATATTGGCGATATTACGATGCACAAAGAGTTCGCCAGGATGGGAGCCGGTTAATACCTCAGCCGGAACGCGACTATCAGAACACCCAATCCAGAGTGAGTGTGGCTTTTGCTGATGAAGGAATTTTTTAAAATAATCCGGATTACGCTGGCGGCGCTGTAATGCCCAACTGCGATTTTTCGCTAATAAGGGTTTAAGTGTCGTCACAATCATCTTCTCTCTACTACCGGGATGTCGCATCCTGGCTAACCACAAAGTGTATCGGCTCATAAATAAAGCGTGAGCCGCCAGGTAAATAAGAACTGAGTCACAGAAAAAGGTTATAGACGCTAACTAATTTCAATGCACGAGTAATATTTCACAGCATTTTCACATCACGCTTTTTGTCAATTCACCGTCAGTAAGAGTCAGAGCTACGTAAATTTTATTAAGCAGGAAAGATCGGTGCCAGCAGGCAGGAAGTGTTAATAAACCAGTAAAATCAATTAAATGGAAAAATAACAATAATTAACTAAAGTTATTGCTGACAAATAAATACACGCAATAGGTGAAGGGATATTCACTGCCATACCAACCGGCGTGCTTTTTACCAGGAATCCTCTTAATTAAAAAATTAACCATTAGCACAATCAACCGGCTTAACTGGTTTAAGCCAGTCAGATATTCCTGTATTGAGTTAAGAAGGGAGCAAGAGATAATTAATTTAATTTGCAGGAAAATAGTGACGGAGGTAAGTAAATAAGGGCCAGTTATAAACAGAGCCTGAACGAGCAGGCTCTTTTTCTTGACGAATTATTTACCGTTCCAGCTTTGCAGGCGTGATTCACGTACCGACAGCTGCTGTTCCGGGGTCAGTTTATTGTAGTTTTCCGCCATTCCGCTCTCCCAGTCGCCGTAGAGTGGGTTCGGCAGCACGATGAACTGCGTCCCAAACTGCTGATGGTTGAGATTAACAAAATCACGACGCGTCTGATTCCCTTTATGCCAGGTCGCCCCACCGAAATCGTTCAGGTTATCACCGACATAGAGCACCACGTTATAGCCCGCATTTTTGATAGCATCGAAACGCGCCTGTTTGTTGGAGCTGTTGGTATTCAGACGTACCGTTTTGTCACTGACGCTGGGGAAGCCGAGCTGCTCCATATTGGCGACCGTGGCAGCGTAATCTTTCTGATCGCGGTTCGACACGTAGAACAGCGTGCCGCCATTTTCTGTGACATGACGTGCGAACTCAACCGCGCCCGGCACCGCTTTCGCCTGACGCGCCTGCGTCCAGGCTGACCAGGTTTTGCTGCTGAACGGCTGGCCATTCTTCGCCTGCCATGCGCTGTAGGCACTGTTATCCAGCATGGTTTCATCCAGATCGACAATCACCGCTTTGGGTTTGCCGGTCAGCGAGGGTGCCTGATCAAATGCCATGCGCGCAGTATTAAACGCCTGCCAGGTCAGCGCCTGATATTCGCCAGACTGCTGGAACCAGTTTAAAGCCAGCACCGATTGCTGGCCGAGCTGCTGTTGCGCGGTCTGATGTGAAGACGAGGCGCAGCCGGTAAGCAGCAGCGCGACCAGTCCGGATGCAGCAAGTTTTGCGGAGGTTTTCATCATTTCATCCTTAAGGTGAGAAAGGTCTGAGGAGAAGCTTCAAAAATGTAGCAGTTAACGTAAGCTGTGGGCAGCCCAACGCACGCTGTTATAACAGGAGATTCTTATGGCCGTGATCCCCCGCTCGTCGTTGCTCGATTCGCTGGAGTGGCTCGATTACGCGTTTCAGCCAGCGGGTGCGCCGCCTCCCGCCGATGCCGCCTATGGACATCAGCGCCACAGCGCAACCGTGGTCACCGATAGTGAGAACATTCCGCCCAAAAGCTGTGAGTCCGATGGCGTGATCGGCAGCGGGACGCGGCCTGTGGCGGTCTACACCGCCGATTGCCTGCCGGTGCTGTTCGCCGACCGCCAACAGCGGATCGTGGCGGCGGTGCATGCCGGACTTAAGGGCACGCTGGCGGGTGTGCTGACCCGCGCCGTGGAAAAACTGGGCGAGCAAGGCTGCAACCCGCAGGACCTGGTCGTGGCGATCGGCCCGGCGATGGGCCCCTGCTGCTATGAGCTGGCCAAACCGCAGCTGGCGGAGATTGCACAGAACCCGGCGTTTGCCACCGGGCTGCGCTGGCACCGGAACCAGCCGGTAAATTCACAAGCACAACGTCCACAGGCCGCTGCCCATCAGCAGGGTGTCTGGTTCGATCTGCCCGCACTGGCGATACAGTTGCTGGTCAACGCGGGCGTGCCGGCCGCGCAGATCGATAACGTCAATGTCTGCACCTACTGCATGGCCGAGAGCGGTTCCAGCTACCGCTTTAATACCCACCATGGCAGCGGATATCGATCGCGCTATTCCTGGATCCGGCGGCGTTAGCGGTTCAGCGTCAGGAACATCACAAGCCCTGCACGCCACGGAAGGCGGTGTTACTTAAGGCACAGGCTCACTGCGCCACTCGCCCTACTCACCTGCCGATGTTTATGATTTCACTCACACCCTGACATTCTTTCACTTTTTTTTAACGCAGAAGTGGCTAGAGTAAACTCATCCGACCACTTTATTGTGAGTGACTATCATGTCCGTCAATCCTGATTATCCTGCACTGTTTACGCCGCTGGACCTTGGCTTTACCCGACTGAAAAACCGCTTTCTGATGGGATCAATGCACACCGGCCTGGAAGAGCATCCGGATGGCGCAGCCCGCCTGGCGGCGTTTTACGGCGAGCGGGCGCGGGAAGGCGTCGCGCTGATTGTCACCGGGGGAATTGCCCCCAATGCGCAGGGCGTCACCACCGCGCATGGCGCGATGCTCACCGACGAGACGCAGTGCAGCTGGCACCGTCAGATCACGGAGGCAGTGCATCAGCATCAGGGCAAAATCGCCCTGCAGATCCTGCATACCGGCCGTTACAGCTATCAGCCCGATCTGGTTGCGCCTTCAGCGCGTCAGGCACCGATTAATCCGTTTACGCCACAGGCGATGAGCGAGGCGGCGATTGAACAGACCATTGATGACTTTGCCCGCTGCGCCCGACTGGCTCAGCAGGCGGGCTATGATGGTGTGGAGATTATGGGTTCCGAAGGCTATCTGATTAATCAGTTTCTGGTGAAGCACACCAATCAGCGCGCCGACCGCTGGGGCGGTGACTTCCGGCAGCGGATGCAGTTCGCGCTGGCGATTACCCGCGCGGTTCGCGCCGCCACCGGCGACGCCTTTATCATCATCTTCCGGCTCTCAATGCTGGACCTGGTCGAAGAAGGCAGTACGCTGGAGGAGACATTGCTGCTGGCTGGCGAGCTGGAGCAGTGCGGCGTTACGCTGTTCAATACCGGCATTGGCTGGCACGAAGCGCGCATCCCGACCATCGCCACCTGCGTGCCGCGCGCGGCCTTTGCCTGGGTGACGCAGCGCCTGCGTGCCCATGTTTCAGTACCGGTGATCGCCACCAACCGCATCAACCATCCGGCCGTCGCGGAGGAGCTGTTGCAGTCAGGCTGTGCTGATATGGTCTCGATGGCGCGCCCTTTCCTCGCCGATCCCGCCTTTGTCAGCAAAGCACAGCGCGGGGAACCGGACAGCATCAATACCTGCATTGCCTGTAATCAGGCCTGCCTTGACCAGGTGTTCGCCGGCAAAATCACCTCCTGCCTGGTTAATCCGCGCGCCTGTCATGAGTCGCTGATGCCGGTTATCGCCAGCACCGCTCCGCGCAGGCTGGCAGTGGTGGGTGCCGGTCCGGCTGGAATGGCGTATGCGCTGCAGGCGGCGCAGCGCGGACATCGGGTGACGCTCTATGAGGCCGCGCCGGAGATCGGCGGTCAGTTCAATATTGCCCGGCAGATTCCCGGCAAATCTGAGTTCAGCGAAACGCTGCGCTATTTTCGTCATCAACTGGCGGCCGCGGGCGTGACGGTTAAAACCGGCTGTCGGGTCACGCCGGATCAACTGAGTGATGCCGACGAAGTGATACTGGCGACCGGCATACTGCCGCGTACACCTGATATTCCGGGCATCGATCACCCCTGCGTGCTGAGTTATCTGGCGGTGCTGCGCGATAAGCGCCCGGTGGGTAAACGGGTCGCCATTATCGGGGCTGGCGGCATTGGCTTCGATGTGGCGGAGTACCTGTCGCAGCCGTCACATGACGAGGATCTGGCGGCGTTTTATGCGGAATGGGGCATCGACCACAGCCTGACGCAGCGCGGCGGCGTGATGAAGCCTGAACCGCCTGACGCGTTACGACAAATCTGGCTGCTGCAGCGCCGGTCGGGTAAGCCGGGCGCCGGGCTGGCAAAAACCACCGGCTGGATCCATCGCGCCAGCCTGCAGGCGCGTGGCGTGGCGATGTGGGGTAGCGTGGAGTATCAGGCGATTGATGACAGCGGCCTGCACCTGCGGCGCAACGGCGAAACCCTGCTGCTGGCGGTCGATAACGTGATTATCTGTGCCGGACAGGAGCCGCAGCGCGAGCTGGAAGCCGCGCTGCGTGCAAAAGGACAGGTGGTGACGGTAATAGGCGGTGCAGATGTCGCGCAGGAGCTGGATGCGCGCCGCGCCATCGCGCAGGCGACGCAGCTGGCCTTAACGGTCTGACTAGCGCATTTTCACCGCGCGCAGCACCACAAATTTCTGGTTAGAGGCGATCAGTGTGCAGTTGCCGAACAGCTTTTTCAGCTTGTGGTGATAATCGAGGTGGCGGTTGCCGACAATGCGCAACTCGCCGCCATACTGAAGGCAGCGTTTGGCATCGCGGAACATCTGCCATGCCAGATGATCGGTGACGGCATGTTGCTGGTGGAACGGCGGGTTGCACAGCACCGCGTGCAGCCGATCCGACGGATAGCCGCTCAGCACATTGTTCACCACGAACTGACAGCGCGACAGATCATCAGGACGGTTCATTTCCACATTCAGCTTGCTGGAGGCGACCGCCATGTAAGACTCATCAAGGAAATGCACCTCGGCCTGCGGATTCTGTTCCAGCGCCACCAGTCCTACCACACCGTTGCCACAGCCCAGATCGACAATCTCACCTTCAATGTTTTCCGGCAGATGCTGCACAAACAGTCGTGCGCCGATATCCAGCGAAGAACGCGAGAAGACATTGGCGTAATTGTGGATCTGATAAGGAGTGCCATCCAGCGGCCAGACCAGTGCAGGTGTGGCTTCACGCAGTTGAGGCTTACTGAACTGGCTGTAGATCAGGCGTGCTTTTTTCCACGCCAGTGAGGTTTTGGTTTCACCGATGATCTGTTCGAACAGCTGCAGGGTTGAGTTATGGATCTCTTTGGCGCGCGCCGCCGCCAGAATCACCGTATCGGGTGTGACGACTTCGCGAATAGCGCGCAGTTGGTGCTCCAGCAGCGCCAGGGTTTTAGGGATCTTAATCAGCACCGCCGCCGGGGCCGCAGGCAATTCTGCCAGGCTATCAACAAAGTGAACCTCGCTGTCGTCCAGCGCATTGAAAGTCAGGTTCTGACGGGCAGCCTGCTGGCTCAGCCAGGAGTCGCTGACATGCCAGACGGTGCGCGGATTCAGGGCGCAGGTTAATGCCCCGAAACTGTCGTTGAAGACCAGCACCGGTCCTTCCGGCAGCGCCTGCTGTAACAGATATTCATCAGCCGCATCCCAGGCTTGTAATGGACTTTCGTCACGCATCTGCGGGAAGCGATGCAGGATCAGTGTGCGATCGTTCAGTTCAAGTTGGCTCATGAATTCTCCGGCGTGGTACACTTTGGTTGATTTTCGCCCCAAAATCGGGGGCGCAGTATACTGTCTTTCGCCTGGAATCCCTAATGTCCTCACTGATCTACCTTCAGGGTTACCCTGCCCCCCTTCTTGAGCAGGTTCAGACGCTGATCACCCATCAGCGCTTAGGCGCGTTTCTGCAGGAACGTTATCCTGACACCCATGATGTGATGAGTGATAAAGCGCTGTATGACTACACGCAGGCGCTGAAAAACCGCTATATGCGCAACGCGCCGCCAATCAGCAAAGTGATGTGGGATAACAAAATCAAGGTGATGAAGCATGCACTTGGGCTGCACACGGCCATCTCGCGCATCCAGGGCGGCAAGCTTAAAGCGAAAGCGGAAATCCGCATCTCGACCTTTTTCCGTCTCGCACCGGAGCCATTTCTGCGGATGATCGTGGTGCATGAGCTGGCACACCTGAAAGAGAAAGATCACGACAAGGCGTTTTACCAGCTCTGCTGCCATATGGAGCCGGATTACCACCAGCTCGAATTTGATGCCCGCCTGTGGATGACAGACCAGGCGATGCGCGGCAACGCAGCTTAAAGAAACTCCTGCGCTTTCTGAATCAGGCTGGTTTTGGTCAGCGCCCCCAGAAAGCGTCGCTCCTGAGGATTATTCAGCACCGGCAGTCGCTCCAGCGTGACTGCCGCAAACGCCTCCCAGCCCTCACGCATACTCTGATTTTCAAAGATCACCGGAAAATCCTGATCCATGACGCATTGTACCGGTGAGTCCAGGGTGATCTCCTGCGCCAGCACCCGGCGCGAAATCTCATGAATCGAGACCACGCCGAGGAAAGCGCCTGCGGCATTGATGACATAGACATAGCGTTCACGCTTCAGCGAGCTGACCGCCAGCGCCTGCCCGACTGACTCCTCCGGCTGCAACGCCGCACCGGGAATGATCAGCTCAGCTATGCGCATGTTATCGAAGTCATATTTCGCTTCTGAACGGCTGAAGTGATGACTCACGACCGGATAAGTACTGGCGGATTGCAGACGATAGACCACCATCGACGCCAGCACAGTCGCGATCATCAGCGGAAACAGCAGGCTGCTGTTGAGCGTCATCTCCAGCACCATCAGCATCGCCATCAACGGCGCCTGACTCACCGCCGCCAGCACCGCCGCCATGCCAATCGCGGCATAGAGCAGCACATTGCCGAGCGGCAGATGTAACGCCGCCCCCAGCGTCGCGATAATGACGCCAAGCAGCGCGCCAATCAGCAGCGAGGGCGTAAAGAGTCCGCCAACGGCGTTCGACCCCACCGACAGGCTGGTCGCGAGGGTTTTCAGCACCAGCAAAAGCAGCAGCCCTGGCAGCAGATAGTCGCCCGCCATGACTTTGACGATGACTTCGTAGCCATTGCCGAGGATATCGGTGGAGATCAATGCCAGTAAGCCCACCGCAAAGCCGCCCGCGCCCAGACGCACGGGCAGCGAGGCGACCCGGCTGAAGAGCACTTTGCTGCGGGCGATGCATTTAATCAGAATCCAGCCCGCCAGACCGGCGCTCAAACCAATGACGACCGTCATCAGTAGGCTACTGAGATCCATGGCGAAGTTTGCATCCGCCAGCGGATAGAGCGCGCTACGAAAGCCCAGCGTCCACATGGTCATCACCGCCGTTGCTGAGGCGATAATCAGAGGGATTAGCCGCTGCAACGCAGAAATACCAAACGCAATTTCCGCCACAAAAATCGCCGAGGCCAGCGGCGCATGATAGACCGACGCAAGGCCGGCTGCGGCGGCCATCGCCACCACGTCACTGTTCTTCAGATTAAGAGACGCCGGTAACAGGCGGCCAATCGCACTGCCGCACAATGCCGAGAGCTGCACCATCGGCCCCTCTTTACCGATCGATGCCCCGCTGCCGATACTGGCAATCGACGACAGGGCACGGAACAGCGACGTTTTGGTCGGCACCGCATCAAGCCGGGCATTAATCACTTCAAGATAATCTGTTTTCACCGTCTGCTGCTGCTCGATGGCAACCGCGTAACGCAGGAAATAACCCGCCAGCACGCCGCCCGCCCCCACCAGCAGCGGCCAGAAGATCCACGGCCAGAGATGCAGGGAGTCGGTAATCTCACCACTGCGGGCAAACAGCAGATGGTTGATCAGTTCAATCACGCCGCGAAAAGCCAGCGTCACCAGCGACGCCGCGCACCCGACCGGAATGGCGATCAGAAGTGTGGTCCAGTTTAATGCGTGCTTACTTGCTTTCACCTGCGCTCCCTGGTTGATACATAAAGATCATCGCCTCCGCATATTATTGGAATGCGGATCGCAGGATCAATCCCTGCCCGCCCGGCACCATTGCACCGCGTCGGAGAGATGTTACTCTGCCGCTTTAACGCTGCCGGAGAGATGACGTGATTCGTTTTGCCATTGTGGGAACAAACTGGATTACACGCCAGTTTATTGATGCCGCTCATGAAACCGGAGCAATGAAGCTCTGTGCGGTCTATTCACGCAGTCAGCAGCAGGCCGACGCTTTTATTGCCGATTATCCCTGCAAACAGACCTTTACCTCACTGGAAGCCCTGGCCGCCAGCCCGGAGATTGATGCAGTCTATCTGGCCAGCCCCAACGCCCTGCACTGCCAGCAGGCGCTGCTGTTTATGTCGCACGGCAAGCATGTGATTTGCGAAAAACCACTGGCCTCTAATCTGGCCGAAGTGGAGCAGATGATCACCTGCGCCCGTGAGCATCAGGTGGTGCTGTTTGAGGCATTTAAAACCGCCAGCCTGCCAAATTTCCTGCGGCTGCAGCAGGCGCTGCCTGACGTGGGTAAACTGCGGAAAGCGCTGCTGTGTTACTGCCAGTACTCTTCACGCTATCCGCGCTATCTCAACGGCGAGAACCCCAATACTTTTGATCCGCGCTGGTCGAATGGCTCTATTATGGATATCGGCTATTATTGCCTGGCTTCAGCGGTGGCGCTGTGGGGCCGGCCAGACCGGGTGCACGCTACCGCGACGCTGCTTGCGAGCGGTGTGGACGCACATGGCGTAGTCGTGCTGAGCTACGGCGATTTCGACGTGACGATTCTGCATTCGAAGGTGAGTGATTCCAGCCTGCCCAGCGAGATTCAGGGTGAAGCAGGCGCGCTGGTGATTGAAAAGCTCTCTGAGTGCCAGCAACTGACCTTTATTCCTCGTGGTGCTGAAAAGCAGGCGCTGAGTGAGCCGCAGCATATCAACACCATGCTGTATGAAGCGGCCGCGTTTGCGCGGCTGGTTGAGCAGCGCCAGGTGGACCATCCCGGAATAGAGGTTTCGCGCATTACCGCTGCGCTTCTGACCGAAATTCGTCGCCAGACTGGTGTAATCTTCCCGGCCGATGAGGCTGCTGTGTAAATATTTCTAAATATGTCTGAGATAGGTTGCTTCCTGTGCGGCTAAACCGTAACTTAGCCTCCTGCAAAGGGGAGTAACTTGTAAGCTGATTGATCGTCACTACGTTGCGAAAGCATCCGGTCATCAGGCAACCCGGAATCCATTTCTGTGTTGTAAGTGAGACCTTGCCGGAAGGCGAGGTTTGCTTACACAAAAATAAGCGGCTGACGTCTTCTGACTTCAGCCGTTTTTTTTCTTTTTAAGACAGGATACGAATATGCAAACTGTGGGTACGCCTTTACTGTGGGGCAGCTTTGCGGTTGTGGTGCTTATCATGCTGGCTATCGACCTGCTGTTGCAGGGACGCCGCGGCGCGCAGACCATGTCTTTCAAACAGGCGGCTGTCTGGTCGCTGATCTGGGTTTCCGTCTCACTGCTGTTCAGCGCCGCCTTCTGGTGGTACCTGGAGGGCAGTGCGGGACGTGAAGTTGCTAATACGCAGACACTCGCTTTCCTGACTGGTTACGTGCTGGAAAAAGCGCTGGCGGTGGA
This sequence comes from Candidatus Pantoea rara, assembly GCF_051136265.1. Taxonomy (NCBI): domain Bacteria; kingdom Pseudomonadati; phylum Pseudomonadota; class Gammaproteobacteria; order Enterobacterales; family Erwiniaceae; genus Pantoea; species Candidatus Pantoea rara. Next base: position 595,261 of record NZ_CP194942.1, on the reverse strand, counting down.
TAACGTCTTCGTCTGGCTGATGCTGTTCAGCTACTTCTCTATTCCGGCCAACCTGCAGCGCCGTGTGCTGATCTACGGAGTATTAGGCGCTATCATTCTGCGTACTATCATGATCTTCGCGGGGAGCTGGCTGGTCACGCAATTCAGCTGGATCCTCTATGTGTTCGGTGCCTTCCTGCTGTTTACGGGCGTGAAGATGGCGCTGGCAAAAGAGGATGATGGTGCGGTCGGCGACAAACCGGTAGTACGCTGGTTGCGTAAGCATTTACGCATGACCGACGATCTCGACGGCGAGAAGTTTTTCACCCGCAAAAACGGCGTACTGTTTGCAACCCCACTGTTGCTGGTGCTGATCATGGTGGAACTCAGTGACGTAATCTTTGCCGTCGACAGTATCCCGGCGATCTTCGCGGTGACCACTGACCCGTTCATCGTGCTGACCTCAAACCTGTTCGCTATCCTGGGTTTGCGTGCCATGTATTTCCTGCTGGCGAACGTGGCGGAACGCTTCTCGATGCTGAAGTATGGTCTGGCGATTGTGCTGGTGTTTATCGGCTTTAAGATGCTGATTGTCGACCTCTACCATATTCCGGTCGGTATCTCGCTGGGTGTAGTCGGTGCCATTCTGGCCTCAACCCTGCTGATTAATGCCTGGGTTAACCGCAAGAGAGACCAGAAAAAGCTCGCACCATAATTACCTGCAGGGGCAGCGGATGCCCCTGTTTTATTTTGTGGCAGCCTGTCGCGCCATTTCATCCCTCTGTCACACTTCCACTATCCAGCATAATAAAAATCTGACCTGCTCCACAGTGACAGAATTTTCTCTTTTCTCGTCCAATCTTTTCCTTATACTCCGCCGGGCAAACCGTTTTAGCCGATGCAAAACATCGCGTCTGAAACTACATCCGCGACAAAATATAGAAAATATTATGCAGAAAACTCTCTCCGCACGTCTGGGCACGCTGCTCGCCGGAAGCCTGGTGAAGCAAATCATGATTGGGTTGATCGCCGGTGTGGCGCTCGCCTGGATTTCACACGATGCCGCCATTGCGGTCGGTCTGCTGGGTGAACTGTTTGTCAGTGCGCTGAAAGCGGTCGCCCCGTTACTGGTACTGATGCTGGTGATCGCTTCGATTGCTAACCACCAGCAGGGCCAGAAATCCAATATCCGGCCGATTATTGTACTTTATCTGCTGAGCACCTTTTTCGCGGCGGTGGTCGCGGTGGTGTTCAGTCATCTGGTGCCGCAGACGCTGACGCTGGCGGTGGGCACCACGGAAATCGTTCCGCCTTCCGGTATTACCGAAGTGTTACGTGGGCTGCTGATGAGCATGGTCGCCAACCCGATTACTGCGCTGATGCAGGCTAATTACATTGGCATTCTGGTGTGGGCGATTGGCCTCGGTCTGGCGTTCCGTCACAGCAGTGACAGCACCCGCGCTCTGCTCAATGATGCCTCTCATGCCGTGACCTGGCTGGTACGCTGCGTAATTCGCTGCGCGCCGATCGGGATTTTCGGTCTGGTGGCCTCGATCCTCGCGTCTACCGGCTTTGGCGCGCTGTGGCAATATGCGCATCTGCTGACATTACTGATCGGCTGTATGCTGCTGATGGCGCTGGTAGTGAACCCGATGCTGGTGTTCTCTAAAATCCGCCGTAACCCCTATCCGCTGGTCTTTACCTGCCTGCGTGAAAGTGGCGTGACCGCCTTCTTTACCCGCAGTTCTGCCGCCAACATTCCGGTGAATATGGCGCTGGCGAAACGTCTGAATCTGGATGAAGATACCTATTCGGTGTCGATTCCGCTGGGTGCGACCATCAGTATGGCGGGTGCGTCGATCACGATTACCGTGCTGACGCTGGCGGCGGTGCATACGCTGGGTATCAGCATTGATGTGCCGACGGCGATTCTGCTGAGTCTGGTGGCATCACTTTGTGCCTGTGGGGCATCAGGCGTGGCGGGCGGGTCGCTGCTGCTGATCCCGGTGGCCTGTAATATGTTCGGTATTCCGAATGATCTGGCGATGCAGGTCGTGGCGGTCGGCTTTATTATCGGCGTACTGCAGGATTCGGCGGAAACCGCGCTGAATTCCTCTACCGATATTCTGTTTACGGCGGCCGTCTGTCAGGCAGAAGCTGGCCGTGAAACCAGCCGGGCATAAGCTCGTTATTACTGTCGGGTAATTCTGTGCTCTTCGCGGATGGCAGAGTCCGATCGCAAAGTCGCTTTACGCATCCCTGCTCGCTCGGCCCGCGCCTTCTCTGGCGCGGGACGCTTTGCTCTTCGGACTCTGCCACCCGCTCCCTGAGCTTTTGAGCTCTCTGAACGAGCAAGATCGCTTTTTGGTGTTAAAGCGTCACGCCACTTTTAAAAATCGCCAGTTCGCGGAAGTCGTTCTTCTCGTTGTTGGTCGGCTGACCGCTGGCAATCGCCACAATGCTGTCGACAAAATCTTCCAGCATTGCATCCATGCTCATCCCCTCGATCAACCGTCCGGCATTAAAGTCGATCCAGTGCGGCTTCTTCTCCGCCAGCGGCGTGTTAGTCGCCAGCTTCACCGTCGGCACAAAGCCGCCATACGGCGTGCCGCGTCCGGTACTGAACAGCACCATGTGACAACCGGCTCCCGCCAGCGCACTGGTGGCGACCGCATCATTACCCGGTGCACTCAGCAGATTCAGCCCAGGCGTTTTTAACCGTTCGCCATATTTCAGCACATCGACCACCTGGCTCTGCCCCGCTTTCTGGGTACAGCCCAGCGACTTCTCTTCCAGCGTGGTGATGCCGCCCGCTTTGTTTCCTGGCGACGGGTTTTCGTAGATTGGCTGCTGGTGATCGATAAAGTACTGTTTGAAGTCGTTGATCATCGCCACCGTTTTGCTGAAGGTTTCTTCATCGCGACAGCGGCTCATCAGAATTCGCTCTGCGCCAAACATTTCCGGCACTTCAGTCAGCACGGTCGTGCCGCCATTGGCGATCATCTGGTCCGAGAAACGTCCCAGCAGCGGGTTGGCGGTGATGCCGGACAAACCATCCGAACCGCCGCATTCCAGACCAAACTTCAGCTCGCTGAGTTTGCCTGGCTCGCGCCGGTCATGCCGCATTTTTTCATACAAGGCATGCAGACGCTCCAGCCCGGCTTCAACCTCATCATCATGCTGCTGGCACACCATAAACTCGACCCGGTCGCTTTCAAACGCGCCTAGCGTGTCACGGAAGGCGTCGACCTGATTATTTTCACAGCCAAGACCAATCACCAGCACCGCGCCCGCGTTGGGATGGCGCACCATATTCTGCAGCATGGTGCGGGTATTTTCATGGTCCTGTCCCAGTTGCGAACAGCCGAAGGTGTGACTGAACAGGAATGCACCATCGATCCCTTCGGCCTCCTGTGTCTCTTTCAGGAAACGCTGCAGGATCTGACGCGCAATGCCGTTGACACAGCCGACGGTCGGCAGGATCCACAGTTCATTACGGATGCCGACCTCGCCGTTAGCCCGACGGTAGATCTGTACCTCACGGTCACCTGGCTGCGACGGTAACGTCACGAACTCGGGCTGATACGCATACTCATCCAGATCGCTGAGATTGGTGCGGGCGTTCTGAGAATGGATTAACTCACCGGCAGCCACAGGCTGCGTGGCATGGGCAATCGGCAGCCCATATTTAATCACCAGCTCATTCTGGGCGATAGGCTGCAGGGCAAATTTATGTCCGCGCCCGACGGCCTGTTGCACCGCCACACTCAGTGGCGGCAGCGCTATGGTAGCGCCCGCCTCTAAGTCACGTAACGCCACGGCGACATTGTCGCGGGGATCAATTTTAATTGCGTCTTGCATAGCGTTATCTCAGTTGGCTCAGCGCCTCACGCATTCCGTGGGCGATGATATTTTGCAGGTGTTGGGTGACAATCGCAGCCAGTCCGGGCTGACGGGTTAACTCTTCGCCCCAGTGTTGTGCGTCGCTAAGCACGCCGTCTACCAGCTGTGCCGGTGACATCTGGTCTGCATCAACCGCTTTCCAGGCGTCGGCGTAGTGCTGTAACCATTGTGGCTCGTCCTGTAATGGCCAGCTTTTGCCGGCTGACTCACCACGGTAAAAAGCGATCAGCGCCGCCAGCGCAAAAGTGATGTGCGTCGGCCACTCACCGGTTTGCTGATGCGCGGCAAGCAGTGGCGTAAGCAGACGGGTGCGGAACTTGGTCATGCCATTAAGGGCAATCGACAGCAGCGCGTGGCGAATAAACGGATTGCGAAAGCGGCGCTGAACCGCATCGGCGAAGGCGTGCAGCTCATCAGCAGGCAAATCCAGCGTCGGGATCACTTCGTGACGCAGCAGGTTGTCCACAAATCCGGCAATCGCCGGATCGGCCATCGCCTCCCCCACACTTTCAAGACCAGCCAGAAACGCCACCGGCACCATCGCAGTGTGCGCGCCATTGAGGATGGCCACTTTCTGCGCTTTATAAGGCGCAATGTCATCTACATGCCGGACCAGCGGGGACAGCGCCGCCAGCTTCAGTTCACTGAATAAAGCCGACGGTCCCTGAATCACAAACTGGTAATAGACTTCGCCTGCCACCAGATAGCGGTCTTCATAACCCAGTTCGCGTTGCAGCTGCTCACTCTCCGCCGGGAAGCCGGTGACGATGCGATCCACCAGGGTGTTGTAGAAGGCGCAGTGCTGATGAATCCAGGTTTTGAATTCTGATGGCAGATGCCAGTAATCGGCGTAGCGCAGCACCAGATCGCGCAGCGTGTCGCCGTTATGGTCAATCAGCTCACACGGCACCACCAGCCAGCCCCGGTCGCTGGCACCATTGAAGTGGGAATAGCGCGCCCAAAGCAGCTGCGTCAGTTTACCGGGAAAGCTGCTGGCGGGCTGATCGGTGAGCTGATCCGTACCCACAAAGGCGATGCCCGCTTCGGTGGTGTTGGAGAAGACCATGCGCAGGTCAGGGTTCCGGGCCAGCGCCATAAATTCACCAAACTGCTGCCAGGGCTGGATCTCACGGTTGAGGCTGCGGATCAGCCGGGTTTCACTGACCTGCTCCCCCTGGTCGTTCAGTCCGCGGATCAGCGTGGTGTAGAGTCCATCCTGCTGATTCAGGCTGTCGCTGACTTCACGGTTACGCGGCCGCACCACCACGATCCCGGCATCGGTACCCTGATGTTCATTCAGCCAGTCAATCTGCCAGTCAATAAAGGCGCGCAGGAAGTTACCCTCGCCGAACTGGATAACCCGGTCGCGATAGACCGCGCCCGGAAAATCGTGGCGGTTTAGCCTTTTCATTATCAGGCTCCCAGCTCGATGCCGAAGTAATCACGGGCATTGTTGAAGCAGATGTTCTGCACCATCTGGCCTAACAGCGCTTCATCGGCTGGCGCTTCACCCTGCTCCACCCAGCGGCCCATCATCTGGCACAGTAACCGGCGGAAATATTCGTGGCGGGTGTAAGAGAGGAAGCTGCGGCTGTCGGTCAGCATCCCGACGAAGCGGCTCAGCAGGCCAATCTGCGCCAGCTGGGTCATCTGACGCTGCATACCGTCCAGCTGATCGTTGAACCACCAGGCTGAACCGAACTGCATTTTGCCCGCCTGACCTTCGCCCTGGAAGTTACCCGCCATCGTCGCAAGCACTTCGTTGTCGCGCGGGTTCAGGCAGTAGAGAATAGTTTTCGGCAACGCATTATTGAGATTCTGCGCGCCCAGCAGGCGTGCCAGCGGTTCAGCCAGCGGCTGGTCGTTGATGGAGTCAAAGCCCACATCCGGCCCCAGCAACTGATACTGGCGCGGGTTGGTGTTGCGCAGTGCGCCAATGTGATACTGCTGCACCCAGCCACGGCGCGCATATTCGCTGCCCAGCCAGACCAGTACCGCCGTTTTGAACTGTGCCGTTTCCTGCGGATCCGGCGCGGCACCGCTGCGACGACGTGCCAGTATCGCATCCAGTGTGGCGTCATCCGCCTCGGCGTAACAGACCACATCCAGCGCGTGATCAGAGACTTTACAGCCGTGGGCCGCGAAGTGATCCAGACGCTGATACAGGGCGCTGCGCAGATCGTCAAAACGCTGCACGCTGATGTCGGTCAGCTGCTCCAGCGTTTCGATCCACGGCAGGAAGGTTTCGGCTTCGATATTAAAGGCTTTATCCGGACGCCAGCTCGGCAGCACTTTGACGCTGAAGCCGGTGTCTTCTGCCAGCGCGCGGTGATGGCGCAGGTCATCCAGCGGATCGTCCGTGGTGCCGACCATCTTCACCTTCATCTGTTGCATGATACCGCGCGTGGTGAAGCTATCCTGCGCCAGCAGTTCATTGCAGCGATGCCAGATGGTGTCGGCGGTTTTCTCAGAAAGCAGCGTGTCAGTGATGCCGAAAGGCCGGCGTAATTCCAGATGGGTCCAGTGATAGAGCGGGTTGCCGATGGTGTGCGGCACGGTGCGCGCCCAGGCGTCAAACTTTTCACGATCGCTGGCGTTGCCGGTACAGAACGCCTCAGCCACACCGTTGGCGCGCATTGCCCGCCACTTGTAGTGATCGCCCTTCAGCCAGATGTCATAAAGGTTGGCGAAGCGATAATTTTCGGCAATCTGCTGCGGCGGTAAGTGGCAGTGATAGTCGAAAATCGGCTGATCTTTCGCGTAGTCGTGATAGAGACGACGGGCGAATTCGCTATCCAGCAAAAAATCCTCGGTCATGAAACGTGACATACATGCTTCCTCATCTACTGAACCACTAATGGCTCAAAGTTATCATACCAATTTTAGTCCGTTACGGATTTATTTGCGATCCTGCTCACATAAACGGCGGTACCAGACTGCCGTTATGGACATTTTTGTCGCTCGTAGCGCGCTAAATGGCTGTCATTAGGCAGGTTTCCAGTATCCCACAGTGCAGAAAGGGTTTTTGTGATGGCTCTCAACTTTTAAAGTTGTATAACAAGTTAGGCTCTCGCTCCATCATGAGGTCGTTAGTGACTCAGATAACGGCAAGGTCAGAACAGGGTTGCTATGACAGAACCTGCGGGCGTGAGCAGAGCTGCATCACGTGCTGTCCCGCTCCAGATAACAACAGCGGCAAGACCGCATACAGAACTGGAAGAGGTAGAGGATGCGTAAGATCAAAGGGTTGCGCTGGTACATGATTGGACTGGTGACGATCGGTACGGTGTTGGGGTATCTGACCCGTAACACCATCGCCGTGGCGGCCCCGACATTAATGTCAGAGCTGCATATCACCACGCAGCAGTACTCCTACATCATTGCGGCCTATTCAGCCTGCTACACGCTGATGCAACCGGTGGCGGGTTATGTGCTGGATCTGCTGGGCACCAAAGTCGGCTACGCGGTGTTTGCTGTGCTGTGGGCCATTTTCTGTGCCGCCACCGCGATGGCAGGCAGCTGGGGCGGCCTTGCCCTGGCGCGCGGTGCCGTCGGTGCGGCTGAAGCGGCGATGATTCCGGCCGGTCTGAAGGCGAGCAGTGAGTGGTTCCCGGCTAAAGAGCGCTCGGTCGCAGTAGGCTACTTTAACGTCGGTTCATCTATCGGCGCGATGCTGGCTCCGCCGCTGGTTGTCTGGGCGATCGTGGCGCACAGCTGGCAGATGGCCTTTATCATGACCGGTGTGCTGAGCATGGCCTGGGCACTTTGCTGGCTGGTGTTTTACAAGCATCCGAAACAGCAGAAGAAGCTGAGCGATGAAGAGCGCGACTATATTATTTCCGGTCAGGAAGCGCAGCATCAGACCGGCAACACCCGCAAAATGTCGGCTCTGCAGATTATCCGTAACCGCCAGTTCTGGGGCATTGCTCTGCCGCGTTTTCTGGCAGAACCGGCATGGGGCACGTTCAACGCCTGGATTCCGCTGTTCATGTTCAAGGTGTACGGCTTCAATCTGAAAGAGATTGCGATGTTCGCCTGGATGCCAATGCTGTTCGCGGACTTCGGCTGTATCCTGGGTGGCTATCTGCCGCCGCTGTTTCAGCGCTGGTTCGGCGTTAATCTGATCGTTTCCCGCAAGATGGTGGTGACGATGGGTGCGGTATTAATGATTGCGCCGGGTACCATCGGCCTGTTCACCAGCCCGTATGTCGCCATTGGTCTGCTGTGCATCGGCGGCTTCGCGCATCAGGCTCTCTCTGGCGCGCTGATCACCCTGTCCTCAGATGTTTTCGGCCGCAATGAAGTCGCGACGGCTAACGGCTTAACCGGTATGGCCGCCTGGACCGCAAGTACCATGTTTGCACTGGTTGTCGGTGCACTGGCCGATACGCTGGGCTTCAGCCCGCTGTTTGCCGCACTGGCCGTGTTTGATCTGCTGGGTGCCGTGGTGATCTGGACAGTCCTGAAAAATAAACCGATTTCAGAGCTGAATGCTGAGGTGGTGATTCCGCCAGCCAGCGCTGTTCATAATTGATCTGCCGGGCTGGCGCAAGCCAGCCCATTTCCTCGCACCGCCTGAAGTGGTATAACAACTTATCTGTCTGCTACCAGGATTGTGCTATGGACCTCACTGAATCCCGTCGACTCTATCAACAGCTGGCCAGCGAGCTGAAAAACCGCATTGAAACCGGGATCTATCCGGTTGGTGAAAAACTGCCTGCTGAGCGTCTGATTGCTGAAGAGATGGAAGTGAGCCGCACTGTCGTCCGCGAAGCGATCATCATGCTGGAAGTTGAAGGCTATGTTGAGGTTCGTAAAGGTTCTGGCATTCACGTTATTGCCAGCCAGCAGCAGAACCGCATCGCCCCGACCAGTAGTCAGCTTGAGTTCGCAACGTTTGGCCCGTTTGAATTACTGCAGGCGCGCCAGCTGATTGAGAGTAACGTAGCGGAATTCGCTGCTACACAGGTGACACGTCAGGACATCATCGACCTGATGGCGATTCAGGAAAAAGCCCGTCAGGAGGATCACTTCCGCGATTCCGAGTGGGACATGCAGTTCCATGTGCGTATCGCACAATCCACCCAGAACAGTGCCTTAGCCGCCATCGTTGAGAAAATGTGGCTGCATCGCCTTCACAATCCCTACTGGCTCAAACTTCACGAACACATCGACCAGCGCAGCATTCTCAGCTGGTGTGACGACCACGATCAGATTCTCAAGGCGCTGATGCGTAAAGATCCCGCCGCCAGCAAACTGGCGATGTGGCAACATCTGGAAAATACTAAACAGATGCTGTTTAACGCGACGGCGGATGATTTTGAATTTAACGTGGACCGTTACATGTTTGGTGAGAATCCGGTCATCCTGCCTGATGGGTTTGATAACGCCCGCTAAAATTGCCTGAAAACACCCCGAAATGGTCAGTTAGTCTGCAATAGTGTCAGGTCATGTAAAGCTCCTTTTTACAGGCCGTTTCACAAGGTAAAACTCCTGTTCGCAAGAGAGTTTTCCTGTCTCAGACAGGCGATTTTTGTTACAGTTATCGCCCTTTTATTACCCTTTGCGACAGGGGATTATAAAGTCGCTGATTTAACAATCAATTCTGGAAGGATCCGGAAAAGCCCCGCCCAGGCTGCGCGCCTAAAATTTATAACGAAATGCCAGTCTGCGCTTAAGTCCCTGTGGGACATTTTTAACAATGATGTTCAGGAATGAATTGATGGATATTTTGCAATCGTTGCTGCATGCCCTGTGGCAGCAGGACTACGAAACCCTCTCCGATCCCACGCTGGTCTGGGCCATTTACGGCGTGCTGTTTATGATTTTGTTTTTAGAAAATGGCCTTCTTCCCGCCGCATTTCTGCCGGGTGACAGTCTGCTGATTCTGGTCGGCGTACTGATTGCCAAAGGCGCCATGAGTTTCCCCATCACCATTCTGGTTTTAACCACCGGTGCCAGCCTTGGCTGCTGGGTGAGTTATATACAGGGCCGCTGGCTGGGTAACACACCCACGGTACAGAAGTGGCTCTCCCATCTTCCCGCCCAGTATCATCTGCGTGCGCACAGCATGTTCCACCGTCACGGCTTATCCGCACTGCTGATTGGTCGCTTTATCGCGTTTGTCCGAACTCTGCTGCCGACCATCGCGGGTTTATCAGGCCTCAGCAATGCCCGCTTTCAGTTCTTCAACTGGGTCAGTGCGTTCCTGTGGGTCGTGATTCTTACCGTTATCGGTTTCGCGCTGGGTAAAACCCCGATTTTCCGTCGTTACGAAGACGAGATGATGTTCTTCCTGATGATGCTGCCGCTGGCACTGCTGGTGTTTGGTCTGGTGGGATCGCTGGTGGTGATATGGCGTAAGCGACAGGCGAATAAGAACGGGAAAGCCGAGTAATGAAACTGTTGCAGGCTATTCCTAAACGGTGGTTACCGTGGTTGATTGCTGGCGCGTTTGCGCTGGTCGCACTTTGTGCGATCCCACCGCTGATGAAACACGAGACGGTCGTCCAGATTCGCGTTTCCCATGCTGGCGCAACGCTGCCGGATGGTTTTTATCTTTATCAGCAATTAAGCGCGCAGGGTATTCGGATCAAAAGCATTACGCCCGCGGGTGATGCACTGATCATCCATTTTGACAGCGAAGAGCAGAGTCTGGCCGCACAGAAGGTCTTACGCCGCCTGCTTCCACAGGGCTTTATCGTGGCGCAACACGATCACTCTCAGCACCTCTCACTGGCGTAATCTCACGACTCTCCTCTTTTTTTAAGACCGCCACGGGTGGTGTGGCGGTCTTAAAGGCACTCTATCTCCCGGTCTTCTTTGAACTTTTTACTATGGGTGTCTATGCTTAACCGAGAGTCGATTCCCGGCATCCGCAGGCATAAGATTCAGCGAGTGCTGACGAATCAGATCGCAATGGAAGGTTCAGGACCGATGAAATATCAAGTATTACTGGGCGTCGCGCTGTTTTCTCTGTCGGGTTCACTGCTGGCGTCGGAATCGCTATGTGAGCAAAAAGAACAGGATATTCAGCGTGAAATCGGGATGGCGCAGAAGCATAACAACCAGCGCCGGGTTAATGGCCTGGAGCGTGCGCTGACCGAAGTCCGGGCGGATTGCAGCGACAAAAAGCTGGAAGCCGCCCATCTGGAAAGAATTAACGCTCAAAAGCAGAAAGTTGCAGAGCGCGAGCACGCACTCAAGGAAGAGCGTGGAGAGGGCCATGACAGGGACAAGATTGCTAAGCGACAACAAAAACTGGATGAAGCGCGCCGGGAACTGAAAAAGTTACAGGCGGAGCCCTATTAATTGGAATTAACCAACTGATGTTAAAGGAGTATTTTATGTCTAAAGACACATCATCGGAACATTTGCGTGCTGAACTGAAAAACCTCGCTGATACCCTGGAAGAAGTGCTGAGCAGCAGTACTGAGAAATCCAAAGGCGAGCTGGATAAACTTCGCAGTAAAGCGCGTGATGCGCTGGATAGTTCACGTGAACGTCTGGGCGAATCAAGCGAGCGCATTGCTGCGACCACACGTGAAGCGGCGCAGAGAGCCGAAGGCTACGTGCGTGAAAATCCATGGCAAGGTGTGGGCATCGGTGCAGCGATTGGCGTCGCACTGGGCATGCTCATCTCGCGTCGATAACTATGGCTGACTCACAGCATAACCACGGCCCGGCTAAAGGGGTCATTAACATCGGCCAGCGTATTGTGACCACGCTGGTTGGCATGGTCGAGACGCGTGTTCGTCTGGCAGTGGTGGAACTGGAGCACGAGAAAGCTAACCTGATTCAGCTGCTGTTGATGGTTGGCCTGACAATGCTGTTCACTGCATTTGGTCTGATGAGCCTGATGGTTCTGATTATCTGGGCAGTGGATGCGCAGTACCGTCTGATGGCCATTGGCATCACGACCGGCACACTGCTGCTGCTGGCGGTTATTCTGGGGCTGTGGACCCTGCGCAAATCGCGTCAGTCCACGCTGTTGCGCCACACGCGCAAAGAGCTTGAAACTGATCGTAATTTGCTTGAGGACCAGCGCTGATGAGCCGCCGCGAGCGTGAAGAACGCATCCATGAACTGCTTAAGCACGTGCAGCAGCAGCGGCTGGATTTAAGCGCTGCGCGGCGTGACTGGCTGGAAGGCACCGCACATTACGATCGTGGCTGGTTTACTTTCCTCAGCTTACGTCGCTATCTGGCGATTGGCAGCAGCGCGCTGGCCATCTACTCAGTTCGCAGTCCCAACATGCTGTTACGCTGGGCAAAACGGGGATTCAGCGCCTGGAGTACCTGGCGCATGATTAAGTCCGCATTGCCTCCGCGTTAGTCCTGCTTAAAGCCGGTCCTGAAAAGGCCGGCTTTTCTTCATCAGATTTTCTGAAAAACACTGACAGTATATCTCGCTTACAACCTTTCCACTCCGCGATTATCATCTCCAGCCATCAACCCAATGAACGCAGTAGTGCTTTCAGCGGGCATAAACCCTGCGGGCAGCTTGCCCTGCATTCCTGATAGCGCTGGAGTAAATGATGAAAAAATTCGAAGATGTCGGTTTATTAGTGGCTCGCGTCCTGATGCCAATCCTGTTCATTACGGCCGGCTGGGGCAAGATCACCGGTTATGCAGGTACTCAGCAATATATGGAAGCGATGGGCGTCCCTGGCTTTATGCTGCCGCTGGTTATTCTGCTGGAGTTTGGCGGCGGTCTGGCCATTCTGTTTGGTTTCCTGACCCGCTTCACTGCCCTGTTCACTGCAGGCTTCACCATCCTGACCGCGTTTCTGTTTCACAGTAACTTTGCCGAAGGTGTGAATCAGTTGATGTTCATGAAAAACCTCTCTATCGCGGGTGGTTTCCTGGTGTTAGGTCTGGTGGGTCCAGGCGCATACAGCATTGATCGCCTGATCAGCAAAAGAAAACCACAGACGATTGCGCGCTAATCTCACATAAAGCGTAATGCCACATATACTTAGCAGGGCGGGGAAATTACCCCGCCCTGTTTGCATTGGAGCCATTATGGGACAGTTAATTGACGGTGTCTGGCATGACACCTGGTACGACACCAAATCCACTGGCGGACGTTTCAAACGTTCAGAGTCGGCTTTTCGCAACTGGGTCACGGCGGACGGTAGCGCCGGTCCGGTGGGCAAAGCAGGATTTGCTGCTGAGCGCGATCGCTATCATCTTTATGTCTCGCTGGCCTGCCCCTGGGCGCACCGTACGCTACTGATGCGTCAGCTGAAGGGTCTGGATAGCATGATCGATGTCTCCGTGGTGCATCCGCTGATGCTGGAGAACGGCTGGACCTTCGATGACACCTTTCAGGATGCGACGGGCGATAAGCTCTATCAGAACGAGTTCATTTATCAGCTCTATTTGCATGCTGACCCGCAGTACAGTGGCCGTGTAACCGTGCCGGTATTATGGGACAAGCAGCAGAACACCATCGTCAGCAATGAATCGGCTGATATCATCCGCATGTTCAACAGTGCATTTGATGCGGTCGGTGCCCGTGCCGGTGACTACTATCCGGTAGCGCTGCGCGAGAAGATTGATGAGCTGAATGGCTGGATCTACGACACGGTCAACAACGGCGTGTATAAATCGGGCTTTGCGACGTCGCAGTCCGCGTACGATGAGGCAGTGACTGCGCTGTTCCATTCGCTGTCGCGACTGGAGCAGATCCTGGGCCAGCATCGCTATCTCACCGGCGATCAACTGACCGAAGCGGATCTGCGGTTGTGGACCACCCTGGTTCGCTTCGATCCGGTCTATGTGACCCACTTTAAATGCGATCGTCACCGGATCAGTGACTACAGAAACCTCAGTGGTTTCCTGCGTGATATCTATCAGATGCCGGGCATTGCAGAGACAGTCAATCTTCCGCATATCCGTCACCACTATTACTGCAGCCACAAGACTATCAACCCGAACGGCGTGATTTCGCTGGGTCCGGCGTTTGACTGGGATGAGCCGCACGGCCGTGGTTAAGCTGCATTAGCATAGCGCCACATTAAAAACCCCGCCGAAGCGGGGTTTCTGGTAAAAAGTCGAAGCTGACCGTTAAGCCGGGTTCTGTCGTGGACAGTCATTCATCTAGGCCAGCAATCGCTCACTGGCTCAAGCAGCCTACCCGGGTTCAGTACGGGCCGTACCTTGTGAACCCCTATTTGGCCTTGCTCCGGGTGGAGTTTACCGTGCCACGAACTGTTGCCAGTCGCGCGGTGCGCTCTTACCGCACCCTTTCACCCTTACCTGATCCCATTTCTGGGCCATCGGCGGTTTGCTCTCTGTTGCACTGGTCGTAGGCTTGCGCCTCCCAGGCGTTACCTGGCACCCTGCCCTATGGAGCCCGGACTTTCCTCCCCTCTGCCCGTCTCCCCACAAGTGAGGACGACGACAAAGCGGCGACTGTCTGGTCAGCTTCGGCGCGGGATAATAGGACATCCGAAGGCATTTGTCACGCCTCTTGCTGCTCCAGCGCATACTTATAGAGGGCATTCTTCTTCACGCTATGGATCTCAGCGGTCAGCGCAGCCGCGCGCTTCAACGGCAGCTCTTTTTGCAGCAGCGCGAGGGTACGCAGTGCATCAGCGGGTAACGCATCGTCATCATCGACTTTGTGCCCTTCGACAATCAGCACCATCTCGCCTTTACGACGATTCTCATCTTCTTTTACCCAGGCCAGCAGCTCGCCGACCGGCGCACCGTAAATCGACTCCCAGGTTTTGGTCAGCTCGCGCGCCAGCACGACGTAGCGTTCAGGCCCCAGCTCACTCACCATATCCTGCAGGCTGTCGATCAGACGATGGGTCGATTCATAGAAAATCAGCGTACGCGGTTCCTGCACCAGCGCCCGCAGGGCATCGCAACGGCCTTTGGTTTTGGCGGGCAGAAACCCTTCGTAACAGAACCGATCGGAGGGCAGTCCTGCAGCACTTAACGCGGCAATGGCAGCACAGGCGCCCGGCAGCGGCACCACACGGATGCCCGCTTCACGGCAGCGACGCACCAGATGGTAGCCCGGATCGTTAATCAGCGGCGTGCCAGCATCAGAAACTAAGGCTATGCTTTGACCCTCCTGCAGCTTCGTCAGCAGCAGCTCAGCCTTGTGCTGCTCGTTGTGGTCATGAAGTGAGAAGAGTCGCGCATTGATGGCGAAATGTTGTAGCAACAGTCCGGTATGACGTGTATCTTCCGCAGCGACCAGATCGACGCTCGAAAGCACCGTCAGCGCCCGCTGGGTGATATCACCCAAATTACCAATCGGGGTTGGAACGATGTAGAGCGTGCTGGCAGAAATCTCTGCCCGATCGTGTTGTTTCATTGTTTCATCCGAATTGCCGATTTAATATTGAGCATCTTGAAAAAAACATCACTGGATACAGTATGCTTCCTTCAAAAGTCGTTCGTCATAAAGCAGGACGCTTTCTGCCTGTCATTCTTGCTGGGCTGATTTTAGCCGCATGTAGCGGTCAGGGGCCGCAAACCTCAACCGTCAATATTCAGGGGCCAGTTACCGCCAGCTCCGCTTACTATCTGCAGCAAGCGCAGCAAAGCAGCGATGATAGCAAGACCGACTGGCAATTACTTGCAATCCGCGCCCTGTTGAAGGAAGGAAAGTATCCTGAGGCGACCCAGCAACTGAGTCAGTTGCCGCAGCAGCTCTCTGAGACGCAGCAACAGGAATCCCTGCTGCTGAAAGCGCAATTGCTGATTACACAACAGAAGATCAAAGACGCTGAACCGCTGTTAGCGGCAGTAAAAACCGGCGCACTGTCGCAGGATCAGCTGGCGCGTTATTACAGCCTGCAGATTGCCAGCGCACAGGGCCGCCCTTCACTCTCACTGCTGCGCAACTATATTGCCCAGGAACCGCTGCTGAAAGGCACCGATCATCAGGGCAATATTGACGCCACCTGGCAGACCCTGACGCAAATGTCGCCGCAGGATGTCAGCAACCTGGTGATCAATGCTGATGAGAATGTGCTGCAGGGCTGGCTGGATCTGCTCGCGGTCTGGCGCGCCAATGCCCAGGATGCTGAGATGCTGAAGTCCGGCATCAAAGACTGGCAGACCCGCTATCCGCAGAACCCGGCCGCCAAAACGCTGCCGACGCAGCTGAGCCAGATGCAGAACTACACCAAAGCCTCCACCAGCATTATCGCCCTGCTGCTGCCGCTGAATGGCCAGGCGCAGGTGTTCGCGAATGCGATTCAGAAAGGCTTTAACGATGCGAAGAATGGCGTTTCCGCGCCAGTCGCTCAGCCGGCGGCTGCCCAGCCCGCCGCTGCGGATGCAGCAGCCAGCACCCAACCTGCGGCCGCTGCGGGATCGTCTGCCGATCCGATCAGCGCGCCGCAGCAGTCTGCCGCCACCGCACCACAGCCTCAGTCACAGCCCCAATCTCAGCCTGCTGCTGCCGCACCGGTCAGCAACGCTCAGATCAAGGTCTATGACACCAGCAGCCAGCCAATTGAGCAGGTGATGCAGCAGGCACAGCAGGATGGCGCCACTATCGTGGTTGGCCCGCTGCTGAAGAGCAACGTTGAGAAGGTCGCCAACAGCCAGACGCCGCTGAACGTGCTGGCACTCAACGAGCCAGAGAAGATCCAGAACCATCCGAATATTTGCTACTTTGCGCTTTCTCCTGAAGACGAAGCGCGCGATGCCGCGCACCATATCTGGGAACAGGGCAAACGCCAGCCACTGTTGTTAGTTCCGCGCAGCGGCCTGGGCGATCGCGTGACTAACGCGTTTGCGCAGGAGTGGCAGAAACTGGGTGGCAGTACCGTCATGCAGCAGCGCTTTGGCTCGACCGCTGAGCTGAAACAGGGCATCAACAGCGGCGCGGGCATCAGCCTGTCGGGCACGCCAGTAAACGCTGCACCTGCTGAGCCGCAAGGCGTTTCGATTGCGGGCATGACTATTCCGGCACCGCAGCCGGGCACGCCCAATGTGGTCAGCACCAGCAGCGGTGGCGGCGTCGATGCGGTTTACATCGTCTCAACGCAGGATGAACTGCAGCTGATTAAACCGATGATCACCATGCGCACCGGCAGTCGCAGCAACATCTCGCTCTACGCCAGCTCGCGCAGCGCGCAGGCCGGTGCCGGCCCGGACTTCCGGTTAGAAATGGATGGCCTGCAGTTCAGCGATATCCCGCTGCTCTCCGGCAGCAATCCTGGCCTGATGCAGCAGACGTCGAAGTCATTCAATAATGACTACTCGCTGGTGCGCCTGTATGCCATGGGTATGGATGCCTGGACGCTGGCGAATCACTTTAACCAGATGCGTCAGTCTCCTGGCTTCACGCTGGATGGCAATACCGGCAAGCTCAGCGCCGACACGGATTGTGTGATCAACAGGAAGTTGACATGGAACCAGTATCGTCGGGGCGAAATCGCACCGGCCAACTAAATCGCCGTCAGATTGGTGCCGGGCATGAAGAAGATGCCCGGCGCTATCTGGAGCAGGCTGGCCTGATATGGGTCGCCAGTAATGTTCACTTTCGCAATGGTGAACTTGACCTGATTATGCGTGACGGGCACTGTTGGGTGTTTGTTGA
Source organism: Candidatus Pantoea rara (assembly GCF_051136265.1). Classification (NCBI taxonomy): domain Bacteria; kingdom Pseudomonadati; phylum Pseudomonadota; class Gammaproteobacteria; order Enterobacterales; family Erwiniaceae; genus Pantoea; species Candidatus Pantoea rara. Next base: position 577,804 of record NZ_CP194942.1, on the reverse strand, counting down.
AGTCCGCTACCGACGCGATGCGCGTTACGGTGGTGCACTCGCCAGCGTAACCCGGAATAAACAACATAAGCTGCTGCGCGCTGCCGCTCTCTGGCTGGCGCAACGCGGCGGCAGTTTTGAAACAGTGAATTGCCGTTTCGACATCATCGCCATTACCGGCACGGCGCTCGAGTGGCTGCCGAATGCCTTTAATGCAGACGTTTAGAACCAGGTGGTCGTGTGCAGGAAAGAATTAAAGCATGTTTTACCGAAAGTATTCAGACTCAGATTGCCGCAGCCGAGGCGTTGCCCGATGCCATCTCCCGCGCAGCTATGACGCTGGTGCAGTCGTTACTGAATGGCAATAAAATCCTGAGCTGTGGCAACGGCGCTTCATCCGCCAATGCCCAGCACTTCGCCGCCAGCATGATTAACCGTTTTGAGACCGAGCGTCCCAGCTTACCGGCGCTGGCGTTAAGTGCTGACAATGTGATGCTGACTGCCATTGGTAATGACCGTCTGCACGATGAGATCTATGCCAAGCAGGTACGCGCGCTGGGACACGCAGGCGATGTGTTACTGGCTATCTCAACCCGTGGCAACACCCGTGACATCGTTAAGGCCGTAGAAGCGGCGGTAACACGTGATATGACTATCGTTGCGCTTACCGGGTATGATGGCGGAGAGCTCGCCGGACTGCTGGGTCCGCAGGATGTGGAAATCCGTATTCCATCGCACCGCAGCGCCCGTATTCAGGAGATGCATATGCTGACCGTGAATTGCCTATGCGATCTGATCGATAACACTCTCTTTCCCCATCAGGAATGACTGAAGGAGCACGAATGAAAGCATTGAATGCTATAGCTATTCTGTTAACCGCCATGCTGCTACAGGGATGTGTAGCCGTGGTCGCTGGTGGCGCAGCTGTGGCCACCAAAACGGCCACCGATCCCCGCTCAGTGGGTACGCAGGTTGATGACGGCACGCTGGAGCTACGCGTCACGAATGCGCTGGCAAAAGATCAGCAGATTAAAACCGATGCCCGTGTTGTCGCCACCGCCTATCAGGGCAAAGTGTTGCTGACTGGTCAGGCGCCTTCGCAGGAGATCGCCAATCGTGCCAAACAGATCACTATGGGTGTTGATGGCGCAACCGAAGTTTATAACGAGATCCGCATTGGCCAGAAAGTGACGCTGGGCACGACGTCATCCGACACCTGGATCACCACCAAAATCCGCTCGCAGCTGCTGGGCAGCGATCAGGTGAAATCATCCAACGTGAAAGTGACGACGGAGAATGGCGAAGTGTTCCTGCTGGGTCTGGTGACACAACAGGAAGCGCAGGCCGCGGCGGATGTCGCCAGCCGCGTCAGTGGTGTGAAGCACGTTACTACCGCCTTCACCATGCTGAAGTAATTCGCTAAACAAAAGAAAGGCGGCCATGGCCGCCTTTTTTATTGCCTGATTCTCAGACCGGAATATCGATGACCAGCGCGCGGGTCGCGGTTTTCGCTTTCAGCTGCAACAGCTTCTCTTCCTGCAAAAAGGCGCCATCGCCACAGCCCAGCTTCTCCTGATGATCCGTGCCGGACATCGCCTCCAGCGAACCATGAATTGACTGCAGATAGGCTCGTGGCCCCTGTATCCGCAGCGAATGCTGTTCGCCCGGCGCCAGCTCGACCTGATGAATCCATACCTGCTGACGCAACTGCAGACTGTCATCTATCCCATCCGGCGAGGCGATCAGCTGAGACAAACGGCCTTCCGTCAGGGCAATCTTCTGCATCCGCGGATTTTCGCGCTCAGGACAGGCAGACAGCCACAGCTGCATACGTGTCAGTGGACGATCTTTGCTCAGGTTAATTTCGGTGTAACTCACCCCCTGCTGGGCAGAGAGCAGCAGCGCCTCTCCTTCCCGCACGCTGATGGTGTTGCCTTCACTGTCCCGGTATTCAGCTTCACCCTGCAGCACGATGTTCAGCACATCGACCTGAGGATAGGTACGCGGCTGAAAAGCCGCACCCGGTGCCAGCACTTCCTGGTTCAGCACACGTAGCGAGGCATAGCCCATCAGTTTGGGATCAAAATAGTGGCCAAAAGAGAAACTGTATCGGCCCTGTAACCAACCGAAATCGGCCTGGCCACATGCCGACGCACTGCGTGTCGTTATCATTATTTACCTCCGGCATCCGGTGACGAGAATCGGCCACGGACTTTATACCCCCATGGTAAAAGTCTGGACGCCGGATTGTTAGCCAGTTAATCTGCCCGGCATGTTCAAATTTCCTGACAGAGAACCGGGATGGCTAAAGAGCGTGCGTTAACCCTTGAATCTTTACGCGTTATGGATGCGATTGATCGACGTGGCAGTTTTGCAGCGGCAGCAGATGAACTGGGGCGCGTTCCTTCTGCCCTCAGCTACACCATGCAAAAGCTGGAAGAGGAGCTGGATGTGGTGCTGTTTGACCGCTCTGGTCACCGCACTAAATTTACCAACGTGGGACGCATGCTGCTGGAGCGTGGCCGGGTACTGCTGGAAGCGGCTGATAAGCTCACCACCGATGCGGAAGCGCTGGCTCGTGGCTGGGAAACCCATCTGACGATCGTCACCGAAGCGCTGGTGCCCATTGATGCACTTTTCCCCTTGGTGACAAAGCTGGCCGATAAAGCCAATACGCAATTTTCGCTGGTCACTGAAGTACTGGCGGGCGCGTGGGAGCGGCTGGAACAGGGCCGGGCCGATATCGTGATTGCCCCCGATATGCACTTCCGCGCCTCAACCGAGATCAATACCCGTAAGCTCTACACCATGATGAGTGTTTACGTCGCCAGTGCTGACCATCCGATCCATAACGAGCCTGAACCTCAGTCTGAAGTGACGCGGGTCAAATACCGTGGCATTGCAGTGGCAGATACCGCGCGTGAGCGCCCGGTGCTGACCGTACAGTTGCTGGATAAGCAGCAGCGCCTGACCGTGAGCAGCATGGACGATAAGCGCCGTGCGCTGCTGGCCGGGCTGGGCGTGGCAACCATGCCCTATTCACTGGTGGAACAGGATATTGCGGAAGGCCGTCTGCGCGTGGTGAGTCCGGAATATACCCGCGAGGTCGATATTATTATGGCGTGGCGGCGTGACAGCATGGGCGAAGCCAAATCCTGGTGTCTGCGCGAAATTCCCCGTCTGCTGGCGAAGAAAAACTAAAAAGCCTACGGCCGACTCAGGCAATCCATCGCCACCGCACGGAAGCGGGTGAAATCGGTGCTGTCCCGCAGGCGGGTCATTGCCCTTTCACGCAGGAACGTCACAAACAGATCGTATATCGCCATCGCCTCTTCATATTCACTTTTGCTGATCGCCAGCAGGAAGATGACATAGGCGGTATCGTCTCCCCAGGGAATGCCGTGCGGTGCCAGTACGGTATACACCACGGTTTTCTTTGCCAGTAGTCCCAGCGAGTGGGGCAGCGCAATACCGTCACCCAGCATGGTGCTGACAATCGCTTCGCGCTCTTCGACCGACGGATAAAACGCCGCATCCACAAACCCCTCCTCCTGCAGCTGATCGCTCAGCTGGCGAAACAGCGCAGACCGGGTCATCGGCTTGTCGACGATATGAAAGTGCTGGGCATCAAAAAATTTCGCCAACATGTAGGGCCGCGTCCGGTCGACCAGCACCAGCTTGCCAATCTGCTCCAGCTGAAAACCGGTAGGAAACGGTGAGATCACCACCACCGGTTTCTCTTTTTCGCTGAGCCGGATGGTGGAGATCACAAAATCCTCGTCGATGCGGCTGCGCTCCTCATACTCGCGCTGTGACAGACGTGCTGTGACCTGCAACTGTGGATATTTACGCAGCAGCATCGCTTCAATCATGCGCAGCGTAGAGTTACCGCTGTCGCACACCAGTAACACCTGCGGATGACGCTGATAGCCCACGTCATAGTGGCGCTCCAGCCCGACGCCGATGTGCAGCACCAGAAAGCCAATCTCATTCTCGGTGATCACATAAGGCGTATATTTCCCCCAGCTGGTCACCGCCGCCAGGGTGACATCATAGGCCATGGGATAGTGCTGTTTGATGTTGCTGAGCAGCGGGTTGGGAATGTGAATCTGATAGCGCACCCGGGTAATCATGGTTTTGATGTGGGTGAGCAGATCGGCGCGCAGCTGCTGATCGTTTTGCAGAGTGAAGTTGTAGTGCGTGTTGATAAAGCTGAGCAGGTAATCCACCAGCGCATCTGCATCATCTGCGTTGATGGCGCTGGGGGCGACCGTCTGAATGCGCCGCGCGGCGATGTTGACCCGCAGCCAGCTCTCTTCCGCCGGTGAAATCGGTTTGCTGACCAGCGGGCGCATCAGATTGATCAGCTGATGTGCCGCTTCCCGCACTTCATCATCAATCTCTTCGGCCCCTGGATCGTTAAGCGGATACCCTTCGCTGATGCGACGCACCGCCACGGCGCAATAGAGCCGCAGATAGCGTTCGCCTTCATCACTGAGGCGAATGTTGTGCTGTGCAAAACAGCGTTGCAGCAGCGGACGCAGCGTCTCCAGCATGCCGCTGTTCAGCGCTTCGATCGTCAGCAGCGGACTTTCTGGCTGCGCCTGATCGATTTGCCATAACAGGTCGGTGAGGCAGGTCCGGATCGCCACTTCGCTGCCAAACAGCTTCATGCCGTAATGTGGCTTGCTCTCAATGGTGAGGTGATAGCGCCCCAGCCATTCGCGCACTTCTGCCATATCGTTCTGCAGGGTAGCACGGCTGACAAACCATTCTTCCGCCAGCTCTTCAAGTTTCAGCGCGTAAGCCGCCGTGAGAAAGCGGGTCAGCAGATAGCGAACCCGATCCGTCGAGGTGCGCGGCACCCGCAATGGCGACGCGGCATGCTCCTGCAGATGCTGAAAGCGCTGGGCATCTTCTATCTTCAGCTGATAGCCCGCGCCTCGGCTCAGGATAAACTGCGCGCCATGATCTGCCAGCAGCGCATTCAGCGCCGTGATATCGGTGCGCACGGTACGTGTCGAGACGGCAAAACGCCGCGCCAGCTCATCCTGAGGCAGCGTTTCGTTTTGCAGGGCATCGAACAGTTGCGCAAGGCGCTGATTGGGAAATCTCACAAGCATTACCTGTTTGCTGATAGCCAGTGGGAACGTCAGCCTACGGCGTTCGTCACGCAACGTCCATGTTGCGCGATCGGCCTGTCAGAGGCCGATCGTGTCGATCACCGGGCCAGTACTGTTTTACAGATGGCCAGCAGTTGCTTCACATCGTCAATGCGGGTCTCTCCGCTGGTTTTATCGATGATCGAACTGTAGACGTGCGGGATCACTTTGCTGACACCCGCGTCCAGCGCAATGCGCACGATCTCGCCGACGTTTTCCAGATCGATGCCGCCGGTGGGTTCCAGCCAGAAATCCTGTTTTGCACAGGCTTCCGCCACAGCGCGATACTCATCCACCGCCTGCAAGCCGCCCATCGGGAAATATTTCACCGAGCTGCCGCCCATATCCTGCAGCATCGCAATCGCCGTTTCGATGGATACGATCCCATCCTGGCATTTTGCGCTGCGCGGTCCGGTGGAGATTTTCACCTGCCCAGGCTGACCGGTGGGCGAAATCAGACCGTTCACTATCGTCTGTGACTGGCCCAGCAACGCACGACTGGTGGCGACGCCGGTAAAGACCTGATTCACATGCTGCGGTTGCAGTACCGCCGAAATCTCACTCACCATCTGTGATTGATTAGGATCGCCCGCGCCGAGACCTACCGAGAGCGCATTATCGATCAGCGCGGCATACTCGCGCATATCCTTGATCGCGGCTTCGTTGCTGGCGTAGTTTTTTGACAGCACGCCAACCAGCACATGCCCTTCTGCTGCCTGCCAGATGGCGCGCGCATTCTCTTTAGATCCGGCCAGGACGTTAAGGCAGAGACGATCCTGATAGAAATTGGGGGTCAGCGTCATGCGTGTTTCGCTCCGTTTAACAGGGCCTGAATGCGGGTGAAAATAGTGTGCAGTTGATCGGCGCTGACGCTGCGCACGTCCGCCTCAATGATCCCCTCGTTGGCTTTGTAGCCACGGAAGTAGATGGCGACGTCGCCCTTTTTCAGCGCCTGCACCAGATCGCCGGTGCGTTGCTGGATTACGGCTTCGTCGAACGTGATCTCAGCCCGGGCGATGTCGCGTCCGGCTGCATCCCATACGATGCGGGCTGTCACACCCGTTAAGCCGTTGAGCTGTTCAATAAACGGCGTCATTTTCTCCACCATCTGCGCGCCGCTGATTTTTGGCTGCGACAGATAGTTTTCAATCGCCTGGGTCAGCCCCAGAATCCCCTCTTTGCCCACTTTCATCGCGCGGCCAATGCCGTTGGTCTGGCGTTTGACCCACTCAACGTAATGGTGTCTGCCAATCACCAGTCCGCTGGTCGGCCCTTCAATCGCTTTGGCGCCGCTGTAGATCACCAGATCGGCACCCACCTGGTAGTAGCATTGCAGATCCTCTTCCGCTGCCGCATCGACGATCAGCGGAAGGCCATGCTCACGCGCAACTGCCGCGGCCTGCCCCACATCAAGATGGCTCTTCTGTACGCAATGATGCGATTTCACATAGAGGATTGCTGCAGTCTGTGGCGTGATCGCCGCCGCCAGTTGGGCAGGTGAGCATTCGTTGCTGTAACCCGCTTCCACCAGTTGCCCGCCACCCAGCGCCACCATGCTGCCGACCGGCGCGCCATAGTTCACGTTGTGCCCTTTGGGCACCACAATCTGGTTCGGAACGGTCAGCGGCGCAGCATGCAGGTTGTCCACCAGCCAGTCGTTGTCTTTAACAATCACCGCAGCCACACACTGGGCGATACCGGCTGAGGCGCAGGAGACCACCAGCGCATTCTCCACCTTCAGCAGACCGGCGATAAAAGCACCCGTCTTATCCACCAGATCTTTCATTTCGAAGTAGTGATCGAGGCCATACTTCACCGTATCGATCACGTCACTTGATGGCGTTGAGACGCCGAGGATCGTCATACGGCCAGAGGCGTTAATGACTGGCTTCAGGCCATATTTTTCATAAACCGAGATCATGCGCTATTCCTTCTTCCGTCGCGATCCACGTGCCAGCGACCACCGCTGCCAGCGGAACCAGATGCTTCTCACCGGTTACCTCTTCACCTTCTGAATCAATGAAGGGCCGGGCTTCTTCTTTCACGCTAAAAACAGTCAGATCGGCGTCGTAGCCGACTTTCAGCTGGCCTTTGCGCAGCAGGCGCAGTCCGGCGGCCGCGTTAACCGTGACGCAGTCGATCACCTGCGACAGTGTCATGCCGACGCTGAAGAATTTCGACATCACATGCGCCAGGCTGTGAACCGGCCCGGCCAGACGATTGCGGCAGTAGATGTCAGAGCTGATGGTGTCGGGCAGGATGCCCTGCGCAATCGCCGCGCGAGCGACCTCAAAGCTGAAACTGGCGCTGCCATGGCCGATATCGAGTCTGACGCCCCGCGCGATAGCCTGTTTGACCGCCGCTTTAAGTTCACCCTGTGACGTCAGGATGCGGTTGGGTTTGCCATTAAAGCAGTGCGTAATGATGTCGCCCGTGGTGAGCAGATCCGCAATCTCGTCGAGACTGGGCGGATTGTTGCCTATGTGAACCATCAGCGGCAGACCGCCGCTCTCCTGCTGAATCGATTTGGCTTTTATCAGCGGCTGGACGCCATTCTGACCGACCACGCTGCTGCTGATGCGCGCCTTGAGGCCGACAATAAAATCGGGCAGTCGCGCTACCGCCTGTTGCACCGCCTTGCCATCGATCTGCGCCATGTCGGCCAGCTCATTCTGGGTGACGATGCCGGTGCGGGCGATATTAATCAGCGCATAAACCTGCGTCTGCGCCGCGCGCGTCAGCTGGTAGAAATCATCAATATGTTCTGCGCCGGTACTGCCCGCATCGACCACCGTGGTGACGCCATACGCCACGCCAATCGCGTCCGCTTCATCATGGTAAATCGGTGATTTGGGATAGCAGTGAACGTGGGAGTCGATCCAGCCGGCGCTAAGGTAGTAGCGGCCAGCCAGATCGCGCTCGCGCTGTGCCTTGCCCTGCACCTTGCCCACGTCGGCGATGCGGCCATTCTGCAACGCAATGTCGACCACCTGCTCATCGCTGAGGCGCGCATTGCGGATAATCAAGTCGTACATGGTTTCTCCTAAACAGCAGCCCGCTGCCGGGCTGCCGGTGAGATTCAGAGAGCAATCGGGAACAGCGCACCCAGGATCATCGCACCGAGGATGGCGCCGCCGGTAATCGGCTTGTTCCAGAGATAGAACAGCAGCGCACCCAGCAGCGAACCCAGACCAATCGGAATAGAGGCCGCCATGGCAGACAGGATGATCAGCGGTCCCAGAAAGCGCCCTGACGCATTACCCGCCCCCATCATCACGTCTGCGCCGTAGGTGGAGTCGCTCTGATTGATGGTGAATTTACGGGCCAGAATAATCAGGTAGCCAATCGCCACACCGATCACCAGTCCGGTCGCCAGCGAGGCCGCAAAATTCGCCACCGGAAAGACGATGCCTGCACCCAGCAGCAGGGCCGGAACGCCCAGCCCGACGCCGGTCTGAATTGCCCCGCCGATATCCAGAATGCCCACCAGTGAGCCTTCGATGATGCGGGCGAACAGGAAGCTGGCACCAAAGGCGGCGACCGCGCCGTAGACGCCGGTTTCCATGCCTGCACGCAGCATCGATACAAACGCCACTTCGTTAAACGCGCCAATGCCATAGAGGTAGTACATGTGGGTCCCGGCAAAGACACCAGAGGAGAGCAGGCCAACAAAGATCGGGAAAGACCAGTCGGCGTACCAGAAGCCTTTATTTTCGTTCATCGCATCGCCTCTTATTTACCGCTGACTGAGTTGTGGATCATGTCGAGCCAGCCGGGAATGCCGAGCTGGAAGGACTGCAGCAGCTTCATGTCAAAACCCCGGAAGAAGGCGCTCAGCACAAACAGCAGCACGATGGCGGTCATCATCACTTTGGTGACCCGGTTCCAGCCGCTCTCTTCCACGCCTTTACCGATCAGGATACCCAGCACCAGTCCAGGCACAGCATTGCCCATGATCAGCTGCGCCAGACCGCCAAAAATGGTGGCCCAGAAGCCTGACTTTTTGCCAGCATCAATTGCCGCCAGCCAGAAGATCACGGGCATCACCGTGTTCACCAGCAGGTTTGCGGCGGGCACCAGCACTTTGACCGCCGTAACCTGCAGCGCAGCCGGAACCGCCGAAGCAGTGGAGTTGAGGAAGGCGACCACGATCATGCCGATGATGCCGCAGGCGATGGCCATTTTTTTCGGGTCATGCAGCGTCTCAGCCACATTGCGATTCTTCACCATCAATGCGGCCGCACCCCAGTTTGGAATGATGCGATGATCCACATCCTGCGTGAATGAACCGGCGGCGACAGACGATGCCCAGGCATTGAAAAAGAAGCCAAGACCAAAGGAGAAGTGGGAGGCCGGATCGCCTTCGCACGAGTTCAGCTCACCCAGTGTACGAAAGGCGCCCATGCCCTGAGTGGTTGGCGCGTGAAACATGCGTGCAGCGCCCGCACCGACGCCAACCAGCCCGCCAATAATCAACGACTTAAACAAAATGATTAAAAACATGTTGTTGTACCTTGTTGTCGTTTTTACCCGTCCTGCCTCAGCCGCCCCATTGCCCCGCCTGACTGCCGCGCGATCGCGACAGCTGAGAATCGGGCAGACGGCTGGCTGATATGAACAGGCTCTGTTTTAGGATGCCGCCGTGAACGTCACCTGTTCGGTGTCGAAAACGGTGACGCTGACGGTGATCTCCAGCGTGACACTGAAGTTCCGCCGCTGGCGCGCCAGAAAGAAGAAGAGAAACTTCTCGGTTTTGACGCTCTCCTGCGCGCGCAGCACCCGGACATCCTGAGGTTCAATGCGCAGCAGGATTTTTTGCGTTGCGCGCAGAACCTGGTTCTGCACCCGACTCAGGGCATCGGCGAAGGCTTTCGCTTTGGTGTCGCCTTTGCCCTCGACCGTCACCTGAGTAACGTATTGTTCTTTCATAATCAGCTGCCGTGCTTCTTGTTCCAGGCCTGCACCAGCCGCTCGCCTAACTCTTCTTTATCCATAAAGCCGAAGCCCAGCACCGTGGCACCTTCATTAATGGCGGTGACGCCTTCGTCGACAGAGCGCATGCCATGCTTAGCTTTGTAGCCATATTTGTTCTGCGCGGTGATAGCGCCTGCGCCGCCGCTGCCGCAGAACGAGATGCCGAAATCGGCGTTCTCTGCCTTCATCACGTCGCCCAGTTTCATGTCAGCGGCCACACCTGGCACCACGACGGCACGGCCACCCGCTTTTTCGATGCCCGCCGCCACTTTCTGGCCTTTACCTAAACGATCACCAATCACGACTGTTACCATCTTGTGTTCCTCTTTAGTTGTTTGATCGCGCGACTTCAATATGCACTGACAGCAGCCAGGCCTCTTCGCGGGGGAGATTGCCAAACAGATCGACGACCTGCTGTGCCAGCGCGACCGTTTCCGGTGGAATATCCTCGAACAGATCCGCTTCCACTTCCGGCAGCGGCTCGCCGGTCAGCGATCGCGACGCCATGGCACCGACATGCGATTGCAGCATCTGCTGCTGAACCGCATTGGGCTGAATGCCATGCTGCTGATAGATCGCCGCAATCTGCGTCATCACGCTGTCAGCCAGCTGCTGCACTTTCTCCGGTGGCGCTTCATACACCGGGACGCCGTTATTGCTCACCTTGCTACTCCTGTTAAACCGGATAATTCGCGTTAGAAACACATTAACGGTCATCGCCCCGGCTGTGCAGAGTCAACATTTCCAGCAGCAAGTGGAAATTGACGTGAAGGTTGTGCGTCAGATCGCAGGCTGCACACTTAGTGCGACATACGTCGCATAAGGCGCAAAATGAGGGATTTATCGGTGCCAGGTGGTGATGTTGTGCGGCGACAGGCGCAGCGCGTTGAGATTCAGGGTGCGGTGATAAGCAGAAGTGATGGTAAAAAACCGCCGGTCAGGCTGACCGGCGATCTGATTAACGGAATTTCTTATGGTTGGTATTGCGGATGTCATCAAATTTGGCCGCTTCGCGCTTTGCGCCATCCACGTTGTTGGCTTTCGCCAGCGCGCTGACCACGTCGATCTGTGCAATGAGTGAGTCGAGACCCGCGTGATAATCTTTGACCTGCGCGCTGTCAGCAGGCTGACCTTCCAGCTTATCTGGCGTCGATTTTTTAGCATCCTGCGCCGCGGCACGCATTTTAGTTAACGCCTGCTGCATCTCCTGCGCATCGTCACTTTTCTTGACGATTTTCAGGTTCGCATTCAGCATGTCCATATCCTGCTCCAGATCCGCCGCATAGAGGCTGACGCTGGAGAACAACAGAGAAGCCGACAACATTGCAATCACATGCTTACGCATCATTACTTCCTTTTTATTGTGATGAAAAAAAAGCAGCCAACAGGCTGCTTCAGGAATCCATCTTATTGTCCCGCTATCTTCATCTCAGGCAGTAACACGGAACCGCACTGGATATTGCTACGGGTTTCAATATCGTCACCAATGGTCACCATGTTGCGCCACATCTCTTTGAGATTTCCGGCGATAGTGACTTCGCTGACCGGGTACTGAATAACGCCATTCTCGACCCAGAAACCAGCCGCACCGCGTGAGTAATCACCGGTAATGGCGCTGACGCCCTGGCCCATCAGCTCGGTCACCACTAATCCGGTGCCCATCTGCTTCAGCAGCGCCTCAAAGCTGTGGCCCTGACCCGCGATGCGCCAGTTATGGATGCCGCCAGCGTGGCCTGTGCTGGTCAGGCCCAGTTTACGGGCTGAATAGCTGGTCAACAGCCAGGTCTGCAGTACGCCATCTTTAATGATGTCACGCGCCTGAGTCCGCACGCCTTCGCTGTCGAATGGCGTAGAGGCCAGTCCTTTCAGCAGATGCGGCTGTTCATTGATGGTAAGCCACTCCGGCAGAATCTGCTGACCCATTGAATCCAGCAGGAAGGTCGATTTACGGTACACGCTGCCACCGCTGATCGCGCCAACCAGATGACCAAATAAGCCGGTCGCCACTTCAGAAGCAAAAATTACCGGGGCTTTCATGGTCGGCAGTTTACGCGGGGCCAGACGGGAGAGCGTGCGGCGTGCGCACTCTGCACCTACCCATTCCGGGCTTTTCAGATCTTCAAACGCGCGGCCAATGGTATAGGCGTAATCGCGCTCCATGTTGCCATCCTGCTCGGCAATGACGCTGCTGGAGAGCGAGTGACGGCTTGAGCAGTAGCTCTGCAACATACCGTGGCTGTTGCCAAAGACTTTGATGCCGACGTGGCTGTTAAAACTGCCACCTTCGGTGTTAGTAATCCGTTTGTCTGCACGCAGCGACGCCTGTTCCGCCTGTGCCGCCAGTTCAATGGCGCGGTCAGCATCAATCTCCCATGGATGATAAAGATCCAGGTCCGGCGCATCATAGGCCAGCAGCTCCGCGTCGGCCGGGCCGGCAAACGGATCGGGCGAGGTGTAGCGCGCAATATCAATCGCCGCCTGCACGGTACGTTTGATCGCGTCCGGGCTGAGGTCGGTCGATGAGGCGCTGCCTTTACGATTCTGATGATAAACGGTGATGCCCAGCGCACCGTCGCTGTTGAATTCGACGTTTTCCACTTCGCCATAGCGGGTGCTGACCCCAATGCCGGTGGTTTTACTGACGGCCACTTCCGCGCTGTCAGTGCCTGCTTTAGCCAGTTCAAGTGCCTGAGAAATGGCCTGCTCCAGTACTTTTCGCTGTTCTGCAACCTGAGTAGATACGTTCATCGACCTGCCCATAATCTTATGTGTGAATGATTTGAGTCTATCAGAGTCAGAGAACAATTTCGCAGTCACCCGATAAACTGGTAGGATTACCCTCTTTTTTTTGGGAGCCCGGAAATGACCAAACAGCCCGATGAGTGGCTCGACGATGTGCCAGATAATGACGAAGAAGAAGATGAAGAGATTATCTGGGTCAGTAAGAGTGAAATTAAACGCGATGCAGAAGAGTTAAAGCGCCTGGGTGCCGAACTGGTTGATCTGGGTAAAAACTCGCTGGACAAAATCCCGCTGGATGAGCGCCTGCGTACCGAAGTTGAACTGGCGCAGCGCATCAAAAAAGAGGGTCGCCGCCGTCAGCTGCAGCTGATCGGTAAACTGCTGCGTGGTATTGATGTGGAGCCGATCCGCGTTGCGCTGGATAAGCTCAATAATCGCCATAACCAGCAGGTTGCGCTGTTCCATAAACTGGAAATGCTGCGCGATCGTCTGATTGAACAGGGCGATGAGGCAATGGGCGACGTGATTGCGCTTTACCCTGAAGCCGATCGTCAGCAGTTGCGCAGCATGATCCGTAACGCGCAGAAAGAGAAAGCGGGCAGCAAGCCGCCGAAGTCTGCCCGTCAGATTTTCCAGTACCTGCGCGAACTGGCCGAAGCGAAGTAATGCCATGGCGGGCAGCCTCGCCCGCCTCCCGGCAGAGCATTTACCGATAGATGTAGAGAATACCGGTGCGCAGCCGCAGCTGGCGTTGACTCGCCGTGGCAGACCGTCCGATATCGCCAAAGGTGACGTATGGCACCCAGACGCGACCGTTGCCAGTCGCATAATCGAACTGTAACGCCTGTTCGTAATCATCATGTTTACTGGCAAACAGTTTCGCATCCGCGTGCTTATATACCAGCTTATAAGTGGTGGTCAGCCGATCGCTTTTATTCCGCAGATAGAGATCAAATCGGTTGGCAGTACGATGACGGTCAGTATCATAATAATCAATGCCACCGGTGCGCATTGATCCTCATGCGCATAATCCGTCAGCTCAAGGCGATATAATCCGCCGACAGACCAGCGGTCATTAATTTTATACCAGGGTGCCACACCAAAGTTCCATTCGGTGCGCGAGGAGTTGCCGATAGTCAACGGTGGCCGTCGCCAGCGCTGCAGTAGCGCTAAACATCAACGTGGCACCCGGTAAAAAGGGTAATGACTTATTATTTCCCATAACAACGTCCTTATTAGTGGCAATCAGGGCAATGCATTACCCAGGCTTATTTTATTAACCTGCCGTTAACTTACATTTAAAACCTGTAAGTGATTCTTTTAACGCCTCAGAATTTATTTAAGCAGCAACTGAGATGATGCTAAAAATAACCAGCATGAGGGGCCTTTCGGTTTCAGACACTAACAGGAGAAACAGGGCAATAACGAAAAGAGTGAACAGATCGAACTCAAAATATGCTGTATTAATTCAGGGAATAACTTTTTAAAAAAGGCGCCCGATGTGGGCGCCCTTGATATCAGGCCAGCCTGTCCAGCAGCTTCTGGTGAATGCCACCAAACCCGCCGTTGCTCATGACCAGAATCGTGTCGCCTGGTTGCGCGGCTTTCGCCACCATCTCTACCAGAGTATCGATATCCGCACTCCAGTGCGCTGGCGGAATACACGCTTCTGCCACGTCTGAAACCTGCCACGGAATATGGTGCGGCTGGAACAGGAAGACTTCATCCGCACGCGCCAGTGACGGCGCCAGATCGTTTTTACTGACACCCATCTTCATCGTGTTGGAGCGGGGCTCCAGCACAGCAAGGATGCGCGCTCTGCCGCCGACTTTGCTGCGCAGAGCCGCCAGCGTCGCCAGAATTGCGGTCGGATGGTGAGCGAAGTCATCATAGACTTTGATGCTGTTAACCTCGCCACGCAGCTCCAGCCGGCGACGTGCATTGATAAAGGTGTTGAGTGCCTGGCCAGCATCTTCCGGCTTCACACCCACATGCCGCGCGGCAGCAATCGCCATCAATCCATTATGCATGTTGTGTTCGCCAACCAGCGACCAGTTCACTTCCCCGACTTTTTCGCCGTCGAGCCAGATTTCCCAGTGAGACGCATCGTTGGTCAGCTTCTTCGCCTGCCAGCGTCCGTGCTCGCCAACGCTTTCCTGTTCGCTCCAGCAACCCATCGCCATCACCTGTTTGAGGTTAGGATCATGTTCCGGCAACATGATCTTGCCCTGCCCCGGCACGATCCGCACCAGATGATGGAACTGCTTCTGGATCGCCCGCAGATCATCAAAGATGTCGGCGTGATCAAACTCAAGGTTGTTGAGGATCAGGGTGCGTGGGCAGTAATGGACAAACTTGGAACGCTTGTCGAAAAACGCGCAGTCGTACTCATCCGCTTCAATCACGAAGAATGGACTTTTTCCTAATTTTGCCGAGACATCGAAGTTTCCTGGCACACCCCCAATAATGAAGCCGGGTTCAAGGCCGCAGGCCTCGAGAATCCACGCTGCCATGCCTGCTGTGGTGGTTTTGCCGTGGGTTCCGGCCACGGCCAGCACCCAGTGATCGCGCAGCACGAAATCGTGCAGCCATTGCGGGCCAGAGAGGTAAGGAATGTTGCGTTCCAGCACCGCTTCCACACAAGGGTTACCCCGCGTCATCGCATTGCCGATGATGACTAAGTCAGGCTCCGGATCGAGTTGACTGGCATCATAACCTTCTGTTAATTCAATACCTTGCTGTTCGAGCAGGGTACTCATTGGCGGGTAAACGTTGGCGTCTGAACCGGTCACCTGATGACCAAGTGAACGAGCCAGCATCGCCAGACCGCCCATAAAAGTGCCACAAATCCCGAGGATGTGAATGCGCATAACATGATCCATTACTCAAAAGTTCGGCGCACAGTGTAACGCTGGTCGCAGACGGAAGAAACGGATTAGGACTATGGTTTTTGAAGTTCATTCGGCTAAACTGCGTACGCATCCGTTGGCAGACTGTTACGCGTGCTGCCACTCCATCGAAGATTCAGGGAATGTGTTATGAAAACGTTGGGCGAATTTATCGTCGAGAAGCAGCACGACTTTCCGCACGCCACAGGTGAACTGACGGCGCTGATTTCAGCTATCAAGCTGGGTGCCAAAATTATCCACCGCGACATCAATAAAGCCGGTTTAGTGGATATCCTTGGTGCCAGCGGCGTCGAGAATATTCAGGGTGAGCAGCAGATGAAACTGGATCTGTTTGCTAACGAAAAACTGAAGGCAGCACTGAAAGCACGTGGCATCGTCGCCGGTATCGCTTCTGAGGAAGAAGACGAGTTCGTTATCTTTGAAGGTGAGGAAAACGGTAAGTACGTGGTGTTAATGGATCCACTGGATGGTTCTTCTAACATCGACGTTAACGTTTCCGTCGGCACCATTTTCTCTATTTATCATCGCGTCAGTGAACCTGGCACGCCAGTGGTTGAAGCGGACTTCATGCAGCCGGGCAACAAGCAGGTTGCGGCAGGTTACGTAGTCTACGGCTCATCCACCATGATGGTTTACACCACCGGTGCAGGCGTGCATGCGTTTACTTACGATCCGTCACTGGGTGTGTTCTGCCTCAGTCACGAACGTATGACCTATCCACCAACCGGTTACACCTATTCGATCAACGAAGGTAACTACATTCGTTTCCCGCAGGGTGTGAAGAAATATCTGAAGTTCTGTCAGGAAGAGGATCTGCCAACGCATCGTCCTTATACCTCACGTTACATCGGCTCGCTGGTTGCGGATTTCCATCGTAACCTGCTGAAAGGCGGCATCTACCTCTACCCAAGCACCGCCAGCCATCCTCAGGGTAAGCTGCGTCTGCTGTATGAGTGCAACCCGATGGCGTTCCTGGCCGAGCAGGCGGGGGGTAAAGCCACCGACGGTCAGAAACGTATTCTGGATATTCCACCGGTCACGCTGCATCAGCGTTGCCCGTTCTACTGCGGTAATGAGGCAATGGTTAACGACGTTGAGCGTTTCCTGGCTGAGTTCCCGGATTGCCGCCAGGGTTAATCCGGTAGTGGTATAAAAAGAGATATAAAAAGGGGCGCGATTTCGCGCCCCTTTTGTTTTTACGCCGTCTGTAATCTGAACTGCGCCATAGTTGCCTGAAGCTGGTCGGATTGTGCTTCCAGCGACTGAGTCGCAGCGGTTGCCTGTTCCACCAGCGCGGCGTTCTGCTGCGCCGCCGCATCCATTTGTGTGACGGCCAGATTGACCTGCTCAATGCCACGGCTCTGCTCATCGGAGGCCATTGAGATCTCTTTCATCAGTGCCGTAACGCGCATCACTTCGCCAGAAATCTCATCCATGGTTTCCCCGGCGCGCGTCGCCATCTCGGTGCCCTCTTTGACCCGCGACTGCGAATCACTGATCAGTGTGCGGATCTCTTTGGCGGCGTTAGCACTGCGCTGTGCCAGCGTGCGCACTTCATTTGCCACTACCGCAAAGCCACGGCCCTGCTCACCTGCTCGCGCCGCTTCCACGGCAGCGTTGAGCGCCAGGATATTGGTCTGGAAGGCAATGCCGTCAATCACGCTAAGAATGTCGCCGATGCGATTGGCGCTGTCGGTAATCTCATTCATTTTTTCCATCACGTAGCTGACCACCTCAGCGCCGCGATCGGCGGTCTCAGAGACCGCGCTAGCCAGCTGATTCGCCTGCTGAGCATTCGTGGCATTAAGGCGCACCGTGGCCGTGAGCTGCTCCATGCTGGCCGCTGTCTGCTCCAGCGAGGCGGCGGACTCTTCGGTGCGCTGCGACAGATTGACGTTACCGGCTGCCAGTTCACGGCTGCCGATGTCTATCTGCATACTCGCTTCGCGCACCTGATTCACCGAAGTGCGCAACGACTGCTGCATCCCGCTCAGGGCATGATTAAGCCGACCCAGCTCATTGTTGCTGGACGGTGGCAGCGCCTGCGACAGATCGCCCGCCGCGATTTGCTCAAGATGGACAATCGCCAGGTTCAGCGGCTGAAGCAGCATCCGGCGCAGAAGTTGCCAGGCGAGTACCAGCAACAGCAGGGTTAACACTCCCGCCACGGCGATCAGGATTTTCATTTTGGTTTCGTTGTAGGCTGCCTCTGCCAGCTGAGCCTGGGTGATCTGATCGGCCAGCTGACTGAAGTCATTGACCGCTTTATCGTAACTGGCCGCCAGTGTCGCCAGGTTGCCTTCCAGCAGCTGGTAATATTCGTCAGTGTATTGCTTGTCCAGCGCGTCCATCATCGGTTTGATGCCCTGGTCGAGGTAGGCTTTATAACTGGCTGAAACTGCATCCGCCAGCATTTTGCCGTGCGCCGTCACCGTTCCGGCGTCCACAAAACGCTTCAGGTTTTTCTGCGATGACACCACATCTGCCTGCGACAATTTTGTGACTGCCGCGCCCTCTTCCAGCATACCAATTTCAATTTTACGTACCGCCAGCGCCGCGTTAGCGCGGGCCCGCATCAGATCCGAATTGCTCTTATACAGACTGTTCAGCTCGATCCCCTGAATGCGGTTGATCACATCCAGCGAGCGATTTCCTTTATTGATTGCCACGATACCCATCAAACTCACCGCCAACAGCAGCAGTGTCATGAATGCCAGCAATGCCAGCAACCCCGTGCGAAGTGATAACTGTTTCATCCTGATAGTTTCCGTATATGTGAAAAGGCGAATTTCAAGCGGCCCTAAAGCGGAGAAATTATCGGCAGTAACGGTCCGAAACTTTAACGCTGATTAGTGTTAACAACTTGATCATCACAGAAACATCCATCAAGCTGATCGCCGCCCTTGCGTTATCCGGAGAAAAGAATGAAACCAGGATTGTTTCTGATGTTGCTCTGCCTCAGCACATCGGCGCTGGCAGAGGACATGCCATCAGACGCCTCGCCTGATCGTTGCCTCAATAATGCCTCGACCACTCTTGCCATGAACCAGTGCTACGCGGCGGCAAACAAGGTCTGGGATCAGGAGATGAATAAGCAGTACAGCAAGCTGATGAAAACACTCTCCGGCGAACCGAAAAACAAACTTCGTGCCGCTCAGCGTGCCTGGCTGCGCTACCGCGACAGCTGGCTTGAGGCGAGCCGCAGTCAGTTTAGTTCTCAGGGAACGCTGGGTAGCGTAGCTCTGAGCGCCCAGAGTCTGAGCCTGGTGCGTAATCAGGCGCTGATGCTGCAGTCATGGGCTGCAGGCAGTTGTGGGAACCCCGATGACTGCTGATCGATAACGGGCTTTTGCACTGGCGGAAGTCAGTGCGTTCAATAACCTTCAGGGAGAAACCATGGCTGCTTACGCCTCGACCCTTATTCTGATCGGCCTCGCCGTACTGAGTTATTTCGTTCACAACAATGCGGTCACCATCTCCATTCTGGTGCTGCTGGCGATTAAAATAACCCCGCTGGCCCGGTTCTTCCCCTACGTCGAAAAACAGGGCATTACCTTAGGCATTATTATTCTTACCGTGGCGGTAATGGCTCCGCTGGCCAGCGGCTCACTGCCCGCCTCCGCTCTGATCAAATCCTTTGCCAACTGGAAGTCGATTGTGGCGATTCTGGTGGGGATTTTTGTGGCCTGGCTCGGCGGTCGTGGCGTGAACTTTATGAGTGTGCAGCCTTCGGTAATCGGGGGGTTGCTGATTGGTACAGTGATTGGGGTGGCGTTCTTCCGGGGCGTGCCGGTAGGGCCACTGATTGCCGCAGGCATTGTTTCGCTGTTGGTAGCGGCGAAGTAACGTTTGGGCGCATTCCGAAACGCCAAAAAGGGGGCATACATTCAGAGTCAGTTGGCTATAATAGCCGACACTCAACATACGACTACTGAAGGAATGCCAGATGAGTTTGAACCAGGTGCCAGCAGGTAAAGACCTGCCAGAAGATATCTACGTTGTCATTGAGATCCCAGCGAACGCTGATCCGATCAAATATGAAGTTGATAAAGAGTCTGGTGCCCTGTTTGTAGACCGTTTCATGTCTACCGCCATGTTCTATCCGTGCAACTACGGTTACATCAACCATACCCTTTCTCTGGATGGTGATCCGGTTGACGTACTGGTTCCGACCCCGTATCCGCTGGTCCCAGGCTCAGTGATCCGCTGCCGTCCGGTTGGCGTGCTGAAAATGACCGACGAGTCTGGCGAAGATGCCAAACTGGTTGCCGTTCCGCACACCAAGCTGTCCAAAGAGTACGATCACATCAAAGATGTGAACGACCTGCCAGAACTGCTGCGTGCACAGATCACCCACTTCTTTGAACACTACAAAGATCTGGAAAAAGGCAAATGGGTGAAAGTGGATGGCTGGGATAACGCCGAAGCCGCCAAAGCTGAAATCATCTCCTCTTACGAGCGCGCACAGAAGAAGTAATTCTGCTGCCGGTTTGTGAGTCGAAAAAAAAACACCGTCCAACTGGACGGTGTTTTTGTTCAGGCCTCTGGCTCCTCATCACGCTTTAGCCAGTCACCACTCATAATGCGCTGGCGTCCTGCCACTGAGCGTTGATAGACATAAAGCCATGCACTGCCAAACGGCGTCTGAGTCAGAAAACGTTTGTACTCTCCCCCTTTGGTGCGAAGCGCATCCAGCTCCGCAAGGGTTGAGGCATCAATGCGGTACACCTCACAATGTACCGCTCCATTGCCCTCTATGACGCCGGGATAATGGCCCAGACTGTAAAGCTCAAAGCCGTCAATCTGGTGATCACCCAGCCACTGCGCATTGGTCATCCAGTGACTGTTTCCCTGTTTGCGCCGTAAACTGCCGTAGACAATTATTCGCATTGCTAAAACTCAAACTGATAGAGCAAATCGAGAGCCTGATCCACACCGGACACGGCTTCCAGATAGAGCTTAGGCATCAGGCGGTAACGCAAGGTTAACGTCGCCAGTGAATCAAATATGCCAACACCGTATTTTACCTGCAGACCCGGTAGCACATAGCCGCTGACCTGCACCTGCTGACTGTCGCCAACACCGGCAGTATCCACGGCGAGATTGCTGACACCGAAGGTCTCCCCGATTTTACCCACAACCTGCCCACTTTGTGCAACCCCTAAGCCAACAAGTGCCGAAGTCAGTGCGTTACTGTCGCCGTCTTTGCCCAATCCCTGACCACGCAGCAGGTAAGAAAGCGCTTCCTGTTGCGACATCGCCGGATCGGAGAAGACTTCCGCTTTCGGTTCATCGGCAAGACCAGTGACGCGCAGACCCGCCGTGACGCCATCTTCCGTCGCATCCGGGTTACGGATGGCTTCCAGATTAACGTAAGGCTGATCCGGCGGACCGGCAAATTGCAGCTCGCCTTTACGCACGATCAGATCCTGACCATAAGCGTGGAAACGACCGGACGGAATGTTGATCTGACCGTTTAAGCCAAGTCCTGACTTATCCTGCACCATTTTCAGATCGCCATTCAGCTTCGCTTTCAGGCCAAACGCAGAGAGCCGCACATCGTTGCCGACGTGGATGACCAGATTACTGTTAATCGGAATCGAGGCAGTTTGCGGTGCAATCGGCTTCAGCTGTTTATCCAGCATCACCTCATCCGACGAGACGCCAGTGGCGCTTTCCGGCACGTCCTGCACCGTGATGCGTGCCCAGGGAATATCGACGCTGCCGTCCAGGTTAAAGGCGGCTGGCGTTGCTTCAAACACCAGATCTGGCGAGACATCCATGCGCACCATCGGCGGCACGGTCACGCGAACCCGGCTGCCCTTCGCTGCAATGCGCGCACGCCAGTTATCAAGCTGGCTCCAGTCTGCGTTACCGCTGAGGTTGATGTTGCCCTGTGCAGTCTGCACCAGCCCGTTCAGCGTGGAGCTCATGCCATTGAACACCAGGTTCAGGTTAGCGGCAGTGAGATCGACCGGCATAAAGTTGCCATCCACATCAACCCCCGTCAGGCCAAGCTGACCAAACACCTGCGGCTGCTGTACGCTGCCACCCAGGCGCAGACTGCTGTTCAGGCTGCCTTTGATCTTCTCGCCCTGCATCAGCGCCGGATTGATCATCGCCAGCGAGATATTGCGGATGTTGACGTTACCGCCCAGCGTGCGGCGGTTTTGTGGATCGTCGATCTGCACGTTGCCATCCAGCTGCCCGTTTTTGGCGATGCGGATCAGCCAGTCGAGCTTAGCGCGTCCGTTTTGCAGCGCGGCATTAAGGTTCAGCGTGTCGAAAACGATCGGCAGGCTATTGCCCTGCACATCCTGCACCACTTTCACGCCGTTGCCTTTCAGCGCCACGGCGCCGGTCGGCAGGCCACCGTCTGCGGTCCAGTTGACGCGCACGTCGCCGCTGAACAAGCCGCTGAGCTGGGTCGCTTCCGGCATAAATGGCCTGGCCATTGCCAGGTCAAAGCGGTTCAGCACCACATGCGCATGACCTGCCGGGCCCGCTTCAACCGGCTCCGGCACACAGAGCTGCGCATTGGGGTTCTGCCAGCAGTGCGGCCCGATGGTCGCCGTCTGGCTGCTGTTGAGATAGTCGATGGCCATGGCACGGGTCAGACGCCACTCGCCAACGGGGGTATCAAAGTGGGTATCGTTCAGGGAGCCTTTCCAGCGCCCGGCCTGACGATCAAAGCTGCCGTTCAGCGCCAGCTGACCTGAGACCGGTTTACCCTGCACATTAAGCTTCAGCTGATGCTGATGCTCATTGCCGTCCGCATTCAGCGTTAGCAGACTGATGTTCAGCGCATCCTGCTTCAGCTGCTCGACACGCAGTTGCAGTTTACCCGCCACTTGCTCGCCGGAACGGACGTCGCCATTCAGCGTGACGCGATTAATCTGCATCTGCTGCCAGCGCAGACCACGGGCATTGAGATCGGCCAGCAGCTGCGGTGCCTTCAGGGTGCCACGCGCTTTAAGGGTGCCGTTGACGACACCGCCCAGACCTGGCAGCGCATTGTCGAGCTGTGGCGCATCAATACTGGCATCAAGGTCCAGACTGTCGCCCAGCGCGCCTTTGACATCCAGATGGTTGCGTCCCAGCGCCAGCTGAATGCCCGGCACTGTCCACTGGTTGTAGCTGTTACCGGTCAGGGAGCCATCAGCCGTCACGGCATTCTGCTTCACGTTTCCTTTCAGCTGAAGTTGCGGCACGCTCAGTTGCCAGGTGCCACCATACAGACTGCCGCGGGTAGTGATTTTGCCATCCAGCCGCGCGGGCCAGTCGGGGTACTGTTTAGCCGTATTGATCCCCGCCAGCGTCAGTTCACTGCGCCAGCTGATTGCTTTGCTCCAGTCCACCAGCGCAGTGAGATCGATATTGCCCTGCAGCGCGGCCACGCGCAGGCGATCGAGGCTGAACTGCTCAACGTTGCCTTTACCCGTCAGCGAGAGAGTAGCCGGTGGCACAGATTCGCCCTTCACGGCGGTCTGCAGTGACATCACATAGTCGGTGGCTTTGCCTTTAAACTGATAGTCCAGGTTATCGGCCTGATACTGTATCGGCCCGGTTAATGGCCAGCGCAGCTGCGGACTGGTCAGCTGCAGTGACAGCGGCAGTCCCGCAACCGCCAGCTGGGTCGTCCCATCCAGTTGCGCATTCACCGGACCTGAAAGATTCAGGCCCAGCTTCAGCTCGTCGCGCATCGCGCCATTAAGTTTCAGCGCCAGCTTCTCGCCCTTAATCGGATCGGTATTGACCGTGCCGTTCAGGGAGAAATCGACCGGCCAGTTATCTGCCAGCGTCGCCTGACCGCTACCCTTCAGGTTGCCAAGATTCGAGTCCACTTCCAGCGTCGTCAGTTGCATCTGACGGTCGGCGGTTCTGGCTTTTAACAGTAACCGGCTGACGGAGATATCCGTGTCGCCGGTAATGCGCAGCTGTTCACCCAGAACCTGCTGCACGTCAATATCCAGCGGCAGACGGAAATCGGGCAGTGCAGGCAGCAGCGGTTGTGCAAACATCGCCTGCAACGTTTCGCCCAGCGGTTTCTCGTCCGGATGCGGCTGCTGCACTTTCGGATCGACCACCTCGTCATTCACCACTTTCGCCGCTTTCGGCAGCGCAACCAGCAGACTTTGGATGTGAGTCGGGTTCAGCGTCAGCGCGCGATCCTGCCACTGCAGGCCAGTGGTGAAATCGAGCAGCGAGATTGCGGTGTCATCAACTTTGACATTGATATTGTGCAGGCCAAAGTGACGCAGCGTGATGGGGTATGGCGTGCTGAGGTTAGTGCTACCACTCTCCTCTTCCGGCGCGGGCGCGGCAGGCGTCATTTTCTTGCTGTCGACCACTACGCTGATATCACGCAGGGAGACATCGTTAACGCACACGGAGGAGTGCAGCAGGCAGTTGAGATCTACCGCCAGATGGATTTGCCCGGCATCGACGCTGACGCCTGGCATCTCAAAGCGCAGACCGTTAAGGGTCAGGTTCCGCCAGCCACCCTCGACCTGTTTGATTGACAGGCCAGGCACCCAGCGCGATGCACCTTTCAGCACTAAATGCAGCCCAGGCGTGGTACCAATTAAAAATGCCACGCCGCCCAACAGCACGACCAGAAAGATCAGAATGCCGATCAGGACCTTTTTCCACAGCTTCATAGTTCTGGCCCCAGCCCTACGTAAAATTGTAATCCATGCTCTTCGTCATCCCCGATGGGTCTGGCGATATCAAATTTGATGGGGCCAACCGGTGAAGACCAGCGCACGCCGACGCCCGCACCGGTTTTGACGTTACTTTGTTTGATGTCGTTAACCGCTTCGCCCGAGTCGACAAACACCGCACCCCACCATTTCCCGGTGACGTTGTACTGGTATTCCAGCGATCCGGTGGCGAGTTTTGACGCACCGGTGAGTTTGCCGTCATCATCGCGCGGTGAAATATTTTTGTATTTGTAACCACGAATACTGCGGTCACCACCGGCAAAGAAGCGCAGATCCGGCGGCACTTTTTCGAAGTCGTTGGTTTCGATCCAGCCCAGATTGCCGCGCGCCACAAAGCGATGATTGTCGCCCAGGGTACGGATCCAGACGTTTTGCGCCTGCAGGATCAGGAAGTCGACGTCTGACCCCCAGGTGGAATCAGAGACGTCTGCCGAATAGCGCTGTGAATCACCCCAGGTCGGCATCAGGCCGCCACGGGAACGGGTGCGGTTTACGCTGACGCCAGGGTATAGCAGCATAGTGGTGTTGGTCACGCTACCCTGAGTAAAGTGATCCAGGCTCCAGCGCAGGTTGACCGCCTTCTGCCAGCCGCTGCTGCTGTCCCAGTTGCGCGACATTGCAAGTGTCGTGGTGTCCGCTTTCGTGTCGTTGAGGTCGGTGCGCTTCAGGCCGCCGGAGAAGGTGTAGTACTGCTCAAGCGGACTTTTCAGCAGCGGCACTTTGTAGCTGAGATCGACCTGCTGTTCCGGCGCGGAAACGTAGGCGCTGGCCGTCAGGCTGTGGCCGCTGTCGTTGATCCACGGTTTTTTCCAGGTCCCTTTCAGGCGCGGCCCAACGTCTGTGGAGTAGCCCACGCCGGTTTCAATGGTGTTTTCAGTGCGGGGTGACATGACTGCGCTCAGCGGCAGTACTTTGGTCTGTCGCCCCTTGCTGAATTCCGGCGCGACCACCACCGAATTAAACCAGCCGGTCGCGGAGAGGCGGCGGTTCAGCTCGGCTAAATCGCGGGAGCTGTAGTTGTCGCCTTCTTTAAACGGCACCAGATTTTGCAGGTACGCTTCGCGGATCTGCGATCCCTTGAAAGTGACGTCACCAAAGCGATAGCGTTCGCCGCTGTCGTAGTCGATATCCCAGAACGCTTCATGACGTTCAACCGAGACGCCGAGCTGGCTTTTTTTAAAAGTGCCGTCGAAATAGCCGTTACGCAGCGCAAGATTAGAGAAGCCACTTTTGAATTTGTCATATTGCCCGTGGTTAAGCTGCGTGCCCACTTTGGGCCGTCCCTCCTTCACCCAGGCTTTGTAATCAGGATCGTTGCGAGCATCGCCTTCGACCACGATGTTACTGCCGCCGATTTTTACCGGTACACCAGGCGTGACATGGGCCAGTAACACCGGTCGTCCACCCTTCGCAGGCGCGGGGCGCGATTCAAAATCGATGGTTGGCTCGTAATAACCGAGTGCACGCAGTCCCTCTTTTATCGCAACAGAGACACGTGCGCGAAAACGGCCATCATTAGAAACCTCATCGTTGCCGATGGTGGAGAGGCGCGCTCTGACATTCTTTTGCAGATCCCCGGTTAAGCCATCTACCTGTAATCGCACGGTCGCCGCCTCAAGGGCGGGCGCGGCAAGCAGCAGGCTCGCCATGCAACAAACATAAAATCGTGGCACCTGTACTCCTGTTAATCATGCCGGCCCCTTGTCCGCGGGGCGCTTATTAATCATCTTTGCCCGCACTACCGCAACGGCAATATCCTCATCATAGCCGCACTTTATGGCAAACGGCGGCACATCGCTGGCATCTAACTCAAATAACCGGGCTATTGTCGGTAAATGGGGTGAACGATACAACTCCTGCGGGAGGGAATGATCAGTCCGATATGACTCACTCAGATAAATCCGAGTCTGTAACTGACCGGTCTGGCGGCTAATGCTCCCTTAAGCAGCGGTTTGTCCTCTGGCGGCGCGATGAGCGCTCCTGCTATAATCGGCCACCACAGGCATCCCGCCTGTTTTCATTTCTGCCCCGACATGTTGTTTGTTGTCGAACTGGCGCAGACATTTTTGGCACGGATAGCTCTGTTTCACGGATAAACCAACTCTGTTTGCGCTTACCCACGCTGCCCAGGCCAAAAATGACAAGTGGATAACCCTTTGGATCTCATATGTTAGATAGCTTACTTGTCATTCTTTTACTGATCGTAATCAGTGCCTTTTTCTCCCTGTCGGAGATCTCGCTGGCGGCCGCCCGTAAGATCAAACTGAAACTGCTGGCCGATGAAGGCAACGTAAATGCGCAGCGTGTGCTGAAAATGCAGGAAACGCCGGGCATGTTCTTCACCGTGGTGCAGATTGGCCTCAACGCCGTCGCCATTCTGGGCGGTATTGTTGGTGACGCGGCCTTTTCACCGGTGTTCAGCGGCCTGTTTAACCGCTTTGTCGCACCAGAGCTGGCTGAACAGCTTAGCTTTATCTGTTCCTTCACCATCGTCACCAGCCTGTTTATCCTGTTTGCTGACTTAACGCCAAAGCGGGTTGGCATG
The DNA here is from genome assembly GCF_051136265.1 of Candidatus Pantoea rara. Classification (NCBI taxonomy): domain Bacteria; kingdom Pseudomonadati; phylum Pseudomonadota; class Gammaproteobacteria; order Enterobacterales; family Erwiniaceae; genus Pantoea; species Candidatus Pantoea rara. Next base: position 550,770 of record NZ_CP194942.1, on the reverse strand, counting down.
GTCGCCCCGGAAACTATCGCGCTGCGCATCATCAACCCGATGCGTTTCTGCCTGCTGGTGATGCGTCCACTGGTGTTTCTGTTTAATGGCCTGGCTAACGTCTTCTTCCGTATTTTCAAGCTGCCGATGGTGCGCAAAGATGACATCACGTCCGATGATATTTACGCGGTGGTTGAAGCCGGTGCACTGGCTGGCGTGCTGCGTAAGCAGGAACATGAGCTGATTGAAAACGTGTTTGAGCTGGAGTCACGTACCGTTCCCTCTTCCATGACCTCGCGCGAAAATATTGTCTGGTTTGATCTACATGAAGATGAGACCAGCCTTAAAACCAAAATCGCCCAGCATCCTCACTCGAAGTTTCTGGTCTGCAGCGGCGATATCGACCATATCGTCGGCTATGTCGACTCAAAAGAGCTGCTGCTTCGCGTACTGGGTAATCAGAGCATGGCGCTGAACAGCGGCCTGCAGATCCGCTCTGCGCTGATTGTGCCGGACACGCTGACCCTCTCAGAAGCGCTCGAAAGTTTTAAAACCGCAGGCGAAGATTTCGCGGTGATCATGAACGAATATGCACTGGTCGTGGGCATCATTACCCTCAATGACGTAATGACCACACTGATGGGCGACCTGGTCGGTCAGGGCATGGAAGAGCAGATTGTGGCGCGTGATGAGAACTCATGGCTGGTTGAAGGCGGTACGCCGATCGATGACGTGATGCGTGTACTGGATATTGATGATTTCCCGCAGTCAGGCAACTACGAAACCATCGGCGGCTTTATGATGTATATGCTGCGTAAAATTCCGAAACGAACCGATTTTGTGAAGTTTGCGGGCTACAAGTTCGAGGTAGTGGATATTGATAGCTATCGCATCGATCAGCTGCTGGTCACCCGCATCGATGAACGACCGCCGGTGCTGAACATGACGAAAAGCGAAGAAGAGTAGAATGACTAAGGGCGCCATTGGCGCCCTTGTGATTACTTTTAATTACTTGTAATTAGTTGAACTCAAGCTTGAGACGCACGACCTGGCGGTTAATTTCTGACATCACGCTCAGGTGCTGTTTGTCTTTGACGCGCGGGATTAAAACTTTCCCTTTATCGAACTCAAACGCGCCGACGTCCTTGATATACAACCTTCCCTTGAACAGCGTTTTTACATATTTCGCTATTTGCAGCGGATTATAGCGCTGGAAGATCTTCATGCTGTATGACTCCTGTACATTTTTAAAGCACACTTCGCTGTTTCCAAATTTGGTTCCAGCCCATGAAGCGCGAATTCGCGATAACTATAGAACACCCACACCTGTTAGTGTTCCTGAAAGTGATTTTTTTTACTGAATTGACACATCATTACAGAACACTCTGTTATCAGGCTCACACAACACAGTATAAACCTTCGTTGGTTACGGAATTGTGGCGGCCATAACAAACCTGACACCTTTCCAGGACAGGCGCATCATCCCTGCTTACTATTGCAGTAAAATGACTGACTGGTCTGATCACTTAAGGAAAAAACAATGCGAATAACTCTGGCAGCTGTAGCGTTGTCTCTACTGATACCTGCAAGCGTAATGGCCCATAACCTCAAACAGGATATACGGGTACCGGCCGTTGGCGTGAATGACAAGGGCGAGCTGTTATTGCAGCAGGAGAAGTTTAGCTACAAAAACTGGAATAGCGCGCAGCTCAGCGGAAAAGTGCGCGTGGTGCAGCATATTGCTGGCCGCTCATCCGCGAAAGAGATGAACGCGGCACTGGTAGAGGCGATCAAAGCCGCGAAGCTGCCGCATGATCGCTATCAAACCACCACCATCGTGAACACCGATGATGCGATTCCTGGCACGGGCATGTTTGTGCGCAGCAGCGTCGAGACCAACAAACAGCAATATCCGTGGTCACAGTTTATTATCGACAGTAAAGGCAATGTGCAGCATGCCTGGCAGTTACAGCCGGGCGGTTCCGCCATTGTGGTGCTGGATAAACAGGGCAAGGTGAAATTTGTGAAGGATGGATCGCTGACGCAGGATGAAGTGACAAAAGTGATGACGCTGGTCACCTCGCTGCTGAAGGAATAATCCTGTACTCCCGGCGGCGAGAGAATCGACCGCCGGGAATATATGCTCAGACCGGTTTAAAACAGGGAGACGCGGAAACCGGGATTAAGGAAGGATTCGCGCGGCGCGTAGTCCAGGGTTTTGCCCTGCCAGTCATGCACATGTGCACCGGCGGCCATCGCCACGGCATGGCCTGCACCAGTATCCCAGATGTTAGTTGGCCCGAAACGGGGATAGAGCTGGGCTTTACCTTCCGCTACCAGGCAGAACTTCAGTGAGGAGCCGGTAGCAACGGTCTGATGTTCACCCAACTGCTTCAGGTACTCTTTCATCTCGTCGTCATCGCCATGTGAGCGGCTCACCACGACCAGCGGAGGACGTGCGTCACGGACATGAATCTGTTCACGCTGACCGCCCTCTTCTTTCCACGCTTTACCCTCTGCCGCGGAGTACATTACGCCCAGCACCGGCGCATAGACCACGCCCATTACCGGCTTCCCCTCTTCAATCAGCGCAATATTGACGGTGAACTCGCCATTACGCTTGATGAACTCTTTGGTGCCATCCAGCGGATCGACCAGCCAGTAGCGCTGCCAGTGCTGACGAACCGCCCAGGCTGGCGGATCTTCCTCTGATAAAACGGGAACATCAGGGGTTAACTTTTTGAGGCCAGCGAGGATCACCTCGTGCGCAGCGATATCCGCGGCGGTCACCGGTGAATCATCCGATTTGTGAGAAACGTCAAGCGGCGCGGCACCGTCATAGACCTGCATAATCGCGTCGCCTGCTTCGCGTGCCAGTTGGCAGATTTGCTCTAACATTTTTCACCTCATTGTGTCTGTCTGCTGCCGGATCAGCTCATCGTCAGATAGTGATATTTTAGCAGTTCCGCCTGAAGTGCCCATTCAGAGGGCCTTCAGCGATTCAATTTATAGAGATATCAATATCATAGTTACCCACTTATCGCCACGCCGACACGCATCGACTTCCGACGTATAAGAATCATCCACTGGCTGATGCACCAAAACGTTATATCCATCACGATTTAAAATGACTATCTGTCATGCTTTTACATTATTTTGAGAGCCTGAATTTAATTTGCAGCAGGAGCAAGCATGTTTAAGCCCGGAATGATGTTACTGGCCCTGAGCGTTTCCGTCGGCACCCAGGCCGCGACGGTGGATTTACGCGTACTGGAAACCACCGATCTGCACAGCAATATGATGGATTTCGACTACTACAAAGACACGCCAACCGAGAAGTTTGGTCTGGTGCGAACCGCAACGCTGATTCACACCGCACGTCAGGAGGTGAAAAACAGCCTGCTGGTCGATAACGGCGACATCATTCAGGGCAGTCCGCTCGGCGACTACATGGCGGCCAAAGGTTTACGCGAAGGTGAGATCCATCCGGTCTACAAGGCGCTCAATACGCTGGATTACGCTGTGGGCAACCTCGGCAATCATGAATTCAATTATGGCCTTCCCTACCTGAAAAAAGCGCTGGCGGGTGCCCGTTTTCCGTATGTGAACGCTAATGTCATTGATGTGAAGAGCAGCAAACCGCTGTTTACGCCTTACATCATCAAATCCACTTCCGTGGTTGATCGCGAGGGCAAAACGCAGACCCTGAAGATTGGTTATATTGGCTTTGTGCCCCCGCAGATCATGGTGTGGGATAAAGCCAATCTGCAGGGCAAGGTGCGGGTCGATGACATCACCGAAACGGCTCGCCGCTATGTGCCTGAGATGCGCGCGAAGGGTGCCGATCTGATTATCGCTATTCCCCACTCTGGTTTGAGCAGTGAGCCATATCACACGATGGCGGAGAACTCGGTTTACTATCTCAGCCAGGTAGAAGGCATCAGCGCCATCCTGTTTGGTCATGCGCATGCGGTCTACCCCAGCAAGGAGTTTGCTGACATCAAGGGGGCAGATATCGCCAACGGCACGCTGAACGGGATTCCGTCAGTCATGCCAGGTATGTGGGGCGATCACCTTGGCGTGGTCGACCTGGTGCTGAACAATGAGGGTGGACGCTGGCAGGTAAGCAGCGGCAAAGCAGAGGCGCGACCCATCTACGATACTGCCGCGAAGAAATCGCTGGCGGCGGAGGATCCGGCGCTGGTAAAAGTGCTGGCTGACGATCACCGCGCCACGCGGGAGTTTGTGGCGAAGCCCATTGGCAAGTCCGCTGACGTGATGTACAGCTATCTGTCACTGGTACAGGACGATCCGACGGTGCAGATCGTCAACAATGCTCAGCGCGCCTACGTGGAGCATTTCATTCAGGGCGATCCGGATCTGGGTCGTCTGCCGGTGCTCTCTGCTGCCGCGCCGTTTAAAGCGGGCGGACGTAAGAACGATCCGGCCAGTTATGTTGAAGTAGAGAAAGGCGCGCTGACCTTCCGCAATGCGGCCGATCTCTATCTCTATCCCAACACCCTGGTGGTAATGAAAGTGACCGGTGCGCAGGTGAAAGAGTGGCTGGAGTGTTCAGCAGGCCAGTTTAACCAGATTGATCCGCACAGCACCAAAACGCAGTCGCTGATCAACTGGGATTTCCGCACCTATAACTTCGATGTGATTGATGGGGTGAAATACCAGATCGATGTGACCCAGCCCGCCCGCTACGACGCGGAATGCCAGCTGATCCATCCGGACGCCTCGCGTATCCGTCAGCTAACGTGGCAGGGTAAGCCCATCGATCCGCAGGCGACCTTCCTTGTGGCGACCAATAACTATCGCGCTTACGGCGGCAAGTTTGCCGGTACCGGAGATAAGTACATTGCCTTTGCCTCTCCAGATGAGAACCGTTCGGTGGTAGCAGCCTACATCAGCACGGAAACCAAAGCGCATGGCGCAGTCCAGCCGAAGGCGGACAATAACTGGCGTCTGGCACCGATTACCTCATCCACCCCGCTCGATATTCAGTTTGAAACGGCACCGGGTGATAAGGCGACCGGGTTTATTCAGCAGCATGCGCAATATCCGCTTCAGCCCAAAGGGACAGATGCGATTGGCTTTGCGCTGTGGCAGGTGAATTTACAGCAGAAGTAAGGCGGGAGAAAACGCTGCAACCGGGGGGGTTGCAGCGCTCGGGTATTACAGAATTTCCAGCAGTTCGACTTCGAACATCAGGGTGCTGAATGGTGGGATAGAGGCACCCGCACCGCGCTCGCCATACGCGAGGTTCTGTGGGATCACCAGTTCCCATTTTGAGCCTACCGGCATCAGGGTCAGTGCTTCAATCCAGCCTGGGATAACGCCGCTAACCGGGAATTCTGCCGGTTCGCCACGGGCAACTGAGCTGTCGAACACGGTGCCGTCGATCAGTTTGCCAGTGTAGTGAACGCGTACGCGATCCTGACGGGATGGGATTGGACCCTCGCCCTGGGTAATCACGCTGAACTGCAGACCTGATTCGGTGCTGCTCACGCCTTCACGCTGCGCATGTTCCTGCAGGAACGCCTGACCTTCTGCGGCCATGGCTTCGGTACGCTCACGACGCACGCCTTCAGCGCGTTCGTGTACTTCACGCAGTGCGCGATGAACCACATCAACCGGTACGGCCGGCGAGTTCCCTTCCAGCGCGTCGCGCAGACCCGCGAGCAGTGCTTCTGGTTGCAGACCCTGCAGACCAGATTCCAGCAACTGCTGGCCAACCTGTAAACCAATACCGTAACTTGCTTGTGCTTCGACGCTGTCGAAAGAAGGGGTCGTCATCTTCGTTCCTTTCACTCTCGGATAAATTCGAACCGGCAGCATAGCAGCGCAGGCCGCTGGCGTAAAATGCCCTGCGTCGCAGATGACTTTTGCGGTTGAAAGAGAAACAATAGAGCCGTCAAATTTATCAATGCTGGCAGGCACTTCGCGCCGGTATTGCCCATACTATAACTATCGATGGGGATCATCCCGTCTGTAGCACCTGAATAAGAGAGCAAACATGGGCCAGATTGCCCCACGACGCCGCAGGATGCGTGCGACACAAATGGTATCCCGGCTGCAGACCTGGCTTGCCGCACGCAGGCCACGGCAGACTGCCGGAGAGGAGGAACCCCGCATGGCTTCAGACACGTCATCCCGCCTGCCGACATGGCTTCAGCGTATCTGGCATTTTACCGACCACATTCGCTGGATGGATCCGCTGCCTGCACCGCACCGACGTGGCATTGTGGCGGCTCTGCTGGTGATGCTGGTGGCGTTTCTCTGGCCTGCCAGCACGCTGCGCTATCCGGTCGAACAGTCGGTGACGCCTTCTGCAGAGAAAGAGGTGCCCATGCAGGCGGATATCTACGAGAACAACAATAGCCGCCAGCCGTCATCCTCACCGTCTCAGCAGACGCCAAAAGCCGATTCTCAGGGCGAGTGGCGTAACCTCACTATCGCCTCCGGACAGACGCTGGCGCAGCTGTTTCGTGATAACAGTCTGCCGGTTAATGATGTGTTTGCGATGGCGCGGGTGGAAGGCAATGATCAGCCGCTCAGCTCTTTGAAAACGGGTCAGCAGGTTAAAATTCGTCAGGATGCGCAGGGGATCGTAACCGGTCTGACAGTCGATGGCGCAAATGGCCCGGTGCTGTTTACACGTCAGCCAGATGGCAGCTTTATTCGCGCGCAGTAACGCGAACAGCGCCTGCAGAAAGGCATAAAACAAAAACGCCGGCACAAGGCCGGCGTTGATGTCGTGCTCAGTTAATCAGAATTAACCAGCAACAACTTTCACGTTCAGTTTAGCGAATACTTCGCTGTGAACCTGGAAGCTTACTTCATGCTCACCGGTAGTGCGCAGAACGCCGTTCGGCAGACGAACTTCGCTCTTAGCAACTTCAACGCCTGCTGCAGTTACTGCATCAGCGATGTCGCGGGTACCGATTGAACCGAACAGTTTACCTTCATCGCCTGCTTTAGACGTGATGGTTACAGTGCCCAGTGCATTGATTTTCTCAGCGCGTGCAGTTGCTGCAGACTGAACGTCAGCCAGTTTGGCTTCCAGTTCAGCACGGCGTGCTTCAAAGAACTCAACGTTTTTCTTGGTAGCAGGAACAGCTTTGCCCTGTGGTACCAGGAAGTTACGAGCGTAGCCCGCTTTAACGTTAACCTGATCACCCAGGGTGCCAAGGTTTGCTACTTTATCAAGCAGAATAACTTGCATTACCTTATCCTCTTAAAGTCGTTAATGGACAGTTGCCGATTACTGATGACGATCAGTGTACGGCAGCAGAGACAGGTAACGCGCACGCTTGATGCAGCGAGCCAACTGACGCTGGTATTTTGCACGAGTACCGGTGATACGGCTCGGGACAATTTTACCGCTTTCGGTAATGTAGTTTTTCAACGTTGCGATGTCTTTGTAATCGATCTCAACAACGCCTTCCGCGGTGAAACGGCAGAACTTGCGACGACGGAAATAACGTGCCATTAGGCTAGTCTCCAGAATCTATCAATTCAATCTGCTCGGCATGGAACACCACTTTGCTCTGGCCATTTCTTGCCTGATGGCAACTAATGAAACCGTCGAGTGTGAGTTGCGTGCCGACCGTTATATGTTGAGTAATCACCTGATGGGCGCTGCCGCTAATAATAACAGGCATACGACACCAGGCTTGCCGGTGAAATCCGGCCTCCTCCTGCACTGAGCGGTGCTCAAGCACGAACTGACAGTGAGGAATTCCTGACGGGCTAACTCTTCGAACCGGTGTCTTGCACACAGTGCCAGACAGGCGAAGTCGATTGACCGTCACGATGGATTACTCTTCAGAATCCCCAGCATCTGACTCATCAGCGGATTCGTTAGCAAAATCTTCGCGACGATCACGACGCTCATCTTTCGCTTTAACCATCGGTGATGCTTCAGTTACCGCGTTTTTAACGCGCATAACCATGCTACGGATAACGGCGTCGTTGAAGCGGAAGTTCGTTTCCAGCTCATCGATCGCTTCCTGCGGCGCTTCAACATTCATCAGAACGTAATGCGCTTTGTGCAGTTTATTGATCGGGTAAGCCAGCTGACGGCGGCCCCAGTCTTCCAGACGGTGAATCGTGCCTTCAGCACCAGTGATAGCACCAGTGTAACGCTCGATCATGCCAGGAACCTGTTCGCTCTGGTCAGGATGAACCATAAATACGATTTCGTAATGACGCATCGAAATTGCTCCTTACGGATTATTCAGCCTCCTGTCGGGGTCAACCGCGGCCCATGGAAGCAAGGAACGTTATAGGCTGTGTCCCACAAAGGTTCGCTGTGACGAGCGTTTGTGGGACACAGCCTGAGAATGCGGCTGAAAAATTGACGCGTAATCATACCGGCGAAGGTGCCTTAACTCAAGCGCACATTTAAACAAATCGCAGGCGTCGTGCCAGATACCGTCGCTTTTTGTGCTAATGATGGGAATACAGCGGGTTGGGCGACGAATATTCAAAAATGCTGACAAAGAGGTTCAGGCAGACGATCTGGCGATAATTTACTCAGTCGCTAAACTGATTAAAGACGTTACGGTTCGCTTAGTGGCGTCGCGCAGAGTGTGTTCCCTGAAGTGAGGAGTCGGGCATGAAAACGTTCGTCATCGCCACTTTACTGGGTCTCTTCCTGTCTCCACCCGCTCTTGCCAGCCATGCTGACTGTGCGCAGCAGATGAGAAGTCACAGCAGCGAAGCGGCATCGGGTTATGTCTACGTTAACCGGCTGGATACGCCGGAAAGAAACCCGGTCAGTGCGCCTGCCAGCGCAGCAGAAAAAGCGTCTGCGTTCTGGTAAGTACCGGTAAGTTTACGGGCGGCAGAGTCCTTCTCCGCCCGTTCATTGTTTATAACTGCTGTTTAAAAAAGCTGACCAGCGCCGTCAGGGCGGATGGCGTGATCTTATGCCCGATCTGTTTTTCTGACAGCGAGGTCAGATGCTGCGCCAGCCCGTTGTCATGCAGCGCCCTCTCCAGCCGTACGCTTTCCGCCCAGGGCACGACCTCATCCGCCTCCCCATGCCACAATAGCAGCGGGCGGTTTGCCAGAGCCTCCAGCCGGTTGCAGGGATCGTAGTCCGCCAGCGGTGCCATACGGGCCGCAAACTGCGCTTTCTGCTCAGGCGTGTCGGCCACCAGCGGCGGAAACAGGGACTGACTGAGTTGCATAAAATAGCCCGATCCCATCAGGCAGGCGACGCTCTGGATTTGCGGATAACGCGCCATCGCGCCCAGTGCCGTCATGCCGCCCATCGACGCACCCGCTACCGCGAAACGCCTGTCAGCGATCAAATTGTCTTTATGCAGCGCGGCCTCAAGCAGTGGCAGCTCATCAATGTTCTGTTTCAGAATCTCCCAGAAACGGCCCAGCCGTGCATTGGCATCACCGTGATAACGCGCGCCGTGCAGCTCCGCATCCGGCATCACCGCCCGAAATCCCGCCTGCGCCAGCGCGACAGCGAAGTAGGCGTAGACCTCTTTTGATGAGGTAAAGCCGTGATAAAACAACACGGTGGGCAGTGGCTGATGCCGTTGTCCGGCTGGTGTGGCGTGCAGGCATTCGATACCGGCCAGCGTTTCGGTACTGAGTTCAATCATGGTTTCTCCTGAAAAGGGCGAGGCGTGCCGATAAAGTCTACGTTCTGCAGGTTAATTTGCGAAATCCCCCGCTGCGCTTAGTCATCCGACTTAATCCTAAACTTTTTCCGTGCTGTGCCGTTGATCGTGTATGCCCCTAACATGATCAAAGGTAATTTATGAAGCGTCTCTCTCTCAGCGGCCTGAGTCTCGGAGTTAAGCTGTCTGTACTGACGTCTCTCAGCGTAGCGCTGCTGTTGCTGGTTCTGACACTGACTCAAAGCCACAACGCCTCGCGCCAGCTGGAAAATCTCGCCATCGATGACATGCACAACCAGGTGCAGGGCATCAGTGAAATGGCCACTATGTTTAACGCCACCCTGACCGAAGAGGTGGCTCACTACACCGATCTCTTTACCAGCTTCCTGCCTAAGCGCTTTAGCCTGGATGAAAGCTCGCGGATCCAGGTCGGAGCCTTTTCAACGCCGGTGCTGCGCGCCGGGTTAAAGACACTGAACCTCGACCAGACTGCAGTTGACGATTTCACCGAACGCACCGCCGCCGTAGCGACCATTTTCGTGCGCTATGGCGATGATTTTATTCGTGTTTCAACCTCACTGAAAAAAGAGGATGGCAGTCGCGCAATCGGTACGCAGCTTGACCGCACCGGTGCCGCCTGGAAAAGCGTTCACCAGGGCGAAGTCTACCGCGGGCTGGCGACGCTGTTCGGCCATCGCTACATCACGCAGTATCAGCCAGTGAAAGATGAGAGTGGCAAAGTCGTTGCCATTCTGTTTGTCGGTGTTGGCATTGATAAACAGTATGCGTTAATGCGTGAAAAAATCCTGGCGCGTCAGCTGGGTGATAGCGGTCACTTCTTTGTGCTCAACGGCACTCCCGGTAAAACCCAGGGCGTGTATCTGTTCGATCGGCACGACGAAGGGAAACGCCCCGCCTGGGATGATGCAACGCTGAAACCGCTGCTGACGCAGCCGGAGGGTATGCAGCAGGTGGAGATCAACGGTGAGATGCAGATCCTGGCCTGGCAGCAGTTGCCGGGCTGGAACTGGGTGATCACCGGTGAGGTAAACCGTGACAGCCTGCTGGCTCCGATTACGCATAGCCGTAACCTGTTCCTGATTACCGGACTGGTTCTGGTGATTGTTTTTGCGCTGGGCTTTGTCTGGTACAGCCGTCGGGCGATTACCCGTCCGTTGCAGCAGGTGATTCATCTGGCGGAGCAGTATGCCGCCGGCAATCTGCAGGTCCATATGGATACGCATCGTCGCGACGAAGTAGGCCAGCTGATCATTGCGATTAACGGCATTGGCGATGGTCTGGAGAAGATTGTCGGCCAGGTGCGCGGCGCGGCGCAGGAGATCAGCAATGGCACGGACACTATTGCGGCAAGCAGCCATAATATCAGCGAGCAGATCGGGCGTCAGGCCAGCAGTGTGGAGCAGACCTCTGCCAGCATGGAGCAGTTTGGTGCAACGGTTGAACACACCGCCGAAAGCCTGCGTCAGGCGATGTCACTGGTGGCCCAGGCCAGCGATATCGTCAGCCACGGCAGCAAGACGGTGGTGCGCTCAGTCAATACCATGTCAGCTATTAAAGTTTCATCGCAAAGCATTGCAGATATCACGCATGTGATTGAGTCGATCGCCTTCCAGACCAATATTCTGGCGCTGAATGCTGCCGTTGAAGCGGCGCGAGCGGGTGAACAGGGCCGTGGCTTCGCCGTGGTGGCTGCAGAAGTCCGTGCACTGGCACAGCGTTCCGCGCAGGCCGCCAAAGAGATTGATGGACTGATAGCGACCTCTATCAGCCACGTGGCTGAGGGCCATCAGCTCTCCGAGCAGACGCGCGATGCAATGACCGACATTGTGACGCACATCGAGCAGGTGCAGGCGCTGATGGGCGAGATCAACGTGGCGGCGCAGGAGCAGGCTGTGGGCATCGGCCAGGTTAATATTGCGATGAACCAGATCAGCCAGGCAACTCACCAGAACAGCCAACTGGTGGCACAGGCGGAAAACAGTGCACAGAACCTGAGTGATAAAGGGCACCACCTGACCCAGTTGGTCAGCGTATTTAGCCTTAAATCCTGACGCCCCTCAGAGCGATGGCATACACTTAATGTTTCGTTCTGAATAAGGGTTTTGCTATGCGTTCCGCTTATTTAATGGTGTTCAGCCTGCTGCTGGCAGGCTGTTCCGCGCTTGAAACCACGCCAAAAGCCCCACCTGCGCCAGCACAACAGGCGCAGGAGATTTCACGAGCGCAGAGTGGAGGTTTGCCGAAGCTGGGTAATATTACCGTTAACGTGCACGGCTCACCGGATGATGCCCAGCGTGCCGTTGCCGCTCAGGCCAATCAGGCCGGAGCAGCTTACTATCAGATTGTGATGCTGAGCGAGACGGTCATGCCCGGCTTCTGGTACGCCAGTGCGATTTTGTACGGTGCATCATCTGCCACAGGCGCGGTCCAGTAAGCGATCGGTAATGGCAGCCTCCAGCGGGCGTGAACCACGCTGGTCGAGCCACTGCTGGCACCATGCATCCGCCAGCGGGGGTTCGGCATATTTCAGTAGCTGGGCCCCCATTGCCAGCTGCAGAAGCGTGCGGGTGACCTCGCGCGCCTGCGCTTCAGGAACGTGACTAAGCCTCAGACGCAGCTGTCGCCAGCGCGTATCGAAATAGCGATTACTCCCTTTCACCGCTTCAAACTCCTGACTCAGCATCTCCGTAACTTCTGCCTGACGGGCAAGCACGCGCAGAACATCAAGACACATCACGTTGCCCGAGCCTTCCCAGATGCTGTTGACCGGCATGTCACGATAGAGACGCGGTAGCTCACTGGCTTCGCAGTAACCGATGCCTCCCAGCACCTCCATCGACTCCGCCACGAACGGCGCACCCGCTTTGCAGATCTCATATTTTGCCGCTGGCGTAAACAGGCGGGCAAAGGTGACCTCATGCGGTTTTGCCGGTTGTGACCAGGCGCGCGCCAGCCGCATCAGCAGCGCGGTTTGTCCCTCCAGCTGCAATGCCTGCTGAGCCAGAACCTGACGCATCAGAGGCTGATCCACCAGATTTTTTCCCATCACCTGCCGCTGATGGGCGTGCGAGATGGCTACCGAGAAAGCACGGCGCATCTGACCGTGACTGCCAAGGGCGCAGTCAAAACGCGTCATGCCGCCCATCTTCAGGATCAGCCGCACGCCTTCGCCCTCCTCCCCCAGCAGCCAGCCGGTTGCATCGCGAAACTCCACTTCACAGCTGGCATTGGAGCGATTGCCCAGCTTATCTTTGAGTCGCTCCAGCTGGATGGTGTTGCGTGAACCGTCGGGCAACAGGCGTGGCAGGAAGAAGCAGCTTAACCCGGCGGGCGTCTGAGCCAGCACCAGATGCGCATCGCTCTGTGGTACAGAGAAGAACCATTTATGGCCGGTCAGTCGGTAGGCTTCACCCGCACCACGCGCGCCCAGCGGTTCGGCGTGGGTGGTGCTGGTGAGCAGATCGCTGCCGCCCTGCTTTTCCGTCATGCCCATCCCAATCAGCAGACCCCGCTTCTGGTCACCAGGCTGTGCATGGGGGTCGTAGCGATCGCTGAGCAGCGGATCGAGCCAGCCCTCAAACGCGGCGGGCAGATAAGTCTGCAGCAGAGGAATGGCCGCGTGCGTCATGGTCACCGGGCAGAGTGTGCCTGCTTCAACCTGCGCATGCAGAATAAAACGGGCAGCGCGCGCCACACTGGCCTGTTCACGAACGGTGGGCTGCCAGCTGAGATTATGCAGGCGACTGGCGCAGACGCCCTGCATCAGCAGATGCCAGGCAGGATGAAAACGGACCTCGTCCATGCGTTCGCCACGAGCGTCGTAGCGCAGCAGTTCAGGCGGCTCAGCATTGGCGAGACGACCCAGCTCCAGCGACTCGGCGCTACCCAGCTGTCGGCCTACCGACGCCAGCCATTCCCGGTCCCACCCTGCGCCTTCGCGTGACAAAGCGTCGCTCAGTGGCGTATCAGACAGGAACAGGTTGCTGTTGCTCAGAGGATGAGGCTGATTAAAAACGGTGTGTGTTGTCCAGGTCATAACTACTCCTTGCGGATGTCACTCAGTAAGTATACCCGTCGTCTTTCAAGCTGCATTTTTGTTGGCTGCGTTCACTCACCCGAATCACTTACTCATGTAAGCTCATCGGGATTCGTTCTCTTGCCGCCTCAATGCAACCCGAAATGCTTTGGGTATATACGAATAACGCGCAGTTATGCCTGGTACAGAGACTAATTTGTGGCGAGGATCACATCGGGAATCAGGCGTTGCGCTGACGCACCGCTTCAAACAGGCAGACGCCAGTCGCGACCGAGACATTCAGCGAAGAGACACTGCCCGCCATCGGAATGCTGATTAACTCATCGCAATGCTCACGGGTAAGACGACGCATGCCTTCCCCTTCCGCACCCATCACCAGCGCCATCGGGCCGGTCATTTTGCTCTGGAAGACAGTATGGTCAGCTTCACCTGCGGTGCCGACCACCCAGATGTTGTACTCCTGCAACAGACGCAGGGTACGCGCCAGGTTAGTGACGCGGATCAATGGCACATTTTCTGCCGCGCCGCTGGCCACTTTTTTGGCGGTGGCATTCAGGGGAGCAGAGCGATCTTTCGGTACGATTATCGCGTGCACACCGGCGGCATCGGCGCTGCGCAGGCAGGCACCCAGGTTGTGTGGATCGGTGACCCCGTCCAGTACCAGCAGGAACGGTTTCTCCAGGCTCTGCAGCAGATCCGGCAGGTCGCCTTCCTGATACTGACGACCCGGTTTCACCCGCGCCACGATACCCTGATGCACACCGCCTTCAACCTGGCTGTCGAGCCACTTGCGCTCGGCCAGCTGAATCACAACACCCTGAGCTTCCAGCGCGGCAACCAGAGGTTGCAGGCGACGATCGTCGCGGCCTTTGAGGATAAAGACTTCCTGGAAACGTTGTGGGTCACGTTCCAGCAGCGCCTGCACGGCATGGATACCAAAAATAATTTCGCTCATCGATCTGCTCAGTGTTTGGAAAAAAATGAATGACCGCCCTTTCTCCTGAGAAAGGGCGGGTGCGCGCATCAGTCAGGCTGCGCCTTTTTTCTGGCGCGCTTCGCCCGGGTGGCGGCGGCGATTTTACGGGTTTTTTCCGAGACGTTTTTACTTTTATTCCCGGTATCCGCAGCGGCGGGCTTGCCTTTGTCACCACGGAACGCAGAATCCGGCTCGAAGTTAGACTTCCTGCTCGCATCACGACGGCGTTTGGTTGGGGCTTTGTCGTCACGCTTCGCCCGGTCACGCGCGGTTTTACCTTCACCACGCACCTGACGCTGGCTGGAGATCAGAGCAAAGTCGATTTTACGCTCGTCCATGTGGACCGCTTCAACACGCACTTCAACTGTGTCACCCAGACGATAGGTGCGACCGCCCGATTCACCGATCAGACGCTGACCTACCGGGTCAAAACGGTAGTAATCGTTGTCGAGCGTCGAAACGTGGACCAGACCGTCGATGAAGAGATCGCTTAAGCGGACAAAGAAGCCAAATCCGGTGACGCTGGAGATGACGCCGTTAAAGACGTTGCCGACCTGATCCTGCATGAAGTCACACTTCAGCCAGTCAGCCACGTCGCGGGTCGCTTCATCCGCGCGGCGCTCGGTCAGGGAACAGTGCAGACCCAGCTGCAGCATCTCCGGCATCTCGTAGTGATAGCCGCCGGTTGCCGTAGTGAGATCTTTGGCATTTTTATCTTTTGGCATCAGGTACTTGATGGCACGCTGTACCAGACCCTTGCCTTCACCCTGCTCTTTCGCGAGCAGATACTTGATAGCGCGGTGCAGCGTCAGATCCGGATAACGGCGAATCGGCGAAGTAAAGTGCGCATACGACGAAAGCGCCAGACCAAAGTGACCGCGGTTTTCCGGATCGTAAACGGCCTGCTTCATCGAACGCAGCAGCATGGTTTGCAGCATTTCCGCATCAGGACGATCGGCAACCTGCTTCAGCAACGCCGCGTAGTCGATTGGCTGCGGTTTGTTGCCGCCAGGCAGAGTCAGTCCCAGCTCGTTGAGCACGGTACGGAAGCTTTTAATGCTTTCGTCAGTCGGGCGATCGTGATCGCGGAACAGCGCCGGTTCCTGATTTTTCTCAACGAAGCGTGCTGAGGCGATGTTCGCCAGGATCATGCACTCCTCGATCAGTTTGTGGGCGTCATTACGTGACACACGCTCAACACGTTCGATACGGCGCTCGGCGTTGAAGATGAACTTCGCCTCTTCCGTTTCAAACGAAATGCCGCCACGCTCTTCACGTGCAGCTTCCAGCGCATGATAAAGGTTATTCAGCTCTTCAAGGTCTTTGACCAGCGGCGCATACTGCTGGCGCAGCTCTTTGTCGCCCTGCAGGATGTTCCAGACTTTGTTGTAGGTCAGACGCGCATGGGAGTTCATTACCGCTTCGTAGTGCTTAAAGCCGGTCAGTTTACCTTTGGTCGAGATAGTCATCTCGCACACCATACAGAGGCGATCGACCTGCGGGTTAAGTGAACATAAGCCATTCGACAGCACTTCCGGAAGCATCGGCACAACCTGCGACGGGAAGTAAACCGAGGTACCGCGCTGATGCGCTTCGTCATCCAGTGGGGTGCCAGGACGAACGTAATAGCTGACATCCGCGATAGCGACCCACAGACGCCATCCGCCACCGCGCTTCTTCTCACAGTAAACAGCATCATCAAAGTCACGGGCATCTTCACCATCAATGGTGACCAGCGGCAGTTTACGCAGATCGACGCGGCCTTTTTTGGCCTCTTCCGGGACGTCTTCTTTCAGTTTGCTGACCTGAGCTTCCACTTCCGGCGGCCAGGTATGCGGGATTTCATGCGTACGCAGCGCCATATCCACAGCCAGGCTGGTGCCCATATCATCGCCCAGAATCTCAGCGATTTTACCGATCGCTTTGCTGCGGCGGTTCGGACGCTGGACCAGCTCAACCACCACCACGGAACCCATGCGGGCATTCATCGTCTCTTCAGGTGGAATGAGAATGTCAAAACTCAGGCGACTGTCATCCGGCACCACGAAGCCGGCACCGGCATCGGTAAAGTAACGGCCAACGATCTGATTGTTGCGCGGTTCCTGCACGCGGACTACGCGCGCTTCGCGGCGGCCTTTACGATCGGCACCCAACGGCTGCGCCAGGATCACGTCACCGTGCATACAGAATTTCATCTGTTCTGCGGAGAGGTAAAGGTCATCTTTCTGACCTTCTGCCCGCAGGAAGCCGTAGCCATCACGATGGCCAATGACTTTACCGCGCAGGAGATCAAGACGTTCTGGCAGGGCATAACACTGACGGCGGGTGAACACCAGCTGACCATCACGCTCCATGGCGCGAAGGCGGCGACGCAGCGCCTCAAGGTGCTCTTCTTCCTGCAAATTCATCTCTTCAGCCAGCTCTTCACGGCTGGCCGGTTTTTCACGTTTTTCTAGCAGAGCCAGAATAAATTCACGGCTCGGAATAGGGTTTTCGTATTTTTCAGCTTCTCTATCCTGAAAGGGATCTTTTGACATAGCGGTTCCTCCGATGTCATTTAATATTTATTGCCACTGGCGATCTGGACAAGATGATCTCATAAAGTGGTGTATTTCCTTCAACCAGATCGGCCAGGGTATAGTTATCCAGCTCCTGCAAAAATCGCTGCACCGCATCATGTAACGCCTGCTTCAGACGACAGGCTGGCGTGATAGAACAGGAGGCGCAATCCACCAGTTGTAGTGGTTCCATCTTACGTACCACGTCGCCAATGACAATCTGACGCGCTGGCATACCCAGACGAATGCCCCCGTTTTTACCCCGCGTGGCAGCGACATAACCCGCCCGGCTCAGCTGATTGATGATTTTGACCATATGATTTCGGGACAAACCATACGTGTTCGTCACTTCCGTAATATTGGTCTGCTGACCTTCAGGCAACGATGCCAGATAAATCAGGGCTCGTAAGCCATAATCAGTAAAACTCGTGAGCTGCACAGTAACCTCAGTGAACCTTCAGGCGTGGCATGACGTTATTCGCCTTACAATTGATGTCAGGACTAAATCGGATCGCCATTCGATTAACTACGATGATAAACCAGAGTCTGATCGGCCGTGCGTTTTTTTGAGCCAGCACAAGGTTTGACAAGCGAAGGGAGATTAAGTGGCATCAAAGAGTGGAAAAACAAAGGCCGGACACTGTCCGGCCTGAATGATTATGCGTCGAACGGGTCGCGCAGAATCATCGTTTCACTACGATCGGGACCGGTTGAGATGATATCAATCGGCACACCTGTTACCTCTTCAACACGTCTGATGTAGTCACGCGCGGCCTGAGGTAAACCTTCCAGCGTCTTAACGCCAAACGTTGTCTCGCTCCAGCCTGGCAGGGTTTCATAGATCGGCTCAATCCCTTCCCAGTTCTCTGCTGCCAGTGGCGTAGTGGTGACTTCGCGGCCATCAGGCATACGGTAAGCAACACAGATTTTCACTTCTTTCAGGCCATCCAGCACGTCCAGCTTGGTCATGCAGAAACCTGACAGGGAGTTGATCTGGACCGCGCGGCGAACCGCTACCGCATCCAGCCAGCCGGTACGACGACGACGACCGGTGGTTGCGCCAAACTCATTACCCTGTGCACAGAGGAATTCGCCGGTTTCGTCGAACAGCTCGGTCGGGAACGGGCCTGCGCCAACACGGGTTGAGTATGCTTTAACAATACCCAGCACGTAGTCAACATAACGTGGGCCAATACCTGAACCGGTTGCAACGCCACCTGCGGTAGTGTTGGATGAGGTCACGTACGGATAGGTACCGTGATCGATATCCAGCAGCGTACCCTGCGCACCTTCGAACATAATCAGATCGCCACGCTTGCGCGCGACGTCCAGCAGTTCAGAGACGTCAACCACCATGCCAGTCAGGATGTCAGCGACTTCCATCACATCATTCAGGACTTTATCGAAGTCGACTGCTGGCTCTTTGTAGTACTCCACCAGCTGGAAGTTGTAGAAATCGACAACTTCTTTCAGCTTGGCCGCAAAAGTTTCTTTGTTAAACAGATCGCTGACACGCAATGCACGGCGAGCCACTTTGTCTTCATAAGCAGGGCCGATGCCACGTCCGGTGGTACCAATCGCTTTGGCACCACGGGCACGTTCACGCGCCATATCCATCGCAACGTGATATTGCAGAATCAGCGGACAGGCTTCAGAAATCAGCAGACGTTCGCGTACCGGAATCCCGCGCGCTTCCAGGCCTTTCATCTCTTTCATTAAGGCTTCAGGAGAAAGCACTACGCCGTTACCAATGATGCTGGTGACGTTATCGCGCAGAATGCCAGAAGGGATCAGGTGGAGGACGGTTTTTTCACCGTTGATGACAAGCGTGTGGCCCGCATTGTGGCCGCCTTGATAACGCACAACGTAATTCGCGCGCTCAGTCAGAAGGTCTACAATCTTACCTTTACCTTCGTCACCCCATTGGGTGCCCAGTACGACGACGTTCTTACCCATTTCTCAAAATCACCGATTGCTTAAAAAAGGATTCTACCATCTGATCCCATGGTTTTCAGCACTTTTAGCATACGATTGCGCGCTTTTTTGCCTGAGTTTTGATCACTACAACATGTTGGGGATAATGGTGCGAAGAGGCACAATTTAGCCGGTCTGAACCCGGGCTTTACAGGTTGCCGTGCAGGCTGAGCATGCAATAAATCACCATGCCAGCGACCACAAGACCGCCACCAAACCGGTGCAGCAGGCGATCGGGTAAGCGGGTCATCGTCAGGATCATGCGTCGCCAGGCGCGTGGCATAAACATCGGTCCCAACCCTTCCAGCACTAATACCAGCGCCAGCGCCATCCAGATGCTTGTTTTCATTCTGCTACCCAAAAAAAAGGCCGACAACATTGTCGGCCCACAGGTTATATCAGTTCTTAACGAGTCGCGTTAGAGGGCGCCTTCATATATCGGAAGAAGTCGCTATCCGGGCTTAACACCATCACATCCTGATTTTCACTGAAGCTGTTTTCATAAGCACGCAGGCTGCGAATAAACGCGTAGAAGTCAGGATCTTTGCTGAACGCATCGGCAAACAACCGCGCCGTTTCCGCATCACCGTCACCGCGTGTAATCAGTGCTTCACGCTGGGCTTCAGCCAGAGTACGCGTGACCTGATAATCGGCCTGAGCACGCAGTTTTTCTGCCTCTTCCTGACCCTGCGAACGCTGGCTACGTGCTACCGCTTCACGCTCAGCACGCATACGGTTGAAGATCGCATCGGACACTTCGGTAGGCAGGTTGATCTGCTTGATACGCACATCCATAACCTGAATACCTAATGCCGCCATACTGTTTGGATTCGGTGCGGGCTCGCTGCTGTTAGTTTCACGCTCTACTCGGGCCGCTGCACTGGCAATGGCGTCATCCGCCGC
The DNA here is from genome assembly GCF_051136265.1 of Candidatus Pantoea rara. Lineage (NCBI taxonomy): Bacteria > Pseudomonadati > Pseudomonadota > Gammaproteobacteria > Enterobacterales > Erwiniaceae > Pantoea > Candidatus Pantoea rara. The sequence continues at coordinate 530,673 of NZ_CP194942.1, read as the reverse complement.
AGGGGTTGCGATTTCATCATCGCTGCCAGCAGAACCGGTGTTCAGCGCGTCACGTACATCCGTAGTCAGGCGACCACGTGAATCCGTTACGATATCTTTCACGTCCAGACGACCCATTTCAGAACGTAAGCGGTCACTGAACTTACGTTTCAGCAGCACTTCCGCCTGCGAGACATCACCGCCACCTGTGGCCAGGTAATAGCGACTGAAGTCACTGATACGCCACTTGATGTAAGAGTCGACGATCAGATCTTTCTTCTCTTTAGTGACGAAGCGATCCGCCTGGTTGTCCATGGTCTGAATGCGTGCATCCAGTGTTTTAACCGTTTCCAGGAATGGGATCTTAAAATGCAGACCCGGCGCAAATACCTGCGGTTTGTTTTCGCCGTCGCGCAGAACTTTCCCGAAGCGCAGGACAATGCCTCGCTCCCCTTCCTGCACCACAAACAGCGACGCATAGAGCGCCACCAGCACGACAATGATCAAAAATACTATTGGCTTACGCATCGATTACTCTCTCCCTTCGCGCTGGCTGTCGCTGCGCTGAGCATTTGCCCGACGCTGATCCATGATGTTGTCCGGACTGTATGACGACGTGTCATTGCGGCTGGCGCCGCGATCGGAGATAGCTGGCAGCGAAGAACTGTTACTGCCCTTCTGACCGCTCTGGCCCGGTGCAGCCTGCGTGCCACGCATCAGTTGATCCAGCGGCAGCACCATCAGGTTATTACCCCGATCGTTAACCAGTACTTTGCGGGTATGGCTCAGCACACGTTCCATGGTCTCGATATAAAGACGCTCTTTGGTGATTTCAGGCGCGGCTTTATATTCCGGCAGAATCTTGGCGAAACGCGCCACTTCACCCTGCGCTTCCAGAACGGTACGCTCTTTGTACGCACGCGCCTCTTCCAGAATACGTTGCGCACGACCGTTAGCACGCGGCTGAACTTCGTTGGCGTATGCTTCTGCTTCACGGACGTACTGCTCACGGTTTTCGCGTGCAGCAATCGCGTCATCAAACGCAGACTTCACTTCTTCCGGCGGACGGGCAGCCTGGAAGTTGACGTCCACTACCGCGACGCCCATGTCGTAAGGACGAATTGTCTCGTCGATTTCACGCTGGGTTTCGCTACGCACCACGGTACGACCTTCGGTCAGAATGCGGTCCATGGTAGAACGGCCAATCACGCCGCGCAGTGCGCTGTCAGTCGCCTGACGCAGACTGTCATCCGCGCTGGTCACAGCATAGAGATAGCGTTCAGGATCAGTCACACGGTACTGCACGTTCATTTCGACGCGCACGACGTTCTCATCCGATGTCAGCATGACGCCAGAAGCGGCCAGTTCACGCACCGATTCAACGTTAACTGCACGCACCTGATCAATGAACGTCGGCTTCCAGTTCAGGCCCGGTTCGACCAGGTGACTGAACTTACCGAAGCGCGTCACCACGCCACGTTCCGCTTCTTTGATGGTGTAGAAACCGCTTGCAGCCCAGATGACTACAGCAGCAACAGCCACGATGCCAACAATTTTGCCACCACTGCCGGAGCCGCGCTGACCGTTGTCGCTCTGTTTGCCACCGCCCAGTCCACCAAGCTTCTTGCTCAGCTTACGGAAGATATCATCCAGATCAGGAGGCCCGGATTCCCGTCCTCCCTTATTCCCCCCAGAGTTGCCGCCTTGATTATTGCTGCTTCCCCACGGGTCGCGGTCCTGTCCGTTATTTCCGGGCTGATTCCACGCCATGTTTCTACTCCATTTATTGTAATTACGATTTACCCGTCATCTTTCAGGCTGTTGCTGCGTTGGCTGCGTTCACGCATCCCGGTCACTTACAGGGGTAAGCTCCCGGTAATGTATTTAATTGCAGCCTTGCTAAAACCTGAAATCTTTTGGGTAAGTTGGATTGGGAAATATCAAACAATGTAACTGGTCAGCGACGGTTCCTGCTTACATAACCGCATCCATTCAATGATGGGCATACGTATCTGCAATCCTACACTGCCATCTTCTTCATTCCACTCTTTCTCAATCGCCTGCAACTGATAGAAACGGCTGCGAAGACGCCCCGCTTCGGGTGGCAGACGTAACGCGTGCTGGGCAATTTCACCCGCCAGACGCTCAGAGAGCGCCTGCCATAGCAACGGAACGCCAACGCCGGTCTGGGCGGAAAGCCAGACGCGAATTGGCAGGTTCTCTTCGTTACGATCGATACGCGGTTCGAATCCGTCGAGCATATCGATTTTATTCATTACCAGTAACGTCGGGATTTCATCCGCTTCAATCTCTTCCAGAACGGCATCAACGGCTGCAATATTTTCTGTGACGCGAAGGTCAGCACCATCGATCACGTGCATTAACAGCGTCGCCTGACGTGTCTCCTGCAGCGTGGCTTTAAAAGCGGCAACAAGGTCGTGAGGAAGATGACGAATAAAGCCGACCGTGTCCGCCAGCACCACGTCTCCGACATCGGCAACATTCAGACGGCGTAGTGTGGGATCGAGTGTCGCAAACAGCTGGTCTGCGGCAAAGACGTTGGCAGAGGTCATGGCGTTAAAAAGGGTCGACTTACCGGCGTTGGTGTAACCCACCAGTGAAACCGTTGGCACATCCGCTTTGGCACGGGACTGACGTCCCTGTTCACGCTGTTTCTCAACCCGCTCAAGACGAGACAAAATCTGGCTGATACGTCCGCGCAACAGGCGGCGGTCTGTTTCCAGCTGCGTTTCACCCGGACCACGCAAACCGATACCGCCTTTCTGGCGTTCAAGGTGAGTCCAGCCACGCACCAGACGTGTTGCAAGATGGCGCAGCTGTGCCAGCTCAACCTGCAATTTACCTTCATGGGTACGTGCGCGTTGGGCAAAGATATCCAGGATTAAACCGGTCCGATCAATGACCCGGCATTCGCACAGGCGCTCAAGGTTTCTTTCCTGAGCGGGCGTAAGGGCATGATCGAATAATACGACCGATGCTCCAGTTGTTTTTACCGCATCGGCAATTTCAACGGCCTTTCCTTCACCGACAAAATACTTGGGATGTGGCGCTTTACGGCTGCCAGTAACCACTTGCAGCGCCTCAACGCCAGCAGAAGAGACCAGGGTTTCGAACTCCTGTAAATCTTCGACTTCTTTGTCTTGGGAGAACCAGATGTGTACCAGTACGGCCTGCTCACCGGCTTCATAACGGTCAAACAAGCTATAACCTCGCTAAATAAAAGACCAGGACGGAAAACCTCTGTTCTCCGTTCCTGGCTGTACGGTGACGCGTTATTCTGCGTTATCACCGTCTTGTTGTGGCTGTGGCTGCGCAGATGTGTTGCTGCCGCCATGATGATAATTGTTGCTGCCGCCACCGGTATTATTGCTATGGTGAGAAACCGGGCGCGAAGGAACAACGGTAGAAATGGCATGCTTATAAACCATCTGACTTACCGTGTTTTTCAGCAAAATGACGAACTGATCAAATGACTCAATCTGACCCTGCAGCTTAATACCGTTAACCAGATAAATCGAAACCGGAACACGTTCACGACGCAGTGCGTTCAAAAACGGGTCTTGTAATGATTGCCCCTTAGCCATTATATCTTTTCCTTATATGCTTGTTGTTTGTTGCTAGTAGAACCTATGGTTCGAAAAAAGCTGCGTAAAAATTTGCGCACGATAACCCATCAATTGTACACAATCACCCATGCTTCGCACTAAGAACCTGTAACACTGTATCACGCGCCAGCCGGGGCTCGTCACTGTCAAGCCAGTGAACATTTTCCCAACCGCGTAACCAGGTCATCTGTCGCTTAGCAAGTTGCCGGGTTGCGCAAATTCCACGATAAACCATCTCGCTGTAATCAATTTCGCCCGATAAATAAGACCACATCTGACGATAGCCAACACAACGAATGGAAGGCATGTCCGTATGCAAATCACCTCGTGCAAAAAGGGCCCGAGACTCCGCTTCAAATCCTGACGCCAACATCTGCTCAAAACGCAACGCGATGCGCTGATGCAGCAATTCACGGCTCGCGGGAGCGATGGCAAACTGTTGCACGTCATAGGGTAACGCTTCACCGGATGTTTTTGTCAGTTCCGTTAAAGTTTTACCCGAAATAAAAAAAACTTCCAGTGCTCGCGAAAGTCTCTGCGGATCATTCGGATGAATACGACTACCGGCAACCGGGTCGATTTCACACAGCTGGCGGTGTAAAGCATCCCAGCCTTTTTCACGCGCCGTTTGCTCTATCTGTTGACGAACGTCGGGATCGGCCGAGGGCAACGGCGACAATCCTTCAAGTAACGCCTTGAAGTAGAGCATGGTTCCACCAACAAGCAACGGTATTCGTCCGGCTTCAACGATCTCCGCCATTTCTGCTAAAGCATCCCGACGGAACTCCGCTGCCGAATAGGCTTCTGCGGGATCGCGGATGTCGAGCAGACGATGGGGCGCCACTGCTAACTCCTCAGCCGACGGTTTCGCCGTGCCAATATCCATCTGACGATAGATTAAGGCAGAATCAACGCTGATTAGTTCCACTGGTAATTGCTTACGCAACTCTATGGCTAAAGCCGTCTTGCCAGAAGCCGTGGGTCCCATCAAAAAAATAGCCTTTGGCCGGCCAGCCTGGTTTAGTTCACTCATGCTTCAACGCGTTGACCGCGCTCTCAATCTCTATGGGCTGTAATAAGCCTGAAGGCGGCGATTTAAGTAGCTGTGGGCAAAGCCGTTCAAGCTCTGCCAGCAGGTTGATCGCCTGTGAGTGATTCCAGTCGGAGGACTCTGTTTCCTGACGCCGCGCCAGCCACTGGGCCAGTTGCGTCGCAGAGTTCTCCTGCTGCCGGGCGAGATAGCCTAACAGCTCAGGAATCAAGATTTGTAAATTTTGTGTTCGTAACGGTAAAGGCACCGCGCGTAAGGTCACGTAGTCCCCTTCGATCTGAATGTCGATGCCCATCTGATTGAGCAGGCTGCTATTTTCTTTCCCCGCCTGGCGTTCATCCAGGGCGACTTTCAGCCGTACCGGAATCAGCAGCGGCTGCGGTTTAAGCCCCTCTTCACCCGGTTCAAGCTGCGCCTGTTTCAGCCAGCGCGCCGCAACCGGCAGCGCCATCAGCATTAATGTCTGATCCTGCTCCAGTAGTGCATAGTGGCTATGTAGCACAGTCAGTACCCGGCCAAAACTCTGGGCATGTGCGGGCAGCGGCGAGGGTTTTTCGGCCGGACGCGGAGCTGGCTCGCGAGTTTTTATGGGCGCTGTCGGGCTGGCAGGCGTCTTCAATAGTTGCTGATAAACCGCGCCTTCACGCTGGCGATAAACATTCTCTTTGTTCTGCCAGGCGGGCGCCGCTGCGGGCTGCGTTTCACGGGCGGACGCTGAGGGTTTTCGCTCACTGGCGGATGCCGCAGGCTGTGCAAAATGGTTTCCCCCGGCTGCCTGACGATTTTCAGGCTGCCAGCGCGGCGCGGTTTCTTCGGCCTGCAGCGCGGGCAAGGTGGGTGCCGCCATCGCCTGAAGGGCACTGACCACACCCTGATAAATAAAATCATGTACCAGGCGTGACTGATGAAACCGCACTTCATGTTTGGCCGGGTGAACGTTGACATCCACCTGATGCGGATCGATTTCCAGATAGAGCACGTAAGCGGGCTGCTGGTCATCCTGAAGCTGGGTCTGGAATGCCTGGCGGATAGCGTGGTTGATCAGCTTATCGCGCATCATCCGGCCATTGACGTAGCAATACTGCAAATCGGTGACCTGACGCGAACCGGCGGGATCGGCGACCCAGCCGCGCAGCGAGAGGTCATCATGCTGCCAGTCGATTCGCAGCGCATGCTGCATAAAAGTGGTGCCGCAAATCGCCGCCAGTCGCCGTTCGCGCTGGCTCTCTTCGCTGACGGCACGATACTGCCGCATCATCTTGCCGTTATGGCTCAGCGAAATCGCGACGTCAAAACGCGCCAGTGCAATACGACGAATGACTTCATCAATATGACCGAATTCAGTTTTCTCAGTGCGCATAAATTTGCGGCGTGCCGGCGTGTTATAAAAGAGGTCCAGCACTTCCAGCGTGGTACCACAGGGATGCGCCGCTGGTTTGACCGTCACCGTCATGTCACGCCCTTCCGCATAGGCCTGCCAGGCTTCCGTTTGATCGGCGGTCCGTGAAGTTAAAGTCAGGCGGGAGACAGAACTGATACTGGCCAGCGCTTCGCCGCGAAAACCCAGGCTCATAATCGCTTCCAGGTCATCGAGAGAGGCTATTTTACTGGTAGCGTGTCGGGCCAGTGCCATCGACAGCTCGCTTTTCACGATGCCGCAGCCGTTATCACGGATGCGGATAAGCTTTGCGCCACCCTTTTCAATATCCACGTCAATGCGGTTCGCACCCGCATCCAGGCTGTTCTCCACCAGCTCTTTGACAACCGATGCAGGACGCTCAACCACTTCACCCGCCGCAATCTGGTTTGCCAGCTGGGGCGGTAAAATTTGAATCGGCATGGTTTTCCTTTTAGCTGGCAGCCCGGCACAGCGGCCGGGCAAACAATCAGGATGCAGGAATTTTCAGGTTCTGCCCCAACATGACGTTGGTCGACTTCAGGTTATTGGTCTGCATAATCGCTTTCGGGCTGACGCCATAGTGTGCGGCAATACCGGTCAGTGAATCACCTACCACAACTTTATGGCGCACCATACCGCGTGGCGTGGCGCGCGTAGTACGGCTGGCAGACGCGCTGGCCGGCACTTTCAGCCGCTGTCCGACCCAGACCACATCCCGCTTCAGCGTGTTCATTTCACGCAGCGTGTCCATGCTGACGCCATATTTCGCGGCAATGCCGGAAAGTGTCTCACCGCGCGTCACCGTATGACGTTGGGTCACACCGGTATATTGCGTTACCCCGGTTGCCGGGTTACTGGCGACGCTGACCACTGGCGACGAGTCCAGCGGCCGGTTTTCCTCCTTTGGGATGGATTGTAGCGGGTGCGCCAGGAAATAAGTGCGCAGACCTCTGTAGATCGACTGCGCAATCTTATCCTGGTGTGCGCTACTGCCAAGCAGTCGCTCCTCCGAGGAATTACTGATAAAACCGGTTTCCACCAGCAATGAAGGGATATCTGGCGAACGCAGCACGCCAAGACTGGCATGCTCAGGCAGACGTTTATGCAGCGACGTTACGCCGCGCAGCTGCTGCAAGACTTTCTGGGCGATGTCATAACCAACCCGCTGCGAATGACCAAACTGAAGGTCCAGTACCGCCTGGCTGAGGTAAGGGTCAGCCTGACTGTTAGCCAGCAGGTCTCCTGCGCCGCCCAGCAGCTCTGACTGTTTCTCTTTTTGCTCAAGCCAGTTAGCCATCTCGTTATTCGCGCGACGATTGGATAATACCCAGACCGATGCACCGGTCGCCGCATGGCTCGGCGCGGCGTCAGCGTGAATCGATACCAGCACGTTGGCATTGGCTTTACGCGCTACATCAGAGCGGCCCATAACCGAAATAAAATAGTCGCCATCTCGCGTCAGCACGCCTTTGAACATCGGATCGTTATTCAGCAACACCCGCAGTTTACGGGCAATCGCGATAGTGACGTTCTTCTCTTTCAGGCCGCGCTGCCCGATAGCGCCAGGATCCTGACCACCATGTCCGGCATCAATCGCCACAATCACGGTGTCATTCTGGCTGACGGCACGGCCAGGACGTACAGTACTGGCCGTGCTGGTCACAGATGTCACTGGATTTGAATTAAACGGGTTAACCGCATCGGCGCTCGGGGTCGGCACGCGTGCCGGGGCCGTGACCGACGCAGGCACACTGCGCGTAATAGCAGGTGCCTTGCCGGTAATGGTGAAGACCACACTGTAGCTATTGCCATTGTGCTGCGTGACCGCCCGGGTTTTGCCCGCCTGTGTCAGTTCAAACACCAGGCGCACACTCTGCTTATCTTTAGGGGTGCTGGTACGAATCCGCTTTACGATATTTTCGCCGCTGAAATTAAGCGGCAGCCCCTGAACCACGCCACTCTGTCGCACATCAAGTACGACACGATTCGGGTTGTGCAGGGGGAAGAAGGCGTAGACAGGCTGTCCGGCAAAGTTCAGGGTGATCGTGGCCTGACTGTCGCCGTTCGCGACTTTGATATCGGATAGAGTGGCAGCAAAAAGTGGCGTACTAACCAGAAGTAACAGGGATACCAGCGCTATTTTCATCCGTGACATCATGCCTGATCCTTGCCCTGACCAACTTGTTCCAGCCATTGCTGGCCCGACGGAGATTGTGCCGCCAGCTCCGCCTCACGCGCCTCACCCACATAACGCAGCGTTAAGGTGAGATCCGGCGGCGGCAGAAAACCTGCACCCTGCTGTGGCCATTCCACCAGACAGAGAGCATCACCGCTGAAGTAATCACGGATACCCATGAATTCGAGCTCTTCAGGATCGGCAAGACGATAGAGGTCAAAGTGATAGAGCGTACGGTCGTTCAGCGTGTACGGCTCAACCAGGGTGTAAGTCGGGCTTTTGACGTTACCCTGATGGCCCAGCGCCTGCAGAAAGCCGCGGCTGAAGGTGGTTTTACCCGCCCCCAGATCACCATAGAGATAAATCACTGCCGCAGTGCCACAGGCGCGCGCCAGTTGAGCGCCCAAACTGAGCGTAGCCGCCTCATCGGGCAAAGAAATAACACAGGTCTTCATGCTTCTTTATTCATCTCAGGATTAACAAACTGCCACAGCAGATCCAGTAAATCAGTTGCGAGCATACCGCGTGTACCGCGTTCTGCAGCCACCGCATCGGCCGCTGCACCATGAGCCACGCACCCAGCACAGGCCGCATCAAACAGCGTCAGTTTCTGACCCACCAGCGAGGCGATAATTCCACTCAGGAGATCGCCCATCCCGCCAGAAGCCATACCGGCATTGCCCACATCCGCAAAGGCCATTTCGCCCTGCTCGCTGGCAATCAGCGTCCCCGCACCTTTCAGTACCACGACGCCACCATAACGCTGCGCCAATGTCTGCGCTGCATGTAAGCGGTCACTCTCAATTTCACTGGTCTCGATATTCAGCAAACGCGCCGCTTCGCCAGGATGCGGCGTAATAATGCGATTCTGACGTTTCTCAGCACTGATTGCCAGCAGGTTAAGCGCATCCGCGTCCCAAAGCATCGGCTTTTCACTGACCGCAACCCGCTTCAGCGCCCGCTTTCCCCATTCGCGCTGACCCAGACCTGGCCCAATTGCGATTACATCGGCCCACTCCAGCGCCTCAGTCAGTCGTTCATCGGTTAGTTCATCAACCATAATTTCGGGCCGGGCGGTCAGAATCGGAATAATATTATCTTTGTGAGTGAGTACTCGCACCAGTCCACTGCCGCTGCGCAGAGCCGCTTCAGCGGTCATTCGTACTGCACCCGCGGTACCGGTATCGCCCCCTACTACAAGCAATCGGCCATGACTTCCCTTGTGCGAGGTCGGTTTACGCGGTTTAAGCCAGCGGGTTAATGCGCTGGCATCATAACGCGCGATGGGCGCCGCTTCCCCCGCCAGAAAAGCAGCTAGCCCGAGATCGGCATAGTAGAGCTTTCCAATGAAGTCTCGCGCCTTGCCGGTGATCTGACCCGGTTTCAGTGCGACCACACTCAGCGTATGGCTGGCATTAATCACTTCGCCGGGTGCAGTGCCGCTGCGGGCGGATAAGCCGGAAGGCATATCAATGGCAAGTATCGGTGCTGCATGGGCGTTAGCCTGCTGGATCAGCGTGGCATAAGGTTCTCCGGGTGCACGATTGCTGCCAGTTCCCAGCAATGCATCGATAATCACATCAATCTGCTCTGGCCAGGCCGCATTGGCCGCATGAATTTCACCGCCCGCATCCAGCCATGCCTCCCGCGCGCGCTGCGCCTCTTCCGGCAATGCTTTTTCACTATCGCACGCCAGCAGCGTAACGGTTTTGCCCGCCGCCTGCCCCAGCCTCGCCAGCACATAGCCATCGCCGCCGTTGTTGCCCTGTCCGCACAGAATCAGCCAGTGGCTGGATTCTGGCCAGTGCGCAGTCAGATGCTCGTAAGCGGCCTGCCCGGCACGCAGCATCAGTTCATACAGCGTCACCCCGAGCGTATCGGCCCCCTGTTGCTCAAGCTGCGCCACGGCCTGCGCAGGCCAGACAGAATATGGTAAACTGCGGCTGTTTTTCTTCAAATCCTGGTCACTCATGTCATACCCTCTCGATCTTGATCAACTCGCACAACAGATTAAACAGTGGGGATTGGATCTCGGCTTTCAGCAGGTCGGCATCACCGATACCGATCTCAGTGCAGAAGAGCCGCGCCTGCAGGCGTGGCTGGAAAAGCAGTATCATGGCGAGATGGAGTGGATGGCGCGACACGGCATGATGCGGGCGCGTCCTCATGAGCTGCTACCCGGCACGCTGCGCGTCATCAGCGTTCGCATGAACTACCTTCCGGCCAAAGCCGCCTTCGCCAGTACGCTTAAAAATCCCCAGCTGGGCTATGTCAGCCGTTATGCATTAGGTCGTGATTACCACAAAGTATTACGCAATCGACTGAAAAAGCTTGGAGAAATGATCCAGCAGCACTGTGGCGAGCTGAATTTTCGGCCGTTTGTCGATTCGGCACCGCTGCTTGAGCGACCGCTGGCGGCCAAAGCAGGACTCGGCTGGACCGGTAAACATTCGCTGATACTGAATCGGGAAGCAGGCTCATGGTTTTTCCTTGGCGAACTGCTGATCGACATTCCGCTGCCGGTAGACACACCGCAGCAGGAGCAGTGTGGCCGCTGTGTCGCCTGCATGACCATCTGCCCCACCAGCGCTATCGTTGAGCCTTACGTTGTTGATGCCCGTCGCTGTATCTCCTATCTCACCATTGAGCTGGAAGGTGCTATCCCGGAAGAGTTTCGTCCGCTGATGGGCAACCGGATTTATGGCTGTGATGACTGCCAGCTCATCTGTCCATGGAATCGCTATGGACAACTTAGTGACGAAAGTGACTTTTCACCGCGAGCTGCGTTACATGCGCCAGAGCTGGTCGATCTGTTTCAATGGGATGAAGCGAAGTTTTTACGCATCACTGAAGGCTCAGCGATTCGCCGCATTGGTCATTTACGCTGGCTACGTAATATTGCCGTTGCGCTGGGTAATGCGTCCTGGTCGCCCGAAATCGTTCAGGTGTTAGAACAACGACTGGGTGAGAGCGAACTACTGGATGAACATATTCTGTGGGCAATCACTCAGCAGCAGCAGAAACGCGAGCAACTCGTGGTTGAAGTGCAGCCTGCCCAGCAGAAGCGGCTGGTTCGTGCAGTAGAGAAAGGTTTGCCGCGTGATGCGTGATTGACCAGCCATGATGCATATTATCGTTTTCCACATGCTGTGAATAAAAATAAAAAGCTGTTGTCATTCAACTGCAACAACGCTGATTTCGCTGCAAAAAAACAAATTGAAATATTTTCATAGATATAAATATCAACAACTTATGTAAAATTTGTGTTTATTTAATAATGAGGCTATCGCTTCGGTTAAAGTACAAAGCTGTGGATAACTCTGTTCAAAAGCAATTTACAGATCGCCGTAATAGGCGCTGAGAATGGGGTATCGTGCTGTGGATAACCTTCAGCAAACAATCAAAAATCACGCGACGTAAAACAGCCGTAAAACGGACTGAAACAGGGGTGATGTTAAAACTGGAGCGGGAAACGAGACTCGAACTCGCGACCCCGACCTTGGCAAGGTCGTGCTCTACCAACTGAGCTATTCCCGCATAGAAGGGCACTACTAAATCAAAACTGGAGCGGGAAACGAGACTCGAACTCGCGACCCCGACCTTGGCAAGGTCGTGCTCTACCAACTGAGCTATTCCCGCAAAGAGGTTACTGCTGCTTAAACTTTAAAACTGGAGCGGGAAACGAGACTCGAACTCGCGACCCCGACCTTGGCAAGGTCGTGCTCTACCAACTGAGCTATTCCCGCGCCTTGTACCGTTAATAAATTCTTCACCGGTACGGGGTGCGCATTATACGAGAAATCGTTGCTGCTGCAAGCGTCTGAAAGCAAAAATTTTCGCTTTCAGCGCGTTTGCTGATTAAAACAGCAAACTGATGGTTTCATGCGCACCCACCGCTCTCTAAAGCTGCAAAAAGTGCTCGCGGTAGTATGCCAGTTCCGCCACTGATTCACGGATATCGTCCAGCGCCTGATGCGTGCCGCCTTTTTTGAAGCCAGGCAGGATATCCGGTTTCCAGCGACGAGCCAGCTCTTTCAGTGTACTCACATCAAGGTAGCGATAGTGAAAATAGGCTTCCAGCTCAGGCATGTACTTAAACAGGAAGCGGCGATCCTGCCCGATGCTGTTGCCACAAATAGGCGATGTGTTGGCCGGAACCCACTGTTTCAGGAACTCAATGGTCGCCAGCTCTGCTGCGCGGTCGTCAATCTTACTCTCCTTCACCCGCGCAACCAGACCGCTGTTGGTATGGGTGCGGACGTTCCACTCATCCATCAACGCCAGCTGCGCATCGGACTGATGAACGGCCATGACCGGCCCTTCCGCCAGAATGTTCAGGTTGGCGTCCGTCACCAGGGTCGCAATCTCAATAATGCGATCGTGCGTCGGATCAAGTCCGGTCATCTCAAGATCAATCCAGATTAGATTCTGCTCATTTCCAGTAGCCATGCTGTTTCCTGCGGTTGCTGTAGTCGTCATTCACAATGAATAAGGTGTATCATAGTCGTTTTGCCCAGCCGGGCGAAATCTGGCTAATGCTGTGAGGGTGAGTGAGTAAAAATAAACTGTCGAAAGGCCAACAACGTCGCGTAAGCGCTAACCACGATCGCCGTCTCACCCAACGCAGAGAGCGTCCGGAAGCGGATGACAACCTGTTTGGTGAAGCTGCAGATGGAGTCGTTGTCAGTCGTTTTGGCATGCATGCTGATGTTGAGGATAGCGCAGGCGTCGCCCACCGCTGCAATATCCGCCGTACTATCCGTTCGCTGGTGACTGGCGACCGGGTGATGTGGCGTCCGGCCACCAGCGGCGGCAAAGGCATTGTTGAAGCGGTGCATGAGCGCACCAGCGTGTTAACCCGCCCCGATTTCTACGACGGTGTGAAGCCGATGGCGGCAAATATCGATCAGATCATTGTCGTGTCGGCAATCCTGCCGGAACTGTCGCTGAACATCATCGATCGCTATCTGGTTGCCAGCGAGACGCTGGACATTGAGCCGTTGCTGGTACTGAACAAAACTGATCTGCTGGATGATAAGGCGCGCGCTTTTGTCGACCAGCAGATGGATATCTATCGCGATATTGGTTATCGCGTGGTGATGGTGTCCAGCCGGGCGAAAAACGGTTTGGACGATCTGAAAGCGGCGTTAACTGACCGAGTGAGTATCTTTGCCGGTCAGTCTGGTGTCGGTAAGTCGAGTCTGCTGAATGCCCTGCTCGGCTTCGACAAAGAAGAGCAGGTCGCGATTCTGACCAATGAGGTGTCGGACGGCTCAGGCTTAGGCCAGCACACGACCACTGCATCGCGCCTGTATCACTTCCCGGACGGCGGCGACGTGATTGATTCTCCTGGCGTGCGTGAGTTTGGTTTGTGGCATCTGGAGCCGGAACAGGTTACCCGCGGGTTTGTCGAATTCCGTGCATACCTGGGCGATTGCAAATTCCGTGATTGTAAACACGGCAGCGATCCTGGCTGTGCCATTCGTGAAGCGGTCGAACAGGGAAAAATCAACCGGTCCCGTTTCGATAACTACCACCGTATCCTGGAGAGCATGGCGCAGGTAAAAACGCGTAAAAATTTCCCTGATGGTGAAAGTTAATCGGTATAACCGCGTCTGAACAGATAAGCCGGTACATTTTGCGAAGTGCATTCCAGTCGCGCGTCCAGACCGTGCAGCGTGCCGGAAATCGGGTATAGTCGCCATCTGAACGGGGCGCTGCTACAATCCGCCCCCTTTTTTACAACGTCCTGAAATAGCCAGGAGGCTAAGGTGTTTGATCGTTTAAAACTCGGCTTGAATCATATTCTCCCGAAGAAATGGCTGACTGAACTTGCCGGTTGGGGCGCCAGTCGCCGCGGTGGTTGGTTGACCAAACTGGTCATTGACATCTTTGTCTGGTTTTACAAAGTCGACATGGCGGAAGCGCGCAAACCCGATACCGCCAGCTATCGCACCTTTAATGACTTTTTTGTCCGTCCACTGAAAGATGATGCGCGTCTGGTAGATGCCGACGCCAGCCTCATCGCCCTGCCCGCAGATGGTGCTATCAGCCAGCTCGGTCACATTGAAGGCGATCAGATTTTCCAGGCAAAAGGCCATCATTACACCATCGATGCATTACTGGCGGGTGATGAGCAGATGGCGGCCCGGTTTGTTGAGGGTGAGTTCGTCACCACCTATCTGGCACCGCGTGATTATCACCGCGTTCATATGCCGTGCAACGGTATCCTGCGTGAGATGATTTATGTGCCTGGCGACCTCTACTCCGTCAACCCGCTGACCGCGCGTAATATTCCTAACCTGTTCGCCCGTAACGAGCGCGTTATCTGCTACTTCGAAACCGACATCGGGCCGATGGTGCAGATCCTTGTAGGCGCTACCATTGTCGGCAGCATTGAAACCGTCTGGGCTGGCACCATCACGCCACCACGTGAAGGTGTGATCAAACGCTGGCACTATCCGGCAGCGGATGATGAAGGCGCAGTGGTGCTGCTGAAAGGCCAGGAAATGGGCCGCTTTAAACTCGGCTCTACCGTCATCAACCTGTTTGCTCCGGGCCGGGTCAAGCTGGCTGAAAGCCTGGAAGCCGAAAGCAAAACCCGTCTGGGTCAACCGCTGGCGATTGTGCTACCGGTCGAAACAAACATTTCCGGCGTCATCGTCGATTAAATTGAGTGTCCTCTGTGCGTTCGATTCTCCTCCTGCTGCTGAGCCTGTGGCTCAGCAGCCCGGCCTTTGCGGCCAGCCTTCCTGATGCCAGCCAGCTCAAACAGCAGCTGGAAGAGGTAAAATCTGCCAAAAGCTCACCGTCTCAGGCTGAGCAGATCCAGACGATTGAAGCCGCCTTAAACTTCCTTTCTGAACGTGATGAATCGCTGGAACGCGCGGCGCAATATCAGCAGGTCATTGATGACTTCCCGCGTCTGGCTCGCGAACTGCGTCAGCAGATTGCTGCACTCAGTGACAGCGGCAAAACCGTGCGCAACAACATGAGCAGCGCCGAGCTGGATCAGGAGATCCTGCAGGTCAGCAGCCAGTTACTGGAAGAGGGTCGTCAGGCGCGGCAGGAGCAGGACCGCGCGCGGGAAATCAGTGATTCTCTATCGCAGTTGCCACAGCAGCAGACTGAAGCTCGCCGGGCGATGACGGAGAGTGAACGCCGGCTGCAGGGTGTCAGCAGCAGTTCGCCACAGGGCCAGCTGCAACTGGCGGCGCGTCAGGCAGAAAGCGCTGCGAATAAAGCACTCGTCGATGAACTTGAGCTCGCTCAGCTCTCCGCCAACAACCGACAGGAACTGGCGCGGATGCGGGCTGAAGCCCACCAGCGTAAAGCGACGCAGCTCGATAACTATCTGCAGGCGCTACGCAACCAGCTCAACGATCAGCGGCAACGTGAAGCGGAAGTCGCACTGGCTCGCACCGAGCAGCTGGCAGAAAACAGTGGCGATCTGCCGCCAGAGATTAGCGATCAGTTTCGGGTTAACCGCGAACTCTCTGTTGCCCTGAATCAGCAGGCGCAGCGCATGGATCTGGTGGCATCGCAGCAGCGGCTGGCCACCAACCAGATTATTCAGGTCCGTCAGGCACTCTCTACCCTGCGTGAACAGTCGCAGTGGCTGGGTGCCTCTAATCTGCTGGGTGAAGCGCTACGAGCGCAGGTCGCGCGCCTGCCGGAGATGCCCAAGTCGCAGCAGATTGATAATGAGATGGCACAGCTTCGCGTGCAGCGTCTCAATTATGAAGATCTGCTGGAACGCCAGGAGATGCTACGCAAGGGGCGGCAGGCCGATGGTCAGCCCTTCACCGCAGACCAGAAGCGTATTCTTGATGCGCAGCTACGCACACAGCGCGAGCTGCTCAATTCGTTGATATCCGGCTGTGACACGCTGATTCTGGAGATCACCAAGCTTAAGGTTGGCAACACGCAGTTGCAGGATGCGCTGACGGAAGTCAAAGAGGCGACGCACCGCTATCTGTTCTGGACCGCCGACGTTAACCCGATTGGTTTAAGTTATCCGCTGGATCTGGCCAAGGATCTTTCCCGTCTGCTGTCGCTGGATACACTGGGACAACTCGGCAAAGCGATGGCAATGATGTTCACCAGCCGTAACTCGGTGCTGCCGATTATTGGTGCGTTGCTGCTGGTCGGCTTCAGCATCAGTTCGCGCCGCCACTTCAACGCTTTCCTTGACCGTTCCGCCAGCAAAGTCGGCAAGGTCACTCAGGATCGTTTCCGCCTGACTATTCGTACCCTGTTCTGGTCGATCCTGGTGGCACTGCCGCTGCCGGTATTATGGGGTGCACTGGGTTATGGCCTGCAAAACGCCTGGCCCTACCCTATCGCCGTAGCGATTGGCGATGGCATCACCGCCACGCTGCCGCTGCTGTGGGCGTTTATGATTAGCGCTGCCTTTGCCCGTCCTAATGGCCTGTTCATTGTGCATTTCCGCTGGCCGCAGAATCGGGTGGCGCGCGCCATGCGCTACTACTCGCTGAGCATCGGATTGATTGTGCCGCTGATTATGCTGCTGATCGCCTTTGGCAATCTGGAAGATCGGCAGTTCTCCTCCTCACTGGGCCGTCTCTGTTTCATCCTGATTTGCGGGGCAATCAGTATTGTCACCGTGAGCCTGAAGCGTTCCGGGATTCCGCTCTATCTCGATAAAGAGGGGAATGGCGAGAACATGGTGAACCGGATGCTGTGGAACCTGATGATCGCCATGCCGCTGATGGCTGCCCTTGCCTCCGCCGTGGGCTATCTGGCTACCGCGCAGGCGCTGCTGGCGAGGCTGGAGACCTCCGTCGCCATCTGGTTCCTGCTGCTGGTTATCTATCACATTATCCGGCGCTGGATGCTGATTCAGCGTCGCCGTCTCGGCTTTGATCGCGCCCGTCAGCGCCGGGCCGACATGCTGGCTAACCGTGCGCGCAGTGAAGAAGAGAAAGAGCAAGGCTCTCTGAACACTGACGCGATTGAAATTGAAGAGCCGGTGATTGACCTGGATGCCATCAGTGCGCAGTCGCTGCGACTGGTACGTTCTATCCTGATGCTGATCGCCCTGGTCTCCGTGATTGTGCTGTGGTCCGAAATCCATTCGGCCTTTGGCTTCCTGGAGAATATTCAGCTGTGGGATGTCAGTACCTCCGTGCAGGGCGTGGAATCTATTCAGCCCATCACCCTGGGGTCGGTGCTGATCGCTATTCTGGTGTTTATTATTACCACCCAGCTGGTACGCAATATGCCCGCACTGCTTGAGCTGGCGCTACTGCAGCATCTTAATCTGACGCCCGGTACCGGTTACGCCATCACGACCCTGACTAAATATCTGCTGCTGCTGATTGGCGGGCTGATTGGATTCTCAATGATTGGTATTGAGTGGTCGAAGCTGCAGTGGCTGGTTGCCGCACTGGGTGTGGGACTGGGGTTTGGTTTGCAGGAGATTTTTGCCAACTTTATCTCCGGTCTGATTATCCTGTTCGAAAAGCCGATTCGTATCGGCGATACCGTGACGATCCGCGACCTGACCGGTAGCATCACGCGGATTAACACCCGCGCAACCACCATTACAGACTGGGACCGCAAAGAGATCATCGTGCCGAACAAGGCCTTTATCACCGAGCAGTTTATCAACTGGTCGCTGTCCGATTCCGTGACGCGCGTGGTGCTGACCATTCCGGCTCCCGCGAAAGTGAGCAGTGAACAGGTCACCACCATTCTGATTCAGGCGGCTGAACGCTGCAGCTATGTCCTGGACACGCCGCAACCGGAAGCCTTCCTGGTCGATCTGCAGCAGGGAATTCAGCTGTTTGAACTCCGTGTGCATGCCGCTGAGATGGGACACCGTATGCCGCTGCGTCACGAGCTGCATCAGTTGATTCTGAGCGGATTTGATCAGCACGGTATCGAGATGCCGTTCCCGCCTTTCCAGATGCGTATGGAGACCCTGGGCAAGAAGCTGCCTGCCAGCAACGGTACGCCCGCAGCCCGCGCTTACAAATCTGGCGGCCTGTAATGCAAAACGCCCGGCAAAGCCGGGCGTTATTTCAAGTCTGAGCCATCAGTTACTGCTTAACGAACTCTTCACCCTGAGCGATATCTTTCTTCAGCGTATCCAGCATGCCTGACAGCGCCTGCTGTTCGAAAGCGCTGAGCGTTCCAATCGGCTTGCGCTCAGCAATCCCGTTTTTACCCAGCAGCAGCGGCTGTGAGAAGAAGCGGGCATGTTCACCCTCACCTTCCACGTAAGCACACTCCACCACATTGGCCTCACCCTTCAGCGCACGAACCAGTGATAAACCGAAACGGGCGGCTGCCTGGCCCATCGACAGCGTGGCCGAACCGCCACCCGCTTTGGCTTCCACTACTTCGGTGCCGGCATTCTGAATGCGTTTGGTCAAATCGGCGACTTCCTGCTCGCTGAAGCTGACGCCTTTTACCTGCGATAGCAGCGGCAGAATGGTCACGCCAGAGTGGCCGCCAATCACAGGAACTTCTACCTGATCAGGTTGCTTTCCTTTCAGCGCCGCTACGAACGTATTGGCGCGGATGATATCCAGCGTAGTCACGCCGAACAGACGGTTTTTGTCGTAGACACCGTGCTTTTTCAGCACTTCTGCTGCGATGGCAACGGTGGTATTGACTGGATTGGTAATGACACCAATCAACGCCTTAGGCGCCGTGGTAGCGACCTGTTCGATCAGGTTGCGCACGATGCCCGCATTAACGTTAAACAGATCAGCACGATCCATACCCGGTTTACGTGCAACGCCTGCGGAAATCAGTACCACATCGGCACCCTTTAAAGCGGGTGTTGCGTCTTCTCCACTGAACCCCTCAATAGCCACTGCAGTAGGAATATGGCTGAGGTCAACGGCAACGCCTGGCGTAACCGGTGCGATGTCATACAGTGAGAGTTCTGAACCTGCGGGAAGCTGGGTTTTGAGCAGAAGTGCGAGCGCCTGGCCTATGCCGCCAGCGGCACCGAGAACGGCAACTTTCATTCTTAACTCCTTATTAAGGTGGGGCAGAGATGGGCCGAAATTCTATCTGTGTCAGACCTTAATCAACTGCTCAGGCGATGATAAATATCCGCTGTTAATTCTACGTGTTTTCACACTTAATCGCCGGATTCAAAAGTTACTTATCATTGCGCCTGAATGACCGACAACTTTGCCGTCGTCAGACAGAGAACGGCTACCAGCGTTTTCTGTTGCTATTTCTGTTACTACACCACCAATAATATAACAACTTTGCAACCTTCGCCTTCCGGCGCTGTGACGGAGGTTTTGGTCTGAGCGGATTTATTTGCTATTATCGCCGCCCGCTGGCCGCCCAAACTCTGCTCACCAATCGACCGATTGCATAAAAATGCATTTAAATGCATAATCACCACTCTGCCGCAGGCGGCTGCGCGGTTATTCTCTCTATTTATTGGTAACCTATGCGAAACCCATCGAAACAAGACGATCTGATCAAGGCTTTCAAAGCTTTATTAAAAGAAGAAAAATTCAGTTCCCAGGGCGAAATTGTTCAGGCACTTCAGGATGAAGGCTTTGAAAATATTAATCAGTCCAAAGTCTCGCGGATGCTGACCAAGTTTGGCGCGGTGCGCACCCGTAATGCCAGAATGGAGATGGTTTATTGCCTGCCCGCCGAGTTGGGTGTGCCGACCACCACCAGCCCGTTAAAAAACCTGGTACTGGATATCGACTACAACGATGCACTGGTCGTGATTCATACCAGTCCAGGTGCAGCACAGCTGATTGCTCGTATGCTGGATTCGCTGGGTAAGTCACACGGAATACTTGGCACCATTGCTGGTGATGACACGATTTTTATCACGCGTGCGCGCGACTTCACGGTTAAGCAGCTTCACAGCGCGATCCTCAACCTGTTTGAACAGGAACTCTGATCGCTGACTGACGGCCTGCTTTCACGCGCCAGGTCGTCTGTGTGTTCTCGTCCCTCAGCTTTGCGTCACTCTGCATCGCTGATTAGTCATTAATAAGCCTGCTTTCATGCATCTGACCATTGGTGAGATCGGTTACTCTGCTTAACCTTCTGCGCTATTTTACACTGCTTTACATCACTGATCCGGCACCATTGCCCGGATCCAGATCAAACTCCAGTCCGATACACCCTCTACTTTCGCACTAAACGTTAAAGTGATCTATCTCACTGTTTTTTTGATTAAAAACAGACCAAAGGCTATTTTTTATACTGCTTTTATAACGTTAAGTTATTAAAAGTAGCCATAAGGATAAGGAATCACGAGAAAACATTATTAGCGGGGTATTAATTTCTATCGTTATTAGTTCTATACTTCTTTTCGTGATGCAAATCACACTAACTAAAAAGATAAAAATAGACGACGAGGAAATACCTATGAACATTAAAACTACCATCGCTGCTTTTAGCATTCTCTCTGCCCTATCATTTGGTGCTGTGGCAGCAGAATCTATCGATGCTTCTCAGGCACAGGATCTGCAGGCTGTCGGCACCATCAGTGTCAGCGGCGTATCTGGTTCACCCATGGATATAAAGCAGAAACTCAGCGATAAAGCCGATCAACAGGGCGCAAAAGCCTATCGCGTGATTGAGGCTTATAACAACGGCAATTATCACGCTACCGCCGCACTGTACAACTAAGATCTGGCCCATTAATGCCATCGGCTCTCTGTCTGACGCGCCTTTTTCGCTCCGGAGAGCTGAAGTAAACATTTCAGGAGATTTGACCATGAAAATGAAATTAGCGATTGCCGCACTGAGTCTGGCATCCCTGTTCTCAGCAGGCGCCAGTGCCGCAAGCCTGGTATCCAATGAACAGGCACAGAGTCTGCAGCCAATGAATCAGACTATCAGCATTGGTGGCCGTAACGGCGACCAGACGCATATCCGTCAGGTGCTGTCAGAGAAAGCTGATGCACAGGGCGCAAGCCATTATCGCATCATCGAAAACAACCAGGACAACACCTGGCATGTTACCGCTGAGCTTTATAAATAATTAACCGTCATCACGCCTGAATGGCGCATGACAAATATCGACGACCCGCCTTTACGAATAACCGCAGGTTGTTGAACGTATTGAGGAGATAACCATGAATATCAAAACAACCATCGCTACAGTCAGTCTGCTTTCCGTTATGGCGTTCGGCGCATCAGCCGCACAACTGGTAACCGGCGATCAGACTCAGAACCTGCAGCCTGCGGGCACCGTAAGCATCAGTGGAATCGCGGGAGCGCCAATGGATTACCGTGCTGAGCTTTCACAGAAAGCGGATGAACAGGGTGCCAGCGCCTATAAAGTGATCGAAGCACGCACCGGCGACAACTATCACATCACTGCACAGCTTTATAAATAATTCCTCGTCAGATTTATGACGAACCCTTTGGCCCCGCTCGTCGGGGCCTTTTTTCATCTGACGTTTTATCTGACATTAAAGTGCAGCCGACCCTCCAGTTCTTCTTCCGCTTCGTCAAATAACAGAATAAGCGCGCCGTAGCGCCGTCGTTGTCCCCTGCCCAGATTGACGAACTCAATCTCCAGCGGCATAGGTAATAGATCGCCCGTCACCACGTCCCATAATCCATCCAGATCACAGATGCGGCGCTCCTCCAGCGCAAATCGCTCGGCAAACTGGCGGAAGAAATGGGCCTGGTCGACAATTTCATTAAAATCAAAGCGCTCGATTTTCATGCTGACGGCTCCCATGCTCCGTCTACGGGCGACCTTCGCCGCCCGACTGTGTCCGCTAGCTCAAACCGCCTAAGTGCAGCGTTTTGACCTCCAGATACTCTTCCATCCCGAGTACCGAACCTTCGCGGCCCAGACCCGACTCTTTCACACCACCAAACGGTGCCAGCTCGGTTGAAACAGCACATTCGTTAATGCCGATCATGCCGCTTTCCAGCGCAGCCGAAACGCGGAACACCCGTTGCAGATTCTGGGTATAGAAGTAAGCGGCGAGGCCGAATGGTGTATCGTTGGCGCGGCGGATCACGTCATCTTCATCATCAAAGCGAAAGCAGGCGGCCACCGGTCCAAAGGTCTCTTCCTGGGCAAGCTGCATGCCTTCGTGCGCCTCGGTAATCACGGTCGGTTGCCAGAAATTGCCGCCCAGCGCATGTCGCTCGCCACCCGCCAGCAATTTTCCGCCTTTGGCTACCGCGTCTTTAACATGCTGCTCAACCTTTTCCACCGCCGACGCTTCAATCAATGGACCGACAATCACACCTTCGTCCATGCCGTTGCCGACCTTCAGCTTATTGACTTCGGCAGCCAGTTGCTGAGTGAAACGATCATAGACAGCATTGTGAATGTAGAAGCGGTTCACGCTGACGCACACCTGGCCCGCATTACGAAATTTGTTGGCAATCGCACCCTGAACGGCGGCATCAATGTCAGCATCATCGAAAACGATGTACGGGGCATTCCCGCCTAATTCCATCGACACTTTTTTCATGGTTTCAGCAGCATTACGCATTAACAGCTTGCCGACCTGGGTGGAGCCAGTGAACGAGATTTTACGCACTGCTTTACTGGCCATGATCGCATCACTGATGGCATGGGTGTCACCTGCCACCGCGTTTAATACACCATCAGGTACGCCCGCCTGCTTTGCCAGCGCCAGCAGGGCAAAGGCGGAAAGTGGCGTGTTATTAGCCGGTTTAATAATGCCGGTACAGCCCGCTGCCAGGGCTGGACCCAGTTTGCGGGTCAGCATTGCCATCGGGAAATTCCACGGCGTGATAGCAGCGACAACGCCAATGGGCTCACGGGTTGCCAGAATCCGGGAACCCGGTTTTGCGGGCGGAATAATTTCACCATTGGCCCGTTTCGCCTGTTCAGCAAACCACTGAATGAAACTGGCGGCGTACTCAACTTCCCCTTCCGCCTCTTTCAGGGGCTTACCCTGTTCGGTCGTCATCAGCTGTCCCAGCCAGCGCTTGTTTTCAATGATCAGCTGATACCAGCGAGTAAGAATTTCAGCGCGTGCTTTTGCGGTCTGCGCTCGCCACGCGGGAAAGGCGCATTCTGCGGCGGCGATAGCCTGTTCTGTTTCAACTCTACCGGCTTTTGCCACCTGCGCAATCACTTCACCGGTTGCCGGATTGGTCACGTCAAAGGTGGAGGCCGCCTGATGCCACTGACCAGCCGCTAAATAGCCGGTCTTGAACAGTTCGCTCTCTTGCAGTGATTTCATTGATTCGCTCCTGTCAGTTTTGCTCTTCCGTCTGGAGAGTATAGTTGGCAAAAGCGACAGATTTAGTGATGGGCGGGGATTGTGCAGGCCGCTGCAGGTCGCAGCGGCCAGATTCAGATTTGGATGAGCGTGTTCTGGTACTTATCCAGCATCATCGCCAGTCTTTTTACTGGTTCCGTTACGCTGACAGGCGCCTCGTAATGGGCCAGTTTTTCCTGATAGACATCCAGCTCTTTCAGCAAACGCTCAAAGTAGTAACGCCGTTTGTCGTCGCTGCTGGCCGAGATCACCCGGTCTGCGGTGTAACGAAGCTGCCGATGATAAGCAGAGAGATCAGCGTTAACCGGTACTTCTGCATCGCGTAACCGCTGATGACCGATGATTAGCGTCAGGGCGATGCGATATTTATTGATGTCGCCCGGAAACAGGTTGAGCAGCAGAAACAATTGCTGATAGAGCGCCGGCAGATGGTTTTCACGCCGACGCGCCTGATTGGTGGTCATGGCCGAGACCGCGGCATACATAAAACGGTTCAGCAGTTTGCGGCCGGTGCGCGCCTTCGATTTATCACGAATCAGCAGGATGACCATCATCGCCACAAAGCAGCCGATAACCTGACCGAGCACGTTGTCGAGAAAGACGTTAAACCGGAACTGCATCGGGTTATCAAGCACCAGCACGTTGAGGGTACCAATTAACGCGCCCAGCGTGCCAAGCTGACGCCGCTGAATGAAGATGCCGCCGACAAAACCCAGTATGCCGATGGCAATGCAGAGCAGCAGTGCGCTCTGCTGCGTCGCGGGCAGGACATACATAAAGTAGAGCGCCCCCAGCGGAACCGCGACCGTCATGCCGTAGAGAAAATCCTTTGCCATCATCAGCGGGTTGGGCATGCGCATCGCCAGCGCGGTAATAACAGCCAGCATCACCATACAGCCGCTGCCAGACGTCCAGCCCGTGTAGAGCCAGAAAAGTGAGCCCAGCGCGGTGGCAACGAAGGTGCGAATGCCGTTGATCATCGCATGATGAGTTTCGGCGGAACGCGCCTGAATCACCACTTCACGCTGCAGGATCTCCTCTTCCAGCGAGGTAATCCGGCTATTGCTTTTGATCCCTTTAAGCAGCAGCAGATATTCAGTGGCAGTGCCCACCCAGCTGGCTAGCGTGACCGGCGTTGACTTGTCACTGGCACCCATTACCCGCCGCATTACTTTCATCCGCTTATGCACCTCTTCAATGGTCGACGCTGGCTTTTCAACCATCAACCGATACTGTGGCGGAATGTAATCAGGACGGGAATTCTGGATCAGGAAGGTTTCGGCGGCCTGCGTAATCAGCGTCAGCGACAGAGTATTAAGCATCTGCAAGCGGCGGTTGCTGTTCTTCCAGCGTGACGATTCCATCATTAGCTGGCTGCGCATGCTGTTCAGTGCCGTGGTACGCCGTACCAGCGCGCTCCAGGCTTTATCGACCTCGTCTTTATCACCGTGTGCGACGCAGAGTTGCAGCAGCTGATAGTGGGCCACCAGCAATGAATCAACTTCCGCGTCGATGACTTTTTTAATCGAACGAGGCGAGAAGATCATGTCGGCCAGAATGGCACACAAAATGCCGAGTACGATTTCACTGCAACGTTCTACCGCATATTGGGGCACCAGCGTCAGACCGCCGCTGGCGTTGGCTGTCACCACAATGATCAGTGCGGTGTAGCCCGCCAGTCCCAGCGCGTAGGAGTTTTCCACCTTAATCAGCGAAGAGAGCCAGACGCAGAGTCCTGCCCAGATGCAGCACAGCAGCAACATCACGACAGGCGCACGAACGGTGGCGATCATGATAGTCAGTGCGGCGATACAGCCGATAAATGTCCCGATAATACGCAACACACCGCGATAGCGCAGCGCCCCTGAATACGGATCGCCACCGGCCGCAAATGCGGTGCCACCCGCCACGATCCCGGCGGTCATGACTGCCCAGCGTGGCGTTTCAAGGTTGAGATGAAAACCGACCATTAACGCTAACACCAGCGCAAAGGTGAGCTTTACCGGGAACCGCAGGAACTGGATCATATCGCCCTCTTAACCAAACTCACGCAGGCGATTAAACAGACGGATCATCGGTGAAACATGCTCAGGCTGACGATCGGCCTGACCGGTGATGACCACCGTTGCCGTGGTTCCCGCCGGGAAGCGATTGCCGGGCTGCTGATCAAGCCGGATGCGGACCGGGACACGCTGCGCCAGACGGACCCACTCCAGATTGGAATCGACCGTTGCCATCCCTTTGTTGTCGACTGAGCTGCTGCTGTTAGTCACACCCGCCGCCACACTGTCGACGGTGCCACGCAACACAATGTTGCTACCGAGCGGGGTCACTTCCGCGCGGAAGCCCTTCTCCACACCGTGCAGTTTGGTCTCTTCCAGGTAAGCCAGCACATAGAAAGAGTGCTGCTGAACCAGCGCCACCGCCACAGAACCACGGGTAATAAACTCACCCTGGTAGACATTGAGGTTGGTGACCCAGCCGTCGGATGGCGCTTTCACGGTGGTACGTTCGAGGTCGATCGCGGCCAGATCGCGTGTTGCCACCGATTTCGCCAGCTGATGCTCGCTGGTTTGCAGATCGTTGTTAGATTGCTCGATCGCCTCGCGGGACATCGCTGAGGTGCCAAGCTGATTACGGCGTCCGGCTTCGCGACGTTTCTCACTCACCAGCGCCTGATAGTATTCAACATCCGCCTGAGCCTGATCGAGCGCTTTCTGGTAGCGCGGCCGATCAACGACAAACAGCGTATCGCCCTTCTTCACCAGTTGGTTGTCGTGTACCGGAACCTCGGTAATCAGGCCGGTAACATCAGGCGAGATCGCCACCACGTCAGCCGCAAAACGCGCATCACGGGTCCAGGGGGATTCGGTATAGAACACCCAGGCGCGGAAGATGATAACCACGGCGATGATGACCAGCAGAATGGTGATCGCGTAGCGCGCGATTTTTCTTATGAGTGCTTTCACTTCAACCTCAGACTAATAAACGGGAGACAAGGTAAAACACACAGCAGTAAAGCGCTGTATTAAAAAGTGCCGGATGCCAGACAAGATCGTAGATACCGCTCGGCGTCAGCACGCGTTTCACTAACCAGAACAGCATCAGTGAAAGAATAAGTTCGATGAAAACGGGCGGAAAAGAGAGCCCAAACATGACAAATACCGGAAGCACACTCATCACAAATCCTTAGTTCGACCTTGCCGGGATACTTCGTTGCCTCTTCAGATGTCGCAGGGAAACCCTCTGGCAGCGCTATGCGAACCACGGATGGCTTAATAATAGCGTATCATCGAAGGGTATCAGGCAGTGAAGAATCACCGGGAAATACCCCGGCGCGCTTATAATAACGTGCCTGACTATACGTTTTCTACAGAATGTGATCTAAATCACTTTTAAGCCAGAGTAAACAATGGAACGACTAAAAGGCATGTCTGTCTTTGCCAGAGTGGTTGAGCTGGGCTCATTTACCGCGGCGGCACGTCAGCTTCATCTGAGCGTCTCATCGATTAGCCAGATCGTCGCCAAACTGGAAGATGCATTGCAGGTTAAGCTGCTGAATCGCAGTACCCGCAGTATCGGGCTAACCGAAGCGGGTAAAATCTATTATCAGGGCTGTCGTCGTATGCTGGCGGAAGCGACGCAGGTGCATGAACAACTCTACGCGTTTAACAATACGCCGATTGGCGTATTGCGAATTGGCAGCTCATCGACCATGGCGCAGAATGTGTTAGCCGGTATGACCAGCGACATGTTGCGGGAATATCCCGGACTGAGTGTGAATCTTGTCACCGGTGTTCCGGCACCCGATCTGATTGCGGATGGTCTGGATCTGGTGATTCGGGTGGGCGCATTAAAAGACTCCAGCCTCTTTTCGCGTCGCCTTGGCGCGATGCCGATGGTGGTGTGCGCCGCAAGAAGCTATCTGGCACAGCATGGCACGCCGGAGAAGCCAGGCGATATCGATAATTTTTCCTGGCTGGAATATAGCGTAAGGCCCGACAACAATTTTGAGTTGATTGCGCCGGAAGGTCTGGTGACCCGCCTGGCACCGCAGGGACGTTTCGTGACCAATGATTCGCTGACGCTGATCCGCTGGCTGAAGTCTGGCAATGGCATCGCCTATGTGCCGATGATGTGGGTGATTGAGGAGATCACCGCAGGCGAGATCGATATCCTGTTTCCGCAATATCAGTCCGATCCACGGCCGGTTTATGCGCTCTATACCGAGAAGGATAAGTTACCGCTTAAAGTGCAGGTCTGTATTGATTATCTGACCGGCTATTTTGAGCAGGTGGCTGAACAGTATCAGCAGCACCGTAAAAGCTAACAACCCGCCAGGCGGCGGGTTGTTGAGGTCACATCAGGCGGTGCCGCCGATGGTCAGTTTATCCAGCTTCAGGGTGGGCTGACCCACGCCGACCGGCAGGCTCTGGCCCTCTTTACCGCAGACGCCCACGCCTTTATCCAGCGCCAGGTCATTACCTACCATCGAGATCTGCTGCATTGCTTCAATGCCGGAGCCAATCAGCGTGGCACCTTTCACCGGTTTGGTGATTTTACCGTTCTCAATCAGATAAGCTTCTGAGGTTGAGAAGACAAATTTGCCGGAGGTGATATCCACCTGACCGCCACCAAAGTTCGGCGCATATATACCGTATTCAACGCTTTCAATAATATCCTGCGGCGAGGATTTGCCTGCCAGCATATAGGTGTTGGTCATGCGCGGCATCGGCAGATGCGCGTAGGATTCACGACGTCCGTTGCCGGTCGGGCTGACGCCCATCAGGCGCGCGTTCAGCTTGTCCTGCATGTAGCCTTTCAGCACACCGTTCTCAATCAACATGTTGTACTGACCGGGAACGCCTTCATCATCCACCGCCAGTGAACCGCGCAGCCCTTCAAGGGTGCCGTCATCCACCACGGTACAGAGTTCAGATGCAACCTGCTGACCGATTTTACCGCTGAATACCGAGGTGCCACGGCGGTTGAAGTCACCTTCCAGACCGTGACCCACCGCTTCATGAAGCAGGACGCCAGGCCAGCCCGCGCCCAGCACCACCGGCAATGCGCCAGCAGGCGCCGCTACGGCAGAGAGGTTAACCAGTGCCATACGTACCGCTTCACGCGCCCATGCGTCAGCGCGCACTTCGCCATTTTCATCTTCAAGGAAGAATGCATAACCGGTACGTGCGCCACCGCCGCTTGCGCCGCGTTCACGCTTGCCCTGATCTTCAACCTGAACGCTGATAGAGAGCCGAACCAGCGGACGAACGTCAGCCGCCAGTGTACCGTCAGTCGCGGCCACCAGTACCTGCTCGTAAACGCCGGTCAGGCTGGCATTCACTTCCTGTACGCGCGGGTCAGCCGCACGGGCCACTTTATCAACGCGATGCAGCAGGGCAATTTTATCTTCACGCGTCAGGCTGCTCAGCGGATCGACCGCCGAATAGAGCGAACGGTTCATTACAGCAGACAGCGTGTGTGCCTTGCCATTTCCCTGTTCGCGAACGATGCTGCGTGCCGCTTCAGAAGAGAGACGCAGCGCATTCAGTGTGATCTGGTCTGCATAGGCGAAGCCGGTCTTTTCACCGCTGACCGCGCGCACACCTACACCCTGATCGATATGGTATGAGCCATCTTTAATAATTTTGTCTTCCAGCACCCAGGATTCGTGAAAGCTGGACTGAAAGTAGAGATCGGCATAATCCAGACGACGTTCTGAAAGCTGCCCTAACAGGGAAAATAGGTCCTGCTGATTAATGCCGTTAGCAGTCAGTAACTGCTCACTTACCAGGTTCAGAGTCATCGTTTCTCACTCATTATGTGCTCAGATAATCATAGCCTGCGGTAATTCCGGTACGGCGTCAAATTCACTTGTTGACTGTTTCACGTGGTTTACGCAGCACTTCATTGATTTCCGGTTTATCCAGCGGGCCACTGATGTGATAACGCAGCAGCGATATCCTGTTCCACAGGGGGCTCAGAACTTTACTGGCGGCAAACACCGCCGCGCCAATCACCGGATTAATGGCAAAGGCCGTTGCCACACCAACGGAGGCGGATATTTCAGGGGCGACCACCGCTTCCATATCGATCTGACGCTTCACCAGGTCGAGATTCCCCTGCATCGCGATGTCCGCTTCCAGCCCATCCACCAGCAGGTTGTCGGTGCGCATCATGCCGTTTTCGATCCAGGCGGTGCCGTTAATCGAATCGAAATAGAACGAGTTGGTGAAGGTGTCGCTGAAGTCGAAGCGCAGCTTGCGCAGCAGCGCATCAAAGCTTACCAGCCGCAGGATTTTCCCCGCCGTACCGGTATTTACATCCGCAATCTGGCCTTTGCCAAAGTGGGTCTTCAGGGTGCCGCTCAGCGTCTCTGCCGAAGGCTGCCAGGGCGCAGAGCGCCAGTGCAGGTCATAAGCAATATCAAATGGCGCATCGCGCAGCGGCGTGTTGACGCCAAACCAGTTGGTCGCGTTATTGATATTCGGTCCCTTAAGCGTGCCCTTCAGCGAGGTGCGCTGATCTTCAGGACGATTGATCCACTCACCGTTGATTTTCAGCTGCGAACTGCCGGTATCCACTTTCCCGTTAGTAAGCGCTAACGTATCTCCTTTAGGTTGCAGCGTAGCGGATACCTGACCATATTTCTGCCCCAGCACCCAGCACTCTTTGCAGCGCAACTGCAGGGCGGGCCACTGGCTGAAGTTAATGCTGGTGGCTTGCTGAGGAGGCGCTTTGCCGCTTTTACCTGCATCGTTATCCCACTGCGGATTGTAGTAGAGGTAATCCAGGTTCACTTGCCAGGGCGCTTTAGGCGCCATTGCCAGCGCACCACGCAGCTCTTTCGCATTGACGCTGACCTGGCCATTGCCGCCTGAACTCTGAGCCAGTGTTGCTTCAACCTCATGCCATTGCTGCCCCGCCAGCGTGACTGCCGGGCTGCGCAGAGTAATGTTACCCGGCAGCGTGACGCCACCGGTCTTGAAATCACTGCCGCCGCCTGACTCGTGCGCCCCTGCAGAGCCTCCGGCAGCCATCATCGCCACCCAGGCCTCGCCATCCAGCGCAGGCAGGTTCAATACCATGCCGGGATGATCGGGCAGAGCGGGCGTTTTCCGTACATCATTCAGCCAGATGCCACGGTCAACACGCAACTCAGGCTCAAGCAACCAGCGACTGTTAAACCGATGATTTGCATCGACGCTGCCACTGAGATCGAAATGGGTCAGGTCGCCGCTGGCCTGAATAGCGACCGGCATTGCCTCACCGGCTTTCTTATCGAGCGGTGCAGGTAAGTGACTACTTACTTCTTTAGCATTGCCGTTCAGCGTCACGTCATAACGCGCCCCGCCATGATGGGGCAAGGTGATATTCACGTCGCCCTGCCAGGGGAGATGTCCGCTCAGCTGCTTACTGACAGCGGCCGGGATCTCGCTGATTTTAGCGGGTTGCCAGTCGCCCTGAAGTTTGACGTTCACGCCAAAGTCGTCCGGGTTCTCTTTGGTGCTGAAACGGACACCCATCGGCTGACCAAACCAGTTTGCCCGCAGATCCTCACTGGCCAGATTGCCGTTATCGTAACGGAAGCGGCCTGAAAGGTTATTGATCGTGGTTTTTAACGGTTTGATAAACAGCGAATTATTGTTCAAATCAACATTGCCACGGGCATGTACCTGCTGGCCATCCAGCGGAATATCCAGGTTCAGGTGACCACCGACGCGGCCTTTAATTTCCAGTTGCTCCAGCGCAGCACCCAGTGAAGGTTTTAGCGGCGTCTGATTGAAATAGTCAGCGATCTGCTGGCCTTCACCACTGATATCCCCATCAATAATCAGTTTTTCTTTCAGATAGTCGGGAATCACCGCGGTAACGTTGCGCGCGTTTACCTCGCCCAGTCGGGCCATCGGCGCTTTCATCCACAGACCGTCGTTCAGGAAATTGAGGTCGATATCAAGATTGCTTAACGCTGGCCATTTGGGCTGAAATGCATAGGTCGCCTGACGAAGCGGCACCCAGACCTGGAACATGCCATCATTGTGTTTGAACGGGAACAGCGCCGGGTTACCGGCAAACAGCAGCGTGGCGTTGTCCACCTTGCCGCCCTTCACTGCCCCACTCAGATAATGCGTCAGACTGTTACCCAGCAGTGGCACCGGGAAGTAGCGCCAGGCATCGCCCGCATCGGTCAGCCGGATACCGGCCAGAATATCCAGACGAGGCTCACCGCCACTATTCTGCTGGTAGCTGAAGTCGCCGCGCGCCCAGAGCGACCGCGCTTCAAGGTCAAGATTTTCGCCTGCCAGCGTGAGACCATGTTCATCATTCAGCCAGCGCACTGCACCGGTCACCCGCTTAATCTCTAACGGGGCCTGGAACATATCGCCATAGGGAACGGTCGCCGCACCCATATCTACTGTGACCTGACCATTGCTCAGGCTACCGCGCGCTTCGCCGCTTAAATGGCTGATACCCGGCAACAGTTTCCAGTGCTGCCAGCTGAAATCACGCCACTTCACCTGAACGCGGGTTTTTTCAGGCTGCTGTAACGGAATATCCAGCGCCAGGCCATCAATAGTGCCTTGTGGCTGCAGCGTCTGCCAGTTTTCAAACAGCGCCGGAGAGAGCGGCGCAAACAGCGGAATGATGGGCGCAATATGACTCAATACCAGCTGTGTAGCGCGAACCCGGACTTCCTGCTGACCATCCGGCCCCAGCATCTGCTTATCTTCAGGACGCCATAACAAAGAGAAGTGGCCGGCGGGCCAGGACTGGCCGTCGGTGCTGAGCCGGGTCTGCGGCACATTGACCACCCAGCCATTCTGAAAACGTGAGAGGTGCGCGGTCAGCCCATCGACCTCAATGTGGTGTCGTCCGGTTTCGCCCTGCCAGCTGGCTCCGCCTTTACGCAGCAGCAGGTCTCCGGCATAGATGTCACCATCGCGCAGGTTGACCCAGGCTGCCAGGCTGAAGCGGGCGCTGTCCAGCCGGGTATTATCGCGCACCCAGCGACCCAGCCACGGACGCATATCGACATCGTCGGCCTGCATCCAGATACGACCATCATTGAGTAAACCGTTGCTGTCGTTGAGATCGAGTCGTACCTGCACCACGCCGTGCTGGCCGGTAAAGCTCGACAGACTGACTTCGCCTTCGGCCCGGTGGCGATTATTTTCATTGACCCAGGTGAGTCGCGGGATCGCCAGCTCAGCATGCTGGCCAGATGGGGTGCGGAAACGGATAGTGCTGTCACGCAGGTCGAAGTGGTCAAACTGCCGCAGGAAGAGTTCGTTAATCTGTGCCGGACGGAAGCTGTTTTTCTCTTTGTCGTTGTCCAGTAAGGGACGATTGGTGTCGAGATGCAACTGCCAGAAGGTCAGGTCGCGGAACTGCCAGCGCCAGTGCAGCAGGGATTGCCAGACGTCGAGCGCCAGATTGATGCGGTTAATCGTGAGTTTGCCGTTCTCATGCAGATCGACGCTAAGATCGCGAACCTGCAGGGTTGGGCCAAAATTCTCCCATTTGCCCTCTAACTGACTGGCGTTAACCGGCACTCCCGTGCTGTCGGAGATGAATTGCAGAAGGTTGCTGCGATAGCTGTCGAGATGCGGCATCACCAGACGCAATCCGCTGACCAGCAGCGCGACAATCACGATGATTGCCGCGACCAGCAGTAACAAAATCCTCGGCAACTGCCTCACTCACGCCTCTCCTTGTGTTCCGTAAACGACGGATAGTTGGTTCTTATACCCGACCGTCTTCAGATAAAAGCGTTAAAACGCGCATTTTATCCCAAACAAGGGCGATTTTTCAGCCCGATATCCGAAGAAACCGGTGTCGGGCTGGCGTTACATCATCACCACGTCGAACTGCTCCTGAGTGTAGAGCGCTTCGACATGAACTTTAACCTGTTTGCCGACAAAGATTTCCACTTCAGCCAGTGCATGAGACTCGTCGGTTTTTAACGCCTCACCGACTGTCGGTGAAACATAGACCAGAAAACGGTCAGAATCATAGGCGTGGTGAACCCGGACAATCTCGCGCATGATTTCATAGCAGACTGTTTCAACCGTTTTCAGCGTGCCGCGCCCTTTGCAGACCGGGCAATCCTGGCACAGTACGTGCTCAATGCTTTCACGGGTACGCTTACGCGTCATCTCCACCAGACCCAGCGCCGAGAAACCATTAATACCGGTTTTGACCCGATCTTTACTGAGCGCACTTTCCAGCGAATGCAGTACACGACGCCGATGGTCTTCATTGCTCATGTCAATGAAGTCGATAATAATGATGCCCCCCAGATTACGCAGTCGCAGCTGACGCGCGATCGCCTGAGTGGCCTCAACATTGGTATTAAAGATCGTTTCATCCAGATTACGATGGCCGACAAATGCACCGGTGTTGATATCAATGGTCGTCATCGCTTCGGTCTGGTCGATGATCAGATATCCGCCTGACTTTAGTTCAACTTTGCGATCCAGCGAACGCTGAATCTCGTTTTCGACGTCAAACAGGTCGAAAATAGGCTGTTTACCGTTGTAGAGCTCCAGCTTATCGGCCATCTCCGGGATATATTCACCGGTAAATTCCACCAGCATGTCGCAGGTCAGACGCGAGTCGACCCGGATGCGATCCAGCGCGGCACCTGCAAAATCACGCAGAATACGCTGGGCCAGTGCCAGCTCGCCGTAGAGCAGGCAGCGGGTCTGGTTGCGCTTTTTACGCTCGCTGACTTTGGTCCAGAGACGTTTGAGAAAAGCGGCGTCCTGCGCCAGCTCCTCTTCTCCAATTCCCTCTGCGGCGGTGCGGATGATAAAGCCGCCGAGGTCGTCGCAATAGTCAGCCACCACGGCTTTAAGCCGATCGCGCTCTTTCTCACTCTCAATACGCTGAGAAACACCGACATGCGATGCGCCCGGCATAAAGACCAGGTAACGCGAAGGCAGGGTAATGTCTGTGGTCAGCCGGGCACCTTTAGTGCCCAGCGGATCTTTGACAACCTGAACGACCAGATCCTGTCCCTGACGCACCAGCTCAGCGATATCACGCACGATGAAGTTTTTCTTTTCGTCACCCGCCACACATTCAGTATGCGGCATGATGTCAGAGGCGTGCAGAAAGGCTGCTTTTTCCAGACCGATATCGACAAAGGCGGCCTGCATGCCGGGCAGAACACGACTTACGCGTCCTTTGTAAATATTGCCAACAATACCGCGCCGCGCTTCACGCTCAATATGTATTTCCTGAAGGATGCCGCCGTCGATATAGGCAACACGTGTTTCAGAAGGCGTGACATTAACCAGTAATTCAGCCGTCATGTTGACCTCTTACAGCACGCAGTGACTGGAAATGGCTGATCAGCTCCGCTGTCTCAACCAGAGGTAATCCGACCACTGCATGGTAGCTTCCATTAATTTTGCGGACAAAGTTTCCTCCCCTGCCCTGAATACCGTATGCACCCGCTTTATCCATCGGTTCGCCGGTAGCGATATAGTCGTCGATGTCGGTCTGAGTTAAGGTGCGGAATGTCACATCAGTGGTCACGACGCAATCCAGCGCCTGCTGGCTGTCCGCCAGCGCCACCGCCGTCATCACCTGATGCGTATGACCGGAAAGTTTACGCAGCATCGCGTGGGCGTGGGCGTTATCACGCGGTTTTTCCAGCACTTCGCCATTCAGCACCACAATGGTATCCGCGCCCAGCACCGGCAGATCCTGCGCGGCCAGTCTGACACCCGCCTGCGCTTTGTCATTCGCCAGACGGCGGACATAGTTCTCCGCCGCTTCATTTGGCTGACGTTGCTCTTCCACGTCAGTCACGATGCGCTCAAAGGTCAGGCCAAGTTGAGTTAACAGCTCACGACGACGCGGTGAACCGGAAGCAAGATAGAGGGTTACCATAAATTTCCTTATTGAACAGCGAACTGACGACGAATTTTTCTCATTAATAAGAATAGCCAGGGCCAGAGAATACCGTCGACGACACTGCTCCAGAAAATTTCAGGTCGGAAAGAAACATTGATTACCAGGAATTCTGCCCAGAAGACAATCACATCCATCGCCAGTGACAGCACCATAACCATTAACGCTTGCTGCCACAACGCTAAGTTGCGGAATAACTGGAACTTAAAGGCAATCAGGTAGGCGATAATACTGAGCGCCAGCGCACGTACACCGAGTGTGGACCCGGCGATCAGATCCATGATGGCACCCAGGACGAATCCGGTACCGACATTCACCCGATGTGGCAGTGCGAGCACCCAATAGATGAGGATCAACAGCAGCCATGAGGGCCGGAACATATAAATTTCTTCCGGCCAGGGCATGATCTGCAGGACTAACGCAACCAGGAAAGAGAGCCAGATGACCCAACGTCCCTGGCTACGATATCGACTCAAGGCTGGCCCCCGCGTGAACGCGAGGTGCTGCTCTGTCCGCTGCTGCTACTGGCTGACGGCGCAGGGGGTCCCATCTGAGCGGCAGGCGCTGGCGGGCCCATTTCACCGGCAGGCGGTAAGACCTGCGGCATCATTTGCATCAGACGCTCATTCGCGACGCGATGAACTTCATCCTGCGGCAGTGGCATATCGCCATTACGATCGGCCCCCCACAGCAACAGCAGGTAACGCAGACGCTGCAGACCAGCGGTAGGATGCGCCTGAATCACCGTATAAGCACGCTGAGTATCCACTTTCACAGAGGAGACCACGCCCACCGGATAACCTTCAGGGAAACGCCCTCCAATACCAGAAGTCACCAGCACATCGCCGACACGAATGTCTGTATTACCCGGCAGATGCTCAAGCTGGAGATCTTCAGTACAGCCGTTACCGGCGGCAATCACACGAATGTCATTACGCAGCACCTGAATCGGCAGGGCATGAGAGGCATCACAGATTAGCAGAACGCGGCTGGTGAGTTGCCCGACGGCGATGACCTGACCCACTACGCCCTTATCACTGATGACCGGCTGACCTTCATAGACACCGTTAACGCTGCCCTTGTCGATCACAACCTGGTCGGTATAAGGATCGGTGCCGGTGGAGATCACCTGTGTCACCATCTTTTGCTCATCCTGACGCAGCGGTGAACCCAGCAGTTCACGCAGACGTGCGTTTTCCTGCTTATATTGCCCCAGCATTAGCAGGTTACTGTTTTTCAGGAAGAGTTCACGACGTAACGCTTTGTTTTCCTGCTCCAGTTGCTGACGTGATGCCAGCGACTCAGACACGCCATCCAGCAGCTGACGTGGCCCATTGGCCAGGAAGTAAAACGGACTGACCGACGTATCCAGATAGTTGCGTATTTGGGTAAAAGAACCCACACGACTGTCGGCAATAATGATGGCAATCGCCACAATGACCGCCAAAAAAAGACGCAACTGCAGGGAAGGCCCCCTGCTAAAAATCGGCTTCATATAATCTGCGTGATCCTCGACAACAGGAGAGGAAGCGACGGCAAAAACCGTGCTTCCCTGGGCTGAACGCACTGTACCGGCACAGATATCGCCGGTTCACATGCCGCTCCCTCGCATGATCATTGCGTTCTCAGCCGGTTGAGGCAATTATTCTTCGCTGAACAAATCGCCGCCATGCATGTCGATCATTTCCAGCGCCTTGCCGCCACCGCGAGCCACACAGGTCAGCGGATCTTCAGCAACCACAACAGGAATACCTGTCTCTTCCATCAGCAGGCGATCCAGGTTGCGCAGTAACGCACCACCACCGGTCAGCACCATGCCGCGCTCTGAGATATCAGAAGCCAGCTCTGGCGGACACTGCTCAAGGGCAACCATCACCGCGCTAACGATGCCGGTTAACGGCTCCTGCAGCGCTTCGAGAATTTCGTTGGAATTCAGCGTGAAGCCACGCGGTACACCTTCGGCCAGATTACGGCCACGGACTTCAATTTCACGGACTTCGTCACCCGGATAGGCTGAACCGATCTCATGCTTGATACGTTCTGCGGTCGCTTCGCCGATCAGTGAACCGTAGTTACGACGCACATAATTAATGATAGCTTCATCGAAGCGATCGCCACCAATACGTACAGATGAAGAGTAGACCACACCGTTAAGGGAGATCACGGCCACTTCTGTGGTACCGCCACCGATATCGACGACCATAGAACCGGTCGCTTCAGAAACAGGCAGACCTGCACCAATGGCTGCAGCCATAGGCTCTTCAATCAGGAAGACTTCACGCGCACCTGCGCCCTGAGCGGATTCACGAATTGCACGGCGCTCTACCTGCGTGGCACCGACCGGTACGCAGACCAGCACGCGTGGGCTGGGACGCATAAAGCTGTTGCTGTGAACCTGCTTAATGAAGTGTTGCAGCATCTTTTCGGTTACGAAAAAGTCAGCGATAACGCCATCTTTCATCGGACGGATAGCTGCAATGTTGCCTGGCGTACGGCCAAGCATCTGTTTGGCGTCATGACCCACGGCCGCGACACTTTTCGGCGAACCTGCACGGTCCTGACGAATAGCCACCACGGAAGGCTCGTTCAGCACGATGCCCTGTCCTTTTACGTAAATCAGGGTATTCGCGGTACCCAGGTCAATGGACAAGTCGTTGGAAAACATGCCACGAAATTTTTTAAACATCTAAGGGATAATCCTGCAAGCTGGGGGCGGAAAATAAAATCCGCTTACTTTACCAACCACACGAAGCTGCCACAAGGCGCAAAAACGTTCTGCTTCGGTGAAAAAAGAGGCCTGATTGCGTTTAAGTCATCTGAACCAGCGATCCACAACGGCAGAATGGCGACCAGACGCCATCAGCACTGCATTTCAGGCGATTTCCCTTCGTCCTGCCCGACATAAAATCTAACATTTCCGGCAGCAGTGTCAGGGGTACAGATGCGGCTAAACATTAAAAAAAACCGCAAATTTCTGTCAGTCCGACGTCAATTCATTAAATACGGTAACGTTGAGAATACTTCTTCACGCTACTGTTAACCGGAAGCGAAGGCGCAAAAAAGTCGCCCTGCCCGCCTGCAACACCCAGCGCGACTAATGTCTGCCACTCCGCTTTTGTGCGTACTCCGGTAGCAAACACCTGAATGCCTGTACACTTACAGACTTCCAGCAGACTCTGCACGAAAAGCTTATTTTCAGTCCGGCGCTCAATGTTGCGCACCAGACCGGCATCAAGTTTGATCAGTTCCAGCGGTAGCTGTCGTATATAGGCGCTGCTGACCACGGTCAGACCTGCCTGATTTACCGCCACCCGGCAGCCAAACGCTTTAAGTGCGCGGAATACTGGCGCTAAACGGTTGATGTGTTGACAAACATCTGCCTCGGCAAGTTCAAATAAAAATCGTTTTCTTTGTGATTTAGGGCACTGCAGCAACATGTTCTGCAGCCAGAGTACAAATGAACGGTGCAGCAGCGAGTTTATCGTCACCGGGATTACCAGCGTCTCTTCAGGCCAGAGTTCAGAGAGTGCCGCGATGCGAGTCATGAGCTGGCGGTCCCAGGCATCGGCCATACCGAGCTGCTGAACCAGCGGCATATATTCAGCAGCGAGCACTTCTTTATCGCCATCGAAGATGCGGGTCAGCATCACCCGATGCTGAACTTTACCTTCAATATTAACAGCAGGTTTATGGTAGAGCCGTGGACCGCCCCGGCTAAGCGTGTTCTCAAGCAGGGTTCGCCAGCGCACACTTCCCCGTCCGGCATCCTGAGGATTTCCGGCACCATTGGTCCAGTTGTTGCCACCCAGCAGTGCAGCACGTCGCGTGGCCATTTCGGCATTTTCCATCACCTGCGGTACGGTCTGTCCGCTGTGCCAGGCACTGATACCGATATGGATCAGATCATCGCGATTCACCATGCGCATCGGCGGCAGAGAATCGACGGCATTAATCAGCTGATCGGCGATGCTGTTAGCCTCTTTGAGGCTGCGATGCGGCAGCAACACAGTAAAATCACTACGGAAATAGCGTGCCAGCAAGGCGCCGGGATAGCGCAGCACAAAGGTGGAGAGCATGTTGACGAAATTAAACAGGTATTCCTCCACCAGCCCTGGCTCCAGCGAATCCTTCAGCGTGTCCAGATCGGGCAGGCGCACCATCATCACCACACCGTGAGTGCCGACATCCTCCTGATCCTCCAGCAGGGTGGCGAGTTGGTTATCAAAGAAGAGCCGGTTATTAAGTCCGGTGCGGCCATCCTGCGCGGCAAAGGTACGGATCAGCG
Source organism: Candidatus Pantoea rara (assembly GCF_051136265.1). Taxonomy (NCBI): domain Bacteria; kingdom Pseudomonadati; phylum Pseudomonadota; class Gammaproteobacteria; order Enterobacterales; family Erwiniaceae; genus Pantoea; species Candidatus Pantoea rara. The sequence continues at coordinate 490,987 of NZ_CP194942.1, read as the reverse complement.
TGTCGATACGCAGACGCTGTTCGCCCGCTTCCTGCAAATCCGACAGCAGGACATCCATCGCGCGGCTCGCCCTGGGTGGCCACTCATCCACACCTCGTTTCGGTACGACCCCGCGCTCACCGTTGATGATCGCCTCTGCCCGCACTTCAAGATGCTCCATGCCACGCCATTGACGACTGAGCCAGCGATGCATCATCAGCAGCACCAGACTCATCACCAGCATGACGGTAAAGAGGATACCCAGCGTGTAGGTTCCGGTGATAGAACGCAGCCAGGTTTTGGCAGGATCAAGAGTGACGACCCGCAGCTGCAAACCCGTCTGATGCATCAAAGGCACATCGACCTGGAGAAAACGATTGGGCTCGTCTTCCAGCATCTGATTTTCGTGTCGGGAAAGTGTGAGAAACGTTTGTTTGCCGTTGTGAAGGGAAATCTGCTCGGCATTCATTATCGGCATCATGCGTGTGAGCCAATTATGCAGCTCTGCCGGCGTCTCGGTAAACATCGCCTGATCGACCTCAGTCGCCAGCACCTGCGCCCGATGTTCAACCCGCTGATGACTGAACCAGAAAATACTGAATGCGCAGCCAGCCAGCATTAATGACATTGCCAGCAAGCTTAAAAAGGTAATAAACGCAGATAATTTTGTGGTTAATCGCATCCCTGTGCCTGTATTACTGCGGTGATAACCGGATCACCCAACCTTGTACCGTCAGCCTGACGAAAACGCGAGCAAAATAGCATAATTTGCCGCTGCCGACAGTGCCCGGACGCATGAAGCCGAAGTATATCCCTGAGATATCATCACTGACGTTGATCGCGGTACTTTTCGGTGCATTCTCATCGCACCGGTCAGCCAGGAAATTTCACATTTTCACAGCGAAACTGGCTGATATCAGCGATAGTCATCATGCTGGATGATGACATCCTGTCTGGAGAAGCCCAATGAAACGCATACCCCATCTGACTGAAGCCGACGTAACGCCGGAAAGCATCTTTAATATGAAGCGCCGCCAGGTGCTAAAAACGCTGGGACTGAGCGCTGCGGCGATGGGTATGCCGGGCGTGGCGAATGCCGATATTCTCAGCTGGTTCAAAGGCAATGACCGTCCACCTGCGCCAGCAGGCCGGGCGCTGGACTTTACCAAACCAGCGCAGTATCAGGCTGATCTGACCTTAACGCCTGCGGATAAAGTCTCAGGCTATAACAACTTCTATGAGTTCGGCCTGGATAAGGCTGATCCAGCGGCTAATGCAGGTACGCTTAAAACTGAACCCTGGAAACTGACCATTGATGGCGAAGTAGCTAAGCCCGTAACGCTGGATATGGATGACATCTTTAAACGGTTTGCCATGGAGCAGCGGATCTATCGCATGCGCTGCGTGGAAGCCTGGTCGATGGTGGTGCCCTGGATAGGCTTTGAGCTGAATAAGCTTCTTTCGCTGGCGGAACCCACCAGCAAAGCGCGCTTTGTTGCCTTCCAGACGCTGTACGACCCGGAGCAGATGCCCGGCCAGAAAGATCGCTTTATTGGCGGCGGACTCAACTATCCCTATGTAGAAGGTCTGCGGATGGATGAAGCGATGCACCCGCTGACGATACTCACTACCGGCGTCTATGGCAAAGCGCTGCCGCCGCAGAATGGCGCGCCGATTCGTCTGACGGTGCCGTGGAAGTATGGCTTCAAAGGCATTAAGTCGATTGTCAAAATCACGCTGACCGACAAACAGCCACCAACAACCTGGAACCAGATTGCTGCCGACGAGTATGGCTTTTATGCCAATGTGAATCCGCACGTCAATCACCCACGCTGGTCGCAGGCGACAGAGCGGTTTATTGGCCCCGGCGGCAGTCTGAAGGTCGAGCGTCAGCCGACACTGCTGTTTAACGGCTATGCCGAACAAGTGGCGTCGCTCTACCGTGGCATGGATTTACGGGAGAATTACTAAGTGGTCCGCCTGTCGATAAAACAGATCACATGGCTTAAGGTGATTCTGCATCTGGCGGCCCTGTTGCCGCTGGTTTATCTCGTTCTTGCGGCGATGCAGGGTGGCCTGAGTGCGGATCCGGCAAAAGATATTCAGCATTTTACCGGCCGTATGGCGCTGAAACTGCTGCTGGGGACGCTGCTGGTTTCACCGCTGGCACGTTACGGCAGGCAGCCGCTTCTCATCCGCACCCGCCGTCTGCTTGGCGTCTGGACGTTTGTCTGGGCTTCCATTCATCTGCTGAGCTATTACCTGCTGGAGCTGGGCGCTGACAACCTGCGTCTGCTGGGCAGCGAGCTACTCTCCCGCCCCTATCTGACGCTGGGAATTATCAGCTGGCTGATATTACTGGCCCTGGCAGTAACCTCGTTCCAGCGCGCTCAGCGCAAGCTCGGTAAGCGCTGGCAAACCCTGCACAACGCGGTCTATCTTGTCGCGATTCTGGTACCGATTCACTATATCTGGTCAGTGAAAATCCTGTCACCCCAGCCACTTATCTATGCCCTGCTTGCTGCGATACTGTTAGTGTGGCGTTACAAAAAATTTCTTAAATGGTGGCCCCGCTAGGGCTTGCCCCGTTGTTTTCCTCTGCTGTTTTCTGCTAAAAGATGTGGCCCGCAGGCCACATCCGATCATCTTCGCAGATAAGACCAGTATTTTGCTGCGAAATGACACGAAACGGATATAATGCCCGGCTTTATTGCTCGTCGGGTCTTCTTTTTCACCCTGAAAGGTGACAAATGAAGATTCGCAAGGTATTTTACGCGATGCCTCAATGATTGCGGGAGATGGCAGCACGATGGCGCATAAATTACATATTCTGCTTTTAAACGGGCCCAACCTTAACCTGTTGGGGACACGTGAGCCTGAGAAGTATGGTCATACTACGCTGCGTCAGATTGTGGACGATTTGACACGTCAGGCAGACCAGTTGAATGTGGAGTTGAGCCACCTGCAGACCAATGCTGAATTTCAGCTGATTGATCGCATTCATGAGGCCAAAGGCAATGTGGATTACATCATCATTAATCCTGCCGCGTTTACCCATACCAGTGTTGCACTACGTGATGCCCTGCTGGCGGTAGAAATACCGTTTATCGAGGTTCATCTCTCAAATGTGCATGCCCGCGAGCCCTTCCGCCATCACTCCTATCTTTCTGATGTTTCTGCTGGCGTGATCTGTGGGCTTGGCGCTGACGGCTACACATGGGCTTTACAAACGGCAGTAAAACGCCTGTCTCAATCTCATTAATCAAACTGAGTACGGAACCCCCACTCATGGATATTCGTAAAATTAAAAAACTGATCGAACTGGTTGAAGAGTCTGGCATTTCTGAGCTGGAAATCTCCGAAGGTGAAGAGTCCGTTCGCATCAGCCGCGCACCTGTAAACACAGGTTATCCGATGATGCAGCAGGCTTACGCTGCGCCAGCTCCACAGCCCGCTCTGGCGACAGCTGTTGCCCCTGTAGCAGCGGTTGCCGAAGCGGCGCCGGCTGAGATCAGTGGTCACATCGTGCGTTCACCGATGGTAGGGACCTTCTACCGTACGCCGAGCCCGGATGCGAAAGCCTTTGTGGAAGTCGGCCAGAAAGTGAATGCTGGCGATACATTGTGCATCGTCGAAGCCATGAAAATGATGAACCAGATCGAAGCTGACAAATCAGGCGTGGTGAAAGCTATCCTGGTTGAAAGCGGTCAGCCGGTCGAATTTGACGAGCCACTGGTTATCATCGAGTAACGGGGCAGATCATGCTGGATAAAATTGTTATTGCTAACCGTGGTGAGATCGCACTGCGCATTCTGCGTGCCTGTAAAGAACTGGGCATCAAGACTGTTGCGGTTCACTCAAGCGCGGATCGTGACCTGAAGCACGTGCTGCTGGCAGACGAAACCGTCTGCATCGGACCGGCGCAGTCAGTTAAAAGTTACCTCAACATCCCGGCGCTGATCTCTGCTGCAGAGATTACCGGCGCGGTGGCGATTCACCCAGGCTACGGCTTCCTCTCTGAGAATGCCGATTTTGCTGAGCAGGTTGAACGTTCTGGCTTTATCTTCATCGGCCCGAAAGCAGACACCATTCGCCTGATGGGCGACAAGGTCTCTGCAATCAATGCGATGAAGAAAGCAGGCGTTCCGACCGTACCAGGATCGGACGGTTCACTGACCGATGATATGGAAAAAAACCGTGCTTTTGCTAAGCGCATCGGTTATCCGGTCATCATCAAAGCGTCTGGCGGCGGCGGCGGTCGTGGTATGCGCGTAGTGCGCGGCGACAAAGATCTGGAAGAATCCATCAACATGACGAAAGCGGAAGCCAAAGCGGCTTTCAACAACGACATGGTTTACATGGAGAAGTATCTGGAGAATCCGCGCCACATTGAGATTCAGGTACTCGCTGACGGTCAGGGCAACGCAATCTATCTGGGCGAACGTGACTGCTCCATGCAGCGTCGTCACCAGAAAGTTGTCGAAGAAGCGCCAGGCCCAGGCATCACCGAAGAGCAGCGTCGCTTTATCGGCAATCGCTGCTCCCAGGCCTGTATTGAAATTGGCTATCGCGGCGCAGGTACCTTTGAGTTCCTGTACGAAAACGGTGAGTTCTACTTCATTGAGATGAACACCCGTATTCAGGTAGAACACCCAGTGACCGAGATGATCACCGGTGTGGATCTGATCAAAGAACAGCTGCGCATTGCTGCGGGTCAGCCACTGTCGATCAAACAGGAAGATGTGATCATTCGCGGACATGCGGTTGAGTGCCGTATCAACGCCGAAGATCCGGTGACCTTCCTGCCAAGCCCCGGTAAAATCACTCGTTTCCACGCGCCAGGCGGTTTTGGCGTGCGCTGGGAGTCGCACATTTACTCCGGCTACACCGTGCCGCCTTATTATGATTCCATGATCGGTAAACTGATCACTTATGGCGAATCACGCGACGTGGCTATCGCCCGCATGAAAAATGCGCTGGCGGAACTGATCATCGACGGTATCAAAACCAACGTTGAACTGCAGATGAAGATCATGTCCGACGAAAACTTCCAGCACGGTGGAACTAATATCCACTATCTGGAGAAAAAACTCGGCTTGCACGAGAAGTAATCGCAACGCTGAGTCAGTCAGAGGCCGGTTAATCCGGCCTTTTTCTATTGCCGCTGGCGTTAAGGTTGAATCATGGACGCTCGTTTTATACAGGCTCATAAAGAGGCGCGCTGGTCGCTCTATCTCACCCTGCTCTGGCTCGCTGCCTGGGGTCTTTCTGCCTGGCTGGGTGGCAGTGAAATCGGGCTCACCGGCTTGCCACGCTGGTTTGAACTCTCCTGCCTGTTTGCTCCCTTGTTGTTCATTTTCCTGTGCTGGATGATGGTGCGGGTCATTTTCCGCGACATGCCGCTGGAGGATAAAAGTGAACAGTGAAATTATCCTGCCGTTACTGATTTATCTGGTTGTGATTACCGCGCTGTCGATATTTGCGGTCCGTAAAAGAGGTGAAGGCAGTTTCCTGACTGAATATTTCCTTGGCAGCCGCTCCATGGGCGGGTTTGTGCTGGCGATGACGCTCACTACCACCTATATCAGCGCCAGTTCGTTTATTGGTGGTCCCGGTGCCGCCTACAAATATGGGCTGGGATGGGTATTGCTGGCGATGGTGCAGGTGCCTGCCGTCTGGCTCTCGCTGGGTGTGTTAGGGAAAAAGTTTGCCATTCTGGCGCGTAAACATAATGCGGTGACGCTGAATGACATGCTCTACGCCCGCTATCAGAGCCCGCTGCTGATCTGGCTGGCGAGCCTGAGCCTGCTGATTGCCTTTATTGGTGCCATGACGGTGCAGTTTATTGGCGGTGCGCGGCTGCTCGAAACCGCCGCAGGCATTCCGTATGACACAGGACTGCTGATTTTCGGCGGCACTATCGCGCTCTACACCGCTTTCGGCGGATTCCGTGCCAGCGTACTCAATGACGCAATGCAGGGCATTGTGATGCTGATTGGCACCTTTCTGCTGCTATTCGCGGTGATCCATCAGGCTGGTGGCCTGAGCACGGCGGTGCAAAAACTGCATGACATTGATCCTGCTCTGCTGTCGCCACAGGGACCGGGCGAGATTATTACGCCGACCTTCCTCAGTTCGTTTGTCGTACTGGTCTGCTTTGGGGTGATTGGCTTGCCACATACGGCAGTGCGCTGCATCTCTTACAGAGACAGTAAAGCCGTTCATCGGGCCATCATTCTGGGCACCATCGTGGTAGTGATTCTGATGCTGGGGATGCATCTGGCCGGCGCGCTGGGCCGCGCGATACTGCCGAATCTGACCGTTCCGGATAGTATCATTCCGACCCTGATGATTACTGTTCTGCCGCCGTTAGCGGCCGGGCTCTTCCTGGCGGCTCCAATGGCCGCGATCATGTCGACCATCAATGCCCAACTGTTACAGGCTTCGGCCACGCTGATCAAAGATCTCTATCTGCGAGTCGCTCCGCAACAGCTGGAAAATGAGACGCGGCTGCGGCTGTTATCTGGCACCATTACCTTCGCACTGGGTATTCTGCTGCTGATTGCGGCATGGAATCCGCCCGATATGATTGTCTGGCTTAACCTGCTGGCATTTGGCGGCCTTGAGGCGGTTTTCCTCTGGCCGCTGGTACTGGGCCTCTACTGGGAACGCGCTAATGCCGCAGGCGCCATCACCGGCATGGTGGTGGGTGGAGGCTGCTACGCTTTTATGGCGAGCCTTAACCTGCAGATTCTGGGTTTTCACCCCATCGTGCCCTCACTGCTTTTGAGCCTGCTGGCATTTTTAGTGGGCAACCTGTTTGGACGCGCGCCGCAATCGGTCGACGCGCCGCAACACTGACAGAAAGAGAGACGTTATGCCGTGGATTCAAATCAAAATTAACAGCTCAGGTGCACACGCGGAGACGCTGAGCGATGCGCTGATGGACATCGGTGCGGTTTCAGTGACCTTCCAGGATACCCATGACACGCCGGTATATGAGCCGCTGCCTGGTGAAACGCGCCTGTGGGGCGATACCGATGTCATCGGACTGTTTAATGCAGAAACTGACATGGCCGTTATTACCGCCGAACTGGAACAACATCCGCTGCTGGGCGCTGGTTTTCGTCACCGGATCGAGCAGATCGAAGATAAAGACTGGGAGCGCGAATGGATGGAAAACTTCCACCCGATGCGCTTCGGTGAACGTCTCTGGATCTGTCCAAGCTGGCGTGATGTACCGGATCCTGATGCCGTCAACGTGATGCTCGATCCGGGCCTGGCGTTTGGAACCGGCACCCATCCTACCACCTCACTCTGCCTCACCTGGCTTGATGGGCTGGATCTGAAAGGCAAAACGGTGATCGATTTCGGCTGCGGCTCTGGGATCCTGGCGATCGCCGCGCTTAAACTCGGCGCATCTCAGGCGATCGGCATTGATATCGATCCGCAGGCGATTCAGGCCAGCCGGGATAATGCTGAGCGCAATGGCGTCTCCGATCGCCTGTCCCTCTACCTGCCCCACCAGCAACCCGACAATCTGCAGGCTGATGTGGTGGTCGCTAATATTCTGGCCGGTCCGCTTCGTGAACTGGCCCCTCTGATCAGCGTACTGCCAAAGTCTGGTGGTCACCTGGGCCTCTCCGGTGTGTTAGAGAGCCAGGCGGAGAGCGTCTGCGAAGCGTATGCCAGCGAGTTCACGCTCGACCCGGTGGCAGTTAAAGAGGAGTGGTGCCGGATTACCGGGATTAAATCCTGAATTTAGCGCCTGACTGCCCTTCTGATATCGCTCTCGCCGGTACAAAGTGCCTTCACAGAACATTAAGCCAGCCTGTAGCGTAAGCTGCGGGCTTTCACGATATGAAATGGATGCTTGTATCGTTAATCACGGCATGTGACGTTTTTTATCTGGCTAATCGACGTACTTTTCTGGAAAAACTTTTGTTCACAATTTAAGCATAAATTACTAATTCATTGATATATAAGATTAATAATTAAGAGACACAATCATCACCCGGATATCATTGATCTTTCTTGCTGATTGTTCAAAGTTTGGCCTTTCATCTTCCATCAAAAATGCGTAATATACGCCGCCTTGCAGACACAGTATGGCTCTTCTGACTTCATGCGTATTGGAAACCTCCAGCTGAGAAATCGACTGATTGCAGCACCGATGGCCGGTATTACCGACAGGCCGTTCAGGGCGCTGTGTCATGAAATGGGTGCAGGCATGGCAGTTTCTGAGATGTTGTCTTCTAACCCGGAAGTCTGGGCTAGTGACAAATCCCGATTACGCATGGTTCACAGTGATGAGCCAGGCATTCGCGCCGTGCAAATTGCCGGTTGCGATCCCAGTGAAATGGCGCAAGCCGCACGCATTAATGTTGAGGCTGGTGCACAGGTCATCGACATTAATATGGGATGCCCTGCCAAGAAGGTTAACCGCAAGATGGCGGGTTCAGCCTTGCTGCAATATCCCACCGTGGTGGAGTCAATTCTCTCCGCAGTGGTTAATGCAGTGAATGTGCCGGTTACGCTGAAAATTCGTACTGGCTGGGATCCTGAAAACAGGAACTGTGTCGCGATTGCCCAATTGGCTGAACGCTGCGGTATACAGGCTCTGACGATACATGGTCGCACTCGTGCCTGCCTGTTCAACGGAGAAGCTGAATATGACAGCATTCGGACAGTTAAGCAGAGTGTTTCCATTCCGATTATCGCGAATGGAGACATAACTGACCCGCATAAAGCCAGAGCGGTGCTCGACTATACAGGGGCCGATGCTCTGATGATAGGACGCGCTGCTCAGGGAAGACCGTGGATCTTCCGGGAAATCCAGCATTATCTGGACACTGGGGAGTTGCTTGCCCCGCTGCCGATGGCAGAGGTCAAGCGCTTGCTTGTTTCGCATATACGTGAGCTGCACGACTTTTACGGTTCAGGCAAGGGATACCGTATAGCGCGAAAGCACGTCTCCTGGTACCTGCAGGAGCACGCCCCGAATGACCAGTTTCGGCGCACATTCAACGCCATTGAGGATGCCAGCGAACAGCTGGAGGCGTTGGAGGCATACTTCGAAAATCTTGCGTAACGAAATAAAGAGCTGAAAGAACTATGTTCGAACAACGCGTAAATTCTGACGTACTGACCGTTTCTACCGTTAACTCACAGGATCAGGTAACTCAAAAACCTTTGCGTGATTCGGTTAAACAGGCACTGAAGAACTATTTTGCTCAACTGAATGGTCAGGATGTGAGCGACCTGTATGAGCTGGTTTTGGCTGAAGTCGAGCAGCCTCTGTTGGACATGGTGATGCAGTATACCCGTGGCAACCAGACACGTGCTGCCCTGATGATGGGTATCAACCGCGGTACGCTGCGTAAGAAATTGAAAAAATACGGCATGAACTGATTTTTAGTTCGGTCTGTTAATTACGCCAGCCTTCGGGCTGGCGTTTTTATTTGTGCAACGCTGCACATAAACGGTAAAAGTGGTGAAACAGTTGCTTTCTATATGGTAACTATAGTTGCAATCGCTGACGTGATATTTCGCCCTCTCGCTTTAGTCTGCTCTGATTTGACTTAATGCTTGTCCTCTCTCTCGCCTCGCTGAACATCCCACCACTGCTGGGCATGTGACTTTCTGCGCATTAAATAGCAACGCAATCTCTTCATACATTTCTGCCTGAGCGAGCGCTCACACTGCTTATATATAGTGAAACTATTTGCACTAAATGTGATCGGGTCGACTCGCTTTGCTTCCTTTTGGTGCGCCATATTAGCGGAACTTTCTAAGTGCTTCTGATTATTAACCGTTCTTTCATAAGAATTCAGGATTCTGCGAACCTGGCATCAGCTTTGCAGAGTCGTGGATGGCTGACTGCCACAGACAGGAAAAAACGCACATCAAAGTGCGCAAACATAACAATACGATCCCGCCACACAGGATGCTTTATGAAAAAGATGATGCTCTCTACGCTGATCGCCGCCGCCTCGCTGGTTGGCATTGCTCAGCAAGCTCACGCAGGTACCACACTGGATGCGATAAAGAAAAAAGGTTTTGTTCAATGTGGTATCAGTGATGGCTTGCCGGGCTTCTCCTATGCAGATGCTGGCGGCAAGTTCACTGGTATCGATGTGGATGTGTGTCGTGCGACAGCTGCGGCTGTGTTTGGCGATGCCACCAAAGTGAAATATACCCCGCTGACTGCGAAAGAGCGTTTTACCGCCCTGCAGTCAGGCGAAGTGGATGTACTTTCACGTAATACCACCTGGACTTCATCGCGCGATGGCGGCATGGGCTTCCTGTTTGCGGGCGTGAACTATTACGACGGTATCGGCTTCCTGACTCACCAGAAAGCCGGTCTGAAAAGTGCGAAAGAGCTGGATGGTGCGACTGTCTGTATTCAGGCGGGTACCGATACCGAACTGAACGTGGCGGACTTCTTTAAAGCCAACAAAATGCAATACACGCCGGTGACCTTTGACCGCTCTGATGAATCCGCTAAAGCGCTGGATAGCGGCCGCTGCGATACGCTGGCGTCTGACCAGTCTCAGCTCTACGCATTGCGCATTAAGCTCGGCAAACCTGATGAGTTTATCGTCCTGCCAGAAGTGATCTCCAAAGAGCCGCTGGGGCCGCTGGTGCGTCGTGGTGATGATGACTGGTTTACCATCGTCAAATGGTCACTCTACGCCATGCTGAATGCGGAAGAGATGGGTATCAACTCGAAGAACGTTGACCAGATGACAGCCAAGCCAACCAATCCAGATATGGCACATTTTCTGGGCACCGAAGGTGATTTTGGTAAAGATCTGAAGCTGGATAACAAGTGGGCCTTCAACATCGTCAAGCAGGTAGGTAACTATCAGGAAAGCTTTGACCGTAACGTCGGAAAAGACAGTGCACTGAAGATTGCACGTGGTCAGAATGCGTTGTGGAACCAGGGCGGAATTCAGTACGCACCACCGGTACGTTAACAGACCTCACCAATCGGGCACCGTATTCTGCGGTGCCCTACCCCAGCTTTCGCATTGAGGTTTCGACATGTCACAACGCCCAACCGTGAAAAGGGATTTTTCATTTGGTAATCCCACGGTTCGCGCCTGGATTTATCAGCTCATAGCCGTCGTCGCTGTGCTTAGTGTGGTGGGTTATCTCGTGCATAACACCATCATCAACCTTGCCAATCGCGGCATTACATCGGGATTTGGATTTCTTGAACGTACTGCTGGTTTCGGCATCGTTCAGCATCTTATCGAGTACACAGAGGGAGATACCTACGCGCGTGTGTTTCTGGTCGGATTAACCAACACGCTGCTGGTCTCTGCACTCTGTATTGTTTTCGCGTCGATTCTCGGGTTCGCGGTCGGTCTTGCCCGCCTTTCTGACAACTGGCTGCTGCGGAAACTGTCGAATATCTATATTGAAACCTTCCGTAATATCCCGCCACTGCTTCAGATCTTCTTCTGGTACTTCGCGGTTTTACGCAATCTGCCCGGCCCACGTCAGGCGCTGAATGCGTTCGATCTGGCCTATGTCAGCAATCGTGGGCTCTATGTTCCGTGGCCAACCTATGCACCGGGCAGCTGGGCGTTTGTTATCGCCCTGTTTCTGGTCGTGGCAGTGAGCTATGGGCTGTACCGCTTTAACCGACAGCACCAGTTAAAAACCGGCGAGTTACGTCGCACCTGGCCCGCTGCCATTGGGATGCTGATTCTTTTTCCTTTACTGGCGCATCTTGGGTTTGGCGCAGCTATGCACTGGGATGTGCCACAACTGCATGGGTTCAATTTCCGTGGCGGCTCGGTGATGATTCCGGAGCTGGCGGCACTGACGCTGGCACTGTCGATCTATACCTCATCGTTTATCGCTGAAGTGATTCGTTCAGGGATTCAGTCGGTGCCGTATGGTCAGCATGAAGCCGCACGATCGCTGGGTCTGCCTAATCCGGTTACGCTGCGTCAGGTCATTATTCCTCAGGCCATGCGTGTCATTATTCCGCCGCTGACCAGCCAGTATCTGAACATCGTGAAGAACTCCTCACTGGCCGCCGCAATCGGTTATCCCGATATGGTGTCGTTGTTTGCCGGGTCGGTACTGAATCAGACCGGTCAGGCGATCGAGACGATTGCAATTACGATGGGTGTTTACCTGATTATCAGTCTGGTGATATCGATGATTATGAACTTCTACAACCGCAAAATTGCGCTGGTTGAGCGTTAAGAGAACGGGATAACTATGTCTGTGACTACGCATGAAACACCCCCCATCCCGACGACTCCTGTCAGTCGTGCCTGGCTTTGGGCTCGTAAAAATCTGTTTTCCAGCTGGTTTAACACGTTACTGACGCTGTTTTGCATCTGGGTAATCTGGCACGTCATTCCGCCCGCGCTGAACTGGCTGGTCTTTCAGGCGAACTGGATTGGCACCACGCGGGCTGATTGCACCAAAGAGGGTGCCTGTTGGGTCTTTATCCATGCGCGTTTCGGCCAGTTCATGTATGGGCTTTATCCGCATGAGCTGCGCTGGCGTATTAACCTGGCGCTGGTGATTGGCCTGCTGTCGATTGTACCGATGTTCCTGAAGAGCCTCCCGTATCGTGGACGCTACATTGCGGCCTGGGCTGTCATCTATCCGGTGATTGTCTGGTTCCTGTTATATGGCGGGTATCTGGGGCTGGAGCGTGTCGAAACACGTCAGTGGGGCGGATTAACGCTGACGCTGATTATCGCGTCGGTGGGTATTGCCGGTGCGCTGCCGTTAGGTATTTTGCTGGCGCTTGCCCGTCGCTCACGTATGCCGGTGGTGCGCACCTTGTCGATTATCTTTATCGAGTTCTGGCGTGGCGTGCCGCTGATTACGGTGCTGTTCATGTCATCCGTGATGCTGCCGCTCTTTATGTCTGAAGGCACCAGCATCGACAAACTGGTACGGGCACTGGTGGGCGTTATTCTGTTCCAGTCCGCCTATGTGGCCGAAGTGGTTCGCGGTGGCCTGCAGGCACTACCAAAAGGTCAGTATGAAGCGGCCGAGTCTCTGGCGCTGGGCTACTGGAAGACGCAGATGCTGGTGATCCTGCCGCAGGCGCTGAAACTTACCATCCCCGGTCTGGTTAACACCATCATTGCACTATTCAAAGATACCAGCCTGGTCATCATCATTGGTCTTTTCGATCTGTTCAGCAGCGTCCAGCAGGCAACGGTTGATCCGACCTGGCTAGGTATGTCGACTGAAGGTTATGTCTTTGCTGCGCTGGTCTATTGGATCTTTTGTTTTAGCATGTCGCGCTACAGCCAGTATCTGGAAAAGCGCTTTCACACCGGGCGTACATCGCACTGAGGTTTTACATGACTGACTCTATGACACACTCTTCCGACGCGTTGATGATCTCCCTTGAGAACGTGAATAAATGGTACGGGCAGTTCCACGTACTGAAAGACATCAACCTGCAGGTTAAACCCCGTGAGCGCATCGTGTTGTGCGGACCCTCCGGCTCCGGCAAATCGACGACGATCCGCTGTATCAACCATCTGGAAGAGCATCAGCAGGGCCGTATTGTTGTTGACGGTATCCACCTTAACGATGACGTTCGTAACATTGAACGCGTTCGTACCGAAGTCGGCATGGTATTCCAGCACTTCAATCTCTTCCCGCATCTGACCGTATTGCAGAACTGTACGCTGGCACCTTCCTGGGTGAGGAAGATCCCTAAGAAAGAAGCGGATGAGCTGGCTATGCACTATCTGGAACGCGTGCGTATTGCCGAGCATGCACACAAGTTTCCAGGTCAGCTTTCTGGCGGACAGCAGCAACGTGTCGCCATAGCTCGCTCACTCTGTATGAAGCCTAAAATTATGCTGTTTGATGAGCCAACATCAGCGTTGGATCCTGAGATGGTTAAAGAGGTGCTGGATACGATGATTGGTCTGGCTGAGGATGGGATGACTATGCTATGCGTCACTCACGAGATGGGCTTTGCCCGAACGGTGGCTGACCGGGTGATCTTTATGGATCGGGGTGAGATCGTTGAAGTTGCGCCACCGCAGGAGTTCTTTGCGAATCCTAAATCAGAGCGTACCCGGGCGTTTTTATCGCAGGTTATTCATTGATTATCGACTCAGCTATCTTACTACCCGGCCTGGTGCCGGGTTTTTTATGGCTTTAAAACCAGGTTCAATCAGCTGACTAAGTCGGCGTCCGGATAAATGCACTGGAAACCGGGCTGATATGAGGGGGGTTTTTATAGCGAATTATCGAATTGCCATAACGAAAAAAGCCCTTCGCATACGCGAAGGGCTCTCTCTTATTTGATGCCTGGCAGTTCCCTACTCTCGCATGGGGAGACCCCACACTACCATCGGCGCTACGGCGTTTCACTTCTGAGTTCGGCATGGGGTCAGGTGGGACCACCGCGCTACAGCCGCCAGGCAAATTCTTTTATTTACCGAACTCGTGTCTTAACTGGTGCTGATACCCAGAGTCGAACTGGGGACCTCACCCTTACCAAGGGTGCGCTCTACCAACTGAGCCATATCAGCGCACTAAATTTGATGCCTGGCAGTTCCCTACTCTCGCATGGGGAGACCCCACACTACCATCGGCGCTACGGCGTTTCACTTCTGAGTTCGGCATGGGGTCAGGTGGGACCACCGCGCTAAAGCCGCCAGGCAAATTCTGTCTTCCGCGCCGCCCCGGGGGCCGCGCAGATTTATCCGGTACAAGGCTGAAAATCGTGTCTCTGCAAAAACGCCTCTGGCGTTGTAAGGTTAAGCCTCACGGGTCATTAGTACCGGTTAGCTCAACGCATCGCTGCGCTTACACACCCGGCCTATCAACGTCGTAGTCTTCAACGTCCCTTCAGGACTCTCAAGGAGTCAGGGAGAACTCATCTCGGGGCAAGTTTCGTGCTTAGATGCTTTCAGCACTTATCTTTTCCGCACTTAGCTACCGGGCAATGCCATTGGCATGACAACCCGAACACCAGTGGTGCGTTCACTCCGGTCCTCTCGTACTAGGAGCAACCCCCCTCAATTCTCCAGCGCCCACGGCAGATAGGGACCGAACTGTCTCACGACGTTCTAAACCCAGCTCGCGTACCACTTTAAACGGCGAACAGCCGTACCCTTGGGACCTACTTCAGCCCCAGGATGTGATGAGCCGACATCGAGGTGCCAAACACCGCCGTCGATATGAACTCTTGGGCGGTATCAGCCTGTTATCCCCGGAGTACCTTTTATCCGTTGAGCGATGGCCCTTCCATTCAGAACCACCGGATCACTATGACCTGCTTTCGCACCTGCTCGAGCCGTCACTCTCGCAGTCAAGCCAGCTTATGCCATTGCACTAACCTCACGATGTCCGACCGTGATTAGCTGACCTTCGTGCTCCTCCGTTACTCTTTAGGAGGAGACCGCCCCAGTCAAACTACCCACCAGACACTGTCCGCAGCCCGGGTAACGGGCCTACGTTAGAACATCAAACATTAAAGGGTGGTATTTCAAGGTTGGCTCCACGCGAACTGGCGTCCGCGCTTCAAAGCCTCCCACCTATCCTACACATCAAGGCTCAATGTTCAGTGTCAAGCTGTAGTAAAGGTTCACGGGGTCTTTCCGTCTTGCCGCGGGTACACTGCATCTTCACAGCGAGTTCAATTTCACTGAGTCTCGGGTGGAGACAGCCTGGCCATCATTACGCCATTCGTGCAGGTCGGAACTTACCCGACAAGGAATTTCGCTACCTTAGGACCGTTATAGTTACGGCCGCCGTTTACCGGGGCTTCGATCAAGAGCTTCTCCTTGCGGATAACCCCATCAATTAACCTTCCGGCACCGGGCAGGCGTCACACCGTATACGTCCACTTTCGTGTTTGCACAGTGCTGTGTTTTTAATAAACAGTTGCAGCCAGCTGGTATCTTCGACTGGCTTCGGCTCGGGGAGCAGGTCCCTCCACCTACGCGCCAGCGTGCCTTCTCCCGAAGTTACGGCACCATTTTGCCTAGTTCCTTCACCCGAGTTCTCTCAAGCGCCTTGGTATTCTCTACCTGACCACCTGTGTCGGTTTGGGGTACGATTCTGTGTTACCTGATGCTTAGAGGCTTTTCCTGGAAGCTGGGCATTTATCACTTCAGCACCGTAGTGCCTCGTCGTCACGCCTCAGCGTTAATAAGGGACCGGATTTACCTGGACCCTCCGCCTACACGCTTAAACCGGGACAACCGTCGCCCGGCTGATATAGCCTTCTCCGTCCCCCCTTCGCAGTAACACCGAGTACAGGAAT
Source organism: Candidatus Pantoea rara (assembly GCF_051136265.1). NCBI lineage: Bacteria > Pseudomonadati > Pseudomonadota > Gammaproteobacteria > Enterobacterales > Erwiniaceae > Pantoea > Candidatus Pantoea rara. Next base: position 474,729 of record NZ_CP194942.1, on the reverse strand, counting down.
ATTAACCTGTTTCCCATCGACTACGCCTTTCGGCCTCGCCTTAGGGGTCGACTCACCCTGCTCCGATTAACGTTGAACAGGAACCCTTGGTCTTCCGGCGAGCGGGCTTTTCACCCGCTTTATCGTTACTTATGTCAGCATTCGCACTTCTGATACCTCCAGCAGCCCTCACAGGCCACCTTCGACGGCTTACAGAACGCTCCCCTACCCAACAACACATAGTGTCGCTGCCGCAGCTTCGGTGCATGGTTTAGCCCCGTTACATCTTCCGCGCAGGCCGACTCGACCAGTGAGCTATTACGCTTTCTTTAAATGATGGCTGCTTCTAAGCCAACATCCTGGCTGTCTGTGCCTTCCCACATCGTTTCCCACTTAACCATGACTTTGGGACCTTAGCTGGCGGTCTGGGTTGTTTCCCTCTTCACGACGGACGTTAGCACCCGCCGTGTGTCTCCCGTGATAACATTCTCCGGTATTCGCAGTTTGCATCGGGTTGGTAAGCCGGGATGGCCCCCTAGCCGAAACAGTGCTCTACCCCCGAAGATGAGTTCACGAGGCGCTACCTAAATAGCTTTCGGGGAGAACCAGCTATCTCCCGGTTTGATTGGCCTTTCACCCCCAGCCACAGGTCATCCGCTAATTTTTCAACATTAGTCGGTTCGGTCCTCCAGTTAGTGTTACCCAACCTTCAACCTGCCCATGGCTAGATCACCGGGTTTCGGGTCTATACCCTGCAACTTAACGCCCAGTTAAGACTCGGTTTCCCTGCGGCTCCCCTATACGGTTAACCTTGCTACAGAATATAAGTCGCTGACCCATTATACAAAAGGTACGCAGTCACCCCCATAAAGAAGGCTCCCACTGCTTGTACGTACACGGTTTCAGGTTCTGTTTCACTCCCCTCGCCGGGGTTCTTTTCGCCTTTCCCTCACGGTACTGGTTCACTATCGGTCAGTCAGGAGTATTTAGCCTTGGAGGATGGTCCCCCCATATTCAGACAGGATACCACGTGTCCCGCCTTACTCATCGAGCTCACAGCACGTGTGCTTTTGTGTACGGGAGTATCACCCTGTACCCTGCGACTTTCCAGACGCTTCCACTAACACACATGCTGATTCAGGCTCTGGGCTGCTCCCCGTTCGCTCGCCGCTACTGGGGGAATCTCGGTTGATTTCTTTTCCTCGGGGTACTTAGATGTTTCAGTTCCCCCGGTTCGCCTTGCAGCACTATGTATTCATGCTGCAATGATGCACAGAGTGCACCGGGTTTCCCCATTCGGACATCGACGGCTGTAGCGGTTCATATCACCTTACCGTCGCTTTACGCAGATTAGCACGTCCTTCATCGCCTCTGACTGCCTGGGCATCCACCGTGTACGCTTAGTCGCTTAACCTCACAACCCACAGGCGTTTTACAACGCTTGTAAGTCACGAGCATTTGAGAGACTCGAACGCATCGTGCTTTTCATTCTTATTACGGAGAATGAAAACGACGCGTCGTTTCAATTTTCAGCTTGTTCCGGATTGTTAAAGAGCAAATATCTCAAACGCGCCACGGCTGCTTACGCAACCAGAACGGTTTTGAGATACTGTATGGAGACACCTTTCACCTGTCACCAAGCAGGTGGCGTCCCCTAGGGGATTCGAACCCCTGTTGCCGCCGTGAAAGGGCGGAGTCCTAACCGCTAGACGAAGGGGACACGATCGTGTCACGACTTCGCAGCCGTCCTGCTCATTACTTTTTATCAGACAATCTGTGTGGACACTGCGCGGGAAGGTATCTTCAGGTAAGGAGGTGATCCAACCGCAGGTTCCCCTACGGTTACCTTGTTACGACTTCACCCCAGTCATGAATCACAAAGTGGTAAGCGCCCTCCCGAAGGTTAAGCTACCTACTTCTTTTGCAACCCACTCCCATGGTGTGACGGGCGGTGTGTACAAGGCCCGGGAACGTATTCACCGTGGCATTCTGATCCACGATTACTAGCGATTCCGACTTCACGGAGTCGAGTTGCAGACTCCGATCCGGACTACGACGCACTTTGTGAGGTCCGCTTGCTCTCGCGAGGTCGCTTCTCTTTGTATGCGCCATTGTAGCACGTGTGTAGCCCTACTCGTAAGGGCCATGATGACTTGACGTCATCCCCACCTTCCTCCGGTTTATCACCGGCAGTCTCCTTTGAGTTCCCGACATTACTCGCTGGCAACAAAGGATAAGGGTTGCGCTCGTTGCGGGACTTAACCCAACATTTCACAACACGAGCTGACGACAGCCATGCAGCACCTGTCTCACGGTTCCCGAAGGCACTAAGGCATCTCTGCCAAATTCCGTGGATGTCAAGAGTAGGTAAGGTTCTTCGCGTTGCATCGAATTAAACCACATGCTCCACCGCTTGTGCGGGCCCCCGTCAATTCATTTGAGTTTTAACCTTGCGGCCGTACTCCCCAGGCGGTCGACTTAACGCGTTAGCTCCGGAAGCCACTCCTCAAGGGAACAACCTCCAAGTCGACATCGTTTACGGCGTGGACTACCAGGGTATCTAATCCTGTTTGCTCCCCACGCTTTCGCACCTGAGCGTCAGTCTTTGTCCAGGGGGCCGCCTTCGCCACCGGTATTCCTCCAGATCTCTACGCATTTCACCGCTACACCTGGAATTCTACCCCCCTCTACAAGACTCAAGCCTGCCAGTTTCAAATGCAGTTCCCAGGTTAAGCCCGGGGATTTCACATCTGACTTAACAGACCGCCTGCGTGCGCTTTACGCCCAGTAATTCCGATTAACGCTTGCACCCTCCGTATTACCGCGGCTGCTGGCACGGAGTTAGCCGGTGCTTCTTCTGCGGGTAACGTCAATCGACGCGGTTATTAACCGCATCGCCTTCCTCCCCGCTGAAAGTACTTTACAACCCGAAGGCCTTCTTCATACACGCGGCATGGCTGCATCAGGCTTGCGCCCATTGTGCAATATTCCCCACTGCTGCCTCCCGTAGGAGTCTGGACCGTGTCTCAGTTCCAGTGTGGCTGGTCATCCTCTCAGACCAGCTAGGGATCGTCGCCTAGGTGGGCCATTACCCCGCCTACTAGCTAATCCCATCTGGGTTCATCCGATAGTGAGAGGCCCGAAGGTCCCCCTCTTTGGTCTTGCGACGTTATGCGGTATTAGCCACCGTTTCCAGTGGTTATCCCCCTCTATCGGGCAGATCCCCAGACATTACTCACCCGTCCGCCACTCGTCACCCAAGGAGCAAGCTCCTCTGTGCTACCGTCCGACTTGCATGTGTTAGGCCTGCCGCCAGCGTTCAATCTGAGCCATGATCAAACTCTTCAATTTAAGTTTGATTTGCTTAAACAAGTTAAGCTGTGCTCATCTGTAAAACGTCATAATGAATTTCATTATGTGTTCACTCGTGAGGCTTGATATTTTTTACGTCCGGAGACGCTGATATCAATCCTGCGAGTGCCCACACAGATTGTCTGATAAATTGTTAAAGAGCAGTGCGAACAGTGCGTTAGCGTCCTGTCGCGAGGTGGCGTATATTACGCTTTCCTCCTGCAGAGTCAACCTCTTTTTCAGAAGTTTTTCTCCGGCGGCCCAGTCTCCTGTGCCTCTCAGCCCGTTTCCCGTTGCCGGTGTTCCGTGTTGATGGAGGCGCATTATAGGGATCCCGCTTCAGAGCACAACCCTTTTTTGGGATCTTTTATCTGAACGGTTATAAATGATCCAGATTGATGAGATCGCCACCGATCCGGGTCAAAATTGCCTTGTCAGCTGGCTATAATCGCATCAGTCTGCAGTGAAAACAGAACAAAGGAGAACATGATGACTTCCGCCCTACGTCCATATAAAGATCTTTTCCCGCAAACTGGTCAGCGCGTTATGGTTGATCCAGGCAGTGTTATTGTTGGTGATGTAATTATGGAGGATGACGTGAGCATCTGGCCGCTGGTTGCGATCAGGGGTGACGTGAATCAGGTCCGGATTGGTGCCCGCACCAATGTACAGGACGGCAGTGTGCTGCACGTTACGCACAAATCTGCCTCCAATCCACAAGGCTTCCCTCTTATTATTGGCGAGGACGTCACGATCGGACATAAAGCGATGCTGCACGGTTGCACCATTGGCGATCGCGTGCTGGTCGGAATGGGATCGATTCTGCTTGATGGTGTAATCGTAGAAGAAGAGGTCATGATTGGTGCCGGAAGTCTGGTACCGCCAGGTAAAAGGCTGGAGAGCGGTTATCTCTATCTGGGTAGTCCGGTGAAGCAGATCAGACCGCTGAATGACAGTGAGAAGGAAGGTTTACTCTATTCCGCTAATAACTATGTCAGCTGGAAAGATGATTATCTGGCTGGAGATAACCAGATCCAGCCCTGAGTATCCACATCATCCTGACGAATAGCCGCTTCGGCCTCATCTTCCAGATCCCAGCGATGGTGCTGAAACAGCGCCATCGCCTCTCCTTCACCAAAGCGTGAAGCCAGCGACTCCATACTGATCGCACAGTTAAGCCGCATGCCGTTAACCAGTACCGGAAAACAGACTGCGTTCAGTTTAGCGTCATACGTTTCCTCATCCGGAAACTGTATCGCCTGATTCATGGCTGCATGGCCTGCTTGAGCTGAGCAATAACAGGGGCAATTTCCGGCATTACACCGTGCCATATATAGAAGGCGTGCGCAGCCTGACCCACCAGCATTCCCAGTCCATCTGCAAGATGATGTGTACCCTGCGCCTGACACCAGAGCAGGAAAGGCGTCAGCCCGCTTTGGTAAAACATGTCGTAACAGCACACATCCGGATGGATGACTTCCGCAGATAAATGAGGCGTTTCTCCATTAATACCGCTTGAAGTGGCATTGATGATCAGATCAAAGTTTTGATCCGCCAGCTGCTCAAAACTACATGCACGGATAGGACCGCTCTCTCCAAACAGAGTCGCAAGCTCTTCTGCCCGCGCAGCCGTACGATTGACCACCGTAAGCGTCACGCCTGCTGAAAGCAGTGGCAGGATGACACCGCGTGCGGCACCGCCCGCTCCTACCAGCAATACATTATCGCCAGCGTTGATCATCTTCAGCCGTTCAAGATCGCTTAACAGGCCAATCCCATCCGTGTTATCACCCAGGATCTGCCCATCACTGAGCCTCTTTACTGTGTTAACCGCGCCGGATAGTGCAGCTCTTTCACTCAGCTGATCGGCAAATTCCCATGCCTGCTGTTTGAAAGGCAACGTCACGTTGGCACCACGACCTCCATGGTCGAAAAAGGCAGAGAGCGCCTGGGGAAAACCATCAACCGGTGCACAAATGCGGCCATAACGATGTTCAATACCCGTCTGCTCAGCAAAAGCCTGATGGATAAGCGGAGATTTACTGTGGCTGATAGGATTACCGAAAACGGCGAATTGATCCATGAATTAACCCTGACGTATAAGTTCGCCGCTGATAACATCGCGGATTTCAGAAGGATTGAGTCGTCCGCCCGTTTTTCCCGACAGAACCGGGAAATGCTCGCCAAACTGCTGTTTCACTTCTTCAGCCGTGCGGCATGGAGGCAGGCCAGTCAGATTTGCACTGGTTGAAACCAGTGGTTTACCGAATGCGCGGCAAAGGGCCTGTACATCAGGATGGTCACTGACGCGAATTGCCAGTGAATCAAATTGTCCGGTCAGCCAGCGAGGCGTTTGCGGTGGAGCGGGAACGACAAAGCTCACCGGGCCTGGCCAGGAGGAAAACATCCGCTCACGCTGAGTCACCGAAAGTTCGCGTGCAGAGATGTAAGGCTCAAGCTGGGTGTAATCAGCCGCAATCAGGATGAGTCCCTTTTCTACCGGACGCTGTTTCAGCGTTAGCAAGGCCATGACGGCAGATTCACTGTCAGGGTCACACCCCAGCCCAAATACGGCTTCAGTAGGATAGGCGATGACCGCCTGACGATTCAGATGCCCTAAGCAGGTCTCAAGTGAATCGGCGATGTGTTGAATTTCCATGGTCTATGAATTCTCTTCAGCGATGGCTTTGCCACAACTCTTACTGGCACAAAAGCGCTTCACGCCCTGCGCGGTCTTTTTTTCCACTAACAGTGGATAGTTACAATAAGGACAGGTTCCGGCAACGGGCGTCAGGTTCACGACAAACTGGCAGGCTGGATAGTGATCGCAGGAGTGAAACGTTTTGCCATAACGGGAACGCCGCTGTACTAAGCGGCCTTCATGGCACTGTGGACAGGCCAGCGAGGTTTCATCAGGTTTGTCGATGGTTTCCGTGTATCCGCATTCCGGATAGAGGCTACATCCAATGAACATGCCAAAACGTCCCTGCCGCAATACTTTATCCGCCCCGCATTCAGGGCAGGCATGACCTTCCAGCACTTTGACCACATGGCCATCCGCCTGACCTTTTAATGGTCGAACGTAGTCGCACGCCGGGTAGTTCGCGCAGCCCAGAAAAGGACCGTGTTTACCGGAACGAATAACCAGTTCTGCCCCGCAAGCGGGGCAGGGGTCCTGTTTACGCACGGTGAAGAGTGCAGCTTTACTCATAGCGATCAATGCATGAATGAAAATTTAATGCAGCATACCTTCATTGGCGTCGAATAGCAGTTCTTCCATTTGCTGATAGGCATTTTCACATCCCGGGATGTTGAACAACACCATCAGCACCACCCATTTGAGATCCTCCAGGTCAAACTCAGAGGTATCCAGCGCCATGATACGTTCAATGACCATTTCACGGGTTTCCAGGTTCAGCACCTGAATCTGCTCCAGGAACAGCAGGAAACCACGGCTGTCAGCATCTAAACGTTTGCTCTCTTCATCAGTATAAATACGCATGGAGAGCGGATCATTTGTCAGTAAAATTGGCGCTACCAGTCCTTCCTGATAGTCAGCCAGTCTTTCTAACCAGTTCAGCGCACTGTAAACATCTTCACGATGGAACCCGGCATCCGTCAGGTCGTCTGTCAATCTGTCCTGATCAACACCCATTTCTGCTTCGTTGTGGATATATGTCTCAAACAAATACATCAGTACGTCGAACATGGCATGCCCTCCTCAATCGGACATAGCCGCCGGGTACAGCTGCGATCCATCCTGCTAACTCCAGTTCCAGCAACTGAGCTGAGATAACTGGCACAGATTGGCCGGCACGTTCAGCGACAACGTCAACAGGTGTAACATCATCACCTACGTTAGCCAACACATCAGCAAATGGCAATGGAGCATCGTCACTCACCTCAGAATAAATTTCGTTGACCTGGGTCGCTGGCCGCCAGTTAAGCGCACTTGCCAAATCTTCGACGATGTTATTGGGATGGGCCACCAGCAGCGCCCCCTGCTGAATCAGCCAGTTTACGCCTTCGCTTAACGGGTTGCCGAGTGCGCCAGGTAAGGCGTAAACATTGCGGTTTTGTTCCAGCGCATAGCGTGCCGTCACCAGTGAACCACTCTTTAGTGAGGCTTCGACCACCAGCACCCCATGACTCAGGCCGCTGATAATACGATTGCGGCGTGGAAAATTAAGCGGATGCGGCTGGGTCATCAGCGGAAACTCAGAAATAACCGCACCACCCTGCTCTGCGATCGCTTCGGCAAGCTGGGCATGATTTTTTGGATAGAGCCGTTGTAATCCACTGCCTAACACCGCTACCGTTCTACCCTTCACGTTGAGTGCTGCCTGATGCGCAACGCCATCAATACCCCGGGCCAGTCCACTGGTAATGGTCAGACCGCTAAGGCTTAATTGCTGGGTAAACCAGTCGCACCAGTAACGACCATTGTGGGAACAGTTCCGGCTGCCTACCACCGCTAACTGGGATGTACTAATCACTTCAGGATCGCCATTAATATAGAGTAGCGGCGGAAAGCGACTCGTCTCTTTAAGTCGGACAGGATAGGCTGCGTCCAAAGCAGTGACCAGATGATGTGCAGGACGCTTCCCCAGCCAGGCATAAACTTCAGAGAGCGTCTTCTCATCAAAATCAAAATATTGCTGGCGCTGACTGGCATCTAACCCAAGCTGGAAAAGCTGGTCACTATCCGCCACTTCAGCACTCATCTGCTGCGCCACTTCAACCCAACGTTTGCCTGTCATTCCAGTGACGGCTGCCAGCCGCACATACTGCGCTATTTTGTCCATCTCCGGCTCCCTGATCGCCCTTGCTTCCTGCCGCACAATGCTGTCAATCAGGCCTCGAAAAGTCTACAATATGAGGCAGTAATCTTTTCTTAACCGAATACAGATCTGGATATTTATGTCAGTTTTGCAGGTATTACATTTCCCTGACGAGCGTCTTCGCAAAGTCGCCGCGCCCGTTAAAGAAGTTAACGCAGACATTCAGCGTATCGTTGATGATATGTTCGAGACCATGTACGCCGAAGAAGGTATCGGGCTTGCGGCTACGCAGGTCGATATTCATCAGCGCATTATCGTGATAGATGTCTCTGAAAGTCGTGAAGAGCGTTTAGTACTGATTAACCCTGAGCTGCTGGAAAAAAGCGGCGAAACCGGTATTGAAGAGGGTTGCCTCTCGATTCCGGAACAGCGCGCATTTGTTCCGCGTGCGGAGCGGGTAAAGGTTCGCGCACTTGATCGCGACGGTAAAAGTTTCGAGCTGGAAGCCAGCGAGTTACTGGCTATCTGTATCCAGCATGAGATCGATCATCTGGAAGGCAAACTGTTTATCGATTATCTGTCGCCTCTGAAACGGCAACGAATCAAAACTAAGTTAGAGAAACTGGCGCGTCAGAACGCGCAGGCTTCCTGAGATCTTAAGAAGGGATAAACGTGTCTGCCCCGCTAAAAATCATCTTTGCCGGCACACCTGACTTTGCAGCGCGTCATCTTGACGCGCTGCTTGCTTCTGAACATCAGGTTATCGGCGTATTCACCCAACCCGACCGTCCTGCTGGTCGCGGTAACAAATTAACCCCGGGCCCGGTCAAAACGCTGGCGCTGGCACATGACATTCCGGTTTATCAGCCTAAGTCACTGCGGCCGGAAGAAAATCAGCAGTTGGTTGCTGACCTGAACGCCGATGTGATGGTTGTTGTCGCCTATGGATTGATTCTGCCTAAAGCAGTGCTTGATATGCCCCGTCTGGGCTGTATCAACGTTCACGGATCGCTGCTGCCTCGCTGGCGTGGAGCTGCACCGATTCAACGTGCGCTCTGGGCTGGCGACAGCGAAACTGGCGTGACGATCATGCAGATGGATGTGGGACTGGATACCGGCGATATGCTGCATAAACTGGCCTGCCCGATTACTGCCCAAGATACCAGTGCAACACTCTATGCCAAGCTGGCACAGCTTGGACCACAGGGGCTGCTGGATACGCTGACCTTACTGAGCACGCAACAGGCTTCGCCTGAAAAACAGGATGAGACGCTGGCCAACTATGCAGAGAAACTCAGTAAAGAAGAGGCGCGTCTTGACTGGACACTCTCAGCAGAACAACTTGAACGTTGTATTCGCGCGTTTAATCCGTGGCCGATGAGCTTTTTCACTATCGACGATCAACCCGTTAAAGTCTGGCAGGCAAGCGTTGTGCCCCACAGAGATCGTTCGCCGGGAGAAATTATCAGTGCGGATAAACATGGCATTCAGGTAGCGACCGCTCAGGGCGTGCTTAATCTGCTTCAGTTACAACCCGCCGGTAAAAAACCGATGTCGGCTCAGGATCTTCTCAACTCGCGCCGGGAATGGTTTGAACCTGGAACCCTTCTGGATTGACTCTCAGGCCCGGTCACACACCGGGCCTTTTGTTTAATGACAAAACCTTATGACTAAATCAATCAACCTGCGTAGCCTCTCCGCTCAACTTATTGAGCGCGTTGTCGACAAGGGCGAATCCCTGAATACGGCACTTCCTGCCGCCCAGAAAAAACTCTCTGACAAAGATAGCGCGTTAGTGCAGGAGATCTGTTTTGGCGTGTTACGCACATTACCGCAGCTGGAAGCGCTAATCGGCAAACTGATGGAGCGTCCACTTACCGGCAAACAGCGGGTTTTGCATTACCTCATCATGGTCGGGCTTTACCAGCTGGAATATACCCGCGTGCCTGCTCATGCCGCCCTGGCAGAAACCGTCGCGGGCGCCGAAGTCCTGAAGCGCACCAGCCTGAAAGGCTTGTTGAATGGTGTGTTACGCCAGTTTCAGCGCCAGCGTGAAGAGTTGCTCGCCAGCATTCAGGATGGCCCTCAGCGGTATCTGCATCCGGGATGGCTTCTAAAGCGGTTGCAGCATGCCTGGCCGGAACAATGGCAGCAGATTGTCGAAGCCAATAATCTTCGTCCGCCGATGTGGCTGCGGGTTAACCGCCAGCACCACGAGCGTGACGCATGGCTGGCTATGCTGGTCGAAAGTGGCAGGAATGCACAGGCTGCTGACGATGTGCTGGATGCGCTGCGGCTTGACGCCCCTGCCCCGGTCAGTCAGTTACCTGGCTTCGATCTGGGTTGGGTGACCGTGCAGGACTTGTCCGCTCAGCGCTGTGCTTTGCTGCTTGAACCCCAAAATGGCGAACAGATTCTGGATCTATGTGCTGCACCCGGCGGTAAAACGACCCATATTCTCGAAATTGCGCCGGAAGCAGAAGTGATGGCCGTCGACGTAGATGCACAGCGCCTGAAACGCGTTGAGGAAAATCTGCAGCGACTGGGCATGAAAGCCAATGTTAAACAGGGTGATGGACGGACGCCGCAGCAGTGGTGCGGGGATCGTCAGTTTGACCGAATTCTGCTGGATGCCCCCTGCTCTGCTACTGGTGTTATCCGACGCCATCCCGACATTAAGTGGCTGCGTCGCGATCGTGATATCGCCGAGCTGGCAAAGCTTCAGAGTGAAATTCTCGACGCTGTCTGGCCGCACCTGAAACCTGGCGGTACGCTGATTTATGCTACCTGTTCCATCCTGCCTGAAGAGAATTACCAGCAGATAGATGCTTTCCTGCAGCGCCAGCATGATGCACAGGCAGAATCCCTCAGAGGTGCGCCGTTGAACGGCTTGCAGGTATTCCCACAGGCCGAAGGCGGAGATGGTTTCTTCTACGCTAAGCTGATAAAGATATCGGGTAAAAACTGAGATGAGTATTGATAAGCGATGAAAATAATCATTCTGGGCGCAGGACAGGTTGGCGGAACTCTGGCAGAAAATCTGGTGGGTGAAAACAATGATATCACGGTGGTTGATACTGACTCTTCACGCCTTCGTCATCTCCAGGATAAGTTCGATCTGCGCGTCGTGCAGGGTCATGGTTCTCATCCACGAATTTTGCGTGAAGCGGGTGCGGAAGATGCCGACATGCTGGTTGCCGTGACTAACTCGGATGAAACCAACATGATTGCCTGCCAGATTGCTTATTCGCTTTTTAATACGCCGAATCGTATCGCTCGTATTCGCGCGGCAGACTATCTACGTGATGCGGACAAGTTATTTATTCCTGAAGCGGTGCCCATCGATCATCTGATCTCGCCTGAGCAGTTGGTGATCGACAATATCTACCGTTTGATCCAGTACCCTGGCGCGCTGCAGGTGGTTAACTTTGCTGAAGGCAAAGTCAGCCTGGCAGTGGTGAAAGCCTATTATGGCGGGCCGCTGGTGGGAAATCCGCTGTCGATAATGCGTGAGCATATGCCACACATTGATACGCGGGTAGCCGCTATTTTTCGTCAGGACCGTCCTATTCGTCCGCAGGGCTCAACCATCGTAGAAGCAGGTGATGAGGTGTTTTTCATCGCTGCCAGTCAGAATATTCGTGCGGTAATGAGTGAGATGCAGCGGCTGGAGAAACCTTACAAGCGGATTATGCTCGTGGGTGGCGGTAATATTGGTTTCGGTCTGGCGCAACGTCTTGAGAAACATTACAGCGTTAAGCTGATTGAACGTAACCCTCAGCGCGCAGCAGAACTGGCAGAGCACCTGCATGACACCGTAGTCTTTTACGGCGATGCCTCAGATCAGGAGTTGCTGGCTGAAGAACATGTGGAGCAGGTCGATCTGTTCATCGCCGTCACCAATGATGATGAAGCCAACATCATGTCAGCCATGCTGGCGAAAAAGATGGGTGCGAAGAAGGTTATGGTGCTTATTCAGCGCCGCGCCTATGTCGATCTGGTTCAGGGCAGCGTCATTGATATCGCTATTTCACCTCAACAGGCCACGATATCTGCCCTGCTGGGTCACGTGCGCAAAGCGGATATCGTGGGCGTTTCGTCGTTACGGCGTGGTATTGCAGAGGCAATCGAAGCCATAGCACATGGCGACGAATCAACGTCACGCGTGGTCGGCCGTTCGATTGATGATATCAAGCTGCCACCAGGAACCATCATTGGCGCAGTGGTTCGCGGTGATGATGTAATGATTGCCAATAACAACCTGCGTATTGAACAAGGCGATCATGTCATCATGTTCCTGACCGACAAGAAATTTGTGTCAGATGTGGAACGTCTCTTCCAGCCGAGTCCGTTTTTCCTGTAAATGCCACGTTTACAGTGAAACAGAGCATCAGGCACGCAAAACTGCTGCTTAATTGGCTGTGGTGATGGCAAAACCAGTAAGGTTTGTTAGACTTTATGCCATTGGCTTAGGCAAGGAGATAAGTATGAGTTTAATCAAAGAGTTTCGCGACTTCGCAATGCGCGGCAACGTGATGGATTTAGCCGTCGGTGTCATCATCGGTGCTGCCTTCGGTAAAATCGTTTCATCATTAGTCGCCAACATCATCATGCCACCCTTAGGCTTATTGATTGGTGGCGTCGATTTTAAATCATTCGCCTGGGTACTTAAGCCCGCAGTTGGCGATGCGCCAGCCGTTGTAATGCAATACGGTATCTTCCTTCAGACCATCTTTGATTTCGTGATCATTGCTTTTGCAATCTTCATGGCAATTAAGTTAATGAATCGTTTGTATAAGAAAAAGGAAGTTGAGAAGCCTGTTGCGAAACCGTCAAACGAAGAAGTGTTGCTGACTGAAATCCGCGATCTGCTGAAACAGCAGAACACCCGCGTATAGTTAATCAGCCGCCGCTCTGGTGGCTTTTGACTGTAAAGGCAGAAGGGCAGTGATAAGACGCTTTCTTATCACTGCCCTCCCATCCTGTCCCCTTGCCATGTTTCTCTTTCCGCTTAAAACTGCCTTTACCCTTTTGCTTTTGCTCAATGCGTTGCCGAAATAACGGGTCGTGCAACAGAGCCTGAATCGCGTTATCGCGAATCTGCCCCTTGGTATGCTGATATTTACTCATGACGCCTCCTGTGAAGATGGTCTGATACTTTATTCCTTTGCAGCTAAAAAACAATATCCTTATTTGCTCAAAGCCTCTCCCCGCTCCAGCGCCTCAAGAATTGAGCATGAAACGCTACTGTGGCTGTCACCACAACAGGCATCCGAGAGGTGCCGCAGAGAACGCTGCATCGTTTCTAATTCTGCGATCATTTGAGCAACTTCATTCAGCCGTTTTTCAACGATCGCTTTTGATTCCTGACAGGTGTGGTGTGCAGGATCGACTCGGATCGAGAGCAGTTCTCTGATGGCTTCCAGGCTAAAGCCAAGTTTACGACCGTAACGGATAAACTTCAGACGCTGAAGATCACCCTCGCTATACAGTCGAAAACCGCCTTCTGTCCGACCATCATGATCCATCATCTGCTGTTTTTCGTAAAAACGGATCGTGTCTGGCGTCACCTCTGCAAGTTTAGCTAGCTGACCAATACGAAACATTTACCCCTCCTCACGGAAACGATGCTGAATGGCTATGGAATAACTGCCATGAAGAAAATCGGTACTCATACCTGCCTGACGTAATCTTAGCTCCAGCACCTGAAGCCGATGACAATGATCCTGATAGCGATCATCCTCAGGATCGAGCTGTCGGATGAGATCGCTAACTTCCATGGCTTCCCGCCGCAACTCAAGCTCCGGCGGCAAATAGCCCGAATTCTTAAGTAACCGATAGCCCGCTCTTAACTCAGGCGGAACATGGCTATCATCATCCAGCTGCAGCGCCTTGCCAGACCCAGGAAGATTACTTAGCTCTCCTTTCTCCAGCGCTGCTTTAATGTGCTGTTCGGCAAGTTGGTCAACCAGCCACATATCTGGCTCCTTTGAACATAAAAGACGATGTTTTAAGGTAGTAAATTTCAGGCAATAAAAAACCCGCCGAAGCGGGTTTTTTACGTTGCTACAGATTACTCTGCGGCTGCTTCTGCTTGAGCTTCTGGACGATCAACCAGCTCGATGTAAGCCATCGGAGCGTTGTCACCAGCACGGAAGCCACACTTAAGAATACGAGTGTAACCACCTGCACGGCTCGCGAAACGCGGGCCAAGCTCATTAAACAGTTTTGCCACGATCTCGTTATCACGAGTACGGGCGAATGCCAGACGACGATTAGCTACGCTGTCGGTCTTGGCAAGAGTAATCAGCGGCTCAACTACGCGACGCAGTTCTTTGGCTTTCGGCAGAGTCGTTTTGATGATCTCATGACGAACCAGAGAACCGGCCATGTTGCGGAACATAGCCTGACGATGGCTGCTGTTGCGGTTCAGTTGACGACCACTCTTACGATGGCGCATGACCTTATCCTTCTCAGTGAAACCTTAACCTGTGATCTGATTATTCATCAGCAATGCTTGCTGGCGGCCAGTTCTCGAGGCGCATGCCCAGAGAAAGACCACGCGAAGCCAGCACATCTTTAATCTCGGTAAGAGATTTTTTACCAAGGTTAGGCGTTTTAAGCAGCTCAACCTCGGTACGCTGTACCAGATCACCGATGTAGTGGATAGCTTCTGCCTTAAGGCAGTTAGCAGAGCGGACAGTCAATTCCAGATCGTCAACAGGGCGCAGCAGGATCGGATCGAATTCTGGTTTCTCTTCTTTAACTTCCGGCTGACGTACATCACGTAAGTCAACGAAAGCTTCAAGTTGTTCTGCCAGAATGGTTGCCGCACGACGAATCGCCTCTTCAGGATCGATTGTGCCGTTGGTTTCCATTTCGATGACCAGCTTGTCCAGGTCGGTGCGCTGCTCTACACGCGCTGCTTCAACATTGTAGGCGATACGGTCTACAGGGCTGTAGCAAGCGTCAACTAACAGGCGGCCGATTGGGCGCTCATCTTCTTCCGAATGAATTCGGGCAGAAGCCGGCACATAGCCACGTCCACGCTGAACTTTGATACGCATGCTGATAGCAGCGTTCTCATCGGTCAGATGGCAAATGACATGCTGAGGCTTGACGATTTCGACATCACCATCATGGGTGATGTCGGCTGCAGTCACAGGGCCAATGCCAGATTTATTCAGAGTCAAAATGACTTCATCTTTCCCCTGAACTCTTACCGCCAGCCCTTTCAGGTTGAGCAGGATTTCCAGGATATCTTCCTGTACGCCCTCTTTGGTGCTGTACTCATGAAGTACACCATCAATTTCAACCTCGGTCACCGCGCAACCCGGCATGGATGAAAGCAGAATACGGCGCAGTGCGTTACCAAGAGTATGGCCAAAGCCACGCTCTAAAGGCTCAAGGGTCACCTTGGCGTGCGTCGAACTCACTTGCTCGATATCTACCAGGCGCGGTTTTAGAAACTCTGTCACAGAACCCTGCATTGTGTCCTCTCTTTGGTACTAAGCCTTACTTGGAGTAAAGCTCGACGATCAGGTGTTCGTTAATGTCCGCAGACAGATCAGTACGTTCAGGAATACGCTTGAACACACCTTCCATCTTAGTCGCATCAACTTCCAGCCAGGTTGGCTTTTCACGCTGCTCAGCCAGCTCCAGAGCGGCCTTCACGCGAGATTGCTTTTTGGCTTTCTCACGGATGCTAACGACATCATTCGGAGATACCTGATAAGAAGCGATGTTAACAACGCGGCCATTTACCAGAACAGACTTATGGCTTACCAGCTGACGTGCTTCTGCACGAGTGGCACCAAAGCCCATACGATAAACTACGTTGTCAAGACGACCTTCCAGCAGAGCCAACAGGTTTTCACCGGTGTTGCCTTTCAGACGAGCTGCTTCTTTATAATAGTTACGGAACTGACGCTCCAGCACACCGTAGATACGACGAACTTTTTGCTTTTCACGTAACTGGCCGCCGTAATCAGACAGACGCGGTTTACGCGCACCATGCTGACCAGGGGCTTGTTCAATCTTACACTTGGAATCAATCGCGCGAACGCCAGACTTAAGGAATAAGTCAGTGCCCTCACGACGGCTCAGCTTGAGCTTAGGACCCAAATATCTTGCCATTTTCTTTCTCCAACTATCCTAAAAAAACGGGCGTTATACGCGACGTTTTTTCGGCGGACGACAACCGTTATGAGGGATAGGAGTCACATCAGTAATATTAGTGATGCGGAAACCAGCGGCGTTCAAAGCACGAATCGTAGATTCGCGTCCTGGACCCGGACCCTTTACCATAACTTCCAGGTTCTTAATTCCGTAATCTTTTACCGCTTCTGCACAGCGCTCTGCAGCGACCTGAGCAGCAAACGGAGTGGATTTACGTGAACCGCGGAAACCGGAACCACCGGCGGTTGCCCAACCCAGTGCGTTACCCTGACGATCAGTAATGGTAACGATGGTGTTGTTAAAAGAAGCATGGACATGAGCCACGCCATCTGAGACTTGTTTTCTTACACGCTTACGTGCACGAACTGGTGCCTTTGCCATTATTTACTCACCCCGATTATTTCTTGATCGGTTTACGCGGACCCTTACGGGTACGTGCGTTGGTCTTGGTACGCTGACCGCGAACCGGAAGACCACGACGATGGCGCAAACCACGGTAGCAACCAAGGTCCATAAGACGCTTGATGCTCAGGGTGATTTCACGGCGCAGATCACCTTCTACAACGAATTTCGCCACTGCATCACGCAGCAGATCAATTTGTTCTTCAGACAGCTCACTGATCTTAACATTTTCAGCAATACCCGTTGAAGCGCAGATGGCTTTAGAACGGGTTTTACCGATACCGAAGATCGAAGTTAATGCGATAACGGTATGTTTTTGATCAGGAATGTTAATGCCTGCTATACGGGCCACTATGCACTCCTATAATTAAACAAGCACGTCCCATGCTGAAAAGCCCGTTTTCAGGATACTCAAATGGAAACGTACTGACATACAAAAGATTGGCTGGCTAATCTAGCCAGCTCAACCCAACTTTGCAAGAAAAATATGTGACAAATCAGCCTTGGCGCTGTTTATGCTTTGGCTCGGAGCTGCAAATCACACGGACGACACCGTCGCGACGAACGATTTTGCAGTTACGACATAATCTCTTGACGGAAGCACGAACTTTCATTTTTACTCTCCGTAACTTCTCAACCAACTGAATTAACGGCCGTAGCCTTTCAGGTTAGCTTTTTTCAGTGCCGACTCGTACTGACTTGACATCATCAGAGTTTGCACCTGAGCCATAAAGTCCATGATGACGACAACTACGATGAGCAGTGAAGTACCGCCAAAGTAGAAGGGAACCTTCATCGCATCACGCATGAACTCCGGGATAAGGCAGATAAAAGTAATGTATAAAGCGCCGATTAAGGTCAAACGCGTCATTACTTTATCAATATACCTAGCCGTTTGCTCTCCCGGACGAATTCCCGGTACGAATGCACCAGACTTCTTCAGGTTATCTGCTGTTTCACGTGGGTTGAAAACCAACGCCGTGTAGAAGAAACAGAAGAAGATGATTGCAGTCGCATAGAGTAGCACATAAAGCGGCTGTCCTGGCTGCAAATACAGCGAAATTGTCGTCAGCCAGTTCCAACCGGTACCGCCCCCAAACCACGATGCAATCGTTGCCGGGAACAGAATAATGCTGGAAGCAAAGATGGCTGGGATTACGCCCGCCATATTCACTTTCAACGGTAAATGTGTGCTCTGTGCAGCGTAAACACGACGACCCTGCTGACGTTTTGCGTAGTTCACCACAATGCGGCGTTGACCACGTTCAACGAAGATAACAAAGAAGGTCACTGCGAATACGAGTACTGCAACCAACAGCAACAGAAGGAAGTGCAGGTCGCCTTGCCGCGCTTGCTCGATGGTATGGCCAATGGCCGGCGGGAGACCCGCAACGATACCTGCGAAGATAATGATCGAAATACCGTTACCAATACCTCGTTCAGTAATCTGTTCGCCCAGCCACATCAGGAACATCGTTCCTGAGACCAGACTCACAACAGCGGTAAAGTAGAAGGCAAAGCCTGGATTCATTACCAGGCCTTGCATCCCTGGCATATTCGGCAGACCGGTAGCAATACCGATAGACTGAAATATGGCCAATACCAACGTACCGTATCGGGTGTACTGGCTAATCTTACGACGGCCAGCCTCCCCTTCTTTCTTGATTTCCGCTAACGCTGGATGAACCACCGTTAATAACTGGATGATAATCGATGCCGAAATATATGGCATGATGCCCAGTGCGAAAATAGAAGCACGGCTGAGAGCACCACCAGAGAACATGTTAAACATTTCAATGATGGTGCCACGCTGTTGCTCAAGCAGTTTGGCAAGTACAGTGGCATCAATACCAGGGATTGGAATGAAAGAGCCAATACGGAAGACAATGAGTGCGCCGATTACAAACAGCAGTCTGCGTTTCAGCTCACCAAAGCCCCCTTTGGCACTTTGAAAATCTAATCCCGGTTGTTTAGCCATCTGCTACTTATTCCTCGATTTTACCGCCAGCAGCTTCGATTGCAGCACGTGCACCTTTGGTGACACGCAGGCCGCGAACCGTTACCGGTGTAGATACTTCACCAGACAGAATTACTTTAACGAATTCAATCTGAACACCGACAATGTTGGCTGCTTTCAGCGCGTTCAGGTCGACGATACCGCCTTCAACTTTCGCCAGATCAGACAGACGAATCTCTGTAGTGATCATTGATTTGCGAGAGGTGAAACCGAACTTCGGCAGACGACGGTACAGAGGCATCTGGCCACCTTCAAAACCGCGACGTACGCCACCGCCAGAACGTGAGTTCTGACCTTTGTGACCACGACCACCGGTTTTTCCGAGGCCAGAACCGATACCACGACCCAGACGCTTGGAAGCGTGCTTAGACCCTTCGGCCGGAGACAGAGTATTTAAACGCATCTCTTACTCCTCCACTTTAACCATATAGGAAACCGCGTTAACCATACCGCGTACTGCAGGCGTGTCTTCACGCTCAACGGTGTGGCCAATACGACGCAGACCCAGGCCAACCAGAGTGGCTTTATGCTTAGGCAAGCGGCCGATTGAACTACGGGTTTGAGTGATTTTAATAGTCTTAGCCATCGTGATTACCCCAGAATTTCTTCAACGGATTTACCACGCTTAGCAGCGACCATTTCCGGAGATTTCATATTGCCCAGGCCGTCGATAGTTGCACGAACCACGTTAATCGGGTTTGTAGAACCATACGCTTTTGCCAGTACGTTATGAACTCCAGCGACTTCCAGAACGGCGCGCATTGCACCACCGGCAATAATACCGGTACCTTCTGAAGCCGGCTGCATGAACACGCGGGAACCCGTGTGTGCACCTTTAACTGGGTGCTGCAGGGTGCCGTTGGTCAGCGCGACGTTAACCATGTTGCGACGGGCTTTCTCCATCGCTTTCTGGATCGCTGCTGGAACTTCACGCGCTTTACCGTAACCAAAACCTACGCGACCATTACCATCGCCTACCACAGTCAGTGCTGTGAAGGAGAAGATACGACCACCTTTAACAGTTTTAGAAACACGGTTTACCGCGATCAGTTTTTCCTGCAGTTCGCCAGCTTGTTTCTCGATGTGTGCCATCTTAGACCTCTACCTTAGAACTGAAGGCCAGCTTCACGGGCAGCATCTGCCAGTGCCTGGACGCGACCATGATATTGGAAACCGGAACGGTCGAAAGAAACACCAGTGATGCCTTTTTCGATTGCGCGTTCTGCGATAGCTTTACCTACTGCAGCTGCGGCTTCTTTATTACCGGTATACTTCAGTTGTTCAGTGATAGCTTTTTCTACAGTAGAAGCAGCGACCAGAACTTCGGAACCGTTCGGGGCGATTACCTGTGCGTAAATATGACGCGGGGTACGATGTACCACCAGGCGAGTAGCACCCAGCTCTTTGAGCTTGCGACGTGCACGGGTCGCACGACGGATACGAGCAGATTTCTTATCCATAGTGTTACCTTACTTCTTCTTAGCCTCTTTGGTACGCACGACTTCGTCGGCGTAACGGACACCCTTGCCTTTATAAGGCTCAGGACGACGGTAGGCGCGCAGGTCCGCTGCAACCTGACCAATCAGCTGTTTATCAGCGCCTTTCAGCACGATCTCAGTCTGAGTTGGACATTCTGCAGTGATACCCGCGGGCAGCTGGTGATCGACTGGATGAGAAAATCCCAGAGAAAGGTTAACCACGTCGCCTTTAACGGCTGCACGATAACCTACACCAACCAGCTGCAGCTTCTTAGTGAAGCCTTCGGTAACACCGATAACCATTGCGTTCAGCAGCGCGCGAGAAGTACCCGCCTGCGCCCAGCCGTCAACGAAACCTTCGCGTGGAGCGAAAGTCAGAGCGTTGTCAGCATGCTTAACTTCAACAGCATCATTGATAGTACGAGTCAGCTCGCCGTTTTTACCTTTAATCGAAATTACCTGACCGTTGAGTTTTACCTCTACGCCGGCAGGAACAACGACAGGTGCTTTAGCAACACGAGACATATGTATCCTCCGATTACGCTACGTAGCAGATAATTTCGCCACCAAGACCTGCCTGGCGCGCTGCACGATCAGTCATGACACCTTTAGATGTAGAAACTACAGCGATGCCCATACCGGCCATTACCTTTGGCAGCTCATCTTTTTTCTTATAGATGCGCAGACCAGGACGGCTTACTCGCTGAATGCTTTCTACAACAGCTTTGCCCTGGAAATACTTGAGAGTAAGTTCCAGTTCCAGCTTGATGTCGCCTTCGATTTTGAAATCTTCAATATATCCTTCTTCCTTCAGAACGTTGGCAATTGCCAATTTCAGCTTGGAGGAAGGCATGGTGACCGCAACTTTGTTTGCGGCCTGACCGTTACGGATACGGGTCAGCATATCCGCGATCGGATCTTGCATGCTCATCTGTGTTACTCCCGTGATTCAATTGGTGACAATTACCAGCTAGCCTTTTTCAGGCCCGGGATTTCACCGCGCATGGCGGCTTCGCGGACCTTGATACGGCTCAACCCAAACTTCCGCAGGAAACCGTGCGGACGACCTGTTTGACGGCAGCGGTTACGCTGACGTGAAGGGCTGGAATCACGCGGCAGACTCTGCAGCTTCAGAACAGCATCCCAACGGTCTTCGTCGGAAGCGTTCACATCAGAGATGATCGCTTTCAGTTCAGCGCGTTTAGCGAAGAATTTGTCTGCTAATTTTGCACGCTTAACTTCGCGTGCTTTCATAGATTGCTTAGCCATTAAGTAACCCTACCTTACTTACGGAACGGGAAGTCAAAGGCAGCCAGCAGAGCACGGCCTTCATCATCAGATTTCGCAGTAGTGGTAATGGTGATATCCAAACCACGAACGCGATCGACTTTGTCATAGTCGATTTCTGGGAAGATGATCTGCTCACGTACACCCATGCTGTAGTTGCCACGACCATCGAATGACTTAGCGGACAAGCCACGGAAGTCACGGATACGCGGAACAGCAATGGTGACCAGACGCTCAAAGAACTCCCACATGCGCTCGCCACGCAGAGTTACTTTACAGCCGATCGGATAGCCCTGACGGATTTTGAAGCCTGCAACTGATTTGCGTGCTTTGGTGACCAGCGGTTTTTGACCGGAGATTGCTGCCAGGTCAGCTGCTGCGTTATCCAGCAGTTTCTTGTCAGCGATCGCTTCACCAACACCCATGTTCAGGGTGATCTTCTCGACCCGAGGGACTTGCATGACAGAATTGTAGCCAAACTCTGTCATGAGTTTCTGGACTACTTCGTCTTTGTAGTAATCATGCAGTTTCGCCATCGTACTACTCCAAATTACTTGATAGTTTCGCTATTAGACTTGAAGAAACGGACTTTTTTGCCGTCTTCGAATCTAAAGCCTACACGGTCAGCCTTACCAGTTGCCGCGTTGAACAGCGCAACGTTAGAAACCTGAATAGCAGCTTCTTTTTCAACGATGCCACCTGGTTGATTCAGAGCCGGAACCGGCTTCTGATGTTTCTTCACCAGGTTGATACCTTCAACGATGACCTTACCAGAAGACAGGACATTCTTAACTTTACCGCGCTTACCTTTATCTTTACCGGTTAACACGATAACTTCGTCGTTACGACGGATTTTAGCTGCCATTGTTCGCTCCTTAGAGTACTTCTGGTGCCAGAGAGATAATTTTCATGAACTTTTCAGTACGAAGTTCACGAGTTACCGGCCCAAAAATACGCGTACCGATAGGCTGCTCACTGTTATTGTTCAGAATAACGCATGCATTACCATCGAAGCGAATGACAGAACCGTCCGGGCGACGAACACCCTTCCTGGTGCGCACCACTACCGCCTTCAGGACATCACCTTTTTTGACTTTACCACGAGGAATTGCTTCCTTGATGGTAACTTTGATGATGTCACCGACGCCTGCGTAGCGACGGTGCGAGCCACCCAGAACCTTGATACACATTACGCGACGTGCACCGGAGTTGTCGGCGACGTTCAGCATAGTCTGTTCTTGGATCATTTTAGTGCTCCGCTAATGTCAACTACTACTTCGGGACCTAAACCTCAGGTCGTTAGAAAGCCCCATAATTGAGGGCGCGGCATTGTAACACCGGTTCTCACAGATGGGTAGAAAAAATAAACGGCTCTCAATCGAGCCGCTGATTTTCCCTGATGACAGGGAGGGCGTATTCTAGGGAATAGTGCGAACAGTAGCAAATGTAATCTGCCTTATTTTTCGTCGCCTCCCAAATAAAGTGCCCTAAGCCCTCAACCAACCAGTTTTCTGGCCAGTTGGTTATGCTGATGCAGCACGGCTGGCAGTTCAATTCCGGCCAGTTGTCCGTCACGCACCCTGACTTTTCCGTTGATGATGCTGTAAGCAACCCGTCCCGGATTACAGAACACCAGAGCGGCGACAGGATCGTGCCCTGCCCCGCCCAGGCCAATGCGATTCAGATCAAAAATAGCAAGATCAGCCATCATGCCTGGCGCAATAGCGCCCACGTCATTACGATTCAACACTTTTGCTCCGCCCAGGGTTGCCAGCTCTAATGCCTGACGGGCCGTCATCGCATCCGGGCCGAAACCGACACGCTGTAGCAGCATCGCCTGACGCACCTCTGCCATCATGTCTGAGCTGTCATTAGAGGCGGAGCCATCCACACCCATTCCGACGTGTACACCGGCATCGCACATATGTCTTATTGGCGCAATGCCCGAGCCGAGACGCATGTTCGAGCAGGGACAGTGAGCAATGCCAGTACCGGTACGCGCAAAGAGCTCTATACCGTGCTGATCCAGTTTAACGCAGTGCGCATGCCAGACATCTGGTCCTACCCAGCCAAGGCTTTCAACATATTGTGCTGGCGTCATACTGAATTTTTCGCGGCTATAACGGATATCGCTGTCGTTCTCCGCCAGATGAGTGTGCATAGAAACTTTGAAGCTGCGTGCCAGTGCAGCGGATTGCTTCATCAGCTCACGGCTGACTGAGAACGGCGAGCATGGCGCCACCACGATACGTAGCATCGAACCATGACTGTCATCGTGGTAGCGCTCAATCACGCGCTGCGTATCCTTAAGGATCGCGGCTTCATTCTCAACCAGTGAATCGGGCGGCAGGCCACCCAGAGATTTACCAACGCTCATGCTGCCCCGGCTTGCATGAAAACGCATACCCATCAAGGCTGCCGCCTCTATGCTGTCATCAAGCTTACAGTCATTAGGGTAAACATAGAGGTGGTCACTGGTGGTGGTACAGCCGGAAAGCATTAACTCAGCCATCGAGATCTGCGTTGAGATATGAATCATCTCAGGCGTCAGATTTTGCCACAGTGGATAGAGATGGGTCAGCCAGTTGAAAAGCTCGCCATTTTGTACGGCGGGGATGGCGCGGGTCAGGCTCTGGTACATATGGTGATGCGTATTGATCAGGCCAGGAATAACAATATGTCCCCGCAGATCGATCATCTCATCCGCGCTATCGGGTAACGATCCTGCTTCCCCTACAGCAACGATCTGATTTCCTTTGATCAGAATGCTGGCGTTACGTATTTCACGACGGTCGGCATCCATGCAGACCACGCATTCGGCATTTTTCAGTAACAGCGTTTGTGCCATGCTATTGCCTGTGGGTTGTGATTGTATGCTACCCGATAATAGCGGCAAGCTTTTGGCAGAGCTAATCGCAGGTAACGCAGCCAACAGTGGCAACTTTAACAGTGACCGGCGTAAGCGGTCAGGACTCTCCATTTTCACGGCACATTTCCTTGTACAGTTATGATAACTCCGGCCTTTAGGGCCAGTAGCTTTCAGACTTCATTGCCTGAAGAGTCTCAGCTTAGACGTGCCAATCTGCTAAATTCTTGAGCGCCATCAAATCTGGACTGTCACAGGCACAAATGGATCAACCCCGTATTACAGACAAAAAAAAACCCTCTGCCGGAGCAGAGGGTTTCCTCAGAAAAAACAATTCTTATTACAGAACCGCTTTCTCGATTACGCGAACCAGGGTCCAGGATTTAGTCTTGGACAGTGGACGGCATTCGCGGATTTCTACCACGTCACCAATTCCACATTCATTGTTCTCGTCATGGATGTGCAGCTTAGTCGTACGTTTAATGAATTTGCCGTAGATCGGGTGTTTCACGAAACGTTCGATAGCAACAACTGCAGATTTCTGCATTTTGTCACTTACTACACGACCCTGCAGAGTACGGATTTTATCGGTCATTACGAACCCGCCTTCTCAGTCAGTAAAGTCTTAACGCGTGCAACATCACGGCGAACCTGTTTCAGCAGATGAGTCTGCTGCAGTTGGCCAGATGCTGCCTGCATGCGCAGGTTAAATTGCTCACGCAGCAGATTAAGCAGCTCAGTGTTCAGCTCTTCAACGCTTTTTTCACGCAGCTCAGTTGCTTTCATTACATCACCGTCTTAGTTACAAAGGTGGTTTTGATAGGCAGTTTTGCTGCTGCCAGCTTGAATGCTTCACGGGCCAGCTCTTCTGGTACGCCGTCCATTTCATACAGGACTTTACCAGGCTGGATCAGGGCAACCCAATACTCTACGTTACCCTTACCTTTACCCATACGCACTTCCAGCGGCTTCTCGGTGATCGGTTTGTCCGGGAATACTCGGATCCAGATCTTACCTTGACGCTTAACTGCACGGGTCATAGCACGACGTGCTGCTTCGATCTGACGAGCAGTCAGACGACCACGGCCAACAGCTTTCAGACCGAAAGTACCGAAGCTGACATCCGTACCCGCAGCCAGACCGCGGTTACGGCCTTTGTGCACTTTACGGAATTTCGTACGCTTTGGTTGTAACATCAGCGACTCTCCTTACTTACGGCCTTTACGCTGCTGCTTTTTAGGTTGAGCAGCCGGTTCCGGTTGTTCAACAGCAGCCATACCACCCAGGATCTCACCTTTGAAGATCCATACCTTAACGCCGATTACACCATAAGTGGTGTGCGCTTCAGAGGTGTTGTAGTCAATGTCAGCACGCAGTGTGTGCAATGGCACGCGACCTTCACGATACCATTCGGTACGTGCGATCTCGGCGCCACCCAGACGGCCGCTAACTTCGACTTTAATACCCTTCGCGCCAAGACGCATGGCGTTCTGAACTGCACGCTTCATAGCACGACGGAACATCACACGACGCTCCAGCTGTGAAGTGATGCTGTCAGCTACCAGTTTCGCGTCCAGTTCCGGCTTGCGGACTTCGGCGATATTAATCTGTGCAGGAACGCCAGCGATTTTCGCGACGACCGTACGCAGTTTTTCTACATCTTCGCCTTTCTTACCGATGACGATGCCCGGACGAGCGGTGTGAATAGTCACACGGATGCTCTTCGCTGGACGCTCGATAACGATACGAGAGACAGATGCTTTAGCCAGTTCCTTAGTCAGGAACTGACGTACTTTAAAATCGCTGTCCAGGTTGTCAGCGAATTCATTGGTGTTCGCAAACCAGGTAGAGTTCCATGGTTTTACAATACCCAGGCGAATACCATTAGGATGTACTTTCTGACCCATTGCTAGTCTCCAGAGTCTCAGCGATCGGACACAACCACAGTAATGTGGCTGGTGCGCTTCAGGATGCGATCTGCACGACCTTTGGCACGCGGCATAATGCGTTTCATGGTCGGACCTTCATCAACGAAAATTTTCGTGATTTTCAGATCGTCGATATCAGCGCCATCGTTGTGTTCGGCGTTAGCAATGGCAGATTCCAGAACTTTTTTGACCAGTACAGCCGCTTTCTTATTGGTGTAGGTCAAAATGTCCAGTGCCTGCGACACTTTCTTACCGCGAATCAGGTCAGCAACAAGGCGAACCTTCTGAGCAGAAGAACGAGCGTGGCGATGTTGAGCTAAAGTTTCCATCTCTTCCTCCTACTTATTTCTTCTTGGCTTTTTTATCAGCCGCGTGACCGCGATAAGTACGTGTCGGCGCGAATTCACCCAGTTTGTGACCAACCATTTCGTCGGAAACAAAGACAGGAACGTGCTGACGACCATTATGGACAGCGATGGTCAAACCGATCATGTTAGGAAAGATCGTTGAACGACGGGACCAAGTGCGCAAAGGCTTCTTGTCACCGCTTTCCACCGCTTTCTCTACCTTCTTCAGCAAGTGCAGGTCAATAAAAGGACCTTTCTTGAGAGAACGTGGCATGGCTTATCCTCTAATATTATTTGCTACGGCGACGTACGATAAACTTATCGGTACGCTTGTTGCTACGGGTCTTCTTACCTTTGGTCTGAACGCCCCACGGAGTTACCGGGTGCTTACCAAAGTTACGACCTTCACCACCACCGTGCGGGTGATCAACTGGGTTCATCGCGGTACCACGAACGGTAGGACGAACACCACGCCAACGGGCTGCACCAGCTTTACCCAGAACGCGAAGCATATGCTCAGCATTGCCGACTTCGCCCAGTGTTGCGCGGCAGTCAGACTCGACTTTACGCATTTCACCAGAACGCAGACGCAGGGTAACGTAAGAACCTTCACGCGCAACGATCTGCACGTAAGCACCGGCTGAGCGAGCAATCTGACCGCCTTTGCCTGGTTTCATTTCTACGTTATGCACGGTTGAACCCACCGGGATGTTACGCATCGGCAGAGTGTTACCTGCTTTAATCGCAGCATCAACGCCAGATTGGATCTGGTCGCCGGCTTTCAGGCCTTTAGGGGCCAGGATGTAACGGCGTTCGCCGTCTTTGTACAGAACCAGTGCGATGTTCGCAGAGCGGTTCGGATCGTACTCAAGACGTTCAACAACTGCCGGGATACCATCTTTGTTGCGTTTGAAGTCAACAATACGATATGCCTGCTTGTGACCACCACCGATATGACGGGTAGTGATACGACCATTGTTGTTACGGCCACCGGATTTGCTGTTTTTTTCTACCAGCGGGGCGAATGGTTTGCCCTTGTGCAGCTCCGCGTTTACCACTTTAACTACATGGCGACGACCCGGAGATGTCGGTTTACATTTAACAACTGCCATTGTCTTTCTCCTCCGACTTACTCAGCGCCGCCAGCGAAGTCCAGATTCTGGCCTTCTTTCAGGGTGACGTAAGCTTTTTTCCAGTCGCTACGACGACCGATACGCTGTCCTTGACGCTTAACTTTGCCCTTAACTACCAGGGTGTTTACGTCTTTAACTTCTACTTCGAACAGTTTCTCAACAGCAGCAACGATCTCTGCTTTGGTCGCGTCATTAGCAACTTTGAGAACGATGGTATTGGTTTTTTCCATCGCGCTAGATGCTTTTTCAGATACGTGCGGCGCGCGCAGTACTTTCAGCAGACGTTCTTCACGGATCATGCCAGCATCTCCTCAACTTGCTTAACTGCATCAGCAGTCATAACGACTTTGTCGAAGGCGATCAGGCTAACTGGGTCGATACCGGATGCATCACGCACGTCAACCTTGTACAGGTTACGCGCAGCCAGGAACAGATTCTCATCCAGTTCACCGGTGATGATCAGCACGTCTTCCAGAGCCATGTCTTTCAGTTTCTGTACCAGCAGCTTGGTTTTCGGTGCTTCTACAGCAAATGATTCGACAACGATCAGACGATCTTGACGTACCAGCTCGGACAGGATGCTTTTCAGCGCGCCGCGGTACATCTTTTTGTTAACTTTTTGACTGTGGTCCTGCGGCTTCGCAGCAAAGGTCACACCACCTGAACGCCAGATTGGGCTCTTTACAGAACCTGCACGCGCACGGCCGGTGCCTTTTTGACGCCATGGCTTTTTGCCTGAACCAGTTACTTCGGCGCGAGTTTTCTGCGCACGAGTACCCTGGCGGGCGCCAGATGCGTAAGCAACAACAACCTGGTGAACCAGCGCTTCGTTGAAATCACGACCGAAGGTAGTTTCGGAAACAGTCAGCGCGCTCTGCGCGTCTTTCAATACTAATTCCATTGCTATCCCCTTACGCCTTCACAGCTGGTTTAACGATCAGGTCGCTACCGGTAGCACCGGGAACTGCACCTTTAACCAGCAGCAGGTTGCGCTCAGCGTCAACACGTACTACGTCCAGACTCTGAACGGTTACGCGCTCATTACCCAGCTGACCTGCCATTTTCTTGCCTTTGAACACTTTGCCCGGAGTCTGGTTCTGACCGA
This sequence comes from Candidatus Pantoea rara, assembly GCF_051136265.1. NCBI lineage: Bacteria > Pseudomonadati > Pseudomonadota > Gammaproteobacteria > Enterobacterales > Erwiniaceae > Pantoea > Candidatus Pantoea rara. The sequence goes on along the minus strand of NZ_CP194942.1, from coordinate 445,877 downwards.
TAGAACCCGGAACGCGGTGAGACAAGGAGTTACCGTGAGTAGCGTCCTGGGTACGGAAGTTCCAGCGCTTAACGGTACCGGCGAAACCTTTACCTTTAGAGGTACCGGTTACGTCAACTTTCTTAACTTCAGCGAAAATCTCAACGCTGATGCTCTGACCTACAGAGTATTCTTCACCTTCAGCGGTGCGGAATTCCCACAGGCCACGGCCAGCTTCAACGCCAGCTTTAGCAAAATGACCAGCTTCAGGTTTGGTCACACGGTTTGCTTTTTTAGCACCGGTGGTAACCTGAATTGCCTGGTAACCATCGTTTTCCAGGCCTTTGACCTGAGTAACGCGGTTCGCTTCAACTTCGATTACGGTGACGGGGATAGAAACGCCATCTTCAGTGAAGATGCGGGTCATGCCCACTTTTTTACCGACTAAACCAATCATTGTTTCAACCTCTCAATCGCTCGATGACCTGATTAACCCAGGCTGATCTGCACGTCAACACCGGCAGCCAGATCCAGACGCATCAGAGCATCAACGGTTTTTTCAGTTGGCTCAACGATGTCTACCAGACGCTTGTGAGTGCGGATTTCGTACTGATCACGCGCATCTTTGTTAACGTGCGGAGAGATCAGAACGGTAAAACGCTCTTTGCGGGTTGGCAGCGGGATTGGACCACGAACCTGCGCACCAGTGCGCTTGGCGGTCTCAACGATTTCCGCGGTTGATTGATCGATCAGACGATGATCAAACGCTTTAAGACGGATACGGATTCTTTGGTTCTGCATGAGACCAGAGCTCCAAACTTTTTATAGACGAAAAAAATTACTACTCGAGCCCATTACGATTGATGGGAGAGTGTAATCGTTCAGCATATAACTCCCCAATTGGGAGTATTGTCAGGCGGCCTATATTTCAGCCGTCTGCGATTCTGCTCGAATCGCGCCTGCAATATCTGCAGGCCCGCGCATTATACGTAAATCTGTTCAGGAAGCAACCCGTGCTGACCTTTTACCCATGAAATAGTGGCCGATTCGTGAGGCGTGTGCCGCATTACGTTGCCATATTGCTGATAATTCTGTCATTCGGCTGTGAGGGAATTTCCGCAGTTCTTTATTCCTGGATGACACAGAACCTGAAGCCGATGAGAGTGCCTGTAGTCTTTTGTCTGGAACTGAATGATGTCACCTACTGTCACTACTCAAATTGCTGCCCTGGCTGGCGGAAGCGTATTAGGAAGTTTTCTTTCGCTGGCCTGTGCGCGCTTCTCCCCCGCTCTCTCACCCGCTCAATGGTTTGCGGCAATCTGCTTTCCCGGTTCACACTGTGACCATTGTCAGCAGCGCCTGCTATGGCGCGACACTTTGCCCCTGATAAGCTGGCCGGTGTTAAAAGGACGGTGTCGTATCTGTCATCATCCATTCAGTGCAGATAGCTTTATCACTGAATGGCTATTTGCAATGCTCTGCATGCTGGTGCAGCAAAGCTTTACTGATTCTACCGATGCTATTTTCATCCTCACTGCTTCCGGCCTCTTATTCCTGGCAGCTGCCATTGATCGTCATCACTTCTGCATACCTGACCCGCTAAGCTATCTGCTGCTCTGGCTGGGATTACTCCACGCGACCCTGACTGGAAACGAAACAACGGCGATAGGGGGTGCCCTGTCGGGCTACTGTGCATTATGGCTACTTGCCTGGAGCTATCGGCAGGTTCGCGGGTGCGAAGGATTAGGTTATGGCGATATGAAGCTATTCGCAGCGTTAGGTGCCTGCTGTGGCTGGCAGGCATTACCCTGGATTGCGCTGGGTGCCACTGTTCTGGCACTGGCGACTATCATGATGCTGCAAGTGCGAGGGTTAATTCAGGGGGACAGCCCGCTACCGTTTGGCCCTTTCCTGGCCATTGCGGGCTGGGTAACAATCGTTCTACAGACCCGTTTCACGCTTCTTTGATTTGAGCCTGCAGATAGTTCTGGATACCCATCTTCTGGATTAACTCAAGTTCCGTTTCAATCCAGTCGATGTGATGTTCTTCATCCGCCAGAATTTCAATCATCATGTCACGGCTGACATAGTCATGGACTTTGTCAGCATAGGAGATAGCTTCACGAAGATCCTTAGCACCTTCCAGCTCAAGATTCAGGTCTGAACTCAGCATCTCCTCAACATCCTCACCGATTCGCAACCGTCCCAGATCCTGAAGGTTTGGGATGCCTTCAAGAAAAAGAATACGCTCGATATATTTATCGGCATGCTTCATCTCATCGATCGACTCGTGGTACTCCACATCATTGAGGCGCGTCAGACCCCAGTTCTTAAACATGCGTGCATGCAGAAAATACTGATTGATGGCAACCAGCTCATTTCCAAGCAGTTTGTTGAGATGACTAATAACTTTTATATCGCCCTTCATTGTTAACCCTCCGCGTCTGGTTTATTAGAGCGTAGATGCGGTTAAAAAGAAGTCAAAAAAACGCGACAAATATTGTGGGTATTCACGTAGTAATCGCTGTCAGGCTATCTCTTTATATAGCGGTGCATGTTGCATCTCTTCATCCATGATTTCCCGCGCAGCGCGAATACATTTGCCGCATTGTTTGCCAACTGGCACAAACTGACGCAATTGCTGGATAGATTTAGGCTGATAGCGACGCACGACTTCACGAAGCGTTTTATCACTGATGGCATTACACAGGCAGACGTACATTGATTCATCACTCGGGTACATTTTCTGCACACAGTGTAAATACGAATCGTTTTTATTACAAACCACCCTTTACAGGGTTATGTCGATTTTTAAGCAAAAAAAAAGAGCACCGAAGTGCTCTTTTCACTGTGTTTCAACAGTGGCCGTTACACGACCACTATAGATATCACAATTAAGCGATAACTTTAGCAACAACACCCGCGCCAACGGTACGGCCACCTTCGCGGATTGCGAAGCGCAGACCTTCGTCCATTGCGATTGGGTGAATCAGGGTAACAACCATTTTGATGTTGTCGCCTGGCATTACCATTTCAACGCCTTCTGGCAGCTCTACTGAGCCGGTCACATCAGTTGTACGGAAGTAGAACTGTGGACGATAGCCTTTGAAGAACGGAGTATGGCGGCCACCTTCGTCTTTAGACAGAACGTAAACTTCTGACTCGAACTGGGTGTGTGGCTTGATTGAGCCTGGCTTAGCCAGAACCTGGCCACGCTGGATGTCTTCACGCTTGATACCGCGCAGCAGAACACCACAGTTTTCGCCTGCCTGACCCTGGTCCAGCAGCTTACGGAACATCTCAACACCGGTACAGGTTGATTTCGCAGTATCTTTGATACCCACGATTTCAACTTCGTCGCCGACTTTAACGATGCCGCGCTCAACACGACCGGTAACAACAGTACCACGGCCAGAGATTGAGAATACGTCTTCGATTGGCAGCAGGAACGGCATGTCGATCGCACGCTGTGGTTCTGGGATGTAGTTGTCCAGATGCTCAGCCAGTTCCAGGATTTTAGCTTCCCAGTCAGCTTCGCCTTCCAGTGCTTTCAGAGCAGAACCACGAACGATTGGCGTGTCGTCGCCTGGGAAGTCATAGGCTGACAGCAGGTCACGAACTTCCATTTCAACCAGTTCCAGCAGCTCTTCATCATCAACCATGTCACACTTGTTCAGGAACACGATGATGTAAGGAACGCCAACCTGACGACCCAGCAGGATGTGCTCACGGGTCTGTGGCATCGGGCCATCAGTCGCAGCAACAACCAGGATCGCGCCGTCCATCTGCGCAGCACCGGTGATCATGTTTTTCACATAGTCGGCGTGGCCTGGGCAGTCAACGTGCGCATAGTGGCGAGTCGGGGTTTCATACTCAACGTGTGAAGTGTTGATGGTGATACCACGTGCTTTCTCTTCTGGTGCGTTATCGATCTGATCGAATGCACGAGCCTGGCCGCCGTAAGTTTTAGACAGTACGGTGGTGATAGCTGCAGTCAGGGTGGTTTTACCGTGGTCGACGTGACCGATGGTGCCCACGTTTACGTGCAGTTTGTTACGCTGAAATTGCTCTTTCGCCATGGCGATAATTCCTTACGTTGTGCCTTCACCATCTGGGTGAAGGCATCAGTTCAAATTTAAACCGTAGCTTATTTGCTACGAGCTTCAATAACGGCCTGCGCTACGTTGTTCGGCGCATCGTCATACTTCAGGAACTCCATGGAGTAAGAAGCACGACCTTTGGTCAGAGAACGCAGCTGAGTTGCGTATCCGAACATCTCAGACAACGGAACTTCAGCGTGAATCTGAACGCCAGTAGCGTTAGATTCCTGCCCTTTAAGCATACCACGACGACGGCTAAGGTCACCGATGACATCACCCGTGTTCTCTTCAGGCGTTTCAACTTCAACCTTCATGATAGGCTCAAGCAGAACTGGTTTCGCTTGTTTAAAGCCTTGTTTGAAGGCAATAGATGCGGCCAGTTTAAACGCCAGTTCTGAGGAGTCGACATCATGGTATGAACCATAGTGCAGACGCACGCCCAGATCCACAACCGGATAGCCAGCCAGAGGGCCTGATTTCAGCTGCTCCTGGATGCCTTTATCAACCGCAGGGATGTATTCACCAGGAATTACACCACCTTTGATGTCGTTGACAAATTCGTAGCCTTTCGGATTCGAACCTGGCTCCAGTGGGTACATGTCGATAACAACATGACCGTACTGACCACGACCACCAGACTGCTTGGCGTGTTTACCTTCGACATCGGTAACTTTGGTACGAATCGCTTCACGGTAAGCAACCTGTGGTTTACCCACGTTTGCTTCAACGTTGAATTCACGCTTCATACGGTCAACGATGATGTCGAGGTGCAATTCACCCATACCCGCGATGATGGTCTGGTTTGATTCTTCATCAGTCCATACGCGGAATGATGGATCTTCTTTTGCCAGACGGCCCAGAGCCAGACCCATTTTTTCCTGGTCAGCTTTGGTTTTCGGCTCAACGGCGATAGAGATTACCGGCTCCGGGAACTCCATGCGCTCAAGGATGATGACGTTATCTGGATCACACAGGGTGTCACCAGTGGTCACATCTTTCAGGCCGATCGCAGCTGCGATATCACCCGCACGAACTTCTTTAATCTCTTCACGCTTGTTAGCGTGCATCTGAACGATACGGCCCAGACGCTCACGGTTTGACTTAACCGGGTTGAACACGGTGTCACCCGTGTTAACAATACCGGAGTAAACGCGGAAGAAGGTCAGGTTACCCACGAACGGGTCGGTAGCGATTTTGAACGCCAGTGCAGCAAACGGCTCGCTGTCGTCAGAATGGCGAACAGCCGGCGTGTCTTTACCGTCGTCCAGCATACCGTTGATCGCGGTAACGTCAGTCGGTGCTGGCAGATATTCTACAACTGCATCCAGCATCGCCTGAACACCTTTGTTCTTAAATGCAGAACCACAGGTAACCAGGATGATTTCGTTGTTCAGAACACGCTTACGCAGAGATGTTTTGATCTCTTCTTCAGTCAGTTCTTCACCGCTGAAGAATTTCTCCATCAGCTCTTCAGAGCCTTCAGCAGCGGCTTCAACCAGCTTCGCATGCCATTCTTCAGCCAGTTCCTGCATATCAGCTGGAATATCTTCGTAGTCGAAGGTGACGCCCTGATCTGCGTCGTTCCAGTTGATAGCTTTCATTTTCACCAGGTCAACCACACCAGTGAATTTCTCTTCTGCGCCGATAGCCAGCTGCAGAGGAACTGGAGTTGCGCCCAGACGAACTTCCATCTGGTTAACAACTTTCAGGAAGTTAGCACCCATGCGGTCCATTTTGTTAACGAACGCAATGCGTGGAACTTTATATTTGTTAGCCTGACGCCATACGGTCTCAGACTGTGGCTGAACGCCACCAACTGCACAGTAAACCATTACCGCGCCATCAAGCACACGCATAGAACGTTCAACTTCGATGGTGAAGTCAACGTGTCCTGGGGTGTCGATGATGTTGATGTGGTGCGGTTCAAACTGCTTGGCCATACCAGACCAGTAACAGGTGGTCGCAGCGGAAGTGATGGTAATACCACGTTCCTGTTCCTGCTCCATCCAGTCCATGGTTGCTGCGCCGTCATGTACTTCACCGATTTTGTGGTTTACACCGGTGTAGAACAGAACGCGTTCGGTAGTGGTAGTCTTACCGGCGTCGATGTGCGCACTGATACCGATGTTACGGTAGCGAGCAATGGGTGTTTTACGAGCCATTTGATTCCTCTGATTCTCGGGCGTTCAAGGTAAGTCGACCCCAGCGGGTTGGCTGATTGAGCGCCCGCTGGTTTAACAACTACGTGGTGATTACCAACGGTAGTGTGCGAACGCCTTGTTGGCTTCTGCCATGCGGTGAACGTCTTCACGTTTCTTAACTGCAGTACCTTTGTTCTCTGCAGCATCAGAAAGTTCGTTCGCCAGGCGAAGAGCCATTGATTTATCACCGCGTTTACGAGCAGCATCTACGATCCAGCGCATTGCCAGAGCATTACGACGAACCGGGCGGACTTCAACTGGTACCTGATAAGTAGAACCACCAACGCGACGTGACTTAACTTCGACAGTCGGACGCACGTTTTCCAGGGCTACTTCAAAAGATTCCAGTGCGTTTTTACCTGAACGCTGAGCCAGGGTCTCAAGCGCGGTATAAACGATTGATTCTGCAGTAGATTTTTTACCATCTACCATCAGGATATTTACAAATTTGGCCAGCAGCTCTGATCCGAACTTAGGATCTGGCAGAATTTTACGCTGACCAATGACGCGACGACGTGGCATGGAAATACTCCGTTGTTAATTCAGGATTGTCCAAAACTCTATGAGTTTATTATGACATTTAATTTAAAACGTTTGGCCTTACTTAACGGAGAACCATTAAGCCTTTGGCTTCTTCACGCCGTACTTGGAGCGAGCCTGCTTACGGTCTTTAACACCTGAGCAGTCAAGCGCGCCACGAACGGTATGGTAACGCACACCTGGCAAGTCTTTTACACGACCGCCACGGATCAGGATCACGGAGTGTTCCTGCAGGTTATGACCTTCACCACCAATGTAGGAGGTAACTTCAAAACCGTTGGTCAAACGCACACGGCAGACTTTACGCAGTGCGGAGTTTGGTTTCTTAGGAGTGGTGGTGTACACACGAGTACAAACGCCACGTTTTTGCGGGCAAGCTTCCAGCGCCGGCACGTTGCTCTTTGCAACTTTGCGGACGCGTGGTTTGCGAACCAGCTGGTTAACTGTTGCCATTAAATAGCTCCTGGATTTGCTTTTGCTTCGTAAACACGTAATAAATCGCCTCGTAGAATTACGAGGAGGCAGAATTTTAGGGCTGAGTCAAAGGGGTGTCAAGAAATAACCAGGTTTTAGCCGATTACCACACGATTTGTTGCTGATGCCTGATCGTTAGCGTGACAAAGCCATTATAGTCTATTGACTGCACACTGGTCGAAATTTGTGCAGTGAGGCCGCGAGCCTGAACATCTTCGTCCAGCACCCACAATGTCGCATTGCTCCTGGAGAGCTGCATCAATGCGCGACTCCCCGCTAAGGCGGCCAGCACGCCATCCTGCAGCAGCAGCAGGTCATCGCCTGCATCTGCCATTAAAAGCAGAGTCTCAAGGTCACTGTGTGCCGGTGAGTGCATTAAAGTGTGCAGCATTAACGTCTCTTAAAAAGTCAGGATGCGATCGTAGCTGGCCAGCATCTGCCGCAACGCCGGCGCGTCCAGTAGCGTAACATCCAGCAACCGGTCAGCGTCAACCTCTAATCCACGCGCGATCAGCGATGTCCGACAGAGATAGCACTGCTCAATGTCATACAGCGCCAGCACGCCAAAGGTCGCCGCATAGTGACGGCTCTTAATCGTCTCAGGGTGCTGATGCAGATTCAGCTGCAGAACACCATCACCGATAAAAAACAGGCCGATATCTTCGCTGAGTGCACCCGTGGCCAGCGCGGCATCCAATCCTTCGCGCCCTGCACTGCTGCCGTGAGGTGCCCGGGTAAAAACAAATGCGACACGATTCATCAGAACTGCACCATGCGTTCACAGCTCAGCGCCGCTTCCGCCAGCGCCCCCAGACCACTCAGTGTAAAGCCCGGCTGCAGGTTACTGCCTGCCAGCTGGAGCCGGGCCGCTTCCTGCGCATCGCTGACACCTCGCCGCAGCGCGGCCGCCACACAGATGTTCAGTGCCACACCCTCCTCCTGATGTAATGCCTGCCACGCGCGCACCAGGTCAAATTCATCACTGGCCGGCGCGGTGAGCTGGTTAGCATTCAGCACCCCTTCGCGATAGAAGAAAACACTTTCAAGCTCATGGCCCGCCGCCAGCAGCGCGCGGGCAAACAGGTATGCACTGGTCGCCTGTTGCGTTCCGTAGGCCGGGCCGGTGACCATCAGCGTGTAACGCATTACCGATCCTGTCCCTGGAAGTCGCCATTTTTGAACTGGCGAATGTAGAGATAGACGGTGTGCTTCGAAATGTTCAGCCGATCAGCCACCTGGTTGATGGCATCCTTGATATCGAAGATTCCCTTCTCATACAGGTTGAGCACAATCTGACGGTTCTTGGCGTTGTTCGACACATTGCGGTCAGCGCTCACTTCTTCAATGGTGAACTCCAGCGTCTGCATCACCAGATCATCGACTGAACTGGCAAAGTTGACGTTGGAATCAACCTGCTGCATCTCGGGCGGCATAAAGGTCGACATGATCTGTGAGAACGGCACATCCAGGTTCATATTAATGCAGAGCAGGCCAATGACCCGTTGCTGACGGTTGCGAATCGCAATCGTGACCGACTTCATCAGCACGCCGCTTTTGGCACGCGTGAAATAGGCGCGGGAGACATTGCTGTCAGCGCCATGCATGTCGTGCAGCATACGCAGGGCTAAATCGGTGATAGGCGAACCCACTTTACGGCCGGTATGTTCCCCATTGGCAATACGCACAGCCGAACACTTAAGATCTTCAAGCGAATGCAGGACGATTTCACAATGCGAGCCGATCAACATCGCCAGGCCATCCACGACAGCCTCGTACGATTTCAGAATATCGTAATCAGTTTGTTCGAACGGGCGCTGCTCCAGAAGATCGAAGTCGCTCAGTTCACCCGGATTGAATGGATTAGACATTGAAGAGTATCACCCTGAATGGCTGGAGCCTGTCACAGCGGCTTATGGGCAGACTCAATATGGGATAATTAGGCAGGCATTAGTCTGGCAAATGTCGTCGGCTTATGCCAGAGGTTTGTCGTGAGGCTAAAATGAAACCGCCGCCCGGAGGCGGCGGTCAGCAGATTACTGCGCTTTTTCAGCAGCAGCAGGCGCAGGGGCCTGTGCTTTTTCATCTGCTTTAGGCGCTGGTTTGATATCAAGCAGCTCAACATCAAATACCAGGGTGGAGTTAGCCGGGATGCCCGGAACGCCATTTTTGCCGTAAGCCAGGTTTGGTGGGATCACCAGCTTAATCTTGCCGCCTTTCTTCACGTGCTTAAGGCCTTCAGTCCAGCCCGGGATAACACCATCCAGACGGAATGAAAGTGGCTCGCCACGGGTATAAGAGTTGTCGAATTCAGTACCGTCAATCAGCGTACCTTTGTAGTTCACTACTACAGTGTCGCTGTCTTTAGGTGCGTCGCCGGTGCCCTCTTTCTCAACTTTATACAGCAGGCCGCTTTCGGTTTTCTTCACGCCGCTCTCTTTAGCAAATTTGGTTGCGAAGGCTTCACCCTTTTCAGAGTTCTCTTTCGCATCTTTTTCCATTTTCGCTGAGGCTGCGCCTTTCACGCGGCCTTCAAAGGATTGCAGCGTCTGCTCAATCTCTTCATCAGACAGCTTGCTCTTGCCACCAAACGCATCCTGAACACCCGCAATAAGCTGCTGCTTATCCAGTTTGATGCCCAGTTTTTCCTGTTCCTTCAGGGAGTTGTCCATGTAGCGACCCAGTGAAGCACCCAGTGCGTAGGCAGACTGCTGGTCTTCATCTTTGAAAGCAGCATTTTTAGGTGCCTGCGGCGCGGACTGCGGCGCGGCGGCTGGTGCAGCCTGTGGCGCCGCAGCGGTGTCTGCTGCCATTGCCATTGGTGCATTCAGTGCAACAGCCATAGTGGTAGCTAACAATGTGACTTTAAACAGTGATTTCATCCATTCTCCAAAACCGAAGCGTCTAACCTCGGGAAACATTGCGGACTTCAGGGCCCACACTATAACTTTACGTGGCAGTGTCGAACACTCCCACAATGTAATTACCCGGTCTACCTCCGACCTTTATAACATCGGGAAGTTTCATCAGAGATGATGCCGCGCTGCCTTTTTTCAAGCGCAACGCCGTCAATCATGAAAAAAACAGGTGATTCCTGACATTCAGGTCGTAGAATCACGCCCGGAGTCGCACCTTAACAGAGGAACAGGTCATGCAACAATCTGAGTGGGAACAACGTCTGGAGACGTTAGAGAGCAAACTGGCCTTTCAGGAGATGACTATCGATCAGCTGAACAGCGCGGTGGTTCAGCACGAGCTGGAGATGAATAAGATGCGTGAACAGATGCGCATCTTAACCGACAAGCTCAAAGCGAATGCGCCCTCGATCGTCGCCTCACAGTCTGAAGAAACGCCACCCCCGCACTACTGATTGCGGGTCATCTGGCCCCGGTTCAGCCGGGCAGAACCAGAGTAACAGCCAAAAGAAAGGCCACCCGGAGGTGGCCTTTAAAGGTCTGTTGAGACTTAGTGGCTGCAGCCGCAACCGCCAGTTCCACAACCGCCTTTACCTTGATCATGGTCGTGATCATGATCATGGCCGTGATCGTGGTCGTGATGATGGCCATCTGCACCGTGAACGTGGCCATGAGCCAGTTCTTCCGGGGTGGCTTCACGGATAGCAACGACTTCAACGTTGAAGTTCAGGTTCTGACCCGCCAGCATATGGTTACCATCAACCACAACGTGGTCATCTTCCACTTCGGTGATTTCCACCGGTACCGGACCCTGATCGGTCTCTGCCAGGAAGCGCATGCCAACCTGCAGTTCGTCAACGCCCATGAAGACGTCTTTAGGAACGCGCTGTACCAGGTTGTCGTCGTACTGCCCGTAAGCATCGTTTGCAGGAATATGCACGTCAAACTTGTCGCCGGCAATGTGGTTTTCCAGCGCATTTTCCAGACCAGAAATCAGGGAACCATGACCGTGCAGGTAGTCTAACGGTGCACTCACCGGTGACTCGTCAACTAACACGCCGTCTTCTGTACGTACCTGATAGGCCAGGCTTACCACCAGGTCTTTTGCTACTTTCATGATATCTCCTAACCGTTGAGAGCTGAGATCCCGTCTCATTGGTCTATTCTTGCGTGCAATAACACCAACCAGAAAGGTTCGGGGCTGAGTACAAGAGGGGTTTCACTTTCTCTTGCGACTTCAGCCTTAATGGCGACAATTGTAACGGAATTCAATCCCGCTGTAAGTTTAAGCGTAAAAAAAGCTGCCCGATTCCGCTACTCAGGATGGAAAATGCCGATAACCTGCTCATTGGTACGAACCTGATCGCGCGCCTGCTTATCCGCCTCACGCATCTGGTGACCACACTTCACGCACTCCACGACATCGACATTATTTTCACGCCACATCGCCAGCGTGTCCTTCTCCTGGCAGTGCGGGCATGTCGCACCGGCAATAAAACGTTTACGCATTTTCTTCTGCCTGTTTATAAAGGTTATTCTTCATCATCCCAGCCGTCGATCTGCCGCTTTTCGCGCTGCATTTCGCGCTGGAAGATATCTTCCAGTTCACGCCGCGCTTCACGGACGCGCGAAGCCTGCGCGCTCTCAGAAAGATTGGGCATCAGCTCGCGCAGCATACGCATGTCAAGCCGGCGGAAATGCTGCTGGGCGCGATGCGCCTGATGCGGATGCATCCCCAGCGTCATCAGAGTCTTACGTCCCAGCTCCAGCGCACTGGAGAACGTCTCACGTGAGAACTGCGTGACGCCCGCCTGTAACAGCTCATGTGCTTCAACGCGGCCACGGGCGCGCGCCTGAATCTGTAACTGCGGAAAATGCTGCTGGCACAGATGTACAATATTCATCACATCTTCCGGTTCATTACAGGTGATCACAATCGACTGAGCGCTGGCCGCACCGGCCGCCCGCAGCAGCTCCAGCTCCGTGGCATCGCCGTAGTAGACCTTATAGCCATATTTCCGCATCAGACTCACCACGCTAATATCGCGCTCAAGCACCGTGATGCGTTTGTTATTCGCCATCAACAGACGGCCCACCACCTGCCCGAAGCGACCAAAGCCCACCACAATCACCTGCGGCTGATCGTCTTCAACAAAGTGTTTTTCTGCATCTTCATCTGGCTCGTTGAAGCGGCGTGCCAGCAGACGATCGATGCCTTTCATCAGTAGCGGCGTGGTCATCATCGACAGGGTAACCGTCACCAGCAACATCGGCAGTTGATCGCCAGAGAAGAGTTTTGCAGAAGAGGCCGCTGAAAAGAGCACGAAAGCGAATTCGCCCCCCTGACTCAGCACGCCCGCGAACTGCTGACGCTCGGAACTGCGCAGGCCATAAATGCGCCCCAGCACATAGAGCACCAGCGTTTTCACTGCCACCAGCGTCACGACACCCAGCAGAATGGTCACAATATGGGTATAGAGCACACCGAGGTTGAGCGCCATGCCAACTGAAATAAAGAACAGGCCCAGCAGTAAACCCTTGAACGGGTCGATAGCGACTTCCAGCTCATGCCGGTATTCGCTTTCCGCCAGCAGGATCCCCGCAATAAATGTCCCCAGCGCCATCGACAGGCCCAGCGCATCCATAAACAGCGCGGAACCCAGCACCAGCAACAGCGAAGCTGCGGTAAAGACCTCGCGCACGCCCGATGCAGCGATGTAGCGGAAGATCGGCCGCAGCAGATAGCGTCCGCCCACCAGCATCCCGGCAAACGCCAGCACTTTCATGCCGACCTTCATCCAGTCGATATGACCGCTGTCGGTTCCGGCCAGCAGCGGGATCAGCGCCAGGGCAGGAATCACCGCGATATCCTGAAACAGCAGCACTGAAAAGCCCAGTTGCCCCGCTTCGCTGCGGTTCATGCCCTTATCCATCATCAGCTGCAGCGCCATGGCGGTCGAGGACATCGCCAGACCTATACCGCCGATGATCGCAGCCTGCCAGCTAAAGGCGGTCAGCCACAATAAGCCGCCGAGAATGGCTGCTGAGAAGATGACCTGCGCTGCGCCGACGCCAAAAATGGAGCGGCGCAGCGCCCACAGCTTTGCCGGATTCAGCTCCAGCCCGATAATAAACATCAGGAAAACCACACCGAGCTCAGAGAAGTGGAGAATCTCATCGACGTCGCTGATAAAGCCTAATCCCCACGGGCCGATGGCGATGCCCGCCACCAGATAACCCAGAACAGCACCAATACCGAGGCGCGCTGCCACCGGTACAATCAATACCGCCGCGACCAGATAAATCACCCCGGCGGTCAGCAGCGTTTGCCCTTCCATCTATACCCCTCCATTCGGCAGCGGTGCTGCCAGCCAGTCACCATAGGCGCGAGCGTAATTTTTCATTAATTCAGGACTCTGACGACGCGCCATGTAAATAATCATCGGCGGCATCCAGTGCATACGGCACATCTGCGCGGTCAGCTCAAAAGGACGCATAATGTCGTTAAGCGAATAGCGGTTCAGACCCTGTTGTTTAAAGGCACTTTCCGGTTCTCCGGTCGTGACCACGCTGCGCCAGTACTTTCCTTCCAGCGCATTGCCATCCACGCCATTGGCGAAGCCGCGTGACAGGACCCTGTCCAGCCACTCTTTCAGCAGCGCCGGACAGCTATAGGTATAGATTGGATGCTGGAAAATGATGACGTCATGTTCGCGCAGTAATTGTTGTTCATGATGAATATCGATAAAAAAATCCGGATAGGCCGCGTACAGATCGTGCACGGTGACATGTTCCAGAGCCTGAGCCGGCTGTAGCAAAATCCGATTCGCGATCGAATCCTGTGATTCCGGGTGAGCATAAAGCAGCAAAACCCTGGGTGGCTGCGACATCCTTTCCCTCCAAAGCGTCGTCATTGGTGCGGTTTTCCGCTACCATGCACGACGCAGCAAAATCTCATTATGTTGCCAGTAAATTAACATATTCTGACGATACGGCGCTTACATGATTGTCTTCTCAGCCTTACAAATTCGCCGCGGCATCCGCGTCCTGCTCGACAACGCCACCGCCACCATTAATCCCGGCCAGAAGGTCGGGCTGGTGGGTAAAAACGGCTGTGGAAAATCCACGCTGCTGTCGCTGTTAAAAGGTGAAATCACCAGCGATGCCGGTACCGTCACATTCCCCACTCACTGGGCGCTGGCCTGGGTGAATCAGGAAACCCCTGCGCTGGATAAAGCCGCGCTGGAGTACGTGATCGATGGCGACCGCCAGTTCCGTCAGCTTGAAGCTGAACTGGCAGACGCTAATCTCCGCGACGATGGCAATGCTATCGCGCTGCTGCATGGCAAGCTGGATGCGGTGCAGGCATGGAGCATCCATGCGCGCGCCTCAAGCCTGCTGCATGGTCTGGGCTTCAGCCAGGAACAGCTGCAGCGTCCGGTCAGCGACTTCTCCGGTGGCTGGCGCATGCGCCTCAACCTGGCACAGGCGCTGATTTGTCGTTCCGATCTGCTGCTACTGGATGAACCGACCAACCACCTCGATCTCGATGCGGTCATTTGGCTGGAGCGCTGGCTGAAGAGTTATGAAGGCACGCTGATCCTGATCTCGCACGATCGTGATTTCCTCGATCCGGTCATCGACAAAATTATCCATATCGAACAGGAGTCGATGTTCGAATACACCGGCAACTACAGCTCCTTTGAACGGCAGCGCGTCGCCAAACTGGCTCAGCAACAGGCGCTGTATGAGAGCCAGCAGGAGAAAGTGGCGCACTTGCACAGCTACATTGATCGCTTCCGTGCTCAGGCCACTAAGGCGAAGCAGGCACAGAGCCGTATCAAGATGCTGGAGCGCATGGAGATGATCGCGCCTGCCCATGTCGACAACCCCTTTAGCTTCACCTTCCGCAAGCCGGAAAACCTGCCTAATCCGCTGATGAAAATGGAGAAGGTCACCGCAGGTTATGGCGATCGTATTATTCTCGACGCCATCAAGCTCAACCTGGTGCCAGGCTCGCGCATTGGCTTGCTGGGTCGTAACGGTGCCGGTAAATCGACCCTGATTAAGCTGCTGGCGGGAGAGCTGGAAGCGATGGATGGCAAGATGGGGCTGGCGAAAGGGATCAAGCTTGGTTACTTCGCCCAACATCAGCTGGAGTACCTGCGGGCTGATGAGTCGCCGCTGCAGCATCTGGCACGCATAGCGCCTAAAGTACTGGAACAGCAACTGCGCGACTACCTGGGCGGCTTCGATTTCCGTGGCGACAAAGTCACTGAGAACACCGAGCGCTTCTCCGGCGGAGAGAAAGCGCGACTGGTGCTGGCGCTGATTGTCTGGCAGCGCCCTAACCTGCTGCTGCTGGATGAACCTACCAACCACCTTGATCTTGATATGCGCCAGGCGCTGACCGAAGCGCTGATCGACTTCGAAGGTGCCCTGGTCGTGGTCTCACACGACCGTCACCTGCTGCGCGCGACCACCGACGATCTCTATCTGGTGCACGATGGCAAAGTGGATGTGTTTGAAGGTGACCTCGATGATTATCAGCAATGGCTGAGCGATCTGCAGAAGCAGCAGGCGCAACAGGATGCCGCACCAAAGCAGGATAACGGCAACAGTGCCCAGGCGCGTAAAGATCAGAAGCGCCGGGATGCCGAACTTCGCACCCAGACCCAGCCGCTGCGCAAAGAGATAGAGAAGCTGGAAAAGCAGATGAGCAAGTGGCAGAGCCAGCTGGCCGATGCCGAAGCTCAGCTCTCAGACAGTGCGATTTATGATCAGAGCCGTAAAGCGGACCTGACCACTGCGCTGCAGCGTCAGGCAGAGAGTAAATCTGCGCTGGAGGAGGTTGAGATGGCGTGGCTGGAAGCGCAGGAACAACTCGAACAGATTATGGCCTCATAAAAATACGCTCCCCACGAGCGGGGAGCGTCTCTTTTAACGGGGTTTATCACCCAGCACGGTTGCGCGCTGCATGATCCGCCGCGCAGGATAGTAGTCGGCATTGGCATAATGCTGCGTGACCCGATTATCCCAGATAGCCAGATCGTCTGGCTGCCAGCGCCAGCGCACCTGAAACTCCGGTTTGGTGGCGTGCGCAAACAGGAAGCTCAGCACCGCATCACTCTCCTTCTCGCTTAAATCCACGATCCGCGTGGTAAAACCCTCATTCACAAACAGCGCTTTTTTACCGCTGACCGGATGCGTGCGGATCACGGGGTGCTGCACCGGCGGATGTTTCGCCACCGCCTGCTGCCAGCGCTGGTGCTCCTCCTCGCTTTTACGGTACTTATACTCCTGGAATGACTTTTTGAAATCATGCTCGGCGTAAAGACCTGCCAGCAACTGCTTAAAGGGCGCCGACAGCGCCTCGTAAGCCGCCACCCCGCTGGTCCAGAGCGTGTCACCTCCCGACTCCGGTAACACCTTCGAGGCCAGCAGCGCGACAGCGGGTGGTGTCTCAATAAAGGTGACATCCGTGTGCCAGTTGTCATTATCCGGCGGATTATCCTGATGGGTATCGAGGACGATAATCTCTTCGACGCCCTCCGCATGCGGATAGACCGGATGGATATGCAGGTCGCCAAAGCGGATCGCCAGTGCACGATGCTGTTCCGGCGTAATCTTCTGGTCACGCAGAAACAGCACCTGGTGACGCAGCAGACCATGATAAAGCTGCTCAAACTGCGCATCACTCAATGGGCGAGAGACATCCAGGTTAGAGACCTGTGCGCCGATGTAAGGACCAAGCGGGGTAAAACGCAGACGTTCATTCATGATTGTTCTCCACTCCAGGGCGTCAGACGGCGCTGCAACGCGCGAAGCCCAAGTTCTAAGCTAAAAGCGATAAAAGCGATCACTGCGATACCCGCCAGCACCACATCGGTGGCGAGAAACTCTCCCGCTGACTGCACCATAAAACCGAGGCCCCGCGTGGCAGCAATCAGCTCCGCTGCCACCAGCGTTGACCAGCCCACCCCCAGCCCGATGCGCAGACCGGTGAGAATTTCTGGCAGCGCGCCCGGCAGAATCACCCAGCGCAGCAACTGCCAGCGGTTAGCCCCCAGCGAGCGTGCCGCACGAATCCGCACATGCTGGGTGTTTCGCACCCCAGCCAGAGTGGAGAGTGTCACCGGCGCGAAGATGGCCAGGTAGATCAGCAGGATTTTCGACGTCTCACCAATGCCGAACCAGATCACCATCAGCGGCAGATAGGCGAGTGGCGGAATCGGGCGATAGATTTCGATAAGCGGATCGAGTATCCCGCGTGCTACCGGGCTGAGACCCATCAGAATTCCCACAGGAATGCCGATGGCGGCCGCCGCCGTCAGCGCAATCAGCATCCGTGTCAGGCTGGCGGCCAGATGCTGCCACAGCGTGGCATCCATAAAGCCCTGCGCGCTGGCAATCAGCAGCAGCTTGCTGAACACCTGCTGGGGTGACGGCAGGAACAGCGGAGCAATCAGACCCAGCGCAGTCACACCCCACCAGAGCAGCAACAGCAAAGAGAGACTCAGCATGCTTAGCGTAAAGGCGGTTGAAAACGGCCAGCGCAAACGACGGCGCACTGGCAGAGACTTGTCGTGGATTAATGCGCTCATGCAAACGCCTCCCGCTGATCAAATACCCGGCTCAGTACATATTCGCGCTGGGCGATAAACTGCGGATCGGATTTGATGCTGCGGCACGACTCGCCTGCGGCAAAGCGCTGACCAAAGCCGGGACGTAACCGCTCCACGATGCGGCCCGGTCCTGGCGACAACAGAATCAGTTCACTGGCCAAAAAAATAGCCTCTTCAATATCGTGCGTAATCAGCAGGATCTGTTTACCGCTGTCGCGCCACAGCGTCAGCAGCAGGGTCTGCATCTGCTCGCGGGTAAAGGCATCGAGTGCGCCGAAAGGCTCATCCAGCAGCAGCAGTTGCGGATCGGTGGCGAGCGCACGCGCAATACCTACCCGCTGACGCTGACCGCCGGACAACTGCCAGATGGCGCGCTTCTCCGCACCCTCCAGCCCCACCTGCCTGATGAGCTTCCGCGCGATGGCCTCGCGCGCCGGGCGCGACATCCCCGCCAGCTGCAGGCCAAAAGCGACGTTATCCAGCACGTTACGCCATGGCAGTAAGCCTTCATTCTGAAACACCACGCCGCGCTCGGCACCAGGCCCCGTTACTGGCTGGTTATCCAGCGTGATGCTGCCCGATTCCACCGGCAGAAATCCGGCAACCAGATTCAGCAACGTGGTTTTACCGCAGCCGGAAGGACCGAGCACCACCAGCAGTTCATGGCTGTCCAGCTGCAGATTGATATCCTGCAACACCGGCTGTCCGGCATAACGTGCATTAAGGTGAGCAATACGCAGCATAGTGCCTCCTTAGGGTTTAACTAATGGCGCGACGAAACGGGAGGTCACGTAGCTGCTGTAGTCGTTATCCGCCTGAGGCACTCTGCCCTGCGCTTTCAGGAACTGCGCAGTATCGACAATTGCTTTATTGACCGGTTTGCCCAGCTGCTCAACCTGCTGCTGCGCCGTGAGGTAGGTATTGCCCTTCACCAGATCCGGCACCTGCGCTTCCGGCACCCCGCTGAGGCGAGAGAGTTTGCTAAGGTTATCAGGCTGCTTCAGCCAGCCGTCGGGACTGTTAAGGTAGGCCTGCTGCGCATCAAGCGCGCTGCGGGCAAAGGCGGTCACGATCTCCGGATGCTGCTCAGCGAAATCTTTACGAACCACCCAGACATCCAGCGTCGGCGATCCCCAGCTCCCCACTTCCGCTGAGTCGGTCAGCACCTTGCCCTGTTTTTCCAGTTCATTCACCGCAGGCGCCCAGACGTAAGCGCCATCAATGTCGCCACGCTGCCAGGCCGCGATAATCGCAGCCGGCTGCAGATTAACCAGCTGTACCTGCGACGGTTGAATGCCCCAGTGCTTCAGTGCAGCCAACAGGCTGTAATGGGTAGTAGAGATGAACGGCACTGCGATGCGCTTGCCGATAAGATCTTTGGGTGTGGTGATGTTCTTCTTCACTACCAGCGCTTCAGAGTTGCCCAGCTGAGAGGCAAGTAAAAAGGCTTCAATTGGCAGCTTCTGCGCCGCCGCGACCGCTAACGGGCTGGAACCGATGTTACCAATCTGGACGTCGCCGGACGCCAGCGCGCGTAATACGCCTGCACCGCTGTCAAACTTACGCCAGTCGACGCTGGCCCCGCTCTCTTTGGCAAAACTGTTATCAGCCTGTGCCACTTTCGCCGGTTCGGCAGAGGTCTGGTACGCGACAGTGACATTGACTGCATCAGCCCGAAATGCCATCAGCGCCAGCGCTGCGGCTAAGAAAGTTAAACGTGTTGCTGCCATGATCACTACCCCACCCTTTTAATCGTAGAGGCAGTGTCTCTGCGCGCGATAGTTTCACAAAGGAATTAAAAATTATCCCTAATAGAAATAAGTTCTTAGATCACTATCTGCAAAACTAAGCTGAAAATCGCAAATGCTGAAAATAGCTAAAGTAAGCAAAAATGTCAGGCGCTCACATTGTGCCTGTGCTATTCATATGCGTTCCCAATGATTGCCTGTTAAGGTCTCTGAATCCGATGTCGATCGAGAAAGTCGCTCAGCTGGCTGGCGTTTCCAAAGCCACAGTATCGCGGGTTCTCAACGCGCATCCCGGCGTAAAGCCCGATACGCGTGAGAAAGTTCTGGCGGCCATCTCTGCCTGCGACTATCAGCCCAACTTACTGGCGCGTCAGTTGCGCACGGCGCAAAGCCACATGCTGCTGGTGCTGATATCGGATATCACTAATCCCTTCTGTTCACGCGTGGTGCAGGGCATTGAGGCCGAAGCAGAACTGCACGGTTATCACATCCTGCTCTGCAACTCCGCCTCGAAGCTTCAGCGTGAAGCCGCCTATCTCTCCCTGTTGACCGGGAAAGTGGTGGATGGCGTTATTACCATGGATGCTGCTTCAGGCTTACCGGATTTACAGGCGCTGATCGCCGGTGCGCCCTGGGTGCAGTGCTGTGAATTTGATCCGGATATCCCCGCTTCCTCAGTCAGCATTGATCACCAGGAGGCAGCCCGCGACACCGTCCATTATCTCGCCGGGAAAGGGCGTAAACGCATCGGGCTGGTCAATGGCGATATGCGTTACCTGTACTCACATCATCGGGAAAAGGGTTACCGGCAGGCAATTGAGGAGCTGGGATATGCATGGTCCGGCATCTCCTATACCTACGAGATCTCCTGTGAGGCGGGCAGCCAGGCACTGAGAGAACTCATGGCGCTACCGGAACCGCCGGACGCAGTGTTTGCGGTGTCAGACGTGCTGGCGGTGGGCGTGGTGCATGCGGCGCTGGAAGCGGGTCTGCGCGTGCCGGAAGATCTGGCGGTGGTCGGGTTTGATGGTGTGTCGTTTACCCGCAGCCTCAATCCGCCACTGACCACCATCGAGCAACCGATGAACCAACTGGGCGCGCGCAGTGTGCAGCTGCTGCTGCAGAAGATTCGTAATCCGAACGCGCCAGTGATTCGTGAGGTGCTGCCCTGGACGCGCGTCGAACGCGCATCCAGTTAACTCAGTGCCAGATTAACAGCACGCAGGCCGCAGTCAGCAGCCCCATGGCGAGGTTAAAGATTTTCCAGGCGCGTCGGCTGCGCAGGATGCGGCCGATCATCGCGCCAAATCCCATCCAGATCACGCCCGAGACCAGATTAACCAGAAACATGCCGACGCTTATCGCCATGACCGAATGGCGATATGCATCACCGGCCAGACTGAAGCTGGCGACCGCACCCAGCGCCATCAGCCAGGCCTTGGGATTGATCAGCTGCAGCAACCCACCCTGCCAGAACGGCATCGGCGCATCCGGCGCCTGGTCAGTTTCCAGCTTTTCATAACTGGACGTCGCTATCTTCCACGCCAGCCAGAGCAGATAGAGGCTACCGGCGATCTTCAGTACCAGATGCAGCGATGGATAGAGCAGGATCAGACCGCCTACGCCAAAAGCCACCATCAGCAGCATCACCTGCATGCCGATCATGATGCCGATCATCAGCGGAATAGTGCGCAGAAAGCCAAAATTAGCGCCCGAGGCGGTGAGTAACATATTATTGGGACCTGGCGTAATGGCCGCGACCCAAAGAAATCCCAACATTGATAAGAAAAGACTCAGTTCCATGGCAATCGGGTACTCCTTACCCTGCAAGAAAAAACTTATCGAAGCTAACAGTGTGATATGGAACAGACAAGCTTTTACCACATGAAATTTACCGGACCGGAAAACGAGCACTTCACGCCACCTGACAGTCTGCGCAACGCGCACCTGCAGACAATGCTGCCGCGCCTGTTGCGTCGCCGTATCACGGTCGATCCTCACTGGCAGCGCCTCGATCTGCCGGATGGCGACTTCATTGATCTCGCATGGAGCGAAGATCCGCAGCTGGCAAAGCATAAACCGCGCGTTGTCCTGTTTCATGGCCTGGAGGGCAGCTTTCACAGCCCCTATATTCATGGCCTGATGGCGGTATGCCGCGCGCGCGGCTGGCTGGCAGTGGTGATGCATTTTCGCGGCTGTAGCGGCGAACCTAACCGGCTGAACCGCATCTACCACTCCGGCGAAACTGAAGATGCCCGCTTCTTCCTGCACTGGCTGCGCAGCCGCTGGGGTCACGTTCCCACCGCCGCCGTCGGTTTCTCACTGGGCGGCAACATGCTGGGCTGCCTGCTGGGCCAGCAGGGCACAGCCGCTGAGGTGGATGCGGCCGTGATTGTCTCCGCTCCGCTGCTGCTGGAACCGTGCAGCGTGAAACTGGAACGCGGCTTCTCACGTTTCTATCAGTACTACTTGCTGGCGCAGCTCAAGAAGAATGCCCGCCGCAAACTGCATGCCTGGCCGGACACGCTGCCGGTCAATCTGACGCAACTCAAAGCGCTGCGGCGACTGCGCGATTTTGATGATGCGATTACCGCCCGCGCCCACGGTTTTGT
Source organism: Candidatus Pantoea rara (assembly GCF_051136265.1). Taxonomy (NCBI): domain Bacteria; kingdom Pseudomonadati; phylum Pseudomonadota; class Gammaproteobacteria; order Enterobacterales; family Erwiniaceae; genus Pantoea; species Candidatus Pantoea rara. The sequence continues at coordinate 423,686 of NZ_CP194942.1, read as the reverse complement.
TGATGCAGCAGATTACTATCATCGCGCCAGCGCTATGCCCTGGCTGAAGCACACAGAGAAACCGCTGCTGATCATCCACGCCAAAGATGATCCCTTTATGAGTGATGAAGTGATCCCGCACAGCAGCCAATTATCTGCCACTATTACTTATCAACTGACCCCCCACGGCGGCCACGTAGGTTTTGTCGGCGGGACGTTACGCCAGCCTGAAATGTGGCTGGAACAGCGCATCCCGCAGTGGATCGCCCCTTTTCTGGATAACTGATCACGTGATTATTCCCTGGCAACAGGTCTCACCAGAGACCCTTGAAAATCTGATTGAAACCTTTGTACTACGCGAAGGCACAGACTACGGCGAGCAGGAACGCAGCCTGCTGGACAAAGTAGCTGATGTGCGACGCCAGCTGGAAACCGGTGAAGTGGTGCTGGTGTGGTCGGAACTGCATGAATCGGTCAACATCATGCCACGCAAAGAATTTCGCGGCTGATGCACCCGGCATCATTTCATGATAACAATGCTCATCGCCCGACCTCACAGGGAGCTTTTCTATGTCTGCACGTCATCCCATTATCGCGGTGACCGGTTCCAGCGGCGCAGGAACCACCACCACCAGCCTCGCGTTTCGCAAAATCTTTCAGCAGCTCGATCTCCATGCGGCCGAACTGGAAGGTGACAGCTTTCACCGCTTTACCCGCCCGGAAATGGATATGGCAATTCGTAAGGCGCGCGATTTAGGACGTCATGTCAGCTACTTCGGCCCGGAAGCCAATGACTTTGGTCTGCTGGAGCAGAGCTTTAAAGAGTATGGTCAAAGCGGACAGGGCCAATCACGTAAATATCTGCACACCTACGATGAAGCCGTGCCGTGGAATCAGGTGCCCGGCACCTTTACGCCCTGGCAGCCGCTGCCGCAGAACACCGACATTCTCTTTTATGAAGGCCTGCATGGCGGCGTGGTGACGGCGCAGCACAACGTGGCGGAACAGGTCGATCTGCTGGTGGGCGTGGTGCCGATTGTTAATCTGGAGTGGATTCAGAAGCTGGTGCGCGACACCGGCGAGCGCGGTCATTCACGCGAAGCGGTGATGGATTCCGTGGTGCGCTCGATGGAAGATTACATCAATTTCATCACGCCACAGTTCTCACGCACTCACCTCAACTTTCAACGCGTCCCGACTGTCGATACCTCAAACCCATTCGCTGCCCGCGCCATTCCGTCACTGGATGAGAGCTTTGTGGTGATTCACTTTCAGGCGCTGGAAGATATCGACTTCCCCTACCTTTTGGCGATGCTGCAGGGTTCGTTTATCTCGCACATCAATACGCTGGTAGTGCCCGGCGGCAAAATGGGTCTGGCGATGGAGTTGATCATGGGTCCGCTGGTGAAGCGACTGATGGAAGGCAAACGGATTGAATAAAAGGCCAGTCATGGCTTCTCAGCCGAGTGACTGGACCTGATCAGGGTGAATCTGACAGCAACACGTACGTTCCACACGCAGGGAGCCGCCTGACACCGGGCTGGCTCAGATTTTGCCCGTGACTTTAACGGCCCCTCAGCCTGTTACAGCTCAATGACTTCATAGCTATGGGTAATCGTCACACCTTTACCCAGCATAATGGCCACCGAACAATATTTTTCAGCAGAAAGATCCACCGCGCGTGAGACCGCTTTATCCTGGAGCCCTTTACCACTCACGATAAAATGCAGGTTGATGTGCGTAAAGATTCGCGGCGCCTCTTCACGACGTTCTGAGGTCAGTTTTACTTCACAATCAGCCACATCGTTGCGGCCTTTTTGCAGAATTGAAACCACGTCAATCGCGCTGCATCCGCCGGCCGCCATCAGCACCATCTCCATTGGGCTGGGCGCTTTATCACCCGAATTTCCATCCATCAGTATCTGATGGCCGGATGAGGATTCTCCGAGGAATGTCAGCCCTTCTACCCATTTCACTCTTGCCTGCATGATTTTTGCTCCGGAATACGCTGTTTTCTCGCCAGAGTACGCTTTCGCCTGGTAAACAGCAATCCAGAGAAATCCGCCTATAGCTGAAGCGAGACAACAGAAGACAGTCGGCAAAAGCTGTGCTACAAACAGTGCTGAAAATATTTTTCGTCACCCGATGGCGAAGCCGGGAAGGATGATGCGCACTGCGCCTGATGCGGCCCGAATAATTTCCTGAAATGGAAACGCTTGAAGCTTTCACCGCCTGACAGGGAAAACTGCCCCCTGTATTTTGGGCACGATTACAACAGAGGATAATAGCGAATGGTTCTCGGCAAACCGCAAACAGACCCTACACTCGAATGGTTCCTGTCCCATTGCCATATTCACAAGTATCCATCCAAAAGTACGCTGATTCACCAAGGTGAAAAAGCAGAAACGCTTTACTACATCGTTAAAGGTTCCGTCGCGGTTCTGATTAAAGATGAAGAAGGCAAAGAGATGATTCTTTCCTACCTGAATCAGGGCGATTTTATTGGTGAGCTTGGCCTGTTCGAAGAAGGCCAGGAGCGCAGCGCCTGGGTGCGTGCGAAAAGTGCGTGCGAAGTGGCGGAGATTTCTTACAAGAAATTCCGTCAGCTGATCCAGGTTAACCCTGACATCCTGATGCGACTCTCATCGCAGATGGCGCGTCGCCTGCAGGTCACGTCTGAAAAAGTGGGTAACCTCGCTTTCCTCGACGTCACCGGACGCATTGCACAGACCCTGCTCAACCTGGCGAAGCAGCCAGATGCCATGACGCATCCCGACGGCATGCAAATCAAAATCACGCGTCAGGAAATTGGCCAGATTGTTGGTTGTTCACGTGAAACCGTGGGCCGTATTTTGAAGATGCTGGAAGATCAGAACCTGATCTCCGCACACGGCAAAACCATCGTCGTTTACGGCACCCGCTAATTCCTGTCACCCACGGCGTGATGGCAACATCACGCCGTTATTGTTTGTGTTGGGCCGATGTGGCGTCGAATTATTTACCATCCTGAAGTTAACTACGCCTTGCGGCAAACGCTGGTGCTCTGTCTGCCGGTGGCGCTGGGCTGGCTGGCTGGCGACCTGCAAAAAGGTCTCCTGTTCTCATTAGTGCCCGCCTGCTGCAACATCGCCGGTCTGGATACCCCGCATAAACGCTTCTTCAAACGCCTGATCGTTGGCGGCAGCCTGTTTGCCCTCGGCAGCTTTCTGATGCAGTGGCTTACCCTGCATGCTATTCCGCTGCCGCTGATCCTGTTTGCCATGCCCTTATTGCTCGGCGTTACCGGCGAGATCAGCCCGCTGCATGCTCGTCTGCTGCCCGGCACCCTGATTGCCGCCATCTTTACCCTGAGCCTGATTGGCCGCATGCCAATCTATGTTCCCCCGCTGCTCTATATCGGCGGCACGCTGTGGTACGGGCTGTTCAACTGGTTCTGGTTCTGGCTGTGGAAAGAGCAGCCGATGCGCGAGAGCCTGAGCCTAATCTACCGCGAGCTGGCTAACTACTGCGACGCCAAATATACCCTGCTGACGCAGCTGACCGACCCGGAAAAGGCACTGCCACCGCTGCTGGCCCGTCAGCAAAAAGTGGTCGATCTGATTAACACCTGTTATCAGCAGATGCATATGCTGTCGGCAAGTCGCGATCACAGCCATAAACGGCTGACGCGCGCCTTTCAGGTCGCGCTGGATCTGCAGGAACATATCTCGGTCAGCCTGCATCGGCCGGAAGAAGTGCAGAAGCTGGTCGAACAGAGCCATGCGGAAGCGGTGATCCGCTGGAATGCCAAAACCATTTCAGCCCGGCTGCGGGTGCTGGCGGATAACATCCTTTATCACCAGCTACCCGACCGCTTTGCGATGGATAAACAGCTCGGCGCGCTGGAGAAGATCGCGCATCAGCATCCCGACAATCCGGTGGGTAACTTCTGTCTTTACCACTTCAACCGCATTGCGCGGGTTCTGCGCACGCAGAAACCCCTGTATCAGCGCGATCTCATGGCGGACCGTCAGCGTCGTCTGCCGCTGTTACCGGCACTGCGCAGTTATCTTTCGTTCCGCTCCTCGGCGCTGCGCACTGCCGGACGCTTTGCGGTGATGCTGATGCTGGGCAGCGCGCTGGCGCTGTTCTTCAACATCCCCAAACCCTACTGGATCCTGATGACCATTATGTTCGTCAGCCAGAACGGCTACAGCGCCACCCGTGTCCGCATCCAGCACCGGGCGCTGGGCACCTTTGCTGGTCTGGTCATCGCGGCCGCGACGCTGCGCCTGGCGGTGCCGGAATCGCTGGTGCTGATGATCATGCTGGCGATAACCTTTATCAGCTATCGCTTTACCCGCCAGTTCTATGGCTGGTCGATGATTGGCTTTACGGTCACGGCGGTTTACTCGCTTCAACTGCTGTCGCTGAATGGCGCGCAGTTCCTGCTGCCGCGACTGATGGATACGCTGATGGGCTGTCTGATCGCCTTCGGCGGAATGCTGTGGCTGTGGCCGCAGTGGCAGAGCGGCTTACTGCGGCAAAATGCCCATGATGCGCTGGAAACCTATCAGGATGCTCTGCGGCTGTTGCTGGGCGACGAACAGTCACCAGAGAAACTGGCTTATCAGCGCGTGAAGGTTAATCAGGCACACAATGCGCTATTTAACTCACTCAATCAGGCGATGCAGGAACCGGCGTTTAACTCCCGCTATCTGAGTGATATGCGACTCTGGGTCACGCACAGCCAGTTTATTGTTGAGCATATCAATGCGATAACGATTCTGGCGCGGGAGCACACCATGCTGACGAGCGCACTGGCTGAACGCTATCTGCAATCCTGTGAAATCGCGCTGCAGCGGTGTCAGCAGCGGCTGGAATATGATGGTGAAAGCTCACAGGTGAATCTGCTGGATGACCTGGAGAATATCAGCGAGGGACCGATCACGGTGGTGGAGCAGCATGTACGGCGCATTCTCGATCATCTGAGCGTGATGTACACCATTTCATCGCTGGCGTGGAACCAGCGACCGCAACATGGCCGCTGGCTAATCAGACGCTTACGTAAAAACTAATCTAGCCGTTGAGTACGTTGCCGACGGCGGTGGCGAAGCGGCTCATGCCCTCTTCAATGTCGGCCGGTTCGATAATCAGTGACGGGGCAAAACGCATCACGTCGGTGCCGGCTACCAGCACCATCACGCCTTCAGCGGCGGCGGCATTCAGAATGTCGCGTGACCTGCCGGCATGCTGAGGTTTCAGCGCTGCACCAATCAGCAGCCCTTTGCCGCGAATGTCGCTGAACAGATCATACTTCGCGTCGATGGCCTCCAGCGCCGTGACAAAGTGCTGACGACGCCTCTCCACACCCGCCAGCACCTCCGGCGTATTGATGATATCCAGCGCCGTTTCGGCGATAGCACAGGCCAGTGGATTGCCACCATACGTGGTGCCATGCACGCCCGGCGCCATGGTCGAGGCGATCTCGTTGGTCGTCAGCATGGCGCTGACCGGGAAACCGCCGCCCAGCGCTTTGGCTGAGGTCAGAATATCGGGCTGAATGCCATAATGCTCATAGGTGAACAGCTTGCCGCTGCGTCCCATACCACTCTGCACTTCATCCAGCACCAGCAGCGCCTGATGCTGATCGCAAAGCTCACGCAGTCCCTGCATAAACGCCTGTGTCGCGGGCACGACACCGCCCTCACCCTGAATCGGTTCAACCACGATGGCGCAGGTATGATCGTCAATCACCGCTTTTACCGCATCCAGGTCATTGAACGGCACGTGGACGATGTCCGCCGGTTTCGGCCCGAACCCGTCAGAATACTTTGGCTGTCCGCCGACCGTAACGGTAAACAGCGTCCGGCCATGAAAGGCGTTATGGAAAGCAATAATCTTACTTTTGAACGGACTGTGACGTTTGCAGGCGTAATAGCGCGCCAGCTTAAACGCGGCTTCGTTGGCTTCGGCACCGGAGTTGGCAAAGAAGACGCGATCAGCAAAGGTTGCCTGGATTAACTTACTGGCGAGGCGCAACGCCGGTTCGTTGGTGAAAACGTTGCTGGTGTGCCACAGCGTCTCGCCCTGGCTTTTCAGCGTCTCTACCAGCGCAGGATGACAGTGTCCAAGTGCGGTGACGGCAATACCACCCGAGAAATCGATATACTCTTTGCCCTGCTGATCCCATACGCGACTGCCCTTGCCTTTTACCGGCACGAACTGCGCAGGTGCATAAACAGGCAAAATAACGTTATCGAACGTCTCCCGCGTGACCGCAATTTTTTCCGCTGCCATTAGTAACCCCATCTGAATGATTGTTGTGCTGCCTTGAAATAATAATCACAAAATATGCATAAAAAACCACTCAAAGGCAACTTATTGCTCAAGGAAATTGCGCAGCAACTGATGTCCCTGCTCGCTGAGAATGCTTTCGGGATGGAACTGTACGCCTTCCAGCGCCAGGGTTTTATGGCGGAATCCCATAATCTCGTCAGGCTCGCCGTCACGCACCGTCCAGGCAGTCACCTCGAATGCGTCAGGCAGAGAATCGCGCTGCACAATCAGCGAGTGATAGCGGGTCACAGTAAGGGGATTATTGAGATTGCGGAACACGCCCTGGCCGGTGTGCTGAATCGCGGAGGTTTTGCCGTGCATTACCTGACGCGCACGCACCACCTGTGCGCCATACGCCTGCGCAATCGCCTGATGGCCCAGGCAGACGCCCAGCACCGGCAGCTGCCCGGCGAAGTGCCTGATCGCTGCCAGAGAGATGCCTGACTCCGATGGCGTGCAGGGGCCTGGGGAAATCACCAGATGCGTCAATGGTAGCACCGCCATCTGTTCCAGGGTGATGGCATCATTTCGTACCACCTGAACCTGCGCGCCCAGCTCGCAGAAGTATTGATAAAGATTCCAGGTAAAGGAGTCGTAATTGTCGATAATCAGCAGCATGACGTGTCCAGAATGATAAACCGCGCCGCTATTCTACGCGGTCAGGCCGCCTCACTCACCACTTTCGCAAAGACCTGCTCCAGCGGGGCCAGGTCTCCGGCCACACCGGCCTGATTAGCCGCTTTCCAGTTTTCAGCATCCGTCTCTTCCCAGTTCAGCAGATATCCGGCATGCAGCGCCAGCTGTTCAAAGAAAATCCGCTGTGCCCGACCGTTTCCGTGGCGGAAAGGATGCAGCATATTGATTTCGCAATAGTAGTGAGCGAGGCGCTGAATAAATTCGTCACGCGGCAGATCAGCTAATCCCTTCTCCTCTTCCAGCGCGGCCATCAGGGCATTGCCTTCCTTTTCAATATATTCGAAATGACAGAACGGCGTCTCATCACGCCAGATATCGATAGTGCGCAGTTCACCTGCCCAGCTGTAGACATCCTGAAACAGCGTGCGATGGATCTGACGCAGGTAAGGCAACCCGGCATTACGGGGACCCAGCTCCAGCGTGGCGGCGCGCGCCGCACTAAAGCTCAGCTCCGCCTTGCGCAGCTGCGCAGCGTCATGAATATCGGGCAGATTTTTCAGCACATTGTCATGCTGCCACAGGTAGGGATCCTGACTGACGGCGGTATTAGAGTCCATATTGCCTCCTCAGTGACGCCAGACGTGCGGCTGCATCATCGCTGTTGACGCTGGTTTCATTCGGCGAGAAGCCTTCCAGCCGGCAGCTGGCCTGATAGCTGGCGCTACGCCGCTGTTGCCACAGGGTGACCTTCTGTTTTTCGGTGAGTTTGTTCGCCATGCCGCCTCCTGCTCAGGTTTTTGCCCTAAGTATAAGAGCAATTTCTGGCTTTGCCGGAGGCGGCAGGCGGTCGCCATCCGCAGATGGCGACGAAAAGCGTTAAGGCAGGACTTTAGCGGAGAGGATAACTACCGGTTTGGACGGAACATTCTGGTAAGGACCCACATCTTTGGTCGGTACCTGAGAAATTTTTTCAACCACATCCTGACCTTTCACAATCTTACCAAATACGGCGTAGCCAAAATCACGCTGTCCGTGGTCGAGGAAGGCATTATCCGCGACGTTGAGGAAGAACTGGCTGGTCGCACTGTCTTTATCGGCGGTACGCGCCATAGAGATGGTGCCGCGAAGGTTACGCAGGCCATTGTCCGCTTCATTCTTAATCGGCGCGTTGGTCTGCTTCTGCTGCATGTCAGTGGTGAAACCACCACCCTGCACCATAAAGCCCGGGATCACGCGGTGAAAAATAGTGTTGTTGTAAAAACCGTTGTTGACGTAATCAACGAAGTTTTTCACAGAGACCGGCGCTTTTTGGTTATTCAGTTCGAGTTCGATATTGCCGGCGGAGGTGGTGAGCAGAACGTGGGTGTCACCTTTTGCGGCCAGCGCCTGGGCGGAAACGGAAGAGAGCGCTAACAGGGTGATGGCCGCTGTTAAAGTACGTTTGAACATGAGAGATTCCTTACCTGGGAGAGCGGGCACAAAAACGTGATTGATTGTAAAGAGACTCTATTCCAGGAGCCAGCGTTTTACCTATATTTACGCTGTTAGGGCAAATGAGGTGAGCAAACGTTAACCCTCCGCAATTACGTGATTAAAATCACACATCACATGAAATATGGATCAGTAATTTCACTGCTTGTTTATTAAGATCACAGTTCCGTTTACACTTTCTGACACTTTTTGGCACCCGGTTCTCAACAGGTTCAGAACATGACAAACCGTAATCGTATTGGCCTTACCTGGATAAGCTTCTTCTCCTACGCGCTGACCGGCGCGCTGGTGATCGTTACCGGCATGGTAATGGGCGATATCGCAAAAGATTTCCAGATCCCCATCTCCAGCATGAGTAACACCTTCACCTTCCTCAACAGCGGCATCCTGGCTGCGGTTTTCCTGAACGCCTGGCTGATGGTGATTGTGCCACTGAAACGTCAGCTGATTTTCGGCTTCGTCCTGATGGTGCTGGCGATAATCGGGCTGATGACCAGCCGCGATCTGACCATTTTCTCGCTCTGTATGTTTGTCCTGGGCGTGGTCAGCGGCATTACCATGTCGATCGGCACCTTCCTGATCACTCACATGTATGAAGGCCGTCAGCGTGGTTCACGCCTGCTGTTTACCGACTCCTTCTTCAGCATGGCGGGTACGCTGTTTCCGGTACTGGCAGGGGTTCTGCTGGCGCGTCAGCTGCCGTGGTACTGGGTCTACGTCTGCATCGGCTTTATCTACGTCGCCATCTTTATCATGACGCTGTTTGTTGAGTTCCCGGTACTGCGTAAGCCTGAAAACAGCCCGACCGTTGAGAAAGAAAAATGGGGTGTGGGCGTGCTGCTGCTGGCTGTCGCGGCACTCTGCTACATTCTGGGCCAGCTCGGCTTTATCTCCTGGGTGCCGGAATATGCCACGAAAGTCATGGGCATGAACATCAATGACGCCGGACAACTGGTGGGCAGCTTCTGGACGGCTTATATGGTCGGCATGTGGGCCTTCAGCTTCCTGCTGCGCTTCTTCGATCTGCAACGCATTCTGATGGTGCTGGCGGGTCTGGCAACCGTGCTGATGTACTGGTTTGTCAGCAGCAGTGATGCCAGCATGCTGAAGTGGATCATCATGGTGCTGGGCTTCAGCTCCAGCGCGATTTACACCACCATCATCACGCTCGGCTCGCTGCAGACCAGGGTCGCGTCACCGAAACTGGTGAACTTCATCCTGACCTGCGGTACCGTCGGCACCATGCTGACCTTTGTGGTCACGGCGCCTATCGTTGAGAAAAGTGGTGTGCATACCGCACTGGCGACGGCTAACGCGCTCTACGCCGTGGTGTTTGTGATGTGTGCCCTGCTCGGCTTTGTCAGCCGTCATCGTACTCACGGTCACGTCATGCATTAATCATTCAGGGCGGCGAGTGATCGCCGCCCTGCTGTTTACCGCCGGAAGTCGATGCGCTCCCGTTCCCGCCAGTAAATTTCGCTTTCTGCGGGCTTTGTCTCTGCAACCACCACGCCGCGACGCACCGAATAGCGCACCGGAACCTGCCTTCTCACCGCATCAAAACCGCTTTCTGCCGGCAGAATAATCAGACTGGCCTCGTTGCCGCTCTGAATGCCATAGCCTGACAGCTGCATAGTCTTCGCGCTGTTATGCGTAATCAGATCCAGGCCCGCATCGATCTGCTCATAGCCCATCAGCTGACAGACATGTAAGCCCATATGCAGTACCTGCAGCATATTGGCAGTGCCCAGCGGATACCAGGGATCAAACACATCGTCGTGGCCGAAGCAGACGTTAATTTCCGCATCCAGCATCTCTTTCACCCGCGTTATCCCGCGCCGCTTAGGATAGGTGTCAAAGCGTCCCTGCAGGTGGATATTGACCAGCGGGTTGGCGACAAAGTTAATACCCGACAGTTTAAGCAGCCGGAACAGCCGTGAGGCATACGCGCCATTATAGGAGTGCATCGCCGTGGTATGACTGGCGGTCACGCGTGCACCGTTGCCATCGCGATGTGCCAGCGCCGCCACGGTTTCCACAAAGCGCGACTGTTCATCATCGATCTCATCGCAGTGAACATCGATCAGCCGGTCGTAGCGGTTAGCCAGCGCAAAGGTTTTATGCAGCGACTCGACGCCATATTCGCGGGTGAATTCGTAATGCGGAATCGCGCCAACCACATCTGCGCCCAGCCGCAACGCCTCCTCCAGCAACGCTTCGCCGTTGGGATAAGAGAGAATGCCTTCCTGAGGAAACGCCACAATCTGCAGGGTGATCCATGGCGCCATCTCTGCTTTCACTTCCAGCATCGCTTTCAGCGCCGTCAGTGACGGGTCTGACACGTCAACGTGGGTGCGGACAAACTGAATGCCGTTGGCGATCTGCCACTTCAGCGTCTGCAATGCCCGTTGTTTAACATCTTCGTGGCTGAGTAGCGCCTTGCGTTCGGCCCAGCGCTCAATCCCTTCAAACAGCGTCCCGGACTGGTTCCATGCCGGTTCACCCGCCGTCTGGGTGGTATCCAGATGAATATGTGGCTCAATAAAGGGCGCGCAGGCCAGGCCGCCCTCGCCATCCAGCGATTGTTGCACCGGTGAAGGCTGCTGCGGTTGAGCTGAAATTCGGGCTATTTTTCCGTCGGCGATTTCGATTTGCCACAAACCTTCCCGCCAGGGTAGACGCACATTATTGATCCACTTGGGTGACAGCATGGCTGATTCCTTATCCAGTTAACCTGTGGGGTTAAAACTAGCACGATTCATACCTCACGCGGCAATGCAGGATATTCAGCAGGTTAGCCCTTACGAATAAACTTAATTAAAATCAAATATATACCTCTTAATAGGTATATAGGGTCGTGATTGATGTATATCAATAAGCGCCAAAAAGGGCGCGCTATTGTAGCCGCAGATATCGCAAATTTGAGGCCAAAATGAGCAAGCACAATGTCGTCGTTATCGGTAACGGCATGGTCGGCCACCGCTTCATAGAAGAGTTACTTGAGAAAGCAGAACCCAACCTGTTTTCGCTGACCGTCTTTTGTGAAGAACCCCGCGTCGCCTACGATCGTGTCCACCTGTCCGCCTACTTTTCTCACCACACGGCTGAAGAACTGTCATTGGTCCGTGAAGGCTATTACGACAAGCATCAGGTCAATCTGCTGCTGGGCGAGCGCGCCATCACCATTAACCGTGATGAGAAACTCATCCACTCCAGCACCGGTCGCGCCGTTCACTACGACACGCTGATTTTTGCTACGGGATCTTATCCGTGGATTCCGCCGATTAACGGTGCTGAAGGTAGCGACTGCTTTGTCTATCGCACCATCGAAGATCTCAACGCCATTGAAGCCTGCTCACGCCGCAGCAAACGCGGTGCGGTAATTGGCGGCGGTCTGCTGGGACTGGAAGCCGCGGGTGCACTGAAAAATCTGGGCATTGAAACCCACGTCATTGAGTTTGCGCCCGTGCTGATGGCAGAACAGCTCGATCAGCAAGGCGGTGAACAGTTGCGTCGCAAGATTGAGCAGATGGGCGTGCGGGTCCACACCAGCAAAAATACTCAGCAGATTGTGCACCACGAGCATGGCGGTAAAACACTGCAGTTTGCCGATGGCAGCGCGCTGGAAGTCGATTTCATCGTCTTCTCTACCGGTATTCGTCCGCAGGACAAACTGGCGAAGCAGTGTGGATTAACGCTGGGTCCGCGTGGCGGCATCGCCATTGATGACCAGTGCCGGACCAGCGATCCCGCCATTTACGCCATCGGTGAGTGCGCGGCCTGGCAGCATCGCATCTACGGTCTGGTGGCACCGGGTTACAAAATGGCACAGGTCGCCAGCGACCATCTGTTGGGCCGTGACAATGCGTTTACCGGCGCGGACATGAGCGCCAGACTCAAGCTGCTGGGTGTCGATGTCGGCGGCATTGGTGATGCGCGCGGCACTACGCCAGGCGCGCGCAGCGTAGTCTGGCTGGATGAAGGCAAATCAGTCTATAAGCGCCTGATTATCAGCGAAGATCAGAAAACCCTGCTGGGTGCCGTGCTGGTGGGCGACACCAGCGACTATGGCAACCTGCTGCAACTGGCGCTGAATGCCATTCCGCTGCCCGCTAATCCGGAAGCGTTGATTCTGCCGGCGGGCAGTGGAGATAAACCCGCCATCGGCGTTGATTCCCTGCCAGATAGCGCGCAAATCTGCTCCTGCTTCGACGTCAGCAAAGGCGACATCATCAAGGCGGTTCAGGGCGGCTGTCACACCGTGGCGGCGCTGAAAAACAGTACCCGTGCAGGCACGGGCTGCGGTGGCTGTATTCCTCTGATCACTCAGGTGCTTAACAGCGAACTCAGCCGTCAGGGCATTGAGGTCAATAACCATCTTTGCGCGCACTTCGCCTGGTCCCGTCAGGAGCTTTACCATCTGATTCAGGTGGAAGAGATCAAAACCTTTGACGAACTGCTGGCCCGCTATGGTCAGGGTTATGGCTGTGAAGTCTGTAAACCTGCGGTTGGCTCACTGCTCGCGTCCTGCTGGAATGAGTATGTGCTCAAGCCACAGCACGCGCCGTTGCAGGACAGCAACGACCTCTATCTGGGTAATATCCAGAAAGATGGCACCTATTCGGTGATCCCGCGTTCGCCTGGCGGTGAAATCACGCCACAGGGCCTGAAGGTGATTGGCGATATCGCCGAACGCTACCAGCTCTACACCAAAATTACCGGCTCTCAGCGCATCGGTCTGTTTGGCGCGCAGAAAGACGATCTGCCCGCTATCTGGTCACAGCTGATCGATGCCGGATTTGAAACCGGTCAGGCCTATGCCAAGGCGCTGCGTATGGCGAAAACCTGCGTTGGCAGCGCCTGGTGCCGTTACGGCGTGGGCGACAGCCTCGGCTTTGGCGTGATGCTGGAGAACCGCTACAAAGGCATCCGCACACCACACAAAATGAAATTTGGCGTCTCTGGCTGCACCCGTGAATGTGCGGAAGCCCAGGGCAAAGATGTCGGCATTATCGCCACCGAAAAAGGGTGGAGCCTTTACGTCTGCGGCAACGGCGGCATGAAACCGCGCCACGGCGATCTGCTGGCGGCCGATCTCGATCAGCAGACGCTGGTCACCTATCTCGACCGTTTCATGATGTTCTATATCCGCACCGCCGACCGCCTGCAGCGCACTTCGCTGTGGCTGGAGAGTCTGGAAGGCGGCATCGACTATCTGCGCAACGTGATCGTGGATGACAAACTCGGCCTTAACAGCCAGATGGAACAGCAACTGGCACAGCTGCGCGCCAGCGTCAGCTGTGAATGGCAAGCTACGCTGGAAGATAAAGACCACCTGACACGCTTCGCCCACTTCATCAACTCGCCGCAGCGCGATCCTGCTGTGCAGCGGGTGGCAGAGCGTGCCCAGCATCGCCCGGCACGCCCCGAAGAACGTATTGCCGTGACCCTGATTGAGGAGACCGAATCATGAGCCAGTGGAATCCAGTGTGCCCGCTTACACAGATCCTGCCCGCCACGGGCGTCTGCGCGCTGGTCAAAGGCCAGCAGGTGGCTATCTTCCGTCCGCGCGATGATGAACAGCTCTATGCGATCAGCAATATCGACCCGTTTGCCGATGCCAGTGTGCTGTCACGCGGCATTATTGCCGAACATCAGGATGCGCTCTGGGTGGCCAGCCCGTTGAAAAAACAGCATTTTCGCCTCTGCGATGGCCTCTGCATGGAGGATGAAACGCGCTCCGTGGCGTCCTGGCCAGTGCGCGTCAATGCCGGACAGATCGAAGTCTGCCTGTAACGCCCGTCAACAGCCCGCCTCTGCGGGCTTTTTTAAGGATCTCTGATGGACTACTTCCCCTTGTTCTGCCGCCTGCAGGGCCGACGCTGCCTGCTGGTCGGCGCGGGTGACGTGGCTGAGCGAAAAGCACGCCTGCTGCTGGAAGCTGGCGCCGGGCTCTGGGTTGGTGCCCCTGATTTCTCCCCCACCTTCCGGGAATGGGCGCAGCAGAAAGCCATCACGCTGTTGCCCGGGCATTTCGATCCTGAGTGGCTGACCGGTTGCTGGCTGGTTGTCGCCGCGACAAATGATGACGCAGTCAATCAGCAGGTGGCGGAAGCAGCTGAAAAACAGCAGATTTTCTGCAATCTGGTGGATGCGCCGCAGCAGGCCAGCGCCATTATGCCGTCGATCATCGACCGCTCCCCGCTGATGGTCGCCGTCTCTTCCGGTGGACGCGCGCCGGTGCTGGCGCGTCTGTTGCGGGAGAAGCTGGAAGCGATGCTGCCGCAGCATCTGGGCCAGCTGGCGCAGCGGGCGGGCACCCTGCGCGAGCGGGTAAAAAAGCAGTTCAACGCCATCAATGCCCGACGTCACTTCTGGGAGCAATTTTTTAACAGCGAGCGGCTCGCCCAGACCCTGGCTAACGGCGACGGCGAACGTGCGGAACAGATTACTGATGCACTTTTTAGCGCAGATCCTGTTCAGCAGGGTGAAGTGGCACTGGTCGGTGCCGGTCCGGGCGATGCCGGATTGCTCACCCTCAAAGGCCTTCAGCTGATCCAGCAGGCGGATGTGATCGTTTATGACCGTCTGGTCTCCGAAGAGATCCTGAACCTGGTACGCCGCGATGCTGAACGCATCTTTGTCGGGAAACAGGCGGGACATCACTGCGTGCCACAGAATGAGATCAACCAGTTGCTCTGCGACCAGGCGCAGCGCGGAAAGCGCGTGGTGCGACTGAAAGGCGGCGAGCCCTTTATCTTTGGTCGCGGCGGTGAAGAGCTGGAGGCGCTGGCGCAGTTGCAGATTCCATTCAGCGTGGTGCCGGGGATTACTGCTGCATCAGGCTGTGCGGCCTACAGCGGTATTCCCCTGACACATCGAGATCATGCGCAGAGCGTGAGGCTGGTTACCGGGCATCTGCAGAAATCAGGCACGCTCGCCTGGCAGACGCTGGCGGCAGAACAGCAGACACTGGTGTTTTATATGGGGCTGGCACAGGCCAGAGAGATTCAGCAGCAGTTAATAAAGCATGGGATGCGCAGCGATATGCCGGTGGCGCTGGTGGAAAACGGCACAAGCACGCGTCAGCGGGTCGTCACCGGGACACTGAGCGAGCTGGAAATGTTAGCCGGACAGGTGATCAGTCCCAGCCTGATGATCATCGGCAGCGTGGTGAGTCTGCGCGACAGCCTGCGCTGGTTCTGAGCCGGCAAATAAAAACGGCGGGCACAAAGCCCGCCGTCCTTTTTGTCTGTTCAGCCATTACGGCATCGCGACAAAACCTACCGCCTGATAAACCTTCTTCAGCGTTTCCTGCGCCTGTGCACGTGCTTTCGCCGCGCCATCACGCATGACCTGCTCCAGCAATGCTTCATCGTTGCGGAAGCTATGATAACGTTCCTGCAGCTCAGAGAGCATGCCCGACACGGCATCGGCTACTGCGCCTTTCAGATGGCCATACATTTTACCTTCGAATTCCTGCTCCAGCTCGGCGATGGTTTTACCGGTTACGCCAGACAAAATATCCAGCAGGTTAGAGACGCCCGCTTTCTCTTTGATGTCGTAGCGCACCACTGGCGGCTCTTCTGAATCCGTAACGGCGCGTTTGATCTTCTTCACGACCGCTTTAGGATCTTCCAGCAGGCCGATGACGTTGTTACGGTTATCATCAGACTTGGACATTTTTTTGGTCGGCTCCAGCAGCGACATCACGCGTGCGCCGGATTTTGGAATGAATGGCTCTGGCACCCGGAAGATATCGCCATAGATCGCATTGAAGCGATGCGCGATATCGCGGCTCAGCTCCAGATGCTGCTTCTGATCTTCACCCACCGGCACCTGATTAGTCTGATAAAGCAGAATGTCAGCGGCCATCAGCACCGGGTAGTCAAACAGACCGGCGTTAATGTTCTCTTCGTAACGCGCTGATTTATCCTTGAACTGCGTCATGCGGCTCAGTTCGCCGAAATAGGCGTAGCAGTTCAGGATCCAGCTCAGCTGCGTATGCTCTGGCACATGCGACTGAACAAAGATGGTGCTTTTTTGCGGGTCGATACCACAGGCCAGATAGAGCGCCAGCGTGTCCAGCGTCGCTTTACGCAGTGCAGCAGGATCCTGACGCACGGTAATCGCGTGCAAATCAACGATGCAATAAATGCAGTGGAAATCATCCTGCATCTGCACCCACTGACGCAGCGCTCCCATATAGTTGCCGATGGTCAGTTCGCCGGACGGCTGTGCGCCGCTGAAAACGATGGGTTTCATACGTAAGTCCTGATATTTACAGCCCCAGTGTGGGCAAAAGTTCGTCGAAAGCGTCAAGGGTTAAATCGGGCTGGCTGGTCGCGATCGGCTCGCCATAGTTATAGCCAAACGTCATACCGACATTAGGTACGCCGGCCGCCTGCGCCGCCTGGATATCATTGCGCGAGTCGCCAACAAACAGCAACTCATTTGGCAGTACGCCGAAGGTCCCCAGCACCATAAAGATCGCCGCAGGGTGCGGTTTCTTAACCGGCACATCGTCGCCACCGATAATCAGGGAAAACGCATCGGCAATGCCAAGCGACGCCAGCAGCGGTGCCACAAAGGGTGTCGGCTTGTTAGTCACAATCGCCATCGGCAGACCGGAAGCCTTTAATGCGTCCAGCGTCTGCTTCACCTTTGGGAACAGTGTACTGCCGGCATCGACAGTATCAGCGTAATGCCTGTCAAACAGCACCCGCGCATCACGTTGTTCTTCGGGCTGCGGCTCGCGGCCCAGTGCGAAGGTCAGCGCACGGGCCATCATGATATCGGCACCGTTACCAATCCAGGTTGAGACACGCTCAAGGCCCGCCTGCGGCAGACGAAGATCTTTCAGCGTACGATCAATCGCATCGGCCAGGCCTGGCGCGCTATCCACCAGCGTGCCATCAAGATCAAACGCCAGCGCCCGAATATCAGTGAAATGAGCCATTGGCCTTCTCCAGTTCGTTGCGCATATCGTCGATCACTTTTTTATAGTCAGGGTGACCGAAGATGGCAGAACCGGCGACAAACATGTCGGCGCCTGCGGCAGCAATCTGGCCAATATTATCGATTTTAACGCCACCATCCACTTCAAGACGAATGCTGTAACCGCTCTGATCGATACGTCTGCGCGCTTCACGCAGTTTATCCAGGGTGCCCGGAATAAATGACTGACCGCCAAAACCAGGGTTCACTGACATCAGCAGAATGATATCCAGCTTATCCATAACGTAATCGAGGTAGCTCAGCGGGGTCGCCGGGTTAAAAACCAGACCCGCTTTGCAGCCGTGCTCTTTAATTATCTGCAGAGTGCGGTCAACGTGCTGGCTGGCTTCCGGATGAAAGGTGATGTAGGTGGCACCGGCTTTGGCGAATTCCGGGATCAGCGCATCTACCGGCTTCACCATGAGATGCACATCGATGGGGGCGGTGATGCCATAGTCACGCAGTGCTTTCAGCACCATTGGACCCATGGTCAGATTAGGGACGTAATGGTTGTCCATCACGTCGAAGTGAACCACGTCACCTCCGGCCGCCAGCGCTTTGGCTGTGTCTTCGCCCAGGCGAGCAAAGTCCGCCGAAAGGATTGAAGGGGCCAGCAAATATTGTTTCATCCGATTCTCCCACTGTTGTGCGCCCGCCCTGCGGCTGGCGTAATGCGTTGGTCGCGGACGAAACAGACTAGCGATAAAGTGCCAGCAGTTCGTCGACCTTGGTGCGACCGGCTATGCTCCGGCTGATAGAACGCCGGGCTTTGACCACATGTAACACTGCATCCTGATACCATAAACGCGTCAGTGCAGTATCGTGGTTAGAAATCAGTACCGGAATCCGGTTCTCCGACGAAGCCAGCTGTGCCGCTAACGCCGCCAGATTCTCCTGCTCACGCAGGCTGAAGCTGTTGGTGTGATAAGCCGTAAAATTAGCCGTCGCTGACAGTGGCGCATAAGGCGGATCGCAATAGACCACCGAGCCTTTGCCAGCGCTGGTCAGGGTAACATCGTAAGATTCACAGACAAACGTCGCTTTTTGCGCGCGCTCGGCAAACCATAACAGTTCTGCCTCCGGAAAGTAGGGTTTGCGATAGCGGCCAAATGGCACGTTGAACTCACCACGCAGGTTATAGCGGCAGAGGCCGTTGTAACAGTGACGGTTCAGATAGAGGAACAGCAGCGCACGCTGGTAGGCGTCGGTGCTGGTGTTAAATTCGGTGCGCCGCTGGTAATAACAGATCTCGTTGTTACCTTCCGGCGTAAACAGCAGTTGCGCGTCACGGATGAAATCCGCCGTGCGCGTTTTAACAATGTTGTAGAGATTAATCAGGTCACTGTTGATATCAGCAAGATGGTAGCGATCAAATTCAGTATTCAGAAACACCGAACCCGCACCAACAAACGGCTCGACCAGACAGTCGCCTTGCGGCAGATGACGATGGATCTCTTCTACTAAGGGAAATTTTCCCCCTGCCCATTTCAGGAAAGCGCGATTTTTTTTCATGCTGTCGTGGTTATTACATCTTATTGTGAGGCTGTGGCTGTACCGACAGCAGATCTGCGCTTAAAACGGGGCCAGAGACTGGCCCCACATCCGCTATTGGCTGGCTTCTTTTTTCACCTGGCTAACGGGTTTAACCCAGGGGTTCTTCGCACGAACTTCCGCAGGCAGCGACGCGACAGCGCGTTTAGCATCTGCCGGCGTGGCATAAGAGCCACTCACCAGCACGTACCACGGCTCACCGTTACGGGTGGTTTTGTAGACATGATACCCACTCAGATTCTGCTGCTTCGCCCAGGCATTCAGGCTTTCCGCCTTTGATGCACCGCTCAGCTGCAGTGTATAGCTGCCGCCTGGCACGGATTTACTCACTGAGCTGCTGCCTGCCGCCGCAGTGGCCGGAGCCGGACTGGCTGGTGTCCGTGCTGGCGTAGTATGCGTTTTGCTGTCACGGGTTGCAGGCTTCGCCGCCGTTTTATGCGATGACTCGTGCACCGGACGGGAAGAAGCAGTGGATTTGTTCGGCGTCTGACGGCCTGAAGGTGTCGTGACAGGATTCGCCGCCGTACCGGCATTGCCGCTAACGGTAGCAGGTGCTGTTGGCAGTGAACTTCCACCCTGCGTTCCCATGGCAGCATTGTCGACCTGCTGCTGCTGATTTGTCAGCGCGCTATTCAGATCGCCTGGCAGCGTGACACGCTGCTGATTCGCTGGCGCGTCAACTGGCGCGGCCTGCGTAGGCGTAGACGCCACAGGCGGCATCGAAACGTCGCGCTGCGGGTCAGACGTAGCATCGCCGCTGGTCGTTGCGGTATTTTCACTGGTGGCTGGCGTGGTCTGACCGGCTGACGGAGGAGTCTGTCCACCGGACATGGAAGAGGAGCCGCCCAGGTCAATATTCTTCTCGCTGCCGGAACTGCCATTGGCAGCAGGGGGTGTTCCTGCAGTCGCAGGTTTTTTCTCATCCGGGCCATTCAGCGCCGAACCTATTCCCAGCACCAGTAACAGCAGGACCAAAATCCCAACGCCCATCATGATGCGCTGGCGCGAAACCGGTGCTTTGGCCGCGGTAGACGACTTACGAGGGCGCGAGGGACGGCGGTCGCTGGCGTCAGGTTTTAACTCGTCTTCCGGTTTAAACTCATCCATTTTGGCTCCTCCGTAAAGCGGCATTCCGCACTGCGCACCCTGCGCGCCGCGTCACCACTCAACTGCTTTATCTCAGGGTTGCTGACAATCGTTAATTGCAGCCAGCACCATATCATGTGCCACGCCACCACGCACTTCAGAGCGGCCAATCGACAGCGGGAGTATCAGCCGCAGTTCGCCCGCCAGAACTTTTTTATCGCGCATCATGTGCGGCAGATACATCTCAGCACTCATCGTCTGCGGCCCATACACCGGTAAACCGGCACGCCGGAACAGGGCAATAATGCGTTCGGTCTCTTCCGCCTGGAACTGCCCCAGACGTTCAGCCGTGCGTGCTGCCATGACCATGCCCGCCGCAATGGCTTCACCGTGCAGCCAGTTGCCGTACCCCATGTGCGCTTCAATCGCATGACCAAAAGTATGGCCCAGATTTAGCAATGCCCGCTGACCGTTTTCACGCTCATCGGCCGCTACAACCTCGGCTTTCAGTTCACAGCAGCGACGAATACAGTACGAAAGTGCCTGTTCATCCAGCGCCAGCAGAGCATCAAGATTTTGCTCCAGCCACTGGAAAAACGCACCGTCGAGGATGATGCCGTACTTAATCACTTCCGCCAGACCGGATGCCATTTCGCGGGCGGGAAGCGTCTTCAGACAGGCCGTATCAATCACCACCGACGCGGGTTGATAAAATGCGCCGATCATGTTTTTACCCAGCGGATGGTTAACGGCCGTTTTACCGCCAACCGAAGAATCAACCTGCGACAGTAAGGTAGTCGGTACCTGAATAAAGCGTACGCCACGCTGATAACTGGCCGCAGCAAAACCGGTAAGATCGCCAATGACGCCGCCGCCCAGGGCGATAAGCGTCGTATCACGACCGTGCGGCTTTTGCAGAAGTGCAGTAAAAACCTGATCCATCACGGCCAGCGTCTTATATTGCTCGCCGTCGGGTAAGATCACCTGATCCACTTTTACACCTGCCGCCGTCAGCAACGCTGTCAGCGAGTCAAGATAGAGCGGAGCCAGCGTCTGGTTTGTCACCACCATGGCATTTTCGCCCGCTGTTAGCGGCCAAAAAGAAGCCGGATCGTTAAACAGTCCGGCGGCGATAGTGATGGGGTAACTGCGTTCCCCCAGTGAGACGGTGATCTTCTCCATGATGCTCGATACCTGTTAAAGAGCCTTCGAACGTTGGATCAACTTTTTTCCAACATGTGGATAATCTGATTCGCCACCACTTTCGCACTCTGATCATCTGTGCGAATGGTTACATCGGCGATCTCTTCGTAGAGCGGGTTACGTTCGCCAGCCAGCGCTTCGAGCACTTCACGCGGCGGTGAATCCACCTGCAGCAACGGACGTTTTTTGTCACGTTGGGTGCGCGCCAGTTGCTTCTCGATGGTGGTTTCAAGATAAACCACAACACCGCGGGCGGAGAGACGATTACGCGTTTCCCGTGATTTGACGGAACCACCGCCTGTCGCCAGGACGATGCCTTGCTTCTCGGTCAGTTCGTTAATGATTTTTTCTTCGCGATCGCGAAAGCCAGCTTCGCCTTCGACATCAAAAACCCAGCCCACATCCGCTCCGGTGCGTCGCTCAATTTCCTGATCGGAATCGAAGAACTCCATGTTGAGTTGCTGAGCCAACTGACGGCCAATAGTGCTTTTGCCGGCACCCATCGGCCCAACCAGAAAGATATTGCGTTTCTCTGCCATTTTGTCGGTATTACTAAGAATTCGTTAATGATACCCCGCGTTCAGCATTTGCTGGCGGGACAGGAACTGAGACCTCATGAGCGTTAGCAAGAGTCAGATGAAAAATTATCTCAACACTCAAGGCTGTTTGGCAACCGATTATATTGCCTTCAGCACATCCATTTCTGAATTAGCCTGTGTTCGCGAAACTGTAACGCGCCAGCGCTGCGTCTTTACAACGCTGCTTACAGAGGAGTTTTCTGATCTGTTTGCCGGGATTTACCCAACATAGACGGTTACACCGTATTGAAAATCGCTAAACCTTGTAAGCTAATTCGTCCCCTGCGTCAACGCAGATGGCTCTAAGGGACGCATTTTCCGTTTTATCCAGCCGTAAGCGCTGCTTCCCTGACCAATCGTGGCGTTATGAAGATCACCAACTCTCTTTTTTTACGCTGCTCAGATTGCTGGCGAAACAACCCGCCAATCAGCGGAACATTTCCCAGCAGCGGCACCTTATTTTCTCCACGACTACGCTGCTGCTGAAAGATACCGCCTAACGCCAGAGTTTGCCCGTCACTGACCGTGACCTGAGTCTCAATTTCCTGTTTATCAATAGATAATATGTCGCTATCGCCGGTTCTGATGCTGCGACCCGGCATATTCTGACTGATATGGATCTTCAGCTGGATGCGGCCATTACCTGAAATCGTTGGGGTCACCTCCATGCCCAGCACCGCTTCTTTAAACTCAATACTGGTGGCACCGCTGTTTCCCGCCGACACTTCATAGGGAATTTCAGTGCCCTGCTTGATCGATGCAGTCTGCTGATGTGAGGTAAAGAGGCGCGGACTGGCGATGATTTCGATCTGGTTCTCCTGCTCCAGCGCGCTTAACTCCAGATCCAGAAGCTGGCCCCCGATGCGTGCGAGTGCCATACCCACGCTGATGCCGGGAGAACTCACCGCCAGCGGAATATCCAGCCGGGGATGATGCAGGATGTCAGTCACTGCAGCATCACCCGCCTGCAATCCCCACTTCACACCCAGCTCCTGCAGATGCTCTTCGCTGATGGTAACAATGTGGGCCGACAGCTCAATCTGCTCCAGTGGCAGATCCAGTGCCCGTATCCAGCGTTCCGTCTCTTTCAACGCCGCCGCCGTATCGCGCAGTAACAGGGCGTTAGTACGTTTGTCGACCGTCACGCTGCCGCGCTCAGTCATCAGCGTCTGCCGCTCAGTCAGAAGGCTGGCATGTACCTCGCTGGCGCTGGCATAGCGCAATATTACCGCGCGCTGCTGCAAAGGTATCTGCTGCAACTGCTCCTGCTGTTCCGCTTGCCGTGCCTGCTGCTGAGCCTGCTGCCAGCTCTCCGGATAGACCAGCAGGACATCATCCTGTTCTATCAGCGTCAGCTTTGCCATGCGCGCCACCAGGTCAAGCGCCTGATGCCATGGCAGGTTATCCAGCCGCAGCGATAACGAACCTTCCACCTCTGGCGCAATCATCAGATTGATCTGCTGATAGTCTGCCAGCGCCTGCAAAATACGCTCTACCGGCGCATTATCAAATGTCAGGCTGAGAGGCTCCTCATCAGCGGCGTAAACCGGCAGCAGGCAGCTGATGACCAGCAGCAGAGTGACTATCCTTTTCATGCGAACGTCCTTTTAAATAGAATGCAGTCTGTTGTGCCGTGCAGCTATTTTGCACCGCCAGGGTGATGCTGCGGCGGGTCATATCAGCGAGTTGCCAGGGCAATACGGGAAATGGTTTGCCGGTGCGCGCGATGACGCTCTCTCCCTGCGGGCCCAGCAGCCAGGCATGGAAATGCGCCTCCCGGCCAATGATCCCCTGCAGACGCCAGCCGGTGAGCGGTTCTACTGACGCCTCACAAACTGAACCGGCAACCGGCCGGAACGGGTCACGCGCCAGCACTCCGCCACAGCACAGCAGTAAAATCAGCAGGCTATGGCGCATCGTCTGGTTCCAGCCAGAGTTGAGCAACCAGGAACTGCGGCTGCGCCAGCAGCTGGAAATGCACCGGAAACGCTGCGGAGGCATCGGCAAGCTCGGCAAAAAGCGACTGGAACGCCGGCCACTGCAGATGCAGCGTCAGCGTGCGGGAAGGCGCATCCGGCTGCCACTCCTCCAGTTGATTACGGCGTGCAGCCAGAATCGCTTCCAATGCCCGGCCCGATGCGCCCGGTGTTGATCTGGCGATCTGCATCGACTGCAGTTGCGCCTGCAACTGCGCATTATCCGGATTCTGACGCCACAGCTGCTGGCGCTGCTGCAGGGTGCGGCTCAGCTTGTGCAGCTCCTGTTTTTCAGCGGTCAAAGCCTGCTGATGTGGCCGTAACCAAAGAAGCCAGGAGAGCAGCAGCAGACCCGATGAGAGGACGGCGAGCAAGCCGTAGCGCGGAAGAGCGTCCATTTGCCACCAGCGATCCCACCATTCATTCATCAGCGACCTCCTGCACCTCTGCCCGCAATGAAAAGCGGTAGCTGCCACCCGCCTGACGTTTAACACCGCCCTGCTTCACCTGGCTCAGCAGGGCGAAGCGGGTTAGCTGCTGGCGAAACTGCCGCACCGACGCCATATCCTGCGCCTGGCCTTCCAGGGTCAGATGGTTGTCGCGCTTCTCCAGCCGGGTCAGCCAGGCGGTGTCAGGCAACAACGCAGGTAAATCGAGCCAGAACTGTTGCCAGGCTGCCAGTTGTCCCACCTGCTGGCGCTGCTTCGCCTGTTGCTTTTGTATGACCGCTATTTGCGCCAGTAACTGCTTCTGCTCAGCTAACTGCTTTTCCAGCATGGCCAGCGCCTGCTGCTGCACCCTGCCCGTCTGCGCAACCTGCTGACGCGTCTGATGGACCTGCCAGGTTTGCTGCACAACCACCAGCAGAAGAGCACTCATCATCAGTGACAACACGACCAGGCTCTGCCGCCGCTGATGTTGTTGACGACGCTGCCGCCAGGGCAGCAGATTAACCGCCACCATCATGCATCTCCGTCGCGCAGCGCCAGACCGGCCGCCAGCGCAAAAGCACCCGGATTCTCCGGCAAGGGCGGCTGCTTATAACGAAACAGATCAAAAGGAGAAAATGCGATGGCGTCAGCGGGCAGCGTACACGCCTCCGCTGCACACCAGGCAACAGAAGGGGCCCTGGGGAAGGCCTGCTGTTTCAGTGTCTCCAGCGTGTCGCCTTCACCGCTCTCAGCTACAGTGCGTGCATCGCTCCAGAACCAGAGGCTGTCCTGCTGCAGGGCCAGCACACTGCCATTCTGCAGTTCTGCCTGCTGGGCTAACCGCTTCAGCGCTTCGGTGCTCAGTTCGAACACCTGTGGCTTTAATCCGACCTGCAAAAGGGGGGCCGCCCACTGGTCGATAATCTCCAGCCGCGCGGCCGTGACGCAGAGCTGGCCACTCTGCGCATCCGGCCGGTAGTCCAGCGCCAGCGCAGTCGGCTCCAGCGGAAAAAGACGGCGCGCGGCCGCCTGCACGTAATGCCCCAGCGCAGGCTCATTCAGTGACTGTGCTGGCAGGGGAAGCTGGCGCTGCAGCACCAGCCGGGCAGGCAGTGCGACCCGCAGTGAGTAATGACGTGGCAACCGCTGACGCCAGCCCGTTAAGGCCGCCAGTAATTCAGGTGAAGATTGCAGCACGCCGTTTCTTAACGTATCTTGCGGCAGCCGCTGCTGCCACCAGTGGCGTAGCTGCCAGCCATCACGACGAGGCTGGAGGGCCAGGGCACAAATCTGCCTATTCTGAATATCCAGCCCAATTTGCCAGGTATGAAAAGCCATGCGCGCGATCTCCTTATCGTCCGGGAAAGATGGACATATCAAAGCGTCTGGCTTGCCTTTATACTACCGCGCGGTTGTTTATAAACTGCTCAAACGACAACAGATGGGAAATTCCAGGTGAAGTTCGTAAAGTATCTCTTGATCCTTACAGTGTGTTGCATCCTGTTGGGAGCTGGCTCGATTTATGGTTTATACAAATACATAGAGCCACAGCTGCCTGACGTGAACACGCTGAAAGATGTGCGTCTGCAAACCCCTATGCAGGTTTACAGCGCCGATGGCGATTTAATCGCCCAGTATGGCGAAATGCGCCGTATCCCTTTGACGCTGCAGCAAGTGCCACCTGTGATGGTGAAAGCGTTTATTGCGACCGAAGACAGCCGTTTTTATGAGCACCATGGTGTTGATCCGGTGGGTATTTTCCGTGCGGCCAGCATTGCGCTGGTCTCCGGTCATGCCTCACAGGGTGCCAGTACCATCACTCAGCAGCTGGCCCGAAACTTCTTCCTGAGTCCGGAACGCACCCTGATGCGTAAAATAAAGGAAGCGTTCCTGGCGATCCGCATCGAGCAGTTGCTGAATAAAGATGAAATCCTCGAGCTCTACCTGAATAAGATCTACCTTGGCTATCGCGCTTATGGCGTCGGTGCAGCCTCACAGGTCTATTTCGGTAAGCCCGTTGACCAGCTGTCGCTGAGTGAGATGGCGATGATTGCCGGTCTGCCGAAAGCGCCGTCCACCTTTAACCCGCTCTACTCGCCGAGCCGCGCCCTGTCGCGCCGCAACGTGGTACTGGCGCGTATGCTGGATCAGCATTACATCACGCAGCAGCAATATGACGAGGCCCGTAATACACCGCTGGTGGCGAAGTATCACGGTCCTGAAATCGCCTTCTCTGCCCCTTATCTCAGTGAGATCGTGCGTCAGGAGATGGTGAAGCGCTACGGCAACAATGCCTACACCGACGGTTACAAGGTCTACACCACTGTGACCCGCCGCCTGCAGGAAGCTGCGCAGACCTCGGTTCGCAATAACGTTATGGCTTACGATATGCGTCATGGCTATCGCGGCCCGACCAGCGTGCTGTGGAAAGTAGGTGAACCGGCCTGGGATCAGACGAAGATTGAGAAAGCGCTGAAGGTGCTGCCGGTCTACGGTCCACTCCATCCGGCCGTCGTTACGGAAGCGCGCAGTGATGAAGCGACCGTGATGATGCAGGATGGCAGCAATGTGTCGCTGTCATTAGCGGGTGTGCGCTGGGCGCGTCCTTATAAGTCTGACACCGTGCAGGGCCCGACGCCGAAAAGCGTCACGCAGGTCCTGCAGGCTGGCCAGCAGATTTGGGTGCGCAAAGTGGGTGACGACTGGTGGCTGGGTCAGGTACCGGATGTGAACTCGGCACTTGTCTCACTGGATCCGAATGATGGTGCGGTGCGCGCGCTGGTAGGCGGTTTCGCCTTTAACCAGAGCATGTTTAACCGTGCGACCCAGGCGCTGCGCCAGGTCGGTTCCAACATCAAACCTTTCCTCTATACCGCCGCTATGGATCGCGGGCTGACGCTCGCCTCCATCCTGAACGATGTGCCGATTTCACGCTGGGATGCCGGTGCCGGTGCAGACTGGCGTCCAAAAAACTCACCGCCAACGTACGATGGTCCGATTCGTTTGCGTCAGGGATTAGGTCAGTCGAAAAACGTGGTGATGGTGCGTGCGATGCGTGCGATGGGCGTGGATTACGCCGCAGAGTATCTGCAGCGCTTTGGTTTCCCGGCGCAGAACATTGTTCACACCGAGTCGCTGGCACTGGGTGCGGCTTCGTTTACCCCATTACAGGTCGTGCGTGGCTACTCCGTAATGGCGAATGGCGGCTTCCTGGTTGATCCTTACTTCATTACGAAGATTACGAATGAACAGGGCGGCACCGTCTTTGAAGAGAAACCGAAGATCGCCTGTCCGCAGTGTAATCTGCCGGTGATCTACGGCGAGACCAAGAAAGCGCTGGCGCTGAATGAAGAGAGCGTTGAAAACGTTGCCGCCTCAAATAACAACCAGAATCAGGCGGTTCCCCAGCCTGAACTGGAGCAGGTTCCGGCGCAGGCACAACAGGGTGAGCAGCAATATGCGCCCCACGTGATCAACACTCCGCTCAGCTTCCTCATCAGGAGCGCGCTGAACAGTAATATCTTTGGCGAACCCGGCTGGATGGGAACCGGCTGGCGTGCCGGGCGTGACCTCAAGCGTAACGATATCGGCGGCAAAACGGGTACGACTAATAGCTCGAAAGATGCCTGGTTCTCAGGTTACGGTCCTGGCGTAGTGACGTCAGTCTGGATCGGTTTTGATGATGCGCGCCGCAACCTGGGCCGCAGCACGCTTTCCGGCGCAATTCCCGATCAGATTTCGGGCTATGAAGGCGGCGCGAAGAGTGCGCAACCGGCATGGGATGAGTATATGAAGAGTGCGCTGGATGGTGTTCCGGTGCAGCCGTTAACACCGCCGGATGGCGTGGTCACCGTGACGATCGATCGCAGTACCGGCAAACTGGCAAATGGCGGGGGTAACACCCGTCAGGAGTATTTCATCAATGGCACCCAGCCGACCGAATATTCGGTTCACGACGTGGGTACAACTATTATGGATAACGGTGAGAGTCACGAGCTGTTCTGATGTGACCGACGTAATCGCACAATAAAAAAGGCCGACATCAGTCGGCCTTTTTTATTCAGTCACGCAGTGTATTCAGTAACTCAATCGCCCCTGCTTCACCAGCCATTCGCGCGCCATAAACAACGCACTGACATTACGCGCCTCGCGGAAATCAGGTTCGTCCAGCAGCGACAGCATATCGGTCAGCGGCCAGCGGTGGATAATCAGCGGCTCCGGCTCATCACCTTCCAGCTTTTCAGCGTAAAGACCTTCCGCTATCACAATATTCATTTTGCTGGAAAAGTAAGAAGGTGCCATGGTGAGTTTTCCCAGCGTTGTCAGCTGGTCGGCACCAAAACCGACTTCTTCTTTTAATTCGCGCACCGCCGCCTCATTCACGGTTTCACCTGAATCAATCAGCCCTTTCGGGAAACCCAGCTCATAGGTTTCCAGTCCGACGGCGTATTCCTGAATCAGGATCAGATGGTCATCAATAATCGGCACAATCATCACCGCTTCACGCTCTGAGGGCTTCATCCGCTCATAAACGCGATGCACTCCATTGCTGAAAGCCAGATCGACTGATTCAATGGTGAATAATCGTGAACGTGCCACGGCAGTGATATTGAGGATGTCAGGTTTTTTTGGAATTTTCATATCAGCCCCAGATTATTCTGCGCCGGCTATCAGTAGCGAATTAGCATACCTAACCACAGGCAATTGTGCGACAGTCAGACAATGACGTTATCGTTGCACAGATTAAAGCGATTGAATAACAGCCTTTGGTTATCAGTTAAGACTAAATTTGCATTAGTCAATATGCTGCGATAAGTTTCAGACAATACCGATATTTAATCCAGTGTGTGCCAGTTACCATTCGGACAAGGCAGGGTTTAACAAATGCCAATCAGATATACGCTGGCACTATTTCATCGGGTGTCTGACTCCTCAGGGTTATATAATCTTCCGGAATGCCTCTTTTATAGTGAGCATAACCGAAAGCGAAAGTTTAAAGTAAGGCAGCATTTTGGCTGAATTGAGCAGAGCATGAGCACAATCTTGATGATCCTGGCCATAGTGCTGACCTGTTCAATCCTGGCAGGTATTGGGTTCTGGTACGCTATGCGGCATCGTCCGCCGTTGGCGAAACCGCTGCCATTTATCAGCCCGCCCTGCCGTAAGCTTTCTGCGCAGGAACGTGAGGCTGTCGATAAGTATGTCGCCGCGCTGGAAAAACAACTGCGCGCCCCGGTAACTGCCGATAAGCGAAGCGCCTCTGAACGTCTGACGCTGACGGCGCAGAGCAACAATGTCTATCCGGTTACCCGCGCGATTACCCGCTACGGCCTCTCCACGGATGATCCCCACAAATGGCGCTACTATCTGGATGAAGTTGAAGTTCATTTGCCGCCGCTGTGGGAGCAATACATCACCGACGAAAACTACGTCGAGTTAATCCGCACCCAATCTATTCCTCTGGTGATCTCGCTGAACGGCCATTCGCTGGTGGATTACGCCGTGGATCAGCAATCGCTGCCAACGCTGATGCGTCCGGTCTCGACCAATGCTTCTATCCGCAAGGCGGAAACCGAAAACGTCGAACTGCTTCAGGTGCGTAAAGAGACTGCGGAAGAGTATCGCCTGTCGCGGCCAGACGGCACGCGTGAAGCGGTGATGATCGCCCTGGCCTTCTTATTGTTCTTCTTCAGCCTGTTAGTGCCTGCCACGCTGATGATTTGGCTGGTGCTGACCGGTACAGCCATGATTGGTGCCAGCCTGTGGTTGCTCTATCGTATTCCCGGTGAACGTGGCCTGCGTGACATACACTGTCTGCGCGGTGCACCAAAGCGCTGGGGCCTGTTCAGCGAGTCGAACCAGGAGCAGAGCAACATCACGCTCGGGATTATCGACCTCGCCTATCCGCCGCACTGGCAGCCCTATGTGGCGCACGATCTTGGCCAGGTGACCGATGTTGAGATCTACCTCAACCGTCAGGTGGTGCGTCAGGGCCGCTTCCTGTCGCTGCAGGATGAAGTCAAAAACTTCCCGATTCAGCGCTGGCGGAAAAACGTGGTGCTGGCTTGTGGTTCACTAATGGTGCTGATCATGCTGGTCACCTGGATTCCGCTCAGCATGCCAATCAAGCTCAGTCTGGCCTGGGCCAGAGGCACCGACAGCCTGGAGGTCAGCAGCGTCGATAAACTCAGCAGCGTCGCGTTGAACATTGGCGACAACCTCAAGGTAAGCGGGACCGGTATGTGTTCAGTGCCGGACAATTATCAGAGCAACCGCAGTTACGCCTATATGCCGTTCGACTGCTCGGCAGTGTACTGGAATAACGCTACGCCATTGCCGCAGCCGCAATCGGACATTATTGATAAAGCTGCGGCTCTGCTGGAGACCACAACAAAGCAGCTGCATCCGGAAACCAATACTGACCCTAAACTGAACCCGCAACTGGCCTCAGCGATTCAGAAATCCGGGATGATCCTGCTGGATGACTTCTCAGACCTGGTGATGAAAACGCAGGATCTCTGTAATCAGCCACAGGATTGTATGCGCCTGAAAAATGCCCTGGTAAACCTGGGCAATGCCAAAGACTGGGAAGCGCTGATGCGCCGGGCAGATTCCGGCCAGTTAAACGGCATGAATGTGCTGCTGCGGCCGGTGAGTGCGGAAGCGCTGGAGAACCTGGTCAACACGGCAACCTCGACCTTCTTCTTCCGTGAAACCCGTCGTGCGGCAGAAAACCTTAACAGCCCACCGCCAGGGGGATTCCTGATTGTCAGCGACGAGGGTCGCCAGCTGGTAAATCAGCCACAGCCTACTGTGTCTCTGTTTGATCTCGACCCGCCTTCTCAGTGGCGCGAGCTGCAAAATATCTCCGCCATGCTGCTACACACGCCTTTCAGCGCCAGCGGCATCATCACCAGCATTTCAACGGATGCCAACGGCACGCGTCATATCGTTCTGCACAATGAACCGGATACCATGGCGCAGTGGCGCTATCTCGGCACTGTGCTGCTGCTGCTGGTACTGCTCACCTGCGCTATTATCAACGGACTACTGGCGCTGCGCCGTATGCACCGTAATCGCCAGCGCATGATCGATATCCAGCAATACTACGAAAAGTGTTTCAACCATAACCTTGGCACTTTGCAGGGTGTGCGCTCGATATTCTGAGCCCTGCCCTTCTGTGCTACTCTGTCGCCCGGTTTTTTAGGGGTGAACCTGGATGCTCAACTGGTCTGAGATTGATACCGTGCTGCTCGACATGGATGGCACGCTGCTGGATTTGGCGTTTGATCGTCACTTCTGGCTGGAACATGTGCCTGAACAACTCAGCCAGCAACGCAGCATAAGCCGGGCGGAAGCCGAAGCGATCATTGCGGAAAAGTATCAGGCCGCCGCCCATACGCTAAACTGGTATTGTCTGGATTACTGGGCAGAGTCGCTGGCGCTGGACATCCGTGCCATGACGCTGGCGATGCGCAACCGTATCGCGCTGCGTGACGATACATTGCCTTTTTTGCAGGCACTGCGCTGCTCGGGCAAGTCCACCATCCTGCTGACCAACGCGCATCCTTACAATCTGGACGTCAAACTGGCGCAAACCGGTTTAGCGCCGCACCTTGATTTATTACTTTCTACCCATACCTTTGGGTATCCGAAAGAAGACCAACGTTTATGGCAGGCCGTACAACAGCACACCGGCTTTTTTGCGCCGCGCACGCTGTTTATCGATGAT
The DNA here is from genome assembly GCF_051136265.1 of Candidatus Pantoea rara. Lineage (NCBI taxonomy): Bacteria > Pseudomonadati > Pseudomonadota > Gammaproteobacteria > Enterobacterales > Erwiniaceae > Pantoea > Candidatus Pantoea rara. The sequence continues at coordinate 391,708 of NZ_CP194942.1, read as the reverse complement.
AGCGAAGTGATTCTGGATGCTGCAAAGCAATGGGGCATCGGCTGGTGCTTAGGCGTAAAGAATCCCGATTCGGGTCGTCCTGAGCAAATCTTTCAGCGTCACCGCGCCATTGGCGATTACCGGACGCTGATCTGAGTCAGGAGCAGCAATGAAAGAGAAAAGCAGCGAAGAGGTCCGCCTCGACAAATGGCTGTGGGCCGCGCGCTTCTACAAAACCCGGGCGATTGCGCGGGAGATGATTGAAGGCGGCAAAGTGCATTACAACGGCCAGCGCAGCAAACCTGGCAAAGTGGTGGAGCTGAATGCGGAACTGACACTGCGTCAGGGCAACGATGAACGCACCGTGATCGTGGCAGACATCAGCGCGCAGCGCCGCCCCGCCAGCGAGGCTCAGCAGCTCTATCGCGAAACCGATGCCAGCATTGAAAAACGCGAAAAAATGGCGCAGGCGCGCAAAATGAATGCGCTGACTATGCCCCATCCCGATCGGCGACCTGACAAAAAAGAGCGTCGCGATTTGATGAAGTTTAAATTATCGGGCGATGAATAGCGCCGTCTTAGCTGACGCGCCATCGCTCCGTTCCAGTGAGAGAAAAAAATATGTCAGTCCCGGATCAACTGCACCGTTATCTGTTTGAAAATGCCGCCGTGCGCGGCGAGCTGGTGAACGTCTCTGACACCTGGCGTGAAACCGTAAAGAACCACGACTATCCGGCACCGGTCAAAACGCTGCTGGGTGAGATGCTGGTCGCGACCAGCCTGCTGACCGCTACGCTTAAGTTTGATGGCGAAATCACCGTGCAGTTGCAGGGTGACGGTCCGCTGTCGCTGGCCGTGATTAACGGTAATAACAGTCAGGAACTGCGCGGCGTAGCGCGTATCAAAGGCGACATCCCGGACGACAGCAGCCTGAAAAGCATGGTCGGCAATGGCTATCTGGTCATCACTATCTCCCCGGAGAAGGGTGAGCGTTATCAGGGTGTGGTCGGACTGGAAGGTGAAACCCTGGCGGAGTGCCTGGAAGATTACTTCATGCGCTCAGAGCAGCTGCCCACGCGTCTGTTTATCCGCACCAGCGACAAAGGCGCCGCCGGTATTCTGCTGCAGGTGCTGCCCGCGCAGGACACAGAGAAAGAGGTCTTCGAACATCTGGCAACACTGACTGAAACCATTAAAACAGAAGAGCTGCTCGATCTGCCTGCCAATGAAGCACTGTGGCGACTCTATCATCAGGAAGAGGTCACCCTCTACGATCCGCAGCCGGTGATCTACAAATGCACCTGCTCGCGTGAACGCTGTGGCGAAGTGCTGACGACGCTGCCACAGGAAGAAGTGGATGAGATCATCGAGGAAGATGGCAAAATCGACATGCACTGTGACTATTGCGGTTCAAACTACGTGTTTGATGCCGTCGATATTGCGGGTATCCGCAGCCACTCTCTTGAGAATAACGACCGTCTGCACTGATTGATCGGGCGGCTTTTGCCGCCCCTCCTCCTTCCTCCCTTCCTATCCCCATAATTTTCCAGACAAATTATCTTTTTTTACTTTCATAACATCTTTTAAACGTTCGAAACATAGCCTTAACGCGCCCTGAGTCGCATTTTTAGATCACTGCCCTTTTTCCCATAACGCAGAAGAGTAAACTGCGCGCGATCGTGCAAACGCCCGGAAGCCAGAGGCAGATGCCCTGAAAAGTCCGGTTCTCTTTGCAGGCTGTGGTAACGAAGCGCAGTGGACTGTCAGTGATTCGCCGCACCTGATGCAACAGCCGGTTGGCACGATCCCAACCTATCTCTGCTTTGCAGAACAGACACCGATTTAAGGAGCAGTAAAATGCGCGTTAACGGCCTGACCTCGCAAGACCTTGCCGCTTTGGGCATCGTGGATACCACGGAAGTGGTTTACAACCCTGATTACGACACGCTATTTCAGGAAGAGACGCGCCCGGACCTCGAAGGTTTTGCTCGTGGCACCCTGACGCAGAGCGGCGCGATTGCAGTAGACACCGGGATTTTCACCGGACGATCGCCTAAGGATAAGTACATTGTACGTGATGACACCACGCGCGATACCCTGTGGTGGAACGACCAGGGCACCGGCAAAAACGACAATCAGCCTCTGTCTCAGGAAACCTGGAGTGCGCTGAAAAGCTGCGTCACCCGCCAGCTTTCCGGCAAGCGTCTGTTTGTGGTGGATGCGTTCTGCGGTGCGAATGCCGATTCACGTCTGAGCGTACGTTTTGTTACCGAAGTCGCCTGGCAGGCACACTTCGTGAAAAACATGTTCATCCAGCCCACCGACGCTGAACTGGCCGACTTCACGCCCGACTTTGTGGTGATGAACGGGGCCAAATGCACCAATCCTGACTGGCAGGCGCAGGGTCTGCACTCAGAAAACTTTGTCGCCTTCAATCTCACTGAACGTATGCAGCTGATTGGCGGAACCTGGTACGGCGGCGAAATGAAGAAAGGTCTGTTCGCCATTATGAACTACCTGCTGCCGCTGAAAGGCATCGCTTCGATGCACTGTTCTGCTAACGTCGGTAAAGCGGGTGATGTGGCGGTCTTCTTTGGCCTCTCTGGCACCGGTAAAACCACACTCTCCACCGATCCTGACCGCCAGCTGATCGGCGATGATGAACACGGCTGGGACGATGATGGCGTGTTTAACTTCGAAGGCGGCTGCTACGCCAAAACTATTAACCTTTCTGAGCAGGCTGAGCCGGAGATCTACCGCGCCATTCGTCGTAATGCGCTGCTGGAAAACGTGGTGGTGCGCGAAGATGGCAGCGTCGATTACGACGATGGCAGTAAAACGGAAAACACCCGCGTCTCCTATCCGATTAATCACATCGACAATATCGTGCAGCCGGTTTCAAAAGCGGGCCACGCGAAGAAAGTGATTTTCCTGACCGCCGATGCGTTTGGCGTGCTGCCCCCGGTTTCCCGTCTGACACCGGAGCAGACGCAGTATCATTTCCTGTCAGGATTCACCGCCAAGCTGGCCGGTACCGAGCGTGGCGTCACTGCGCCGACGCCGACCTTCTCCGCCTGTTTTGGCGCAGCATTCCTGATGCTGCATCCCACGCAATACGCTGAAGTGCTGGTGAAGCGGATGGAGGCATCCGGTGCGCAGGCTTACCTGGTGAATACCGGCTGGAACGGCAGTGGCAAACGCATCTCTCTGAAAAATACCCGTGCCATCATCAATGCGATTCTGGCGGGGGAACTGGATGATGCACCGACGGAAACATTGCCAATCTTTAATCTGCAGATGCCGGTTGCGCTGGGCGAGCTGGATAGTGACACGCTCGATCCGCGTCGTAGCTGGGAGAGTGAAGAGAAGTGGACCGCGGCCGCCGACGGTCTGGCACAGCGCTTTATTGATAATTTCGATAAGTATACTGATAACGCCGTAGGTGCTGCGCTGGTGAAAGCTGGCCCGCAACGCTAAAAGAACCGGCGCGGCAATAATAATGCCGCGCCGCTTTTATCAGCCAGACACGCTATTACTGCCGTTGTTATGGCTCAGCGCCATCGTTTCCACTAACGGCAACCAGGCACGAATACGTAATCCCCCGCGTTCGCTCTCGCCAATCTCCAGCGATCCCTGATGGGCATCAATAATACGCTGAACAATCGCCAGACCGAGGCCAGTACCGCTGGTGCTTCGGGCGCTATCGCCCCGCACAAACGGCTGGAAAAGATGCGCCAGCTGATCCGGCTTGATGCCAGGACCATCATCTTCCACCTGGAACCAGGCGCGATGCAGTTCCCGTCCGCTGCTAACCCTGATCCAGCCATTGCCGTATCGCGCGGCGTTGACCACCAGGTTAGCCAGTGCCCGTTTAATCGACAGCGGGTTGATATCCAGCATTAACTCTTCCGGCATCACCGCATTTTCGATTTCACGTTCATAGCCACTTTCAGCCGCCACCACTTCGCCCAGCACGCTGTTAAGATCTGCGCGCTCAGTCTGCATCTCCTGTCCGGTACGCAGATAGTCGATGAACTGTTCAATGATGGCGTTGCACTCTTCGATATCTTTATTAATCGATTCGGCCAGATAGCCATCCTGCTCGCTCATCATCTCGGTGGCGAGACGAATGCGGGTCAGCGGCGTTCGCAAATCGTGGCTGACGCCCGCCATTAACAGCGTGCGATCATCCGCCAGCTGCTTCACGCCGGCGGCCATCTGGTTAAAGGCACGGGTCACCGATCGCACTTCTGACGCGCCATACTCGCGCAGCGGCGGCGGAATAATCCCGCGCCCGACCTGCAGGGCAGCATGCTCCAGATCCACCAGCGGTCGGTTCTGGATACGGATAAACAGCCAGGCTCCGCCAATCGCCAGCAGCATAATCGCCAGGGTATAGCGGAACAGCGGCGAGAAGTCGCCCTGATGAATTTCAGTCAGCGGCACCCGCACCCAGATATCAGGCGATAGCCAGGTTTTCAGCCAGACGACCGGCGAGTTTTTGTTAACCTCAACCCGGACATCGGTTGGCCCGCCAAGCTGCTGACCCATCTGCTCGCTGAGGAATTCATAATGCTGAGCCCAGCGCAATCCGCTCTCCTCTGCTGCTGCATTGGTGTAGAGCGAGATCCCCAGTTCGCGATAGATCTCCCGGCGAAACGCCGGTGGCACTTCCAGCTGCGTGCCATCCTCCAGCTGCAACCGGTCGGTCATCAGCATACGAACTTCGTAAGCGAGCACCTTATTGAACTGTTGCAGGCTGGGAAGAATGGCGAAGTTCAGCACCACCAGATAGGTCGTTACCAGGCTGACGAACAGCAGGGTAACGATCAGCAGCAGGGTGCGGGCAAACGAACTCCGTGGCGAGAAGCGCAGTCGCTTCATGCTTTACTGCCGTCCGGCACAAAGACGTAGCCCAGACCCCAGACGGTCTGAATATAGCGTGGATGCGCAGGATCCTCTTCCACCATGCGACGCAGGCGGGAGATCTGAACGTCAATCGAACGTTCCATGGCACTGTATTCACGGCCACGCGCCAGATTCATCAGCTTGTCACGAGACAGCGGCTCACGCGGATGGCTTACCAGTGCTTTCAGCACGGCAAACTCACCACTGGTCAGCGGCATTGGCTCATCTTCGCGGAACATCTCGCGGGTGCCGAGGTTAAGCTTGAATTTACCGAAGGCGATAATCGCCTCTTCCTGTGAAGGTGCGCCTGGCAGTTCATTGGCCTGACGTCGCAGCACGGCACGGATACGGGCCAGCAGCTCACGCGGGTTAAAGGGTTTGGGAATATAGTCGTCAGCGCCGATCTCCAGCCCCACGATACGATCCACTTCTTCGCCTTTGGCGGTCACCATAATAATCGGCATCGGGTTGCTCTGACTGCGCAGACGACGGCAGATAGAGAGACCATCTTCGCCTGGTAACATCAGGTCGAGCACCATCAGATGAAAGGATTCCCGGGTTAACAGACGATCCATCTGCTCGGCGTTAGCGACACTGCGCACCTGAAAGCCCTGCTCGGTGAGATAGCGTTCAAGCAGTGCTCGCAGACGCATATCATCATCGACGACCAGAATTTTGTAGTTCTCTTGCATTTTCAACTCCCAAAGGCGCTATTGCCTGAGCCAACATTGTTAAAAAAAGATGCCTTATAGTGACAGTCATTATTGGTTTATATTCTAGCCAAAATTGTTACAAAGCATATTAAACAGGAGCTTATATTTGATTTAAGGGGATTCCGGGTCAGTTTTAACGTATTTACCCCTGCCCGACCCCTGATACGGCAAATCTGAAAAAACGGCCTGGTTTCTCTGAATCGCTGGCGTTGGAAATGTGCCATTTTTTAATCAGTGAGGTAATTCAGTGAGTTAGCAGGCAATTTGACTTAATAATCAGCCATCACTGTGGATAAGCTCCAGATAATCTACCTCAACAGCAGCCAGGCAGCATAATATTCCAGTAATACTGCATAACACCCCACGCTCCTCTCGGATTAGTTTCAGCGGCAGCACCAGCAAGGCCAGTTGAAATTAAAGTCCTTAAAATCAATCAGTAAAGTCAACTTTTCGCCTTCTCCGTTTTAAACCAGACTGCTCAGGCAACATTCGATGTCTCAACGGGGAAACACACAATGAAAAAAACAATTTTACTGCTGAGCGCGCTGGCATTAAGCAGCGTCAGCCCAGCTTATGCTGCCACAGCCACCGGTGAAGCGGCTGGCGCAGCAGCGACAACAACAGCACAAGGTAACTCTAACGCCATCGGTGTTGGTGCAGTCGCAGCCCTGCTGGGCGTCGCGCTGGCCACCATGGGCGGCGGCGGCGGTGACGGTCACAGCACCGGTACATCGACCACCACGGCGACCCAAGCCGGAAAATAAGCTTAAGCATCCTCTGTAACCGCTTCAGATTACTGGCTTTATTTTGAATCACAGCACCAACCCTTTCGCCGCCGGGGAAAGCAACATGGGTTTTTAGCCTTTAAAAACCCTTTCCCCGACTCTTTTTTGCCGCGCCCTCTTTGCCTTACACTGTCGCTCTTTGAATCTCTGTGGCCGGTATAGCATGAAAACCCGACTCATTACCCGCGAAGGCTTTGATAAGCTGAAAGCGGAGCTCGACTATCTATGGCGTGAAGAGCGACCAGAAGTGACAAAAAAAGTCACCTGGGCTGCCAGCCTTGGCGATCGCAGTGAAAATGCCGACTATCAGTACAACAAAAAACGACTGCGTGAAATCGACCGTCGCGTACGCTATCTGACCAAAAGCATCGAACAGCTGCGTATCGTGGATTACTCACCCCAGCAGGATGGCAAAGTTTTCTTTGGTGCCTGGGTGGAAATTGAAAACGATGAGGGCGACCTCAAACGCTTCCGTATTGTGGGCTACGATGAGATTTTTGGCCGCAAAGATTACATCTCCATCGACTCGCCGATGGCGCGGGCGCTGCTCAAAAAAGAGGTCGGCGATGCCGCCACCGTTGAAACGCCACTCGGTCCTGCGCTGTGGTATGTCAACGCAATTGACTACCCGCAATAACGATTCAGATTATCGCTGAAAGCCGCCCGCGTCTCTGGCAATTTTAACCATCAATCCGTATAACTGTCGGCTATTTCTCAACCCGGAAGGCAAGACAGTCCTGATGATGAAAGTTCTGAGCCAGATAATTGCCAGTGAGCTACAGGCGCGACCAGAGCAGGTTGACGCCGCCGTTCGCCTGTTAGATGAAGGGAATACCGTGCCGTTTATCGCACGCTATCGTAAAGAGGTCACCGGCGGGCTGGATGATACCCAACTGCGCCAGCTGGAAACCCGTCTCAGCTATCTGCGTGAACTTGAAGAGCGACGCCAGTCGATTCTGAAGTCGATTGACGATCAGGGTAAACTCACTGACGACCTCGCCCGCGCCATCAACACTACCCTCAGTAAAACCGAGCTTGAAGATCTCTACCTGCCCTACAAACAGAAACGCCGGACGCGTGGACAAATCGCTATTGAAGCTGGTCTGGAACCGTTGGCGGACACGCTCTGGCAGGCGCCTTCACACATTCCTGAGCAGCTTGCTGAGCAGTATGTTGATGCCGACAAAGGCGTCGCTGACGTCCGTGCCGCACTGGATGGGGCCCGCTATATTCTGATGGAGCGTTTCGCTGAAGACGCCGCGCTGCTGGCGAAAGTGCGTAACTACCTGTGGAAAAATGCCCATCTGGTGTCACGCGTGGTGGAAGGGAAAGAGGAAGCGGGCGCGAAGTTCCGCGACTACTTCGATCACCACGAAGCCCTGAGCGGCGTGCCGTCGCACCGTGCGCTGGCAATGCTGCGTGGCCGCAACGAAGGCGTGCTGCAACTCTCGCTGAATGCCGATCCGCAGTTTGATGAAGTGCCGCGAGAAAGCCACGGCGAAACGCTGATTGCTGAACACCTGAACCTGCGTCTGAACAACGCACCGGCCGACAGCTGGCGTAAAGCGGTAGTGAGCTGGACGTGGCGCATCAAGGTGATGCTGCATCTGGAAACGGAGCTGATGGGCACGGTGCGCGAACGCGCAGAAGATGAAGCCATTAACGTCTTTGCCCGCAACCTGCACGATTTGCTGATGGCCGCCCCTGCGGGCATGCGCGCCACCATGGGACTGGATCCCGGCCTGCGCACCGGCGTCAAAGTGGCGGTGGTCGATGCCACCGGTAAAGTCGTGGCGACCGATACCGTCTATCCGCACACCGGTCAGACTGCCAAAGCCGCCGCCGCGGTAGCCGCGCTCTGCATCAGGCATCAGGTTGAGCTGGTGGCGATTGGCAACGGTACGGCTTCACGTGAAACCGAGCGCTTCTTCCTGGATCTGCAGCAGCAGTTCCCGCAGGTTACGGCGCAGAAAGTGATTGTCAGTGAAGCCGGGGCCTCGGTTTACTCGGCCTCTGAACTGGCGGCGCTGGAGTTCCCGGATCTCGATGTTTCGCTGCGTGGCGCGGTGTCGATTGCCCGCCGTCTGCAGGATCCGCTGGCTGAACTGGTGAAAATCGACCCGAAATCAATCGGTGTAGGCCAGTATCAGCATGATGTCAGTCAGAGCCAGCTGGCGAAGAAACTCGATGCCGTAGTGGAAGATTGCGTGAACGCCGTCGGCGTTGACCTCAATACCGCCTCAGTACCGCTGCTGACCCGCGTCGCGGGCCTGACGCGCATGATGGCGCAGAACATTGTCGGCTGGCGTGATGAGAACGGCCGTTTCCAGAACCGCCAGCAGTTGCTAAAAGTAAGCCGTCTTGGGCCAAAAGCCTTTGAACAGTGTGCGGGCTTCCTGCGCATCAACCATGGCGATAATCCGCTGGATGCCTCGACCGTTCACCCGGAAGCCTATCCGGTAGTCGAACGCATTCTGGCCGCCACTGAGCAGGCGCTGAACGATCTGATGGGCAACGCGGGCAGCCTGCGTAATCTCAGCCCGCGTGATTTCATTGATGAACGTTTTGGTCTGCCGACCGTCACCGACATCATGAAAGAGCTGGAGAAACCGGGCCGCGATCCGCGTCCTGAGTTTAAAACGGCACAGTTCGCGGAAGGCGTCGAAACCCTGAACGATCTGACGCCGGGCATGATCCTTGAAGGTGCCGTCACCAACGTCACTAACTTCGGTGCGTTTGTGGATATCGGTGTCCATCAGGATGGCCTGGTGCATATCTCCTCGCTCGCTGATCGCTTTGTGGAAGATCCGCATCAGGTGGTGAAAGCGGGCGATATTGTCAAAGTGAAAGTGATGGAAGTCGATCTCCAGCGCAAACGTATTGCCCTGACCATGCGTCTTGATGAGCAGCCGGGCGAAGGCAATGCACGGGGTGGCGCGAAGAATGCCGCGCCGCGCGAAGAGAAACGTCCGGCTGCCGGTAAAGGCCGTCCGCGTCCGGTCAGTTCATCCGCCGGTAACAGTGCGATGAGTGATGCACTGGCCGCCGCTTTGGGTAAAAAACGCTAAGCTTTTCAGGGGGCCACATCTGGCCCCCTCTTCACGTCTTCCTTCACGGTTGAAAATCCCCATCATCGCGCTACGCTAAAAAGACGCCTGTCATAAAAACAACACCTGCTGTGGCACCCAATTCACGATGGAAACGATCACCGATCTGATTGATAAGATTTATGCTGGCACATTTCCGGAGGTGACCTTTGCGCGCCTGCGGGCTGACATCGCGACCGCCCACGAGGCGATCAAGCTGCCGCGTAAGGCCCACTGGGATGAACAGGATGTGGTGCTGATCACCTATGCCGATCAGTTTCGGGAAGCTGATAAACCCACGCTCAGCACCTTTTCACGCTTCTATCAGCAGCACCTGCAATCCACGTTTCCGCTGGTTCACCTGCTGCCCTTTTTCCCCTGGTCGTCCGATGACGGCTTTTCGGTGATTGATTACCATCAGGTCGATCCCGTGTGCGGCGACTGGCAGGATATTGCGCGCCTGCATCAGGAAACCCGGCTGATGTTCGACTTCGTCTGCAACCATATGTCGGCTAAGAGTGCCTGGTTCAGCCACTTCCTGGCGCAGGATCCCGGCTGGAATGATTTCTTTATCAGCATGCCGCCCGCCACCGATCTCAGCGCCGTCACGCGCCCGCGCACCTCGCCGCTGCTGACGCCGTTTAAAATGGCCGATGGCGATACCCGCTTTATCTGGACCACCTTCAGCGCCGATCAGATTGACCTTAATTTTGCCAATCCTGAGGTGTTGCTGCGCATGGTCAACGTGCTGCTCGACTACCTGATACGCGGCGCCGACTATGTGCGTCTCGATGCGGTTGGCTACATGTGGAAAACGCCCGGCACACGCTGTATTCATCTGGAAAAAACCCACCAGCTGGTGAAGCTGTTTCGCGCCATTGCCGACCATGTCGCGCCCGGCACGGTGATTATTACCGAGACCAACGTGCCGCATCAGGACAACATCAGCTATCTGGGTAACGGGCACGATGAGGCGCAGATGGTCTATCAGTTTTCTCTGCCACCACTGGTGCTGCATGCTATTCATACCGGATCGGCGCGCGCGCTGCGGCAGTGGGCCAGCTCACTGGATCTCAGCAGTAATGACACCACCTTCTTCAACTTCCTCGCGTCACACGATGGCATTGGGCTTAATCCAGCACGCGGCATTTTGTCTGAAGTGGAGATTGTGGCGCTGGTGCGCGATCTGGCGCTGGAAGGCGCGCTGGTCTCCTATAAAAACAATCCTGACGGCACCACCAGCCCCTATGAAATCAACGTCACCTATCTGGATGCGCTCAACCGTGAAGAGGACGACGACGCCACCCGGCTGAAACGCTTTTTACTGGCCCATGCGATTCTGCTGGTCTTTCCTGGCGTGCCTGCCATCTATATCCAGAGCATTCTGGGCGGTCGTAACCATTATGATGGCGTGCGGGCCGCCGGACACAACCGGGCGATTAATCGTCAGAAGTATGATTTGCAGCAGATTGAGATGGCACTGGCGGGGGGTGACTGGCTGCGGCAGCAGATTTATACCCGGCTCGGCCAGCTGATCCAGCTGCGTCGTCGCCAGCCGGCCTTCCATCCCGATAATCCGATGACGTTATATGACAGCGAAAACACCGTGCTGGTGCTGAGCCGTCATCAGCCTGAAAGCGGCGAGGGGTTGCTGTGCGTGTTTAATCTGAGTGGTCGGTCAGTGGAAACGCGATTGCCGGTGGCGCATACGTTGCAGGATGTGGTGAGCGGGGAGAAGGTTGATGGCACCCAGCCGGTTAAGCTGGATGCCTGGCAGTTCATGTGGCTACGTTAATTACTTGTAGACTTCAGCCGTAGCGCTGAATTTACCGTGTTCGCGGCCAGCGATCACCCGGTAATATTTACCGCCTTTTTCGTCAGCGAGCTTCGACAGCACTTTTTTAGCATCCATTGGCGAGGTAGTTTCCGCCGTGGTGTTAACGTTGCCGATCTTTTGCAGGTTCATTGTCTTAACTTCTTCCTGGGTGACTTCTTTTGCTGCCATCGCAGAAAATGAAATCGCGCCCATCATCATTGAAGCCACAACCCATTTGAAAACCTTCATTATGTTTACCCTCATTCATGATCCATTGTGAGATGTAAGCAGCAGCTAAACGCGTAAGGCAGTATGGAACGGCATAGTCATTTCCGTGACTAATCACATAAAATTGCAGCGGCCTTGCTTACAGAGAGAAGTATTACTGCTGCCTGAGATTTTGCCAACTTAAAGCATGATTATCCCGCTAAATCACTGATGAAATTAACAATATGCTGACAAAAGGTCTCAGGATGGGAAATGAAAGGCGCATGTGCGGCTTTTTCGATAATCACTGACGGTGAGGCTGGCAACATTTCATCTATCTCTGCGGCAATCCGGCGCGGCACCAGTCCATCTAACGCGCCATAGAGTCGCAGGAACGGCAATGTAATCTGTGGTAATGCAGCGCGCAGATCGACCTGACGCAGAATCTCCAGGCCGCCATCGAGTACCGGTACCTCTGGCATCGGTTGTGACAGCACCACCTCTTTCAACTGCCTCGCATCGGCACGCGCCGTTTCAGTGCCCAGCGTCTGCAGCGCCAGAAAGCGCTCTACCGTGCGCTGAAAGTCGTTGCTGAGCATCTGCTGGAAGTTCTGCAGCGTCTCCGGTTTAATGCCGGGCCAGCGCTCTGTGGCGGTGAAACAGGGTGACGACGCAACAGTAATCAGTGCAGCCAGTTTTTCTGGCGCGGTCAGCGCCAGCTGCGTTGCCACCAGTCCGCCAAGCGACCAGCCTGCAATAATCGCCTGCGGTGGCAACAACGGTCGCACCTGCTCAGCCATCTGCTCCAGCGTCAGCGCGCCAAAATTCTGACTGCGGCCATAACCGGGCAGATCGACCAGATGCAGGCGATAGTGCGGGCTGAGTCGCGGAATAATGCTTTGCCAGACTTCGGCATTCAGTCCCCATCCGTGCAGCAGCACAAGATCGCGTTTTCCTTCTCCGCAGGTGTGCCAGTAGAGCGACGTCATCAGTTACTATCCCGAAAATTGATAAGGAGGTCGCTATGCTAGCAATGCCCGCCCTGTGTTGGCTATGCCAGATGCCATTGCGGATAGCACGTCATGGCATCTGCAGCTTATGTTTACGCAGATTACCGCCGTTACCATTGCTCTGTCCGCGCTGCGGATTACCGGCAGGTTCAGCAAAAGTCGCCTGTGGCCGCTGCCAGCTTAAACCGCCCGCCTGGCAGGCGCTGGTCTGCGTTAATGACTATTGTCCGCCGTTCAGCCAGTGGGTTAATCAGCTGAAATTTTCTCACATAACCGCACTTAGAGTGATGCTGGCGCGGCTGATTTTGCTAAGCTGGCTTAATGTTTACCGGCACAGCACGGTGCCGCGTCCCGATCTGTTGCTGCCGGTTCCGCTGCATCGGCGACGTCGCTGGCAGCGTGGCTTTAATCAGACGGTATTGCTGGCCGCACCGCTGGCACACTGGCTGGGATGTGAATGGCGCGAAGGGCTTTCCCGCAAGCGAAGGGGCGCATTACAGCATAAGCTCAGCGCCCGCCAGCGCCGCACCAACTTACAGGGTGCTTTCCGCCTTGAAATGGCGGTGCAGGGACGCCATATCGCCTTGCTGGATGATGTCATTACTACCGGCAGTACCGTAGATGAAATCAGCCGCCTGTTACTGGCGCAGGGTGCCGCCAGCGTGCAGGTCTGGTGCCTGTGCCGTACCTTGTAGAGCGTCATTGATGGGCGTATTATAACCAACTAAATTAGTCAACTATTGAGCAATCGACATGATCCGAATTACTGACTCTGCCCAGGAACATTTTTCTAAACTGCTATCCAAACAAGAAGATGGCACCCAGATTCGCGTATTCGTGATTAACCCGGGTACGCCAACAGCCGAGTGTGGCGTCTCTTACTGTCCGCCCGATGCCGTTGAAGCCACCGATACTGAACTGAAGTTCGAGAAGCTCTCAGCGTATGTTGATGAACTGAGCAAACCTTATCTGGAAGATGCAGAGATCGACTTCGTTACCGACAATCTGGGTTCTCAGCTGACGCTGAAAGCGCCGAATGCCAAAATGCGTAAAGTCTCTGATGATGCGCCAATGGTTGAGCGCGTTGAATATCTGCTTCAGGCGCAGATCAACCCACAGCTGGCGGGCCATGGCGGTCGTGTGTCGCTGATGGAGATCACCGATGAGGGCTACGCCATTCTGCAGTTCGGCGGCGGCTGTAACGGCTGTTCGATGATCGACGTGACTCTGAAAGATGGTATTGAGAAGGAGCTGCTGGCTGCCTTCCCGGAACTGAAAGGCGTACGGGATATTACCGAGCATCAGCGCGGCGAACACTCGTTCTACTGATAATAACGCGCGGCAGTCTGACTGCCGCGCTATTTTATTACCCTGCTTACTTCCCTTTCTTTCCTGACTGACGCTGCTCGCTGACCACCTTCAGCAACGCATTCACTTCCTTGTCCGCAAAGATCTCCTCCAGCGTTTTACTCAGTTTGCGTCGCCAGTTAGGGTACTGATCCACCGTGCCGGGCACGTTAACCGGCGTGGTCATGCCGAGCCAGTCTTCAGGCTGCAGGCCAAGCAACGCACTGTCGGTATCCGCCAGGAAGCGATGGATCGCCCGGTTCAGCGCAGGCGTCATGGTTAGCTTCTCTGCCTTCTTCTGACTGCGTGCCGGTAAGGCGCCCGCCTGATGCAGCGCATCCAGTAGCGCCTGCTTTTGTGCGGCGCGCTGCTGATGCAAGGCTTTCACCGCATCGCCCGGATAGAGACCAAGCTTCTCCCCCAGGTCCAGATCACCCTGCTCCCAGAAACCGGTCAGCGTCGGCAGGTCATGAGTACTGGCACTGGCGATAGACTGCCGTGGATAGTCCTGAGGCGCACGATAGCGCTGATCTTTCTCCTGCTCAAACCAGAGTACTTTCCATGAGAAGACGCCGCTTTTGCGCAGCAGGCTGACGATCTCCTGAGGCACAGTGCCAAGGTCTTCGCCAATCACCATGCAGCGCAGACGGTGGCTTTCCAGCGCCAGGATGCCCAGCAGATCGTCCACCGGATAGGCCACATAGGCGCCTTTATCCGCCGTCTCTCCGGCTGGCACCCACCACAGACGCAGCAGCGACATCACATGGTCGATGCGCAACGCGCCGCAGTCGCGCATGTTAGCACGCAGCATGTCGATAAACGGCTGATAACCGCGCGCCTGCATCACATGCGGATCCATCGGCGGCAAGCCCCAGTTCTGTCCCAGCGGACCGAGACGATCAGGTGGCGCACCGACTGAGGCCTTGAGGCGATAAAGCTCAGGATCGTGCCAGGTTTCCGCGCTGCCTTCCGCTACGCCAACCGCCAGATCACGATAGAGACCCACGCTCATGCCCAGCACCTGACTGTGCGTCCAGCAGCCAGAGAACTGCTGCTGTGCCAGCCATTGCAGCCACTGCCAGAAGGCGATCTCCTCTTCATGCTGCTCACACCACTGCTGCACCTCGGGCAACTGACTGTTGCGCCACGCTTCCGGCCACGCAGGCCAGCCGCCCTGCTGCGTCTTATCCGCCTGCCGCTCCATCTGGATGCCATCGTAGGCCGCCTGATAACGCAGGCTGTCGCCGCCTTCATGCACAAAGGCCATCCAGGATTGATGCTCTTCGCTCCCACTGTCACGCGCCTGGAAATGGGCCCAGGCGTGCCGCAGCGCGGCGAGCTTAAGCGCCATTACGGCCTCGTAGTCAACCCGTTCCGCCTCACGCGCTTTAGTCAGCGCCTTCTGGGTTTTGGCACTTTTCCACCACTTCTGTGCCGCCGCGCTTTGCTGAAAATCGGTTACCTGACTGACGTCGATATAAATCACGTTCAGCCAGCGGCGCGATGACGGACTGTATGGACTGGCAAAACCGGCGCTGGCGGGATAAAGCGCATGTAGCGGATTCAGTCCGACGAAATCGCCGCCACGCTCAGCCAGTTGCACCAGCAGCTGGTCGAGATCGCCAAAGTCGCCAATACCCCAGTTCTGTTCGGATCGCACGGTGTAGAGCTGCACCAGCGCGCCCCAGCGTTTTTCTCCCGCCTCCAGCGCTGGCGGCAGATAGCAACGGCGCGGCGCGACGATAATCCGCGTCTGCCAGCTCTTTTTCCCTTTGCTGAGCATCAGCTGGTGATAACCCTGCGTCAGCGGGCCAGGCAGCGTAAAAGGCTCCCCGGCGGTTAACTCGCCGCTAAGCGTTTTGCCCTTTTCGGTCTGCAACTGCCAGCTGTAGACGCCGCTGCCCTGTGGCGTCAGCTGCCGCTTGCCACTGCCGGTGAAGACGGCGACCGGCGGCAGCGGTGCTTTTTTGGTGTCCTGCGGATCGTTCATCACCGCCAGCAGCGCGCGTTTGGTCTCATCGCTGATCGCTTCTTTCTCGCCGTTGACGTTGATGTAATCCAGTGAAATTCCTGCGGCACGGGCGGCCTGATCGAGTGTATTTTGCTTCATTGCTGCTCCTTAGCGCGGTGCCTGCCAGATACGTTGCTGATAGTCACGAATGGAACGGTCCGAGCTGAACATGCCGGTTCGGGCCGTATTGAGGATGGCGGCGCGAGTCCAGCCTTCCGGGTCATGCCACAGGGCTTCTACCCGTTGCTGCGCCTCGATATAGGCCTGGAAATCAGCCAGTACCAGCCAGGGATCGCCATGTTTCGTCAGGCTCTCAAGCATCAGATCAAACGCATGTTTATCTCCGTCGCTGAATTTGCCCTTCTCCAGCGATTTCAGTAAATCGTCCAGCGGCTTATTCTGCTTACGCACCTTTTTAGGGTTGTAGCCTTTCGCCTTGAGCGCCTTCACCTCATCCACGGTGTGACCGAAGATAAAGATATTCTCCTCACCCACCTGTTCGGCAATCTCGACATTGGCACCATCCAGCGTGCCGATAGTCAGCGCACCGTTCAGCGCCAGCTTCATGTTGCCGGTACCCGACGCTTCATAACCGGCTGTAGAGATCTGCTCGGAGAGATCGGCTGCCGGGATCATCAGTTCAGCCACGGTGATGCGGTAGTCGGGAATAAACACCACTTTGAGCCTGTCGCCGACCCGAGGATCGTTGTTCACCACCTCCGCAACCTTGTTAATGGCGTAGATAATGTTTTTCGCCAGGTAGTAACCCGGCGCGGCTTTGGCCCCAAACAGGAATACCCGAGGCGTGAAGCTGACATCTTCCGGGTTATTCAGGAGCTTCTGATAGCAGTAAAGGATATGCAGCAGGCTGAGGTGCTGGCGCTTGTACTCATGCAGACGCTTGATCTGCACATCGAACAGTGCCGCCGGATTCACGATGATGCCTGTGTGGCGGGCGATATATTCCGTAAGCTGCAATTTGTTTTGCTGCTTGATGCTGCGATAGCGCTGGCGAAACGCCTGATCGTCGGCACAGGACTCCAGACCGCTTAACGCATCAAGGTTATTGACCCACTCCGTTTTCAGCGTCTCATCAATCAGTTCCGCCAGGGCCGGATTGCACTGTTTCAGCCAGCGACGCGGCGTGATACCGTTGGTGACGTTGTGGAATTTTTGCGGCCAGAGCTGGTGATATTCCGGAAAGAGATCGCTGACAACCAGGCTTGAGTGCAGCGCCGCCACGCCATTGACCGCAAACCCGCTGACCACGCAAAGATTGGCCATTCGCACCTGACCGTCAGCCACCACTGCCAGTTTTTGCCACATCGCTTTGTCATCGGGCCAGTGCTGTTTCACCTGCTTTTTCAGCCGTTGATTGATCTCTTTGATAATCAGCATGTGGCGCGGCAGGAGATTACGCATCAGCTTCTCATCCCAGCGCTCCAGCGCCTCCGGCATCAGCGTGTGGTTGGTGTAAGCAAACAACCGGCTGGTGATCTGCCATGCCTCATCCCAGCTCAGCTGATGCTCATCCAGCAGCACACGCAGCATCTCCGGGATGGCGATGGTCGGATGGGTATCGTTGAGCTGGATCACTTCAAAGTCAGGCAGGCTGTGAATGCTGCGTCCCGCCAGATGGTGACGGCGGAGGATATCAGCCACCGCGCAGGCGCACTGAAAATATTGCTGCATCAGGCGCAGCCGTTTGCCGGCCTGATGGTTGTCATTGGGATAGAGCACCTTAGTGAGTTTTGCCGCCTCAATGCCCGGCTGCTCCGCCTGCAGGAAATTACCCTCGTTAAAGGCCGTAAGATCAAACGGATGCGCACTCACTGCCTGCCACAGGCGCAGCGGCAGTGTCACGCCGTTGTGGTAGCCGGTCACTGGCAAATCCCAGGCCTCGCCACGCAGCGTAAAATCGGGAAGCCAGCGTACACCGCCGTTTTCCCGCTTTTCTACCCGGCCCCCCATTGCGACTTCCACATCCAGCGCCGCATTGTGGCGGAACCACGGATAGCGTTCACGCTGCCAGTCATCGGGCGCTTCGATCTGCTTCCCCTCCCCGAAAGACTGGCGGAACAGGCCATACTGATAATTCAGTCCGTGGCCGGTGGCGGACTGCCCCACCGTTGCCATCGAATCCATGTAGCAGGCGGCGAGTCGTCCCAGCCCGCCGTTGCCGAGTGCCGGGTCGATCTCCTGCTCCAGCAATTCCGTTAAATCAAGCTGCTGCTCAGCCAGCGCTGCTTTAACCTCGTCATACCAGCCCAGATTCAGCAGATTGTTGCCGGTCAGACGACCAATCAGAAACTCCATCGACAGGTAATTTACGTGACGCTGCTGCTTAGCCGGGCGCGGAGCCGGTTGGGTGTCCAGCAGTTCTGCCAGTGCCGCGCTGACCGCCTGCCACGCCTGGTGCGAGGTCATCTGTTGGGCGGCGTTGAGACTCAACTGTTGCCACTGGCGGGTCAGTGCGGCATTAAAACGGGCTTTATTAAATTTTTGCTGCGACATATCACTCCCTTCTGTTACGCAATGAGGTGAAGCAAAAATAGAAAGCGCACGGGCTGACAACCGGGTGCCAGCAACCGTTAAGTTAAGACGCGAGTGGGGGAAAAAGCGACAACAATCAAAGAAAAACGCCAGCCGGGAGGCTGGCGTGGCAGGAATCAGCAGAGTTCCAGGTGAACCTCATGCTGCTCAATCACTTTCATGACGCTGGCTGGCGGCACTTTATCGGTGTAGAGATAATCCAGCAGGCTCATGTTGCCAAGATTAACCATGGCGTTGCGGCCAAATTTCGAGTGATCCACCACCAGCATCGCGCAGCGCGAATTTTCAATGATGGCGCGTTTGGTGCGAACCTCGTGATAGTCGAACTCCAGCAGCGACCCATCCATGTCGATGCCGCTGATCCCCAGGATGCCGTAATCGAGACGGAACTGGGATATAAAGTCGAGCGTCGCTTCCCCCATCACCGCGCCATCGCGGGTTCGCACTTCACCGCCCGCGATAATCACCCGGAAATCGGGCTTGCCCATCAACAGCATTGCGACGTTGAGGTTGTTGGTCACCACGCGTAAATCGCTGTGGTTGAGCAGCGCATGCGCCACCGCTTCCGGCGTGGTGCCGATGTCGATAAACAGCGTGGCCCCATCCGGGATCTGGCTGGCAACCCGCTGCGCAATCCGCGCTTTTTCCGCTGACCACATCATTTTACGATCGTGCCAGGCGGTATTCTCAGAGCTGGAAGGGAGCGCCGCGCCACCGTGGTGGCGCTGAATTTTGTTCTGATCGGCCAAATCGTTGAGATCGCGACGAATAGTTTGCGGGCTGACCTCAAAATGATCCACCAGCTCCTCAGTACTGACATATCCCTGACGACGGACTAAATCGATAATCGCGTCATGACGTTGCGTCTGCTTCACGTTCCTCTCCTGTTAAACCGCTTATTACTGTCTATCGACGCGTGACGTTACGCGTATCGACCAGCGCCATCGCCAGCCCAACGACCAGACCAGCGACATGCGCCGCGTTGGCAATAGCCAGACCAAAGACGCCGAACCAGCCAATCACCAGCCAGACCACTGCAAAACCGATCAATCCCCGTTCAAGATAGACGCCGCTGTCGGGATCGCGCTCACCGCGCAGCCAGCAGTAACCCATCAGGGCATAGACCACGCCCGACAGACCACCAAACCAGATGCCGCTGAACTTCGCCTGCAGCCAGCCGCTGAGCAGCGCCGAAATCAGCATAATCACAAACAGTTTGCCGCTGCCAAGACGCTTCTCAACCACGCCGCCCAGATACCACCACCACATCAGATTAAACAGGATGTGCAGCAGTGAGAAGTGCAGCAGCGCATGGCTGAACCAGCGCCAGACCTGAAGGTGCTGATCGGCATCCGGCCAGGAAAGCCACGCCATCACGGCCTGATCGCCCATGACCTGCATCAGAATAAAGACTGCGATGCAGAGCACCATCAGGGTCATGGTCAGCGGACCGGCACGCTCACGGATGTTCGCCCAGATATTGCTGCGCTCATAGCGCAGACCACTGTCGGTTTTGCCGCTGTGCCAGCTGGCGGCCTGATAACGCGGATGGTTAGGGTCGTGCAAAAACTGCTGAAGTTCGTTTTCGACCACCGAAATTTTGCTCTCATCATCGAGCATGATGACGTAGTGATTTTCATGCTCGATACGCAGCGTGATGCCCTGCGTCGCCATGTAGTCAACAAACGCCTGCGCCATGCGCGGCTGATTAAATTGGGTAATGCGCATCAGTAACTCTCCATGTGACGAGCAGCCATTTATTCACTGCCAGAGGCAACCTGCTGAGGGAAAGCGGCACGCCAGGCATCAAAGCCGCCATCAATGCTGTAGGTCTCATTAAAACCCTGTCCCAGCAGATAGTGTGCTGCGCTTTTGCTGCTGTTGCCGTGATAGCACATGACCAGCACGGGCAGGCTGTGATCGGCACCACTGACAAAGTCGCTGAGGTTAGTGTTGGTCAAATGCAGCGCACCCGTCGCATGGCCCAGGGCATAACTTTGCGGATCGCGGATATCCACCAGCAGCGCACCCTGCGCCAGACGCGCCTGCGCCTGCTGCACATCAATACATTCGAACGTTTCCATGGGATCTCTCATAACAGCGTCACAATAGCCCGTAGTGTAACCCGATAATCCACGCCGATAACCTGACAATCGTTACGGGTATCTGTTTTTTTGGTGGGCAGAATGTTAGCTATATCACGCAAAAATGTTTTTACCCGGTTAAAAGCTGGCGTCAATGTTGGTTTGCGATTATGATTATGCTCGAAAACGAACATTAATGAACTATTCCGAACATCGGAGGAGATGACGTGGAAACCAAAGACCTGATCGTGATCGGCGGCGGCATCAACGGTGCCGGCATTGCAGCAGACGCTGCAGGACGCGGACTGTCGGTGTTAATGCTGGAGGCGCGGGATCTGGCTTGCGCGACCTCCTCTGCCAGTTCAAAACTGATTCACGGCGGCTTGCGCTACCTTGAACATTACGAATTCCGTCTGGTCAGTGAAGCACTGGCCGAACGTGAAGTACTGCTGAAAATGGCGCCGCACCTGGCGTTCCCGATGCGCTTCCGTCTTCCGCACCGTCCGCATCTGCGTCCGGCCTGGATGATCCGCACCGGCCTGTTTATGTATGACCATCTTGGCAAGCGTACCAGCCTGCCAGGCAGTAAAAGTCTGCGCTTTGGCGCGGATTCGGCCCTTAAGCCGGAAATTACGCGCGGATTCGAATATTCAGACTGCTGGGTCGATGATGCCCGCATGGTGGTACTGAATGCGCAGGAAGTGGTGAAGCATGGCGGCGAAGTGCGTACCCGCACCCGTGTGACGCGCGCCTGGCGTGAAGGCGGCCTGTGGAAGGTCGAAGCGGAAGATGTCGACACCGGTAAAACCTTTACCTGGCAGTCGAAAGGTCTGGTTAACGCGGCCGGCCCGTGGGTTAAGCAGCTGTTTGATGACAGCCTGAAGCTGAAGTCGCCTTATGGTATCCGTCTGATCAAAGGCAGCCACATCGTGGTGCCGCGCGTCCATACCGAGAAGCAGGCTTATATTCTGCAGAACGAAGATAACCGCATCGTGTTTGTCATCCCGTGGATGGATGAATTCTCTATTATCGGGACGACCGACGTAGAGTACAAAGGCGATCCGAAAAGCGTCCATATCGATGACAGCGAGACTGAGTACCTGCTGAAAGTGTTTAACGGACACTTTAAAAAGCAACTGACCGCCGACGATATCGTCTGGTCTTACTCGGGTGTCCGTCCGCTGTGTGATGACGAATCTGATTCACCGCAGGCAATCACCCGTGATTACACGCTGGATGTGCGCGATGATAACGGTCAGGCTCCACTGCTTTCCGTGTTTGGCGGCAAGCTGACCACCTATCGTAAGCTGGCAGAACATGCGCTGGAGAAACTGGCGAAGTACTACCCGAACGCCGGTCCGGCCTGGACGAAGAAATGCGTGTTGCCGGGCGGTAACATTAACGGCACCAGCGAGGATTATGCGGTCAGCCTGCGTCGTCGTTATCCGTTCATTACCGAAAACATGGCGCGCCACTTCTCACGTACTTACGGCAGCAGCACTGAAACCCTGCTGAACGGAGCGAAAAGCCTGGACGATTTGGGTGAGAATTTCGGTCATGATTTCTATGAGGCGGAGTTACGCTACCTGGTCCAGCATGAGTGGGTGCGTGAGCTGGATGATGCTATCTGGCGTCGTACTAAACAGGGCATGTGGCTGACCAAAGAGCAGCAGGCGCGCGTGGCTGAATGGCTGGCCGCGAAAGCGAAACCGGCACTGTCGCTGGCTTCATAAGCGGACAGTAACCGATCAGAAAGCAGGCTCCGGCCTGCTTTTTTATTGTCTGGTTATCGGCTATTCGGTCCCCTCGCCCGTTAAACGCTAGCTGAAGAATAGCTTTCACCCACCTTTTATTTCAATAACTAGTGCCAGCCAGAAATATTCACCGCTGTAACCTTTAATTCATCTCTCACAGCCTATACTCCAGGCTTCGCTTATCCATCCCCTTTCTCCATCGTTACCTTAAATCTAACGTTCCGCTTTTTTGCTTAATTGAACAGGGTAATAAGAAAGCTCAGACTTCCCTCAGCATACACGTCAGCAGACCGATTCTAATCAGGAGGTTGAAATGAACACAGGCCAAACGCCTGCCCGGGAATGGAACACACGCCGCAGTGAAAAAGCGCGTCGTATGACCTCCTTTTCCCTTGATGGCAAAGTAATTCCTACCGAAAGAGCCGTTGAAGCATTTGAACAGTTAATTGCGCCGGGCGACCGCGTGGTGCTTGAAGGGAATAACCAGAAGCAGGCTGACTTTTTGTCCCGTACGCTGGCTGCGGTGAATCCGGCAAAGATTCACGACCTGCATATGATTATGCCCAGCGTCGGCCGCAGCGAACATCTCGATATTTTTGAAAAAGGCATTGCCCGCAAACTCGACTTCTCTTTCTCCGGTCCGCAGAGTCTGCGCATGTCTCAGCTATTGCAGGATGGTCAGTTAGAAATCGGCGCTATTCATACCTATATCGAACTTTATTCCCGTCTCTACGTTGACCTTAGCCCGAATGTGGCGCTGATTGCCGGCTACAAAGCCGACCGCAAAGGCAATCTCTATACCGGCCCCAGTACTGAAGATACCCCGGCGCTGGTGGAAGCAGCCGCGTTTCGTGACGGTATCGTGATAGCCCAGGTCAATGAACTGGTCGATGACGAAACCGACCTGCCGCGCGTCGATATTCCTGGCTCCTGGATCGACTACGTTGTGGTGGCTGATAAACCCTTCTTTATCGAACCGCTGTTCACCCGCGATCCGCGCCTGATTAAGCAGGAACACATCCTGATGGCGATGATGGCGATTAAAGGTATCTACGCTGAACACCAGGTGCAGTCACTGAACCACGGAATCGGTTTTAACACTGCCGCCATTGAACTGCTGCTGCCCACCTACGGTGAACAGCTGGGTCTGAAAGGCAAAATCTGTAAACACTGGACGCTGAACCCACACCCAACACTGATCCCAGCAATTGAGAGCGGCTGGGTAGAGAGCGTGCACTGCTTCGGTGGCGAAATGGGGATGGAAGAGTACATTCGTGCTCGTCCCGACATCTTCTTTACCGGCAGCGACGGCTCAATGCGCTCTAACCGCGCTTTCTGTCAGATGGCAGGTCAGTACGCGGTTGATATGTTTATCGGTGCCACCCTGCAGGTTGATGGTCTGGCGAACTCCTCTACCGTCACCCGGGGTCGTCTTGCTGGCTTCGGTGGTGCACCAAACATGGGTCACGATCCCCATGGCCGCCGTCACGCGACGCCCGCCTGGCTGAATATGATCACCGAGCCAGACCCGATGCAGCGCGGCAAAAAACTGGTGGTGCAGATGGTCGAAACCTTCCAGGCCGGTGCGAAACCGACCTTCGTTGAAACCCTGGATGCGGTTGAAGTCGCGAAATCCTCCGGTATGCCGCTGGCTCCGGTAATGATCTATGGCGATGACGTCACGCATGTGCTGACCGAGGAAGGCATCGCCTATCTCTATCGGGCGGAAAGTCTGGAAGAGCGTCGCGCCATGGTCGCTGCAGTAGCCGGGATTACCGATATTGGTCTGGGCGTGGATGCTGCCCGCGTCGCCGCGCTGCGTAAAAGCGGCAAAGTCGTTTATCCGGAAGATATGGGTATCCGCCGCTCCGACGCCACCCGTTCACTGCTGGCAGCGGGCAGCGTCGCTGACCTGGTTGAATGGTCAGATGGCCTGTACAACCCGCCAGCCAAATTCCGGAGCTGGTAATGAAACTCCTGTCACAGACACATGCCGAGGCGCAGGCCAGTCATCTGGCGACGATAGCGCGCGATTGCCTGATCGATGAAGCACGCCTGAGCCCCAAGCCGGGTCTGGTAGACAGTCGGGGAAACGGCGCACATCGGGATCTGACGCTGGCGCTGATGGAGCGTTCCGCTCATAGCCTGATGCCAGCCTTTCTGGCGCTGGCCCGTCACAGCTGGCTTCGCCCCGCCGATATCGCCCTGCGCGAAACAGTCGGTCGGCTTGGCCGCGACGGCGAACAGCAGATGATGGCAGCAACCAGCGGCGTGAACACCCATCGGGGCGCGATCTGGGCGCTGGGGTTGCTGGTCAGTGCCGCAGCGATGCAGGGTGGTGCAGTCAGTGCTGATCATCTGACCCGCACCGCTGCCGCGCTGGCGAGCCTGCCCGACAGCCACGCCCCCAGAGTGTTCAGCAAAGGATTAAAAGCGACGCACCGCTATCAGGTACCCGGCGCACGCGAAGAGGCGCAACAGGCGTTTCCTCACGTGATGAAACTGGCGCTTCCGCAGTTGCTGACCAGCCGTGCGGTAGGTGCCAGTGAAAGCGAAGCCCGGCTGGATGCGCTGATGGCGATCATGACTTCACTCAGCGATACCTGCGTGCTGTCACGTGCAGGCATGATCGGACTCGACGCCATGCAACAGGGAGCACGTGCCGTGCTGCTGGCGGGCGGCTGCCGTACAGCTGCGGGTCAGGTGGCGCTTCAGCAGCTCGACCGTCGGATGCTGGCGCTCAACGCCTCGCCGGGTGGAGCTGCCGACTTGCTGGCCGCAACGCTGTTTATCGATCGGGTCTGTTCGCCTGAACATACTTATTTTTAGAGGCCATTATGGAACACATCACATTAGCTCTACCTGCTAACCGCCTGCTCAGTGGCAGAGCGCTGGCAGGGGTCGTTGGTTCCGGTGATATGGAAGTGCTGTACACCGCAACCGAAGGCCAGACACTGACCATTGATATCACCACCTCCCTGGATAACAGCGACGCCCGCTGGAAAGCGCTGTTTGACCGCCTGAACTTAATCAACGGCCTGCCCGCCGGAAAGATGATTATTCATGATTTCGGCGCGACACCCGGCGTGGCGCGTATCCGTATTGAACAGGTTTTTGAAGAGGTGAGCCATGCGTAACGATGCCAGTTTTATTGAATTACGGGCCCGTGAACGTGCCCATGCATTGCTGGACGCAGGCAGCTACCGCGAACTGCTTGATCCCTTTGAAGGCATCATGTCGCCGTGGCTGGCTCCGCAGGGCGTGGTACCTCAGTCAGATGATGGCATGGTGGTGGCTCGCGGCACGCTGAACGGTCAGTCTGCGGTGGTGATCGCCATCGAAGGCACCTTCCAGGGTGGCAGCATGGGCGAAGTCTCCGGTGCGAAAATGGCGGCGGCGCTGGAGCTGGCGGCAGAAGATAATCGCAACGGAATCCCGACCCAGGCGGTGCTCTGCCTGGAGACCGGTGGCGTGCGCTTACAGGAAGCGAATCTGGGACTGGCAGCGATTGCGGATATTCATGCAGCCATTGTCGATCTGCGTCGCTATACGCCGGTAATTGGCATCGTCAGCGGTACGGTTGGCTGCTTCGGCGGGATGTCTATCGCCGCCGCGCTATGCAGCTACCTGATTGTGACCCGCGAGGCCCGTCTGGGACTGAACGGTCCACAGGTGATTGAGCAGGAAGCGGGCATTGAAGAGTATGACTCACGCGATCGTCCGTTTATCTGGAGCATGACCGGCGGCGAAATCCGCTACGCCAGCGGCCTGGTCGATGCGCTCGTCAGTGATGGCATTAACGCGGTTAAAACGGCCGTAAATGATTTCATTGCCCGCGGCGTTCCGGCGCAGAACCGTAGCGACAAATATGCCGATTTTCTGCCACGTCTGATGCAGTTCGACACCCGCCAGCAGGCGGACACGGCGCAGATTAAACAGCTTTTCGCCCGGGAGGATAAATAATGACGCAGACAATCAGCCGCGGTGCAACCTGGCTGGAAAAACTCGCACCCCATGCTCAACGTCTTGATGGCCTCTGCGCCTCTGTTCAGGTGGCTGACGGCCAGCTCAATGGCGAAAACGTACGGTTTATCGCCGTGGTGCCCGATGCACAAAACCACTATCCGCGCGCCGCGCAGGGTGAAGTCGGTCTGCTGGAAGGCTGGACGCTGGCGAAAGTGGTAAATGAAACCATTGAAGCGGATATCAACAGTGACGTAAAACGCCCGATTGTGGCAGTGATCGACGTACCGAGTCAGGCCTATGGCCGCCGTGAAGAAGCCTTTGGTATTCATCAGGCACTGGCTGGCGCTGCCGGTGCTTATGCCAAAGCGCGGCTGGCCGGTCATCCGGTGATTGGCCTGATTGTGGGTAAGGCGATGTCTGGTGCGTTCCTGGCACATGGTTATCAGGCCAACCGGCTGATAGCGCTTAACGATCAGGGCGTGCTGGTGCATGCGATGGGCAAAGAATCTGCAGCGCGAATTACGCTGCGCTCGGTGGAGGCGCTGGAAAAACTGGCCGCCACTATTCCCCCCATGGCGTATGACGTAAATAACTTCGCCACACTGGGACTGCTCTCCGATCTGCTGAACGTTGCCGACCCGGATGCGCCTTCTGACGCCGATGTGGCGATGGTAGAGATCGCTGTGCAGAAAGCGATTAGCGATGCGCGTCAGGATCCCACCCTGAAAAATCGCCTTGGCGCATCCAATCGTCACAGTTCCTCCCTGGTTCGCGAACGTATGCGCGCGACCTGGTAATTACATAAAAAAATAAACCTGCCGAAACCGGTCTGACGGGGCGCATCGCTTATTGCGCCCCGGAGCAGTGGCCGCTTTTAGAATTATAAACATCGCTGTTTTTTAAAGAATTCTTTCTTAAATACAGGTGATTTATGATTTATATAATTGTTCATGCCCTTGCTCCTATCTTTGTCATCATGCTTTTGGGTTTCTGGGCCGGCAAGGCCGGAATGGTCAATAACAAAGATGTTTCACTGCTCAATATCTTCGTAATGGATTTTGCGCTACCCGCTGCACTGTTCAGCGCCACGGTACAGACGCCCTGGTCGGGCATCGCGGCGCAATGGCCGCTTATTGTGGTGATTACCGGCGCGATGTGGATAACCTATGCGGCGATCTATTTCCTTGCCACCCGGGTTTTCAAAAAATCACCGCAGGATGCGGCTGTGCTGACGCTGACCGTGGCACTGCCCAACTATGCCGCCCTGGGCCTGCCGATTCTGGCCAGCGTACTGGGTGAAAATGCCACCACGTCGCTGTCGGTCGCTGTCTCTATCGCCTGTGGTTCGGTGTTGCTTACTCCACTGTGCCTGCTGATTCTGGAACGCGAAAAAGCATTTGCGGCGGGTATGGAACACGGTTCAACGCTGACAATGCTGCCGATTCTGATGTGGCGCTCAATGAAAAAACCTATCGTGATGGGACCGTTGATCGGCGTGGTGTTGTCGGCGCTGGGCATTAAAATGCCGGATCTGGTCCTGGCTGCGATTAAACCGCTGGGCCTGGCGGCCACCGCTGCAGCGCTATTCCTGACCGGCGTGATCCTCTCTGCTCGCAGGCTGAAACTTAATGCCGTCGTCGGCGTCGGTACAGTGACTAAACTGTTGATTCAGCCGTTTATTGCCTGGGGGCTCGTACTGGCACTGGGTTTAAGCGGACCGGTCGCGATTACCGCGATTCTGATGATTGCACTCTCAGCGGGTTTCTTTGGCGTGGTGTTCGGCAATCGCTTTGGCGTGCAGTCTCCCGATGCTGAAGCCGTGCTGCTGTTAAGCTCGATTCTGTGTATTTTATCTTTACCGTTGTTCATCACGCTGACATCAGGAATGTAATATGAGTGTGCCGCGCCCCCACGATCTCCTGTGGCTGCGAGACAGCAGCGCGTTAGCGACGATCAAAGAGAGCTGGGTCAGCCAGTGCTGGCATCCCGAGCTGCCGGTGGTGGTGCGGCGCGATCACCGTGAATCCGGCTTGATCCCGATTGGTGTGCGTGGTGAGCGACGTGAGCAGCGTGCCGCCGGCTGGATCACGTCAGCCGATATTATCGGCGTGATGACGCCAGAGAGGCTGGCGGAACGCACTCTGCTGCTGGATTCGCCATTTACTGTTTATGCGCCTGTCAGCGCGGCGATAGCGCTCAGTGAGACCGTCTGGCCGTGGCACTGGGGCATTACCGGCAGCACCGGTTATGCCCTGGCAACGCAATGCCCTGTGTTGCACGCCGCCAGCGATCTGGATTTAATCATCCGCGCCCCGCAGCCGCTGCCACGCGACGCGATGCAACAGTGGCAGACAGAGACCGACGCGCTGGGCTGCAGGGTGGATACCCAGGTGGAAACGCCCGCTGGCGCATTTGCCCTGAACGAGTGGCTGCGCGAGGGACGCGTGCTGTTAAAAACCGACACCGGACCGATACTGACCGCTTCACCCTGGAGCAGGGAGAATCCATGAAAATACTTTTTACCTTTCCTGGCCAGGGCACCCAGCGTGCCGGAATGCTACAGCATCTGCCCGAGGGTGAGGCGATCTTAAGCCACGTACGTGCAGTGCTGGGCGACGAAACTGACCAGCTCGACAGCGTTGATGCGCTGCGCCACACCCGCGCCGTGCAGCTCTGTCTGCTGATTTCCGGTGTCGCCTGGGCGCGTGAGCTAATCCGCCGCGGACTCAAACCGGATATGGTCAGCGGTCTGTCGATTGGCGCGTTTCCTGCTGCGGTGATCGCCGGCGCGCTGGATTTCAGCGACGCTCTGCGGCTGGTTGCGCTGCGCGGCGATCTGATGGAAAAGGCGTATCCACACGGATATGGCCTGACGGCGATCGCCGGCTTAACGCTGAGTCGTCTGGAGAAACTGCTGCCTGACAGCAACACCTACATCGCGAATTTAAATGCGGAAACGCAGATTGTGATTGCCGGCCGTGACGAGGATATGGCGGTGGTTGCACAGAAGGCACTGGATGCCGGTGCCAGCAAAGCGATTAAACTCGCAGTGAGCGTGCCGTCGCACTGTGCGCTGCTGGATAAGCCCGCCGCCGAACTGGCTCGCGCCTTTGAGTCCGTCACTCTCTCCCGCCCCGACTGCGCTTACCTCAGCGGCTCAACCGCGCGGGTGATTTGGGAGCCGGAGAAAATTGCCGACGATCTTGCCTTTAACATGGCACGCACGGTGCAGTGGAATGATGCGGTGGTTTCCGCTAATCAGCGCGATGCCCGACTGGCGATTGAGATGCCGCCTGGCAATGTGCTGACCGGCCTGACGCTGCAGGCCAACTGGCAGGGCGAAGCAATTTGTCTGGAGCGCAACAGCGTTGAGGTTGCGCTGCATCTGGCTAAACGGCTGAGTCAGTAAGGCTGCGGGCATACATCCGCCCTTCTGCTGCCAGGGCCAGCAGGTCATTATCCCGTTCGCGGTGATGTGAGTAGACTATCGAGATCTGCTGACGCATCTGATAAGGCTCCGCGAGCGTCAGCAACTGAATATTGTTTTCATAGACTTTCTTCATCCGTCCCGGAATCAGCGCCAGGCCAACGCCCGCCTGCACCAGGCTTATCATCGAGAAGATGTCATTTACCTGGGTGACGATGCGCGGTTCAAATCTGGCAATCTGAAATGCCTCCTGCGAACCGGCATAGGTGGCAAACCCCTCCGCCAGTGAGACAAAATCCCGGTCGGCAAACTCACGCAGATCAACCGGACCGGTTTCCTGCTGTGTTTCTCCGGCCGGTGCGGCCAGAAAGATCCTGTCTTCAAACAGCGGAATCACATCGAAATGCGCCTCACTGAGTTCGCCCTCATCGGTGGCGATCAGAATCGCATCCAGCGCCTCATCTTCCAGCATATTCAGCAGCATCTGATTCGAACCCATGGTCAGATCAAGCTCCAGCGTGGGACGGCGCAGTTTCATACCCATGATCAGCCGGGGAATGGTTTCGAGCGTCAGCGAATAGAGCGTACCAAGCCGCAGGCGACCCCCACCGATGCCCGCCACCTTGCGTGCCTCTTCAATGCCTTTGCCCATCAGGGTGGTCACGTCGCGGCAATACTCCAGCAGCGTCCAGGCGGCAGGCAGCGGCACCAGATTGCGGCCCTTGTGGATAAATAGCGGACAGTCGATGCCCTCTTCCAGCGTGTGCAGTGCGCGATGCACGCTGACGCTGCTCAGTTCCAGCGCTTCCGCCGTGCGGGCGATATTCCCTTTGCTCATAAACATCATGAAGACGCTGAGCTTACGAAAGGTAATTTCCTGGTTGATGTTGTCACTCATTGGCTGTAGTTGCCTGTAGGGTCGTTTTGCATTTCCGCATAGTAGCGATTCTCAGCCAGGGTGTAATGATCTGGTTCGCACAACGGGCACTTAGGGGCGCAGAGATGATAAGAGGCTGAATTTTCTGGAGGTGTGTGGGATGGCTGGTGAGCAGGAAGAACGAAGAGTGCGGCCGATCCCTCGGCCGCAAGGAAATTCAGAACAGCTTACTGCACGTGCTTTACAGTCTTACCGGCGAGATATTCCAGATCTCATCGGCGTACTCCTGAATAGTACGGTCCGACGAGAAGTAGCCCATGCCGGCAATGTTTTTCGCCGCGCGGCGCTGCCACTCATCCGGTTTACGGTAAAGTGCATCCACCTTATCCTGGGTATCCACGTAGCTGCGATAGTCCGCCAGTAACTGGTAGTGATCGCCGAAGTTAACCAGGGAATCGAACAGATTGCGGTAGCGGCCCGGATCCTGCGGGCTGAATACACCCGACGCAATCTGGGTCAGCACCTGATGCAGCTCTTCATCCTTTTCGTAATAGTCTCGCGGGTTGTAGCCGTTCTTACGCAGCGCTTCGACCTGCGGCGTGGTATTACCGAAGATAAAGATGTTCTCTTCACCAACGTGATCCAGCATCTCAACGTTAGCCCCATCCAGCGTACCGATGGTCAGCGCGCCATTGAGTGCAAACTTCATGTTACTGGTGCCGGACGCTTCCGTTCCTGCGGTCGATATCTGCTCAGAGAGATCGGCTGCCGGGATAATGATCTGCGCCAGGCTCACGCTGTAGTTTGGGATGAAGACCACTTTCAGCTTGTTCTTCACCTGCGGATCGTTGTTGATCACATTCGCGACATCGTTGATCAGATGAATGATGTGCTTGGCAACGTAATAAGCCGATGCCGCTTTACCGGCGAAAATATTGACGCGCGGCACCCATTCCGCCTGCGGATCGGCCTTGATGCGGTTGTAACGCGTTATCACATGCAGCACATTGAGCAACTGGCGTTTGTACTCGTGAATACGCTTGATCTGCACATCGAATAGCGCATTAGGATCGAGCACCACGTCCAGATTCTTCGCCACCCAGTCAGCCAGCCGACGTTTGTTCTGATGTTTGGCGACCGCCACTTTTTCGATAAACGCCGGATAGTCAATCTGCGCTTTCAGTTCGCCCAGTTGACTGAGATCGGTGCGCCAGTTGCGACCAATCTCCTCATCCAGCACCTCTGACAGCGCCGGGTTTGCCAGCGCCAGCCAGCGACGTGGCGTCACGCCGTTGGTTTTATTGCAGAAGCGTCCAGGGAACAGGCGGGAGAAGTCGGCAAACAGCGACTGCACCATTAAATTCGAGTGCAGTTCAGACACGCCATTCACTTTGTGGCTGACCACAACCGCCAGCCAGCCCATGCGAATCCGGCGGCCATCGTTCTCATCGATGATCGAAATGCGCGACAGCAGATCCAGGTCCTCAGGATAGTGATCCTGAATCGTCTTGAGGAAGAAGTCGTTAATCTCGAAAATGATGCTGAGGTGACGCGGCAGGATCTTACCGATCATATCCACCGGCCAGGTCTCCAGCGCTTCGGTCATCAGCGTATGGTTGGTATAGGAGAAGACCTGACAGCAGACATCAAAGGCGCTATCCCAGCTGAATTTATGGTCGTCAATAAGCAGGCGCATCAGTTCGGGAATCGCCAGCACCGGATGCGTATCATTCAGGTGGATGGCGATTTTGTCCGCCAGGTTGTCCCAGGTCTGGTGCATACGCCAGTGACGATTCAGGATGTCCTGAACCGTGGCAGAGACCAGGAAATATTCCTGACGCAGACGCAGCTCACGGCCTGAATACGTTGAGTCATCCGGATAGAGCACGCGCGACACGTTTTCAGAGTGGTTTTTATCTTCCACCGCCGCAAAGTAATCACCCTGGTTGAACTTACCGAGGTTGATTTCGTTGCTGGCCTGGGCGCCCCACAGTCGCAGGGTGTTGGTGGCATCGGTGTCAAAACCTGGAATGATCTGGTCATAGGCCATCGCCAGAATCTCTTCGGTCTCCAGCCAGCGCACTTTCGCGCCTTCGTGCTGCACGCGACCGCCAAAACGGACTTTGTAACGGGTATTGAAACGCTGGAATTCCCACGGATTACCGTACTCAAGCCAGTAATCCGGTGACTCTTTCTGTTCACCTTCCACGATGTTCTGTTTGAACATGCCGTAATCATAGCGGATGCCGTAGCCACGGCCCGGCATGCCCAGCGTCGCCAGCGAATCGAGGAAACAGGCTGCCAGGCGACCAAGACCGCCGTTGCCCAGCCCCGGATCGTTCTCCTCTTCCATCAGCTCGGCCAGATCCAGACCCATCTCATCCAGCGCCTGGTTGAGATCGTCATAAATCCCCATCGCCAGCAGCGCATTCCCCAGCGTGCGGCCCATCAGGAACTCCATCGACAGATAATAAACCTGGCGGACATCCTGAGAGAGCTGCGCACGGCTGGAACGCAGCCAGCGCTCCACCATCCGGTCACGCACCGCCAGCAGCGAGGCGTTGAGCCACTCGTGCTTATTGGCGATAGAGGGATCTTTGCCGATGGTAAACATCAGTTTGTAGGCAATCGAATGCTTTAAGGCATCAACCGTCAACGTTGGTGAGGCGTAAGTGAAAGGTGCATTCATATCCAGTTTTCCCAATCCGTTACATCAAACGTTGGTAGAGATCACGGTAGGCTGTTGCTGCCACCTGCCAGCTAAAGTCCATTGCCATCGCCTGGCGCTGAACATAGCGCCATAGCGAAGGACGAGACCACAATACAAACGCGCGCCGGATGGCCCGCAACAGCGACCAGGCATTGGCATCTTCGAAACTGAATCCACTGGCAATACCGTCAGCCAGATTCTCTAACGAACTGTCATTTACGGTATCGGCCAGTCCACCCGTACGGCGCACTAACGGCAACGTACCATACTTCAGTCCGTAGAGTTGAGTCAGACCACAGGGCTCAAAGCGACTCGGCACCACGATCACATCCGCGCCACCGACAATGCGGTGTGAAAATGCTTCGTGATAGCCAATCTGCACGCCCACGCTGCCCGGATGCTCTGCCGCTGCCGCCAGAAATCCCTGTTGCAGTTCGGCATCGCCCTGACCCAGCAGCACCAGCTGTCCGCCCTGCGCCAGCAAGCCAGGCAGCGCCTCCAGCACCAGGTCCAGCCCTTTCTGTTTGGTCAGACGGCTGATGACGCAGAACACCGGCGCTTTATCATCCACCTTCAGACCCATTGCCACCTGCAGCTGACGTTTGTTCTCTGCTTTCGCTTCCAGCGTGTCACGGTTATAGCGCGCGCTCAGCAGCAGGTCGTGGGCCGGGTCCCAGATAGAGGGATCAACGCCATTAAGGATTCCGCTAAGGCGCCCTTCGCGCATACGCTGTGCCAGCAGGGTTTCCATGCCGTAAGCATATTCGGCAGAGGTAATTTCATGGGCATAAGTCGGACTGACCGCCGTGATATGGTCGGCATAAAAGAGGCCCGCTTTCAGGAAGGAGATCTGACCGAAGAACTCCAGCCCATGCATGTTAAAGAACGACCACGGCAGGCCTATCTCTTCCAGATGGTGCGCCATGAACAGTCCCTGATACGCCAGGTTGTGCACGGTGAACACCGATTTAGCCGGACGGCCACGCGCTTCAAGATAGGCGCAGGTCAGGCCCGCGTGCCAGTCATGCGCATGGACGATATCGGGACGCCACATGGAGTCCATACCGCACGCGAGTTCACAGCCGACCCAGCCCAGCAGCGCAAAGCGCAGATAGTTGTCGACATACGCAAACTGCGACTCGTCATGATAGGGACTGCCGGGACGATCGTAGAGGCCGGGAGCATCAATTAAGTAGATGCCCACACCGTTAAATTCACCATATAACAGACGTATATGACCGGCAAATGTCTCTCGCTCCGTCACTACCTGGAGATCAGGTATGCCTTTGCGCAATGCGGGAAAAGCAGGCAACAGTACCCGCGTATCCGTACCGCCCGCAATTTGCGCCTGAGGTAATGCCCCGACAACATCAGCCAGTCCGCCTGTTTTCAGCAGCGGGAAAAGTTCTGAACAGACATGTAAAACCTGCATCCTCGACCTCATTAAGTTATCCGGCACGCTCCGCGTACCGATTGCGTAAGTTCCGCTTATCGCTTACTGCCCCGCTTTGGCCAATCTGGCCAGCATGGCGCGGGTAACCAGTACGATCCCTTCTTCCGAACGGTGAAACCGGCGACTGTCTTCATCGGGGTTTTCGCCGATAACCATGCCTTCCGGCAGTTCGCAGGCGCGATCAATCACGCAGCGACGCAGGCGACACGATCGGCCGACCACCACATCAGGCAGAAGGACGGTTGAATCAATATTGCAAAACGAGTTAATACGAACGCGCGGAAACAGCACCGAGTTGACCACGACCGAACCGGAGATGATGCAGCCGCCCGACACCAGGGAGTTCATGGTCATCCCGTGACTGCCGGAACGATCCTGAACAAATTTTGCTGGCGGCAGCGGCTCCATGTGAGTACGAATCGGCCAGGTGACGTCATACATATCCAGCTCTGGCATCACCGATGCCAGGTCGAGGTTGGCGCGCCAGTAGGCCTCCAGCGTCCCGACGTCACGCCAGTATGGCGGCGCGGTATCGTCGTTCTGTACGCAGGAGAGCGCAAAAGAGTGGGCATAGCCTTCGCCGCTTGCCACGATTTTCGGCAGGATATCTTTGCCGAAGTCATGGTTAGAGCCAGGCGTCTGCAGATCTTCCTCCAGTAACGCATAGAGATAGTCTGCGTTGAAAACGTAGATCCCCATGCTGGCGAGCGCCTGCGTATCATCACCCGGCATAGTGGGCGGCTTCGCAGGTTTTTCTACGAAGTCGATCACCATGTTCTCTTCATTCACCGCCATCACACCAAACGCCGTAGCTTCATGCACCGGCACCGGCAAACAGGCGATGGTACATTTCGCCTCGTTGACCACGTGATCCAGCAGCATGCGTGAATAATCCATCTTATAAATGTGGTCCCCGGCCAGGATCACGATGTACTGCGCCTGATAGCGGCGAATCACATCAAGGTTTTGCGTCACGGCATCTGCCGTACCGCGATACCACTGTTCGGTCGAAAAGCGCTGCTGCGCTGGCAGCAAATCAACAAACTCATTCATCTCTTCATTGAAGATCGACCAGCCACGCTGGATATGCTGAGTCAGGGTGTGGGACTGATACTGAGTAATGACGCCAATCCGGCGGATACCGGAGTTGACGCAGTTGGAGAGGGCAAAGTCGATAATGCGGAACTTGCCGCCGAAATGCACCGCCGGTTTGGCTCGTTTGGCCGTTAAATCGACCAGGCGCGTGCCGCGTCCGCCAGCGAGGATCAGAGCAACCGTCTGTGTAGGGAGCTGGCGAGCCAGCATCAGGTGATCTGTTCTATCTAACTTAACCATGTCTGACTCCTTATGATTGCTTTTGGAACACGCACACACCGTGTGCGGGACCATGCCAGACAGTTAGCAGGATGGGGTTGTCGTCCCCGGCGAAAGGAGGAAGGGCACGCCATTCTCCGTCTGGTAACACGATGTCATTCACCGTATCCGTGGCGTTTATTGTTATTAACCAGCGGCCGGACAGCAGGATCTGCAATCTGTGCATCCCCTGAGCCCATTCATCGTGTTGCAGTGGCTGGCCACCGGCATTGAGCCACTGCACATTGCCGTCACCGTCCTGCCACCAGCGATCTGCGGTCAGCGCCGGAATGCGCTGGCGCAGAGCAATCAGTGCTGCGGTGAATCCGACTAATCCCTTCTCATCCGCCTGCCAGTCAAGCCAGCTCAGGACGTTGTCCTGACAGTAGGCGTTGTTGTTGCCGCGCTGGGTATGGCCGCGCTCATCGCCAGCCAGCAACATCGGCGTGCCCTGTGACAGCAGCAGCGTGGTCAGCAGTGCCCGCACGCTGCGACGGCGCCGTTCAATCACGTCAAAACTGACGTTCAGCCCCTCTTTGCCGTGATTGTGGCTGTAGTTATCGCCATGGCCATCACGGTTATCTTCTCCGTTCGCTTCGTTGTGCTTGCGTTCGAAGCTCACCACATCCCACAGCGTAAAGCCGTCATGGGCGGTGATCAGGTTAACCGTGGCGTGGGGCGACCGGTCATCATGCTGGTAGAGATCGCTGGAGGCGGCAAAGCGGCGGACGAAGTCGCCGTTGCTTACGTCGCCGTGCAGCCAGTAACGACGCGCGGTGTCGCGAAACTGATCGTTCCATTCGGCAAACAGCGGCGGAAAACGGCCAACCTGATAGCCGTCAGGGCCGATATCCCAGGGTTCAGCAATGAGCTTGACCTGAGAAAGCAGCGGACAGGCGCGTATCGCCTCGAAAAAAGGCGCATCACGCTGATAATCGGGCGTGCGACCCAGCACGGGTGCAAGGTCAAAGCGGAAGCCGTCGACATGGCAGACCCGCACCCAGTAGCGCAGCGCCTCCAGGGCCCACGCCATCACCTGCGGATGGTGAATATTCAGCGTGTTGCCGCAACCGGTCCAGTTCTGATAATCGCCCTGCTCATCCAGCCAGTAATAGCTGGCATTGTCGATGCCGCGCATAGAGATCGTCGGGCCAGACTCGTCCAGTTCGGCGGTGTGGTTGAACACCACATCCAGCACCACTTCGATACCCGCAGCATGCAGATTTTTAACCGCCTGCTGAAACTCCTGCAGTGGCGTCACGCCAGGCTGACCGGAGGCGTAACGGGGATCCACTGCCCAGAGCGCAAACGGGTTGTAGCCCCAGTAGTTACTCAGGCCGAGCTGCAGCAGTCGCGGTTCGCTGGCGAAATGGGCCACCGGCAGCAGCTCAAGGGTGGTAATCCCCAGATTGCGCAGGTAATTCACCATAACAGGATGACCCAGCGCCGCGTAAGTCCCGCGCAGCGTTTCCGGAATTTCCGGATGCTGCTGCGTCAGGCCGCGCACGTGGGCTTCATAAATCACCGTGTTGCCCCATGGGGTTCGCGGTGCGACATCGCCCTGCCAGTCAAAATCTTCCGCGACTACCCGGGACGTCGGCGCAATTGCCGCGTTGTCATGCGGGTCGGGCTGCGCTTCGCCGCCATGAAACAAGGGATCATCAGGAACATCGCCTTCAACCGCGCGGGCGCAGGGGTCAACCAGCAGCTTCGCCGGATTAAAACGGTGTCCCTGCTTCGGCGCCCAGGGGCCATGTACCCGGTAGCCGTAGCGCTGTCCCGGTTTTAACGCCGGAACATAACCATGCCAGATATCCCCACTGCGGCCAGGCAGGTCAAGACGCTGTTCTGCACCCTGCTCATCAAACAGGCAGAGCTCTACGCGCTCTGCATGCTGAGAAAAGAGGGTGAAGTTAACGCCTTTGCCATCGTAGCTGGCACCAAGCGGTTCGGGATCGCCGGCAGTGATTGTCATTCAGCCTCCCGCACCAGCCATACTGTTGCCAGCGGCGGAAGATTGAGACTCAGCGACTGCGGTCGTCCGTGGCTCTCCTGCTCATCGGTATGCACCCGATTGTTGCGCACGTCGCTGCCATGATATTCATGCTGATCGGTGTTCAGCACTTCACGCCAGTAGCCTGGCTGATTGACGCCAAAGCGATAGCCCGGACGCGGCACCGGAGTAAAGTTACTGACCACGATCACTTCGTTACCTTCACGGTCACGACGCACAAAGGCGAACACGGAGTGCTCTGCATCGTTTACCACCAGCCACTCAAAACCTGCCGGATCGAAGTCGAGCTGATGCAGTGGCGTGTAGTACTGATAGGTGTGGTTGAGATCGCGCACCAGACGGTGAACGCCATTGTGCCAGTTGTCTTCCCCTTCCAGCAGATGCCAGTCAAGGCTGACGTCGTGGTTCCACTCGCGTCCCTGGGCGAATTCGTTACCCATAAACAGCAGTTTCTTGCCCGGGAAGCCCCACATCCAGCCGTAGTAGGCACGCAGGTTAGCAAACTTCTGCCAGGCGTCGCCCGGCATACGATCGAGAATCGAGCGCTTACCGTGCACCACTTCGTCATGCGACAGCGGCAGCACAAAGTTTTCGGTGTAGTTGTACATCATGCCGAAGCTCATCAGGTCATGATGATGCTTGCGATAGATGGGATCGACCTTCATGTAGTCGAGCGTGTCGTGCATCCAGCCCAGATTCCATTTGAACCAGAAGCCCAGCCCGCCGCCTTCCGTCGGACGCGTCACACCAGGATAGTCCGTAGACTCTTCGGCCATTGTCACTGAACCGCAGGCTACGGTGCCGAGCGTGCGGTTGGTGTAACGCAGAAACTCAATCGCTTCAAGGTTCTCACGGCCACCGTACTGATTCGGCACCCACTCTCCTTCACTGCGGCTGTAATCGCGGTAGATCATCGACGCTACCGCATCCACGCGCAGACCATCAATGCCAAAGCGCTCGGTCCAGTAGAGCGCATTGCCTGACAGATAGTTGCTCACTTCGCGGCGGCCAAAGTTGTAGATCAGGGTATTCCAGTCCTGATGGAAGCCTTCGCGCGGATCGCTATGTTCATAGAGTTCGGTGCCGTCGTACTTCGCCAGACCGAAATCGTCGCTGGGGAAATGACCCGGCACCCAGTCGAGCAACACGTTGAGACCCGCTTCATGAGCGGCGTCAATGAAGGTGCGGAACTCGTCACGGGTACCAAAACGCCGGGTCGGTGCATACATGCCCAGTGGCTGATAGCCCCAGCTGCCATCAAACGGATGTTCATTGATCGGCAGCAGTTCGATATGGGTAAAGCCCATCTCTTTGACGTAGGGCACCAGCTGTTCTGCCAGTTCTTTGTAACTCAGCCAGAAGTTGTTGTCGGTGTGACGACGCCAGGAGCCCAGGTGGACTTCATAGATCGAAATCGGTGCGTCGAAGGCATTGGCGGCCTTGCGCTCCTCTTTCATCTCAACCGGCTCTGGCAGACCACAAATCATCGACGCCGTTTGGGGACGCATCTGTGCCTCAAAGGCGTAAGGGTCCGCTTTGATGCGCAGTTCACCATTGGCATCAATGATTTCATATTTGTAGAGCTGCCCGTTGACCGCACCCGGCACAAACAGCTCCCAGATACCCAGCTCCTGACGCAGACGCATCGGATGACGGCGGCCATCCCAGAAGTTGAAATCGCCAACCACTGAAACGCGACGGGCATTGGGTGCCCAGACGCAGAAGCGGGTACCAAAGACGCCATCAATGACGTCGCCGTGGGCGCCCAGCGTCTCATAAGGGCGCAGGTGTGTGCCTTCCGCCAGCAGCCACAGATCCATCTCCTGCAGCAGCGGGCCGAAACGATAGGCATCATCGACGAGGTTTTGCTGGCCATGCCAGTTGACCGCCAGCTGATAGCGGAACGGGTTTTTACGGCGTGGAATGACGCCACTGAAGAAGCCGCGTGCATCTTCGCACATCAGCTGAGCCAGTTTGCGCCCGGTGGAGGTTTCAATGACCCACACTTCCAGCGCTTCGGGGAGCAAGGCCCTGACTTCGAGGCCTTGCTGAGTTCGGTGCATCCCTAGTAACGAAAAAGGGTCAGCATAATTGCCCGCAAAAAGGGCATTGATCGCATCGCGATCGGGAAGCTCTGACATGACTTTCTTCCTGTGATAATTGGCAGCCGAAATGAACGCAACATAACCTGTTGCGAGTCACCTGCGCTGCTCTTCATTGAGCCATACGTACAACGACAAAGAAGTCAGGCCATTCCGTGGGAAAAGTGTTTTTGCCGTGTACCACAACCATTTAATCCGGAAAGCACAAGAGTTACCTGTGGCACATCATGGTTAAATCATAGCTTGGTCACGGGAGTTGCCACGGACTTAAGCAAAATATTCTTCATTGAACGGCAAAAAAGGGAATCTGATCACTTAGTAAACGAAACGGCAGATTGTTTCGTGTACGGCAAAGATGAAAAAGCCGGATAAAGTGATGATTATTTTCATTTAAGCTGCCCGGAACGCCCTGACTGATGAAACAACATTTTTATCGTATCTAAACGGTAGCTCTGCCGCCGCTCCCGGTCAGACGCCAGGCGCGATGCGTGCAGACGACAGTTAAGAAAAGCTACCTGATAACGTGTTGTAAAGCGACGGTTAACGACATGTTTCTGTTATGGGCAGCATGGGTTCATCAACAGGGTAAGAAGTAAACCTGCTTCCAGTCAGCGCTGTAATGTCTGTAAACCCTGTGTTTAATGAATTTCACGCCTGTACGCACAACAAAAAAGCCCGTAACCATCAGGAATGATTACGGGCTTTAACAGAGCAACCAGGCGGTTAACCGATCATCTGTATCACCGGAGCGGCATTGATCATCAATCCGCCCTGTGGCGATGTTTGCTGGTTAGTTGGTTAACAACCGCAGCATGCGACGCAGCGGTTCGGCTGCGCCCCATAACAGCTGGTCGCCTACTGTGAAGGCAGAAAGATATTCCGGCCCCATGTTCAGTTTACGCAGGCGGCCAACCGGTGTGGTCAGCGTGCCAGTCACAGCGGCAGGGGTCAGTTCACGCATCGTCAGCTCGCGGTCATTCGGCACCACTTTGACCCACTCATTGTGAGAGGCCAGCAGCTGCTCGATTTCAGCCAGCGGCAGGTCGCGTTTCAGCTTCAGCGTAAAGGCCTGGCTGTGGCAGCGCAGCGCACCGACGCGCACACACAATCCGTCAACCGGGATGACCTTAGAAGTGGCGAGGATCTTGTTGGTCTCTGCCTGGCCCTTCCACTCTTCGCGGCTCTGGCCGTTATCCAGCTGCTTATCAATCCACGGAATCAGGCTGCCTGCCAGCGGTACGCCGAAGTTATCGGTCGGTAAGGTGCCAGAACGGGTAAAGTTGGTCACGCTACGCTCAATGTCGAGGATGGCGGAAGCCGGGTTCTGCAGCGCTGGCGCAACGTGATCGTGCAGCATGCCCATCTGGGTCAGCAGTTCGCGCATGTGGCGCGCGCCGCCGCCAGAGGCTGCCTGATAAGTGGCAACCGAAGCCCACTCCACCAGATCCTGCGCAAACAGGCCGCCCAGTGACATCAGCATCAGGCTGACAGTACAGTTACCCCCGACAAAGGTTTTGATGCCACGGTCGATGCCCTGGCGAATGACAGCATGGTTAACCGGATCGAGGATGATGATGGCATCTTCTTTCATGCGCAGCGTGGAGGCCGCATCAATCCAGTATCCCTGCCAGCCGCTGTCTCGCAGCTTAGGATAGACGTCACTGGTGTAGTCGCCGCCCTGGCAGGTAATAATGATATCCAGCGCGCGCAGCGCCTCAATATCAAACGCATCCTGCAATGTGCCCTGCTGTTTGCCCGCAAACGCGGGTGCCGCCTGACCATGCTGCGACGTCGAGAAGAAGACCGGATTGATTGCATCAAAATCACGCTCTTCACTCATGCGGGACATCAGCACTGAGCCGACCATGCCGCGCCAACCAACAAAACCTACATTCTTCATGTCGTGTCCGTCTAAGGCAGTTACACCTGCTTTTCATTTCAGAGGAGAGAGCGGCGTGCTATTTTCACGCCGCTCTGCGTAATAATAAGATTTACCTGTGTCCCCTCACTCTACAAAATGCAGGCCGGGTAGCAAGTGAATTAATTCGATTACGCTAACTTTTTCAGCAGCGTAACTAATAACTCTGCTTTTTCGCGAACAACATGGCGCAAAACCGATGACTGAAATGATTTCGGCGACAATATTATTGTTGTTAATTATGGATCCGCTGGGCAATCTGCCGATTTTTATGTCGGTTTTAAAGCATCTGGAGCCGAAACGGCGGCGGGTTGTGCTAATGCGCGAAATGTTGATCGCGCTGATCATCATGCTGCTGTTCCTGTTTACTGGCGAACGCATCCTGGCGTTTTTAAATCTGCGCACCGAAACCGTGTCGATTTCCGGCGGGATTATCCTGTTTCTGATTGCCATCAAGATGATTTTTCCGTCGGCTGAAAGCAGCAGTTCCGGCTTACCGGCGGGTGAAGAGCCCTTCCTGGTACCGCTGGCGATTCCACTGGTCGCCGGGCCATCGCTGCTAGCGACGCTGATGCTGCTGTCACATCAGTATCCGCATCAGATGTCGCATCTGGTCGGCGCACTGTTGATCGCCTGGGGCGTGACGGTTGGCATTCTGCTGATGTCAGGACTGTTCCTGCGTCTGCTGGGTGATAAGGGTGTGAATGCGCTAGAGCGACTGATGGGATTGATACTGATTATGCTGGCCACCCAGATGTTCCTGGATGGCATTCGGGCTTATCTGAAGCTGTAAGTACAATTTTGCCGTTTACCCTGAAAGGCCGGCAGACAGCCACATTAATTCAGCCGTTTTATCAGAGCGTTACGGCATTGAAATGAACAATAGTATTATATAGTTTTGTAAAAAAAGAGATTTCTATGGCGGGCAGTATCGAAAATCAGATGCAGCGTCTGAAAATCTGGAAGGAAACGCAATGAGGTTGTTATTACCCTTTTTTTTCGGCGCGCTCTATCTGATAACAGGTTACTTCTCTCTTCAGGAAGTCCTGCAGTATGCCATCAGCGGCCATTCAGGGGTGATCACAGATATGCGCAGTTATCTGGTTGCTCCACTACTCTGCGCGT
The DNA here is from genome assembly GCF_051136265.1 of Candidatus Pantoea rara. Classification (NCBI taxonomy): domain Bacteria; kingdom Pseudomonadati; phylum Pseudomonadota; class Gammaproteobacteria; order Enterobacterales; family Erwiniaceae; genus Pantoea; species Candidatus Pantoea rara. The sequence continues at coordinate 348,510 of NZ_CP194942.1, read as the reverse complement.
TGCTCTGGCTGCTGGTTTATCTGGCAGCCTGGTGGGCGTTCAGAAAAATTGCCTTCCTGTCCGTGGCTAAAGAAACAGCCTTTCAGGCGCTGTTTTTTCTGGCAAATATACTCTGTTTAGCTGGCCTGACCGTACTATCCTTCTCGGGCCAGAAAGCGGCGCTGAATGACGCGCAGCTGATGCAGGTTGACGTCACTGATTTTGCCTGGGTTTACTTAGTTGCCTCCGCCATTACGCTGGTTGTTTTTGCTTTGATAAGAAGAAAATGGGCATGAACAGTCTGCTGCAGATTATCAAAAGCTGTCTGCTGCGCACGTTTAACTATCAAGGGCGTGAAGGAAGGACGCGCTATTTTATTTTCCTGCTGTTCCAGCTGGCCTGGTTCTGCAGTTATCTGCAATGGTTTACCGGGCCACTGCGTGAAATAGGCTTAATCGCGCTGCTGCTGTTTATTTTGCCTGTTTTTTCCTGCGCGGTAAGAAGAATAAATGACGCTGGCTATTCGTCCGGCGTCATTATTCTTTTGATAGTTGCGCCTTATCTGCTGTTCCCTTTTTTACTCTTCCCCCGCTCGCGGGAAAAGACCTGACGGGCATATAACCCGTCGGGTTGGTCAGGAAAGCAGTTCGAAAGCAATCATACCTGTGATAGCCCCGGTAGTACCAAGAATGGTCTCCATCAGCGTCCAGGTCTTCAGCGTTTCCGCTTCGCTGGCCCCGGTGAAACGACCAAACAGCCAGAAACCGGCATCATTCACATGGCTGATAATGATAGAGCCACCGCCGATGCAGATCGACAGTGCCGCCAGCTGGGCACCGCTATAGTGCAGCGGCTCAATCACCGGCATGATTAAGCCCACAGTGGTCAGACAGGCGACCGTGGCCGATCCCTGAATCACCCGCACCGCACCCGACAGAATAAAGCAGGCCAGCGCAATGGGCAGTCCTGCGCCGGTCAGCGCATTACCCAGCACCGGACCGACGCCAGAATCTACCAGTACCTGCTTAAACACCCCGCCCGCACCAATCACCAGCAGGATAATCCCGGCCGGTTGCAGCGCGCTGCCGCACACCTGCATCACCCGCTCTTTATCCATGCCCTGACGGTAAGCCAGGCCATAAATCGCCACCAGCAACGCCAGCAGGATCGCAGTGAAAGGATGGCCGATAAATTCGAGCCACTCGTAAAGCGTGGTGCCTTCGGTTGTAAAGCGTGCGCCGATGGTTTTCAGGCCAACCAGCACCAGTGGAAACAGGATCAGTGAGAGGCTGAAACCAAATGACGGCAGCTTGCTCTCATCAACATCCGGTTGATGATCTTCCGGTGGCGCGCTGAAGGTGACGTGGTTGCCGATAAAGTTGCCGAACAGAGGCCCGGCAATCAGCATGCCGGGGATTGCCGCGCAGAGACCCAGCAGGATCATCCAGCCAAAGTCCGCATGCATCTGCGAGGCCAGCAGCATTGGGGCCGGTCCGGGCAGCAGGAATGCCGCCGACGCCGCAACGCCCGCAAACAGCGGGATCACCAGCTTCACCAGATTGCCGCCGGTTCGCCGCGCCACCGCAAACGCAATGCTGATTAACAGCACCACAGCAACCTCAAAGAAGAGCGGCAGCGCGCAGATCAGACCGGCAATGCCCATCGCATAATGGGCGCGGCTCTGACCAAAGGTTTTCAGCATCCGTATAGCGATCTGATCCACGGCGCCGGTTTCATGCAGGATTTTGCCGAACATTGCGCCCAGCGCGACCACAATGGCGAGGAAGCCGAGCGTACCGCCCATCCCCTTCTGCATCGTTTCAGCGATTTTGTTGAGTGGCATGCCGGAAAACAGGCCGGCACCGATGGAGACTAACATCAGCGCGACGAAGGCGTGCATGCGCGCCTTCATCACCAGAAAAAGCAGCAGCAGGACGGAGCCTGCTGCGGTCAAAACGAGTGTTGCGGTATTCATCTCTAATCCTGGCTGATAGCGTCCTGGATAGTCGCAACCGTAGCCGCCACCACGTCGTCGAGTGAATGCGCGATATCCACGACCAGGACATCCGACTCATCACTGGCCGGCTCTTGCAGCGTGGCAAACTGGGTGACCAGCATCTGCGGCTTAAAGAAGTGCCCTTTACGCGCTTTCAGGCGGGCTTCAATAGTGTCGAAATCGCCTTTCAGGTAGACGAAACGCAGGTTGTCATTTCCCTGACGCAGAATGTCGCGATAACTTTTCTTCAGGGCTGAACAGACAATGATTGAAATCGCCTGAGTGCGCTGCATGGCAAAGGCGGCATCGTTCAGCGCCTGTAACCACGGCTGGCGATCGCTGTCATCCAGCGGATGACCATCGGCCATCTTCAGAATGTTGGCGCGGGGATGAAGAAAATCACCGTCAAGAAAGGCCGTATTGAGCTTGTGAGAAACCTGGTTGGCGACGGCAGACTTTCCGCTGCCTGAAACGCCCATCAGGATAAAGACGTGATGTGACGGGGATTGCGTTGTCATTTTTCTGCTCCGGCAGGTGAGAATTTGCCAATGTTACCGATAACAATGGCGTCTCTCATTCTCCTGGCCGGTTAACAGCCTGGCAACCTTTTTACCAGGAAAAGCACGAAAGTGTGAGCTGACTCATAAAAACAACACAATCAGATGCTGCCACCTTCACTGATCTCAAAACCGACATCCCGCAGCTGATTATCACTGCTTTCACCGGCGATTCGCGCCAGTAATAGTGCTGCCGCTTCACGTCCCATGCGGTCACGTGGTGTCAGCACCGTTGCCAGTTGTGGCGTCACCACCTGGCTGATGTCATGCCCGTGAAAACCAGCAATCGCCATCTGGGTGGGCACCTGCAACCCCTGGCGCTGGCACTCAAACATTGCGCCGACCGCCAGATCGTCATTGGTGCAGAACAGGCTATCCGTTTCAGGATAGAGACGTTGCGCCTCACGCAGCAAATCACCACCAGCGCTGAATGAAGAAGCCTCTTCCATCATCACGCTGCGCGGCGTCAGCCCCGCTTCACACATCGCGATTTCATAACCCTGTTGCTTCTGCAGCGTACGTTCATCAAGACGTGCGCCAAGGTAGACGGTGTGTCGATGGCCTTTGCTGAGGATAGCCCGCGTCATCTGCCGGGCCGCTTCGACGTTATCAAAGCCGACCGCCATATCCAGGCAGGGTGTGACGCTGTCCATCATCTCTATCACCGGAATTCCGGCCACTTCCAGCATACGCAGCGTGCCTGGCGTATGGGTGCGTTCGGTGAGGATCACGCCATCAATGTTCCAGCCCAGCAGCGAGCGCAGTTGCAGCTCCTCTTTTTGTGGGTTGTAGCCAAAGTGGGCGACCAGCGTCTGATAGTTGGCTTCGTCGGTGACAGCTTCGATGCCGCGCAGGACATCGGCAAAAACCTGGTTGGTGAGTGACGGCAGCAGCACGCCGATGGCGCGGCTGGTGGCGTTAGAAAGCATATCGGGGGCGCGATTAGGGATATAACCCAGCTCATCCAGTGCCACTGCAATCTTGTCCCGCAGGGCAACAGAGACCTGCTCAGGATTACGCAGGTAACGGCTGACGGTCATTTTTGTAATGCCGACGCGATCGGCAACGTCCTGTAATACCGGTCTTTTCTTCTTCATCGTAGCGCCTGGGATCGCCCTGAAAGCTAAAGTACGATGAGTCTATCACTTTTCTGTCACAAAATTGCCAACCGGGCGCGACGATGCGCGCCCGTTATCGGCTTAGACCGGTGGCAGATCAAACAGCAGGACTTCTGCAGCCGAGCTGGCTTCAATTGTCAGCGCGCTTTCATCCCAGATCGCCAGGGCATCGCTGGTGGTGATCGCGTTGCCGTTAACGGTCACATCACCTTTAACCACCTGAATCCAGATACGACGTCCTGCATCAATCGCGACGCTTTCCTGCTCACCGGCAGCCAGTACCCAGCGTGATAAGGTCATGTCCTGATAAACTTTCAGCGAACCTTCACGTGCATCCGGGCTTAACACCAGCTGACGCCCTTTAATATCCGGGAAGCGGCGCTGATCGTAACGTGGCTCAATGCCGGCACGCTCAGGAATGATCCAGATCTGATAGAGGTGCAGCGGATCGCTTTCGCTGGCATTGTATTCTGAGTGACGGACGCCGGTGCCGGCGCTCATGATCTGGAACTCCCCTGCCGGGATCTGCTCTTTGTTTCCCATGCTGTCCTGATGCTCAACCGTGCCGGAAAGCACGTAGGTCAGGATTTCCATATCTTTATGGGGATGGGTGCCAAACCCCTGACCGCCATCGATCACATCTTCATTGATGACCCGCAGCGCGGAGAAACCCATAAAGTTCGCATCGTGATAGCTGGCAAAAGAGAAGGTGTGCCAGCTATCCAGCCAGCCATGGTTTGCGTGACCGCGTTCTTCAGCTTTGCGTACATAGATCATGTTCAAATCTCCTCAATGTTTTTTATAGTGTGTCTCTGAGGTGGTTTGATTGATAGCTGAAAAACTTCACCCCTCTGTTCAAAATAGTTGAATGAGTGTGAACCCGTGACTGAAAAGCATTGAAGGAGAGGAGGCAAAAAAAAGCCAGCGGATAAGCTGGCGAAATAATACTGGAAGCAATGTGAGCAATGTCGTGCTTTCTCAGGCTGTCAGGCGACCTCCCGGGAACGCATAGCAATAATAATCATTATCATTCGTATCTGTAAAGCCTTTTCCCTGTTTTTTAGCTTGATTCTCAGGGTGAATACCTTGATGTTTAAAAGGTTTTATCGGCTAAAGGAGAGACCATGAGTGAAATCGTTGTCCGTCACGTCACGCCAGAAGATGCTGCTGCGCTGCACAGGATTTACGGTCAGCCAGATACCCAGGCCAGCACACTCCATCTGCCCCACTCATCACTCCAGATGTGGCATACCCGTCTCGCCACACCTCAGCCCAATGCGCATCTGCTGGTGGCCTGTATTGATGAGGAGGTCGTCGGCCAGTGTGCTTTGCATGTGGAAGATCGCGCCAGACGCCGTCACGTCGCCTCTCTGGGAATGGGTGTGGATGAACGCTACCGGCAGCGAGGCGTCGGCACTGCACTCATGCGTGAAATGGTCATGTTATGCGACAACTGGTTACAGGTGAGCCGGATGGAGCTGACGGTATTCGTCGATAATGGCCCGGCCATCGCCCTTTATCAGCGTTTCGGTTTTGAGATTGAGGGAACGGCTAAAGGCTTCGCATTACGTCACGGTGAACTAATCGACGCGCATTATATGGCGCGGGTTAAAGCCTGACGTGTGGAAGCAGAAAAGACACCGAAGTGCCCTTTCTTCTGATAAATCCTGACAAGGTTTGCTGTCAGTTATCACCTGGGTTTGAGGCTGTCAGCAGTCTCAAATCTCAATAACCCGCACTCAAATCATCAATACTGCGCGGATCGGAAGCGCCATAGAGCATGCCATCCGGCCCGATCATGATGCTCTGCGTACTGCCCATCGACGGCAGTACCTTCACATGCTGACCTTTGGCTTCCAGCAGACGCAGCGTATCCGGACTGAAGCCCTTCTCCACCCGCAGCTGATCCGGCAACCACTGATGATGGAAGCGCGGTGCATTGGTGGCTTCCGCCACGTTCATTCCAAAATCGATGCTGTTAACTACCATCTGAAGCACCGTGGTGATAATGCGGCTACCGCCAGGACTACCAGTTACCAGCCAGGTTTTGCCTCCTTTGGCGATGATAGTCGGCGACATTGATGACAACGGGCGTTTCGCTGGCTGCACCGCATTCGCTTCCCCGCCGACCAGCCCATAGACATTTGGCGTGCCTGGCTTGGCTGAGAAGTCATCCATTTCATTATTCATCAGGATGCCGCTGTTGCCCGCCACAATCCCGCTGCCGAAATAGGTGTTAAGCGTATAGGTTACCGCGACCGCATTGCCCTGCTTATCCACCACCGAGAAATGAGTCGTCTGATTACTTTCATAAGGTTCGAGTTTGCCGGGCTTGATCTCGCTGGAAGGGCGCGCCTTCGCCACATCGATGTGCTGCGCCAGCGATCTGGCATACGCTTTACTGGTCAGCGCCTGCCACGGCACCTTCACGAAATCGGGGTCGCCGAGATACTCCGAGCGATCCGCATAAGCATATTTTTCCGCTTCCGCCATCACCTGCATAGCGTCAGCGCTGCCAAAGCCCATCTTCGCCAGATCAAAGTTCTCCAGGATATTGAGGATCTGCACGATGTGGATACCACCGGATGACGGAGGCGGCATCGAGAAAACTTCATAACCACGGTAAGTCCCGCTGACGGGCTTACGCTCGACCGCACGATAGGCCGCCAGGTCAGCTTTGTTGATCAGACCACCGTGTTGCGCCATCTCTCCGGCGATCTCATCCGCGATTTCACCTTTATAAAAGGCATCCGGTCCCTGACGGGCAATCAGTTGCAGGCTGTGGGCCAGGTTTTTCTGCACCAGCCGATCGCCCTTCTGCCACGGCGTGCCGTCCGGTTTATAGAAGATTGCTTTGCTGTTGGGATGGGTGACCAGTACTTCTTTGCCGTAAGTTTTCAAATCATCCGCCAGCGCATCGTTGACCGGAATACCGTCACGCGCCAGTTTGATCGCCGGTGCCAGCAGAGTGCTCAGCGGCAGAGTGCCATATTTCTGCGCCGCCAGCGCCAGTCCGGCGACGGTACCCGGCGTACCGGAGGCAAGATGTGATGTCAGCGACAGCTTACTGTCGGCATTGCCCTGCTTATCCAGGAACATATCGCGCGACGCATGGCCCGGTGCCATTTCACGGAAATCGATGGCAGTCGCGCGGCCAGACGCGGTGCGCAACAGCATAAAGCCGCCGCCGCCCAGGTTGCCTGCCTGCGGATGGGTCACGGCCAGCGCAAAACCCACAGCGACCGCGGCATCCACCGCATTCCCGCCCTGACGCAGGATCTCAACGCCGACCTGGGTTGCCATCGCATCCACTGATGCCACCATACCGTGCTGCGCTTTTACCGGATGAAAAGTATCACTGTCCACGCCGTAGGAGACCGGCGGAGCCTGAACAGGAGCAGCGTTAGCACCTGCCACCACCGTGAAACTCATCACCAGCGACCAGCTAAGCTGACGCATTGTTTGCTGCATTTTCATCCTGCCACCATCCCGTATTGTTATTTACATTTTTTTATCATTTCTGCAAGTCTCTACAAATACAGCAAAATAATCAGGGTTAAGTCAAATCAGGAATACATCTGAAAGTAAGGTCTGTGATATCGGGTAAACTTATGAGTGCGACCCTGATATCGGTGTGCGCCGTTGTGCACCCAAAACCCTGTCGCGTTAAGGAAGGAGGAGAGATGAAAAAGTGGATAATTGTTTTAGCCGCCCTGCTGCCTTTCGCCAGCCAGGCGAACACGCTGAACAGCACCAACGATCCGAATAAACCTGGCTATAACCCGAGTCAGCAGCGGATGCAGTCGCAGATGCAGACCGGCCAGCAGCAGCAACAGCTCAAGCTGCGCCAGGATCAGCAGCGTCAGACGCAGGACATGCAGCGTAAAATGCAGGAACAGCGGAACAGCGCCCAGCAGCGGGTGATTACCTCGCAGCCGGGCCAGCCGAATCAGAATCAAAACCAGAACTAATGAAAATCGGGGCCAATGATGTCGATGCTGTCGGTACAGATGGCATCGACGCCCCACTTCAGTAACTCCCGCGCCCGATCCGGGCTGTTCACGGTATAAACCAGAATCTTCAGTCCGCCGGCTTTCAGTTCGGCGACCCGCTCTGCGGTCAGCACTTTGTGATTGAGATGGATCGACACGCACCTCAGCGCGGTCGTTTTTTCCTGCCACGCTGGATCCCAGCTGTGCGAAAGCAGGCCACGTGGCAGTTGCGGCTCGACCTGCATCGCCGCTTCCAGCGCGTCAAAAGAGAACGAAGAGAGCAACGGTGCTGTCTGATCCTGCCACAGGATCGCGGCAGCCTGCGCTACGGCACGTCCGGTTTCAGCGTCACTGCCGGTGGTCGGCTTGATCTCGATGTTCGCCATCATCTGATGCTGACGACAGCGTGCCGCCACCTCATCCAGCCGCGCCAGCTTCTCGCCGGTAAATGCATGACCAAACCAGCTGCCCGCATCAAGCTGCGACAGCTTCTCCCACGGCAACTGCCCCGCCACGCCCCAGCCGTTGCTGGTGCGATCCAGCGTATCGTCATGCAACAGGAAGATCTGCGCATCCATTGATAATTTGGCATCAAACTCAATCATCTGATGACCATATTTCGCGCCCGTGTCAATCGCGGCCAGCGTGTTTTCCGGTGCCAGTTTACCGCCGCCACGATGGGCGACGATGCGCGGATAGGGCCAGTGTTGTGTGCTCATTCCAGTCGCTTTCCATGGGTTGAATCAAAGAAGTGTAACGCATCTGATGGCAGATGCAGCCACAGCGTACTGCCAGGCTGCGGCCGTTCGCTGTGCGCTAAGCGTACCACCAGTGGCGTGTCACCGATGCGGCCATGTGCCAGATTATCGGCTCCCAGCATCTCCAGCGTATCGACCCGCAGCGGCACACCACCCTGCTCGCGGCTGCTGAGCTGAATATGCTCTGGCCGGATGCCCAGCACCACCGGCCGGTTGGCCCATTTCGCTTTACTGTCGCTGAGCGGCAGGGCATGCGAGGCATCGAGGTTAAAGCGCGAGCCATCGCTGCTGAACTGCCCTTTCAGCAGGTTCATGGCGGGCGCGCCGATAAACGAGGCCACAAACTGGCTGGCCGGACGTTCATATACGTCGACCGGCGTGCCGAGCTGTTCGACCACGCCTTTGTTCATCACCATCACTCTTTGCGCCAGCGTCATCGCCTCGACCTGATCGTGCGTCACATAGAGGCTGGTAGTCTGCAGGCGGCGGTGCAGCTGTTGCAGCTCCAGACGCATCTGCACACGCAGGCGGGCATCAAGATTCGATAGCGGCTCATCGAACAGAAACACTGCCGGTTCACGCACGATAGCGCGTCCCATCGCCACGCGCTGACGCTGTCCGCCGGAGAGTTCGCGAGGCCGACGCATCAGCAGGTGATCCAGCTCCAGACTGCGGGCCGCATCGAGCACGCGCTGGCGGATCTGCTCTTTGCCCATCCCGCGGATTTTCAGGCCATAGGCCATGTTCTCCTCCACCGACATATGGGGATAGAGCGCATAGTTCTGGAACACCATCGCAATGCCGCGATCTTTCGGCTCTTCCTGGGTGACGCGGCGGTTGTCGATATAGATATCGCCAGAGGTGACGCGCTCCAGTCCGGCCACCATGCGCAGCAGGGTCGATTTTCCGCAGCCAGATGGCCCGACCATCACCATAAACTCGCCTTCATTGATGGTGACGTTCAGCGGCTGAATGATCTGATTTTTGCCATCGTAGGACTTGGTTACTGCCTGAAGGGTTACGCCTGCCATCTTATTTCTCACTCTCAACCAGACCGCGCACAAAGGCACGCTGCATGACTAATACCACCACCAGCGGCGGAATCAGGGTTAATAACATTGCCGCCATCACTTCGTTCCATTGGGTCGGTGATCCGCTGGTGGAGATCATACTTTTGATCCCCGCCACCGCCGTGCCGAGGCTGGCATCATTGATGATCAGCAGTGGCCAGAGATACTGGTTCCAGCCGTAGATAAAAGTGATCACAAACAGCGCCGCCAGATTGGTTTTCGACAGCGGCAGAACGATGTCGATAAAGAAGCGCATTGCGCTGGCACCGTCGATGCGCGCGGCTTCCACCAGCTCATCCGGCAGCGACATAAAGAACTGACGGAACAGGAAAGTTGCGGTCGCCGAGGCCATCAGCGGCAGGGTTAATCCGCTGTAGCTGTCGAGCAGATTAAGGTCGGCTATCACCTGCACCGTGGGGAAGATACGCACCTCAACCGGCAGCATCAGGGTGATGAAAATCAGCCAGAAAAAGAGCGACCGTAGCGGAAAACGGAACCAGACCAGCGCAAACGCCGACAGCATCGATACGGTAATTTTGCCGAAGGTGATACCCAGCGCCATGATCATGCTGTTAAACAGCATCAGGCCAAACGCCGGTCCGCTGCCGTTGACGCCATGCGTCCAGATGCGCGAGATGTTCTCCCACAGGTGCGTGCCGGGCACCAGCGTCATCGGCACCTGATAAACCGCCTCGTTATCCAGCGTCGCCGCCACAAAGGCGACATAGAGCGGAAACAGAATAGTGAGCACGCCCAGCACCAGCACAATGTGGCTGAAGATATCCAGTCCGCGTCGATTCTCAATCATTGGTATTGCACCTTACGTTCAACAAAGCGGAACTGGAGCACCGTCAACCCAATCACCAGCAGCATCAGCACTACCGACTGCGCCGCAGACGAGGAGAGATCCAGCCCGGTAAAGCCTTCGCGATAGATTTTGTAGATAAGCGTGGTGGTCGCCTGCACCGGCCCGCCGCCGGTTGCGGCATCGATCACCGGGAAGGTATCGAAGAAGGCGTAGATCAGGTTCACCACCAGCAGGAAGAAGCTGACCGGCGTAATCAGCGGCAGTGAGAGGTTGAAGAAACGACGTACCGGTCCGGCACCGTCAATCGCGGCGGCTTCCACCAGCGATTTGGGGATAGACTGCAATGCGGCGAAGAAGAACAGGAAGTTGTAGCTCATCTGCTGCCAGATCGATGCCAGCACCACCAGGAACATCGCCTGACCGCTGTTCTGCGCGTAGTTCCAGTTGTAGCCGACGTGGTTCAGCAGGTAGCTGAACAGGCCCAGGCCAGGGTTAAACAGAAACATCCACAGCACCGCAGCTACCACGGGCGCAACGGCGTAGGGCAGCAGCAGCAGGGTCTGATAGAGGCGGCGCAGTCGCACCACATAATCCACCAGCGCTGCCAGCAGTAGCGACAAGACCATGCCGAACACCGTAACCATGCCGCTGAATTTGATGGTGGTCCAGAACGAATCCAGATAGTAAGGATCGGCAAACAGCCGTCTGAAGTTTTCCAGCCCGACAAAGCTGCTGGAGATGCCAAAAGGATCGAGGCTTTGCAGCGAGTACCACAGCGCTTCACCGGCAGGCCAGAGAAAGAAGATAGCGGTAATCAGCAGTTGCGGCAGCACCAGAAGATAGGGCAACAGACTGGTGCGAAAGACCGGACGAGATGAAGACATGGCGTACCTGACGTCAGAAGAGAGGGGCCAGCCTGCGCTGGCCCGCAAGGGGAGATTACTTCACCTGCTGCTGGAAGCGGCGCAGCAGCTCGTTGCCGCGTTTCACTGCGTTATCCATCGCGTTTTGCGGTGATTGTTTGCCGGTCCAGACGCTTTCCAGCTCTTCGTCGATCACGGTACGAATCTGCGGCATGTTGCCCAGACGCATCCCTTTGGTGAACGGCAATGGCGGCTTGTTCATCATCTGGCGGGTGGCGATATCCGCACCCGGATTCTTATCGTAGAAGCCCTGCTGTTTCGTCAGCTCGTAGGCGGCGGTAGTAATCGGCAGATAGCCGGTTTTCTGGTGCCATTCCGCAGCAATTTCCGGTTTAGCCAGGAACTGCATGAACTCGGCCACGCCTTTGTAGGTTGCCGCATCTTTGCCTTTCATCACCCACAGGCTGGCACCGCCGATCAGGGCGTTCTGCGGCGCATCTGGCACGGTGTCGTCATACGGCATCATGCCAACGCCGAAGTTGAATTTGGCATAGTGACGGATATCAGCCAGTGAACCGGATGAGGCGGTGGTGATACCGCAGTCGCCGTTGTAGAACTTAGCGGTGGACTCATCTTTGCGGCCAAAGTAGGTGAAGTCCCCTTTCTTGTTCATCGCTTCCAGCAGTTCGATATGACGAACCAGTACCGGCTTGTTGAACTCCAGCACCGCATCAAGCCCGTCAAATCCGTTGTTTTCAGTCGCGACCGGCAGAGCATGCCAGGCGCTGAAGTTTTCAATCTGGATCCAGCCCTGCCAGCCGCTGGCGTAGCCACAGCTCATGCCCGATTTACGCAGTGCGGCGGCATCCCTCGCCAGCTCCTGCCAGGTTTTAGGCGGCTGGTCCGGGTTCAGACCCGCTTTCTTAAAGGCATCTTTGTTGTAATAGAGTACCGGCGTTGAGCTGTTGAACGGCTGAGAGATCAACTGACCTTTGCTGTCGCTGTAGTAGCCCGCTACCGTTGGCACGAACTGTTTTTCATCGAAAGGAATTCCGGCGTCTTTAAAAACCTGATGCACCGGCACAATCGCTTTTGAGGCCATCATGGTTGCCGTACCGACTTCGTAGACCTGCAGTACGGCAGGCGCCTTGCCGCTACGCACTGCCGCAATCCCTGCTGCCAGGCTCTGCTCGTAGTTACCTTTGTAGGTCGGAACAATTTTGTAATCGGGATGCGTCTCGTTAAAACGCTGTGCCAGCGAATCCACTTCTTTGCCAAGCTCGCCTTCCATGGAGTGCCAGAAAGGGATCTCAGTGGCGGCCATGGCATGGCTGCTGAGCGTCAGACCGAGCAGCGCGCTCATCAGGCTACGACGAAAGGTAACGACGGACATAGAATTTTCCTGTGCAGGTAAATACGCGTGAAATCACGGATTTCTGTTTCGCGAAGTAACATGACACGGGGAAATGACGGATTAATAACAACCAGATGACAGCCAGATGACAGGCGAAAGAGAGGAAAAGAGGATGCAGACAGCGCGGCGGCAAAACGCCCACGCGGCCCGTTTTTAGTTACATAAATGGCAGAGCGATCAGGAAGTGAAAACGTGCGATGCGGGTTTACACTTCACTCAAACGCTAATTGCGGCTCCACCAACACCGATATTTAAGGCCGTCGGCGGCGCAGGCAGGTTGCGGGCGGACAGCGCGCAGCCACCGGAGCGTACACATAGTACGTGAGGATGGCGAGCACTGCCCAACCCGAACCTGGCAAGTAAGCCAGGCCGTGCCCCATCAGGCTCCGAGGTACGCGCTGCGGACGGCTTCGTTGGAGAGTAGCGCTGCACCGGTGTCTTCAAGCACCACATGCCCGTTCTCCAGCACATAGCCCCGATCCGCCAGCTTCAGCGCCTGATTCGCATTCTGCTCTACCAGGAAAATCGTCATCCCCTCGCTGCGCAGCTGCTCAATGGTATCGAAAATCTGCTGAATGATGATCGGTGCCAGTCCCAGCGACGGTTCATCCAGCAGCAGCAGGCGCGGCTGGCTCATCAGCGCACGGCCAATCGCCAGCATCTGCTGTTCGCCACCTGACATGGTTCCGGCGCGCTGGATTTTACGCTCTTCCAGACGCGGAAAAAGTTCATATACGCGCTTAATCCGCGTCAGATAGTCCGGTCGGCTGGCAAAAAAGCCGCCCATCGCCAGGTTCTCTTCCACCGTCATACGCGAGAATACCCGCCGTCCCTCTGGCACGATGGCAATCGCTTCACGCATGATGCGCGCCGTTTGCCAGTCGGTAATGGCTTTGCCATCAAAGGTAATGGTGCCCTGGGTCGCGCGCGGCTCGCCGCAGAGCGTGCCCAGCAGCGTGGTTTTTCCGGCTCCGTTAGCGCCAATCAGGGTAACGATTTCGCCCTGATTGATATAGAGGCTGACGTTGTGCAGCGCCTGAATTTTGCCGTAGTGGGCACTGACGTTCTCAATGGTTAACATCGCATTTGCCATCTCAGGCCTCTCCTAAATAGGCACGAATGACATCCGGGTTATTACGAATCTCCTCCGGCGTTCCGTTAGCCAGCGGCGTTCCCTGATTGACCACGTATATACGATCAGAAATGCCCATCACCAGCTTCATATCATGTTCAATCAGCAGCACCGACACCTTGTGTTCACCACGCAGTTCCGCAATCAGCGCGTCCAGCTCGTGCGTCTCTTTGGGATTAAGGCCCGCCGCCGGTTCATCCAGCATCAGGATCTCCGGGCGCGTCACCATGCAGCGCGCAATCTCCAGCCGACGCTGCTGACCATAGGCCAGATTGCCTGCCTGCCGGTTAGCCAGATCCAGCAGACCGACCCGCTCCAGCCAGGTCGCCGCACGATCCAGCGCCTCGCTCTCACTGCGGCGAAACGCCGGCGTTTTCAGTAAACCGGAAAAGACACCACTTTTCAGGTGCTGATGCTGCGCCACCAGCAGGTTCTCAATCACTGTCATCTCACGGAACAGACGCACGTGCTGGAAAGTGCGCACGATGCCCATCCGCGCAATCTTCTGGCCCGGCAAGCCTTCCAGATGCTGCTCACGTAACTTAATCGTGCCGCCGGTGGGCTTGTAAAAGCCGGTCAGGCAGTTGAACACGGTGGTTTTACCAGCACCGTTGGGGCCAATCAGCGAAACGATCTCCTGCGGACGCAGCTCAAGCGCCACATTGTTCACGGCTAACAGACCGCCGAAGCGCATCATCAGGCCTTCAACGGCTAATAAAGGCTTCATGCCTGCTCTCCTTTTTTAGCGGTTCTGAGCTTCAGATGCGGACGCTTCATTGGCAACAATCCCTGCGGACGCCAGATCATCATCAGCACCATCAGACCACCCAGCACCAGCATGCTGTACTCATTAAGATCGCGCATCAGCTCGCGTGACACCACCAGCAGAATGGCCGCCAGAATCACCGCAAATTGCGAGCCCATCCCGCCCAGAACCACAATCGCCAGTACAAAGGCGGATTCGACAAAGGTAAAGGATTCCGGGCTGACAAAGCCCTGACGCGCCGCGAAGAGGCTGCCGGCAAAGCCAGCAAACGCGGCACTGATGGTAAAGGCAGTCAGCTTAATGCGGGTCGGGCTAAGGCCCAGTGAACGGCAGGCAATCTCATCTTCGCGCAGCGCTTCCCAGGCCCGGCCCAGCGGCATACGCAGCAGCCGGTTAATCACGAACAGGGTCAGCACCACCAGCAGCAGCGCCACCAGGTAGAGAAAGATAATGCGGTCGCTGGGATCATACTTCAGCCCAAAGAAGTTGTGGAAGGTATCCCAGCCGCCTTCACGTGGCGTACGGCCAAACTCCAGACCAAACAGCGTCGGTTTCGGGATCTGGCTGATGCCATTCGGTCCGCCGGTCAGGGCAGTGTTGTTCAGCAGCAGAATACGCACGATTTCACCGAAGCCCAGTGTCACAATCGCCAGGTAGTCACCGCGCAGTCGCAGTACCGGGAAGCCCAGCAGCAGACCAAACAGTGCGGCTACCATGCCGGAAAGCGGCAGGCACTGCCAGAAACCGAGACCGTAATAGTGGTTCAGCAGCGCAAAGGTGTAAGCACCAATGGCATAGAAGCCGCCATAACCCAGCACCAGCAGGCCAGAGAGTCCGACGACGACGTTTAAGCCCAGACCGAGCATCACGTAGATCAGCGTCATAGTGGCGATATCGACGGTGCCGCGTGATACCAGGAATGGCCAGGCAATCGCGGCGATAATCATCACCGCCATCACCAGCTTCTGCTTCGGCGTCGAACCATCCAGACCCGGTAACACCAGCGCCGGGCCGGAAATTTTCTTCAGGCCGCTTTGCCATACCGGGCGAAGCAGCTGGAACAGGAACACCACCGCACAGCCTGCAGCGATCCAGTTCCAGCGCACACTACCGGCGTTCTGAACCACCAGATTGGTGCCGTCCAGATTCAGGCGTAGCCCCATAAAGAAGGTGGCGAGCACCAGCAACATCACTGAGGAGATCAGGGCGTTGATAAAGGAAGTCTTCATACTTTTTCGACCTCCGGGCGACCCAGAATCCCGGTTGGCATCACCAGCAGCACCACAATCAGCAGGGCAAACGAGACCACATCTTTATATTCTGTGCTGAGATACGCCGAAGTCAGCGCTTCAGCAATGCCCAGCACCAGGCCGCCAATCATCGCACCCGGAATACTGCCAATCCCGCCCAGCACGGCGGCGGTGAAGGCTTTCATGCCCGCCATAAAGCCGATGAAGGGGTTGATCGAACCATAGAACTGGCCCAGCAGCACGCCTGCGACCGCCGCCATCGCGGCACCGATCACAAAGGTCAGCGAGATCACACGGTCGGTGTTTATTCCCAGCAGGCTGGCCATTTTCAGATCTTCAGCGCAGGCGCGACAGGCGCGTCCCATGCGGGAATAGCGGATAAAGGTGGTCAGCGCCAGCATCGCCAGGAACGTCACCACCCAGATCACAATCTGCATGGTGGAGATAGTGGCGGCAAAACCGTTGCTCTCGCCTACCGTCCACTGTCCGGTGATCAGGCTCGGCAGCGCCAGGTCGCGTGAGCCCTGCGTCAGGCTGACGTAGTTTTGCAGGAATATCGACATCCCGATGGCGGAGATCAGCGCAATCAGGCGCTTGGATGAACGCACAGGCCGGTAGGCGACGCGCTCAATGCTCCAGCCATAGGCGCTGGAGATAATGACGGCCATCACAAAGCCGGCTGCAATCATCAGCCAGGTGGTGTCGATGCCCATCATCATCAGGGCAGCAATGACGATAAAGGAGACGTAGCTACCGATCATGTAGACCTCGCCGTGGGCGAAGTTGATCATGCCGATAATGCCGTAAACCATGGTGTAACCGATGGCGATCAGCGCGTAGGTGCTACCCAGGGTCACACCGTTAAACATCTGCTGAATAAAATAGAGGAACTGCTCGGACATACCTTGACCCTTACTTAACCGATCGCAGGCGAACGGGGTACAAAAAACGCCTGGCAGACGAGCACCAGGCGTTCGTGTCGCTGGTGAGAGGAAACCGGTTATTCGGCTTCCTGCTCACCACAAAACAGCCTGGTTTACTTCACTGCGGTCGAGGTGCCATCGGCATGCCATTTGAAGACGCCGAATTCAAAGCCCTTGAGATCGCCCTTCTCATCCCAGTTCAGGTTGCCCATCACGGTTGGCACCGCAGCGCCCTCCTTGAGGTTTTTCACGATAGCGTCCGGCTCAGTGCTTTTGCTGCGCTCCATACCGGTTGCCAGCGACTGCAGAGCCGCATAGGTAGTCCAGACGAACGGTCCGGTCGGATCCAGTTTCTTCGCTTTCAGCGCGTCAACGATCGGTTTGTTGGTTTCAACCTGGTCGTAGCGTTTCGGCAGGGTCACCAGCATGCCTTCAGAAGCCGCACCGGCGATATTCGACAGCGAGGCGTTACCCACGCCTTCAGGCCCCATAAACTGGGTTTTCAGGCCTGCAGCACGTGCCTGACGCACGATCTGGCCCATTTCCGGGTAGTAGCCGCCGAAATAGACGAAATCGACATTCTCTTTCTTGAAGCGCGCCACCAGGGTAGAGAAATCTTTGTCGCCTGCGGTGATACCTTCAAACATCACAATATTAGCGCCCTGCTTTTTCAGGCTCTCCTGCACGGAGCGCGCCAGGCCTTCGCCATACTGCTGTTTGTCATGAACCACGGCGATGCGCTTAGGCTTAAGCTCGCTCATCACATATTTTGCGGCAGTCGGGCCCTGATCGGAGTCGAGACCGGTGGTGCGCATAATCAGTTTATAGCCACGGGCAGTCAGGTCAGGTGCGGTCGCGGCCGGGGTAATCATCAGCACGCCTTCATCTTCATAGATGTCAGACGCGGGCTGGGTAGAGGAAGAGCAGAGGTGGCCGATCACGTAATGGATACCGTCATTAATCACCTTGTTCGCTACCGCAACCGCCTGTTTCGGGTCACAGGCGTCATCATATTTCACTGCAACCAGCTTGTTACCGTTTACGCCACCTTTGGCATTGATATCTTCAATCGCCTGCGTGGCACCCGCGAACTCCATGTCACCGTACTGTGCCACCGGACCCGACATTGCGCCGACAATTGCCACTTTGATATCTTCAGCCAGCGCCGCATGGCTCATCGCCAGTGCTACACATCCTGCCAGTAATGCGCGACCTTTCATTTTCATCCTGACTACCCCATTTGTTTTGTCGTGTATGTTGTGCGTGCTTGCGTTGCCAGATAAAGCCGAAAACTGATTAAGCATGAAGGAGTTAGCGTACTTTTCTGGCATTTTTTAGTAATAAGGCTTTATTTTTCAGGTTATTAAACAGGAAGTTTATTCTGTAAATCAACTGACATATTCAGAATTGGCTGAGTGAAACAGCATAATACACTGGAGGCAACGGCCGGTTTATGACCACTTTGCCAGCGCGTTGTGCTGGATTGATCGCCTGCTATCCCTGTTTACAACTATTATCCTGGCATCCAGGCCATCTTTTGACCTGTTTTATTGATGAAAATGTGGTGGCACTCTGGTTGTATACTTTCGCTGCACTTTCCCCCTATTACAGAGGTTTTTGTTATGAAGCTCACTATTCAGCGTTTAACCACGCTGACTGCGCAGGACCGCATCGATCTTGGCAAAGTCTGGCCGGATCTGGAGATTGAACAACTGGAACAGAGTATGAGTGAGCGACATCGTCTCTACGCCGCGCGCTTTAACGATCGGCTGCTGGCGGGTTTGCAACTGGAAATCTCGGGGATGCATGGCAAGATTCACCGGCTGACGGTGCGCGATGTCACCCGCCGACGCGGCGTGGGTCAGTATCTGCTTGAAGATACAATCAGGCAGAATGGGTCGATATCAGACTGGTGGATTGCCGATGATGGCAGTGACGATCAGCAGGTGCGGGCAGCGTTCATGCAGGCGTGTGGTTTCAGGGCGCAGAGTGATGGCTGGATACGGGCGGTAGAATAGACAGGTGCAGAAAACAAAAAGGGCGACATCATCTGTCGCCCCTTGAGGTGTTGAAGTGCGTTACGCTTCGATCGCCATACGCAGTTTCTTCATGGCGTTCTTTTCAAGCTGCCGGACACGTTCGGCTGATACACCATACTGATCGGCCAGCTCCTGCAGCGTGGTTTTATTGTCTTCATCCAGCCAGCGGGCGCGAATGATGTGCTGACTACGCTCATCCAGACCTTCCATCGCATAGCTCAGCTTGTCAGCGGCGTGTGCGTCCCAGTTATCCTCTTCAATGCCGTCAGCAAAGTCAGAGGTTTTATCCTGGAGATAAAGCACCGGCGCCATCGAACGGCCTTCGCTGCTCTCGTCGTCAGCAGACATATCAAAGGTCATGTCCTGCGCGGCCATACGCGACTCCATTTCACGTACATCTTTGCTGCTTACGCCCAGCTCACGCGCAACCATCTCGACTTCGTCCTGATTGAACCAGCCCAGACGCTGCTTGGTTTTACGCAGGTTAAAGAACAGCTTACGCTGTGCTTTGGTGGTCGCGACTTTCACGATACGCCAGTTACGCAGCACGTATTCGTGAATCTCCGCTTTAATCCAGTGCACGGCAAATGAAACCAGACGCACGCCCACTTCAGGGTTGAAGCGACGTACCGCTTTCATCAGGCCGATGTTGCCTTCCTGGACCAGGTCAGCCTGTGGCAGACCGTAGCCGGAGTAATTACGAGCGATATGAACTACAAAGCGTAGGTGAGACAGGATCAGCGTCTTTGCTGCTTCCAGATCGCCCTGGTAATGCAGCCGTTCAGCCAACGCTTTTTCCTCTTCAGCCGAGAGCATCGGCCAGGTATTCGCAGCCCGGACGTAAGACTCCAGGTTACCAAGAGGAGCAATAGCTAAAGTTTGCATTTCTTTGGTCATTCAAACCCTCACAAATTTAGTGGAATTGCCGCACATTTCCCTGCGCAGACGATACATTACGTCAACGTCGCGCGAGATCCGAAAGCAATCTGTGCTACTTAGAGTGGTAAAGTTATCCACAAGTTCAATTGTAGCAGTGAATATTTTACACACAGATGACAGGAAGGGAAGAGGGAAAAAATCCTCTGCACCCACCCTCGGCAGCAGAGGACCATTATAACAAAAAAATGTTGCAGGCGTTTACTGCGGCGTAAATCGACGTAAATGTTGTACCGTTGCCAGCCACGCCGCTACCCAGCCGATGATCGCTGAAATCAGTAACAGCAGCAGCGCCTCATCCCAGGAGAAGCCTTCCAGCGAGAAGGTGGTACCAAATACGGTCGCCACACTGGCGACAACAGATTGCAGACGCAGCACCAGCACTTCTGACAGCAGCAATGACAGCACCGCGCCGCTGAAGCCCAGTAGCGCCCCACCGTAAAGGAAAGGACGCAGGATGAAGCCGTCGGTAGCACCAATCAGCTTCTGCACGTTAATGGTGTCGCGTCGGGCAAAGATACTGAGACGGACGCTGTTACCGATCACCAGGAACACCGCCACAATCATCAGCACGCCAATCATTGAGGCGATTTGCCCCACCAGCCCGGTCAGCGCTGCCAGTCTTGCAAACCAGCTGTCATCCATCCGCACTTCATCCACGCCCTGCACTTTGCTCACCCGATCGCGCAGGTTCTGCATGGTGTCTGAATTCTGGAAGTTGAGCTTCGGCGTGATGATGGCTACCGCAGGCAGCGGATTCTGCTCCAGCATATCCATTGCGCCGCCAAAGCCTGACCAGTTGCGGAACTCGTTCAGCGCCTCTTCCCGCGTCAGGTAGTTGACGTTATCCACGCCGTCGACCTGCTTGAGCTGCGCCACCACGTTTTCTGCCGCTGTATCATCCAGCGTTTTGGAGAGATAAACCGTTAACTGTGGAGCCGGATACCACTGTGTGGCCGCCTGGCTGACATTTTTCCACACCATGTAGCAGACGCTGGGCAGCGTCAGTGAAATGGCGATAACCATGACCGTCAGCAGCGTAGCCAGCGGCTGACGCCACATATCAGAAAGCGTGCCGCGCAGTGCATAACGCCACTGCTCCTGCCAGCCGCCCTTCAGCGCTTTACTCTTCGACTGCTGCTTCGCTTTCGGTGCAGCCGGACGTTTAATGCGTTTATTGACCATCGTGGCCTCCGTGCAGACGTCCCTGATTCAGCGTCATCATCCGGTAATTGCGTCGGGCGATCAGGCCGCTGTCATGCGTCGCCATCAGAACGGTGACGCCGACACGGTTAAATTCTTCAAACAGGCGCAGAATGTCTTCTGACAGCGCATCGTCAAGGTTACCGGTCGGTTCATCTGCCAGCAGTACGGCCGGTTTGTTCACCACCGCCCGGGCGATGCCCACACGCTGCTGTTCACCGCCCGAAAGCTGAATCGGATAACTTTTCGCTTTGTCGAGCAGGCCGACTTTATCCAGTGCCGCCGAGACGCGGCGACGGATATCTTCGCCGCTGGCACCGGAAATAATCAGTGGGATAGCCACATTGTCATAAACCGAACGATCCATCAGCAGATGGTGATCCTGGAAAATCATGCCAATCTGACGACGCAGAAAAGGCACCTCACTGTTACGCAGGCGGGAAATGTCATGGCCGCTGAACCAGATTTTTCCAGCACTCGGGCGCTCAATGCCACAAATCAGCTTCAGCAAGGTACTTTTACCGGCACCGGAGTGGCCGGTCAGAAACGCCATTTCGCCAGGACGCAGACGGAAATCTACGCCCTGTAGCGCCTGACGTCCGCCGAGATATGCCTTACTGACCTCTTCAAAGCGAATCATCCTAATTAGTCCTCTCGGGCAAACAGTGCCTCAATAAAATCTTCCGCCTTAAACGGCCGTAAATCTTCAATGCCTTCACCCACGCCAATGTAGCGAATCGGAATACCGAACTGATCGGCTATCGAGAAGATCACACCGCCTTTGGCCGTGCCATCCAGCTTGGTGAGCGCAATACCGGTCAGGCCGACGGCTTCGTTAAACAGTCGGGCCTGGCTGACCGCATTCTGTCCGGTGCTGGCATCCAGCGTCAGCATCACTTCGTGTGGCGCTGAATCATCCAGTTTTTTCATCACGCGGGTGATTTTTTTCAGCTCTTCCATCAGATGCGATTTGTTCTGCAGACGACCGGCCGTATCGGCAATCAGCACGTCAACGCCACGCGATTTCGCTGCCTGAATGGCATCGAAGATCACCGAAGCGGAATCTGCGCCCGTGTGCTGAGCAATCACAGGAATGTTATTGCGCTGACCCCACACCTGCAGCTGCTCAACCGCCGCCGCACGGAAGGTATCACCAGCCGCTAACATCACCGTTTTGCCTTCGGCCTGATACTGGCGCGCCAGCTTACCGATGGTGGTGGTTTTACCCACGCCATTAACGCCAACCATCAGGATGACAAAGGGCGTTTTGCCTGAGACATCCAGTGGCGCATCCACTTTCGTCAGAATAGAAGCCATTTCCGCTTTCAGCAGGCCGTAAAGCGCTTCCGCGTCACGCAGCTGCTTGCGGTTTGCCTGCTGGGTCAGATGGGTGATGATGCGGCGAGTGGTATCCACACCCACATCCGCAATCAGCAGTTGCTCTTCCAGCTCATCAAACAGGTCATCATCAATTTTTTTGCCACGGAACAGGCTGATAAAACCGGAACCGAGGTTCTGACGGGTTTTTACCAGGCTGCGCTTCAGGCGGGCAAAGAAGCCCTCTTTGCTCGGACGCTCCTGCTCCTGCACGATGAGAGGCGCGGCGGCCAGCGGAAGATCGCTGACGGTATCGGATAACGCATCAGCCGGTTCCGCGTCAGTGACTTCGGCGTCACCGAGTGCCAGCGCAGTCAGCTCTTCTTCGCTTAGCGGCGCATCTGCTTCGCTGTGCGGCGTTTCGACAATCCCGGCGTCATCCAGCGCCAGCGCGGTCAGCTCTTCTTCGCTTAACGGTGCGTCTGCTTCGCTCTCCGGGATTTCAACAATCGGAGCGTCGCCCAGCGCCAGCGCGGTCAGCTCCTCTTCGCTTAACGGTGCGTCTGCAGGAGCCTCATCAGCGATCGGCGTGACCACGTCGTCGGCGCCGATACCCGGTTTCGCGTCATGTTCAGGTGCGGAGACGTCCAGTAGCGCTTCAGGATCGGCCTCAATCGGCTCAGCTTCATCGAGCACCATGGGTGCTGATTCATGCGGCGCTGCCGCGGTGACGTCCGCCTCACGCTGCTGTCCGGCCACCGTTTCGGTGATAACGACAGTCTCTTCCGCTTGCGCTTCAGCCTGGCTTAATGCCGGGGCTTCCTGTTCTGTCTGCTGCTGTGCAGGTTCAGTGACCTCTTGCGTCTGCTCCTCTGCTGCAGGTTGTTTCTCTTCCTCTTTGCCAAATCCCAGCCAGGAAAAAAAGCCACGTTTTTTCTCTTTTGCCATTGTGTGACGACACTCCTCGATGGCTTTGTCCTGGTCGCGCGTGGTTTCCAGGGGTAAATCAATGAAAGTCGGTCAGCGCCAGACCAGCGTAAACCGCAGAATAATGCATGACTTCAGCAACTCAGTAGTCTAACACTTTCCAGCCAGCTCACCACAGCACCCTTTTTTAACGTTTCTTCTCACCCATTCGCCCGTTAAACTACGCAACAAATTATGACGAGTTGTGAGCGAGATGAACAAAAACCCCCGCAGTACAGGCGGTGCCGGGCAGATTCGCATCATTGGCGGCCAGTGGCGCGGACGTAAATTACCGGTGCCGGATAGCGCCGGGCTGCGCCCGACCACCGATAGGGTGCGTGAAACGCTGTTTAACTGGCTGGCCCCGGTGTTGCCAGAGGCGCGCTGCCTCGACTGCTTTGCCGGAAGCGGCGCATTAGGACTGGAAGCGTTATCGCGTTACGCGGGATCGGCGACCCTGCTGGAGCTGGAACGTCCGGTGGCGCAGCAACTGACAAAAAATCTGCAGACGCTGCGCGCCAGTAATGGCACCGTGATCCAGACCAATGCGTTAAACTGGCTGGCACAGCCGGGCGAGCCCTTTGATGTGGTATTTATCGATCCGCCGTTTCGTCAGGGATTGCTGGAACAGACGTTGCAGTTGCTGGAGCAGAATCACTGGCTGGCCGATCAGGCGCTGATTTACGTCGAAAGTGAAGTAGAAAATGGCGCACCGCCGGTGCCGCCAGAGTGGGATCTTTATCGCGAGAAAATAGCCGGACAAGTGGCTTATCGTTTGTATCAACGTCAACAGGAGACGCAGGATGTTACTTAATTTGGGGCGTCTGTTGATGCTTTGCGTGTGGGGATTTTTACTGGCTAACCTGGTTCATCCCTACCCGAAACCGCTGACTTATTTTATTAACGTTGCGCTGATTTTCATGATCCTGATGCACGGTCTGCAGCTGGTGTTACTGCGCACCACGCAGACCAAAGATGCGCCGCCGATTGACCGCGTCACCCAGGCCAAAGTGTTTCTGTTCGGGGTGTTCGAACTGGTCGCCTGGCAGAAGAAAAACTTCCCACGCAAGAAATAGTGCCGTGCGGGCGCTATGCCCGCCCGTTACTGTAAAGGCGTGAAGCTGATAAAGCGCGTGCCCTGCATCTTCAGTTCGCCTCTCGCGCCTTTATCCAGCTGGTGATATTCCTCTTCTTTCAGCTGCACTTTAATGTCGCTGGCCCCGTTCAGTGGATGAAACAGCACCTCAAATCGCATCTCTTCTCCGGCGATCACTTCGCGCTGCCGTGAACGGCGATTGGGAGAAGGAAATTCACGTTTGGTTTTGACCTCAGCCTGCAGAGAACGCGCCGGTGACGCATCATTGACCGCCACTTCACGGCGTTGCCTGATGAACTGACGGGTCGCCAGCACGGCGATAATTGCCAGGACGATGATAAAAATTAGCGGCGGTTTGCTCATAGCGCTTTCCTGCCTGCGGGAGAATGAATGAGGCGGCAAAGCATACAACCAGAGTTGCCTGATTGTCACATCTCAGAGGCTTAACCTAAACTGGAAGGGATATTTTGGGATCTTTCACCATTTTGAGTAAAAAAAGGGAGAAACAATGCTCTGGTCTTTCCTCGCTGTACTTTTCTCCGGCTGGCTGTATGTCGATGCCACCTATCGCGGCCCGCAGTGGCAACGCTGGCTGTTTAAACCGGTCACGCTGCTGCTTCTCGTTGGGCTGGCCTGGCAGGCACCGGTGCTGCAGACCACTGACTACCTGATTCTGGCCGGTCTGGTCGCGACGCTGGTCGGTGATGCGTTAACGCTGCTGCCACGTCAGCAGATGCTCTATGCCGTCGGGGCTTTCTTCCTGTCGCACCTGCTCTATACGCTTTGCTTCGCTGCCAGCATGACCATGACCTTCTTCTGGCCGATTCCGCTGACGCTGCTGATCATCGGTGCCGCACTGATTGGCATCATCTGGAGCCGACTGGAGGATCTGCGCTGGCCTGTCTGTACGTTTATCGGCATGACGCTGGTGATGACCTGGATAGCAACCGAGCAGTACTTCTTCCGCCCGACCGATTACAGCTTCTCGATCATGGTCGGTGCCGGTCTGCTGCTGCTGGCAAACGCCGTCTGGTTTATCTCGCACTATCGCCGTCGCTTCACCGCTGACAGCGCGATCGTCGCCGCCTGCTACTTTGCGGGTCACTTTATGATCGTGCGCTCCTTGTGGGTCGTCTGAGAAAATAGTCTTGACTCTGGAGTTCACTCCAGAGTGTAGGATAGCGGGATGAGCCGGGTTGCTCATCCCGCTTTTTTTATACTCTGGAGGTCATATGCATCAACATCACGCCTGTGGCTGCGGCAAACCGCGTGCCAGCCACGCCGCAGCAAAACCGCTGTGCCAGGTTCGTCAGGCCCGTCCCCTCTCCCTTTCTATTCATGCTGCTACGCCGGTAACGGCGGATACAGCGGGCTGTTGCTGTGACAGTAACAGCAGCCCTGGCAATGACGCCGACGCCACCGAAGAAAGCGACCGGCGAGGCTCCAGGCCCTTTAGCTGGCAGGTCAGCGGGATGGATTGCCCGGGCTGCGCCCGCACTATTGAAACCGCCGTCCGTCAGGTAAAAGGCGTGACCGACGCTCGCGTGCTGTTTAGCAGCGAGAAGCTGGTCGTCAACGCCGACCAGGATGTGCAAAATGCCGTTGAACAGGCAGTGAAAAAAGCCGGCTTCCAGCTCGCTACCCCGTCAGCCACCCTGCCCGCCAGTCCGGGCTGGCAGCAAAACCGCCTGCTGATTTTGCTGGCATTGCTGGTGCTTTCCAGCAGCATTCTCAGCCAGTTCGCGCCCGCCTGGGGCGATCGGCTGTTTGTGCTGACCACACTGGCTGGTCTGGTCCCGGTCGCGCGCGGTGCATGGCAGCGCATCCGCAGCGGATCGCCTTTTACCATTGAAACATTAATGACCCTGGCGTCGGCTGGTGCGCTGATTATTGGTGCGCATGCCGAAGCCGCGATGGTGCTGGTACTGTTTCAGCTGGGCGAACAGCTGGAAAGCTATGCCGCCTCCAGGGCGCGCAGCGGTGTCACCAGCCTGATGGCGTTGCGGCCTGAATCGGCTATTCGCCTTGAACAGGGCAAACGTCTTGAAGTACCGCTGGCGGCGCTGCAACCCGGCGATGTGATTGAAGTGGCAGCGGGCAGCCGCCTGCCGGTCGACGGCCGTTTAATGAGCACACTCGCCAGTTTCGATGAGAGTGCGTTAACCGGGGAATCATTGCCGGTAACCCGCGCCAGCGGCGAAAAAATCCTCGCCGGTGCCACCAGCGTGGATCGGCTGGTGATGCTTGAAGTGGTGTCGAAGCCGGGTGAAAGCGCGATTGATCGTATCCTGCAGCTGATTGAGGAAGCGGAAACGCACCGTGCGCCGGTTGAACGCTTTATCGACCAGTTCAGTCGCATCTACACGCCGCTGGTGATGCTGTTGTCACTGTTAGTGATGGTGGTGCCGCCCCTGTTCTTCGCAGGTGACTGGCAGCCGTGGATCTACAAAGGGCTGACGCTGCTGCTGATTGGCTGCCCCTGTGCACTGGTGATCTCAACTCCCGCTGCAATCACCTCCGGGCTGGCAGCGGCGGCGCGACAGGGCGCACTGATTAAAGGCGGTGCGGCGCTGGAACGGCTGAGTTCGCTGCGCAGAATGGCGTTTGATAAAACCGGCACGCTGACGCTGGGCAAGCCACAGCTGACGCAGATCCTGCGATTTGGCAAGACCGCCGAATCAGAGATACTGGCGCTGAGCGCTGCTGCGGAACAGGGTGCGACCCATCCACTGGCCAGCGCTATCGTGTCGGCTGCGCAGGCGCGTGACCTTGTTATTCCTGACGCGCAGGATCAGCAGGTACAGGCCGGACGCGGTATCAGTGCGCAGGTCTCAGGCCAGCAGATTCAGCTGCTGACGCCCGGCCATACTCCCGGTCTGACGCCGCAGCAAAATGCGCAGATTGCTCAGCAGGAAGCCGAAGGTGAAACCCTGGTGGTGCTGATGCGCGATGGCGAAGCGCTGGGTGCGCTGGCCCTGCGCGATCAGCTGCGCGACGACGCCGTGGCGGCGTTAAAAGCGTTGAAAAAGCTGGGTATTGAGAGCCTGATGCTGACGGGTGACAATCCGCGCGCTGCGGCGGCGATAGCCCGCCAGCTGGATATAGATTATCGCGCCAGCCTGCTGCCCGCCGATAAGGTGGCGGCGATCCGTGAACTGAGTCAGCAACAGCCGCTGGCGATGGTCGGAGATGGCATTAACGATGCCCCGGCGATGAAAGCGGCGACGCTGGGCATTGCGATGGGCAGTGGCACCGATGTCGCGCTGGAAGCGGCCGATGCAGCACTGACGCGTAACCAGCTCAGCAATCTGGCCCCGATGATTGCGCTGGCACGCCGGACACGGCGCATCATTCGCCAGAATATCGGAATTGCGCTGGGTCTGAAGGCGATTTTCCTGGTCACTACCCTGATGGGCCTGACCGGACTCTGGCTGGCGGTACTGGCAGATTCGGGAGCGACCGCGCTGGTCACCGCCAACGCGTTGCGGTTACTGCGTCGTCGCGCCTGACTGTGAGGCTTCTGATCGAAGAGTGAGGTTTAAGACGGCCCGAACGGCTGTCGTTAACCTGCCATGCCTTTGCGGATCAGAAACTGGTAGGGCAGCGTGTCGGTCTGCTGCGCCAGCAGGCCATGTTCCATAAAGCGGCAGAAGCCGGGAATATCGCGGGTCGTCGCCGGATCATCGGCGATGATCAGCAACGTCTCGCCATCCTGCAGGCCGCGTACGGTTTTGCGCACCATCATCACCGGCTCCGGGCAACGCAGGCCACGGGCATCCAGCTGATGGTCGGCAGAGGAAAAAGCATCGCTCATAATCAACTCGGTTCAGGTAAAGGGCGCTCATTCTAGCGCGTGCTGGCGGTGAATCAAGGCGATAACGATTGCGCTAAAATTAACCATTGCATAAAAAGCACAACGCGGTAAGATGCCGCCGCTTTTTGCTCATAAAACTGCCAGGCGCTGCCCGAACGGCGTCCCGCAATGGGTTCCCTCACCCCAACATTAAAAAGGTTGAATATGCTCGCATTTTCTTCGCGTCAGCGCATGCATGCGCTTTTCTGGTTGTCGCTGTTTCACCTGCTGGTGATCACATCAAGTAACTATCTGGTTCAGCTGCCTATTTCTGTCTTTGGCTTCCATACTACCTGGGGTGCATTCAGCTTTCCCTTTATCTTCCTGGCGACCGATCTTACCGTGCGTATTTTTGGCGCACCGCTGGCCCGGCGCATTATTCTGGCCGTGATGATCCCAGCGCTGTTTATCTCTTACGGCGTCTCCGCGCTGTTTTATCAGGGTGAATGGCAGGGATGGCAGGCACTGGAAGTGATGAACCTGTTTGTTGCCCGTATCGCCTGCGCCAGCTTCATGGCTTATGCGCTGGGTCAGATCCTCGACGTTCACGTGTTCAACCGTCTGCGTCGTCTGCCACAGTGGTGGATAGCACCGGGCTGTGCCATGTTCCTGGGGAATATCAGCGATACGCTGGCCTTCTTCTTTATCGCCTTCTATAAAAGTCCTGATGCGTTTATGGCGCAGCACTGGGTTGAGATCGCCCTCGTGGATTACAGCTTCAAAGTGCTGATCTGCATGGTCTTCTTCCTGCCCGCCTACGGCGTGCTGCTCAACGCCGCGCTGAAGCGTCTGGCGGAGCGCCAGACCGCCCGCCAGGTAAATTTCGGCTAAGCGCCCATACAGTTTTCTGCTATTACCCGCTAAGATCTTCTGACAATCATCAGGTTGCGTTTGCAACCTGATTCCTGTTGTATTACTGCCTGACTGGAAACTTAAAAAGGGATTCTGATGCGCAACCTGGTGAAATATGTAGGAATGGGTTTACTGGTTCTTGGCTTAGCGGCCTGTGACCAGAAGAAAGATGAAGCGGCAAATGACAACGGCGTCAGCGCCAGTCAGTCGGCGCAGACTGTCACGCTGATGGATGGCAAACTGAGCTTCTCACTGCCACCAGGCATGTCAGACAAAAGCGGGAAACTGGGTTCGCAGACCACAAACATGCACGTTTATGCGGATGAAACCGGTGCCCGCGCCATTATTGTGATTGCCGGTGACCCGACCAGTGATGGGCTGGATGTGCTGTCAAAGCGCATGGAACAGCAGCAGCGTAACCGTGACCCGCAGTTGCAGGTCGTCTCGAACAAATCTGTGACGCTGAAAGATCAGCCCGCACAGCAGCTGGATACCGTGATTTCTGCCAATAACCAGACCTCATGGTCTTCCGTGGTTCTGGCAAAAGTGGATGGCAAGCTGGTGACACTGCAGATTACGCTGCCAGGCGATAATCAGCAGCAGGCGCAGAGCGATGCTGACAACATTGTGAAAAGCATTACGCTGAAATAAAACAAAAGGCTGGCTCTCCACAGGAAAGCCAGCCTTTGTTCAGAGCACGTTATAAACCTGTATTTTCCCGAATATATTTCCGCGCTTTCACTGCATATTCAAAGGGATTAGCCAGCGCAGGATCCTGCTCCGCTTCAACCACCATCCAGCCTTTGTAGCCGTAATCATCCAGGATTTTGAAAACCGGTTTGAAGTCGATCACGCCATCGCCCGGCACGGTAAAGGTGCCCTTTTTCACGCCCTCCAGGAACGAGAGATGGTTCTCACGCACCTCGGCGACCACCTCATCACGCACATCCTTGAGATGAACGTGGAAGATACGCGGCAGATATTTTTCCAGCACTGCCAGCATCTTCTGCTGGGAGCCTTCGGAGTAGTAAACGTGGCCGGTGTCATACAGCAACCCGACCTGCTCGTCGGTCATCGCCATAAACCGGTCGATCTCTTCCGTGGTCTGAATGCCGGTACCCATGTGGTGATGCAGCGTCACGCGCATCCCCTTATCTGCCGCTATGCGGGCAAGTTCGTTATAGCCTTCTGCCGTTAACCGCCACTCTTCATCGGTGAAGATCGCTTTCTTCTCGAACACCGCCAGCGTGGTGCCCTGAATACTTTTGCTCTGCTCGGAGCAGCCAATCACCCGTGCGCCCATCGCATGCAGGAAGTTCATGTGCTCAATGAACTGTTCGATGGTTTTCTCTTTGTCGCCGTTGGCGAAAAAGGTGCTGAACCAGGCGTTGCAGATTTCGATGCCGCGAAGGTCGAGCATCGGCTTCAGAATCGCCGGATCGCGCGGGTATTTGCTCCCCACTTCGCTGCCGGTAAAGCCAGCCAGCGCCATCTCACTGACGGTCTGCTGGAAGGTATTTTCACTGCCGAGATCCGGCATGTCATCATTGGTCCAGCCGATCGGCGCGATCGCCAGTTTTACGTTCTCTTTGTTCATTTTCTTATTCCCAGGCGGAGAGCGGCCAGGCCGCATAGACAGCTGAATCAGTTATAAAAAGCAGGACGCGGCGGCATCTCTACCGGCTCAATCGCACCACTGTTCTGCGCTTTGATGCAGGCATCGGCTGCCACAGAGGCGGCAAAGCCATCCCAGGCAGAAGGACCGGTAAGCTGGCCCGCTTTGATGTCGTTGATAAACGCCTGCAGCTCAACGTCATACGCCTCGATAAAGCGATCTTTCCAGTCCACCAGAATGGTGTTCGACAGACGGGCATCTTTGCGCAGCTGTACTGAAGAAGGCTCCGGCAGGCGGGCAATCCCTTCTTCACCGACCACTTCACACTGAATGTCATAGCCGTAAGCGCAGTTAACGAAGATCTCAACGTCGATGCGCACCCCTTTGTGGGTTTCGAACAGGACGATCTGCGGATCTTTCAGCTGGCCATGCGATTTCGACGTCACGCGCGGGAAGATCACCTGCACCGTTTTATAGTCGTCGTTTGTCAGCCAGCGCAGCACATCCAGCTCGTGGATCAGGGTGTTGGTGATCGCCATCGGCGTGGTGTAGTTCTCTGGCACCGTCGGATTACGGTGTGCGCAGTGCAGCATCAGCGGCTCACCGATGTCGCCATCGGTAATCACCTTTTTCAGGGCGCGATAGCCCGCATCGTAAGGACGCATAAAGCCGACCTGCACAAGGCGTTTACCTGCCTGAATCTCGGCATCCACCACCCGGCGACAGCCCTCGGCGCTCATCGCCAGCGGCTTCTCACAAAAGACCGGTTTACCGGCGGCAATCGCCGCTAAGGTGAACTCTTCATGGGTTGGATCCCATGAGGTGACCAGCACCGCATCAACATTCGGCGACTGAATCACATCGTGCCCATTTTCGAACACCTCCGCCTCAATGTTCAGGCGCTGCAGTGCGGCACGCGCGCCGTCGACATTAATGTCAGAGACGGCAACCACCTGAGCACCCTGCAGCACATGGCTGCAGCGGCGAATATGTTCCTGACCAATTGCACCTGTACCGATGACGCCAAGTTTCAAAGTCATAATTACACCTGTGTAGGGTTCGTACGGAGAAGAGGAAAACGGGCCGCAGCACGGCCCGGAAATTAATATTTGCGCGCCTGATCCAGATGGCTGTTGAGCGTGTCCGCCACCGCCTGCGCACGTTCGGTTTTCGAGGCCTGCGCCACACCGACATGCCACCAGCTGAAATATTTGTGGATCATGGTTTTAGGCAGCACTTTGATGTCGATAAGGGTAGAAACCGTCTGAGTGCGGGCATCTTCCAGCGCCGCTTTGAGCTGCTCCAGCGTGGTGACGCGATAGGTTTTGCAGCCATAACCGGCAGCAATCGCGGCGAAATCGACCGGAATAAAGCCGCCGTCCAGCTTGCCGCCTTCGGGATTACGGAAGCGGAACTCGGTGGTGAAGCTGTCCATGCCGTGTTCCATCTGCAGGTTATTGATGCAGCCGTTGGTCATGTTATCCAGCAGCACCACGTTGATTTTCGCCCCTTCCTGAATTGAGGTGACCAGCTCTGAATGCAGCATCATAAAGGAGCCATCACCGACCAGCGCATAGACCTCGCGCTGCGGTTGCGCCAGCTTCACACCCAGCGCGGCATTCACTTCATAACCCATGCAGGAGTAGCCATATTCGACGTGGTAGGCGTTGTAATCTTTGGTGCGCCAGACGCGCTGCAGGTCGCCCGGCAGACTGCCTGCCGCCGCGACGACCACGGCGTCTTTCGGCAGTTGCTCGTTTAAGGTGCCGAGCACGCTGCTTTGCGTCAGCAGCGACTGCGTCAGGCGGTTAAATTCAGCGAACACCGCTTCGCGGTCGAGATGGTCAGCAATCTCTGGCACAAAGTCGCCATCGTGATATTCCACCTGGTAGACACGCTGTGTCTCTTTCAGCAGCTGGCTCTGCGCCTGCTCAATCTGATTGCCCCAGTCGTTGCTGTAGTGCTGTGAGGCCAGCGCGGCGGTGAGCGCGGTCAGCCCTTCGCGGGCATCGGCCAGCAGCTGCACGCCATCCAGCTTGTAGCTGTCGAAGTTGCTGACGTTGATGTTCAGGAAGCTGACATCGGGATGCTGGAAAATCCATTTCGATGCGGTGGTGAAATCGGTGTAGCGGGTGCCGATGCCGATGACTAAATCAGCTTCTTTTGCCAGCAGGTTGGCGGCCAGACAGCCGGTTTCACCCACGCCGCCGACATTCAGCGGATGGTCAGAGACCAGCGTCCCTTTGCCCGCCTGCGTCTCGGCAAAAGGAATCTGATAACGTTCAGCAAACTGGCGCAGCGCCTCGCCTGCTTCGGAGTATTTCACACCACCGCCACAGATAATCATCGGCTTGCGCTTACGGTTTATCAGCGTCAGGGCATCCGCCAGCTGCGCCGCCACCGGCAGACGGCGATCCAGACGGTGCACGCGTTTCTGGAAGAAGTAGTCCGGGTAATCCCAGGCTTCGCCCTGCACATCCTGTGGAAGAGAGAGCGTGACCGCGCCGGTTTCTGCCGGATCGGTCAGTACGCGCATGGCATTAATACAGGCGGACATCAGCTGCTCCGGGCGGCTGACGCGATCCCAGTATTTGCTGACGGCGCGGAAGGCGTCGTTGGTGCTGATGCTGAGGTCGTAGCTCTGCTCAATCTGTTGCAGCACCGGATCGGGCTGGCGGGTAGCGAAGACGTCGCCGGGCAGCAGCAGCAGAGGAATGCGGTTAGCCGTAGCCGTCGCGGCGGCAGTGATCATATTCGCCGCACCAGGCCCCACGGATGAACTGCAGGCAATAATCTGGCGACGCAGTGACTGGCGGGCAAAGCCGGTGGCGGCATGGGACATACCCTGTTCATTACGGCCCTGATAAACCATCAGATCGCCGCTATCCTGTTCCAGCGCCTGGCCCAGGCCCAGCACGTTGCCATGTCCGAAGATCGCGAAGATGCCTTTGACGAACTTCGTTTCAACGCCATCGACATCAATAAATTGATTATCTAAAAATTTAACCAGCGCCTGTGCCGTGGTCAGTCTGATAGTGCCCATATTCTTCCTTACATGCTGGTGGACCCCGACTTCCGCGACAGCACGCCAGGCGTTGTCATCGGCGGAAAAGGCGACCGGAATAACTGAAACGTGAGGCGATTATAAACAAATATATTTTTCATAAAACACGATTACAGAAGAAACATTTCATTTTGCGAGTGAGATCAAATTTAATGCCTGCTTCAGGTCTGGCGGGGGATTGCAGAGGAGAAATCTGGAACATTTAACAGAGTGTGGTGCATGATGAAAAAATTCATTTCAATGCGGCAGCTTGCCTGACTGGCGTGAGGATTCCTGCGATCCCCTTCACAACCCTGACATACCGCACATCGTGACGACAGAGACTGCGCAGGCGGAAGAGAATCAGGAGTTTTAACTGGTTCACAAAATTGCGATGGATATTTCATTTCGTATTGAATATGGAATTTTTATTCCTCATAATTCCCCTATCGTTTGTCAGACACCCACAGACCCGGAAGCAGAGCGCACCTGGTGTCGGTCTTTTCGCCCGCCCGCTCTGCCAATCACAGAAGGAAACCACAGGTATGAGTACACAACAGAAGCCGCTTGATGTGATTTGTATCGGGCGCATCGCCGTTGATTTTTATGGCCAGCAAATCGGAGCGCGACTGGAAGATGTCACCTCCTTTGCGAAATATCTGGGCGGATCGTCGGGCAACGTCGCCTATGGCACCGCGATTCAGGGGCTCAAATCGGCGATGCTGGCGCGGGTGGGAGATGAGCATAATGGTCGCTTTCTGCGTGAAGCGTTGCAGCGTGTTGGCTGTAACACCGATGCCCTGATCACCGATGCAAAACGTCTGACCGGCATGGTGATCCTTGGGATTAAAGATGAAGAGACTTTTCCGCTGATTTTCTACCGTGATAACTGTGCTGATATGGGGCTGGTGCCGGAAGATATCGACGAAACCTTTATTACCTCTTCCCGTGCGGTAGCGGTAACCGGCACGCACTTATCGCATCCACAAACGCGTGAAGCCGTGCTGAAAGCGCTGGATATCGCCCGCCGCAACGGTCTGCGCACGGCGCTGGATATTGATTACCGCCCGGTCCTGTGGGGACTGACCTCTCTGGGTGACGGTGAAACGCGTTTCATTGAGTCCTCCCAGGTTACGCAGCAGTTACAGGAAGTGGTGCACTACTTCGATTTGATCGTTGGCACCGAAGAGGAGTTTCATATTGCCGGTGGCAGCACTGATACCCTGACTGCGCTGAAAAACGTGCGTAAGGCAAGTCAGGCAACGCTGGTCTGCAAACGCGGTCCGCTGGGTTGCGTGGTGTTTGAAGGGGATATTCCGGATAGCTGGGAAGAGACTCAGTTGCACACTGGCGTGCGCGTCGAGGTTCTCAATGTGCTGGGCGCAGGCGATGCCTTTATGTCTGGCCTGCTGCGCGGCTGGCTGAATGATGAAGGCTGGGAGCAGGCATGCCGTTACGCCAACGCCTGCGGAGCGCTGGTGGTTTCACGCCACGGCTGTGCTCCTGCCATGCCAACCAAAGCGGAACTGGATGACTTCCTGAGCCGCGACAAAGCGGTGAAACGTCCCGATCTTGATAGCCGCCTTAACCATCTTCACCGCGTGACCACCCGCAAGCAGGCGTGGCCGGAGCTGAACGTTTTCGCTTTTGATCATCGCAAACAGCTGGCGGACATGGCGCAGGAAGCCGGTGTCGACGAGAGCCGCATTCCACAGTTGAAACTGCTGCTGCTGGAAGCCGCTCAGCAGGCTGCCGGAGAGGCGGGCTTAGAGAACAAAAGCGGCATTCTGGCGGATACCACCTATGGACAGAAAGCGCTGAATGCCATCACCGGTAAGAACTGGTGGATTGGCCGCCCGATTGAGCTGCCGAGCTCACGTCCGCTGCGCCTGGAGCATGGCAACATTGGCTCGCAGCTGATCGACTGGCCAGCCGAGCACGTAGTGAAATGTCTGGTGTTTTATCATCCCCATGACAGCGCTGAACTGCGTAAAGAGCAGGATGATGTGGTGCTCGACGTCTGGAATGGCTGTAACAAAAGCGGTCATGAACTGTTGCTGGAGGTCATTCTGCCGGAAAGCAATCCGGATAAGAATGAAGCCTATTACCTTGATATGCTGACGCATTTCTACAGTCTGGGCATTCAGCCTGACTGGTGGAAACTGCCACCGCTGTCGGCAGAAAGCTGGCAGGCAATCAGCACGCTGATTGAGCAGCAGGATCCTCACTGTCGCGGCATTCTGTTACTCGGTCTGGATGCACCTGAAGAGAAGCTTAAAGCGGGCTTCGCGGCTGCGGCCAGGGCGCCGTGGGTGAAAGGCTTTGCGGTGGGTCGCACCATCTTTGGCCAGCCTTCGCGCCAGTGGTTACAGGGTGAACTGGACGATCAGGCACTGATAGAGACCGTAAAAGGCAACTATCTGCGGCTGATTGAGTACTGGCGCGCTGCCCGCGCCTGATTTGCTGCTCTGCTATGACCTGTCTCAACCGCGATGGCCTCAGACTGCTGACTTACTCAAGGCAGGGTAAATGTTGCAGCAACAAATAAGCTCAACGCGCAGGTAACATGGTCAGAGGAGCAAAGCGTCCAGCGCCAGGGACGGCGCGGGCCGAGCGGCCATGGATGGCTTAAGCGACTTTCCGATCTGACCATGTTACCTGCGCCGGCGCGAACTCATAGCAGGCAGAGACAGACTTTTTCATCACGCTATCCCAACCGGGATGGCGTTTTTTACTGGTTACCCTCCCAGCCTGCTGGCATTTCATCCCGGCTTTCATCCTGACATTGTTCGCGAAAAGTCACGCATCGGGCGCTAAAGCTAATCTGTGAACCATTTCATAAAGCCATGAAATAAACTGCATCGTTGACGCAAAGAAATGAAATTTTCCATCCATCTGGTAATATAGCGCTCATTATGCAGCCATTATTCTAATTATACGGGCAGAAGTGATGAACAATAATCCCACCCAACTTTCTCTCTTGCAGGACGATATTCGTCGCCGCTACGAAACGCTGAGCAAGCGTCTTAAACAGGTTGCGCGCTACATCCTTGATAACAGTAACAGTATTGCTTTCGACACCGTCGCCTCCATTGCCCAGCAGGCCGATGTGCCGCCGTCGACACTGATCCGTTTTGCGAATGCGTTTGGCTTCAGCGGTTTCAACGAAATGAAACAGGTTTTTCGTCAGCACCTGATGGAGGAGACGGTCAACTATACCGAGCGCGCGCGTCTGTTTCGTCAGACCTCCACGGATGACAGCGCCAGTGCGCCTGAAAGTCCGGCAGAGATCCTTAACGTTTTTACTATGGTCAACAGCCAGGCACTGCAGCAGCTGGCGATGCAGGTTAATCCTGAGCAACTGAACAAGGCGGTAAAACTGCTGAATGAGGCGGAGAACATCTATGTGATCGGCCTGCGTCGCTCTTTCAGCGTCGCCTCCTATCTGGTGTACGCGCTGCGTCACCTGGAGCGTCGCGCGTTTCTGATTGATGGCCTGGGCGGGATGTTTACCGAGCAGCTCAGCCTGGTAAACCCGAAAGATGTGGTGATTGCGATCAGCTACTCGCCTTATGCACGTGAAGCGGTCGAAGTGGTGGAAATGGGTGCTAAACGTGGCGCGCATCAGATCGCTATTACCGACAGCCAGGTCAGCCCGCTGGCCGCTTTCAGCGATGTCTGCTTTGTGGTACGCGAAGCGCAGGTCGATGGCTTCCGTTCGCAGGTTGCCTCACTCTGCCTGGCGCAGACACTGGCGGTGTCACTGGCTCTGAACAATGCCGATAGTTCGGCTCAGTAACCTGCGTTCCGCACAGTAAAAAGGGCAGCTCAATCGGCTGCCCTTTTTGATGCTATCCACGCACTGATAAAAACGCAGTGACTTACGCTTTGCGCGGATAGCTGTCGCTGTTCACCCAGGCGTGATCTTTCTCCCAGCTGAATTTCCACAACCGTACTGGCCCTGCCATCACGTTCAGATAGTAGTTGTTATAACCTGCCAGCGTCGCCACGGGGTGATAGCCGCGCGGTACCATTACCACGTCGCGATTATAGGGTGCCATACAGACATCCAGTGAGCGGTCGTCGGTGTAGACGCGCTGCATGGCAAAACCAGGCTCCGGATCGAAACGGTGATAGTAGGTCTCTTCCAGGTAGGTTTCGCTTTCACTCTCCTCCTGATCGTGCTTGTGGCTGGGATAAGAGCTGGTATCGCCCTCGTTGGTATAGACCTCAACCACCAGCAGGCTGTCAGCCGGTTCAGTGTCGGGCAGGATGTTATGCACCAGGCGCTGGTTGCGCCCTTTTCCGCGATGCTCAACACCAACATCAGCTGGCGCGATCAGTCGTGCAGGCAGATTTCCCTGACCGGGCGCGTTACAGACCGCCAGTTCAAGATCGCTGTCAGCGTAAACTTCAACTTCATCGTCATGCGGCACATAAACGGAATAAGGCGGCACGCGCTCAAATGGCGACATGCGCTTACCAATACCAGAAAACTCAGCATGGCGGGTTTTCACCGAGGCCAGCCCGGCCACCAGCACCAGACACAGCTCTTTATCACCGCTGTTGAGACGCAGGGTTTCCCCTTTCTTCAGCAGATAAGCATCAAACCCTACATAACGCCAGCCAGCGCGCTCAGGCGTGACATGCTGAATACGGCCCTGCGCGTCAGGGGCCTGTGCTTTCGACAGTAAAGACATCCTGATCCTCCTCTCTGTCACGATTAACACGGCGAGTGTTACGCGGGCGCAATGCCAGCGAACAAAGCGACCGGCAGAGTATCCTGCCGGTCGCACACCGTGATCGACGTTGAAATAAATTAGCCTAAGGTTGGCATACTGAATTCAGACACGGTCTGCTGACCGGACGGCCAGCGCACGGTGGCGGTTTTCATGCGCGTATAGAAGCGCACGCCATCCGGCCCGTGGACATTCAGCGCACCAAACACAGAACGTTTCCAGCCACCGAAGCTGTGGAATGCCATCGGCACCGGAACCGGCACGTTGACACCCACCATGCCCGCTTCAACGTTCTGCACAAACTCGCGCGCGGTATGACCGTTGCTGGTGAAAATCGCACTGCCGTTGCCAAACTCATGGCTGTTAACCAGTTGCAATGCACTGTCGTAGTCCGGTGCGCGCATGATGCTCAGCACCGGCCCAAAAATCTCTTCACGCCAGATCACCATCTCCGAAGTGACATTATCAAACAGCGTGCCGCCAACGTAGTAACCTTCTGCATGACCCGCAACCTGCACGTTACGGCCATCGACCACCAGCTTCGCGCCTTCCTGCTCGCCTTTGTCGATGTAACCCAGCACCTTCTTCTGATGCGCGGCAGAGACAACCGGACCCATCTCATTTTCATCGGCACCCTGGCTCATTCCCGGGCCGATACGCAGCGCTTTCACCAGCGGTGTCAGGCGGGCAATCAGTTTGTCGGCTGTGTCATCGCCCACGGCGACAACAACCGGCAGTGCCATACAGCGTTCACCGGCAGAACCAAACGCACCGCCCATGATGGCGTTAACGGTGGCATCCAGATCGGCATCCGGCATGACGATGGCGTGGTTTTTCGCCGCGCCAAATGCCTGCACACGCTTGCCGTGGGCGCTGGCGGTTTTATAGATATGCTCAGCGACGCCTGAAGAGCCGACGAAGCTCACCGCGGCAATACGTGGATCCTTATAGAGCTGCTCAGCATCTTCATTAGAGCTGTGCACCACGTTAAATACGCCATCCGGCAGGCCCGCTTCAGTCAGCAGTTCAGCCATACGCACGGCCGCAGACGGATCCAGCGCCGGTGGCTTCAGCACAAAGGTGTTACCGCAGGCCAGTGCGATCGGGAACATCCACAATGGCACCATCGCCGGGAAGTTGAACGGCGTAATGCCCGCAACAACGCCGACCGGCTGCATCAGCGAGAAGCTGTCAACGCCGCCGCCGACGTTCGGGGAATATTCGCCTTTGAGCAGATGAGGGATGCCGCAGGCAAACTCAATGACTTCAATGCCACGCGTCAGTTCCCCCAGTGCATCGGACCAGACTTTGCCATGCTCAGAAACAATCAGCGCTGCCAGCTCATCACGATGCTGCTCCATCAGCGCTTTAAAGTTAAACAGAACGCGGGCGCGACGCAGCGGCGAGGTTTTAGACCAGGCTGAAAACGCGTCATGCGCGACACCAATTGCCTGAGCCACTTCATCAGCGGTACTTTGCGTCAGTTCACGGACCACTTTGCCGGTTGCCGGATCGTAAACAGGGATGGTTTCGTTGCTGGCGCTGAAAGTGGTTTTACCGCCAATAAAGTTACCTATGATTGTCATGATGTTGCCTCTTAAGATGGTTAAGTTCGCTGCAGACAGACCCTGTGGCCTGCCACACTGCCTGACCCGGCAAACCTGAAAGCGTATTAAGAAGCTATTACAGTGGAATAAATTTTTCAAATAGTTCTTTTTGAAAAATTTGCTTTTAGCGGCACAGATCGCATTTTTCCATCCGTCTGTCATGGAAAACATGATGAGGGGACGAGGCCATTATCAGCGGCCAGACCAAGCTCAGCAGGGAAATGATTGTCATATGGATCGGTGGTATTACTGCGAGGTCGATCCAGTGTTTATGGATAGAGATGAAACGAAATATGAAATTAATGCGAGGCTGATCTAATAATTTACATTTCATAATTCACTATCAATGAAATAAATGTTTTCTTTAGCCGCAACATCTCCTGTCCCGGAGTCAGCACATGGCTATTGATCCCACTCGTTTTTGTATTAACCGCAAAATTGCGCCCCGGCTCTCGCTGGAAGCCTTCTTTCAGCTGGTTCAGCGTCTGGGCCTGAGCAAGGTTGAACTGCGTAATGATATGCCGGGCGGCAGCGTTACTGACGATCTCAGCACCGATCAGCTGCGCGCCCTGATCGACAGGTATCACATTGATATCATCAGCATTAATGCGCTCTATCCGTTTAACCGTATTGATGACGCGCTGCTGAGCCGGGCCGAGGCGCTGTTACAGACGGCACAACAGATTGGTGCGAAAGCGCTGGTGATGTGTCCGCTGAATGAGGGGATTACCGTATCGCCTCAGCAGACACAGGCGGCAATGCAGGAGCTGGCGCCGCGCTTTGCCCACTATGGCATTC
Organism: Candidatus Pantoea rara; assembly: GCF_051136265.1. Lineage (NCBI taxonomy): Bacteria > Pseudomonadati > Pseudomonadota > Gammaproteobacteria > Enterobacterales > Erwiniaceae > Pantoea > Candidatus Pantoea rara. The sequence continues at coordinate 307,820 of NZ_CP194942.1, read as the reverse complement.
TGGGGCTGGTGGAGCCTCTGGGGTTTCCGGTCAGCTCACTGCGTTCGACCGTGCAGGCGCAGGCATTGATCGCTGCGGCAGGCGTGCCCTTTAAACTGCTGCTGGATACCTTTCATCATCATCTCTATGAGAATGCTGAACAGGAATTCCCGGTGAGCATTGATATTGACCAGATTGGACTGGTGCACCTGTCAGGCGTTGAAGATCAACGTCCGACCGCCGAGCTGACCGACGAAGAACGCATCATGCTGAGTGATAACGATGTGCTGAAGAGCGTGGTACAGGTTAAACGGCTGGAGATGCTCGGCTACAGGGGCATCTATTCCTTTGAGCCTTTCTCCGGCCAGCTCAACAGCTGGACCCCAGCGGAGACTGAACGCCAGATCCGCCACAGTATTGAACTGCTGCAGGCATAAAGCCTGTTGTATCCCACATTTATCCGTTTATCTGTGTCTGAAAAGACGTTATGGCCCGCTACTGGGCCATTTTTTTTATTCTGAAGAACCGTCTGCTGCTGGCAGCGATCCCTGACGCCGCAACAGGCGCAGCGTACAGAAAAACGCAACACAGACCAGCAGCGCCGTGAGCAGATAGACGCGTGAGACATCCGCATAATTCATGATGAATCCGGCCAGTGGCCCGGTAATCCCCAGCGACAGATCCATAAAGGCGGTATAGGTTGCCAGGGCACTGCCCTGATTCTGCTGCGGCACCACTTTTACGGCCACCACGCCCAGCGCCGGGAACACCAAAGAAAATCCGGCCCCGGTCAGAAAGGCACCCGCGTTTGCCATCCAGGGATTACCCGCAGCGGCGACCAGAAACAGTCCGGCAGCCTCAACCGCCAGACAAACGCTGGCGACCCGCAGACCGCCGTAGCGGTTAATCGCATTGGGAAACAGCAGGCGTGCGCCAACAAAAGCCATGCTGAACAGGGAAAGCGCAAAAGCGGCTCCTTCCCAGCCTTTATCCTGATAGAACAGGGTAATAAAGGTGGCGATAACGCCAAAACCCGCCGATCCCATCGCCAGAATCGCACCAAAACCGGCGATTTTTCCCAGCACAGCCCGAAACGGCAGCGGTCTGGCCCGGCTGGCTTTTACGGCCGGACGCGGCACAGCGCAGACGATGCCCACCGCACAGATAGCCACAATCACCAGTGACAGCCACAGCAGGCCACCTGCCTGAAAGATCACCACGCCGAGCGGTGCGCCGATTGCCATTGCGCCATAGGTGACAATACCGTTCCAGGAGATGACCCGGCCAATGTGCAGCGAACCAACCCGCGCCACCCCCCACAATGAGGTGCCGGTGCCGGTAAAACTCTGGCCCACGCCCAAAATCATCCGGCCGATGCAGAGCAGCGTCAGGCTCCATATCGGTGATGCGATCAGGGCCGCCAGCAGAATACACAATCCGCTGATCAGACAACCCACCAGGCCCGTCACCACCACTTTCTTTGGTCCCCAGCTATCCGCATAGCGTCCGGCGTGTGGCCGGCTCAGCAGCGTCGCCACATATTGCAGGCTGATTACCAGTCCCGCCCAGAATGCGCTGAAGCCCAGCTGGTCATGCACCCAGCCTGGCAACACTGCCAGCGGCAGACCAATGGTGAGATAGCTGGCAAAGTTGTACGCCACTATAGAGAGGATCAGCAGAGAGATATTCCGGTTTCCGGATGGGACGTTCTGTTCCACTGCAGGCTGTTCAGGCATGCGTCCTCGCGCTCGTATTTGGCTGAATGATAAGGTTAATCCTTTAACTATACCCGCTTTCGCCACCCGCGCATCACAATGGCACGGTTATCAGGCAGATGAAAACGGCGGGAAAAGCGGGAAAAAAGAAGGTCGCTGCACTGCCGCTATAGCTGAGTAATGTGGCGCTGATTACCCCACCCTTTTGCCGCCGCGCTTTACCGTTTCTCTGATAAATCAGATTGTTAATTTTCTTTCAGCTACACTTTCAGCAGCCAAATTACATTACGAGAGAGAGAATGAGCGAGCTGCAACGGGAAAAGATCGGACAAAATATTCTGATAAAACTGGCGATGCTGGTCATCATCCTCGCCGGGGTTCGGGCAGCGTCCGATATTCTGGTCCCGCTTCTGCTGGCGGCGTTCTTTGCGATTGTGCTGAATCCCCTGGTGACGATGCTGATGCGTCGTGGCTTCCGCCGCGGACTGGCGATTGGTCTGGTCATTACCGTGATCTTCTGCGGTATCCTGCTGCTGGGTGCCATTATTGCCAGCTCCATGAGCGAGTTTTCTGATCTCTACCCGCAACTGCGCGCCACGATGGAGCAGAAAATGACATTGCTGCAACATCTGGCGGCGGGCTTTCATCTCAATATTTCAACGAATGCGCTGGTACAGCGTTTTGACCCGAATACCATGATGAACCTGGCAAGCGTGGCGCTGAGCGGCTTTTCCGGCGCAATGACCAATACCGTGCTGCTGGTGCTGACCGTCGTCTTTATGCTGTTTGAGGTCCATCACCTGCCTTACAAAATGCGTAACGCGCTGGTGAACCCCAAAATTCGTATCGCCGGGCTGCATAAAGCGCTGAAAGGCGTGACGCACTATCTGGCGCTGAAAACCCTGGTGAGTCTGATCACCGGCATCGCCGTCTGGCTGAGTCTCTATCTGCTGGATGTGAAATTCGCGCTTTTGTGGGCTGTTGTGGCGTTTATCCTCAACTTCATTCCCAATATCGGCCCGATTATTGCCGGCATTCCGCCCTTTCTGCAGGCGCTGTTACTGAACAGCCTGTTTGATGCTGCGATGGTGGCGGCACTGTTTACCGCGATTCATATGGTGTTCGGCAATATGCTGGAACCACGTCTGATGGGGCGCGGCCTGGGCTTATCAACGCTGGTAGTATTTCTGTCGCTGATATTCTGGGGCTGGCTGCTCGGTCCGGTCGGTATGCTGCTCTCGGTGCCGCTCACCAGCATTACCAAAATCCTGATGGAGACCACGCCAGGCGGTAGCCGTCTGGCGATTATGCTGGGCACCGGACGACCTAAGCGGACGCGGGCATTAACCAAGTAGCCGCTGCTGCACGTGCTGCAGATGACTCTCCATCGCCTGGCGGGCTGCGGCTTCATCACCCGCCACAATCGCATCGGCGATCTGCTGATGGTCAGCGTTCATCTCCTGCGCAAAGCTGTTATCGGCATAATGGCGTTCCAGTCGCTGCACATGCGGGCTGTGACGCCGGTTCCATAACTGCTCCAGCAGGTCGCGTAACACATCATTGCCGCTCATCTCGCTAATCAGCAGGTGGAAGCGCTTGTCCTGCTCCAGAAAGGCCGCATCGTTTTCATTGTACTGCTGCAGTTCGGCGGTCAGCGCCAGCAATGCCGCCCGCTGCCCGGCGGTGCCGTTCCGTGCGGCAAATCCTGCCAGCATCCCCTCAAACGCTTCACGCGCCTGAAGCAGATCCTGCAGGCTGCAACTCTCCTGCGGAACGGCGGCCTGCGGCAGCGGCTGCGCGACGTAAACGCCGTTGCCCGTGCGGATATCGACCCAGCCAGTCATTTCCAGCGCAATCAGTGCTTCACGCACTGACGAGCGGCTGACACCCAGTTGTTTCGCCAGCTCGCGCTCCGGTGGCAGCAGGCCACCGGCGACAAAATCACCGCGCGTAATGCCGGCCATAATAACGTTGGCGATTTGACGGTAGAGCCGCTCGGTTTTTATGACGGGTAGCGTCATCACCCTCTCCTCTTATTGCATTTAAAACCGATCTCTTCGTCGATGCAGTTTGTCATGCTGCGATCCCGATCACGGCCCTGATTTGTCCACTATCCTACTCTTGGTCAAGCGGCCTGACCACTGGGCCACATCACAGTAAGGAGTAAAAATGGAACATACATGGCGATGGTACGGCCCGAATGATCCGGTTTCACTGGATGATGCGCGTCAGGCGGGCGCGACCGGTATCGTAACGGCCCTGCACCATATCCCTAACGGCGAGGTTTGGCCGGTGGAGGAGATCAAAGCGCGTCAGGCTCTGCTGGCAGAAAAAGGTCTGGTCTGGTCGGTGGTGGAAAGCATCCCGGTCCATGAGGCGATCAAAACCCAGCGTGGTGACTTCCTTCGCTATATCGCTAATTATCAGCAGTCGATACGTAATCTGGGCGCCTGCGGCATTGATACTGTCTGCTACAACTTCATGCCGGTGCTGGACTGGACGCGTACCGACCTCGCCTGGACGCTACCGGATGGCGCAAAAGCGCTGCGCTTCGATGCCGACGCCTTCGCGGCTTTCGAACTTTATCTGCTCAAGCGTCCCGGTGCGGAGAAGGATTACAGCGCTACCGGGCAGCAGGCCGCCGCAGCGCGCTTTGCCGCGATGAGTGAAGAAGAGAAAAATACTCTGGTGCGCAATATTATCGCCGGTCTGCCAGGTGCTGAAGAGGGTTACACCCTGGAGCAGTTTCAGGCGCAGCTGGCGCAGTATGACGGCATCGACAAAGCGAAACTGCGCGAGCATATGGCAACCTTCCTGCGCGCCATCGTACCGGTGGCGGAGGAAGTGGGGATTAAACTGGCGGTGCATCCGGATGATCCACCGCGTCCTATTCTCGGCCTGCCGCGCATTATCTCTACGCAGGAAGATATGCAATGGCTGAAAGAAACCGTGGACAGTCTGCACAACGGTTTCTGTTTCTGCACCGGCTCTTATGGCGTGCGTGCCGACAATGCGCTGGTTGAGATGGCGGAAACGTATGCTGACCGCATCAACTTCATCCACCTGCGCGCCACGAAGCGTGAGGAGAACCCTGACAGCTTCCACGAAGCAGCCCATCTGGCGGGCGATGTCGATATGGTCGGCGTCATCAGGGTTATTCTGGCGGAAGAGCAGCGCCGTCGTCGGGCGGGCAATCAGCGGGCGATACCGATGCGTCCCGATCATGGCCATCAGATGCTGGACGACCTGCATAAGCGCACCAATCCAGGATATTCCGCCATTGGCCGCCTGAAAGGACTTGCTGAGCTGCGCGGTGTTGAAGTGGCGCTGAAACAGATCTATTTTGCCGACTAGTTAATGTGTCTTACCCTGCGCCCGCCCGCTGACGGGCCAGGATCTTCTTCATCCGCTGCGGCGAACTGCCCTTTTCCCTGGCAGTTCCATTTTCTCGCCTGATTTTTTTGCTGCCCCCCAATGAAAGCAAAACAACCTGTCAATAAATGCCCTGTCTGGTCGATAATTGACCTGGGTCAGTTCTGTTGATCGCAGAAACGCTAATCTGCCCGGCCCGGAGAAATGCTATGCTGCGCGACTGATTAGCTCCCTGCCTTGAACAAATAATACTCAGAGGATTCAGCAGTGCCGCTACTGAAACGAAAACGCGACTACGCAAGGCTGGCGATTATTATCTCCGGCGTGCTGCCTCTGATTATTGGCATTTTTTTTACCGCCCTGGATACGCGCCACACCGTCAGGCAGCAGCAGGTGAGCGCTGCAAATACGCTGTTATCTCAGGCTGAGAGAATGAGCGACAGCGCCTGGGATATGATTACCGAGCTGCGCCAGTTTCAGCACCAGCCCTGCAGCCAGATTCAAAATCAGTTGCAGCGCATCGCCTCACTGAATCCCTATTTCCGCGGCGTCGGTAAAATGGAAGAAAACAGAATTGCCTGTTCTTCAGCCTATGGAGCAGAGCCTGGTTTCCTGAAGGATATGATCCTGCGCGACGCGCCCGTCACCGGAAAAGCCTGGTGGAGCCTGTCGATTGCCAGAACATCTGGCGTTCCCGATCGTCCGGCAGTGATTTTTATGCGCGACCTGCCCGATGGCGAGGGATTCTGGGCAATGATTGATGGCCAGTATCTGATCGATTTTATGCGCGCTATCAACAGCACCCATCACTATCATTTCAGCATGAACTTCAGCGACGGTGCACCGATCGCGTTTGGCAATCCACAAATCGCCGCGTCCAGCTGGTTTGAACCGATGATTTATCAGGCCAGGTCAACCCGCTATCCGCTCTCTGTCACCCTGATTGCCTCGCCTTCTGAACTGATCGCCGCATGGCGTCAGGTGATGTTTATCATCATGCCGATGGCGGCTATCTTCTCGATTCTGTTGATGATGCTGATGGCGAACTGGCTTCAGCGACGTATTTCATGGCGCGATGAGATTCGGCGGGCAATCAACAGCGACCAGTTCAGGGCGCATTATCAGCCGGTCTATGACAACCGGCTGCAACGCTGCAGCGGCGTAGAGGCATTATTGCGCTGGACAACGCCAGACGGTAACGGCGTGCGGCCCGATATTTTCATTGGCGCAGCAGAAGCGGAAGGGATGATTGTGCCGCTGACCCGCCATCTGCTCAATTTAATCGCAGAGGATGTGATGGACTGGGAGGTTAAACCCCATTTCCACCTGGCCATCAACGTGGCAGCAGATCATCTTCAGCATCCTGACTTTGTCGACGACATGCTGCAGTTTGCCGAGCGGATAAAAGACAAGCAGTTCCTGATTACCCTGGAGCTGACCGAACGAAGCCTGATAAAAGATGGCGCTGAGGTCGCTCGCAAGCTGGAGCAGCTTCGCGGTTGTGGAATGAAGGTCGCCATTGATGATTTTGGGACCGGTAACTGTTCGCTCAGCTATTTACAGACCTTCACCCTGGATTATCTGAAGATCGATCGCGGCTTTATCAACGCGATTGAATCCCTGGAAGGCAGAACCCCGGTGCTGGATGTCATTATTCAGCTCAGCAATGAGCTGGAACTGGAAGTGCTTGGGGAGGGCGTCGAGTCCGCCTTACAGTTTAGCTATCTGCAACGGCGCGGCGTGGTCTATATCCAGGGCTATTATTATGCACGCCCAATGGACAACAAGGCGTTCATCGCCTGGCTGGCCGCCGCGGGTGACCAGCCGGTTGAGCATGAGCAGGAGCACGTTCCTGATGCCCGACCAAAGGGCACTGTCTGAACTCAATCTGAACTGACCAGGTTTCCGGCTGAATAGCTCATCAATCTCCTTTTCCGGCGTTCCATTTTTTACGCATTCGCCCCGCCTGGTGCCCGGCTTTGTATACTGTTTAACCACCTACGGTGTCTGCCTCCCTCCTTAATCCTTGTCATATCCTCTGATTTGCTGAAAAAAACGGCGGTCGTCACGCAGAGTGATAATTTTTTTGTGGAGCTAAACAGCGAAAAATCACCTCTCTGGAGGCCATTTTTAGCTCAAACATGACAGATATCACACAAAAACGGTATACTCTGTCGCTGTTCGCAATAATAACAACCGTAATTATTGTGTCAGCCGTCGCGTAAATAGCGCTTATTTACGGCTATGCTTAAATTTCTCAACGCAGCGATCTGATGACTCACCACGGCTCGCGCCGTTGAGAACTTTTGTGTTCCATTACAGGGTAATTCTATGAAATTGCGTAGGAAGCGTGTAAAACCAATTGGGATCGATGATGTTACTATCATCGATGATACTCGTTTACGTAAAGCTATCACCGCGGCCTCTCTGGGTAACGCGATGGAGTGGTTCGACTTCGGTGTTTATGGCTTCGTCGCCTATGCGCTGGGTAAAGTGTTTTTCCCGGACGTCTCGCCGGGTATTCAGATGATCGCGGCGCTCGCCACCTTCTCTGTTCCATTTCTTATTCGCCCGCTGGGTGGACTGTTCTTCGGGATGCTGGGCGACAAATATGGTCGTCAGAAAATCCTTTCCATCACCATTATCATCATGTCGGTCAGTACCTTCTGTATCGGCCTGATACCCTCCTATGCCTCCATCGGCATCTGGGCACCGATTCTGCTGCTGTTAGCGAAGATGGCGCAGGGCTTCTCGGTAGGTGGTGAATATACCGGTGCTTCAATTTTTGTGGCCGAGTACTCGCCTGACCGCAAACGCGGTTTTATGGGCAGCTGGCTCGACTTTGGTTCGATTGCGGGCTTCGTGCTCGGCGCGGGCCTGGTGGTGCTGATCTCCTCCATTATCGGGGAAGAGAGCTTCCTTGAGTGGGGCTGGCGTCTGCCGTTCTTCGTCGCGCTGCCGCTGGGCATTATCGGTCTTTATCTGCGTCATGCGCTGGAAGAAACCCCGGCATTCCAGCAGCACGTGGACAAACTGGAACAGGGCGACCGCGAAGGCCTGCAGGATGGTCCGCAGGTTTCATTTAAAGAGATTGCGACCAAACACTGGCGTAGCCTGCTCTCCTGTATCGGCCTGGTTATCGCCACTAACGTCACCTACTACATGTTGCTGACGTACATGCCGAGCTACCTGTCGCATAACCTGCACTACAGCGAAGACCACGGCGTGATGATTATTATTGCCATCATGATCGGTATGCTGTTTGTTCAGCCAATGATCGGCATGATGAGTGACCGCTTTGGCCGTCGTCCGTTTGTCATTATCGGCAGTATTGCCCTGATGATTTTCTCGATTCCCGCCTTCATGATGATTAACAGTGGCGTGCTGGGACTGATTTTTGGCGGTCTGCTGCTTCTGGCGGTGATCCTCAACGCCTTTACTGGCGTGATGGCTTCGTCACTGCCTGCCATGTTCCCGACCCATATCCGCTACAGTGCGCTGGCGAGTGCGTTTAACATTTCGGTACTGATTGCGGGCCTGACGCCTACTCTGGCCGCCTGGCTGGTGGAAACGACGAATAACCTCTACATGCCAGCCTACTATCTGATGGTGGTGGCGGTCATTGGTCTGATTACCGGTCTGTACATGAAAGAAACGGCCAATAAGCCGCTGAAAGGCGCGACACCGGCAGCGTCAGATATGGAAGAAGCGCGCGAAATCCTGCAGGAGCATCACGATAATATCGAGCACAAAATCGAAGATATCGACGAAGAGATCTCCCGTCTGGAAGCGAAACGTAAAAACCTGGTGCAGCAGCATCCGGATATTAACGAGTAATTGTTCTGCTCTCCCGCCGCCCGGCGGGAGAGCCCTTTTCCCCCTCTCTTACCGCACACAAACCTTCATACCTCGCGGGCAAAGAGAGTAAACTGTTGTTACTTTTTTCACCTGCGTAAGAATGAAAATGTCTGATTATTCCCTTATCCAGCGCCCAAGAAGATTGCGCGCCAGCGCCTCGATGCGTGAAATGTTTCAGGAGTCTTCCCTGACCCTGAACGATTTAGCTCTGCCTATTTTTGTTGAAGAAGAAGTCGACGATTACAAAGCGATTCAGGCGATGCCTGGCGTAATGCGTATTCCGGAAAAACGTCTCGCCTATGAGATTGAGCGTATCGCCAAAGCAGGTATCCGCTCGGTGATGACCTTTGGGATTTCGCACCATACCGATGCCACCGGCAGCGATGCCTGGAACGAAAACGGTCTGGTGGCGCGCATGTCCCGCATCTGCAAAGATACCGTGCCGGAAATGATCGTGATGTCTGACACCTGCTTCTGTGAATACACCAGCCACGGCCACTGTGGCGTGCTGTGTGATCACGGCGTCGATAACGATGCCACCCTGGAAAACCTGGGCAAGCAGGCGGTGGTAGCCGCAGCAGCCGGTGCAGATTTCATCGCTCCGTCAGCGGCGATGGATGGTCAGGTTGAGGCGATTCGCCGGGCACTGGACGCTGCGGGCTTTACCCAGACCGCCATCATGTCTTACTCCACCAAGTTCGCCTCCTCGTTTTACGGCCCGTTCCGTGAAGCAGCGGGTACCGCACTGAAAGGCGATCGTAAAACCTACCAGATGAACCCGATGAACCGCCGTGAAGCGATCCGCGAATCGCTGCTCGATGCGGCGCAGGGCGCAGATTCACTGATGGTGAAACCGGCAGGCGCTTATCTGGATATCCTGCGCGACATCCGTGAACGCACCGAACTGCCGCTGGCGGCGTATCAGGTAAGTGGTGAATACGCGATGATCAAATTTGCCGCACAGGCTGGTGCCATTGATGAGCGTAATGTGGTGCTGGAGAGTCTCGGTGCGATTAAACGTGCCGGTGCGGACCTCATTTTCAGCTATTTCGCCCTTGATCTCGCCGAACAAAAAGTGCTCTGATCCCCTCCTCATAAAGAGCGTGGTCGTGATATCACGCTCTTCTTCTTCGCTGTAAGGCAAACACCAGAACCTGGCTTCAGCTAGAAAACAAAGGGCTCTGTGATGAAAGCACCTGAAATCCCCGCCGATGAGGCACAACGTTTATCGCAGTTGCGTAAGCTGAACATCATGAACACCCCAGCGGAAGAACGTTTTGATCGTTTAACCCGGCTGGCACGGCGCCTGTATGACGTTCCTATCGCGCTAGTCAGCCTGCTGGAAGCCGATCATCAGTGGTTTAAATCCGCTCAGGGCTATGAACCCACAGGATCGCCCCGGAACATCTCTTTCTGCGCCCATGCCATCCTGCAGGATGAGATCATGATTGTTGAAGATGCATTAAAAGATGAACGCTTTCATGATAATCCGCTGGTGACAGGCGATCCGCACATTCGCTTTTATGCGGGCTGTCCGCTGCGAGCACCAGGCGGCGCTAAAATGGGTACGCTCTGTATTATTGGTCGTGAGCCACGTCAATTTAATGAAGAGGACCAGGCCACGATGCGCGACCTGGCCGCCATGGCGGAAGCGGAACTGGTGGCCTTTCAGACCGCCACCTGTGATGAACTGACGCAGATTACCAATCGCCGCGGCTTTATGACGCTGGGTCAGATGGTGCTGAATGAGTGCCGGATGAAAAACCGTCCCGCCAGCCTGACCTTCCTCGATCTCGACAAATTTAAGCAGATTAATGACACGCTGGGCCATCGCGAAGGCGACCGCGCGCTGATGGACTTCTCTGATGCGATGAAAGTGGTGTTCAAGCATTCCGATTTGTTTGCCCGTCTGGGCGGCGATGAATTTGTTGTGCTGTTTAATGGCCTGCAGCAGCAGCAGAGTGAAACGCTACTCATGCAGTTCGACCATTATCTGCAACAGCAGTCGATCAGCCTGAACCGTCGTTACCGCCTGCAATTCTCTTCCGGCGTGGTGGAGTTTGACGCGGAAAACCCGCAGTCGCTGGAGCAGTTGCTGCACGACAGCGATGAGCAGATGTACCTCAGAAAAAAGCAGAAACGCATCGCGGTGTAAGATCAGGCGCCGCAGCGCCTGACGGTTCAGGGCCGGGCCAGATCGTCGAGCAGCGTCTGATTAAACGTTGCCGGTTCTTCCATTTGCGGCGCATGTCCCATACCGGGAAATTCAATTAAGCGCGCGCCCGGAATGCGTTTTGCCACCTCTTTCCCCAGCACCGCGTAATCACCCAGCCGGGCTTTCACCTCCGCAGAGGCGATATCACTGCCGATGGCCGTGGTGTCTGAGGTGCCGATCATCAGAGTCGTCGGGACGTTCAGATCGCCGAATTCATAAAATACCGGCTGCGTGAAAATCATGTCGTAGATTAAGGCCGAGTTCCATGCCACCTTCTGATGACCCGGCCCACTGTTGAGTCCGGCCAGCATATCGACCCACTGATCATATTCCGGTTTCCAGCGCCCGACATAGTAAGTCTTCTGCTCATACTTCTTAATGCCCTCTGCGCTGAGTTTGAGTTCGCGCTGATACCACTGATCCACCGAGCGCCATGGCGCGCCTTTGGCTTTCCAGTCCTCCAGCCCAATCGGGTTAACCAGCACCAGCTTCTGCGTCTGTTCCGGATACATCAGCGCATAACGCGTTGCCAGCATCCCGCCAGTAGAGTGACCCACAATTACCGCCTTATCTACACCCAGCCGGGCAAGTAGCTGATGGGTGTTCTCCGCCAGCTGCTGAAAGGTGTATTGATAACTGGCGGGCTTGGTCGAGCTGCAGAAGCCAATCTGATCGGGCGCGATAACGCGATATCCCTGCTGGCTCAGTGCGCGAATAGTCTCTTCCCAGGTCGCGCCACAGAAGTTTTTACCGTGCATCAGCACCACGGTTTTGCCATTAGCCCGTTGCGTCGGTTTCACATCCATATAGCCCATACTCAGCGGCTGCTGCTGGGACTGAAAATCAAAATGCTGCAAAGGATAAGGGTATTTAAATCCTTCAAGCTGCTCGCCATAGACAGGCGTGGCGCTAGCGGGGGCATGAGCAAATAAAGCCAGCGAGGTGAGCAAGGCGGCAAGCGGTTTTTTCAGCGCGTATGTCGGGCTCATCCGGGGATTCTCCAGGTTAAAGGTGACTCATAAGCCTGGCATGTCACAGCCAAAAATCTATTGATGGGCTGTGCTATCGCGTTGATTACACGGGCGCTGACAGGGTTAAGCCGGAGACTGACAGCAGAATAATGCTTCGTTTTAATTATTCTCTGGCTGAATGAATTATCCATTCACCTATAATTACAAACAGATTAATCACAATTCATCTTATTTATTAATAACTATCCTTCAAATGAATATCATCAGAGATAACGATTCAAATACTGAAAAAACTTTACGCAAAGAATAAGCACATTAAGATAAATTAATTAGAATTCCTGAATTAAATAGCGGGGTATCTATGAACGAAAATAAATATAACGAGAGTGTGATTATCTCAATCACTGAGTGGATTAATCATAATCTGGATCAGCGCTTAAGTGTTGATGATATTGCAGAAAAGGCCGGCTACTCTAAGTGGTACTTACAGAAGCTCTTTGCCCGTTATCATAATGAAACGCTGGCGCGTTATATTCGTAAGAAAAAGCTCAATGCCTGTATAAACGATTTAAAAAACAGCCGCACGCCCATTATCAGCCTGGCGCTGAAATACCATTTTGAAAGCCAGCAATCTTTTACCCGCTCGTTTAAGCAGATTATGGGCTGTACGCCGAGCGCCTGCCGTAAACGTCTGATGAACGACGAGGCGAAGCAGCAGATGAGTGACACTGATGATCCCTGTGCGCGGTGCAGTTACGTGCGGCCTGGAAGCCTGAAGCAGAGCTGTGGCGTAACAGTCCGATCTGTTACGCCCTTAGTGCGCGGATATGCGCAGGCAGACGCTTCTGCACTTTACGCTAATCAGGATTCATCCGGCTGATAATATTGTACGCCAATCTGAATACGCTCACGTCCCTGGGTGACGCGATGACGATTGGTGTCGCGCAGTGAATAAACGCAGCCACAATATTCCTGTTGATAGAAACTCTCACGTTTACTGATTTCAATCATGCGCGACGATCCGCCGCCTTTACGCCAGTTAAAATCCCAGTACATCAGATCCGGATACGCTGCCGCTGCACGGACACCACAGTCGTTAATCTGCTTCATATCTTTCCAGCGTGAAATACCCAGGCAACTGGTCATGACCGGAAAGCCGTTCTCGTGGGCGTAGAGTGCCGTGCGCTCAAAACGCATATCAAAACACATGGTGCAGCGTTCACCCCGTTCCGGTGACCACTCCAGCCCACGCGCCCGTTCAAACCAGTTATCCCGGTCGTAATCCGCATCAACAAAAGGCACACCAAATTTTTCTGCAAAGCGAATATTCTCCTCTTTGCGCAGCTCATACTCCTTGAGCGGATGAATATTCGGGTTGTAGAAATAGATTGTATATTCAATACCGGATGCCAGCATCGCTTCCATTACTTCACCCGAACAGGGTGCGCAACAGGAGTGCAGCAGCACTTTTTTATGGCCGCCCGGCAAAGGCAGCGGCTGACGCTGGAAAGGTTCAGACATAAGCACCTTCAATCAATGGCAGAAAAGCGGCAGTGTAATGCCGCAGGCGGACAGTTGCAAAATCTGAACCGAATCCTCTGCTTTGCATATTCATGCCTCTGCTGCAGTCTTCGACTCCCGGTGCCACGCGGTTGATCTTCAGTGCTTTATTGTCACGTAAAATCCAGTGCAACCTCAGCCATGGCCGGAAGTGTGATCGGTGCCACACTGGTATCGACTATGTTTACATAACATTAACAATATTGACATGACATCACCGTAAGGAGACCGGCATGGTTGCGGCAAAAAAATCGGGAAATCAACAGAATCGCTTTACCTGGTTCGTCTGTTTTATGGCGGCACTCTCCGGTCTGCTGTTTGGTCTGGATATCGGCGTCATTGCCGGAGCCTTGCCGTTTCTGGCGAAGGATTTGCAGATCACTAACCATCAGCAGGAATGGGTCGTAAGTTCGATGATGTTTGGTGCGGCGCTGGGCGCGCTGGCGGCGGGCTGGATGTCATCAAAGCTGGGGCGCAAGAAAAGCATGCTGGCAGGCGCGACGCTGTTTGTGATTGGCTCGCTGTGGTCAGCCTTTTCACCCGATGTGGAGTCGCTGGTCTGTGCCCGCGTGATGCTGGGTCTGGCGGTAGGGATTGCCTCTTACACCGCGCCTCTCTATCTGGCGGAGATTGCGCCGGAACGCATTCGTGGCTCAATGATTTCGATGTATCAACTGATGCTGACCACCGGCATCGTGGTGGCTTATCTCTCCGACACCGCGTTCAGCTACAGCGGCAACTGGCGCGGGATGCTGGGCGTTATCGCCATTCCGGCAGTGATCCTGTTTATCGGCGTGCTGTTTCTGCCCAACAGCCCGCGCTGGCTGGCGGCGCACGGACGCTTTAACGAGGCGCAGCGGGTGCTGGATCGGCTGCGTAACAGCAGCGAGCAGGCCCGGGAGGAGCTGGAAGAGATTCGTGAGAGCCTGCAGGTGAAGCAACGTGGCTGGTCGCTGTTCCGTTCTAATGGTAATTTCCGCCGCGCGGTGTGGCTCGGCATGCTGCTACAGGTGATGCAGCAGTTTACCGGTATGAATGTGGTGATGTATTACGCACCTAAAATCTTCAACATCGCTGGCTTCTCCAGCACCAGTGAGCAGATGTGGGGCACGGTGATTGTCGGGCTGGTCAACATGCTGGCCACACTGATTGCGATTTTCTTTGTCGATCGCTGGGGTCGTAAGCCGATGCTCACCACCAGTTTTCTGGTGATGGCGGTGGGAATGGGCGTGCTGGGAACGCTGCTGCACATGGGCGTCGAAACCGATTTCCGTAAATACTTTGCTGTCGCCATGCTGCTGATGTTTATCGTCGGTTTCGCGATGGCGGCCGGACCGGTGATCTGGCTGCTCTGTTCAGAGATCCAGCCGCTGAAAGGACGTGACTTCGGCATTACCGCCTCCACCACCACTAACTGGGTCGGTAATATGATTGTGGGTGCGACTTTCCTGACGATGCTGGATCAGCTGGGAAATGCCAACACTTTCTGGTTCTACGGCGCGCTCAATCTGGTGTTTATCGTGCTGACGCTGATGCTGGTACCCGAGACCA
This sequence comes from Candidatus Pantoea rara, assembly GCF_051136265.1. NCBI lineage: Bacteria > Pseudomonadati > Pseudomonadota > Gammaproteobacteria > Enterobacterales > Erwiniaceae > Pantoea > Candidatus Pantoea rara. The sequence goes on along the minus strand of NZ_CP194942.1, from coordinate 292,599 downwards.
AACATGTGACGCTGGAGCACATTGAACGAAACCTGATGAAGGGCAAAGCACTACGTGACATCGGGGCGTAACCGCCCCGTATCAACTTACCATTGCAGCTGCTGGCCGGCGTAATCAACGTAGTGATGACCCCCACGTCCGCGCCACTGGGTCAGTTGCTGGACGATACCGGCCGCGCTCTCTTCAGCCGTCAGGGGCGCGCTTTCACCGCCCATATCCGTTTTCACCCAGCCGGGGTGCAGCGTTAGCAGCGTCCCGCTCTGCGCGTCAACTGCCGGGGTCAGTGTGCGGCTCAGCATATTCAGGGCGGCTTTGCTGGCCGAATAAATCGGCATCTGCGCCTGCGGGTTTTCATTCAGGCTGCCGAGCTGAGAGGAGGTCAGCGCCAGCACGCCTTCCGGTTTCAACAGCGGCAGTAGAATCTCTGCACTGCGAACCGGTGCTATCGCATTGGTCAGGAAAAGCTGTGCCAGATCCTGATCGTCACTCTGCGACACCTTCTGGTGTGAAGGCCCGGAAATCCCGGCGTTGATCAGAATCGCATCGAACGTCCTGCCACTGAGCTGGCTGGCAAGCTGCTGAACCGCCGATGAGTGCGTCATATCCAGTGCATGCCAGTGAATGTCTGGCTTGTTGCCCTGCTCCGGAATGCCACTGCGATGCGTCGCCGTGACCTGCCAGCCCTCACCAGCAAACGCCTGTGCTACCGCCAGCCCGATACCGCGTGAAGCGCCAATAATCAGAACCTCTTTTTGCTGAGCCATATTCATTCCTCGTTAATTGTCCCATTACAAGCTTAACGGGTATTCCGCCAGGACAGCGGCTCGCTGTGCTTTTTAGCCTGACGACCGCACTGCCGGTAAAAACCTTGCGGCACAGCGCCGATGATGGGTTTCCATCATTAAATCGCTTTATCTTTTACTTTTAACCGGTTAGAAGAGATAAACAGTCTGGCAGGCAGCAGCTAGTCGCCATTTTTCCCGTGGAGTCTGAATGAAAAAGCTCACCTTAGAGGTGGTGGCAAAAATGGCGGGCGTCGGGATCGCGACGGTCGATCGGGTGCTGAATGAGCGTGGCGGCGTGTCGCTGGAGACCAGCCGCAAGGTCCTGAAAGCTGCGCGCGAAGTGGGACTCAAGCGTCTGCTGCCAGAAGAGTACCAGCATCCGTGGCAAATCGAGGTGTTCCTCAGTAATAACGGCTCATCCTTTTTTCAGCAGCTCACTACCCATTTCAGCGAGGTCGCCAGTCAGCTTGGCTATCGCCGATTGAAGTTGCACAAAACCCTGGTGGCTGAAGCGCAGCCTGAGCAGCTGGCGCAAAGCATTATCGCCCGCAGCAGTACCCGCGACGGCATCATTGTATTTGCGCACGATTCGCCGCCCATCTATCGCGCTCTTGCGCTGTGCCGCAGCCGCAATGTGCCGGTGATCACCATCGTCACCGATCTGCCCGATGCTGACCGCCTGTGTCATGTCGGCATCGACCAGTATCAGGCGGGCCGTACGGCAGGATTACTGATGAGTAAAACAGTGAGCCAGCCCGGTGACATTCTGATGGTCAGCGGCCGCTTTGATTATCGCGCCCATCGCCAGCGTATCGCCGGTTTCAGGGAGTCGATGGAACAGCGTGCGCCGCAGCGTCATCTGCGTGAGGTGCTATCGGGTCAGGATCAGCGGGAAACTATCCGCAGCGTGCTGGCCCGCAACCTGAAACCATCGCAGGCGATTGCGGGCGTCTACAACACTGGCATGGGCAATACCGATGTCAGCGATACCCTGCGCGCTCATCAGCTGCTGGGTAAATGCACCTACATCACGCACGAGCTTTATGAGGTGACCCGCCAGCTGCTGCTGAACGATGAAGTGGCATATACCCTGGATCAGCATGCTCAACAGCATGCCCGGTTAGCGATTGATCTGATGCTGAGTCATCTGGAAACCGGCTATCAACCGGATGTCTATCAGGCGGGTAAAGTCGCGTTTCGGCTCTTTACGGCGGAAAATATGGCGTGAGGGGGATCGGTTTCCCCTGACGATGTCACATCATCAGGGGAAACCGATCGAGCTTTTAACCCGCAGCATCCCGGCTTTTATCATCCGGGCTGTCCGCGTCATCGTTACCCTGACTCTTCTCCACTTCCTGCGGATGTCCCATTGAAAGTGCGGCAGCACTGGCGGGATCAAACAGTGACAGACTTTCAATCTGCTCAACCATGATCACTTTGCGGAACGACATTGCATCTTTGGGTTTCGAATCGAGCGTGATGTCATGCTCCGCGTACCACTTGCTGTAGTTGTGTTCCACCGCCAGCTTCAGTGTCTTGCTATCGCGGTATCCGCTCAGCATCGGGATCAGTACAATGTTTTTGGTGCTCTCATATTCAAACGTCGAGGCATGAATCATGCCGATGTAAATGCGACGCGACTTCATGGTAATCCATGCCAGTTCACCCTCTTCCATGCACTGAAACAGCAGTTGTTCCACACCATTGGAGCGTGAAAGTTGCTGATAAAGGTCTTTACGACCTGAAACGTTCAGCCGTGCACTGCCTGCCCAGTTTGAGCGATAAAGGCAGAGCAGGATGGAAAAGGCGAGCATGATTACGACCGGTGCCTGGATACCCAGGAAGCTCCAGTTCATAAACTCTACCTGCCACTTCAGATGCACGCCGGGGATCATCTGAACGGCGTTGGCAATGCCGGAAATACAGAGCAACAGTAACCAGATGATGCCGGTGGCGAAGACACCCTGAAGAACAAAAATACAGCCGTAGAGCGCGACCAGGAAGTAGACATCCCAACCCGACGAGCGACGGATTTTAAAGCGGCTGTTTAAATCGCGGCTGGTGTACCAGTAACCACTGACCATTAACACCATGAATATTGCGGTACCCACCTCACACTCCCTTTAATGTATTCACATGACGGGCAAAATCTTCGTGGACTTCCTCGCTCAGCGTGTTGACCGAGATATTGCCGTTCTCATCAATAATGATGCGCTCACCTTCAGCGATTGAATCGTTGATATCCTGACGGGTCATGATCTGCAGAAACTTATCGGGACTGGCAAAGACCGACTTAATAATTTTAAACATAGCGATCCACTTGTTGGCCTGAAAATTGAAGTATGTGACTGAATCCACACTCTTGCCTGTTTAATTTCGGGTGAAATTTCTTAAAATCAAGAAATTAGCGAAGCGACAGCCACCCTGCTCATGCCATTTTTCACTGAAATCTTCAACGTAACCAGCGGCCTGCTGCAGCAGAATCGCATTTTTACCGGGCTGATCGGCAATAACGTTAAATCCCCTCTCCGTCAGGACGCGCTAAGCTCAATGGTTAACCGCTTTCTGTCACCCTGTCTGAAACGCATCGAGGAATGTTTGCATGAAACTAAGAACACTGGGCCGTACCGGCCAGCGCGTCTCCGAAATTGGCTTTGGCGCATGGGCTATTGGCGGAACCTGGGGGGAAGTGAGCATGGAGGATGCCAAAGCCGCGCTAAACGCCGCGCTGGATGCGGGCATCACCTTTATTGATACCGCCGATGTCTATGGCGATGGACGCTCCGAAAAAATCATTGCAGAGGTGCTGAATGAGCGCGGCGGTGAGCGCCCGTTTGTGGCTACCAAGCTGGGGCGTCGCCTTTCACCGCACGTGGCCGAGGGCTACACCGCCGAAAACCTCAACGCGTTTATCGATCGCTCACGGGAAAATCTGCAGACTGACACGCTGGATCTGGTGCAGCTGCATTGCCCACCGACCGAGGTTTACTACAATCCGGACGTCTTTGCGGTGATGGATGAGATGGTCGCGGCCGGAAAAATCCGTCACTACGGTGTTTCCGTAGAAAAAGTTGAGGAAGGCCTGAAGGCGCTGGAGTTTCCAAACGTCTCGTCAATTCAGCTCATCTATAACATTTTCCGCCAGCGTCCGGCTGAACTGCTGCTGCGTGAGGCGAAACGCCGTGATGTGGCCATCATCGCCCGTGTGCCGCTGGCGTCGGGCCTGCTGACCGGCAAAATGCGCGCCGACAGCGTCTTTGCCGCTGACGACCACCGTGCCTTTAACCGTAATGGCGAAGCGTTTGATAAAGGTGAGACCTTTTCCGGCGTACCTTATGAGGTGGCACTGGAGGCCGTTGAGGAGATTCGCCGCTTTGTTACTGGCGACACGACTATGGCGATGTTTGCGCTGCGCTGGATCCTGATGAACGAGGATGTCAGCGTGGTGATTCCTGGCGCGAAAAACCGCGAGCAGGCTGAAGCCAATGCCCGTGCCAGCGACGTCGATGCGCTCTCTGCGGAAACGATGACGGCGCTGAAACAGATCTATCAGGAGAAGATCGCGCCTCACGTGCATCAGCGCTGGTAAACGCGCGTTACAACGCCTGGGCGCAAGCCCAGGCAGAACTCCAGGCCCACTGGAAGTTATATCCACCCAGCCAGCCGGTGACATCGGCCACTTCACCAATAAAGTAAAGCCCCGGTACCGCGCGCGCCTCCATGGTTTTTGAGGAGAGCTGCGTCGTATCCACGCCGCCCATCGTCACTTCCGCAGTACGATATCCCTCGGTACCGTTTGGCTGAATGCGCCAGGCGTGCAGTGACAGCGCCAGCTCGGTTTGCTGTTTGCTGTTGAGCTGCTTCAGGGTGATATCCGGCACCACCTTCAGCGCCTGCAGGACTTCCACCAGACGCTTCGGCAGGATTTTCGCCAGGCTGTTTTTCAGGCTCAGATTCGGATGTGCTTCACGCTGCGCCGTCAGAAAGGCTTCAAGTGGCGTGGCGGGTGAGAGATCGATGGTGACGAACTCACCGGGCAGCCAGTAGCTGGAAATCTGCAATACCGCCGGACCGGAGAGACCCCGGTGGGTAAAGAGCATCGCCTCTTTGAAGCGGGTGCCATCCTGCGCGTCAATCGTAGTCTCCAGCGCGACGCCTGACAGGGTCTGCAACTGCTCCAGCAGCGGCTTGTGCAGGGTGAAAGGCACCAGCGCCGCCCGCGTCGGAAAGACGCTTAGCCCGAACTGCTCCGCTATTTTATAGCCAAACGGCGTGGCACCCAGGCCAGGCATCGACAGACCGCCGCTGGCGATAACCAGCTTTTCCGCCTGAACCGTGCTGCCGTTGAGTTGCAGGGTATATCCGCTGTCATCGCGTACCACGCTGAGCACTTCACTGCGCAACCGCAGGGTGACATTGCCTTTGTCACATTCGGCCAGCAGCAGATCGACAATCTGCTGGGCGGAATCATCGCAGAAGAGCTGGCCCAGGGTTTTCTCGTGCCAGGCGATCCCGTGGCGATTCACCAGATCGATAAAATCCCACTGGGTATAACGCGCCAGCGCCGATTTACAGAAGTGAGGATTTTGCGACAGATACGCCGCCGGTTCGGTATAGAGGTTGGTGAAGTTGCAGCGGCCACCGCCAGACATCAGAATTTTACGGCCCGGCTTTTTGCCGTTATCCAGCAGTAACACGCGGCGACCCCGCTGTCCGGCCTGAGCGGCACAGAACAGCCCTGCGGCTCCGGCACCAATGATGATAACGTCAAACTGTTCCACTGCGGTTCACTCACTTTACTGGAAAGGCGCAGATTGTAGTGATCTGCTCACTGAGACGCCAGCGTCAAAAAATTGCCGTAAATGTGTCATATTGTATCTGTCTAATATCTAACCCTTTTTCGCTGGGTTATCCTTAAGGCTTACAGCGAAAGGTTAAATTAGCACTATATTTTCCTTTCCCATACAGCACGTTGTCGCGGATAATGCGCCGCGTTCATGTCCTCCAAAAATGGCGTAACGTTATGCTACATCTGTTTGCTGGTCTAGACCTCAGTACGAGTCTGTTATTGGTTCTTGCCCTGCTGTTTGTATTGTTTTACGAAGCGATCAACGGTTTCCACGACACGGCCAACGCAGTTGCGACGGTCATCTATACGCGTGCCATGCGTGCCCAGCTTGCTGTGGTGATGGCGGGTGTATTCAACTTCCTTGGCGTGCTGCTCGGTGGATTGAGTGTCGCTTACGCTATTGTTCATATGCTTCCTACCGATCTGTTATTAAATGTTGGATCGGCTCACGGTCTCGCCATGGTGTTTTCTATGCTGCTGGCGGCGATTATCTGGAACCTCGGCACCTGGTATCTCGGTCTGCCGGCCTCCAGCTCCCATACGTTGATCGGCGCCATTATCGGTATCGGTCTGACCAACGCCCTGATGAGCGGAACCTCGGTGGTTGATGCGCTCAACATTCCGAAAGTCCTGAACATCTTCCTTTCTCTGATCCTGTCGCCGATTGTCGGCCTGGCGATGGCGGGCGGCTTAATCTTTATTCTGCGTCGCTACTGGAGCAATACCAAAAAGCGTGCGCGTATTCATATGACGCCTGCTGACCGCGAGAAGATCGATGGCAAGAAAAAGCCGCCGTTCTGGACCCGTATCGCCCTGATTGTTTCGGCAATTGGTGTGAGCTATTCGCATGGTGCGAATGACGGTCAGAAAGGTATTGGCCTGATCATGCTGGTCCTGATTGGCGTGGCACCGGCCGGTTTCGTGGTGAATATGAATGCCTCAGGTTATGACATCACGCGCACCCGCGATGCGGTCAATCACCTGGAGCAGTATTACCAGCAGCATAATGCCTCGCTGACGCACATCATCCAGATGGCACCCCCTAAGCTGCCCACGCCGGAAGAAGTGCCCGCAACCAGCTCGCAGGAGTTCCACTGTGACAGCGCGCGCGCATTGCACGCGGTACAGCGTGCTCAGGTGTTGCTGAATAATCTGCAGAGCTACGATCAGCTGACAGTTGATCAGCGCGGTCAGATGCGTCGTCTGCTGCTGTGTATCTCGGATACTGCCGACAAAGCGGCCCGTCTGGAAGAGACCTCGCCAGATGACAAACGCTTCCTCAATAAGCTGAAAAGCGACCTGCTTGGCACCATCGAGTATGCGCCTATCTGGATTATTGTGGCCGTGGCACTGGCGCTGGGCGTCGGTACCATGATCGGCTGGCGTCGTGTTGCCACCACCATTGGTGAGAAGATTGGTAAAAAAGGCATGACCTATGCACAGGGAATGTCAGCACAGGTGACAGCTGCGCTGTCGATTGGCGTTGCCAGCTATACCGGCATGCCCGTCTCCACCACGCATATCCTCTCCTCATCGGTAGCCGGTACCATGCTGGTCGACGGTGGTGGATTGCAGAGCCGGACCATCAAGAACATCGCCATGGCGTGGATTTTCACCCTGCCGGTTTGTATTCTGCTGTCAGGTTCACTCTACTGGATTGCCTTAAAACTGGTGTGATGCCAGCAGACAAAAGGGCGACGCAAGTCGCCCTTTTTTAATGCCAGATTGCCAGCGCCACCAGACTAATGACCACCAATCCACACAGCGCACTGGTCAGAATAAACTGTCCCCGAACCCGCTCGCAGCGCCGGATAAACTCATCGTCATGATGATCAAGATAGCGCTTTGCCCAGATATAGGTGACCAGGCGCACCTGCTTGCTCGGCTGACCGTGAGAGGTGAAAAAACCTGCCCCATCGACATACTGATACAGCAGCGGATCGCATCCCCGTAATACCGCCAGCAGCGCGCGAAGAGACGAAAAATAGCGCGCCATATTCACGATACACACCACACAAAGAGCCCAAAAAAGCGCAATAGTGCTGATCATATTCTCCCCCTCCCGGCTGGGATCGCAAACAGAACTCGTGTCAGACACCGAGTCCGCCTGCAGAAAAAACCAGCCACTGAATCACCGGACTGCGAAAGTTTTCGACCCCCTGAGCGGCTGTGAACCGGTCCGCCTTTTTTCAGTGTAGGAGATTTCTTTACATTTTTTCCAACGATGATTTTCGTTCAGCGCGAGTAAAACCGGCATAGCCTTGATCTTATTCATAAGCCAGGCGGCAACGGCAGCATTTACAGTGAGAGAAGGCTATACTCAGGGCATAACAACATCATCACCTGCAATGCAGGTAGACACTTTGGTGGCGCTCATCGCCCGCTCGCGCAAGGGATTTCGCTAAGCTGTGACGCGGCAGGAACACCGGATGCCATCCTTAATCTCGTGAAAGGAGTTTTATCATGGCTTATAAACACATCCTGATTGCAGTAGACCTTTCTCCCGAAAGCCAGTTGCTGGTGGATAAGGCCGTCTCGCTGGCTCGTCCGTACGATGCCAGAATTTCCCTGATTCACGTTGATGTGAATTACTCCGACCTTTACACCGGTCTGATTGATGTCAACTTAGGGGATATGCAGAAACGCATATCTGAAGAGACGCATGCGGCGCTGAAAGGGTTGTCAGATGCGGCAGGCTATCCGATCAGTGAGACGCTGAGCGGCAGTGGCGACCTCGGCCAGGTTCTGGTTGATGCGATAAGGAAATATGATGTTGACCTGGTGGTGTGTGGTCATCATCAGGATTTCTGGAGTAAGCTGATGTCCTCAGCACGTCAGCTAATTAACACCGTGCACATCGACATGCTGATTGTGCCGCTGCGCGATGAAGACGAGGCATAAATCAGTCGCGTAACAAAATGAATAAAGCCGGCCTGAAGCCGGCTTTTTTTATACGTTCAGAGCGGGGGATAGATATCAAAGCGATGGCTTTTAGTGACGACCGCCGCCTGCGTTACCACACCTGCCAGTGGCGGTGCATAGTCTGGCCGTTTTACCACGATGCGTTTCTTTGCCAGCCGACGGGCCGGTTCCAGGAGTGCATCCGCATCTTCATCCGGCCCCACCAGCGACTGAAAGACCCGCATCTCCTTTTTCACCAGTGCACTTTTCTGGCGATGCGGGTACATCGGATCGAGGTAGACCACATCTGGCCGCGGTGTGATATCACCCAGCGCCTGCGCGCTGGCCGCATGAATCAGCGTCAGGCGATCGCGCAGCCATGGGCCAATTTCCGCATCCTGATAACCGCGCTGTAATCCATCTTCCAGCAGCGCAGCCACCACCGGATGGCGCTCCAGCATTCGCACCCGGCAACCGAGCGCCGCCAGCACAAATGCATCACGTCCCAGTCCGGCAGTGGCGTCGACCACGTCCGGCAGGTAACCGCCTTTGATACCCACCGCTTTGGCGACGGCTTCGCCGCGTCCACCCCCGAAGCGACGGCGATGTGCCATTGCACCCGTGACGAAATCAACAAAAATACCGCCCAGCTTAGGCTCATCACGTTTGCGCAGTTCAAGGTGCGTTGGGGTCTGCACCAGCGCCAGCAGCGACGCTTCATCGTGCTCCAGCTTCCAGCGCTGCGCTAAAAGTGATAAGGCGCCGTCTCCGGCGCCTGATTCATCGAGTAAACAGATTTTCACGAACCGACTTATCCCTGAATGCCGTAATGTTCCAGCATCGCATCGAGCTGCGGCTCACGGCCACGGAAGCGTTTGAACAGCTCCATCGGCTCTTCAGAACCGCCACGTGTCAGGATGTTATCCAGGAAGGACTGACCGGTTTCACGGTTGAAGATGCCCTCTTCTTCGAAGCGGGAGTAAGCATCCGCCGCCAGCACGTCTGCCCACAGATAGCTGTAGTAACCCGCCGCATAGCCGCCAGCAAAGATGTGGCTGAAGGCGTGCGGGAAACGGCCCCATTCCGGACTCGGGACAACCGCTACGCGACTTTTCACTTCACGCAGGGTTTCCAGAATCTGCGCGCCTTTCTCCGGATTAAACTCGGTGTGCAGACGGAAATCGAACAGGCCGAACTCCAGCTGACGCAGGATAAACAGCGCGGCCTGGTAGTTCTTCGCCGCCAGCATTTTATCCAGCAACGCTTTCGGCAGCGGTTCGCCGGTTTCAAAGTGACCCGAGATAAACGCCAGCGCGTCCGGTTCCCAGCACCAGTTTTCCATGAACTGGCTTGGCAGTTCGACCGCATCCCATGGCACACCGCTGATACCGGAAACGCCAGGCGCTTCGATGCGGGTCAGCATATGGTGCAGGCCATGACCAAACTCATGGAACAGAGTAATCACTTCGTCATGGGTGAACAGCGCAGGTTTGCCTTTCACCGGACGGTTAAAGTTACAGGTCAGGTAAGCAACGGGCTTCTGCAGGCTGCCATCGGCTTTACGCATCTGACCCACACAGTCATCCATCCACGCCCCACCACGTTTGTGCTCGCGGGCGTAAAGATCGAGATAGAAGCTGCCACGCAGTTCACCGGTTTCATCGAACAGATCGAAGAACTTCACATCCGGATGGTAAACCTCAACATCGGTACGCTGCTTCGCGCTGATACCGTAAATACGTTTGACCACTTCAAACAGACCGGCAACCGCACGCTCCTCCGGGAAGTAAGGACGCAGTTGCTCATCGCTGATGGTGTAGAGATGCTGCTTCTGCTTTTCACCGTAATAGGTGAGATCCCACGGATTCAGTTCAGTGACGCCATGCTCTTTTTGGGTGAAGGCGCGCAGCTGCTCCAGCTCTTTTTCACCCTGCGGACGGGCGCGTTTAGCCAGGTCATTAAGGAAGTCGATCACCTGGGACGGGCTTTGCGCCATTTTGGTCGCCAGCGATTTATCCGCATAGGAGTCAAAGCCCAGCAGCTGTGCCAGCTCGTGACGCAGCGCCAGCTCTTCCGCCATGATAGGGCCGTTATCCCATTTACCGGCATTCGGACCCTGATCGGAGGCGCGCGTCGCATAGGCGCGATACATCTCTTCACGCAGCGCGGCGTTGTCGCAGTAGGTCATGACCGGCAGATAGCTTGGGATATCCAGCGTCAGCAACCAGCCTTCCTGCTCTTTGGCTTCAGCCTGTGCTTTCGCCGCCGCCATCGCGCTTTCCGGCATACCCGCCAGCTCGCTTTCATCAGTGATCAGCTTGCTCCAGCCCATGGTGGCATCAAGCACGTTGTTGCTGTAAGCCGAACCCAGTTCAGAGAGGCGCGCGGCAATTTCGCCATAACGCTGCTGTTTATCTTTTGGCAGACCAATACCGGAGAGTTCAAAATCACGCAGGGCGTTATCGACCGCTTTCTTCTGCGCCAGATCCAGAGCCGCGTACTGATCACCCTCTTTAAGGTTGCGATACGCCTGATAGAGGCCTTCATGCTGACCGACCCAGGTGCTGTATTCTGAGAGCAGTGGCAGCGTCTGCTCATAGGCTTCACGCAGCTCCGGGCTATTTTTTACCGCGTTAAGATGGCTGACCGGTGAGAAAATACGACTCAGGCGATCGTCGGTTTCTGCCAGCGGCTGAACCAGATTATCCCAGGTATAGGGCGCGCCCTGTGCAACGACTTTTTCAACTTCAGCGCGACAGTGGCTCAGCACTTCCGTCACGGCAGGCACCACATGTTCAGGCTGAATGGCAGAAAAAGGCGGTAGCGTAAAAGATGTCAGTAGCGGATTGGTCATAGCACAGTCCTTTAGAGATGTATGGGGCGCAGCGGGTCGCGCAACGCAATCTAAGTAACATGCGGCTTAGTGTAGTGAAAATCAATGGCAGCCAGGATGAGGTGAGGAAGAAACGCGCGGATCACCGCACGGAAGATGCCTGCTTTTGTCTGATGCCCGGGATGCTGACTGGCGCACCAGGCAGATTTACGCGTCTGGAAACCACAAACCTCACTCGCCACCCTGAACCGCGCCCAGCAATCCCGATTTGTTATCACGCTTCTGGCCCATCAGCCGGTCATCCCTGATATAATCGCCGATTCTCATGCTTTTCCTGCATCGGTTGCTGTGCGTCGTTCTGTGGGTAATACGTGGGGTAATAATTGGTATAAATTGATTTTCCATCAATTAAAACCTTATACATTCAACAGGATAAACAATGCTGAGTTATCGCCATAGCTTCCATGCTGGCAACCACGCCGACGTGCTGAAGCACACCGTTCTGAGCCTGATCATCACGGCGCTGAAAGAGAAAGAGAAACCGTTTTTCTACCTTGATACCCATGCGGGCGCAGGTCGCTATCAGCTGAGCGGCGAGCACGCCGAGCGCACCGGTGAATATCTGGAAGGCATCTCTCGTATCTGGCAGCAGCCGGATGCGCCGGAATTGCTGCAACCCTATTTTGATGCGATTCGTGCCCTGAACCGCAGTGGCACGCTGCGCTACTATCCGGGTTCGCCGCTGATCGCCCGTCATCTGCTGCGTGAAGATGACAGACTGCAACTCACTGAGCTGCACTCCAGCGACTATCCGCTGCTGCGTAACGAATTCAGCAAAGATGACCGCGCGCGCGTCGATCGTGCCGACGGTTATCAGCAGTTAAAATCGAAACTGCCCCCCCTGTCGCGTCGCGGTCTGGTACTGATCGATCCGCCGTATGAAATGAAAAGCGACTACCAGGCAGTAGTGAAAGGCATTCAGGAAGGCCATAAGCGTTTTGGCACCGGCGTCTTTGCGCTGTGGTATCCGGTGGTGTTACGCCAGCAGATCAAACATATGCTGCGCGACCTGGAAGCGACTGGCATCCGCAATATTCTGCAGATCGAACTGGCTGCCCGTCCGGACAGCGATCAGCGTGGCATGACCGCCTCCGGCATGATCGTGATTAACCCACCGTGGAAGCTGGCCCAGCAGATGAATACCCTGCTGCCGTGGCTGCACCAGAAACTGGTCCCGACCGGAACGGGTCACTATGCGGTGAATCAGATCGTTCCTGAATAAATCCTCATGTGGCTTCTGCTGGCAGGCGCGCTGGGCGCGCTGCAACCCGCACGGCGGCTGGCGTTACTGCTGTTAGCGCTCGCCGCGCTGCTGGGGTTTTATCATCAGGTCCTGACGTGGCCGGTGTTACCGCTGCTGGCGGGAATCGCCGCACTGGTCGCACTGCGCCGCTTTGACCCGATGCATTCCCGACTACAAATCCTGAGCGAAGCGCTGCTGGTGCTGATTTCGCTGGGACTGTTACTCCATCTCTTGCCCGGCTTTAACAATCCCCTCCAGATCGATGAGGTAAAGATTGGCGCGCAGAGCCTGCCGTTCAGTTTTTCCTTCAACTTCGATAAAGCGCTAATCCCCTTTGTGCTGCTGGCCTGCCTGCCGACGCTGTTCCGCGCTCGTGCCTGCCCGCCGCGTTATCCATGGGTAGCCGCACTCGCGTTAATCGCCGCCGTGCCGCTGCTGTTGGGTAGCGCCGTGCTGCTGGGAGGGCTGGCGTTTGAGCCGCACAATCCGCCGTGGCTGGCCGCGTTTATGCTGGCGAATCTGTTCTTCGTCTCGCTGGCCGAAGAGGCGCTGTTCCGGGGCTATCTGCAACAGCGGCTGAGAGAGGCGTTAGGCGGTATGCCCGCGCTGTTGTTAAGTTCGCTGCTGTTCGGGCTGGCACATATCCAGGGCGGCGTGCTGCTGGTTGTTTTCGCCTCTCTGGCTGGTCTGCTTTACGGTCTGGCGTGGCACTGGAGCGGCCGTTTATGGCTGGCGACCGCCCTGCACTTTGCTCTTAACCTCACCCATCTGCTGCTGTTTACTTATCCGGCACTGCATCACTAAACAGTGAAGACGGCCAGGTCCGAGGCCAGCTCGGTGCAGGGAAAAATGGTCTGGCACTCTGCCAGCAGGCGGCTCATGTCCTTTGCCAGATAGCGGGAGCTGAAATGGGTGGCGATCATCCTTTTTGCCCCGGCGCGCTTTGCCACGTCGGCAGCCTGCAGCGTTGTGGAGTGCCCGCGCCCGTTGGCTTTTTCCACCATTACCGCCTCCAGCGTGGTTTCATGCACCATCAGGTCAACATCCGCCGCCAGTTGCAACGCGACCTCGGTCGGTGCGGTATCGCCAAAGATGGCCAGCTTTTTGCCGGGTGTTGCCGGGCCCAGATAGTCAGCACCGTTGACCACCCGTCCATCCTCCAGCGTCACACACTCACCCTGTTTCAGCTGCTGAAACCACGGACCGCGTGGTACCCCTTCCGCTTTCAGCCGCGCGGCATCCAGCAGGCCGGGTTTGTCATGCTGTTCAATGCGGTAGCCAAAGCACTCCACCGGATGGCTCAGCGGCCAGGCACTGATACGAAACTCACCGTCATCCAGCGTCCAGCCCGCCTCAATCTCAACAATGGTCAGCGGGTAGTCGGTGTAGGAGCCGCTGATCGACAGCGCTGTCTCAACAAAGGTTTTTAATCCCTTGGGGCCATAGACCGTCATCGGTGAGGTCAGTCCGGCCATCGACCGGCTGGTGAGTAATCCTGGCAGTCCGAAAATATGATCGCCATGCAGATGGGTAATAAAAATCTTATCCAGCTTGCCCGGTTTCAGGCTGGAGCGCATAAACTGTAATTGCGTGCCTTCCCCGCAGTCGAACAGCCAGGTTTCACCACTCAGCGCGCGGGTAAAAGCAATGGACGTCACGTTACGTTGCAGGCTGGGAGCACCGCCGCCGGTGCCGAGAAAAGTAAGGTGCATGGTATGCTTCCCTGTAAGCGAATAAAAAACAGAACCCTATTACAATCATAGGCGCAAACTTTGCGTCATTTCGACCCGCAGCGTTACACTCAACCCCAATTTTTTATGCAACCGGATGGATACTTCAATGACCCGACATTTCGACTATCTCGCCATTGGCGGCGGCAGCGGCGGCATCGCCTCGATTAACCGTGCAGCTATGTATGGCCAGAAATGCGCCCTGATTGAAGCGAAAGAACTGGGCGGCACCTGCGTGAACGTGGGTTGCGTGCCGAAAAAAATCATGTGGCATGCCGCGCAAATCGCCGAAGCGATCCATCTCTACGGGCCGGATTATGGCTTCGACACTACCGTGAATCGCTTCGACTGGGCCACACTGGTGAAAAACCGCAGCGCCTACATCGATCGCATCCATAACTCTTACGACAACGTACTGGGTAAAAACAAGGTTGAAGTCATCAAAGGCTTTGCCCGCTTTGTCGATGCGCACAGCGTTGAAGTTAACGGCGAGATTATCACAGCCAACCATATTCTGATCGCCACCGGCGGTCGTCCGGTTCACCCCAACATTCCGGGTGCGGAGTACGGTATTGATTCCGATGGCTTCTTCGAACTGGATGCCCTGCCAAAACGCACCGCGGTGATCGGTGCAGGCTATATCGCGGTCGAACTGGCAGGCGTGGTGAACGCGCTGGGTTCAGAAACTCACCTGTTCGTGCGTAAACATGCGCCGCTGCGCAGCTTCGATCCGCTGCTCACTGAGACGCTGGTCGAGGTGATGAACACTGAAGGCCCGGCGCTGCACACAGAATCCATTCCAAAAGCTGTGATTAAAAACGGCGATGGCAGCCTGACGCTGCAGCTGGAAAACGGCAGTGACTATACCGTGGATTGCCTGGTATGGGCGATTGGCCGTGAGCCTGAAACTGACAATCTCAACATTCAAGCCGCTGGCGTGGCGTTGAACGACAAAGGCTATATCAGCGTTGATAAATTCCAGAACACCAGTGTGTCAGGCATCTACGCCGTGGGCGACAACACCGGTGCGGTTGAGCTGACGCCAGTGGCGGTTGCGGCAGGTCGCCGTCTCTCTGAGCGTCTGTTTAACAACAAACCGGACGAACATCTGGATTACAGCAATATCCCGACCGTGGTGTTTAGCCATCCGCCGATTGGCACCGTGGGACTGACCGAGCCGCAGGCACGCGAACAGTATGGCGATGACCAGGTGAAGGTCTACAAATCGTCGTTCACCGCGATGTACACCGCCGTCACCCAGCATCGTCAGCCGTGCCGTATGAAGCTGGTCTGTGTGGGCGCAGACGAGAAAATTGTCGGCATTCACGGTATCGGATTCGGTATGGATGAAATGTTACAGGGCTTCGCCGTGGCGCTGAAAATGGGTGCCACCAAGAAAGACTTTGATAACACCGTGGCGATCCACCCGACCGCAGCAGAAGAGTTTGTGACGATGCGCTAGCAACTTACTCCCTGGTCATGCGCATGACTTACCGTTACCCGCTGAAACGTTGATCTGCGGGTAACGGCCTTAATGAAAATAGGTTTCCCGCAACGGCGTCAACGCCGCGCCCAGTGCCGAACTGTCCCCCTCAATGGCGCTTAGCAGAATATCCGGATATTCCGCAGAAATATCCCAGCGTTTACCCGAACAAGTCCGCGGCATGGCTAAGAACATCTCGCCCAGCTTACGGGGAATTTCGCCTCCTAAGATAATGGCAGCGGGATCGATCACCGCATTCATCGCATCCATTGCCCGATGCAGGTTTGGTGTTACGTCTTCTACCCACTGTTGCGCAATCGGCCAGGCCGGATCAAATTTATGATTGAGATCGCGAATATCTTTAATTTCAATACCGCCGTGACGTAACCGATCGATCAGGATCCCCAGAGCCGGCCGCAGCTTGCCCTCTTCCGGCGTAAAAATACGGCTGATCTCCCCGGCATTACCAAATGCACCCTGAAACGGTTTACCGTTAATCACGATGCCACCGCCGAATCCATAATTAAAAGAGAGATAACCAAACGTATCGTATTTCAGCCCGGCACCTAAAAAGGCTTCAGCGTGCGCCGCCGTCGTGGCGTTATTTTCAATCCATACCGGCCGATCAAATAACATGGTAATTTCACGGCGCAGATCGATGCCCATCCAGTTTTTTAAAGGTTCAGGCGGATTGAAATACTTTCGTGAATCATAAAGAAAGCCCGCCATGCTGTATCCCACACCACAGATTTTTTCTGGCGAAATACCGTATTGTTTTAAGGTATCCAGATAGTGATGTTTGATATTGAGTAAAGTACGGGCAGGTTCGTGCGGATGCGTATCCAGTACGCAGTATTCTGTAATACCGCCGCGGAAATTAATCAGACTGGCGGCAACGCTGTCTGAGTTAATAGAGATGCCGTAACCATAACGCGCATTCGCATTCAGTGATAATGACGGGCTGGGCTTACCTCTTCCCTGGGACGGTGATTCCCCCAGGCTGAGAAAGCCGTTTTCGGTCAGCGTATCAACAATGCGGTGAACAGATGACTGATTCAGAATGGTTTGCGAAACCAGCGAGGAGCGGGAAATGCCATCATTGCGGCGGACAAGCTCCAGAATGAGTTTTTCACTGCGATTAAGTTCGACGTCACGACCAGCGGAATATCCATGAACCACAGCGTTGTCCTCACCGTATTTAATAATGGGTTCTGTTAATACCCTAGCATGCTTTTATGCATGACGAATAGTAAAGGGCTGTGCCTTTACGTTTTAGTAAAATGTACTGATTTTCAGCCTCTCCTGCCCTGCATTCTCCGATCATAAAAGCATCATAATAGTGAAACATAACGGAGAGATACTCTAATATAATGCAATGTGCATTATATTAAAAGCGAGCCTTATGCACGGAGGGGGACTTGCACTGTGCACAGGGTTCTGTCTGCATCCACACACTTCTTTTTATGCATCAGGTAAACGGTAAACAATGGAAACGCGCTTAAAGGTGGCTGAACGCATCGCACAAGAGGCCTCACTTTTGGCTCTTAACTATTTCAGACAGCTGAGTGAATTAGCGGTCTGCGAAAAAAGGCCGCAGGATGTCTTCAGTGAAGCCGATCGGGAAGTGGAAAATCTGATTCGGCAGCGTCTGGAACACCATTTCCCCCAGGATTCTATTATCGGTGAAGAGCATGGCGGTGAGCTCAGCGCCAGCTACTGGTCTGTTGATCCTATTGATGGTACGAGTAACTTCCTGCGCGGCTCGTCATTGTGGGGGATTTCTGTTGGCTATGTACACGATGGCGAGCCGGTTATGGGCGTGATCGTGCATCCCGTTTTAAACCTCATGGTGAGCGGCGGCAAAGAGACAGGGGTTTATCTGAATGGTGAACCCTTTGAACGGCCTGTGGTTGCCGAAGGGATTAAAACTGTGGCGATGGGTGACAGTCCATCATGGGATTTCACCCATCAGCTCTGTATTGAAAAGGCCTATCGGGACGACGGCTGGAATGTCGTGCGCTATCGCTGTGCCACCGTAGGTTTAACCTTCAGCGTGCTGGGTTACGTCGACGGTTATCAGGAATGTTTCAGCAGCATGTGGGACGTTTCTGCGGGCTATGCCCTCTGTAAAGCGGCGGGACTGGATGCGCATCTTGCCGGCACACAGGAAAAAAGCAGCACACATGTGAGTGTCGGCACACCCGAAATGAACCGCCTTGCCGCCCGGTTTATCCCTTATCCTCGTTTTACTCCTGCCTGACCACGCATTGCCCCGGACTTACCTTATCACTGCATTTAAGGACAGCGTCTTCCCGCTGTCCTGCCCTCTACAGGCATTCTTTTAGAATCGCCTTACTTTTCATCCTTAATATTAATCGAAACGCATAAAAATATTTAGCACGTTAAACATACGACTTCAAAGTAAACAACCAATTCACTGTTATTGTTTGGTTTTAAAAAGTTAATAAATTCTTAACCTGTCTGAAATTGCTAAAATTCAATATGCCGAATTATTATGCATATCGCATTAATTACGAATTACCTGGCATTTTATGACGGAGCAGCCCAACGTGAATACGCTAGAAATCCACAATGCCATGCTGACGTTCGACGATTTTGTCGCGCTGAACGGCATTTCACTGCAGGCCAAAAAAGGGCAATTTGTTTCCCTGCTTGGCCCCTCTGGCTGTGGCAAAACCACGCTGCTTAAAGTTATTGCCGGCTTTTACAGTCTTGATAGTGGCGAAGTACTGATCCACCAGCAGGACATGCATCATGTCAAACCTGAACATCGCGATACGGCGATGTGCTTTCAGTCCTATGCGCTTTTCCCTCACCTTTCCGTTGCTGAAAATATCGGGTTTGGTCTCAGGCAGATGAAGATGGCCAAAACGGACATTCACGATCGTGTAGCGCAGACCGCCGCTCAGGTATCGCTGAATGCGCATTTGCCTAAAATGCCAGCGCAGTTATCCGGCGGTCAGCAGCAGCGCGTGGCGCTGGCCAGAGCCCTGGCCGTGCGTCCGGAAATCGTGTTGTTTGATGAGCCGCTGTCAAATCTGGATGCCAAATTACGCGACAAGGTACGACTGGAGATCAGACAGCTTCAGCGCTCCCATGGGTTTACCGCCATTTATGTTACCCATGACCGTGCAGAAGCCCTGTCGATGTCGGACGTTGTGGTAGTCATGAATGCCGGAAAGATTGAACAAACCGGTACGCCGGATGAGATCTATTACTCCCCGATAAACCGCTTTGTCGCTGGTTTTGTCGGTCAGGCTAACGTCATGAAAGCCCGCGTACTGGATAGCGACAGCAGCACCGGTATTTATCGCATTGCGTGCGTACTGGGCGAAATGGAAATCCATAGCCCTGTGCCGCCCGTATCGGACAAGGTCTATGCCTTCTGGCGCCCTGAGGATGCCCTGCTGAGCGAACACGGTACCGGGAAAAACACGCTGGCCTTCGGGATCGGTGCAGTCAGTTTTCTGGGAAACCTTTCTGAACTTCAGGTTCATCCGTTGGGCCATGAAGAAACGGAATATCCGTGTTGTATCCAGCTGGTCGGTAAAAACCCCATCCGCGAAGGTGACAATGTAAATTTCTCTATTGCGCCAGATAAGATCCGCTTTTTACGGGAAAGCTATTTATGAAAACGCGCAACCGGAACAGGCTCTGTTGGTGGCTGGTCCTGCCCGCGGTCGCACCGGTAATCATCACTCTGGTGCTGATTGTGATCATGGCGTTGACGCAATCCGTTGGCCTGTTTAATTTTGGCGCACCGGCGCACTTCACGCTTCAGTACTGGCAAACCATTCTGAATGACAGCCAGCTATGGCGCGCGACAGGCTATTCGCTCAGAATCGGCGTCATCAGCGCGGTGCTATCCGTTGCCCTGGCGCTTCCGCTGGCACTGTGGCTGAGAAAGCCTTTCCCCGGCTCAATGCTGATAGGCGGCTTACTCAAAGCCCCGCTGATGGTACACGGGCTGGTAGCTGCACTGTTGTTTATCAACCTGATTTCCTGGCAGGGCTTTATTAACCTTGGCTTGCTCAAGCTGGGGATCATCTCTCACCCCATCAGAATGCAGAATGACCGCTGGGGAATTGGCGTGATTATTTTGCAGGTCTGGAAACAGCTTCCCTATGCACTGCTTATCATTACCGCCAGCCTGCGCGCGATTGGCGACGAAATTTTTAATGCCGCGCAGGATTTGGGTGCTGGCAAGACTGCCCGGTTGTTACACATCATCCTGCCCTTATCTATCAAGTCCGTTCAGGTATCGCTGGTACTGATCTTCATCGGTGCCCTGGGTGACTTTACATTCCAGGTCGTTGCGGGCCCGACCAGCGTGTTCTCTCTTTCGCAGTACATGCTGCGCTTCCCTGAAATGAGCGCGCAGGGCTGGAATCTCTCGGCCGTTGTCGCGGTGATTTTAATGCTGGCGGCTTTTGTCGGGGCAGTCGTGCTTGCCACCCTGGCGAAGTGGCTACAACAAGCCGGAGAACAGCGATCATGAAAGCCAGACAGACCTTATCCCCGCTGCGGATCGTCATGATGATCATTATCACCGCTCTCTTTATGCTGTGGCTGGTTATTCCCTTGATCCTGACCGTCCTGTGGTCACTGGTCGATAAAACCCATCCGTGGGCATGGCCAGATGCTCTGCCGCCGGTTCTCTCACTGGGCCGCTGGGTGGAAGTATGGACCACGACCGCGTTACCGCAGGCGCTCAGGAACAGCTATTTACTGGCGGCAACCGTCTCCGTGTGCACGCTGGTGCTGTCTCTGCCTGCCGCGTGGGCGTTTGGCAGAATGTCGTTTACGGGCAAAGACCTTTTACAGAATGCGATCTTATTGCCGCTTATCGTTCCGGGCTTTGTCGTTGCGCTGTTTTTTTCCATGTTGCTCAACGTAGTGGGTATTCACAGCCGGTTTGGCGGCATTTTGACAGGGCATATTATTATCCTGATGCCTTATGCCGTACGCATTCTGACCCTGTCGTTTTCGCAGATACGCCAGGATACGCTTGATGCGGCACGAGATATGGGCGCTTCGGTGATAAACCGTTTTTTAGTGGCCTGCCTGCCCACCCTGAAACCGGGAATATTTGCCGCATTAATTATTGTTTTTACGTTATCAATAGAAGAGTTCGCTATAAGTTTCATTGTTGGCTCACCCGATTTTATTACCGTCCCTACCATTCTGTATTCTTATCTGGGTTATAACTTTATTCGACCCAATGCGGCGGTCATTTCTTTAATGCTGGTTATACCGAATGTCATTTTAATGTTGATTGCAGAAAAATTACTGACAAGAAATCCTGTCGCCGCCTTTGCAGGAAAAGGCTGACAGTCTTTAATTCGCGTTATTGGGGAAACATATGTTCAGACTCGTTGCTGCAATATTATTGCTGGCTGGGGCTTTCTGTTGTTGGGCTCAGGATTTAACCACGATGAACTGGGAACAGATTGTCGAACAGGCGAAAAAAGAAGGGGAATTAACCTGGTATCAATGGTATTACCAGGACCGTTTAAAAGAGCAGGTCAGCCTGTTTGAAAAACAGTACGGTATTAACGTTACCCTGTCTGAAGGCACACTACAGGGCAATATTAATAAACTCATGGCAGACCGGGGACGGGATACGGGTGACATTGATCTGTTTTCGATTGGCGGCGGGGCCTTCGGGACCGTATCACCTCAGCAAACGTTTTTTGGCCCGATTAATACACTGCTGCCGGCAGGCAAAACCCTGAACTACACCATTGAGGGAACGGACAGTAAAGGCTATGGCGTGGCATTTTGGGGCAACCAGACCGGTCTGGCCTACGATTCGCGCCGCCTGAAAGAAAGTGAGTTACCGCGAACACTGCCGCAGATTACGGCTTTTTTGCAGAGTCATCGTCAGGAATTTGGCTTCAACGTTGAAAACGGCGGATCCGGCCCGGCCTTCATTGAATCGGTGACGCGCACACTGGTACCGGGTTTTGATTTCACGAAAGGCGATGCGGATGTAAAAAGCCTGACGGCTCTTCAGCCCGCCTGGAAGTGGTTCAAGCAGCAGCGCCCCAACTACATCATTACGGCCTCCAATGCCGACAGCATCACCCGACTGGTCAGCGGTGAATTCCTGCTGGTTCCCGCCTGGGAAGATTACCTGATGGGATTAGAAAACCACGGTGAAGTCCCGAAAACGATCCGGCTTTATATCCCCGATTTCGGCATGCCCGGTGGCGGAAATATGGTGGCGATACCCAAAAACGCCCCCCATAAAGCGGCAGCGTTGCTGTTTATTCACTGGCTGACGCTACCCACCACCCAACGGCTGTTCCAACAGGTTTACGGCATTACCCCTCAAAACAAAGAAGTGAATCGCGATGCGGGGCTAATCAACAACAAAGAGCGCGTTCATGGCACTCAGTCCATGCCTAAACCGCTGGGTGATGAAGTCAGAACCGAATTTTCTAACCAGGTTTTGCTCAGGTAGACCTGCGATAAAACCCTAACAGAAGGTAAAGCCAGGAATGTCGACCAAAAAACAACCTGCACGTGTAGTGAACTCACGCCTGATTGCCCATCGGGGCGCACCACTGCTGGCACCGGAAAACACGTTACCTTCGTTTCAGGCGGCTGTTGAACGCGGCGCGACGTGGATTGAGGTGGATGTCAAACTCACCAAAGATATGCACCCGGTCATTATTCATGACGATTCCGTAAACCGGACAACGAATGGCAAAGGCTATGTGGCGAATTTAACTCTGGAAGAGATTCGGTCGCTGGAGGCTGGCGTGTGTTACGGCCACCTTTTCAAGGGCGTGAAAGTGCCTACGCTGGCTGAAACAGTCGGCTTTGTACTGGATAAAGGCGTCGGGCTGCAACTGGAAATCAAACCCACCTCCGGGCAGGAAGTGGAAACGGCGGAGATAGCGATCGCTCAGCTGAAATCACTATGGCCAGCAAACGAGAAGAAGTTATTTATCAGCAGCTTCTCTGAGATTTCGCTGCAGGTTGCCGCAAAGCTTATGCCTGACGTACCGCGTGGGCTGGCGGTTTGCATCCCACCGAAAGACCCCGCGGCGCTCCTCGCCAGAACAGATTGCCAGATCCTGCATTTCCTGGGTGACTTCGCGACGGACGAAGACCTGGCGCGACTGGCCCGTTCAGGAATTGAATTCGCGATTGCCACGATCAATGACCCGGTTCTTGCCCGAAAATATATTGATGCAGGCGCACAAACAGTATTAAGCGATATCCCCGACTTAGCCTTTTAATAAAAAATCGCCAGGAAATACGCTGCAGGAAGGCAATAACACCAGGGAAATTTATTATAGAAAGTGGCCATAGCCTTTATGGCCATTACAACCATTTTATTATTTATTAAAAAAGACGAAAGTGATATCGAAATGAATGCCGCCCTGAGCGGTAATATCCTCATACTTCAGTTAACTGATAAGGGCAGATGATATGCACAATGAAATAAAAAAAATCGCGCCGTATGCAATGTGTTTTCTGATCTCATTTTCTGCATACTCTTCCGAGATTTATAATAAAAATGGAAATAAGCTCGACCTGTACGGTAAAGTTGATGCGCGCCATGTTTTCTCAGATAATATTGCAGAAGATGGCGACAACTCTTATGCACGACTGGGTTTTAAAGGTGAGACGCAAATTAATGATCAGCTTACCGGTTATGGTCAATGGGAATATAATTTCCAGCTGAATCACAGTGAAGGCGCTAGCGATGCACAAACGGGTAATGCCACACGTTTAGGCTTTGCAGGTCTGAAAATGGTCGACTTCGGCTCGTTCGATTATGGCCGTAGCTTTGGGGCACTGTATGTTGCTTCTGCCTATACGGATATGGCACCGGTCTACGGTTCCGGCACCATGACCACTAACGATAACTTCCTGTCAAAACGCTCAACCGGCCTCGCGACATGGCACTCTCCGGACTGGGGTGGATTAAAGCTAACCCTGCAGTATCAAGGGAAAAATGACCGCGCAACCGCCAGACTGGCTAACGGGGATGGTTACGGTGCTGGTCTGACTTACAGCATTACCGATGGACTGAGCATTGCGGCGGCAGGGATGAAAGCAAAACGGACGCTGACTCAGCAAGCTGACGGGCAGGGAGACGAAGCCACCGCCTGGGTAACCTCTGCAAAATATGATGCCAGCCAGATCTATCTGGCCGCAATGTATGGCGAAGCCAATAACGTTACGCCTTATGGGCAGCTGGCACAGGTCGCCGACAAAACCCATAACGTTGAGGCGATTGCGCAGTACCAGTTCCTGAACGGTTTGCGCCCTTCTGTGGGTTTTGTTACCCAGCGTGGCGAAAACCTGCAGGGCGCAGGGAATTTTGCCGGGGGCAACGAGACGATGCAGAAATATATTGCAGTGGGCACCTATTACTATTTCAACAAGAACATGCTGACCTACGTGGACTACCGCATTAACTTGCTGAAGGAAAATGACTTTACGCGTGCCACCGGCATTACGACGAAAAACAGTATCGGCATGGGCCTGACCTATCAGTTCTGACCAGGCTGATCATGTTTTGTACGGTATTGCTTCTGTCCTGAAAATCGCTAATTTAGCGAGGCTGGCTAATGCCGGCTTTTTTATGTCAGCCGAATGGGAAATGATAACAGGGCTGCGGAGTGCAGCGACGCACCGCGCCAGTGCAACTCAGCTAACCCGATCCAGCCAGCGCACATACGCCTGATCCCACAGGGCTGCCGGGCTGCCCGCCTTGCCAAGACCGAATCCATGCCCGCCTTTGCTGATCTGAATCAGCTCAACCGGCACGCGGTTACGGCGACAGGTGTCGCGCATCAGTTCGGTGTTAAACGGATTGGAGGTGTGATCGTCCTCGGCCTGCGCCAGAAACGTTGGCGGATACTGTCGGGTTACATAGTTCTGCACTGACCAGTTCGCCTCATCCTGCGGCGTGGCATTTTTACCAACCATCATCAGATGGGTATTGGTGTGCTGATAAGGCGCTTCCAGCGTAATGACCGGATAGATCAGGCCAACGCTGTCAACTTTCGGCACCACTTCATCCAGCGGGTCGATGGCCGGATACGATTCAAAGTCCGGCCGCGCCGCCGCCATTCCCAGCAGATGCCCACCGGCAGAGAAGCCCAGTACGTGCACCTTGCGCTCAAAGGATCGCACCAGCCGGATGGCGCGCTGCGCATCCTGCAGCGGCGCCAACCGACCCGCCTGCCACTTCTCATGCGGCAACCGGTAGCTGAGCACATAGGCGGTATAGCCATTGGCATTGAGCCAGCGTGCGACCGGCCAGGCTTCGCGTCCCATGCCGATCCAGCGATAACCGCCGCCAGCGGCAATTAATACCGCTTCGCCATTCGGATTTTCCGGTTTAAACCGCTGAATTGCCGGGCTGACGATATTTGACCAGGAACCCGTGCTGTTAATCTTCAAATGGCCGGATGGGCCGCCGCCGCCGGGCGGATCATCCGGCCAGAGGGGAATAATGTCATCGCGGGCAAATAATTTGCCGGTGGTCATGGAGAGCCCGAGCGCTCCCGTGCCGAGTATAAAGCGTCGACGCGTAATCATAATGCCTGTTTTGTGAAGCCCGAAGTGTCAGCAAACCGGTGCGGCAGGCTGCAGAAGAATGAATCAATGCAAGTCTGGTGCCATGGGTGGCGATTATGTACGCAATCGAGTGTCAAAAGCCATAAAAAAACGCGCCCGGCAGGCGCGTTTTTATCTCATTCAGGGTGGTTAATCTTCCTGCTGGAACTGCGCCATGACGGCCTGCTCACACTGCTGTTCGTTGACGCGCAGTTGGGCACGCTCATCGTCACCCAGTTGCAGCCAGGCACTGGCCACTTCACGCGCGGACTCTTCATCAAATTCGGGCTGATTCATTGCCGATGATGACTGACTGCGCGCCACTGAAGATTTCATCTGTTCAACATATTGATCCGCACTCGCGACCTTTTTCTCGCCGCTGACAATGTGGCACAGCTGACTGGCGTAAACATTCTGCTCGGTGTCAGTGTCGTCCGCCGCCAGCGCGCTGCCGGTGGCGAGGATGCTCAGCAGCACTATCTGAGTCACTTTCATTCTTAACTCCTGTTTGTTCGGGTTATACCTTGCGCTGAAGGGCTTCAAGGCGCTTCTGACGCCAGTTCAGCAGCGGCGTCACGGTGGTGCCGTGAACCACCACGCTGCAGACCACCAGCGTTAACGCCATATTCGTCATGATTTCCATCTGCGGGCCTTGCATGCCGTGCGTCCAGGCATAGGCGATATAGTTCAGGCTGCCAATTCCCCGGATACCCAGCCAGCCAATCAGCAGACGCTGCCCCAGCGGGAGTCCGGCGCGTACTGTCACCAGCCACACGGCCAGCGGTCGCACCACCGCAAACAGCACCAGGCCAATCAGCACGCCATAGATATTCCAGTGCTGCGCCAGTGTGACGCCCAGCACCACCATCATGCCAGCCGCCAGTAAACGTTCAATAGTATCGCCAAAAGAGAGGGCGTCGCCTACTACAAACCCAATCGACTTCACCATATTGTTGTCGCCCTGATGCGCCAGACGTTTGTTAGGATTCACCAGCGCCTCAGACGGCAACACACGCTCGTCGTCAGAGAGATCGTCAGGCTGATGGCGACGAAACACGCCCAGCTCGGCACGGCGTAACCCCAGTCCGGCGGCGAAGGCGGCCAGGAAGCCGGAGGCACCCAGGTATTCCACCAGCGCATAACTTAGCGCAATCAGCGCCAGCGCCAGAAAATCATTGGGCGCAACGTCGCCATTAGCATTGCGCAGTCGGGTTGCCAGCATGCCGATTAACTGTCCCAGAACAAACCCGATAACAAGACCGCCGCCAATTGCCCAGAGCACCTCGACCGCACCCCAGTGGGCCAGCATCGCCCCACTCAGGCTTTCGCCATTGAACAGCAGCAGCGCCAGCATCAGCAGGGGTAATGCGGAGCCATCGTTCATGCCCGCCTCGCTGGAGATCGCCACCCGCAGCGAATCATCATCCTGCGCATCGTTGACCGAGATTAAACTCGCCAGCACCGGATCGGTCGGCGCGACAATCGCCCCAAACGCCAGCGCTATCGGCCAGTCTAATCCCACCAGGAAGTGTGCCAGCAGGGTCATTGCGCCGACGGTGAGCAGCATGGCGGGAAAAGCCAGTTTCAGCCCGGTGTGCCAGCAGTTGTTCTGCAGCGGCTGACGCAGCTTGAGACCGGTGATAAACAGCGAGGCCGCCATGGTGATTTCAGTAATATGGGCCACGGCTTCGGAATGGGTGACGATATCAAGGTGGATAACATCAAATCCCCACGGGCCGCACAGCATGCCCGCGATAAGGAACAGACCAAATGAGGTCACAGGCCCCCGGTGAATCCAACCGGAAGCCAGCGACATCAGCAGCAGGAGGCCGCCCGTCGCTGCTGTCCAGGCTAAAAAGTTCATAATACTCCACAATATTTCGGGTTTATGAATAAGCCTGGCACATTTTTTGACGGGCGAGGTGTCAGTTTTTCAGGTGACGGCTGGCGAAGCGGACCGCGAGAGCAGCTGCACCGGCTAAGGTGGCGAGCGCAACCACACCATTCCAGCCCCAGTGAGCCAGCGCCAGACTGCCCAGCGCCGCACCGGTGGCCATACCGATAAAGACCACGGTAAACAGCAGGGCATTCAGGCGACTGCGCGCTTCCGGCGCCAGGCCATAAACCAGCGTCTGATGCGCCACCAGCGTGGCCTGTACGCCTAAATCAAAGCCGATGGTACAAACGACTATCAGCGCCAGCTGCGCCGGCATCGGCAGTAGCGGCAGCAGGAACATCAGCGCAAAGGAGATCGTCACCAGCGCGGCACCTGCCTGCGTGACCCTTGCCGGACCAATGCGGTCAGCAAAGCTGCCTGCCAGCGGTGCCGCCATGGCACCCGCTGCACCGGCTAAACCAAAGGCGCCGGCCACCGCACTGTCCAGATGAAAGCGGTCGCTGAGCATTAACGCCAGCGTCGACCAGAAGGCGCTGAAGGCCACAGAGAGCAGACCCTGAGCCAGCGCGGCGCGGCGCAGCGTCTGATGGTGACGCCACAGATGCACCAGCGACAGCAACAGCCGCGGATAGCTCACCGAGGTGCCGGGTGCGAAGCGCGGCAGGACCCGCCACAGCGTCAGCGTAATCAGCAGCACCGCCAGCGCGGCGATCATGTACATGGTGCGCCAGCCGAAATACTCCGCCACCACCCCGCTGACCACCCGCGATAACAGGATGCCGACCAGCAGCCCGGTCATCACCGTGCCGACTATTTTACCCCGGCTGCGTTCCGGGGCCAGGGCCGCCGACGCGGGCACAATATCCTGCGCCACCGTGGCGGTCAGGCCGGTGATAAAACTGGCAACCAGCAGCGCGCTGAGTCCACCGGAAAAACCACACAGCAGCAGCGCCGCTACCAGCAATAAGCCTTTAATAAAGATAATGGTGCGGCGGTCATGGCGATCGCCCAGCGGGGCCAGCAGCAGAATACCCAGCGCATAGCCCGCCTGGGTCAGCATCGGCACCATGCCAACTGCGCCAATGCCGGCATTAAACTGCTTGCTGATGATATCCAGCATCGGCTGGCTGTAGTAAATCGACGCAACGCTGAGTCCGGCACCGGCGGCCAGGGTAAACACCAGTGGCGTAGAGAGCGTTTCATTTTGAGTCTGGGTTTGTATGGCTGACATGCTGTAATCCTCATCAATTCGTACCACCATTAAAGCGCATCGCGGTTATACGCGGTAGACTAACATCAGGCAAAACCATTATGCGTGGTACGTATGAACAACCCTAACAGCAGCGATCGCATCGACCTGATGCAGACATTTATCCGTATCGTCGAGAGCGGCAGCTTATCCGCCGCTGCCGCCCAGCTCGGTACGACACAGCCCACCGTCAGCCGTCGGCTGCAGACCCTGGAGCAGCGGCTGGGATTGAAGCTGATCCTGCGCACCACGCATGCGCTGAAGCTCACCGATGATGGCGAACGCTGCTACGCCCAGGCGCGACAGCTGCTGGCGACCTGGCATGCGCTGGAAGATGAACTGACCGGTGCCAGCGCCGATCCGGTCGGTACGCTGCGGGTTCGTGCCCCGCACGCCTTTGGTCAGGATCAGCTCATCGCCCCACTGGTGGACTATCTGCACCGCTATCCCCGGCTCAACATTGAGTGGATGCTGAATGACCGTACGCCCGACTTTATGGCGGAGAATGTCGACTGCGCTATCCAGGTCGGCGCACCCACCGATCCCTCAGTGGTGGCGATTCTGCTGGCCGAAGTGCCGCGCATTGTGGTGGCGGCCCCGCACCTGCTGGCGCAGCATCCGCCCATAGAGCAGATTGAACAGCTGCGCGATCTGCCGTGGCTGGCACTGACCAGTTTTTACCGTAACGAAGTGGCGTTGCAGAAGATTGACGATGGCCAGCCGGTGAATCTGGCGATTACCCCCCGGCTGAGCAGCGACAGTTTATATGCGGTGCGCAAAGCGGCACTGGCGGGGATGGGTGCTGCGATCGTCTCGTCCTGGGCGGTGCAGGAAGATCTGGCGAATGGCGGCCTGGTTCAGCTGATGCCTGCGTGGCAGGCACCGCCGCTGCCGGTGTGGCTGACCTATCCCTGGGCGAGTTACTACCCGGCCAGACTGCAACACTTCTTTGCCATGATTAAAGAGGTGATGCCGCAACTGGCGGGCACACGCCCGGCCTCGAAGCCGGAAGGTCATTCGGGGGGAACAGAACGGAAAGGATAAAGCAGGCGCCCGCGTCAGCGGGCCGCCAGAGGGGTTACTTCGGTTTTTTGTCGGCGCGCGACATTTGATCCAGCCAGCCCATGACAAAGGCAGAGAGCACAAAGGTCAGGTGGATAATCACGTACCACATCAGTTTGTCGTTTTCGACGTTGCGCGCTTCCATAAACACCCGCAGCAGGTGAATCGAGGAGATGGCGACAATGGAGGCAGCGACTTTGTTTTTCAGCGAGCCGGAGTCCATCTTGCCCAGCCAGCTCAGCTTCTCTTTATCTTCGTCAATATCGAGCTTAGAGATAAAGTTTTCATAACCCGACAGCATCACCATCACCAGCAGGCCGCCAACCAGCGTCATGTCCACCAGCGACAGCAGCAGCAGGATCAGATCGTTTTCCGCAATGCTGAAAATGTTGGGCAGCAGGTGGAAAATTTCCTGGAAAAATTTAATGGTCAGCGCCAGCAATCCCAGCGAAAGTCCAATGTAAACCGGGGCCAGCAACCAGCGCGATGCATACATCAGGTTTTCGGTAAAACGTTCCATACAATCCCACGAATAATCAAACAGGTCCGGCAGTATAACCGATCAACTGTGAAGTTATTTCAGCCCTTCGTCAGAAATTTCAGGGGCGGGCGGCAGCGGCAGCGAGAGACGAAATGCGGCGCCACCTTCGGGCCGGTTTTCGGCCCAGATCTGGCCACCGTGACTCTCGATAATGGTTTTACAGATCGCCAGACCCAGCCCGACGCCCGGCACCGCCGACTCTTTATTGCCGCGCCAGAACTTATCGAATATCCGGGTTAAATCGTCTTCGGCAATGCCCGGCCCGCTGTCCCAGACCGCCATCTCCAGCCGTGTTGCTGCCCGCCAGGCGCGGATGCCGCGTGGTGCGCTGTTACCGGCATATTTCAGGCTGTTTTCTATCAGGTTAGTAAAGACCCGCTCCAGCAGCGTGCTGTCGCCTTTGATCAGCACGATATCATCCGGCAGATCGAGCTGGACCTCATGCCCTTTCAGCGACGGAGCCATGCTGCTCAGCGCGCCGCCGATCACCTCTTCCAGCGCCAGCCACTCTTCCCGCAGATTGAGGCCACCCGACTGAATGCGCGCCATATCCAGCATGTTGCTCACCAGCCGGATGGTGCTCAGCGTCTGCTCGCGGATCTGGCTCGCCTGTGGCACATATTTTGAGTTGTCGCTGGCCAGGTCGAGCATCAGCATTTCCGCCTGACCAAACAGCACAGTCAGCGGCGTGCGAAGGTCGTGAGACAGCGCCGACAGCAGCGCATTGCGGAGCTGTTCACGCTCAGCCGAGAGACGGGAGGCCGCCTCGCTGTGCGACAGCGCTATCCGCTCCAGGGCGTTGGCGATCAATACGGTAAAGGTCTCTACCAGCCGCTGCTGTTCGGGGATCATCAGCTGACGCAGGTTCTGCGGCTCCACCACCAGTAAACCCCGGCAGTGCGCGCCGCTTTTCAGCGGCAGGATCTGATAAGGCACCGCCGGTAAGGTATCGGTGCCCGCGCCCGCAGGCTGGCCTTTGCTGTAACTCCATTTCGCAATCGCGCGATCCGGCTCGCTGGCCGGTAACGCATCACCCACCGGCTTCAGCTCGCCCTCATCATCCGGCAGCAGCAGCAGGCAGCGCGCCTGTAGTGTGGCGTCGAGCACCCGCTGGCTGGTGGCGGCAATATCCTGCGGCGTTAACGCGCTGCCCAGCGATTTCGCCATCTCATAGAGCTGGCGCGCCCGCTGCTCGCGGTAGCGCGCCACCCGCGCCTGATAGCGTACGCCTGCCGTGAGATTGCCGACAATGACACCCACAGCCAGCATCACGCCAAAGGTCACCAGATATTGCAGATCGGAGACGGCCACCGTGCCGGTGGGCGCCACAAAGAACAGATCGAAGGCGATGATATTCATCACCGTGGCGATCACCGACGGCCAGCGGCCATAGCGCAGCGCCACGATCACCACCGCCAGCAGATAGATCATCACGCAGTTGGCGGGATCGAAATTGATCAGCACCGACTGTCCGGCTGCGGTGACAACGATGCAGAGCACCAGCGCCATCATCACGCCGCGCAGCTGAATACGCCATTTTTCGCTGGTAACGCGGCCATCCGGCAGCGGATGCGGCGCATCCTTCAGTGGCTCATCCAGCGCAACGACCAGCAGGTCGAGATCCGGGCCAAGCTGGCCCAGACGTTCAGCAAAACTGTCACGCCGCCAGCGCCGCAGCGGGCGACGGCCGGTGACGATTTTGCCCAGATTGTGTTCGCGGGCATAGCCCAGTACCGCTTCCGCTTCATCCGGTTCAGAGAGGGTGGCGGTTTCCGCGCCCAGCTCCTGCGCCAGCTGTAGGGTGCGCAGAATCGCCCGTCGCCGCGCTTCCGGTAGCCGGTTGAGCCGGGGCGTTTCGACATAGACCGCGTGCCATTCACTGCCGAGTCGCGCCGCCAGGCGGGCAGCGGTTCGCACCAGCTTTTCACTGCCGCTGTCGTCGCCAATGCAGAGGAGAATGGCGTCACGGGTGTGCCAGACGCGTTCCCGTCCCTGCTGATCGCGCCAGGCGCGCATCTGATCATCGACCCGGTCGGCGGTGCGACGCAGAGCCAGCTCACGCAGGGCGAAGAGGTTACCTTTGCGGAAAAAGTTTTCGATGGCGCGCTCAGCACGGTCACCAATGTAGACTTTGCCCTCTTTCAGCCGCTGCCGCAGGTCGTCGGGCGGCAGATCGACCAGCACCACTTCGTCGGCACTGTCAAAAAAGGGATCGGGCACGGTTTCGCGCACCTGAATGCCGGTGACCCCGCCGACCACATCGTTAAGGCTCTCAAGATGCTGCACGTTAACGGTTGTCAGGACGTCGATGCCCGCCTCCAGCAGCTCCTCAATATCCTGCCAGCGCTTGGGATGGCGTGAGCCCTTTACGTTGGTGTGCGCCAGTTCATCCATCAGGATCACGGCCGGATGGCGGGCCAGTGCGGCATCGAGATCAAACTCCGCATGACGCGAACGGCCAGTCGCGCGACGCGGCAGCAGGGTTAATCCTGTCAGCAGCTGTGCGGTTTCCGGCCGATCATGCGTCTCTACCACGCCGATCAGTACATCCAGACCCTGCGCACGCAGCCGCTGTGCCTCCTGCAGCATGGCGTAGGTTTTGCCCACGCCAGCACAGGCACCAAAGTAAATTTTCAGCTGGCCGCGATGTGTTTCGCGGTTAGCCTGCAGCAGTGCGTCGGGATCGGGACGCTGGGGTTCGTGGTTCATCGCTTCCTTAACACCCTTACAGTTCGTTGAGCGCCATATTCAGCTGCAATACGTTGAGCGTCGGTGTGCCGAGGAATGGCATCAGTGGACGATGCGTCATCTTTTCAATCAGCGCCTCGACCTGCGCCACTGGCACCCTGCGGCTGGCAGCGACGCGTGGCGCCTGCCAGAGAGCAGCCTGTGGCGAGATATCCGGATCCAGCCCGCTGGCTGAGGCAGTGACCAGCTCAACCGGCACGGCGGCCGGTGCCTGCGGATTGGCGGCCCGGAGCGCAGTGACGCGGTCGGCTACCGCTTTATCCAGCGCCGGGTTGCTGGCGGCCATATTGCTGCCGCCTGAGGAGAGCGGGTTATAGGGTTTATCACCTGTCGCTGAAGGGCGGCCCCAGAAATAGCCGGGCTGGGTAAAGTTCTGGCCAATCAGCACTGACCCGCGCGCCACGCCATGATCCTCCAGCAACGAGCCGCTGGACTGGGACGGAAACAGCCACTGCGCCAGACCGGTGGTGAGCAAAGGATAAACCACGCCGGTGACAAGCGTAAGCAGCAACAACAGTAAAATTGCCGGACGTAACTGACTCATTTTTCTCTCCTCAGGCCATGCCTGAAAACACTAACAGCAGATCGATCGCTTTGATGCCGATAAACGGCACCAGCAGGCCACCCAGACCGTAAACCAGCAGGTTGCGGCGCAGCAGCGCAGCCGCACTCAGTGGGCGGTAGCTGACGCCTTTCAGGGCCAGCGGGATCAGGAAGACAATTACCAGGGCGTTAAAGATCACCGCCGACAGGATTGCGCTGGCGGGCGAGTGCAGATGCATCACGTTGAGCATGTTGAGCTGCGGATAGGTCGCCGCAAACGCCGCCGGAATAATGGCGAAATATTTCGCCACGTCATTGGCAATACTGAAGGTGGTCAGCGAACCGCGCGTCATCAGCATCTGTTTACCGATGTGCACCACTTCCAGCAGCTTGGTCGGGTTCGAGTCGAGGTCGACCATGTTGCCCGCCTCTTTCGCCGCCTGGGTACCGGAGTTCATCGCCACCGCCACATCTGCCTGCGCCAGTGCTGGCGCATCATTGGTGCCGTCACCGGTCATCGCCACTAAACGCCCTTCTGCCTGATACTGGCGGATCAGCGCCAGTTTGGCTTCCGGCGTAGCCTCTGACAGGAAGTCATCCACGCCCGCTTCTGCGGCAATCGCCGCGGCGGTCAGCGGGTTATCACCGGTGATCATCACCGTTTTAATGCCCATTTTGCGCAGTTCGGCAAAACGCTCTTTGATGCCGCCTTTCACGATATCTTTCAGCGCCACCACGCCCAGCACGTTCGCGCCCTCTGACACCACCAGCGGTGTGCCGCCACTGCGTGCCACCTCTTCCACCTGGGCATTCACTTCGGCAGGGAAACGGCCGTGGTTCGCTTCGATATGGCGACGAACGGCATCGACGGCGCCTTTGCGGATCAACCGATCCTGCACGTTCACGCCACTCATGCGGGTCTGGGCGGAGAACGGAATAAAGCTGGCACCCATGCTGCTGAGATCGCGCTCACGCAGATTAAATCGCTGTTTTGCCAGCACCACGATGCTGCGGCCTTCCGGCGTCTCATCGGCCAGCGAGGCGAGCTGCGCGGCGTCGGCCAGCTGCTCTTCGCTGACGCCCGGTGCGGGCATGAACTGGGTCGCCTGGCGGTTACCCAGCGTGATGGTGCCGGTTTTGTCCAGCATCAGCACATCCACATCCCCGGCGGCTTCCACAGCACGACCGCTGGTCGCAATGACGTTAGCGCCCAGCATGCGGCTCATCCCCGCCACACCAATCGCCGACAGCAGGCCGCCGATCGTGGTCGGGATCAGGCAGACCAGCAGTGCCACCAGTACCGTGACGCTGACCGGCGTGCCGCCCCAGGCCGAGAACGGCCAGAGCGTCACGGTCGCCAGCAGGAACACGATGGTCAGTGATACCAGCAGAATAGTCAGCGCGATCTCATTCGGGGTTTTGCGGCGTTTCGCGCCTTCCACCATGGCGATCATCCGGTCAAGGAAGGTTTCGCCCGGGTTGGCGCTACAGGTGATCACCAGCCAGTCAGAGAGAATACGCGTCCCCCCTGTCACAGAGGCGAAGTCACCCCCTGACTCACGGATGACCGGTGCAGACTCACCGGTAATGGCGCTCTCATCGACAGAGGCACCGCCTTCCATCACTTCGCCATCACAGGGAATGATATCGCCCGCTTCCACCAGCACCGCATCGCCTTTACGCAGCTCATCGGCACTGACCTGCTGCCACCCGGCACCATAGCGCGCCGATGACAGTTTTTTGGCAAAGCTGGTCTTCTTGACCCCTTTCAGGCTGCTCGCCTGGGCCTTACTGCGCCCTTCTGCCAGCGCCTCTGCCAGGTTGGCGAACAGCACGGTAAACCAGAGCCAGACCGCAATCGAGCCAGTAAAGCTGGCGCTGCCGCTGATACGTCCGGTCAGCATCGCCAGCGCCAGCAGTGAGGTCAGGATGCTGCCGAGGTAGACCACAAACATCACCGGGTTACGGAACTGTACCCGGGGATCGAGCTTTTTTACTGCATCCCAGGCCGAGGTACGCAGCAGGGCTGCGTCAAATAACGCCTGTTGTTGACGACTCATGAGGATTGTCCCTGAACAAGTTGCAGATGCTCAGCCACCGGGCCCAGCGCCAGAGCAGGAATAAAGGTCAGTGCACCCACCAGCAGCACGGTACCGATCAGCAGTGCAATAAACAGCGGACCGTGGGTTGGCAGCGTGCCGTTCCCTACCGGCTGCACTTTTTTCACCGCCATCGCACCGGCAATGGCCATCACCGGAATGATGATGCCGAAGCGACCCAGCAGCATGCAGGCAGCCAGTAACAGGTTCCAGAACGGCGTGTTCGCACTCAGTCCGGCAAAGGCACTGCCGTTGTTGTTAGCCGCCGAGGAGACCGCGTAGAGCACTTCGCTGAAGCCGTGAATGCCGGGGTTCGCCATTGCGCTGCGTCCGGCGTCGGTCATCATCGCCAGGGCAGTGCCGATCAGCACCAGCGCCGGGGTGACCAGAATCGCCAGTGCGGTCATTTTCATCTCCCACACATCGACTTTTTTGCCCAGGAACTCCGGGGTACGGCCAATCATCAGTCCGGCGATAAACACCGCCAGCAGCACAAACAGCAGCATGCCGTAGAGACCGGCACCAACGCCGCCAAACACCACTTCACCCAGCTGCATCAGCCACATCGGCACCATGCCGCCCAGCGCGGTAAAGGAGTCATGCATGGCATTGACCGCACCGCAGGAGGCCGCAGTGGTGATGACCGCAAACAGGCTGCTGTTAAGAATGCCAAAGCGCGTCTCTTTGCCTTCCATATTGACGGCGCTGTCAGCACCCAGCTGGAGGAAGTGCGGGTTGCCCTGCAGTTCGGCCCACATCACGACCGATACCGCCGCCACAAACATCAGCGTCATCGCCCACAGCAACATGTGGCCCTGACGACGGTCACGCACGCTTTCGCCAAACGCGAAACAGAGCGCCGCCGGAATCAGGAAGATGCTCAGCATCTGCACCAGGTTGGTCAGCACCGTCGGGTTTTCAAACGGATGAGAGGAGTTGGCGTTAAAGAAGCCGCCACCGTTGGTGCCCAGCATTTTGATCGCTTCCTGCGACGCCACCGGCCCCATCGACAGCGTCTGCTGCACGCCTTCCAGCGTGGAGAGGCTGTGATAAGGCGCGAAGTTCTGAATGCTGCCCTGACTGACAAAGAACAGCGCCATCAGCAGGCTGATGGGCAGTAAGACGTAGAGTGTGATGCGCGTCAGGTCGCGCCAGGCGTTACCCAGCGAAGCAGAGCTGCGATTGGCGAAGCCACGGATCAGCGCAAAGGCGACGGCGATACCGGTCGCGGCAGAGAGGAAGTTCTGCACCGTCAGGCCCACCATCTGACTGAAATAGCTCAGGGTGCTTTCGCCGCTGTAGGACTGCCAGTTGGTGTTGGTCACGAAGCTCGTGGCGGTATTGAGCGCCAGATGCCAGCTCAGGCCAGGCAACTGCTGAGGATTCAGCGGCAGTGAGCCCTGCAACAGCAAAATGCCCAGCAGCACCACGAAACCCAGCGCGTTGAACAACAGAATTGCCAGCAGGTAGTGCGGCCAGCGCATGTCCGATGCCTGCGCGCCCAGCAGTCGCCACAGTGGCGCTTCCAGGCGGGCAAACACCGGCTTATCAGCCACTAACGAAGCCAGGCCCCGTCCAAGCGGCTGCGCCAGCACCATCAGCAGCACCAGATAAAATGCGATGAGTAAAAAAGCATTGGCCGCCATCAGAAGGCCTCCGCGTTTAACAGGGCATAGATCAGATAGCCCAGTAACAACACCACCAGCACAATGCCAGTTATTACGCCCACGCTCACAGGAACCTCCAGAGGATTGGATTTATGGCTTAGCTTGCGCGGAGGCGTATAAAGAAGGGGTTAAAATGCAGCGGGCGGGCGTAAAAATAGTGTAAAAATGGCGAAAAATCAGGCGACTTCCAGCGCCCAGATACGATTGAGATCGACGTTACCCCACAGCGTGCTGTCTTCTGCGCCCACAATGCTGTCGGTGCAGAAGCTGTCGCCGAGGTCGAGCTCCTCCGGTTTCACTTCACGCTGGGCATGTAGCGACCAGAAGACATGCACACAGGGACGCATCAGTGATTTTTCGCCCACTTTCACCACCAGCGCCACCCGACCAGAGGCCAGACGCACCAGCGATCCCACCGGATAGATCCCGATAGTACGCACGAAGGTGTGCAGCAGCCCAGGATCAAAATGGCCGCGCCAGCTCAGCATCTGATGCATCGCCTCAGCAGGCGTCCAGCCTTTGCGGTAGGCGCGGGTCGAGGTGACAGCATCATAGACATCACACACTGCCGCCATGCGGGCGTAGAACGAAATCGCCTCGCCTTTCAGGCGGTGCGGATAGCCACTGCCATCATATTTTTCATGATGATGCAGGGCGATATCGAGCAGGTCGTCATCGGCATTGGCTTCTATCAGCATCTGTGTGCCGACCACCGGATGCTCCCGCATCACCCTGAACTCCTCTTCAGTCAGCTTGCCCGCTTTGTTCAGGATCGCCAGCGGCACAGCCGCTTTGCCAACATCGTGCAGTAAACCGCCCATCCCCACCCGGCGCAGCTGAGTCTCATCCAGTCCGAGCTTTTTGCCCAGCGCGATCATCAGTCCACAGACCGCCATAGAGTGCAGATAGGTGTAGTCATCATGATTTTTCAGCCGTGCCACGCTTAGCATGGCAGAGGGTTCACGCGTGATCGATCCGGCAATTTCATCGACCAGATCCATCATGTAATCGAGCTTCAGGCCGTTACCCAGCCGCGCCTCGTTGAACATCGCCAGCACTTTTGGTTTGCCCTGTTGAAAGATCTGCTGTGCCTGATCCAGTTCCTGAAAAAACGGGGTGCGCCCGATGGTTCGCTTTGCGATCGAGGTGGCGATCGGCGTCTGAACCGATCGATCGAGGTCGATCCAGAGCTGGCGGATCCCTTCACTGCGTAGCGTGGCGATTTGACGTGGATCGGTGATCAGCATTTGATTATGAATGCGCTGGTCCTTTATCCACCAGACCTCCAGCTTGTGGATAAACATCCCTGGACGCAATTCATCAATGGTAATCAGCTTTATCACGCTATCACTCCTTAACATCAGCGGGTGGGATAAGGTGATATCGGCAGCCGGGCAAATTTTCTTCAGGCTGTTTTGTGCGAAGTGTGGTGTCGGGAGTGTGGTCAGAGGAGAGGCCTCCTGCCTCTCTCGTGCTTGCGCATGGCTAAGTCATTGGTGTGGTTACACCACCCGGGTCAGCACCGGCTCACCACGGGCAAAGGCCAGCATGTTCTCAAACACCAGGTCAGCCATCGCTGCCATCGTTTCGCAGGTGCTGCTGGCGATATGCGGCGTAATCACCACATTGTCGCGCTGGCGCAGGGCATCCGGCACCTGCGGCTCCTGTTCAAACACATCCAGCCCGGCACCGGCGATCTGCCCGGTTTCCAGCGCCTTCAGCAGCGCCTGCTGATCGACCACGCTACCGCGTGCGATGTTAATCAGATAGCCCTGCGGTCCCAGCGCCTGCAATACGTCCGCGTTGATAATATGACGCGTCGTGGCACCACCCGGCAGCGTCAGCACCAGAAAATCGGCCTGTTGCGCCAGGGCCACCAGGCTCTCATGCCGGGTATAGGGCACATCAGGCCGTGAACGTGGGTTGTAGTAATGTATCTGCATATCAAACGCCTGCGCGCGCCTGGCCACCGCCTGACCGATATTACCCAGCCCGACAATGCCGCACACCTTGCCGCCGATTTTGCTGCTCAGCGGAAAGCGCCCCTGCTGCCAGTGGCCTGCGCGCGTGAAACGATCGGCCTCACTGATGCGGCGCGCCACATCCAGCAGCAGTGCCATCCCCAGATCCGCGACGCAATCATTCAGCACCTCTGGCGTGTTGGTCACCACAATGCCGCGTGACCGGGCGGCCTCCGTATCAATGCTGTCATACCCGACGCCGTTACTGCAGATCGCTTTCAGATTGGGTAGCGCGGCGATCAGCGCGGCTGGTGCGCCCATCACCGCGTTGCCGCTGGTGACCAGCATGTCGATATCTGCACCCTGCTCAGCCAGAAAGGCCGCCTCATCATCCGCCTCCCACAGCCGGAACGCGGTAAACGACTGTTCGATATTCTCTATCAGCTGCGGCGGCAGATATTTCCCTTTTATCAGCACCTTACATTGCTTTAAGGCCATCTTCTTTCTCCTGATTGTTATAGGATGCAGGGCGATGGGTCTCTTCGCCGACGCGTTCAATCGGTCCCATCACCAGCAGGAACAGCAGAGCCGCTACCACGCAGTGTGCCGCCACAAACGCCAGTCCGATGCTGTAGCTGCCGGTCAGACCGACGATGATGCCGAATAGCAGCGGCGTGGTGAAACCGGCGATATTGCCGATGCCGTTAAAAATCGACCCCGCCAGACCCACCGCCTCTTTCGGTGCGGTGTCGCTGATCACCGTCCAGGTGCCGGCTCCGGCCGCGATGCCTTTGCCGAAAAAGGCGAAGGACATAATGGCGATGATGCCGCCGTTACCAGGAATGATTGCAGCCAGCACCAGGCTCGACGCCATCAGCATGCCGACGATATAGGGTGTTTTGCGCGCCCAGGAGACGCTCCAGCCTCGGGCGATTAACGTGTCTGACAGGTAACCGCCGCTAATCCCGCCCAGAAAACCAAACAGCGCCGGCGCAACGGTGGCGAATCCCGCCTCCATGATGTTCATGCCGCGCGCCTGCACCAGATAAATGGGAAACCAGGTAATAAAGAAGTAGCTGAGCGCGATGATGCAGTACTGACCGAGATAGGCGCACCACAGCATGCGATTGGTGAGCAGCTTTCTGAACATCGCTTTGCTGACCGGTGGCCGCGCTTTCAGCGTCTGGGCCGCATCAATATCGACCAGCGCACCACCCTCCACGATGTGGCGCAGTTCGCTTTCCGACACGCCGGGGTGATTGCGCGGCTCGCGCATCCAGGCCGCCCAGACAAACACCGCCACCAGACCGATGCCGCCCAGCACAAAGAATGGCCATTCCCAGCCAAAGCGCGACACCAGCCAGCCTGAAAGCGGCGAGAAGATGGCGACGGCGAAATATTGCGCCGAACTGAACAGCGATGAAGCCCGTCCCCGCTCTGCACCCGGGAACCACATAATCACCACGCGCGCATTGGCGGGAAAGCTGGGCGCTTCAATCAATCCCAGCATAAAGCGCAGACCAAACATCAGCATCAGCGCGCCGGTCATGCCGCTGGAGAACTCGCCCACGAATCCCATCGCCAGCGTGGACACGGACCAGAGCGCCAGCGTGACGCCATAGACTTTTTTGGCTCCAAAGCGGTCAAGCAACAGTCCGCCGGGGATCTGCCCGATAACATAGGCCCAGCTAAAGGCAGAGAGGATCAATCCGAGCTGGATCGCTGACAGCCCGAACTCTTCTTTGATCGCCGACCCGGAGATCGAGAGGATCGAGCGGTCGGCGTATGCCACCACCGACAGAAACAGGATCAGGCAGAGGATCCCGATGCGGACATGCGTCGTCCGTTGAGGCTTTTGGTCTTTAGGCATGAGCTGAATTCCTTAAAAAGCGGCGGGTTACGCCACGAGGTTTTTTTCAGGAATAACGCTGAGATATCCCGTTTAAGGGAATATAGATAGGCCGCTAACCATTGGTCATTGTGCGGATGTTGAGATCGTCGGGTCCGATTACGCGCTTTTCTGGCAACCGCCACAACTGCCCGTGCGGCGCTGCACAAAAGCGCGAAAAGCCATGGCTCTCTGCCCCGGAGTGTGCGCCAGGTCGGAGATTTCACCGGCCCTGCCAGCTATGACGCGGCGATTTTACGGCAAAGTGTGGCGGCGCTAGCAAGTGTGAAAAGGGCCGGTTGTCAAACCTGGCGGCAATTCCTAAGCTGCAAATGATCGTGGTTTATCCATTTTTACAAAAAATGAAAAATCCATTCCATCCGGTTTACCTCGGGAGTCACCAATGAAAAAACGTGCATGGGCAATACTCTGTCTGCTCTCTCTTTCCACGTCGGCGCTGGCAGAAAAGATCGGCGTCTCGATGGCCTATTTCGACCAGAACTTCCTCACCCTTATTCGCCAGTCGATTGAGAAAGAGGCCAAAGTGCGTCAGCTGGATGCGCAGTTCGAAGATGCGCGCGGTGACGTGGGTCGTCAGACCGACCAGGTGCAGAGCTTTATCAGTGCTGGCGTGGACGCGATTATTGTCGATCCGGTGGACTCCGCCAGTACCCCTGCCCTGACGAAACTGGCGCAGCAGGCGCACATTCCGCTGGTCTATGTTAACCGCTCCCCGGGCGATAAAACCCTGCCGCCGGGCGTAGTGTTTGTCGGTTCTGACGAACGCGAGTCCGGCACATTGCAGATGGAAGCGCTGGCGAAGCAGGCCGGTTACCGTGGCAAAGTCGCCATCATGATCGGTAACCTCAGCGATGCGGGTGCGCTGCAGCGCACCCGAGATGTGGAACAGGTGGTGGCAAAATATCCCGACATGAAAGTGGTGCTGAAGCAGACCGCCAACTATGCACGCAATGAGGGCATGGATTTAATGCTCAACTGGCTGTCGAACGGCGAAGAGATTGATATTGTCGCCGCCAACAACGATGAGATGGCGATTGGCGCGACGATGGCGATTGCGCAGGCGAAGCCGAAGAAAACCATTCTGGTGGGCGGCATTGATGCCACGCCGGATGGCCTGAAAGCGCTGGCGAGCGGTAAACTGGCGGTGACGGTGTTCCAGGATGCCGTGGGTCAGGGCAAAAAATCGGTTGAGGTGGCGCAGCAGATGATCAAAGGCCAGAAGGTGGATTCTCACCAGTGGATCCCCTTTGAGCTGGTGACGCAACAGAACATGCAGCAATACCGCACTAAAAATCCGTAACGCGACATGGAGCGGCAGTGATGCCGCTCCGGGTATCACTTCTCGTGCAGCAGTTTCGCCATCATCACCACATCGCGCAGCTGACCGTCGCGCAGTGCAGCCTGCCGCATCACCCCTTCACGCTCAAAGCCCAGTCGTTCATAGAGCCGCAGCGCCCGTTCGTTGTCATGAAACACCTCCAGCTCCATACGCGTAATGCCCAGCCAGTTGCGGGAATAATCCAGCGCGGTGCGGATCAGGCGCTCACCGACGCCGCGACCGGCGAAATCGGGATGCACGCCCAGCCCAAAGCTGATGCAGTGGCGAGTGCGCGGCTTGTTATCCACGAACAGCGTCAGCTCACCGGCCAGCACGCCATCAATCTCGGCCACAAAGGCGATAAATCCCTCTGCATCCATTCTGGCGAATTTTTTCTCCCAGGTGGCGACACTGGGAAACGGCAACTGCAGTGTCCAGGGATAGACATCGGGATGACTGTAGAGCCTTTGATAGGCAGCAGCATCCTGCGGTTCCCGTGCCCGAATAATGATTTCCATATTTTCTCCTTTTAGCCGATCGAGGTTCATGCACTAAGCTGTAGCTCTTTACCGGACGGAAAGAGTATCGCTATGTTGTATCGTCGTTTTGAGCGTTTTATCAATATTTTTCATGACGCGCCCACCGATTCGCCTCCCTCAACGGTCTGGTCGTTTTACCGCTATTATCTGCGTCAGGTCTGGCCAAGTTTTGCGGCGCTGCTGGTGGTAGGGCTGGCATCCGCGCTGATCGAAGTATCGCTGTTCAGCTATCTGAGCCGCATTATCGATATGGTCAATCACTCCACACCTGCCACCCTGTTCCGGGATAACTGGCCGATACTCCTGTGGATGGGGGCGGTGGCGCTGATTCTGCGGCCGATTTTTATCGCCCTGCACGACATGCTGGTTCACCAGAGCATCAGCCCGAGTATGACCAGCATGATCCGCTGGCAGAATCACAACTACGTACTGCGCCAGAGCCTCAACTTCTTTCAGAACGATTTCGCGGGTCGTATTGCCCAGCGCATTATGCTAACCGGCAGTTCACTGCGTGATTCCGCGGTGCAGCTGGTCGATGCCATCTGGCATGTGCTGATCTACGCCGTGACCTCGCTGGTACTGTTTGCCGGTGCCGACTGGCGGCTGATGATCCCGCTGATCCTATGGATGGTGGCCTACAGCGCCTCGCTGCGATTCTTTGTGCCGCGTGTCAAAGCGCGTTCGGTGGTCTCCTCGGAGTCGCGCTCAAAGCTGATGGGCACCATTGTTGACGGTTACACCAACATCGCCACCATCAAGCTGTTTGCCCACAGCGACCTGGAACGGCAGTATGCGCGTGAGGCGATTCAGGAGCAGACGGAAAAAACCCAGCACGCTGGCCGCATGGTCACCAGCATGGATCTGACGCTGTCGGCGCTGAACGGCCTGCTGATTGTCTCAACATCCGGACTGGCGCTGTGGTTGTGGAGCCAGTCACTGATTAGCGTTGGGGCGATTGCGCTGGCCACGGGTCTGGTGATCCGCCTGGTGAACATGTCCGGCTGGATCATGTGGGTGGTCAATGGCATCTTCGAAAATATCGGCACGGTACAGGATGGCCTGAAAACCATCGCGCAGCCGCTGAGCGTGCAGGATGTGCCGCAGGCGGAGCAGCTGAAGGTGACGCGCGGCAACATCCGTTTTGAGGATGTGCGCTTCGATTATGGCGGTGGCCGCCAGGTGATTAACGGCTTTAACCTCGACATCAAACCGGGCGAGAAGATTGGTCTGATTGGTCCTTCGGGTGCCGGTAAATCGACGCTGGTAAACCTGCTGCTGCGTCTTTATGACCTGAACGGTGGGCGGATTGTGATCGACGATCAGGATATCGCCGCCGTAACGCAGGAGAGCCTGCGCAGCCAGATTGGCATGATTACGCAGGACACCTCGCTGCTGCACCGCTCAATCCGCGAAAACCTGCTCTATGGCCGTCCTGACGCCAGTGAAGAAGAGCTACAGCTTGCCATTCACCGCGCCCGCGCCGATGAGTTTATTCCGCTGCTCTCCGACTCGCTGGGCCGCACCGGGCTGGACGCGCACGTGGGCGAGCGAGGCGTGAAACTGTCGGGTGGTCAGCGCCAGCGTGTGGCGATTGCCCGTGTGCTGCTGAAGGATGCCCCGGTTCTGATCATGGATGAGGCTACCTCTGCGCTCGACTCCGAAGTGGAAGCGGCGATTCAGGAGAGCCTGGAGTCATTGATGCAGGGCAAAACCGTAATCGCGATTGCACACCGCCTGTCGACCATCGCGAAGATGGATCGACTGGTGGTGCTGGATAAAGGCGGCATTGCCGAGATGGGCAGCCATCACGAGTTGCTGGCCCGGAACGGTCTG
Source organism: Candidatus Pantoea rara (assembly GCF_051136265.1). Taxonomy (NCBI): domain Bacteria; kingdom Pseudomonadati; phylum Pseudomonadota; class Gammaproteobacteria; order Enterobacterales; family Erwiniaceae; genus Pantoea; species Candidatus Pantoea rara. The sequence continues at coordinate 247,743 of NZ_CP194942.1, read as the reverse complement.
TATGCCCGGCTGTGGCAGCATCAGACCGGCGGCTTTGTCGGCATCGATTAATCGCCACGTCGATAGGGTAAGGCGTCGCGCGCTTCTTCCGCCCAGCCGCGCACGCCTTCCCGCTCCTGCACCAGAAAATCTGCCACGGCATCGCGCAGGCCAGGATGCAGCAGATAGTGCCAGGAGTGGGTGATCTGCGGCTCAAAGCCGCGCACCAGCTTGTGCTCACCCTGCGCGCCCGCATCAAACCGCGTCAGCCCTTCATCAAGGGCTAAATCCATCCCCTGATAGAAACAGGTTTCGAAGTGCAGCCGGTCAAATTCCGCCAGACAGCCCCAGTAGCGGCCATAGAGCGAGTGGCTGTCCCGCAGATAAAAGGCCATCGCCGCCGGTTGCTGCTGTAAGCGGGCGATCACCACCACAATATTCTGCGGCATCCGTTCCGCCAGCAGGCTGAAGAAGTTTCGCGTCAGATAAGGCCGCTGGCCGCGTACCGCATAGGTATTGGCATAACAGGTGTAGACAAAATCCCACTGATCTTCGCGCAGCTGGTAGCCCAGATAACGGTCAAACACAAAACCGCTCTGCGCCACCTGCTCACGCTCTTTACGCAGCTGCTTTCGCTTGCGCGACATCAGCGTATCCAGGAAATCCTGAAAATCGCGGTAGCCACGGTTATGCCAGTGATACTGACAGCCGAGCCGGGAGAGCCAGTCGGGCTGATCGGCCAGCAGCTGGTTCGCCTGCGCATCCGTAAAGTTAATGTGCGCGCCGCTTAAGCCCTGCTGCAACAGGCTCTCCGGCAGGGCTGACAGCAGCTGTGCGGCAGCAGAGGGTTCCCCCAGCAGGCGCGCGCCGCTGACCGGACTAAAGGGGATCGCCCCCAGCCACTTTGGATAGTAGCGGATCCCGGCACGCTGGCTGGCATCCGCCCAGGCGTGATCAAAAACATATTCGCCCTGTGAATGATATTTCTGGTAGCCCGGCAGCGCGGCGCGGGTCACGCCATTTTCCCGCCATAACAGATGATCAGACTGCCAGCCCGATTCGGGCCGCACGCTGCCACTCTCTTCCAGCGTCAGCAGAAACGCATGGCGCAAAAAAGGCTGGTCATCAGGCAACAGCGCATCCCACTCGGCGGCCGGGATATCCGCCAGTGACGTCAGGTGAATCAGCGACATGAAATACTCCAGAAAACGTCGGGCAGAGGTTCAGTCAAGCAGGTTTTCCACCCCAGCGAAAGGGTAAAGGCACGCAAAGTGAAGGCTGCAACGCCAGGACTCAGCTTCTATACTGCCACTTTACCTCCACAGGACATGGCCATGGATCGACTCGATTGTGACCGGATGTTTGTCACGGTGCTGGAAACCGGCAGCTTTTCTGCGGCGGCGTTACGTCTCGGCACCAGCAGCAGTCAGGCTTCGAAGCTGGTTTCAAAACTGGAGCAGCGGCTCGGCGTTCAGCTGTTTAAGCGCAGCACGCGCGCCCTGTCGCCCACCGATGTTGGCCGCAGTTATTATGAGCGGGTGAAAAACCTGCTGGATGCCTTTGAGGCGCTGGATGCCAGCGTACGTGAAAGTGCCACCACGCCTACCGGCAGGCTGAAAATCAGCGCGCCCGGCTCCTTTGGCACGGTGGTACTCTCCCAGGTGCTGGTGGCATTTGCCCGGCGCTATCCGCTGATTGAACTGGATGTCAGCTTTTCAGACCGGGCCGTAAACATTGTCGATGAGGGGTTTGATATGGCGATCCGTATCGGCAACCTCAGCGACAGCAGTCTGGTGGCGCGCAGGCTGGGTGAAGTGCATGTGCGCATCGCCGCGTCGCCGGTCTATCTTGAGCAGTTCGGCACGCCGCAGCACTGGCGTGAAATAGCCCAGCATCAATGCATTATCGACACTAACTTCCGCGATCCCTGGCACTGGCCATTTGCCAGTTGTGACGGCAGCAACGAGATTGTTACCGTACCGGTGCGCGGACGTCTGCGCTTTGCCAATACCGAAGCCTGTCTGCAGGCGGCAGTCGCCGGATTAGGCATTGCGCGTCTGCCCGGTTTTGTTGCAGCCCCCGCGCTGCAACGCGGTGAGATTGTCCGGCTGCTGGAAAACTTCGACACGCCGCCGCTTGGCCTGTTTGCGGTTTACCCGCCTGCCCGCCATCTGGCACACCGGGCGCGTCTGCTCATCGACTTCCTGGTGACCCACTTTACCCATTTTCCACCCACGTGATTTCTTCCATAATGGAAGAAATCATTGTCTTTATGACCGGATTATCAACCATTTAGTCATCAGTTAAGCTACTTCTCAAAATAGAGAGAGGTGACGTGATGTTAGTAGAAGGCAAATGGAGTAGTGACTGGCATCCAGTACAGGCTACCGATAAACAGGGCGGGTTTGTCCGTCAGACGTCCGGCTTCCGGCATTTTATCAGCAGCGATGGCTCCACCGAATTCGCGGCCGAACCCGATCGCTACCATCTCTATGTGGGGCTGATCTGCCCGTGGGCATCACGCACCCTGATGGCGCGTAAACTTAAAGGACTGGAGTCGCTGATTAGCGTAACGGTGGTGGAGCCGCAGCTCGATGCCCAGGGCTGGCGCTTTGGTCACTTCCCCGGTGCGCAGCCGGACCCGCTGAATAACGCGCAGTATCTGCATGAAATCTACACCCGCGTGGTGCCCGATTATACGGGCCGCGCCACCGTGCCGGTGCTGTGGGACAAGAAAACCGGCACCATCGTCAACAATGAGTCCGCTGATATTGTGCGCATGTTTAACAGCGGCTTTGGCGATCTGGCCAATAACCGCATCGATCTCTACCCCGTCGCGCTGCGCGCTGAGATCGATGCGCTGAATGAGAGCCTCTATCCGCGTCTGAACAACGGCGTTTACCGCGCCGGATTCGCGACAACATCAATCAGCTATCACCAGGCATTTAATGACGTTTTCAGCCAGCTCGACGAACTGGAAGCCCTGCTCAGCGATGGTCGCACCTTCCTGCTGGGTGAACGGCTGACGGAAGCTGATATTCGCCTGTTCGTGACCCTGATTCGTTTTGACGTGGCCTATTATGGCCTGTTCAAATGCAATCTGCGCCGGATACGCGACTATACGTTGCTGAACCGCTATCTTAAGAGCATGTTGTCGGTCTCTGGCGTGCGAGAGACCGTCAGCATCGATCACATCAAACAGGGTTACTACTCGATCAAGGCGCTGAACCCGAACGGGATCGTTCCGGCTGGTCCTGATATGAGTGAATACGGTTTTTAAAAGGAGCAATGATGGCAAAAGCACTGGTAATTTTTCTGCATGGCGTGGGCAGTAACGGCGACGATCTGGCACCGATTGGCCGTCACTGGGCGACGCTGTTGCCGGATGTGATTTTTGCCTCTCCCAATGCGCCTGAACGTTTTGCCGCCGGTTTTGGCTGGCAGTGGTTCAGCCTGGAGGACGTGACGCCAGAGAACCGGCCGGGACGGGTTCGGGCCGCGCGGGCGGCGTTTGATGCGACACTGAGCGAGATTGTCGCGCAGCACGGCTTCGCCGATCGCTGGCAGGATGTGGTGCTGGTGGGCTTCTCTCAGGGATCGATCATGGCGCTGGATGCGCTGGCTTCTGGCCGTTATCCGCTGGCGGGCGTGGTCGCCTTTTCCGGTCGTCTGGCGGTTGACGGTGAATTAGCCCCGCAGGCTCATGTGCCCGCGCTGCTGATCCACGGTCAGGCCGATGAGGTGATCCCGTGGCAGGAGAGCGAATCAGCCGCAGCACGACTCCGGGCCGCATTGGTGCCGGTCGAGGCGCGCTTTGAACCCGCCACCGGCCACACCATCTCAGCCCAGGGTGCAATGCATGCCGCCGGATTTATCGGGCAGTGCTTACAGGATTAACCCCAGCAACGCTTTAACGCCTGCCAGGCATGACGTGCAGCCATGTCGGGCGGCAGGCGCTTCAGCGCATCATTAAAGACTTCGATTCCCACCGGCCCCTGATAGCCTGCACTTTTGAGCTTATCGACAAAGCGTTCAACATCGATAATGCCATCGCCGGGCAGCAGACGCTGGTGCTTTGCCATCGCCATCAGGCTCTGCTTATCCTGGGCGGGAACGGCCGCCATATCACACAGCTGTACTTCATAAATGCGATCGGCGGGAATGCCATCCAGATGCGAGGCGTCGCCCCCCAGCGCGCAGATGTGGAACAGATCAACCACCAGCCCGATATTGGGCTGGTCGAGCCGCTGCAATCGCTGCCACGCCAGCGGCAGCGTGTTGTCCACGCTGCACCAGGCCATCGGCTCATACATAATGCGCATGTTGTAGCGCGCAGCTTCAGAGGCCATCCAGCGCAGGTCATCATCAATCTGGTCGGCGCAGCAATCTTCGCGGGTAGTGGCTGGCGCCTGAAGCGTGTCGCAGCCCAGCGTCTGAGCAATCTGAATAAACTGGCGCAGCTCCTCGCGCTTCTTTCCGCGCAGCGCACCGGGTGCGCCGGTAAAATCACGCAGCACCTGGAGATTGGTAAAGCCAGGCCCCTGTCGGGCGGCGATCTCAGCCAGAGCCGCCGCGCCGCCCTGGTTTGCTTCGACATCCTCGCGCCAGATCTCAACCTGATCAAAACCGGCGTCACGCGCCGCCTGCAGTTTCTGGCCAGGTTCACCGTTTAACAACACCAGGTTAAGGAAGGTGGGATTGGTTCGCATTGCTCGGCTCCTTAATCGTCCGGAATAATCGGTGACGTTCAGTGTTACGCCCTGAAACACGCGCGTAAAACCTGAAACAGTATCTACCTCTTAATCGTTATGACAAGCGCCGATTCGCCGGATCAGCCCAGCAGCGTGACCAGCGCGAAACCGGCAAACGCCATCAGCAGTGAGCCGATCACATGCACCAGCGCACTGGCCATCGCCCAGAGATATTTGCCTGTCTGAAGCAGCCCCATTAATTCCGCAGTAAACGAGGAGAAGGTGGTCAGCCCGCCGCAGAGTCCGGTGACGATAAGCAGTTTCCAGATCGGATCGACATCGGGATGGCGGACAAACCAGGCCATCGCGCCGCCGATCACCAGACCGCCAATCAGATTCACCAGCAGCGTGCCAGGCGGCAGATTAGGGAAGAGCGCATTAAAACGCATCGAGAAAAGCCAGCGCAGTACACAGCCGGCAGAGCCGCCGATCATCACAGCCAGTAATGGTTTAAACATGTGTTGCTCCTGATTACAGAGTAATGCCGGGCTGAGGGGAGAGGCAGAGATAAACTGCGCCTGACACCTCAGCTCCCGCGAAAGGATTGAGTGTCAGGCGTCATCAGCCGGTGTTAAGCCCACCGGCGGTTGGGAAAGGTGGCACGCCATCACCTTGAGCGGGTGATAATACGACGCCCGTTTCAGGCTGGCAAGCGTGTGCTCGTGGCGGCAGAATCGCTTGACGCCCTGCACGCTGACGGGGTAATGCTGAGGGTTTACAGCCTGTTGCGGAGACCCTATGCGGACCCTGATTTTTGATACTGATATCGGCGTGGATGATGCCTTTGCGCTGGCTTATGCGGCGCGGACGCAGCATCTGCTGGGGATTACCACGGTGTTTGGCAACGTGGCGGTGGGGCAGGCGGTGAAAAATGCCCGGCTGTTTTGCGACAAAATGGCGATTAACGCAGAGGTCTATCGTGGCTGTTCACGGCCGCTGGCGCTGGCACCCTCTGCGTCCGCCAGGCTGCACGGTGAAGACGGCCTGGGCGACGCGTTTGATAATCCCTTCAGCGATGAGGCGCCAGGCGCGGTGCAGTTTATTATCGACAGCGTGCGGGCACAGCCGCATCAGATCACCCTGGTGGCGATTGGTCCGCTGACCAACATCGCCACGGCTATTAATCAGGCACCGGATATTATTCCGCTGGTGAAAGAGCTGGTGATCATGGGCGGCGCGTTTGGCACCGATGGCCACAGCGGCAACGTGACGCCTTTCAGCGAATTCAATATCTGGAAAGATCCGCATGCGGCCGATCAGGTGCTCGCCTCGGCGCTGAACGTGGTGGTGATCCCGCTGGATGTCACGCACAAGGTGCTGATCAGCGGCGATGAGGTTCAGCGTCTGAACCAGCCGGTGCTGAGCGCTATCTGTCGCCCTTACCTGGCTTACAGTCTGGCAAAAGAGGGATTTAATGGAATGGCGTTGCACGACACCCTGGCGGTGGCGTGGCTGACGCTGCCGCAGGCTTTTACGATCGCTGAAAATCCGCTGCGGGTCATCACAGAGGGCATCGCCTGCGGTCAGACGGTGCGTAAACTGAGCGCGCTGGCCTCACGAGCGGATCCGTTTGCCGGTCTGCCCGCCCAGCGTATCGCGCTCGGCGTGGATGCCGACGCGGTGCGGGCGCACTTCTTTGAGACCCTCACCGCGTCCTGAAACGCTGGCTGACCGCGTTACCGGTCGAAGTGGATCACACCTTTGATCAATTGGCGGTTGTTGATGATTTGCGCCTCGAAGGTTTCATCCAGCGTGGAAAAAGCCAGATGGTGATTCAGCATCATTTCGGCGCGCAGCTGGCCGCTGGCCATCAGCGCACTCACCCGGTCGAAATCTTCGCGGGTGGCATTGCGGCTGCCCATTAGCGTGGTTTCTTTTTTGTGGAATTCACTGTCCGGGATGACCAGATCGCCTTTGTGCAGGCCGACATAGACGATTGTGCCGCCGTGTCGCATCAGGTTGACCGCATTGTTCATCGCCGCCGGGCTGCCAGTAGCGTCGATCACCTTCAGCGCCAGCCGGCCACCAAACTGCTCGCGTAGCGCGTTATAAAACGCCTCATCCGCCGGATTCAGTGCCGCCAGCCCGAGCTGGTCAGCGACATGCTGGCGACGGAATTCGCTGGTGTCCGCCACCACCACCTGCGCGCCGCTGGCGGCAGCAATGGCGGCGACACCCAACCCTATCGGTCCGGCTCCCACTACCAGCACCTGCTCATCCGCCATGATTCCGGCGCGACGCACCGCATGGGCGCTGATGGCAAACGGCTCAATCAGCGCGGCCGCTTCCGGAGCCACCTCATCCACCGCCAGCAACGTGCTGACCGGCACGCTCAGGTAATCACAGAAACCGCCATCCTGATGCACGCCAATGACCGAGATCTGCTCACAGCAGTTAGTCTTGCCACTCTGACAGGCGTCGCAGCGCAGACAGGAGATGTAGGGCATTAACGCCACCCGCTGGCCTGGCTGAAAGCCCGCGGCGCCACTACCCAGCGCCACCACTTCGGCACAGATTTCATGGCCCAGCACCCGTGGATAGCTGAAGAACGGCTGATTGCCGGACCAGGCGTGGATATCAGTGCCGCAGATCCCGGCGGTGAGAATTTTAATCAGCACCTCGCCAGCGGCAGGCTCAGGGGTGTCACGGGTGGCCCAGACCATCTTACGTGGTTCAGCGATGACCAGTGCTTTCATTGTTGTCATGGTGATTCTCCGGTTGTCCTGCAGGCAGTTATGGCGAATCCTGCTTGCTGCGCGGCGTTCGTTAGCGGGAAATGTGAAGCACGACGATTTTTTTGGGCTTTGAATGGTTTTTAATGCATAAAAAACCGGAGAGTCAGATGAGCCGCAGCCAGAATTTGCGTCAGAACGTGATTAACCAGATGCTTGAGAGCATTGCTCAGCGTCATATTCGTTCCCCCCTTCCCCCCCAGGCGGCACTGGCCGAGATGTTCAATATCAGCCGGACCACGGTGCGCCATACGCTGCACTATCTGCATCAGTGCGGCGTGCTCGACAAAGTCGATCAAACCTACGTAATCGTGCGCGATCCCTGCGAAGATGACAGTTTTAGCGCCTTAACGCCGCCGATTGAGCAGCAGGCCAGCCACTTTGAGCAGATGTTTTTTAATATGATTAATCAGCGGCAGCTGGTGCCCGGCGATACCTTCAGCGAGCTGCAACTGGCGCAGCAGGTGAAAGTCAGCCCGGTAGTGGTGCGCGAATTTCTGCTGCGCTTTATGCGCTATGACCTGCTGGAGCCCGTGAAACGCGGTCAGTGGCGCATGAAAAAATTCACTCAGGATTACGCCGAGAAGCTGTTTGAACTGCGCGAGATGCTGGAAACCCACGCCCTGAGCCGCTTCCTGAATCTGCCCGCCAGCGATGAGCGTTGGGTTCAGGCACGGGATCTGCTGGATCGTCACCGATCGATGCGCGATACCATCGCCAGCAACTATCGCCACTTTGCTGCACTGGATCGCCAGATGCATTCACTGATTTTATCCGCCGCCAGTAACCCGTTTTTCAACCAGTCACTGGAGATTATCTCAGTGATCTTTCACTCGCATTATCAGTGGGATGAAAGCGATCTTAAGCAGCGTAATATCGTCGCGCTGGAGGAGCATATGGCGATCCTGACCGCACTGATTAGCCGTCAGGATATCGATGCGCTCTGTGCATTACACAGTCATCTGGCGACCGCCAAAACCTCGATGGTGCGCTCAATCGGTCAGTACAATTAAAAACCGATTAAAAACCACAAAGCACTAGCTCCCGCACGATTCAGAAACATCTTTGCAACATACTTAACCCTTTGCTCTTAGTCTCGACTGCAACGTCACAGCGGCCTTTTGCCGCTGCGCGCAGACCCCTTCTCACCATAACGATAAGTACCCAGTTTCGGGAGAGTGCAATGGAAAAGACCTCAGTAACCGGCCGCGACAGCGTGACCGGTAACACGCCACCAGACCAGGATTTCGTGCCGATGCGCAGCGACGTGGTACGTTCACCGCGTATCCGCAAGGTGCAGATCACGGCGATGCTGCTGTTGCTGTTCGCGGCCATCATCAACTATCTGGATCGCAGCTCGCTGTCGGTCGCGAATATGACCATCCGTGAGGAAATGGGACTGAGCGCCACCGAAATCGGCTTCCTGCTCTCGGCTTTTTCGCTGGCGTATGGCCTGGCGCAGCTGCCGTGTGGCGCGCTGCTGGATCGTAAAGGGCCGCGCATTATGCTCGGCATCGGCATGTTTATCTGGTCGCTGTTCCAGGCCGCCTCTGGTCTGGTGCATAACTTCACCCAGTTCATCCTGGTGCGCATCGGTCTGGGTATTGGCGAAGCGCCGATGAACCCGTGCGGCGTGAAGGTGATCAACGACTGGTTCAACATTAAAGATCGCGGCATGCCGATGGGGATGTTTAATGCGGCTTCGATGATTGGGCTGTCGGTGGCCCCGCCGATTCTGGCGGCGATGATGCTGGTAATGGGATGGCGTGGCATGTTTGTCACCATCGGTATCCTCGGTATGTTCCTCGCTATCGGCTGGTATATGATTTACCGCGACCGTGACAACAACACCCTGAGCGCCGAAGAGATCCACTATCTGCAGGCGGGCAGCGTGGCGTCGCGGAAAGAGCCGATCAGTTTCAAAGAGTGGCGCGGCCTGTTTAAGCAGCGCACCATGTGGGGAATGATGATTGGCTTCAGCGGCATCAACTACACCGCGTGGCTCTATATCGCCTGGCTGCCGGGCTACCTGCAGTCCACCTATCACCTCGATCTGAAAAGTACTGGCCTGCTGGCGGCGATTCCGTTCCTGTTTGGTGCGGCGGGCATGCTGCTGAATGGCTATGTCGTTGACGCGCTGGTGCGTCGTGGCTTTAACGCAGTAAAAACCCGCAAAGTCTGCATCGTCAGCGGGATGCTGCTCTCAGCCGGATTCACCGCCGTAGTGACCCGCGCGACCGATACCACCAGCGCCGTAACGCTGATTGGCATGGCGCTGTTCTGTATCCACTTTGCCGGAACGTCTTGCTGGGGACTGATTCACGCCAACGTCACCGCCCGTATGACCGCTTCGGTCGGCAGCATCCAGAACTTTGCCAGCTTTATCTTTGCCTCGTTCGCGCCCGTAATCACCGGCTGGGTGCTCGACACCACCAAATCGTTCAGCCTTGCGCTGATGATTTGTGCCTGTGTGACGCTGGTTGGCGCACTCGCTTATCTGCTGCTGGTGCGCCAGCCCATCACCGACGGCGACTAATCACCGGATGACGCGGCGGCTACGTCAGCGCCGTCAGCGTGACACCGTGTTTTGCTCCGTAACGCTTAATACCTGACATCACCGTCTCCGCACTCAGCGGAGGCGGTGGTGGCAACAGCGGTGCCCGTTCCCGTAGCGCTGAGTCGAAGCGGGCAAAGGTGGCGAAATCACGCGGGAAACGCTCTTCATCCACGCCAATGAAAACGCCTTCATCACGGGCATGAGAGAGCAGCGCCCGCCAGCGATCAATCTCCGCCAGCCCGATACTGTCAGTGCCGTGCGAAAAGAGCATCATGTCGATGTTGCGGAACGGCGGCTGCTTTTCCAGGAAGCGCTGCAGCGCTAACGCCGAGGATTCGCTACTGAAACTCAGCCAGAACGGAATCGCCTGCTGCTGCTGGGTACACCAGGGGTCCATGAGCAGGAAACTGTCCACCGTCAGCCGGGTCGGTAAGATGCCCGCCGCCAGATACCAGTCGCGGTAGATCTCCGCTACCACAAAACTCATCGCTTCCGGGTCTTCATAACGAATCTCCATCAGCTTCCAGTTCTGTGCTTCGGCCAGCTTTTTCAGTGGTGGGATCAGATAGCCATCCAGCCCCCATTCCGCTTCTGGCACCCGATCGGTGATGGCTGGCGGTGTCCAGCGGTCATGCTCGACGCCATAGCGCGCCAGATATTCCGCCACGCGCGGACCGCCCTGCATAAACTCTTTCTCACTGGCCCCGCCCGGCGCACCAAACTGAAAGAACGAGCGATCGCTGGTGCGCGTCACCGGCCACTGCTGGGTGCAGTGATTGATAAACAGCGTGGAACCCGCAGGCAGACTTCCCATCAGAAATTCGTTGAAGGCCAGTGGCATTTCGCGCAGTTTCAGCCGGAAATAACGCATCTGGTCGAGCATCAGGCGATCCTGATTCGGATCATGCATGTGGTGAACCGCCAGCCGTGGCCAGGCGGCCAGCAGCGCGGCAGCCACCTCTTTGCCCTGCTCAAAACTCGCCTGCGCATCATCGGGATCGTTGCTGGCGGCACGCACCGGACAGAGGAAGGTTTGCGGCAGCCAGGGGACATTCATCGCCGATGCAAGATGCACCAGCGCGCCGTTCGACGAGCCGATAAAGGCCGCCGGATAATCCTGCTGTGGATACTCACTCACCATCCATTCAGCGATGCCTTCTATATCCAGCTCACCCGCCTGGCGCAGGCTGATGCCTTCGGCCATGCCGCCCAGCGCATAACCCCACTCACGCAGCCCGGTCGGCAGACGATTCAGCGAAGGCAGCAGCCGGTCAAGCGTCGGTGACTGGCTCGGACTGGCAAAGGGGCGATCGTGTAGCGCATTCGCCAGCGCCAGCAACATGGCGGCGGCAGAGTCAAAACGGGCGATACCCTTGGGCGGTTTACTCATGCTGATTCTCCTGCTGAATGCGCGCCACGAACGGGCGGATGGCGTTGCAGAAACTCCACGGATAGACGTAGTGCAGCGTATGGGTGCCGTCGCGCAGCGTCAGGCGTTCACTGCGCGGCATCAGCGCGGCGAGTTCATCCAGCCAGCGCGCCGGGCAGATCGGATCGCGCGAGCCACGCAGCAGCAGCGTCGGCGCGTTGATATAAGTGAGGCGATGTTCGATGTGGTCGCGCATCATGACGCGCAACGTGCCAAACGCACGGCGCAGTCCCGCTTTTGCATAATCAATGCGCGCCAGCGAACCCGGCGAGCGATGCCCCTCCAGTCCGGTGTTACGCCAGCTGCGCCAGAGCTGACGCGTCAGGCTGCGCGCATGGCGATCCACCGTCGGCCCCTGCAGCACCAGCCCCGCCACTGCCTGCGGATATTTCACCGCCAGCGCGGCCAGAATCTGGCAGCCAAAACCGTTACCGACCCAGATGGCACGCTGAAACCCGTTGTGTTGCAGCCAGAGCCAGAGCGCGTCCGCCTGCTGATCCACCGTCATGACCGGCGCAGACGCGGGCAGCGTACTGGCCCCAAAGCCAGGCAGATCCGGCACCAGCACGTGATAGTCACGTCCCAGCGCCAGTGCCAGCGGCTCCATCGCCCGGCCCGACATGACCAGACCGTGAATCAATACCACCGGCAGTCCCTGATCTTCATTGGGTGTAACGCGGGTAAACATGCGCCAGTCGCCCACCTGCTGGAAGTAGCCTGCCAGCCCCGCATGATGACTACGCGGCGACACCGGCGGCGTTTGCTTGAGTTCCTGCCAGCGTTTCATACCCCAAAGCGTGGCCGCTACACCTAATCCTACGCCTGCCACAATCGCTGCCTGTTTTCGTCGATGCTTCTGGATCATCCGCTGCTCCTGGTTGGGGGGAATAATTCAGTGTAGGACGGGATCGGGTGGGCGGCGGGTTAATGGTGTGGTGGGGGTGAGAGATTGAGGGGTTATGTATTAAAGAAAACGGTGATGAGATGTGGCAGAGAAAGGCAATTACTGTATGAAATGATGTATGTTTGCTTTGAGCGAAAAGCGGACTTCTGCAATTGTCCCTCAAGGACGTATTACCCACTTGCGGCAGTGTTAATTAACCTTGAGCAGATCAATGGATAGACATCTCAGACTCCAGATAAAATCAAAACCCGTCGCTATAAAAGGTGGCGGGCTTGATTCACTGTAAACCTTATTATGGTGGCTTAGATTAAAACGCCGCCGTCGATGATGATTTCTGAACCCACCGTCCAGGCAGACTCATCAGAGGCGAAATAAAGCACCGCTTGCGCTACTTCCTGAGGCTTACCAAAACGACCTGCAGGGATGGTTGCAACGATATCTTTCATCACCTGATCATGATATTCCACCGGAATTCCCGCCTTATCATAAAGCGGTGTATCAACCGGGCCGGGGCTCACGGCATTGATACGAATCCCACGGGGAAGCAACTCGTTAGAGAGTGTTTTCGACATGTTAAGCAATGCTGCTTTCGTTGAGCCGTAAACTGAAGAATTTACGGGCCCTGTATGAGCATTTACAGATGTATTAAAGATCACTGATGCAGAGCTGGCGAAAACGGGCAGCAGAGACTGCATCAGGAAATAAGGACCTTTGACGTTGATATCATAAATGCGGTCGAACAGTTCCTCTGTCCATTGTTCAATTGGCATATACATTGATATGCCTGCATTCAGGAAAGCGATATCCAACTCACCAAAGTGTTCCTTTACAGTGTGAGCCAGCGCTTTTTGCGCATTTATATCAGCGGAATCAGCGCTTACCACTAAAACTCCATAACCCAGTTCTGCTTTCGCCTTTGCAATTGAATCCGGGTTAACCCCGGTAACAATAACGCGTGCACCTTCTGCAACAAACAGCTTCGCTGTTTCAAGACCAATACCACTTGTTCCACCTGTAATCAGTGCACGCTTGCCTTGTAATCTGGACATCTGAAAATCTCCTGCTGGCTTTAACAACGGATCGGCGAATGACCGACAGGAAGACAATATATGCTTATGCAAACTGAGTGATAAGATTGTATATTTGAATATATTTCATGCTTTAAAAGCATAAATGAGCAATTGAATGGATAAATTACTTTTGATGAGATGTTTTGTCCGTACCGTTGAAACAGGCAGCTTTTCCGCAGCTGGCAGAGATTTAGGTTTAGGGCAACCGAATATTAGCCGTCATGTAGCAACCCTCGAAGAACATTTGCAGACCAGATTACTTCACAGATCGACCCGCAAGCTCTCATTAACGCCTGAAGGCGAACGTTATTATCTGGAAACAAGGCGGATTCTTGAGGCTGTCGAAGAGTCAGAGTCTTCTTTCAGAGAAAATGTTACACCCACAGGGCTGTTACGCGTTGCCTGCCCCACAGCACTGGCTCATACATTCTTAGTTCCGCACATCCCGGATTTTTTAGAACGCAACCCTGAAATGGCACTGGACCTGCAGATTAATGACCGCTATGTCAATCTCGTTGATGAAGGGGCTGAGCTGGCCATACGGATTGGCCACCTGGAAGACAGTGCTATGCATGCCCGCAGGCTTGGCATGTTTGAGCGAGTCTGTGTTGCCAGTAATAAGTACCTGACTAAATATGGAACTCCTGATACGCCAGAAGATTTAAAAAAACATGAGTGTTTGATCTATACCCTGCTGACAACAGGCGCCACCTGGAGATTTAAGGATATCACTGTTCCTGTTTCTGGTCGGCTCAGGGTCAATTCACCTGAAGCAGTACAGAAATTTGTCAATGCGGGAATTGGAATCGCACAGGGCCCGGAATGGTTGTTTAAAGAGGGGCTGGAAAGTGGCGAATTACAATTATTGCTGACTGGTTACACTGCGTCGCCCGTTCCCATTCAGGCCGTTTATGTTGCCAATCGACTTTTGCCAAAAAGGGCGATTGTATTCATGGATTTTGTAGCAGGAATTTTTGAAAAAAATCACGCCTTCAAGGTTTGCAATCCCGTGAAATGAGCATGACATACAGAATATTACTGAATTTTCAGTAATATTGAGTCAACTTCAGGCGGTTTCTCTTAACCTCTACATCGCCTGAAAAATAGCCCAATGGCAACCGGTTTTACTATGCTCAGGCAGCTCCCTGCGTCCGCTCCTGGCACAAAGTGGACCTAACCGCGGGGGATATATGCTATGCGCGAAAAGCGGAAATTTTGACATGAGCTACCTACTTAACTTATAAAATTGCTTTCACAACAAAGGGATATTGAATTGAAGATCTATACCTACCCTAAAAGCCGATCATTAAGAGTACTCTGGGCTCTTGAAGAGATGGGCGCGAATTACGAGTCCATCAGAGTCGAGCTTTTGAACCCTGCTTCTGAGGTTAAATCACCCCATCCATTAGGAAAAGTTCCTTTTTTGACCGATGGTGACGTGTCAATCAGTGAAACCTTAGCGATCTGTATTTACCTGTGTGAACAACATAAAGACATCTCTATTTATCCCGCAACCGCTGAAGAAAAAGCCTCCGTTAATTCGTGGTTAAGCTTCACGCTATCCGATCTGGAAGCCCCCGTCTGGGGTCTGCTCAAACATATTGTCTTCACTCCCGAAAACCAACGTTCGCCGGATATAATGAATTACCTCAGTAAGGAAGCAGATAAAGTTATTTCTCAGATTCGCTTTAACCCCACTCAAGCATGGATTGCAGGTAATAACTTTACACTGGCCGATATTTTTCTTTCTCATACGTTGTTATGGGCAAAGCTGTGCGGATTGGAAATCACCGAAGAGATTGATAGCTACATATGCAGAGCAACGAGTCGCCCCGCTTTCTTGAAGGCTCAGGAAGTAAATAATCGCTAATCAGGTTTTGTCATCTCTTAAGGGTTCATCAACGTTCGAATCTGGCACAAAGCGGACATTTAGCCTCATTGTGAGTAAACATTAATGTCAAATTAGCAACGAGTCATCACCTGACAACTTGCCTGACACCGCTTAATCCAAACATAAAAAACATCACAACCGACACATAAAGCACGGAAGCAAAAAGGCGTCATTTTGTCGCCAGAAAGTGTTTTTAGCGCGAAGACAACAAGAAGAGTGACAGAAGCAGATTAGACGCACCAGGAAGTGCAAAAACGCGGGTTTACTCAGAAGAAAGCAAAAGCAAAAGGTGATAATCACAGGTCGATCCCTGACCGCGATTATCGAGGGTTTCTTGCGGGGTACTGTACTTAGTACATGGCACCCGGCGGCACGTGTTTGAACGTCTCAACGTAGGCGCGGAACACGTGTTTAATGATGCGTTTCATAAAATACCTGATTCAAATTTAGTTGAAGATATACCGAAAAAGTATAGCCTCTGTGCGTTTTAACAGCAAATAAATTTGAACCAGATCACAAAAATGACGCTTTTATGTGCAAAAGCCCTAGGCGGTGTAGCCAAGATGCTGCAACAGAATGGTGGAGCCGACAGCGATTAAAACCACGCCACCCAGCACTTCCGCCCATTTGCCCAGTACCGGACCGATAAAGCGTCCGACTAATACACCGGTCGTCGCCATCACCGTGGTGGCAGCACCAATGGTCAGCGCAGTAGTGAGAATGTTCACCTGCAGGAAAGCCAGACCAACACCGACCGCCAGCGCATCCAGGCTGGTCGCGACGGCGGTGGTCGCCAGGACCATAAAGCCATGACTTTGCGGGGCTTCACAAGGTTCTGCGACGGCTGTCTGACGAAAACCTTCCATCATCATACGGCCACCCAGAAATGCCAGCAGGGTGAAGGCAACCCAGTGATCCCACGCCATGATGTAACGGCTGGCGGCCAGGCCAAGCGCCCAGCCAATCAGTGGGGTCAGCGCTTCAATAGAGCCGAAGATCAGACCGGTACGCAGCGCTTCTTTAAAACCAGGACGATGCAATGTGGCACCTTTGCCCAGCGCAGCGGCAAACGCGTCCATCGACATACCCAGCGCAAGAATTAAAGTGGCAATAAAGGTCATGATTTATTCACCTGGGGCGAAAAAGCGGCAATTCACGCTGAATTCACCACACAAAGTGTTCAGTTATGAAAAAGTGGGCGCAGTCTACCACGCAAACCTCAAGATAAAAAGACAGTAAAATCAGGGCTTTAAGTATAGCAAAGGCTATAACTCTTATCATTCGCTATGAATGGCGCTAAGTCGATGGTGGCAAAGCCTTTTCTGGCCGTTTCCTTTGCCCTGCAATGCGCCCTGGGCGCGTATTGCCGCACGCCACCATTGAACCCTGTCGCCGATTACCGGAAAATGCCTGGCTGATAAATATGAGATACCGGTTATGAATAACCCTTTTGAAACATTGATCGTGCCTGGCGGCATTTTGCTGCTGGGTTTTCTCTCGGCGCTGCTGCTGCCCGCGCCCGCCTTTAGCGTGACGGTGGCGCAGCATCTGTTGCAGATGTTCCATTTACAGGATCTGAATCAGCTCTACACGGTGGTGTTTTGCGTCTGGTTTTTGCTGCTGGGCGCCATAGAGTTTTTTGTTATCCGCTTTGTCTGGCGTCGCTGGTTCAGAGGCTGACCGCCTGCGCATCGACCAGGGCTTTTAGCCGTTCGGCGCTGCGCGCGTAACCTTCACGCGGCAGATGTGCCGCACCCAGCACCAGACCCGCACCGCGCTGATCGGCCTGCTGATACCAGATCGACAGCGGCGAAGGTGCCATGCCCCACTCCACCGCCTGCTGCGCAATGGCCTCATCCGGCGTACCGGCGGGTAAGCGGACAATCACCGCCAGCCCGGCACGTTGCAGGTCAGGAAAGTGAGGATGGAGCGCCGCGATCATCTGTTCCAGTCGCTCATGATAGATGCGCTTCATGCGCCGAAGATGCCGCATAAAGTGACCTTCCCGCAGAAACTCCGCCACCGCGTTGTGCAACAATCCTGAGGATGCAGGCGAAAGCAACGCGCAGACCTCGCTGAAGCGCGACGTCAGCGCGGGCGGAACCACCATAAAACCCAGCCGCAGTTGCGGCGTCAGCGTCTTGCTGAAGGTACCGATGTGCAGCACCCGCCCCTCGCTATCGAGTGCTGCGAGTGCCGGAGCCGCACGGTTGCCGGGCTGAAGCTCGCCGAGATAGTCATCTTCGATAATCCAGCGCTGCTCCCGGCTGGCCCAGTTCAGCAATTCATGGCGGCGTACCAGGCTCATGGTCATGCCAAGCGGCGCCTGCTGTCCCGGGGTGACCAGCGCGAAAGCGGCATCCGGCGCGCGGGCAATCCCGGCCTCCACCTGCAACCCTTCAGCATCAACCGGCACGGAAACCGGCGTGACACGCAATGCTTCAACCGCGCGACGTGCCACCCAGAAGCCGGGATCTTCCAGCCAGGCTGTTTTTCCCTGAAAATCCATCGCCAGCCCAATCAGGCCCATCGCGCCCGCATAACCGCTGGTGATAATGATCTGGTCCGCCTGACAGCGCAGGCCGCGTGCCACCGCCAGGTAGGCCACCAGCGCCTGACGCAGCGCTACGCTACCGCGCGGATCGGGATAGCTGGCCGCTCTGCTGGCCTGCATGCGCGCATGACGCTGGAGAATGCGCAGCCAGACTTTCGCCGGGAATGCATCGCTGGCCGGAATGCCCATCTGAAAGGTCAGCGGTGCCGCGTCATATTCTTCTGCGCCCTCCAGTAGCAGACGTTCAGTATTAGCACCGGCCGGTTTTAGCGGTAGTAATGCGCTGACAAAGGTGCCCGCCGCGCCTCTGGCCTGCAGAAACTGACCCTCAACCAGCATGTCATAGCTGGCACGAACGGTGCCGCGCGCTACGCCGAGCTGCGCCGCCAGATCGCGGCAGGAGGGCAGACGTGCGCCGGGCTGTAAACGCCCTTCACCAATCGCCTGTTCAATCAGCTGGCGCAATTGCTCGCTGAGGCCGCGTGAAGTGCCACGCTGCAGTGTGAGTGTAGAAAACGGTGATGGACCAGTCAGACTCTCATTTTTTGGCACTTTATCTGCTCCATTGAAAGGCCGAAAATCGCCTCATCAACCCCAGGAGGCAATAAGATGAGCGAACGTATTGATTTTCACAGTGCAGCACCGGCAGGCATGAAAGCGCTGGGCGGCGTATACAGTTATCTGGCGCAAACCGATCTGCCGCTCACTTTACTGGAACTGCTGTTCCTGCGCATATCCCAGATTAACGGCTGCGCCTACTGCATTGATATGCATACCAAAGCGCTGAATAAATCGGGTATGAGCTGGGATAAGATCGTACTGACATCTGTCTGGCATGAATCCGGCACGCTGTTCAGTGATAAAGAAAAGGTGGCCCTGCACTGGGCTGAATGCCTGACACTGATTGCTCAGCAGGGCGCGCCAGACACTCGCTATAACGCACTGAAAGTCCACTTCAGTGAAAAAGAGATTGTCGATCTGAACATCGCAATTGGCCTGATGAACACCTATAACCGCATGGCGATAAGTCTGAAAAAGCTCCCTGCCAGCGCGAATCAGTCATAAGTGAATCCGATGCGTGCGCGGGTGCGAACGCATTTTAAGACTCACAAAAATGTAACATTATTTTTACAACAGAGGGCGTTAAGGCTCTCTGCTCCCGATTCCTGTTATTCCTCGCTGCATAATAAATCGCTAAATTTCAGCTAATTAAATAATTCCGCCCTGTTCGCATCCTTTCCGCCACTGCACCAGCATGGGGCTTTTCCGCAACATGGATTTTCAGTTAACTCACTGACTTACCTCTAAAAAAACGCTAATACGCCACTGAGCCTGATGATTAATTCTTATGCTGAATCATTTCTGCATTTAAAAAATAAACTAATGTTTAATTCAGATGCGAGAATGTTATATTCAGATGACTAAGCATAACGTTCAGTTAACGCGTTATCACCGCTTTAACCCTATACCTGAGACTTAACCTTTGAGAAATAGCGCAACGCGCTCGTAAGAAGCGTGACTATTTCGCCTGCGAAACTGTTGGGCTTCAGGTCAACAGAAGAGGAGATGTCGCCTCATGAGCAATTCAGCTGTAAACCTTGCGCTCGCGATGAGTGCCATGGCAAAGGACACCACTATTACCGCGCAGGAGCGCAAAGACGTTGACGTGCTGCTGATTGGTGCTGGTGTGATGAGCGCTACCCTCGGTGCATGGCTGCAGGAGTTAGAGCCGGACTGGTCTATCGAAATGGTGGAGCGGCTCGATAGTGTGGCCGAAGAGTCATCCAATGGCTGGAATAACGCGGGCACCGGTCATGCGGCGCTGGCGGAGCTGAACTATACACCTCAGCAGACCGATGGCAGCATCGACATCTCCAAAGCGATAACGATCAACGAATCGTTCCAGATTTCCCGCCAGTTCTGGGCTTATCAGGTCCAGAAAGGCAATCTGCGCAATCCTAAAAGCTTTATTCACAGTACGCCGCACATGAGCTTTGTCTGGGGTGACGACAACGTCGACTTCCTGCGCAAGCGCTTCCAGGCACTGCAGAAAAGCACCCTGTTCCGTGGCATGGCCTACTCCGAAGATCCGCAGCAGATTGCCCGCTGGATCCCGCTGGTGATGAATGGCCGTGACCGCAGCCAGAAAGTGGCCGCGACCTGGACGGAGATGGGTACCGATGTGAACTTCGGTGAAATCACCCGTCAGTTAATTGCCACGTTAGAGAAGAAAGAGAATTTCCAGCTGCGTCTCCGTCAGGAAGTGCGTGAGCTGAAAAAGCTGGCTGATGGTCGCTGGCAGGTCACGCTGCAGTGTCTGAACAGCGGCACGCGTCGCACGCTGACCGCAGGCAAAATATTTATCGGAGCTGGCGGCGCGGCGTTACCGCTGTTGCAGAAGGCCGGCATTCCGGAAGCCAACGGCTACGCCGGTTTCCCGGTAGGTGGTTCGTTCCTGGTCACGGAAAACCCGCAGGTCGTCGAGCAGCACATGGCCAAGGTCTACGGCAAAGCCAGCGTGGGTGCGCCACCCATGTCCGTGCCACACGTCGACACCCGCGTGCTGGATGGCAAGCAGGTGTTGCTGTTTGGCCCGTTCGCCACCTTCTCGACCCGGTTCCTGAAGCAGGGTTCGCTGATGGATATGTTCACCTCGCTGAACAGCAGCAATATGCTGCCAATGGTTAAAGTCGGGCTGAAAAGCTTTGATCTGGTGAAATACCTGATGGATCAGGTACTGCAAAGTGACCGTGACCGTATGGACGCGCTGCGTGCCTATGTGCCGCAGGCGAAACAGGAGGACTGGCGCCTTGTCACAGCCGGTCAGCGTGTGCAGATCATAAAAAAAGATGAGAAAGAGGGCGCTGTGTTGCGTCTGGGCACCGAAGTCGTCGCTTCACAGGATGGTACGATTTCAGCTCTGCTGGGTGCCTCGCCGGGCGCGTCTACGGCAGCACCGATCATGCTGGAGCTGCTGCACAAGGTCTGTCCTGAGCAGATGGCTTCGCCGGAATGGCAGAACAAAATCCGTGCGGTAGTCCCCTCCTGGGGTCGTAAGCTGAACGGCGACGTGGCGCTGACAGAAAAAGTGTTAGCTGAAACCAGCCGTATTCTCCAGCTTGACTACTCGCCGGTCACCCCGATGGCGGCCAACGATGAAGGACGGGAAACCGCATTCGTCGTCGGCAAGTAATTCAGCGCCATTGATAAAAAGGCTCCGCATGGCGGGGCCTTTTTTATTGGGCGGTTGCCTGGTCGTTCCGAGGATTCTCTATTAGGGTTAAGACATCTTTTAGCTGAACGATCAGGAGGAACCCGCATGTCTTACTCCCCTGCGTCACCCGAACTTACCCTGCTCGACCGCTACTGGCGGGCGGCGAATTACCTCTCCGTCGGACAGATTTACCTGATGGATAACCCGCTGTTGCGCGAGCCACTCAGGCCGGAACATATTAAACCGCGTCTGCTGGGTCACTGGGGCACCACGCCAGGTCTGAATTTTATCTATGCCCACCTCAACCGTGTTATTCGCCTGCGCGACCTGAATATGATCTACATCTGCGGGCCAGGTCATGGCGGCCCCGGCATGGTGGCGAATACCTGGCTGGAGGGCAGCTACAGCGAAATTTATCCGCACATCTCTCAGGATGCGGCAGGCATGCAGCGCCTGTTTAAACAGTTCTCCTTTCCGGGTGGCATTCCCAGCCATGCGGCGCCGGAAACGCCCGGCTCGATTAATGAAGGCGGTGAGCTGGGCTACTCACTCTCTCATGCCTTTGGTGCGGCCTTCGATAATCCCGATCTGGTGGTGCCGTGCGTGATTGGCGACGGCGAAGCGGAGACCGGGCCGCTGGCCTCCAGCTGGCACGGCATCAAATTCCTCAATCCTGAACGTGACGGCGCGGTGCTGCCGATTCTGCATCTTAATGGCTACAAGATTGCTAACCCGACGCTACTGGGTCGAAGCAGCGATGAGGATCTGCACCAGCTATTCAGCGGCTATGGCTATGAGCCAATATTCGTCTGCGGGCATGAGCCGGAAAAAATGCATCCGCTGATGGCGGAGGCACTGGATAACGCCTTCAATAAGATCGCTGAGTATCAGCGTGAGGCGCGCAGCGGCAACGCCAGCACCGACGTGCCACGCTGGCCGATGATTATCCTGCGCAGCCCCAAAGGCTGGACCGGCCCAAAAACGGTGGATGGCAAAAAAGTGGAGAATTTCTGGCGCGCGCATCAGGTGCCGGTCGCGGCCTGTCGTGAAGATGAAGGTCATCGACAGATCCTTGAAACGTGGATGCGCAGCTATCAGCCCGACGACCTGTTTGATGAACAGGGTCGCCTGAAGCCAGAACTGCAGGCGCTGGCACCGGAAGGCGAAAAACGCATGGGGGCTTCGCCTTATGCCAATGGCGGCCTGCTACGCCGTGAGCTGGATGCACCTGACATTGCGGAGTTTGCCTGCGATGTCAGCGAGCCAGGCACGGAGATGGCGCAGGCCACTGAGCATCTGGGGCGCTATCTCAGCGTACTGTTCCAGCGGAACCGCGATAATTTCCGCCTGTTTGGCCCGGATGAAACCGCCTCTAACCGCCTGACACCTGTCTTCGATGTGACCAGCCGCACCTGGCTGGAACGAACCGAGCCGTACGATGAGCAGCTGGCGCGGGATGGCCGGGTGATGGAAATCCTCAGTGAGCATCAGTGTCAGGGCTGGCTTGAAGGCTATCTCCTGACCGGTCGCCACGGGCTGTTCAACTGCTATGAAGCTTTTATTCATATCGTCGATTCGATGTTTAACCAGCACGCCAAGTGGCTGAAAGTGTCACGTAAACTGGGCTGGCGCAAACCGATCTCGTCACTGAATTATCTGCTCTCTTCGCACGTCTGGCGTCAGGACCACAATGGTTACAGCCATCAGGATCCGGGCTTTATCGATCATGTCGCCAACAAGAAAGCGGACATCGTGCGCATCTATCTGCCGCCCGATGCTAATACGCTGCTGTGGGTGGGCGATCACTGCCTGCGCACCTGGGATCGGATTAATGTGATTGTGGCGGGCAAACAGCCTGCGCCGCAGTGGCTGGATATGGCCAGTGCGGTGACCCATTGTGAAGCGGGTATGGGCGAGTGGCGCTGGGCGGGCACCACACCGGAGAATGACCAGCCGGATGTGGTGATGGCCTGCGCCGGTGATGTGCCGACTATGGAAACCATGGCGGCGGTGGATCTGCTGCGTGAGATGTTGCCCGAACTGCGCATCCGCGTGGTGAACGTGGTCGATCTGCTGGCGCTGCAGCCGGAAGATCAGCATCCGCATGGCAAATCTGATGCGGAATTCGACGCACTGTTTACCCAGGATAAACCGGTGATCTTTGCCTTCCACGGCTATCCGACGCTGATACATCGGCTGACCTATTCACGCACCAATCACCGCAACTTCCATGTGCGCGGCTTTAATGAAGAGGGAACCACTACCACGCCATTTGATATGACGGTGCTGAACGAGCTTGACCGCTATCATCTGGCGCAGGAGGCGATTCTGCGCGTGCCGGGCCTGGCCGATGCCCATCCGGAGCTGCTGGAAGATTTACAGCAGCGTCTGGCGGAGCATCATCGCTATGTTCGTGAACATGGCGAAGATTTGCCGGAAGTACAGAACTGGAAATGGCCGTCGGCCACCGCGCCGGGTGCACCTGATTAAGCGGCCAGCAGCGCGTCGGTCAGCATCCAGATGGTGGTCGCCACCAGCGACAGCGCCATCAGGCTGTTAAACAGCTGACGCTTCCAGGCAATCTGCAGATGGCTGCGCAGGCGATCGCCCAGCGCAGCCCAGATCAGGATGCAGGGCAGATTGAGCAGCATAAAGCCGATCATCACCGTCAGCACGCCGTTGCTGCCGCTGTAAAGCAGCGCGACGTTGGTGGCCATCAGCCAGGCTTTAGGATTGACCGCCTGGAAGCAGGCGCCGCCCACCAGCGTCATCGGCTGTGGGCGGGTTCGCGCTTCGGGTGCACCGGCGCGAAAAATCTTCCAGGATAACCACATCAGATAGCTACAGCCTGCCAGCGTCAGCGGCAGGCGAATCGCCGCCATCCAGTGCAGTAACACCTCCAGCGCCATGCCAGCCATCACCGTCTGCACCGCACAGCCCACTAGTATGCCGAACACCATCGGCAGGGTTCGCCGCATGCCAAAATTGACCCCGGAGGTCGCCAGCAACAGGTTGTTCGGGCCTGGCGTAATGGACATCACGGTAACGTAACTGAAGAAAGAGGGATCGAGCATGATGGCTCTCCTGAAAAGTGGGCAGAATTCTATGCTACGGCGGGGAAAGGGATGGTAACAGTGACACAAAATCACTATTGTTATGGATACAGTTCTTATTAACAGCAATTGTACCCATCCAGACCGGAGGCGACTGTGTCCCTTGCTCCTACTTCCGATCAGCCGCTCTATCAGCAGCTGGCAGACAGCTTCGCTGAGGCCATCCATCAGGGCACGCTGAAACCGGGCAAACGCCTGCCGGCGATTCGCCGTGTTGCCCAGTCACACCAGGTTAGCGTCAATACGGTGCTCAACGCCTGGCAGATGCTGGAAGATCGCGGGTTGATTGAGGCGCGACCGCAGTCGGGCTATTACGTGCGCGGCGTGTTGCCTGCCGTAACCCGTCACGGTCAGCATAAGACCCGGGTACGCGACCCCAGCAGCGGCAAGCTCGACCTGATCGATAAGGTATTTGCGGCGCAGAATCATCCGGACTACACCAATATCTCTCTGGCCTGCCCGCAGGATAGTGAACTGTTTCCTGCGGTGCGCATCGCCCGGATTACGGCCTCCTTGTTGCGCCGTCATCCCAACATGATCGGTCGCTATGCGCTTCCGCCCGGTAGTGAGCGCTTACGGGAGGAGATAGCGCGACGGGCGCTGCACGCCGGGCAGACGCTCACCGCCGATGAGATCACCCTGACTCATGGCTGCATGGAGGCACTTCAGCTGGCATTGCGGGCGGTTACGCAGCCTGGTGACTGCGTCGGGCTGGAGTCACCGACCTACTTCTTCCTCTTCCCGCTGCTGGCCTCGCTCGGCCTGAAGGCGCTGGAAATCCCCACCGACCCGCAGCATGGGCTGTCGCTGGATGCACTGGAGATGCTGCTGCAGGAGCAGCGCATTAAGGCACTGATTGCGATGCCGAGCGCGCAGAACCCGCTGGGCTGCGGTATGTCGCTGGAGAACAAGAAGCGGCTGGCGAAGTTAGTGAATACTTACCACGTTCCGCTGATAGAAGATGGGCTATATGACGAGTTGCAGTTCGACTGGCCGCTCTCGCCCGCCGTGAAAGCCTTTGATCGCGATGGCTGGGTGATCTACTGCACCAGCTTCACCAAAACTGTGGCCCCCGATTTCCGTATTGGCTGGACCGCCGCTGGCCGTTTTCATGATGCGATTGCCCGGCTGAAAGCAGTGTCATCGATGGCCGAGTCCGCCCTGCTGTCTGAAACGCTGGCGGAGTTTCTCGCTTCCGGCGGTTACGACCACCATTTGCGCACGCTGCGCCGTCGTTACGCAGCTAACCTGGATGAGGCGCGGGGTCTGATCGCCCGCTACTTCCCGGAGGGCACGCGCGCAACGCTGCCGCGTGGCGGCTTCGTCTTCTGGGTCGAGTTACCG
Organism: Candidatus Pantoea rara; assembly: GCF_051136265.1. NCBI lineage: Bacteria > Pseudomonadati > Pseudomonadota > Gammaproteobacteria > Enterobacterales > Erwiniaceae > Pantoea > Candidatus Pantoea rara. The sequence continues at coordinate 222,205 of NZ_CP194942.1, read as the reverse complement.
GGCGGCGTGAATACCACCGAGATGTTTGATCGACTGCTGCAGGAGCAAATTTGCGTCACGCCTGGCGCGCTCTATTCACTGAGCGAACGCTACAACCATGCGCTGCGACTCTCCTGCTGCTATCCGTTTGATGCGCGCTACTCCCGGGCAATTCAGCGCGCGGGTGAAATCGCCTGTGAACTGGCAGGAATCCCGTGCGGCGAGGCTCAGGGTGTACCGTTGCGGCCCCAGACGGTATAGCCGCGACGTTCAGTCAGGCGCTCATAATAAGTCCGCACCGCAGGGTAATCGGGATGGTCGAGCGGGGTTTCAAACCAGCGGTTCACCGCCAGACCGATCGGAATATCTGCCAGCGTGAAATTACGCCCGGCAACGTAGCGACCGGTTTTTTCCAGTTGCTGATTGAGAATGCTCATGGTGTGTGCCCAGCCTTTACTGGCTGCCGCCAGCAGACGTGGATCCTGATGAGCCGGTGAATTTCGCACCAGCGACATAAATGCGTAGCGCCAGGAGGTGTTGAGTTCGGTGGCTTGCCAGTCTATCCACTGATCCACAGGCGCCCGCGTTTGCGGATGATGAGGATAGAGCCATTCGCCGCCATAGGCATTCGCCAGATAGCGCAGAATGGCATTGGACTCCCACATCACAAAGTCATCATCTTTCAGAACCGGCACCATCGCATTCGGATTCAGTGCCATGAATTCCGGCAGGTGGGTTGAGCGGAAGCCGTCGCCCCACTCTTCGCGCTGATACGCAAGGTCAAGCTCGTCACACAGCCATAAAACTTTGCGCACGTTGATTGAGGAGGCGCGTCCCAGGATCGTTAGCATTCAGAGTCTCCGATAAAATCTTTAACTTATTGATAACGCTGTTAGCTGTTATAAGCAATCATCCGGCAGAGAAAAGGCCACACTGAACCCAGAGCAAGGAGTCACAATGAAGGTCGCGTTTAAGCAAGTCGATGTGTTTACCTCATCCGCCTTTAATGGCAATCCGCTGGCGGTGATTATGGATGCTCAGGGGTTAAGCGATAGCCAGCTGGCAGCGATTGCCCGCTGGACTAACCTGTCAGAAACCACCTTTGTGCTGCCGCCACAGCACGAAGAGGCGGACTACCGGGTACGTATTTTTACCGTGGAAGGCGAGCTGCCATTTGCCGGTCATCCGACGCTGGGCACCGCGCACGCGCTACTGGAGGCGGGCTGGCCAATCCGTACACCGGGTGAAATTGTGCAGGAGTGCGGCGTCGGTAACGTGACGGTAAAGATGGGTGAAACAGGTGAACTGGCGTTTGCCGCACCTGCTGCCACCCTGATGCCGTGGCAGGATGCGCTGATGGGGAACGCCTTTAACAGCAATGCGTTCGATCTGACGCAAAGCCCGACCATCGTGGATATGGGAATTCGCTGGCTGCTGGTACCGATGATCACCGCCGACGCCGTGCTGGCGCTGCAGCCCAATGTCAGCGATTTGCAGCGCCTGATTAAACATGCAGGTGTGGCGGGCGTGATGCCGTTTGGCCGCTTACCTGAGGGCGAGCCTGAGCAGTATGAAGTGCGTGGCCTGCTGGTAGAGCATGGTAGCCTGACCGAAGATCCGGTGACCGGCAGCGCCAACGCCTGTCTGGCGCGTTACTTCGCAGCGGCAGGCCATACCACCGCCTATCGCGTTCGCCAGGGAACGGCCCTGCAGCGTGCAGGCCGGGTGAACGTATCTTTCGCCGGTGAGACCATCTGGATTGGCGGCAATACGGTTACCGTCATTGATGGCACCATTACGCTGTGAAAGGCGGCGGCGTCGTGTTAACCGCGACGCCGCCCGCCGTTAAATTCCCTGACCGCCTGACGCTTCAATACGCTGCGCGGTAATCCAGCCGGTTTCGTCACTCAGGATCGCACTGATGGCATCGCCGATATCATCCGGCAGTCCGACCCGGCCAAGCGCCGTCAGTCCGGCAATCTGATCGTTAATCTCGCGGGTGTCGCGTACACGGCCACCACCGAAGTCGGTCTCTATCGCACCAGGCGCCAGGATATTGACGCGAATGCGCCGTTCGCCCAGCTCTTTCGCCTGATAGCGCGTCAGGACTTCCATCGCCCCTTTCATCGACGCATAGGTCGAAGAGCCAGGATAGACCAGCCGGGTCAGCCCGCTGGAAATATTCAGGATGCGGCCGCCGTCGTTGATCAGCGGCAGCAGTTTCTGGGTGAGAAAGTAAGGCCCTTTAAAATGCACATTCACCAGCGCATCAAATTCCGCCTCGGTGGTGTCGGTAAAGGGCTTGTAGTGTCCGTGACCGGCATTGTTCACTAAATAATCAAAGCGCTCACATTGCCACTGCTGCTGAAGCGCCTGATTCACTTCTCCGACAAAGCGATCGAACTGGCCGGTTTCGCCGACATCCAGGGCCAGCGCCACGGCGCGCCTTCCCAGCGCCTCAATTTCCTTTACGACCGCCTGCGCCTCATCGGCATGGCTGCGGTACGTCAGAATGATATCGGTGCCTCTGGCAGCCAGTTTTAAGGCTCCATTTCGGCCTAAACCACGGTTTCCACCGGTAATTAACGCTATTTTCTGATTCATCGCTCTCGCCTGTTGAAAAATTGAACACGGGTTAAGGATATTCGCGAATTATTGATCTATAAACAGGGTTAAACGCGCATCACTGTTTCAATAAAGACAACAATCGGTGAACAACATGGACAAAATTCACGCAATGCAGGTGTTTGTGCGGGTGGCCGAAATGGGCAGTTTTACCCGCGCCGCAGAGAGTTTAGGCGTACCAAAAGGCAGCGTATCGCGACAGATTCAGGCGCTGGAGAATCAAATGGCAACACGTTTGCTGCATCGCACCACGCGCCGGGTGCAGCTGACCCAGGATGGATTAGTTTATTACGATCGCTGTCTGGATTTATTGTCGATGATTGACGATTTAGACAGCCTGTTCCAGCACGAACCCGCCTCACTCAGCGGTAAACTGCGGGTCGATATGTCGGTAGCGATGGCCACCGGTTTTGTCCTGCCAAGGCTGCCAGAATTTTTGCAGCACTACCCCGGTGTGGAGATTGAGCTGAGCAGCAGCGACCGGCAGGTGGATGTTATCCGCGAAGGGTTTGATTGTGTACTTCGGGTCGGAGAACTCAAAGATTCAGGCCTGATTGCGCGAAAAATTGGTACCCACACCTTGATCAACTGTGCCAGCCCTGGCTACCTTTCGCGGTTCGGCATGCCGACGCGTCTGGAAGAGCTGTCGCAGCATGCGATGGTGCATTACAGCCAGCAGCTCGGTCAGGCATCACCCGGGTTTGAATATTTTGATGGCAGGCAGTGCCATTACGTTCATACCGGCGGCGTGGTGACGGTGAACAGCACTGAAACCTATCGCGCCGCCTGTCTGGCAGGATTAGGCATTATTCAGGTGCCTGCCGCCGGGATTCAGACATTACTGGAAAGGGGCGAGCTGGTGGAAGTGTTGCATCGCTTCCCCGCCAGACCGATGCCAATCCATCTGCTCTATCCGCACCGCCGCAATGTGGCACGTCGCGTGCGGGTATTTATGGAGTGGCTGAGTCAGGTGTTACAGGAGTACGTCACCTGAGCGGCTATACTTTGATTTTAATGATAAACAGGACAGTGAAGGTCTATGACAGACAAGCAGGAAAACCCACAGGATTTGCAGCCACAAAAGCCGCTTATCGACATTAAAACCGGCAATCACACCGTGGATGAATCCATTGATCGCGTGTCGCGTTTCGCCACCTGGTTTCAGGCTATTCCTGCGGTGGCGCATTTTATCCGCGCCCTTGACCGCTTTAACGATCGGCTCGGCAGCCAGTTTGGTGCGGCCATTACCTATTTCTCATTTTTGTCGCTGATTCCCATTCTGATGGTGTCATTTGCCGCCGTGGGTTTTGTGCTGGCATCAAATCCGGATCTGCTGACTGATATCATCAACAAAATTGTCAGCAGCATCAGCGATCCGACGCTGGCGACCACGTTGAAGAATACGGTGAATACCGCCATTCAACAGCGCGCCACCGTGGGTATCACCGGTTTACTGCTGGCGCTCTACTCCGGTCTTAACTGGATGGGCAACCTGCGTGAAGCGATTCGTGCCCAGTCGCGCGACGTCTGGGAACGCAAACCGGATGACAAAGAGAAGATCTGGAAACGTTACATCCGCGATCTGCTATCGCTGGCTGGACTGATGCTGGCGCTGGTGATTACGCTGTCGCTGACCTCGGTAGCCGGTTCTGCGCAGGCCTCTACCGTGAGTGCACTGGGCCTGGATGGCATCGACTGGTTACGGCCTGCACTGACCATCATCGCCACTTCGATTTCTGTCATGGCTAACTATCTGCTGTTCCTGTGGATTTTCTGGATCCTGCCGCGTCATAAGCCGCGTAAAAAAGCACTGTTCCGCGGCACACTGCTGGCGGCAATCGGCTTTGAGGTGATCAAGTTTGTCATGACGCTGACGCTGCCGAAGATGGCGACGTCGCCTTCCGGTGCGGCCTTTGGTTCCGTACTCGGCCTGATGGCGTTCTTCTACTTCTTTGCCCGCCTGACGCTGTTCTGTGCGGCATGGATCGCCACGGCCAAATATAAAGATGACCCACAGATGCGCGAAGGGGGCAGCGCCTCCCGACACAAAACATCGTAATCCGTTAACAACAGCGGAAAATATCACCCCTCGGCTATTTTTTCATCAGATAACAGGATGAATAGCTGAGGGGTCACTTTTATTTAGCCCTTTCTTAGAGTATCCCGCCAGATATCGTCCGGTTTACCCCGGTATCACCCGCTATTCGCAGTACCACACAAATTATCCACTTTTCACCCGCTGAAGCCAGACGCGGCGCGGGTTTTCATCATTGAATGCGCTCTGGCAGATGCGTAAGATTCTTTGTCTGTATTTACAAATAAGAAACAGTTATGCAAGCCTCTCTCACAGACACGCTCGACAAACAGCAGGATCCCACGCCGGTTAACTCACGCAGTAAAGTGGTGATTGCCTCGCTGGTCGGTACGGCCATCGAATTCTTCGACTTTTATATTTATGCCACGGCTGCGGTGATTGTTTTCCCGCACATTTTCTTCCCGCAGGGTGATGCCACGGTCGCGACGCTACAGTCGCTGGCCACTTTCGCTATCGCCTTTATCGCGCGTCCGATTGGCTCAGCGGTGTTTGGTCATTTTGGCGATCGCGTGGGTCGCAAAGCCACGCTGGTTGCCTCGCTGCTGACCATGGGCATTTCTACCGTGGTAATTGGTCTGCTGCCCAGCTATGAGACGATCGGCGTGATGGCACCGCTGCTACTGGCGCTGGCGCGTTTTGGTCAGGGACTGGGGCTGGGCGGTGAATGGGGTGGCGCGGCGCTGCTGGCGACGGAAAATGCACCGGCAAAGAAGCGTGCGCTTTATGGTTCGTTCCCTCAACTGGGTGCGCCGATTGGCTTTTTCTTCGCTAACGGGACTTTTTTGCTGCTTTCATGGCTGCTGACCGACGAGCAATTTATGCAGTGGGGCTGGCGCGTGCCGTTTATTCTCTCTGCAGTGCTGGTGTTGATTGGCCTCTATGTCCGCGTGTCACTGCATGAAAGCCCGGTGTTTGCCAAAGTGCAGAAAGAGAAAAAGCAGGTTCGGGTGCCGATTGCGGCGCTGCTGAGCAAGCATCTGACCGCCACGATTCTCGGCACCTTTATCATGCTGGCGACCTATACGCTGTTCTATATCATGACTGTCTATTCGATGAGTTATGGCACCACGGCAGCGCCTGCTGGTCTGGGCATCCCGCGTAACAGCATGCTGTGGATGCTGATGCTGGCGGTGATCGGTTTTGGCGTGATGGTGCCGATTGCCGGTTTGCTGGCTGACCGTTTTGGTCGTCGCAAGACGATGATTACTATTACGCTGATGATTATCGCGTTTTCGTTCCTGTTCCCGACGATGCTCGGTTCGGGTTCGCAGGCACTGGTGATGGCGTTTCTGCTGCTGGGTCTGAGCATTATGGGGCTGACGTTTGGCCCGATGGGCGCGCTGCTGCCAGAGCTGTTCCCGACGGAAGTGCGTTATACCGGCGCATCGTTCTCCTATAACCTCTCCTCGATTCTGGGTGCCTCCGTTGCGCCTTATATCGCGACCTGGCTGAATGCGCATTATGGTTTGCAGGCGGTGGGGCTGTATCTGGCATCGATGGCCGTACTGACGCTGATTGCGTTACTCGCCTGTAAAGAGACACGTAATCAGACGCTGTATGACGTTTAATCCGATTGGATGAAGATCAGTGAAACCCGGCAGCCGCCGGGTTTTTTTATGGATTGGATTCAGTAAACAGAGGGGGCATCAGGGGATAGACATGACCCCTGAAGGGCTAAAAAGCATCGCCCTGAGGTCAGGCGAAAGGCTCAGGGATGAGGTGCGTAATCGCGCGGGCAGAGCATGCCAGGGATGGCGGGTTTTGCGTCTTTCCGATCTGACCGTATTGCCTGTACAGGCTCGATCTTACAGCGAAGCAGGCAGTGCAGGCACCGTTCCTACAGCGAACCTTCCAGGCAGTGTTCACAAATAAAAAACCCCGGCAAGCCGGGGTTTGTTTTGCTGAAAATGGTGAAGAGGTTTATTAGCCCGCGACAGCGATACGCTTCATGTCGGTCATGTAGCCACGCAGTTTGCGGCCAACGGTTTCAATCGGATGCTGGCGAACGGCTTCGTTGACGTCACGCAGCTGCGCATTGTCGACCTGCGTGCCTTCAACCGCTTTACCCAGATCGCCTGGCTGCAATGTGGTCATGAACTCTTTCAGCAGCGGAACTGCGGCGAAGGAGAACAGATAGTTACCATATTCGGCAGTATCAGAGATAACCACGTTCATTTCATACAGACGCTTACGGGCGATGGTATTCGCAATCAGCGGCAGCTCATGCAGTGATTCGTAGTAAGCAGACTCTTCAATGATGCCAGCGTCTACCATGGTTTCAAACGCCAGCTCAACGCCCGCTTTAACCATCGCTACCATCACAACACCTTTGTCGTAGTACTCCTGCTCTTCGATTTTGCCTTCATACTGTGAGGCGGTTTCGAATGCGGTCTGGCCGGTCTCTTCACGCCAGGTCAGCAGGTTTTTATCATCATTCGCCCAGTCAGCCATCATGCCGGAAGAGAATTCACCGGAGATGATGTCATCCATGTGCTTCTGGAACAGCGGCGCCATGATGGTTTTCAGCTGTTCCGACAGTGCATAAGCGCGCAGCTTCGCCGGGTTAGAAAGACGATCCATCATCAGGGTGATACCACCAAATTTCAGTGACTCGGTGATGGTTTCCCAGCCGAACTGAATCAGTTTTTCTGCGTAAGCCGGGTCGGTCCCTTCAGCCACCAGCTTGTCGAAGCAGAGCAGTGAACCGGCCTGCAACATACCGCACAGGATAGTCTGCTCACCCATCAGGTCTGATTTCACTTCTGCTACGAAGGAGGACTCCAGTACGCCAGCACGATCGCCGCCAGTCGCTGCTGCCCAGGCTTTAGCAATCGCCATGCCTTCGCCTTTAGGATCGTTTTCCGGGTGAACCGCGATCAGCGTCGGCACACCAAAGCCACGTTTGTACTCTTCACGCACTTCAGTTCCCGGGCACTTCGGTGCCACCATCACGACGGTGATGTCTTTACGAATGCTTTCGCCCACTTCAACGATGTTGAAACCGTGTGAGTAACCCAGCGCAGCGCCATCTTTCATCAGCGGCTGAACAGCCTGAACCACAGCAGAGTGCTGCTTGTCTGGAGTCAGGTTAACCACCAGGTCAGCCTGCGGGATCAGATCTTCGTAAGTCCCCACTTTGAAACCGTTATCGGTCGCTTTGCGCCATGAAGGGCGTTTTTCCGCAATCGCTTCGGCACGCAGTGCATAGGCGACGTCCAGACCGGAATCACGCATGTTCAGACCCTGGTTCAGGCCCTGCGCACCACAGCCAACGATAACGACTTTTTTGCCTTTCAGGAAACTGGCACCATCCGCGAATTCATCACGCGCCATGAAACGACATTTGCCTAATTGCGCCAGCTGGTTGCGCAGGTTCAATGTGTTGAAATAGTTAGCCATGAGTACTCCGGTAAGGTTGTGTTTGCTTTTTTTGTTCAGGAACGGCGAATCATGCAGCGCCGCGAATGACCCCATCATATGACAGGAATTCTGTTGCTTAAATTGATATATTAACAACGTCACATTGCAATAAATGCAACACCACCCAGAGGCGACGCGCACATGGATTTACGGGATCTGAAGCTGTTTCTTCATCTGGCAGAAAGCTGCCACTTCGGGCGCACTGCGCGTGCTATGCACGTCAGCCCTTCCACGCTGTCACGCCAGATCCAGCGGCTTGAAGAAGATGTCGGCCATGCGCTGTTTCTGCGCGATAACCGCACCGTGACGCTGACGGAAGCGGGCGAACGCCTGCGCCAGTTTGCCCAGCAGACACTTTTGCAGTATCAGCAACTGCGCCATGTGATGGATCTTAACGGCCCATCACTCAGCGGCGAACTACGCCTGTTCTGTTCTGTGACGGCGGCCTATAGTCATCTGCCGCCAATCCTTGACCGTTTTCGCGCTGAACATCCGCAGGTTGAAATCAAACTGGATACCGGCGATGCCGCGGATGCGGTGGAAAAAGTGCACTCCGGCGATGCCGATCTGGCGATTGCGGGACGGCCTGAAACCCTGCCCGCCAGCATTGATTTTATGCCACTGGGGCTGATCCCGCTGGTACTGATTGCGCCTGCGCTGCCCTGTGCTGTTCGCACCCAGGCCACACAGCCGCAGCCCGACTGGTCAAAAATTCCGTTTATCCTGCCGGTGCAGGGGCCTGCACGACGGCGTATCGACCTCTGGTTCCGCCGTCAGCGCATACCGAATCCGGTGATTTACGCCACAGTATCGGGTCATGAGGCGATTGTCTCAATGGTGGCGCTGGGCTGTGGTATTGCACTGTTGCCGGATGTGGTGCTGGAGAACAGCCCGGACCCGGTGCGTAACCGCGTGCTGTTACTGGAGAATATTGACTCGGTTGCACCGTTCGAGCTCGGCATTTGCGTGCAAAAAAAGCGGCTCGGAGAGCCGCTGATCAGTGCTTTCTGGAGCCAGCTGTAATCAGTTGCCTGACAGGAAGAAGCGGAACGCCGGGTTCTGGCTTTCGTCATGAAAGTCGTAACCCAGATCGGTGAGATGCTCCTCGAAACGTGGCTCATCGCTGCCGAGTTCAAAAGCTGCCAGCACACGACCATAGTCGGTGCCGTGGCTGCGGTAATGAAACAGCGAGATATTCCAGTGAGTGCCCAGCGTCTGCAGGAACTTCAGCAATGCGCCAGGTGCCTCCGGGAATTCAAAGCTGAAGAGCCGTTCACGCAGCGGCTTGGAGGGACGTCCACCCACCATGTAGCGCACGTGCAATTTCGCCATCTCATCATCTGAAAGATCGACCACCTGATAACCGCCGCTGGTGAGCTCGCTGATGATTTCGCTACGCTCCTCCACGCCACGGGTCAGACGCACGCCAACAAAGATGCAGGCTTTGTCCGCATCCGCGTAGCGGTAGTTGAACTCGGTGATGGAACGTCCGCCCAGCGTCTGGCAGAAGCGCAGGAAGCTGCCCTGCTGTTCCGGGATGGTGACGGCCAGCAGCGCTTCACGCTGTTCGCCCAGCTCACAACGCTCGGAGACGTAACGCAGGCCGTGGAAGTTGACGTTGGCACCTGATAACACATGCGCCAGCCGCTCGCCTTTGATCTCGTGCTGCTGGATATACTTTTTCATGCCCGCCAGCGCCAGCGCGCCAGACGGCTCCGCCACGGCACGAACATCTTCGAACAGATCTTTCATCGCCGCGCAAATCGCATCGCTATCGACGGTGATAATGTCATCGATGTAAGCCTGACAGAGCCGGAAAGTTTCGCTGCCAATCCGTTTGACCGCTACGCCTTCGGCAAACAGCCCGACGCGCGGCAGATCGACCGGATGACCCGCTTCCAGTGCAGCTTTCAGGCAGGCTGAATCTTCTGATTCCACCGCAATCACTTTGATTTGCGGCATGAGTTGCTTAATCAGCACAGCCACGCCGGCCGCCAGACCGCCGCCGCCAACCGGGACAAAGACCCGGTCGAGGTGCGCATCCTGCTGCAACAGCTCCATCGCCAGCGTGCCCTGTCCGGCAATGACAGCCGGATGGTCAAATGGCGGCACGAAGGTGTAGCCGCGCTGTTCAGCGAGTTCTATCGCTTTGGCTTTCGCCTCATCAAAGTTGGCGCCAAACAGGAAAGCCTCACCGCCAAATGCGCGCACTGCATCAACCTTGATGTCTGCGGTCGCCAGCGGCATCACAATCAGTGACTTGATGCCCAGTTTCGTCGCGGAGAGTGCCACGCCCTGCGCATGGTTACCGGCTGACGCCGTCACCACGCCGCGCGCTTTCTGCTCTTCGTTCAGACCGGCAATCATCGCGTAAGCACCGCGCACTTTGAAACTGTGCACCGGCTGGCGATCTTCCCGCTTCACCAGAATGGTGTTGCCGAGACGCGCTGAAATTTTTTCCATAACCTGCAGCGGCGTCACCTGTGCAACTTCATACACCGGGGAACGCAGCACTGCGCGCAAATATTCGGCGCCGCCAGGCGCGTCAGGTAGCGGTTGAGACTCGGCCATTTTTAGCCTCCCAGCTTGCTCTTATCGCGGACGGCGCCTTTGTCAGCACTGGTCGCGAGTAATGCGTAAGCACGCAGCGCAAAGGAGACTTCACGCTGGCGATTGACCGGCGTATACGCCGCATCGCCACGTGCCTGCTGCTCTTCACGGCGGGCGTGCAGTTCGTTATCCGGCACAGCGAGTTTGATGCCGCGATTAGGGATATCGATTTCAATGGTGTCGCCATCTTTGACCAGCGCAATGGTGCCGCCGTTGGCTGCTTCAGGCGAAGCGTGACCGATAGAGAGGCCCGATGTACCGCCGGAGAAGCGACCGTCAGTGATCAGTGCACAGCTTTTGCCCAGGCCCATCGATTTCAGATAGGTGGTCGGATAGAGCATTTCCTGCATGCCCGGTCCGCCTTTTGGTCCTTCGTAGCGGATGACGACCACGTCGCCTGCTACGACTTTGCCGCCCAGAATCGCTTCTACCGCGTCATCCTGACTTTCATAGACTTTAGCCGGACCGGTGAAGGTCAGAATCTCTTTGTCGACGCCCGCCGTTTTAACGATACAGCCATCTTCGGCGATATTGCCGTAAAGCACGGCCAGACCGCCATCCTGCGAGTAAGCATTTTCGCGGGTACGGATACAGCCTTCGGCACGGTCATCATCCAGCGTGTCCCAGCGGCAGTTCTGCGAGAATGCCTGGGTGGTACGGATGCCCGCCGGGCCAGCGCGGAACATATCTTTAACCGCCTGATCTTTGGTCAGCATGATGTCGTACTGATCCAGTGTTTCACGCATCGTCTGCTGCAGGATATTACGGGCGCTGCTGTCGAACAGGCCTGCGCGATCCAGCTCGCCGAGAATGGCAAAAACGCCGCCCGCGCGATGCACATCTTCCATGTGGTATTTCGGGGTGCTTGGCGCGACTTTACACAGCTGAGGCACTTTACGTGACAGGCGATCGATGTCGGAAATATTGAAGTCGATGTCGCCTTCCTGTGCCGCCGCCAGCAGGTGCAGTACGGTGTTGGTGGAACCGCCCATGGCGATATCCAGCATCATGGCGTTTTCGAACGCGGCCTTGTTTGCGATGTTACGCGGCAGCATGTTGACGTCATCCTGCTCGTAGTAGCGCTTGGTCAGACTGACGATGCGCTTACCGGCATTGATGAACAGCTCTTTGCGATCGGCGTGCGTTGCCAGCAGTGAACCGTTGCCAGGCTGCGACAGGCCGAGTGCTTCAGTCAGGCAGTTCATCGAGTTGGCGGTGAACATACCAGAACAGGAGCCGCAGGTCGGGCAGGCAGAGCGTTCAATCTGATCGCTGTCGGCATCGCTGACGTTCGGGTTGGCACCCTGAATCATCGCATCCACCAGGTCCAGCTTGATGATCTGATCAGAAAGCTTGGTTTTACCCGCTTCCATCGGGCCGCCGGAAACAAAGATCACCGGGATATTGAGGCGCAGGGACGCCATCAGCATACCTGGGGTGATTTTGTCGCAGTTGGAGATGCAGACCATGGCGTCGGCGCAGTGCGCGTTGACCATGTACTCGACCGAGTCAGCAATCAGTTCGCGCGAAGGCAGTGAATACAGCATGCCGCCATGACCCATGGCAATACCGTCATCCACCGCGATGGTGTTGAACTCTTTAGCCACACCGCCAGCCGCTTCGATCTGTTCGGCAACCAGTTTACCCAGGTCGCGCAGGTGAACGTGGCCAGGTACAAATTGGGTGAATGAGTTAACCACAGCGATAATCGGCTTGCCGAAATCGTCGTCGGTCATTCCTGTCGCGCGCCATAAGGCACGGGCACCCGCCATATTGCGGCCGTGGGTGGTAGTGGCGGAACGGTACTTAGGCATACTCTATTTACTCCAGTAAGAATAAGCTCGCGGACGTCAGATGACGCCCGCGCTGTATCTGATTATGGATTAACCGGATCTAACCAGCCCCATTTGTCTTCGGTTTCGCCAGTGAACAGGCCAAAGAAGGCTTCCTGGATACGTTTGGTGACCGGACCACGTTTGCCTTCGCCAACCTGAATGCGATCAACGCTGCGCACTGGTGTGATTTCTGCGGCGGTGCCTGACATAAAGATTTCGTCTGCCAGGTAAAGTGATTCACGCGACAGCGTCTGCTCACGCACTTCAATGCCCATATCGCGCGCCAGCGTGATGATGGCATCGCGGGTGATACCCGGCAGTGCCGAAGAGGTAAATGGCGGTGTATAGAGCACGCCATCTTTAACTTCAAACAGGTTTTCGCCTGCACCTTCGGAGATCAGGCCATTGGTATCCAGCGCGATCCCTTCCTGATAGCCGTGACGACGAGCTTCGCTGCCCACCAGCAGTGAGGAGAGGTAGTTACCCCCTGCTTTAGCGGCGGTTGGCAGGGTATTTGGCGCAACGCGGTTCCATGAGGAGACCATGGCATCGATGCCGTTCTCCAGCGCTTCAGCACCCAGATATGCGCCCCACGGGAAGGCAGCAATGATCACGTCGGTGGTGAAGCCGTCTGGCGGGTTCACGCCCAGGCCCACATCGCCGACAAAGGCCAGCGGACGGATATAAGCACTTTTCAGTTTGTTCACGCGGATGACTTCGCGGCACGCTTCCATCAGCTCATCAACGCTGCTTTTAATCGGGAAGCGGTAGATTTTGGCGGAGTCGTGCAGACGTTGCATGTGTTCGCGATGACGGAACACAACCGGTCCTTTGTGAGAGTCGTAGCAACGCACGCCTTCAAATACCGACGTACCGTAGTGCAACGCGTGAGACATGACGCTGACCTTCGCATCTTCCCACTTAACCATCTCGCCATTGAACCAAATAAAGTCTGCTTTCTTCGTGCTCATTGTTATTCCCTCTCGCGGCTACGCGCGGATTTGTTGTGTTGTCTGTTGTTGAATCTGAACGCATGCAACGTCGATCAATTTACTTAACTGCGAAGACAGTAAATCGACGGAGCGCTGGCTGGCAACGGTCATTTCAATATTAATGTTGTCTGCGTTGGCGACTGAGGCCATGTTCATAGAACAGACCTGAAAGCCGCGGTGACGCACGACGCGTAAGATGCGCTCCAATATTTCAGGACGGAAACGGGCTTCGATAGACAATTGATGCTGGTTCATACGGTTTTCTCCATCATGTTTGCATTGCTGGCACCCGGCGGTACCAGTGGCCAGACGTTTTCATGCTCATCTATTGCAACATGCAGGAAGTAAGGACCTTCGCTGTTCAGCAGAGCATCAAGGGCGGCGTCGACCTGATCTTTACGGGTAATGCGCTGGCCGGGGATGTTGAACGCGCTGGCCAGCGTGAGGAAGTCGGGATTGTCGGACAGATTGGTTTCACTGTAGCGGCCATCGAAAAAGAGCTGCTGCCACTGACGCACCATACCCAGACGCTGGTTATCCATCAGTACGATTTTGACCGGCAGCTTGCCGCGCTTAATCGTGCCCAGCTCCTGGATGTTCATCATGATCGAGCCATCGCCCGAAACACAGATAACCGTATCTTCCGGACGTGCAACCTGCGCGCCGATAGCGGCTGGTAAACCAAAGCCCATGGTGCCTAAGCCACTGGAGGTGATGAAGTTCTCCGGCGCACTGAATGCCATGTGTTGCGCCGTCCACATCTGGTGCTGCCCGACGTCGGTGGTAACCACGGCATTGGCCGGTTTGCGGTCGGAAAGCTGCTTCAGCAACAGCGGCGCATAGATCGCTTCGCCCGGATGGTCATAGCGCCATGGATGACTGGCTTTAAGGGCTTTCACCTCATCACGCCAGGCGTCGATATGCAGAGGCTGACTCAGGGCAGGCAGCAGTTCGTTGAGATCGCCCTGCAGAGAGACATGTGCGCGACGCAATTTGTTTAACTCAGCAGGATCGATGTCGAGATGAATTACGCTGGCGTGCGGTGCAAAGGTATCCAGCTTGCCGGTTACGCGGTCGTCGAATCGGGCACCGATTGCGATCAGCAGGTCACACGCCTGTACGGCCAGATTGGCGGCTTTGGTGCCGTGCATCCCCAGCATGCCCATATAGACATCACTGTTTGGATCCACGCTGCCCAGCCCCTTCAGGGTAGCCACAGCCGGGATGCCGGTCTCTTCTGCCAGCGCGCGCAGTGCAGGAACTGCCTGTGCCAGACCCACTCCACCGCCAACGTAAAGCATTGGTTTTCTGGCCTGCGCCATCAGTGCACGTGCTTCGTGAATCGCCTGATGTGGCAGTGCGCTTCCCTCTTCTACCGGAACCAGATGCGGTACGGGTTCACCCTGTGCAATCTGAATGTCTTTCGGAATATCAACCAGCACCGGACCCGGACGACCCGACTGCGCCAGCGCAAAGGCTTCTGCCATGATAGCGGGCAGCTCATCCAGAGATTCGACCAGGAAGCTGTGTTTGGTACAGGCCAGCGAGAGTCCCAGGACGTCGATCTCCTGGAAGGCATCGGTGCCGATAAAGGCAGAGGTAACCTGACCGGTGATGGCGACAACCGGAACCGAATCCATCATGGCATCCGCCAGGCCAGTGATCAGGTTAGTTGCGCCAGGACCTGAAGTGGCGATACAGACGCCAGTTTTGCCGGTTGATCGGGCATAGCCAATGGCCGCCATCACAGCGCCCTGCTCATGACGACACAGTAGGTGTTCCACGCCGCCGTCATAGAGCGCGTCGTATACCGGCATGATTGCGCCGCCAGGGTAACCAAATACGGTATCAACACCTTGCGCGCGTAAAGCCTGAACTACCCACTGTGCACCTGTCATCGCTATTCTCCTGTGTCCTGACCGGAACAACAGAATTTTATGCTACTGTTCATTGTTTGTTCCTTGTGGATTTACTGATATTTCCTCGGGTCGAAAAAAAACCCCCGGACCTTTCGGTGCGGGGGTTTTTTCGGATTCGAGGCTTGATTTTTAAGCCTTTCTTTCTCCAAGCGTTGCCCCGCACGGTAGGTTAATAACCACCACCACGCTAATCACGACCAGGCTAATCACTTGTAGAAGGGCTTTCATGTGTTGTTCAATTCTTTTTCGTGTTCGAAGTAATGCCTACAGAGTTATCATAGTCAGGGGTGACGACACAACTTTTTTCACAGACTTTTTTTAGTGCATAACGCTGAATGGCGCACTATCGATTTGTAAAACAAGAAAAAATCATATGATGATAATTATTCATCACTTTAGTGACGTAATGATGTTTTGGCGAATTTGTGCGCAGCCACACAACGTTTTAATACGTCATGGAATAATCACTTATGGGCTGTGCGATACCCCGAACCGTGCTGATCATCTCCTCGCCTTCCTTTAACGCTGTCGCCAGACTGGTGGCAACAAGGAGCGAGTATGTCATTGTCAAAAGTTCTGACCCGGGCAGCACTGGGAGTCCAGGCCCCGCTGGTGACCATTGAAGCACACATCAGTAACGGCCTGCCTGCATTAACACTGGTGGGTCTGCCTGAAATCACTGTGAAAGAAGCACGTGAGCGGGTACGCAGCGCCATCATCAACAGCGGTTTTACCTTTCCGGCAAAACGCGTCACCATCAATCTGGCACCGGCGGATTTACCCAAAGAGGGCGGGCGGTATGACTTACCCATGGCAATCGCCATTCTGGTCGCCTCTGAGCAGCTTCCTGCCGACAAGCTGACGCACTATGAGTTTCTGGGTGAACTGGCACTCGACGGCGCACTATGCGGTGTACAGGGCGCAATACCTGCAGCCATGGTGGCTATCCGGGATGGGCGGCAGCTCGTTCTCTCGGCTGAAAATCAGGGTGATGCCGGACTCATCCGGCAGGGTACGTCGCTGGTCGCCGCTCACCTCAGCGAAGTGTGCGGCTTTCTGCGCAATGAGCTTACATTACCAGCAGCCCAATACCCAGAGCATCAGGGCGATGCGCCTGCTGAGGATCTCGCGGATATCATTGGTCAGGAACAGGGTCGCAGAGCACTGGAGATCACTGCAGCTGGCGGGCACAACCTGTTACTGATTGGGCCACCTGGCACCGGTAAAACCATGCTCGCAACCCGACTGCCTGGCATTATGCCTGCTTTAAGCGATCAGGAAGCACTGGAGTGCGCGGCAATTGCCAGCCTGGTGAACAACAGTGCCCTGCACCGACAGTGGCGCACCCGGCCATTCAGGTCACCTCATCATAGCGCGTCTCTCTATGCTTTAATTGGCGGCGGATCGCTGCCACGGCCCGGTGAGATCTCACTGGCACATAACGGCGTGTTGTTCCTGGATGAGTTACCGGAATTTGATCGCAAGGTGCTGGACTCCCTGCGCGAGCCGTTAGAGTCGGGCATCATCGCTATTTCACGTACCCGCGCTAAAGTCACCTACCCGGCACGGTTTCAGCTCATTGCTGCGATGAACCCCAGTCCAACCGGGCATTATCAGGGACAGCATAACCGCTGCTCACCCCAACAGGTGCTCCGGTATCTCAGTAAGCTATCAGGCCCTTTTCTTGATCGTTTTGATCTTTCGCTGGAGGTGCCACTACTGCCGAGTGGCATGCTCAGCGGTCAGCGTGCCAGAGCGGAAGCGTCTGAGCAGGTTCGTTATAGGGTGGTCGCGGCACGTGAGATTCAGCTGGCTCGCGCAGGCAAAATAAATGCGCATTTAAACAATGCGGAGATTATGCGCTGGTGTCAGCCTGCTAAAGAGGATGCCGAGTGGCTGGAGTCCGTGCTGGAGAAGTTAGGTTTATCGGTACGGGCATGGCAGCGGATTTTGAAAGTGGCACGCACGGTAGCCGATCTGGCGGGGGATGCAGACATCACACGATATCATCTGCAGGAAGCCGTCAGTTATCGCACGATTGATCGATTGATGATTCATCTGCATAACAGCCTGCAATAAAAAAGGGGCTTTCGCCCCTTATCAATTAATCGTCGCTGTCAGTAAAGTCTTCAACGGTGTCCATCTGCGGTTTACCGCCAGACAGCGTATGAAAACGCTTAGGACGCTTAATACGGGTCATATATTTAGACCAAACACGTTCAGCTTCCGTTTGCGGCTCACGCACGCCACGACACACTTCAATAAACAAACGTTCTTCTTCGGTCGCAGGCTCACGCTTTGATAAATCCAGCTCATTAAAAGCGAAACCGTGGCGTTCAAGAAGCTGAGCTTCTTTAATAGTAAAGTCACCGTGGCGTGAGAAACCACGCGGGTAATGTTTGTTATCAAAGAAACGATTCTCTGTTGAGAAGCTTTCCGCCATGTTACACGCTCCTGATTTTCTAATGCCGTGCTGTTAATGGCGCGGAGTATTAGATAGGCTTGACAGAGTGTAAAACAAAACATTTAAATCTATACGACAAACATTTTTTGGGAGAACGCTGTGGATACGGAATTACTGAAAACTTTCCTGGAAGTGAGCAGAACACGCCATTTCGGGCGTGCTGCAGAAGCACTTTACCTTACGCAATCTGCTGTCAGTTTTCGCATCCGTCAGTTGGAGAATCAGCTTGGCGTTAATCTTTTTACACGGCATCGCAATAACATACGTCTGACTGCGGCCGGAGAGCGACTGCTTCCTTATGCTGAAAGCCTGATGAGCACCTGGATGATGGCTAAGAAGGAGGTTTCTCACACTCAGCAGCATCATGAGCTTTCGATAGGTGCCAGTGCATCTCTGTGGGAGGCTTATCTTACGCCATGGCTACAGACGCTGTATGAGAATCGTGAGAGCCTGCATTTAGAAGCACGCGTGGCACAGCGGCATCTGCTGGTTAAGCAGCTCCATGAGCGCCAGCTGGATTTGTTGATCACCACTGAAGCGCCGAAAATGGATGAGTTAACCAGTCAGCAGATTGGTCACATTTCACTCGCGTTGTTTTGTGCCCGGCAGAGCGAAAAACGCGAAAAATATGATTATATTAAGCTGGAATGGGGGGCAGATTTTCATCAGCACCAGAGCTACCTCTCGGGGGCTGATGATGTGCCAGTACTATCCACAACGTCGGCGCATGTCACCCGTGAACTGCTGCATACCACGGGAGCGTGCGCTTTCCTGCCGGACTTCTGGCAGAGCGTTTACAGTGAGTTGATGATGATTCCGGATACGCCTGTTGCCGTTCGTCCGCTCTATGCTGTCTGGTTGCAGAACAGCGATCAGCAGGCACATATCCGTCAGTTGCTTAAATTCCCGATTCTGGTCAGGCAAAACAGCTGAATTTGCAGGCAGGGATTAAACAGATAAGAACAGAGGCCAGTTAGTGTTAGCTGGTTTTTCTTTTTGCTTTCTTAAAAGCAAAAAAAAATCCTTTGCCGAAGCAAAGGATCGTTTTCTGGCAGGGGCGGAGGGACTCGAACCCCCAACACCCGGTTTTGGAGACCGGTGCTCTACCAATTGAACTACGCCCCTAATAGGGTGGCGGAACGGACGGGGCTCGAACCCGCGACCCCCTGCGTGACAGGCAGGTATTCTAACCAACTGAACTACCGCTCCACCGATTCTTTCACAGCGCTCAGCAACCGGCTGAGAGCCGTCTGTTCCTGTTATTTTCCCTGTCAGAGGAAAAGGAACGAATTTGATGCCTGGCAGTTCCCTACTCTCGCATGGGGAGACCCCACACTACCATCGGCGCTACGGCGTTTCACTTCTGAGTTCGGCATGGGGTCAGGTGGGACCACCGCGCTAAAGCCGCCAGGCAAATTCTGTCTCCGCGCCGCCCGTTAAGGCCGCGCAGATTATCCGGTACAAGGCTGAAAATCGTGTCTCTCAAAAACGCCTCTGGCGTTGTAAGGTTAAGCCTCACGGGTCATTAGTACCGGTTAGCTCAACGCATCGCTGCGCTTACACACCCGGCCTATCAACGTCGTAGTCTTCAACGTCCCTTCAGGACTCTCAAGGAGTCAGGGAGAACTCATCTCGGGGCAAGTTTCGTGCTTAGATGCTTTCAGCACTTATCTTTTCCGCACTTAGCTACCGGGCAATGCCATTGGCATGACAACCCGAACACCAGTGGTGCGTTCACTCCGGTCCTCTCGTACTAGGAGCAACCCCCCTCAATTCTCCAGCGCCCACGGCAGATAGGGACCGAACTGTCTCACGACGTTCTAAACCCAGCTCGCGTACCACTTTAAACGGCGAACAGCCGTACCCTTGGGACCTACTTCAGCCCCAGGATGTGATGAGCCGACATCGAGGTGCCAAACACCGCCGTCGATATGAACTCTTGGGCGGTATCAGCCTGTTATCCCCGGAGTACCTTTTATCCGTTGAGCGATGGCCCTTCCATTCAGAACCACCGGATCACTATGACCTGCTTTCGCACCTGCTCGAGCCGTCACTCTCGCAGTCAAGCCAGCTTATGCCATTGCACTAACCTCACGATGTCCGACCGTGATTAGCTGACCTTCGTGCTCCTCCGTTACTCTTTAGGAGGAGACCGCCCCAGTCAAACTACCCACCAGACACTGTCCGCAGCCCGGGTAACGGGCCTACGTTAGAACATCAAACATTAAAGGGTGGTATTTCAAGGTTGGCTCCACGCGAACTGGCGTCCGCGCTTCAAAGCCTCCCACCTATCCTACACATCAAGGCTCAATGTTCAGTGTCAAGCTGTAGTAAAGGTTCACGGGGTCTTTCCGTCTTGCCGCGGGTACACTGCATCTTCACAGCGAGTTCAATTTCACTGAGTCTCGGGTGGAGACAGCCTGGCCATCATTACGCCATTCGTGCAGGTCGGAACTTACCCGACAAGGAATTTCGCTACCTTAGGACCGTTATAGTTACGGCCGCCGTTTACCGGGGCTTCGATCAAGAGCTTCTCCTTGCGGATAACCCCATCAATTAACCTTCCGGCACCGGGCAGGCGTCACACCGTATACGTCCACTTTCGTGTTTGCACAGTGCTGTGTTTTTAATAAACAGTTGCAGCCAGCTGGTATCTTCGACTGGCTTCGGCTCGGGGAGCAGGTCCCTCCACCTACGCGCCAGCGTGCCTTCTCCCGAAGTTACGGCACCATTTTGCCTAGTTCCTTCACCCGAGTTCTCTCAAGCGCCTTGGTATTCTCTACCTGACCACCTGTGTCGGTTTGGGGTACGATTCTGTGTTACCTGATGCTTAGAGGCTTTTCCTGGAAGCTGGGCATTTATCACTTCAGCACCGTAGTGCCTCGTCGTCACGCCTCAGCGTTGATAAGGGACCGGATTTACCTGGACCCTCCGCCTACACGCTTAAACCGGGACAACCGTCGCCCGGCTGATATAGCCTTCTCCGTCCCCCCTTCGCAGTAACACCGAGTACAGGAATATTAACCTGTTTCCCATCGACTACGCCTTTCGGCCTCGCCTTAGGGGTCGACTCACCCTGCTCCGATTAACGTTGAACAGGAACCCTTGGTCTTCCGGCGAGCGGGCTTTTCACCCGCTTTATCGTTACTTATGTCAGCATTCGCACTTCTGATACCTCCAGCAGCCCTCACAGGCCACCTTCGACGGCTTACAGAACGCTCCCCTACCCAACAACACATAGTGTCGCTGCCGCAGCTTCGGTGCATGGTTTAGCCCCGTTACATCTTCCGCGCAGGCCGACTCGACCAGTGAGCTATTACGCTTTCTTTAAATGATGGCTGCTTCTAAGCCAACATCCTGGCTGTCTGTGCCTTCCCACATCGTTTCCCACTTAACCATGACTTTGGGACCTTAGCTGGCGGTCTGGGTTGTTTCCCTCTTCACGACGGACGTTAGCACCCGCCGTGTGTCTCCCGTGATAACATTCTCCGGTATTCGCAGTTTGCATCGGGTTGGTAAGCCGGGATGGCCCCCTAGCCGAAACAGTGCTCTACCCCCGAAGATGAGTTCACGAGGCGCTACCTAAATAGCTTTCGGGGAGAACCAGCTATCTCCCGGTTTGATTGGCCTTTCACCCCCAGCCACAGGTCATCCGCTAATTTTTCAACATTAGTCGGTTCGGTCCTCCAGTTAGTGTTACCCAACCTTCAACCTGCCCATGGCTAGATCACCGGGTTTCGGGTCTATACCCTGCAACTTAACGCCCAGTTAAGACTCGGTTTCCCTGCGGCTCCCCTATACGGTTAACCTTGCTACAGAATATAAGTCGCTGACCCATTATACAAAAGGTACGCAGTCACCCCCATAAAGAAGGCTCCCACTGCTTGTACGTACACGGTTTCAGGTTCTGTTTCACTCCCCTCGCCGGGGTTCTTTTCGCCTTTCCCTCACGGTACTGGTTCACTATCGGTCAGTCAGGAGTATTTAGCCTTGGAGGATGGTCCCCCCATATTCAGACAGGATACCACGTGTCCCGCCTTACTCATCGAGCTCACAGCATATGTGCTTTTGTGTACGGGAGTATCACCCTGTACCCTGCGACTTTCCAGACGCTTCCACTAACACACATGCTGATTCAGGCTCTGGGCTGCTCCCCGTTCGCTCGCCGCTACTGGGGGAATCTCGGTTGATTTCTTTTCCTCGGGGTACTTAGATGTTTCAGTTCCCCCGGTTCGCCTTGCAGCACTATGTATTCATGCTGCAATGATGCACAGAGTGCACCGGGTTTCCCCATTCGGACATCGACGGCTGTAGCGGTTCATATCACCTTACCGTCGCTTTACGCAGATTAGCACGTCCTTCATCGCCTCTGACTGCCTGGGCATCCACCGTGTACGCTTAGTCGCTTAACCTCACAACCCACAGGCGTTTTACAACGCTTGCAAGTCACGAGCATTTGAGAGACTCGAACGCATCGTGCTTTTCATTCTTATTACGGAGAATGAAAACGACGCGTCGTTTCAATTTTCAGCTTGTTCCGGATTGTTAAAGAGCATAATACTTCGCAGCGCACCGTTGCCGGTACGCTCTGAAGTATTCAGAAAAAACAGATTAACGGTATGGTGGAGCTAAGCGGGATCGAACCGCTGACCTCCTGCGTGCAAGGCAGGCGCTCTCCCAGCTGAGCTATAGCCCCATACAGTTACTGCAGAGACCACTACTACCACTCAACCGAGTACACTTCGTGAGAAATGCAATTCGTGCTCAGGCAAGGCATGTTTCCGCGAAGCATAGTGAACTATGCGAGCCGGGAACATAACGCAGCGTGAGTGCGAATTTGGTAGGCCTGAGTGGACTTGAACCACCGACCTCACCCTTATCAGGGGTGCGCTCTAACCACCTGAGCTACAAGCCTGTAGAGGTTTTTTCTGCTCGTTACTTTTTATCAGACAATCTGTGTGGACACTGCGCGGGAAGGTATCTTCAGGTAAGGAGGTGATCCAACCGCAGGTTCCCCTACGGTTACCTTGTTACGACTTCACCCCAGTCATGAATCACAAAGTGGTAAGCGCCCTCCCGAAGGTTAAGCTACCTACTTCTTTTGCAACCCACTCCCATGGTGTGACGGGCGGTGTGTACAAGGCCCGGGAACGTATTCACCGTGGCATTCTGATCCACGATTACTAGCGATTCCGACTTCACGGAGTCGAGTTGCAGACTCCGATCCGGACTACGACGCACTTTGTGAGGTCCGCTTGCTCTCGCGAGGTCGCTTCTCTTTGTATGCGCCATTGTAGCACGTGTGTAGCCCTACTCGTAAGGGCCATGATGACTTGACGTCATCCCCACCTTCCTCCGGTTTATCACCGGCAGTCTCCTTTGAGTTCCCGACATTACTCGCTGGCAACAAAGGATAAGGGTTGCGCTCGTTGCGGGACTTAACCCAACATTTCACAACACGAGCTGACGACAGCCATGCAGCACCTGTCTCACGGTTCCCGAAGGCACTAAGGCATCTCTGCCAAATTCCGTGGATGTCAAGAGTAGGTAAGGTTCTTCGCGTTGCATCGAATTAAACCACATGCTCCACCGCTTGTGCGGGCCCCCGTCAATTCATTTGAGTTTTAACCTTGCGGCCGTACTCCCCAGGCGGTCGACTTAACGCGTTAGCTCCGGAAGCCACTCCTCAAGGGAACAACCTCCAAGTCGACATCGTTTACGGCGTGGACTACCAGGGTATCTAATCCTGTTTGCTCCCCACGCTTTCGCACCTGAGCGTCAGTCTTTGTCCAGGGGGCCGCCTTCGCCACCGGTATTCCTCCAGATCTCTACGCATTTCACCGCTACACCTGGAATTCTACCCCCCTCTACAAGACTCAAGCCTGCCAGTTTCAAATGCAGTTCCCAGGTTAAGCCCGGGGATTTCACATCTGACTTAACAGACCGCCTGCGTGCGCTTTACGCCCAGTAATTCCGATTAACGCTTGCACCCTCCGTATTACCGCGGCTGCTGGCACGGAGTTAGCCGGTGCTTCTTCTGCGGGTAACGTCAATCGAC
Organism: Candidatus Pantoea rara; assembly: GCF_051136265.1. Taxonomy (NCBI): domain Bacteria; kingdom Pseudomonadati; phylum Pseudomonadota; class Gammaproteobacteria; order Enterobacterales; family Erwiniaceae; genus Pantoea; species Candidatus Pantoea rara. The sequence goes on along the minus strand of NZ_CP194942.1, from coordinate 198,208 downwards.
GCGGTTATTAACCGCATCGCCTTCCTCCCCGCTGAAAGTACTTTACAACCCGAAGGCCTTCTTCATACACGCGGCATGGCTGCATCAGGCTTGCGCCCATTGTGCAATATTCCCCACTGCTGCCTCCCGTAGGAGTCTGGACCGTGTCTCAGTTCCAGTGTGGCTGGTCATCCTCTCAGACCAGCTAGGGATCGTCGCCTAGGTGGGCCATTACCCCGCCTACTAGCTAATCCCATCTGGGTTCATCCGATAGTGAGAGGCCCGAAGGTCCCCCTCTTTGGTCTTGCGACGTTATGCGGTATTAGCCACCGTTTCCAGTGGTTATCCCCCTCTATCGGGCAGATCCCCAGACATTACTCACCCGTCCGCCACTCGTCACCCAAGAGCAAGCTCTCTGTGCTACCGTCCGACTTGCATGTGTTAGGCCTGCCGCCAGCGTTCAATCTGAGCCATGATCAAACTCTTCAATTTAAGTTTGATTTGCTTAAACAAGTTAAGCGGTGCTCATCTGTAAAACGTCATAATGAATTTCATTATGTGTTCACTCGTGAGGCTTGATATATTTTACGTCCGGAGACGCTGATATCAATCCTGCGAGTGCCCACACAGATTGTCTGATAAATTGTTAAAGAGCATGCCGCGATTTACTGCGGCGCGGGCTGCGTATATTACGCTTTCCGCATTGTCAGTCAAGCATTTATTTTCGCTTAACTCACTGGTTCGTATGATTTCGAACCTACTTAACCCGGCGCTTCGTAAGCCGTTGTGCCGTGTCAGTGGAGGCGCATTATAGGGAGTTCTCGGAGGCTGACAAGAGCTAATTTGAAATAAAATTCCGAGTGCTTCTTTTTTCAGCGAAAAGCCGCTAAAGCGCCAGTTTTTCCAGCAACGGAAAGCCATAACGCTGTAAAACGGGTGATAATTGTACCGCTTCGCCATCCAGCTCAGTGCAGAATGCGACGTTCTGTTGCGAAGAATGTACTTCAGGAGCTTCATGTTCCAGTAACCAGACAGTACGTCGGGCGATTGCCGCACCGGAATCAATCAAACGCGTCCCTTCAGGTAGTACCTGCTGTAACTCTTCGCGCAGTAAAGGAAAGTGCGTACAGCCTAAAACGACCGTATCTGGTGGTTCAGCCATCCGCAGCCAGGGCTGAACAATGCGGCGCACCTCATCCAGCGCAACCTCTGCGCCGTGCAGCTTCGCTTCGGCCAGTTCCACCAGTTCCGCCGATCCCAGCATCTCGATGTTGCAGGAACCGGCAAATTGCGCCACCAGCTCATGGGTATAAGGACGGCGCACCGTCGCCCGCGTCGCCAGCAACCCGACCACACCATTACGTGTCAGGCGTGCGGCCGGTTTAATTGCCGGAACAACACCTACGACAGGAAACGCAAAGCGTTCACGTAAAGCGGGCAATGAAACCGTGCTGGCCGTATTGCAGGCGATGATGACTAACGAGAGAGGATAACGCTGCGTAATGGCCTCAACGATAGCGACCACCCGTTCCACGATGAAAGTTTCGCTTTTCTCACCATAGGGGAAGCCGGCGTTATCAAAAGCGTAAATATAATGAAGATCCGGCAACAGCTGACGGACTTCATCATAGACAGAAAGCCCACCGACGCCGGAATCAAACACCAGCACGGTGGGACGTAAATCAGAAGTTGTAGCTGCCGCTGAGGTAATACTCTCGTCCTGGAGTCTGATAGCCATACACTGTCTCGTAATCTTTATCGAACAGGTTGGCAATTCTACCACGAACCGTGAGTTGTGAAGTGACAGGATATGAGACGGCGAGATCCCACAGGCTGACGCCACCTAACTTCACACGACGGCTGGGCGTGCTGTTGAAGTCGGTATCATAACGGTCGCCCAGATAGTGATAAGTCACGGACCAGTCAAACTCATACAGCGTCCAGTCGAGCTGATACTTTACCTGCTGCTTAGCCCGGCGAATGAGCGGCTGATCGGTACTGCCATCCCGCGCATCGACATAATCATATGAGAGCTGATGCGTCAGCGGCCCGGTATCGAATCCCGCGGTGGCTTCAACGCCTTTAATACGCGCCTGCTCAATGTTGTAATAGCGGAAGGTCTGCGGATCACCTTCAATCAGATTATCAATGTCGTTACGATAGCCCGATACCCGCCAGTTCACCGGCCCGCTCAGGCCTTCAAAACCACCTTCCCACTGCTTACTTTTTTCCGGGTCGAGGTCGCGGTTACCATAGAACGGGCTGTAAACCTGCGACAGATTCGGCGCTTTGAAAGCTGTGCCATAAGAGGCGAAAGCGCGGTAGCCGGAGATAAACTCCCATGAGGCCGCCGTCTGCCAGGTGTTATGCCAGCCAAACTGATTGTTATCGTCACCACGGACCGCGCCTTCAAGGGTGACGCTGCCAAACTGTTGCTGCCCGGTCACGTAGAGGCCGGTATTCCGCTGTTCATAACCATCTGACAAAGTGTTCGTGCCTGGCTCGGTGGTCTCCTTCTGCCAGTCAACACCCGCGCTGACGGCGCCCTGCCCCACCTGCACGGTATTGCCCCACTGCAGATTGTACTGAGTGACATCATCAAAGGTCGACGCGGCGCCATAGCGGCCATTGCGCGGATCGTAGTTAATGTCTTTGGTATGGCCATAACTGGCGATGAGCTGAGTAGAGTAAAAGTCACGGTTGAAGCGTAACCCGGTGTCCCAGGTCTGGCTGTAGAGCTGACGGGTATCCGCCAGTCCGTTAATGCCGCTCTCATCGTAGTTATATTGCCCGTCGTAGGCGGTACGGTTATCAAACCCGTAGCCGCGCACAAAACCACTGAGTTCCTCGCTGAACTGATGCTCAAGGTTGCCATACAGCGTTTTGCTCATAAAGCCATCGCGATCGTGCTGCGCCGGACCATAGTCATTGGGATAGCCCGCGACTACGTCATACCCTCTGGTATAGGTATAGTTGCCAGCCAGAGTGAGCTTTGTCGCGTCGCCCAGCATCTGCTGGGTTGAGCCGTCGTAAGATTGATAGCCGTTGGACCCCATGCCCGCCGTGAGCGTGGTGCCCGGTTGCGATCGACCCGTAATAATATTCACCACGCCGCCAATCGCGTCAGAACCATAAACCGCAGAACGCGCGCCGCGAATATATTCGATGCGCTGTACCAGCGACAGGGGGATCTGGCTGAGGTCCGACGACCCGGTGATACCCGCCTGATTAAGCCGGATACCATCAATAAGGATCAGCACATGTCTGGACTCGGTGCCCCGAATAAACAGCGAACTCTGCTGCCCTAACCCGCCGCTTTGCGCGACATCGACACCCGGCAGACGGCGCATCACATCCGTGAGGCTTTTGGCCTGCCAGCGATCGATTTCATCACGCGTGACGACGGTAGTGGGAGCCAGCACCCCGGAAACAGGTTCGGCAAAACGGTTGGCGGTGACTATCTGCGTATCATCATTCCCCTGCGCAAAACCGTTTTGCGCCCAGAGAGAAATCGCCGTTGCGCTCAGAGCGAACAGCGAAGCCGTTTTTTTTGTCATTTTTAATTGCATCCATAAGACGAAGCAGGATGCCGCAGGCCGACAATCAATAGCACGCGATGATTGTACGAGTAGCGACGTTACACCGGCAGGTCTTCGGGCTGGGAACCATAAGTGATGATGACTTCCCATCCCGGAGGACAGTGTCTGCAATTGCACTCATCACGACATTCTTTACCGCTGCGCGTCAGCTCCAGATTCACACTGGATTCCCTATTAACTCGGGCTTGAGGCCGGCGTCTGCAGTCTACGGAGTGGCGATACGGAAGTCCAGACAGCCGCTGCAGGACTGGACATCAGCAAGTGAATGCCTACAATCGCCCGCTGGTAAGCTATTAATCAGGATTGCTCATGACACCCGAACATCTCCCCATTGAAGACTATGACGCACAGCTGGCGGAAAAAGTCAGTCGTTTAGAGACGATGATGACGCCGTTTGCTGCGCCCGACGTGGAGGTGTTCCGTTCGCCGGTCAGCCACTATCGGATGCGCGCCGAATTCCGCCTGTGGCACGACGGCGATGATATTTATCACATCATCTTTGATCAGCAGACACGCGAGCGGATCCGCGTTGATCAGTTCCCGGCGGCCAGCCAGCTGATCAATCAGCTGATGCCAAAGATGATCGCCGCGATCCGTGATAACCGCACCCTGCGTCATAAACTGTTCCAGATCGACTATCTGTCGACCCTGAGCAATCAGATTGTGATTTCACTGCTCTACCACCGCAAGCTGGATGATGAGTGGCAGCAGGCAGCCGCAGCACTGCGTGACCAGCTGCGTGCGGAAGGTCTGGATGTGCAGCTGATTGGCCGTGCGACTAAGACCAAAATCTGTCTGGATCGCGACTATGTGGATGAGTGTCTGCCGGTGGCGGGCCGCGAGATTGTCTATCGTCAGGTCGAGAACAGTTTCACCCAGCCTAACGCGGCGATGAATATTCAGATGCTGGAATGGGCGCTGGATGTGACGCAGGATTCACAGGGCGACCTGCTGGAACTCTACTGCGGTAACGGCAACTTCTCGCTGGCGCTGGCGCGTAACTTCCGCCGCGTTCTGGCGACTGAAATCGCCAAGCCCTCTGTTGCGTCGGCGCAATACAATATTGCCGTGAACCAGATTGATAATGTGCAAATCATTCGTATGGCGGCGGAAGAGTTTACGCAGGCGATGAATGGCGTGCGCAGCTTCAATCGTCTGGAAGGAATTGACCTGACCAGCTACGACTGCGAGACGATTTTTGTCGATCCGCCGCGCAGCGGCCTGGATGAAGAGACGGTGAAAATGGTGCAGGCGTATCCGCGTATCCTTTACATCTCCTGCAATCCGCAGACCCTGAGCGACAATCTGCAGACACTGGCAGAAACGCACGACGTGACGCGGCTGGCGCTGTTCGATCAATTCCCCTATACCCATCATATGGAATGCGGCGTCCTGCTGACGCGTAAAGCGTAAAAAAAACGGGAACCCTGAGGTTCCCGTTTTCTTTTATCCCTACTGATTACGCTTGCGCTTAAACCGCGTCGCAATCCAGAACACCAGCGCCACCATCAGAACCGTGGGAACGAAGTTGGAGCCAATGTCCGGGTATTCTGCCCGCACCAGTGCGCTATAAACCAGAATCCCCAGCAGGAAAAATGCTGCCGCGAGTCCTGGCATACCGTCTGGCATATTGGTGTTGAGATAACGCTGATGCAGGCACCAGGCCGCCAGACCCAGCGAAATCAGCGGAAAAATCGAGAAGGGAACAAAGGCGCTAAACAGTACAGAAAACGAGCCGTTAATCGCTAAGCCGGTAATAAAAGCCAGTGCCAGAGTGCTTTTATCGCGGGTACCTGGGTGGGTCATGGACGAATCCTTACTTATTGCTCTTCGGGTTTTTCCAGGGTGACCGCCAGTCGTTCCTGCTCACGGCGGTACCAGTAATAAGCGCCTTTAGCGATCATGCGCAGCTGTAACACCAGCCGATCCTCAAGCTTACGTCGCTGCTCAGCATCAACATCCAGAGCTTCTGCTCCGGCGCTGAAGACAATGGTCACCATCGCTTCAGCCTGCGCTTCGGTGAAACTGCGCGGCATGCGATTTTCGACCTCAAGATAATCAGCCAGTTCAGCGATAAAGTGCTGAATTTCACGCGCCACGGCGGCACGGAACGCGGCAGAGGTGCCGGAACGTTCACGCAGTAACAGGCGGAAAGCGTTGGGGTTGTTACCGATGAACTCCATAAAGGTCGCCACCGATGTCTTAATGATGCTGCCGCCTTTGGCGATACGCTGGCGCGCCTGGCGCATCAGCTGTCGCAGCATCAGCCCGCTTTCATCTACCATTGTCAGACCAAGCTCATCAACATCCTTGAAATGACGATAAAAGGAGGTCGGTGCAATGCCTGCTTCACGGGCCACTTCCCGCAGACTCAAACTGGCAAAACTGCGCTCGGCGCTGAGCTGACTGAAAGCTGCTTCAATCAGTGTACGTCGTGTACGTTCTTTTTGTTGCGCTCTGACGCCCATGCTCTCTGCCTTTAGCGGTGTTGAAGGGGCACTATAACAAAATTTTCAGCGTACAGATTGGCAATCTTTGTCACTGCCTGTGAACCTCACTCTTTGTCAAAATGTGATGAAAATCGCTGATAGAATTCAGAAGTGCGCGACGAGATGTTAGAATCTCGTTGTAAAAATGTATAAATAATAGGACGTATCGGTATGCAAAAGTCTTACGATTACGATGCCATTGTGATTGGCTCAGGACCCGGCGGTGAAGGGGCGGCGATGGGGCTGGTAAAACAGGGAGCGCGCATCGCCGTGATCGAACGCTACCACAACATCGGCGGCGGTTGTACGCACTGGGGTACTATCCCTTCTAAAGCCCTTCGCCACGCCGTCAGCCGCATTATTGAATTCAACCAGAACCCGCTTTACAGCGATCATACCCGACTGCTTCGCTCCTCTTTTGCCGACATTCTTAATCACACTGAAAGCGTGATCAGCCAGCAGACAGCCATGCGTCAGGGCTTCTATGAGCGTAATCGCTGTGAACTTTATCAGGGTGATGCGCATTTCGTTGATGCCAACACCGTTGAGATTGAGCAACCCGATGGCACGCGTGAGACGCTGACAGCAGAGAAGTTTGTTATCGCCTGTGGTTCACGACCTTATCATCCTGACGATGTCGACTTTACCCATCCCCGCGTTTATGACTCCGACTCTATCCTCAACCTGCACCACGAACCGGGTCACGTCATTATTTACGGCGCTGGCGTGATTGGCTGTGAATATGCGTCGATTTTCCGTGGTCTGAACGTCAAGGTTGACCTGATTAACACCCGCGATCGTCTGCTGGCGTTCCTTGACCAGGAGATGTCAGATTCTCTCTCCTATCACTTCTGGAACAGCGGCGTGGTGATTCGTCACAACGAAGAGTTTGAGAAGATCGAAGGCGTGGAAGATGGCGTCATCATGCATCTGAAGTCGGGCAAGAAAGTGAAAGCGGACTGCCTGCTTTACGCCAATGGCCGTACCGGCAATACCGATTCGCTGTCGCTGGAAAATGTGGGGCTGGAAGCGGATGGTCGTGGCCTGCTGAAGGTGAACAGCATGTATCAGACGGCTCAGCCGCACATCTATGCTGTCGGTGACGTGATCGGTTATCCGAGTCTGGCCTCAGCCGCCTACGATCAGGGCCGTATTGCCGCACAGGCGATTATCAAAGGGGAAGCTACGGCGCACCTGATTGAAGATATCCCAACCGGTATCTACACCATTCCGGAAATCAGCTCCGTAGGTAAAACCGAGCAGCAGCTGACGGCCATGAAGGTGCCTTACGAAGTGGGTCGTGCGCAGTTCAAGCATCTGGCGCGGGCGCAGATCGTAGGTATGAACGTCGGCAGCCTGAAGATCCTGTTCCATCGTGAAACCAAAGAGATTCTGGGGATCCACTGCTTTGGCGAGCGTGCCGCCGAGATCATCCACATCGGTCAGGCGATCATGGAGCAAAAAAATGGTGGCAACACGATTGAGTACTTCGTGAATACCACCTTTAACTATCCGACCATGGCCGAAGCCTATCGTGTTGCGGCGTTAAACGGCTTAAACCGCCTGTTTTAACGCAGCGTCGAAATAGTGCTGCATGTGGGTTTTAATTGCCTCTGCCAGCTGTTCATAACGGCTGCGCAGAGGTGAACCCGGACGATAGACCAGCGCAATCGTGCGCTGTGGCACCGGTTTGTAGCAGGTGAGATAGCAAACACCGTCGCGGATACGCTCTGGTGGAACTGCCAGCGCCGGTAACAGCGTAATGCCGCTACCTGCCGCTACCATATTGCGCAGCGTCTCAAGACTGGTCGCCCGGAAATGGGTATCTTCATCGGCGCCCGCCTCAAAGCAGAACCCCATTGCCTGGTCACGCAGACAGTGCCCATCTTCCAGCATCAGCAATTTCTCGCCAGCCAGATCAGACATCGGCACACGATCGCGATCGCACCACGGATGATCGGCATAGACCGCCAGCTTCATCGGTTCATCAAATAATGGCACTTCAATAAAGGCCTGGCTCTCTTTGACCAGCGCGATAATCGCACAGTCCAGCTTGCCGCTGTCGAGCTGCGCCAGCAGCTGCTGCGTCTGCGCTTCGTGCAGATACATCTCCAGTTTTGGGAATGTCTGGTGCAGCGTCGGAATAATCTGTGGCAGTAAATAAGGCGCGGTGGTCGGGATGAGTCCGATATGCAGCGGACCTGACATCGCTTCCCCTTGCTGACTGGCCATCTCTTTCAGCACTTTCACTTCACGCAGCACCGTACGCGCCTGATCCACCAGCAGCAAACCTGCCTGCGTGAACAGCACTTTACGGCTGGTGCGCTCCAGCAGCATCACGCCCAGCTCATCTTCCAGCTTGCGGATCTGCCCGCTTAACGTCGGCTGACTGACATGACACGCATCCGCCGCGCGGCGGAAATGACGGTGTTCAGCAAGCGAAACCAGATATTCAAGATCACGAATATTCATTATTACCCTCCAAACCACGATAGCCCGTGGCGATAGATAGAATAGCAATGAACGATTGGCCCTATCAAGGGTGGTTGGGAATAATGCGCGCATCAAATGGGACGCGGTATGTCAGGAGAAAAAATGTTTGCAAGTCAGGAAGGTAAAGCGATTCCGTCGGTGATTTTTCACACACGTCAGGGCGATCGCTGGGTCGATATAACCACCGAAGCGCTGTTTAAAGACAAAACGGTGATTGTTTTTTCACTGCCGGGTGCCTTTACACCCACCTGCTCTTCCAGCCATCTGCCGCGTTACAACGAATTAGCAGGTCTGTTTGCTCAGCAGGGTGTGGATAGCATTCTGTGCATCTCGGTGAATGACACCTTTGTGATGAACGCCTGGAAAGCGGAACAGCGTGCAGACAATATTACCTTTATCCCTGATGGCAACGGCGAGTTCACCCGTGGCATGGAGATGCTGGTTGAGAAGGCCGATCTCGGCTTTGGCCCACGCTCATGGCGCTACTCCATGCTGGTACGTAACGGCGTGGTAGAGAAAATGTTTGTAGAACCGAACAAGCCGGGCGATCCGTTTGAGGTTTCTGATGCCGACACCATGCTGCGCTATCTGGCGCCGGAGTGTAAAGCGCAGGAGTCGGTCTCTATTTTCACTAAGCCAGGCTGCAGCTTCTGCACCCAGGCAAAACAGATGCTGATGGATCATGGCATTCAGTACGAAGAGATTGTGCTGGGACAGGATGCGACAACCGTAAGTCTGCGTGCCGTTTCAGGCCGGGCGACGGTACCGCAGATCTTCATGGGCGGTCGTCACATTGGCGGCAGCGAGGATCTGCATCAATACTTGCTGTCAGCGTAAGAGAATCTGAGCGTCGGCCGGGAGAGTGGACGCTTTGATGATGTGCCTATAAAAAAGTAGTTATTCTGAAGCTAGAGGTTGGCGGGCATTGAATATGCCCGCTTTTTTTTACCTGCTAATCATGCCAGACGTTGCTTAGCGTCACCGATGGCACGCGCAACCTGCTGTGGTGAAACACCGCCCTGCGCATTACGCTTATCCAGGCAGGATTGCAGCGCCAGGATCGGATAGACATCCTCACCAATCACCGCACTGAACTGCTGCAGCTGCGCCAGCGACAGCGCTTCCAGCGCCACGCCCTGCCCGATAGCGGCCACCACGACTTCACCGACGATATGGTGTGCTTCACGGAACGGCACACCTTTGGCGACCAGATAGTCGGCCAGCTCGGTGGAATTGGCGTAGCCCTGTTCAGCCGCTTCCTGGCAGCGCGGGCGTTTAACCTGCAGCCCATCCAGCACCAGTACTGACATATGCAGACAGTCAAGCCAGGTATCGAGCGCGTCAAACAGACCCTCTTTATCTTCCTGCATATCTTTGTTGTACGCCAGCGGCAGACCTTTCAGTGTCATCATCATGCCAGTCAGTGCGCCCTGCACCCGACCACACTTGCCGCGAATCAGCTCCAATGCATCCGGGTTTTTCTTCTGCGGCATCAGCGATGAGCCGGAGGTCACTTTATCTGACAGCTCAATAAAGCCCGCTTCGCCGGTGTTGAAGAAAATCATATCTTCGGCAAAGCGCGACAGATGCACCATGCCGATAGCCGCGTCAGAGAGCAGCTCCAGCACGTGATCGCGGTCGGATACCGTATCCAGACTGTTGCGCGTGGCGGAAGCGAAGCCCAGCCAGCCTGCCAGCTGCTGACGATCGATCTCGTAAGCGGTTCCGGCCAGTGCGCCACAGCCCAGCGGGCTGACATCAAGCCGCTTCAGGGTATCCTGCAGACGGCTCTCATCACGCGCCAGCATTTCAACGTAGGCCAGACACCAGTGTGCAAACGTCACCGGCTGCGCACGCTGCAGGTGGGTGTAGCCAGGCATCACGGCATCCTGATTGGCTTCAGCAGTCACCACCAGCGCCTGCTGCAGTTCACGTGTGGCACCCAGCAGCGCTTCAATCTGCACCTTGCACCACAGTTTCAGATCGGTCGCGACCTGATCGTTACGGCTACGGCCAGTGTGCAGCTTTTTACCCAGCGAACCGACTTTATCGATCAGCTTGCCTTCCACCCAGCTATGGATATCTTCAGCGTCGCTCTGCAGGATCTGCTCAGGATTTTCACGCACTTCATCCAGTAATGTATTGAGGGCTACTTCCAGCTGCTGTTGCTCATCCTGAGTCAGGACATTGACCGTCACCAGCGCTTTGGACCAGGCAACAGAGCCAATGATGTCCTGCTCTGCCAGGCGGTAATCGAAGCGCAGCGAGTCATTGAACTGTTTAAAACGCTGATCCGCTGCCTGAGTAAACCGTCCACCCCAAAGTGCCATGTGAAAACTCCTCTGAATCGTTAAACAAGAGGCGGCATAAATGCCGCCCCTGAATTAAAACTGTGAGGCGAGGCGTGCCCCGCCTGAAAATTACTTCTTCTGCTCGTTCAGGGCGCGGATACGCGAAGAGAGCGAGAACAGACGGATAAAGCCGCCCGCATGACGATGATCGTACACTTCATCTTCACCGAAGGTGGCGAACTCTTCCGAGTAGAGGCTATTCGCAGAACGCTTCTGGGTAGCTGTTGCCTGGCCTTTGTAGAGCTGCAGCACCACTTCACCGTTAACCTCTTCTGCCAGCGATTCGGCCGCAGCCTGAATCGACTTACGCAGTGGGGCGAACCAGCGACCATCGTAAACTACATAAGACATCTCGTGGCCCAGCTGCTCACGCCATTTGAAGCTATCGCGATCCAGCACCAGCTGCTCAACTGCACGCAGCGCATTCACCATAATGGTGCCGCCAGGGGTTTCGTAGCAGCCGCGGGATTTAATGCCCACCAGACGGTTTTCAACGATATCGATACGGCCAACGCCATGTTTTGCGCCCAGCACATTCAGTTTTTCCAGACACTGGAACGGACTCAGTTTTTCGCCGTTAACCGCCACAACCCGACCTTTCTCAACGGTTACAGTCACTTCTTCAGGCTGGTCAGGCGCTTCCAGCGGATCGACCGTCCAGACCCAGCAATCTTTATTCGGTGCATTGGCCGGGCTTTCCAGCACGCCGCCTTCAGTGGAGATGTGCCAGGCGTTTTCGTCACGGCTGTAGATTTTTTCCAGTGACGCAGTCGTCGGGATGTTGCGCTCTTTCAGGTAGTCCAGCAGCGCTTCACGTGAACGCAGGTTCCATTCACGCCACGGTGCCACGACTTTCAGCTGCGGAGCCAGCGCGGTATAGGTGGTTTCGAAACGCACCTGGTCATTCCCTTTACCGGTTGCGCCATGGCACAGCGCATCCGCGCCCACTTTCAGCGCCAGCTCAACCTGCGCTTTAGCGATGATAGGACGCGCCATAGAGGTGCCCAGCAGATAGGTGCCTTCATACAGCGCACCGGTCTGCAGTACCGGATAAACATAGTCGCTGATGAACTCTTCACGCAGGTCAACCACGTGGCATTCAGAGGCGCCGGACTGCAGGGCTTTTTTCTCCACACCTTCCAGATCGCCGCGCTCCTGACCGATATCCGCTACGAAAGCGACCACTTCACAGCCGCCGTAGTTCTCTTTCAGCCATGGAATGATGGCCGAAGTATCAAGACCACCGGAGTAAGCCAGAACGATTTTTTTGATGTTTTGCGTTTGCATTTCGTAATCCTTGAATCAGAGTCGTTAAGCGAGAATCCGGGTGCCAATCGACACGCCGTTAAACAGGTCAGGCAGCCGCTCAGCGTGACGCCAGCTGGCAATATCCACCGGGCGACCAAGCGTACGTGCCGCATCGAGCGCAGCGTGCACTTTAACAATCATGCCATCGGTAATAATGCCCTGGGTAATCAGCTGTTCAGCTTTGTCGGCGGTCATCTCTTCGATGCGCTGACCTTTGCCGTCAAGAATACCACTGACGTCTGACAACAGAACCAGATCAGCACCCAGCGTCGAGGCCAGTGCGGTCGCCGCCTGGTCAGCGTTGACGTTCATCAGGTCGCCGCTGTCAGTAATGCCAATGGAGCTCACCACTGGCATGTAACCGGCCGCCAGCAGGGTGGTCAGCAAGGCCGGATTACCCGGCGTTGCGTGGCCTACATGGCCGAGTTCTTTATCAAACGGGGCGACATTGACAATGCCCGCATCACCCAGGCAGAGGCCGACTGCATTGATGCCCGATTTTTTTGCCCAGGCCAGCAACGTTTTGTTAGCAGTACCTGCCAGCGCACCGGTAATAATGTCGATCTGATCGGCAGGGGTAACGCGCAGGCCATTTTTCTTCATCACCGGCAGCGCCAGCTTTTTCATCAGTTCATCGACCAGACAGCCGCCGCCGTGGACAATGATCAGCGGACGCTGATGGGCGCTACGGTACTTCAGCAGCGCTTCAAACAGGCGGGCCAGCGCTTCTTCGCTGTCTAACAGCACACCGCCCAGCTTAATAATTAATGGATTGGTCATGGTTTATTGGTCCGTTAAATCAGTGACTGCGTTTCAGGGAAGCCGAACCGGATGTTCAGGCACTGTACCGCCTGCGATGCCGCACCTTTGAGCAGATTATCTTCGGCGGCTACGACAATCAGATGTTCGCCCTGTACTTCAAAACCGATATCACAGTAAGGCAGGCCGACAACGGCTTTCAGCGCCGGTACACCCTTTTCATAGAGCCGTACCAGTGGCTTGTTGTCATAGGCGCGATGGAAAACGGCGGCGATATCTTCGCGGCTGACATCCGCTTTCAGACGGCAGGTGATGGTTGCCAGAATACCGCGCGGGAAACTGCCCAGATGCGGCGTGAAGATCACGGGTGTTCCCAGGTGTGCGACGATTTCAGGGTGATGACGATGGTTGAACAGGCCGTAAGGCTGCAGGCTCACTTCGCAGAAACTGGTACCGACATTCGCTTTACGTCCGGCTCCGCTCACACCGCTGGTGGCGTTAATAACCGGCCACTGCGCATCATTTAACAGTCCGGCATCCACCAGGGGTTTCAGTGCCAGCTGCGCAGCGGTCGGGTAGCAACCCGGTACCGCGACCAGCTGCGCCTGCTGGATTTTCTCATGCTGGTATTCCGCGAGGCCGTAAACGGCTTTATCCAGCCAGCCGCTATGCTGATGGGTGAAGCCATAGAAGCGGGTATAAAAATCAGCGTCATTAACGCGGAACGCGCCCGACAGGTCGAACACCACACAACCAGCTTTGAGAAATTCCGGCGCCAGATCGTGGCTGACTTCGTGGGCCGTCGCCAGAAACACAACATCCACTTTGTCTGCCCACTCGGCCGCACTGCTCAGGGGCTGAAGCGGCAAATCCACCACACCTTTCAGCTGCGGATGGAGATCGGACAGGCGCTTGCCGGCATCAGGACTTTGCGCCGAAACCGCCAAAGCGGTTATGTTGATATGTGGATGACGATTCAGGAAGGTGACAAGCTCTGTGCCAGCATACCCACTGGCACCAACGATCAGCGTATTCAACATCAGGCTGTAACCCTTTTTACAGTCGCACGTTCCGGGTCGCGGCCTTGCCCCGTTACCCACCCTGTCATCTGCAGTGATTTATGGTTCCCTTGCAGAAGACGTTAATGTATTTTTATTCACTATTACTGCATGAATATGGATACATCCTAACCCAAGGAAAGCCAACAGTGAAGACAAAATTACCGCCTTTTATTGAACTCTACAGCCAGTTAATCGCCACACCGTCGATCAGCGCAACCGATGCCGCACTGGATCAGAGTAATGAAACTTTAATCAATTTGCTGGCCGGCTGGTTCCGGGACCTTGGCTTCAGTGTTGAAGTGCAGCCGGTCCCCGGCACCCGCAATAAATTTAACATGCTGGCGAGAACCGGCACCGGTGCAGGCGGCCTGCTGTTAGCCGGTCATACCGATACCGTTCCCTTTGATGATGGCCGCTGGACGCGCGATCCCTTTACCCTGACCGAGCACGACAACAAGCTTTATGGCCTGGGTACGGCAGACATGAAAGGCTTTTTCGCCTTTATTCTTGATACGCTGCGCGATGTGGATGTCAGCACGCTGAGCAAGCCGCTCTATATCCTCGCCACGGCCGATGAAGAGACCACCATGGCAGGTGCCAAATATTTCTCTGAATCGACGCAACTGCGCCCCGACTGCGCCATCATCGGTGAACCGACTTCGCTTAAACCGGTACGCGCGCACAAAGGCCATCTGTCGAACGTGATTCGTATTGAGGGGAAATCGGGCCATTCCAGCGATCCCGCGCGTGGCGTCAACGCCATTGAACTGATGCATGAGTCAATTACTCATCTTATGCAACTGCGCACGACGCTGCAGGAGCGTTATCACCATGACGGCTTTGCTATTCCCTATCCGACCATGAATTTCGGCCATATTCATGGCGGAGACGCCGCGAACCGTATCTGCGCCTGCTGTGAACTGCATATGGATATCCGTCCACTGCCGGGCCTGTCGCTGAGCGATCTGGATGGATTACTGAACGAAGCGCTGGCTCCGGTGAGTGCACGCTGGCCGGGCCGTGTCACGGTGGCTGAACTGCATCCTCCGATTCCGGGCTATGAGTGTCCGGCAAATCATGAGCTGGTGAGTGTGGTTGAAAAATTACTGGGGACGCCAACCGAGGTGGTGAACTACTGCACCGAGGCACCGTTTATTCAGCAACTCTGTCCGACGCTGGTCCTGGGTCCAGGTTCAATAAATCAGGCACATCAGCCAGACGAATTTATCGATACGGCATTTATTAAGCCGACACGGGCACTTATTAGTCAGGTTGTGCAGCATTTTTGTCGCTGATTGACAGCAAATGGGGCATTTCACTGTATTAACAGCAAAATGCCCCTTCATTCTGCGGGATTTAACAATAAGAATAACTTATCCCGCTTCTTTCCCGATAAATTCTACGAATTTCCGTTAGTTAGCCACATCTTCGGCGCACTTTAACGCATTTGACGAACGCAACATTACGTGGCTAGATAAAAGACGATGTTATGCCCACCGGGTGATTATCCAGAACGTTTCAGCATGCAGACAGGCGGCAACGGAGCCGGTTCCCTGTAGATTATGGGGAACACAATGTTGTTGTTTTTTCTGCTGCCTGAAAGGTCGGGTGTAGAGGTTTTTCAAGACGATAAGGGTGTCAGGGTCCAATGAACGAACAATATTCCGCAATGCGAAGTAATGTCAGTATGCTCGGCAAACTGCTCGGGGATACGATTAAGGATGCACTGGGTGAGAACATCCTCGACCAGGTGGAAACCATCCGTAAGCTCTCCAAGTCATCCCGTGCAGGAAATGACACTCATCGTAAAGAACTGCTCAATACGCTGCAGAATCTCTCCAACGAGGAGCTTCTGCCGGTTGCACGCGCTTTTAGCCAGTTTCTGAACCTCACCAATGTGGCTGAGCAGTATCAGACCATCTCGCAAAGTGGCGAGGGTGAGAACCATCCTGAACTGCTGAAAAAGACCTTTGATACCCTGAAGCAGCAGAAAGATATCAGCGAAAGCGACATCCTTGCGGCCATTGAGTCGCTGTCACTGGAACTGGTGCTGACCGCCCACCCGACCGAAATCACCCGTCGTACGCTGATTCACAAGCTGGTTGAGGTGAACAGCTGCCTGAAGCAGCTCGATCACAGTGACGTCTCCGATTACGAACGTAACCAGATTATGCGCCGTCTGCGTCAACTGGTGGCGCAGGCGTGGCACACCGATGAGATCCGAAAATATCGTCCGACCCCTATCGATGAAGCCAAATGGGGCTTTGCCGTCGTAGAAAATAGCCTGTGGGAAGGCGTTCCTGCTTTCCTGCGTGAGCTTAACGAGCAGGTCGAAGAGGCGTTTGGCCTCAAGCTGCCGGTCGATTTCGTGCCGGTTCAGTTCACCTCATGGATGGGTGGGGACCGCGATGGTAACCCGAACGTCACGGCGTCTATTACCCGCCATGTGATGCAGCTGAGTCGCTGGAAAGCCACTGACCTGTTCCTGCGTGATATCGGTGTGCTGATCTCCGAGTTGTCGATGTCCGAGTGCAGTGAAGAGATCCGCGAACTCAGCGGCGATCCGGAAGCGCTTGAGCCTTACCGTGTGATCCTGAAACGTCTGCGCAGTCAGTTAATGACCACCCAGTCCTTCCTGGAACGGCGCCTGAAAGGCGAACGTCTGCCGCGTCCGGCCGATCTGCTGGTTTCCAACGATCAGCTGTGGGACCCGCTGTTTGCCATCTATCAGTCACTGCAACAGTGCGGCATGGGCATTATCGCCAACGGTCAGTTGCTCGATACGCTGCGCCGCGTGAAATGCTTCGGCGTGCCTTTGGTGCGAATCGATCTGCGCCAGGAGAGCACCCGTCACAAAGAGGCGATCGCTGAAGTGACCCGCTATCTCGGCCTTGGCGATTATGAAAGCTGGTCTGAAGCGGACAAGCAGGCGTTCCTGATCCGTGAACTGAATTCCAAGCGCCCACTGCTGCCACGGACCTGGGAACCCAGCGATGAGACGCGTGAAGTGCTGGAGACCTGCCGCGTCGCGGCTGAAGCCCCACAGGGTTCTATCGCCGCCTATGTTATTTCGATGGCGAAAACGCCTTCTGACGTACTGGCCGTGCATCTGCTGCTGAAGGAAGCCGGTATCGGTTATGCCATGCCGGTTGCCCCGCTATTTGAAACGCTTGATGACCTGAACAACGCGAACGACGTCATGAGCCAGCTGCTGAGCATCGACTGGTATCGCGGCTTTATTCAGGGCAAACAGATGGTAATGATTGGCTATTCTGACTCGGCGAAAGATGCCGGTGTGATGGCCGCCAGCTGGGCGCAATATCAGGCGCAGGATGCGCTGATTAAAACCTGCGAGAAAGCGGGAATTTCACTAACGCTGTTCCACGGACGCGGCGGCAGTATTGGTCGTGGCGGCGCGCCCGCCCATGCTGCACTGCTGTCACAACCGCCAGGCAGCCTGCGCGGTGGTCTGCGTGTGACTGAACAGGGTGAGATGATCCGCTTTAAATATGGCTTACCGGCTGTCACTATCGCCAGCCTGTCGCTCTACACCGGCGCGATTCTGGAAGCGAACCTGATGCCGCCGCCGGAGCCAAAACGCGAATGGCGCGATATCATGGATCAGCTCTCGGCTGACTCCTGTGCGATGTATCGCGGTTATGTGCGTGAAAATGCTGACTTCGTACCCTACTTCCGCTCGGCGACGCCGGAACAGGAGCTGGGTAAATTACCGCTGGGCTCACGTCCGGCCAAACGCCGGCCTACCGGCGGCGTAGAGTCATTGCGTGCGATTCCGTGGATTTTCGCCTGGACGCAGAACCGTCTGATGCTGCCTGCGTGGCTGGGTGCCGGCGCTGCATTACAGCAGGCGATGGCAGCCGGTCATCAGGATCAGCTGGAAGCGATGTGCCGCGACTGGCCATTCTTCTCCACCCGTCTGGGGATGCTGGAGATGGTCTTCTCGAAAGCCGACCTGTGGCTGGCGGAGTATTACGATCAGCGTCTGGTCGATAAATCACTCTGGCCGCTGGGTAAACAGCTGCGCGAACAGCTTGCTGCGGATATCAAAGCGGTACTGACCATCGCCAATGACTCACATCTGATGGCTGACCAGCCGTGGATCGCCGAGTCGATTGCGCTGCGTAACGTCTATACCGATCCGCTTAACGTACTCCAGGCAGAACTGCTGCATCGTTCACGTGCGCAGGAAGCCCGTGGCGATGAGCCGGATGCCCGCGTAGAGCAGGCTCTGATGGTGACAATTGCAGGTGTGGCGGCAGGTATGCGCAATACCGGTTAAACGTGGTCAGGCGCTGATAATCGTCGGTGCCGTCACCCAGCAAAAACAAAAAAGTCGGGACTCTCCCGACTTTTTTATTGGCTGAAGCGCAGCAATCAAGCCGCAACGGCAGGACGCACGCCTAAAGTGTGGCAGATGGCGTAACTCATTTCGGCACGGTTCAGCGTGTAAAAATGGAAATCTTTCACCCCTTCACGTGACAGGATTTTCACCATGTCCATCGCAATATTAGCGCCCACCATTTTGCGCGTTTCCGGGTCATCATCCAGACCAGCAAACATCGCGCTCATCCAGCCCGGCACGCGCACATTGGTCAGCGTGGCAAAGCGTTGCAGCTGTTTGAAGTTAGAAACCGGCAGAATGCCCGGCACGATTTCCACGTCAATACCCGTCGAAACACAGCGGTCGCGAAAACGCAGATAACTTTCAACGTCGAAGAAAAACTGGGTAATGGCCCGGTTTGCGCCAGCATCAATTTTTCGCTTCAGGTTAATCAGATCGGCCTGGGCGCTTTTCGCTTCGGGATGGACTTCCGGATAGGCAGCGACGGAAATATCAAAATCGCCAACCTCTTTCAGCAACGACACCAGATCGCTGCCGTACATCTCTGGCTTACCGCTGCCAGGCGGCAGATCGCCACGCAGCGCCACAATATGACGAATGCCGTTGTTCCAGTAATCCTGGGCGATGGAGCGTAGTTCATCCCGCGTGGCATCGACACAGGTCAGATGCGGAGCAGCCTCCAGACCGGTGCGATCTTTTATGCCTTTGATAATGCTGTGAGTGCGATCGCGTTCGCCTGAGTTCGCGCCGTAGGTGACAGAAACGAATTTCGGCTTCAGGCTGCTCAGACGATCGATGGAGGTCCACAGGGTCTCTTCCATTTCGCTGGTACGAGGCGGGAAGAATTCAAATGAAACATTAATTTGCCCGTTCAGCTCAGCCAGGCTCTGGTTTAGCGCTTCGCGCTGATTGGCATGAAAGAAACTCATCCTGCACCCTCATCGATTAACAACTGGCCTACGAACATCTAAACGTTTAGACGTCCAGATGTTCAAAATGACGTAATCTGAGAGTGCCGTCAACCTAAAAATGATCAACAGAGGTGATCATTTTTCAATCAACATGAAGGGAATTCAACCGGAAAGAGATAACGCATTGAAATCAGGCGCCGAAGCGCCTGATAAGGAAAAATTACAGCAGTTGTGCAAGGCGATTAATATCTGACTGGATAGCGCCAGCGGTGACATCCCGGCCTGCGCCAGGTCCACGGATCACCAGCGGATTATCACGATACCAGCGACTCTCAATCGCAAAGACGTTGTCGCACGGCAGCAGTGAGGCCAGCGGATGTTCCGGACGCACCGCTTCAACACCCACGCGCGCCTTACCATTGGCATCAAAACGGGCAACGTAACGCAGCACCAGATCCATCTCCTGCGCAGCTTCCAGCCGTTGCAGCATCTGCTCGTTCAGCTCTTCACCATTCTCAAAGAAGTGGTCCACTGAGCCTTGTTGACAGTTTGTCGGCACCAGCGATTCAACCCGCACCTGATCCGGCTCGATGTTATAGCCTGCCTCACGCGCCAGGATCACCAGCTTGCGCATCACATCCTGACCCGAGAGATCGGCACGTGGATCGGGCTCGGTCAGGCCCTGCTGCCACGCCTGATCCACGAGCTCAGTAAACGGCACCGTGCCATCAAACTGCAGGAACAGCCACGACAGGGTGCCGGAGAAGATCCCACTGATCGCCAGGATGGTATCGCCACTGTCACGCAGATCCCGCACCGTGTAGTTGATCGGCAGGCCGGCACCGACGGTGGCGTTATACAGCCAGTGACGCCCGGTTTTGGTAAAGGCATCACGAATCTGCCGCCAGGTCTGACTGTCAGACGCCCCCGCGACCTTATTGGCGCTGATCACATGAAAACCGTGGCTGGCGAAGTCGAGATACTGCTGCGCCAGCGGTGTGCTGGCCGTAACATCCAGCACCACCAGATCATCAAACGGGTGAGCACGCATCCACAGGAACAGCGACTCTTCATCGCGCTCCACCGCTTCATCATCAAAGAAGGCGAGTGCCCGGCTGGCATCCAGTCCATCATAGCTCAGGAGGCTGCGACGGCTATCCACCACGCCCGCCAGCACAAATTCAAAGCCGGTTCGCGCTGACAGCGTTTCCTGATCGCGGGCAAACAGCTCCAGCCAGCGTGAACCGATATTGCCTTTGCCAAACAGCATCAGACCGATGCGTTTTTCTGCCCGGAACAGTGACTGATGCAGTCCCTGAATAAGATGCTGAGTCGGGCCGACGCGCAGCACCGCGACCACGCTGATGTGCTCTTCTGACTGCCAGATGAACTCAACCGGCTGATCTTTTAACTGCTGCCAGAAGCGATGGGTATGCAGCGGATTGCGGGTAACGCCTGCGCCAACCAGCGCCACCAGCGCCAGGCCGTCACGCAGCTGCAGATGGCCCGGGAAACCGGCATCCTGTAGCAGCGAAAAGGCGCTGTTAACCACTTCGGAGGTATAACAGAGCTGCAGCAGTTGACGATCAGGATGGACGCCAAACGCCAGCGGACGCAGCTGCGCGCGTTTCAGCAACAGGTCGATCTCTTTATGCAGGATAACGAAGTCATGCTGCTCTGGCAGCTGAATCTCAATCAGGCAAACATCATCGTGACTGGTGACAATACGCGCGCCCGTCCCGGAGGCCAGCACGCGTTCAATACGGGTTGAGCCCTGCTCCGGCTGATAACTGCAGCGCAGTTGCAGGTCGATATCGCTGCCAGAAACCGGCTGCAGCGTACGGGTGTGCAGCACCGGCGCGGCCAGGCGCGCCAGCTCACTGGCTTCATCAAGCCTTAGCAGCGGCAGCAGACAGGCATCAGAGACTTTGCGGGGATCGGCGCTGTAAACACCCGCCACATCGCTCCAGATGGTCACACGTCCGACCCCCGCCAGCGCACCAATCTGCGTAGCAGAATAGTCGGAGCCATTACGGCCAAGCAGAACGGTTTCACCGGCGTCGTTGCGGCTGATAAATCCGGTTACCACGATGCGCTTGTGCGGATGTTGCGCCAGCAAAGTCTGCAGCAGCGGCCAGGATTTACCTTCATCCACCTGCGGTTGAGCAGCACGTTCAGCGCGCAGAAACTCACGCGCATCCAGCCAGCAGGCCTGCAGATCACGCTGGCTCAGTACCGCTGACATCAGGCGTGCCGACCAGACTTCACCGTGCCCGACCACTTCGGCATAGACCGCATCAGTGATCGGTGCATCCAGCAGGGCAGCCAGCTTTTCGAGATCGTGAATAAACGCGGTAATTAAAGGTTCGGCTATCTCAGCAGGCAGCAGCGCACTGATCAGTTCGCTCTGGTAGCGTCGTAAAGCCTGTTGCACCTGGTGCGCAGAGAGGCGATCGTTCTGGCTCAGCTTCAGCCAGCTAATCAGCTGGTTAGTCGTTGAGCCTGCCGCAGAGACCACCATCAGATCGCCCGGCTGGCTGTAGTCCGCCATAATGCTGGCAACGCGCTGATAACAACGCGCATCGGCCAGGCTGCTGCCGCCAAACTTATGCAACTGCCTGATGTTCGGCGTTCCGGCGCCTGCTGAAATCGTCATGCTTAACCCTCGGCTGCGACCCGGAATGCATTATCCAGATCGGCAATTAAATCTTCGTGATCTTCAATACCGACAGAAATCCGTAGCAGCGTATCGGAAATGCCCGCTGCCGCGCGTGCTTCTGCCGACATCCCCGCGTGCGTCATGGTGGCGGTATGGGAGATCAGACTCTCTACTCCGCCCAGCGATTCCGCCAGCGTAAATAGCCGCAACGCTTTCAGGAAGCGGCGCAGCAGCGCCTCATCACCGTCGATTTCAAAACTCAGCATCGCGCCAAAGCCGCGCTGCTGACGTACGGCATGTTCGTGTCCGGCGTTTTCCGGCAGCGAAGGATGATACAACTTTTTCACCCGCTTCTGCTGCTTCAGATACTCAACAATCGCAAGTGCGTTGCGTTGTGCCGCTGCAATACGCGGCGACAGTGTACGAATCCCACGCAGCAGCAGATAGCTGTCAAACGCCGCGCCGGTCACACCAATGTTATTAGCCCACCAGGCCAGGTCGGTCGCCAGTTGCGGATCTTTGGCAATCACCGCGCCCGCCACCACATCGGAGTGGCCATTGAGGTATTTGGTACAGGAGTGGATCACCAGATCAGCGCCCAGCGCCAGAGGGTTCTGCAGCGCCGGACTCATAAAGGTGTTGTCCACCACGCTGATGGCACCTGCCGCACGCGCGGCGGCGCAAATTGCACTGATATCCACTACGCGTAGCAGCGGATTGCTGGGGCTTTCAATCAGCACCAGTTTAGGACTTTCATCCAGTGCCGCCTTAAGCGCCACCGGATCGCCCTGATCGACAAATTTCACCCGATACGCGCCGCGCTTGTTCAGGCTGTCAAACAGTCGATAGCTGCCACCATAACAGTCGTGTGGCGCAACCAGCAGATCGCCAGGCTTCAGGAACACTGTCGTGACCAGGTGAATCGCCGACATCCCGGTATTGGTTAATACCGCGCCCGCTCCCCCTTCCAGTTCGGCCAGGGTACGCTGTACGACATCACGAGTGGGGTTGCCACGACGGGAGTAGTCATGCGCACGCGGTTCATTGAAATCCAGGAAGTTATAGGTGGTCGAGAGGTGAATGGGCGGGACAACGCAGCCATATTGCTCGTCATCATTCAAACCGCTGCGCACTGCGATGGTTGCCGGTTTACGGGTCATGAGCGAATTGTTCCTGAAGAGTGAATAAAAGGTAGGCCACAGGATATCACCCCCTAATTAGACGTCAATACATCTGGACATCTAAATGTCTTTGCGTATAGATTGAGCAAAAACGCAATAACCGCTAAAATTATGCGTCATCGCCTGGCGTTCCCCTCTGCAATGCAGTGGTAGTGAGCGAAGAAAACCCGCCATATCAGGGGCCAGGCAGGAAAAAATCAGGCATAATCCGCTGATTTCCTCACATTTAACGTTTATTAATTAAGGTAACCCATGGCTGAATGGAACGGCGAATATATCAGCCCGTACGCTGAGCACGGTAAGAAGAGCGAGCAGGTTAAGAAGATTACAGTATCTATCCCATTGAGCGTGCTGAAGATTTTAACGGATGAGCGTACCCGTCGTCAGGTAAACAACCTGCGTCACGCCACCAACAGCGAGCTGCTTTGCGAAGCCTTTTTACATGCCTTTACGGGCCAACCGCTGCCGGATGACGTCGACCTGCGCAAAGAGCGCAGTGATGAGATTCCGGAAGAAGCAAAAGCAATCATGCGCCAGATGGGTGTCGACCCGGATACCTGGGAGTATTGATCTTTCAGCCATAAAAAAACCCAGCCGAAGCTGGGTTTTTCTTGCCGCCGAACCCGCAGGTTCAGGTGCCTTTTAATCTTATTTTTTAGCGCCCGGCACGCTGAAACGCTTGTTAAAGCGGTCAACACGGCCACCAGTTGCCACTTCACGCTGCTTACCGGTATAGAACGGGTGGCATTTGCCACAAACGTCCAGGTTCAGTTCGTGAGTCAGTGTTGAACGGGTGTGAATCTCGTTGCCGCAGGTACATTTGATAGTAACTGCTTCGTATTTCGGGTGAATACCTTGTTTCATGGGAAACCTCATAGAAGGCCGTGTCGCTCTCCGTGCCAGGCGTTAACCTGCACAGCACCACACGCGGTTGAACATTATAGGGTGTACTCCGGCCAGATCTTTCTCACCGAAGGCGGCATATTATACAGGTAACTTTCGATTGCTGCAAACTTCTGCTGAGATACCCGCCGTCAGGGTCAGCGTGTACACTAGCTTACCCTATGATTATGCCGGAAAGAGAGAGTTATGCCCGTAGTCCAGGTCGCCCTGCCCGTCCCCTTGCCCCGCCTGTTTGATTATCTGCCGCCACAGGGTGCGCAGCCGGTCATCGGCGGTCGCGTGAGTGTGCCCTTTGGCAATCGCAGGATGATCGGGATTGTGGTCGCCTTTCGTGACAGCAGCGATCTGCCGGAAGCACAACTCAAGCACGTGATCGAGGTACTGGATAGTGAGTCTCTCTATCCGCCCTCACTGTGGCGCATTCTTAACTGGGCCGCCAGCTACTATCACTCGCCGCAGGGAGAAGTGCTGAGCCACGCGATTCCGGTACTGCTGCGCCAGGGCAAAGCGGCGCAGGACAATCCACTGTGGCGCTGGGAAATTACCGAGCAGGGCCGGGAAACTGCACCAGAAAGTTTAAAGCGGGCACCTAAACAGCAGCAGGCACTGGCTGCTCTGCGTCAGCAACCGCTCTATCGTCATCAGGTCACTGAACACGATCTGACGGAGGCGACACTGCAGGCACTGCGGGCCAAAGGGCTATGCGAACTGCATGAGCATCAGCCGCAGAGGCATGACTGGCGTACCACCTATGCCGTGAAAGGTGAACGTCTGCGACTGAACACCGATCAGGCGATGGCCGTCGGTGCGATTCGGGCAGATGATGAACATTATGCAGCGTGGCTGTTGGCGGGTATCACCGGTTCCGGCAAAACTGAGGTCTACCTTAGTGTGCTGGAAAATGTGCTGGCACGCGGTAAACAGGCGCTGGTGCTGGTGCCGGAGATTGGCTTAACCCCACAGACTATCGCCCGTTTTCGCGAACGTTTTGATGCGCCCATCGATGTGCTGCACTCTGCCTTAAATGACAGTGAGCGGCTGGCGGTGTGGTTACGTGCACGGCGCGGCGAAACGGCGATTGTGATTGGCACGCGATCGGCGCTGTTTACGCCGCTGGCCCGTCCTGGCGTCATCATTATTGATGAAGAGCATGACAGCTCTTATAAGCAGCAGGAAGGCTGGCGCTATCAGGCGCGTGACCTGGCTGTCTTCCGCGCCCATGAAGAGGATATCCCGATTGTCATGGGATCGGCGACGCCCGCGCTGGAAACACTGCACAATGTGCGTAGCGGCAAGTATCGCCAGCTCGACCTGACAAAGCGTGCCGGTAATGCCAGACCGGCACTGCAACAGCTTATCGATTTAAAAGGTGTGCAGCTAATCGGCGGCCTTGCACCGGGCCTGATTGGTAAAATGCGCCAGCATCTGCAGGCCGATAATCAGGTGCTGCTGTTTCTTAACCGCCGCGGCTTTTCGCCCGCCCTGCTCTGTCACGATTGCGGCTGGATTGCCGAGTGTACCCGATGTGACCGCTATTACACGCTGCATCAGCATCATCGCCAGCTACGCTGCCACCATTGTGACAGCCAGCGTCCACTGCCTAATCAATGCCCGCAGTGTGGCTCAACCCATCTGCTGCCGGTAGGTGTCGGGACAGAACAGCTGGAGCAGCAGCTCGGCACACTCTTCCCTGGCGTGCCGGTGTCGCGAATCGATCGTGATACCACCAGCCGCAAAGGCGCGCTGGAGCAGCATCTGGCTGATGTCCATCGCGGTGGCGCACGTATTCTGGTCGGCACGCAGATGCTGGCCAAAGGCCACCACTTCCCCGATGTCACGCTGGTGTCACTGCTGGATGTCGATGGAGCACTGTTCTCAGCCGATTTTCGTGCGGCGGAACGCTTTGCGCAGCTCTATACCCAGGTCGCCGGTCGCGCTGGCCGTGCCGGCAAACAGGGCGAGGTGCTGCTGCAGACGCACCATCCGGAACATCCGCTGTTGCAGACGCTGCTGCACCAGGGTTATTCGGCGTTTGCTCAGCAGGCGCTGCTGGAGAGACAGGCAGTTCACCTGCCGCCCTGGAGCCGCCATGCGTTGTTCCGCGCGGAAGATATGGATAATCAGCAGGCGGCGGAATTCCTGCAGCAACTCCGCAATCTGCTGGAGGCGAGCCCGCTAAATGACAAGGCGATGTGGTTTATGGGTCCATTGCCTGCTCTGCAGCCAAAACGCAGTGGACGCTGGCGCTGGCAACTGCTGCTTCAGCATCCTTCCCGGCAGCGTCTGCAGCAGTTGCTGAGCAGTTCATTGCCGCTGGTTTCCACGCTACCCGCCGCGCGCAAAGTGAAATGGACGCTGGATATTGACCCGACCGAGAGCTGATTTTTTCTGACACTGCGAGCCAGATCGAAAAATGTCGCATAAGTCACAATTTTTATGCAAATTAAGTAACAACCAGCCGGGCAATCGTTAACAATGTTGCCCGGTTTGCTTTCAGGTCAGGCAAAAACAGAATCGAACGCGCCATAACGCGTCAGGAGCATGTGTTGGAGCAGAATCAACAATCGCCCGCCGCCACGATGAAGGATGTCGCGGAACACGCGGGCGTCTCAACCGCCACCGTATCGCGTGCGCTGATGAATCCAGAAAAGGTTTCTGCGGCCACCCGCCATAAAGTCGAGCAGGCGGTTGCCGCCGTCGGCTATGCGGCACATGGCCCCACACGCAACGCGCGTCGTAATGAGACACGTACCATCCTGGTCATTGTCCCTGACATCTGCGATCCCTTCTTTAGTGAAATCATTCGTGGCGTCGAAGTCACAGCAGCCGAAGAGGGCTATCTGGTACTGATCGGCGACTGCGCCCATCAGAATCAGCAGGAGAGAACCTTTCTCAACCTGATGGTCACACGACAGATCGATGGCATGGTGCTGCTTGGCTCACAGCTGCCTTTTGATGCCAGCATTGATGAGCAACGTAACCTGCCACCCATGGTGATGGCGAATGAGTTTGCGCCGGAAATGTCGCTGCCCACGGTTCACATTGATAACCTGACCGCCGCGTTTGAAGCGGTGAATCATTTACTGCAGTTGGGCCATACGCAGATCGCCTGTATCGCCGGACCGGAAGAGATGCCGCTCTGCCAGTATCGTCTGCAGGGATATGTTCAGGCGATGCGCCGCAGCGGGCTGACGGTCGATCCCACTTATATTGTGCGCGGTGACTTCACGTTTGAGGCGGGCGTTGCCGCCATGAATCAGCTGATGACGCTGCCGCTACCGCCGCGTGCCCTGTTCTGCCACAGCGACATTATGGCATTGGGGGCGATGAATCAGGCCAGACGCTGTGGATTGCGGATACCTGAAGATCTCTCTGTGGTCGGATTCGATGACATTGAGTTATCACGTTACTGCGAGCCGCCGCTGACCACGGTCACCCAGCCACGCTATCAGATAGGCCGGGAAGCGATGCTGCTGCTGCTGGATGAGTTAAATGGTAAGCGGGTGATCAGCGGTTCGCGGTTGCTGGATGCCGGATTGACCATCCGGGGCAGTACAGCGCGAGCAAAAAAGCGCGAGAAATAAGCATTTTCGTCTGTTTTTTTCAGTAGATTCTTAAGGCGAACACTGCTGGTCAAAGTTCCGACCCTTAAGTAACATGGCGGACTCCTTGCCGGGCGCGTAAAAATCATCATTTCGCCCATCTGGCACTATTTTTGAAGGGTATAAGAACGAGAGTGGCACAAAAAGATTACGTAGGCCGCGGGCGTTCAACAGGGACGCGTCGCAAAAAAAGCCCCAGCCGTGGCAAGAAGAGCAAAGGCGGTTCGGGAACATCTAAACTGATGATTGTACTGGCGGTCGCAGTGTTGGTGACCTTTGCCGGTGGTTTATGGTTCCTGGCGCATCACAAGAAAGAAGACGTGCCGGTCATTACGGATCATAAAGCCAACGGCAATGGCTTACCGCCGAAGCCCGAGGAGCGCTGGAAATATATTAAAGAGCTGGAGAATCGTCAGGTTACTGTGCCGACCCCTATCGAACCCTCTTCGGGTGGCGAAGTGAAGTCGCAGACCCAGCTGACCGACGAGCAGCGCCAGTTGCTGGAGCAGATGCAGGCGGATATGCGTCAGCAGCCGACGCAGCTCAATGAAGTGCCCTGGAATGAACAGACGCCGGCGCAACGTCAGCAGACACTCCAGCATCAGCAGCAGTTGCAACAGCTGCAACGTCAACAGCAGCAGGTTCAGCAACAACAGCAGCAGCAACAGGTTCAGCAACAACGCCAGCAGTTGCAGGCTCAGCAGCAACAGCAACGCCAGCAGCAGTTGCAGCAACAACAACAGCGTCAGCAACAATTGCAACGTCAGCAGCAGCAGCAGCAGCAGCAGCAGCAGCAGCAGCAAAACGTACAACGCCAGTCGCAACCTGCGCCTATAACGCGGGAACCGGAAGTGGAGTCAAAACCGCAGGAGACCGCGAAGGCGAAACCGGTGGAGAAAGCCTCTTCGCAGCGCTGGATGGTGCAGTGTGGTTCATTTAAAGGTACTGACCAGGCTGAATCGGTGCGTGCGGGCTTAGCTTTTGAAGGCTTTGAAAGCCGCATTACTACCGGTGGGGGCTGGAATCGCGTCGTGATTGGTCCGTATAAAGATCGTGCATCCGCTGACAGTACCCTGAAACGTCTGCGCAGTTCCGGACATTCCAGCTGTATTCCGCTCTCTGTCGGGGGTTGAAACCCGTCAAACCCGCCCCATATCTGTTGCATGATACTCCGCGCCCCGTGCGCGGAGTCCTTTTCCGACAGCAACAAGGGGTCTGCCCGTGACAACAATAGTAAGTGTACGACGCAACGGCCAGGTAGTCATTGGCGGTGATGGCCAGGCTACGCTCGGCAATACCGTGATGAAAGGCAACGTAAAAAAAGTGCGTCGTTTATACAATGATAAGGTGATTGCCGGATTTGCTGGCGGCACCGCAGACGCCTTCACCCTGTTTGAACTTTTCGAACGTAAACTGGAAATGCATCAGGGCCACCTGGTGAAAGCAGCGGTGGAGCTGGCCAAAGACTGGCGTACCGACCGTATGCTGCGTCGCCTTGAAGCCTTACTGGCCGTCGCGGATGAGTCAGCCTCACTGATCATCAGCGGTAACGGTGACGTCATCCAGCCTGAAAACGATTTGATCGCCATCGGCTCCGGTGGGCCTTTCGCCCAGGCAGCGGCACGTGCGCTGCTGGAGAATACCGAAATGGGCGCACGCGACATCGTCGAGAAGTCGCTGAATATCGCGGGTGATATCTGCATCTACACTAACCACAACGTTAATTTCGAAGAATTAACGTCTAAGGCGTAAAGGTATAAATATGTCTGAGATGACTCCACGCGAAATCGTCAGCGAATTAAACCGCTTTATCATCGGCCAGGACAGCGCCAAGCGCGCCGTGGCTATTGCACTGCGCAACCGCTGGCGCCGCATGCAGCTCGACGAAGAGCTGCGCCATGAAGTGACCCCTAAAAACATTCTGATGATCGGTCCGACCGGTGTCGGTAAAACCGAGATCGCACGTCGTCTGGCCAAGCTGGCCAATGCACCGTTCATCAAAGTCGAGGCGACTAAATTTACCGAAGTCGGTTATGTCGGTAAGGAAGTGGACTCTATCATTCGTGACCTGACCGATTCGGCCATTAAGATGGTGCGCAGTCAGGCGATTGAAAAGAACAAATATCGTGCCGAAGAGATGGCAGAAGAGCGCATTCTTGATGTGCTGATTCCGCCAGCGAAAAACAACTGGGGCCAGTCAGAACAGAGCGCTGAACCTTCTGCGGCACGCCAGTCGTTCCGCAAGAAGCTGCGCGAAGGCCAGCTGGACGATAAAGAGATTGAGATCGATCTGGCTGCCAGCAGCCCAGGCGTCGAAATCATGGCCCCTCCAGGCATGGAAGAGATGACCAGCCAGCTGCAGTCGATGTTCCAGAACCTCGGCGGCCAGAAGCAGAAAGCCCGCAAGCTGAAGATCAAAGAAGCGATGAAGCTCCTGATCGAAGAAGAAGCGGCAAAACTGGTTAACCCGGAAGAGCTTAAGCAGGATGCGATTGAAGCGGTCGAGCAGCACGGTATCGTGTTCATCGATGAGATCGACAAAATTTGTAAGCGCGGCGGCCAGAATGCGGGCGGACCCGATGTCTCTCGCGAAGGCGTTCAGCGCGACCTGCTGCCGCTGGTTGAAGGCTGCACCGTCTCCACCAAGCATGGCATGGTGAAAACTGACCACATCCTGTTTATCGCCTCAGGTGCGTTCCAGGTTGCCAGCCCTTCCGATCTGATTCCGGAACTTCAGGGCCGTCTGCCGATTCGTGTTGAGCTGCAGGCGCTGA
Organism: Candidatus Pantoea rara; assembly: GCF_051136265.1. Taxonomy (NCBI): domain Bacteria; kingdom Pseudomonadati; phylum Pseudomonadota; class Gammaproteobacteria; order Enterobacterales; family Erwiniaceae; genus Pantoea; species Candidatus Pantoea rara. The sequence goes on along the minus strand of NZ_CP194942.1, from coordinate 167,776 downwards.
CCGTCAATGATTTCCAGCGCATCCTGACCGAGCCGAATGCCTCGATTACCGTGCAGTACAAAGCACTGATGAATACCGAAGGCGTGAACATCGAGTTCACCGAAGAGGGTATTCGCCGGATCGCTGAAGCCGCATGGCAGGTTAACGAAACCACCGAAAATATTGGTGCGCGCCGCCTGCATACCGTGCTGGAGCGTCTGATGGAAGATATCTCGTATGACGCCAGCGATCGTCATGGTGAATCCTTTACCATCGATGCTGACTATGTGGCTAAACATCTGGATGAACTGGTGGCTGACGAAGACCTTAGCCGCTTCATTCTCTGATTCACGGATTCAGCGCTTTTCCGAAGCCCAGCCCACCCGGCTGGGCTTTTTTATGCATGTTCTTGATCGAACGATGCTTTTTTCATACTGATGATTTTGCCAACAATCTGCATATAGCGATATACTTACCCTTCCTGTGGCAAACAGACGAAACCCTTATGAAATACGATACATCTGAACTCTGCGATATCTACCATGAAGAAGTGAATGTTGTTGAACCGCTTTTTTCAAACTTTGGTGGGCGCACTTCATTCGGTGGTCAGATTACCACAGTGAAATGCTTTGAAGACAACGGCTTACTCTACGATCTGCTGGAAGAGAATGGTCGGGGTCGCGTACTGGTGATTGATGGCGGCGGCTCAGTGCGTCGTGCGCTGGTCGATGCCCAACTGGCACGCCTGGCGGCAACTAATGAGTGGGAAGGCCTGGTGGTTTACGGTTCGGTACGCCAGGTTGATGAGCTGGAAGAGCTGGAGATTGGCATTCAGGCCATTGCCGCGATTCCGGCAGGCGCTGCAGGTGAAGGGATTGGCGAAAGCGATGTGCGTGTCAATTTCGGCGGCGTCACCTTCTTCTCCGGCGATCATCTTTATGCCGACAACACCGGTATCATTCTGTCAGAGGATGCGCTGGACCTCGAATAAGCCAGACATGAAAACGGGTGCCAGAGCACCCGTTTTTCACATCAGCTGAGGCTTCAAACCTCTTCCATTTTTCCCAGCAATGCACGCAGACGTTCCTGCCACACGTGTTGCTCTTCTTTCAGATGCTGATTTTCACGCATCAGCGCATCGTGGTTGCCCGCGACTTGTTGCGCATCGTTACGCAGTGAGTTGTTTTGCTCTTTCAGCTCTTCGATTTCCATCTGCAACAGGGTGATGGTATCAATCGCCTGCTGTACTTTCGCTTCCAGTTTCTCAAACACTTCAAATGACATCTTTCTGACCTCTCCTAAATTCCTGCAAGGCGTTGATGATGCCAGCTTAAGCCAGCAACGTTGTCCCGATTGTATGTAGCCTCACCCCTCAAGTCCAGCAACGTGGCCGCTGCGAGCGCAGTCTGTAACACTTTTCAGCCAATCCCTGAATTTACGCTGCGCTTACTGTTGCTGCTTTTCGGCAAGGGTCCACTCTTCCTGTAATCAGGCGCGAATATGGGCTAAGGAAAGCCAGAATACGCGAAAACGCGCATTTTTATGACGCAGTACACAAAAAACGATTTCGCTATTTCTCGTTTATGTTCGTTAACGATAAATTCACATCAGCCCTACATTAAAACGGGGTGCCTCATGGACTGAGAACAAAAACTGATAAAATTTAACCTCGCTTCAGGAACCACTATTATGAGTCAGACAACTAACACGCTCAAAGGTCAGTGTATTGCCGAATTTCTGGGGACAGGCTTGATTATTTTCTTTGGTGCAGGCTGTGTGGCTGCACTGAAACTCGCCGGTGCCGCCTTCGGTCAGTGGGAAATCTGCATCATCTGGGGCTTAGCGGTCTCAATGGCTGTCTATCTTACCGCTGGGGTATCAGGTGCCCATCTGAACCCTGCCGTTACGGTTGCGCTTTGTCTGTTCGCCAACTTCGAAGGCCGTAAAGTGGTCCCGTATATTCTGGCGCAAATCGCCGGAGCATTCTGCGCGGCCGCGCTGGTTTATGGTCTCTACTACAGCCTGTTTGTCGATTACGAACAAAGTCATCAGATGGTACGCGGTACGGTTCAGAGTCTGGATCTGGCGGGTATCTTCTCAACCTATCCTAACCCGCACATCAGCGTCGGTCAGGCGTTCCTGGTCGAGATGGTCATTACCGCCGTGCTTATGGCGGTGATTATGGCGCTGACCGACGATGGCAACGGTGTTCCGCGTGGACCGATGGCGCCGCTGTTGATTGGCCTGCTGGTCGCTGTTATTGGTGGCTCAATGGGTCCGCTGACCGGCTTTGCTCTTAACCCGGCGCGTGATTTCGGACCTAAGCTGTTCGCCTTCTTCGCTGGCTGGGGTAACGTTGCCTTTACGGGTGGTAAAGATATTCCTTACTTCCTGGTCCCTATTTTTGGCCCGCTGGTCGGTGCCTGCCTGGGTGCAGTAGGTTATCGCACACTGATTGGCCGCTACCTGCCAGGTGCCGCGCAGGAACCCAGTGTTCCAGCAGAAAAACCGGTTGCACGCGCTCAGCAGCGTAAAGCGTAAGTTTCACTTTTTATCATCAGGACTGAATTTATGACTACCACAGATAAAAAATATATTGTCGCGCTCGATCAGGGCACAACCAGTTCCCGCGCCGTCGTTCTCGACCATGACTCCAATATCGTCGCGGTATCGCAGCGCGAATTCACCCAGATCTACCCGAAAGCGGGTTGGGTAGAACATGACCCGATGGATATCTGGGCTTCACAAAGCTCGACGCTGGTCGAAGTGCTGGCCCATGCCGATATCCGCTCTGATGAGATTGCGGCAATCGGTATTACCAACCAGCGCGAAACCGCTATTGTCTGGGAAAAAGAGACCGGCAAACCGATCTACAACGCCATCGTCTGGCAGGATCCCCGCACCGCTGACTACTGTCACAAACTGAAGAAAGAAGGTCTGGAAGAGTACATCCAGCACACCACCGGTCTGGTGATTAACCCTTACTTCTCCGGTACAAAAGTGAAGTGGATTCTGGATCACGTTGAAGGCTCGCGTGAGCGTGCAAAACGTGGCGAGCTGCTGTTCGGTACCGTTGATACCTGGCTGGTATGGAAAATGACTCAGGGACGCGTGCACATCACCGACTACACCAACGCCTCCCGTACCATGATGTTCAATATTCATAAGCTCGAGTGGGATCAGCGCATGCTGGATATCCTGGATATCCCGCGTGAAATGCTGCCAGAAGTGAAGTCCTCTTCTGAGGTTTACGGCCAGACCAACATTGGTGGTAAAGGCGGTACACGTATTCCTATCGCCGGTATCGCCGGTGACCAGCAGGCCGCACTGTACGGACAGCTCTGTGTACAGCCTGGCATGGCAAAAAACACCTACGGTACCGGCTGCTTCATGCTGATGAACACCGGTACGGAAGCGGTGACCTCGACTCACGGCCTGCTCACCACTATCGCCTGTGGCCCGCGCGGTGAAGTGAACTATGCACTGGAAGGTGCTGTATTTATCGGTGGTGCCTCTATTCAGTGGCTGCGTGATGAGATGAAGCTGATCAGCGAAGCGGCTGACTCTGAATACTTTGCGATGAAAGTGAAAGATACCAATGGCGTTTACATGGTGCCTGCTTTCACCGGTCTGGGCGCACCTTACTGGGACCCGTATGCCCGTGGCGCGATCTTCGGTCTGACCCGCGGCGCAAACTCTAACCACATCATCCGCGCGACGCTGGAGTCAATCGCTTATCAGACGCGTGACGTTCTGGAAGCGATGCAGAACGATGCCAATACCCGCCTGCAGGCCCTGCGCGTGGATGGTGGTGCGGTATCCAACAACTTCCTGATGCAGTTCCAGGCTGACATCCTTGGCACCCGTGTTGAGCGTCCGGAAGTGCGTGAAGTAACCGCGCTGGGTTCTGCGTATCTGGCTGGTCTGGCTGTTGGCTTCTGGCAGGATCTGGATGAAGTACGCTCTAAAGCCGTTATCGAGCGTGAGTTCCGTCCAAGTCTGGAAACCACCGAGCGTAACTTCCGTTATGCTGGCTGGAAAAAAGCGGTTGCCCGCGCCCAGGCATGGGAAGAACAGGAGTAATATCAACGCCCGCGACGTTGGCCGTCGCGGGCCTTTTCCCCGCCCCGCTCTCCCCGCTGTGATACACTGCCTGCCGGTTTTTTGTCAGGTAGATGCCATGAAACGAGAACTTGCGATTGAATTTTCCCGCGTAACCGAAGCTGCCGCCCTGGCAGGCTATCACTGGTTAGGACGCGGCGACAAAAATGCGGCTGACGGAGCGGCTGTCCATGCCATGCGTCATGTCCTGAACTCCATTGAAATTGACGGTCAGATTGTGATCGGTGAAGGCGAAATCGACGAAGCCCCGATGCTCTATATCGGTGAAAAAGTCGGTACCGGTCACGGTGATGCAGTCGATATTGCCGTCGATCCGATTGAGGGTACCCGCATGACGGCGCTTGGCCAGGCGAATGCGCTGGCCGTAATGGCTGTGGGCGATAAAGGCAGCTTTCTGCACGCCCCCGACATGTATATGGAAAAACTGATCGTAGGTCCTGCCGCACATGGCGCGATCGACCTCGAGCTGCCGCTGGAAACTAACCTGCGTAATATCGCGATTGCGATGAATAAGCCGCTGTCACAGCTGACTGTGTCGATCCTGGCTAAGCCGCGTCATGATGCGGTGATTAGCGAATTGCAGCAGCTGGGCGTGCGGGTATTTACCTTCCCGGATGGCGATGTCGCCGCCTCGATTCTGACCTGCATGCCAGACAGCGAAGTGGATGTGATGTATGGCATCGGCGGCGCCCCCGAAGGCGTGGTCTCTGCGGCAGTCATCCGCGCGCTGGATGGCGATATGCAGGGCCGGTTGCTGGCGCGTCACCACGTCAAAGGCGACAGCGCTGAAAATCGTCGGCTTGGCGAGCAGGAACTGCAACGCTGTGCAGAGATGGGGATTGAAGCGGGTAAGAAGCTGACGCTAGGTGAGATGGCGCGCAATGACAACGTGGTGTTTGCCGCCACCGGCATTACCAGTGGCGAGTTACTGAAAGGCATTACGCGTCAGGGCAATATCGCCACCAGCGAAACCCTGCTGATTCGCGGTAAATCACGCACCATTCGCCGCATCCAGTCGATTCACTATCTCGACCGTAAAGATCCGGCGCTCCATCCGTTTATCCTGTAACCGGCTGGTTGCCGCGCTCCGGCTGACGTGAGAGTGGCAACCAACAGAGCAGCATCACCAGCGCCGTGAAGAACATCAGCATGCCAAGGCTGAATTGATCGCGCTGTGGCATCATGGCCGACAGCCACGCCACCAGGCCCGATCCCAGGTTCTGCATCCCGCCAATCAGCGCGCCCGCACTACCCGCCAGCCAGGCATACGGCTCCATTGCCCCTGAAGTCGCCAGCGGGAAGAGCATGCCAGCGCCAAAGAAGAACAGCGCGGCAGGCACCAGCAGCGTCCAGATATTCATTATGCCGAACCACGCCGGGATCCACATCAGAATGCCTGCCAGCAGACAGCTATTCACGCCCCACCACATCAGACTGTGCCATGAACCCTGCTCGCGACCAGCGAACCAGGCACCGAAGAACGCCGCCGGAATTGGCAGGATGAAGAGGATGCTAACGGTCAGGCTATGCAGACCGAGAACGCCGCCCAGCAGCACGCCACAGCTCGACTCAAATACCGCAATCCCGGCCAGCGCGCCAATCAGCAGCACAATGTAGCGAACGAAATTCGCGTCGCTGAGCAGGCGAGCGTAGCGTTTGAAGAAAGGGGTCACTTCCGTGCTCTCCGGCCGGGTTTCCGGCAGCCAGCGTGCCATTGACAGCGTAACCGCCAGACAAAGCAGCAGCAGGAAGGCGAAACAGGCATGCCAGCCAAAGAGTTGGGTCAGCAGGGCGCCAATCACCGGTGCCAGCAGCGGGCTGACCAGGATGCCCATATTAAGCAGGCTGTTAGCGCGGCGCAGCGCGTGCCCCTCATACAGATCTCGCGGCATAGTACGGGCCATTACGCCAGCCACGCCGGTTCCCAGTCCCTGAATAGCGCTGCCGAGCACCAGCATATCGAGTGAGGTCGCCATCAGAGCCGTGATTGCGCCGATCATAAAGATCGCCATGCCTGCCAGGATCACCGGACGGCGACCCACGCTGTCTGACAGTGGTCCGTAGATCAGCTGGGATCCGCCATAGGTCATCAGATAAGCCGCCATTACACGCTGCAGCGCGCCATCCCGCACATTCAGAGCGTCCGCCATTACCGACATCGCCGGGACATAGATGGTCTGTGCCATCTGCCCAACGGCCACCAGCACAATGAGCATCACCAGCAGCGGGCGATTTTCCAGTTTACTAATCATGATTATGCAAAATTTCTTTCTGTGAAAGGAGGTTAAAACAGCGGTTCACCCGCCAGTCATCTTGTTATAGCGGGCAAAATATCAGGATTAGATGACAAAGCGAGAGGCAGGCCGAAAGGTCCCGGCTTGCGCCCGTCAAGTTTATGGGCCAGCCTGTAAAGGCAAAGCAACAGTTTGTCGATTAGAGCCTTTGCCTGGGCGCAAGCTGGCATTCTCACTGGCTAGTCGCGAAAATGGTGACCTGCCTGAATAATCAACAACCAGGGAGTGATTATGGCTGAGTGGGTCAATGCGGAAGTAAAGGAAGTGAAAAACTGGACGGATGCGCTGTTCAGTCTCCGGGTCAAAGCGCCTATCGATCCCTTTATCGCCGGGCAATTTGCCAAGCTGGCACTGGAAATTGACGGTGAGCGTGTGCAGCGCGCTTACTCTTTCGTCAATGCGCCGAAAGATGATCTGCTGGAGTTTTACCTGGTCACCGTGCCCGAGGGCAAGCTGAGTCCGCATCTGCAGGCACTCCAGCCTGGCGATCAGGTGATGGTCACGAAAGAAGCCGCAGGATTCTTTGTGCTTGATGAAGTTCCGGAGTGCAAAACATTATGGATGCTGGCAACCGGCACCGCTATTGGCCCTTACCTTTCCATGCTTCAGCAAGGCGAAGGGCTGGATCGCTTTGAAAACATCGTGCTGGTCCATGCCGCACGCTATGCGGCAGACCTGAGCTTTTTGCCCCTGATGCAGCAACTGCAGCAGCATTATCAGGGCAAGCTGCACATCCAGACGGTGGTGAGCCGCGAAACGATCCCCGGTTCGCTGACGGGCCGGGTTCCGGCGCTGATCGAAAATGGCGAGCTGGAGCGTGCCACAGGATTAACGCTGGATGCCGATAGCAGCCATGTGATGCTGTGCGGCAATCCGCAGATGGTGCGTGATACGCAACAATTACTGAAAGAGACGCGCGAGATGCGGAAGCACCTGAAGCGCAAGCCGGGCCATATCACCAGCGAACATTACTGGTGAGCCGTTTGCCGGTATCGTACCGGCTGGGTCGCGGTACCAAACCGGTTAGCGCCGGGGGTGCCGCGAAAAACGCCAAGTTCGAGCAGCAGGCCAGCGATTAACACAAAGGGAATAGCGCGACCCAATAGCCAGGGCAGAATGCCGCTCAGCATGCTCCAGTTTCCTGCCACCAGCAGCCAGGCAACAATCACCAGAAATCCCCAGTAGCCGGGACGATTACGATCGTGCAGACGTTTTACAATGACTGCGCTGGCGGGCCACAGCAGGCAAACCACGCCAAAGGCCGCCATCTGGGTATCAACCCAGTCGTTTGCTGCCAGGGTAAATAACAGTGTCGTTGTCAGCACCCAGACCGCCTGCCAGATCCAGAAATCACGTCGTCCCAGACGGCCGCGCCAGGAAAAACACCATTGTTGTAACGTCATGCATTATCATCCAGAGAGAAGAGAACCGCCGCGCTTTTGACCTCGCGGATAAAAACCGTTTTAATTTGCGCCTGAGTTTACGGGTTAGGATCGACAAAATGAAGAATTTGCCTGGCGCGCTGCTGTTATCATTTGCGCTGACGGTTCCGGTCTTTGCCGCCGATCCGCCACCGCAGGAACGGCCCGAAGCCTTGCCTACCGCGCCCTATCTGCTGGCGGGTGCTCCCACCTTTGATATGACTATCGGCCAGTTTCGCGAAAAGTATAATCTGGCCAATGCGACGCTGATGCTGCCGGAATATCGCGCGATTGATAATCGGGGTGACAAAAGTAACCTGACGCGCGCTGCCAGCAAAATCAATGAAACGCTCTATGCATCTACCGCACTGGAACCCGGTACCGGCAAAATCAAGACGCTGCAAATTACCTGGCTGCCCTTGCCAGGACCGGATCAGAGCGCCTCGCAGCAAAAAGCGCTGGCCTACATGACGGCCATGCTGCGCTTCTTTGTACCGGGACTCAGCGCCGATGAGGGGCGTAAAAAGCTGGAAGGTTTGCTGAAGGAAGGTAAGGATTTGCCCTACTTTGCGCAGGTCGACGGCGCGCTCCGTTTTGTGGTGGCTGACAACGGTGACAAGGGGCTGACCTTTGCCGTTGAGCCGGTAAAACTGGCACTCGCGAACCCCTGAAGATGTGGCTGAAAATGACGAAAAGCAAAGCCATCGCTACATTTGATCTCTATACTGTCTGGCAGACAATGCTGCCAGCTGGCAGTGATTTTTCATGTATCGCTTTATGCGGAGGATAGAATGCGACATCCACTGGTTATGGGTAACTGGAAGTTGAATGGCAGCAAGCAGATCACAGCTGAACTGATCGCGGGCTTGCGCAAAGAACTGTCTGGCGTAGAGGGTTGTGGCGTCGCCATTGCACCGCCAGCGCTCTATCTTGAGCAGGCAAAACACGCCATCTCCGGTAGCCACATCGCACTGGGTGCGCAGAACGTGGACGTTAACCTGTCTGGTGCATTTACCGGTGAAGTTTCCGCAGAAATGCTGAAAGATATCGGTGCGAAATACATCATTATCGGTCACTCAGAACGCCGCACTTACCACAAAGAGAGCGACGAGTTCATCGCGAAGAAATACGCGGTTCTGAAGTCAGTGGGTCTGATTCCTGTGCTGTGCATTGGTGAAACCGAAGCAGAAAACGAAGCGGGTAAAACCGAAGAAGTCTGCGCTCGTCAGCTGGATGCCGTGCTGGAAACCCAGGGTGCCGAAGCGTTCAAAGATGCGGTCATCGCGTATGAGCCAGTCTGGGCCATCGGTACCGGAAAATCGGCGACCCCTGCTCAGGCACAGGCCGTGCACAAATTCATTCGTGATCATATCGCGAAGAAAGATGCGGCTATCGCAGAACAGGTCATTATCCAGTATGGCGGTTCAGTGAACGATAAGAATGCTGCTGAGCTGTTCACTCAGCCTGATATCGATGGCGCGCTGGTTGGCGGTGCGTCACTGAAAGCAGATGCTTTCGCAGTGATCGTTAAAGCTGCGGCGGCTGCAAAAAGCGCCTAGCATTAACGTACCGATCAAAGGCGGCGCTTAAGCCGCCTTTTTTATGGGCGCAATCAGCTCACAGGCGTGATCCTGCAACTCCTCCGCCGAGCCACTGTTCAGCAGCAGCCAGTTCCGCTCTATCGCCATCAGCACCAGTCGCCCATCGCTTAACTCAGCCAGTGCCAGCCCATATTTTCCCATCTCTGTGCGAGCTTCTGGTCGCTCATCGGCCAGCCGGATAAATGCACTCTGCTGAGTCAGCTCATCTGCCGTAAGGGCTCGCAGCCAGTAGCGGTGCTTAATTAACGTGATGGCCTGCCACTGCCCACTAAGCTGCGGTGTCAGCTGATCCAGTTGCTTACGCACGTCGGGTCGCAGACAGGAGAGATGAATATGGAGCTGGTTCTGCGTCCGGCCATACTGTGAATTGATGGCCAGTGACAGAACCCGATCATCAATGGGTGAGCCGCGTCGTTGTGCAAGCAGGATTCGTTCATGCCACGCAAGAGCAAAGTAGTTGGGCGTTGCGGGTTGCAGTAACCGTGGGCTTTCGATGCCGGTGATTTTGTCGAGCGGTATCAGCAGATACTGCAATGGACCATGCATATCCTTCAGCATGGCATAGCGATGCTGCTGATCGACACGCTGACAGGGCGCAGGGTCTCCGCTGCTCCGCTGATGAGGCACACATTTCTCGCTGACAATCTGCCACAGCGCATCACTGTTTTTTTTGAAATGCAGTGCGGCAACCAATATCCCCGCAATGACCAGCACCAGCAGAACCGCAACCAGACTGGTTGCACGACGATTTGTCGGCATAACAACGCTTCCTGAATGGTTTAGCAGCCTGCATCCTCGCCTGGGGAGAAAGGAATGTCACGGGGAATTCGGGCGGCTAACCCAGTGGCCGGGCAGCGAAGAGAGAAAGATGGGATTGTTGCGGATAAGCGGTCAGCGCAGGGATGGACTGACCGCAACGTATTACGGTTTCATGACCTGGTCATAGCTGCCGCCATCGGCGAAGTGGGCTTTCTGGGCCTGTGCCCAGCCACCAAATTTATCCTGAATGGTAAACAGTTTCACTGGCGCAAACTGGCTGGCGAATTTCTTCGCGATTTCAGCATCACGCGGACGATAGTAGTTTTGTGCCGCGATAGTCTGACCTTCTGGCGAATAAAGGTATTTCAGATAAGCGTCTGCGACTTTACGCGTTTCCTTTTCATCTACCACTTTATCAACTACTGACACGGTCGGTTCAGCCAGAATTGATTCGCTCGGGGTGACAATCTCGAACTTGTCTTTACCCAGCTTGTTAACCGCCAGATAGGCTTCGTTTTCCCAGGCGATCAGTACATCACCAATCCCGCGTTCAACGAAGGTGTTAGTTGCGCCGCGCGCGCCAGAATCCTGCACTTCAACGTTTTTAAACAGCGCTCTGACGTACGCCAGCGCTTTGGCCTGATCACCATTGTTATGATCCAGCGCCCAGCCCCAGGCTGCCAGATAGTTCCAGCGTGCGCCGCCGGAGGTTTTCGGGTTAGGGGTAATCACGGACACGCCTGGTTTGATCAGGTCGCTCCAGTCATGGATGCCCCTGGGATTATCTTTGCGGACCAGGAAGACAATGGTGGACGTGTAAGGCGCAGAGTTATCAGGCAGACGCTGAATCCAGTTCTTATCAATACGACCGCGTTCTGCAATAGCATCGACATCCGATTGCAACGCCAGTGTGACGACATCCGCACGGATGCCATTAATCACTGAGGTCGCCTGTTTACCGGAACCGCCATGCGACTGACGGACCACGACATTATCCCCGGTTTCCTGTTTGTAGTACGCACTGAACGCTTTGTTGTACTGTTCGTACAGCTCACGGGTTGGATCGTAGGAAACGTTTAACAGCTGAATGTCTTTCGCCAGAACGCTGGTTGAGGCCAGCAACAGGGTAACGCCGATACTCCACTTGTTCATTACGCACTCTCCCAATGTCGTTATGGGCTCAGCGTGACATAAACTATTACAGAGCTAAAAGAATTAAAAATAAGCGGTTATAACTTTGGGGAATATCGAACGAGAATGCAGGGGGCATGCTGTGCAGCACACCCCGCAACAGAACTAATAGAGTTTTTTTGCAGTATCAAGCCAGTCACGCTTGAACGGGCGCTTCATGTTTTCAATCGCGTCAACGATGTCGTGATGCACCATCTTCTCGTTCTGAATGCCGACGCAACGGCCGCCGTAACCCTGCATCAGCAATTCAATAGAGTAAGCTCCCATACGTGACGCCAGGATACGGTCATACGCACAAGGTGCACCGCCACGCTGAATATGGCCCAGAACGGTCGAACGGGTTTCACGTTTGGTTTCTGTTTCAATGAAACGCGCCAGATCGTCGATATCGCAGATGTGCTCGGTAATCGCCACGATAGCGTGCTTTTTACCTTTGGCGATGCCCGCTTTAATTTCCGCTACCAGCTCTTCGCGGGTGTACGGGAATTCTGGCAGCACGATGAACTCACAGCCACCGGCAATCGCCGCCGCCAGGGTCAAATCGCCACAGTAGCGGCCCATCACTTCAACAATTGAGATACGCTGATGCGAGGAAGAGGTGTCACGCAGGCGGTCAATCGCTTCAACCACGGTTTCCAGTGCAGTGAAATAGCCGATGGTGTAATCCGTTCCGGCCACGTCATTGTCGATGGTGCCAGGCAGACCAATGCAGGGGAAGCCCATTTCAGTCAGGCGCTTAGCCCCCATGTAGGAACCGTCACCCCCAATCACTACCAGCGCATCGATGCCGCGCTTTTTCATGTTCTCAATGGCGACCTGGCGCACATCTTCATTACGGAACTCAGGGAAACGCGCTGAGCCCAGGAAAGTGCCGCCGCGGTTAATCATGTCGGAGACGCTGTAGCGATCAAGATTGATCATGCGATCTTCGTACAATCCCAGATAACCGTCATAGATCCCAAAAACTTCCAGTCCTTCACTCAGCGCGGAACGAACCACTCCACGAATAGCTGCGTTCATGCCTGGGGCGTCACCGCCGCTGGTTAATACACCAATTTTTTTGATCATGACAACCTCTGGATTGTTCAAAACTAAGGGTTAATCCTGCCTGTCGATCGCTGCTGACTTTCACTTTTACGACCAGCGCGACATGTGATGGCAGATAGTATATCAAAGGCCTGCTGCTGAATTGATTCAGGTCAGACAACTTTTCACTATTTTTTGCAGCGATGTTAGCGATACGTCATCCCTGACGTATCGATTTGATTCATTTACGTTAAAAACCTAAAGAATCTTTCGTCTCGAACGGTACCACAGAACAGGGATCCTGATGGATAATTACATCTGAACCGGGAAATTCTTTGCGTAACGCCTTCTCAACCTGATCGGCTACCCGATGCGCCTGCACCAGTGGCAGCTGATCTTCCAGTTCCAGATGCAACTGAATAAATTTGGTCGGGCCGGACTGGCGCGTTCGCAGATCGTGAACGCCCTGCACCTGCGGCCAGTTTGTTGCCAGCGTCAGGATTTGCTGCCGCTCCTCTTCCGGTAACGCGCGATCCAGCAATGACTGCACCGCTTCGTAGCCCATCCGTAATGCGCTATAGAGAATGAAAACACCAATCCCCAGGGCGAACAGGGCATCCGCACGGGCAAAGCCATAGCTGCTCAGCACCAGCGCAATCAAAATGGCGCCATTCATGATGACGTCCGACTGATAGTGCAGCATGTCAGCCCGAATCGCCTGACTGCGGGTTCTACGCACCACCCAGCGCTGAAAGGCGACCAGCACCAGCGTTGAAGTCAGTGCCACAACGGTCACCACAATTCCGACACCTGGCGCCCGCAACTCATTGGGCGTTGCCAGATGCTGCAGGCCGGTCAGAAACAGAAATAGCGCCGAACCGGAAATAAACATGCTTTGCGCCAGGGCCGCCAGCGACTCCGCTTTGCCGTGCCCGAACGTGTGATCTTCATCGGCAGGCTGCAGCGCATAACGCACGACCAGCAGATTGGTCAGCGAGGCGGCGATATCCACCAGTGAGTCGACCAGTGAGGCCAGTAAACTCACCGAACCGGTGTACCACCAGGCAAAAATTTTCACTATTAAAAGCACAGACGCAAGAATGGTGGCAGCGAGCGCAGCACGCTTTACCAGTCGGCCATAAGAGGGTTGCATGCCAGATTCCCTATGCGCTATCAGTGAGGATGCGCACTTAAATGGATGAATGGCTGAAGTTTAACACCAGGAGGCGGGCTGTGCTTAACGGGTGATTTTCCGGATCAGGCTCATTTGAGAAACGCAGGGGTATTAAGTAAAGCAGGCAAAAATAACAAGCCCCGACCTTTGGAGGACGGGGCAAAGTGTCATACACATCATTGCCAGACCATACTTAGCGACTGGCCGATGCTGAGAAAAGATCGGCAACTACTTTTTACCGCCTTTTTTCCCGGCTTCTGATGCCTTTTCACGATCGTTTTTGAAGTTCCCGCCGCCGCTGTTCTGTCCACCTTTTTTGCCAGCTTCAGACGCTTTTTGCGGATTATCTGCGAAATTACCTGAACCACCACGATGCTCTGCCATAACTTACTCCGTTAATAGTTTCATTCAGGACTACATAATGTGGTTGCTGCTCCCTGAGACTTCGCAAAGACACTTAACTTCCCTGCAGTGACAGGATTTAGTCTAGGTGATGCGCCTGAACCGGCAAGCGTAACGCGGGGATTTTATCTGGTTGAAAGATATGAACAAAAACCTCAGAGACCACCTGTAATTCATTTAATTTCAGCGAGTTATAATATTTTACAGTCAGCAGAACGATTGCCGGTCCGTTTAAATTTACGCCGTGACGCAAATAATAAGAAATCGATGAATCTGATGTAATAAATCTCGATACGCGCTAATAAAACGGATGTTTTATTGATAGGTGATGATTCCTGTCAAAATAAAAAAAGTGAAAAAAAGATAAAAAAAAACCCCCACCATCATGGCGGGGGAAGACAGGGATGTGTCTATGGCAAGGAAAACAGGGATACTATGTTACTGGTTACTGCTGGTACTACTCACTGCCTGCAGCGATGACGCTGACTGCAAATTCGAAAACTGTCGCAGCTCATTAAGTCGCCGCTGGTAATTCTTCTGTAACGTGGACTGCTGGGCCGGCGTTAGCAGCTGAAACATTTGATTCTGTACGCGCGCCATCTCGACCTGCTGTTCAACCTGAACTCTGGCGATAACTTCCGCCTTCTGACGGATGGCCGCTTCATTAAACTGGTCTGCAGTCACTAACTCATGGAGTGCTGCGATATCATCAATATGAACGACCGGGCGATCATGTCGGGCCTGTTGCATCAGGTCACGCATCTGCTGACGTTGCTCTTCAGTCAGCTCGATACCGTCGAACATGTGGCTTTGCGGATTTTGCGTCATACTGCCTGTCGGCAATCCGCCATGATGCATCTCGTCAATCGTCGTCGCATCTTTAGCATCTGCGCTGGCGACACTCAGAGCCATCGCTGAGGCAAGGACGACGGCGGTTAATTTGCGCATCGTGTACTCCAGTTCGTTCCGTTTTGCGATTCAACGAGAGCCAGTGTACGGCGACAGCTGCAAACATCCGTCAGGGGGTGTAAAACTACGTAAAGCGATGGATAGGTGCGCCAGGAACACGGTATTTTGCCTGCGGAGGGCTACAAAAATGAATAAAATCCTGTTGGTAGATGACGACCGCGAATTAACTTCGCTTTTAAAAGAACTGTTAGAAATGGAAGGGTTTGAAGTGGTGGTCGCCAGTGATGGTGAACAAGCACTGAACCTGCTCGATAACTCTATTGATTTGCTTTTACTGGATGTCATGATGCCGAAGAAAAACGGTATCGACACCCTGAAAGAACTGCGCCAGCAACATCAAACCCCCGTCATCATGCTAACGGCGCGCGGAAGCGAGCTGGATCGCGTTCTGGGCCTCGAACTGGGTGCAGATGACTATCTGCCTAAGCCGTTTAACGATCGCGAACTGGTGGCGCGTATCCGCGCTATTTTGCGGCGCTCAAACTGGAGTGAACAGCAGCAGCAACATGATAACAGCTCACCTACGCTGGAAGTGGACTGCCTGCGTCTCAATCCCGGCCGTCAGGAGGCCAGTTTTGATGATGTCACGCTGGATCTTACCGGTACTGAGTTCACCCTGCTCTACCTGCTGGCGCAGCATCTGGGCCAGGTCGTGTCGCGTGAACATCTGAGTCAGGAAGTGCTGGGCAAACGCCTGACACCTTTTGACCGTGCCATTGATATGCATATCTCGAATCTGCGTCGCAAGCTGCCTGAGCGCCGTGACGGTCACCCCTGGTTTAAAACGTTACGTGGCCGCGGCTATCTGATGGTTTCGGCATCATGATTGGAAGTCTGACCACCCGTATCTTCGCTATCTTCTGGTTAACGCTGGCGCTGGTGTTGATGCTGGTGTTAATGGTGCCCAAACTTGATTCACGACAGATGACCTCGCTGCTGGAGAGTGAACAGCGGCAGGGCATCATGATTGAGCAACACGTCGAAGCAGAGCTGTCACAGGATCCCCCTAACGATCTGATGTGGTGGCGTCGCCTGTTTCGGGCTGTGGAAAAGTGGGCACCGCCGGGTCAGCGGCTGCTGTTAGTAACCAGTGAAGGTCGGGTGATCGGCGCGCAACATAATGAAATGCAGGTTATCCGCAATTTTATCGGCCAGTCTGACAATGCCGATCATCCACAAAAGAAGAAATATGGTCGCGTTGAGCTGGTAGGGCCTTTTGCCGTCCGGGATGGCGAAGATAACTACCAGCTTTACATGATCCGTCCCGCCAACAGTTCCCAGCTCGATTTTGTCAATCTGCTGTTTGACCGTCCATTATTGCTGCTTATCGTCACCATGCTGATCAGCTCACCGCTGCTGCTGTGGCTGGCATGGAGCCTGGCACGCCCGGCACGTAAGCTGAAATATGCCGCCGATGAAGTCGCAAGTGGAAACCTGCGTCAGCATCCGGAACTGGAGTCAGGTCCGCAGGAGTTTCTGGCCGCGGGTTCCAGCTTTAACCAGATGGTCAGTGCGCTGGAACGGATGATGACCGGTCAGCAACGCCTGTTATCGGATATCAGCCATGAACTGCGTACCCCGCTTACCCGCCTGCAACTGGCTACCGCGCTGCTGCGTCGGCGACAGGGTGAAGGTAAGGAGCTGGCCCGCATTGAGATGGAAGCACAGCGACTTGACGGCATGATTAACGATCTGCTGGTGCTCTCGCGCACCCAGCATAAAAATGCGCTGGTCAGCGAAGCGATGAAGGCGAATCAGTTGTGGAATGGCGTGCTGGAAGATGCCCGTTTCGAAGCTGAGCAGATGGGCAAGAAGATGGATATCCCCTATCCGCCGGGGCCATGGCCGCTTTATGGCAACCCTCATGCGCTGGAGAGTGCGCTGGAAAATATCGTGCGCAATGCGCTGCGCTATTCACACACGCACATTAGCGTCAGCTTCTCCGTGGATATTTCCGGTATTACGGTACATGTTGATGATGATGGTCCTGGCGTAAGTCCGGAAGATCGTGAACAGATTTTCCGTCCCTTCTACCGTACCGATGAAGCACGCGATCGCGAATCAGGCGGCACTGGTCTCGGTCTGGCGATTGTCGAAACCGCGGTGCAGCAACATCGCGGCTGGGTTAAAGCCGATGACAGCCCATTGGGCGGCCTGCGTCTGACCCTCTGGTTGCCGCTCTACTCCTCCGGCCGTCAATAATTTGCTATGCTTCGGCCCCTGTCATCGGGGGCCTTATGCTTAATATTGTCTTGTTTGAACCAGAAATTCCGCCGAATACCGGCAACATCATTCGCCTGTGCGCTAATACGGGCTTCCAGCTTCATCTGATTCAGCCGCTCGGCTTTGCCTGGGATGACAAGCGTTTACGTCGCGCCGGGCTGGATTACCACGAATTTACGGCCATTAAATTCCATGCTGACTATCAGGCGTTTGTCGCCAGCGAGTCGCCTGAGCGTCTGTTTGCGCTGACGACCAAGGGAACACCTGCGCACAGTGCCGTCGCCTATCAGGCGGGGGATTATTTGCTGTTTGGACCGGAGAGCCGTGGACTGCCCGCTGAGATTCTGGCCGCGTTACCGGCACAGCAAAAAATCCGCATCCCGATGAGACCCGAAAGCCGTAGTATGAATTTGTCGAATGCTGTATCGGTTGTGGTTTATGAAGCGTGGCGCCAGCTGGATTACGCGGGCGCGCTGGTTAAAGACTAGATACCGTCGCCAAACTGAAAACCGGCCAGGCTGCCATTGAAGTGCTGATCCATATCCATCGACGGCTTTTCACTGCCTGGCTTACCGACGATACGCGCGGGTACGCCTGCTGCGGTGGTATGCGGCGGCACGGGTTGTAAAACCACAGAACCAGCACCGATTTTTGCTCCCTTGCCGACTTCAATATTGCCGAGTACTTTCGCACCGGCACCAATCATCACTCCTTCACGAATTTTAGGATGACGGTCGCCGCTGGTTTTACCGGTTCCGCCCAGGGTCACCGATTGCAGAATCGAGACATCATGCTCAACTACGGCGGTTTCGCCAATTACAATGCCAGTGGCATGGTCGAGCATGATGCCGTGGCCGATGTTGGCAGCGGGATGAATATCGACGGCAAAAGAGACGGAGATTTCATTCTGCAGATAAACCGCCAGTGCACGCCGGCCTTCATTCCACAGCCAGTGGCCAATGCGGTAGGCCTGCAAGGCGTGAAAACCTTTGAGGTAGAGCAGCGGCGTGGAGTATTTATCGACTGCCGGATCGCGCTGACGCACGGCCTGAATATCGTAGGCCGCTGACATAATCAGCGACGGATCTTCACGGTAAGCTTCTTCAACGATTTCACGAATGGCGATGGCGGGCATAATCGGGTTAGCCAGTTTATTAGCCAGCATATAACTCAGTGCGCTACCGAGATTTTCATGCTTGAGCAATGTCGCGTGGAAGAAGCTGGCCAGCATCGGCTCACAATCAGCCAGCGCGCGCGCTTCTGCTTTGATATTATTCCAGACCAGTTCTAACTCATCAGACGACATTGCTGCTTTCTCCCGATAAAAAAAGCGCCTGAGTGGGCGCTGCAGGTGATGATGCTACGCGTCCTGCGTTAGCCAGTGCTGTTTTCGTCCTTCCTTGTTCGTCCCAGCAGGCTCAATGCTGCATCTCTCGCCGGTTTTTCGCAATACAGCACCTGATAAATCTGCTCGGTGATCGGCATTTCAACGCCCAGACGTGCAGCCAGTGCTTTGACTTCTTTAGTATTTCTGTAGCCTTCTACAACTTGTCCGATAATGCGTTGCGCGCTATCTACATCTTCGCCCTGGCCCAGCATCATGCCAAAACGTCGGTTACGCGACTGATTATCGGTACATGTCAGCACCAGATCGCCCAGGCCTGCCATGCCCATAAAGGTCGTAGGATCGGCACCCAACGCTGCGCCTAAGCGGCTCATCTCTGCCAGACCACGAGTGATCAGTGCGGTGCGCGCATTCGCGCCAAAACCAATCCCGTCAGAGATCCCGGCACCGATAGCGATCACGTTTTTCACCGCGCCACCCAGTTGTACGCCGACAAAATCAGGGTTGTTATAAACACGGAAGCTTTTACCACAGTGCAGCTTCTGCTGCAGGTCGTCAGCAAACTGCGCATCCGTTGCGGCCAGCGCGATAGCGGTCGGTAAGCCCGCTGCCAGCTCTTTCGCAAAGGTCGGCCCGGAGATCACGGCCAGCGGAATAGCATCACCTACGATTTCACGCGCCACATCCTGCAGCAAACGGCCTGTCTCTTTTTCCAGTCCTTTGGTCGCCCAGACAATTCGCGAGTCTGGCTGCAGATGAGGCTTGATCTGCTGCAGCACATCGCCAAACACATGACTCGGCACCACGATCAATAAGTCGCGGCTGGCAGCAATAGCTTTGGTCAGATCAGGTTCAAGGGAAAGATTGTCGGGGAACGGGACATCAGGCAGAAAAGCAGTGTTGCAGCGGTCATTCTGAAGTTGCGCCAGATGCGCCGGGTTATGTCCCCATAGCAGCACCGGATGGCCATTACGGGCCAGCGTAATCGCCAAAGCGGTGCCGTAGGAACCGGCACCGATGACGCTAATCGAAGCGTGAGTTGTCATCAGGCATCCTGATGGGGTGCTGCACCTTCTTCGCCTTGCTGCTGCTGAAGGTAGTTCATGAACAGCGCATCAAAGTTAACCGGTGCCAGGTTCAGCTGCGGGAACGTACCACGTGATACCAGACTGGTAATGCATTCGCGTGCATACGGGAACAGGATGTTCGGGCAGTATGCACCCAGGCAATGTGCCATCTGCGTTCCTTCGATCCCGCTAATGGTGAAGATACCAGCCTGCTGAACTTCACACAGGAAAGCCGTCTCTTCGCCCACAGTGGCGGTTACAGTCACACGAAGTACCACTTCGTAAACTTCGTCAGCCAGCTGAGAAGATGCAGTGTCCAGATCCAGTTTTACGTCCGGTTCCCACTCTTTCTGGAAAACCTGCGGGGCATTGGGCGCTTCAAAAGAGATATCTTTGGTGAATACGCGCTGAATCTGGAATTGCATTTCGTTAGTGTTTTGTTCTGACATGTGACCAAATCCTATTTATGAGATTATCCGGCGTAAAGTTACGCCTGCAGTAGTGGATCTAAACCTTCGCGGTTATCGAGTGCGAATAAGTCGTCGCAGCCGCCAATGTGCAGTGCATCAATAAAAATCTGAGGCACGGTGGTGCGACCGCTACGTTTTATCATTTCTTCGCGTTTCGCCGTGTCTCCATCGATGGGGATCTCCTGAAACGATACGCCTTTTTGCGTTAACAGCGCCTTCGCCCGATGGCAATAAGGGCAGGTAGCCTTGGTATACATTTCAACATTTGCCATGATCAGCACCTCTGTGAGTTTATTTACCGCGAACTAATGGCAGATTTTCGCCGCTCCAGCCACTGATACCATCTTTCAGTACTGAAACCTGCTCAAAGCCAGCAGCGCTCAGATGCGCAGCAGAATCACCCGCGCTTTGTCCCGTTGCACACACCACAATTATGGGCTGCGCTTTATGCTTTGCCAGTTCGTCGATGTTGCCTTTTTTAATCTCAGCGGCTGCCACATTCAGCGCACCTGAAATATGCCCTCTGCGGAAATCGTCACGCGAACGCACGTCTACCACTACCGCGTCCTCTTTGTTAATCAGGCGGGTTGCTTCACCGCGGCTGATCGTTTTTACCTTAGAGAACATTCCTTTAACGGTAGTCACAATCACCAGAACGAGTAAAACGACCCATGCCAGACTCAGGATGGGGTGATTGCTTGCAAACTGCATAATTTCTTGCATGAGGGGTAACGACTCCAGACCGGGCTAATAAGCTAAAACAAGGGTTCTGAGTATACCTGCGCCACTTCGCATGTACAGATGCTATGCGGCCAGAGTATCGATTTGTGCGCCATTTTCCAAAAAAAGTGGCTGAATAGCAAAAATGGCGTAAGGCTTAATCCATGCCATTGCGAAAGTGGACATAACTGGAAAAGCAAATGCCAGTGGGGAGCACTGGTAAGCGGCGGTTCATCGTGGAATAATCATTGGCCTATGAAGGGAAAAACAACCGTTTCGCACACAAGGACCCGTCCCAACGGCGATAACCTGCCGTTGTTCATACACTTGTCCAGCCTCTCCCTTAGCCTGCTTTGTGCGGGGGCACTGTTATTGCCTGCTGTTGCCCGGAGTGCAGAAGACAGCAAATCTCAACTGCAGTCCATTCAGCAAAACATTGCTGAGAAAGAGAAAAGCGTCAAAGCGCAGAAGGTGCAGCGTAGCAAATTACTCGACCAGCTGCAGAGCCAGGAAAAAATCATTGCTCAGGCGAGTCGACAGCTACGTGACACACGCAATAGTCTTACCGCCCTGAATGACGAAATCAAACAACTCGCTTCTTCTATTGCCCGTCTTGAAAAACAGCAAACTCGTCAGGAAAGCCTGCTTTCAGAGCAACTTGATGCGGCATTTCGCCAGGGTAAGCACAACGGTGTACAGCTCTTGATGGGCGGTGAAGAGAGCCAGCGCAGTGAGCGTATTCTGGCCTATTTCGGTTATCTGAATGCTGCCCGCCAGAAAAGTATCGAATCGCTGCAAAAGACACGTCAGGATTTAGATCAGCAACGCGCATCGCTGGAGCAGAAACAGCAGCAGCAGAAAGATTTGTTAGCGCAGCAGCAGGGCCAGCAGCAGAAGCTGCAACAGGCGAGCGAAGCGCGTAAAAAGACCCTGACGTCACTGGAAAGTGCGCTGGAAAAAGATCAGGCCGATCTGGTTGAGATGCGTCAAAACGAAAGCCGCCTGCAGGATAAAATCGCCCGTGCGGAACGCGAGGCGCGCGAGCGCGCAGCCCGTGAAGCGCGTGAGGCGGAAAAAGTGCGTCAGCGTCAGGCCCAGGCGAAAGCCAAAGGTTCCAGCTATCAGCCAACCCAGAGCGAACGCGAACTGGTGGCCCGCACCGGTGGACTGGGTCGCGCGGGCGGACAGGCCTTGTGGCCAGTACGCGGACGTATTGAACACCGCTTTGGTGAACAGTTACAGGGTGAACTGCGCTGGAAAGGGCTGGTGATTGATGCGCGGGAAGGCACCGAGGTGAAAGCTATCGCTGACGGTCGTGTGCTGATGGCCGACTGGTTACAGGGCTATGGTCTGGTCGTGGTGCTGGAACACGGTAAAGGCGATATGAGTCTGTATGGCTACAACCAAAGTGCGTTGGTGAGCGTAGGTACGCAGGTGAAGGCAGGACAGCCTATCGCGCTGGTGGGCACCAGTGGTGGCCGCGGTACCCCGTCGCTCTATTTTGAAATCCGACGTCAGGGACAGGCCGTCAATCCACTTCCGTGGTTAGGAAAATAAGTTTTGCTGCAACGTCGAAAAATTCCCGTTCTGTTGAGCGCCCTGCTGTTCTCCTGCGCTGCGCAGGCGGGCAAGCTGGCGATTGTCATCGATGATGTCGGTTATCGCCCCACCGAAGAGAACAAAGTCCTGCAGATGCCGCAGGCCATTTCAGTGGCGGTGTTGCCCAACGCGCCCCACGCTCGTGAAATGGCGACTAAAGCGCATCAGAGTGGTCACGAAGTCCTGATCCATCTGCCGATGGCACCCCTGAGCAAACAGCCGCTGGAAAAAGATACTTTAACGCCGGAGATGAGCAGCGAAGAGGTTTCACGCATCATGCGCAATGCGGTTAACAACGTGCCTTATGCTGTGGGACTTAACAACCATATGGGCAGCAGGATGACCTCAAGCCTGCCCGGCATGCAGAAGGTGATGCAGGCGCTGAACCACTACAATCTCTACTTTCTGGATAGCATGACCATCGCCAATAGTCAGGCGATTCCTGCCGCGCAGGGTACCCAGGTCAAAGTGTTAAAACGTCGGGTATTCCTTGATGACAGCCAGGATATTAACGCCATCCGCCAGCAGTTCAGTCGGGCGGTGAAACTGGCACAGCGCAACGGTTACGCGATTGCCATTGGTCATCCTCACCCGACTACCGTGCGGGTGCTGCAACAGATGTTACCCACGCTGCCAGCCGACATTACGCTGGTTCGTCCCAGCCAGTTGCTGAACGAATCACTCCATAGCGGCTCACAGACGCCTGTGGCTCCGCCAAAACCGGTACCTCCACGCTTCCAGCCTGCCGGTTTGTGTAAACCGAAACAGCCGCTGGCGCCGGTTCCGGCTACCAGAGCCTTAACGGTAATAGGCGAAAGCGTGAATAACAGCCCGCTGTTTAAGACGCTAAAAAATCTGTTCTGAATTTGCTATGAATGCTAAGTCGTCGGCTAAGCGTTCATTTATGTGCAGAAATTACTATAATCCTGGGTCGGGTTAGAACGGGCTGTGCGGGAGCAGTAATAGGGATGACGATTAATAAACAAAAAATCCTGCTGCTGGATAACGGCAGAGAGTGGGGCGGCGGCACCAACAGTATGCTGGAGCTGCTGAAACGTATCGATCGTCAAAAGTTTGATATCACCTGCTGCTTCTATCACAACTACAGCCGTGGCAACGACGAAACCATTGAGGCCACGCTGAATGCGCTGGCTATTCCGGTCTTTTTTATTCCACAAATCAAGCAGCCACGCTGGGCGAAACTGGTTAAAGAAGCCGCTAGGGCATTGTTGTTTTTCAATAAAAAGCTCAGGAAGCGTGCCATCGATGAGATTGATACCCACTGGCGCATTATACCTAATGCCAGCAAAATCAATTCACTGCTACAGCTGGGGAAGTTTGACACGCTCTACATGAATAATCAGCCGAGCACCAATGTGGAAGGGTATCTGGCGGCGCGCAGCCTGGAGGTTGCGGTGGTGCAACACTGCCGTATCGATCCGGTTCTGGAACCGCGGCTGGTCAACATAGTTAATCAGGACTGTCAGGCAGTCATTGCGGTGTCACAGGGTGTCAATAACACCCTGCGCACTCATGGTGTGGATGCGGAGCGCTGTTTTACCGTCAATAACGCTATCGACATTCATCAGTCCCTGCCCGACCGCCTTGAAGTCCGCCAGCGCTTTAAACTCTCTCCGTCGACCTTTGTGTTTGGCACGATCGGCTCGCTGATATTACGTAAATCTAATCACCATATTCTGCAGGCGCTGGGCCGCTTTAAACGTGCCAATCCCGATGCAGACTGGAAGATGGTGATTGTCGGGGCGGGTCCGGAGCTTCAGCATCTGCTGCAACTCGCCACCGCTGAGAACATTCAGCATCACGTGGTCTTTACGGGCTTTCAGAACAATGCGCTGGATTACCTCACCGCCTTTGATACCTTTATTCTTGCCTCTCGCAGTGAAGGCTTACCCAGGGTCGTGCTGGAAGCGATGCTGGTAAATACCGCCGTTGTAGGATCACGCGTAGTCGGCACTGCCGAATTGATCAGTCATGACGAAACCGGGCTGCTGTTTGA
The DNA here is from genome assembly GCF_051136265.1 of Candidatus Pantoea rara. Lineage (NCBI taxonomy): Bacteria > Pseudomonadati > Pseudomonadota > Gammaproteobacteria > Enterobacterales > Erwiniaceae > Pantoea > Candidatus Pantoea rara. Next base: position 143,397 of record NZ_CP194942.1, on the reverse strand, counting down.
CTATGGCAATGTAGTGCAGCTGACCCAAAACCTGACCGCGCTGTGGCAGGATGCGGATTTACGTCAACGCCTGATCAATGCGGCAGCGAAACGCGTACGTGAACAGTACGCTATTGAAACCTATATCAGCGGCGTCGAGAATATTCTGCAGAGCGTCGTTAAAAAGAAACCCCATGCTTAATTTTTTAAATCCCCGTTACCGCCATATCAGATCGCGCCATAACCTGCCTTATTCGCATCAGGGGGGTGAGGGGACCGTTCCGGTCACGTCGGTCGTGATCCCCTGCACTGGCGCGGACTATATTGAAGAAGCCCTGCTCAGTGCCGATTTTGCGGCGCGCTTTGCGACGGAGGCAGAAGAGATCGTGATTGTCAGCGATCAGCCCGCGCACGCCTTTGGCAGCCTGCCAGTGAAAACCCGCGTGGCAACGCTGGATGTGCCACACAGGGAAGAGAGCTATCGCTACAAGCAGATCTATCGCAGCCGATTGATCAAATTGCAGGCGCCCCTGCAGGCAAAAGGCAACGGCATTCTGATGATCGATTCCGACCTCAATCTGCTTAAGATGCCGGAGATCATGATGAAGCGAGGCCATCTCTACTCCAGCTTCCGTCAGGGTAAAATGATTGCCAAGCTGGAGGGCGCACCAGAAGCGGCGATTCCCGCTTACTATCAGCACAGCATTCGTCCCTACCTGACAGACCACGTTAATGGCGCTTACCTGGCTGCCACGCGTGAGGTCTGGCAGCGCATTTCGCCGCTGTGGCTGACGCTGTTTAATGACACCTGGAATTTGATGAACGACAGCCAGCCGCCGACTGACCAGCTGCCGCTCGCGGTGTTGCTGGACATGCTGGATATTAAAACCGTCAATCTGGGTGAATGGGCTAACTGGCCGGTCTCAAAGAAAATTGGCGGTCAGTCGGCGGTGATCCCGTCTGACGTGGTGGGCGCACATGGCGGATTCCCGCTGTCGGAATGGCAAAAATACCTCGCCGATCCGCAACAGCCGCTGAAGTTCAAAGGTCAGGACTACACGCGCAAAGTGCGCTACCTGACCGACGAAGAGAAGAAGCAAAGCTAATCACGCGGCCGCCCCGGCGGCCGTTAATTTAATCCCAGCTCAGTATCACTTTCCCCGAGCGTCCTGATCGCATCTCATCAAAGCCCTGCTGGAAATCGTCAATGCTATAGCGATGGGTAATTACCGGCGTTAAATCGAGGCCGGACTGAATCAGTGCCGCCATTTTGTACCAGGTTTCGAACATCTCACGGCCATAGATTCCCTTGATGAAAAGCCCTTTGAAGATCACCTGGTTCCAGTCGATCGCCATTTCACCCGGCGGGATGCCCAACAGTGCGATACGCCCACCGTGATTCATCACCTCCAGCAGGCTACGAAACGCAGGAGGCGCACCCGACATCTCCAGCCCGACATCAAATCCCTCCGTCATGCCCAGTGAATGCATCACTTCCCGCAGATTTTCATTCGCCACATTGACCGCGCGCGTGACACCCATTTTTCGTGCCAGTGCCAGCCGGTACTCATTGATGTCCGTGATCACGACGTTGCGCGCACCGACGTGACGACAGACCGCGGCGGCCATGATTCCGATTGGACCTGCGCCGGAGATCAGCACATCTTCGCCGACCAGATCGAACGAGAGTGCGGTATGCACCGCATTGCCGAACGGATCAAAGATTGCCGCCAGCTCATCGGAGATGTTGTCGGGAATTTTGAACGCATTAAAGGCCGGGATAACCAGATACTCCGCGAAACAGCCCTGGCGGTTGACGCCCACGCCCATCGTGTTGCGGCATAAATGCGTGCGCCCGGCGCGGCAGTTGCGGCAGTGCCCGCAGGTGATATGCCCCTCGCCCGAGACCCGATCGCCAATCGTAAAACCTTTCACTTCCTGTCCTGTCGCAACCACCTCACCCACATATTCATGACCGACAATCATCGGCACCGGAATGGTTTTTCGCGACCAGTCATCCCAGTTGTAGATATGGACATCGGTGCCACAGATGGCGGTTTTACGAATTTTAATCAACAGATCGTTGTGACCTGGCTCTGGAACCGGCGCATCGGTCACCATCCAGATGCCCTCTTCCTTCTTCAGTTTGGCGAGTGCTTTCATGACGGACTCCTCAGGCGATGACGCCCAGTTGTTTGCCGATGCGGGTAAAAGCCGTCACCGCACGTTCCAGCTGTTGCTGGGTGTGCGCCGCGGAGATTTGGGTGCGAATGCGTGCCTGACCTTTTGGCACCACCGGATAGAAGAAGCCGGTCACGTAAATACCTTCCTGTTGCAGCAGGCGGGCAAACTCCTGAGCAACACTGGCTTCACCCAGCATCACCGGAATAATGGCGTGATCGGCACCGGCCAGCGTAAAGCCCGTCGCCGTCATCTGCTCCCGAAAGTAGCGGGCATTGTCCCACAGACGCTGACGCAGCCCGTCACCTTCGCTGAGCAGATCCAACACCCGCAGCGAGGCGGCCACAATGGCCGGGGCCAGCGAATTAGAGAACAGATAGGGACGGGAACGCTGACGCAACCACTCCACCACTTCGGCCTTTGCTGCGGTGTAGCCACCGGATGCGCCGCCGAGCGCTTTACCCAGCGTGCCGGTAATGATGTCGACCCGGCCCATAACATCGCAGTATTCATGGGTTCCACGTCCGGCGTTTCCGACAAAGCCCACCGCATGGGAATCATCCACCATCACCAGCGCGGAGAACTCATCGGCGAGGTCGCATATGGCGGACAGATTCGCAATCACCCCATCCATGGAAAAGACGCCATCGGTGGCAATCAGAATATGGCGAGCGCCTTTATCGCGCGCTTCCTGCAGGCAGGCCCGCAGCGCCGCCATATCGTTGTTGGCGTAGCGATAACGCTGCGCTTTGCACAGCCGGACGCCGTCGATAATGGATGCATGATTCAGCGCATCCGAGATGACCGCATCCTGTGCGTCAAGCAGGGTTTCAAACAGGCCCCCGTTGGCATCGAAACAGGAGGAGTAAAGAATGGCATCCTCCATGCCGAGAAACTCTGCCAGACGCTTTTCCAGCTGCTTATGGCTATCCTGCGTGCCGCAAATAAAACGCACCGACGCCATGCCAAAACCATGAGAATCCATACCCTCTTTCGCCGCCTGAATCAGCGCCGGATGGTTCGCCAGACCTAAATAGTTATTGGCGCAGAAGTTTATCACTGCCGGATCGCTGCCAACCGCGATTTCCGTCTGCTGGGCAGAAGTGATGATTCGTTCCTGTTTAAACAGTCCTTCCTGACGTGCATCATCAAGTTGCTGACGAAGCTGTTGATAAAATTGCGCAGGCATCATTGTTCTCCTCAGATGGCAAAAATCTGGCATATCTTACTGAACAGGTCACTTCTTCACGATAAATCGCCCAACAGAATGTCATTTTTGCAGCATAGTTCACGCCGCGATGATGTACGCACAAAGTGTTACAGAGTCATCTGGCTGTCTGCACCCTGATGAAATGTTATGATGTGAAGTATTCGTGTGTGAAACCTCCTGTTTCACCCCACAACGTTGAAGGTAACAACATGATTATCGTAACTGGCGGCGCAGGAATGATTGGCAGCAACATCGTCAAAGCGCTGAACGATCGCGGTCACACCGACATTCTGGTGGTGGATAATCTGAAAGATGGCACCAAGTTTGCCAATTTAGTCGACCTGGATATCGTCGATTACATGGATAAAGAAGAGTTCCTGATGAGCGTGATGGCGGGCGATGATTTAGGCCCGATCGAAGCGGTATTCCATCAGGGCGCCTGCTCATCCACCACCGAGTGGGATGGCAAGTACATGATGGAGAACAACTATCAGTACTCCAAAGAGTTGCTGCACTTCTGTCTTGAGCGCGAGATCCCGTTCCTCTACGCCTCTTCTGCAGCGACCTACGGCGGACGCAACGAGAATTTCATTGAAGAGCGCCAGTATGAGCAGCCGCTGAATGTTTATGGTTACTCCAAAATGCTGTTCGACCACTATGTCCGCCAGATGCTACCGGAAGCGAATTCGCCAGTGTGCGGCTTCCGCTATTTCAATGTATACGGACCGCGTGAAGGCCATAAAGGCAGCATGGCAAGTGTGGCTTTCCATCTGAACACGCAGATCAGCAACGATGAAAATCCAAAACTATTTGAAGGCAGTGACGGCTTTAAGCGTGATTTCATCCACGTGGATGATGTGGCTGAAGTGAATCTGTGGTGCTGGGAAAATGGTGTCTCCGGGATTTACAACTGTGGCACAGGCCGCGCCGAATCCTTCCAGGAAGTGGCTGATGCGGTACTCAGATTTCATCAGAAAGGTCAGATTGAGTACATCCCGTTCCCGGAAAAACTCAAAGGACGCTATCAGGCTTATACCCAGGCCGATCTCACGAAGCTGCGTGCCGCTGGCTACGACAAGCCATTTAAAACAGTGGCCCAGGGCGTTGCTGAATATATGGTCTGGCTGAACCGTAACGCATAAAGGAAGCTGCTCCGGCGATGAAAATTCTGGTAATCGGCCCGTCGTGGGTCGGCGATATGATGATGTCGCAAAGTCTCTATCGCACACTCAAGGCCGAACATCCGGATGCAGTGATTGACGTGATGGCTCCTGCGTGGTGCCGTCCGTTGCTGTCACGCATGCCGGAGGTGAATCAGGCGCTGGCGACGCCACTCGGGCATGGCGCACTGGGCATTGGTGAGCGTCGCCGACTGGGAAAAATGCTACGCGCCAGTCATTACGACCGTGCTTATGTGCTGCCTAACTCCTTTAAGTCGGCGCTGGTCCCCTTCTTCGCTGGAATAAAACGCCGCGTCGGCTGGCGCGGTGAAATGCGTTATGGCCTGCTGAACGATTTGCGGGTGCTGGATAAAGCCGCATTTCCGCTGATGGTTGAGCGCTATGTTGCGCTGGGTTACGACATACCTGTTGCCTCGGCGGCGCAGCTGCCACAGCCGCTGTTGTGGCCAAAATTGCAGGTTGAAGAGCAGGAAAAGATTGAGACGGCTGCACAGTTTCAGCTCGCGGCGACCCGTCCGATCATCGGTTTTTGTCCGGGCGCAGAATTTGGCCCGGCCAAACGCTGGCCGCACTATCACTACGCCACGCTGGCCCACCAGCTGATTGCTGACGGCTTCCAGATCGTGCTGTTCGGCTCCGCCAAAGACCGCCAGACCGGCGAAGAGATTATCGCTGCGCTGCCTGAAGAGGCGCGCGGCCATTGCCGTAATCTGGCGGGCGAAACCCAGCTGGAACAGGCGGTAATTCTGCTGGCGCAATGCCGTGCTGTGGTCAGCAATGACTCCGGCCTGATGCATATCGCCGCGGCACTGGATCGTCCACTGGTCGCGCTCTATGGCCCCAGCAGCCCTGACTTCACGCCGCCGCTGGCACGTCAGGCGCGCATTATTCGCCTGATTACCGGCTATCACAAAGTGCGCAAAGGCGATGCCGAACAGGGCTATCACCAGAGCCTGATCGATATCCAGCCTGCGCGCGTACATCAGACGCTGAGCGAACTGCTCGCGCCACAGGAGGTGCCATGCACGTCCTGATTGTTAAAACCTCCTCCATGGGCGATGTTCTGCATTCGCTTCCTGCTCTGACAGATGCGATGCATGCCATTCCCGACATCCGCTTCGACTGGGTGGTGGAAGAGAATTTTGCGCAGATCCCAGGCTGGCATCCTGCCGTCGACAAAGTGTTACCGGTTGCGATTCGCCGCTGGCGCAAACACTGGTTCGGCAGTCAGCAGCGTGAAGAGCGCGTGCAGTTTAAGCGCGAGTTACAGTCACGTGAGTATGATGTCGTGATTGATGCGCAGGGACTGATCAAAAGTGCCGCACTGGTCACCCGTTTATCGAAAGGGGTGAAGCATGGCCAGGACAGTCGCAGCGCGCGTGAGCCGTTTGCCAGCTGGTGGTATGACGTCCGCCATGAGGTCAGTAAGCGACAGCACGCGGTTGAACGGACGCGCGAACTGTTTGCCAAAAGCCTGGGCTATGAAAAGCCGCAACACCAGGGTGACTACGCAATTGCGGGACACTTCCTGCATCATCTGCCCGCTGACGCACAGCATTACCTGGTCTTCCTGCATGCCACGACCCGTGATAACAAGCACTGGCCGGAATCGCACTGGCGACAGCTGATTGAACAGATGCAGCCGAGCGGTCTGCGAGTGAAACTGCCCTGGGGTGCTGAACACGAGCATCAACGCGCACTGCGCCTTGCAGAAGGTTTTGAGCATGTTGAGGTGCTGCCTAAGCTGACGCTTGAAGCGATAGCCCGACAGCTGGCGGGCGCCCGGGCAGTGGTCTCCGTCGATACCGGATTAAGCCATCTGACGGCGGCGCTGGATCGCCCCAATCTCACGCTGTATGGCCCGACCGATCCCGGCCTGATTGGCGGGTACGGTCAGAACCAACAGGCACTGAGCGCCCCGAATCATAATCTGGCGGAGCTGACTGCTGACACGGTAGCAGAAAAACTGCAGGCCGTTATTACGGAAAACACGCCATGAACTATGTGCTGATCTACCTGCTACTGCTGCCTGTCCGGGCCATAATGCGGCTGTTCTATCGGCCAACCGGACGCAGCTTAATCATCCAGACGGCGAAGATTGGTGATTTTATCAATATCACCCCGATGCTGCGCGCCCTGGGTCAGTCTGAGCTGTTGATCAGCAAAGCGGTAGAGCCGCTGGCGCGTCACGATGACACGGTCAGCCGTTATTTTCTGATTGAAGACGCAAAGCGCAGCTTTTTTGCCAAACTGAAGCTCGCGTTCACCCTGATGAACCGCTATGACAATGTCTATCTGGTGCAGCCAAACAGCGTAAACCTGTTCTTTGCCGCGTTATGCAACGCACCGAACAAACAGTTTCTGCGTACCTATGTGCGTAAGTCTTACCATAAGACCTTCTATCGCAGCGCCACCGGCATTGTCGACCATGCGAAGACAGACTTAACGCTCGACAGTTACCTGAAGCTGATTAACCGCAACTATCGCTACACCGATTTCCCTAAACACGCGACCTCGCCGCTCTGGCAGCCGTCCGTGCCGCCCGCCGCGCTACAGAATCCGCGCAGCGGCATTAAAATAGGCATCAGTATTTCTGCCGGTAACAAAGCAAAGACGATTCCTGCCAGCATCTGGCAGCAGCTGATGGCGTCGCTGTCTGACCTGCCCTGCACTTTTTATGTGTTTGGTCCGCCAGCCGAGCAGCCGTGGCTGGATGAGTTACTGAGCCTGACCGGCCCGAAAGAGAATATCGTCAGTCTGATTGGTGAGCTAAAACTGGAAGAGGTTCCGTGGGCCATTTCGCAGATGGATTTTTATATCTCCTCTGACTCTGGCAATGCCTATATTGCGGATGCGCAGCAGATCCCGATCATCATGCTTTATGGGCCGTGTGAAGTCAGGGAGCAGCGTCCAGTCAATAATGTTTTGTTTATCGGACCGGATGATATTGCTGCGTCGACGTTCGTTTTTGCCACCCGGTTTAAGTTTGATCAGCCTGCTGAAAAATTATTCGGGCTGGATCACGATAAACTGACTAGAATACAAACGTTTATTACTCATAATCTGGAATAGTGAAGCGTAATGGCAATTACCCCTCTTGCTGATGCCGTTCAGCAAAGTCAGCTGCTGGTTAACACGCTTGCTGACACGGATGACAATCCGGTTCACGTTGCGTTTGGCATTAACCACGCCTACGCGCGTGGCCTGGGCATTACGTTGTTTTCACTTCTCAGCCATCATCCCGATACGGCTTTCCACGCTCATATTTTCTCAGACTCGCTACATGATGAGGATATGGAAAAACTGCGTTCGCTGGCCTCAGGTCATCGTCTGGCCATCACGCTGCATATCTTTAACAGTGACTGGGTTGATCAGTTGCCTGCGGTCGGACGCTACCCTAAAAGTATCCACTACCGTTTCCTTATTCCTGGAACCGTGGCGAGCTACAGCGATCGGGTAATCTATATTGATGCAGATACCCTGGTAGTAGGTGATTACTCTCCCCTGTTCACCCTGGATATCACGGATTACACGCTGGCCGCCTGTAATGACACGCCACGTGCGCGACAGAACCAGTGCACACGGCTGGGGCTGAAGCATCATCACTATTTCAACTCCGGCTTTATGCTGATCAATATTCCACGCTGGCTCGAAAGGCAGACCACCGCGCGCATTACCGAGGTGCTGGTGTCGCGGGGCGCAGAATTTGGTTTTCCCGATCAGGATGCGCTTAATATCGTGCTGGAAGATGAGATCCTGATCCTGCCGGACCGTTATAACCAGATTTACGACATCATCGCTAATAAAGTCTGGGATCACTCGGGCGTGCCTGAAGAGACGGTGATGATCCACTACACCGGTAAATGCAAACCCTGGCATGCATGGGCTGGCAGCGACCTTGCCCAGCGCTACCACAGCTATTACCAGCGCTCACCCTGGGCTGCACAACCCCTTGATACGCCAAAGCATTATAAAGAGATGAAGCGATTCGCTCGCGTAAAATGGCATCAGAAACAGTATGCTGAAAGCCTGAGCTGGATGATGAAGTATGTCAGTCTCAAGTTTTTTAAACAAAGCGAGCAATAGCGCATACAGGTTTATCAGATTGATGCAGGCGCTGTTATTGCAGTGCCTGACTTTCCCGTCATTTATCCCGCCTGCTGTTTGCCAATACCGCTATAAAAACGACGCTGACAGAAAGCCAACATACTAATCTGTTTACCTGCGCGACCAGTTTGCATAAAAAAAGCGCATATAGCGCATTATTATTGTCGGGCGTGGTTTTTAGTAAAGCAGGGAAGCTACACCGTTTTATAATCATGAACTCCCCGATTTCATTCTGCTGATTTGGAAATCATTTATGACAAGGCAACGTCCTTTCGCAGTGAATACAACGCTGGTGCAGATATTGTCATGAGTACTTCTCCTCTGCTGAGTATTATTACCCCGATGTACAACGCGGGCAGCATGTTTGATGAGTTCATGCACTCACTGCTGGCGCAGACACTGACCGCGCTGGAAATCATTATTGTCGATGATGGTTCCACCGACGGCTCAGGCGAGCGTGCCGACCAGTATGCACAGCAGCATTCTCATATTCGCGTGGTTCATCAGGAAAATGGCGGTGTTTCGCGCGCGCGTAATGCGGGTCTGGCGATAGCTCGCGGGAAATATGTCACCTTTCCTGACGCAGATGACACAATGCAGCCCGATATGTATCAGACGCTCGTAACGCTGGCGGAAGCAGACAATCTGGATGCAGCACAGTGCAATGCTGAGTGGTTTTTCAAACATAGCCAGCGGGTAAAGCCGCTTATTCCCCTGGACCGTTTGCGCAGCACGCCGGTACTGAGCGGTGCCGACTGGCTCAATACCGCGTTGAAAACCCGTCGTTATATGCATGTGGTCTGGCTGGGTATCTATCGCCGGGAGCTGATTGAGCAGCATCAGCTGCAGTTCGAACCGGGCCTGCATCATCAGGATATTCCCTGGACCACCGAGTTTATGCTGCTGGCAAAACGTGTGCGTTATACCGAAGCGGTGCTCTATCGCTACTATATGCACGACGCCTCCATCAGCAACCGCAAACGCACCGGTGAGCGTAACGTTGAATATCAGCGTCATTACCTGAAGATTGCGCGGCTGCTGGAAGAGCTCAACAATCGTTATCGTGACCACGTGACGATCTACCCGTCATTTCACTATCAGGTGACCCATGAAGCGCTCAGCGTTTGTCACAGTGTGAGACGAGAGCCTGACGCCCGCTCACGCCAGGCAATCATTGCCGATCTGTTCGCGACCGGGACACACCTGCGCATGTTACGTAATGCCCGGGGAATTAAGCAGTGGTATCAGTTGCTGTTATGGCTGGCGCGGCTCTATCGCTGGCGTGATAAATAACCTTTGAGGCTGGCTTTATCCTAAAAAGGGTTTGCCCTACAATCGGTTCACTGAATTCTGAGAACTCTTGTTTATGGCCAGCCTGACTCCAGCAAACTTCTCTCCAAAAAATATATTACTGATAAAGCTGCGCCATCATGGTGACATGCTGCTCACAACGCCGGCCATCAATGCGCTTCATGAGCGTTATCCGCAGGCCAGCATTGACGTGTTGCTCTATAAGGAGACGCGTCCGATGCTGGAGGCGCATCCGGCTATCCGCCATTTGCACGTCATCGACCGCAAATGGAAGCAGGAGGGCACCTGGCGCAAGCTGGGCCATGAGCGTGCATTAATTCGTGCCGTGCGTGACGCCGATTATGATCTGGTGATTAATCTGGCCGATCAGTGGCGTGCGGCTTTGATTACCCGGCTCTCTGCGGCACCCGTTCGTATCGGCTTCGCTTTTAAAAAACGTGATAATGTTCTGTGGCGCTGGTGTCACAACGACCTGGTCCCCACACACAATCACAGCAAACTGCATACCGTTGAGCAGAATATGTCGGCGCTGTCGCCCCTCGGCATCAGCAGCGACGGCGCACGCGTTTCAATGCACTACAGCGATGCTGACCGGCAAACTGTACTGACAAGACTGGCGGAACATCATGTCACCGCACCCTATATTGTGGTGCAGCCGACCTCACGCTGGGGCTTCAAATGCTGGGAAGAGGAGAGCGTTGCCGCCACGCTCGATCAGCTGGCGCAGCCGGGCCGCAAAGTGGTGCTCACCGCCGGGCCGGACAAGCAGGAGCTGGCGATGATTAACCGTATTCGGGCGCTCTGTGCATCAAAGAATGTGGTTTCTCTGGCGGGCCAGTTTACTCTGCCGCAGCTGGCAGCGCTGATCGATCACGCCCGGCTGTTTATAGGTGTCGACTCTGCGCCGATGCACATGGCTGCCGCGCTTGAAACGCCCTGCATTGCGCTGTTTGGCCCGACCAAGCTTCAGCACTGGCGGCCCTGGGGTGACAATAATCATGTCATCTGGGCAGGCGATTATGGCCCACTGCCCTCACCCGACTCCATCGATACTAAAACTGACCAGCGTTATCTCTCGGCCATTCCGGTGAAGGATGTGGTCGCGGCAGCGAGGACCTACCTGAATGAGTAAGCTACGGCTGGCGATTGTCCGTCAGAAATATCGTCCGGATGGCGGTGCCGAGCGTTTTATCTCACGCGCGCTGGAAGCGCTGGGCACCGAACAGCTCGATCTCAATATCATTACCCGTAGCTGGCAGGGCACGCCTAATCCCGACTGGCATCTGCATATCTGCAATCCGGCAAAGCTGGGCCGGATATCCCGTGAGCGCGGCTTTGCCCGTGCAGCCCGTGCCTGCTGGGAACGAGAAAAGTTCGATATTGTGCAAAGCCATGAGCGCATCGCAGGCTGTGACATTTTCCGCGCGGGTGATGGGGTGCATCGCGTCTGGCTGGAACAGCGCGCCCGCATCGTCTCATCCTGGCAACGGTTGAGTGCGGCGCTGAGTCCTTACCATCGCTATGTGCTGCAGGCGGAAGCGGAGATGTTTAACTCTCCGACGCTAAAAGCGGTGATCTGTAATTCGGAGATGGTAAAGCGCGATATCCTGCGCTGCTTCTCGCTCGACGCCGGTAAAATCCATGTTATTCATAACGCTATCGACGCCAGCCGTTTTCAGCCCGCCACGGAAGCGGCTCGTCGCGCTACCCGTCAGCAACTGGAACTGCCCGATGCCGCTACCGTACTGATTTATGTCGGCTCCGGCTTTGAACGTAAGGGACTGAAAGCGGCAATCCAGGCGCTGGCCGCCAGCGATCGTTATCTGATCGTGGTAGGTCAGGATAAGCAATTACAGCGTTATCAGCAGTTGGCAAACCAGCTTAACTGTCTGGATCGCCTGCGCTTTATCGGCGTACAGCAGGACGTGCAGCCGTACTATCACGCGGCGGACGGCCTGCTGCTGCCCACGCTCTACGATCCATTCCCGAATGTGGTGCTGGAGGCGATGGCCTGCGGCTTACCGGTGATTACCAGCACCGGTTGCGGTGGCGCAGAATTTATTACCGCTGGTCAGGAAGGCTTCGTTTGTGATGCTTTGGATATCAATGGGTTAAATAAGGCCATTAACGCAATACCGGCACTTTCCCTGGATTCACGAATGGGTGAGGCGGCACGGCGCAAAATTGAACCTTACAGCCCACAACGACTGGCGCTGTCACTGACCTCGCTTTATCAGCAGGTACTGAATAGCAACTGACAATGTGGGATGAGTGCATGCAGGGTTTCTGATAACATGCCGTCATCTGATTTTAATCTGTTTTTAGACGCGAACCTGCTGTAACGGTAACTATGACGACCATTTACACCGCATTGCTCTACTTAATTCAGCCACTGATTTGGCTGCGCCTGTGGCTGCGCGGTCGTAAAGCGCCTGCCTATCGCAAGCGCTGGGCAGAACGCTATGGCTATTGTGTCGGCAAAGTGAAGCCCGACGGCATTGTGCTCCATTCGGTCTCTGTGGGTGAAACCCTGGCCGCTATTCCGCTGGTGCGTGCGCTGCGTCACCGTTACCCGACCCTGCCGATTACCGTGACGACTATGACGCCGACCGGCTCTGAACGCGCGCAGTCTGCTTTTGGCAAAGATGTGCATCACGTTTATCTGCCTTATGACCTGCCGGGTTCGATCAATCGTTTTCTGGATACGGTCAACCCACGGCTGGTAATCATCATGGAAACCGAGCTATGGCCGAACATTATCCGCATCCTGCACCAGCGCAATATTCCGCTGGTGATCGCCAATGCCCGCCTTTCGGCGCGATCCGCTAAAGGCTACCGCAAGCTCGGTAAATTCATGCGCCAGTTGTTGCAGAGCATCACGCTGATTGCGGCGCAGAATGCAGAAGATGGTGACCGCTTCCTGAGTCTGGGCCTTAAACGTTCACAACTGACAGTCACCGGCAGCCTGAAATTTGATATTTCCGTCACGCCAGAACTGGCCGCCAGAGCGGTGACACTGCGTCGCCAGTGGGCGCCGCGCCGTCCGGTGTGGATCGCTACCAGCACGCACGAAGGCGAAGAGGCTATAGTGCTGGATGCCCATCGCCGCCTGTTGCAGACGTTTCCGGATCTGCTGCTGATTCTTGTTCCCCGCCATCCCGAGCGCTTCAACGATGCCCGCGAACTGACGCAGGCACGAGGATTTAGTTTTATCCTGCGCAGCAGCGGCGAGATCCCTTCTGGCTCAACGCAGGTGGTCATTGGTGATTCGATGGGGGAACTGATGCTGCTTTATGGCATTGCCGATCTGGCGTTTGTCGGTGGCAGCCTGGTTGAACGGGGCGGACACAACCCGCTTGAACCTGCCGCCCATGCACTTCCGGTTCTGATGGGACCCCATATCTGGAATTTCAAAGATATCTGCAGCAAATTGCAGGAAGGTCAGGGACTGATCACCGTTACCGACGTGATTTCGCTGGAAAAAGAGGTCACCAATCTGTTGCAGGATGATGATTACCGCCGTTATTACGGACGCCATGCGGTGGACGTGCTGCATCAGAATCAGGGTGCACTCCAGCGTCTGCTACAGTTACTCGAACCGCATCTGCCACCCCGGACCCACTAATGTCAGCACGCCAACGTCTTTCCGTGGTGATGATCGCCAAAAATGAAGCGGAACTGCTGCCTGATTGCCTGGCTTCGGTTAGCTGGGCCGATGAAATTATCATGCTGGATTCTGGCAGCAGTGACGACAGTGTCAACATTGCCACAAAGGCGGGAGCAAAGGTCTATCTCAATGATGACTGGCAGGGCTATGGCATTCAGCGCCAGCGCGCGCAGGATTATGCCACCGGCGACATGATTCTGATGATCGATGCGGATGAGCGTGTTTCACCCGAATTGCGAGCCGCGATTGAGCAGGTACTGATTGCCCCACCCAGCCGCACGGTTTATAGCCTGGGCCGAACTAATCTGTTTCTCGGTCGCTTCATGCGCCACAGTGGCTGGTATCCCGACCGCGTAATGCGTCTCTATCCTCGCACCTTCCACTACAATGACAATCTGGTGCATGAATCACTGCAGAGTGACGGCGCGCCGGTAGTGGCATTGCCTGGCGATCTGGAACATCTGACCTGCCGCGATTTAGTCGCCTTTCAGCGTAAGCAACTGGCCTATGCTGAAGCCTGGGCTACGGAACGCCATCAGCGTGGTAAGCGTTGCAGCCTGTTTTCTGTGTTCAGCCATACGCTGGGCGCGTTTGTGAAAACGTTGCTGCTGCGTGCCGGCTTTCTCGACGGCACGCAGGGCTGGATTCTGGCGGTGGTCAACGCGCAATATACCTTCAATAAATATTCAGCCCTCTGGGCGCTGAATCATGCTTCGGCAAAAGGGCGAGTATGACTACGAAAGCCATCTATCCCGGTACGTTTGATCCTGTGACGCTTGGCCATGTCGACATCGTGACGCGTGCAGCACAGATGTTTGATAAGGTCATTCTGGCCGTTGCCGCCAGCCCCAGTAAAAAACCGATGTTCAGTCTGGATGAGCGCGTGGCGCTGGCTGGTGAAGTCATAGCTCATCTGCCCAACGTTGAGGTCGTCGGCTTCAGCGATCTGATGGCGAATTTCGCCCGTGACCAGCAGGCGAATGTTCTGGTCCGTGGCTTGCGTGCAGTGTCAGATTTTGAATATGAAATGCAGCTGGCGCAGATGAATCGTCACCTGCTGCCGACGCTGGAGAGTGTCTTCCTGATGCCGTCTGAAGGCTTTTCGTTTATCTCTTCCTCACTGGTCAAAGAGGTGGCGCGTCACGGCGGCGATGTCAGCGCCTTCCTGCCCGCGCCGGTGCATCAGGCACTGCTGGCTAAACTGGCTTAGTGCTGGCAGTTCGGGCACCAGTAAGTGCTGCGCTGCCCATGCCTGCCGCTGACAATCGGCGTACCGCATGCCCGGCAGGGTTTACCTGCCCGGCCATAAACCTGCAACTGCTGTGCAAAATAGCCCGGCTTGCCGTCGGTCTGCAGGAAGTCACGCAGCGTGGTCCCGCCCTGCTCAATCGAGCGTAACAGCACCGCTTTGATGGTATTGACCAGTAGCTCCGCTTCAGTCTGCGACAGGCTTCCGGCAGCACGATCGGGAATGATCCCGGCGGTAAACAGAGACTCACTGGCGTAAATGTTGCCCACACCCACCACCACTTTGTTATCCATCAGCCACTGCTTGATGAGCGTCCTTTTGCCGCGTGACTTATCGAACAGGTAAGCCCCGTCAAACGCCTCGCTGAGCGGCTCCGGCCCGAGATGTGCCAGTACGCTACTGCCTGCCAGATCGCTGCTCCAGAGCCAGGCGCCAAAGCGGCGCGGATCGGTGTAGCGCAGCACTTTGCCGTTGCTCATTACTAAATCAACATGGTCATGCTTCGCCGCTGGCAGCTCTTCTGACAGCACGCGCAGGCTGCCTGACATACCAAGGTGGATAATGATCCAGCCATGCGGCAGCTCCAGCAGCAGATATTTCGCCCGGCGCTGCACGCTGAGAACCGGCTGATCGCTCAGCGCCAGAATCTCCTGCGAAACAGGCCAGCGCAGACGTGAATTACGCACCACGGCGTGAAGGATGGTTTCACCGACCAAATGCGGTTCGATACCGCGGCGGCTGGTTTCAACCTCTGGCAACTCTGGCATACCCTCTCCTCAGCGTTTTACACAAACAAAAAACCCGGCCGGAGCCGGGTTTTTAGCAGAACACTAAAATTACTTAATTTTAGCTTCTTTGTAGAGCACATGCTGACGTACAACCGGATCGAACTTTTTCAGTTCCAGCTTCTCTGGTTTAGTACGTTTGTTCTTCGTGGTGGTATAGAAGTGACCTGTACCAGCAGAGGAAACCAGCTTGATCTTCTCACGAATACCTTTAGCCATGATTCAGTTCCTTAGTACCTTAGTACTTCTCACCACGGGCACGCATATCGGCTAACACCGTATCAATGCCCTTTTTATCAATAATACGCATACCTTTAACAGATACACGCAGAGTAACGAAGCGCTTCTCGCTCTCAACCCAAAAACGGTGTGAGTGCAGGTTCGGAAGGAAACGGCGTTTCGTCGCGTTCATTGCGTGGGAACGGTTGTTACCCGTCACCGGACGCTTTCCAGTTACCTGGCAGACTCGTGACATGTCAATATCTCCAAAAATCAAATCAGCTCGAGCTTTAAAAATTAGGTTTGGGCCGCCTCGTCAGGCTTGCAGCCCGCCAGGCGAATTCCATGGAACCCGCTAAGCTGGCCTAACCGCCAAACCCGAGATTCTCAAAGGTGGCGTAGTATACGCCGCTCAGCCCAAGTGCTCAAGTCCCGAACAGATAAAGATCCCGAATGATCGGGCAAAAAGCCGCCACCTGGCGTGAAATTTCCCGGTATCAGAGCCATCCACGCTCCGCAAAGGAGACATATTCGCCGTGACCTATCACCAGATGATCGAGCAAACGGATGTCGAGTAGCTGGCAGGCTTCGCTGACTTTATGCGTCACTTCACGGTCTGCCCTGCTGGGTTCGGCCATGCCCGATGGGTGATTATGCGCCAGTATCAGGGCGGCCGCGTTGAGCTTCAGCGCTTCACGGACGATCTCGCGGGGGTGCACTTCCACGCTGTTAATGGAGCCCGAGAACATATTTTGTGCCCGCAGGACCCGATGCTGGTTATCCAGAAACAGGGCCATAAAGATCTCACGCTCCTGATGGGCTAACAGACTTTGCAGATACTGACGCGTGATTTGTGGATTCTCCATTGCGCTTTCGCGGGCCAGCTTGCTGGCGAAAAAGCGCTTCGCCAGTTCGGCAATTGCGTGAAGTTGCGCCAGCTTGGCATCGCCGACGCCTTTGATTTTACTGAGTGCTGCTTTGTCTGACGTCATGAGCTGATAAAGCGAGCCAAAACCCTCCAGCATCTGCCCGGCCAGCTCAAGGACATTTTGCCCGGGCGATCCGGTACGGAGAAAAATGGCCAGCAGTTCAGTATCGCTGAGCGAATGGGCACCCAGCGTCTGAAGTTTTTCCCGTGGTCCCTTAACTTTCATGTTCGCTCTCCCTGAGATGAGCCTCAGAATGGCCTATCCTGGAGAACGCGGCTATTAGTGGAGCTGCAATCTACGAGGCGGCTCGCAAACGCAGTCGCTGAAAAGGCGCATCCGTACTTTTGTGATAAAGTCCGTGCATTCGCCGCCGCGAGCGGCAGAGAGCTTAGTGAGGCCAACATCATGATGGGATTAGCGGGCAAAAGAATTCTTCTTGGCGTAAGCGGCGGTATCGCCGCTTATAAAGCACCTGAGCTGGTACGCCGCCTGCGCGATCGCGGGGCAGATGTGCGCGTAATGATGACAGAGGGCGCCAAAGCGTTTATTACCCCGCTCAGCCTGCAGGCCGTCTCCGGCTATCCGGTTTTTGACGATCTCCTTGATCCCGCTGCGGAAGCGGCGATGGGTCATATTGAACTGGCAAAATGGGCCGATCTGATTGTGCTGGCACCCGCCACTGCCGACCTGATTGCCCGTGTTACTGCCGGTATGGCAAACGATCTGGTGACGACCGCTGTGTTAGCGACGGCTTCACCCGTCGCGGTGGTGCCTGCCATGAATCAGCAGATGTATCGCGCGGCGGTGACCCAGCAAAACCTTCAGACGCTCCACGAGCGAGGCGTGCTGATTTGGGGACCGGACAGCGGCAGCCAGGCCTGTGGTGATGTCGGGCCGGGTCGGATGCTTGACCCGCTGGCGATTGTTGACTATGCGGTGCAGTGGGCCGCGCCCGTCAACGATCTGCAACATCTCAACATTATGATTACCGCCGGCCCGACCCGAGAGGCACTGGATCCGGTGCGCTACATCACGAATCACAGCTCCGGTAAAATGGGCTTTGCTATTGCCGCAGCCGCGGCCAGCCGCGGCGCACAGGTGACGCTGGTCAGCGGCCCGGTCACCCTGGCTGCACCTGCCGGTGTGCGGCGCATTGATGTTACCAGCGCGCTGGAGATGCAGGCCGCTGTGATGAGTGAGATAGATAAACAACATATTTTCATTGCAAGCGCAGCCGTGGCAGACTACCGGGCAGCCGATATTGCGGCCGATAAAATCAAGAAACAGGGCGGTGATGATAACGTCACGCTGCACCTGGTAAAAAATCCCGATATTGTTGCTGGCGTGGCTGCTCTTCACGAAAACCGGCCATTCGTCGTTGGATTTGCTGCTGAAACACAGAATGTGGAAGAATACGCCCGGCAAAAACGTGTGCGCAAAAATCTGGACCTGATCTGCGCTAACGACGTCGCTAAGGCCGGTCAGGGATTTAATAGCGACACCAATGCTCTTCACCTTTTTTGGCAGGATGGAGAAAAACGCTTACCGCTCAGCGATAAGTCTCTCCTTGGCCAACAATTAATAGACGAGATTGTCAGCCGTTATGATGAAAAAAATAGACGTTAAGATTCTGGATGCGCGCGTCGGCAAAGAGTTTCCACTGCCGACCTACGCTACTTCAGGTTCCGCTGGGTTAGATTTACGCGCCTGTATTGATGATGTTCTCAACATCGAACCAGGCACCACGACACTGGTTCCGACCGGCCTGGCGATTCATATCGCCGACCCCGATCTGGCCGCTGTGATCCTGCCGCGCTCAGGCCTTGGCCACAAGCATGGCATCGTGCTGGGCAATCTGGTAGGTCTGATTGATTCGGACTATCAGGGACAGCTCATGGTATCGGTCTGGAATCGTGGCCAGGAAAGCTTCTCACTGCAGCCCGGCGATCGCATGGCACAACTGGTGTTTGTACCGGTAGTCCAGGCGGAATTTAACCTGGTCGAAGATTTCGACGCCAGCCAGCGCGGCGAAGGCGGCTTCGGCCACTCCGGCCGCCAGTAACCCGCATTACCGACTTTCACTTACGCCCGTTATTTTTCCTCATCGCCGCAGGACGCGTTCCTGTGGCAGATGCGTAGGTGTTGCCTGTTTTTAGGTGAATTTCAGGGGTCTTTAAGGTCATGGCAGAAAAAAAAGTCGCGAAGCGGAATCGTCGCGAAGAGATTTTGCAGGCGCTGGCGCAGATGCTGGAGTCGGGTGATGGTAGTCAGCGTATTACCACAGCCAAACTGGCAGCCACGGTGGGGGTTTCCGAAGCGGCGCTGTATCGTCATTTCCCCAGCAAGACACGAATGTTCGATAGCCTGATTGAGTTTATCGAAGACAGTCTGATTACCCGCATCAATCTGATCCTCAAGGATGAAAAAGAGACCATGACGCGTCTGCGTCTGATCGTGCAATTGATTCTGGGATTTGGTGAGCGTAATCCGGGACTGACGCGCATTCTGACCGGCCATGCGCTGATGTTTGAGCAGGACCGGCTGCAGGGACGTATCAATCAACTGTTCGAGCGGATTGAAGTGCAACTGCGACAGGTCATGCGTGAACGGAAAATGCGAGAGGGCGAAGCCTTTCAGGCTGATGAGGCGTTACTGGCAAGTCAGCTGCTGGCGTTCTGTGAAGGCTTATTGTCGCGGTATGTCCGTTCTGAGTTTCGTTTTAGTCCTACCGCAGACTTTGAGGCTCGCTGGCCGCTGATTGCCGCACAGCTGGCGTAAAGAGTCAGAGAAGGCGGGCATCGCGCCCGCCTCTGTTAAATCCCGTATGCTTTCTGATAAGCACGGACCTGGGCCAGATGATCGGCCATCTCCGGCTTCTCTTCCAGCCAGGCGATCAGGTCTGCCAGTGTGATAATCGCGGTTACTTTACAGCCGTAATCACGTTCCACTTCCTGAATCGCCGACATTTCTCCGCGTCCACGCTCCTGACGATCAAGCGAAACCAGCACGCCAGCCAGGGTAGCGTTGTGCGCGCCGATAATATCCATCGACTCACGAATCGCCGTGCCGGCGGTGATCACATCGTCTACCAGCATCACTTTACCCTGCAGCGTGCTGCCCACCAGCAGACCGCCTTCACCATGATCTTTGGCTTCTTTACGGTTGAAGCAGTAAGGCACATCGCGGTCATGATGATCCGCCAGCGCCACCGCTGTAGTGGTGGCAATCGGAATGCCTTTATAGGCCGGACCGAACAGCAGATCGAAATCCACAGCGCCATCCACCAGCGCCTGCGCGTAGAAGCGTCCCAGCAGCGCTAAATCCCGTCCGCTGTTAAACAGACCGGCATTAAAGAAATAGGGGCTTTTACGCCCGGACTTCAAAGTGAACTCACCGAACTTCAGCACCTGTTTGTTCAGGGCGAATTCAATAAACTGACGCTGCCAGGCTTTCATTTCTCACTCCTCAAATAAAGAAAAGGCGACTCTGAGGTCGCCTGTTACATCAATTTTCCAGCGCTGCTTTCTGCGCCTGAATTAATTCCTCAATTCCGCCGCGTGCCAGCGCCAGTAGCGTCAGCAACTCTTCATGACTGAACGGTTCGCCCTCGGCAGTGCCCTGCACCTCGATCATGCGGCCATCTTCCAGCATCACGACGTTCATGTCGGTTTCTGCGGCTGAGTCTTCAACGTACTCCAGATCGCATAACGCTTCGCCCCTGACGATGCCCACTGAAATCGCTGCGACCATGCCCTTCATCGGGTTTGCTTTCAGCTTGCCGCTGGCTACAAGTTTGTTCAGCGCATCAGCCAGTGCCACACAGGCGCCAGTGATTGATGCGGTACGGGTGCCGCCATCGGCCTGAATCACGTCACAGTCAAGCGTGATGGTAAATTCACCCAGGGCTTTCAGATCCACCGCGGCGCGCAGTGAACGGGCGATCAGACGCTGAATCTCCAGGGTTCGCCCGCCCTGCTTGCCTTTTGCGGCTTCACGCGCCATACGGCTGTGGGTCGAACGCGGCAGCATGCCATATTCGGCGGTAACCCAACCCTGGCCCTGGCCTTTAAGGAAACGCGGAACCCCTTCGTCTACGGAGGCAGTGCAAAGCACTTTTGTTTCGCCGAATTCCACCAGAACGGAACCCTCTGCGTGTTTGGTGTAATTGCGGGTCAATGTGACTGGACGCACCTGTTGTGCGCTACGGCCTGCTGGACGCATGGGTATTCTCCGGCTTGCTAATGATTGGCTGCGCATTATACGGACTTCCTTGCCCGCTGTCTCTTACGCAGGTCCGGCGCAGGCATCAGATGAAATTCCCTGCCAGCTGTGGCTAAATGCGCTTTCCTTTCTCTCTGATAAAAAAGACATATGGCCGCCATTCTTCATTTCCTGCTGGCGCTGGTGGTGATTTTCGCCCTTGCGCTGCTGGTCAGTCATGACCGTAAACAGATTCGTCTGCGCTTTATTGTTCAACTGATTGTGGTGGAAGCCGCGTTGGGTTGGTTCTTCCTTCACTCTGCCGGAGGTCTGGCGCTGGTCAGCTCGTTCGCCGGTTTCTTTGAGACGCTGCTGGGCTTTGCCGCACAGGGCACAGAATTCGTGTTTGGCGGAATGAGCAAACAGGGGCTGGCATTTATCTTCCTTGGCGTGCTTTGCCCGATTGTCTTTATTTCAGCACTGATCGGCATATTGCAGCACTGGCGTATTCTGCCCCTGCTGATCCGTATTTTCGGGACACTGCTGTCGAAGATTAACGGCATGGGCAAGCTGGAGTCGTTTAACGCCGTCAGCACACTGATTCTGGGTCAGTCAGAAAACTTTATCGCCTATAAAGGGATTCTGGGCGATATCCCGCCGCGCCGTCTCTACACCATGGCAGCGACCGCGATGTCCACCGTTTCGTTGTCGATTGTCGGGGCTTATATGTCGATGATTGAACCGAAGTATGTGGTTGCGGCCCTGCTGCTTAACATGTTCAGCACCTTTATTATCCTGTCGATCATCAACCCGATGGAAAGCCGGGATGAGCAGCCTATCGCGCTGGAAAAGCTGCATGAAGAGCAGAGCTTCTTTGAGATGCTGGGCGAGTACATACTTGCCGGTTTCAAAGTTGCGATGATCATTCTGGCGATGCTGATTGGCTTTATTGCCCTGATTGCTGCCGTGAACGCGGTGTTTGCGGCGGTGTTCGGCTACAGCTTCCAGCAGCTGCTCGGCTATCTGTTCTATCCACTGGCCTGGCTAATTGGTATTCCCAAAGCCGATGCCCTGCAGGCAGCCAGCATCATGGCGACCAAGCTGGTTGCGAATGAATTTGTGGCGATGATTGAACTGCAGAAAGTCGCGTCGAGCATGAGTGCGCGCGGGCTGGGTATTCTGTCGGTGTTCCTGGTCTCCTTTGCTAACTTTGCCTCGATCGGCATTGTAGCGGGCGCAATAAAAGGCCTGAACGAGAAACAGGGAAATGTGGTTTCCCGGTTTGGCTGGAAGCTGGTCTATGGCTCCACGCTGGTCAGCCTGCTCTCTGCGGCCTTTGCGGGCCTGTTTATCTGATGATTCAACGGGCGGCAGTGCTGCCGCCCGCTTTCGCCCTAGAATCCGACACAGACGGGCGCATCTACCCGCATCACCGACTCCTGATCAAACCGTTTTTTGTAGAGATTGCGTAACGCCTCAATATCCTGATTGGTGGCGTGATCGATACCATGGATGAGCATCAATGCCTTACTGTTCTCTCGTGCCAGCTTACCGTTCTCGCCCAGCCACTGACCTTTAGCGTCATAGACCGACAATCCCGCTTTGAAACGTGGCGTGACTTCGTTATCTACGAAGTTCATCCAGTCGAGTGAACTCACACTGCCGCCATCTGGCTTGCTTAGTCCAAACCACAACGTGGTCTGCATCATCATATCGCCACCCGCACAGATGGGTTGCGGTTTAGTCGGCGGCGCGTGGCGAATCTGGCAACCCGCCAGCAGCAGCGCCATCACAACAGGAAGAGCAATAACGCGAGACATAGATTAGTCATCCTCACAAGGGGTCAGCGTTCATCATAAGTGGCTGTCACTAAAAGCGGAAATGGTTCGTTATTTTCCTGTGAGACGCTTATGCCTGTTATGCCGTGGCTCGCCTCGCTATACTTCACCCATCTTTCCGCAAATGAGTACCGCTTATGATCCGCAGTATGACCGCTTATGCCCGCCGTGAAGCCAAAGGCGAATGGGGCAGCGCCGCCTGGGAGCTGCGTTCCGTTAACCAGCGTTATCTGGAAACTTATATCCGTCTGCCGGAGCAGTTTCGTGGGCTGGAGCCGGTTATCCGCGAGCGCATTCGCCAGCGTCTGACGCGCGGTAAAATTGAGTGCAACCTGCGTTATGATGCCGATCCCAGCGCGCAGGGCGAGCTGATGCTCAATGAAACGCTGGCTAAACAGCTGGTGCAGGCTGCCAACTGGGTAAAAATGCAGAGCGATGAAGGCGCGATTAATCCGCTGGATATTCTGCGCTGGCCGGGTGTGATGTCTGCGCAGGAGCAGGATCTGGATGCTATCAACACGCAGTTATTACAGGCACTGGATGGTGCGCTGGATGATTTTATTGCGGCACGTGAAAGCGAAGGCACTGCACTGAAAGCGATGATTGAGCAACGTCTGGAAGGCGTCTCACAGGAAGTCAGCAAAGTGCGCGCGCAGATGCCTGAAGTGATTAAATGGCAGCGTGAGCGTCTGGTCGCCAAGCTGGAAGATGCTGAAGTCCAGCTGGAAAACAATCGCCTTGAGCAGGAACTGGTGATGATGGCGCAGCGTGTCGACGTCTCTGAAGAGCTGGATCGTCTGGATGCGCACGTGAAAGAGACCTACAACATCCTAAAAAAGAAAGAGGCCGTTGGCCGCCGTCTCGATTTCATGATGCAGGAGTTCAATCGTGAGTCGAATACGCTGGCATCAAAGTCGATTAACGCAGAAATCACCACTTCAGCGATCGAACTAAAAGTGCTGATTGAACAGATGCGCGAGCAGATTCAGAATATTGAGTAATTTCTACCCAACAAAGCGCTCGCAGCAGCGCTTTGTTACCCCTTTCAGCTGCTGTCAGCACTTAAAGTATTCACTCCTTCCGCCACAATTAATCGCTTTTTCAGCGCAGCCAGCATCAGAATCAGGTAAAGATAAATAAATAATCATTTCCAGACTGTTCCTGAAACGACCTCGCTTACAATTAAAGCCTCCTTTAGGCTTCGCTTAAAAAATTGAAAAGTAAACCTTTTATCGGATTAATGTATTTTTACAGCCGGTATTAACGCCTCTCCATGAAACAGGTCAATCCTGTAGATTCCGGAGTTTCCCTTTCTTTGAAGGCACTTTTTGATAAAGTACTGGTCGAAATCAGTACAGCCGTACCGCTTTAAGACTCATGGAAGTGCTCTTTATGCGATACTTCCCCCTATTCCATGAAGGTTGTTAATGAAAAACAACGGAAAATTTAGCAGTTCGCTGCTGCATCCGCGTTATTGGTTTACCTGGTTTGGCCTTGGTGTGCTCTGGCTTCTGGTACAGCTTCCCTATCCTGTTCTTATGCGTCTCGGTACCGGCGCGGGCAAAATTTCCCGTCATTTCCTGCAGCGCCGCGAACGCATCACCCGACGGAACATCGAACTCTGCTTCCCGGGCATCAGTGAAGAAAAAACAGAGCATATGATTGCCGGCAACTTTGCGTCGCTGGGCATGGCCCTGGCTGAAACCGGTATTGCCTGGTTCTGGTCTGACCGTGCAGTAAGACGTCTGTTTAAAGTATCGGGAATGGAAAACCTGCATGCTGCGCAGAAAGAAAATCGTGGTGTGATGCTGATTGGTGTGCATTTCATGTCACTGGAACTGGGTGGCCGCATCAGCGGACTCTGTCAGCCAATGATGGCGATGTACCGCCCCCACAATAACCAGGCGATGGAATATGTGCAGACTAAAGGTCGGATGCGCTCTAATAAAGCGATGATCGACCGTCGTGATCTACGCGGTATGGTTAATGCCCTGAAACAGGGTGAATCGGTCTGGTTTGCGCCTGACCAGGATTACGGCCCTAAAGGCAGCACCTTTGCGCCGCTGTTTGCAGTGGAAAAAGCCGCCACCACTAACGGGACGTTTGTTCTGTCGCGTCTGGCGAAGCCAGCGATGGTGCCGATTATGCTGATTCGTAATCCAGGAAATGATGGCTACCACTTGATCATCGAACCGATGCTGGAAAATTACCCTCATACGGACGAGGCTGCTGCTGCAGCTTATATGAA
Organism: Candidatus Pantoea rara; assembly: GCF_051136265.1. Classification (NCBI taxonomy): domain Bacteria; kingdom Pseudomonadati; phylum Pseudomonadota; class Gammaproteobacteria; order Enterobacterales; family Erwiniaceae; genus Pantoea; species Candidatus Pantoea rara. The sequence continues at coordinate 118,293 of NZ_CP194942.1, read as the reverse complement.
CAAAGTGATCGAAAATCAGATTCTGCGTGCGCCCGAACAATATCTCTGGCTGCACCGTCGCTTCAAAACCCGCCCACCGGGTGAAAAATCGCTCTACGTCTGAGTTAACTGATAAAGCAGGCCACGCGCCTGCTTTATTGTTTTTATCTGCTGAACCCCTCATGCGTTACGTCCGCTTCCTCTGTCCCAATAACTTCAGCTATTCAGCACACCTGTTCTGCGGCAGGCAGGCTGGTATCAGAGAGGTAATTAAGGAATGATGAATCCTCTTACCTCGTCAAATGCCGGACAATCTTATGAATATCAACGATACACAGCAGTGGCAGCGCCCGCTGATTGATGATCGCCTTACGCCCTATATTGAAGTGGATGCACATCGCCTGGAGCATAACCTGCAGCATATGCAGCGCAAAGCCAGTGCCGCTGGCGCCACACTGCGTCCGCATATCAAAACACATAAAAGCGTCTGGATTGCACAACGTCAGATTGCGTCCGGCGCACAGGGTATTACCGTCTCTAAACCCAGCGAAGGCATCAGTTTCATTCAGGGTGGCGTTAGTGATTTGCTGTTGGCCTATCCGGTTGTACACCCGCAAAGCGTGGCAGAATTACTGCGCCTCGCCGTGCTTCACCGGGTCAGGCTCACCCTGATTGCGGACAGACTGCAGGGTGTGGCAGCGATTGCTGAGGCCAGTGAGCAGCAACCAGAATGCGAACTGGCGGTGGCGATTAAGGTTGATGTTGGATTACATCGGATTGGCGTTAATCCAGATACAGATGAAGCGGTGCTGATTGCCCTGGCGCTGCAGGACAAAGGGTTACGCTTTGGCGGATTAGTGTCGCATGCGGGTCACGCTTATGGTGCCGGTAACGCTGCGGCCATTGCCGATGTGGCGCGGCAGGAAACAACACTGATGCAGCGAGTAAAGGCAAAACTGCAGGCTGCTGGGTTTACTGACTGCCCACTCTCCGTAGGTTCAACGCCTACCGCGCTGGCAGCAGACATTGCACCCTGTATTAATGAAATCAGGCCCGGCAACTATGCCCTGCTGGATCTTACTGCCTGCCGCCTCGGGTTGAGTCACGTGGATCAGCTGGCAATGAGTGTCATTACACGCGTGGTCGCGGTGAACGAACATTTTGCGATTGTGGATGCCGGGTCGAAAATGCTGAGTTCGGATAAAGGACCGCATGGCACCAACGCCAGCGGCTTTGGTATTGCAGCTGACGAAGCGGGCCACACATATGAGGTGACGAAGTTATCGGAGGAGCACGGTTTTCTGCTTTATCAGGATCGCCGCCCGGAAGTCGGCACATTGCTGCGTATCTTCCCGAATCACAGTTGCGCAGTTATGGCCCAGTCAGATGGCTTTATACTTCGTTACACCAGCGGTCATAGCGAAGAGCATACAATTTCTGCGCGCGGCAATTTCATCTGAATCAAAGACAGACAGCCTCATCCGTTGTCTGTCGTTTGTACGAAACCCTGTCAACACCACACTTCTGCTGTAACAACGTTTTAACAAGCCTGGGCCCATGCTTTAATGCCTTTTTAGCCTATCTACCGGAGGTTACATGCTCTCCTCGCGCACTCTGAGCCTGACAATTCCACGTCAGTGGTTAGATCTTTATGAAACTATCTGGAAGCCAGAATTTTTCCCTAAGTGGGCTTCCGGGCTGACACAAAGCGCACTGGAACCTGATGGCAACCGCTGGCGTGCTAAAGGCCCTCAGGGCAATGTGAAGATCCGGTTCTCACCCTATAATCCGTTTGGCGTTATGGATCACTGGATTGATAGCGGCTCAGGAAAGGAGATCTACGTGCCGATGCGCGTGATAGCTAACGAACAGGGCGCCGAAGTGATCGTAACGGTTTTTCGCCAGCCATTTACTTCAGATGAGCGATTTAAGCTTGATATTGAATGGGTTAGCAGCGATCTGGAGAAACTCAACCAGCTTCTGACACAATAGATCAATGACTTAGCTCGCTTTTTTCTCTGTACTTATCACTGGTCGTTAATGAAAAAAAATAGAAAAAATTCTAACAATAAAGCATAAAGCGCTTATCTGATTACTCACCCCCATTACATATTTACCACAACCCGTGCTTAAGAATCGCTGCCAGGAAAATTCCTGGCAAATGCCCCTGACAGAGAGGTAGATCCCCTGATTTCAGGCCTCCTGACCTTGCATGTGAACACTTTCTTTCCAACGCATACATTAATCATCAACAATTGTTTATTACTGCTCTGCTGGGGATTTAATATTTATCATGCATAGAGTGAAACCATTTATTTCTGTTGTCGCGTAATCAGACTTTTCTTATGGTGTTAAATTAAATAAAACAATGTATAAATCATTCCACACACAGCAATACCCATAATGATAAAGCAGGAAAAAAGTCATGGACCGCTCAACGTATCCTTAGTTGTCACAAAAAGAATGCGTTGAGATTGCCGCAAGGATGCTGGCTGGAGAATATAAAACTACAACAGGATTTATTCGTGATCTGGCGGGATTCTTATTAGCTGCATGGGATCCCGCCATGACACGAAACAGAGAATTTACCAGGGATAGCTTTTATTTATCCGGGCATCATTTGATTGAACACATAATAACATGGCAAGCCTCGAGAGGTTTTAAGGGCTTCGGCCGGAAAAATTGCACTAACTAACGGTGTCACAGCAACCCCTACTTGCCGTTACACAACTATTTAATTCTCACAGAGTCGATGGACTCTAACGAGTATATTATGGCAATACGTGAAAGCAGTCTTAATAGCGCAAAATGGTCTCTGCTCTCCTCAATCAAAATTATTGGCATCGGCGTACTGCAGCTCTCATTGCTGGCGCAGATACTGCAGGCGAATGAACTGAACCTGCTGGCGATTGCCGTGATTGCTCTGCTGGCAATCGACACTCTGGCCGATCGCGGCTTCTCCAATACGCTGATCCGCCGCTGCATGCTCTCTATCAATGATCTCTCCACGATCTATTGGGGTAATATGTTGATGGGTATCGCTGTGTTTGGTCTGTTATTTACGGCCAGCCACTTGCCGAACAGCCTGTTTGATCAACCGCAACTGGCATTAATGTTGCAGATGGTCTCAGTGGTGTTTATTATCATCCCACAGGGCCAGCATTACCGTGCGATATTACAGCGCGAAAAACAATATACCCGTATCGCTTTTGCTGAAACGTCCTCAGTATTAGCCGGGCTTGCGGTAACCTTATTTACCGTCTGGCTGACACCTTCAGTATTATGTGCGATTTGGGGTTACCTTGCGATGGCCTCTATTCGCATGCTGATTTACTGCTACTATGGTCGTTCATGGTTCCAGCCGGAATACCACTTTAGTCTGAATGCGTTTACTAAAGTGCGTGCAAGAAACAAATAATAAAATAAGTCTGTATGGTGGGCTCTGAGCATCCGAAATGATGCGTTGGCGTGCTGTTAACCAGCACGCCTTTTCTTTTTTTGAACCTGTCTTTTATTTCCCTGCTGAATTGTTTATTTATCCGTTGTATACAGCCTTTTTTATCTCCTTTAAAAACTGATTTGCCTCAAGTTCCTGTCTGACGGTTACGGTCAGTCAAGCCCCGCCAGTCCCGAGCCAGATACCATCAGCGCGATTTACAAACCCGCTGCACACTTTTCCACTCCTTAATCTCATGCGTTTACGGCATCACCTCTGCAAAAAAGACTTTCTATGCCGAAGCCGGGGCTGGCTGGTATAAACTGCGCTCATCCCGGACGCCGATCGGCAGAAAACCTCAGTCGCCGTCTCCTGATTAATGCCGTCGCCTTACCGGAGTCTGCTATGTTACTGACCGTTCTCTATATCATTGGTATTACTGCTGAAGCGATGACAGGTGCGCTGGCAGCGGGTCGCCGCAAAATGGATCTCTTTGGCGTAATTATTATTGCGTCAGTGACCGCCATTGGCGGTGGTTCGGTGCGCGATATCCTGCTGGGTCACTATCCACTAGGCTGGGTAAAAAATCCTGAGTACATCATGATTGTTGCGGCAGCGGCAGTGCTTACCACTTTCCTGGCGCCGCTGATGACACACCTGCGCAAAGTGTTCCTGGTTCTGGACGCACTGGGGCTGGTGGTCTTCTCAATTATTGGTGCACAGGTTGCGCTCGATTCCGGACACGCCATGATTATTGCTGCGATAAGCGCGGTGATTACCGGCGTCTTTGGCGGCGTACTACGCGATATGTTCTGTAATCGCATTCCGCTGGTGTTTCAGAAAGAAATTTATGCCGGTATCGCTTTCGCCTCTGGCTGGATGTATATCCTGCTGCTGAAAACCACGCTGGCGCATGAAGCAGTGATTATCATCACCCTGCTGTTCGGCTTCTCTGCCCGTTTACTGGCGCTGCGCTTCCGCCTCGGGTTGCCCATTTTCAACTATCCCCATCCCGAGCACTGAGGCAGCGGGAATACCCTGCTGTTGCAGGAACGTAATCAGCGCCTGTACGCGGGCATCATGAAACTGCGCAACCAGGCGCTTTGCCAGCGACGCACCGATGCCCGGCAAAGCCTGCCACCCCCTGGCATCCCGCTGGGTTAAGCTCTGCCACTGCTGATCGGGCAGTGACTTCAGGGCCTTTCGTGGCAGTGAAATGCCTAAGGCATCCACCCAGCGACGAAGCGGCTGCTGCCGGGTGAGATTAAAGCGATGCCAGAGCTGCCCCGCCCGCTCCGGAGAAAGGCTCGTTGCGGCGGCAATCTGTTCCGGTGTTAACGTCAGCCAGTCGAAAAGATGCATCACACTGCCGGTTTCCAGTAAGCGAAGCCAGGTGCCACGCTCTACGCCCGGGATATTCAGCACCGTTTTCTGGCTGAGCCAGCGTAATTTTGCCAGTAGCTGCTTCTGGCATTCTGGACTAAAGGTGTAGCAGCTCAACGGGGTATAACGCGACGCGTCGGGAGGCTGAGGATAGTGCCGCTCTGCCACGCGCCAGATTACCCGCTCCAGCCGGGGAATCCCCTGACCCGCCAGACTCAGCGTGATCACATCGCCCGCCACAATATCACTCTCCTGCCAGCGACGAAGCGATCCAACATTGACCCGCCTGACCGTCTTATCATCCAGTTGCACCGGCTGCAGATTAAGTACTGCGGCTATTTTCCCGGTGCGGCCAATGGGAAAATCGACGGAGAGGACTTCAGCGCTGACTTCAGGAGGCTGATATTTCCAGGCAACGGCCCAGGTTCCCTCTCCCGGCAGCCAGTTTTTGCCCGCAGGTCGCAGGCTTTGATGAACCACCACGCCGTCAGTGACAAAGGGCAGCGCAGCATGAAACCAGCGCTCCCGCCAGCGTGCGACGTCCTCTTCATCTTTGACGCTGTAACTCCATTTTGCGGCAACGCCCAGCCCCCAGTGGCTGAGTTGTTCAAGGCGTTCTTTCATCGTGGCGGGGCCGTCAGGCCAGGCCCAGATGAAAACATCGAGCGAATTAAGCAGAGGAACCCGCTGCTTACTCATCATGGCTCCGGCCACCTGTGAGCGCGCATTTTTACCGCCATCAACCGCCTGTTGATGACCGGTCATCACCAGAAATAACTCACCCTGCAGCACAACTTCATCGAGACGGGTCTCGATGTGCAGCGGAATTGCCGGGATCCAGGCGGCTTTAGCCAGCCACTCCTCACCACGCAATCCGTCGCCACGGCTTAACAGCGAGACCAGCCTGCCGTGGCGATACACCAGTGAAACAGCAATACCATCAACTTTCGGCTGCACCCAGAGATCGTGCCGCCCCTGCATCCAGTAAGCCAGTGCCAGCTTGTTGTGCATCTTTTTTACGCCAGTATGGGCGACCGGATGCAGGTGCTTACCATTGCCCGGCAGTTGCGGTGCGTAAGCGATCGGAGAAGAGCTAAAGCAGTGCTGCCACTGATTCAGGCGCTGCTGCAGCGCGTCATAATCAGCGTCAGCCACCGGACTCTGCCCTTGTCGATAATAAGCGTCATCCCAGTGTTGCAGTTGTTGTTGCAGATGATGGATCTCTTCTGTCGCCCGGGAGGGTGTCCAGACCGGACAAACGGCGCTATGCGCAGGCCACAGGGCAAACCAAAGAACAACCGCAAACAGCGGCCAGCCGAATCCTTTCATAATCTCTCCTCTGACGTTTTGCTGTATTCAATATTAATGAGTTAGCGTCAGCCAGGAGTGATGTCAGGTTTCGGAAGGGAGGCCGTGACAATAAAGGTTTAATTTCAGCGGTCCGACAGTGATTTGCGCGCAGATGCGCAAAAGATTGGGTGTTGTCGCTGCGCAAACGCTGCGTGGCAATGGGAAGCTGTGTATACTGTGCAGGAAATCAACTCCGCTTTTAATCAATTCAAGAAAATCATGGCTCAAGGCACGCTCTATATTGTTTCTGCTCCCAGCGGTGCAGGAAAATCCAGCCTGATTCAGGCTCTGTTAAAGACCCAGCCGTTGTATGATACGCAGGTCTCTGTTTCGCACACGACGCGCGGTATGCGTCCGGGTGAAACCCATGGCGAACATTACTTTTTCGTTGAGAAACATGAATTTGAGCAGATGATCGCGGAAGACGCTTTCCTCGAACATGCCAGAGTTTTCGACAACTACTACGGTACGTCACGCCATGCTATTGAGCAGGTGCTGGCAACCGGCGTTGACGTGTTTCTCGACATTGACTGGCAGGGTGCGCAGCAAATCCGCGCTAAAATGCCTGGCGCACGCAGCATCTTTGTTTTGCCGCCTTCGAAAGAAGAGCTCGATCGCCGTCTGCGCGGTCGTGGCCAGGACAGCGAAGAAGTGATCGCGCGTCGCATGGCTCAGGCAGTAGCGGAAATGAGCCACTACGCCGAGTATGATTATTTAATTGTGAATGATGATTTCGATCTGGCGCTGTCCGATCTGAAAACCATTATTCGCGCAGAACGTCTGCGTATGGCGCGCCAGAAGGCGCGTCACGATGCGTTAATCAGCAAACTGTTGGCAGTCTGAATACAGTTTCAGTATGATGCGCAGTCATTTCTTCATCTGTGGAGTAGCACACCTATGGCACGCGTAACCGTTCAGGACGCAGTAGAAAAAGTTGGTAATCGTTTTGACCTGGTGTTGGTCGCTGCACGTCGTGCACGTCAGATGCAGGTTGGCGGCAAAGATCCGCTGGTTCCGGAAGAGAACGATAAACCTACCGTTATCGCCCTGCGCGAGATCGAAGAAGGTTTGGTCACCAATCAGATTTTAGATGTGCGTGATCGTCAGGAACAGCAAGAGCAGGAAGCCGCTGAGTTACAGGCCGTTACCGCTATCGCTGAAGGTCGTCGTTAACAGCCACCTGCAGGTCGCCCTTGTATCTGTTTGAAAGTCTCAATCAACTGATTGAAAAATACTTGCCAGAGGAGCAGATCAAGCGCCTCCAGCAAGCCTACCTTGTCGCACGTGATGCCCACGAGGGACAGACACGCTCCAGCGGTGAGCCTTATATCACCCATCCTGTTGCCGTGGCCTGTATTCTGGCGGAAATGAAGCTCGACCATGAAACCCTCATGGCCGCGCTGCTGCATGACGTGATCGAAGATACGCCTGCCACTTATCAGGACATGGAACAGCTGTTCGGTAAAAGTGTGGCAGAGCTGGTCGAAGGCGTTTCCAAGCTGGATAAGCTGAAGTTCCGCGACAAGAAAGAAGCGCAGGCAGAAAACTTCCGCAAGATGATTATGGCGATGGTGCAGGATATCCGCGTCATTCTCATCAAGCTGGCTGACCGCACCCACAATATGCGCACCCTTGGTGCATTACGCCCGGACAAGCGTCGCCGCATCGCGCTGGAGACGTTAGAGATTTACAGTCCGCTGGCGCACCGACTGGGTATTCACCATCTTAAAACAGAGCTGGAAGAGCTTGGTTTTGAGGCACTTTATCCGAATCGTTATCGGGTAATTAAAGAGGTGGTGAAAGCCGCGCGCGGTAATCGTAAAGAGATGATCCAGAAGATTCTTTCTGAGATCGATGGCCGTTTGCAGGAAGCGGGTATTCCCTGCCGCGTCAGTGGTCGCGAAAAGCATCTTTACTCGATCTACCGCAAAATGACGCTGAAAGAGCAGCGTTTTCACTCGATCATGGATATCTATGCCTTTCGCGTCATCGTGAAAGATCTGGATACCTGCTATCGCGTTCTGGGCCAGATGCACAGCCTGTATAAGCCGCGTCCGGGCCGCGTTAAAGATTACATCGCCATCCCCAAAGCTAACGGCTATCAATCACTCCATACTTCGATGATCGGCCCGCACGGCGTGCCGGTTGAAGTGCAGATTCGCACCGAGGATATGGATCAGATGGCGGAAATGGGGGTCGCTGCGCACTGGGCTTATAAACAGGCGGGCGAAAGTGGCACCACCGCACAGATTCGTGCTCAGCGCTGGTTACAAAGCCTGCTGGAACTACAGCAGAGTGCGGGCAGTTCCTTTGAATTTATTGAAAGCGTGAAGTCCGATCTCTTCCCGGATGAGATCTACGTCTTTACGCCTGAAGGCCGCATTGTTGAGCTGCCAACCGGTGCGACACCGGTAGACTTTGCCTATGCGGTTCACACCGATATTGGCCATGCCTGCGTCGGCGCACGCGTTGATCGCCAGCCTTATCCGCTGTCGCAATCCCTGACCAGCGGTCAGACGATTGAGATCATCACCGCGCCGGGCGCCCGTCCTAACGCTGCCTGGCTCAACTTTGTTGTCAGTTCCAAAGCCCGCGCCAAAATTCGCCAGCTGCTGAAAAACCTCAAGCGTGAAGACTCCGTCAATCTGGGTCGCCGCCTGCTCAGTCATGCGCTGGGCGGAAGCCGAAAACTGGCTGAAATTCCACCTGAGAATATCAGGCAGGAGCTGGATCGTATGAAGCTGACCTCGCTTGACGATCTGCTGGCGGAAATCGGTCTGGGTAATGCGATGAGCGTGGTGGTGGCGAAGAACCTGCTGCAGTCTGACAGCAACGTCATCAGCAGTAACAGCAAACGGGGTAAACTGCCAATCAAAGGCGCAGATGGCGTGTTGATTACCTTCGCCAAATGCTGCCGACCGATTCCTGGTGACCCGATTGTTGCCCATGTCAGTCCCGGAAAAGGTCTGGTGGTGCATCATGAATCCTGTCGGAATATTCGTGGTTACCAGAAAGAGCAGGAAAAATTCATGCCGGTCGAGTGGGATATCGTTACCGAGCAGGAGTTCGTGGCGGAAATTAAAGTCGACATGTTTAACCATCAGGGCGCGCTGGCTAATCTGACGGCAGCAATCAACACGGCCGGTTCCAATATTCAGAGCCTGAATACTGAAGAGCGTGATGGCCGCGTCTACAGTGCTTTCATCCGCCTGACCGCACGTGATCGCGTCCATCTGGCGAATATCATGCGTAAAATTCGCGTGATGCCCGATGTGATCAAAGTCCACCGTAACCGTAATTAGGCATGAACGATCAACGTTTTGCCCGAATTCAGGCGATGCTGGCACTCCGCCAGCACGACCTGACGGTCTGCATGGAGCAGGTGCATAAGCCACATAATGTTTCAGCGGTGATCCGCACAGCTGACGCCGTCGGCATCCATGAAGTGCATGCCGTCTGGCCGAGCCAGCGGATGCGTACTCAGGCTTCCGCATCTGCCGGAAGCAACAGCTGGGTGAAAGTGGTCACCCATCCCACCATCGGCGATGCCGTAAAACAGTTGAAACAGCAGAAGATGCAGGTGTTAGCCACCCATCTCTCCGCCGATGCTGTGGATTTCCGTGAGATCGATTATACCCTTCCGACCTGCATCCTTATGGGTCAGGAAAAAACCGGCATCACTGAAGAAGCCCTGGCGCTGGCCGATCGGCAGATCGTGATTCCAATGGTAGGTATGGTGCAGTCGCTGAATGTCTCGGTCGCCTGCGCGCTAATCCTCTATGAAGCCCAGCGGCAGCGGCAGAACGCCGGTCTTTACCTGCGCGATTACAGCCTGCTGGATGAAGATGAACAGCAACGCCTGCTGTTCGAAGGTGGATTCCCGGTGCTGGCGCGGGTCGCAAAGCAGAAAGGTCTACCCTATCCGCGCATTAATGCACAGGGTGAAGTCGACGCCGACCCCACCTGGTGGGCAACCATGCAGTCGACGGGTAAAAGAAGATGAAAGGCCGTCTGCTGGATGCCATCCCGCTCAGTACCCTGACCGGCGTCGGTGCCAGCCAGGCAGCTAAACTGGCCAAAATTGACCTGCACACCATTCAGGATCTCCTGCTCCATCTCCCCCTTCGCTACGAAGATCGCACCCAACTCTATGCCATTGACGATCTGCTGCCCGGTATCTGGGCCACAGTAGAAGGCGAAGTGCTGCACACTGATATCACCTTTGGGCGCCGCCGGATGATGGTGTGCCAGATCAGCGATGGTAGCGGCGTACTGACGATGCGCTTTTTTAATTTCAATGCCGGGATGAAGAACAACCTGTCGCCGGGACGTCGCGTCACCGCCTATGGTGAGATTAAGCGCGGTCAGCGTGGCGCTGAGATTATTCACCCTGAATACCGTATTCAGGGTGAACAGAGCAATGTGGCGCTGGAAGAGACCTTAACGCCGGTTTATCCCACCACCGAAGGCATTCGACAGGCCACACTGCGTAATCTCACTGACCAGGCACTCACGCTGCTGGAAAGCTGCCCGATTGCCGAGCTATTGCCGAAGGAGTTAAGCGGCGGCTTAATCAGTCTGCCTGATGCGCTGCGCACACTGCATCGTCCGCCGCCCGATCTCAGACTCAGCGAGCTGGAAAGTGGCCGTCATCCGGCACAGCGCAGATTAATTCTGGAAGAGCTGCTGGCGCACAACCTCAGCATGCTGGCGGTGCGTGCCGGTGCTCAGCGCTATTACGCATTGCCGATGCCGCCGCGACACAATCTCAGTGATCAGCTGCTGGCCGCGCTGCCTTTCTCACCAACCCATGCGCAGAAACGCGTGGTGGCGGAGATAGAGAAAGATCTGGCCAATGATTTCCCGATGATGCGACTGGTGCAGGGCGACGTCGGCTCGGGTAAGACACTGGTTGCTGCGCTCTCTGCGCTGAACGTTATCGCCCATGGCAAGCAGGTTGCGCTGATGGCGCCGACCGAACTGCTGGCTGAACAGCACGCCAGTAACTTCCGCCAGTGGTTTGCGCCACTGGGGATTGAAGTGGGCTGGCTGGCCGGAAAACAGAAAGGCAAAGCCCGCCAGGCACAGCAGGAAGCGATAGCCAGCGGTCAGGTGGCGATGGTCGTGGGCACACACGCTCTTTTTCAGGAGCAGGTACAGTTCAATGGTCTGGCGCTGGTCATTATTGATGAGCAGCACCGCTTCGGCGTCCACCAGCGACTGGCCTTGTGGGAAAAAGGCGAGGAGCAGGGTTTCCATCCGCATCAGTTGATCATGACCGCCACACCTATTCCGCGCACCCTGGCGATGACCGCTTACGCTGATCTCGACACCTCAACCATCGATGAGCTGCCGCCGGGACGTACTCCGGTGACCACCGTGGCCATCCCCGATACCCGACGTGACGAGATTGTGGCGCGTGTTGAGCATGCCTGCCGCGAAGGGCGTCAGGCTTACTGGGTCTGCACGCTGATTGAAGAGTCAGAACTACTGGAAGCACAGGCGGCAGAAGCCAGCTGGGAATCCCTGAAAACCGCGCTGCCCGACTTAAACATCGGACTGGTGCATGGCCGCATGAAGCCTGCGGAAAAACAGGCGGTAATGCAGGCGTTTAAAGCGAATGAACTCCAGCTGCTGGTCGCGACGACCGTAATTGAGGTCGGCGTGGACGTGCCGAATGCCAGCCTGATGATTATCGAAAACCCTGAGCGATTAGGGCTGGCGCAGTTGCATCAGTTGCGAGGCCGTGTGGGTCGTGGTGCTGTGGCATCGCACTGTGTGCTGCTCTACAAAGCGCCGCTGAGCAAGACAGCGCAGAAGCGTTTGCAGGTGCTGCGCGACAGCAATGACGGCTTTGTTATTGCCCAGTTCGATCTGGAGATTCGCGGACCGGGTGAACTGCTGGGCACACGTCAGACCGGTAATGCCGAATTTAAAGTGGCCGACCTGCTGCGCGATGCGGCGATGGTGCCGGAAGTTCAGCGTGTGGCGCGCCACATCCACCAGCACTATCCCGAGCAGGCCAGCGCCCTGATCGAACGCTGGCTGCCAGAAAACACCCGTTTTACCAACGTCTGAATGATATCCCTTCGAGTCGGCTTTTATATCCATGCCGGGCAAACGATTGCTTTTGCCCGGCGGATGATTACAATCGCCACATTATTTTTTGGGAAGAACAGACGATGTCCACCAATCCTCAGCCAGACCAGCCTTCCGCCACGCAAAGCGAACTGATTTATCGTCTTGAAGATCGTCCACCTCTGCCGCAAACATTGTTTGCCGCGGGTCAGCATCTGCTGGCGATGTTTGTTGCGGTTATCACACCCGCCATTCTGATCTGTCAGGCGCTGGGCCTGCCCGCAGAAGATACCCGGCACGTTATCAGCATGTCGCTGTTTGCTTCGGGCGTGGCATCACTGCTGCAAATCAAAACCTGGGGGCCGGTGGGTTCGGGCCTGCTGTCGATTCAGGGCACCAGCTTCAACTTCGTCACGCCTTTGATAATGGGTGGTATGGCGCTGAAAAATGGCGGCGCTGACGTGCCCACCATGATGGCGGCGCTATTTGGCACGCTGATGGTGGCTTCCTGTACCGAAATGGTGCTGTCACGCGTATTGCATCTGGCTCGCCGGATTATTACGCCACTGGTTTCCGGTATCGTGGTGATGATTATTGGGCTGTCGCTGATTCAGGTGGGACTGACCTCAATTGGCGGCGGTTTCAGCGCGATGAACGACCATACTTTTGGCGCGCCAAAAAATCTGATGCTGGCCGGCGCCGTGCTGCTGGTGATCGTGCTACTTAACCGGCAGAAGAACCCCTACCTGCGCGTTGCCTCCCTGGTGATTGCGATGGCCGTGGGCTATCTGCTGGCCTGGGCGATGGGCATGCTGCCTGCAGCCGGTATCCCCGATAATCAGCCGCTGATTGTAGTGCCGACCCCGCTCTATTACGGACTGGGATTCGACTGGAATCTCCTCATCCCGCTGATGCTGGTGTTTATGGTGACCTCCCTGGAGACCATCGGTGATATCACCGCCACTTCAGATGTGTCAGAGCAGCCAGTCAGCGGCCCCCTCTATATGAAACGCCTGAAAGGCGGCGTGCTGGCGAACGGCCTCAACTCTTTTGTCTCCGCGCTGTTTAATACCTTCCCTAACTCCTGCTTTGGTCAGAACAATGGTGTGATTCAGTTAACCGGCGTAGCCAGCCGCTACGTGGGCTTTGTTGTTGCGCTGATGCTGATTGTGCTGGGGCTGTTCCCGGCGGTGAGCGGTCTGGTGCAGATGATCCCTGAACCGGTACTCGGCGGCGCAACCATTGTGATGTTCGGTACCATCGCCGCCTCGGGTGTTCGCATTGTGTCACGCGAGCCGCTTAACCGCCGCGCCATTATGATTATCGCGCTGTCACTGGCGGTAGGCCTGGGCGTTTCCCAGCAGCCGCTGATCCTGCAGTTTGCGCCTGACTGGCTGAAAACCCTGCTCTCTTCAGGCATTGCGGCAGGTGGCATTACCGCAATCGTGCTTAACCTGATTTTTCCGCAAGAGAAGTAAGGCCACAGGCAGGCTTCGGCCTGCCTGCTAATTATTCGGATTTACATCCAGGCTGTTGAGCTGTAACGGTAATTCAGGCATAACAACCTCTCACCGGATTTAACTCGGGAAGGATGCTATGAAATTTCTTGGAAAGTTTTTCCTCACCTTACTTTTGCTGCTGCTTTTCACCCTGGTCGTGATCTATGTACTGCTGCAGACACAGTGGGGTGCAGGCTGGTTTAGCCGTTGGGTGAGCGACAAAACCGAATGGCATCTCTCCCTGAGTAAAATTGAACACAATTTCTCCTCTCCCTCTCACATCATTCTGGATGACTTCAGCTTTGGTCATGATGGGCAGCCTGCGGTGCTGGTTGCGAAACGTGTTGATCTCGGTCTGGCACTGATTCAGTTCAGCGATCCGTTCCATTTCAGCAGTCTTGAGCTGCGCGATGGAGAAGTCAATCTGGCCAATCTCGCACCAGGCAGCGCGCTACCGATTCAAGCCGATCGCCTGCAACTTAATAATATGCGCATCGACAGCCCCAACAGCGCATTACCGCTGTTTGCTCAGCAGGTTAATGGCGGCATTTTGCCGTGGAAACCCACAGCCCTGGATATGCTGGGTCGCGATGCCCGCTTCCAGATGAGTGCAGGTAGCATGACGCTGAATAAGGTACCGGGTGAAAACGTCCTGATTCAGGGGAGTGTTTCTCAGGGGCGGATGCGCTTTGACAATATTGGTGCCGATCTGGCGCGTGGCTCCATGACCGGTAACGGTGAGCGCGATGCCCAGGGCAACTGGAAAATTAATCAGCTGCGACTGAACGACATTCGTCTGCAGACCACCAGCAGCCTGAAAGATTTCCTGCGTAGCCTGCAGGTTGTTCCCTCTATTGCCATTACACGACTCGACATGACCGATGCCCGTCTGCAGGGGCCTGACTGGGCGGTGACGGATCTGGATCTGACACTGAGAAACGTTAGCTGGCAGGGAGATGACTGGCAGAGTAACGATGGTTCGCTGGCGCTGAATGCCAGCAATTTTATCAACGGTGGATTCGAGCTTAATGATCCCATCGTTAATCTGGATTTCTCCCCGCAGGGTCTGGCGCTGACGCAGTTCAGTTCGCGCTGGGCGAATGGGGTAATTCGGGCTGACGGTGACTGGTCACGCAGCAATAAACGCCTGACGCTGAAAAATCTGGCCGTTGCCGGACTGGAATACACCCTGCCGCAGGACTGGCGTGACCGCTGGCAGGCGACACTGCCTGAGTGGCTGGATAGCGTAGAGGTGACGCGTTTCACCTCTAACCGTAACCTGATTATCGACATCAATCCGGCCTTTCCCTTCCAGCTGACCTCACTGGATGGCTCCGGCGAGAACCTGCTGCTGGCGCAGCAGCATCAGTGGGGGATCTGGTCGGGTAAACTCAGCCTGAACGCGGCAGAGTCGACCTTTAACCGCACCGATCTGCGTCACCCGTCGATTGCGCTGAGTGCTGACCCGCAGCAGATTCAGGTTACCGAGCTGAGTGCGTTCAGTAACAAAGGACTGCTTGAAGGAACGGCTACCGTAGGCCAGCAGCCAGCCCGTCCGCTGACGCTGCAACTGACGGGTCGCGCGGTGCCGGTGAATGTATTGCAGAACTGGGGATGGCCCGCATTGCCGTTAACCGGTGACAGCAATATTCAGCTGCAACTGAGCGGCGCATTAGCCGCAGGCCAGCCATTACGCCCGACTGTTAATGGCACGCTGTCGGTGACAACGGACAATCAGCAGGTACAGCAGACCATGCAGGCAGGCCAGGTACATTAACAACATTAAGGGCCGCAGATGCGGCCCTTATGATTAATTGATACGTGCGCCGGAACCGCCCTCTTCCAGCGGCCCATCCGGATCGGCGGGCAGGACGATATAGACCCCTTCAAACACCGCGCCACACTCATCATTGCCAAAAAGCTCCACCTCAAGCTGCACGCGCGCTTTACGTCCACGCGCCAGACGATCGAGATCGCCACTTAGTGAGCCGAGGTCGGCAATCGCGCCAGGCCGTCCACTGATAGGATGGCTGTAGCGGATGTGTGCATCCGCCAGAATAATGGTACCGCCGAGATGGCGCTCACGCAGCAGCAACCAGATCAATCCCCAGCCGGTCAGCGTTGCCAGCGAGAACAGGCTGCCGGCGAACAGTGTCTGGTGTGGATTCTGGTTGCCGGCTTCCGGCATGGTGGTGATAAATTTCTGGCCGGTAAACTGCAGAATACGGACTCCCATCTTCTCGCTGAGCGGGATGTGATCATACCAGGCCTGCTGCAGCTGCCCGCACCAGTCGGCACGATGCAGGATATCATCGAGCGTGACGACCGGCTTGATCATCAGAAAGTGGCGTACCGGCGTCGTCTGTGGCGCGGTAATCTCGCCCTGGTTGATGTAGCCGAGTTTAGCAAAGAACGCGACAGCATCTTCGCGGGCACTGCAGGTCACCCGCTTAGCCCCTTCCTGACGCGCCACGGACTCCAGGGTCATCGCCATTAGCGTACCCAGCCCTTTCCCCTGCACCGAAGGGTGAACGGCCATGAAACGGATAGCGGCCTCATTATCGGCATTGATATAGAGACGGCCAATGGCAACCGGATCTCCCTGTTCATCAACCACCATCTGATGATGCGCCAGGGCATCCCAGGCATCACGTTCCGATCCCTGTGGCTGACGCAAAGGTTTACGTAACATCTCCCAGCGGAACTGATAATAGATATCCAGCTCTTCCGCCGTCTGTGGCACGCGAAGGTGATACATGTAATGTTTCTCCCGCTCGGATATGTGGCCCGTTCCCTGCCGCTCAGCTGACGATCTCACACCTGCAACCAGAACGTCACAGGACCATCATTCACCAGCGAGACCTGCATGTCTGCAGCAAAACGGCCGTTCGCCGTGGTAATCCCCTGCTGACGACGACAGTAGTCGCTGAAATAGTTATACAGACGTTCGGCTTCAGCAGGCTCAGCGCCACCCGAAAATGAGGGGCGCATCCCTTTTTGCGTATCTGCGGCCAGCGTAAACTGCGACACCACCAGCACGCTTCCGCCCGCCTGGCGAACACTCAGGTTCATTTTTCCCTGCTTATCACTAAAGATGCGATAGCCCAGTACGCGTTCTGCGAGACGCTCCGCACGTGCGTTGTCATCCCCCTTTTCCACGCCCAGCAAAACCAGTAACCCGCCACCGATTTCGCCAATCACTGTCTGGTCAACGCTGACGCTGGCGCGCTGCACGCGCTGAATCAATGCAATCATGTTTCCTCGCGTTGCTCTTCTCTGTGTTGTTTTTTTAACGCCCGATAGTCGGCGAGCGCGACGGTTATTTCAGCGCCTAACAACACAATACACCAGGTCCAGTAGACCCAGAGAAACAGAATAGGGATCACGGCCAGTACGCCGTAGATCAGCTGATATGAAGGGAACATAGTAACATAGAGCGCAAAGCCCTTTTTACCCAGCTCAAACAGCGCACCGGCTACCAGCGCGCCAATCAGCGCATCCCGCGGCGGCACACGCTGGGTAGGAACAATACTGTAGAGCAACCAGAAGGCGAGCCACGACAGCAGAAGCGGGAAAATGCGCAGCATCTGATCGACCAGGCTGGTGACGCCAGTCGCATTAATCCACCGTAGCGACAGCAGATAGGAGCTGATCGCCAGGCTGGCACCAGCCAGCAATGGGCCGAGCGTCAGGATCATCCAGTAGACCGCAAAGGAGTAAACCATTGGCCGCTTCTTATTGCTACGCCAGATGGTATTTAACGCGGTATCGACCGAATGCATCAGCAGTAAGGCGGTCACGATCAGGCCAACCGCCCCGACCGCTGTCATCCGGTTTACGTTAGCCACAAACTGCTCAAGATAGCGTTGCAGCGTGTTACCGGCAGCGGGCATCAGATTGTTGAAGACAAACTGCTTTAACTGCACGCTGATATCAGAGAAGACCGGAAACGCCGCAAACAGGGCAAATACCACTGCAATCAGTGGTACCAGCGCCAGCAGTGAGACATAAGCCAGATTACCGGCCTGGGTCGTCATGCCATCCTCATCAATGCGTTTCCACAACAACCTGAGCCATAACCAGAACGCGTGCAGCCCAGGACGAAATTTACGTGACATCATGAGTTACTGTAAACCTGCAAACCAGTTGGGTACCGTTTTACTGTCAGTAACCAGTACACTTTCAATACCCAGAGCGCGGGCCGCCTCAATATTCTGTGGATTATCATCAAAGAACACCGCCTGATCGGCAGTCACACCTTCTGCGTCCAGCACATGCTGATAAATCCGGGCTTCCGGTTTACGCATGCCTAACTCCTGAGAGAGATAGATTTTATCTGCCGCCTGCTGCACATCCGGGTACTGGGTCGGCCAGAATTCGCAATGCAGCTTGTTAGTGTTAGAGAGGATGACCACGCGATGACCTTCCAGCCGCAGCCGGTTCATCAGCACCAGGGTTTCCGGACGCACGTCAACGAAGACAGCCTGCCAGCCCGCCGCGAACTGCTCATAGCTCAGCGCGATTTCGAGCTTCTCACACAGCGCCAGCGCGAAATCTTCATCACTGATCTCGCCACGTTCGTGTTGCTCAAACGCTTCATCCATCTGGAAATGGCCTTGCAGCGAAGCCAGCGGTACACGACTAAAGTCACTCCAGACACCCAGCACGCGGTTAAAGTCGATATCGATAATCACATTGCCCAAATCAAAGATATACAGCATGGTGTCTCTCCTTCTGTTCCCTGGAGTATTCACTCTAGCGGCAAAAGTGCAGGCTGAACAGGCACTCGGGGAGAGAAAAGCGCAAACGGCAGGAGGTGGGTTAAGCGCGCAGCAACTCGCACAAATATTGGCTGGCCCGGCTTGAGAAGCCCGAATTTCAGGCAAAAAAAAGCCCCGCATGCGGGGCTCTTTATCATTTAAAGAGACAGTTATGCCTCTTTAGGACCACGTGAAGCACGTTTGCGGTCGTTTTCAGTCAGATGACGTTTACGGATACGCACCGACAGTGGCGTCACTTCTACCAGTTCGTCATCATCGATGAACTCGATCGCCTGCTCCAGCGTCATTTTCTGCGGTGGAACCAGTGTTGTTGCTTCATCGGTACCTGAAGCACGCATGTTGGTCAGTTTCTTACCGGTCAGACAGTTCACTGTCAGATCGTTAGAACGGCTGTGAATACCGATGATCTGGCCTTCATAGACTTCTGCACCGTGGCCCAGGAACAGCTTACCGCGATCCTGCAGACCGAACAGCGCGAACGCTACAGCTTTGCCCTGACCGTTAGAGATCAGGACGCCGTTCTGACGCTGGCCCACTTCGCCCGGACGGATATCGTCGTAGTGGCTGAAGGTAGAGTAGAGCAGACCGGTACCGGAAGTCATGGTCATGAATTCGTTACGGAAGCCAATCAGGCCACGGCTTGGGATCACGTAGTCGAGACGTACGCGGCCTTTGCCATCCGGATCCATGTTTTTCAGATCGCCTTTACGCTCACCCATGGCTTGCATAACAGAACCCTGATGCGTCTCTTCGATATCCAGCGTGACGTTCTCGAATGGCTCTTGTTTACGGCCATCGATTTCACGGAAGATAACTTTCGGACGGGATACTGCCAGCTCGAAGCCTTCACGACGCATGTTTTCGATCAGAACAGAGAGGTGAAGCTCACCACGACCTGATACGCGGAAGGCGTCAGAATCTTCGGTTTCTTCAACACGCAGTGCCACGTTGTGAACCAGTTCTTTATTCAGACGCTCAAGGATCTGACGTGAAGTCACGTACTTGCCTTCTTTACCGCAGAACGGTGAGGTGTTGACGTTAAAGAACATGGTTACGGTTGGCTCATCGACGCTCAGTGCTGGCAGCGCCTGCACGTTCTGTGGATCACAGATAGTGTCAGAGATGTTCAGCTCGCCCAGACCGGTGATAGCAATGATATCACCCGCTTCTGCCAGATCGCTGTCGATACGCTCAAGACCCAGGTGAGTCAGAACTTTACCGACTTTACCGTTACGGGTTTTGCCTTCGCTATCGATGATAGTGACTTGCTGGTTAGGCTTAACTTTACCGCGCTTGATGCGGCCGATGCCGATCACGCCCAGATAGTTGTTGTAGTCCAGCTGAGAGATTTGCATCTGCAGTGGGGCATCAGCCTCAACCTTCGGCGGCGCAACATGGTCAACGATTGCCTGATACAGCGGGGTCATATCGTCAGCCATGTCGGTGTGCTCAAGACCTGCAATACCATTCAGCGCAGAGGCGAAAATGATAGGGAAGTCGAGCTGCTCGTCAGTGGCATCCAGGTTAACGAACAGGTCAAATACCTGATCTACAACCCAATCCGGACGCGCACCAGGGCGGTCTACTTTGTTGATAACCACAATCGGCTTCAGACCATGCGCGAACGCTTTTTTGGTCACGAAGCGGGTTTGCGGCATAGGGCCATCCATCGCATCTACAACCAGCAGCACCGAGTCCACCATGGACATGACGCGCTCAACTTCACCACCGAAGTCGGCGTGTCCCGGGGTATCAACGATGTTGATACGGTAGTCATTCCACTTAATGGCGGTGTTTTTTGCGAGGATGGTAATCCCACGCTCTTTCTCCAAATCATTGGAGTCCATCACGCGCTCTGTTGCTTCGGTACGGGCATCAAAAGTACCGGATTGTTGCAGCAGTTTGTCAACCAGGGTGGTCTTTCCATGGTCAACGTGCGCGATGATGGCGATGTTACGCAAATTTTCGATCACAGCTTTGCCTCAGGCATTAGAAATAGCGCGTTATTGTACACTGATTAAGCGGAAGACTGAACACCATCACACTTTTCACTGAAAGTTTATTAGATAGATGCATATTTGCCCTATTCCCGGTGCAGAAAATGCACTAAGTTGGTCTTGTGCACCAAAATGGTGCTAGGCGATCATCAAAAAGCACCATTATGGTGCGCAAAAATCATCATGGTGCAGCCGTGTTATGACATAAAGGTGCAGCACAAGGCGATTTAAGCAACATCAGGAAAGTTGGCACAGAATTCGCTTTATCTAAATCAAGCGTAAACGCCAGTCAGTTGTCGGTTGAAGAGCGTGCCGGAAGATGTGGGTCAGGGAATTTTTTCCTGCCACGGATTCCGGAAACGACGTTTCCTCGCCATGTAGATAATGAAAGACCATTTCCAGGAGAGTTGAGTATGTCCGCTGAACACGTTCTCTCGATGATGAACGAGCATGAAGTTAAGTTTGTTGACCTGCGTTTTACCGATACCAAAGGTAAAGAACAGCACGTTACGATCCCTGCTCACCAGGTTAATGCTGACTTCTTCGAAGAAGGCAAAATGTTCGATGGTTCGTCTATTGGCGGCTGGAAAGGCATTAACGAATCAGACATGGTGCTGATGCCTGACGCCACCACGGCGGTCATGGACCCGTTCTTCGAAGATTCTACGCTGATTATCCGTTGTGACATTCTTGAGCCAGGCACTATGCAGGGCTACGACCGCGACCCACGCTCTATCGCTAAGCGCGCTGAAGATTACCTGCGCTCTTCCGGCATCGCGGATACGGTGCTGTTTGGACCAGAACCAGAATTCTTCCTGTTCGATGACATTCGTTTCGGTTCATCGACGTCCGGTTCACATGTGGCTATCGACGATATCGAAGCGGCATGGAACACCGGTAAAGAGTACGAAGGCGGTAACAAAGGTCACCGTCCAGGTCTGAAAGGCGGCTACTTCCCGGTTCCACCAGTCGACTCATCACAGGACATCCGTTCTGCCATGTGTCTGACGATGGAGCAGATGGGTCTGGTTGTTGAAGCGCATCACCACGAAGTGGCGACTGCGGGTCAGAACGAAGTGGCAACCCGCTTCAATACCATGACTAAAAAAGCAGACGAAATTCAGATCTACAAATATGTCGTTCATAACGTTGCCCACGCTTACGGCAAAACGGCGACCTTTATGCCGAAGCCCATGTTTGGCGACAACGGTTCAGGCATGCACTGCCATATGTCACTCTCTAAAGGTGGCCAGAACCTGTTTGCCGGCGATAAGTACGGCGGCCTGTCTGAAATGGCGCTGTTCTACATTGGCGGTATCATCAAGCACGCTAAAGCAATCAACGCACTGGCGAACCCGACCACCAACTCTTACAAGCGTCTGGTCCCGGGTTACGAAGCACCGGTTATGCTGGCTTATTCTGCCCGTAACCGCTCAGCATCAATCCGTATTCCGGTTGTTGCCAGCCCGAAAGCTCGTCGTATCGAAGCGCGCTTCCCGGATCCAGCGGCTAACCCATACCTGGCGTTTACCGCTCTGCTGATGGCTGGCCTGGATGGCATCATCAACAAAATCCATCCTGGCGATGCGATGGATAAGAACCTGTATGACCTGCCACCGGAAGAAGAAGCTGAGATTCCAAAAGTTGCAGGCTCTCTGGAAGAAGCGCTGAATGCACTGAACGAAGACCGCGAGTTCCTGACCCGTGGCGGTGTATTCACTGACGAATCGATCGAGGCTTACATCGAACTGCGTAAAGCAGAGATGGATCGCGTTCGCATGACGCCTCATCCGGTTGAGTTCGAGCTTTACTACAGCGTTTAACTGGTCAAACGATTTTGTTGCCGTGGAAACTTTTAGCCCATCTTCGGATGGGCTTTTTTCTCCGCGAATTCACCGTTCATTCGCCCTCCTTTCGGCTTTAAGACTAAAATGCACCGGGTTGGTGCAGAGGAACGTTTTATGGCAACTGGCTCTCTGCCCGATGCAGGGCAGATACTCAACGCTTTAATCAACAGTATTTTGTTGGTGGATAACGATCTGGTTATTCATTACGCCAACCCGGCGGCGCAGCAATTACTGGCGCAAAGCTCACGCAAACTGTTCGGCACGCCGTTACCGGAGTTAACCGGCTACTTTTCGCTGAATATTGAGGTGATGCGCGAGAGTCTTGAGGCTGGCCAGGGATTTACTGACAGTGAGGTTACGCTGGTCGTTGATGGTCGCGCACACATTATGTCGCTGACCGCCCAGCGGTTACCCGATGGTTTAATTCTGATGGAAATGGCGCCGATGGATAATCAGCGCCGGCTTAGTCAGGAGCAGTTACAGCACGCCCAGCAGGTAGCCGCTCGCGATTTGGTTCGCGGTCTGGCCCATGAGATTAAAAATCCGCTGGGCGGATTGCGCGGTGCGGCACAGCTTTTATCCCGCGCCCTGCCCGATCCCTCGCTGAACGAATACACCAAAGTGATTATTGAACAGGCCGACCGGTTGCGGAATCTGGTGGATCGCCTTTTAGGGCCGCAGCAGCCTGGCATGCACATCACGCAGAGCATTCATCAGGTCGCTGAAAGGGTGGTTAATCTGGTGTCGATGGAGCTGCCGGATAATGTCTCGCTGGTAAGGGATTACGATCCCAGCCTGCCAGAACTGCCGCACGACCCCGATCAGATCGAACAGGTGCTGCTTAACGTGGTGCGCAATGCGCTTCAGGCGCTGGGAGACGATGGCGGCACCATTATTATCCGCACCCGCACAGCTTTCCAGCTCACGCTGCACGGCACGCGTTATCGCCTGGTGGCACGTATAGATATTGAAGATGATGGTCCCGGCATTCCGGCCCAGCTGCAGGATACGCTGTTTTATCCGATGGTCAGCGGACGTGAAGGCGGAACCGGTTTAGGCCTCTCCATCGCCCGTAGCCTGATTGATCAACATTCAGGAAAAATTGAATTTAACAGTTGGCCAGGACACACCGAATTTTCGGTTTACCTGCCTATTCGCCAGTGAGGTTTCTATGCAACGAGGGATAGTCTGGATCGTCGATGACGATAGCTCCATCCGCTGGGTGCTTGAACGCGCGCTCACTGGAGCCGGTTTGAGCTGTGCGACTTTTGATAGCGCAAGCGAGGTGCTGGATGCCCTCTCAACCAAAACCCCGGACGTTTTACTGTCAGACATTCGCATGCCCGGTATGGATGGCCTGGCGCTGCTGAAACAGATTAAACAACGTCATCCGATGCTTCCGGTCATCATAATGACAGCGCATTCGGACCTGGATGCTGCCGTCAGTGCCTATCAGCAGGGTGCCTTTGATTACCTGCCTAAACCGTTTGATATTGACGAAGCGGTGGCGCTGGTAGAACGTGCTATCAGTCATTATCAGGAGCAGCAGCAGCCGCGTAATCAGCCGGTCAGCGGACCGACCACCGATATCATTGGTGAAGCCCCTGCGATGCAGGATGTGTTCCGCATCATCGGACGGTTATCACGCTCTTCGATCAGCGTGTTGATCAACGGTGAGTCCGGTACCGGTAAGGAGCTGGTAGCCCATGCGCTGCATCGCCATAGCCCACGCACTAAAGCGCCCTTTATCGCGCTGAATATGGCGGCAATACCCAAAGATTTGATTGAGTCAGAACTGTTTGGTCACGAGAAAGGCGCCTTTACCGGGGCGAACCAGATACGTCAGGGCCGTTTTGAGCAGGCGGATGGCGGCACGCTGTTTCTGGATGAAATCGGTGATATGCCGCTGGATGTGCAGACCCGTCTGCTGCGCGTGCTGGCCGATGGTCAGTTCTATCGCGTCGGTGGCTATGCGCCAGTCAAAGTGGATGTGCGTATTATCGCCGCAACCCACCAGAACCTGGAATTACGGGTGCAGGAAGGCAAGTTCCGTGAGGACCTGTTCCATCGCCTGAATGTGATCCGCGTGCATCTGCCGCCGCTGCGTGAGCGTCGCGAAGATATCCCGCGTCTGGCGCGTTACTTCCTGCAGGTGGCGGCACGTGAGCTGGGCGTGGAAGCGAAGATTCTGCATCCGGAAACCGAAACAGCCTTAACCCGGCTGCACTGGTCCGGTAACGTGCGTCAGCTGGAGAACACCTGTCGCTGGCTGACGGTAATGGCTGCGGGTCAGGAAGTGCTGATTCAGGATCTGCCCGGCGAACTGTTTGAATCCAGCACCCCTGAAAATCCGGTGCAGTCGCTGCCTGACAGCTGGGCAACGCTGCTGGCACAGTGGGCCGACCGCGCCCTGCGTTCCGGTCATCAGAATCTACTGTCGGAGGCACAGCCGGAGATGGAGCGTACGCTGCTCACCACTGCGCTGCGTCATACGCAAGGCCACAAGCAGGAAGCGGCACGTTTGCTGGGCTGGGGACGAAACACCCTGACGCGCAAGCTGAAAGAGCTTGGCATGGAATAAGCGGTTCGGTTCGGGCTGGCATGACCTGCCAGCCCGTTTCTTCAGATAACGCGCGAAAACTGCTGCTGATGCGCTTTCTGACGCAGATAGCGATCAAAGCACATACAGATATTACGAATCAGTAACCGGCCAATTCCCGTCACCTCAAGCCCGCCAGCCGTTTGTACCACCAGCCCGTCAGCGATTAACGGTTTCAGCAGCGCCAGATCCTCAGCAAAATAGTCGCTGAAGCGAATTCGCCATCGCGCTTCTGTCGCGGCAAAATCCAGCGAGAAGTTACAAATCAGCGTTTTAATCACATCACGACGCAGGCAATCATCGTCGGTTAGGGCGATACCGCGCCACAGGCCATTTCCCTGCTGTTCCACACGACTATACCAGGTATTAAGGTCTTTCTGGTTCTGCGCATAGCTGTCGCCAATCATGCTGATGGCTGAGACGCCAAGCCCCAGTAAGTCACTGTCGCCCTGCGTCGTATATCCCTGGAAATTGCGATGCAACTGCCCTTCACGCTGCGCGATGGCCAGCTCATCCTGCGGCTTCGCAAAGTGATCCATTCCGATAAACTGGTAGCCCTGCTGAGTCAGGGTCGAGATGGTCTGCTGCAGAATATCCAGCTTTTGCTGAGCGGAGGGCAGTTCATCCTCTTTGATTTTGCGCTGTGCTGCGAACATGGCCGGCAGATGCGCATAGTTAAACACGCTAAGGCGATCCGGATTCAGCGCCATGACCCGCTCCAGCGTCCAGGCAAAGCTGGCTGGCGTCTGCAGGGGCAAACCATAGATCAGGTCGATGCTGGTTGAGCTGAAGCCCTGTTCACGCGCGCGCGCCATCAGGCCGAAAATTACCTCTTCGTCCTGTACCCGGTTAACCCGTTCCTGCACCGATTTATTGAAATCCTGCACGCCCATGCTCAGACGATTAAATCCCAGCGATCCAAGGTGATCGATCACATCAAGCTCAATTTCCCGGGGATCAACCTCGATCGACATTTCAACATCATCGGTTACGCTGAAGTGCTGCTTCAGCAAACCCACCAGCCGCGAAATCTGCGCATTGTCGAGGAAGGTGGGTGTGCCGCCCCCCCAGTGAAGCTGTGTGACCTTACGCTCACGAAACAGCGGCGCACGCTGAATAATCTCCTGCTCAAGCACATCCAGATAGCGGTCTGCTTTGTGGCGCTGGCGCGTCACAATCTTATTGCAGCCGCAGAAGTAGCAGAGACGATGGCAGAAGGGAATGTGAACATAGAGCGATAGCGGACGATCAGGATAACGCGCGACGGCGTGCTGGAAATCAGTTTCCGTGTACTGCTCGCTGAACTCCAGCGCGGTGGGATAAGAGGTATAACGCGGGCCAGCGTAATTGTACTTTTCAATTAACGCCTGATCCCACTCAATCTGCTGCGATGGCATGCTCACTCCTTCCGGTGACGTCGTCTGAGAGAAGGTCGCGAAGAAGAGGAGATGAAAGGTAAGCGGGATGAGACCCGACGTAAATGTTGCTTCAGCCGCGACAGGCGTCGTAGTTTAAACAATAACCACAGCAGATAACATGTCGCCAGCAGCACGAAAATTGATCCAGGCCAAAACATTGTCGTTTACCTGATAAGCGCGGCATGCGGAAACCGCATGCCGATCAAATTTGCTTAGTTGCCCTTCAGCAGACGATACATATCCTCTTCAGCCTGCTCATCTTCGGCATCATCCATCACAATGCCCAACTGCTCCATCAGTTCGTCGATACGGTCCAGCGAGGCATCCAGCCAACCCTGATCTTCAGCCGACAGCGTTTCGCCATTTTCCAGCCGATCCAGCAGCGTATCCAGACGCTCATCATTTTCCAGCTTCGCCAGTTCTTCTTCTGGCGTCAGGCGTACTTTCTTCTCAGCGGCTGGTTTTTCAACGCTTTTCTTTGGCTTAACGGCTGTGGTTTTCCCGTCAGCAATCAGCGCCACCGGTTTTTTACTCCCGATGCGCGGATCTTTCACATTATTCGTCTGACTTCCGCCATTGTTTTCGGATGCCGTCGGATTAGCACGGCTACCAGATGCATGTCCGCGATGCTTTTTATCACGTTTACGATCGCGTGCTTCATGGTTGATATCGTCACGCGATTTGCGTTTGGCTTTAACGGCAGGTTTGCCGTGAGCAGCTCGTGCAGGTTGCTTCATAGTATTCGGTCCCGGCTTTTTTTATTCAGTATAGAATTGCGGCGAAATCTAGCAGAAAGTAGACAAAGAAAAAAGGCGACAGCTCAAGCTGTCGCCTTATTTCATACCTTCACAGGAAGGAATCATGTTTTAAATCCTTTTCGGCTCGTAACATCCCAGTCAATCCCGCGCCTGCTCAACTCCTGAGCTTTTCCTTATCCCTGTCTGGTCCGCAATCCCTGACCTGGTCCATTCCAACGCTCAAAACCCTCCTGGTATCCCTGAGCACATCATCCTGATGGGTGCTGCCGTGCACTGCACATTAATGTAGACCAACTGGTAAAAGCCTCAAGTCAGCGCCGCAAATAGTTTGTTCGAAAAAAGAACGATTCATGTTAAGGGATTGAATTGTAATTATTTTTATTTTTAATAATTCAGGTAAAAAGCGAAATAACCTGCAGCCTCAATGGCAAATCTCTTACAAAGGTGGCTAATGAGACGCTGTTGAGCACTTTAGCGCCATAACGCGTATAATCGCCCGCATTGCATTAATGCGTTTTCTGGAGTGTCACCTTGTCTGAATTGAATTATCACGTTACCCACTTTGTCATGAGCGCGCCGGACATCCGCCATCTGCCTGCCGATACCGGAATTGAAGTGGCTTTCGCTGGCCGCTCGAACGCGGGAAAATCGAGTGCGCTGAATACGTTAACCAATCAGAAGGGTCTGGCGCGTACCAGTAAAACGCCAGGGCGTACGCAGTTGATTAACCTGTTTGAAGTTAAAGAGGGTAAGCGTCTGGTCGATCTGCCCGGTTACGGTTATGCCGAAGTCCCGGAAGAGATGAAGCTGAAGTGGCAGCGCGCGCTAGGTGAATACCTGCAAAAACGTCAGGCGCTGAAAGGCCTGGTAATCCTGATGGATATCCGTCACCCGTTGAAAGATCTCGACCGGCAGATGATTCAGTGGTCAGTAGAAAGCGGCATTCCGGTGCTGTTGCTTCTGACTAAAGCAGACAAACTGGCTTCAGGTGCTCGTAAAGCACAGCTCAATGTCGTGCGTGAAGCCGCACTCGATTTTGTTGGTGATGTGCAGGTAGAACTCTTTTCATCGCTGAAGAAAATCGGTGTGGATAAGGTTCGTCAGAAGCTGGACAGCTGGTTTAATACGCTTGAACCTGCGGTTGAGGATCAGGACGCGGAAGAGTAAGTGGCAGCCCTGTGCCGCTGAAGCTAGCGATGCAAAAAGCCCAATAAAAAACGCCCCAGTCACAGAATGACTGGGGCGGCTAAATTCAGCCAAATCCGATTACGTGAAGTAAAAGGTCTGAAAGATAGAACATCTTACCTCTGTACCCTACGCGACGAACTTTACCTGATTTTCTGTGCGTGACAAAGGCTTTTTTGTTGCTTACTTACATCAAACAGGGCTTTTTTTACCATGCACATCACAAAAATAGCGTTGCGATGTAGTTTAATGACGAAAAAAGTGTTTAGACGATAAGTAGTTAGAAAAGCACTTTCTCTCAATGCCCGTTTTCACCACGCTAAACCGGTTAATCAAACGATTTTCTTATACCTGATCACTGGCCGATCCCGCCCTGCGGAACCGACCTCAGGACGTGAATCAGTGGGCTTCATCCCAGTTGTTGCCTACCCCGACTTCGACCAGCAAAGGGACGTCAAGCTGAACGCTGCCTTCCATCAGCGCACGAATTTTCTGGCTAGCCTCTTCAACCGCCTCCGTTTTCACTTCGAATACCAGTTCATCGTGAACCTGCATGATCATTCGGACGTCTTTATCTTTTTGCTGTTCCAGCCAGTTATCCACGGCAATCATCGCGCGCTTGATAATATCTGCTGCCGTTCCCTGCATTGGCGCATTGATCGCGGCGCGTTCTGCGGCTTTCCGACGAATCGCGTTGCTGGATTTAATATCTGGCAGCCACAGACGACGGCCTTCCAGCGTTTCGACATAGCCCTTACCTGCGGCCAGCTGGCGGGTGTTCTCCATATAGCGCAGTACACCCGGATAGCGTTCAAAGTAGAGGTCCATATACTTCTTCGCTTCGCCCGCACCGATATTTAGCTGACGCGACAGACCAAATGCGCTCATGCCATAAATCAGACCAAAATTGATCGCCTTGGCGCTGCGACGCTGTTCGCCGCTGACCTTATCCAGCGCCACACCAAACACTTCGGATGCCGTGGCGCGGTGAATATCTTCGCCCTGAGCAAACGCGTCCAGCAATCCTTTATCCTGCGAGAGATGCGCCATGATACGCAGCTCAATTTGTGAATAGTCTGCTGCCACAATGCGATGGCCTTTGGCCGCCACAAATGCCTGACGAATTCGGCGTCCTTCGTCATTACGCACCGGGATGTTTTGCAGATTCGGATCGGCAGAAGATAAGCGTCCGGTGGCAGTAACAGCCTGATGATATGAGGTATGCACGCGCCCGCTTATCGGATTAATCATCAGCGGTAGTTTATCCGTATAGGTCGACTTGAGTTTGGATAAGCCGCGATGCTCCAGAATCACCTTAGGCAGCGGATAATCCAGTGCCAGCTCAGCTAACACCTCTTCACTGGTTGACGGCGCACCGCCGGGTGTTTTCTTCGTGGGTTTAATCCCCTGCTTTTCAAACAGGATCACCTGAAGCTGTTTGGTGGATGAGAGATTAAAGGGTTCGCCTGCCAGCTCATG
Organism: Candidatus Pantoea rara; assembly: GCF_051136265.1. Taxonomy (NCBI): domain Bacteria; kingdom Pseudomonadati; phylum Pseudomonadota; class Gammaproteobacteria; order Enterobacterales; family Erwiniaceae; genus Pantoea; species Candidatus Pantoea rara. Next base: position 88,504 of record NZ_CP194942.1, on the reverse strand, counting down.
CGCCTTTAACTCCAGCTCCGCCAGTCGGGCAGTCAGCTCTTTCGAATGCTGCGCCAGAATTGATTGATCGATCAACACGCCATTGCGCTCTATCCGGGAAATCACCGTCAGTAACGGCATCTCAATCTGCTCGAAAACTTTTTTCGGGCCTGCTTCTTTCTCCAGCTCTGGCCACATCTTCAGATGCAATTGCAGGGTCACATCAGCATCTTCGGCAGCATAATGCGATGCCTGCTCTAACGCGATTTGATTGAACGTCAGCTGATTTTTGCCTTTACCGGCGATCTCCTGGAAGGTGACCGTTTTATGGTTAAGCCAGCGAGCGGCCAGGCTATCCATGTCATGCTTACCCACCACGCTGTTGAGAATATAGGACTCAAGCATGGTGTCGAATTTGATACCGGCCAGTTCAATGTCGTAGTTCTTCAGGACGCCACGATCGTATTTCAGGTTCTGGCCCACTTTCCAGGCGTTTTCATCTTCAAGCAAGGGCTTGAGCTGTGCCAGAACGGCTGCACGATCCAGTTGATCAGGCGCATCAAGATAGTCGTGAGCAACCGGCAGGTAGGCGGCTTCACCGGGCGCCACCGCGAAGCTGATACCGACGATGTTAGCGCTCAGGGTATCCAGCGCGTCGGTCTCCAGATCAAAGGCAAACACTTCGCTTTTTTTCAGCTTCTCCAGCCAGCTATCAAAGTGTTCCTGATCCAGGATCGTGACATAACCCTCGGTCGGTAACACGCTGCTGGTTTCAACTACAGCAACGGGTTCATCGGACAGCGCCGTTTGCGCCTGAGTATGACTCTTTTTGCCCTGCAGCCATTTACCGTCCTGCAGGTCACTCAGCCAGCGTTTGAACTCATAACGACTGAACAGGGTCTGCAGTGCCTCGACATTGGGTTCAGTGACCGTGAGCTCTTCACAGGGCAGCGCCAGCTCAACGTCCGTCTTGATGGTCGCCAGCTGATAGGAGAGAAACGCCACATCACGATTCTGCTCAAGTTTGGTCGCCATGGTTTTAGCACCACGAAATCCGAGATCGGCCACTTTGTCCAGATTGTCATAGATCGTCTGCATGCTGCCCAGACCCTGTAGCAGAGCCTGTGCGGTTTTCTCACCCACACCCGGCACGCCTGGGATGTTATCTGAGCTGTCGCCCATCATGGCCAGAAAATCGATGATCAAGGCGGGCGGCACACCATATTTCTGCTCAACCTCTTCCGGGCCCAGAATGGTATTGCTCATAGTGTTAATCAGCGTGATGGCTGGGGTGACCAACTGAGCCATATCTTTGTCGCCGGTGCTGATTAGTACTGAGAGGCCTTTTTTCTCCGCTTCCAGCGCCAGCGTACCGATGACATCATCGGCTTCAACGCCGCTCACAGCCAGCAACGGCAGCCCCATCGCCCGTACCATTTCATGCAGCGGCTCGATCTGCGCCCGCAGATCGTCTGGCATCGGCGGACGGTGAGATTTGTAATGCTCGAACAACTCATCCCTGAAGGTTTTGCCCTTGGCATCGAACACCACAGCAACGTGACTCGGATTGTATTGCGCCAGCAGGCTTTTCAGCATGTTAAGCACGCCGTACATGGCGCCAGTGGGTTCACCTGCACTATTGGTCAGCGGCGGAAACGCGTGATACGCGCGATAAAGATAGGATGAGCCATCAACCAGAATGAGGGGATTTTCTGCTATTTGCGCCATAAGTCTGTGTAGTCTTCGTTGCTATGGGTTGGTCTATAAGGATGCCACAAGCTGGCGGAAATGGTGAACTAAGGCGCAGGATATGTAGCGTTTTTGACGGTTCTGGAGGTAAGATCGCAACGATCATTCTGTGGATAACTTTGTGCGTAAAAATTATAACGCGCTGTATTTCAGGATCTTAAAGATTTTAACCCCGGATAAAGTCTATATTTTTCATATGCTTATTTAATTTCCGTGACCCGATCGGCAATTTTAATTACGTGATCCCTTGTGTGGATATTAAATTTATGCCCTGGAGATGGACAAAATTTGCGTCTCTGTTCAATGGCATAAAAAAACGCCAGCAGAGCTGGCGTTAAATGGGATGGTAAGGCTGATTACTTCTGGCTTACGAGGAATTTAACCACGTTGGCATAGTCTGCGACGAAATTATCCATAGAGCTGGTATCGAGGCCGCCGTTGTTCACCATATATTTACCATTCACGAACATCGCTGGCACACCGCGCAGATCAACATCCGCAGCGGCTTTCTGCTGTTGTGCAACCAGCGCTTTTACAGCAAAGCTGTTCCATGCCGCATCGTAGTCAGCAGCGGAGATACCGGCCGCTTTGACAAAGGTCTCCTTCAGACTGGCAGGATCGGTGATGGTCTGTGTTTTCTGAATGCCATCAAAGATCGGTACTGTCACCTTATCTTCAACGCCCAGCGCCATCGCCACAGCCCAGGCCTGAGTCACAACCGGTCCCAGGTCACCACCGAGGAAATCGACGTGGTATTTCACCAGTTTAGTGTCAGCAGGCAGATTCTTTTTCACCGCGTCATTGACGTGATAAATACGTTCAAACTGATAGCAGTGCGGGCAGAAGAAAGAGAAGAACTCCATCACCTGAGGTTCGCCGGCCACGGGTTTCGGCAGACTTACATATTGTTTACCTTCAGTGAACTGGGCAGCAGACGCGCTGAATGCCAGCACTAAACCCATCAGTGCAAACCAAATTTTTTTCATCGTGAAAAATTCTCCTGACTACGTCATTAATATTGCGGTGTCAGCTGCAGAGGAGGTTCCTGCAACAGCTTCTCCTGCTCGGTAAAGAGTGAAATTTGCCTGCGCCAGAAATCTTCATCTGTCATCCAGGGGAAAGCGCGAGGAAAAGCGGGATCCTGCCAGCGTCGGACAACCCAGGCCAGATAATAAACCATGCGCATAGCGCGTAAAGGTTCAATCAGTGACAATTCATTAATATCAAAATCACTGAATTCACTGTAAGCCTCCAGCAGAATATCCCACTGAATACGCTGTTCCTGTCTGTCGCCGCTGATCAGCATCCACAGATCCTGTACCGCCGGGCCATTACGGGCATCATCCAGATCGACGAACAGCGGTCCATCACGCCACAGGATATTACCCGGATGGCAGTCGCCATGTAATCGTAGCGGCTCCCACGTCGTGTGCCATTGTTGCTGCAGCGCGTTACCCAGCTTATCAATCGCCTGTAGTAATGCAGCCTTAAGCGATGCAGGCACTAATAGTGATTGCTCCAGCACCTGCCGGGGCTCATGCAGGTACTCATCCAGTCCCATCGTCGGCCGCTGGCTAAACAGCGCTTTACGCCCGGTCTGATGAATGCGGCCCAGAAAGCGGCCTACCCATTCCATCTGATCTTCATTGTCTGTCTCATATTGCCGTCCACCCAGGCTGGGAAATACGGCAAAGAAGAAGCCTGCGTGGCTGTGCAGTGTCTCGCCCTTTAGCCGCAGTGGCGCCGCGATGGGCACCTCGTCAGCTAGCAGATCGAGTGCATACTGATGCTCTTCAGCAATCTGTTCAGCACGCCAGCGCTGCGGGCGATAAAATTTCGCAACATAGCGACGTTTTTCATCATCGCTGAATTGATAAACCCGGTTCTCATAGCTGTTCAGGGCTGTCAGACCTGATTCGACGCGAATTCCTGTATCCCACAGCGCATCAAGCAATACGTCGGGATTCAATGTCTGGAAGTTAAAAGCAGCGTCGCTCATCATGTTACCTGTGGTTGCCCTTGCAAATAGTAGCCAAGGATAACACTACTCGTCCTGTTTAATGACCCCCCTTGCGCGGAGCAGGGCTGTTTTGAAATCAACTTCATAGTCTTTTTTCAGCCCAGGGATCTCATCATCGCTGGCTGAGTCACGCATTTTGAGATGGTAAATTAATACATCGTCAGTTAATTCACTTAACGGGCCACGGAATCCAGATTCCTGAGCCAGTTTCTGTAAAAATGTGACCAGATTCAGGTCAGGCTCTTTTTGCCAGGCGGGTTGTAGCAACTCGATCAATTCGTTTAAACGATGGCATTTCATTCAGGTTTCTCCCGTATTCACAGTGTGTCATCAGCGAGGGTATAGTCATGACAATATTAACCGGCATCATTCTGGCCGGTGGTCTGGGCCGCCGTATGGGTGGTCAGGACAAAGGATTAGTGCAACTGGAGGGCAGGCCGCTTTATCAGCATGTCCTTGAACGGCTCAGGCCACAAGTCGACATTGTCATGATTAACGCCAATCGCAATATTGATCGTTATCAGTTAAGCGGGTATCGGGTTGTTCAGGATGTTTTTGATAATTATCCGGGTCCGCTGGCTGGTATCTACAGTGCGTTGCTCGCCATCGACGGCGAATGGGCTGTTTTTTGCTCCTGTGATACGCCTGCCATTCCTCTTAACTTCGTTGAACAACTGGTCGAACAACGCGGAGAAGCACCGGCCGTCTGGGTTCGCTCACAGTTGCGTGATCACCCGACGCTTGCTCTGATTCACCGTGATTTGGCTGCACCTCTTTATGAATACCTTGAGGCTGGTGAACGACGTCTGATGCACTTCCTGCGCGATCACGGCGGTCATGCTGTTCAGCTCGATGATGATGAAGCCGCCTTCCGCAATATCAATACGCCTGATGATCTGAATGAGAGAGGTTAATATGTCAGTCCCCTTACTCGCGATTGCTGGCTGGAGTGGAACCGGCAAAACGACGTTGTTGCAGCAGGTTATACCAATTCTTAGTAGTCGGGGTATTCGCGCCGGACTGATTAAGCACACGCATCATCAGATGGATGTGGATACGCCAGGTAAAGACAGCTATCTGCTAAGAAAAGCCGGGGCCAGTCAGGTGATGGTAGCCAGTTCAGAGCGATGGGCATTGATGTGTGAAACGCCGGAAAAAACGTCGATTGATTTGCCTTATCTGCTCAGCCGCATGGATCACTCTACGCTGGAGATAGTGCTGGTCGAGGGCTTTAAAGAGGAACCGGTGCCTAAAATTGTTCTATGGCGTGCCGGGATCAAGGGAGGGATCGATGAGTTGCTGGATGAGCAGGTGATCGCCGTCGCCAGCGACCAGAAATTAGCGTTGAGCGTGCCGGTACTGGATATAAATCGTCCGGATAGCGTTGCAGATTTCATTGCTGGCTGGCTGAAAAAGTTCTGAATCAGGTAATTAGAATTTTTTTTTCACGATCTGCAGACGTAAAAAAGCCCCGCACTTCCGTGCGGGGCTTCTTCACTTATTTGATGCCTGGCAGTTCCCTACTCTCGCATGGGGAGACCCCACACTACCATCGGCGCTACGGCGTTTCACTTCTGAGTTCGGCATGGGGTCAGGTGGGACCACCGCGCTAAAGCCGCCAGGCAAATTCTGTCTCCGCGCCGCCCGTTAAGGCCGCGCAGATTATCCGGTACAAGGCTGAAAATCGTGTCTCTCAAAAACGCCTCTGGCGTTGTAAGGTTAAGCCTCACGGGTCATTAGTACCGGTTAGCTCAACGCATCGCTGCGCTTACACACCCGGCCTATCAACGTCGTAGTCTTCAACGTCCCTTCAGGACTCTCAAGGAGTCAGGGAGAACTCATCTCGGGGCAAGTTTCGTGCTTAGATGCTTTCAGCACTTATCTTTTCCGCACTTAGCTACCGGGCAATGCCATTGGCATGACAACCCGAACACCAGTGGTGCGTTCACTCCGGTCCTCTCGTACTAGGAGCAACCCCCCTCAATTCTCCAGCGCCCACGGCAGATAGGGACCGAACTGTCTCACGACGTTCTAAACCCAGCTCGCGTACCACTTTAAACGGCGAACAGCCGTACCCTTGGGACCTACTTCAGCCCCAGGATGTGATGAGCCGACATCGAGGTGCCAAACACCGCCGTCGATATGAACTCTTGGGCGGTATCAGCCTGTTATCCCCGGAGTACCTTTTATCCGTTGAGCGATGGCCCTTCCATTCAGAACCACCGGATCACTATGACCTGCTTTCGCACCTGCTCGAGCCGTCACTCTCGCAGTCAAGCCAGCTTATGCCATTGCACTAACCTCACGATGTCCGACCGTGATTAGCTGACCTTCGTGCTCCTCCGTTACTCTTTAGGAGGAGACCGCCCCAGTCAAACTACCCACCAGACACTGTCCGCAGCCCGGGTAACGGGCCTACGTTAGAACATCAAACATTAAAGGGTGGTATTTCAAGGTTGGCTCCACGCGAACTGGCGTCCGCGCTTCAAAGCCTCCCACCTATCCTACACATCAAGGCTCAATGTTCAGTGTCAAGCTGTAGTAAAGGTTCACGGGGTCTTTCCGTCTTGCCGCGGGTACACTGCATCTTCACAGCGAGTTCAATTTCACTGAGTCTCGGGTGGAGACAGCCTGGCCATCATTACGCCATTCGTGCAGGTCGGAACTTACCCGACAAGGAATTTCGCTACCTTAGGACCGTTATAGTTACGGCCGCCGTTTACCGGGGCTTCGATCAAGAGCTTCTCCTTGCGGATAACCCCATCAATTAACCTTCCGGCACCGGGCAGGCGTCACACCGTATACGTCCACTTTCGTGTTTGCACAGTGCTGTGTTTTTAATAAACAGTTGCAGCCAGCTGGTATCTTCGACTGGCTTCGGCTCGGGGAGCAGGTCCCTCCACCTACGCGCCAGCGTGCCTTCTCCCGAAGTTACGGCACCATTTTGCCTAGTTCCTTCACCCGAGTTCTCTCAAGCGCCTTGGTATTCTCTACCTGACCACCTGTGTCGGTTTGGGGTACGATTCTGTGTTACCTGATGCTTAGAGGCTTTTCCTGGAAGCTGGGCATTTATCACTTCAGCACCGTAGTGCCTCGTCGTCACGCCTCAGCGTTGATAAGGGACCGGATTTACCTGGACCCTCCGCCTACACGCTTAAACCGGGACAACCGTCGCCCGGCCGATATAGCCTTCTCCGTCCCCCCTTCGCAGTAACACCGAGTACAGGAATATTAACCTGTTTCCCATCGACTACGCCTTTCGGCCTCGCCTTAGGGGTCGACTCACCCTGCTCCGATTAACGTTGAACAGGAACCCTTGGTCTTCCGGCGAGCGGGCTTTTCACCCGCTTTATCGTTACTTATGTCAGCATTCGCACTTCTGATACCTCCAGCAGCCCTCACAGGCCACCTTCGACGGCTTACAGAACGCTCCCCTACCCAACAACACATAGTGTCGCTGCCGCAGCTTCGGTGCATGGTTTAGCCCCGTTACATCTTCCGCGCAGGCCGACTCGACCAGTGAGCTATTACGCTTTCTTTAAATGATGGCTGCTTCTAAGCCAACATCCTGGCTGTCTGTGCCTTCCCACATCGTTTCCCACTTAACCATGACTTTGGGACCTTAGCTGGCGGTCTGGGTTGTTTCCCTCTTCACGACGGACGTTAGCACCCGCCGTGTGTCTCCCGTGATAACATTCTCCGGTATTCGCAGTTTGCATCGGGTTGGTAAGCCGGGATGGCCCCCTAGCCGAAACAGTGCTCTACCCCCGAAGATGAGTTCACGAGGCGCTACCTAAATAGCTTTCGGGGAGAACCAGCTATCTCCCGGTTTGATTGGCCTTTCACCCCCAGCCACAGGTCATCCGCTAATTTTTCAACATTAGTCGGTTCGGTCCTCCAGTTAGTGTTACCCAACCTTCAACCTGCCCATGGCTAGATCACCGGGTTTCGGGTCTATACCCTGCAACTTAACGCCCAGTTAAGACTCGGTTTCCCTGCGGCTCCCCTATACGGTTAACCTTGCTACAGAATATAAGTCGCTGACCCATTATACAAAAGGTACGCAGTCACCCTGATAAATCAAGGCTCCCACTGCTTGTACGTACACGGTTTCAGGTTCTGTTTCACTCCCCTCGCCGGGGTTCTTTTCGCCTTTCCCTCACGGTACTGGTTCACTATCGGTCAGTCAGGAGTATTTAGCCTTGGAGGATGGTCCCCCCATATTCAGACAGGATACCACGTGTCCCGCCTTACTCATCGAGCTCACAGCGCGTGTGCTTTTGTGTACGGGAGTATCACCCTGTACCCTGCGACTTTCCAGACGCTTCCACTAACACACATGCTGATTCAGGCTCTGGGCTGCTCCCCGTTCGCTCGCCGCTACTGGGGGAATCTCGGTTGATTTCTTTTCCTCGGGGTACTTAGATGTTTCAGTTCCCCCGGTTCGCCTTGCAGCACTATGTATTCATGCTGCAATGATGCACAGAGTGCACCGGGTTTCCCCATTCGGACATCGACGGCTGTAGCGGTTCATATCACCTTACCGTCGCTTTACGCAGATTAGCACGTCCTTCATCGCCTCTGACTGCCTGGGCATCCACCGTGTACGCTTAGTCGCTTAACCTCACAACCCACAGGCGTTTTACAACGCTTGTAAGTCACGAGCATTTGAGAGACTCGAACGCATCGTGCTTTTCATTCTTATTACGGAGAATGAAAACGACGCGTCGTTTCAATTTTCAGCTTGTTCCGGATTGTTAAAGAGCAAATATCTCAAACGCGCCACGGCTGCTTACGCAACCAGAACGGTTTTGAGATACTGTATGGAGACACCTTTCACCTGTCACCAAGCAGGTGGCGTCCCCTAGGGGATTCGAACCCCTGTTGCCGCCGTGAAAGGGCGGAGTCCTAACCGCTAGACGAAGGGGACACGATCGTGTCACGACTTCGCAGCCGTCCTGCTCATTACTTTTTATCAGACAATCTGTGTGGACACTGCGCGGGAAGGTATCTTCAGGTAAGGAGGTGATCCAACCGCAGGTTCCCCTACGGTTACCTTGTTACGACTTCACCCCAGTCATGAATCACAAAGTGGTAAGCGCCCTCCCGAAGGTTAAGCTACCTACTTCTTTTGCAACCCACTCCCATGGTGTGACGGGCGGTGTGTACAAGGCCCGGGAACGTATTCACCGTGGCATTCTGATCCACGATTACTAGCGATTCCGACTTCACGGAGTCGAGTTGCAGACTCCGATCCGGACTACGACGCACTTTGTGAGGTCCGCTTGCTCTCGCGAGGTCGCTTCTCTTTGTATGCGCCATTGTAGCACGTGTGTAGCCCTACTCGTAAGGGCCATGATGACTTGACGTCATCCCCACCTTCCTCCGGTTTATCACCGGCAGTCTCCTTTGAGTTCCCGACATTACTCGCTGGCAACAAAGGATAAGGGTTGCGCTCGTTGCGGGACTTAACCCAACATTTCACAACACGAGCTGACGACAGCCATGCAGCACCTGTCTCACGGTTCCCGAAGGCACTAAGGCATCTCTGCCAAATTCCGTGGATGTCAAGAGTAGGTAAGGTTCTTCGCGTTGCATCGAATTAAACCACATGCTCCACCGCTTGTGCGGGCCCCCGTCAATTCATTTGAGTTTTAACCTTGCGGCCGTACTCCCCAGGCGGTCGACTTAACGCGTTAGCTCCGGAAGCCACTCCTCAAGGGAACAACCTCCAAGTCGACATCGTTTACGGCGTGGACTACCAGGGTATCTAATCCTGTTTGCTCCCCACGCTTTCGCACCTGAGCGTCAGTCTTTGTCCAGGGGGCCGCCTTCGCCACCGGTATTCCTCCAGATCTCTACGCATTTCACCGCTACACCTGGAATTCTACCCCCCTCTACAAGACTCAAGCCTGCCAGTTTCAAATGCAGTTCCCAGGTTAAGCCCGGGGATTTCACATCTGACTTAACAGACCGCCTGCGTGCGCTTTACGCCCAGTAATTCCGATTAACGCTTGCACCCTCCGTATTACCGCGGCTGCTGGCACGGAGTTAGCCGGTGCTTCTTCTGCGGGTAACGTCAATCGACGCGGTTATTAACCGCATCGCCTTCCTCCCCGCTGAAAGTACTTTACAACCCGAAGGCCTTCTTCATACACGCGGCATGGCTGCATCAGGCTTGCGCCCATTGTGCAATATTCCCCACTGCTGCCTCCCGTAGGAGTCTGGACCGTGTCTCAGTTCCAGTGTGGCTGGTCATCCTCTCAGACCAGCTAGGGATCGTCGCCTAGGTGGGCCATTACCCCGCCTACTAGCTAATCCCATCTGGGTTCATCCGATAGTGAGAGGCCCGAAGGTCCCCCTCTTTGGTCTTGCGACGTTATGCGGTATTAGCCACCGTTTCCAGTGGTTATCCCCCTCTATCGGGCAGATCCCCAGACATTACTCACCCGTCCGCCACTCGTCACCCAAGGAGCAAGCTCCTCTGTGCTACCGTCCGACTTGCATGTGTTAGGCCTGCCGCCAGCGTTCAATCTGAGCCATGATCAAACTCTTCAATTTAAGTTTGATTTGCTTAAACAAGTTAAGCTGTGCTCATCTGTAAAACGTCATAATGAATTTCATTATGTGTTCACTCGTGAGGCTTGATATTTTTTACGTCCGGAGACGCTGATATCAATCCTGCGAGTGCCCACACAGATTGTCTGATAAATTGTTAAAGAGCAGTGCGAACAGTGCGTTAGCGTCCTGTCGCGAGGTGGCGTATATTACGCTTCCCTCCTGCAGAGTCAACCTCTTTTTCAGAAGTTTTTCTCCGGCGGCCCAGTCTCCTGCGCCTCTCAGCCCGTTTCCCGTTGCCGGTGTTCCGTGTTGATGGAGGCGCATTATAGGGAGTTTCCTCAGCCTGACAAGTGTTTCTTCGAATTAATTTACTGAGCGCATCTTTTTTAAACGAACGGCTTAAAAAGAGACGTTTCATGGCCGAATAACGCACAAAAGTGGCTACTAAACGTTGTAAAGAGGCCTGCCGTTGCCAATTACGGATGCTATTATTTTGCTTCTTCTCGCAGGATAACCCAGGAAGGACACTCAATGATAAAATCCTCGCGCAGCATGGCTGGTTTGCCATGGATAGCTGCAATGGCCTTTTTCATGCAGTCACTCGACGCCACGATACTGAATACTGCCTTACCCGCTATCGCCACCAGCCTCGATCGTTCTCCCCTGGCCATGCAATCCGCCGTCATCAGTTACACCCTGACTGTCGCGATGTTGATTCCGGTCAGCGGCTGGCTCGCCGATCGCTTCGGCACGCGCAAAGTCTTTATCATTGCGGTTTCGCTGTTTACCCTGGGTTCGCTGGCTTGTGCGCTGTCACCGACGCTTTCGGTGCTCGTCATGTCGCGCATCGTACAGGGCGTCGGTGGCGCAATGATGATGCCGGTCGCGCGACTGGCGCTGTTACGTGCCTATCCGCGCAGTGAACTGCTGCCGGTGCTCAACTTTGTCACTATGCCGGGACTGGTTGGCCCGATACTGGGACCGATGCTGGGCGGCGTGCTGGTCACCTACGCAACCTGGCACTGGATCTTCCTGATTAATATCCCGATTGGCATTCTCGGCATTATCTATGCACGCAAATATATGCCCGACTTCACCACACCCAAGCGCCGCTTCGACTTTTTCGGTTTCATATTATTCGGAGCTGGACTGGTGATGATCTCGATTGGGATTGAACTGTTCGGTGAGCGGATTGTTTCCGCCTGGCTGGCTGGCGGGATATTAGTCAGCGGAATTGTGCTTTTACTTCTCTATATAGTGCATGCCCGAAATCACCCTTCACCACTGATCAACCTGCCGATGTTTAAAACCCGGACTTTCTCCGTTGGCATCGGCGGCAACATTGCCTCTCGTCTCGGCACCGGTTGCGTGCCCTTTTTGATGCCGCTCATGTTGCAGGTTGGCTTTGGCTATTCAGCGATTATCGCCGGCTGCATGATGGCACCTATCGCTGTGGGTTCAATTCTGGCGAAGTCCACGGTGACACAGCTGCTCCGCTGGCTGGGCTATCGCCGCCTGCTGATTGGCATTACCGCTATTATTGGTATTCTGATCGCCAGCTTCTCCCTGCAGTCACCCGCTGAAAGTATCTTTGTACTACTACTTCCGCTATTTGTTCTCGGTATGGCCATGTCTACACAGTTCACTGCCATGAATACCATTACTCTGGCCGACCTGGATGATGATAACGCCAGCGGGGGTAACAGCGTGCTGGCCGTGACACAGCAATTAGCGATCAGTTTTGGTGTAGCCGTGAGCGCTGCGGTGCTGCGCTTCTATCAGGAGTTTGAAACCAGCACCATTTCACAGTTCCACGCTACGTTTCTGACCATGGGTATCGTCACCGTACTTTCGGCGCTGACCTTTATGCTGCTGAAAAACGGGGATGGACGTAACCTGATTAGTAATCGCGACAAGAAGAAGCGCTAAACCGAACCCCGCACCACCAGTTCCGGCGTCAGCACCAGCGTTTGCTGGCTGGCGTCGGGATCGCTGAGACGATGAATTAAGGTGTCTATCGCCAGTTCACCCAGCGCATCTTTCGGCTGATGGATGGTACTCAGTGGCGGAGTGAGATAACGCGCCAGTTCAATATCGTCATATCCCATGACCGCCATCTGCTGCGGAACCCGCATCCCGGCCTGATAGAGCGCGTGATAAACGCCGACTGCCATCGCATCGTTACTGGTAAATACGGCTTCCGGCGGCGTTTCCAGCGCCAGCAGCTCGACCATCCCGTTGTAACCCCCCTGAAATTCAAAGTCCCCATTGACTACATAGCCGGGAAGAATCTCCAGGCCACTTTTTGTCATGGCGTTGCGATAACCTTCCAGACGCATACGTGCCGGGGTTTTATCCTGCGGACCGGCGATACAGGCGATGCGGGTATAACCGCTGTCGATAAGATGCTGCGTCGCCAGCTCTCCGCCCAGCAGCGCGTTATCCTGAATAATGTCACCGCGGCCTTCAAAGGGAGCCCAGTCCATCATCACCGCAGGTATAGAAGGATAACGGTTCAAAATGTCTGCCGAGGGCAGGTGACTTTCAGTACACATGATCAGTAAACCATCGACGCGCTTCTGCATCAGCGTTTCCAGGCTGCGGTTCATCCGCTCCTCATTACCTGCCGTGTTACAAAGAATCAGACTGTAGCCACGCTGATAACAGCTCTCCTCCACGCCTCGCACCACTTCGGCATAAAAGGGGTTACTACTGGTGGTCAGCAGCATACCAATGGTGTGCGTCTGATTGATCTTCAGACTGCGCGCCAGCGCAGAAGGGGCGTAGTTAAGGTGGCGGATGGCCTGCTCAACTTTTTCCCGCACGCCTTCACTGACAAAGCGATTGTTATTGATCACGTGCGAGACAGTGGAGGTAGATACGCCCGCCAGGCGAGCGACATCTTTCATGGTGCTCAAGTGCTTAGCCCTGTTGCTGCAAAAAATCATCGATCTCCGCGCGCCACGGCACGGAGGGCTGCGCACCCGAGCGGGTAACGGCAATAGCGGCGGCGGCATGGGCAAATCGCACCGCGTCGTACATGGGTTTCTGCTCCAGTCGCGCGGTAATAAAGGCACCGTTAAAAGTGTCACCCGCCGCGATGGTGTCGATAGCTTTAACGCTGAAGCCCGCAATGCGCTGACCGTCACCCTGCTCGCTTAGCCAGACACCGCGTCGACCGAGCGTAATCAGTACCGTGCCGATGCCTTTGGCATGCAGCACTTCCGCAGCGCGAGCCGCATCTTCATCGTTGTTGACCGCAATGCCGGTCAGACTCTCGGCTTCGGTCTCATTCGGCGTAATAATGTCGATCAGCGCCAGCAGCTCATCTGAGAGACGGGAAGCGGGTGCCGGATTGAGAATAACCTGCGTCTGATGCTGCCGGGCGAAGGTCGCGGCGGCCAGCACGCTTTCCAGTGGCGATTCCAGCTGCATTAATAGTGCATCGGCATCGGCGATAACCTGCTGATGACGCGCTACGCAATCGGGTGTTAACGCCGCGTTTGCACCCGAGTAGATGCCGATGTTGTTCTCACCATCACCGTTGACGAAAATCATCGCGACACCGGTCGACTCACCCTCGACGACCTCGACCGGCGAGGTATCAATATTGTCCTGTGTGAGCTGCTCGCGAATACGTTCGCCAATGTCGTCCGCGCCTACACAGGCGATAAACGCGATATCGGCACCAGCACGACCAGCGGCTACTGCCTGATTTGCACCTTTACCGCCAAACGCAATCTGATACTTCTGCCCGATCACCGTTTCACCGGGACGAGGGAAGTGCGCCAGATTAAGGATGTGGTCAGCGTTAATACTGCCAAGAACGGCCAGTTTTGCGTTTTTGCTCATTAGGGGAGTCCGGAATAAGTGCGCCACCGGGAGGGTGGCGCGGTGCCCTGCTTTTCTTTGAGTTATTGAGTGACCAGCTTCAGGTCGACCGGATTGATCGCCTTCACTTTTTCACCCTTCAGCACTTTATCAGCGGTATCCACGCCGATCATGCCAATTTTGTCTGGCATCTGTGCCACGGTCGCAGACAGTTTGCCAGCTTCTACGGCTTTAACGCCATCAGCAGTGCCGTCAAAACCAACCACGATCACACCTGTTTTTCCGGCGGTCTGCAGTGCACGCAGTGCACCCAGTGCCATTTCGTCGTTCTGAGCGAATACCGCCTGAACATCCGGATGCGCCTGAAGCAGGTTCTGCATGACGTTCAGACCTTTAGTACGGTCAAAGTCCGCAGGCTGGCTGGCGAGGATCTGGAATTTATGCGCATCAGCGGCCTGTTTGAAGCCTTCGCCACGTTCGCGTGCAGCAGAGGTACCAGCAATGCCCTGCAGCTCAATAATTTTGGCGTTTTCGCCGACTTTTTTGGCGATGAAGTCACCGGCCATTTTACCGCCGAAACGGTTATCAGAAGCGACGTGGCTGACCACGGTGCCCTGTGCAGCAACGCGATCCAGAGTGATAACCGGAATGTTCGCCTGGTTAGCCATCTTCACTGCGTTGCCTACGGCATCAGAGTCAGTCGGGTTGATCAGCAGCAGCTTAGTGCCGCGAACGGTCAGATCCTGCACGTTCGCCAGCTCTTTCGCCGGGTTGTTCTGTGAATCCAGCACGACCAGGTTGTAGCCCAGCTTGTCGGCTTCTTTCTGTGCACCCTCTTTCAGGGAGACAAAGAACGGGTTGTTAAGGGTTGAAACCACCAGCGCGATGGTATCTTTTGCCATAGCGCTGGTACTGAGCGTTGCGCCGAGGATCATGGCCAGTGCGGTTAACTTTTTCATCTTGTTATCCTGTGTAAGGTCAGAGTTATTTACTGCTTTTATTATCCACCAGCACCGCCAGCAGGATGACTACCGCTTTAACGATCATCTGGTAGTACGAAGAGACGCCCATCAGGTTCAGGCCGTTGTTCAGGAAGCCGAGGATCAGCGCGCCAATCAGGGTGCCGAAAATACGGCCTTTGCCGCCTGCCAGGCTGGTTCCGCCCAGTACGACCGCAGCAATCGCATCCAGCTCATAGCCGGTGCCCGCTGTCGGCTGTGCCGAAGAGAGACGCGCCACTTCAATGGTGCCCGCCAGCGCTGCCAGCATGCCACTCAGTGAATAGACGATGATTTTGACGCGGTTCACATTAATGCCTGAGAGACGCGTTGCCGCTTCATTGCCGCCTAGCGCATAGATGTAGCGGCCCAGGCGGGTGTGTTGCAGCATGTACCAGGCGGCGATAAAGACCAGCGCCATCAGCCAGACCGGCGCAGGGATACCCAGCGGGCGACCAATACCAAACCAGCCCAGCAGATCGGCATTGGCACTGAAGCCGGTGTTAATCGGGCTGCCGTCGGTGTAGACCATGGTGACACCGCGCAGCAGCAGCATCATGACCAGCGTAGCGATAAACGCCTGTACCTTGCCGCGCGCCACAATGGTCCCGGTCAGGGCACCGATTGCCGCCCCCAGCGCCAGCGAAGCCGCCACCGCAACCAGGGCATTGACTTCCATGCCCACCAGCGATGCACCGACCGCGCCCGTCAGGGCCAGCAACGACCCCACAGAGAGGTCGATACCGGAGGTCAGGATCACCAGAGTCATCCCGACCGCCATAATGGCGTTAACCGAGGTCTGCTGCAGAATGTTGAAGAGGTTTGCCACAGTAAAGAAGTTCGGGCTCTGGCTTGCCACCACGGCGATCAGCACCATCAGCGCAATCAGCGACTTCTGTTCCAGTAGCCAGCTTTTGCTAAACCAGCGACGGCTGGCCGGTAAAGTTTGGGTCGTCATACCACTAAATCCTCGCTGTGTTGCTTGCCTACGGCGGCTGCCATCAGGCTTTCCTGAGTGGCTTCTTCTCGGGTAAATTCGCCGCTGATACGGCCTTCATGCATCACCAGAATCCGATCGCTCATGCCCAGTACTTCCGGCATTTCCGAGGAGACCAGGATGATGCTCAGCCCTTCGGCTTTAAACTGGTTAATCAGTTGATAGATCTCTTTCTTCGCACCGACATCCACACCGCGTGTCGGTTCGTCCAGTATCAGCACGTTGGGCCGGGTCATCAGACCGCGGGCAATTGCCACTTTCTGCTGGTTACCGCCCGAAAGCAGGCCAATTGGCTGTTCCATGGAAGGCGTTTTAACGTTGAACAGCCGGATAAAATCGCCTACAGCCAGCTGCTCTGCCGCATGTTTCAGCGTGCCGCTGCCATGACTGAAATAGCGCAGGGCCGTCAGCGACATGTTCTCTTTCACTGACATGCCCAGTACCAGGCCATCGCGCTTACGATCTTCGGAGATATAGACAATGCCGTTAGCCAGTCCATCCTGCGGCGAACGTGTCACCACTTCCCGACCATTGAGCCACAGGCTGCCTTCGCGACGCGGCAAGGCGCCATAAAGCACTTTCATCAGTTCAGTACGGCCCGCGCCCATCAAACCAGATACGCCGAGGATTTCACCTTTGCGCAGGCTGAAGCTGACGTTGTCCACGCCCGGTCCGCTGACGTTATCCACTTTCAGCCGCACGTCGCCCGGCGCCTGATCAATATGAGGATATTGATCTTCCAGCTTACGGCCGACCATCATCTCAATCAGGCTCTCTTCGGTCAGCTCGCTGACCGGACGTTCAGCAATAAACTGACCGTCGCGGAACACCGTGACGTCATCGCAGATCTCAAAGATCTCTTTCATGCGATGCGAGATGTAGACGATGCCGCAGCCCTGCGCTTTCAGTTCGTTGATCACCCGGAACAGCGACAGCGTCTCGGTATCGGTCAACGCATCGGTCGGTTCATCCATGATGATGACCTGCGACTCAAAACTCAGGACTTTGGCGATTTCGACCATCTGCTGATCGCCAATCGACAAATCCCCCACCAGCTTGTGGCTATTGAAGCGCAGATTAAGACGTTTAAGCAGCGCATCCGCTTCGTCATACATACGCGGCCACTGAATACGGCCAAAACGCCCCACATATTCACGACCGAGAAAAATATTCTCCGCCACGGTTAACTGAGGGATCAGGTTCAGTTCCTGATGGATGATGCCAATGCCCGCTTCCTGAGACGCTTTCGGTCCACTGAAACGGGTCTCTTTGCCGAGCCAGCGCAGCGTACCGGCATCATATTGATAGATCCCGGTCAGCACTTTCATCATGGTGGACTTGCCTGCGCCGTTCTCGCCCACCAGCGCCATCACGCGTCCTGCCCGGACATTCAGCGACGCTCCCTTGAGGGCTTTTACACCCGGAAAGGATTTTTCAATGCCGTCGAGTTGCAGTAAAGGTTGCATAGCGGCCTCAGAAGGTCACACCGGCGCTGAGGATGACATTCGCAAACGGAGAACACTCTCCGCTGCGAATGACTGCCTGACTACGCTGCGTTTGTTGTTTGAATTGTTCATGACTGGTGTAGCTGATGGTGATGATATTCCCCTGGTGCTGTTGCAAGGCTTCGAGCACGGCGACCAGTGCGCTATGAAGTTGCGGATTATGCTGCTTAATCTCCTCCGCGATCAGGGCGCTCTCTACCTGCATCTCCAGTGCGACAGCATTAACCACCTGCATAAAATCGGGCGTACCCGGCGTGAGCGCTAAGTCGATGCGCTGCGGTCCTGCCGGAATGGGCAAGCCTGCATCAGCAATTGTCAGCGTGTCCGTGTGTCCCAGGCGGGCAATCACATGAGAGAGTTCAGCGTTTAACAGGCGACCTTTTTTCATCTTTTCACTCCACAGCGAAACGTTTCGCTGCTGGGAGTGTATGAAAAGCCGCCATCAACTCAACGGGCAAAACAGAAATCTGTGATCGCCATCGAAACGTTTCGCTCACGCGGGGGGAAATTTGCATTAAGGCGGGGAACGGGCAGAAAAAAGGGCCGCGAATGCGGCCCTGAAGGAAAAAATTAAGGCAGTTTTTTAACCTGCTTAACGTCCATCTCAATGCTGTTGAAATCTTTATCCAGTTCACCCGTCAGCTCAACGTTATCTTTGGGCGTGATGGTCTGGCCGTTCCAGTGCTTGTGGTCAATCTCGACTTTCATGGTGCCGGTCTGGTCGCGGAACAGATAATCTTCCTTGCCCATCTGTTTCTCCAGCTTGCCGCGCACCGTGATCCAGCTGTCATCTTTCATCTCTTCAGCCTGCTTCACAGTCACCACACTGGTGTGATCAGCACTGAAGCCGCCCTGACCGGTTGCTGACTGCGTCTGTGCGGCTGGCGCGCTGGGATCAACAAATCCGCCCTGCTGTGCAGCGAAAACCGGGGCGGAAGCCAGCATAACGACGGCCAGAATTGCAGCGTGCTTTTTCATGGTGTACCCCTTTCTCAGTGGTGTTTTCGGTTTGAACATGCCCATTTGACCATAGAGTTCTTAACAGCTTCTTAAGCGGTAAAAATAAGCTATTTTCGCCGAAATCAGCTGTACAGTAAGGAAGTTGCTTCGTATAAAGCGCTATCGGAACAGGGAGACGTGATGCGTATTTTACTGATTGAAGACGATCGCTTAATTGGCGACGGTATTAAAGCGGGACTGAGCAAACTGGGCTTCAGCATTGACTGGTTTACATCGGGTGAGTCGGGCTTTAACGCGCTGGAGGCTGCGCCCTGGGATGCAGTCATTCTGGATCTCTCTCTGCCAGAGCGGGATGGACTCGATATCCTGCGACAGTGGCGACAACAGGGCAACGATGTGCCGGTACTGATTCTGACCGCCCGCGATGCGCTCGATCAGCGGGTCGAAGGCCTGCAGATGGGCGCGGATGACTATCTGTGTAAGCCCTTTGCCTTAACCGAAGTGGCCGCTCGCTTACAGGCGCTAATTCGCCGTCGTCACGGTCAGCTGCAGCCCGAACTGCGCCACGGTAACGTGGTGCTGACCCCCGGCAGCCACAGTGTAATGCGCGAGGGTGAGACGATTGAGTTGAAAAGCCGTGAACTGGCGCTACTGGAACTCTTTATGCGAAACCCGGGTCGGGTGCTGACGCGTAGCCAGCTGGAAGAAAAGCTCTACAGCTGGGACGCCGACGTCTCCAGCAATGCGGTGGAAGTGCATATCCATCATCTGCGTAAAAAGCTGGGCAGCGCGTTTATCCGCACACTCCACGGCGTCGGTTATATCCTGGGGGCCGCCGAATGCGATCAATGAGCCTGTTTCTGCGGCTGGGCATCGGTTTTGTGCTGCTGCTCGGCATATGCTGGGCCAGTGCCAGCCTGAGTGCCTGGCATCAGACGCGTGAAACGCTTGATGAGCTCTTTGATACCCAGCAGATGCTGCTGGCCAAGCGTCTGCTGACGCTGGATTTCTCCTCGCTGGACAAGACCACGCTGCCCAGAACCAAAGAGATGCTGCGCCACCATCGCGGTGAACAGGATGATGATGCACTGGCCTTTGCTGTCTTCACGCGTGACGGCAGGCAGGTGATGAATGATGGCGATAATGGTCGTTATCTGCCGTTTGAGGCGGAGTATCAGGGATTTCATGAGGGTCAGCTCACCAATGATGACGATCGCTGGCGATTTGTCTGGCTGACCACACCCGATAAGCAGTTTCGGGTGGTGGTGGGTCAGGAGTCGGAATACCGTGATGACATGACGCGGGATGTGATGAAAGCCAGTGTGCTGCCCTGGCTGATCGCGCTGCCCTTTATGTTGCTGTTGCTAATCGGTCTGGTCTGGTCTGAACTGCGGCCGCTGAAGACGCTGGCACAGCAGCTCGCACAGCGCGCACCGGATGATGATACGCCGCTGCAGGCAGACCGCGTGCCAAAAGAGGTTCAACCGCTGATGGTCGCGCTCAATGGTCTGTTCAGCCGCATCAGCGCCATGATGCAGCGTGAACGACGCTTTACCTCCGATGCCGCGCATGAGCTGCGCAGCCCGCTGGCGGCGCTGCAGGTGCAAAGCGAAGTGATCCAGCTGACTGCGGATGATGAAGTGATGCGAACCCATGCGCTACAGCAACTGAATGCCGGGATTGTCCGCGCAACACGGCTGGTGGATCAGTTGCTGACGCTCTCGCGGGTTGAAGCCGACGATGCGCGTAGCGCTTTCGAACCGGTGGCACTGAAACGCACGGTGCAGGAGATGCTCGCCGCACAGCTGCCGCTGGCGGACAAAGCCGGTGTGACGCTGAGACTGCATGCAGAGGCCGATCCGCAGATTCAGGGGCATCCGCTGTTACTGTCACTGCTGGTGAGGAATCTGCTGGATAACGCCATTCGCTATACACCTGCGGGCAGCGAAGTCGATGTGCGGTTGCAGGCAAATAGTCTGTCGGTGGAGGATAACGGCGAGGGGCTGAGTCCAGCGGATCTGCAACGGCTCGGTGAGCGTTTCTGGCGACCGCCAGGTCAGGAGAAGAGTGGTAGCGGGCTGGGATTGTCGATAGTCCGCAACATTGCCCAGTTGCACGGAATGCGGGTCACCTTCAGTCAGCGATCCGGCGGCGGGTTATGCGTCATGCTGCACTGGTCAGCGCCCGCCCCGTAAGGCGGGCGCTGCAGATCAAATCTCGACCTGAGTGCCCAGCTCGATCACCCGGTTTGGCGGGATCTCAAACTGGTCTGGCGCGCGGAGCGCATTGCGCTGCAGCGCCAGGAAGAGTTTGCCGCGCAGGCGCAGATACCAAGGACGTTTGCCGATGATCAGCGACTCATGCGACATAAAGAACGACGTCTCCATCATGCGGCAGTTAAGCCCTTCCAGCCCGCAGCGGTGGAAAATCTCCTCGACGTTTGGCGTTTCGCGCCAGCCGTAGCTGGCCACCACGCGCCAGAAGGTCGGCGACAGCTGCTCAATAGTGACGCGACGCACGTTGTGCACGTAAGGCGCATCTTCCGTTCGCAACGTCAGCAGCACAACCCGCTCATGCAATACTTTGTTGTGCTTAAGGTTATGCAGCATGGCAAACGGAATGACATTCAGCGCACGCGACATATAAACCGCCGTGCCTGGTACGCGAACCGGCGGCGATTTCTCCAGTGACGCAATCATTGCCTCCAGAGAGTTGCCGTGTTCGTGCATACGGCGCAGCAGGCGGAAACGCTCGCTTTTCCACGTCGTCATAATGATAAACATCACCAGGCCGAGACAGAGCGGCAACCAGCCACCGGAGAAGATTTTTACCAGGTTGGCGGTAAACAGCGGCACGTCGATGCAGAGCATTAATACCAGAATGACGGCCACCGCCAGTTTGTTCCAGTGCCAGTTTTTAACCGCCACGGTGCAGGAGAGCATTGCGGTCAGCACCATGGTGCCGGTCACCGCAATACCGTAGGCTGCAGCCAGATTACTTGAGTGCTCAAAGCTGATAATCACAATCAGTACCGCGAAGTAGAGCACCCAGTTAATCACCGGAATATAAATCTGGCCCGATTCGCGCTCAGAGGTGTGGATGATGCGCATCCCCGGCAGATAGCCCAGTCGTACCGCCTGACGCGTCAGCGAGAAGACACCAGAGATCACCGCCTGCGAGGCGATAACCGTGGCCAGCGTCGCCAGAATCAGCATAGGAATCAGCGCCCAGTCTGGCGCCAGCAGGAAGAAGGGGTTTTTAATTGATTTGGGATCGCTAAGTAACAGCGCGCCCTGACCAAAGTAGTTCAGCACCAGCGACGGCAGCACGACCGAGAACCAGGCCAGCCGAATCGGCACTTTACCGAAGTGCCCCATATCGGCATAGAGCGCTTCAACCCCGGTAATCGCCAGCACCACCGCGCCAAGCGCAAAGAAGGAGACGGATTTATAGTGCAGGAAGAATTCGACCGCATAGGCGGGATTCAGCGCATGCAGCACTTCCGGGTTTTTCATAATGCCGTTGACCCCAAGGATCGCCAGCACCAGGAACCACACCAGCATGACCGGTGCAAAGAGTTTGCCCACCATGCCGGTACCATGTTTCTGAATCGCAAACAGCAGCGTCAGCACCGCAATCGACATGGGCACAATAAAGGGATCCAGCGACGGCGCGGCAATCTCCAGACCTTCAATAGCTGACATCACCGAAATGGCCGGCGTGATAACCACTTCCCCATAGAAGAAGCTGCCGCCAATCAGGCCCATGATCACCAGCACCGCCGTAGCGCGAGCACCAGTATGGCGGCCCGCCAGCGACATCAATGTCAGTATTCCGCCTTCACCGGCGTTGTCTGCGCGCATCACATAACTGATGTACTTCAGTGAAACCACCAGCACCAGCAGCCAGAAAATCAGCGACAGAAAGCCAAACACCGCTTCCCGCTCAACGCCGAAGCCGAACTGTCCTGAAAGACATTCACGCAGGGTATACAGCGGACTGGTGCCGATATCCCCGTAAACAACACCAATCGCGGCCAGCGTTAATCCGCGAAGTGACTGCTTATTATCCGAGCTCATAGAGTTATCTTTTGTTGGAGTCTAAGAGGCGCAAAAACCTCTCGCTCAGGCCATCAAAAAGCGCACAGTATGCACGGTTTACCAAAAATTCCTATAGCCGCTTCGCCTGTCTGGCAGGGTAACGGGGTCGTTTCTGACGATAAAGCGTTATTTAGCGTCGTTTTAAAATCAGGCAAACCTTCTGAAACAAAAAAGCTGACAGCTATCAACGCTTTCACGCATGATGATCTATAGAGTAAAGCGCTTGCTTAAGCGCGGCGGCCCGACGATCGTAAGGACATTGATGTGATTATGGCTCAACCCCATCTTTTGGCAGAAAGAATTTCTCGCCTTAGCAACGCGTTAGAAAAAGGATTGTATGAGCGGCATCATGCCATTCGTCTTTGCCTGCTTGCAGCGCTGAGTGGCGAAAGCGTGTTCCTGCTGGGACCACCTGGCATTGCCAAGAGCCTGATTGCCCGCCGCCTCAAATATGCTTTTCAGCATGCCCGCGCCTTTGAATATCTGATGACGCGTTTTTCAACACCGGAAGAGGTGTTTGGCCCACTCTCCATCCAGGCGCTGAAGGATGAGGGGCGCTATCAGCGTCTGACCAAAGGGTATCTCCCCGACGCGGAGATTGTTTTTCTGGATGAGATCTGGAAAGCCGGCCCGGCGATTCTGAATACCCTGCTGACGGCTATCAACGAACGCCGCTTCCGCAATGGCGATAGCGAAGAGACCATCCCGATGCGGCTGCTGGTCACGGCCTCAAATGAACTGCCGGAAGCGGATAGCGGCCTTGAAGCGCTCTACGACCGGATGCTGATCCGCCTGTGGCTGGATAATGTGCATGAGAAGCAGAACTTTCGCAGCATGCTGACCCACCAGCAGGATGAGCACACTAATCCGGTCGCAGAATCCTTGCGCATCAGCGATGAAGAATATGCGCAATGGCAGCTCGGCATCAGTCAGGTCAGTCTGCCCGATGCAGTGTTTGAGCTGATTTATCAGCTGCGTCAGCAGCTGGAGAGCCAGCCCGCCGCGCCTTACATTTCCGATCGCCGCTGGAAGAAAGCGATTCATCTGCTGCAGGCCAGCGCCTTTTACAGCGGGCGCAACGTGATTGCGCCGATTGACCTGATTCTGCTGAAAGATTGTCTCTGGCATGACGTCGCGTCCATGCAATTACTGGAACGCGAAATCGATCAGTTGATGACGCAGCACGCCTGGCAGCAGCAGCCGATGCTGCTAAAACTGCATCAGATAAAAGCGCGTCGTATGGCCCTGCAGCAACAGCAGAGCATCGCGCAGGCGATCACCCTGGAAAAACACAGCGGCATGTTCAGTCGCAAACCCCATTACGATCTGCCGGAAAGCTTTACCGATGAGCAACTGACACTGATGCTGCAAAAGCCGCTGATGCTGCATGATATGCAGGTAAGCCATCTGGTGATTGCGCGTGATGCACTGAATCAGTGGCTGCAAAAAGGCGGCGAAGTGCGCGGCAAGCTCAATGGGATTGGCTTTGCGCAGAGCCTGGATTTACAGGTCGATGCGCAGCACTGCCTGGCGATCCGGGATGTGAGCCTGCAATCGTCGCGCCTGACACTGCCAGGCGTCAGCAATAGCGAGCCGCTGCCCGGTGAGATCACCGAAGCGCTGGATGCACTGGAGAGTGAACTGCGGTCGCAGCGACACCAGTTCAGTCAGCATCAGCGCTGCCTGTTCATCAGTGATGACTGGCTGGCGCGGGTGGAAACCAGCCTGCAGGATGTGGCGGAACAGCTGAAACAGGCGCGTAAATGATCTCAGTGGAGACGCTCAGTACGCTGCTCTCAGTGGGTGAGACCGAACTGATTGAAGAGCTGATTATTGCCTTGCTGGCGTCGCCACAGCTGGCGCTGTTTTTTGAAAAGTTTCCCGGCCTGAAAAAAGCGCTGCTGCGCGATGTGCCGCGCTGGCGAGCGGAGATCAATGCCGACCTCAAAGCCACGCCGGTTCCGTCGACACTGGCCGAAGAGTTTCAGCTTTTCCAGCGGGTACAACTCCTCAGCGATCGTGAATTCAGCCACCAGCTGAATGCCACACTTCAGGCACTTGAAAGCCTGCCGTCCCCCTTTCTTGATGAAGCTAACCGGCTGCTGCAGCATACCGATATCAGCCATCTCAGCAGCGCACAGCACCAGCTTTTTTTGCAGCGCTGGCGGCTGAGCCTGACCTTACAGACCCTGACGCTGAATCAGCAGTTGCTGGAGCAGCAGCGCGAACGCCTGCTGGCCGAACTGCAGCAGCGCATGGCGCTGAGCGGTCAACTGACCCCCATTCTCGGCGACGATGATGAAGCCGCCGCTGGCCGGTTGTGGGATATGAGCAAAGCGTCACTGCAGCCTGGCGACTATCAGTTAATGCTGCAATATGGCGACTTTCTGGCGCAGCAGCCAGAGCTGCTGAAACTGGCCCAACAGCTGGGTCGCAGCCGCGAGGCAAAATCGGTGCCGTCGCAGGATGCCCCGATGGAGGCTTTTCATCAGTTGGTGCAGGAGCCTGCGTCCGTGCCGGAAGAGGTCAGCGGTATTCATCAAAGCGATGACGTGCTGCGTCTGCTGCCACCGGAGTTAGCTGCGCTAAGCATCAGCGAACTGGAGCTGGAGTTTTACCGGCGGCTGGTAGAGAAACGGCTGCTGACCTACAAGCTGCAGGGCGATGCCTGGCATGAAAAGGTGACAATGCGTCCGGCCAGCCACCAGCAGCATGAAGAGCAGCCGCGCGGGCCATTCATCGTCTGCGTTGATACCTCCGGTTCGATGGGTGGCTTCAATGAGCGCTGCGCCAAAGCGTTGTGTCTGGCATTGCTAAAGGTCGCGCTGGCCGATCGCCGTCGCTGCTACATTATGCTGTTTGCCCATGAGGTGATTGGCTATGAGCTGACCGGTGACGACGGGCTGGAACAGGCGATTCGCTTTCTGAGCCAGCGTTTTCGCGGCGGCACCGATCTGGCCGCCTGTCTCTCTTCCGTTGTAACCCGGATGGAAGGCGCATTGTGGCAGGAAGCTGATGCGGTGATCGTCTCCGATTTTATCGCCCAGCGTCTGCCAGAAGAGGTGATCGGGGCGATTAAAAAACGCCAGCGACACAATCAGCAACGTTTTCATGCCGTCGCCATGTCGGTCCACGGGAAACCAGGCATTCTGCGCATCTTCGACCATATCTGGCGTTTCGATACCGGCATGAAAAGCCGCCTGTTGCGGCACTGGCGCCGTTAAGTCATCTGACAGAAAAGCTTCTTTGCTATAGTAAATTACCGTTTCACTTACTCAGCAATCTGGAGCTTCCTGTGACGCTTGCTCAACCTCACCGCGATTTGCCTGCACCAACGCGGACGTTATTGCTCTCCGGCCAGAACATTGAACAAAAACGTGCCGAGTTGCTGGCCTATTTTCATCAGACCTGGGAACAGTATGAAAGTCTGTTCACCTGTCTGGCCGATTCAAAGGCCTGGTTTACTAAAGCCATTCCGCTGCGCCATCCATTAATTTTCTATTTTGGCCACACCGCCACCTTCTACATTAATAAGCTGATGGCCGGACGCCTTATCGACGCACGTCTTGACGATCATATCGAAGCGATGATGGCGATTGGTGTGGATGAGATGAGCTGGGACGATCTCAATGACAGTCACTATGACTGGCCCACCATCGAAGAAGTCCGTGCATACCGCGGGCGTGTTAAAGCGCTCGTCAGCGATCTGATCCAGACCATTCCGATCACGCTGCCGATCAGCTGGGAGAGCCCGGCTTGGGTGATCCTGATGGGCATTGAACATGAGCGTATTCATCTGGAAACCTCCAGTGTGCTGCTCCGCCAGTTACCGATCGAGTGGGTCAGACCACAAGCCGCGTGGCCGGCATGCCCGATGGCACGCCACCAGCGCGAGGCTGTGCCGGCCAATACGCTGCTGCCCATGCCCGGCGGCACCGTCACGCTAGGTAAAACCGACGATACCTACGGCTGGGATGTCGAATATGGCCGCCAGCAGGTGAAGCTGCAGCCATTCCAGGCGAGCAAAATGCTGGTCAGCAACGCTGAATTTCTGGCGTTCGTTGAGGCGGGCGGTTATCAGGACGCCCGCTGGTGGGATGATGAAGGCTGGGGCTGGTGTCAGTTTGCCAAAGCAGAGATGCCCACTTTCTGGGTCGGTACACCTGCGATGCCCGATCAGCTTAAACTGCGTGTGATGAGTGAAGAAGTCGCGATGCCATGGGACTGGCCTGCTGAGGTCAATCAGCTGGAAGCCGCAGCCTTCTGTCGCTGGAAAGCAGATCAGACTGGCATGAACATTCAACTCCCCTGTGAAGCAGAGTGGGCTCAGCTACGCGAACAGGTCGCGGGCGATCAGCCGGACTGGGATCGGGCGCCAGGCAACATCAACCTGGCGTACTGGGCTTCCTCGTCGCCGGTCGATCTCTTCGCTCAGGGCGAGTTCTTCGATATCGTCGGTAACGTCTGGCAGTGGACGACTACGCCGACCAATGGCTTTGAAGGGTTCAAAGTTCACCCGCTTTACGATGATTTCTCTACCCCGACGTTTGATGGTAAACATTCGCTGATCAAAGGCGGCAGCTGGATCTCGACCGGCAACGAAGCGCTGAAATCTGCACGCTATGCGTTCCGCCGCCACTTCTTCCAGCATGCCGGTTTCCGCTACGTGGTTTCCAGCCATCAGGAGACGATGGCGCCGAACCCGTATGAATCAGACGCGATGGTGTCGCAGTACCTCGACTTCCAGTATGGCCCGCGCTATTTCGGCGTAGATAACTATGCCGAAAGCCTGGTGAAGCTGGCGCTGAACTACACCACTGCACATGGCGACGCACTCGATATCGGCTGTGCCACCGGGCGCGCCAGTTTTGAACTGGCTCGCCACTTTGAACGCGTTACCGGGATGGACTATTCGGCGCGCTTCATTGATGTGGCGCTGCAGCTGGCCAGCGGCGAAGACTTCCGTTATCTGCTGCCGCAGGAAGGCGATCTGGTTGAGTATCGTCAGGTTCGCCTGAAAGATTTCGCGCTGGAGCGCGAACTGGCGCAGCGGATTCAGTTTGTTCAGGGCGACGCCTGTAACCTCAAGCCGCAGCCTGGCCGTTATGACCTTGTGCTCGCCTCCAACCTGATCGATCGTCTGCGTCAGCCTGCTCGCTTCCTGCGTGATGTCACGCCGATGCTGCGTCAGGGCGGCATTCTGCTGCTCTCATCGCCTTATACCTGGCTGGAAGATTTCACGCCGAAAGAGAACTGGCTGGGCGGCGTGCGTGAAAATGGTGAAGCACTGACGACGCTGCAGGCTCTGCAGCGTCTGCTGGCGGCGGACTTCGACCTGGTCGATGAGCCGCAGGATAAACCGTTTGTGATCCGCGAAACGGCCCGCAAGTTCCAGCACACGCTGGCGCAGGTCACCGTCTGGCGCAAACGCTAAGTGAACCGGCAGCGACGCCCGTCGCTGCCGGTAGTTGCCTGAACCGTTATTTTGCTGCACATTCACCTTTGTTTACTTAAGCAGACCAATAACGAGGATGGCCATGGCCGAACATCTGCAGCTCGATAACCTGGATCGCGGCATTCTGAATGCCCTGCTGGATAACGCGCGCACCGCTTACGCCGAGCTGGCAAAACAGTTTAATGTCAGCCCCGGCACCATTCATGTGCGTGTGGAAAAGATGAAGCAGGCAGGCATTATCCTGGGCACCCGGGTTGATATCGATCCGCGCCAGCTGGGGTTTGATGTCTGCTGTTTTATCGGCATTATCCTCAAGAGCGCGCGTGACTATCCGGCGGCGCTGAGCAAACTGGATGCGCTGGATGAAGTGGTTGAGGCCTGGTACACCACCGGCCACTACAGCATCTTTATTAAAGTAATGTGCCGGTCAATCGACGCTCTGCAACAGGTGCTGATCAACAAGATCCAGACTATTGATGAAATCCAGTCGACAGAAACCCTTATTTCGCTGCAAAACCCGATCATGCGTACCATCAAGCCCTGATCCTTCCCGCCTTGTGCATAATTTTATCCCTGACGAATGTGGCGGCTGACAACGGCTGCGTTCGCCTCCCTTGATCTATTAACCCTGTTGTCCACAGGTGGATCACCGCTTGATCACAGCGTACAATGCTCGCCTTAATGTCCGGGAGAGCAAGATGGCCGATATTACCTTAATCAGTGGCAGTACTCTGGGTAGCGCAGAGTATGTGGCTGAACATCTCGAAGAAAAATTACAGGAAGCGGGCTTCTCAACCCAGGTGCTGCACGGGCCAGAGCTGGATGAGGTGCCGCACGAGGGTATCTGGCTGGTGGTCTGTTCAACTCACGGTGCTGGCGATATTCCTGACAACCTGCTGCCACTGTTCGAAGCCATCACAGAAAGCCAGCCCGATCTCTCTCAGGTGCGGTTTGGTGCCATCGGACTCGGCAATCATGAATACGATCTCTTTTGTGGCGCGATCCGCCAGATCGAAGCGCTGCTCATTGCTCAGGGTGCCCGTCAGATTGGCGATCGCCTGGAAATTGACGTGCTGGAGCATGAGATCCCTGAAGATCCGGCTGAAGCCTGGCTGGAAAGCTGGAAAAAGGCGATCTGAAAGGGGCTGGGGATCGCGAAATAGTGACGATCCCCAGTGAAAGATGCTGATTTTATCCTTTTCCGCTCGTTTATTTTGTGGATAACTACCCTCTTTTACTGCGTATAACCGGTAGTTATCCCAATAACAACGATAGAATGATTTTTGAGCTGTGGATAACATGCCATTTTGATCCCAGCTTATACGGATCAGGATCACCGATCACTAACAGGTAGTGATCCTCTTTATCCTGTTGTTTATGAAAAGCTTCTGACACATATCCACAGAAAAGCGGGATCCTAATAAGAGATCTAACAGAAAGATCATATACAGATCTAAGATCCTTTCTTTTAAAACCGGACGATCCCGTGGCTTTCACCCCAGGTGGAATTTGAGTAGAATCCACGCCCCAGGACAACGATCCTGCAAGTTCATCAACCGAGGTACCACTTCATGTTTTATCAGGATCCTTTTGACGTCATCGTAATTGGTGGTGGTCATGCGGGCACCGAAGCCGCAATGGCGGCAGCCCGAATGGGTCAGCAAACCCTGTTACTCACCCATAACATTGATACGCTTGGACAAATGTCCTGTAACCCTGCGATTGGTGGTATTGGCAAAGGACATTTGGTGAAGGAAGTGGATGCCCTGGGTGGTCTGATGGCCAGTGCGATTGACCAGGCAGGTATTCAGTTTAGGATACTAAACGCCAGTAAAGGCCCGGCAGTGCGGGCAACCCGTGCTCAGGCGGATCGTGTGCTCTACCGGCAGGCAGTGCGAACGGCACTGGAGAACCAGCCCAATCTGATGATCTTCCAGCAGGCGGTCGACGATCTTATCGTGGAAAACGATCGTGTGGTCGGTGCCGTTACCCAGATGGGTCTGAAGTTCCGCGCCAAAACCGTGGTCCTCACCGTCGGTACGTTCCTTGACGGCAAAATTCATATCGGTCTGGACAACTACAGTGGTGGTCGCGCTGGCGATCCCCCGTCCATACCGCTGGCAAAACGACTTCGTGCGCTGCCGCTGAGGGTAAACCGCCTCAAGACCGGTACGCCACCGCGTATCGATGCGCGCACCATCGATTTTTCAGTGCTCAGTCCACAGCACGGCGATAACCCGATGCCGGTATTCTCTTTTATGGGAAATGCCTCTCAGCATCCGCAGCAGGTGCCTTGCTGGATCACTCATACCAATGAGAAAACCCATGACGTGATCCGCAATAACCTGGATCGCAGCCCGATGTACGCCGGGATCATTGAAGGGATCGGCCCACGCTACTGCCCGTCGATCGAAGACAAAGTCATGCGCTTTGCCGATCGTAACTCGCATCAGATCTTCCTGGAGCCGGAAGGGCTGACCAGCAATGAGATCTACCCGAACGGTATTTCGACCAGTCTGCCATTTGACGTGCAGATTCAGATCGTCCGGTCGATGCAGGGTATGGAAAATGCGAAGATTGTGCGTCCGGGTTATGCCATTGAATATGACTTCTTCGATCCACGCGATCTCAAACCGACGCTGGAGAGTAAATTTATTCACGGACTGTTCTTTGCCGGACAGATCAATGGGACAACCGGCTACGAAGAAGCTGCTGCGCAGGGGATGCTGGCGGGTCTGAATGCGGCACGTCAGTCAGCCGACAAAGAGGGCTGGGCACCGCGTCGTGACCAGGCTTACCTCGGCGTGCTGGTTGATGATCTCTGCACACTCGGCACCAAAGAGCCGTACCGGATGTTTACCTCCCGTGCTGAATATCGTCTGATGCTGCGTGAAGATAACGCCGACCTGCGTCTGACCGAAACCGGTCGTGAGCTGGGTCTGGTGGATGATGCGCGCTGGGCACGCTTCAATCAGAAACTGGAAGCGATTGAACAGGAGCGTCAGCGCCTGCGGGATATCTGGGTTCATCCGAAGTCAGAGCATGTGACAGAAGTGAACACGGTTCTCAGCGCGCCGCTGACCAAAGAAGCCAGCGGTGAAGATCTGCTGCGCCGTCCGGAGCTGACTTATCTGAAGCTGATGACGCTGGATGCCTTTGGTCCGGCTCTGGCTGATGAGCAGGCCGCTGAGCAGGTTGAGATCCAGGTCAAATATGAAGGGTATATTGCGCGTCAGCAGGAAGAGATCGATCGCCAGCTGCGTAACGAGAACACGCTGTTACCGGTGGAGCTCGACTACCGCCAGGTAAACGGGCTGTCGAATGAGGTGATCGCCAAGCTGAATGATCACAAGCCGTCGTCGATTGGTCAGGCAACACGTATTTCCGGCATTACCCCGGCGGCCATCTCAATTCTGCTTATCTATCTGAAAAAACAGGGTCTGCTGCGCAAGAGCGCCTGATCTGAAACGGGGCGAGGTGACTCGCCCCCGCTGAATGGACTTATGCTGTGATCAACACACTCACGTCGCTGCTAAATGCAGCCGGTATTTCCCTCTCCGATCAACAAAAACAGCAGCTGGTTGCCTATGTCGGCCTGCTGGATAAGTGGAACAAAGCCTACAATCTGACATCCGTGCGCGATCCGCAGCAGATGCTGGTTCGCCATATCCTCGACAGCATCGTGGTGGCACCGCATCTGAAAGGCTCACGTTTTATTGATGTCGGAACCGGACCAGGATTACCTGGCATTCCGTTGGCTATCGTCATGCCCGATGTGCACTTTACGCTGCTCGACAGCCTGGGCAAGCGGGTGCGCTTCCTGCGTCAGGTTCAGCATGAGTTAGGACTCACTAACATCACCCCGGTAAAGAGCCGGGTTGAGGCATTTCCGGCTGAGCCGCCATTTGATGGCGTAATCAGTCGTGCATTTGCCTCGCTGACCGACATGGTGAACTGGTGTCATCATCTGCCGGGAAGGGAAGGGCGCTTCTTCGCGCTTAAAGGGGTCCGTCCGGACGATGAAATTGCTGAATTACCGGCCGGCTATGTCTCCGATGCGGTGATAAAATTGCAGGTGCCGCAGCTGGAAGGCGACCGCCATCTGGTCATCATTCGTCACCAGTAGGCCTTCAGCTAGCCGGGGTTTTAATCGGACTCAGAAGAAAAAAGTGCAAATTATGCGCTATCAATAAAAGATTTTGATTAAGCCCCGGATCAGCAGAGGTTAAAAACGGAGACGGAAATTATCCGAAAAGCTCTGTTACATTTAACGATTGGTTCACAAATAGTTATCAGAAATATCACTTGTATAGGCGGGTCGCGGAATAAAAGTAGTCACGCCGGAAAATATATCGCGGTAATAACTTTGCGTGCGTAATATCAATTTCATGATTCTCAGGCACAGTTCGATGTCAATAGCGCGTTTTCTGTGAATTCATACTTGCATACGCAATTTGATAATTTCAACATTATGATTTTAAAGATTAAATGTTTTTTACAGATTGTTCTTAAATAGGTCACAGATAAAACTCAGTGCGCTGTGAGTGCTTATTATGTGATCTAAAGCACGCTTTAAAAGCAAGATGCGAGTGAATTTTCAGTCTGATTAGCGTGAATCTCCAAAGGGTAATCTTTCGAAAAATAGCCCTCCGGAAAGAAATTTAAATAATTGTTCACCTTTTCGCTACTTACCGATTGAAATCGCAGGTGCGGCCCGTATAATTTGCACGGCTTTTGCTGCTTGACTCAACTGCACAAAGGCAGTCTTATACGACACGCGACATACCCCTAACGGGGCAGGAGAGTATCAGCGTCATGTCAGTGTCTCTTTACAGTGTAAAATTCGCCAGAACGGTGCTGATGATTCAGCTGGTGACAATAGTCATCATCGGCGCACTCTTTGCTGTTAAAGATGTCACCTGGGGTGTCTCTGCTCTTGCTGGCGGAGCGGCAGCCTGGCTGCCAAACGTATTGTTTTTGTTTTTAGCCTGGCGCCTGCAGGGGCAACCCCCCGCTTCGGGGCGAGTCGCGTGGAGCTTCGCTTTAGGTGAAATTGCCAAAGTGTTTGCGACCATCATTTTGCTCATTGTGGCGTTGGGTCTGTTCAGGGCGGTCTTCTGGCCGGTCGGAATAACCTGGTTATCGGTGCTGGTGGTTCAAATGCTGGCACCGGCGGTAATTAACAACAAAGGGTAAGAGGCATCATGGCTGCAGGAGAAATCTCTACTCCGCAAGAGTACATCGGTCACCACCTGACTCATCTTCAGTTGGACCTGCGTACCTTCGAGATAGTGAATCCGCACGACGCTCCCGCGACGTTCTGGGTATTAAATATCGATTCCATGTTTTTCTCTATGGTGCTGGGAATTATCTTCCTGGTGTTGTTCCGTAGCGTGGCGAAGTCTGCCACCAGCGGTGTGCCAGGGAAAATGCAGGCGGCTATCGAACTGGTTGTCGGTTTCGTCGATAGTAACGTTCGCGACATGTATCACGGTAAGAGCAAACTTATCGCCCCGCTGGCTCTGACAATTTTTGTCTGGGTCTTCCTGATGAACTTCATGGATCTGCTGCCAATCGACTTGCTGCCGACAATCGCTGAGAAAGGTTTAGGCCTGCCGGCGCTGCGCGTCGTACCGTCTGCAGACGTGAACATCACGCTATCTATGGCGTTGGGCGTATTTATTTTGATTCTGTTCTACAGCATCAAAATGAAAGGCATTGGCGGCTTCACGAAAGAGCTGACGCTGCAGCCTTTTAACCACCCGATCTTCATCCCGATCAACCTGATTCTGGAAGGTGTGAGCCTGCTGTCTAAGCCTGTATCACTGGGTTTACGACTGTTCGGTAACATGTATGCGGGTGAACTGATCTTTATCCTTATTGCCGGTCTGTTGCCGTGGTGGTCGCAGTGGGTGCTGAATGTGCCGTGGGCCATTTTCCACATCCTGATCATTTCGCTACAGGCTTTCATTTTCATGGTCCTCACGATTGTCTATCTGTCGATGGCATCTGAAGAGCACTGATTTTTTTCTCAACACTACTTTCCCTCTTGATTCCGGGTTACAGCGCACACCGCTGAAGCCCGGGAGATGAAGGGAGCATTTAACTGAAACAAACTGGAGACTGTCATGGAAAACCTGAATATGGATCTGCTGTACATGGCTGCCGCTGTGATGATGGGCCTGGCGGCAATCGGTGCTGCGATCGGTATCGGCATCCTCGGAGGAAAATTCCTGGAAGGCGCTGCTCGTCAGCCTGACCTGATTCCTCTGCTGCGCACGCAGTTCTTTGTTGTAATGGGTCTGGTGGATGCAATCCCGATGATCGCTGTTGGTCTGGGTCTGTACGTGATGTTTGCTGTCGCCTAAAGCCCTGTGTTCACTCAGCGCACAATGTGCAAGGGTGAACGGATTCTGCCGCTTATCACAATGATAACGGCAGAAAAGTTAAATACTCAATCTAGAGGCATTGTGCTGTGAACATTAATGCAACAATCCTCGGCCAGGCTATCGCGTTCATCCTGTTTGTCGCGTTCTGCATGAAGTACGTATGGCCGCCGCTTATGGCTGCTATCGAAAAGCGCCAGAAAGAAATTGCTGAAGGCCTTGCTTCTGCTGAACGTGCTAAGAAAGATTTGGATCTCGCGCAGGCTAATGCGACCGACCAGCTGAAGAAAGCCAAAGAAGACGCTCAGGTCATTATCGAGCAAGCGAACAAGCGTCGCGCGCAGATTCTGGACGAAGCCAAAACCGAAGCTGAAAACGAACGTAATCGCATCGTGACACAAGCGCAGGCTGAAATTGATGCCGAACGCAAACGTGCGCGTGAAGAACTGCGTAAGCAGGTTGCGTTGCTGGCTATGGCTGGCGCCGAGAAGATCATCGAACGCTCCGTGGATGAAGCTGCTAACAGCGACATCGTTGATAAACTGGTCGCTGAACTGTAAGGAGGGAGGGGCTGATGTCTGATCTGATTACTGTAGCTCGCCCCTACGCCAAAGCAGCTTTTGACTTTGCTGTTGAGCATCAAAGTATTGAACGCTGGCAACAGATGCTGGCGTTTGCCGCAGAAGTGGCTCGCAATGAACAGATGGCTGATCTTCTCTCAGGTGCACTAGCACCCGAAGCGCTGGCAGCGTCGTTTAATGCAGTCTGTGGTGATCAACTGGATGAACCCGCGCAGAACCTGATTAAGGTGATGGCGGAAAACGGACGTTTGACAGCGCTTCCGGCTGTACTGGCTCAATACATCGAACTGCGTGACGCTCATGAAGCCACCGCTGAAGTTGATGTTATCTCCGCCAGTACGCTGAGTGACGACCAGCTGAATAAAATCAGCGCCGCGATGGAAAAACGTCTGTCACGCAAAGTTAAGCTGAATTGCAAAATTGATAAGTCTGTGATGGCAGGCGTGATCATCCGTTCGGGTGATCTGGTTATTGATGGCAGCGTACGCGGCCGTCTTGACCGTCTGGCTGACGTCTTGCAGTCTTAAGGGGACTGGAGCATATGCAACTGAATTCCACCGAAATCAGCGAACTGATCAAGCAGCGCATTGCTCAGTTCAATGTCGTGAGTGAAGCTCACAACGAAGGTACGATTGTTTCTGTAAGTGACGGTATCATCCGCGTACACGGCCTGGCCGATGTGATGCAGGGTGAGATGATTGCCCTGCCGGGTAACCGTTACGCTATCGCCCTGAACCTCGAGCGTGACTCGGTTGGTGCAGTGGTGATGGGTCCTTACGCTGACCTCGCCGAAGGCATGAAGGTTAAGTGTACTGGCCGTATTCTTGAAGTACCGGTAGGCCGTGGCCTGCTGGGCCGCGTCGTGAACACCCTGGGTGCTCCTATCGACGGTAAAGGCGCAATCGACAACGACGGTTTCTCACCGGTTGAAGTGATTGCACCTGGCGTTATCGATCGTCAGTCAGTCGACCAGCCGGTTCAGACCGGTTATAAGTCGGTCGATGCGATGATTCCAATCGGCCGTGGCCAGCGTGAGCTGATCATCGGTGACCGTCAGACCGGTAAAACCGCGATGGCGATCGATGCGATCATCAACCAGCGCGACTCAGGCATCAAGTGTGTCTACGTTGCGATTGGTCAGAAAGCCTCAACCATCTCTAACGTGGTTCGTAAGCTGGAAGAGCATGGCGCACTGCAGAACACCATCGTTGTTGTGGCGTCTGCTTCTGAATCAGCTGCACTGCAGTATCTGTCACCGTACGCAGGTTGTGCGATGGGCGAATACTTCCGTGACCGTGGTGAAGATGCGCTGATCGTATACGATGACCTCTCCAAGCAGGCTATCGCTTACCGTCAAATCTCTCTGCTGCTGCGCCGTCCACCAGGCCGTGAAGCATTCCCTGGCGACGTGTTCTATCTCCACTCTCGTCTGCTGGAACGTGCATCACGCGTAAGCGCTGATTATGTTGAGCGTTTCACCAATGGCGCAGTGACAGGTAAAACCGGTTCACTGACCGCGCTCCCGATCATCGAAACCCAGGCGGGCGACGTTTCTGCGTTCGTTCCGACCAACGTAATCTCGATTACTGATGGTCAGATCTTCCTGGAATCGAACCTGTTCAACTCCGGTATTCGTCCGGCAGTTAACCCAGGTATTTCGGTATCCCGCGTTGGTGGTGCTGCACAGACCAAGATCATCAAGAAACTGTCTGGTGGTATCCGTACCGCGCTGGCACAGTATCGTGAACTGGCGGCGTTCTCGCAGTTCGCGTCTGATCTGGACGATGCAACCCGCAAACAGCTGAGCCACGGTCAGAAAGTGACCGAGCTGCTGAAGCAGAAACAGTATGCGCCGATGTCTGTCGCGCAGCAGGGTCTGGTTCTGTTCGCTGCAGAGCGTGGCTACCTGAACGACGTTGAACTGGCAAAAATTGGTAGCTTTGAAGCTGCACTGCTGGCCTTCGCCGATCGCGACCACGCTGAGCTGATGGCTGAAATCAACCAGTCGGGTAACTTTAACAACGATATCGAAGCGAAGCTGAAAGGCCTGATCGATACGTTTAAAGCAACCCAGTCCTGGTAATGTCTGGCGGCTTGTCTGAAAAGGCAAGCCGCAAGGCTTTGAGGAGAAGCTAATGGCCGGCGCAAAAGAGATACGAAGCAAGATCGGAAGCGTGAAAAACACGCAGAAGATCACCAAAGCGATGGAAATGGTCGCCGCCTCCAAGATGCGTAAAACGCAGGAACGCATGGCGGCCAGCCGTCCGTATGCAGACACCATGCGCAAAGTGATTGGTCACCTTGCGTTGGGTAATCTGGAATACAAGCACCCTTACCTGGAAGAGCGCGACGTGAAGCGCGTCGGCTACCTGGTCGTTTCAACAGACCGCGGGCTTTGTGGTGGTTTGAACATTAACCTGTTCAAAAAATTACTGGCAGATATGAAATCCTGGTCCGATAAAGGTGTGCAGAGCGATCTGTCGATTATCGGTTCAAAAGGGGCGTCATTCTTCAGTGCTGTGGGTGGCAACATCGTGGCGCAAGTCAGCGGCATGGGCGATAAACCTGCCCTGTCTGATCTGATTGGCCCGGTAAAAGTGATGTTGCAGGCTTATGATGAAGGCCGCATCGACAAACTGATGATCGTCAGTAACAAGTTCAATAACACCATGTCTCAGACTCCGACCATCACCCAACTGCTGCCGTTAGCGCCAGCGGAAGGTGAAGAAGAGATGAAGGCGAAGACCTGGGATTACCTGTACGAACCCGATCCGAAAGCGCTGCTGGATACCCTGCTGCGTCGTTATGTCGAATCGCAGGTTTATCAGGGTGTGGTGGAAAATCTGGCCAGTGAGCAGGCCGCACGTATGGTAGCGATGAAAGCCGCAACCGATAACGGCGGAAATCTGATCAAAGAGCTGCAGTTGGTTTACAACAAAGCTCGTCAGGCCAGCATCACCCAGGAACTTACCGAGATCGTCTCGGGGGCCTCCGCGGTTTAACCAGGTTTGGAATTAGGTAGAGGATTCAAGATGGCAACTGGAAAGATTGTCCAGATTATCGGCGCCGTTGTTGACGTCGAATTCCCTCAGGACGCGGTACCGCAAGTGTACAGCGCCCTCGAGGTTATGAATGGTGATGCGCGTCTGGTGCTGGAAGTACAGCAGCAGCTGGGTGGCGGCGTAGTTCGTACTATCGCAATGGGTACGTCTGACGGCCTGAAGCGTGGTCTGAACGTCAACGACCTGAAGAAACCGATTCAGGTTCCGGTCGGTAAAGCGACTCTGGGCCGTATCATGAACGTTCTCGGCGAGCCAATCGATATGAAAGGCGAGCTGAAAGAAGAAGATGGCAGCGCAGTAGAGATTGCCTCTATTCACCGCGCAGCGCCTTCTTAT
Source organism: Candidatus Pantoea rara (assembly GCF_051136265.1). Taxonomy (NCBI): domain Bacteria; kingdom Pseudomonadati; phylum Pseudomonadota; class Gammaproteobacteria; order Enterobacterales; family Erwiniaceae; genus Pantoea; species Candidatus Pantoea rara. The sequence continues at coordinate 49,984 of NZ_CP194942.1, read as the reverse complement.
GAAGATCAGTCTAACTCGCAGGAACTGCTGGAAACCGGCATCAAGGTTATCGACCTGATGTGTCCGTTTGCCAAGGGCGGTAAAGTGGGTCTGTTCGGTGGTGCGGGTGTAGGTAAAACCGTCAACATGATGGAACTGATCCGTAACATCGCAGCTGAACACTCAGGTTACTCAGTGTTTGCTGGTGTGGGTGAGCGTACTCGTGAGGGTAACGACTTCTACCACGAAATGACTGACTCAAACGTTATCGACAAAGTTGCTCTGGTCTATGGCCAGATGAACGAGCCGCCGGGTAACCGTCTGCGCGTAGCCCTGACCGGTCTGACCATGGCGGAAAAATTCCGTGATGAAGGCCGCGACGTTCTGCTGTTCATCGATAACATCTACCGTTATACCCTGGCCGGTACAGAAGTGTCTGCACTGCTGGGTCGTATGCCATCTGCGGTAGGTTACCAGCCAACGCTGGCAGAAGAGATGGGTGTGTTGCAGGAGCGTATTACCTCCACCAGAACCGGTTCAATCACTTCCGTACAGGCCGTTTACGTCCCTGCGGATGACCTGACTGACCCGTCACCAGCAACCACCTTTGCGCACTTAGACTCAACGGTAACGCTGAGCCGTCAGATCGCTTCTCTGGGTATCTACCCGGCCGTTGACCCGCTGGACTCCACCAGCCGTCAGCTGGATCCGCTGGTTGTCGGTCAGGAACACTATGATGTTGCGCGTGGCGTTCAGTCACTGCTGCAGCGTTATCAGGAACTGAAAGACATCATCGCCATCCTCGGTATGGATGAGCTGTCTGAAGAAGACAAATTGCTGGTGGCACGTGCGCGTAAGATTCAGCGCTTCCTGTCTCAGCCGTTCTTCGTTGCGGAAGTATTCACCGGTTCACCGGGTAAATACGTTACGCTGAAAGACACTATCCGTGGCTTTAAAGGCATCATGGAAGGTGAGTTTGACCACCTGCCAGAGCAGGCCTTCTACATGGTTGGTGCCATCGAAGAAGCCGTGGAAAAAGCGAAGAAACTGTAATAACGGTTTCCCGGGAGGAAGATTATGGCTATGACTTATCACCTGGATGTGGTCAGCGCAGAGGAGCAGTTGTTCTCTGGTCTGGTACAGAAAATTCAGGTGTCAGGTAGCGAAGGTGAACTGGGGATTTTCCCTGGCCATGCGCCGCTGCTGACTGCCATTAAGCCTGGAATGATCCGTATCGTGAAACAGCACGGCGAAGAGGAGTATATCTACCTCTCTGGCGGCGTGCTGGAAGTGCAACCAGGCAGCAGCACCGTTCTGGCCGATACCGCGATTCGCGGTACCGATCTGGATGAAGCGCGTGCTCTGGAAGCAAAACGCAAAGCAGAAGAGCACATGAACAGTAGCCACGGCGACGTGGACTATGCTCAGGCCTCTGCCGAGCTGGCGAAAGCCATTGCTAAACTGCGCGTGATCGAACTGACCAAAAAAGCGATGTAATCCAGCTTTATGCGTCACGAAATGCCAGCCCTCGGGCTGGCATTTTTTTTGTCTGCGGCGTCCGATCTGCCTGTCCGCCTAATTTCGGCCTGAGAAAAATGTAGTAATCTCAACCTCAAACCGTTTTACTTTCACCCGTAAAAATTCACTCAGGATAGTTATGTCTAACAGTGCGATGAGTGTGGTGATCCTTGCTGCTGGCAAGGGCACCCGTATGTATTCCGATCTGCCTAAAGTTCTGCATACGCTGGCAGGCAAACCAATGGTTCAGCACGTCATTGATGCCGCTAAAGGGCTTGGCGCACAGCATGTGCATCTGGTTTATGGTCACGGCGGCGATCGCCTGAAAGCAACGCTCACTGACAGCACGCTTAACTGGGTGCTGCAGGCCGAGCAGCTCGGCACCGGTCATGCCATGCAGCAGGCTGCGCCTGCTTTTGCAGATGATGAAGATATCATGATGCTTTATGGCGACGTGCCGCTGATTACTCAGGCAACGTTACAGCGTCTGCGCGAAGCAAAACCGCAGGGCGGCATCGGCTTACTCACCGTGGTACTGGATGACCCTACCGGCTATGGCCGCATTGTGCGTGAACACGACACCATCACCGGCATTATCGAACAGAAAGATGCCAGCCCGGCGCAGCTCACTATTAAAGAGATCAACACCGGCATTCTGATCGCCAATGGCGGCGATTTAAAACGCTGGCTGGCGCAGCTCACCAACAACAATGCGCAGGGTGAATATTACATCACCGATATTATCGCGCTGGCGCATCAGGAAGGTCGGGTGATCAACGCGGTCCATCCGGCCCGCATCAGTGAAACCGATGGCGTGAATAACCGGCTGCAGCTGGCAACATTAGAGCGAACTTACCAGGCTGAACAGGCGGAAAAACTGCTGCTGGCCGGTGTGATGCTGCGCGATCCGGCGCGTTTCGACCTGCGTGGAACGTTGACGCATGGACGGGATGTCGAAATCGACACTAACGTCATTATCGAAGGCAAGGTCACGCTGGGCTCGCGTGTAAAAATCGGCGCGGGGTGCATCATCAAAAACAGCGTGATTGGCGATGACTGTGAAATCAGCCCCTATACGGTGATCGAGGATGCTAATCTCGCCGCCGCCTGTACCGTCGGGCCATTTGCCCGCCTGCGTCCTGGCAGCGAACTGGCCGACGCCGCCCACGTGGGCAACTTCGTCGAAATGAAGAAAGCGCGTCTGGGTAGAGGATCGAAAGCGGGTCACCTCTCCTATCTGGGTGATGCGGAGATTGGCGACAACGTGAACATCGGTGCAGGCACAATCACCTGCAACTATGATGGCGCAAACAAATTTAAAACTGTGATTGGCGATGATGTATTTGTAGGCTCAGATACGCAGCTGGTGGCGCCGGTGAGCGTCGCGGCAGGCACTACCATTGCGGCAGGCACCACCATCATGAAAGATGTGACCGAGGCCGGTCTGGTCTATAACCGCAAAGAACAGAATCTCAAAGCAGACTGGCAACGTCCGGTGAAGAAAAAATAAAATTTTTAACGGCCCGCTTTATGCGGGCCGATGCAGTGCAGTGCCAAAACTATAATCCCCACTCTCTACAAGGCTCGGGGAACCGGCAAAGCCGGATATCAGGTCGCATGACAACAGAAGTGGCGAAAAGCCATGTAGTCAGGAAAACATCATTATGTGTGGAATTGTTGGTGCAGTAGCACAACGTGATATCGCAGAGATTCTGCTGGAAGGTCTGCGTCGTCTTGAATATCGCGGATATGATTCGGCCGGTCTGGCCGTCGTCGATCGTCAGGGGCACGTCACGCGCCTGCGGCGGTTAGGGAAAGTACAAAAACTGGCGGAAGCCGCTGAACAGCAACCGCTGATTGGTGGTACCGGCATCGCGCACACGCGCTGGGCAACCCATGGTGAACCGTCAGAAGCGAATGCGCATCCGCACATCTCTGAGCACATCATCATCGTGCACAACGGCATCATTGAAAACCATGAGCCACTGCGCGCTGAGCTGATTGAGCGCGGCTACTTCTTTGCCTCAGAAACCGACACCGAAGTGGTGGCGCATCTGGTTCACTGGGAGCAGAAGCAGGGCGGTTCACTGCGTGAAGTGGTGCTGCGCGTGATTCCGCAGCTGCGCGGTGCTTATGGCATGGTGATCATGGACAGTCGCGATCCATCACTGCTGGTGGCAGCCCGTTCCGGCAGCCCGCTGGTGATTGGCCGGGGTATGGGTGAAAACTTTATCGCCTCGGATCAGCTGGCCCTGCTGCCGGTGACTCGTCGGTTCATCTATCTGGAAGAGGGTGATATCGCCGAGATCAGTCGTCGTGATATCACGATTATTGACCGTGAAGGCAATACCGTGACGCGTGCCGAGATCGAGTCGAACCTGCAATATGATGCCGGTGACAAAGGTATTTACCGTCATTACATGCAGAAAGAGATCTACGAACAGCCAATGGCGCTGAAAAGCACCCTGAGTGGCCGGTTCAGTCAGGGGCAGGTTGACCTCAGCGAGCTGGGCGCGGGCGCAGAAGCGTTGCTGAGCCAGGTGGAGCATATCCAGATTATCGCCTGTGGCACCTCCTACAACTCCGGCATGGTGTCACGCTACTGGTTTGAGTCGCTGGCTAACCTGCCCTGTGATGTGGAGATCGCCTCCGAGTTCCGCTATCGCAAGTCAGCGGTGCGCAAAAACAGCCTGCTGATCACCCTGTCGCAGTCGGGTGAAACGGCTGATACCCTGGCGGCGCTGCGTCTCTCTAAAGAGCTGGGCTATCTGGGTTCTCTGGCGGTCTGTAACGTGGCCGGTTCGTCACTGGTGCGGGAATCTGACCTGGCGCTGATGACTAAAGCGGGTACCGAAATCGGCGTCGCCTCTACCAAAGCGTTCACCACCCAGTTAGCAGTATTGCTGATGCTGGTGGCGAAACTGGGCCGTCTGAAAGGCATGCCTGCCGGGACAGAGCAGGAGATCGTTCATGCACTGCAGGCGTTGCCTAACCGGATTGAGCAGATGCTGGCGCAGGATAAGCTGATTGAGAATCTTGCTGAAGGCTTCTCTGACAAGCATCACGCACTGTTCCTGGGTCGTGGCGATCAATACCCGATTGCCATGGAAGGCGCGCTGAAGCTCAAAGAGATCTCCTACATTCATGCGGAAGCCTACGCCGCAGGTGAGCTGAAACATGGCCCACTGGCGCTGATTGATGCTGACATGCCGGTGATCGTAGTGGCACCTAACAACGAACTGCTGGAGAAGCTTAAATCCAACATCGAAGAGGTGCGCGCACGCGGCGGTCTGCTTTATGTCTTTGCTGATCAGGATGCAGGCTTCAGCGACAGTGACGGAATGAAGATTATTCCGTTACCGCACGTTGAAGAGGTGATTGCACCTATCTTCTACACCGTGCCGTTGCAGTTACTCTCCTATCACGTCGCCCTGATCAAAGGCACCGACGTCGATCAGCCGCGTAACCTGGCAAAATCGGTTACCGTGGAATAACCTGGTGGGCCCCGTCGCGGGCCCACTTCATTCTGGCTCTCTGTCATATAACTGTCATATTTCATACATTTCACTGTCATCAAACTGTCCTATTTTCCCTCCTGCAGCAATCACAGACTCTTACTAAAACGGCCCCAAGCCTGACTTTTCTCCCCTGGAGGGAACATGACACTGATGCGTAGCACCGTAGCCCGAATCCTCGCCACCACCTTCGCCGTAAGCGCGGTATCTGCTTTTGCGGCCACCGATCTCACGGGCGCAGGCGGGACGTTCCCGGCACCGGTTTATGCCAAGTGGGCAGCAGAATATCAGCAAGCCACCGGTAGCAAAATTAACTACCAGGGCATCGGTTCTTCTGGCGGCGTTAAACAGATTATCGCCAAAACCGTTGATTTCGGTGCGTCCGATGCGCCAATGAAAGATGAAGATCTGCAGAAAAATGGCCTGTTCCAGTTCCCTACCGTGATCGGTGGCGTGGTACTGGCGGTTAACCTGCCGGGTATCAAGTCAGGCCAGCTGACGCTGGATGGCAAAACCGTCGGTGATATCTACCTGGGTACCATTAAAAAGTGGAACGACCCGGCAATCGCTAAACTTAACCCGGGCATGAAACTGCCAGAGACCAACATTAACGTGGTGCGTCGCGCGGATGGTTCAGGCACCTCGTTCGTCTTCACCAGCTATCTGGCGAAAGTAAACCAGGACTGGAACAGCAAAATTGGTAAAGGCAACACCGTTAACTGGCCTGTGGGTCTGGGCGGCAAAGGCAACGACGGCGTCGCTGCGTTTGTTCAGCGTCTGCCAGGTTCAATTGGCTACGTGGAATATGCCTATGCCAAACAGAACAACCTGACCTACACCAAACTGGTCGATGCCGATGGTAAAGCGGTCGAACCAAGCGAGACCAGCTTCAGTAATGCCGCGAAAGGCGCTGACTGGAGTAAATCGTTCGCCCAGGATCTGACCTTCCAGAAGGGCGCTGATGCCTGGCCAATCTCCTCAACCACCTTCATTCTGATCTACAAAGATCAGGCGAATGCGGCCAAAGGCGCTGAAGTGCTGAAATTCTTTGACTGGGCTTACAAGAAAGGCAGCAAAACCGCCACGGCACTGGATTATGCTGCGCTGCCAGAGAGCGTAACTGAGCAGATTCGCGCCGCCTGGAAAGCCAACATCAAAGACAGTTCTGGTAAAGCGCTTTATCAGTAATTGACCGACCCTGACCGGACAGCGGTCCGGTCAGACCCAACGGGCGGCTCATGCCGCCCTGATAACTTCTGAAGACTGAGACTTCTATGGCTGCAACGAAGCCGGCATTCAAAGCCCCAGGCAAACAAGGTGACAAAATTTTTGGCGCGCTGGTCAGGCTGGCTGCGCTGATTGTGTTGTTACTGATGGGCGGCATTATTGTCTCCCTGATCATCTCCTCGTGGCCCAGCATCCAGAAGTTTGGTTTCGCCTTTTTGTGGACCAAAACCTGGGATGCGCCCAATGAACAATTTGGCGCACTGGTACCGATCTACGGCACCCTTGTGACCTCCATCATCGCCCTGGTTATCGCCGTGCCGGTGAGTTTTGGTATCGCGCTGTTCCTGACCGAACTCTCACCCGCCTGGCTGCGTCGCCCGCTGGGCACCGCCATTGAGCTGCTGGCGGCAATACCGAGTATTGTTTATGGCATGTGGGGCCTGTTTGTTTTCGCGCCGCTGTTTGCCGAATATTTTCAGACGCCGGTTAATGACGTGATGTCAGGCATTCCGATTATTGGCGAACTCTTCTCCGGCCCCGCTTTCGGTATCGGTATTCTTGCGGCAGGGGTGATTCTGGCAATCATGATTATCCCTTACATCGCCTCGGTCATGCGCGACGTGTTTGAACAGACCCCGGTGATGATGAAAGAGTCAGCCTACGGTATTGGCTGCACCACCTGGGAAGTGATCTGGCGTGTCGTACTGCCCTTTACCAAAAATGGCGTGATTGGTGGCGTGATGCTGGGACTGGGTCGTGCGCTGGGCGAGACCATGGCGGTCACCTTTATTATCGGCAACACCTACCAGCTCGACAGCCCGTCACTGTTTATGCCGGGTAACAGCATCACCTCAGCGCTGGCCAACGAATTCGCGGAAGCGGAGTCGGGCGTTCATGTCGCGGCGCTGATGGAGTTGGGACTGATCCTGTTTGTAATTACCTTTATCGTGCTGGCGATTTCAAAGCTGATGATTATGCGACTGCAGAAAAGTGAAGGAGCGCGCTCATGACCACAATTGAAATTCAGGCGCGCGCCGAACTGGACGCATCACGCCGTAAAATGCAGTCCTGGCGCAGTACTAAAAATAAAATTGCGCTGACGTTGTCGCTGCTGACCATGGCATTTGGCCTGTTCTGGCTGGTGTGGATCCTGTTCACCACCGTCACGCGCGGTGTGGATGGTCTTTCCTGGTCCCTGTTCACCGAATCCACGCCACCGCCGAATACTGCGGGCGGCGGTCTGGCGAACGCCCTGGCCGGCAGTGGATTACTGATTTTCTGGTCTACTTTCTTTGGCACACCTCTGGGCATCATGGCGGGCATCTACCTGGCGGAGTATGGGCGCAAATCGGCCCTGTCAGAAGTGATCCGCTTTATTAACGACATTCTGCTTTCGGCCCCCTCAATTGTGGTCGGCCTGTTCGTCTACACCCTTGTGGTGGCAAAGATGCAGCACTTCTCCGGTTGGGCCGGGGTGATTGCGCTGGCGCTGCTGCAGGTGCCAATTGTGATTCGTACTACCGAAAACATGCTGCGTCTGGTGCCAGATAGCATGCGTGAAGCGGCTTACGCGCTCGGCACACCCAAGTGGAAGATGATCTCGGCCATCACCCTGAAAGCCTCGGTCTCCGGCATCATCACCGGCGTGCTGCTGGCGATTGCCCGTATCGCCGGTGAAACGGCCCCGCTGCTATTTACGGCGCTGTCGAACCAGTTCTGGAGCACCGACATGATGCAGCCGCTGGCGAACCTGCCGGTCACCATTTTCAAGTTCGCCATGAGCCCCTTTGCTGAATGGCAGAGCCTGGCCTGGGCGGGCGTGCTGATTATCACCCTCTGTGTGCTGCTGCTGAACATTGTGGCGCGGGTGATTTTTGCCAAAGGTAAACACGGTTAACTTCCGGCGCTGCTCTGAGCGGCGCCGTATAAGAGAGATGAATTATGAGTATCGCGACAGCATCAGCCGATAAAATTCAGGTCCGTAATCTGAACTTCTATTACGGTAAGTTTCATGCGCTGAAGAACATCAACCTGGATATCGCTAAAAATGAGGTCACCGCGTTTATCGGGCCCTCGGGCTGTGGTAAGTCGACCCTGCTGCGTACCTTCAATAAGATGTACTCACTCTATCCGGAGCAGCGGGCCGAAGGAGACATTTTGCTGGATGGCGAAAACATTCTGGCGACACAGCAGGATATCGCGCTGCTGCGCGCCCGCGTCGGCATGGTGTTTCAGAAGCCGACGCCGTTCCCGATGTCTATCTATGACAACATCGCCTTTGGTGTACGCCTGTTTGAAAAACTGTCGCGTGCCGATATGGACGAGCGCGTACAGTGGGCATTGACCAAAGCGGCACTGTGGAATGAAACCAAAGACAAGCTGCATCAGAGCGGTTACAGTCTTTCCGGCGGCCAGCAGCAGCGTCTGTGCATTGCACGCGGTATCGCGATTCGCCCGGAAGTGTTGCTGCTGGATGAGCCCTGCTCCGCGCTGGATCCTATCTCTACCGGCCGTATTGAAGAGTTGATCACCGAGCTGAAGCAGGATTACACCGTAGTGATCGTGACGCACAATATGCAGCAGGCGGCACGCTGCTCTGACCATACCGCGTTCATGTATCTGGGCGAACTGATTGAGTTCAGCGACACCGACACGCTGTTCACCAAGCCCGCACAGAAGCAAACCGAAGACTACATTACTGGCCGCTACGGCTGATCTGACAGGAGATCGACATGGATAATCTGAATCTGAATAAGCACATCTCCGGTCAGTTCAATGCCGAACTGGAGCATATCCGTACCCAGGTCATGATCATGGGTGGCATGGTCGAGCAGCAACTCACCGACGCCATTACTGCGATGCATAATCTGGATGGCGAACTGGCGCAGCGGGTGATCGACGGCGACCAGAAGGTCAACATGATGGAAGTGGAGATTGATGAAGCCTGCGTGCGCATCATCGCCAAACGTCAGCCGACCGCGATCGATTTACGACTGGTGATGGCAATCATCAAAACCATTTCCGAGCTGGAACGCATTGGCGACGTGGCGGAGAAGATCAGCCGCACGGCGCTGGAGAAGTTTGGTCAGCAGCATCTTCCGTTGTTGGTGAGTCTCGAGTCGCTGGGACGTCACACGGTGCAGATGCTGCATGATGTGCTGGACGCCTTTGCCCGCATGGATCTCAATGAAGCGATCACCATCTACCGTGAAGATAAAAAGGTAGATAAAGAGTACGAAGGCATTGTGCGTCAGCTGATGACCTACATGATGGAAGATCCGCGCACGATTCCCAGCGTGCTGACGGCGCTATTCTGCGCGCGTGCCATTGAGCGCATCGGCGATCGTTGCCAGAACATCTGCGAAATCATCTTCTATTTCGTCAAAGGTCAGGATTTCCGTCACGTTGGCGGGGATCGGCTTGATGAATTACTGTCGGGCGACGACGGCAGCAATAAACCTTCCTGATAAACGTTATCCCTGCGCCAGCTCGGCGCAGGGATAAGCCTTTTCAATTGGTCACATCCTGAACTCTCTCTATAATTGCGGCACTTTTCTCTCTGAGGTGCGCAAAGATGTCCCCTTCTCCCCAATCTAAACCGGGCGTAACGCCGGGCAAAGCGATGCTGGCTGCGGTCAGCGGTTATGCCATGGATGGATTTGACCTGCTGATACTCGGATTTATGTTGCCGGCTATCAGTATTTCGCTGGCGCTCAATCCATCACAGGCAGGATCGCTGGTGACCTGGACGCTGATTGGCGCGGTCATCGGTGGCATCATCTTTGGTCATCTCAGCGACCGTTATGGCCGCATCCGTATGCTGACCGTCACGATTCTGGTGTTCTCGGTCTTTACCGGCCTGTGCGCGGTGGCGCAGGGCTACTGGGACCTGCTCGCCTGGCGCACGCTGGCGGGTGTGGGTCTGGGTGGCGAATTTGGTATCGGCATGGCGCTGATTGCCGAGGCCTGGCCCGCAGAGAAGCGTAATCGCGCATCAGCCTGGGTCGGTATCGGCTGGCAGCTGGGGGTGCTGATGGCGGCCTTTATCACGCCACTGCTGCTGACTGTTATCGGCTGGCGTGGCATGTTTCTGGTCGGTTTGTTGCCTGCGCTGGTCTCGTTTGCCATTCGTCGCGGGATGGGCGAACCGGAAGCCTATCAGCGGCAGGTTAAACATGTGCCGTCACTCTCGTTTCCGGCACGCCTGAAGCTGCTGGTGCGCGATCGCGCTACCGCTAAAGCCAGCCTGGGCATTTTTATCCTTTGTTCAGTGCAGAACTTCGGTTACTACGGGCTGATGATCTGGATGCCGAGCTACCTCTCTTCCAGCTTTGGCTTCAGCCTGACGAAGTCGGGCCTCTGGACCGCAGTAACGGTGGTGGGGATGACCTTTGGCATCTGGCTGTTTGGCGTGCTGGCCGACCACTTTGCGCGCTGGAAAATCTTCCTGCTCTATCAGTTTGGTGCGGTGGTGATGGTGGTGGTCTATGCGCAGCTGCGCGACCCGAACATCATGCTGTTTACCGGCGCGATCATGGGGATGTTTGTTAACGGCATGATTGGCGGCTACGGTGCGCTGATTTCCGATACCTTCCCGCCGCAGGTACGTGCCACCGCGCAAAACGTCCTGTTCAACCTGGGACGTGGCGTGGGCGGCTTCGGCCCGGTAGTGATTGGTCTGCTGGCGAGCCAGTTCTCGTTCACGGCGGCAATTACCCTGCTGGCGCTGATTTATCTGCTGGATATTGCGGCGACGCTATTCCTGCTGCCGAAGAAACAGAGTCAGGAAGATACGCTGGGCGCAATTGGCTGATGCCTGATGGCGTGGCGGGATAAGTGTCATTCCCGCCATGCCGTTTCAGCAACAGGGTTCACGATCCTCCTTTCTGCATTCATTCCCCCGGCATTCAATGTCAGGGGCATTAACCGACATTTTACATCCCGGATTGTCCGCGCCGGATCACTTCATCAGCGGCAGGAGCTGCTGATACAGGGTCGCAAAGGTCTCGCGACGCAGCTGGTAATGCGCCAGCCTGCCCGGATCCGGCTGATGCCGCTGCACCAGAACAGGCGTCGGGACGGTGACCGCGGGATCCAGCGCCTGCTGTGCCAGCCTTGCGGCTCCCAGTGCAGGGCCAACCTCACCGCCGTGGCAATAGTCCAGCGTCTGGCCACTGATATCCGCCAGCATCTGACGCCACAGAGCGCTGCGTGCGCCGCCACCGATCAGCATAATACTCTCAGGCTGGACGCCACAGTCATGCAGCACGTCCATGCCCTGCGCCAGCGCAAACCCCACGCCTTCCAGTACCGATCGTGCCAGCTCGGGACGACCATGCTGGTGGGTAAAACCAAAGAAAGCGCCCCGGGCATTGGGGTTGTTATGCGGCGTGCGCTCACCGGAGAGATAGGGCAGAAACCACAGCCCAGGCACGTCATCGCGCGCGCGCTCCGCTTCAGCCAGTAGCTCAGGGACATCTTTGCAACCGGTCAGCGTTGCTGCCCAATCCAGACAGGAGGCCGCGCTGAGCATCACCGACATCAGATGCCAGCGCTGCGGCAACGCATGGCAGAAACTGTGCACCGCGCGCTCCGGATTGCTGAGATAGCCGTCGCTCACCACGAAATAGACGCCTGATGTCCCCAGCGACAGCATCCCCTGGCCCGGTTCGGTCATGCCGACACCCATCGCACCCGCGGCATTATCACCACCGCCAGCAGCCAGCGGTACAGTGTTCATCTTCCAGCGTGTAGCCAGTTCGGCCTGTAATGTGCCGGTCAGGGCATTGCCTTCATAGAGTTGCGGCATCTGATCGCGGTTGAGATCGCAGGCCTGCAGCATCACATCGCTCCAGTCACGCTGCGCCACATCCAGCCACATTGTGCCTGCGGCATCGGACATATCGGTGGCGAAATCGCCACTTAATCGCCAGCGCAGATAATCCTTGGGCAACAGCACGTGAGCAATCTGACTGAAGATGGCCGGTTCATGCTGCTGCACCCACAGCAGTTTGGGAGCCGTGAAGCCGGGCATCATAAGGTTGCCAGTAATCGAGCGCGAATCCGGCACCTTCTGCTCCAGCTCACGGCACTGCACCTCGCTGCGCCCGTCATTCCAGAGCATGGCCGGACGTAATACCCGGTTAGCGCTGTCGAGCAGCGTTGCACCATGCATCTGTCCGCTCAGCCCGATGGCCTGCACCGCGTGCAGGTCCTGCTGCCCGCTCAGTGCCTGCATGGCCAAATCCAGCGCCTGCCACCAGCTCTCGGGATCCTGCTCGCTCCACAAGGGCTGCGGACGCGAAACCTGCAGGGGCGACGTTTCTGTCGCCACCACGTTGCCTTGTGCATCCATCAGCACCACTTTGACGCCAGAGGTACCTAAATCGATCCCGATAAACATGCTCTGCTCCTGAAGGGTTAGAAATCAAACAGGTAGTGATTCACCAGATTTTCCAGCTGCTCCTGACGTCCGCTCTGATGCTGCGGATTGAGCTGCTGCTGCTGAGCATGCGCCGCAAGGGCTTCCAGTGAAAACTCACCTTTTAAAATTTGCTGGCCGAACTCACCATTCCAGCCGCTGTAGCGCTGTGCCACACGCTTATCGAGTTCACCGTCGCTGATCATGCGAGCTGCTACCTTCAGCGCCAGCGCCATGGTGTCCATCGCGCCAATATGACCGTAGAAGAGATCATATTTATCGGTGCTCTGACGACGCACTTTGGCATCAAAGTTTAAGCCGCCGGTGGTAAAGCCGCCTGCTTTAAGGATTTCGTACATCACCAGCGCATTTTCTTCCACGCTGACCGGGAACTGATCGGTATCCCAGCCGCACTGCGGATCGCCGCGGTTGGCATCCACGGAACCAAAAATACCCAACGCAATGGCAGTCGCGATTTCATGATGGAAAGAGTGACCGGCCAGCGTGGCGTGGTTCGCCTCAACGTTAACTTTGATCTCTTTTTCCAGGCCGAACTGTTTCAGGAAGCCATAAACTGTCGCGACATCATAATCATACTGATGTTTAGTCGGCTCCTGCGGTTTCGGTTCGATCAGCAGTGTCCCCTGGAAACCGATTTTGTGTTTGTGCTCGACCACCATCTGCATAAAGCGGCCAATCTGCTCGCGCTCCTGGCGCAGATCGGTATTCAGGAGGGTTTCATAGCCTTCACGCCCGCCCCATAACACATAGTTCTCACCGCCCAGGGTTTTGGTCGCCTGCATGGCGCTACAGACCTGCGTCGCGGCCCAGGCAAAGACCTCCGGATCGGGATTGGTTGCTGCGCCCGCACCGTAGCGTGGATGGGTAAAGCAGTTGGCCGTGCCCCATAGCAGTTTGACGCCAGTTTCCTGCTGTTTTTCCAGCAGTTTATCGGTCATGGCGGCAAAGTTTTCTTTGTAGCTTTGCAGCGAATCGCCTTCTGGTGAGACATCAACGTCATGGAAGCAGTACCACGGCACATTCAGCTTGTGGAAAAACTCAAAGGCCACATCCGCTTTGAGTTTTGCCTGCTGTAGCGCATCTCCGCTTTTCTGCCACGGACGATCAAAGGCGCCGACACCAAACATATCCGCGCCATTCCAGCAGAAGGTGTGCCAGTAACAGGCAGCAAAGCGCAGATGCTCCGCCATGGTCTTGCCGAGGATCACCTCGTCAGGGTTGTAATGGCGGAAAGCGAGAGGATGCGTCGACTGGGTGCCTTCATAACGAACCCGATCGATCTGATCGAAATAAGCGTGCATGGTTTGCTCCTTAGCATCAGTACCCGAATGGTCTGCGTTGAAGCAATATTCAATATGGGCTGCTGTCTCAGCTCAATTACGATATTTCATTCCGGGTGTCAGATAATTATTATTTGTGCGCTGGCTCGCAAAATAATGTTATTTGCAGAGGGGTTTATCATTATTACTCGCTTGTCTTAAAAAGATGAAACCTCGATCGCGCTCATAAAAAATGAAATAAACCAAAAAACGTAATAGCCGGATAAAAATCAGTAATTGCTGTAACAGGAAAAGAAGGGCAACAATTCATCCGCCTGGTTTATCGGCCTGAAACGACAATAGCCTCAACCTACAGGATGATCACAATGAAGATGAAACATGCACTGTTAGCCGCCTGCGCGGCGCTGGCGCTGTTCAGCCAGACCAGCGTGGCAAAAGAAGTAAAGATTGGCATGGCGATTGATGATTTGCGCCTTGAGCGCTGGCAGAAAGACCGCGATATTTTCGTTAAACAGGCGGAAACGCTGGGCGCTAAGGTCTTTGTTCAGTCTGCCAACGGCAACGAAGAGACCCAGATGTCACAGATTGAAAATATGATCAATCGCGGTGTCGATGTGCTGGTGATTATTCCCTACAACGGTCAGGTATTGAGTAACGTTGTCGCTGAAGCGAAACGGGAAGGAATTAAAGTGCTGGCCTATGACCGAATGATTAATAACGCTGATATCGATTTTTATATCTCTTTCGATAATGAAAAAGTGGGCGAGTTGCAGGCCGAAAGCATTGTGAAACAGGTGCCTAAGGGCAACTATTTTTTAATGGGTGGATCGCCAGTGGATAATAACGCCCGTCTGTTCCGCGCTGGACAGATGAAAGTGTTAAAACCTTATATTGATAACGGCAGTATTAAAATTGTCGGCGATCAGTGGGTCGATGCCTGGCTGCCAGAAAACGCCCTGAAAATTATGGAAAACGCGCTGACCGCCAACAGCAACCACATTGATGCGGTCGTGGCCTCTAACGATGCCACCGCAGGCGGTGCGATTCAGGCCCTGAGCGCACAGGGGCTGGCTGGAAAAGTGGCGATCTCCGGACAGGATGCCGATCTGGCCGCGATTAAACGTATCAAAGCGGGTACGCAGACCATGACGGTTTACAAACCGATCACCGAGCTGGCCACCGAAGCGGCGAAAATTGCCGTTGAGCTGGGCGAGGGCAAAACGCCGGCCAGCAACAGCACGCTGAATAATGGCCTGAAAGAGGTGCCGTCACGACTGCTGAAGCCGATTCCGGTCAACAAAGACAATATCGAAAGCACCGTGGTGAAAGACGGTTTCCACAAAAAGAGCGAACTCTGACCGCGCATAGCGTGAGGGAGAACAGTCGATGCTGCTGGAAATGAAAAACATCACCAAGCGTTTCGGTGCAGTAAAGGCGCTGAATGATGTCAGCCTGCAACTTGAGGCGGGCGAAGTCATGTCGCTGTGCGGTGAAAATGGCTCGGGCAAATCGACGCTGATGAAAATCCTGTGCGGACTCTATCCGCACGGTGATTTTGAAGGGCAGATTCACTTCTCTGGCGACGACGTTCAGGCACAGACCATTCGCGATACCGAGCGTAAAGGTATTGTGATTATCCATCAGGAGCTGGCGCTGGTGCGGCAACTGACGGTGATGGAGAACGTCTTCCTGGGTGCCGAACTGAGCCGTTTCGGCATGGTGGATGATGAAACCATGACCCTGCGCTGCCAGCAACTGCTGGCGCGTGTCGGGCTGAACGTCTCTCCCGCGACCCGCGTGGGTGAATTAGGCCTGGGCCAGCAGCAGCTGGTGGAGATTGCCCGCGCCCTTAACAAACAGGTCCGGCTGCTGATTCTGGATGAGCCGACCTCTTCCCTGACGGAGCAGGAGACGGATGTGCTGCTGGGCATCATCCGTAACCTGCGTGAACACGGTATCGCCTGCATCTACATCTCGCACAAACTGAATGAGGTTAAGGCGATCTCCGACACCATCTGCGTGATCCGTGACGGCCAGCATATTGCGACCCGTCCGGCGGCGGGCCTGAGCGAAGATGACATCATCACCATGATGGTGGGACGCGAGCTGACCGCGCTCTATCCCCACGCACCCCATCAGATTGGCGACGTGATACTCAAAGTGGAGAACCTCACCGCCTGGCATCCGGTCAACCGCCATATCCGCCGCGTCAACAATGTCTCATTCACGCTCAGACGCGGTGAAATTCTCGGCATTGCCGGGCTGGTGGGCGCAGGCAGGACTGAAACGGTGCAGTGTCTGTTTGGCGTCTGGCCAGGACGCTGGCAGGGCGATATCTGGATTAACGGCAAACAGGTGAACATTACCGATTGCCGCGCCGCCATTGCGCACGGCATTGCTATGGTGCCGGAAGATCGTAAAAAGGATGGCATCGTGCCGCTGATGGCGGTGGGCAAAAACATTACCCTGGCGGCGCTGGACCAGTTCAGCCACCGCCTCTCTACGATGGATGAAGCGCAGGAGCAGCAGGCGATCAACGATGCGATTAGCCGGCTACGGGTGAAAACCTCCTCATCGGAATTGCCAATTGGCCGCCTGAGCGGCGGCAACCAGCAGAAAGCGATTCTGGCGAAGTGCCTGCTGCTCAATCCAAAAATCCTGATCCTGGATGAACCGACGCGCGGCATTGATGTGGGCGCACGCCAGGAGATCTACCTGCTGATCAATGCACTGGTTCAGCAGGGCATTGCGGTGATTGTGATTTCCTCTGAGCTGCCGGAAGTGCTGGGCCTGAGCGATCGGGTGCTGGTGATGCATGAAGGGCAGATCAAAGCCGATTTGATTAACGATAACCTGACTCAGGAGCAGGTGATGGAAGCTGCCCTGCGGAGTGAACATTATGCTTAAAAGTGAAAGTACCCAAAGCCGCCTCTCCGGCACGCCGGGCAAACCGTCACCGGGCAGGTTCACACTGCCGAACCTGCAGGTTCTGGTGATGCTGGGCGCGATTGTGCTGATTGCGCTGTTCTTTACCTGGACCACCGACGGCTCCTGGCTCAGTGCACGTAACGTCTCCAACCTCCTGCGTCAGACCGCCATCACCGGCATTCTGGCGGTCGGTATGGTGTTCGTGATTATCTCGGCGGAGATCGATCTGTCAGTGGGTTCCATGATGGGCCTGCTGGGCGGTGCGGCGGCGATTTTCGACGTCTGGCTCGGCTGGCCGCTGCCGCTGACCATCGTAGTGACGCTGGTGATGGGGTTACTGCTCGGCACCTGGAATGGCTGGTGGGTGGCCTACCGCAAAGTGCCGTCGTTTATCGTGACGCTGGCGGGAATGCTGGCGTTTCGCGGCATTCTGGTCGGGATTACTGATGGCACCACGGTTGCCCCGATCACACCGGGCATGTCGCAGATTGGACAGAGCTATCTGCCCGGCGGCGTCGGGTTCGGCTTTGGCGTTGCCGGTCTGGCGCTGTTTACACTTTGGCAGTGGCGTTTGCGGCTGCGTCGTCAGCAGCTCGGGCTGCCGCAGGGCGCTGCCAGCGGCACAGTGGGACGGCAGGCGATTACCGCCATCTTAGTGCTCGGTGCCATCTGGTTGCTGAACGATTATCGCGGCGTACCGACGCCGGTACTACTGCTGGCCGTACTGTTACTGGCGGGTATGTTTATGGCGACCCGCACCGCATTTGGCCGTCGCATCTACGCCATCGGCGGCAACATTGACGCTGCCCGCCTCTCTGGCATTAACGTAGCGCGTACCAAGCTGGTGGTATTTGCCATTAACGGTGTGATGGTGGCGATTGCCGGGCTGATCCTCAGTTCGCGGCTGGGCGCAGGCTCGCCGTCGGCGGGTAACATTGCAGAGCTCGACGCTATCGCCGCCTGTGTAATCGGTGGCACCAGCCTGGCGGGTGGCGTGGGGTCGGTGGCGGGCGCGGTCATGGGCGCCTTTATCATGGCCTCGCTGGATAACGGCATGAGCATGATGGATGTGCCAACCTTCTGGCAGTACATCGTCAAAGGCGCGATCCTGCTGCTGGCAGTGTGGATGGATACCGCAACGCGGCGTCGGGTGTAATCGCGTGGGCGATCACATTGTGGCGCAAACAATTTTTTTGCCCCTTTCAGCCGTGTTATGCAATGCGCTGAGGATTTAAGGGAACGCGCCACCATGCATGATAAACGTTATCGCATTACGCTGTTGTTTAACGCCAACAAAGTGTATGACCGTCAGGTTGTGGAGGGCGTCGGTGAGTATTTACAGGCGTCGCAGACTGACTGGGATATTTTCATTGAGGAAGATTTCCGCTGCCGCATCGACAATATCCGCGAGTGGCTGGGCGATGGGGTGATCGCTGACTACGACGATCGCTCCATTGAATCCCTGCTGTCGAATGTCTCTGTCCCGATTGTCGGCGTCGGCGGCTCTTACCATCGGCAGGAAGATTATCCGCCGGTGCATTATATTGCCACTGACAACGCCGCGCTGGTGGAAAAAGCCTTTCTGCACCTGAAAGAGAAAGGTATCAACCGCTTTGCCTTTTATGGTTTACCGGCCTCCAGCGGCAAGCGCTGGGCACAGGAGCGGGAACAGGCGTTTCGCCTGCTGGTGGGACGAGAGCGCTATCAGGGCGTGGTTTATCAGGGCATGGAAACCGCGCCGGAAAACTGGCAGCACGCCCAGAACCGACTCGCCGACTGGCTGCAGACGCTGCCGCCGCAAACCGGCATTATCGCCGTCACTGACTCGCGGGCGCGACACCTGCTGCAGGCGTGCGAACACCTGAAAATACCGGTGCCGGAGAAGCTTACGGTGATCGGGATTGATAATGAGGAGCTCACCCGCTATCTGTCACGCGTGGCGCTCTCTTCTGTGGCACAGGGCTCACGACAGATGGGCTATCAGGCGGCCAAACTGCTGCATCGATTGCTGGATAAGCAGCCCCTGCCGCTTCAGCGCATCCTGGTGCCGCCGGTGAAAGTCATCGCCCGGCGTTCGACCGACTACCGTTCGCTGCGCGATCCGGCGGTGATTCAGGCGATGCACTACATCCGCTTCAACGCCTGCAAAGGCATTAAAGTGGAGCAGGTGCTGGATGCGGTCGGGCTGTCGCGCTCTAACCTGGAAAAACGCTTTCGGGATGAGACTGGCGACACTCTCCATGCCATGATCCACCGCGAAAAACTGGAAAAAGCGCGCGAACTCCTGGCTTCTTCATCACTCAACATCAATGAGATCTCACAGATGTGCGGCTATCCTTCGCTGCAATACTTCTACTCGGTGTTCCGCAAAAGCTACGACACCACGCCAAAAGAGTATCGCCAGCATTTTGGGGAGAATGTGTTGTAGCAGGATAGGTTGAGTCTGGCGTGAATTGATACAGCGGATGAACCGGTGCGACCTGAGCCACTAGATCATCCGCTGCTCACTCTGCTTCAGCACCGCCAGCGCCAGCCCATTAGCCGGATCAAGCCGGTTTTCTGGAAAGTCCAGTTGGGTATGCGCGGCGCTAAAAGTCAGCGCGTTGCCGTGTGCCGTATCGCGCACCGCTTTGCAAAAGGCCTCACTGCTGCTCCATGGACAATCAACGATGATAGTGGCGGGATTCAGCAGCAGCATAATCTGGCTGAGCGCCGCACCCAGATAGCCACCCGCCTGCGCCATCACCTCATCCACGATGCGTGGCGCGCTGTCGCGGTTCTGCCAGCTCAGGCCCGGCTGACGCTGTGCCAGCTGCTGTTTAACCGCAGGCTGGCTGACCAGCGCTTCCAGACAACCCCGGCGGCCGCAGCTGCAACGCGGTCCATTGGGCTGGACAACCAGATGTCCCACTTCACCCGCCGTCCAGCTGTGGCCGGTAAAGACTTCGCCATGCTGTACCAGTGCGCCGCCGATTCCCTCGGAAATGCGCAGATAAAAGTGACCGCTCTCCACCGCTAATCCACGCAGCTCAACAGCCAATAGCGCAGCGGCTTTAACATTATTCATAATGCGAATGGGCACCCGGACGTGCCTGCGTAATGCGCTCAGCAGGTCAACATCCTGCCATTCAAGCGGCAATGAAATATGCATCCAGCCGCGCCGGGGATCCACGATGCCGGGGAAGCCCAGGCCAATGCCGAGCAGATCGGGATAGCGCTCTAACAGTTCCCGGCATAGCATGGCCAGCTCAGCCAGCAACCGCGTCGGGTTACTGGTATCGGTACGCAGCGTCGCCTCAGCCAGTACCTGAGAAAAGTAGTCGCAGACCCGCCAGTGGATAACATTGCGTTCCACCATAATGCCTGCGCTCTTGAGTTTTTCCGGCCGCAGGGTAATGCCGATTTTAGGTCGTCCGGCGGCCGCGACGCTGACCGGTCCCAGCTCCTCTATCAGGCCCTGTTCCAGCAGATCATCAATGATTAATGAGACGGTGTTTTTACTGAGTGTCAGCGCCTCCGCCAGATCCTGACGCGACGTCACGCGCAGCGTGCGCAGCTGAGCCATCACCCGTTTCTGGTTATTCAGTCGCAGTAGTGCAGGGCCTTTGCCGTTTGTTTTCATCACGGGTTCACTCAACCGAGGAGTAAGATTTGAGTGTATCAGCCCATACGTTTTCCACATCTCCCACTTTGCGTGCTGTTTCACACAACCCGATCGGTTGTGACTGAGATCGTGACGGCGATCAGATCGCCGGATTAACGCTAAGTTTTCTGCTGCACCTGCAGCCCGATTCGTGCAATGGCCCGGCGTTGCCTCTTTTAATATTCGTCGCCGCGAACCCGGCTGCGATAGCTTTCCCAGTCGAAACGGATCCACAGGCTGTTACCGAGGCGCATACGATCCATGACGCGTTCGCCCAGCAGCGCATTCATCCCCGCATGGTCGAGGTTGGATAACATACCGGTCGGGCGTTTGGACGAAGAACGGCGATCGACAATCTGGTTGATGATCACTTTTTCGTAGCGCGATTCGCTCTGCATACCGATCTCATCAATCACCAGCAGGTCAACACTGCTGAGATCCTGAATCAGCCGCTCTTCAGTAATGCCGCTGCTGCCGCTGAAGGTGCCCTTCATGCTCGACATCAGATCGGCGACCGTCACGATC
Source organism: Candidatus Pantoea rara (assembly GCF_051136265.1). Classification (NCBI taxonomy): domain Bacteria; kingdom Pseudomonadati; phylum Pseudomonadota; class Gammaproteobacteria; order Enterobacterales; family Erwiniaceae; genus Pantoea; species Candidatus Pantoea rara. The sequence continues at coordinate 28,927 of NZ_CP194942.1, read as the reverse complement.
AGCACGCTTTTACCGCGCAGGATCAGGTCATTACCAATCGCGGCGGCCAGATGATTTTTACCGGTGCCAGGACGCCCTGAAAAGACAAAGCTGGCTATGCTGCCATCAAATTCGGCTGCGTACTGACGTGCCAGCTCCAGCGCTTTGCGCTGTCCCTCGTTTTCGACCCGGTAATTATCAAATGAGCAATTCATGTGCAGCTCGCGAATGCCGGAACGACCCATTACGCGCTGCATTTTCATTGCGCGGTTTTCACGCACAATCGCCTCTGAACGCAGGCGACCCTGCTCCTGATTCCACGCCAGCAGCTCTTCACCATTGGCAAATTTGGGACGTGTGCCCTCAGGCATCATTCTTTTCAGACGGTTAAAGAGATCGTTGGGCGTTTTCATCATTCACCTCGGAAACCATCGGGAATGGTACGGTCAGGATCAGGCAACTGCGTGATATCACGCTTCGGTTGCCCGCCGTTTGCGGCGCGGTTCATCTGGATGCTGCGCGCCAGCTTCTGCTGCCACTGCACATGATGGAACATCCGGCCTTCCGCCTGCCAGTAGGCCACAAAGGCCGCCAGCTCGCTGGGCGTTACCGGTTCACTCAGCGCCACGCCCCAGATGGCGGCCTGACGGGTAAAGTCGGCATCCGGCTGCCAGCCCTGATACATGGCGAACTTACCTGCCGGTGTGTGGATCGCGGCGGGAGCATCGTCATACAGGCTGTCATCCAGCGCCACATCATTTGGCTGCCGGGCGGCGGCTTCCAGCGCCAGCAGCTCAGCCAGACGCTTAGGTGTAATGGCATACATCACCGGCGCATAGTTATCTAACACCGCCAGCGTGCCCTTTTCCGCCTGCTGCAGGGCAGTCAGCGGATCCTGTCGGAAGGCATCCAGGCCAATGAGCGTTGAAGTTAAGATTTTAGCTGACATGAAAAGACCTGAGGTTAACAAACACCTTGCGTCGGGAACCCGTCGCCGACGCAGAAGTGTTTATTGTACCTTTTTTAAGGGTGCGGATCGCTTAAAAAGCACCGCCAGGGATCAGTGTGATGTGACGGGAGAGGCGTTGTGGCGGGTCGGTGCAGATTCGGTGGCGCGCACGCTGACAACAGCAGCGGCCGGACGGGTCTGCCATAAATAGCGCACCGAGGCGAGCCAGCACAGGCTGTATCCCAGAAGCTCGGTGCCCTCTTCGGCCATGTTTTTCACCACGCGGTTGTAGTCCCCCAGCATCAGATGCTGCCACAGCGCATGAACACCAAACAGTCGGGAGAAGACCAGCACCACTAAAAAGCCGGAGGCCATCACCGGCCAGCTGCGGTGTTGCAGCAGGCTCGCCAGCGCATGCAGGGTTTTCTTCGGTGTTCGCAGGGCCACAGCCAGCGAACCTGCGGTGACTGCCAGCGCAAACCAGACCCAGCTGCCGTGCTGGACAGCATCAAATACAAAGTCGAGTTCGCGGATCAACATGCAGCTGTAAAAGCCTGCCACTAAGGTCAGTGCCCCACGCTGAGCGGGACGGCGGTGGGCCGCTATGAAAAACAGCACGGCGATCATCGCCAGCATGCATTCCTGGGTGGTTTCAGTAAAAGAGGTTTCATGGAGTGCATCGTTCATCCAGGCCACATCAATGTAGACAGGGACGATAGTCAACGCGAGCACCAGGGCTGCCAGAAGGAAGACCGCGATTTCGCGGCCAATAATTGTCAAATCGTTGCGCATAGTGTTACCGGTATAATGATTAGCGGACTCATTATATTTCAAGCGCGCAACATCCTTTCTCATTTGATGCCCCAGTTAGAAACTGGCGCTGAAGCCAAAGGTATAAAGTTGCTGATCCTGATTATTCAGCGCTTCGCTTTGAGAAAAGGAGGCAAAAGCCGCCAGATTAGCGTTCAGTGGCATCTGTGCACCGATGCTCACATCGATACCGTCAGACTGATCGGTGCCGTTCGTCGCGTCACGTCGGGTGGGCTGCGGCGAGTCTGCCATCAGATAGTGATAACTCAGTTGTGCCCATGGCGATATCCATCCCTGCTGCGAATCGATGCGCCAGCCGACGCTGGCGCTCTGTTCCCGGCTCTGCTGATCGCTGTAATCGCACTGCAGACAGTTCATCTGCTGCGGATCGACCGCATACTGCGCAACCGGCCCGGTGGTAAACGACGGGGCAATAGGCAGGTCAACACCAGCCCGATAGCGTTTTCCCAGCGGGGTAGTGCCTACGCTGCCGGTTTCACTGTGCAGGGCGATGGGGGAGGCGGTAGGCGAATTGATGGCGGCTTCAAACAGGGCGCGGCTCTCATCGCTGAAGGCGAGGGGATTCAGGGCGATCTTCTCCGCCAGAATCGTGTCGTAGTCGGGAAGAAACTCAGGATGTTGAGGCGCAGAGGCGCCACCGCGGGCAAAAGTCGGTTGTGTAAAGATTAACAGGCATACAGCACAGCAGGTCCGCAGACCTTTCCAACCGCTTCTCGGCAACATCGATTCTCCGGGCAAAACTGAAGTTATTATCCGGCGTCTGAATTAAATTTTCGGCCCGTCTCTGTTATTTAACCGGTGATCGTTTAACTATCAACCCATTAATTCTAAGATCAAGCGGACCGCTACAATATTCTCGTTATTAAAGGAACAAAGCGATGCAACGATGTGGTTGGGTAACGCAGGATCCCCTCTATCTGGCCTATCACGACAGGGAATGGGGTGTAGCGCAGCGGGACAATCGCGCGCTGTTTGAGATGCTCTGTCTGGAAGGACAGCAGGCGGGATTATCCTGGATCACCGTGCTGAAAAAACGGGAAAACTATCGGGCGGCGTTTCACCAGTTTGATCCGCAGGCCATCGCATTGATGGATGCGGGAGATATCGACACACTGATGCTCAACAGCGGCATTATTCGCCATGCCGGTAAAATCGCCGCCATTATTGCTAACGCCCGCGCTTACCTTGAGATGCATACAAAAGGCGAGGATTTCAGCCGCTTCGTCTGGCAATTTGTTGATAACGTGCAAATCGTTCATCATTATCCCGACTACAGCCAGGCACCCACCACCACAGAGCAGGCGACCGCACTCTCGAAGGCACTCAGGCAGCGTGGTTTTAAATTCATCGGTCCCACAATTTGCTACTCGTTTATGCAGGCCTGCGGACTGATAAACGATCATCAGAGCAACTGTTTTTGCCATCCTGACAATCAAAAGGCGTGATTCCCGATAAATCAGGATTTTTCCTCACTACATCCGCAGCCACCAGACGGCATAATCGTGCCACTTATGGGAAAGGTTTTCCCCTGTGTGTGGAATGTAAGGGAACAAAAATGCAGAAGAAATTAATTGCCATCACCTTGTTATTAAGCGGCAGTCTGGCCCTGCCAGGTTGTACAACTAATCCTTACACCGGCGAATCTCAGGCGGGTAAGTCAGGCGTAGGCGCGGGCCTGGGTGCATTAGTGGGTGCCGGTGTCGGCGTGCTCTCATCGTCGAAGAAAGATCGTCGTAAAGGCGCGCTGATTGGTGCCGCTGGCGGTGCTGCACTGGGCGGCGGCGTGGGCTACTACATGGACGTGCAGGAAGCCAAACTGCGCGACAAGATGCGCGGCACCGGCGTCAGCGTGACCCGTAATGGCGATAACATCGTCCTGAATATGCCAAACAATGTCACCTTCGACTCCAGCAGCAGTAATCTGAAACCTGCCGGAGCGAACACCCTGACCGGTGTTTCAATGGTGCTGAAAGAGTATCCGAAAACGGCGGTAAACGTCGTGGGTTATACCGACAGCACCGGCAGTCGTGCGCTGAACATGCGTCTGTCACAGCAGCGTGCTGAAAGTGTCGCCAGTGCGTTAATCGGACAGGGTGTTGCCAGCGATCGCCTGCGCACGCAGGGTGCAGGCCCGGATAACCCGGTTGCCACCAACAGCACCGAAGCAGGCAAAGCACAAAACCGTCGTGTTGAGATCACGCTCACCCCGCTGGGATAATCACGGTCGCCCCCGTCAGGGGGCGCACTTTTCTGTAAAGTGTCACGCTAAAAGAGCCAGTAATGTGTCTGCGAATAGAGCCAGCAGAGGCTTTATGGTAGGCTGATCAAAAATTGATCAGCGGACTCATTCCCATGTCTCTCAAAGCCATCGCTGCGGTTTTAGGTCTTTCCGTAACCACTGTCAGCCGCGCCCTCAACAGTTATCAGGATGTCGCGCCGGAGACGCGTAAACGCATTGAAGAGGAAGCGCAGCGGCGTGGCTACCGGCCCAATGCGGCGGCGCGGCGACTGAAAACCGGCCGTGCTAACGCGGTGGGACTTGTCTACCCAATCAATTCATCCCCCTTGAGTGGCAGTGACTTCAGCGACATGTTGCTGGCGCTGGATCATCACCTTGCCCGTTATGAAATTAACCTGTTGTTGCTGGCGGATAAGCAGCTGAGTCCGTCGAACCTGACACGCCTGCTGCGCAGTGGAGCCGTTGATGCCCTTATTGTTGGCCACACCACGCCTGAAGATAGTCGGCTTCACACTCTGCTCCAGACCAATTTTCGCTTTCTGGCGCTGGGTCGCAGCGATCTGCCATCGACCTATGCCTGGTTTGATGTTGATCACCTTGCCGGTTCACAGCTGGCGGTGAGCTGGTCGCTGGCGCAGGGACGGCAGCGGATAGCCTGGCTCGGCAGCAATGAAAACAGCACGCAGGTGCGTGACCGTCGTCAGGGTTATCTGACGGCGCTGGGAGAGGTTGCGCCTTATGCGATGGCGGCGGTGGCACCGTCGCGCCGTGCCGGCTATCACCAGACCCGTGAATGGCTTGCAGAAGTTTCTGTGCCGGAAGTGATTATTACCGACTGTGCAGCGCTGGCTGAAGGCGCGGCCGTTGCGTTGCATCAGGCCGGACGGGCAGCGGGCGAGGGTGCCATTCTGCTGGCGGGCTGGGAAGGATTACCGCGGGATGCAATTCTCGATCATCCTATTGTCGCCATCCGCCAGGCAGCGCCCTATAAGGCGGGTGAACAGGTGGCTGAAATGGTGATGCAGTTGATCAATGGTGCGCCGCCGGAGACGTTACAGACCCTGTGGCAACCCTGGCTGCAATTACCGGCGTAGCGCTTTTTGCGCCGGGCTTTGCTTGTGCTAGTCTCTGCCTGGTTTCTTATTTCGCAGGATATCTTATGAAAATCAGGCCGCCTCGCGCCACCATCAGCGATGTTGCTCACGCGGCACGAACCGGTAAAACCAGCGTTTCACGCTATCTGAATGGTGAACTGCATCTGCTCTCCGCTGGTTTAAAAGCGCGGATTGAACAGGCCATTGCCGATCTCAGCTATCGTCCGAGCCAGATGGCGCGCGGCCTGAAGCGCGGACGTACCCGTCTGATCGGGCTGATTATCGCCGATATCACTAATCCTTATTCCGTTGATGTCATGAGCGGCATTGAAGCCGCCTGCCGCGAGCAGGGCTTTACCTTGCTGATGTGTAACACCAACAATGAAGTGGATCTGGAGCAGCACTATCTGCAACTGCTGAGCAGCTATCAGGTCGAGGGTATTGTGGTTAACGCGGTCGGAATGCGTGAAGAGGTGCTGAACCATCTGCAACAATCCCTGCTGCCGATGGTGCTGATTGACCGCAAAATTCCCGATTTCCCCTGCGATGTGGTGGGCCTGAACAACGCCGAAGCGGCCGAAACGGCCACCCGCCATCTGGTCGGGAATGGCTATGATGCGCTGCTGTTTCTCAGTGAGCCGCTGGGCAGCGTTAACACGCGCCGCGAGCGTCTGCAGGCTTTTCGCCAGCTGCTGGCGACGCATCCGCAGGTTGAGCATGAAAATACCGAAGTGGCGCTGCATCAGCCTGATGCGCTGGACCAGGCGTTGCTGGCTTTCCATCAGCGTCACACCGGAAAACGCTGCGCGGTGATGGTCGCCAACGGCGCGCTGACGCTGCAGGTGGCGCGATCGCTGCAGCGACTCAACCTGCACTGGGGCCACGATATCGGCCTGCTCGGTTTTGATGAACTGGAGTGGGCGGCACTGGCCGGTGTCGGTATCACCACGCTGAAGCAGCCTACCTGGCAGATTGGCTTCAGTGCGCTGGAACGCCTGATTGCTCGCATAGAGGGCAGTGATTTGCCCGTTTCCGAGCAGGTCTTCTCTGGCGAACTGATTATTCGCGGCTCCAGCCAGCCTCTGAGCTGAATTTCAGATTTAACCTTCTGTTTACGTGCTCGCTTCGTGAGCACGATCATAATTTCACAGTTTGCTCCTTTGCTTTGGAACCGGTTCCATTTAGGGTTTTTGTATTCGTTATCGGCAGAACCCTGCCATGGAGCAGAACATGAAAACTGACATCATCGTGGTGACCGCCGCTTATGGCCACGCACAGATCGCCGCACTCGGCGGTCAGCGTGCGCTGCTGCCGATTATCCAGCAGGCGGGTGCTGACGGGGTTGAAATCCGCCGCGAATTGCTTGATGACGCGGCGCTGGCTGATCTGTCGACGCTGGCCCATGCGGTGACACAACATCAGTTGCACGCCAGTTATTCGGTGCCTGATACGCTGTTTTGTGACGGCGGCGAAATCAATCCACGCATAACCCACTACGTTGAAGAAGCACGCCAGTTAAACGCGCAGCGGCTGAAAGTGGCACTGGGAGACTTTACCGGTGCGCTGCCTCGCCAAACGTTGCAGACGCTGCTGGCAGATCTGCCGTTTCAGCTGACCGTGGAAAATGACCAGACCGAATATGGCCGACTGGCACCCTCCGTCGCGTTTTTCACGGCGGTGCGCGAAGCCGATCTGCCGATCAGTATGACTTTTGATATGGGTAACTGGTGCTGGACAGGTGAAGATGCCGATCAGGCGGCGGCGCAACTGGCCTCGCAGGTGGGCTATGTGCATGTCAAAGCGGCCGTGCCGCACAAGGATAGCTTCCGTGCGATTGCGCTGGATGAGGCTGACGACCACTGGCGCACCCTGTTGCAACAGTTGCCCGCACAGGCACCGCGCGGTATCGAATTTCCGCTGGAAGGCGACGATCTGATTGCGGTGACACGCCACTATGTGTCGCTGCTGCGTAACGTGTAAGGAGTGAAGATGACGACGCATCACACTAATCATCCTGACGGTCCACTTGATGTTGTCACTATCGGTGAAGCAATGGCGATGTTCATCGCCCGCGAAACCGGTGACCTGGCTGCAGCAGAGACCTTTGTTAAACGCGCGGCGGGGGCGGAGCTGAATGTAGCGACCGGCCTGGCACGTCTTGGCCTGAAAGTAGGCTGGGTCAGCCGTATCGGCGATGACGCTTTCGGCCGGTTTATCTGCCAGCAACTGGAAAAAGAGGGTATCGATCACGCCTGTGTAACGGTCGATAAACGCTATCCCACCGGTTTTCAGCTCAAGTCCAAAGTAGACGACGGATCCGATCCGCTGGTGGAATATTTCCGTAAAGGCTCGGCGGCCAGCCATCTGTCGGTTGAGGACTTTGACGCGGACTATTTCGGCTCGGCGCGTCATCTGCACCTGAGCGGTGTGGCGGCGGCGCTGTCAGAGAGTTCGCTGGCGCTACTGAAGCACACCGCCAAAGAGATGCGTTCGCGCGGTAAAACTATCTCGTTTGACCCTAACCTGCGGCCGGTGCTGTGGCGCAGTGAAGAGGAGATGCGCCAGCAACTCAATCTGCTGGCGGAGTATGCCGACTGGGTACTGCCGGGCGAAAAAGAGGGGCTGATTCTGACCGGTTATCGCCAGCCGGAAGCGATCGCCGATTTCTATCTCGACAAGGGTGTGAAAGCCGTCGTGATTAAAACCGGTTGTGACGGTGCCTGGTATAAAACGGCGCAGGGTGAAAAGGGCCAGGTTGAGGCGATTAAAGTCGACAACGTGGTGGATACCGTGGGAGCCGGTGACGGCTTTGCCGTTGGCGTCATCAGCGCCCTGCTGGAAGGTCAGTCGCTGCCGCAGGCGATTCGTCGCGGCAACAAAATTGGTTCGATGGCGATTCAGGTCATTGGTGACAGCGAAGGTCTGCCGACGCGTCAGCAACTGGGCGACGTGTAGTTCGCGCCCCTCTACAGTCACAGGAGTTCCCGATGAAAAAGCAGACAATCGCGCCAAAACGCTGGTGGTTCATCATGCCCATCGTGTTTATCACCTACAGCCTGGCGTATCTTGATCGTGCAAATTTTAGCTTCGCTTCTGCTGCCGGGATTAATGACGATCTCGGCATCACTAAAGGTATGTCCTCGCTGCTGGGTGCGCTGTTCTTCCTGGGTTACTTCTTCTTCCAGATCCCGGGTGCTATTTACGCCGAACGCCGCAGCGTCAAGAAACTGATCTTCGTATGCCTGATTCTGTGGGGCGGCTGCGCCTCGCTGACCGGCGTGGTCAGCAATATTCCGATGCTGGCAGCCATTCGCTTTGTTCTGGGCGTGGTGGAAGCCGCCGTGATGCCTGCGATGCTGATTTATATCAGCAACTGGTTTACCAAATCAGAACGTTCACGCGCCAATACCTTTCTGATCCTGGGAAATCCCGTCACGGTGCTGTGGATGTCGGTGGTGTCGGGCTATCTGATCGAATCCTTTGGCTGGCGCGAGATGTTTATCTTCGAGGGGATTCCGGCGGTGGTCTGGGCGATCGCCTGGTGGTTCCTGGTGCAGGATAAACCGGCGCAGGCGCGCTGGATGAGCGATGCCGAGAAAGCGGCGTTACAGGCTGAACTGCAAAAAGAGCAGGAAAACATCAAAGCGGTGCGCAACTACGGTGAAGCGTTCCGTAACCGCAACGTGATCATTCTCTGCCTGCAATATTTTGCCTGGAGCATCGGCGTGTATGGCTTTGTGCTGTGGCTGCCGTCGATTTTGCGCAACGGCACGCAGATGGGCATGGTAGAAGCGGGCTGGCTGTCAGCGGTACCTTATCTGGCGGCGACCATTGCGATGGTAGTGGTCTCATGGGCGTCTGACAAAACCCAGAACCGCAAGCTGTTCGTCTGGCCACTGCTGCTGATCGGTGCGCTGGCGTTCCTCGGTTCATATCTGGTGGGATCGAACCATTTCTGGATGTCTTATACCCTGCTGGTGATTGCAGGTGCCGCGATGTATGCGCCTTACGGACCCTTCTTCGCCATCATCCCTGAGATGCTGCCGCGTAATGTCGCCGGTGGCGCGATGGCATTGATCAACAGCATGGGTGCGCTGGGGTCGTTTATCGGTTCATGGATTGTCGGCTATCTTAATGGAGCCACCGGCAGCCCGTCCGCCTCGTACATCTTTATGGGATCGGCCCTGCTGGTTTCGGTGTGGCTGACGCTGATTGTGAAACCGGCGCAGAATAAAGCGCCACCGCTGCAGGGTGCGAAACCGGCCTGAAAGCGTAAACGTTAGCCTCTATTTCTCCGGGCGGCCTGCAAGCCGCCCGCAACGTATTGACCGGGAGCCACTGAATGAAACCCGCTGTAATTCTTTATAAAAAACTGCCTGACGATCTCTATACACGCCTGGCTGAACAGTGTGACGTGACGGAAATCAGCGATCTTTCGCCAGAGAACCAGCAGGAACATGCTGCGGCTTTCCGGCAGGCAGAAGGCCTGCTGGGATCGGGCGGAAAAGTGAATGGCGAACTGCTGGCGAAAATGCCCAATCTGCGCGTCTGCTCCAGCGTCTCTGTGGGCTACGACAATTTTGATGTAGACGCCCTGAATCAGCGTAATGTGGTGCTGATGCACACGCCGACCGTGCTGACCGAAACCGTGGCGGACACCATGATGGCGCTGGTACTGAGCACGGCGCGTCGGGTGCCGGAACTGGATGCCTGGGTTAAAGCGGGTAACTGGCATAAAAGCATCGGTCCGGCGCAGTTCGGTATCGACGTGCACCATAAAACGCTGGGTATTCTTGGTATGGGGCGTATCGGGATGGCGCTGGCGCAGCGTGCCCACTTCGGCTTCGGCATGAAAATCCTTTACAACGCGCGCCGCGAGCATGAAGAGGCGCAGTCGCGCTTTGGCGCGCAGCGTTGTGAACTTGAGGCGCTATTAAAGCAGAGTGATTTTGTCTGCATCAGCCTGCCGCTGACTGAAGAGACGCACCATCTGATTGGTGCCGACGAGCTTGAACTGATGAAACCGGATGCTGTGCTGATCAACGCTGGCCGCGGGCCGGTGGTGGATGAGAAGGCGCTGATCGCCGCGCTGCAGGCGGGCAAACTGCATGCCGCCGGACTGGATGTGTTTGAGCAGGAGCCGGTTTCAGCCGACTCGCCGCTGCTGTCGCTGCCGAATGTGGTGACGCTGCCGCACATCGGTTCTGCTACTCACGAAACCCGTTACGGCATGATGCAGGATGCGGTTGAGAATCTCATTGCCGCACTCGGCGGAAGTGTCGGGAAAAACTGCGTTAACCCGCAGGCGCTGAAGTAATCCCCACGCCTTCCCATTGCGCCCGCCGATGGCGGGCGTTATGGTGGACCCCCGATTCGTTATCACAAATATTTAACCGCTATGTCCTTTTCTCAGTTCGGCGACAAATTTACCCAACATTCCGGCATCTCACGTCTGATGGAAGATATGGGCGCGGGCCTCCGCACGCCCGGCACCATCATGCTGGGTGGCGGCAATCCGGCGCAAATTCCTGCGATGAACGACTACTTTCAGCAACTGCTGCAGCAGATGCATGAGGAAGGCAAACTCAGCGAAGCGCTGTGCAATTACGACGGTCCGCGTGGCAAAGCGACGCTGCTGGCGTCGCTGGCTGAATTGCTGCGTGAACAGCTTGGCTGGTCGATCACCGCAGAGAACATCGCGCTGACCAACGGCAGCCAGAGCGCTTTCTTCTATCTGTTTAACCTGTACGCCGGTCGCCGGGCCGATGGCAGCAAAAAGCGGGTGCTGTTCCCGCTGGCACCGGAATATCTTGGCTATGCGGATGCCGGTCTGGAAGAAGAACTGTTTGTGTCGGCGAAGCCGAATATTGAGCTGCTGCCGGAAGGCCAGTTTAAATATCATGTCGACTTCGAGCATCTGCCGATGAACGATGATGTCGGGCTGATCTGCGTCTCGCGCCCCACCAATCCTACCGGCAATGTGATCACTGATGATGAGCTGATGCAGCTCGATGCGCTGGCTCAACAACATGACGTGCCGCTGCTGATCGACAATGCTTATGGCGTGCCGTTCCCCGGCATCATCTTCAGCGAGGTGCGCCCGCTGTGGAATCCCAACATCATTCTCTGCATGAGTCTGTCGAAGCTTGGCCTGCCGGGTGCGCGTTGCGGCATCATTATCGCGGACGAGAAGACCATTACTGCGCTGAGCAACATGAACGGCATTATCAGTCTGGCACCAGGCAGTATCGGTCCGGCCATCGCCAATGAGATGATCCGTCGCGGCGATCTGTTGCGGCTCTCCGAAGAGGTGATCAAGCCGTTCTACCAGCAGAAGGTGCAGCAGACCATCGCGATCCTGCGGCGCTATCTGCCTGAAGATCGCTGCCTGATCCACAAGCCGGAAGGGGCAATTTTCCTCTGGCTCTGGTTCCGCGATCTGCCGATCACCACTGAATTACTTTATCAGCGGCTTAAAGCGCGCGGCGTGCTGATGGTGCCTGGCCACTTCTTCTTCCCGGGACTGGAGCAGGCGTGGCCACACACCCATCAATGTATGCGGATGAATTACGTGCCGGATGCAGAGAACATCGAGCGGGCGGTGCAGATTCTGGCGGAAGAGGTTGAGATCGCCTGGCGCGACAGCTAATCCTGCTCTTCCTGTGGATCGGTTAACGACAGCTGGCACCACTGTGCCAGCTGCTTAATGGCCTGTTCCACCTCAGCATTCCAGCCGAAACCGGCATTCAGCCGGAAACAGTGATCGTAGCGCTGATCGGTGGCAAAAATGTGGCCCGGCGCAATGCCGATGCCCGCATTACGCGCTTTCAGAAACAGCTCGCGCACGTTCAGCGCCTCGCGTGGCATCTCAACCCACAGCACATAGCCTCCTTCCGGATCGGACACGCGTGTTCCCGCCGGAAATTCCCGCAGCACAGACTGACGCATCTCACGGATTTGCCGCGCCAGCTCGCGACGCAGCTTGCGCAGGTGAGCATCATAGCCCCCGCTGCGCAGCAACTCCGCCACCGCCGCCTGTGACAACACCGAGGTGCCCATCGTAGAGGTATATTTCAGCGAGGCGATTTTGCGCATGTAATTGACGCTGTGAACCCAGCCAATGCGAATGCCAGGTGCCACGGTTTTGGAAAAGCCGCTGCAGAGAATGGCGTTGGGGCTAAAGGCGCGCATCGGGAAGGGGCGACGCTCACCAAAGGCGGTATCGCCAAAAATATCATCCTCGATGATCACCACATCGTTTTCATCCGCCTGCCGCGCTATATAGGCTTTATGCTCGTTAGGAATGCTCTTGCCCAGCGGATTATTGACGTTGCACAGGGTGAGAAAAACCCGTACCGCCTTGCGCTGAAATAATCCGGTCAGCTTCGCCACATTCACATAGCCTTCCGGCCCGGCTTCCACTTCAATCACCCGTAAATTGAGGTTATGCAGCATCTGCAGCAGCACGAAATAGCAGGGTGACTCGACTGCCACCACATCGCCCGGCTGGGTGGTGGCGCGCAGAGACAGCGAAATCGCCTCTATGCAGCCGTTGGTGATCAGAATGTCGTCGGCGCTGATATTGCAGCCGTAATCGACCGCTCGTCGGGCAATCTCAGTTTTCAGCGGCGCATAGCCAGTGCCTTTGACCGTATTGCCGAGCAGCGCCGGTTTGCTGTAGCCCATCTGGCGCATCAGCAGGCCGATGCGCTTGACCGGATAAAGTGCGCTGTCGCCGTTAGCCAGATCGAGACGCACCCGGCAGTCTGAGCCGAGCATCGCCAGATGCAGTTCTGTCTGCTCATCCAGCGGCGCGATGGCGCGCGGCTGTTCGCTGACGGCGGGCAGCTGACGCGAGGCAGGCCGTTGCGAGGCAACAAAAAAGCCCGATTTTGGACGGGCAACGGCGTAGCGCTCATCTTCCAGCGTGCGCAGTGTTTTCAGGGCGGTGGTGAGGCTGACATTGTACTGTGTTGCCAGCGTCCGCACCGACGGCAGACGGCTGTCGGGTGCCAGTGAACCGCCGTGAATGGCCTGCTTAATCTGTTCTGCGATCTGGCGGTAACGACTGTTCTGACTCTCCTGTTCCCCGATAATATCGGCCATCTGTTCCACCCCATATCGCGCTGATCTGTGCATATTCAACAGAGTACATTCAAAGTAGTTTAGGCTGCATCTCTTAATTATTCATGACGCTAAACGGCCCGCCCCCCCGTCAGCCGCCGGCTTCAGGCCATAAAGTGATACTGTTCAACTGAGGGAAACGTGAAAAATGAACAATCTGCCCGCCATGATGAAGGAGATTGAAGCGTATCTGTCGCCCGCCATCATTGAATCGGCTCAGCGCTGCTCTGTTCGCCTGCTGGCGGCGTTGCCGGATCAGCAGACGCTGGAAAATAACCGCGTTCTGCTCGCCTATGGCGGCGGAAAAGACAGCAGCTACATGGTGGCTTACGTGCGTTACCTTCAGGGGCTGATCTGGCTGCAGCAGGGCAGCACATTTCATCTGCGGGTCAGTACTAACCGTCATGCGGCGATGAATCAGAGCGTGATGGAGAACATCCACCGCGTTTATCAGGCGCTGGCGATGCATGACGATGAACGGACAGAATGCCTGGTGGTAGATGGCCTGCTGATCCGACCGTTTGCCCGCGACCTGACGATTCCTGAGAGCGTACGGCAGCAGAACCGCAATGACGTGCTGATGAATGGCCACCGTTTTCGCGCTGATGCGCGCTCGACCTTCTGCAACGCCTGTAATCTCAGCATGGTGAACTCCTTTGGCCTGGCGGCAGACTACAACGGCGGCGTGGATCTGATTATCACCGGCGACTCGCCGCAGGAGCAGGCCGCCTATGTCGCCTGGGCGAGACACCTTTCCCGGCTGTTTGATGCGCCGGTAGCGGACAAAAGCCGGGGCTTCAGCGGATTTCTCCAGACGCTGGACGGTGTGGCAGAGCGCTACTTCAGCGATGTTTACGGTGCCGATCAGCTGACAGCCGCGCACCGCATCACCCACCAGCTGGCACGCGACCCGCTGTTTTTCAACATCTATCAGGACACCGCCTATGAAGCGGGCGCGCACTGGGCGCTGCTCAGCGAATTTATGCGCTTCCGTTTTGATGAACTGATGTTCAGCTTTTCCGAGTCCGACTGCGGTAATCCAACGCTGATGGCGCATCTGCGCGGACTGCGGGCTGAAACGCTGCTGCAGCGCCACTATGCTGAAGGGATCCGCGAGTATGTGCGCTTCGCGCTGGGACTGATGGTGAAGAAAGATTTTCCGCCCGCGCTCATTAATGAGATGGCGGCGCGCTATCAGGACGACGACGCCATCCGGCAGCAGCGGCAGCGCGCGGCAGATTTCGCCATGCAGGCGTTTAACCTCAGTGAAGATCAGCTGATCTGCATGATCTACTCACCGTTCCTGGCGCAGGGAGCACAGCTCGGCCACTGGCTGTCGCAGCAACAGATTGCGCTGGATGAAATAGCCATTCGCGACCTGCTTGAGCAGCGCAGTGAGGATCTCGCGCTGGCACAGCAGTTAACGCAGCTCTCCGGTATGACGCTGATGCAGATACGGCACTGCTGGCAGAGCAGGCCGGTGAGTTCGCTGCTGGAGGGCAAAAGCAGCGATCCGCTGTCGCGCGTGCTGCGTTTTGATCCTCACAAAGCGGTGATTCAGGTCAATAACGGTGTGCTCAATGACATCGTGACAGAAATTATTTCCGGGCGTTGACCCGGTAAGGCGAGGCGATGCAAAAGATTTTCCTGCAAATTGGCGCCACCCGCGACGGACAAAACCCCTACTGCGCGGTGGCGAAGCGCGACGGCTATTTTACCGTGCTGGCGGAAATGGGCGATTTTGTCGATTACCAGTCGTTAAGCCTGGCCCTGCCGTTTGATTTGATCATTCGCCTCGACCGCCCTGAGAATCCG
Organism: Candidatus Pantoea rara; assembly: GCF_051136265.1. Lineage (NCBI taxonomy): Bacteria > Pseudomonadati > Pseudomonadota > Gammaproteobacteria > Enterobacterales > Erwiniaceae > Pantoea > Candidatus Pantoea rara. Next base: position 13,896 of record NZ_CP194942.1, on the reverse strand, counting down.
TGGGAGGTGATGCAGGCTTATCTGCATGCCGGTTTACTTGCGCATCCGCTGGTGGTGCTGGCGGGCTTTGAAGCCTATAACGCCAGTGCCGGCCGGCTGCGCGAGATGCTGGCCGGGCCCGACGCGCCCGCCGCCTTTATTCCGCTGGATAAATATGCGCAGCGCATGGCGCTGAAAAAAGCCTGGCCGCGCTTCCCGCAGCCGGAGTTCCGCTTTTTCGCTTCACCGCTCAGTATTCTGGATGCGGAACAGGCGCTGATCTATCCCTGCGTCGTCAAACCGGTAGATGGCGGTGGCGGGCTGGGCATCTGGCTGATTGAGCGCGCCGATCAGCTGCACAGCGTGGTGAAAAAACTGGTGCAGACCATGAACTACGGCGGACGCAGCTTCAGCGGCTTTATTGTGGAGAATGTGCTGGCCGGCGATGAGTTTTCGTTGCAGGGCGTGGTGCATCAGGGACATCCCCAGGCGCTGACCTGCTGCCAGAAGGTGATTGAGCAGCATCGGGATGCGGAGGGCTGCATCAGCTTTTATGAATCAGGCCATGTGGCGATGGCAGCCGCCGCTCTGCCGGCATCGTTCAGCAGCCTGATGAAATTCTGTTGTGAATCCTTTGGCTATCGGCAGGGCGCCTTTCATATCGATTTTATTGTGGTCAACGGCGTGCCGCATTTCCTGGAGATGGGGTTCCGGCTCTCCGGCATGGGCGTAGCGACGCTGGTGCAGGAGGCGACGGGCATCAACTGGGCGGAAGTCACCTTCCGGCTGGAAGCGGGCGACGCACTGCCCACCTTTGCCTTCACCACACCCGGTGCGGTCGGTCAGCTGCGTTTACGGCAACCGGCGCAGCTGCAGGCGGCCGAACGCTGGATCGATCAGCATCAGCAGGGCGCGCTGTTACCACCACTCAGATTACCTGCATTGCAGGTTTCGCCCCGCTCCTCGCTTTATGCCGATCTGACCCGTCACGCAGGCATTCTTGCCACCTTCAGCCTGACGGCCACGACGCGTGAGCCGATCATGAGCACGTTTCAGCAGGTGATTGCCGCGCAATCCGTCACAGCCGGGAGAGACAAAGTATGTGCAGGATGATTCTGGCACATGGCCAGTTCGACAGCGCACAGGTTTTAGAGGCGGCGCGCGCCATGAGCTGCGGTGAAGGTGCTGAACACGATGGCCCCATCAAGTCACATCCTAACGGCTGGGGCTGCCTGTGGCTGGAAGAGGGCGAGATTCGGACTCTGCACGGCACCGGTCCGTTCGCAGAGGCTCTGCCGGGCATTGATGTGGATCGCCTGCGCAGCCGGTTTCTGGCGGTGCATGTACGTCACGCCACATTGAGTAAAAATCAGGGGCTGGCGTTTTCGCATCCGCTGTGGCGCAACAGCGCCGGACATCAGTGGTACATGATGCATAACGGTTTTCTGCCGACGATTTATCGCCATCTTGGCCTGGCGGAATCGCGCTTCGATTCTGAAGAGTATCTGCGCTATCTGGTGGATCAGACTACGCCTGCCGATTTCACCCGCGACTATCTGCGCGCAAAGATGGCGCAGGTTGAGCCGGGCGGCAGTGCCGGCAATGCCATTATCGTCACCCGCGACAAAGCCTGGGCGTGGCAGTGGTATCCGCACGACACCCCCTGGCCCGACTATTTTACGATGCATTTTCGGCAACAGGAGGATTGCACGCTGATCGCCTCTGAACCCGTGACAATACCCGGCAGCGCCGGTAGCTGGCGGCGAATGAACAATCATGAACTCTATGAAATACCGTTTAGGGAGTGATAAACATGGCTATTTTCAATCAGTTCCGCGTGATTAATCCCAACATGTTTGTGGAATCGACCTGGCTGGATGACATCGTCACTGCACGGGTGCCGCTGCTGGTGTTGCGTAATTTCCTGACGCCAGAGGTGCGGGAAGCGGTGGTGGCTGACCTTCAGCGCTGCCGGAAAAAGATTCGTGTCTCTCACTATCCCAATGGCGCGCTGACCACGCTTGGCCCCTATCTGGCACGCCATACGGCGGCACCTGATAACTATTTCACTGAGCTGCGCGATATCCAGCCAGCGTTGCCGACATCCCTGAACACGCTGCGGGAACAGGTTTACCGCTGGGTGCAGCACGCGCTGCGGCTGGAGAGCTTAAACATCGCCCACGAACCGGGTTGTGGTGACTACGCCGGTTCTATCGTGCGCTTTCATGCCGATGGCGTCGCGAACCCGCTGCATAACGACAACATCGTGCGCGACGCCGCAGCAACGTCGCTGATGGTGACGCAGATTCTGCATCAGCTCAGCTGCGTGGTCTGCCTGCAGGAGTGCAATGCGGGAGGAGCACTGCGCATCTACAACAAAAAGTGGACGCCGGAGGATGAGCAGTTCAAAACCGCCGGTGAGCTGGGTTATCGCAGTGGGGTGATTGAAAACAGCGAGATCTGTGAATTTTCACCGCGCAGCGGCGATATCTATCTGTTTAATCCTGCTTTTTATCATGAGATCGACCGGGTCGAAGGTGACACCCGCATCACCATGGGGTTCTTTTTCGGGCTGACTGATAAAAAGATGAAACACGCTATCGCCTGGAGCTAAGCCGGGTTATGACAGAAAAGGAGAAGGGGATGACGGCATTTGAACAAATTACTGCGCTGCTGGATCAGCATCAGGCCAGTTACCGCGTGGTGGAGCATGAGGCGGTAGGGCAGACCGGGCAGATCAGCCAGATACGCGGCAACGCGCTGGGTCAGGCGGCCAAAGCGATGGTACTGGAGGTCAGTATGCCGGACGGTGCGCCGTCGCGACAGCTACTGGCCATTGTGCCGGGTGACTGTCGGATCAATTTTAAAAACGCGGCGCGCGCCATCGGCGGAAAAAAATCCTCTTTCGCCCCGCCGGAGCTGGCGCAGGCGCTGACCGGCTGTGTGATGGGTGCGGTGCCGCCGTTTAGTTTTGATGACCGGCTGGCATTGCGGGTGGATACCCGGCTGCAACAGTTCGGCACGTTATGGTTTAACGCGGGCGAGCTGGAGAAGTCGATCGCGCTGGCTACAGATGATTATTTTCGCATCGTGGGTGAAGCGTGCTGTGCAGATATCGCATCCCCGATTGCGATCACCGCCTGACAGCGGGGCAAGGAGTTTCTGATGTCGGTAAAAGATATGCTGTTAGCGCTGTGCGTGGTGGTGGCGTGGGGCGTGAATTTTGTGGTGATCAAGCTGGGGCTGCAGGGCATGCCGCCTTTTTTACTGGCCGGACTGCGTTTTACCCTGGTCGCCTTTCCCGCCATTTTCTTTGTGCGACGCCCGCCGATTCCGCTGCGCTGGCTGGTGGTTTACGGCATGACCATCAGTTTTGGTCAGTTTGCGTTTCTGTTCCTGGCAATCAAGCTGGGTATGCCAGCCGGTCTGGCCTCGCTGGTGCTTCAGGCGCAGGCATTCTTTACCCTGTTGCTGGGCGCGCTGTTGCTGGCGGAGAAGCTGCGCTGGAATCATATCGTCGGGATTATTATCGCCACGCTGGGGATGTTTATGCTGGCGACAGCTGGAATGGAAGGGCAGACCAGCGCCGGGATTACGCTGACGACCATGATGCTCACGCTGTCGGCAGCGCTGTCTTGGGGACTGGGGAATATCACCAATAAGATCATCATGCGAAACCGTAGCGTGCCGATCATGTCGTTGGTGGTCTGGAGCGCGCTGGTACCGATTATTCCTTTCTTTGCCTGTTCGCTGCTGTTTGATGGCCAGGCCGCTATTGTTAACAGTCTGCTGCATATCGGCCTGCAGACCGTGCTGGCGCTGATCTATCTGGCGTTTGTCGCCACCATTGTGGGCTACGCCATCTGGGGAAATTTGCTGAGTCGCTACGAAACCTGGCGCGTCGCGCCGCTGTCGCTGCTGGTGCCGGTGGTGGGGTTGATGACCGCCGCGCTGGTGCTGGATGAGCGTCTCTCCGGGCAGCAGATGCTGGGAGCGGGGGTGATTATTCTGGGACTGCTGGTGAATGTGTTTGGCGGCGTGCTGGGTCAGCGTTTAGCGATGCGAACCCAGCTGTAAGGAAAAGCCTGGCTTCAGAGATAAGGGCAAAAAAAACGCCGCTAACGCGGCGTTTGTCAGGATTACTTCAGAATCTCAATACGGCGTGGTTTCGCCTCTTCCGGAACCAGGCGTTCAAGGTCGATGCTCAGCAGACCATTTTCAAGGCGGGCATCGCGCACCACAATGTGGTCGGCGAGCTGGAATTTACGCTCGAAGTTACGCTCGGCAATCCCCTGATACAGGTATTTACGCTCGGCCTGCTCTTCAGGATGGGCACCCCGCACGATCAGCACGTTATCATGCGCCGTGATATCCAGTTCGCTCTGAGAAAAACCGGCCACTGCAATGGTAATGCGATAGTGATTTTCATCGACCAGTTCAACGTTATAAGGAGGATAGCCGCCATTACTCTGATTCTGATTAGATTCGAGCAGGTTAAACAGGCGATCAAAACCGATAGCAGAGCGATAAAGTGGGGTGAGATCAAAATTACGCATATTAAGACTCCTGAAGTTCAGCAAGTTTTGGCAACCTTCCACTATTGGACAGGCTGGATACGGCACCTCACTGTCCCTTGCGGCAACGGTGAGTGCGTCCGTAAATTAAAAATGGGTGTCAGAAGAGGATTTTCAAGAGGGCGAAATGCAATTTTTTTCGCCATATTGAGGAAATGACATACACTCAGAACTACTTTTGCCAGACCAGAACGGACTTCGCCTCAGAGTGTTGACGTTGTCTGGCAAGCCAACTCAGCCAGGCTTATGCCATGGCTGAAGGGATGATGATGATGAAATTAATGAAGACCTTACCTCTGGCTGGAATGGTGTGCTGTGCAATGGCAACAACCGGCTGTTCCAGCGTGATGTCTCACACTGGTGCGAGTCAGGGTTACTATCCAGGCACCCGTGCCAGCGCTGACATGCTGGCCGATGGTGATACCAGTTGGGCATTGAAACCACTGGCGTTAATCGATCTTCCTTTCTCTGCCGTGCTGGATACGCTGCTGCTGCCGTGGGACTACTACCGTAGCGACAAAGACAAAACTCTCGACTCCCCACGTGAACGCATCCTGCAGAGCGAAAGGCTGGCGCATACCAACGAAAGCCTGGCACAGGCGCAGCCTATGCCTCCTGTGCGGTTGCAGCCGCAACTGTAAAGAGTTGCCGCCAGCCATTCACTTCACGCATAAAAGCAATCTGAGTACCGTCAGGTGACCAGACCACGGCGTCACCTGACGGCGCCTCTTCCGTTCTGCGTGTCAGCCGCTGACACGCGCCGCTCTCAACGTCACATCGCATCACGCTGTTATCGCAGATAAAGGCAATCGCCTGGCCGTCAGGATGCCAGCTAAACGCAGACTGAATGCTGTGGCTGAGTCGGGTAATCTGACGCAGTTCGCCACCGTTGGGTGACACCATCCAGAGCTGGATAACCTCTCCGGCATCCGCCATCAGAAACGCGATCTGGCTGCCATCGGGTGCTGCACGCAGCCAGTGGCGCGGTTGCAGCGCCACGCCACGGCTGTGCGTCAGGCGACGCTGCTGCACGCCAGCCGGTGGCGCAGGTAACTGCTGGCTGCTGCCCTCCAGCGGCATCTCTCCGGCACGGGCATAATCCTCCAGCGCATCAGGCAGATCGACAATAAAGACTTCAGGCCGTTTCTCGCCCTGCGCCGTCAGCGTGTCGCCAACAAAGGCGATGGCCCAGCGCTGCCAGCTTCCATCCGGTTTCTGATAGCCGCGCTCACCCACCCAGCACTCTTCATAGGCACGATTAATCTGGTCACTATCTGGAACGGGTTCCGCATGCGTCCTGCTCACCAGCAGGCAGAAATAGCTGCCGTCGTACTCGCGCGGATGCTGCTTAATCGGCGTCACTGCATGCAGCGGCACCGCAATGCCGACGTTGCGCAGATCGAGGCGGCGATCCAGCTCATGCATCACGTGGTCATTGTAGGTAAAACTCAGGCGTGAACCGTCAGGGCTAAAGACATGCACATGCGACCCGCCGCGCAGTGCGCCAGGGGTAAACGGCGGCGTGATATCGCAGGCATCCAGATTCACTGCCGCGCCATTCTGAACGATCACGCCGCGCCGATGGTGGAAGTCATACTGCCAGCGGGTATCGGGATGTTCCGGTCCATGAATGCAGACGTAGCGCGGGGGCAGATCGGGGCTGACCGTGACGACGCCGACGTGTGCGCCGTGGTGGGCCTGATAGAGCACCTCCACCTCACCGGTTATTACATTCACCCGCTCAATGGTCTGGCTGGTAAACGACGCGCCTGAGGGACGGACGTCAAACGCCAGCCACTGGCTGTCGGCAGTCCAGACATTGATATTGGTAAGCTGATGCTGACGGGCAGCAAAGGTGATCTGTTTTTCTGACATGATGAAACCCGCGGAGAAAGAGTTGCCCGACAAATTACGCGATTCTGTTTTGCGGTGCAGATTTTTTGCCGGGCCAGGGGATCCGGGCCGCAGCGGCCCGGCAGAGAACAGGACGATTACAGCACTAACTCTTCGATGGCATGCGCGACGCCATCTTCCATATTGGTTTTGGTGATGAATTGCGCGATTTTCTTAACCGAATCAATGGCATTACCCATTGCGACGCCGGTTCCGGCATAGTCGATCATCGCCAGGTCATTCTCCTGATCGCCAATCGCCATGACCTCTTCCTGCTTCAGACCGAGCTTCTCAGCCAGCATTTTGACGCCCTGACCTTTATTCACCCGACGATCGAGGATTTCAAGGTAGTAAGGCGCGCTCTTCAGAATGGTGTAAGTCTGGTGAGCATGTTCGGGCAGACGGGCAATTGCTGCGTCGAGCAAATCCGGACGGTCGATCATCATCAGTTTCGGGAAGCGCGTGGCGCGATCCATCTCTTCCACGGCGCGATAACGTACCGGAATACCGGTCAGGCTCGCCTCATGGATGGTGTATTCGCTGATATCTTTGTTGGGTGTGTAGAGATGGGATTTGTCGAACGCCTGGAAATGCACGCCAAGCTCACGTGCCAGATTTTCAATGTAGAGGTAGTCGTCAAAGGTCAGCGTCACTTCCGCCACGCACTCACCATCTTCGGCCTGATGAACCAGCGCACCATTGTTGCTGATCGCATACTGACCGGGCGCCTGCATATCCAGCTCCATCAAATAGCGCTGGATACCCACAAAGGGCCGGCCGGTGGTCAGCACAATCGACACGCCCTTCTGGCGGGCGCGATCCAGGGCAGATTTCACCCCCGGCGTGATCTCATGTTGCGGGTTGAGCAGGGTGCCATCCATGTCGATAGCGATCAATTTAATAGCCATAGAGTCCTCGTAGCGTCTGGGTTTTATTCAATGCTAGCGCGATTCAGCGCACATTGACCAGTTCCATGGCAGGCGATAACGGTCAGCTGGCCAGCAGGTTCAGGCGGTGAAGAGATCGCGGTGGATTTTAATCACAGCTTTTCGGATAGTTGCCGGTTCGCCTGGCGCGCAGCAGGGACGATGAATATCGTGCGGGAAAAAGAGTGCGAACATGCCCGGCATCAGCGTAATCACTGACTCATTCAATATCTTCTGATAAAAAACGACGTCGCGCTCCTGGGCGAAATCTTCGGTGATGTGTTGATCGGGATGAGCCCGGGCCACGCCAATATTTTCGCTGCCTGCCAGCAGATACTGAATATCGATGTAGTTGAAATGAGACTCCGCACGACGTGCGCTGGCTGGTTCGGTCATCATCTCCTGCACCAGACAGAACATCATATTGTCGGGCAGTATCTCAACTTTTCCGGTTTCCAGCTGGCTGAAATCTGTTCTGGCAATCCAGCTTATCGCCTGATCGACTACCGGATGAAAGGCGTGACGTTCTCTGTCCCAGTCGAGACGATCGCAAACTATCATGGTGACACTCCCTGTAATAAATAGTGCGCCGGAATAGCGCAAAGAGAGGCAAGAGTAAGGGAGCTGACCGGGGTAAAACGTGATCGCGATCGCAGCATTTGGGCAGGAAAGCGCGGCTCGCCGGGTTTCCGCCCGTACCGCACAAAAAAAAGGCCATCACCTGAGTGATGGCCTGTTACGTCCGCTGCCGGTTAGATATCGATATTGGCGGCTTTCAGCGCATTCTCTTCGATGAAGGCGCGACGCGGTTCAACCGCATCACCCATCAGCGTAGTGAACAACTGGTCAGCACCAATCGCATCTTTAATGGTGACGCGCAGCATACGACGGCTGTCAGGATCCATCGTGGTTTCCCACAGCTGTTCCGGGTTCATCTCGCCCAGACCTTTGTAGCGCTGGACGGAGAGGCCGCGACGCGACTCTTTAACCAGCCACTCGATGGCCTGTTCAAAGCTTGCCACTGGCTGACGACGCTCACCACGCTCGATGTAAGCATCTTCTTCCAGCAGACCACGCAGTTTGCTACCCAGCGCGCAGATTTTGCGGTATTCAGGCCCCTGAATGAAATCAGCTTCCAGCGGATAGTCGGTATCCACACCGTGGGTACGGACGCGCAACACCGGCTCGAACAGATTCGATTCGCGGTTTTCACGCACCTGTGCCAGATAGGTGCTGCCGTGCGCTTCACGTTCGGTCAGATAGCTCACCAGACCGTTCAGCCAGGTGGTGACTTCCGCTTCGTTGCTCAGATCGCTCAGCGTGTCGTGATAAATCATCGCACGCAGCATCGCCATCGGATAACGGCGCTCCATACGCTTGATCATCTTCTGAGTGCTGTTGAAGTCAGAGACCAGCGTTTCCAGCGGCTCACCGCCCAGCGCCGGGGCGCTGGCATTGGTGTGCAGCGTTGCACCATCAAGCGCGATAGCGATCTGGTATTGATCCATCGCCTCGTCATCTTTGATGTACTGCTCCTGCTTGCCTTTCTTCACTTTGTAGAGTGGCGGCTGAGCAATATAAACGTGGCCGCGCTCAATGATTTCAGGCATCTGACGATAGAAGAAGGTCAGCAGCAGGGTACGGATGTGTGAACCATCGACGTCGGCATCGGTCATGATGATGATGCTGTGATAGCGCAGTTTGTCCGGGTTGTACTCATCGCGACCAATGCCGCAACCCAGTGCGGTGATCAGCGTGGCCACTTCCTGAGAGGCGAGCATCTTATCGAAACGCGCTTTCTCAACGTTAAGAATCTTACCTTTCAGCGGCAGAATTGCCTGGTTCTTACGGTTACGCCCCTGTTTGGCCGAACCGCCTGCGGAGTCACCCTCCACCAGGTAGATTTCAGACAGCGCCGGGTCGCGCTCCTGGCAATCCGCCAGTTTACCTGGCAGACCTGCCAGGTCCAGCGCGCCTTTACGGCGGGTCATTTCACGGGCGCGACGTGCTGCTTCACGGGCACGGGCAGCGTCAATGATTTTGCCGACCACGATTTTGGCATCTGACGGATTTTCCAGCAGGTATTCTGCCAGCAGTTCATTCATCTGCTGCTCAACCGCTGTTTTCACCTCGGAGGAGACCAGCTTATCTTTGGTCTGTGAGGAGAACTTAGGATCCGGCACTTTCACCGAGACCACGGCGATCAGGCCTTCACGGGCATCATCACCGGTGGCGCTGACTTTGGCCTTCTTGCTGTAACCCTCTTTTTCCATGTAGGCATTCAGGGTACGGGTCATCGCTGAACGGAAACCGGCCAGGTGGGTACCGCCGTCACGCTGCGGGATGTTGTTGGTAAAGCAGTAGATGTTTTCCTGGAAACCGTCGTTCCACTGCAGTGCCACTTCCACACCGATGCCATCTTTCTCGGTAGAGAAATAGAACACAGTAGGGTGAATCGGGGTTTTATTTTTGTTCAGGTACTCAACAAACGCCCGGATGCCACCTTCGTAGTGGAAGTGATCGCTTTTGCCATCACGCTTATCATCCAGGCGAATCGACACACCCGAGTTCAGGAATGAGAGTTCACGCAGGCGCTTCGCCAGGATCTCATACTCAAAATCGCGCACATTGGTAAAGGTTTCGTGGCTCGGCCAGAAACGCACGCGGGTACCCGTGATGTCGGTCTCACCGGTCACGGCCAGCGGTGCCTGCGGTACGCCATGGACATACACCTGCTGATGCACTTTGCCTTCGCGACGGATGGTCAGTTCCAGCTTCTGTGACAGGGCGTTAACCACGGAGACGCCTACGCCATGCAGGCCGCCGGAGACTTTATAGGAGTTATCATCGAACTTACCGCCAGCATGCAGTACGGTCATGATCACTTCAGCGGCAGAGATGCCTTCTTCTTCGTGAATACCGGTAGGAATGCCGCGTCCATCATCCTGCACCGAAACGGAGTTATCCGCGTGGATGGTGACCACAATGTCACTACAGTGACCAGCGAGCGCTTCGTCGATTGCGTTATCCACGACCTCGAATACCATGTGATGCAGACCGGTACCGTCATCGGTATCGCCGATATACATGCCCGGGCGTTTGCGTACCGCATCAAGTCCTTTCAGGACTTTAATACTTGAGGAGTCATAAGAATTCGACATCAACGTTTCTCGCTCATTTTAATCTTCAGGTTGAACCGCTATTTTACCCTGTTCCACGCGGAACATCTTGCCCTTTTCGTCAGTCATGTCGATTACATGTCCGGCAGAAATTGCGCTGACAAACACCTGCGCCTGAGTGGCTTTTAACCGGTCCGCCAGCAGGCGTCGTCGGCTCTCATCCAGCTCAGAAGCAAAGTCATCAATGAGGTAAATACAGCGGCGTCCGCTCTGGCTTGTCAGGAACTCGCCCTGTGCCAGACGCAATGCACACATCAGCAGTTTTAACTGCCCGCGTGAGAGTAAATCTTCTACCGGCGTCCCTTCAGCCCGAATACGAAAATCGGCTTTATGAGGGCCGCTGGCGGTATAGGTCAGCGCGCGATCACGCTCGAAGTTACGTTCCAGCAGTTCGGCGTAGTCGCTTTCTTTATCCCAGCCACGCTGAAAGGAGAAGCGCAGCTCAAATTCCGGCAAAAACTGGCCACAGGTGGCGGTAATCTCGGTGGAAATCGCCGCACTGTATTCCGCCCGCCACTGGCTGATCTGTTCCGCCAGCGGGACCAGCTCCTGATCCCAGGGACGAATCTGGCTGTAGCGGGAGACCTGGCGCAGCGCCGCATTCCGCTGTTTAAGCAGGCGACGCATGTTGTTCCAGGCGTTAAAGAAGCCGGGGGTGTTATGGAAACAGCCCCAGTCGACATAGGCCCGACGGTATTTGGGACCGCCATTCAGCAGACTAAAACCTTCCGGCGTGATTAACTGCATCGGCAGCAGCTGCGCCAGCTCCGCGACCTTGTGACCATCGCTGCCATCAATGCGCACTTTGCTGTCACCGGCCCGGTTTTTGGTCAGCCCGACTGAAATTTCACGCTCTTTGTTTTCCAGACGTCCGTGCAGCACAAACGCTGCCTCGTCGTGACGGATTACGCGCCCGGCCTGCAAGCTGCGAAACGATCGGCCATGCCCCAGCGTGTGAATCGCCTCTAAAACGCTGGTTTTCCCACTGCCGTTGGCTCCCACCAGGAAATTAAAGCCGGGTGCCAGTTGCAGGTCAGCCTGCTCAATATTACGAAAATCTTTGATAAGAAGGCGGGTTAAAGCCATGAATCAATCCAGCGTGAAGGGCAATAAAGTTTTTGGACCTGACGATCAAGAGCGTTAACGGCAAAGCAGGTTTGCCCGACATCCCAGTCACCAGGCCGTCGGCGTCGCCGCCAGTCTGGTTCCGGCCAGCGCGCAGAACCTGGGAGCATACTGAAGTATGTGACCAGGAGCGAGCACTGCCCGGAATCAGAATGGCAAGTAAGCCAGGCCGATATGTTCTACAAGCGCATCGGCATGACGACGTAAGCCGCTGCCGGACTCGCCACATCCTCGATCTGTACGCTCGACACTGAATCCGTCAGCAGCAGGCGGACGTTTTCGCATTTCAGCGCGTTCAGCACATCCAGCACATAACTGACGTTGAAGCCAATTTCCAGTTCCGTGCCGTTGTAGCTGACATCCAGCATCTCTTCCGCTTCTTCCTGTTCAGGGTTATTGGCGGTGATTTTCAGCTGATTTTCGGTGATATAGAGACGAACGCCACGGAACTTCTCGTTAGAGAGGATCGCCGCACGGGCAAAAGCCTGTTTGAGCAGATCGCAGCCCGCTTCCAGTGCTTTGTCGGGATTCTTCGGCAATACGCGGCGATAATCCGGGAAACGGCCATCAACCAGCTTGGAGGTAAAGATGTAGTCGCCGACGTGCGCGCGAATATTGCTGCCGCCAATCCGGACCTGCAGGGGCGTATCACCGCCATCCAGCAGACGCAGCAGCTCAATGACGCCTTTACGCGGCACGATCACGGAGTGACTCGGTAGCGCCTGACCAATCGGCATCGAACAGACAGCCAGACGGTGACCGTCAGTCGCGACGGTACGCAGCTCTTCCCCTTCGGTTTCAAACATCATGCCGTTGAGGTAATAACGCACATCCTGATGCGCCATCGAGAACTGGGTCGCTTCGATCAGCCGTTTCAGGGTCGCCTGCGGCAGGGTGAATTCAACTTCACTCTGCCAGTCGTCGAGATTCGGGAAGTCACTGGCGGGCAGGGTCGACAGCGAAAAACGGCTGCGGCCAGAGCGAACCAGCATGCGATCGCCTTCCAGCGCCAGCGTGATTTCTGCGCCATCCGGCAATCCACGACAGATATCGAGGAATTTGCGCGCCGGAACGGTGGTGGCGCCAGGCTCATGTGGCTGAGTCAGCGCCACGCGTGCGACCATCTCCATTTCCAGATCGGTACCGGTCAGCAACAGCGAACCTTCTGTTACCTGCAGCAGCAGGTTTCCGAGGATCGGCAGTGTCGGACGACCACCCAGGGGGCCACTTACTTGTTGCAGCGGCTTCAGCAGCTGCTCACGTTCAACAATAAATTTCATAGCGTCAGGAAGATAATGTTCTGATGAGATTAGAGAAATCTTCTTTGATATCGTGGCTCTCTTCACGCAACTGCTCAATCTTGCGGCAGGCATGAAGCACCGTTGTGTGGTCGCGACCCCCAAAAGCATCGCCAATTTCTGGCAAGCTGTGGTTCGTCAACTCTTTCGCCATCGCCATCGCCATCTGGCGCGGACGTGCCACTGAGCGCGAACGGCGCTTGGAAAGCAGATCCGCTACCTTAATCTTGTAGTACTCAGCCACGGTCTTCTGAATATTATCGATGGTGACCAGCTTTTCCTGCAGCGCCAGCAGATCGCGTAGCGCTTCGCGCACGAAGTCGATGGTGATCGCCCGGCCGGTAAAGTTGGCGTTGGCGATCACGCGATTCAGCGCGCCTTCCAGCTCACGCACATTAGAGCGTAAGCGCTTGGCAATAAAGAAGGCGACTTCACCCGGCAGACGGATATCGTTCTCATCCGCTTTTTTCATCAGGATCGCCACTCGCGTTTCCAGCTCAGGCGGCTCGATCGCTACCGTTAAACCCCAGCCGAAGCGTGATTTGAGGCGATCTTCCACCCCGTTGATCTCTTTTGGATAGCGATCCGAGGTGAGGATGATCTGCTGATTGCCTTCTAATAAGGCATTAAAGGTGTGGAAGAACTCTTCCTGCGATCGCTCTTTATTCGCAAAGAACTGAATATCATCGATCAGCAGCGCATCGACAGAACGGTAATAGCGTTTGAACTCTTCAATCGCATTGTTCTGCAGCGCTTTAACCATGTCCTGAACAAAGCGCTCGGAGTGCATATAAACCACTTTTGCATTCGGTTTACGGGCAATGATGCCATTGCCTACCGCGTGCAGCAGGTGCGTTTTCCCGAGACCGGTGCCGCCATACAGAAACAGCGGGTTGTAAGCGCCGCCTGGATTATCCGCCAC